>JAJPEQ010000001.1 GCA_021166775.1 Comamonas sp. | reverse complement strand
ACCCCTTCCCTTCCCGAACAGGACCGTGAAACAGCTTCGCGCCAATGATAGTGCGGACTCCCGTGTGAAAGTAGGTCATCGTCAGGCACCATCACCCCCCTACCCCCCTGAGCCTCACAAGACTCAGGGGGGTCGGTTTTTGGAGAAACGATTAGGATGCGGTTGGCCGATATTCTCTATTCGCAAGGGTTTGGAACGCGTCGCGTCTGCGCCGGATTGATTCAGCAAGGCCTGGTGGCCGTGCACGGCGGGGCAGCTTCGCCTGAAATCTGTACGGATGGCGGACGGGAACTGGTTGAAGACGGACTGGTCTTGCGGGTCCAGGGTGTCGATTGGCCGTTTCACGCCAAAGCCTATCTGATGATGCACAAACCGCCCTTGGTCGAGTGCTCGCGGCGTCCGACGATTTATCCCAGCGTCTACAGCCTGCTGCCCCAGCCTTTGCGTGAGCGGCCGGTTCGGGGCGCGACCCAGGGCGTGCAAGCGATCGGTCGCCTTGATCAGGACACGACGGGTCTGCTGCTGTTCAGTGATGACGGTCAGTTCATCCATCGCATGGCTTCGCCGAAAAAGCATGTCTCCAAGGTATACCGGGTCTACACCAAACATCCGGTCAGCGAGGAGCAGCAAGCACGCCTGCTCGAAGGTGTCGTTCTCGATGATGACCCCGCGCCGGTGCGGGCAAGTGACTGCGCGCGCCTGGCCGACTGTGAACTGGACCTGACCCTGACGCAAGGCCGGTATCACCAGGTCAAGCGCATGCTGGCGGCCGTGGGCAATCGCGTGGTGCGTCTTCATCGCTGGCGTATCGGGGGAGTTGAGCTGCCAACAGAGCTGGCTCCGGGCCAGTGGCGCTGGCTGACGCCGCAGGAGCTGGCTTCGCTGCGGGGTGCCTCCCTCTAAAATGGCAGCGTACGCGTCGTTATTGATCTTCTGAAGTCTTAGCCTCATGGCGGTCACCTACACCATCAGCGATCTGGCGCGCGAGTTCGATCTGACGACGCGCGCCATGCGCTTTTACGAGGACATGGGCCTGCTGCAACCCGAAAGGGCGGGGCCGGCCGGGCGCTCCCGCGTGTACAGTTCACGCGATCGCACCCGTCTCAAGCTGACTTTGCGCGCCAAGCGGCTGGGGCTTTCGCTGGTGCAGGCCAAGGAAATCATCGATCTCTACGACAGCCCGCGCGATACGGGCGCCCAGTTGCGCAGGTTCCTCGAAGTGCTGGGACAGCACAGGCGCCAGCTTGAAGCGCAGATGAAGGACCTGCAGGCGAATCTGGACGAGGTGAGCGAACACGAGCGCGAAGCCCGCATGCTGCTGACCCGATTGGCCGCGACCGGTGCGGAAAATGATTGATAATTAACGTTTACGTAAACGTCAACTAAATTCTGGGCCCAAGCCCATTCCCGGAGACCATCATGAGCGTCCTGCATTCCCTGCCCGGTTTGAATTTTCAGCTGGGGGAGGACATTGATGCGCTGCGCGACGCGGTGCGCGACTTCGCGCAATCGGAGATCGCGCCGCGGGCGGCGGAAATCGACCATACCGATCAGTTTCCAATGGACGTCTGGCGCAAGCTGGGCGACTTGGGAGTGCTGGGCATCACGGTGCCCGAGCAGTACGGCGGTGCCCATCTGGGCTACCTGGCCCACATGGTGGCGATGGAGGAAATCTCGCGTGCGAGCGCGTCGGTGGGTCTCTCCTATGGTGCGCACAGCAACCTGTGCGTGAACCAGATCAACCGCAATGGCAATGAGGCGCAGAAAGCCAAGTATCTGCCCAAACTGATTTCCGGCGAGCATGTGGGCGCGCTGGCGATGAGCGAGCCGGGCGCGGGCTCGGACGTCATCAGCATGAAGCTGCGCGCCGAGGACAAGGGCGGTTATTTCGTGCTCAATGGCTCCAAGATGTGGATCACCAACGGGCCGGATGCCGACACCCTGGTCGTTTACGCCAAGACCGAGCCGGAGCTGGGAGCGCGTGGCGTCACGGCCTTCCTGATCGAAAAGGGCATGAAGGGCTTCTCGATCGCGCAAAAGCTCGACAAGCTCGGCATGCGCGGCAGCCACACGGGCGAGCTGGTGTTCCAGGATGTGGAGGTGCCCGCCGAGAACGTGCTCGGTGGCGTGAACAACGGCGCCAAGGTGCTGATGAGCGGCCTGGACTATGAGCGCGCGGTGCTCACGGGCGGGCCGCTCGGGATCATGCAGGCGGTGATGGACAACGTTGTGCCTTACATTCACGACCGCAAGCAGTTCGGCCAGAGCATCGGAGAATTCCAGCTGATCCAGGGCAAGGTGGCCGACATGTACACGGTGCTGCAGGCGGCGCGCTCGTTTGCTTACACCGTGGCCAAGAATCTGGATCTGCTGGGTAAGGATCACGTGCGCCAGGTGCGCAAGGATTGCGCCAGCGTGATCTTGTGGTGCGCGGAGAAGGCGACCTGGATGGCGGGCGAAGGCATTCAGGTGCATGGGGGCAATGGCTACATCAACGAGTTTCCGCTCGGGCGCCTGTGGCGCGACGCCAAGCTCTATGAAATCGGGGCGGGCACGAGCGAGATCCGCCGCATGCTGATCGGTCGCGAGCTGTTCGCCGAAACCTGTTGAGCGGCGGGTTCATCCGCAACGTCAAGGAGAAGCCTCATGCCCACGGCGCACATTGAAGATCTTTTTGCAAACAACCGTGCGTGGGCGGCGCAGATGGAGCGAGAGCGCCCGGGGTTCTTCACCGACCTGCTGTCGCAGCAGAAGCCGCGCTACATGTGGATCGGCTGCTCGGACAGCCGCGTGCCCGCCAACCAGATCAGCGGTCTGGAGCCGGGCGAGGTGTTCGTGCACCGCAACATCTCCAACGTAGTGGTGCCGACGGACCTGAACTGCCTCTCCGTGGTGCAGTATGCGGTCGATCAGCTCAAGGTGGCGCACCTGATGGTCGTCGGGCACTACGGCTGTGGCGGTGTACTGGCCGCCTTGCAAAACCTGCGCATCGGGCTGGCGGACAACTGGATCCGCCACGTGCAGGATGTGCGAGACAAGCACCAGGCCTTGCTGGAGAAGACGCCTGTGCAGTGGCGTCATGACGTGCTCTGCGAGCTCAATGCGATCGAGCAGGTGGTCAATGTCGCGCATTCCACCGTGATCCAGGATGCCTGGGCGCGTGGGCAGAAGCTGGAGTTGCATGCCTGGTGTTACGGCCTCAAAGACGGCTTGATCACCAACCTGGAAATGTCGATACCCCGCGAGGAGGGTTTGCAGGCCGCCTACCAACGGGCCGTGGCCCTGGTGGCCTCGCGCGAGCGTCACTGACGGGCGCAGGCGGCGGGCGCTGTCATGATCGTCGATCGCCTTGATGCGCCCCAGGCCTGGGACATCGCCAAGGCGATGGTCGACGGGTTCAATCGCCACTATTTTCTTTTTCGTACCGAGTCGGCGCGCGCCAAGCACCGTTTCGAAACGCAGGACTGGCACGGCCAGCAGCGGGCGCAGCGCGAACGCATCGAGTTCTACGATCTGCGGGTGCGCGAGTGCGTGCGTCGGCTGGAAAAGGAATTTCACGCCGATCGGCTACCGATGGCCGTGTGGCACCAGATCAAGCTGCACTATATCGGGCTGCTGGTCGAGCACCGACAGCCGGAGCTGGCCGAGACTTTTTTCAATTCGGTCACGACCAAGATCCTGCATCGCACGCACTTTCACAACGACTTCATCTTCGTGCGCCCTGCGGTGAGCACGGAGTACCTGGAAGATCACGATCCGGGCGTACGCGCGAGCTATCGCGCGTATTACCCGCGGCGGGACGATCTGCAGTCCACGATGCGGCGCGTGATCGAGGACTTCGATCTGCAGTGTCCGTTTGAAGACATGCAGCGCGACATCGCGCGTGTCCACGCGGCCATGGCGCCGCGCATCGCCGCGATGACCTTGCGCGCCAACTTCCAGATCCAGGTGCTGGCGAGCCTGTTCTATCGCAACAAGGGCGCGTATCTGGTCGGAAGAGTCATCAACGGGTTCACCGAGCTGCCGTTCGCGCTGCCCATCCTGCACGCCGACGACGGCCGGCTGTTCATCGACGCGATGCTGTTCGGCGAAGACGATCTGCTGGCGCTCTTCAGTTTCGCGCGCGCCTACTTCATGGTGGACATGGACGTGCCCAGCGCGTACGTGCAGTTCTTGCGCAGCCTCATGCCGCGCAAGCCCGTGGCCGAGCTGTACAACGCGATCGGCCTGGCCAAGCAGGGCAAGACGCTGTTCTACCGGGAGTTTCTCTCGCACCTGAAGCATTCGAGCGATCGGTTGCGCATTGCCCCGGGCATCATGGGCATGGTGATGCTGGTGTTCGATCTGCCGAGTTTTCCCTACGTGTTCAAGCTCATCAAGGACCGTTTCCCGCCACAAAAAGACACGACGCGCGAGCAGGTACAGTCCAAGTACCTGCTGGTCAAGCACCACGACCGCGTGGGGCGCATGGCCGACACGCTCGAATACAGCCTGGTGGCGCTGCCGCGCGAGCGCTTCTCCGATGATCTGCTCGAGGAGCTGCTGCGCGAGGCGCCGAGCCAGATCGAAATCAGCGACCGCGACGGGGACGGGCACCAGGAGGTCATCATCCGCCACCTCTACATCGAGCGGCGCATGGTGCCGCTCAACCTCTATCTGCAGGAGGCGCTTGATACCGGGCTGGACAACCCCGCGGCGCGCGCGCAGGTGGAGCACGCCGTGATCGAATACGGCAACGCCATCAAGGACATGGTGGCAGCCAACATCTTTCCCGGCGACATGCTGTGGAAGAATTTCGGCGTGACGCGCGGGGGCAAGGTGGTGTTTTATGACTACGATGAAATCGAGTACGTCACCGACTGCAACTTTCGCGCGGTGCCCGAGCCCAAGACCGAGGAGCAGGAACTCTCGGGCGAGGTCTGGTACCCGGTGGCGCGCCGCGACGTCTTTCCCGAGACCTTCGCGCCCTTCCTGCTTGGCCACCCCGTCGTGCGGGACATCTTTTTGCGCCACCATGCGGATCTGCTTGCCCCCGAGTACTGGCAGGCGCACCAGGAGCGCATTCGGCAGGGTTATCTGTACGATGTTTTTCCCTATGGCCAGGAGCGCCGCTTTGACGTGCGCAGCCCGGCATCCTGAGCATTCTTGACCACCGTTGAAGGAGTTTCACATGCAAGACCCTATCGTCATCGTCGGCGCCGCCCGCACCCCCATGGGTGCATTCATGGGCGATTTCGCGAGCCTGGCCGCGCACGATCTCGGCGCCGCCGCGATCAAGGCAGCCGTGGCGCGCGCCGGCATCGCGCCCGAGAAAGTGGATGAAGTGCTGTTCGGCAACTGCCTCATGGCCGGGCAGGGCCAGGCGCCGGCGCGCCAGGCCGCGCACAAGGCCGGGTTGCCGCGCAGCACCGGGGCCGTGACGCTGTCCAAGATGTGCGGCTCGGGCATGGAGGCGGCGATGCTTGCGCACGACCAGATCGTGGCGGGCAGCCGCAGCGTGATGGTGGCCGGCGGCATGGAGAGCATGACGGCCGCGCCCTACCTGCTGCAAAAAGGCCGTGGCGGCTACCGCATGGGCCACGACAAGGTCTACGATCACATGATGCTCGATGGCCTGGAAGACGCCTATGAGCCCGGTCGCGCCATGGGCACGTTCGGCGAGGATTGCGCCGCCAAGTATCACTTCACGCGCGAGCAGCAGGATGCGTTCGCCGTCGAGAGCGTCAAGCGCGCGCAGCGCGCGGCGCAGAGTGGCGCGTTCAAGGACGAAATCGCGCCGGTGGCTTTCGCCACACGCAAGGGCGAGGTCACGGTGTCCATCGACGAGGGCCCGGCGAAGGCGCGGCTCGACAAGATTCCCACGCTGCGCCCCGCGTTCAAGAAGGACGGCACGATCACTGCGGCGTCGAGCTCCAGCATCAACGATGGCGCGGCTGCGCTGGTGCTGATGCGCGAATCCACCGCCAAGGCGCTGGGCTGCACGCCGCTGGCGCGCATCGTGGCGCACGCCACGCACGCGCAGGAGCCCAACTGGTTCACCACGGCACCGATAGGCGCGACCGAGAAGGCGCTGAAGAAGGCGGGCTGGAGCGTGGGCGATGTGGACCTGTGGGAGGTGAACGAGGCCTTCGCCGTCGTGCCCATGGCGCTGATGCACGACCTCAAGGTGCCGCACGAGAAGGTCAACGTCAACGGCGGCGCCTGCGCGCTCGGTCACCCCATCGGCTGCAGCGGCGCGCGCATCATGGTGACACTGCTTTACGCGCTCAAGGCGCGCGGCCTGAAGAAGGGACTGGCCACGCTGTGCATCGGCGGCGGTGAAGCCACCGCCGTGGCACTTGAGATGGTTTGATATTAAATAGGTAGCTATCGGCGCTTGTCCCGAAAGGGCCAGCGCCGTTTTTTATTCAAAGGTGATGAATATGGGCACGGTTCTGGTCATGGGTGCGTCGCGGGGCATCGGCTTGGAGATGGCGCGCCAGTATGCGATGGCACGCCACCAGGTGATCGCCACCGCGCACAGCGAGGCGGGGATGGCGGCGCTGCGCCATCTGGGGCTGGACCCCTGGCCGCTGGATGTGACGGATGCGGCGAGCGTGGCCCGTTTTTCCGAGCGGCTCGGAGGAGCGCAGCTGGATGTCGCCTGGCATGTGGCCGGCGTGATGTGCAGCCGGGCCGATGCGCGCAAGGCGCCGACGCGCGATGATTTCGACCGCGTGATGCATACCAACGTGTTCGGTGCGATGCAGATCATTCCCCGGGTGGCGCCGCTCGTGGAAGCGGCGCGCGGGCGCTTCGGTTTTCTCACGAGCGCCATGGGGCAGATCGGCACCGCGACCGCGAGCAACGCCTGGCTGTACCGCACGAGCAAGGCCGCGCTCAACATGGTGGTGGCCTCGGCGCGCCACAGTTACCCCAACGCGCTGTTCGCGCTGTTTCATCCGGGGTGGGTCAAGACCGACATGGGCGGTGCACAGGCGCCCGTGCGCGTGACCGACAGCGTGACCCGGCTGCGGGTCACGCTGGAGAGCGCGGGTGCGGCGGACAACGGCGCGTTTTTCAATGACGACGGAGCGCGCATGGCCAGCTGGTAGCCCAGGCGCGTGGCGCTACTGCGGACCCGGCTCGGGCTCGCGAAACAGCAGTTGCGCCGCCCGTGCGGCCTGCACGTAGATGTCGGGCAGTTTGTAGCCGCGCCGGGCCAGCCGCTCGGGGCGCAGCGCCACGGCAAAATCCTGCGATTCCTCCGGCGGGGGCAGCGCATGGCGGGGCAGGGCACGCAGCGCAAGCCCCCCGGCCTGCTCGCCCAGCGCCTCGGCCGACGGTGCGATGGCCAGCGTGCCACCGCCCTGCGCAAAGCGTTCGCGCACGCTGATCGCCAGCGGCACGGTGTGCTGTTCGGTCCACCGGGCCACTTCCAGCGCATCGACCGCGGACGGGTCGCTGCCCGATCGCGGCATGCCCGAGAAGCTGAGCACGAGGAGCACGTCGGCGCGGCGCGCGGCGTCTGTCACGGCCTGTTGCCAAGCCGCGTAGTCCTTGGCGAGGATGGTGGGCAGGAGCGCGCTGGACCGCCAGTCGAAGGCCTGCACCTGATCGCGCTCGGCCTCGCCCGTGGGGTCGGCCATGCCCAGTGCCTGGATGCGCAGATGCCTGGACTCGAGATCGGTCAGGACCTGGTGGATCTGGGCCAGGGGCAGAAGCTCGCGCACGCCGGTCACGTTGGCCGCGCCCACGTAGCCAAAGCGCCGCGGATCTTCGCCGGTGGCGTAGACGAGGCGCTGACCCTGGGGGGTCTCGCCGACGTAGCGGTGGCCCACCCATTGCTGTGCCTCCTCACCCACGAGGAGGATGACGTCGGGCTTCCACGAATCGATCACCGCGCGCGCGCGGGCGCTGGCGGCGGCCCATTCGGTGCCGGTCTGCACGTCGGTGCCGGTGAAGCTCATGTAATGCCAGCGCACCGCCAGCGGCTGGCGGTTGGCGGCGAGCGCCCGCCGCACGCCTTGGTCGAACAATTGTTCCCAGTGGCCGTCTTCGGCAAAGCTGTGCAGGATCAGCAGGCGCGGCTTGCCATGGTTGAAGGCGACGAGCAGCCCCAACAGCGCCAGCACGAAGGCGCACAGGAGCACGGCGAGGCTGCGCTGCGCTTTCATCCGTCCAGCCCCAGCCAGCGCCAGTAGGGGATGCTGGCAAACGCCAGCACCACGCGCGCGCCATTGAGCCACCAGGCGTAGCGAAAAAACAGGCTTTCGTCGCAGCGCTGGCGCATGCCGGCGCCCACCAGCTGGGCGAATGACGAGTTCTGGTGCGGCATGAACCAGATGTCTGAGAACAGCGAGGCAAGGAACACCACGATCCACGGGTGGATGCCCTGGGCCATGCCCACGGGCAGCAGCAGCGTGGCTGCCATCACCATGCCTGCGGTGACGGGCAGCGCCAGCCGCGCCACCACCGTGACGACGAGGGCCAGCAGCGTGAACCAGAACAGGTTGCCGTTGATCCACGTGAGCCCGGGCATGAGCGCGGCGAGCATCGCCTTGTCCAGGTCGAGGTAGCGAATGGCGTCGGTGAAGCCGTCCAGGCACAGCAGGAAGAAGATCGTCGGCCAGTCGATCCTGCTCTGAAACGAGGCCTTGTCCAGCAGGCCGAGCACCATGAAACTCACGAGCACCAGACCGGCGAGCCAGGCCGGCTGCGACTGGTGCCACTGAGGCAGGGCGGAACCCAGGACAAAGAGCATGAAGGCCAGCGCCGCCGCCCATTCCGGCGCGCGCAGGGGGCCCAGGGTCGCCAGCTGGCGCGCGATGCGATCGGCGGGCAGGGGCGCTTGCCGGACGGGCTGCCAGGCGCGGCGCATCACGCTGAAGTGCACCAGCACGAATCCCAGCGCCACGACGGCCGCGCCCACCAGCCAGGCCAGCCCCTGGAAATTGAGCCGGACCTGCGCGGGCATCATCGTGAATGCCGCCAGATTGGAGGTCTTGGCCGTGAGCAGCAGGGGCGAGAACAGCGTGGCTCCGGTGAAGGTGGCGATCACGAGCGCGCTGGCCTGGGGCGAATGGCCGGGCGCGGCAAGGCTCGCGTCCATCTCCTTGTACAGCGGCAGCATCAGCGCCAGGCGGGCGTTGGACGACGGCATGACGATGGACAGCACCATGCCGAACAGCGTGATGGCCGAGCGGTGCCAGAAGGGCGAATCGGGCAGGCGCAGCAGCGTCCAGAGCATCAGCCGGTACGCGAGACCCGATGCGACCACAACCGCCGAAAGCGCGTACACCCCCAGCAGCAGGATGAAGGTGCGCGAGTAAAAACCATGCAGCGCCACGCGGGCGGGCACGAGCTCGATGAACAGCATGGCGACGACCGCGATCAGCGGCGGGACGTATTCATCGACCAGCGCGAACAGCCACATCAGCGCCGTCATCGTGAACAGGCCAAGATAGACCGCGGACTGCGGCGTGAGCCCCTGCGCCAGCCCCAGCCACCACGCCAGCGGAGACAGGAGCATGGTGGCGATCCAGCCGGTCAGTGCCTTGCGGGGCAGCGGCTGGCTGACAGCCGCACGGGCCTGCGACGGTGCCGGTGGTTTCAATTCGCCCAGTGCCGCGGCAAGCTGCACCAGAGCCTGCGACCTCAGCCGCGGGTTGCCGGCGAGCACGTCGCGCAAGGCGCCGCGCCCGATGCGCAGTGCCGACACGGGGGTGAGCGCCTGCGCATCCGTGAGGTAAGGGGTGGGGCCGTCGGGCCCATCGGCAAAGGCTTCTTCGCCCAGGCCTTCGCTCGCACCCACGGTGCTCGAGCGGGTGCTGGAGCGCTTGGCGGTGCCCTGCGTGATCCAGTAGTAGAACTCGGCGGATGCGCCCGCCTCGAAGAGGCGATCGCCGGCGCTGAAGCGGCAGGCGGTGGTCGCCGCCAGCAGCCGCGCGCGCTCGACCGGTGTACACCGGGCAAACAGCGGATGGGCTTGCAACTGCGAGGTGATGTCGGTGGGCATCCGTGGGCAACTCAAGGCTGGGGGTGAACGCTACCATGACTTGATGCCGCGCGTGGAACCGTTTTGCCGTCGTGCGGCATCGCGGCGCAGCGTCAAGGTCCCGACTGGCGGCTGTGAAAGAATCCGGTGATCGGACGATCGGCGCATCTGTCCGCGGCTGTTGTTTGACCTCTTCTTCTGGATGCCCCCATGCTGTTGACCCAAGACCAGGAAATGATCCGTGATGCCGTGCGCGAGTTCGTGCGCGAGCAGATCGCGCCGCATGCGGCGCGCTGGGACAAGGAACACCACTTTCCACACGACGTGCACCGCGGGCTGGCGCAGCTCGGCGCCTACGGCGTCGCGGTGCCCGAGGAATACGGCGGCGCCGGGCTCGACTACCTCACGCTCGCGCTGGTGCTGGAGGAAATCGCGGCGGGCGATGGCGGCACCAGCACCGCGATCAGCGTCACCAACTGCCCCTACAACGCCATCCTCATGCGCTACGGCAGCGAGGCGCAAAAGCGCCAGTGGCTCGCTCCGGCGGCGCGCGGCGAGATGCTGGGCGCGTTCTGCCTGACCGAGCCGCAGGTCGGCTCGGATGCCTCGGCCATGCGCACCACCGCCACGCTCGATGGCGGCGAATATGTGATCAACGGTGTCAAGCAGTTCATCACCAGCGGCAAGAACGGGCACGTGGCCATCGTCATCGCGGTGACCGACCCGGCCGCGGGCAAGCGCGGCATGAGCGCCTTCATCGTGCCCACCAGCGCCCCGGGCTATACCGTGGCGCGGCTGGAGGACAAGATGGGCCAGCACAGCAGCGACACCGCGCAGATTCAGTTCGAGAACTGCCGCATCCCGGCGCAGAACCTGATCGGTGCCGAGGGCGAGGGCTACAAGATCGCGCTCTCCGCCCTGGAGGGCGGGCGCATCGGCATCGCCGCGCAAAGCGTGGGCATGGCGCGCGCGGCGCTCGACTTCGCGCTGAACTACAGCAAGGAGCGCGAGAGCTTCGGTCAGCCCATCTTCAACCACCAGGCGGTGGGCTTTCGCCTGGCTGAATGCGCCACGCAGGTGGAAGCGGCGCGTCAGCTCATCTGGCACGCGGCCAGCCTGCGCGACGCGGGCCGCCCGTGCCTGAAGGAAGCGGCCATGGCCAAGCTCTTCGCCACCGAGATGGCCGAGCGCGTGTGCAGCGCCGCCATCCAGACGCTGGGCGGCTACGGCTACGTGACCGACTTCCCGCTGGAGCGCATCTACCGCGACGTGCGCGTGTGCCAGATCTACGAGGGCACGAGCGATGTGCAGAAAATCCTGATCCAGCGGGCGCTGGCGTGAGCCCGTCCTGCCCCTGTGGGCGCCTGGACGCGCGCGGCAGGCCGCTGGCGTATGCCGAGTGCTGCGGGCGCTACCTCGATCATTGGGAAGCGGCTCCGGCGCCCGATGCCGAGAGCCTGATGCGCTCGCGCTACAGCGCCTTCGTGCGCGAGGATGAGCGCTATCTGCTGGCCACGTGGCATGAAAGCAAGCGGCCGTCTTCGGTGCAATTCGAAGACGGGTGCAGATGGCTGGGGCTGCAGGTGCGTGGCGTCCGAGTGACGGGCGAGGACACGGCCGAGGTGGAATTCATCGCGCGGGTACGCTCGGTTGGGGGGTGGGCGGCGCGACTGCATGAATCGAGCCGCTTTGTGCGTGAAGGCGGACGCTGGTATTACGTGGATGGCGATGCGATGAAGTAACGGTGGCGCGCATGGTCGGCCTGTGTGGGCTCACGTTGGGCGATAGCGCTCGCGGTATTGCGCGGGCGAGCAGCCCGTCCAGTCGCGGAACGCGCGCGCGAAGCTTTTGTCGTTTGCAAAGCCGGCCTGCCGTGCCACCTGTTTGACGGGGCGGTTGGTATGGCGCAGCAGGTATTCGGCTTGCGCGCGGCGCACCTCGTTCTTGAGCTGCTGCAGCGACGCGCCTTCCTGGCCGAGCTGGCGGTGCAGCGTGCGCGGCGACAGGTGCAGCTGCTCGGCCAGCAGGCTCGCGTTGACCAGCGCGGCGGGGTCGGCCGTCAGGAGCTGGCGCACGCGTGCCACCAGCAGCCGGTCGCGCCGGTACTGCAGCACGGTGAGCGGCAGCGCGCGCTGCAGCATGCGTTGCAGCGCGGCTTCGTCGCGCGCCAGGGGCAGCGCAAGGTAGCGTGCGTCAAAGTGCAGCGCGGCAGCGGGCGCGTCGAAGACGACGGGCCCGGGAAACATCAGCGTGTAGGCGCCGGCGTGCGCCGGCCGGCCGAAGGGAAATTGCACGCGGGCCAGCGGCAGGCGCGAGTCGATCAGCCAGCAGGCCAGGCCGTGGATGTTGCGCAGGATCGAGAGCAGGCAGAACTCGCGCAGCGACCCTGCGGGCCCGAGTGGGCGGCGTTCCTCGATCGTGATGCAGGCGGTGTTCGCTTCTTCGCTCAGGTGCAGGATCAGGTCGTCGGTGAGCAGGGCGTGGTGGCGGCACCAGCGCGCGAGCGCCAGCCCCAGGTGCGGCGCCGTGATCGACGCGCGCGCCAGCATGCCGTAGCTGCCCCAGGGCAGTGGGCGCGAAAACCAGCCCAGCGCCTCGTCGTCGAGCTCGCGCATCGCCGCGCCGCACAGCGCTTCCATTTGCCATGCGGTGATGCGGGCCTGCGCATCGCGCACCGACAGTGGCGTGATTTGTGCCGCAGCCAGGGCATGCGCCGGATCGATCGACCGCTGCTCGTAGGCCTGCACGACCGCCTGGACGAAGGCCATCGGGGTCGCCGCCGTCCCGGCGCGCGCCGAGAGGGCGCGCGGCATGGGCGAGGGAGGTGCTGCGGAAGTGGGCATGCGTGGGTCTGTGCGCAAACGAATATGGCAATTATTGCAACCATCATGGCGTGCACGAACAGGGCGTGCGACGTATGCTCAAATCCGTACGCCTCGCCGATGCAGGGCTCTGGCGCCGATCTTTGCGCGGGTGCGATGCACCACGGAGACACCATGATTCTGGAAACCCATCTCAATCCCCGATCCGCCGAATTCCAGGCCAACGCGGCGGCCATGCGCGCGGTGGTCGATGACCTGAGGGCGCATCTGGAGAAAATTGCCCTGGGAGGCAGCGAGGCCTCGCGTGCACGGCACCTGTCGCGCGGCAAGCTGCTGCCGCGCGAGCGGGTGCAGACGCTGCTTGATCCGGGCACGCCGTTTCTGGAGATCGCGCCGCTGGCGGCGCTGAACATGTACGCCAATGCCTCGCCCTGTGCCGGTCTGATCGCGGGCATCGGCCGCGTCGCGGGCGTCGATTGCATGATCGTGTGCAACGACGCGACGGTGAAGGGCGGCACCTACTATCCGATGTCGGTCAAGAAGCATCTGCGCGCGCAGGAGATCGCGGCGCAGAACCGCCTGCCGTGCATCTACCTGGTCGATTCCGGCGGCGCCAACCTGCCCAACCAGGACGAGGTGTTTCCCGATCGCGAGCACTTCGGCCGCATTTTCTACAACCAGGCGAACCTGAGCGCGCAGGGCATCGCGCAGATCGCCGTGGTCATGGGCAGTTGCACCGCGGGCGGCGCCTACGTGCCCGCGATGAGCGACGAATCCATCATCGTGAAGAACCAGGGCACGATCTTCCTCGGTGGACCGCCGCTGGTGAAGGCCGCCACCGGCGAGGTGGTGAGCAGCGAAGATCTGGGCGGCGGCGACGTGCATACGCGCCTGTCGGGCGTGGCCGATCACCTGGCGCAGAACGACACGCATGCGCTGGCGCTGGCGCGGCAGATCGTTGCCAATTTGAATCAAAAGAAGGCCGCAAATCCCGCCGATATTGCGCCAGTAGCTCCCAAATACGCAGCGCAGGAGCTGTACGGCGTGATCCCGAGCGACACGCGCAAGCCCTTCGACGTGCGCGAGATCATCGCGCGCATCGTCGATGCCAGCGCCTTCGACGAATTCAAGGCGCGCTTCGGCGGCACGCTGGTGTGCGGCTTTGCGCGCATCGAGGGCATGCAGGTGGGCATCGTCGCCAACAACGGCATTCTTTTTTCCGAGAGCGCGCAGAAGGGCGCGCACTTCATCGAGCTGTGCTGCCAGCGCAAGGTGCCGCTCGTCTTCCTGCAGAACATCACCGGTTTCATGGTCGGGCGCAAGTACGAGAACGAAGGCATCGCGCGCCACGGCGCCAAGCTCGTGACGGCGGTGGCGACGGCGGCGGTACCCAAGTTCACGATCATCATCGGCGGGTCTTTTGGCGCCGGCAACTACGGCATGTGCGGTCGCGCCTACTCGCCGCGCTTTTTGTGGATGTGGCCCAACGCGCGCATTTCCGTGATGGGCGGCGAGCAGGCCGCGAGCGTGCTGGCCACCGTCAAGCGCGATGGCATCGAGCACAAGGGAGGCACCTGGAGCGCGGAGGAAGAAGAGGCGTTCAAGGCGCCGATCCGCGCGCAGTACGAGGCCCAGGGTCACCCCTACTACGCCAGCGCGCGCCTGTGGGACGACGGCGTGATCGACCCCGCCGACACGCGCCGCGTGCTGGCGCTGGGGCTCTCGGCCTCACGCAATGCACCGATCGAGGACACCCGATTCGGTGTGTTCCGCATGTAAGACGCACGCCGCCGCACGCAGCACACCATGGACGCCGCCGCTCACTTTCGCCAGCTCGCGCGCTACAACGCGTGGGCCACAGAGCGCCTGCTCCGTGCCGTGGCCGAGTTGTCCGAGGCGGACTACCGGCGCGACCTCGGGCTGTTCTTTCGCGGCATCCACGGCACGCTCAACCATCTGCTGGTCGGTGAGCACCTGCTGTGGTTTGTGCGTTTTGCCGAGGGCCGCTCGCCGCGCGTGGCGCTGGACGCCGAGGTCGAGAGCGACCGCACGCGCCTGGCCACTCGCCTGCGCGAGGGCGCGGCGCGCTGGGAGCCGCTGATCGCCGATTGGCCCGTGGCACGTTGGGACGGTGTGCTGTCCTACACCACCCTGCGCGGTGCCCCGGCCACGCTGCCCTTTGCCGCCACGCTGGCGCATGTCTTCAACCACGGCACGCACCACCGCGGGCAGATCACGGCGGCGCTCACCGCGCTGGGCCGGCCCTGCCCGGAGCTCGATCTCGTCTATTTCCTGCAGAACCCGCATACGCCATGAGCCAGAACCTTTCCATCACCCAGTCGGGCCCGGTCGCGCGCATCACGCTGACCCAGCCCGAGGTGCGCAACGCCTTCAGCGACGAAGTCATCGCCGAGATCACTGCGGCCTTTCTCGACGTGGGCGCACGCCCCGATGTGCGCGTGGTGGTGCTCGCCGCCGAGGGGCCGGCCTTCTGCGCCGGCGCCAACCTCAACTGGATGCGCCGCATGGCGGACTATTCGCACGCCGAAAACGTCGCGGACGCGGGCCAGCTCGCCGAGATGCTGCGCGTGATGTACGAGTGCCCCAAGCCGACCATCGCACGCGTGCAGGGCGACGTCTATGCCGGAGGCATGGGGCTCGTCGCCGCGTGCGACCTGGCCGTCAGCGTGGACAGCGCGCACTACTGCCTGAGCGAAGTCAAGCTCGGCCTCGTGCCCGCGACCATCAGCCCCTACGTGATCCGCGCGATGGGGCCGCGCGCCGCGCACCGTTACTTCCTGACGGCCGAGCGCTTCACCGCGGCCGAGGCGTTGCGCATCGGCTTCGTGCATGAGGTGGTCGCGGCCGATCGGCTCGATGCGACGGTCGACGGTTGGGTGCATGCGCTGTGCAGCGCCAGCCCCAACGCGCTGAAAGTGGCCAAGCGCCTGGTGCAGGACGTGGCCGAGCGCGAGATCGGCGCCGCGCTGATCGCCGAGACGGTGCGCGGCATTGCCGACATCCGCGCCAGCAGCGACGGCAAGGAGGGCGTGCAGTCCTTCCTGCAAAAGCGCAAGCCGGCCTGGCTGGCGCGCTGAGAGGCCCATGGCGATGGACGCGCTCTGGCTCCAGATCGTGCAGTGGCTGCATACGCTGGGCCTGCATGTGGATGCCGGTACCGCACAGGCGGTGGCGGGCGGCGCGGCGCAGGTGCAGCAGGGCGTGGCGCGGCTGGACATGCCTGGCCTGCTCGCGCTCGCGGCGGCGCTGGGCTGGGCCAGCGGCCTGCGGCTGTATGCCGTGGTCTTTCTCGTGGGGCTGGCGGGTGTGGCGGGCTGGGTGGCGCTGCCGCCGGGGCTGGCGGTGCTGCAGCACCCGGCGGTGCTGATGGCCAGCGGCGCGATGCTGTTCGTGGAGTTCTTCGCCGACAAGGTGCCCTGGCTCGACAGCCTGTGGGATGGCGTGCACGCCTTCATCCGCGTGCCCGCGGGGGCCTTGCTTGCGGCGAGCGTGTTCGGCATGAACGACGCCACGATGGCCGTGGTCGCGGGGCTGCTCGGCGGCTCGCTCTCGGCCACGGCGCTGGCCACCAAGATGACCACGCGCGCGGCGGCCAACGTCTCGCCCGAACCGTTTTCCAACTGGGGGCTGTCGTTCTTCGAGGACGGCATCGTCGTCGCCGCGCTGTGGCTGGCGCTTGCGCATCCGGTGTGGTTCGCCGTGGCGCTGGCGCTGGCGCTGGCGGTTTCCGCGCTGCTGCTCGTGGTGCTGTTCAAATTCCTGCGCGCCGTGCTGCGGCGCGTGTCATCGGTGTTTTCGGGTTCTGTGAAGGTGGTTTGAATGTTTGAAAAAATCCTGATCGCCAATCGTGGAGAGATCGCGTGCCGGGTGGCGGCCACCGCCAGGCGCATGGGCGTGAAGACCGTCGCGGTGTATTCCGACGCCGACGCGCGCGCCAAGCACGTGGCGGCGTGCGACGAAGCGGTGCACATCGGCGCCAGCGCGCCGGCAGACAGCTACCTGCGCTGGCAGGCCATCATCGACGCGGCCCGGGCCACGGGCGCGCAGGCGATCCATCCGGGCTACGGGTTCCTCTCCGAGAACACGCACTTTGCGCAGGCCTGCGCGGATGCGGGGCTGGTCTTCATCGGCCCGTTGCCGCACAGCATCCAGGCGATGGGCCTGAAGGCCGAATCCAAGCGCCTCATGGCCAAGGCGGGCGTGCCGCTGGTGCCGGGCTACCAGGGCGAAGACCAGGACCCGGCCCTGCTGCAGCGCGAGGCCGACCGGATCGGCTACCCGGTGCTCATCAAGGCCAGCGCGGGCGGCGGCGGCAAGGGCATGCGCGAGGTCTACAAGAGCGAAGACTTCGCCGCGGCGCTGGCGTCGTGCCAGCGCGAGGCGATGAACAGCTTTGCCAACGATGCGGTGCTGATCGAAAAACTCGTGCAGCGCCCGCGCCACATCGAGATCCAGATCTTCGGCGACACGCACGGCAACTGCGTTTATCTCTTCGAGCGCGACTGCTCCACGCAGCGGCGCCACCAGAAGGTGCTGGAGGAGTCGCCCGCGCCCGGGCTCACGCCCGAGATGCGCCGCCAGATGGGCGAAGCGGCCGTGGCGGCGGCGCGCGCGGTGAATTACGTCGGCGCGGGCACGGTGGAGTTCATCGTCGAGCAGCCGGGCGGCTACGCGCACCCCGAGCAGATGCAGTTCTTCTTCATGGAGATGAACACGCGCCTGCAGGTCGAGCATCCGGTGACCGAGGCGATCACGGGGCAGGATCTGGTCGAGTGGCAGCTGCGCGTGGCCGCGGGCGAGCCGCTGCCGTGCCGGCAGGAAGATTTGCACATCACCGGCCATTCGATCGAGGCGCGCATCTGCGCGGAAACGCCGGACAACGACTTCCTGCCCGCCACCGGCCAGCTCGTGGTCTACCGCAAGCCGCCGCACGTGGGCTTCGAGCGCGCTCTGCTTTCCGGCGCGGGGGTGCATGTGCGCTTTGACGACGGCGTGCGCGAGGGCGACGCGATCAGCCCGTTCTACGACAGCATGATCGCCAAGCTCATCGTGCATGGCGCCACGCGCGAGCAGGCGCTGGCGCGCTTGAAAGAGGCGCTGGCGGCGACGCACATCGTCGGCCTCGCCACCAACGTGCAGTTCCTGCGCCGCGCCGTGGCAAGCCACGCATTTTCGAAGGCCGAGCTCGATACCGCGCTAATCGAGCGCGAGCGCGCGGCGCTGTTCCAGCAGGAGCCCGTGGGCCTGCCGCTGGCCGCCGCCGCCGCGGTGGCGCACACGCTGCTGGCCGAGCGCGAGCGCGAGACGGCCGACCCCTTCAGCCGCCGCGACGGCTGGCATTCGCACGGCACGGTGGTGCGCCGCTTTGCGCTGGACTTCGGCGGCGCGGCGCAGACGGCGACGCTGCATTACGCGCACGATGGCGCGCTCGCGCTCGCCGTGGGCCAGGGCGAGCACGCCGTGCGTGGCGCGCTGGCGTTCGAGCGTGTGGCGGGCGAGCGCATCGACCTGCGCTTTGCCGACCGGCGCGAGACGGTGACCGTCTATGCGCGCGGCGGGCTGCTCGACGTGTTCGCGCCGCAGGGCGCCACGCGCATCGAGGTGGTCGACGAACTGGCGCAGGCCGGCGCGGCGCAGGAAGAGGGAGGGCGCCTGACCGCGCCCATGCCGGGCAAGGTGGTCTCGTTCGCCGTGCAGGCGGGCGACAAGGTGAGCAAGGGCCAGGCGCTGGCGGTGATGGAGGCGATGAAAATGGAGCACACCATCGCCGCACCGCGCGACGGCACCGTGGCGGAGCTGCTCTACGCGCCCGGCGACCAGGTGGCCGAGGGCGAGGAACTGCTCAAGCTGGCGACGGCCTGAGCTTTTTTGGAGAACTGCGATGCAATACCCTTCCCGAGTGCGGATCATCGACGTCGGCCCGCGCGACGGCCTGCAAAACGAAAAGCAGCCGGTGGCGAGCGAGGCCAAGATCGAGCTCGTCGCGCGCCTGCATGCCGCGGGCCTCAAGGAGATCGAGGTCACGAGCTACGTCAGCCCCAAGTGGGTGCCGCAGATGGCCGACAACCATGCGGTGATGAGCGGCATGCGGCGTGAGCCGGGCGTGCGCTATTCGGTGCTCACGCCCAACATGAAGGGCTTCGAGGCGGCGCTGCTGGACCAGCCCGACGAGATCGTCGTCTTCGGCGCGGCGAGCGAGGCCTTCAGCCAGAGGAACATCAACTGCAGTATCGCCGAGAGCATCGAGCGCTTCGCGCCGGTGGCGCAGGCCGCACGCGCGGCGGGCATCGCGGTGCGCGGCGCGATGAGCTGCACCGTGGGCTGCCCCTACGAAGGCGAGATCGCACCTGCGCGCGTGGAGTACCTCGCGGGGCTGATGAAGGGCATCGGCGTCGAGCGCGTGGACGTGGCCGACACCATCGGCGTGGGCACGCCGCGCAAGGTGCAGCGCGCCATCGAGGCGGCGCTCAAACATTACGACATCGACCACGTCTCGGGGCATTTTCACGACACCTACGGGCAGGCGCTGTCCAACACGCTGGCGGCGATGGAGCTGGGCGTGTGGAACTTCCAGTCTTCCGTTTCGGGCCTGGGCGGCTGCCCCTACGCCAAGGGCGCGACAGGTAACGTCGCGACCGAGGATGTGGTCTACCTGATGAACGGCCTGGGCATCGAGACGGGCATCGATCTGGACCGGCTGGTCGATGCGGGCGCCTACATCAGCGGCGTGCTGGGCAAGAAGCCGCAATCGCGCGTGGCGGTGGCGCTGCTCAACAAGCGCGCGGGCTGAAGGAGCACCCACAT
This sequence comes from Comamonas sp., assembly GCA_021166775.1. Taxonomy (GTDB): domain Bacteria; phylum Pseudomonadota; class Gammaproteobacteria; order Burkholderiales; family Burkholderiaceae_C; genus Comamonas_C. The sequence continues at coordinate 152,127 of JAJPEQ010000001.1, read as the reverse complement.
GGCACTGCATCTGTGGTTGGCCTATCTGGTGGCCGCGATCGCCATCGCGCTCTCGCCCGGGCCGGGTGCGGTGCTCTCGATGAGCCACGGCCTGGCCTGGGGCGTGCGCGCCACCAGCGCCACCATCCTGGGGCTGCAGGCGGGGCTGGCCTTCATCCTGCTGGTCGCCGGTGTCGGCGTGGGCGCGCTGCTGCTCGCGTCGAGCACGGCCTTCACCGTCGTGAAGGTGCTGGGTGCGGCCTACCTGCTGTGGCTGGGGCTGCACCAGTGGCGCGCGCCCGTGGCCATGGCCGGGAGTGCCGCCTCGCCCGCCCCTGCGCAGGTCGCGCCCCTGAGCGTGCGCCAGCGCTTCCTGCGCGGCCTGCTGACCAATGCCACCAACCCCAAGGGCATCGTCTTCATGGTGGCGGTGCTGCCGCAGTTCATCGACCCGGCGCGCGCACTGGCGCCGCAGTTGCTGGTGCTGCTGGCGACCACGATCAGTGTCGATCTCGTCGTGATGCACGGCTACGCGCTGCTGGCCGCCAGCCTGCGCGGCTGGTTGAAATCGGCGCGTGCGCAGCGCACGCAAAACCGCATCGCCGGCGCGGTGCTGATGGCCATGGGCGCCAGCCTGGCCTTCATCGGCCGGGTGGCGAGGGCTTGAGCGCGCGCTAAAGTCGCGGCCATGACCCAAGCACCGCCCCTACCTTCCAACGACAGCGTGCAACGCGTGTCGGCAGCGCTGGCCGCCGCCCGCCACCCCCACGCACCGCAAATGCTCGACAGCTCCGCGCGCACCGCGCAGCAGGCGGCGGATGCGCTGGGCATCGTCGTCGGGCAGATCGCCAAGAGCATCATCTTCCGGCGCAAGAGCGACGATGCGGCCGTGCTCGTCGTCACCTCGGGCGATCGGCGCGTGGATGAGAAGAAGGTGGGCGCGCTGGTCGGCGCGATCGGCCGCGCCGATGCCGATTTCGTCAAGGCCGCGACCGGTTTCACCATCGGCGGCGTCTCGCCCGTGGGATTCACCCGGGCGCCCGTCACCCTGATCGACCGCGAACTGCTGCGCTTTGACGAAATCTGGGCCGCGGCCGGGCATCCGCACGCGGTGTTCCGGCTCAGGCCGCAGGACCTGGAACGCCTGACCGGCGCGCCGGTGGAAGACGTGGTCCAGGCCCCGAAAGAAATCGCATAAACATCATAGCTGACCGCGCTTGACTGGCAAGCGTTTGAGCCGCTTTTTTCTTGAAAATCCACGCCATGCACGACATCACCTTCTACCTGGATTTCGTCTCACCCTATTCGTGGCTGGCGTTCGAGCAGCTGCCCGGGGCGCTGCAGGGCCTGAGCGTGCGCGTGCGCTACCGGCCGGTGCTGCTCGGCGCACTCTTGCAGCAGATGGGCAACGTGGGTCCGGCGGCGATCGCGCCCAAGCGCGCCTGGACGGCGCGGCATGTGCAATGGCTCGGGGCCTCGCTCGGCTGCGGGCTGGACATGCCGCCCCAGTTCCCGTTCAACAGCATCCCGCTGCTGCGCCTGGCGCTCGCGCACAGCGAGGATGGCTACGTCAACCGCTACACCGCGGGCACCGTGCTGCGCCATGTGTGGCTGGGCGGGCAAGACCCGCTGGCGCCCGAGCGCGTCGAGCTGCTCACGCAGGCCCTGGCCGAGCAATGGCAGCCCGAGGGCGACGCCAGCGCCCACGCCAAGGCGCTGCTGCGCGCCAACACCGACGAAGCGGCGGCGCGCGGCGTGTTCGGCGTGCCGATGTTCGAGGTGGGCGGCAAGCTCTTCTGGGGGCTGGACAGCCTGCCTATGCTGCGCGCCTGCCTGGAAGGTGATGCGTGGTTTGCAGGGCCCGAGTGGGATGAGGCAGCGCAGCGGCCTTCACCGATATGACTCTTCACATTCCCGTGCGCGCGGAGAGGGGTGGCTGAGGCGTTTCGGAAGACGAACCGTAGGGGCGCTATGGCTGCTACCGCCTCCCGCACGCCTGCATCTCGCGGATCACGCGCCAACGCGCCGCTTTCTCCTCCGCGCTCAGTGCGATGCTGCCCGCCGACGTGATCGCATCCTTGATCTCGTGCTGTGTGGGGCAGCGGTGCTCGGCGTTGCGTGTGTGCGCGCCAATCGGCGGCCCCGGGCGGTGCTGGATCGATGTCACCACACCAGCGCGCGTGTACACGTACCAAGTCTCGTTCGGCCGTTCGTAAATCACTTGCTCGTCCTGCACGCCGCCATAGTTGTTGGCGTTCACCTTCGTGGGCGTGCCCATGGCCTCTTGCAACTGCGCGCGCGTCATGCCCACCAGCGGTTCGTGCGTGCGAATCGCCTCCGCCATCTGGTTGTCCGCCTGCAGCTTTTGCACCACGGCCTTGGCGTCCTGTGCATCCTGTTCATCGGCATATCCGCTGGCTGGTCGCACGTCGATCTTCTCGCCCTGGCCCGCACAGGGCAAGTCCTGAAACACCACCTTGCCATCTGCGCCCATGCACTTGTTGATCGCCCAGGCCGGGGCGGCGGCTATCAGCGCGCCGACCAGCAGGGCGGTCACGTTAGAAAAACTCGGCATGGCCTTCTCGTTGTTCCAGTGCTCATGGCCCCGCGTTCTTGTGCGCCCTGCAAAAGACACTTGAATCAACTGTGGCTGGAACGCTTGAAATTGGCATCATCCTGGCAATACGCCAGGGCATCAAAAACGATGCCGGAAATACGTGCCAGGTGTTCCGGCTGACCCAGCAAAATGGTGTCTCCCGTGCCCAGTTGCAGGCCTGCGCGGGCAATTTCGTGCTTGCGCTCGTCCGTCAAGGGCACGCACACCGAAACACACGGCTGGCGCTTGTCGGAGTGAAAGCGCAATAGCCACCGATTGACCTTGTTCTGGTACAGCACCGAGTAATAACTTTCCGTGTCCTTGGCGGCAATCTCGGCCGCGTCACCCAAGATTTCCTGAACGATCTCGAACAGCCTGCGCTCCGCGTATGTCGTCACGATCCGGGGATTGGCGGGGTCGATGACGTCGGTTCTGGCTTCGCCGCTGTCCTCGCGTTGCTCTTGCAGCTCGCTATCTGGTGCAGGTGGCGTTAGCGCGGGTGTCTCCCGGGCGGATAGACCCGACACCACCATATTGCTCACCGCACGCTCTACCGCCTGCTTGACGATGGGGGCAATACCTTCCAGAAACCGGGCATTGAACTGGCGCTGAACATCGGCCCGCCCAGCCACATATTTCACAAACTCCGCATCGGGTTCGCGCAGGCTTTGGCTGATCACTTTGGTGAAGGCGTTGAGATACACCGTCTCCTCTGCCAGGGTGCGCAGCGCTTCTGGCTTGAACTCATCATGCCGGAAGCGATTCAGGCGTGGAAGCAAATCGACATCCATGTCCTCGAAATCCACCGTCAAAAACGGGGTTGTGTCCATCACATTCTTGTTGACCAGGTCGGTGAAAAAGCGCCATTCCCGGCCGTTGGTCACAGCGCCGATCGTCACTTCCGGCGTGGCGTTGAAGTAGCGCGAAAGCTGGGGACTGTGGTTGGACAGGTTCTCACCACGCGCCTTGGCTTCGATGAACATCACGGGTACGCCATGACAAAAGAGTGCGTAGTCCACCCGTTCGCTGATTTTCGCACCGGGAAAATCCGCACCGTATTCCGCCTTCACCCGGGTTGGATCAAATGGTGAAAAGCCCAGAATGTCCAACAGCGGCAAGATGAGCGCCTGCTTGGTCGTTTCTTCCGTCGTGCAGTAGCTGCCCACGCTCTTGACATGCTCAGAGTGTTTGTGAAGGCGTGCGGTAAAACTCTCCATGGGGTTGCGCTCCTCTTGACTGTTTTATTTTGATTGGTCTGGCCACCACCAGCGGTCTACGTCGCAGTGTACGGCCTCGCAATCGACTGTCCGATAGCTGTCGCATCCCGGAAAATTACATTGACCTTAAACGCTGCTTGTGCTTTTCCTGCCAACCCAGACCCGGCGCGTTCCGTTCAGCAGTCCCATTCGCATCGGCCGGGGCCGTCGTCTTCCGCCATCAGGACGCGATCATGGGTGGCCGTGCAGGTCCATCTTTGCCGTGATCGGTCGAGGCCCCCAGCCGGTTCGCTCAAGGCTTCGGGCGTGAAAACGGCAAAGCAGGTGCAGCCCGGTGCCCGGACCGATGCATACCGGATGACCTCGATGCCCGCAGCCTCGGCGGCCTCGGCCAGACGCTGGGTCTGCGTGTAGTCCCGGGTGCTTTTCCATGCGTCCTCGAAAGCGCTCCACGGAGGAGAGGTCAGGTCGATGCAGGAACCTTCCACGCGGGCCATGAAGAAGGTGTGGCGGGTCGTGATCTTGCGTCGGGCGAGGCCCGCGCTGTCGAGAATGAAGCGCATGCGCCAGTAGGCCACTTCGGCGCAGGCCGCCTTGAGCTCGCGCGCCCCGTACCAGATGCCCAGGTGCCCAAGTGCTCGGAAGCGGCTGGGGTGCAACGGCGTGTAACGGAACGGCGTGAAAAGCAGGAAATGCCGTCCCTGGGCCGGGCTGGGCAGCGGCGGCTTGCTGGCTTCCAGCAGCGCCTCGAGGGCATCGTGCTCGGCGTGGGAATCAACGAGCTGCAGACTGGAGCTGGCGTACTGCGTTTCGACGCCGCGCCATACGGCGGGTTCCACCAGGTGGGTGGCCGCGTCCGCGAGCCACCCGGGCTGCCACTGCGCCTGCGTCACGCGGCGGCGCGCATCCCGTCCAGATAGGCAAGGGTACGCACCAGGCCGTCGGGCTTGAGGACCAGCTCGGCGGGGATGCCCCCGAGGGCCTTGTTGCGCGAGTGCATCCACTGCCTGCGCATTTCGGTGTCCGAGCCGACCAGTGGATCGAGCGAGCGGAAGACGCGCACCAGCAGCAGCGCGAGTTCGCCGGCCTTGGTGGCCGGCGAGATTTCCGCGCCGCCGTTCCGGTAGCGGCTGACCGTCGCATTGCTGACCCCGATCACCTTCGCCAGGTCGGTGTTCTGCAGGGCCAGCAGGTCTGCCGCGCGCAGGGTGGCCTTGGTCAGAACCGCTTGGGGATCGATGGCCTGGACGGCTTGGGTGGCGGTCATCGCGTGCTCCTTGCAAGACCATGAATGAATAGACACATGGTACAGGGTTCAGGCAAAAAAACATCACATGAAATAAAACGATGTTTTTATTTCAAATGAAATAAAGCGCTGCCTATAACCCTGCATCCTTGCGACGCGGGCCGCGCCGCCTAGAATTTTGGCCCCACCTCCGTGAAGGCCGCCACATGAACGAGGGACGCATCCGCATCCGCGGAGCCCGCCAGCACAACCTGAAGAACCTCGATCTGGACATCCAGACCGGCACGCTGACGGTGGTCACCGGCCCGAGCGGCAGTGGCAAATCCAGCCTGGTGTTCGATACGCTGTACGCCGAGGGGCAGCGGCGCTATGTCGAGACCTTCAGCCCCTACGCGCGCCAGTTTCTGGATCGCATGGACAAGCCGGCGGTGGACAAGGTGGAGGGCGTGCCGCCCGCGATCGCCATCGACCAGACCAACCCGGTGCGCTCCAGCCGCTCCACGGTCGGCACGATGACGGAGCTCAACGACCACCTGAAGCTCCTGTTCGCGCGCGCCGGCCGGCTCTTCGACCGCGAGACCGCGCTGCCGGTGCGCCACGATTCGGCCGACAGCATTCACGCCGAGCTGCTCGCGCGCTGCGCCGCCGGGGGGGATCCACGCATCGTGCTCACTTTCGCCGCGGAGTTGCCGGTGGGCACCACGCCCGAGCAGATGCAGCAATGGCTGTCGGCCAGCGGCTTCACCCGGGTGCAGGCCGAGCGCGAGGTGCACGGCCGCAAGCAGCTCGACGTGGTGGCCGACCGCTTTCGCATGAGCCGCGCCGAACGCGCGCGCGTGGTCGAGGCGATCGAGACGGCGCTCTTGCGCGGTGGCGGGCGCATGGCGGTGTATGCCCTGCCCGAAGACGAGGGCGAGCCCGCGCTCTGGCGCTTTTCCACCGGGCTGCACTGCCCCGAGAGCGACATCCGCTACGGCGAGCCGGTCTCGTCGATGTTCTCGTTCAACTCGCCGGCGGGCGCGTGCGAGACCTGCCGCGGCTTTGGCCGGGTGATCGGCGTGGATTGGGGGCTGGTGATTCCGGATGAGAAAAAGACGCTGCGCGCCGGTGCCATCAAGGCGATCCAGACGCCCGCGTGGAAGGAAATCCAGGACGACCTCCTGCGCTACGGCGAGGCCGCCGGTATTCCGCGCGACACGCCATGGAGCAAGCTCACCGAGGCCCAGCAGCGCTGGGTGATCGAGGGCACGCCCGACTACCGCGAGGGCAACTGGAACCGCCAGTGGTACGGCATCCGGCGCTTTTTCGCCTACCTGGAGACGAAGGCGTACAAGATGCACATCCGCGTGCTGCTCTCCAAGTACCGCAGCTACACGCCCTGCCCGGTGTGCGCCGGGGCGCGGCTGAAGACGGAGAGCCTGCTCTGGCGCATCGGCAGCCAGGCGGATGCTCATGCCGTGCTGGCGCCGCAAAAGCGCTTCATGCCGCAGGGTGTGGCGTGGAGCCGCGCGCAGCTCGAAGCGCTGCCGGGGCTGTGCCTGCACGATCTGATGCTGCTGCCGCTCGATCGCCTGCGGCGGTTCTTCGATCGGATGAAGGAGGGCGCCGCCGACCCCCGCGCGCTCCCGGCGGACGGGGCGGCGGAGCAGGGCGCGGGTGAGGCGCAGGCGCTCGCGATGCTGCACGAGGAGATCGCCACGCGGCTCAGGTATCTGTGCGATGTCGGCATCGGCTACCTCACGCTGGATCGGCAAAGCCGCACGCTCAGCGGCGGCGAGGTGCAGCGCATCAACCTGACGACGGCGCTGGGCACCTCGCTGGTGAACACGCTTTTCGTCCTCGACGAGCCCAGCATCGGCCTGCATCCGCGCGACATGGAGCGCATCACGCAGGCCATGCGCCGCCTGGTCGATGCCGGCAACACGCTGGTGGTGGTCGAGCACGACCCGGCGGTGATGCTCGCGGCCGACCGCGTGATCGACATGGGGCCGGGACCGGGGGAGCGCGGTGGGCAGATCGTGTTCGACGGCGGCGTGCAGCAGCTGCGCGGCGCCGACACGCTCACCGGCCAGTACCTGGGCGCGCGCAAGTCCGTGTCCATGGGCTTCAAGCGGCTCGTGGCGCAGGCCACGCCGCGCCTGATTCTGGAGGGCGCGAGCGAGCACAACCTCAAGCACCTGACGGTGGAGTTTCCGCTGCAGCGCCTCGTGACGGTGACCGGCGTTTCCGGCTCGGGCAAATCCACGCTGATCCAGGACATCCTCGCGCCCGCGCTGATGCGCCACTTCGGCAAGACCACCGAGGCGCCCGGCGCGCACGACCGGCTGCTGGGGGCGGATCACCTGAGCGATGCGGTCTTCGTCGATCAGTCGCCCATCGGCAAGACCGCGCGCTCCAACCCCGTGAGCTATGTCGGTGCCTGGGATGCGATCCGCGACATCCTTGCCCGTGCGCCGCTGTCGCGCGAGCGCGGCTACAACGCCGCCAAGTTCAGCTTCAACAGCGGCGACGGGCGCTGCCCGACCTGCGGCGGCTCGGGCTTCGAGCATGTGGAGATGCAGTTCCTGTCGGACGTCTATCTGCGCTGCCCCGATTGCAACGGCCAGCGCTATCGCCCCGAGGTGCTGGAGGTGCGCATCGCGCGCGGCGGGCGCTTTTTGAATGTGGCCGACGTGCTCGATCTCACGGTGAGCGAGGCCGCGCGGCTCTTCGCGCAGGACACCGACGTGGTGCGCGCGCTCGCGCCCATCGTCGACGTGGGGCTGGAGTACGTCAAGCTCGGCCAGCCCGTGCCCACGCTCTCGGGTGGCGAGGCGCAGCGCCTGAAGCTCGCGGGCTTCCTCGCCGAGGCGGCGCGTGCGCGTGCCAAGTCGCGGCAGGCGCTGGCGCGCAAGGGCCAGCTCTTTTTGTTCGACGAACCGACGACGGGCCTGCACTTCGACGACATCGCCAAGCTCATGCGCGCGCTGCGCAGCCTGCTCGACGCCGGGCATTCGCTGATCGTCATCGAGCACAACCTGGACGTGATCGCTGCCTCCGACTGGGTGATCGATCTCGGCCCCGAAGGCGGCGAGGGCGGCGGGCAGCTTGTCGCCGAGGGCTCGCCCGAGGACCTGCGCCAGCACCCCACGTCGCACACCGCGCGCGCGCTGCGCGAGTATGAACAGGCGCTGGGCGTCGGTGGCTACGCGGCGCAGGAGCGTGGTGTTGTGCTTTCAAAAGAAGAGCTGACGACGCATGATGAAAAAGCGCTGGAGGCGAAAAACGCCATACAAATCGTCAACGCCCGCGAGCACAACCTGCGGCACCTCTCGGTCAACATCCCGCGCGGCAAGTTCAACGTGATCACCGGCGTCTCGGGCTCGGGCAAGTCCACGCTGGCCTTCGACATCCTGTTCAACGAGGGGCAGCGGCGCTACCTCGAATCGCTCAACGCCTACGCGCGCTCCATCGTGCAGCCGGCCGGGCGCCCCGAGGTGGACGCGGTCTACGGCATCCCACCCACGGTGGCGATCGAGCAGCGCCTGTCGCGCGGCGGGCGCAAGAGCACGGTGGGCACGACGACGGAGATCTGGCACTTTCTGCGCCTGCTCTACGTCAAGCTCGGCGTGCAGCACTGCATTCACGACGGCGCCGCCGTGCAGCCGCAGAGCATGGACAGCATCGCGGCGCAGATCCTGCGCGAGTACCGCGGCCAGCACATCGGGCTGCTCGCGCCGCTGGTCGTGGGCCGCAAAGGGGTCTACACCGAACTCGCGGACTGGGCGCGCCCGCGCGGCCACACGCATTTGCGTGTCGATGGCGAGTTCCTGCCGACCACGGGCTTTCCGCGCATCGACCGCTTCAAGGAACACCACATCGAGCTGCCGGTGATCAGTCTCGATGTCCGTGCGAGCGATGAAGCGAACCTGCGCGAGTGGCTGGAAAAGGCACTGGCGCTGGGCAAGGGCGTGGTGCAGGTGCTGAGCCGGCTCGAGGGTCTGGCAGACGCGCTGCGCTCGGGCGCCTCCACGGCGGGCATCGGCCGTGTGCAGGCGTTCTCCACCCAACGCGCCTGCCCGGTCTGCGCCACCTCGTACGCCGAGCCCGACCCGCGTTTGTTCAGCTACAACAGCAAGCACGGCTGGTGCCCGGACTGCATGGGCACGGGCGTGCAGCTCACGCGCGCGCAGCGCAAGGTGATCGACGAATCCCTGCACGCCGACCGCGAGCTGGGCCGCGAGAAGACCTTCGGCGAACCCGAGCTGGAAGACCTCGAGGACATCCCCTGCCCCAGCTGCCACGGCACGCGGCTGAACCCGGTGGCGCGCGCCGTGCTGTTCGACGGCCGGCCCATCACCGACGTGGCGCAGCTTTCGGTGACCGACGTGCGCGCGTGGGTGCGGGGCCTGCGGCTCACGGGGCGCGAGGCCGACATCGCGCGCGACCTGCTGCCCGAGATCGAGAGCCGCCTGGCCTTCCTCGAGGAGGTGGGCTTGTCGTATCTGACGCTGGACCGCGGTGCGCCCAGCCTGTCGGGCGGCGAGGCGCAGCGCATCCGCCTGGCGGCGCAGCTGGGCAGCAACCTGCAGGGCGTGTGCTATGTGCTCGATGAACCGACGATAGGCCTGCATGCGCGCGACAACCGGATTCTGCTGGACGCCCTGCACAAGCTTTCCGGCAAGGGCAATACGCTGGTCGTCGTCGAGCACGACGAAGACACCATCCGCCGCGCCGAGCACGTGATCGACATCGGCCCTGGCGCTGGCAAGCGTGGCGGGCGCCTGATCGCCGAGGGCAGCGTGGCCGACCTCGAAGCCGCGCCCGAATCGCAGACCGGCCGCTACCTGCTGCACGCGATGCGCCACCCGCTGCAGCTGCGCCGCTCGGTCCATGCTCATGAAAGTGAAGCAGCTAGCGCTCTTCGGGAAACAATTCCAGATACAAAAATATCTGAAAACCATGCAAATAAAGCGCAAGCAGCTATCGAAACCAAAGAAAGTACCGCGCCGCGCTGGCTCACCGTCCACGGCGCGCATCTGCACAACCTGCAGCACCTGACCGCGCGCGTGCCGCTCGGCCGGCTCGTCGCCGTCACCGGCGTCTCGGGTTCGGGCAAGTCCACGCTCGCGCGCGACGTGCTGCTGACCAACGTCGCGGCCTGGGTCGGCCAGCGCCAGACCAGGGCCGGGCGCGACGCCATGGACGCGGGCAAGGCGCCGCCGCTCGCCGGCTGCACGGGCCTGTCGGGCTTCGAGGCGATCGATCGCGTGCTCGAAGTCGATCAGACGCCGATCGGCAAGACGCCGCGTTCCTGCCCGGCCACCTACATCGGCTTCTGGGATCTGATCCGCAAGCTTTTCGCCGAGACGCTGGAGGCCAAGGCGCGCGGCTATGCGGCCGGGCGCTTCAGTTTCAACACCGGCGCGGGCCGCTGCCCCTCGTGCGAAGGGCAGGGCATGCGCACCATCGAGATGAGTTTCCTGCCCGACGTGAAGCTGCCCTGCGAGGTCTGCCACGGCGCGCGCTTCAACCCCGAGACGCTGGCCGTCACCTGGCGCGGCAAGAGCATCGGCGAGGTGCTGCGCATGGAGGTGGACGAAGCCGTGGAGTTCTTCGCCAGCATGCCGGCCATCGCGCACCCGCTGCAGTTGCTGCAGGATGTGGGCCTGGGGTATCTGACGCTGGGCCAGCCCTCGCCCACGCTCTCGGGCGGGGAGGCGCAGCGCATCAAGCTCGTGACCGAGCTCACCAAGGTGCGCGACGACGTCACCCGCCGCGGCCAGAAAACCCCGCACACGCTCTACGTGCTCGATGAGCCCACGGTGGGCCTGCACATGGCCGACGTGCACAAGCTCATCCGAGTGCTGCACCGCCTCGTCGATGGCGGCCACAGCGTGCTGGTGATCGAGCACGATCTGGACGTGATCGCCGAGGCCGACTGGGTCATCGACCTGGGCCCCGAAGGCGGCGCGGGCGGCGGGCGCATCGTGGCCAATGGCACGCCCGAGGACCTGGTGCGCCTGGGCACGCACACCGGCAAGGCGCTCGCACCGGTGCTGGCGCGAGCGTGAGGGGCACCGCGCCGCATTCGTTATAATGCCCGGCTTCGCAGCGAATTCATGGCCCCGCGGCGAAGCTTCACACCCACCTAAGAGGCTCCCGTCCCAAGAGGAGCACCGACCGTGGAAAAGGGCCTTCAAACCCTCTTTCAAGAGAGAAACTCATGGCTACTTTCAGCGCAAAACCCGCTGAGGTCGTGCACGAGTGGTTTGTGATTGACGCCACCGACAAGGTGCTCGGTCGGGTTGCCAGCGAAGTGGCCCACCGTCTGCGCGGCAAGCACAAAGCCATTTACACGCCTCACGTCGATACGGGCGACTACATCGTCGTCATCAACGCCTCGCACCTCAGGGTCACCGGCGCCAAGTCCATCGACAAGATGTACTACCGCCATTCGGGCTTTCCCGGCGGCATCCGCGCGACCAACTTCCGCGACATGCAGGCCAAGCACCCCGGCCGCGCGCTGGAGAAGGCCGTCAAGGGCATGCTGCCCAAGGGGCCGCTCGGTTACGCCATGATCAAGAAGCTCAAGGTCTACGGCGGCGCCGAGCACCCCCACACCGCGCAGCAGCCCAAGCTGCTCGAAATCTGAGGAGCCGGACAATGATTGGTGAATGGAACAATGGCACCGGCCGTCGCAAATCCAGCGTCGCCCGCGTGTTTCTCAAAAAAGGCAGCGGCAAGATCACGGTGAATGGCAAGGACATTCAGCAGTACTTCGGCCGCGAGACCTCGATCATGATCGCCAAGCAGCCGCTGGTGCTCACCGACCACGTCGCGACCTTCGACATCCAGGTGAACGTCAATGGCGGCGGTGAGTCCGGCCAGGCCGGCGCCACACGCCATGGCATCACCCGCGCGCTGATCGACTACGACGCCACGCTCAAGCCCCAGCTCAGCGCCGCCGGCTTCGTCACGCGCGACGCTCGTGAAGTGGAACGCAAGAAGGTCGGTCTGCACTCCGCACGCCGCGCCAAGCAGTTCTCCAAGCGCTGAGTCGCCGCGGGTCGCCGCCGCCATGCCGCCGCCGCACGCCTGTCCGCCTGTCGTGCACCTGCGCTGGTACGCGGGGGGCGTGCCGGACGGCTGCTTTCAGCCCCGCCTTGCACGCGCGTGGCATGCTCAAGCACCAAAAACCGCCTTCGGGGCGGTTTTTGCGTCTCTGGCGCACGCCGATCCGCCGGGACGCCGTCTGCCGCGGTCCGTGGGCTCGAGGTGGCGCTGATGCGTCTGCGTCGTCTGCATCGTCGTTTTTTCCTGACCGGGCCGCGTCTGTCGGTGCGCCACACCTTGCCTTGGCCGTTGCGCTGGCTGCTGGCGGCTCTGGTGCTCGGACTCAGCGCCGCGGTGGCGCTGTGGGCCTTCGAGTTCGGCAAGAGTCTTGCCGGTCTCGATGCCGGCGCGCGGCAGGAGCTCAGGGACCTGCGCGCCGAATCCAAACGCCTGCATGAGCAGGTGCGCGGGCTGCGGCAGGCGGCCACGGCCGCCGAGAGCCTGCGTGCCACGGAGCGCGCCGCAGCCGATGCGCTGGCCGAGCGCATGCGTGAGCTCGAGGTGGACAACCGCAGCTTGCGCGATGATCTGGCGTTTTTCGAGAAGCTGATCCCCGCCTCGTCCGCCGGAAGTGCCGCACCGGATATCCGCGGGCTGCAGGCCGAACTCATCGGTGATGGCGTGCAGTTGCGCTGGCAGGTGCTGGTGATTCAGCCGATGCGCAACGCGCCCGAGTTCAAGGGCAAGCTGGAACTGGTGCTCGCGGGGCTGCGAGATGGCAAGCCCTGGACTTCCGATCCGCCCGCCGTGGCGCGCGAGCTGCAGCTGCAGCAGTACCGGCGCATCGAAGACGTGGTGCAGGTGCCCGCGCGGGTTGTGGTAAAAGCCGTCACGGTGCGCCTGCTGCAGGGCTCGTCGGTGCGCGCCATTCAGTCGCTGACACTGGGCGGAGCGGCCTGATCCGACCCGCTGGTGCCCTGATCCTTCCGGAGGCTGTCGATGTTTTCCCGCAAGAAGCAACCGCTGATCAAGAGCCTGATCGCCAAGGGCACGAGCGTGCACGGCAACGTGAGTTTCAGCGACGGCTTGCGCATCGATGGCGAGATCCGCGGCGACGTGCGGGCGGACGGCGAGCGCAGCATCGTCGTGATTTCCGACTCCGCCGTGGTGCAGGGCGCGGTGCACGCGGCGCATGTGATCGTCAATGGAATGGTGCAAGGCCCGGTGCACGCGGGGGAACTGCTGGAACTGCAGCCGCGCGGCCGTGTCACGGGCGACGTGCACTACAGGGCGCTGGAGATGCACCAGGGCGCGGTGATCGCGGGTCGGATGTTCCCCAGCGAAAGGTTGCTCGAAGGCGTGCCGCAGCTCAAGCTGGCGTCTTCCTCGGGCTGACCGAGCGCGATTTCCGGTCTTGTCTTACGATGCGGGGCTTTCTCAGGCTTCTGACGACTTAGGGACGGACTCCATGGCAAATCCATTGATACGATTGAGCGACGCCGCCGCCGCGCGCGTGAAGCACCTGGTTGCCGAGAAGGGCAACACGCAGCTGAGGCTGCGTGCGCACGTGGATGGCTGCGGCTGCGAGGGTTTCCAGTACCAGTTTTCACTGGACGACGTGGTGCGTGACGGTGACGTGACGCTGGCGCAGGATGGCGCGGCGCTCGTCGTCGATCCCATGAGCTATCCGTATCTGCAGGGCTCGGAGATCGATTGCCTGCAGGGCTCTCAGGGCATGCAGTTCGTGGTGCGCAACCCCAACGCAGAGGCGGGCTGCGGGTGTTGAACTGAATCCGGTCTGCGTCTGCGCATCCGCGATGTCAAGCCGCCGCCAGGCGGCTTTTTCGATGCGGCTCCTCCTGCAGGCGTTGTCCACCATGAAGCACCGGTTTCCCCAGTCGCGCTCCCGGCTGTTGTGGCTCGTGGCCGTGGGCTTTTTCATGCAGACGCTGGATGCGACCATCGTCAACACGGCACTGCCTGCGATGGCCGCGGATCTGCAGGAGAGCCCGCTGCGCATGCAGTCGGTGGTGGTGGCGTACTCGGTTGCCATGGCCATGCTGATTCCCGCTTCGGGCTGGATTGCCGACCGCATCGGCATGCGGCGCGCCTTTTTCGGTGCCATCGTCGCGTTCGTGCTGGGGTCGGTGCTGTGCGCGCTCTCGCCCACGCTCGATCTGCTCGTGGCCGCGCGCGTGCTGCAGGGCTTTGGCGGGGCGCTGCTGCTGCCGGTCGGGCGGCTCGTGATCCTGCGCACCTTCCCGCGCGAGGAGTTCCTGGAGGCGATCAGCTTCGTCGCGATCCCGGGGCTCGTGGGGCCGCTCATCGGGCCGACGCTGGGCGGTTGGCTGGTGCAGGTGGCGTCGTGGCACTGGATCTTCCTGATCAATGTTCCGGTCGGGCTGGCGGGCCTGGTGGCGACGCAGCGCTACATGCCGCGCGGCCGGCCGATCCCGTCGGGGCGTTTCGACGCGATCGGCTATGCCCTGCTGGCCTTCGGCATGGTGGCGCTGTCGCTGGGGCTCGATGGCCTGTCGGGACTGGGCCTGCGCCAGGCCGGCGTGGTGGTGCTGATGGTGTTTGGCCTGGCCGCCCTGGCCGCCTACTGGCTGCATGCGGCCCGGGCCGCGCAGCCGCTGTTTTCGCCCAGGCTGTTCAGCATCGACTCCATGCGCATCGGCCTGCTGGGCAATCTGTTTGCGCGCCTGGGCAGCGGCAGCATGCCCTTTCTCGTGCCACTGATGCTGCAGGTAGGGCTGGGTTATTCGCCGCTGTACGCCGGGATGATGATGTTGCCGGTGGCTATCGCCGGCATCGCCGTCAAGCGCGCCGCGACGCCGCTCATCATGCATTTCGGCTATCGCCGCGTGCTCGTGGTCAACACCTTCGCCGTCGGCCTGATGATGGCCAGTCTTGCGTTGATGACTCCGGGGCAGCCGCTGCTGCTGCGCATCGCGCAGCTGGCCGTGTTCGGTCTGGTCAATTCCCTGCAGTTCACCGCCATGAACACGGTGACGCTCAAGGACCTGGGGCCGGCCATGGCGAGCAGTGGCAACAGCCTGCTGTCGATGGTCCAGATGTTGGCCATGGGCATGGGAGTGGCGGCCGCAGGCGCCGCGCTGGGGGCCTATGCCGATGCATTCGGCGCCGGCAGCACGCAGACGCTGCGTGCGTTTCAGGCCACGTTCGTGAGCATGGGGCTGCTGACCCTGGCCGCCACGTTCATCTTTGCGCAGCTGGCGCCCGATGAGGCGCCCGTGGCGCTCGAGGCCGATATCGAATCGTGAGCCGTGGCGCGGTGGTCCGCGCCGTGAGGCCGCGGGGCCGCGCTGCCGCCGGGGCGAGGTCTACGCCTGATGGATGGCGCCCAGAATGCGCGGGCCGCGCGCTCCGGTGGCCGCGGGCAGGTTGCCCGGCTGGCCATCGATGCACTGCTGCGCTAGCCAGGCAAAGGCGGCCGCCTCGACCTGCTGCGGGGGCAGGCCGTGATGTGCCGAGGACGCCACCGCGCAGCCTGGCAGCAACGCCTGCAGGCGACGCATCAGGTGACCGTTGCGCGCGCCACCGCCGCAGACGATGAGCTCGCGTGCGGCGGGGGCGGCCCGCTGCAGGTCTCGCGCGCAGGCCTGCGCCGTCAACTCGGCGAGCGTGGCCTGTACGTCCACGGGTGCCGCGCCGGCCGCATGCGCCAGCTGCCTCTGGAGCCAGGCGCCGTTGAACAGATCGCGCCCGGTGCTTTTGGGTGGGAGCAGGGTGAAATACGGTTCGCCCAGCATCGCCTGCAGCAGGCTGGGCAGGGGCTGGCCGCTGGCGGCCCAGCGGCCGTCGTTGTCATAGGCCTGGCCGGTATGCCTCTGGCACCACTGGTCCATCAGCGTGTTCGCCGGCCCGCAATCCCAGCCCGAGGTGCTGCCGTCGCGGCGCAGCAGTGTGAGGTTGGCGATGCCGCCGAGATTGAGCACCGCGCGGTCATGGCCCGGCCGGCCGAAAACCCTGCGGTGAAATGCCGGCACCAGCGGCGCGCCCTGTCCGCCGGCGGCGATGTCGCGGCTGCGCAAATCGGCCACCACCGTGATGCCGGTGAGCTCGGCCAGCAGCGCCGGGTTGTTCAACTGGATGGTGTAGCCCGTGCCGTCGAATGCCTGCGGCCGGTGACGGACGGTCTGGCCGTGGGCGCCGACGGCGCACACCTGGCCGGCGGCGAGCGACGACTCGGCAAGGAGTTGCCGCACCACGGCCGCGTAGCCTCGCGCCAGGGCGTTGGCGGCAAGCTGGGCCCGGTGCAGTTCGTCGGGACCGCTGACATGCAGGGCCAGCAGCTCGGCTGCCAGTTCAGGCGCCAACGGCGCCGCCACGTGGCCGGCGACACGGCAATCGTTTGCGCAGAAGTCAACCAGCACGCCGTCGATGCCGTCGAGCGAGGTGCCCGACATCAGCCCGATGAACCAGCGCGCCGGGCGAGCGTTCATGGGCGTGCGGCGCGGCGCTTCAGTTGGCCTGGGCGACGGAGAGGGTTTGCGCGGCCGCGGCCAGCTCGATGCGCATCTGCGCCGCCAGACGTTCAAAGGCCGGACGCTGCGCCGCGGCAACGGGCGCGGCCGCTTCGCTGTGCAGGGCCGTCGTCATCGGGTCGACCTGCTTGTTGTTGACCCTGAATTCGAAGTGCAGGTGCGGTCCGGTGGCCCAGCCGGTCTGGCCCACGGCACCTATGGTCTGTCCCTGCGAGACGGATTGGCCCTTGTGCACGTCGATGCGGCTCAGGTGTGCGTAGACGGTTTCGTGGTTGTTGGCGTGCTTGACGTAGATCACGTTGCCGTAGCCGTTTTGCACGCCGGCGAAATCGACCGTGCCATCGCCTATGGTGCGCACCGGCGTGCCCGTGGGGGCGGCGAAGTCGGTGCCCAGGTGCGCGCGCCAGGTCTTGAGGATGGGGTGAAAACGCATCTTGAACCCGCTGGTGACGCGCGTGAAGGCCACGGGTGACGTGAGGTAGGCGCGATTCAGGCTCTGGCCGTCGAGCGTGTAGTAGGCGCCCTTGGCCTTAGGGCCGTCCTGGAACCAGACGGCGTTGAAATCCTTGCCGTTGTTGTGGAATTCGGCGCTGAGCACGCGGCCGGTGCGCATGGGCTCGCCATCGGCCTCCAGCGTCTCGTAGACCACGCTGAAGTGGTCGCCCTTGCGCAGCGCACGGCGAAAATCGATGTTGCCCGAGAAGACCTCGGCCAACTGCACGGCCACGGTGTCCGGGATGTTGGCCGCGTCGGTGGCGGCAAACAGCGAACTGGTGATGGTGCCGCTGCCCAGGCGCGAGCCGACGGTGAGCGCCGCCGTTTCGATGCGCGAGGCAAAGCCGCCGTCCGCCTGGCGTTCGATCACGAGGCGCTTGAAGCTGCCGCTGTCGTCCGGCGCCCAGCGGGCGGTCAGGCGCGTGAGAAGGTGGTCGTTGCTGGCTTCGGCCGAGAGCACGCGGCCGGTGCGCCCCAGCAGGTTGCGCTGCGACAGCGCGTCCTTGCGCAGGAAGTCCGAAGCGCCCGGATCGGCAATGCCCAGGCGCTGCAGCAGGGCCTCGGGCGTGTCGTTGCTGCGCGTGACGTCGGAGCGGTAGAGCGAAAAACCGTGAATGTCGTCCAGGCTGGCCAGCTCGATGTCGGCGGCGAGCGAGGGCACGTTCTCGGTGATCGTGACCATCGGCAGGTCTGCCGGGTCGGGTCCGAAGGAGGCGACGGCGTAGGCGCCGCCGCCACCGGTGAGCAGCACGGCCGCGACGGCGGCGGCCACGCGTTTGGGATGTTTGCGGATGGATTGTTCCAGTGAAGTCAGGAATGCCGCACCGGCACTGTTCAATCCGTAGGTCAAGCTCTGCCCCAAGCAATGGGCGTCCGCGCAGGTGCTTTCAGCGGGAAAGCGCTGCAGCGTGGCGCTGGTCAACGTGAGTGGCGCGGCAGCCGAGGCCGCAGGTGCGGTTGACCACTAGAATGCGCCACAGTCAAAAAACCGCGCAAGTATAGTCCCGAGGGACTTTCGCGCATGGTTGAAAACCCTTATGAATCAGTCCGTTGTTACAAAATATCCGGTCACCGACGCCGTGCGTCATGCGCTGCAGGTGTCGCTGCGGGGCACGCATGAGTTGCTGCCGATCGAGGATTGGACGCAAAAGCTCGCCCGCGCCGAAGCCACGGGGCAGCCGCTGCGCATCAAGCTGGGGCTTGATCCGACCGCGCCCGACATTCACATCGGCCACACGGTGGTGCTGGGCAAGATGCGCCAGTTGCAGGATCTGGGGCACCAGGTCATCTTCCTCATCGGCGATTTCACGACCCTCATTGGCGACCCTTCCGGGCGCAACGCCACGCGCCCGCCGCTCACGGCCGAGCAGATCCGCGCCAACGCCGAAACCTACTTCGCCCAGGCCAAGCTGGTGCTGGACGAGAGCCGGACCGAGATCCGCTACAACAGCGAGTGGAGCGATCCGCTGGGCGCGCGCGGCATGATTCAGCTGGCGGCCAAATACACCGTGGCGCGCATGATGGAGCGCGACGACTTCAACAAGCGCTTCAAGGCCGGGCAGTCGATCAGCGTGCACGAGTTTCTCTATCCGCTGATGCAGGGTTACGACTCGGTGGCGCTCAAGAGCGACCTGGAGCTGGGCGGCACGGACCAGAAGTTCAACCTGCTCGTGGGTCGGCACCTGCAGCAGGAATACGGCCAGGAGCCACAATGCATCCTGACCATGCCACTGCTCGTGGGGCTCGATGGCGTGGACAAGATGTCCAAGAGCAAGAACAACTACATCGGCATCACCGAGGACGCGAACACCATGTTCGCCAAGGTGCTCTCGATCAGCGATGAGCTGATGTGGGACTGGTACACGCTGCTGTCGTTCAAGAGCCTGCAAGACATCGCGGCGCTCAAGGCCGAGGTGGCGGGCGGGCGCAACCCCAAGGAGGCCAAGGTGATGCTCGCCAGGGAGATCACCGCGCGTTTTCACAATGCCGCCGCGGCGGACGCGGCCGAGCAGGATTTCCAGAACCGCAGCAAGGGCGGTGTGCCCGACGAGATGGCCGAGGTGCGGCTCTCGGGGGCGCCTCTGGGCATGGGCATCGTGCTCAAGCAGGCGGGCCTGGCGCCATCGACCAGCGAGGCCAATCGCCTGATCGACGGCGGCGGCGTGCGCGTCGATGGTGGCGTGGTCAGTGACCGAGGGCTCAAGCTGACGGCGGGCACCTACGTGGTGCAGGTCGGCAAGCGCAAGTTCGCGCGGGTGACGCTGGCATGACGGCCGCGATGCTCGACGTGATCGTCATGGCCGCGGGCAAGGGCACGCGGATGAAGAGCCGGATTCCCAAGGTGCTGCAGCGCCTGGCCGGTCGGCCGCTGCTGCACCATGTGCTCGATCAGGCGGCGAGCCTCTTGGCACGGCGCGTGGTGGTGATCACGGGGCATGGTGCTCCTGAAGTCGAAGCTGCTTGCGCAGGATGGGTAAGCGCTACAGGCCAATTTGACCTGAAGTTTGCTTTGCAGCAGCCGCAACTCGGCACCGGTCACGCGGTGCGGCAGGCGCTGCCGCTGCTGGCCGATGACGCTCTGGTGCTCGTGCTCTCGGGCGACGTGCCGCTCACGCGTGCCGAAACGCTGCGGGCGCTGGTGCAGGCGTGCGGGGGCGAGCGTCTCGCGCTGCTGACGGTGCGCCTTGCCGACCCCGGCGGCTACG
Organism: Comamonas sp.; assembly: GCA_021166775.1. GTDB lineage: Bacteria > Pseudomonadota > Gammaproteobacteria > Burkholderiales > Burkholderiaceae_C > Comamonas_C. The sequence goes on along the minus strand of JAJPEQ010000001.1, from coordinate 132,343 downwards.
GGCGCATCGTGCGTGCCGCCGACGGGAGGGTGGAGCGCATCGTCGAGCACAAGGACGCGAGCGCCGCCGAGCGCGCCATCGACGAGGTCTACGGCGGCATCATGGCCGTGCCCGCGCGGCTGCTGCGCGGCTGGGTGGCGCGCCTGGCCAACGACAATGCGCAGCACGAGTACTACCTGACCGACGTGGTGGCGATGGCCGTGGCCGACGGCGTGCCGGTGGTGGCGCACTGCATCGACGACGCGCTGCAGGTGGCGGGTGTGAACAGCCCGGCGCAGCTCGCCAGCCTGGAGAGGGCCTGTCAATTGCACCAGGCGCAGGCCCTGATGGAGCAGGGCGTGCGGCTGATGGACCCGGCGCGCTTTGATTTGCGTGACGATGAACGCAGCGGCGCGCCTGGCGTGCTCAGATGCGGGCAGGACGTGGAGATCGACGTCGGCTGCATCTTCACGGGCGCGGTCGAAATCGGCGAGGGCGCGCGCATCGGCGCGTATTGCTGCATTGCCCATGCGGTGATCGCGGCGGGCGCGGTGATCCAGCCGTACACGCACATCGACGGCGAAGCCCGGGGCGTGCAGGTGGGCGAGGGCGCGCGCGTCGGGCCGTTTGCGCGCCTGCGCCCCGGCGCCGAGCTCGGGCGCGACGTGCATGTCGGCAACTTCGTCGAGGTGAAGAATTCCCGGCTGGCCGATGGCGCCAAGGCCAACCACCTTGCCTACCTGGGCGATGCCACGGTGGGCGAGCGCGTGAACTATGGCGCGGGCTCGATCACGGCCAACTACGACGGCGTGAACAAGCACCGCACGGTGATCGAGCACGACGTGCACGTGGGCAGCAACTGCGTGCTGGTGGCGCCCGTCACCATCGGCGCGGGCGGCGTGGTGGGTGCGGGCTCGGTCGTCACCCAAGATACGCCGCCCGGTGTGCTCACACTGGGCCGCGGGCGGCAGGTGAGCAAGACCGAGTGGCACCGCCCGGCGAAGAAAGCCCCGTGACCGAGGAGCTGCAGCGCCTGCAGGCCGAGCGCGACGCGGCGCTCAGGCGTGTGCAAGAACTGTCCGCGGCGCAGGAGACATTCTTGCGCGCAGTCTCGCACGATCTGCGTGCGCCGCTGCGTCACGTGACGTCTTATGCGGCGCTGTTGCGCGAGGTGCTGCAGCAGCAGCCCGACCCGACGGCGCAGGTGCGCGAGGCGCTGGGCTTTGCTGCCACGATGCAGCGGTCGGCTCGCCGCATGGCCGCCATGCTCGACGGCCTGCAGGCGATGAGCCGCGCCGGCAGCGCGCCTTTGCGTCTGGCGGCCGTGGACGTAGGCGCCGTCGTGCGGCAGGAGTGTGACGCCTTGAGTGGCGCGCAGCCGGTGCGCTGGCGCGTGCACGGCGACATTCCCGCGGTGCGCGCCGATGCGGCGCTGTTCGCGCAGGTGGTGAGGGAGCTGCTCGCCAATGCGATCAAGTTTTCTCATGGGTGCGAGGCTCCGTGCGTCGAGGTGTCGGGCGCCGCGGCGCCAAACGGCCGTGTACGGCTCGGCATCGCGGACAACGGCGTCGGCTTCGCCCCCGAGCATGCGCAGGGCCTGTTCGGCGTGTTCCAGCGCCTGCACCGCGACGGCGAATTCGAAGGCGTGGGCGCGGGGCTCGCGCTGTGCAAATTGATCGCCGAGCGCCATGGCGCCACGATCGGCGCCAGCGCGCGGCCCGGTCGGGGCTGCACCGTCACGCTTGATTGGCCGGCGGCAAATTGACGGCCCTCGCTGCGGCTGGGCGAGGGCCGGGGCCCGGCCTTCGAGGCCGACGCTGCGGACGCCGCCTGCAGCCCATGGCCCGTCCGCAGTCAGGTGACCGCACCGCGTGCAGGTGCGGGGCAGGCTTCAGGACGGATCGCCCAGCTGCCGCAGGCGCTGGCGCAACGCGACCACCTCCTCGATCAGGTCGGCGGTGAGCGCGGCCAGCTCAGGGTCGGCGTCGAAGGTCGATTCCAGCCGCGCCAGGCGCCGCGCGCGCACCACCATGGCACTGGTGAATTGCCAGTGGTCACCTGTGTGCTCGCCGTGCAGCAGGCCGGCCTCCATCCGTTGCACCACCCAGCCGGGCGCCATGCAGCAGGCGCGGGCCAGGTCGTCCAGGGTGAGGCGGGCGTGTTCGTCGAGCAGTTCGGCCAGGCTGCTGTCCAGGAAGTTGTGCGTGGCCATGTTCAGGCTCCTTGTGCGCCGGCGCCGTGGCGCGGCTGGAATTGCGGGAAGGCCTCGGCCAGCGCGCGGTAGGCCTGCCGCTGCGCGTCGGTGCCGGCGGGCGGCAGCGCCACGTGCAGCTCCAGGTACAGGTCGCCGGGCGTGGCGGCGGGTATGCCGCGTGCCTTCAGGCGCAGCTTGCGCCCGGGCTTGAAGCGCGGCGGCACCGTCACCTGCACGGTGGCGCCGTCTGGGGTCTGCACCTCGATGGGGCCGCCCAGCTCCGCCTCCCAGGGCGTGACCGGCACGCTCAGGTAGACGTCGCGGTCCTGCGTGCGCCAGCGTGGATCGGGCTTGAGTTGAACTTCCAGGAACAGGTCGCCCGCTGCCGCGCCCCCCAGCCCCGGCCCGCCCTGGCCGCTCAGGCGGATGAGCTGGCCTTCGCGCACGCCCTTCGGTATGTTGACCTGCACCTGCCGCTCTTCATGCACGAGATGGCCCTGCGCATCCAGGCGCGCGCCGTGCAGCGACAGCAGCCGCTCGCCGCCGAGGTAGGCGTCGCGCAGATCGAGCTCGATGCGCGCGTGGTGGTCGGCGCCGCGCTGTGCGCCGTCCGCGCCGCCGCGCCCGCGTGCCGGGCCCGCCGTGTGCCTGGCCCGCGCCGCGCGGCCAAACAACTGCTCGAAGAATTCGCTGAACTGCGCTTCGTCCATGCCCTGACCCTCGGGCGCGCCGGAGAATTCGTAGCCCGCATCCCAATGGGGCGGCGGGCGAAAGTCCTGCCCGCCCGCCTGGGCGCCGCCGCTGTCCAGCGCGTCGTAGGCGGCGCGTTTTTCGGGATCGGAAAGCACGGCGTTGGCCTCGTTCACCTCGGCCATGCGCGCGGAGGCGTTGGCCTCTTTGCTGACATCGGGGTGGTACTTGCGCGCCAGGCGCCGGTAGGCCTTCTTGATCTCGTCGGCGCTGGCGTCCTTCGTGACGCCCAGTATCTTGTAGTAATCCTTGAATTCCATGCAAGCTCCATGCCGCTGCGCTCGCGGCCATTGAAGTCAGGAAGATGAAGGCGAACGCGGCGCAGGTCAAGGGTGGTCTGCGCAGGGCGGGTTTGGCATTCCTCAATTCATAGCTGATGGCGCTTTATTGACGTGCGTTAGAGGCAGTTTTGTATCAAATTTGGCGCGATGGATCGCAAAATACGCCTTGACGTTGCGCACGTTGGCATCCTGCGTGAAGAGGCGCTCGGCGAGCTGCAGGTAGTGCGGCATGTCCCGCACCTGCACGACGAGCACGAAGTCTGGCCCGGGAGAGACGCGCCAGCACTGCTGCACGGCGCCCTCCGCCACGGCGCGGGCTTCGAACGCGGCCAGATGCTCGGCACCCTGCTGGTCGAGCGAAATTTCGATGATGGCCGCGAGCCCATGCCCCTGCACGGCCGCGAGGGCGTCGTGCGAGAGCAGCGCCACCTGGCGTTCGATCAGACCACTCTCGCGTAGCCTGCGCACGCGCCGCAGACAGGTGGCCGGCGAGATGCCCACGCGCTCGGCCAGCGTCAGGTTGCTCTGCCCTGCATCGCGCTGGAGCAGGTCGAGCAACTGGAGATCGGTGGCGTCCAATTCCATATTTAATTTCTTTTAAATTGAAAATATGGAAGAAAATTTTATCTTTCACTGTGGTTGAAATCAAATTTCAAATTTGCTTGTAATTTGAATGCCAACGTGGCTCCACCGCCCTTAGCATCGGGCCGTCTCGTTCAGGAGGAGCCTTCCCATGTGCGGCATCGTCGGCGCGGTCTCCACGCGCAATATCGTTCCCATTCTGGTGCAGGGCCTGCAGCGCCTGGAATACCGCGGCTACGATTCCTGCGGTGTCGCGGTGCATGAGGCCAGCCTGGGCGGCACCGGCGCCGGTGGGCTGCGCCGGGCCCGCAGCACCGCGCGCGTGGCCGAGCTCGCCGCGCAGGTCGAGCACGAGCACCTGCAGGGCGCCACGGGCATCGCGCACACACGCTGGGCCACGCATGGTGCGCCGGCCGTCTCCAACGCGCACCCGCACGCCAGCCACGGCCCGGGCGCGGCGCCCACCGATATCACGCGGGCCGGGCACGTCGCCCTGGTGCACAACGGCATCATCGAAAACTACGAAGCGCTGCGCGCGCGCCTGCAGTCGCGTGGCTACCAGTTCGCGAGCCAGACCGACACCGAGGTCATCGCCCACCTGATCGACAGCCTCTACGACGGCGACCTGTTCGCCGCCGTGCGCGCGGCCACGCAAGAGCTGCGCGGCGCCTACGCGATCGCGGTGATCCACAAGGACGAGCCGCACCGCGTGGTCGGCGCGCGCGCGGGCTCGCCGCTGGTGCTTGGCGTCGGACAGGGGGAGCATTTCCTGGCCAGCGACGCCATGGCGCTGGCGGGCGTGACCGACCAGATCGTTTACCTGGAAGAGGGCGATCTCGTCGATCTGCAGCTGGGCCGCTACTGGATCGCCGACCGCACCGGCCGGCCGCTTGCGCCCGAGCAGCGCCCGGTGCGCACCGTGCAGGCGCACAGCGGCGCGGCCGAGCTCGGGCCGTATCGCCACTACATGCAAAAGGAAATCTTCGAGCAGCCGCGCGCCATCGCCGACACGCTGGACGGCATCGAGGCCGTCGTGCCCGAGCTGTTCGACGGCGCGCACACCGCCGCCTGGCGCGTGTTCAAGGAAATCGACCGCGTGCTCATCCTCGCCTGCGGCACCAGCTACTACAGCGGCTGCACCGCCCGCTACTGGCTCGAAGAGATGGCCGGCATCCCCACGCAGGTGGAGGTGGCGAGCGAATACCGCTACCGCACCAGCGTGCCCGATGCGCGCACGCTGGTCGTCGCCATCAGCCAGAGCGGCGAGACCGCCGACACGCTGGCCGCGCTGCGCCACGCGCAGGGCCTGGGCATGCGCCACACGCTCACCATCTGCAACGTGGCGACGAGCGCCATGGTGCGCGAGTGCGAACTGGCCTACGTGACGCGCGCCGGCGTGGAGATCGGCGTGGCCAGCACCAAGGCCTTCACCACGCAGCTCGCCGGGCTGTTCCTGCTGACGCTGGCTCTGGCGCAGGGCAAGGGCCGCATCACGCCCGAGCAGGAGGCCGCGCACCTCACCGCCATGCGCCACCTGCCCGTGGCGCTGCAGGCGGTGCTGGCGCTGGAGCCGCAGCTCATCGGCTGGGCCGAGGAATTCGCGAAGAAGGAAAACGCGCTGTTCCTGGGCCGCGGCCTGCACTACCCGATCGCCCTCGAAGGCGCGCTGAAGTTGAAGGAAATCAGCTACATCCACGCCGAGGCCTACCCCGCGGGCGAGCTCAAGCACGGGCCGCTCGCGCTGGTGACCAGCAGCATGCCCGTGGTGGCCGTGGCGCCCCACGATGCGCTGCTGGAAAAGCTCAAGAGCAACCTGCAGGAAGTGCGCGCGCGCGGCGGCGTGCTCTACGTTCTGGCCGACGCGGACACGCACATCGAGACCAGCGACGGCATCCACGTCATCCGCATGCCTGAGCACTACGGCCAGCTCAGCCCCATCCTGCACGTGGTGCCGCTGCAGCTGCTGGCCTACCACACCGCCTGTGCGCGTGGCACCGATGTGGACAAGCCGCGCAACCTGGCCAAGAGTGTCACGGTGGAATGAGGCAAGCGCGTTCCCTCTTCGTTGTTAACTCAGCTCGCCAGGGACGCCGTGGCCAACGCTGTCGTATCGACGGCACGCGCCGGCATCCCGCTCACCAGATATGTCGATGGCCGCGTGCAGACGATCCGGGCTTCCGACCCCCGCATTGCAAAGTTCCTGCAGGAGCAAAGCGCTGGCCTCGGTGTTCCGTCCATCCAGATCGAACGCGATCCAGACACGGGATTGCTGGTAGGCAATATGCCGGGAGTTCCAGGTGCGCACACCCAAGGTGAAACCGTCGAAGAACTCTGCGCGCACCTGACCGAGATCTTGGAGATGCTGCAAGAACACGCCGCAGTCGCCCTCAAAAGACCTCTTCCCGAACATGCGCTGGATTCAGGCGCATTGGGTGTGGTGGTTCACGTCCATGGGCAAGGTGCTGCTGATGAGGTGGAGTTCTTGACACAGGATGGGCATACCGTCTGCGTCGAGACGCTCCAACCGGAGGATCTGGCTCCGGCACAGGTCCAGACCTTTCCACCGGCTGCTCCTGGCCGACATCAGCGCTTCGCGTGGCCCACCGTCTGCGTCAGCAGAATCTGCTGATCATTTGTCAACCCCATCGCTTTCGTCAGCGCATTGCGGTCAAACCAGGCCCGCACCACCGTGCCCAGCCCATGCGAGGCGCAAAACAGGTACACGTTCTGCGTCATGGCACCCGCAGCCACCGAGGCGTAGGCTTCACGTTGCGCGGCGGGCACCAACTTCATGCGGCCGTGGTCAGCCACGTAGACCAGGTCCAGCGGCGCGTTGTCGACGAAGTCCTGGTAACCCGTCACGCGGCGCACGTCTTCGGCCTTGATAAGCAGCAACACGTGGCGTTGCGGCTCGTAGCGGTACAGGCCTTGCGGTAGCGCCACGTACAGGTCCACCTCCTGTGCGTTCATGGCCGAGGGCGAGGTGCGGCCGCCGTGCTCGGTACGGTTGATGCCGGCGGCGGCCCACAGCAGGTCCGACAGGGTTTGCGGCGCCAGCGCGTCAGGTCGGAAATCGCGTTGGGACTGGCGCTGTTGCAGGGCCTGCATCAACGGCAGGCCACCCGTGGTCTGTGCCGGGGGCAGCGCCATTTCTCCAAGCACTGCGCCGCTGGCGGGCTGGCCGTGCAATTGCCCCAGCATACCCAAGGCGAGCTTGGTCAAGGTGTTCATGGTGTCCTCCTTACAAAATTCAAGGATCCAGGCGCAGGCGCCCGCTCGGACGACGTCAAATAGCGGCGCTGACCAGCGCCTGGATCTCTTCTTCGTTCAGTGTCTCGCGTGCCAGCAGGCGGGCGCTGCCTTCTTCCAGCACGGCGCGGCGTTGCGTCAGTATCTGGGTAGCGCGCTGGAAGGCCGCCTCGGTGAGCTGGCGCACGGCACAATCGATCTCGCGCGCGGTTTCGGGCGCGTAGTGGCGGGCGCCGGCATCGACCCCCTCGGGCAGCGGGCCGAGAAAGGGCGACGGTGCCTGTTCGTAAGCCACCTGCCCCAGCGTGGCGTCCATGCCAAAGCGCATGACCATGCTGCGCGCGATGTTCGTGGCCTTGGCCAGGTCGTCGGCCGCGCCGGTGGAGATTTCGCCAATGAGCAGGGCTTCGGCCGCGCGGCCGGCCAGCAGCATGGCCATTTTGTTCTTCAGCTCGGCGCGTGTCATGAGATAGCGGTCTTCGGTGGGGCGTTGGATGGTGTAACCCAGCGCGCCGATGCCACGCGCAATGATGGAGACCTTGTGCACCGTGTCCAGCCCGGGTAGCGAAAGGGCTACCAGCGCGTGGCCCATCTCGTGCACGGCGATCACGTGCCGCTCCTGCGGGTTGAGGATGCGGTTGCGTTTTTCCAGCCCGGCCACGATGCGTTCAATGGCCGCGGTGAAGTCGGCCAGTGTGACCGCATCTGCGCGGCGGCGAGTGGCCAGCAGCGCGGCTTCGTTCACCAGGTTGGCCAGGTCGGCGCCGGTGAACCCGGGCGTGAGCGCGGCAATCTGTTCCAGGTCCAGCCCCGCAGCGAGCTGGATGCGCTTGATGTGCACCTGGAGGATCTGCAGGCGGCCCACCTTGTCGGGCCGGTCCACCAGCACCTGGCGGTCGAAGCGACCGGCGCGCAGCAGCGCCGGGTCCAGGATTTCGGGGCGGTTGGTGGCGGCCAGCAGTACCAGGCCCGTGCGCGGGTCGAAGCCGTCGAGTTCGGCCAGTAGCTGGTTGAGCGTCTGCTCCTTCTCGTCGTGTCCACCCAGGCTCCAGGCGCCGCGCGCGCGGCCCAGAGCGTCGAGTTCGTCGATGAAGATGATGGCCGGTGCGTGCAGTCTTGCCCGTTCAAACAGGTCACGCACGCGGGCCGCCCCCACACCCACGAACATCTCCACGAACTCGGAGCCGTTGATGGAGAAAAAGGGCACGCCTGCCTGACCTGCCACGGCCCGCGCCAGCAGCGTCTTGCCGGTACCGGGCGGGCCCACGAGCAGGATGCCCTTGGGGATGCGCGCACCCAAGCGGCTGTGGCTCTTGGGGTCCTTGAGGAAATCGACGATCTCTTCCAGCTCGGCCTTGGCTTCGTCCACACCAGCCACGTCGTCGAAGGTCACCTTGGTGTCGCTTTCCACGAAGACCTTGGCATGGCTCTTGCCGATGGACAGCAACCCGTTGCCGATGCCGCCGCCCAGCCCGCCCTTGCCCACGATCTTGCGGATGGCAAACATCCAGATGCCAAAGAAGACCAGCGCGGGTACCACCCAGGAAAACAGGTCCCGCAGCAAGGTGCTCTGCACCACGCCGGTGAAGCGCACGCCGTATTCGGAAAGGTCGCGCGCCAGGTCCAGCTCCACCCGCGTGGTGGAAAAACGCGTGCGGCCGTCGGCCAGTGGTTGGTTCAGAGTGCCTTCGATGTGGTCCGGGTAGACCGCGAGTTCCCTGACGTTGCGCTTGTCCAGTTCATGCAGGAACTCGCTGTAGGGCAGTGGCTCCACCTGCTGCCACCGTTGCACATAGCTGTGCAGCACCAGCACGCCCAGGAAGGCGAGAACGATGTACCAGAGATTCCATTGTGTGCTTTTGTCCACGCCTCCCCTCCCTCACGGCGCTAGTGCGCACGACTTTCAGTCACCGTCCAGGTGCGGGGGCGAGAGGCCTTCAGCCGGTTCACCGGTCTCGGGGTCAATCCAGTCCGGAATTCCAAGTTCACGCTCGGCCTCGCGCAGGCTCTCGCCAGGCTCGGGCGCTTCGAGGTCGGCAGCCTGCATGTCGGCCATCGCGTCCTTGTAGCTGCTGAAAGGTCCGATCTCCTGTTTGCCATCCGGGGTGGTCCAGTAATAACCGTCGGGCCGCTTGACGATCTGTTCCTCCACCGCATCCGCGGTTTCCGGTACGGTCTTCATCGCGGCGGTCTTGCGTTCCGTCAGCGGGGTCATGCGCGCCATGACTTGCACATTCCTCCTCGGCTGTCGTTCTCAATCCGCCGAGCCTTGTGATGACGGCCAGCATGCTGCGAGCGTCCACCCAGCGGCGCCGGCACTTCTTGCGCCACGTCAAACGATGTCGAGCTTGCCTGAGTCGGCACCCTTTTCAAGCGGGTGTTTCATTCACCGGCGGTGCCGGGCGGGCGCGCCGCCGACCACGGGCAGCGCTGTGGCTCGCAGGAAAACGGCCAGTTACCGTCTCTCGAATTCATGCGGCGGTTGACTGCTTCGGGTCGTGAGTACCTGTTCGCAATCCCGGTCAGCAGACCCTCAAGATGCCACTGCGATACAGCCCGCCGCCAATGTCAGCCGTTCAGATTAAGAACTTGTCCGTAAATTATTTGGCGTCACGTTGGGGCGCAATCGGGATGAGTTCGAGGGCTTGGTGCGCCGCATGGGCTGACTGCTCGTGCAAGCGCCAAGGGCGCGAAATCGCCCGATATCGCCCCAACCCGAAGGGCAGTGCTCTTTTCGGGCGGTCTGCGGCGTTGCATTGCTTGCCCATAGCCACGCTATGGGCTGCGCACCGCACCTTGCATCCCATCCCGAAAAGAGCGCTGCGTGACATCAAATAATTTACGGACAATTTCTAAACCGGCCGTTGAGGCCGGCCAGGGCGTGGGCACCTGGATGACCGCTGCGGAATAGAAACCGGGACGTGACGGCACGGCCACGACAGGCAGCATTCGCCGCAAAGCCGCCGTGGAGGGAGCAATGCCTGCTCAAGGCTGATCTGAGTCATCACGGTCCAGTGCCTGAGCCGCAGCAACCGCCAACACCAGCCTTTGAACGTCGCCTGTCCTGAGCGGTCGCTGCACCCTCGGAACCGGCCGCTCGATTGCGCGGTCCGCCGGGTACCAGCATGAAAGACCGCTTCTGCGTGTCGCGACAGGCTCGTGTCGACCAAAACGGACATTGACGTAACTGCTCCAGCAGCAACCAAAGCGCGGCAAGCTACTTGTTCGCCCCCTGGGTTTGCATCGTCCACAAGGCCAGGAGAGCACTCAGCCCGAGCACGGAAGACAGCCACAGGGCACCAATGCCCCATTGGGCGACCGCCAAGCCAAAGATGAACGGAGAGCCTGCCTGCACGATACGAGCGGGCACCATCAACCAGCCTTGCCGCTGTCCATATCCCTGGGCTCCAAACACCTTTAGCGGCAGGGTCCCCACGGCGATGGTCAAGATGCCGTTACCCAGGCCGTGCAGCACCGCAAACAAGCTGGCAGCCGGTGCGCCCAGCAGGCCCAGGCACAGTGCCGCTATGGGGTGGGTGAGAATGGCCAGCCTGGCAGACAGCAGAGGATGGGCGTTCTTCAGCAAGCCATATTCGACCAGGCGCCCCGCCACCTGTGCTGGACCGACCAGTGCTGCGGCGCCGATGGCGATGGCCACTGCCGCTCCCGTGCTTTGCAACAGCTGCGGCAGATGGGACGCCATGGCCGTACTGATAAACCAAGTCACGGCAAACACGTAGGCCATCAGCATTGCGGTGCGACTGCCGGCCTGAGTCTCGCCGGATGGCTGCCTGTCCGCTGAGGCGGCCTGACGGGCAGCGGGTTCTCGCCTGGGCAGCGGACCAGCTCGCGGCAACAGCAGGTTGAGTGGGAGCCCCAGCAGCAGGTGCAGCGCCGCCCAGGTCAAACAGGCTTCGCGCCAACCAAACTCATGCGCGAGGTAGCTGGACAGCGGCCAGCCGATCGTGCTGGCAAAGCCGGCAAACAGCGTGATGCCGGTGATGGCGCGTCGGGCATCCTGTCCGTACAAGCGCACCACCGTGGCAAAGGCGGCTTCGTAGAGGCCGCTGCCCATGGCCGCGCCCATGATGGCCCAAGCCAGGAACACATGGCTGGCGTGCGTGGCCTGACTCAGGATGGCCAGCCCAGCGGCGAACACCAGATTGCTGGCGATCAACACGGGACGGCCGCCGAGACGGTCGATGAACCGCCCGGCCACAGGCCCTGTTGCCGCAGAGACAAGCAAAGCCGCGGAGAAAGCCGCAAACACGGCGGAGTAACCCATGCCTACGGCGCGGCTGATCGGTTCGGCCAGAACGGCGGGAAGGTAGTACGACGATGCCCAAGACAGTGTTTGGGCCACGCCCAGCATGACGGTGGTCTGTGCGCGGCGCCGCATCGTCAAGGGGTCTTAATGCCGCGTTGGTTGACCTGTTGGGACAACGCCTCTGCGCTTTTCCGGCGTTTGCTGTCACGGTCCACCAGGCAGTCTGCGCCATCGCGGCTCAGGAGCGTGAAGTTGTCCAGCTCTTTCATCACGTCCACCTCTTGCCCATAGGTGCGCGATGGCTTCACGCGGCCCCTGTCGAAGTTGGGCAGATCAGCGCTTTGCAACACGTTGTCCCTTCGCCTAAATGACGGTCTCGCCGTCTTGGTGGCCGGCACTCTCGAATCCAGTGGCGTACCGGCTCTTGGTTATTCTTCGTTTGTACCAATTCAGCGTCGGGAGCCTTCGCTGTGGGGCATTCAGAACGTCGAGACTTAATATAACCATCATGGCACCTTGGGCCATCCAGCCTCTCCGCTGTCTGACATCAGCGAAAAGTAATGCTTGCGCGGCCATCTGTTAGGCGTGAAGCTCTCGTTGGGTCGGCCTTTCATGCAGTCGGCAACCGGTTTCACCAGGCTCAGCTTCTCGCACATCTCGTCCTTCACATGTCGGCGCCAGCTGGTGGCACCGTCTTCGGCGTCGGCATGCCCGGCTGGCGTTCGCATCGAATACGGTGTCCGTCAGCCGGCGCTTGAAGTTGGGCTCGTCGCTGAACTGCTTGAATAGCTCAGTGTGGTCGGACGGCAGCTCCGGCACCACGCGGTTGAGCGCTTTGTCGTACTCCAACTTGGCGTTCTGCTTGCCGGGGTTCGCGGCGCCTTCTGCGCGGGGGCTGGCAGCATCACGGTGCGTTCCTCGGCCAAGCGTATTGCTGAAACGGCCTTGGTTGTCGCATGCGCGCGGGCGCTGGCGACCTCGGCGAGCTATCCACCGCGGCCTGACCTGCTCAATTCATTCGAGCAGGTAGTCCTTGTAGTCGTCCAGCTTGAACGCGTGAGCCACAGCCCTGTGCCTGCGGCTCATGCAGACAGCACCGCACCGTGTTGCGCAAGCAGGCCCAATTGCTCCGCGATCGCTCTGATTCGTTCGCCCTGCCGGGCCATCACTCGTATCTCCACTGCTCTCTCCCGGGTCAACATCGACGGCTCGCAGAAAGTCGTCATTCTCGCCCAAGTGGAGCACTTTTAATTCGGCGCAGTGGGTCAGTATTACTCCGGCGCTAACACGCAAGCAAACGAGCATCGGCCAGCAATTAATCTTGCAGGTCTGGCAGAGATTTTCCAAGAGTTGGACAGGATTTGACCAGATCGAGGCCAACAAGTCCTGCTTCCAGCCTTGACCCAGTCATATCCCAGTCCAGAAACCACCATACCATCTGCACCAGCTATGCCAATTCTATAAAAACAGAATGGAACCTTTTAAATGTTCCCTAGCGTCTGTCCAGTTATTCGATTTGAAACGCCCATTGATAACAATTCATGAGCATCAAATATCGTCTTGGCAACTTCTTCTGTAGTGGTGCGTGTACTCATTGCGCGTTCGCGGATGAGTTCATAGGCGTCAGACTCTGAAATATTATGTGTCTTCATCAATATATTTTTAGCATTTTCTACGTGTCGGAAACCTTGCAGTTTGATTTCGGCTTTGCGTAAATTTTTCTGCAAAGATCGATTTACTTTATGCGCTTCTCGGGCGAGTACCAAGATTGAAAGCAATCCGAAAGAACGAACTGGTGAAGGTAGAACAGCTTTTGCGCGCAAATTAAGAACAACTTCAACAATTGTTGGGTTTTCATAATTTACAACCGCTATCACAGTTGGGGCATCTTCACCCATAAGCCATTGCACGTCGAAGTCCAATATATCTGGGCGTACGGCAAGGAAGACAACATCGAAATTATTTGGAGTTGAGATCGATGGAGGCCAAAATGCTTGAACGCGACAGCCAATACGTTGCAGTTGCTGAGTTATTTGGCGTCCATCAGCGTCATCAGGATGGATAACAGCAACGTTGAGTATCCGCAGCTCTTTTAATTGCTGCGGAGTTTTGCTGATTGTAGAGCGATAATGCACGCGATCGTTCATTAGTCAGCCATTGTGTCGAGGCGAGCAGCCCAATCGCCTATTGAATGAGTTACGAGATAGGGATCCGGACAAACAGATCTTCGGGCTTGACGAACAATTGAAAATTGACCATTATTGGATACCCTGCCAACTCGTGGATACAGGTATGTATGATGGCTCATTGGATCAATTTTTATCCGTCCTTGGGGCGCATCAAACTCACTGTTGAGGATATATGGCATCAATACAGATATTTCATCGTCTCCCGACATGCGCATGGCATTTGCGTAGATATGCATCTGGAAATATGCTGCTTCCCAGCATAAATTTGGTAAACTTGAGTCGCCAAATTTGCGACGTAAATTTGTTAGACATCTACGGTTGATTTCCGTGTCGATCGACTGAAAGTAGGGTGCAGAAGTATAATGACCGGCCGCGACACCGTTATCCATCTGTGAGATTTCAGCCTCGGAGGTGGTTAGACTCGCGATAGGCATTTTTTTTGGATCAAAACCTGCATCCGCATACGCCCGATAAAGTGCTGTGGTTGAGTCTCCGACTACAGTCGAAAAAATGAAATCTGGTTGCTTGTTAAGTATGTCCGCCATGATATCAGCATAATCTCGCTCCTGTGCATCTAGAGGGACATATCGTTCCGCCAATATTTCCCCCCCTTGGCGTTGCATAACAAGTTCCCCCATGATCCGATTGGACTCGTATGGGTAAATATAGTCTGAACCAATAAGATATACGCGTGGCCCGAAGTTTGAAGTCATGAATTCGGCTAGTTGTACGCTGTTCTGATTCGGAGCGGCGCCAGTATAAATGACATTACTTGAATATTCGAATCCCTCATACAGGGTTGGATAGAAAAGAAGTTTATTCCATTTTTCTATAATAGGAATAACGGCCTTGCGACTACTGGACATGTAACAGCCAAAAATAACATTGACACCATCACTATGAATCAAGGTTTCAGCCAGTAAAGCGTAACGTGAAGGATTGGATTCTGGATCGTATAGAATTGGTTGTAGTTCTCGACCGCCGATGCCTCCAGCATTGTTAATTTCGTCTATAGCAAGCAGTGCACCTTGAAGTTGCGACGTCCCGATGGTGGAAATGACACCGGTTTGTGAATAAAGGATGCCGACGCGAATTGGGCCTTTATCTGACAAAATTAAATCTCCAACTTAAAAAATTTCGAAAGACAGTCGAACATTATAGACAAAGGACGAAGTCAATTGTTTTAAATAATCAAGCACCAAGTGTCTATTGTTAACGTAATTTACAACTAATCGCACATGACTCTCAAAAGTGGCAATAAGGAGCGGAAATGGCCAACTTTTTCATCGGCGGCAAGAGTTTAAAAATAGATTTTCATGAGAGGGTATCCGCCTGTTGCTGGATAATTATAATATCTTATGCCCCACACGACGTGTATTTCGCACGGCGCGTGGGGCCCTATCATACTGATAAGGTCTAAGCTGAAATCCGGGCTGAGCCCGGATGGTCATATGAAATGAAATTTAGCCCTTTGTTATTTTCGGTGCCTTACGGTGATGCGTTCCCTGCTCGTAAGCATAAGCCAGAGCAAGAATATCAGCCTCGCACCATTGACGAGCGACGATCACCAAGTTGAATGGAGCTCCGGACGCGTAATAACCGGCGGGAATGGTCACCGCGGGGAGTCCGGCGATATTGACCTCGCTCACCACCATGCCGTCGATAGTTTCGCTGCCATGAAGTGAGCCCAAGGGACCGCGCATTTGCGGGTAGATAACCGCATCCAAACCATGTTTATCGAACACGGAATTGAAAATATTAAGATACGTTTCCCTAAGTGCAATGAATGCTGACATGTCGGGGGGAGTGCCTGGTGACTTTGCAGATTCCACAAAGGCAGGGACGTGACTCATATACCCCAAAGTGCCCTCTGGGGCGAAGGCGTCTTCCGCTTTGGTAGCTTCAGCGAATTCAGCAAATGTTTTCAATGCAGTATTGGGCCCTTGTCGTTGCAGAAATTTCTGAATATCATATGCAATTGATTCCATTCCGCGGGCATCAAATTCTGCGCCCGGCAATACCGCTTTGCGCAGCTCGCTAAATCCAGAACCAGCAAATGGATCATCTACAAGATCGGCACCCAGTTTTTTCAATTCACTTTGCGCTCGAGCGTAAAGTTCTTTTGTCTCGTCGTTGAACGATGAAACGCGCCATCCTGTTCCAAAAGTACCAATTCGCTTGCCCTTCAAAGCATTTTTATCAAGCTTCGAGGTGTATCCGCCCTTAGGAATCTTGCCAATTGCGGCAGTTGTCTTAGGGTCTTCCATATGAAATCCAGCCAGAGCGTCTAACGTCAGTCCGGCATCTCGTACACATCGAGCGATCGGACCTACAACATCACGGAGGCTGGATAGCGGCAGAACGCCGACGTTAGGAACGAGTGCAAAGGTAGGTTTGATGCCCACCAGCCCTTGCGCCGAAGCGGGGTTTTGGATGGAACCAGCTGTTTCTTCAGCCAATCCGAGCACGCAGAAGTTGGCGCCAACGGCAGTTGCAGTACCTGAGCTGCTTCCGCCGGGCAAAAATTCCCGGCCTGCTGAGTTGTAGGTTGAACCTGCCCAACTCCCATTGGCATGCGAACCAGTATGGCTGAGCACAGGTACGTTGGTCTTGCCAAGAATCACTGTATCTGCTTTACGCATGCGATCCACGACCGGTGCATCGGTGTCAGGCATAAGGTCAACGCCACCGGTCTTGCTGTAGAGCAAAGACCAGCCCGCAGTGGTTGGAAACCCCTTCATGTCCATGGGCTCTTTAACGACAACAGGAACACCTGCGAGCGGCCCCAATTTCTCTCCAGCTGCGCGGCGTTTATCGATAGCACGAGCTTCTTCAACAGCCTTTTCGTTGAAAAAAACTATTGCATTGTAGGATGGATTATATTCGGCGATACGCTCCAAATAAGCCTTAGTCAGACTCTCTGAGGTGAAGGCGCCGCTAGCGAAACCCGCCTGGACCTGCTCGACGGTCAGCTCCGTCAAGTCGATTGGTTGTGAATTCAAATTAGTCATTTATTTCTCCGGTAATTTTACAATTGATTTGGCAATAAAAATCAAAAATCGTTGGTTGTTTAATAAAGCGTCGCTATTCAATTTTGCCATTTTGAATGACTTTCGCTGCTATGCCATTTGGATAAGTTTCTTCTAATTGGAACGTCGCGTGTGTTCGCGTTATGTGACGCTGATCGATTTTCTATTTTTTACATATCTGCTCCTTTCAATAATTTACATTCACACAGTAAGAAATGATTTTATTTTTTCCTGATTGAGTGTTGCACGGGCCTCCTCGTGAACAATGTGCCCGCGATCTATAACCAGAAATCGATCTGAAAGATCTAGGGCGAAGCTCAATACTTGCTCAGATACAATCACCGAAAAGCTGCGTTCATGGCGCAAAACGTTAAGTGTCTGAGCAATTTCTTTTATTATTGAAGGCTGGATCCCTTCAGTAGGCTCATCCAAAATCAGTATTTTGGGGTCCGAGATCAATGCCCGTGCAATAGCCAACATTTGCTGTTGCCCTCCAGAAAGGTTGCCGCCGTTTCTTTTTCTCATGTCTTTAAGGACAGGGAAAAATTTATAAATATATTCTGGTACCTGGCGGTATCCTGAATATTCTGCGCCGCTAAGGATGTTTTCTTCGACAGTCAGAAATGGAAATATCATGCGTCCTTGCGGAACGAAAGAGAGCCCCTGTTGTACACGGCGATAACTCGGTTGATCGGTTAATTGGATATTATTTAAGGTAATTGAACCTGCGTTGACTGGCAATATTCCTATCAAAGACTTCAGCAATGTTGTTTTTCCCATCCCATTGCGACCCATGATGGCCAAGGATTCGCGAGATTCGACAGTAAATGAGACGTCATGAATGACTTTCGAATCGCCATATGCAACATTGAGTTCAGAAATTTTAAGCATCAAATAATCTCCTCAATGCCCAAGATATACGTCAATAACATGAGGATCTCTTTTTACTTCTTCCGCACTGCCTTCACTCAAAACCTTACCTTGATGCAATACCGTCACCTTGTGTGCGATCTGGCGCACAAAATCCATATCGTGTTCAATTACTATCACCGATTTTCCTATTGCAATTCGGCTGAGTAGCTCACCGGTCTGCTCGCGCTCTCGTGGACTCATCCCTGCTACTGGTTCATCAAGCAAGAGAAGAGAAGATTCCTGCATAAGAAGCATTCCGATTTCCAGCCATTGTTTTTGCCCATGACTAAGTTGACCTGCGCGATCGTTAACTTGTTGAATAAGGAATATCTGTTCGGCCATAATGTGGATGCGTTCCACAATGTCCCTGGACCGCCGAAACGTGAGCGATTGGTAGATGCCA
The DNA here is from genome assembly GCA_021166775.1 of Comamonas sp. Lineage (GTDB taxonomy): Bacteria > Pseudomonadota > Gammaproteobacteria > Burkholderiales > Burkholderiaceae_C > Comamonas_C. The sequence goes on along the minus strand of JAJPEQ010000001.1, from coordinate 114,508 downwards.
TGAGTACGAGGTAGTGAGATTTCCAAGTTTTCAAAAATCGTCAGATCTTCGTATACTGATGGAGTTTGAAATTTTCGGCCAATACCAGATCTGACAATTTGATGTTCACTCAAACGAGTGATATCAATACCGTTAAAAATGACGCGCCCAGAAGTTGGCTTTGTCTTGCCGCAAATCATGTCGAGTAGAGTGGTTTTACCCGCACCATTCGGCCCAATAATTACTCGTAGCTCATCGTGGTTGACCGAAAGACTGAGTGAATCTACGGCTCTAAATCCATCAAATGAAACAGTAAGCTCCTCGATACTTAAAACCTTATTATTGCTGCAGGACGCGGTAGAAGACATGGGGTGGTTGTCCGTAGGAATGAGGTGTTGCGGCTCAATGATTGAGTATTCCATCAGTAATCTTTCTGCGATATTTCCCGGTATATTGCTCAAGCAGTCCGGCCAATCCGCCGGGCATAATTCCGACGACAATGATGAAAACTGCACCTAGAAAATATAGCCATCCTTCTGGAAAGGCTTCCGACAAATATGATTTAAGAAATCCTATTACGAGAGTACCTACAACAGCACCCGGCACGGAGATGCGACCGCCAACAGCTGCATAAATGACCATCTCGACCGAGGCAACGACCCCAATAACGCTTGGGGCTATCAAACCTACTTGAAGTGTAAAAAAAGCGCCGCCAATCGAAGCCAGTACTGCACCACAAGCGAATACAAATGCCTTCATATGCGCTGTGTCGTAACCGCTGAAGCGAACTCTATCTTCACGATCGCGAATTGCTATCAAAATCTTTCCAAAACGACTGTGCGTAAGTGCAAGTGATAGCAGCATGACTACCGCCAGAATTGAAACTTCAATAAAATATAGTACGCGTAGCGAATTATCAGCAGTGATGTCCATTCCTAGTAACGTGCGGAAATCAGTGATCCCATTAGCTCCTCCTGTGTCGCCTTGCTGACCTATGACAATCACCGTCAGGGTCAACGCTAGAGCCAGTGTCACGATGGCAAAGTACACGCCGCTGACTCTGCGACGGAAGATGGCGTAAGAGAACAAGTAGGCTAGCGCCGGGGGAATCACCAGGATTCCTAATACTGTCAGCCCTAAAGATTTAAATGGGATCCACCAGGTTGGTAGGTATTCAACGCTGCTCCAAACCATGAAATCTGGCAGTTCGGGTGCGGAGGCTTCTAATTTTAGGAACATCGCCATCATGTAGCCACCAAGCCCGAAGAACACGCCTTGGCCGAGGCTCAAAATTCCTCCATAGCCCCAAGTCAATACAATACCGATGGCAACGAAAGCAAAGGCGAGGTATTTCCCCATCAAATTAAGTCTGAATGGGTCTAGGCTAAGAGGTAAAATGATAATCAACAGCCCGATTAGGATCGCGCTGGGAACGACGCTGCGCTTGTATGTGTTGTCTTTCATAAGTCAACTCCTGGTGCGCAATGCGAATAAGCCGTTTGGCCGAAAATAGAGGACCAAAATCACCAGCAACAATATTGATGCCTTGGCCATCGAACCACTCAAGAGGAATTCGAGCCAATTCTGGGTCTGTGCGATGGTGAAAGCCGAAAGTGCAGTGCCGGCGAGACTCGCCACCCCACCGAAAACGACCACAATGAATGAATCGACGATGTAGAGTTGGCCGGTACCTGGATTTGTGGAACCGATCATGGTGAAAACGCAGCCAGCAATACCCGCGAGACCGGAACCGAGCGCGAATGTCAGCGCATCAACGCGGTTGGTGTTGATGCCAGTAGCCCCTGCCATCGCTCGGTTCTGTGTCACTGCGCGCACTTTCACGCCCCAGCGTGTCCGGTACAACAACATGTAGACGGCCACAGCGACGGCAATTGTGAGGCCGACTATAAATATGCGGGTGATGGGCAACTGTATGCCGATCACTGGTTCCCATGCTCCCGCTAGCCAACCAGGCAGCGGCACACTTACCTCCTGCGCGCCGAAAATAGTGCGGTATGTCTGCTGCATGATGAGACTCAGTCCCCACGTTGCTAATAGTGTGTCTAATGGCCTGTTATAAAAAAAACGGATAAAACCACGTTCAAGTGCATATCCAAGAACAAAAGTCACTAAAAATGCAAATGGTATAGCCACGAATAAATACACACCCATCCAGTTTGGTGCCCATCGTTCAAAAGTAATCGCGGCAACGTAAGTCATGTAAGCACCGAGCGCCATCAATTCTCCATGGGCCATGTTGATGACACCCATGAGTCCGAAAACGACAGCCAACCCTATCGCCATCAGCAGTAAGATGCTGAACAAGCTTACCCCGTTGAACAATTGCATCACGGCAATATCAAAACTCATCGTGTCGTCCCTAGATTATTTTGCTGAGCACGCGACCGAGTGCTTATAGGCACTCGGCCTTTTTTTAATTTTTCAGATTTTCGGGAACGGATTAGGCTCAATCAAAGCCGGGGATTCCCATACAATGTCAAATTGCCCGTCTGAACGTGCTCTCCCGATGCGGACTTTTTTCCAAACATGGTGGTTTGCGTCGTGGATTTTCACGGTGCCCTCGGGAGCTTCCAACTCGAGTCCGCTCGAGGCGGCGATAACCTTGTCTACGTCGAATGACTTGGCTTTTTCAACGGCCAGTTTCCAAAGGTATACGCTGTTGTAGGCGACTTCCATCGGGTCGCCGATCACGCGCTCCTGGCCGTACTTGGCCTTGAAAGCCTTCACGAATTTCTCGTTGGCTGGCGATTTAATGCTCTGGAAGTAACCCATGCATGCGTAATAACCTTCGGCGTTGTCCTTGCCGATGCCCTCGATTTCATTTTCGGATACGACAGTTGATAGCAAAACCTGCTTCGAGCCATCGAGCCCTGCGGCACGCATCTGTTTATAAAACGCTACATTCGAACCACCGACAACGGTGCTGTAAATGCAACCGGGCTTAGCCGCCTTAATTTTATTAATAATTGAAGAAAATTCAGTATGGCCAAGGGGTGCATACTCTTCCCCAAGCACTTTGCCACCCGCTTTTACGATGGTAGGCTTTGCGATTTTGTTGCAAGTGCGGGGGTAGATGTAATCGGACCCCACTAGGAAGAAATTTTTTCCTTTTTCTCGTGCCATCCATTCCACCGCTGCGATGACGGACTGTGTAGCCTCCTGTGAGGGATAAAACACATGCTGATCCTGTTCCTGACCTTCGTAATATGTCGGGTAATACAACAAACCTTTGGCTCTTGAGAGCGCAGGCAAGATTGCCTTTCTGGATGCAGAGGTGTAGCAGCCTACGATGGCGGCCACCTTGTCACGCTCGAGGAGCTTGCGGGCTTTTTCGGCAAACACCGCGTTTTCGCTCGCTCCATCTTCGACCACCGCCTCAATCTTGCGTCCCATCACGCCACCGCTCGCGTTGATTTCTTCGATTGCTAGTTTTTCGGCGTCCACCAAAGAGGCCTCGGCGATGGCGATGGTCCCGGAGAGGGAGTGCAAGAGCCCCAGCTTCACTGTCTCCTGTGCCAGCGCCACGGCTGGCACTCCTGCGGTTGCGCCTAGGATTAGTATTGATCCTCCGGTCTTGAAAACGTCACGGCGATTCATTTCAGTCATAGTCAAGCTCCTAACAGGTGTGTTTAAAGAAATGACGACTTTTGATCCATCTGTGCGGTAACTGCCCCAACCACAGGTGGTTCTTGACAAGCAATCACCACGACTTGGAATTCAGATTTAGCCAACGCTGCGCCTGCAGGGCGTGTAAACGACCTGTGATAGAAGCGAGAGACTAAAAACGAAAAAGCCCGAACCGGAGTTATTCCGTTTCGGGCTTTTTTGCCCAACACCTGACTGGCAGCACTGGCAGTCGGCGTTGAAAAGTGGTGACGATTTCTCGACGCGTTTATTTTGACTCTATGTCATTCTTGCGCCATAGGGCTTACCCTTAGAAGACCGCTGAAATTCTTGCCAGAATAGGATCGTTCCTTATGTGATTGCTACCCCTGATGCTACATAAAATGTAGTTGAAAATTCAATTCTCGCTGAATTTTGTCTGCGCTGAGCATTTTTAGTGACAGACATGCCCATGAAGGGGAGGCTCGTAACCATCCCCCCGGAAAAGTCGGCGGCTTTCGTTGTGTGGGCCGCCCGAAGCGGCTGAAACGGGTCGCTGGCGCGGCCCCACGGTTTAGCATCGCCGACTGGCGGCCAATCATCTCCACAGGCCCAGCTGATCCAGGCGCTCGTCTTCCACCTCTTGGTTGCGGCTGTACTCCCGGAGCACCGCTTCGTCCCCGCCTACCTCCGATACGAAGTTGCCCCTGACCCAGAAGTGCTGGCCGACAAAGTTGCGCTTACGCTCCGCGCAGACGCGGGCAAGGTGTATCGCACTATTGACTGCAGATGAACCGCGGGGGCATCCCGGTGGCGCATGCACGGTTGAGCAACTAGTGCGTTCCATGGGGCTGCAAGGGGCACGTCGTGGCAAGGCGATCAGACTCACCGCGGTCCAGTCGACGCAAGGTCGTTGGGAACGATGCCGCGAACTCCGCTGACGGACAGGGCTCCTCTTCAGAAATCGCCGTATTGATGGATAGGTAAGCGCCGGAAGAGGGTGCCTGCCGTAGGTGGTGGGCGAAGGCACGAATCCACACCGATCTCGACTGGTCAGAAATGATGTCGGCGGCGCGCTTGAGTCAGAAGACATTCAGCGGACCCATCTTGAAGCAAGGTGGCAACGGCGCACCAGCGTCGGAGCAGATGATGTACGCGATCATCCATGATGGTTCTCCTGGCTTGGTGTTCTACGTTGCGGTTCATCCACTCAGCGCCTTCGTTGTCCTGCGGAATGTCGTGTGTGGCTCCGCCAAGATGGTGGTCACACGCGATACGACGATGGCCATCGTTCTATTCTGTTGAAAAATTTCCTACCTCCACCTTGAGCAAGGTTTGCGGGTGCAGTTCATCTCCTCCCGCATGGGAGGAGGCGAGGTTCTGGAGCGATTAGAAAGTTCGATTTTTATTTCAGCCAAGAATGCTCGGGAACTTCCTGGTTTTTCAACACGACTGCCCCTCGGCTGGCGGCTGAAGCCTGCGCTGTAGGGCATTCAGAACATCGAGACTCTATACAGTCGTCATGGCATCTTGGGCGACCGCAGCTTCTGCGCTGCCTGACCAGCGGGGAGTAGAACTGCGCGGCCGCCGGGGCATCAGCTTTGGCTCAGCCGTTCATAAACCCTGCCGCCCCAGCAGAACCGCCTTGAGGCCGGCGCGCACCCCGTTGTGAATTCAACGCCTGGCGGCTCATCACCTGATGGGCCTCGAAAGCGTCAGTGATGGCGTTTTCCGGTCCGGTATCGAGGTCGGGCGAGGTCTCGAACTGTGGCTATGGGCGTTCTTGTGTATTCTGGCCGCTACCTTCCGACAGATCTGGATGCACGCAATTGGCCACGCAAACTCAACAAGTCATGAAATCTGGTGCGGCGGACTCGATGCACCGCAGCCATCGCGCGGCGCTGCTCGCGCTGGCGCTCATGGTCGTCATCTGGGCCTACAGCTGGATCGTGATGAAGCAGGTGATGCGCTGGGCCGGGCCGTTTGACTTCGCGGCGCTGCGCTTTGGCTTGGGTGCACTGGTGCTGTTCGCGGTGCTGGTGCTGCGCGGTCAGCCGCTGGCGCCGCCGCCGCTGGGTCTCACGCTGGCGGTCGGGTTGTGCCAGACGGCCGCCTTTCAGGGGCTGTCGCAGTGGGCGCTGGTCAGTGGCGGCGCAGGGCGCGTGTCGATGCTGGCCTACACCATGCCGTTCTGGTCGGTGCTGTTCGCCTGGTGGGTGCTGCGCGAGCGCCCCAGCGCTCGGCAGTGGGTGGGCATTGCGCTGGCCGTCACCGGCCTGGTGTTCGTGATTGCGCCCTGGCATGCGCTGGGCAGTGGGCCCAGCACGCTGCTGGCGGTGGCCAGCGGCTGCCTGTGGGGGCTGGGCACGGTGCTGACCAAGCGCATGTTCCAGTTGCACCATCCGTCGGCGCTGTCGTTCACCGCCTGGCAGATGCTGCTGGGCGGCGTGTTCCTGGCGGGGGTGGCCTGGCTCGTGCCGCAGCGCGCGATCGAGTGGACGGCGGGGATGGTGTTCAGCTTGCTGTATGCGGCCGTGCTCGCTTCGAGCCTGGCCTGGGTGCTGTGGTTTCTCATCATCGACCGCCTGCCGGCGACCGTGGCCAGCCTGTCCAGCCTGTGCGTGCCCATCACCGCCATCCTGATGGCCTGGGCCTTCCTGGGGGAGCGCCCGGATGCCGCGGAGGGCGCGGGCATCGCGCTGATCGTTCTCGGGCTGCTGGCCGTCAGCGGGATCGGAGCGCGGCGCAGGGGGTGACGGCATGGCGCGCACGCGCAGCCCGGTGACCCTGATGCCGCTCGAACGGGTGCGCTGGCGGCACTGAACCGCGCGGCGCCGCCCGGTCCGCGCAGGGTTTCTTCACTCCGCGACAGCGCCGGCGTGGCGGGATGTTTCTCATCGTTCGGGCTGGCGAAGCTTGCAAATATGGATCAATTTGGCATGGAAGCCTTACTGGGAAAGCGAAGGCAGCTATTTGTTTGATAGCTCTCTGAGTAGCATCGCATGGATGCCGCCGAAGCTGCCGTTGCTCATGCACACGATATGGTCGCCAAGCTGCGCGGCCCGAGCGATCCGTGCCACCAGCGCCTTCAGGTCGCCGCTGCATGCTGCGCGCGCGCCCATGGGCGCCAGTGCTTCGGCGGCGTCCCAGTCCAGGCCTTCGGTGTGGCAGTAGGCGAGGTCGGCCGTTTCCAGCGCCCAGGGCAGTTGCGCCTTCATGGTGCCCAGCTTCATGGTGTTGCTGCGCGGTTCGAACACCGCGAGGATGCGTGCCTCGGGCCCGACGCGCCGGCGCAGGCCGTCTAGCGTGGTACGGATGGCCGTGGGGTGGTGCGCAAAATCGTCATACACCGCGATGCCCGCCACCGTGCCGCGCAGTTCCATGCGGCGGCGCACGTTCTGAAAGTGCGCGAGCGCCTCGGCGGCCTGCGCGGGCGTGACGCCCACGTGCTCGGCAGCGGCGATCGCGGCCAGCGCGTTCAGCTGGTTGTGTTCGCCCGTCAGGTCCCAGTGCACGTGACCGGCCGCCTGGCCGTGGCGCAGCACCTCGAAGTCGTGCGGCTCGCCGCGCACGGCAAAGTCGCTTTGAGGCGTGCCGAAGCCGGTGACTTCGCTCCACACGCCTTGCGCCAGCATGCGCGCCAGGCTCTCGGCGTGGCGGTTGACGACCACGCGGCCGGTGGCGGGCACGGTGCGCACGAGGTGATGGAACTGCCGCTCGATCGCGGCGAGATCCGGAAAGATGTCGGCGTGGTCGAACTCCAGGTTGTTCAGCACCGCGGTGCGCGGGCGGTAGTGCACGAACTTGCTACGCTTGTCGAAAAACGCCGTGTCGTATTCGTCGGCCTCGATCACGAAGAGCGGGCGGGTCTGCCCCGGCACCTGCCGGCCCAGCCGCGCCGAGATGCCGAAGTTCAGCGGCACGCCGCCGACGAGAAAGCCGGGTTGCTGTCCGGCGGATTCAAGGATCCACGCGAGCATGGACGTGGTCGTCGTCTTGCCGTGCGTGCCCGCCACGGCCAGCACGTGGCGGCCTTGCAGCACATGCTCCGAAAGCCATTGCGGCCCGCTGGTGTAGGGTAGGCCGGCGTCGAGAATCGCCTCCATCAACGGAAACTTCGGTACGCCGTCTTCCAGGTGCACGCGGCTCACCACGTTGCCGATCACGAACAGGTCGGGCTTGAGCGCCAGCTGGTCAGCGCCATAGCCCTCGATCAGGTCGATGCCCAGCGCGCGCAACTGCTCGCTCATCGGCGGGTAGACGCCCGCGTCGCAGCCGGTCACGCGGTGCCCGGCCTCGCGCGCCAGCGCGGCCAGCCCGCCCATGAAGGTGCCGCAGATGCCAAGAATGTGGATATGCATCAGGGGATTCTACGAGGCAGACCAGGCTGTCTGAATTTGAATCAAAAGCAGTTGCGGCGCTTGTGTAGCAAGAGGCAAAAGCTATTGATAAAAGAGCGCGCAGCGGCGTTGGTGTTTACACCCGGAACACAGGCGATATGCTTGGATGTACGGATGGAATCAGGGTCATGGCCAGCAATCAAACCAGCGAGATTCTGCACAGTGCGGCCCGCCTCGCGGTGGACGAAGGCTTGGACTGGGGCGGCGCCAAGCGCCGCGCGCTGCGCGAGCTCGGCCTGCCTGCACGCACGCCGCTGCCGGACAACTTGCAGATGGAGGACGCGGTGCGCGAGCACATTGCCCTCTTCCACGCCGACACCCAGCCGCGCGAGCTGCACCTGCTGCGCGTGCTGGCGCTCGAATGGATGCGGCGCATGCAGGCGTTTCGCCCCTACCTCGGGGGCGCCGTCTGGTGGGGCACGGCCACGCGGCGCAGCGACGTGGTGATCGCGCTGTTCTGCGACGACCCCAAGTCGGCGGAAATCGAGCTCATCAACCAGCGGGTGTGCTACGAACCCGGCAGGACCGTCGGCCTGCGGGGCGAACCCGTGGATGTGCTGGCGGTGCGGGTGCGTTCGGCGCAGCTGAACCAAGATGTCACGGTGCAGCTGCTGGTGTACGACCTGGACGACCTTCGGGGCGCCTTGCGTGCGGACCCGAGGGGGCGTGCGCCGCGTGGAGACATCGCCGCCGTGCAGTTGCTGCTGGAAGTGGGTTCGGCGTCTGCTACCCTTGCGCCATGACTGCTTCTGACCGTGCACCAGCGGCCCATGCCGCGCCCGTGGCGTCGCGCCGCCATGGACTGATGCTGGGCGTGGCCGCCGCCGCGGCCGTGGCGGGCGCGGGGCTTGCCTGGTGGCGCCTGAGCCCGAAAAGCGCCGATGCACAGGCGCTGGATCACTGGTGGGCCAGTGCGTTCGAGACTCCCGAAGGCACGGTCGTGCAGATGGCGGCGTTTCGCGGTCGCCCGCTGCTGCTGAATTTCTGGGCCACCTGGTGCCCGCCGTGTGTGCAGGAGCTGCCGCGGCTCAATGCCTTTTACGGGTCGCACAAAGCCGATGGCTGGCAGGTGCTGGGCTTGGCGATCGACCAGGTGGCGAGTGTGCGCGGCTTCCTGCAGCGCAGCCCGCTGGCGTTTCCCGTGGTGTTGGGCGGTGCGGCGGGCATGGGCTTGGTGCGTGGCTTGGGTAATCCCAACGGTGCTTTGCCCTTCTCCGTTCTTTTTAACGCGAACGGTACCATCGCTGAGCGTAAAATCGGCGAACTTTCTGAAACCGATCTGCAGCATTGGCGGGCGTCGGTCTGATCGCCCCGATCCCATACTCTGCATTCAATACGCCTGATTTTGGTAGTTGCATGTCAATTGCTGTAAATTAGCGCCTCATAGCCCCTTTTGGAATCTTTATGGATCTGCGAAAACTCAAGACCCTGATCGATCTGGTGTCCGAGTCGAATGTGTCTGAACTCGAGATCACCGAGGCCGAAGGCAAGGTTCGCATCGTCAAGGGCGGCACAGCCGCTCCTGTGCTCGCGCAACCCGCAGTGGCGCCGCCCGTGGCGGCGGCGGCCGCCGCCGTGGCGGCCGCCGCGCCTGCCGCTGAGGCGGCGGAGGGCAATTTCGTCAAGTCGCCCATGGTCGGCACCTTCTACCGCTCCTCCAGCCCGGGCGGTGCGCCATTCGTTGATGTGGGCAGTCAGGTCAAGCAGGGCGATGTGCTGTGCATCATCGAGGCGATGAAGATCCTCAACGAAATCGAAGCCGAAACCGCCGGCACGGTCACCCGGGTGATGGCGGAGAACGGCCAGGCGGTCGAATACGGTCAACCCTTGTTCGTCATTGAATGATGTTCTCGGCTCCCGCCCGAGCCGGGGGTTCCGAACCATAAAACCTCAAGGACATCATGTTCAAGAAAATTCTGGTCGCCAACCGGGGAGAGATTGCCCTGCGTATCCAGCGTGCCTGTGCCGAGCTCGGCGTCAAGGCCGTCATGGTCTATTCCGAGGCCGACCGCGACGCCAAGTACGTCAAGCTCGCGGACGAGGCCGTGTGCATCGGCCCGGCGCCGTCAGCGCAGTCCTACCTGAACATGCCCGCGATCATCTCGGCCGCCGAGGTCACGGACGCCGAGGCGATCCACCCCGGTTACGGTTTTCTTTCGGAGAACGCCGATTTCGCCGAGCGCGTGGAGCAAAGCGGCTTCCAGTTCATCGGCCCGACGCCCGAATCCATCCGCACCATGGGCGACAAGGTCTCGGCCAAGCGCGCGATGATCAAGGCGGGCGTGCCCTGCGTGCCCGGCTCCGACGGCGAACTGCCTGACGATCCGGCGCAGTGGCGCAAGATCGCCAAGAGCATCGGCTACCCCGTCATCATCAAGGCCGCGGGCGGTGGTGGCGGGCGCGGCATGCGCGAGGTGCATACCGAGGCGGCGCTGATCAATGCGGTGCAGCTGACCAAGGCCGAGGCCGAGGCCGCCTTCGGCAACCCATCGGTCTACATGGAGAAATTCCTGCAGAACCCGCGCCACATCGAAATCCAGATCCTTGCCGACAAATACAAGAACGCGGTGTATCTGGCCGAGCGCGACTGCTCCATGCAGCGGCGCCATCAGAAGGTGATCGAGGAGGCGCCGGCGCTGGGCATCCCGCGCAAGCAGATCGAAAAAATCGGCGAGCGCTGCGTCAGCGCCTGCAAGAAGATCGGCTACCGCGGAGCGGGCACCTTCGAATTCCTCTACGAAAACGGCGAGTTCTATTTCATCGAGATGAACACGCGCGTACAGGTCGAGCACCCGGTGACGGAGTGGATCACGGGCGTGGACATCGTGCGCTGGCAGATCATGGTCGCGGCGGGGGAGAAGCTCGGCTTTTCGCAAAAGCAGGTGCAGGTGCGAGGCCATGCGATCGAGTGCCGCATCAATGCAGAAGACCCGTACAAGTTCACGCCCTCGCCCGGGCGCATCACCAAATGGCACGCGCCGGGCGGCCCGGGTGTGCGCGTCGATACGCACATCTACACCAATTACTATGTGCCGCCGAACTACGACTCCATGATCGGCAAGATCATCGTGCACGGCGACACGCGCGAGCAGGCGCTGGCGCGCATGCGCACGGCGCTGCGCGAGACGGTGGTCGAAGGCATTTCCACCAACGTTCCGCTGCACAGCGAGCTCATGGTCGATGCGCGCTATGTCGCGGGCGGCACCAGCATTCACTATCTGGAAGAGTGGCTCGCGGCGCGCAAGCGTTGAAGGTCTGCTGGATCCATCGTGAGCCTGTTCGAGCTGCGCCTGGTCTGCCCCGAGGATCGCGTCGAGCCGCTGAGCGAGGCGCTGGAGGCGCTCGATGCGCTCAGCGTCTCGGTGGAAGACGCCGAGGCGCTGACGCGGCATGAGCGTCCGCTGTTCGGCGAGCCCGGCATGCCGCTGCGGCAGCAGGGCTGGCGGCGCAGCCGCATCAGCGCGCTGTTCACCGACGAGAGCCAGGCCGCGGACGCCGCGCGGCTGCTGCCCTTGCAGGACTTTTTTGCCGATTGCGCCGTCATCGGCGTGGTGGCGGTGGCCGAGCAGGACTGGGTGCGTCTCACGCAGTCGCAGTTCAGCCCCGTGCAGATCACGCCCGACTTCTGGATCGTGCCGAGCTGGCACCAGCCGCCTGCCGCGGCGCGGCGCTGCATCCGGCTCGACCCGGGCATGGCGTTTGGCACCGGCACGCACCCGACCACGCGCATGTGCCTGCGCTGGATTGCCGATCATGCGGCGCAGGTGTCCTCGGGGCGGGTGCTCGACTATGGTTGCGGCTCTGGCATTCTTGCCATCGGCGCGGCGAAGTTCGGCGCGGGTGAGGTGGATGCGGTCGACATCGATCCCGCGGCCGTCGAGGCCACGCGGGCCAACGCCGAGGCCAATGCCGTGCAGCTGCGCGCGGGGCTGCCCGAGCTGGCCGATGGCCAGTACCAGACCGTGCTGGCCAACATTCTGGCAACGCCCCTCAAGGTGCTGGCTCCCTTGCTGTGCGCGCGCGTGGCCGAAGGCGGGACCTTGGTTCTGGCCGGGATCCTGGAGCGCCAGGCCGAGGAGTTGCAGCAGGCCTATGCGCCATGGACGCGGCTCGAGGTGGCCGACGGCGAGGATGGCTGGATACTGATGACGGCTCGGCGCTGAGCGGCGCCGGACGGGCCATGGCGCTCCCTACAATCGATCGCCGATGAGCCAGATCACACGCTGCCCCCATTGCCAGACTTCGTTCAAGGTCGTTGCCGATCAACTGCGTCTGGCTGAGGGCTGGGTGCGTTGCGGTCAGTGCAAGCAGATTTTTGATGCGCTCGAATGCCTGGTCGGTGACGAGGCATGGATTCAGCCGCCACCCCCCCTGTTGTCCTTGCCGTCGGAATTGACGCGGCCAAGCGAGACCTCGGCGCCGGCTTTGCATGAGCTGCCCGAGGAGCTCGAGGCACAGCCGCCCTCCGAGCCATGGCCGCGTGCGCTTGAAGCGGACGATGAGCGCAAGGCGGCCGAGTCCTCGCAGGCGTGGCGGGAGCATGTGCATGATCTCGTCGGTGCGCCAGCCACGGTGCCGACGCACCCGTTCGCCCCCCATGTGTCTGAACGGCTTGACGGCCAGGACAGGCGGGAACCTGCCTTGTGGCTGCTTGTGCAGGGTGTGCCGGTCGACCCTTCGACGCCTGAGCCCGAGTTCGAGCCCCTCATGCAGTCCGGCCCGCTGCCCGAGATGGAGATCGGGCCGACCCTGGAGCCCGGGCTTGACCCTGTGCCGGAACCCGAGCCCGAGCCCGAGCCCGAGCCCGAGCCAGAGCCAGAGCCAGAGCCAGAGCCAGAGCCAGAGCCAGAGCCCGAATCCGAATCCGAATCCGAATCCGAATCCGAATCCGAATCCGAATCCGAATCCGAATCCCTGACGCTGCGGGAGCCTGCGGATCCGCTGATGTCCTGGTCTGCCGCGTCTGCCTCTCGTGCGGCGATTGATGACGAGACGGATGATTTCGATTTCGTGCGTGCCGCGCGCCGAGGCGCGTTCTGGCGCCGGCCGCTCGTGCGCCTGGTGCTGATCCTGATGTCCCTGGCGCTCGTGGCCGCGCTCGGCTTGCAGGTGGCCGTGCGTGAGCGTGATTCGCTCGCCGCGCTGTACCCGTCGGCGCAGCCGTGGCTGGCGCGCCTGTGCAAGCCCCTGGGATGCACTCTGGCGGCGCCGCGGCGCATAGCCGATGTGATGATCGACGCCTCTTCATTCGTGCGCGAGCGCACGAGCGACCCCACCTACGCCTTGCAGCTGAGCATCAAGAACGTCGCGCCGATGGCGGTGGCGACGCCCGCGTTCGAGCTGACCCTGATGGATGCGCGGGAGCAGCCGGTGTTGCGCCGGGTCCTGACCGCGGCCGATCTGGGCGCGCCAGCGCAGCTGGCGGCGCGAGGAGAGTGGAGCGCCAGCGTGCGTGTGCGCGTGCTTGCGGGCGCCGAACAGGTGAGCGGTTACCGGCTGCTCGCGTTTTATCCTTGATGGCTCGACGATGGAGACAGACGTATGGCGGCGCTGATTTGTGGATCGCTGGCATTTGACATGATCATGACCTTCGAAGGTCGGTTTTCCGAGCAGATCCTGCCGCAGCAGCTGCACATCCTGAATGTGTCATTTCTGGTGCCCACGCTGCGCCGGGATTTCGGTGGCTGCGCGGGCAACATCGCCTACGCCCTCAAGCTCCTGGGCGGGGATCCACGCCCCGTGGCCATGCTTGGCAGCGATGGCACGAGCTACATGCAGCGTTTTGCCGATCTGGGCATTTCAACGGCCACCGTGCAGCAGCTTACCGATGTCTATACGGCGCAGGCCATGATCATGACCGACCATGACAACAATCAGATCACGGCATTTCATCCGGGGGCCATGATGATGGCGCATCGCAACCGGATCGTGGCCGATCCGCAGGTGCGCGTGGGTATCGTTGCGCCGGATGGGCGTGAGGCCATGATCGAGCACGCCGAGCAGATGGTGCAGGCGGGCATTCCCTTCGTTTTCGACCCGGGCCAGGGCCTGCCGATGTTCGACGGCGAGGCGCTCAGGCGCTTCATCGCGCAGGCGAGCTGGGTGGCGGTCAACGATTACGAGGGGCAGATGCTGTGCGAGCGCACGGGCCTGAGCAAGGCGGAAATTTCACGCCAGGTCAAGGGCTTCGTGGTGACGCTGGGCGCGCAGGGCAGTGAGGTGTGGGAGCACGGGGAGTGCCAACGGGTGCCGCCGGTGATGCCTGCGCAGGTGCTCGACCCCACGGGCTGCGGCGATGCCTGGCGCGGTGCCCTGCTCTATGGGTTGGAGCGTGGATGGCCGCTCGTGCGCTGCGCCGAACTGGGCAGTCGCATGGGTGCGCTCAAGATTGCGCACCGCGGACCACAGAACTACATCCTCGATTTTTCCGTGCAGTGAATGACAAACCCCCGGAAGTCGGCCGACTCCCGAGGGTTGCAAGGACGACCCGCGTGATCAGGGCTTGTTCTGCGTCGGAAACGGCCAGGCCGCCTGCGGGTTGAGAGCCGTCTTTGCCGGAGCGGCCTTCTTGGCCGGGGCCTTCTTCACCGCAGCCTTCTTTGCCGGGGCGGCCTTCTTTGCCGGAGCGGCCTTCTTTACCGCAGCCTTCTTGGCTGGAGCGGCCTTTTTCGCGGCAACCTTCTTTGCCGGAGCGGCCTTCTTCACCGCAGCCTTCTTGGCCGGGGCCGCGGCCTTCTTCACTGCCGCCTTCTTTGCAGGGGCGGCCTTCTTCGCTGGGGCCGCTTTCTTGGCGGCGGGCTTCTTCGCAGTTGCCATCATGTTCTCCTTGAGTCGATTAGCAAAGAACACTGCCTGCTTGCATGACGCATGCAGCGATCCGTGGCAACGAGGCGTGCGGCCTCCTGCCCCGAATAAGGGAACGCCCCCCGTGCCGTCCATGCGCGTGCATGGCGGGTGCGGAGGGCGTCTTGAAATCCGTTGGCGTTGGGTGTGATGTGGCCATGGCGTGAGGCGTCAAACCGGATCCCTTTTCCTGACCGAGAAGGGAGCACAGCACCACCGGGTGAGCGTGAGCGTGTGGTGCATTGAAGCGATCCGATAGTGCATGGGCTTGTCTAGCTCGGATTATGAGAGCAGTGCTGCAGAATGAAAAGCAGCACACGACGGCAGTACCGTCTTTTGTTGCTTGGATACAGCGGTTTGCATGCGCAGGAGCGCCTGCATGCGGGCGATGAACGCACGGGCCGCGCATGAAGGTAGGCCTTCGTGCCTGACTTGACCGGCTTCAGCGTGTGTGCTGTGTGAGCGGCGGAAGCATGAGGCCCGAGCCTGCGAGGTGGTCAGACAGGCGCGACCAGTCGAAGGCTGCGCCGGGGTCTGCCTTGCGGCCGGGGGCGATGTGCTCGTGCCCGGCGACATAGCGGATGGGCAAGGCGCGGCGCAGCGCATCGCACAGGCGCTCGAGCGTGGCGTATTGCGCCGCTTCAAACGGCAGGCCTTCCAGCCCTTCGAGCTCGATGCCGATCGAATCATCGTTGCACTGCGCGCGGCCACGGTAGCTGGAGACGCCGGCATGCCAGGCGCGCTGATGGATGTCGACGAACTGCCAGGCCTTGCCCGCGCGGGTGATGAAGAAGTGGCTGGAGACGCGCAGTCCGCGGATCTGCGCGTAGTAGGGATGCGCATCCCAGTCGAGCTGATTGAGAAACAGAGCCGCGATCGCATCGCCGCCATATTCCCCGGGTGGCAGGCTGATGGAATGCACGACGATCAAGTCGATGCATGCAAGCGCGGGGCGCGCCTCGCAGTTGGGCGACGGGCAGGCGCGGGCCCAGCGCAGCCAGCCGCCGCGCCACTCAGTCTCTTCAGCCTTGCGCTTCATCTTCTGGCGCGTGGTCTGCATCGGTGAGTCCGAGGCGCTTGAGGCGGTAATGCAACTGCCTCGCGCTCAGGCCCAGGCGCTGCGCCACCGATGCCACATCGTGCCCGCATTCACCGAGCGTGCGCACGAGGATTTCGCGTTCACGGGCATCCAGCCAGGCCAGCAACGGGTGCGCCACGCCCATGGAGGGGGCCGACGGTTCTGCGACGGCGGCGGGCCGGGGAGCAGCGAGCGACGCCGCGCTTGCCTGGGCCCCAGGGGTGAACGCCGGAATTTGCAGCGGCCCTCCATCGGTCAGCGCGAGCGCCCGATGCAGCAGGTTTTCCAGCTCGCGCACGTTGCCGGCGAGGGGGTACTGCGCCAGATGCCTCAGGGCCTGGGCATCCAGCACCGGGGCGCTGATGCCCGATTCACGCGCCAGGCGCTCGAGCAGTGCGTCGCAGAGCACGGGCAGGTCGTCCAGGCGCTCGCGCAGCGGGGCGATGAAGAGCTCGATGACATTGAGCCGGTAGTACAGGTCCTGGCGAAAACGCCCGCTGTGCACGTCGGCCGCGAGATCACGGTGGGTCGCGCTCACGATGCGAACGTCGACGGGTTCTTCCTGAGTGGCGCCGATGGGACGGACGGTGCGCTCCTGGATGGCGCGCAGTAGCTTGGGCTGCATCGACAGGGGCAGCTCGCCGATTTCGTCGAGGAACAGCGTGCCGCCGCGCGCCGCCTGAAAGTAGCCAGGGCGATCCTGCATGGAGCCGGTGTAGGAGCCCTTGCGGGCGCCGAAGAACTCGGCCTCGAGCAGGGCTTCCGGAATGGCGCCGCAGTTGACGGCGATGAGTGGGCCACCCGCGCGCGGGCTGCTGGCGTGCAGCGCGCGTGCCACGAGCTCCTTGCCCGTGCCGGATTCGCCGCGCACCAGCACGGGCGCCATGCTGCGCGCCACCTTGACGATGCTGGCCTTGAGTTCGCGCATGGCACTCGAGACGCCCACCAGTTGCGCCAGCGCCGCCGGGTCCTGCGCGGCGGCCTCGTCCTGCGGCTTGCGCTGCGTGAGTTGCAGCAGCGATGCCCCGGGCGCCTGTTGCGCCGCCGAGGCCACGACGCTGCGAAACTGTTTGAGGTCCACCGGTTTGGTCAGATAGTCGAAGGCACCGGCGCGCAGCGCCTCCACCGCATTTTCCGCCGAGCCGTAGGCCGTCATGACGATGCAGCGTTCGCTGCGTTGTCCTTCATGCAGCATGCCCAACAGCTCCAGCCCGAGACCGTCGGGCAGACGCATGTCGGTGATCACGACGTCAAAGCCGTCCTTCGCCAATTGGGTCCGTGCTTCACTCAGGTTTCCCGCGGTCTGCACGCGGTAGCCTTCGCGCAGCAGCGTGAGTTCGCACAGGGTGCGCAGGTCGGGCTCGTCGTCGACGACGAGCACGCGGGTTTGGGCATGGGCGTTCATGGTAGAGCGTGTTCAAGACCTTTTCATGGTACCCGTTGCCCCGCAAAGGCAGTGGATGCAAGACGTCTACCGCAAGCCGCACTCGTCGTTGCGCACCTTGCCCAGGCCGCCAGCATGGCCTGCGGCGCGCGCCTCGATTGCGGCTTTCTGCTGCCTTGCGGGCGCCATGAAAAGGCCTTGAACACGCTCTTCTCAGACCACGATGGTATCCAGCAGCGAGGCAGCGTCCGGCGGCCTGCTCGATGGGCGGAAAGTGACGGTGAAGGCATTGCCCTCGACGCGGCCGCGCGGCAGATCCAGCGCGCGCCGTGAATAGTGCAGCGTGGCGCCGTGGCGCTGGCACAGTTCGCGGCAGATGTACAGGCCCAGGCCGCTGGAGCGGCTTTCGGAGGAGAAGAAGGGCTCGAACAGGTGCTGCTGCACCGATTTGTCCAGCGGCGCCCCGTCGCTCCAGATCTGGACCAGCGCCGGTCGGCCCATGGTTCCCTGTGTGTGGATCTGCAATGCATCCGCTTCGTGGCTCGCGTAGCGCCGTGCGTTGTCCAGCAGATTCACGAGCACGCGGCGCAGATGTTCCATGTCGAAGGCAACCTGGGTCTGCCGGGCGAAGAAATTGAGCTTGATCGTGCGCTCGGGGTGCGCCGTCTGCCAGTCGCCGGCGATGCGTCCCACGGCGTCATCGAGCGCGAAGACCGAGGAGCCCGCGTGGCTCATCTGGTGTTGCACCCGGGCAATATCGAGCACGTCTTCCGTGATGTGCGCCAACCGTTCCGCATTCTGGCGCACCATCTCCGACAGGCGCCGTTGCGTCGGCTCGTGCAGCTCTTCCGACAGGAGTTGATTGGCCTGTGCGATGGCCGCAAGCGGATTGCGGATCTCGTGCGCCACGGCGGCGGACATGCGCCCCATGGCGGCCATTTTTTCCATGCGCAGGCGCGCTTCCATCTCCCTCAGATCCTGCAGGAACATCACGCACAGCAACTCATGCTCGTCGCGCAGCGCACGGTGGCTCGGTGTCGTGAGCCAGGTGCGCACGCGCAGGCCCATGGGGCTTTGCCCTTCGTGCAGGATGGTGACGTCCGCCGCCTGCGCCTGCGCCTCGGAAAACGTCTGATGCGCCAGTTGCAGCAGCGGCTGCCAGCGGGCATCGGGCGTGAATGCGAAGGGAACCGTGGCCTCGGGCCCGCGCCCGATCAGGGTTTGCGCGACGGGGTTGGCCAGGCGAACCTGCCCGCGCCGGTCCAGCACCAGCACGCCATCGCTCACGTGCTCCATCACCATGTGGCTGATCGCCTCCTGGGTGTGCGCGGCGATGCGGCTTTGCTCGGCGTGCTGCTGCTCGCGCAGCAGGCGCGTGGCCAGTTCGTGGGCCAGCCAGGCGACGATGAAATAGGCCGTTCCCGTCAGCGCCGCGCCAAGGTAGGGGCCGGTGGCGTCGGACCCTGCGCGCAGTCCGCCCCACCAGGCCAGCAGCAGCATCGCCAGCGTGGCCGCGGCAGCCGTGCCGAAGGCCACCATGCGGCTCCCGAGCACACCCGCCATCAGTACCGAGAAGCCGTACAGCGGTGTGTAGCTCATCGAATCCTGCGGTTGCAGCAGCTGCAGGCCCGTGAAGGCCAGCAGGTCGATGCCGATGGAGGCGCGCCAGTGCCAGCCGCTGCGTTGCAGGCGCTCTGTTTGTCGCGGCAGCCAGCGCAGGGCGACGGCCGCGGCCAGATACGCGCCCGAGGTGGCCAGCACAGCGACCGTGATGGGTTGCCCCAGTGCGAGGCCAGCCAGGTGCAGCCCCAGCAGAACCACCGCCACCAGGACGCGCGCGGAGAGGAAGCCGCGCCACAGTCGCGCGGCGTGCTGGTTGGACGGAGGCAGGTGTGGCGCGCTGTTCAAGCCGGGCCCTGATCGCGATGCGCCGCGCAGCAGTAATGGTGCTTGCCTTCGCGCAGCGCATCGCTTTCGGGCAAGTGCACGCCGCAGCGCGCGCAAGCCACCATGTTCTGGGGCGGACGGGTGGCGGGTTTGCCTCGCGCGGTTCGTGTGGGTGTCTTGCGCTGTCCGCGCGCGGCGGCGTAGATCACGGCGATGATGGCCAGGATCAGCAGGTATTTGCTCATGCCGCACGCCCCAGGACGACTTCAAGCACGAAGCGCGAGCCGACATAGGCCAGCAGCAGCAGCGCCGCGCCCACGTAGAGCACGCGCACGGCCTTGCGCCCGCGCCAGCCAAAGCGGCTGCGGCCGATCAGGAGGACGGCGATGGTCGCCCAGGCGAGCACGGAAAACACGTTTTTATGGTCCCACCTGGGCGCGTGACCATAGAGCTGTTCGCCAAACAGCCAGCCTTCGGCCAGCGTGGCCGTGAGCAGGATGAAGCCGGCGGTGATGAAGCGAAACGTCAGGCGCTCGAGCGCGAGCAGCGGCAGGCGTCCCTGCAGTTCGGCGGCCTGGCGGATGCGCTGCTCCGCCCGCCCCATGAGCCAGGCGTGCACCACGGCCGCGGTGAACAGGCCGTAGCTGGCGATGCCCAGCGTCAGGTGCAGCGCCAGCCAGGGCGAGGAGCGCTCTTCCAGCGGCAGTCCGGGAAACGCCGCGGCGGCCAGAACCACGAGCGCGGCCAGCACCGCCATGACGATGACTGCGCCGCGCGACTGCATCTGCGGCAGCAGCTGGTGCTCCACGGCATAGGTGGCCAGCACCAGCCACAGCGTCATGGACAGCGCCGGGGCGAAACCGAAGTGCGGGCTGGCGCCGAGCAAGCCTGCGGCCAGCGCCGCCGCGTGCAGCAGCCAGCCGGGCGTCATGGCCAGGCGCTGGCCGCGCCCGGACGCGCGCGGCCCCATGAGGACCGGCACCATGTAGGCGAGCGCCGCCGCGCCTGCCAGCAGCCATCCCGGCGAAGATGCGGTCGGTAGAATCATGACCCCACAGTTTAGGGCAACGCCGTTGTCCCGGGCCTGCGGCGGTTCTTCTTGTCCGCCGGGCCCTCACCGGGGCGCCATTGCCCCGCAGGAGCAGTTTCCCCCATGGCTTCCGCACTCACCGACAAGCTTTCGCGCCTGGTCAAACAGATGCGCGGGCAGGCGCGCATCACGGAATCGAACGTGCAGGACATGCTGCGCGAGGTGCGCATGGCGCTGCTCGAGGCCGACGTGGCGCTGCCCGTGGTCCGCGACTTCATCGCGCGCGTGAAGGACAAGGCCCTGGGCCAGGAGGTGCTGGGCAGCCTCAAGCCCGGCCAGGCGCTGGTGGGCATCGTCAACAAGGAGCTGGCGGCGACCATGGGAGGCGGCGTGGCCGACATCAACCTCGCCGCGCAGCCGCCCGCCGTGATCCTGATGGCCGGCCTGCAGGGCGCGGGCAAGACGACGACGACGGCCAAGCTGGCCAAGCACCTGATCGACAAGCGCAAGAAGAAGGTGCTCACGGTCTCGGGCGACGTCTACCGGCCCGCGGCCATCGAGCAGCTCAAGACCGTGACCGCGCAGGCGGGCGCCGAGTGGTTCCCCTCCAGCCCCGAACAGAAGCCGCGCGAGATCGCGCTGGCGGCGCTGGACTACGCGAAAAAGCATTTCTTCGACGTGCTGCTGGTCGATACCGCCGGACGCCTCGCGATCGACGAGGTGCTGATGGCCGAGATCAAGGAGCTGCACGCGGTGCTCAAGCCCGTGGAGACGCTGTTCGTCGTCGATGCCATGCAGGGCCAGGACGCGATCAACACCGCGAAGGCATTCAAGGAGGCGCTGCCGCTCACCGGCATCGTGCTCACCAAGCTCGACGGCGACTCCCGCGGCGGCGCGGCGCTGTCGGTGCGTCAGGTTACCGGCGCGCCAATCAAGTTCGCCGGGGTGTCCGAGAAGATCGACGGCCTCGAAGTCTTCGATGCCGAGCGCCACGCCGGGCGCATCCTGGGCATGGGCGACATCGTCGCACTGGTCGAGCAGGTGGCGCAGGGCGTGGACATGGAGGCGGCGCAGAAGCTCGCGGCCAAGGTCAAGAGCGGCGACGGGTTCGACCTCAACGACTTCCTCGGACAGCTGCAGCAGATGAAGCAGATGGGGGGGATTTCCAGCCTCATGGACAAGCTCCCGACGCAGCTCGCTGCCAAGGCGGGCGAGATGGACATGGACAAGGCCGAGCGCGACATCCGCCGCAAGGAAGGCATCATCTGCAGCATGACGCCTGCCGAGCGGCGCAGGCCCGACATCATCAAGGCCACGCGCAAGAAGCGCATTGCCGCCGGCGCCGGGGTACAGGTGCATGAGGTCAATCGCCTGCTGGGCGAGTTCGACCAGATGCGTACCATGATGAAGAAGATGAAGGGCGGCGGCCTCATGAAGATGATGAAAAAGTTCGGCGGCATGAAGGGGATGAAGGGCATGCCCGGCATGCCTTTCTGAATGTTTGAGGCGACGCTGAACAAGTCCATCGCGCGCGTCGCGTCCTCGGCTTGGGCGGTCTGCCGCGTTGCAAATGCTCGCCATAGCTATGACTATGTCTGCGCCTTGCGTCTCGCAGCCCATCCCAATCCAGGGCGCGCCACATCGCGGGGATTTATTGAGCGTCGCCTTGAGGCTTCAAACGCTTGCTGCACGGGCGCTGACAGCTATTGAATTGAAAGGCTGATCATGATCGATGATGTCCGGCTGGAGGCGTCGCTCAAGGGCTATCCGCTCACGGCGGCGCCCTGCCTCGTCAGCGAGATCAGCGCGCGGGGCTGGAATGTGCTGGCGGGCGATCTGCCGCTGCCGCTCGCCGTGCTCAGGCGCGGCGCGCTCGAGCACAACCTGGCGTGGATGCAGCGCTACGTGGGCGAGCGCGGCGTCTGGCTCGCGCCGCACGGCAAGACGACGATGTCGCCCGAGCTGCTGGCGATGCAGCTCGCCGCCGGGGCTTGGGGCCTGACCTTCGCCAGCGTCTGGCAGGCGCGGCTGGGCGTGGCGGTGGGCGCGCGGCGCATCCTCATCGCCAATCAGGTGCTGCAGGCGGCCGACCTCGCGGGGCTGGATGCGCTGCTGGCCGCACATGCCGATCTGCGCGTGTGGTTTCTCGTCGATTCGCGCGATCAATTGCAAGCCATCGAAGCGTGGACGGCCCGCAATGCCCCGAACCGGAGGTTTGACGTGCTGCTGGAACTGGGCGTGGCCGGCCAGCGCACGGGCTGCCGAACGCACGACGAGGCGCTGCGACTGGCGCGTGCGCTGGCAGTCAGCCCCGCCGTGCGCTTGTGCGGCATCGAATGCTACGAGGGCCTGGTCGCCACCTGTGACAGCGCGCGCGATGCGGCGGCCGTGACCGATCTTGTGCGGCGCGCCATGCGTCTGGCGCGCGATTGCGATGAAGCAGTGCTCTGGGCCGCGGGCGAGGCGAACGTCCTGTTGTCGGCCGGCGGCTCGGCGGTTTTCGACCTCGTGCTGCCGCTCTTGAAGCTGCAGGGGCTCTCGCGCCCGGTGCAGGGCATCCTGCGCTCGGGCTGCTACCTGACGCACGACCACGGCAACTACCAGCGTTTCGTGCGGCTCGTCACCGAGCGCGAGGGGCTTGCCGACACGTTGCAGCCCGCGCTCACCGTCTGGGCGCTGGTGCAGTCCGTGCCCGAGCCGGGCCTGGCGCTGCTCAACGCCGGGCGGCGCGATGTGTCGTTCGACATCGACCTGCCCCGGCCTGTTCGCTGGGCGCGCGCGGGCGAGCGGCAGGTGCAGGCCGCGCCCGCCTCATGGCGCGTGAGCGCGCTCAACGACCAGCATGCCTATCTGCGCTTCGATGGTTCGGACGTGGTGCCCGCGGTCGGCGACCGCGTGGAACTGGGCATCTCGCACCCCTGCACCACCTTCGACAAATGGCGCTGGATGGCGGTGGTGGAGGACGATGGCGCCGTCAGCGGCGCCATCCACACCTGTTTTTAGGATTGGCGTTCAGGCTGACGCCGTGGCTTCAACGATCTCGCCGCGCAGCGTGAAGTGCCGCGCCTCGGTGATGTGCACGTCGATCATGCGGCCGATGAGCGAGGCGTCGCCGGCGAAGTTCACCACGCGGTTGCATTCGGTGCGGCCCATCAGTTCGTGCGCATCGCGCTTGCTCGGGCCTTCGACGAGGACGCGCTGCACGGTGCCCACGCGCTGTTCGCTGATGGCGTGCATCTGGCGGTCGATCAGGGCCTGCACTTCCAGCAGGCGCCGCTGCTTGACCTCCTGCGGCGTCTCGTCGCGCAGGCTGGCGGCGGGCGTGCCCGGACGCGGGCTGAAGATGAAGCTGAAGGAATTGTCAAAGCCCACCTCTTCGATGAGCGCGAGCAGTTGGGCGTGGTCTTGCTCGGTCTCGCGCGGAAAGCCGATGATGAAGTCGCTGCCGATGGCCATGTCGGGTCGCACCGCGCGCAGTTCGGCAATGGTTTTTTTGTATTGGGCGGCGGTGTAGCCGCGCTTCATGTACATCAGGATCTTGTCGCTGCCGTGCTGCACCGGCAGGTGCACGTGGCTCACGAGCTTGGGGATGCGCGCGTAGGCTTCGATCAGGCCGGGCGTGAAGTCATTGGGGTGGCTGGTGGTGTAGCGGATGCGCTCGATGCCCGGAATCTCGGCGACGTATTCGAGCAGCAGCGCGAAGTCGGCAATTTCGCCGCTCTCGCCCATGCGGCCACGGTAGGCGTTGACGTTCTGGCCCAGCAGCGTCACTTCCTTCACGCCCTGATCGGCAAGCTGCGCAATCTCCACCAGCACACCTTCGAACGGGCGGCTCATCTCTTCGCCGCGGGTGTAGGGCACGACGCAGTAGCTGCAGTACTTGGAGCAGCCTTCCATGATGGAAACGTAGGCCGTGCATCCCTCGGTGCGCGCGGGTGGCAGGTGGTCGAATTTTTCGATTTCGGGGAAGCTGATGTCCACCTGCGGACGGTTGTCCCTCAGGCGCGCATCCAGCATCTGTGGCAGACGGTGCAGCGTCTGCGGGCCGAAGACCAGATCGACGAAGGGCGCGCGCTTGATGATCTCCTCACCCTCCTGGCTGGCGACGCAGCCGGCCACACCGATCAAGGTGCCTTTTTCCTTGAGATGCTTGACGCGCCCAAGGTCGGAGAACACCTTTTCCTGTGCCTTCTCGCGCACCGAGCAGGTGTTGAAGAGCACCAGATCGGCCTGTTCGGGGTCGTCCGTGGCCTCATAGCCCCGGGCGTCGGCGAGCACGTCGAGCATCTTGCCCGAGTCGTACTCGTTCATCTGGCAGCCAAAGGTTTTGATGAAGACTTTCTTGCTCATGGCGGGTCTCTCGAAAAAGGTAAGCTTGGCGTCGCGGCCGACGCCGCGATGCTCAGGGAGAACAGGTCGGCTCAGCGCTGCCTGGCCGAGTCGGGTTGTTCGGATTCAAACTGAAAGTTGCGCACCACCATGCCCGGCGCCGCGCGCGGCCTGGCCGCCTCCGCCTCGCTGATCAGCCAGACGGTCTGCAGCATGCCGGTGGCGCGCTCCACCACGTAATGCGCGGTGTAGGTCTTGCCGCGCAGGGTGTGTTGCATCACCAGATGGTTTTTCGCGTCGAAGACGCGCAGCCCCGGTGCGCTGCGTACCGCATCGCCGTTGAGCAGCATCTTGTTGCCGCCGATGAAGCTCACCGAGCCGCGCAGCGCATGGGCCGGAAAGCTGCGGCCCGCCCCGCCGGATGCGGCAAGCGGCTGCTGCACCTGGGCCCCCGCGGGCAGTGCGCACAGCGTCAGGCCCAGGCAGGAGAGCGTGGCGGCGAGGAGGTGGCGACAGCGGGTCATGGTGATATCCAGCGGCTGAACGTGGGCATTTTAGAGGCCGCCCTGCGGCAGGCCCAGGATCGTGCCCGCGAGGGCCGGGATGGCGTCGTCGCCCAGGCTCTGCGCCGCGACGACCGTGCGCGACTGCCACTGCCTGAAATTGCGCGCCTGCGAGCGCCCGTAGTGCGGGTCGTAGTGCTGGCGCATCAGTTCATCAAACAGTGGCGCCAGCGCCTGTGTCCGCGCCCATGCCTGCCAGCGCTGCACGGTTTCGTGTCCGTGCATTTCGGTGAGCACGGCCAGGCGCTCGGCCAGCGCCTCGGGCTCGTCGCCGAGGTAGGCGTAGTCGTGCAGCAGGTAGGCGAGGCGCACTTCGGGTGTGGCATCGATCTCCAGGCAGGGCGCCGCGCGCAGTTGCCGGACCAGCAGCGGCGGCACGGACAGGCGGCCGATGCGCGCGCTCTCGCCTTCGACGTAGATGGGCCTGGTAACGTCCATGCCTTGAAGGGCCGACCAGATCTGCGTCTCGAAGTGCTTTTGCGAGGGCTGCTCCACGCCGGGCAGGTTTCCGAGCAGCGAGCCCTTGTGCCGCGCCAGACCTTCGAGATCGAGCACCTGCGCGCCCTGCGCCGCGAGGGCATGCAGGATCCGCGTCTTGGCGCTGCCCGTGGCGCCCACGATGGCGCGAATGCGCATGCTCGGCACGAAGGAGGCGATGCCGTCCATCACGTGCCGGCGAAACGCCTTGTAGCCGCCAGCGAGCTGCTCGGCCTTCCAGCCCACCAGGCGCATCCATTGCACCATGGCGCCGCTTCTCATGCCGCCGCGCCAGCAGTACACGAGCGGGCGCCAGGTGGCGGGCTGCTCGGCGAACGCGCCGCGCAGATGCGCGGCCAGGTGCGCAGCCACCATGGCGCCGCCCACGCGCCGCGCCTCGAAGGCACCCTGCTGCACGTACAGCGTGCCCACGGCGGCGCGCTCGGCGTCGTCGAGCACCGGGCAGTTGATCGCGCCGGGGATGTGGTCTTCGGCGAACTCGGCCGGCGAGCGTGCGTCGATCACCGCGTCAAAGCGCGGGATGTCCTCGGGGCGTATGGGGGTGGGATGCGACACGGCGGGCAGTCGGGCGGGCAGGGCGCCCAAGCGCGATCCTGCGGGAGGGCGGTATTGTCCCTCAGGGTGTGGAGGCGGTTCCAGTGATCAAAAAACAGTAGCTGTTAGCGCAGGGCGGGCAAGGGAATTTTGCCAATTTGGCTTGAAATTACCTCACTTTCCCAATTGGCTCGCCGCTCTGACTAGACTAGCGGCTGATTCCGAGCACCTTGATGGAGACCCGTGCATGGCCATAAACGAGCAGGACCTGCTGGCGGCGCTTGCCAGTGTGAAAGACCCGGTATCGGGCAAGCCGCTGGCGACGCCACGATCCCTGCGCAACCTGCAGGTGGCGGGCGGCAACATCTCCTTCGAGGTGGCGATGGGCTACCCTGCCAGAAGCCTGATTCCCGGCTTGCAGAACGAACTCATCGCCGCGGCCAGGACGCTGCCGGGCGTGGACAACGCCGCGGTGCTGATCACGACCCAGGTCATGTCACAGGTGGCCGGACGCGGCGCGCGGCTGATTCCGGGCGTGAAGAATGTCATCGCCGTCGCCTCGGGCAAGGGTGGCGTGGGCAAGAGCACCACGGCCGTCAATCTGGCGCTGGCGCTGGTGGCTGAAGGCGCGCAGGTGGGCCTGCTGGACGCTGACATCTACGGTCCGAGCCAGCCGATGATGACCGGCACCTCGGGCAAGCCGGAGACGCGCGACGGCAAGCTCATGGAGCCCAAGCGCGCCATGGGGCTGCAGATCAATTCCATCGGCTTTCTCGTGCGCGACGAGCAGGCGATGGCCTGGCGCGGACCGATGGCCAGCAATGCGCTGGAGCAGCTCATCATGCAGACCCGCTGGTCGGATCTGGACTACCTCATCGTCGACATGCCGCCCGGCACCGGCGATATCCAGCTCACGCTGGCGCAGAAGGTGCCGCTCACGGGCGCGGTGATCGTCACCACACCGCAGGACATCGCGCTGCTCGATGCCAAGAAGGGCATCACCATGTTCCAGAAGGTTGGCGTGCCCATTCTCGGCATCGTCGAGAACATGGCGGTGCACATCTGCAGCAACTGTGGGCACGTGGAGCACATCTTCGGCGAAGACGGAGGCAAGCACCTGGCCGAAAACTACGAGATGGCCTACCTCGGCGCGCTGCCGCTGGCGCTCAAGATCCGCGAGCAGACCGATTCGGGCCGCCCCACGGTGTTTGCCGAACCCGACAGCGATGTGACGCAGATCTACAAGGCCATGGCGCGCCAGCTTGGCGCGAGCGTGGCGGCGCAGGCGGGCAACGAACTGGCGGCCTTTCCGGACATCACGATCAGCAAGGACACCTGAAGCCCCTGCGGGGGCTGTCTACCGGCGCGCGAAGCCCAGGAACTCGCGACGCAGTGCCTCGTTGTTCAGGAACGCGCCGCGCATGATGGAGTTGGTCATGCGCGCGCCGTCGTCCTTGACACCCCTCCAGTGCATGCAGGCGTGGCTCGCCTGCATCACCACGGCCAGGCCGTCGGGCTTGATGCGCCGCTCCAGCTCGTCGGCCAGCATGGTGATCGCCTCTTCCTGAATCTGCGGGCGGCGCATGATCCAGTCGCAGATGCGCGCGTACTTGGACAGACCGATGAGATCCGAGGTCGGGTTG
The DNA here is from genome assembly GCA_021166775.1 of Comamonas sp. GTDB lineage: Bacteria > Pseudomonadota > Gammaproteobacteria > Burkholderiales > Burkholderiaceae_C > Comamonas_C. The sequence continues at coordinate 86,716 of JAJPEQ010000001.1, read as the reverse complement.
GGCAGCACGCCGATCCATACCTGGCCCTCGATGGGGCACAGGTGGTGCGAGCAGGCGCTGCGCACGGTCAGCGGCCCCACCACCATGAGCTGGTTGAGCTGCGAGACGTTGGGGAACGCCGTCACCTGCGGCTCGGTCTCGTAGCGCCCGCCGAAGACCTCGTCGATGTAGAGCTTGGCCATGCGCCGGGCGGTCTCGGCGGTGTTGTGATCGTGGTCGGTGTCGATCACCAGCGAACGCAGCACCTCCTGCATCCTGGCCTGCACTTCGTCACGCAACTCGTCGAGCTCGCCTTCGTCGATGTAATCGGCGATGTTGTCATTGGCATGAAAGCGCTGCCCCGCGCACATGAGGCGGTAGCGGATGCGCTCGGAAGCGGGCACGCCGACGCTTGCCTGTTCCTTGTCGCTGTGTGACGGTTCCACGTGCATGAGCATGTCGGCTTCCTCGTTTCAAATAGGGACAGTGGAGGCGCGCTGGCATATGCGTCAAAGCACGGCATCGCCCCTCCCGCATCATTGGATGACACTTTGCCACGCCGCGTTTCAGAGTGTGGAGCCGGCGCGCGGATGCGGCAGCCGCGACCCTACCCCTGAGCGGTGATCCATGCGATGATGCCGCACGCGCCCGAGTCCAGACTTGGCCGGGCCTCCTGCACTCCCGCGCGGCGGAGCCCGTGGGGCCTCCATTCTTCTGCGATGCGACGACGACCTTTTGTCCAGTGGGCGGCGCTGGCCGCCATCGCACCGCGCGCAGGTCGCGCCCAGGCGTGGCCAGCGCGCGCGTTGCGCTGGGTTGTGCCCTTTCCTCCGGGTGGAACGACCGATGAGGTCACGCGCCTCGTGGCACGGCAGCTGCGGCCCAGACTTGGACAGGACGTCGCCATCGACCATCTGCCGGGTCGCGGCACGGTCACCGGCGTCGACGACGTGGCCAAATCGCCCGCCGATGGCTACACCTTCGTCACGGTGGCCAACAGCTTCTGCGTGAACGAGACCCTGATGCGTCGTCCTCCGTATCGCATGAACGACCTGCGCCCTGTGGCGCTCATGGCGATGTCCGAGCACGTGCTGGCCGCGACGCCCGCTTCGGGGCTGAAGAATGTGGCGGATATCGTCTCGCAGTACGAGAGCGGCAAGGCGCTGGCGTACGCGTCGTCCGGGCCGGGCACGTCCACGCACCTGGCCGGGGAAATGCTCAAGAGCGTCCTGGGCACACCGGGGATAGTGCACGTGCCCTACGGTGGGCAGGCGCCGGCCTTGCAGGCGCTGCTGGCGGGCAAGGTGACGATGATGTTCGGTAGCTGGTCGCAACTTCGCGTGCCGATCGCCGACGGCCAGCTCAACGCGCTGGGCATGGCCAGCGAGAAGCGCTCGGCGTTCGCGCCGCACCTGCCCACGCTGGGTGAGCAAGGGGCGGCGGTCGAATCGAATTCGTGGAATGGCGTGCTCGCGCCCGCGGGCGTCTCCGCGCGAGTGGTGGAGCGGATGAACCAGGAGATCAACGCCATTTTGCGGTCCGAGCAGATGGCGGCCGTGTTTCGCGAGCGCGGCCTCGTGCCGCTGGCGGGCAGCGCCGAGCGCTTCTCCCACTTCCTGAGCAGCGAAGTGCGGCACTATGCCGATGTGATTTATCGCGTGGGCATGCCGTTCGAGGACTGAAGCAGGCCGGTCTGCCTTACCATGCGCTCTTGCTTGAAGGATGAACGCATGACGCACGAGGACAGCAGCGAGCGGCACGAGGCTGAAGAAGCCGCTCTCAGCCCCAGTGGGGCCACGCTGGCGGCGCTGGACGATTTGCTCGAGGCGCTGCAGCACCACCTCGATTCGGACGTGCCCGAGTGGGAATACTGCGAGGGTGTGATGACCGCGCTGCTGTGCACCCGCCGCGAGGTGCCGCAGGCCGAGTGGCTGGAGATGCTTTTCGGCAGGGACGCCGACGACATTTTTCCCACGGCGGCCGGGCGCACGCAATTTCTCATGCATTGGCTCGAGCGCGAGCAGCAGCTGCGCGCCGCGCTGCAGGCACCGGTACAGGCCCTGGATGACGAGCAGGCGCTGGAGCCCGGCGTCATCGACTGGAGGGGCTATCTCTCGACCTTGACGAGCGCCGAGCGCGAGCAGATCCTGACCGAGCAGGAGCCACCGCAGTTCGCCCAGGCTTGGGCCGCAGGTTTTCTGGATGCGGTGGACTACTGGGCGGACGATTGGGCGCTGCCGCGCGACAAGGAGATCGCGGCGGACATGCGCCAGTGCGTCCAGGTCATCGGCGCCCTGCTCAAGGACGATCGCGCCACGCCCACCGTCAACCTCTTCGACGAGTCGGGCACGCCCACGGTGAGCGATGCGCGCCTGGAGGCCTTCGGCGAAGCCATCTGGGCGGTCTATGACCTGTATGCGACGGCGCGCAGCCTGGGTCCGCGCGTGGCGCCGGCCGTGAGCGGCAAGACAGGGCGCAACGATCCCTGCCCCTGTGGCAGCGGCAAGAAATACAAGAAGTGCTGCGGCGCGTGAGGGGTGGGGGCTGGGCGTGTTCAGGAAAATCTGCATTTATGGCGTGGGCGCCATCGGCGGCTGGATGGGAGCGGGCCTCGCGGCCCTGGAAGGCGTGCAAGTCAGCGCCGTGGCACGCGGCCGCACGCTGGCTGCGCTGCAGGCCAACGGCCTGCTGGTTCGCCGCCCGGACGATGGTGCCGCGATGCGCGAGACGGCGTATCCGGTCAGTGTGAGCGACGATCCGGCCAAGCTGGGTGCGCAGGATCTGGTGATCGTCGCCGTCAAGGCGCCCGCGATGGCCGAAGTGGCCGAACGCATGGCTCCCCTGCTGGCACCGCACACCACGGTGCTCACGGCCATGAACGGCGTGCCCTGGTGGTTCCTGCAGGGTTTTGGCGGCCGACTGGCGGGCACGGCGCTGTCGTCCGTCGATCCGCAGGGCCGCATCGCGCGGGTCATTGCTCCGCGTCACGTCGTCGGCTGCGTGGTGCATGCGAGCTGCTCCGTCGACGAACCGGGCGTGATCCGCCATCGCTTCGGCAACGGTCTCATCGTGGGCGAGCCTTCGGGCGAGGCCACCGAGCGCGTGCGTGCGCTGCATGCGCTCTTGCAGCGCGCGGGGTTCGAAACCACGCTTTCGCCGCAGATTCAGAAAGACATCTGGTACAAGCTCTGGGGCAACATGACGATCAATCCCATTTGCGCGTTCACCGGGGCCACGTCCATGCAGGTGCTCGATGACGGGCTCGTGCGCGACTTCGTCACGCGCGTGATGCTCGAAGCGCGCGAGATCGGCGCACGTATCGGCGTACCGATCGCCGAGCTGCCCGAAGACCGGCACCGGGTCACGCGCAAACTGGGCGATTTCAAGCCCTCCATGCTTCAGGATGTGCTGGCCGGCAAGGCCGTGGAGCTCGATGCGCTGGTGGCCTCGGTGCGCGAACTCGGCCAGCTCGTGGACGTGCCCACGCCGTTCACCGATGCACTGCTGGGTCTGGCCCGTTTGCATGCGCGGGTGCATGGCCTGTACCCCGCTTGACCGCGGGCGCGGTTGCGGGGCAGGAGAGGCATGAGCACCCACGCGCGCGCGCTGACCCGCTTGGGGTTCGCCACCCTGGTCCTGGTGGCCCTGGTGATGGCGGCGAACCATGTGGCGGCGCGCCTGGCCTTTGACAGCGGCGCGGACGTGATGACCGCCGTCGCCGTGCGCAGTGGCGTGACCGGCGTGGCGACCGCGCTGCTGCTGGTGGCGCAGCGTGTACCGCTGACACTCCATGCCCGCCAGTGGCGCGCCTTGCTTGCGATCGGCCTGCTGATCGGAGTGCAGAGCATCTGGCTGTACTCGGCCGTGGCGCGTTTGCCGGTGGCCCTGGCCCTTTTGGCATTCAACACCTACCCGCTGTGCACGGCGCTGTGGGCGCGCGTGCTGCTGCGCCAGCGGCTGCAGCGGCGCTTGCTCGTGGCCATGATCGTGCTGCTGGCGGGGCTGGCGCTGGCGCTGGATGTCCTGGGGGCGAGCTCCGGCCTGGGGATGAGCGGACAGTGGCAGCGCATGGGGGTGGGCGTGGCGTTTGCGCTCGCGGCGTCACTGATTTTCAGCCTCGCGCTGGTGTTGACCCAGCACGGCGCGGGCGATGTGGACGGGCGCCTGCGCACCTGCGTGAGCATGGCTGTCGCGGCCGTGGTAGCGCTGGTGGTCGTGGGAGCACGCGGCGGCTTTCACTGGCCGGGCTCGACCTCGGGTTGGTGGGGCCTGGCGCTGCTGACCTTGCTCTACGGCACCGGCATCACGATCTTGCTGACCGTCCTGCCACGGCTGGGCGTGGTGGGCAATACCGCGATCATGAACGCGGAGCCTGTGTTTGCCCTGGTGCTGGCGTGGTTCATTCTGGGGCAGGCGATTGCGCCGATGCAGGTGTTGGGAGCCTTGATCGTGGTGGGCGCGGTGCTGTGGCTGGGGGTGCGCAGGCACTGAGCGCGGGGAGTGCACGATGGCTGCGCTCGACCGAGACCAAGCTCAGGCCCCGCGCGACCGCGTCTTCCGGTGCAGCGGCAGGAAATGCCTGCCTGCTCGCATCCGCCACGCACAGAGATTTCATCTCCGGGTACTCCTCGATGCCGCGCGATGAGCCCTCCCGGCCCCGGCCCGATTGCGTCACGCCGCCGAAGGCGGGCGTGCCTGGCCCAGATCAGGCCGGCGTTGATGCCCGCCATGCCGTACTCCAGTGCCTCGCCCACCTTGGTGCTGTCTTCGTGCGCCGAAAGCATGTACCCAGCCTGCGAGACCGGGATGGGCTCCGGCGTGCCGTGGGTGCGCCGGAGCAAGGGTTAGCCCGCATTCGTTGAATGCGAAATACAGCTATATTAGTTATTTTAAATAACTTTAATAATCCAATCTTCCGCGTTTGAATTGCCACCGAACGGGTGGTGATTCTTCTTTTGTGGCTGCGGGTGGTGTGGTGTTTGCGGCGCGGCGCATCAGCATGTTTCACGGTAACTCTGAGTGATCCACAACGGTATCAGCATCATTTCCGTCTTCTTCAATGTGCGCGTCAGAGAGGCTGCCGCGCTTGCTTGTGTGCGATGCACGGCGCGCGCATCGCGTCTGGTCTGACCTGCGAGACTTGAGGCATTCATGGATTTACAGATTGGTCTGATGTTGGGGCAGGATGGCATGGTCAATGGTGCCATCTATGCCCTCATGGCACTGGCGCTGGTGCTGGTGTTTTCGGTGACGCGCGTCATTCTCATCCCACAAGGCGAATTCGTCACCTATGCGGCGTTGTCGATGGCGGCCATCCAGGCGGGGCGCCTGCCGTCCATCGTCTGGATGTTGCTCGCACTGGCGCTGCTCACCTTGGTCGTGGAGGCGTGGCGACATGCTCAGGGGACTCGGGTGGACTGGAAATCCACCATCGTCTGGGCGGTGGTGTTTCCCGCGATCGCGGCGGCGCTTGCGTTCGGCGTCAAGCCGCAAAGTGGCTGGATGCAGGCATTGGTCGTCTTCACGTTGATTACGCCGATGGGGCCGCTTTTGTATCGGCTGGTGTTTCGCCCGCTGGCGCAGGCGAGCGTGCTGTTCCTGCTGATCGTGTCGGTGGCGTTGCACCTCGTGATGGTCGGGCTCGGGCTGTACTACTTCGGCGCCGAAGGTTCGCGCACCCATGTCATCTGGGATGCGTCGTGGGATTTCGCCGGGGTGCCGGTCAGCGGACAGTCGCTCGTCGTGGTGTTCACCGCCATCGTGTTGCTGGTGGCCATGTATCTGTTTTTCGAGCGCTCGATTGTCGGCAAGGCGCTGCGCGCCACCGCGATCAACCGGGTGGGTGCGCGGCTCATGGGGGTGCCCACCGACCTGTCGGGCGATCTGTGCTTCGCGTTGGCGGCATTGATCGGCGTGGCCTCGGGCATTTTGATCGCGCCGGTCACGACGATCTACTACGACACGGGTTTTCTGATCGGTTTGAAGGGCTTCGTGGCCGCGATCATCGGTGGCCTCACGGGCTACCCCGGCGCGGTGGCCGGCGCGGTGCTCGTGGGTCAGCTTGAATCGTTCTCGTCGTTCTGGGCCAGTGCATACAAGGAGGTCATCGTCTTCACGCTCATCATTCCCGTCTTGTGGTGGCGTTCACTCAATACCCGTCACGTGGAGGACGAGGAATGACCAACCGTCAATGGACCTGGCTCTTCGTCGCGCTGCTGGTCGTGGCGTGGCCGTTGCTATCGCCGTTTTCGGCCACGTTGCTCAACTACATCGGGCTGTATTCGCTGGTCGCCGTCGGTCTCGTGATGCTCACCGGCGTAGGAGGCATCACTTCGTTCGGCCAGGCGGCCTTCGTCGGGCTGGGCGCCTATGCCACGGCCTGGATTTGCACCTCGCCGGTGGCGGCGCATGCATTGTCCGGCATTCATGGCGATCTGCTGCCCTGGTTGGGCCTGCTGCTCGGTCTTGCCGTCACCGGCGTGATCGCCTGGATCCTTGGCGCGGTCACGCTGCCTCTGTCGGGCCATTTTCTGGCGCTGGGCACGCTGGCCTGGGGATTGAGCCTGTACTACGTGTTCGGCAATCTCGAAGGACTGGGCGGCTTCACCGGCATCGCGGATGTGCGGCCGCTGGCGATCGCGGGCCATGAGCTGACCTCGCCGCGGCTCTTCGGCATCATCATCTGGCTGGTGTTGCTGCTTTCGATCTGGGCGATGCACAACCTGCTCGATTCGCGTGAGGGCCGCGCGATTCGCGCACTCAAGAGCGGGCGCGTCATGGCCGAGTCGATGGGCGTGGATACCTCGCGTCAGCGCATGAAACTGTTCATGCTCGCGGCGTTGCTCGCGGCGATGTCCGGCTGGCTCTATACCCATTTGCAGCGTTTCGTGAACCCGACGCCGTTCAACCTGGAGATCGGCATCGAGTATCTGTTCATGGCCGTGGTGGGTGGCTCGGGTCATCTATGGGGCGCGGTGCTGGGCGCAACGCTGATCACGTTGCTCAAGGAGCAGTTGCAGGACTGGCTGCCGACCTTGCTGGGGACCGGCGGCAATTTCGAGATCATCGTCTTCGGCCTCATCATGCTGCTGATCCTGCAGCGCGCGGCCGATGGCCTCTGGCCCCTGCTTGCCGCACTTGCGCAGCGCTGGGTCAAGCCGGTGGCGCCGCGCGCCGCGCGCACCACCCAGGCGGCGCTGGGACGGCGCAAGCTGCCGCCTCGGGGGCAGGTGGTGCTTAGGGCCACGCAGGTGACCAAGCGGTTTGCCGGCCTCGTCGCCAATGATTCGGTCGATCTGGACGTCAAGGCCGGCGAGGTGCATGCGCTCATTGGCCCCAACGGCGCCGGCAAGAGCACCTTCTTCAATATCATCTCCGGGGTCGATGACCCGACCTCTGGCACCGTGACGCTGCTCGGGCAGGCCATGATGGGCAAACCCTCGCGTGCGTTTGCCGCGCTGGGCATGAGCCGTACCTTCCAGCATGTGCGCCTGCTTGGCCAGCGCTCGGTGCTGGAGAACGTGGCGCTGGGCGCGCACCTGCGGGGGCGGCGTGGCTGGCTGTCGGCAATGCTGCGGACCGATCGGCACGAGGAAGCCGCCCTGCTCGCCGAGGCGTGCAAGCAGATCGAGCGCTGCGGGCTGCTCAGTTACATCGATACGCCTGCGGCCTCGTTGCCGCTGGGCCAGCAGCGCATCGTCGAGATTGCGCGCGCACTGGCGGGGCAACCATCCATTTTGCTGCTCGACGAACCCGCCGCCGGTCTGCGTCACCTGGAAAAGCAGGCGCTGGTTCAACTGCTTTCGCAGTTGCGCTCCGAGGGCTTGGCGGTGCTTGTCGTCGAGCACGACATGGAGTTTGTGATGAACCTGGCCGATCGCATCACGGTGCTGGAGTTCGGCCGCGTGATCGCGCTGGGCTCGCCCGCCGAGGTACAGGTCAACCCGCGCGTGATGGAGGCCTATCTGGGCGTAGAAGATACCGAAGGAGTTGCCGCGTGAGCGCCACCACCCCACTGCTGCAATTGAAGGGTTTTTCGGTCTCCTACGGGCCGGTGGAGGCGGTCCATCAGATCGATCTCACGGTGAACGAGGGCGAGATCATCGCGGTGATCGGACCCAATGGCGCGGGCAAATCGACGCTGCTCAATGCGGCAATGGGCTTGCTGCCTTCGCGCGGGGAACTGGTGTTCGAAGGCCAGCTTATCCGGCGCCCCTCGGTGGAGGCGATGGTCGCCGCGGGTGTCGGGCTGGTGCCTGAGAAACGCGAGCTGTTTGGCGACATGTCGGTCCAGGACAACCTGCTGCTCGGTGGTTTCGCACGCTGGCGTCGAGGCCAACGCGATCAGGCCGAACGCATGCGTGAGGTGTTTGCGTTGTTTCCGCGCCTGCAGGAGCGGTGCGCGCAACTGGCGGCGACCCTCTCGGGTGGCGAACGCCAGATGCTGGCGATTGGCCGTGCGTTGATGGCGCGCCCGCGCCTGCTGATGCTCGACGAGCCTTCTCTGGGCCTGGCGCCGCTGATCGTGCGTGAGGTGCTGCGGATCGTCGCCTCGCTGCGCGGCATGGGCGTGTCAGTGCTGCTCGTCGAGCAGAACGCGCGTGCTGCGCTGCAGGTGGCCGATCGTGGCTACGTGCTCGAAATGGGTGCGGTGGCGCTGAGCGGCGAAGCGCCGATGCTGCTCAGCGACAGGCGTGTCATCGAGACCTACCTTGGCGCGGGCAAGAAGGCCGTGGCCGCGGCCTGAGGGCCAGACACGGCCACCGCTCACAGTGGTTCCCGCGCGTCTGCCAGGCCCTGGGCTATCAGCCGCCCGCGTCCTGCATCGACGGGAACAATCGATTGCAGCTCGATACCTACCTGTTCACATCCGCCACGCACAGGTACTTCATTTCCAGGTACTCCTCGATGCCGTGGGACGAGCCCTCGCGCCCCAGGCCCGACTGCTTCACGCCGCCGAAGGGGACGTGCTCGGTCGAGATCAGGCCGGTGTTGATGCCCACCATGCCGTACTCCAGCGCCTCGCTCACGCGCGTGACACGGCCGATGTCGCGCGCGTAGAAGTAGCTCGCGAGCCCGTATTCCGTGGCATTGGCCGCGTCGATCGCCTCCTGCTCGGTCTTGAAACGAAACACCGGCGCCACCGGGCCGAAGGTTTCCTCGCGCGCGACCAGCATCTTGCTTGACGCATCGGCGATCACCGTGGGCTCGTAGAACTGGCCCTTGAGCCGGCCGCCGCCCGTGAGCACGCGCCCGCCTTTTTTCACCGCATCCTTGACGTGCTTGTCCACCTTGGCGAGCGCCGCCGGCTCGATCAGCGGGCCCACGCTCACGCCGTCATCAAAGCCATTGCCCACCTTCATGGTCTTGACCCGGGCGGCGAGCTTCTTGACGAAAGCCTCGTAGACGCCGTCCTGCACGTACAGGCGGTTGGCGCAAACGCAGGTCTGACCCGCGTTGCGGTACTTGCTTGCGAGCGCGCCTTCCACGGCGGAATCGAGGTCGGCATCGTCGAATACGATGAAGGGCGCGTTGCCACCGAGCTCCAGCGACAGTTTCTTCACGGTAGGTGCGCACTGTGCCATCAGGATGCGCCCCACCTCGGTGGAGCCGGTGAACGAGAGATGGCGCACGATGTCGCTGGCACACAGCGCCTGCCCGATGGCCGGAGCATCCATGCCCGTGACCACGTTGATCACGCCTGCCGGAAAGCCCGCGCGCTGCGCCAGTTCGGCCGTGGCCAGTGCGGTCAGCGGCGTGAGCTCGGCGGGCTTGATGACGACGGTGCAGCCGGCCGCGAGCGCCGGAGCCACCTTGCGCGTGATCATGGCCAGCGGGAAGTTCCACGGCGTGATGGCCGCGCACACGCCTATCGGCTGCTTGAGCACGACGTAGCGCTTGTTGCCGTCGTAGCTCGCCAGGGTCTGTCCGTTGACGCGCTTGGCCTCTTCGGCAAACCACTGCACGAAGCTGGCGCCATAGGCGACCTCGCCACGCGCCTCGGCCAGGGGCTTGCCCTGCTCGGCCGTCATCAAGCGCGCCAGATCTTCCTTGTTGGCCATGAGCAGCTCGTACCACTGCATGAGCACGACAAAGCGCTCCTTGGCGGTCTTGGCGCGCCAAGGCCCCCAGGCGGCGTTGGCGGCGTCGATCGCGGCTTTTGTCTCCTTCGCGCCCAGGTCGGCCACGTCGGCGAGCTTCAGGCCCGTGGCCGGGTCGCTCACGTCAAAGCGCTGCCTGCCTTTGATCCAGCGGCCGTTGATCAGGCTGTCGGTGATCAGGAGGCTGGGGTCCAGAAGTTGGCTGAGGGGGGAAGTGCGTGTGTCCATCAAATATCTCCTGTGCGTATGAAGTGTCCGATGTGTGTCTGCCTGGATTTGCGCAGGCGCGCATACTTGGGGGGCGTGTTCGGAGTCCTCTGCAGGCTGCGCCATCGCGCAAGGCGGATGGCCCGTGAGGCCGGCGCGGCCTGCGGAAGGTTTCGAGCATTTTCCCCAACTGTAGTGCGTCGCCGTGGTTTTCGCAGCCGTGTGCGTGAACGACCGCGACACCCAACTGCCACCAGGAGACTGTCAATGAAGATGCGTTGTGCCGTGCTGCGGCAAATGGGCCTGCCAGCGCCCTATGCCCAGAGCCAACCCGTGCATGTGCAGGAGGTCGAGCTCGATGCGCCAGGACCGGGCGAAGTGCTCGTGAAAATCAGGGTGGCCGGTTTGTGCCACTCGGATCTGTCGGTGATCAATGGTGACCGGCCGCGCGTGATGCCGCTGGCGATGGGGCACGAATCCTCGGGCGAGGTGGTCGAGGTCGGGCCGGGCGTGGCCGACCTCGCTGTGGGCGACCATGTGGTCACGGTGTTCGTACCGAGTTGCGGCAGCTGCACCCCCTGCATGTCGGGGCGCCCGGCGCTGTGCGAGCCCGGGGCCAGAGCCAATACCCAGGGCTCGCTGTTGGGCGGCGGCAGGCGGTTGCACGCGGGCGCTGAGATGCTCAACCATCACCTGGGCGTCTCGTGCTTTGCCGAGTACGCCGTCGTCTCCACGCGCTCGTGCGTGCGGGTGCCCGTGCCGCTCTCGCATCGGGAGGCAGCGCTGTTCGGCTGCGCCGTGCTCACGGGCGCGGGTGCGGTCATCAACCGCGCGCGCATCAAGGCGGGGGACACGATCGCCATCGTCGGCCTGGGCGGCGTGGGCCTGAGCGCGCTGCTCGCGGCGCTGGCGGCCGGGGCGCGGCGCGTGGTGGCGGTGGAGCCCGATGCGCGCAAGCGTGAACTCGCGCAATCGCTGGGCGCCACGCACGTGATTGACCCCAGGACCATCAAATCCGATGCCGAACTGCTCGAAGCCGCGGGCGGCGTGGTGGACTTCGGCTATGACACCGCGGGCGTGCTCGCGGCGTTCGAGTCGGCCTACAAGCTCACGCGCCGTGGTGGGATGACGATCACGTCGGGCCTGCCGCACCCCAAGACCACGTTCGCGCTGCCGATCTCGCAGCTCGTCGGCGAGGAGCGCGAGATTCGCGGCAGCTACCTGGGCTCGGGCGTGCCCGCGGTCGATATCCCGCGCTACATCGATCTGTACCGGGCGGGCAAGCTGCCGGTGGACAAGCTGCTGGGCGAGGCGTTCACACTCGATCAGGTGAACGAGGGTTTCGACCACCTTGCCAGCGGCGCCGGTCTGCGCGACTGCATCGTCATGGGCTGACGATACCCGGCGCGGCCCAGCCTGACCTCAGGCCAGCCAGCGCTTGCGGCGGCGGTAGTGCTTGACGTTGTGGTAGTCCACGCGCTCGCCGCCGCCCAGGTAGAACTCCTGGATGTCGGGGTTCTGCTTGAGCACGGCGGCTTCGCCGCTCATCACGATGTTGCCGTTCTCGATCAGGTAGGCGTGATCGGCCACGTTCAGCGCCGCGGTGGCATTCTGCTCCACGAGCAGCACGCTCAGGCGCTGCGTGCGGTTGATCTCGCGGATGATGGCGAAGATTTCCTTGACCAGCACGGGCGCCAGGCCCAGCGACGGCTCGTCAAGCATGATGAGTTTGGGCTCGGTCACCAGCGCGCGTGCGATCGCCAGCATCTGCTGCTCACCGCCTGAAAGGTAACCTGCCTTGCTGCGGATGCGCTCCTTCAGGCGCGGGAAGTAGGTGTAGGCCTGCTCGCGCAGTTCGTCGAAGCTCTTCTTCGCACCGTGGCCGCGGTAGGCCGCAAGCAGGTTTTCGTCGGGCGTGAGGTGCTCGAAGATACGTCGCCCCTCCATCACGTGCACCAGGCCCAGGTGCACCCGCTCGGGTGGGGACAGGTGCAGGATGTCCTGGCCCATGAAGCGCACTTCGCCGCGGCGCACCTCCCCGCGCTCGGGCGCGAGCAGGCCGCTCACGGTCTTGAGTGTGGTGGACTTGCCCGCGCCATTGGCGCCGAGCAGGGCCACCACCGAGCCCTCCTCGACGTCGAGTGAGACCCCTTTGATGGCAAGGAACACCCGGTCGTAGGCGACCTCGACATTGTTCAGGGTCAGCAGGCTCATTTCTTTTCCTTGGCCTTGGCTTCGTCTTCCTTGATGAGATCCCAGACCACGTCCTGGTAGGCGCTGGCCCAGTCGGACTTGGGTGTCCACTGCTTGCCGTCCCATTCGGAGATGATGCCCATGCCACCGCCCTGATGGTCTTTGGCCGTGATCGTGGTGGGCGGCATCAGGCCTTCGGCGTTGAAGTCCTTGAGCATCTCGAAGCCTGCCTTGAGCTTTTCGCCCGTGAGCGGCGCGCCGAGCTTCTGCACCGCCAGGCGTGCGGCCTGAACGGCAATCGCCATGCTGGCCACGCCGATGTTGTAGCCGCTCCAGCCCACGCGCTTCTTGTCGCCGCTGCCGTTGCCCGCGTTCACCACCTTCTCGGCGATGCGCTTGAGGATGGGGTTGTCGGTGCCGGTGTTCACCAGCGTGACGCGCTTGACGCCAACGACTTCGTTGCCCTTGAAGGCTGACATGTCGCTCTCGGAGAGCCAGAGCACGGAGTGGATGTCCTTGGGCGCGATGCCGTTGGTGACGGCGCCGCGAATCGACACCGCCTGGCCCGGGCCCGCGCCCCAGATGATGACCTTGTCAGGACGGTTCTTGCGCACTTCGCTCCAGGTCGCGGCCTGTTCCGTGCCCGGCACGGGATAGGGGTAGAGTTTGACCTCGAAGCCCTTGGTCTTGGCCACGCGGTTGAGCAACTCGATCGGTTCCTTGCCGAAGGGCGAATCGATGTGTACGAAGGCGATCTTCTTGCCCTTCAGGCCCCCTTCATGCTCGTCGATGTATTTGAGCAGCAGCGCCGCCTGCGAGCGGTAGATGGCCGCCGACGGGAAGACGTAGGGGAAGGCCTCGCCATCGGCGGCATCGGCGCGGCCGTGGGCGAAGGCGATCATCGGCAGGTGGTCTTCATTGCAGCGCGGCATCAGGGCATTGGCCACCGGGGTGCTGAGGAAGTCGAAGAACACCGCGCCCGCGGCCTTGGCCTCGTTGTAGGCGGCAATGCCGCGCTCGGGGTAGCTGGCGTGGTCCTTGATGATCATCTTGATCGGATGACCCTCGATGCCGCCTTCCAGATTGGCGAGCTTGATGTAGTCCTGCTGGCCCTGGCTGTATTCGTCGGTCAGGAAGGTGTAGACGCGGGTGAAATCCAGTAGCGTGGCGAACTGGACGGCCGCCTTCTCTTGCGCCCAGGTGGGCAGCGTGGCGCCCAGGCTTGCTGCCGCGGCGGCGCCGAGGACGGTGCGGCGGTTCAGCGCCAGATGGGTGTGTTTCATCGAGAAGTCTCCTTTGCGTGGTTGACGTGAATGAACCCGGGAAATCAGCTTTGCGTGTGGCGGAACGGCCAGACCAGCAGATATTTGCGCGCGTTGTCGTAGATTTTGGCCAGACCCAGTGGTTCGAACAAGAGGAAGCCGATGATCATGGCGCCGTAGAGCATGAGCGGGATGTGCGCCATGAGCGACGTGGAGATGTCGAGCCAGCCGCTGCTCACCATGCCGGAGATCAGGTTCAGCAGGATGATGGGCACGAGCAGCACGAAGCCGGCGCCGAGAAACCCGCCGATCACGCTGCCCAGGCCGCCCACCAGTGCCATCGCCACCAGCTGGATGGTGACGTCGAAGTTGAATTGCGAGGGTGTCACCGCCTTGTAGTAGCAGAACGCGAGGATGGCGCCCGTGACGCCGCCCACGAACGAGCTGGTGAAGAAGGCGAGCAGCTTGTACTTGAAGATGTTCACGCCGATCACGGCCGCGGCGAAATCCTTGTCGCGCACCGCCACGAGCGCGCGACCGAAGCTGGTGCGCTTGATGTTGAGGATGAGCAGCGTGACGACGACGGTCCAGGCGAGTGCAAGGTAGTAGCGTGCGCCGAGACTCTCGAGCGGGATGAAGAGGAAGCTCACCTTCGGCGTCTGCAGCGTGGCCACCGATCCGCCCGAAATCGCGGTCACGTTGACGATCACCCAATCGACGAGAAACTGCATCGCGAGCGTGGCCATCACCAGGTACAGGCCCTTGACGCGCAGCGCCGCGGCGCCAAAGAGGCAGCCGATGACCGCGGCCATGAAGCCCGCGCCCAGCAGCGCGATCTCCAGCGGCACCCCGGCGCGCGTCAGGTGGATGCTGGTGTAGGCGCCGATCGCCATGACGGCGGCGAAGCCGAAGTGCAGCTGCCCGGCCAGACCCATGAGCAGCGTGAGCGAGAGCGTGGCGGCGCTGAAGATGAGCCAGGGCAGCATGTAGCTCGACAGGTACAGGTGCGACATGTACAGCGGCGCCGCCAGCGCGAGCAGCAGCAGCACGCCCACCTGCCAGCGGTCGGCTGGAATCGGCCAGAGCTGGCGCGTCTGGCTGTACCTGGTGTGATGGACACCGGAGAGGCGGTAGAACATGGGTTCAGATCCTTTCGATGTCTTCGCGGCCGAACATGCCATAGGGCCGGATCAGGATGGTGAGCAGGATCACCACCGAGGTGACGACATCGCGCGTGCTGCCGCCCACCATGGAGTCGACGTAGCCCGGGATCACGCTGCCCAGGATGCCGACGATGAGGCCCCCCATGAGGGCGCCGACAATGCTGTCGATACCGCCCAGGATCACCACGGCCACGGCCGGAAACAGCAGCGCGGTGAGCGACCAGTCCACCCCCTGGGCCGAGCCCCACATGGTGCCGGCCGCAACGGCGCACAGGCCGGCCAGGCCCCAGGAGATGGCCACCGCGTGCTCGACCGAAATGCCCACGGACCAGCTCGAGACGTGATCGTCCGACACCGCGCGCAGCTTGGTGCCCAGGCGTGTGCGAAAGAACGCGAGCGCCAGGCCGATGAGGATCAGCGCGATGATGCCGCCCACCACGTAGGTGCGGTTGGCCAGGATGTCGCCGATGATGAGCGGCGCCAGGCCCAGGCCGATATCGAGCTGCTTGGGCTCGGTGCCGAGCAGTCCCGGGCCGAAGCCGCGCAGGAACACGTCCAGGCCCAGCGTGAGCATCACGATCATGATGATGGGCTGGCCCACCATGGTGCGCAGCAGCACGCGCTCGATGACGAGGCCGAGCACGAACATCACGACGAGGGCGGCGGCGGCGGCGAGCCAGATCGGCAGCCCCCAGGAGGTGAAGAGCCAGACGGCGTAGCCGCCCACCATCACCAGCGCCCCTTGCGCAAAATTGAGCACGCCCGAAGATTTGTAGATCAACACGATGCCCAGCGCCACCATGCTGTACATCAGCCCGGTGAGCGCGCCGTTGATCAGCAGTTCGAAAAAATAGCTCATGCGTTCACCTTGGCATTGGCGGGCACGTCGCGGATCCTGAGATGGCGCTTGAGCACGCCCGATTCTCCGGTTTCGTAGGTGATCTGCGCGATCGATTCGACCTCGTCCTTGCCCGCGTAGATCGCCTCGATGATGTCGGCGTAGTGCTCGGCGATCACGCCGCGGCGCAGCTTGCGCGTGCGTGTGACTTCGCCATCGTCCGGATCGAACTCCTTGTGCAGGTTCACGAAGCGCCGGATGCGCGTGCCCTCGGGCAGCTTGGCGTTGACCGAGGCAAAGAGCTGCGCCATCAGGTCGTACACGCCCGTCTGTTGCGACAGTTCGGCGAACGAGGTGTAGGCCACGCCGTGCTCCTGTGCCCAGTGGCCCACGGCGTCCCAGTCGATGGCCACCATGGCGGCCAGGTAGTCGCGGCCGTCGCCCAGCACGCACACGTCCTTGATGTAGGGGCTGAACTTGAGCTGGTTTTCGATGAAGGTCGGGATGAAGCGCTGGCGGGCGTTGGTGTAGACCACTTCGGAGACGCGCCCGAGCACGACGAGCTGGCCGTCGTCTTCGAGGTAGCCCGCGTCGCCCGTGTGCAACCAGCCATCCTGCAGCGATTCGGCCGTGGCCGCCTCGTCGTCGAAATAGCCGTCGAACACGTTGCCGCCGCGCACGAGGATTTCGCCGCTGTCGCTGATCTTGAGGTCGATGCCCGGAAACGGTTTGCCCACCGTGTGCAGCTTGACCGTGCCGGCCTCCTGCGCGGCGCACAGCGCCGAGTTTTCCGTCTGGCCGTAGAACTGGCGCAGCGGCAGGCCGAGTGCGCGAAAGAAGAGGAAGATTTCCTCGCCGATGGCTTCGCCCGCGGTATAGGCGTGCGTGGCGCGCGAGAGCCCCAGCTGGTCCTTGACGGGGCCGTAGACCAGCAGTTCGCCGAGTGCCCGCATGAAGCGCTGGCCGCCGCTGGGTTCGCGCCCCTTCAGGCGCGCGCGCTCGATCTCGATCGCCAGCGGCATGAAGCGTTCGTAGAGCCAGCGCTTGAGCGGCGTGGACTCGGCGATGCCGACCTGCACGCGCGTGAGCATGGTGGACCAGGCGCGCGGCGAGGTGAAATAGACCGTGGGTGCGATCTCGCGCAGGTCGCGCTGCACGGTTTCCTGCTTCTCGGGGATGTTGACCGAGAACCGCAGCGCCAGCGCGGCCGCGATCGTGAAGATGAAGTCCCCGACCCAGGCGATCGGCATGTAGGCCATGTGCGTCTCGCCGGTCCTGAAGTAGCCGGCCTGCGCGGCACTGCGCACAGCGGAGAGCACGTGCCGGTGCTTGAGCGGAATGCCCTTGGGCGCGCCGGTGGTGCCCGAAGAGTGCAGCAGGATGGCGATGTCGTCCGCGCGCGGGCGGCTGGTCAATTCGTTGGCGAGCGTCGGTTCGGCCTTCAGGCGTTCGCGCCCGCGCCGGGCCAGCTCGGTGAAGGCCATCGTTCCTTGCGGCTCATGGCCGACGAGGCCGCGTGGATCGTCGTAGATGATCCATTCGAGGCCCTGATAGTGATCGCGCAGCGCCACGAGCTTGTCCACCTGCTCCTGGTCCTCGGCAATCACGAAGCGCACCCCTTCGCGTTGCAATTGGCCGAGCAGCTGCTCGGGCGTGAAATCGGGGTAGGCGGGCGAGGGGACGGCGCGCAGCGCAATCGCGCCCAGCATGCCGAAGTACAGCGCGGGGCGATTGTCTCCGACGACAAGCACCTTGTCGCCCGGCGCCACGCCCAGCTGCTCCAGGCCCGCCGCGGCTTCAAGCACCTGCCGCAGGTAGTCCTGCCAGCGGGTTTCCTGCCAGATGCCGCGATCGCGCTCGCGCATCGCGACCGTGGCGCCGTGGTCTCTGGCGTTGGCCGCGAGCGCGGCGATCAGGTGGTCGCCCGGATCGCTGCCCGGGCCCCGGCTTGCGGGAGAGGCGGCGCGCATGCCGCTGGCGTCTTCACGCAGCATCAATGGCCCCTCCGATGTAGGCGGCGATCACATCCGGGTGGTTTACGGCCTCGCGCACCGGCCCCTGCGCGATCATGCGGCCGTTGTTGAGCACCAGCGCGCGGTTGCAGATGGCGGTGATCACGTCCATGTGGTGCTCGATGATCAGGATGGTGAGGTTCAGCGCTTCCTTGGCGTCGAGGATGAAGCGCACGATGTATTCCTTCTCTTCCTGGTTCATGCCCGCCATCGGTTCGTCCAGGATCAGCATGCGCGGCTCGGCGGCCAGCGCGCGGGCGAGCTCCACGCGCTTTTGCATGCCCAGTGGGATGACTTCCACGGGTTCGTCGCGCACGCTCTCCAGTTGCAGCAGGTCGATGATCTCCTCGACCTTGTCGCGGTGCAACATTTCTTCCTTTTCGGCCCACCACCAGTAAAAGAGCGAGGCCAGGGCGCTGGGGTGCATGAAGGTGTGGCGCCCCATGAGGATGTTGTCCAGCACGCTCATGCCCTTGAACAGGGCCACGTTCTGGAAGGTGCGCGCAATGCCCAGCGAGGCGATGCGGTGCGGACGCACGCCGTTGATCTGGTGGCCTTCGAAATGGATGCTGCCTTCCTGCGGCGGGTAGAACCCCGTGATGGAGTTGACCAGTGTCGTCTTGCCCGAACCGTTGGGACCGACCAGGCCGTAAATTTCACCCTGTGCCACCGAGAGCGACACGTCGGAGAGCGCACGCACGCCCCCGAACCAGCGGCTGATCTTCTCGCAGCGTAGTACCGGCTCTGCTGAGGATGGCATCGTCGTTGGCTGGCCCAAGTTCTTCTCCATTGCCGTTGTCTGCCATCGCGGCACGCTGGTGTGCGCTGCCGCAATGTCCATGGGGGCTTACGTTAGCGTCAATTCACCGGGCTGTGTCCGGGTGAAAACCCCGGTAAATGTCTGGAGGGCGACAGTCACCGTCGATTCCTGCCGCTATGGTGCGCGTTGAGGCAACATGGAGCAAGTCCCTCGTGCGCGCGTCACACGCGGGGACTTTTCGGCGCCGCCTTGAGCCACGAAAACCGCACCGTACGAAGGACATTGCGATGCACCAGCCCGACTACCTCACCGCCCTCGACCTGCCGCCGCCCGACACCTCGGAGCTGGACGAGGACATGCGCCGCTATTTCGAGGTCTGCCAGGAAAAACTCGGCATGGTGCCCAATGTGTTGCGGGCGCTCAGCTTCGACCAGACGAAGCTGCGCAACTTCGCCAACTTCTACAACGAGGTGATGCTGGGCGACTCGGGCCTGTCCAGGCTGGAGCGCGAGATGATCGCGGTGGTGGTCTCGTCGATCAATCACTGCTACTACTGCCTGGTCTCGCACGGCCAGTCGGTGCGCAGGCTGGCGAAAGACCCGGTGCTCGGCGAGCTGCTGGTGATGAACTACCGCAGCGCCAGGCTGTCGCCACGCGAGCGTGCGATGCTGGACTTTGCCGCCAAGCTCACCGAAACACCGGCCAAGGTGCAGGAGGACGACCGCCAGCGCTTGCGTGACGCGGGGTTCGGCGACCGTGACATCTGGGACATCGTGGCGGCCACGGGCTTTTACAACATGACCAACCGCATGTCCACGGGCGTGAGCATGATGCCCAATCTCGAGTACCACGGGATGGATCGCTGACCGCGGTGGCAGGTGGCCTCACGGCGAAGCGGCGGGCAGCCGGAGCACGTATTGGCCCGCGGACGCATCCGCGGCGGCCTCGCCCGTGGGCGCGTCAGCGCGGGAGCAGGTGGGAAACGCCCAGCGCTCGGTCGCAGAACCCGACCCATGGCGGCTCGTCATCCACCACGGCGATGCGCATGTTTCGTCTTTGGGATTTTGATCAAATTGACATCGATGGCTTGAAAATAAAGCGCAAGCAGCTATCAAAAATGCACTGCTCGATTTGCTCAGCCTGAGGCCAGTGCCTTGAGTGCTTGCACGATGCTGTCAAGCGCCACTCCGTCCGCGGCCGTCACCGTGGCGGGCAGCGCCGTGAGGGCCGCACCCTCGCGCTGCAGGTGGGCGATGAGCTGGCCCGCGTCACGCGGTGCGTCGAATCCCGTGCTTTGCAGCAGCAGCGTGCCGTCGCCCGCGACGAACTTGAAGTAGAACTTGCCGTCTTTTTCGCGGTACTGCTTGAAGTGCGGCAGGCCGGCGGTGGCGGCCTTGCCCTTTTGCGTGGCGGTCGATGCCGGGGTGAGCGGGCGCAGACCCACGGCCTCGCGCAGGCCTTGCACGAAGGGGCGCGCCAGGGCGCGGGCGCGCTCTCCGCCCTGGCGCAGCGCGGTTTCGACTCGCTGGGGGTGGGCCATCAGATCGTCGTAGCGTTCGCGCATGGGCGAGAGCTCCTTGTCCACGCGCTCGAAGAGCAGCTGCTTGGCGTCGCCCCAGGCAATGCCTTGCGCGTAGGCCGCGCGCATGGTCGCGGTTTCCTCGGGCGTGGCGAAGGCCTGGTAGATCTGAAAGAGCGCCGAGCCCTCGACCTCTTTGGGCTCGCCCGGCGCGCGCGAATCGGTGACGATGGAGGCGATGAGCTTGCGGAGTTCGGCGCGCGTGGCAAAGAGGGGGATGGTGTTGTCGTAGCTCTTGCTCATCTTGCGGCCGTCCAGGCCTGCGAGCGTCGCGACTTTTTCCTCGATCGCCGCCTCGGGCAGCGTGAAATGCTCGCCATAGAGGTGGTTGAAGCTCGCGGCGATGTCGCGCGCCATCTCGATGTGCTGCACCTGGTCGCGTCCCACGGGCACCTTGTGGGCGTTGAACACCAGGATGTCGGCCGCCATGAGCACCGGGTACATGAACAGGCCCGCGCTCACGCCGTCGTCCGTGTCGTGCCCGGCCTCGCGGTTCCTGTCCTGTGCCGCCTTGTAGGCGTGGGCGCGGTTGAGCAGCCCCTTGCCCGTCACGCAGGTGAGCAGCCAGGTGAGTTCGGGGATTTCAGGAATGTCCGACTGGCGGTAGAAGGTGACGTGCTCGGGGTCGAGCCCCGCGGCGAGCCAGCTCGCGGCGATCTCCAGCGTGGAGCGGTTCACGCGCGCCGGCTCCTGGCACTTGATGAGCGCGTGGTAGTCCGCCAGGAAATAGAAGCTTTGTACCTCGGGGTTGCGGCTGGCGGCCACGGAAGGGCGGATGGAGCCGACGAAATTGCCCAGGTGCGGCGTGCCCGAAGGCGTGATGCCGGTGAGAAAACGCGTGATGGTCATAGGAGGAAATCAGTGCAGCAGGGCCACGAGCGGCGTGATGAGCCACTGGATCAGCGCATAGCCGAACTGCATCAGCGGCATCAGCCAGTAGGTGCCCACCACCCCCGCCACGACGAGCGCCATGACGATGAAGAAACCGTAAGGCTCGATACGCGCCACCCATTGCGCCTGGCGCCAGGGCAACAGCCCCACGAGGATGCGCCCGCCATCGAGCGGCGGCAGCGGAAACAGGTTGAAGGCCCACATCACGAGGTTGGCGAGGATGCCGCCCTGTGCCATCTTGATGAAGAAAGGCTCGGTCACGCCCAGTACCGCGTAGAGCACGATCAGCAGCGCCCAGCCTATCGCCTGCGCCAGGTTGGAGGCGGGGCCGGCGAGCGCCACCCAGACCATGTCGCGCTTGGGGTTGCGCAGCGCGCCGAAGTTGACCGGTACTGGCTTGGCATAGCCGAAGAGAAAGGCGCCCGAGGTGGCGAAATACAGAAACAGCGGCATCGCGATGGTGCCGATGGGATCGATGTGCTTGAGCGGGTTGAGCGTGATGCGCCCCATCCTCTCGGCCGTGTGATCGCCAAAGTGGCGCGCGGCGTAGCCGTGGGCGGCCTCGTGCACCGTGATCGACAGGAGCACGGGCAGCGCGTAGATGAGGATGGTGGTGATGGTGTCTGCGTTCACGGGGCGCGATTGTCTCAGACGCGGCCCGAGCTCCCGCAAAACCGGGGGCGGTTGCGGCCGTCGATCTCGGGCGGTGCCAGGACAAGGCCGAACGAGTTCCTCGCGAGCGCCATGGCTGCGCTTTGCGCACCGTGCGCGCCCCGGCGTGGGGATTTGTTCGGTGTCGCCTTAAAGCCGTTTGCCCAAGGCGAGAAGAGCGATGGCGCTGAACGCGGCGCCCGCATAGAACGTGAACTCGGCACCCAGCCGGTCCCACAACAAGCCGGCGACGACGCTGGCAACCAGCATGGCCAGCCCGCTTACGAGGTTGAACAGGCCGAAGGCGGTTCCCCTCAGATCCTCGGGTGCGTGGTTGGCCACCATGGTGGCGAGCAGACCCTGCGTCATGCCCATGTGGATGCCCCACAGCGCAACGCCTGCAAGCAGGGTGCTCCAGTGGCCGCCGAGGGCCAGAACCAGATCGGCCGCGATCAGGACGAGCAGGCCCCCGGCCAGCAGTGCCTTGTGGCTCACGCGGTCCGACAGTTTTCCAAAGGGGTAGGCCGAGGCGGCGAACACCAGATTCATCGCCACCATCACCAGCGGGACCAGGGCGAGCGCCATGCCTGTCTGCTGGGCGCGCAGAACGAGAAAGGCTTCACTGAAACGGGCCAGCGTGAAAACCGCGCCCACGCCGACCACCCACCAATACGCGCCGCTCAGGCGCCTGAGGTTTTTCCGGTCGATCGGATTGATGCGCCGAAGGCCCGCGTGGCGCTCGGGTTCGCGCACGCCCCATGCCAGCAGGACCACCGCGAGCAGCCCGGGAATCACCGCCACCCAGAACACGGCCCGGAAATTGTCGGACCACAGCCACATCAGCCCTGCGGCGAGCAGCGGACCGAGAAATGCCCCGACGGTATCCAGCGACTGGCGCAGCCCGAAGGCCGCACCGCGCAGGGTCGGCGGCGTGATGTCCGCCACCAGCGCGTCGCGTGGCGCACCGCGTATGCCCTTGCCGATGCGATCGATCACGCGGGCCGAAAGCACGACACCGACCGTCGGCGCGATGGCGAACAGCGGTTTGGTGAAGGCGCCCAACGCGTAGCCGAACACCGCGAGGCCCTTGCGTTTGCCCAGGTAGTCGCTGAGCACGCCGGAGAACACCTTGACGATCAGGGCGGTTGACTCCGCCAGCCCTTCGACGATGCCGACCGCCAATGCGCTGGCCCCCAGCGCCGAGACCATGAACAGCGGCAGCAGGCTGTGGATCATCTCGGAAGAAATGTCCATCAGCAGGCTGACGAAGCCGATCACCCAGATGCCGGCCGGGATGCGCGGCGTCGCACGGGCGGTCTGGCTGTCCTGGGGAGCACGAGGAGGTTCGGCGGGCATGGGGCAGGTGTCGGGTCCGGATCCGGCGCAAGAGGGCGTGCTGGGGGCTTTGTGAGCGATCGACGTCAGGCGGTCGGTGTCCGTGCGTCAGAGGCTTGGCGCCGTGCTCTCTGATGCCGCGGGGCTGTGCGCACGTGACGCTCGCCAGCGTCCCGCCGGGAACCGCACGCAGAAGACGGAGCCTTGCCCGGGTGTGCTCGTGATCGTGAGCTGTGCGCCGTGGCGTTGCACGACGTGTTTGACGATGGCCAGGCCCAGGCCGGTGCCGCCGCTGTCGCGCGAGCGCCCGCGATCGATGCGGTAAAAGCGCTCGGTCAGGCGGGGAATGTGTTCCGCGGCGATGCCGGGGCCGCTGTCGCGCACGCTGAAGGTCGCGCCGCCGTCGGCCTGCGGCTGCCAGGTGACGCGGATCAGGCCGGCGGCAGGGGTGTAACGCACCGCGTTGCTCACGAGGTTGGACAGGGCGCTGTAGAGCTCGGCCTCGTTGCCCGCGATCTCGCCCGCGGATTGCAGCGACGCGTCGTCCGGAAACTCCCATTGGTGCGGGGCAGCGCCCGCGGGCAGCACCCGATGCGAGAGCTCGCGCGCTTCCTGCGCGCAGCGCTGCAGCAGCGTACGCACCGGCGTCCAGGCCTCCAGGCCCGGGGCCGGACTGCCTTCCAGGCGCGACAGCGTGAGCAGGTCCTGCACCAGTGCCTGCATGCGCCGCGACTGCTGGGCCATGAGCGTGAGGTAGCGTGCGCGTTCGGCCTCGTTCAGCTGGAGCGTCTGCAAAGTTTCGATGAAGCCCGCGAGCACCGTGAGCGGCGTGCGGATCTCGTGCGAGACGTTGGCGACGAAGTCGCGCCGCATGGTTTCGGCCAGTTGCACTTGCGTGACGTCGCGCGAGAGCATCAGCGTGCGCCCTTCGCCGTAGGGGTGCAGGCGTATCGCCAGCTGCGTGGGCGCGGCCCCGTTGGCGGCGGGCCGGGTCAGCAGCAGGTCGTGGGTGAAATCGCGCGCCGTGACGTAGGCACCAAAGGCCGGGTCGCGCACCAGATTGCCGATGACCTGCATCTGATCGCGCTGCACATCCAGGCCGAACTGCTGCGCCGCCTGCTGGTTGCACCATTCGATGCGACCCTGCTCGTCCAGCAGCAGCACACCGTTGGGCGAAGCCTGGATGGCCGACAAGAAGGTGTGCAGGCGCGCCTCGCTTGCCGCCAGCGCCTGCTCGTGCTGGCGCTGCAGCCGGTGGGTGCGGTCCAGCGCCTCGCCCCACGTGCCGTGCAGGCGCGGGCTCGCTCTCCCGGCGCCGTCGCGCAGCCAGGCAAGCAGCCGTGCGGCGCTGGCAGCATCCCAGGCAAACCACAGCCAGGCGGCCGCGCAGGCGCCGCCCGCCGCAGCCCAGGGTCCGCCCCACCAGCCGCCAAGCGCACCGCCGGCCAGCTGCAGTGCGGCAAAGAGAAGCAGGCGCGTGAGCATATTTGAATGAAAAATGGCCGTGGCGCTTGTCTATATTGCGCGGACAGCTATTGTTTTTTCTGAGCCGAATGCGCCGTGAACCGGTAGCCCGCGCCGCGCACGGTCTCGATGAGCGCGCCCGCGTCGCCGAGCGCTTCGCGCAGGCGCTTCACATGCACGTCCACCGTGCGCTCTTCGATATAGACGTGGTCGCCCCAGACCTTGTCCAGCAATTGAGCGCGGCTGTGCACGCGTTCGGCATGCGCCATCAGGTAGTGCAGCAGTCGGAATTCGGTGGGGCCGAGCTTGAGCGGCGTGCCTTGCCAGGCCACGCGCCGGGTGGCGGGCTCCAGCGTCAGGCCGCCGTCGGCCAGTGGCGCGTCGGCCTGCTCGGGCGCGCGTCGGCGCAGGACGGCGCGGATGCGCGCCAGCAGCTCCTGCGTCGAAAACGGCTTGGTGATGTAGTCGTCGGCGCCGGCGTCCAGTCCCGCGATCTTGTCCGGCTCGTCGCTGCGCGCGGTGAGCATCAGGATGGGCACGTGCTTGCTGCGCGGGTGGGCGCGCCATTGGCGCGCCAGGCGCAGGCCGCTCACGTCGGGCAGCATCCAGTCGAGCAGGATCGCGTCGGGCAGCACGGCATCGAGCGCGTTCTGGGCGGCGGCGCCATCGGCCGCGCAGATCGGCTCGAACCCGCCGTGGCGCAGGTTGACCGCGATCAGCTCGGCGATCGCGGGTTCGTCTTCGACGACGAGGATGCGGGGGCGCTGGCTCATTGCACGACGGATTCGATCTCTTGCATGGTGGTGTGGCGCACGTCCTTGCCTTCGACCAGGTAGATGATGAGCTCGGCCACGTTCTTGGAATGGTCGCCGATGCGCTCGATGGCCTTGGCCAGGAACAGCAGGTCGAGGCTGGCGGAGATGGTGCGCGGGTCTTCCATCATGTAGGTGATGAGTTTGCGCACGAAGC
Organism: Comamonas sp.; assembly: GCA_021166775.1. Classification (GTDB taxonomy): domain Bacteria; phylum Pseudomonadota; class Gammaproteobacteria; order Burkholderiales; family Burkholderiaceae_C; genus Comamonas_C. Next base: position 61,313 of record JAJPEQ010000001.1, on the reverse strand, counting down.
CGTCGAACTCCCGATCGATCAGGTTGTCCTCCTTGAGGATGGCGAGCGCCGCCCGGGTGTCCAGCCGTGCAAAGGCGTCGAGCGCCTTGCGCAGCAGGCCGGAGGCGAGTTCGGCGGCGATGTGCAGCTCGCTCGACGGCAGGGTGCGCACCGCGCCGCTGTCGATGATGGAACGCACCATGCGCGCCATGCGCGCGGCTTCGTCGCCCATGCGCTCGAGGTTGGCGGTCGCCTTGGAAAACGCCATCAGCAGGCGCAGGTCGCGCGCCGTGGGCTGGCGCCGCGCGATGATGGTGGTGAGCTCGTGGTCGATTTCCACTTCCATGGCGTTCACGCGCCGCTCCAGCGCCTCGACCTGATCGGCGGCGTCCAGGCTGAAGTGCGACAGCGCCTGCACGGCCTGCCGGATCTGCGCCTCCACGAGGCCGCCCAGCTCCATGACGCGGGCCGTCACCTGATTGAGCTCGCTGTCGAACTGCGTTGAAAGATGCTTGTCGGTCATCCGAATCTCCCGGTGATGTAGTCCTCGGTCTCCTGGCGCCGCGGCTTGAAGAACATTTGTTCGGTGGTGCCGAACTCCATCAGCTCGCCCAGGTACATGTAGGCCGTGTGATCGCTGCAGCGCGCGGCCTGCTGCATGTTGTGCGTGACGATGAGCACGGTGTACTCGCTCTTGAGCTCGGCGATCAGCTCCTCGATTTTGGCGGTGGAGATCGGATCCAGCGCCGAGCAGGGTTCGTCCAGCAGCAGCACCTCGGGCCGGATGGCCACGCCGCGCGCGATGCACAGGCGCTGCTGCTGGCCGCCCGAGAGGCTCGAACCGCTCTGGCCCAGCTTGTCCTTGACCTCGTTCCACAGCGCCGCCTTGCGCAGCGCCCACTCGACGCGCTCATCCATGTCGGCCGGGCTCAGGTGCTCGAACAGCTTCACGCCAAAGGCGATGTTGTCGCGGATCGACATCGGAAACGGCGTCGGCTTCTGGAACACCATGCCGATCTTGGCGCGGATCAGCGCCACATCCTGCCGGGCGGTGAGCAGGTCCTCGCCGTCGATCAGCACCTGGCCTTCGGCGTGCTGCTCGGGATACAGCTCGAACATGCGGTTGAACACGCGCAGCAGCGTCGATTTGCCGCAGCCCGAGGGGCCGATGAAGGCGGTGACCTGCTTCTCCGGGATGTCCAGGTTCACTCCCTTGAGCGCATGGAACTTGCCGTAGTAGAAATTCAGGTCACGCACCGAGATCTTGGGGCGTGGGCTCGCCGCCGGCGCGGCGGCGGGTTGGGGCGCATCGAGGACGACGGACATGGACGGGGTCTTTCTCTTCTCTCGGAGCGTGTCCACGCTCTTATTTGTTGCGGGTCATCACGCGCGCCAGGATGTTCAGGCCCAGCACCGCCAGGGTGATGAGGAACACGCCGGCCCACGCCAGGTGCTGCCAGTTCTCGTAGGGGCTCATGGCGAACTGGAAGATGACGACGGGCAGGCTGGCCATGGGGCTTGCCAGGTCGGCCGACCAGAACTGGTTGGACAGTGCGGTGAACAGAAGCGGCGCCGTCTCGCCCGCGATGCGCGCCACCGCCAGCAGCACGCCGGTGATGACGCCGGCGCGCGCGGCGCGCAGCGTGATCGCGAGGATCACCTTCCACTTGGGCGCGCCCAGAGCGTAGGCGGCCTCGCGCAGGCCGGGCGGCACCAGCTTGAGCATGTTTTCGGTGGTGCGGATCACCACCGGGATCACGATCAGCGCCAGCGCCATCGCCCCGGCCCAGCCCGAGAAGCTGCCCATGCGCACCACCATCACCTCGAAGATGAACAGCCCGATGACGATGGAGGGCGCCGACAGCAGGATGTCGCTCACGAAGCGCGTGGCGCTGGCCAGCCAGCCGCGGGCGTTGTATTCGACCAGATAGATGCCGGCCAGGATGCCGATGGGCGTGCCGACCAGCGTGGCCACGCCCACCATGGTCAGCGAGCCGAAGATGGCGTTGGCCAGGCCTCCGGCGTCGTTGGGCGGCGGCGTCGATTGCGTGAAGGTCGCCAGGGCGATGCCGCCCAGGCCCAGGCGCAGCGTCTCCCACAGGATCCAGGCCAGCCAGAACAGGCCGAAGCCCATGGCCGCCAGCGACAGCGTGAGCGCGATGGCGTTGGTGCGCTTGCGCCTTGAAAACATCGCCTGCCTGGCGCCGAACTTGACGCTAGTGCTCATGATTTCGTCCCCTCGCCCTTGGCCAGGCGTGCCAGCAGCAGCTTGGAGCAGGCCAGCACCACGAAGGTGATGAAGAACAGCACCAGCCCCAGGTAGATCAGCGAGGCCTGGTGCAGGCCGGGCCCGGCCTCGGCGAATTCGTTGGCCAGGGCCGAGGTGATGGAATTGGCGGCCTCGAACAGGCTGAGAGAGCCCAGCTGGTTCATGTTGCCGATGACGAAGGTGACGGCCATGGTCTCGCCCAGGGCGCGGCCCAGACCCAGCATGATGCCGCCGATCACGCCCGTCTTGGTGTAGGGCAGCACCACGCGCCAGACCACCTCCCAGGTGGTGGCGCCCAGGCCGTAGGCGGACTCCTTGAGCAGCGCCGGCGTGACCTCGAACACGTCGCGCATCACCGAGGCGATGAAGGGAATGATCATGATCGCCAGGATGATGCCGGCCGACAGGATGCCTATGCCCACCGGCGGGCCCGAGAACAGCGCGCCCAGCACCGGCACCTGGCCGAACCAGCCTTGCAGCGGCTGCTGCACCCAGGCCGACAGGATGGGCGCGAACACCAACAGCCCCCACATGCCGTAGACGATGGACGGAATGGCCGCCAACAGCTCGATGGCGGTGCCCAGCGGGCGCTTGAGCCAGGCGGGCGACAGCTCGGTGAGGAACAGCGCGATGCCGAAGCTCACCGGCACGGCGATCAAGAGCGCGATGAGCGAGGTCACCACCGTGCCGTAGATCATCACCAGGCCGCCGAACTCCTGGCGCACCGGATCCCAGACCGCGCTGGTCATGAAGCCCGGGCCGAAGGCGCGTATCGCCGGCCAGGCACCGACCACCAGCGACGCCATGATGGCCACCAGCAACCCCAGCGTCAGCAGCGCCGCGCCTCGCGCGGCCCAGGCAAACAAACGGTCGGCGATGCCGGTGCGCGCCCTGCGAATGGGGGGGGGTGGGCTCATGGTGGCGTCGGACGGCCGCGCCGGGGTGGCCGCGGCGGGTTCCAGGGTGGCGGTGAAGGACATGCTGTTATACCCGTTGGCGCGCGTGTCCGGCGCCCCGGCAGGGGCGCCGGACACGGCGCGGTTCGGTATTGTCGGTGACTTACTGGTAGGCGATGGCCTTGCCCGCGCCGTCCTGGATGGCGCCGAAGGCGCGCTCGCGGATCAGCGTCTTCACGGCCGCGGGCATCGGCACGTAGTCCAGCTCGGCGGCCGCGGCGTCGCCATGGGCGTACACCCAGTCGAAGAACTTGAGCACGGTGCGGGCGTTTTCCGGTTTGTCCTGCTTCGCGTGCATCAGGATGTAGGTGGCGGTGGTGATGGGCCAGGCGTCGGCGCCCGGCTTGTTGTTGAGCACCTGGTGAAAGGATTTGGCCCAGTCGGCACCGGCCGCGGCCGCCTTGAAGCTGGTGTCACCAGGGGTGACGAACTTGCCGTCCGCGTTCTGCAACTGCACGTAGGTCATCTTGTTCTGCTTGACGTAGGCGTACTCCACGTAGCCGATCGAGTTGGCCAGACGCCCCACGAAGGCGGCCACGCCCTCGTTGCCCTTGCCGCCGGCGCCGCTGGGCCAGTTGACCGCGGTGCCCTCGCCCACCTTGGCCTTCCATTCGGGGCTGACCTGGCTCAGGTAGTTGGTGAAGGCGTTGGTGGTACCCGAGCCGTCAGCGCGGCGCACCGGGGCGATGGGCGCGTCGGGCAGCTTCAGGCCGGGGTTCAGCGCGGTGATGGCCGCATCGTTCCACTTGGCCACCTTGCCCAGGTAGATGTCGGCCAGCACGGCGCCGGAGAGCTTGAGCTCGCCCGGCTTGATGCCGGCGATGTGCACCACCGGGATCACGCCGCCCACCACGGTGGGAAATTGCACCAGGCCCTTCTTGGCCAGATCCTCGTCGGTCAACGGCGCGTCGGAGGCACCGAAGTCCACCGTCTTGGCGTCGATCTGGCGCAGGCCCGCACCCGAGCCGACCGACTGGTAGTTGATCTTCACACCCGTGGCCTTGTGGTAGTCGGCCGCCCATTTGGCATACAGCGGCGCGGGAAAACTGGCGCCGGCGCCCGTGGCCACCTGCTGCGCCAGTGCCGGTGTGGCAACCGCCGCGCACAGGGCAAGGCATGAAAGGATGTGCTTTGTCAATGGTTTCATGAGGAAGGCCTTGAACAGACGTTGTGTAAGACAGGACGAACTATCGGGGCTCAATGTGACAGCCTTGTGACAGTGTGTGGCGCCGCGCGCACGACCAAACCGGCCCGTGGCGGGCGGGTCGATCCGTCGCGGGCGGGATGGGTGCGCTGCCCGCCCACGGCAGCGCCGGGCCTCAGGCCGCAAGCATCTGGCGCGCCGCCGCGGCCATGTGAGCCGCGTCCACCTCGAAGTGCGCACGCAGCGCCGCGCGCGTGTCGCTGCGCCCGAAACCGTCGGTGCCCAGCGTGCGGTAGCCGCGCCCCGCGGGCAGGTGCGCGCGGATTAGCTCGGGCACGCTGCTCACGTAGTCGCTGGCGGCGACGATGGGTCCTTGCGTCTGCGCCAGCACCTGCGCCACCCAGGGCGTGGCGCCGCTGGTGAGGCACGCGCGCCCGTCGCGTGCCAGTTCGCTCCAGCTCGTGACGCTGACCACGCTCGCCGCAATGCCCTCCTGCGCCAGCCGCTCGGCCGCCTTGAGCGCCTCGGGCAGGATCGCGCCCGAGGCCAGCAGCGTCGCGTGAAATTTGAATGAAATCGGGCTTTCTCGCACGTCCATCATGCGCTGCCAGCTCTTGAACAAATAGCAACCGCGCACCACGCCTTCGTGTGCCGCCTCGGGCAGGTCGGGCTGGGCATAGTTCTCGTTCATGAGCGTGACGTAGTAGAAGACGTCCTGCTGCCCGGTCAGCATCGCGCGCATGCCCGCGTCCACGATCACCGCCAGCTCGCCGGCGAACGCCGGGTCGTAGGCCCTGCAGTTGGGGATGGTGCTGGCCGCCAGGTGGCTGGTGCCGTCCTGGTGCTGCAGGCCCTCGCCCGCGAGCGTCGTGCGCCCCGAGGTCGCGCCCAGCAGAAAGCCGCGCGCGCGCTGGTCGGCCGCGGCCCAGATCAGGTCGCCCACGCGCTGAAAGCCGAACATCGAGTAGTAGATGTAGAAGGGCAGCATCGCCAGGCCGTGCACGCTGTAGCTCGTGGCCGCGGCGGTCCAGCTCGCAAGCGCTCCCGCTTCGGTGATGCCTTCTTCCAGGATCTGGCCGTCGCGCGCTTCGCGGTAGGACAGGATGGAGCCGATGTCCTCGGGCGCGTAGCGCTGGCCCACGTCGCTGTAGATGCCCACCTGCTTGAACAGATTGGCCATGCCGAAGGTGCGCGCCTCGTCGGCGACGATGGGCACGACGCGCCGACCCAGCGCCTCGTCCTTGAGCAGGCCGCCGAGCATGCGCACGAAGGCCATGGTGGTGCTCATCTCCTTGCCCTGGGCGTTCAGGGCAAAGCTGGCGTAGTGCGCCAGCGGCGGCACGGCGAGCGGCTCGCAGGCGGTCTGGCGCCTGGGCAGGTGCCCGCCGAGCTGTGCGCGGTGCGCGCGCAGATAGCGCATCTCGGCGCTGTCCTCGGCGGGCCTCAGAAAGCGCAGGTGCACGGCCTCTTCGTCGCTGAGCGGCAGGTTGAAGCGGTTGCGGAATTCGATCAGCGCGGCCTCGTCCAGCTTCTTCTGGCTGTGCGTGGTCATCCGGCCCTGGCCCGCTGCACCCATGCCGTAGCCCTTCTTGGTGAGCGCGAGGATCACCGTCGGCCCGCCCCGGTGAGCGGCCGCCTGCGCGTAGGCGGCGTGGATCTTCACCAGGTCGTGCCCGCCGCGCTTGAGGCGGTCGATCTGCTCGTCCGTCATGCCCTGCGCCAGGGCCGCCAGCTCGGGGTGCTGGCCGAAGAAGTTGTCGCGGTTGAAGCGCCCGTCCTTGGCCGCGAAGGTCTGCATCTGGCCGTCCACCGTCTCGCCCAGCGTGCGCACCAGCGTGCCGGTGAGGTCGCGCGCAAAGAGGCCGTCCCAGTCGCTGCCCCAGAGCAGCTTGATCACGTTCCAGCCGCTGCCGGTAAAGAGGCGCTCCAGTTCGTCGACGATGCGCCCGTTGCCGCGCACCGGGCCGTCCAGGCGCTGCAGGTTGCAGTTGACCACCCAGACCAGGTTGTCGAGGCGCTCGCGCGCGGCGAGCGTGAGTGCGCTGGTGCTCTCGGGCTCGTCCATCTCGCCGTCGCCGAACACGCCCCACACCTTTCTGCCGTGGCAATCGAGCAGCCCCCGGTCGGTGAGGTAGTGCATGAAGCGCGCGTGGTAGATGCTGCTGATCGGCCCCAGCCCCATCGAGCCCGTGGGAAACTGCCAGAAGTCCGGCATGGACCAGGGGTGCGGGTAGCTGCACAGCCCGCGCGCGCCTTCGCCGGGCGCGGTGATTTCCTGGCGAAAGTGCAGCAGATCCTGCTCGCTCAAAAAGCCTTCGAGAAAGGCGCGCGCATACACCCCCGGCGCGCTGTGCGGCTGAAAGAACACCAGATCGCCCCGGTGCTGGCCGGGCGCAAGCCCTTCGCGGGCGTGAAAAAAGTGGTTGAAGCCGACCTCGAACAGATCGGCGGCGCTGGCGTAGCTGGCGATGTGTCCGCCGAGTTCCCCGTAAGCCTTGTTGGCGCGCACCACCATGGCCAGCGCATTCCAGCGCATGAGCGAGCCCAGGCGCTCTTCCACCGCCAAGTCGCCGGGGAAGGGCGGCTGCGCCTGCGCGCTCACGGTGTTGACGTAGGGGGTGTTCAGCTGCGGCCGCCAGGGCACGCGGCGCTGGTGCGCGGCCTCGACCAGCGTGTCGAGGATGAAGCGCGCGCGCTCGGGCCCCTGCGTGGCCAGCAGCGCCAGGAAGGCATCGCGCCACTCGGCGGTTTCCTGCGGGTCGATGTCCGGCGCGCCGTCGGCGCCGGCGAGAAGGGAGGAAGCGAGCGGTGCGTTCATGGCAGTCCTGTGCGCGGGGTCATGGCCAAGGTGTGCCGCAATCCCCTGCGTTTGGCAAGTCCCCTGGTGCGCGCCGGGCCGCGCAAGTGTCTCAGATCGTGGCCGCGCGCCCGGCCGCCGCCGCGCGGCGTGGGCCCGCGCCGATGTGGGCCGCATGCACCGAGTCCAGCGCCTGCCCGATGTCGGCGAGGATGTCCTCCACGTCTTCCAGCCCGACGGACAGGCGCACCAGCCCCTCGGAGATGCCGTGCGCGGCACGCTCCTCGGGCGTGTAGGTGGAGTGCGTCATGCTCGCCGGGTGCTGCGCCAGGGTCTCGGCGTCGCCCAGGCTCACGGCGCGCGCGACGAGCGTGAGCGCATCCATGAAGCGGATGCCCGCCTGCAGGCCGCCGTGCAGCTCGAAGGCCATCATGCCGCCCATCTGCCGCATCTGGCGGCGCGCGAGCGGGTGCTGGGCAAAGCTTGCCAGGCCCGGGTAATGAACCCGCTCGGTGGCCGGGTGCGCCTCGATGAAGCGCGCTATCTTCTGCGCGTTCTCGCAGTGGCGGTCCATGCGCAGCGCCAGCGTCTTCAGGCCGCGCATCACGAGGTGCGCGTCCTGCGGCGACATCACGGCGCCTGTCATGTCCTTGAGGCCGACCAGGCGCACGCGCTGCGCCAGCTCGGCATCGGCAAAGATCGCGGCGCCCGCCGTCACATCGCCGTGGCCGCTCAGGTACTTGGTCATCGAGTGCACGCTCACGTCCGCGCCCAGCGTCAGGGGCTGCTGCAGGTAGGGCGAGCAATAGGTGTTGTCCACCACCAGCTTCGCGCCCCGGGCGTGGGTGAGTTCGGCGATGGCGGCGATGTCCGCCAGGCGCATGTTCGGGTTGGCGGGCGATTCGAGGTAGACCACGCGGGTCTTGTCGCTCATGGCGGCGGCCACCTGCGCCGGGTCGGTCATGTCCACGTGGCGCACCTGCACGCCAAAGTGCCCGATGCCATGGTGCAGAAAGGCGAAGGTGCAGCCGTAGAGCGTCTGGTCGGTGAGGACTTCGTCGCCGGGCGCGAGCATGGACCAGAGCGTGGCGGTGATCGCCCCCATGCCCGAGCCGAAGACCACGGCCGCCGCACCCTGCTCCAGGCTGGCCAGGCGCCCTTCGAGCAGCGCCAGCGTGGGGTTGGAGATGCGCGTGTAGACGTAGCCCTTCTCCTCGCCGGCAAAGCAGCGCGCGCCGTAGGCCGTGTCCGGAAACACCCAGGTGGCCGAGGTGTGAATCGGCGGCACCAGTGCGCCCTGGTTGTCGGCCGGGTGGTAGCCGTGGTGGATGGCGCGGGTGGAAAAACCGGCGCCGTGCGGGGTGCTCTGGGCCATGGGAGGCTCCTGCGATGGATGTGTGATGCGCACCATTGTTTGGCGTTTGGTGCGGAAAAATTTCGCTCAATACCGCATGCAAGCGTGATAAAAGGGTAAAAATTTCCTTTGGATTCATGGTGATGAGCATGATTGACCTCGACGCCACCGACCGCTGCTTGCTCGATGCGCTGCAGCGCGACGGGCGCGCCACCGTGGGCGAGCTCGCGGAATCGGTTTCGCTGTCGACCTCGCCGTGCTGGCGGCGCATCCGGCGCCTGGAAGACAGCGGCGTGATCGAGGGCTACCACGCCCATCTCGAGCGCAAGATCGTGGGGCTCGGGGTGCTGGGCTTCGTGCATCTGACGATGCAGGACCACACGCCCCAGACCATGGCCGCGTTCGAGCGCGAGATCGCCGCCGCGCGCGAGGTGCTCGCCTGCCACAACCTCTCGGGTCGCTTCGACTACCAGCTCGAAGTTGTCGCGCCCGACCTGCAGGCGTTTTCGGATTACGTGCGCACCACGCTTCGCGCGCTGCCCGGCGTGCGCGAGATTTCCACCAACTTCGTGCTCAAGGAAATCAAGCGCACGCACGTGCTGCCGCTGTAGCGGCGGTGCGCGTTCAAAGCCCCAGTGCCTGCAGGCTGCCGCGCCCCTCGCGCACCACGATCGGGTCGCCGCCCGTGCCCATGGGCGTGAGATCGAGCACCGTGGTGGGCTGCAGCGGGCAGGCGCCCGAATCGACGATGCCGTCGATGAGCTTTTCAAAGCGCTCGCGGATCTCCTGAGGATCGTTCATCGGCTCGGTCTCGCCGGGCGCGATCAGCGTGGTGGACAGCAGCGGCGCGCCGTGCAGTTGCAGCAGCATCAGCGTGGTGCTGCGTGTGGGCACGCGCAGGCCGATGGTCTTGCGCTGCGGGTGGCTCAGTCGCCGCGGCACTTCCTTGGTGGCGTCCAGGATGAAGGTGTAGGGGCCGGGCGTGGCGAGCTTGAGCAGTCGGTACTGGCGGTTGTCCACGTGCGCGTAGGTGGCCAGCTCCGACAGGTCGCGGCACAGCAGCGTGAGATGGTGTTTTTCATCGACCTGGCGAATGCGGCGCAGGCGGTCGGCCGCGGCCTTGTCGTCGAGCTGGCACACGAGGGCATAGCTCGAATCCGTGGGCACGGCCAGGATGCCGCCCCCGGCCAGGAGCGTGCTCGCCTGCTTGAGCAGACGCGGCTGCGGGTTGTCGGGGTGGACTTCGAAGTATTGGGCCATGGCGGGAGCTTCAGTGGGCGTGCCGGATGCGGTGGGCCAGTGGTTCCCAGACGGGGGTCAGCCCCGGCGGCAGGGGCGGCAGCGATCCCAGGTCGGCGTGAGATTCGTCGGGGCTGTGAAAGTCGCTGCCGGTGGAGGCGAGCAGATCGAACTCGCGCGCCATGTCGGCGTAGGTGGCGTACTCCGCCGGCGTGTGGCTGCCCGTCACCACCTCCACGCCCTGTCCGCCGTGGGCCTTGAAGTCGGTGAAGAGTGCGTATTCCTCGTTGGCCGTGAAGGGATAGCGCCCCGGGTGCGCGATCACCGCGATGCCGCCCGCCTCGGTGATCCAGCGCACCGCATCGCTCAGTTGCGCCCAGCGATGGGGCACGTAGCCGGGCTTGCCTCTGGTGAGGTATTTGCGAAACACCTCGCTCACGTCGGCGCAGACGCCTTGCTCGACGATGTAGCGTGCGAAGTGCGGGCGCGCCAGCAGCGCGGGGTTGCCCGCGTAGCGCATCGCGCCTTCGTAGGCGCCGTGGATGCCGGCGGCATCGAGCTGCGCCGCCATTTCGCGCCCGCGTTCGTCGCGTCCGCCGCGCGTGGTCGCCAGGCCCTGCACCAGCGCCGCGTTGTCGGCGTCGAACCCCAGGCCGACGATGTGCACCGTGGTGTCGGCGAACGTCACCGACACTTCCACGCCCGTGAGGTAATCGATGCCCAGCCGTGCCGCTGCGTGCGCCGCACGCTGCTGGCCGGCCACCTCGTCGTGGTCGGTCAGCGCCCAGAGCGCGACACCCCGGCCATGCGCGCGCGTCGCCAGCTCTTCGGGCGTGAGGGTGCCATCGGACATCGTCGAGTGGCAGTGCAGGTCGGCGCGCAGGGAGGTAGACATGCCTGCATTTTAGGAAGCGCTCAGATTTGTGCTCCCTCCACCAGCAATTGCACGCGCCGCTCGCCGCGCCATTCGTTCACGTCCAGGCGAAACGCCAGCAGCGGTCGCTCGGGCAGTGGCTCGGTGCGCGAGAACCAGATCGCGTCCACGTCCCGCCCCTGGTATTCGAGCTTGAGCTGCAGGTGGTTCCTGGCCTCGCCCACGAGGCGCTGGCTGGTGATGCGCACCTCATCGCAGAAGGTGGGCGGCGCAAAGCCCTGGCCCCAGACCTCGCCCGCGAGCAGCTCCACGAGGTCGGCGCGCAGGTATTCGGGCGCCAGCGGCCCGTCCGTTTCCAGCCGGCGCGTGAGCATGGCCGCATCCAGCCCCTGCTCGGCCACCTCGGCAAACGCACGCTCGAAGGTGGCGAAGTGCTCCGCCGCGATGGTGCAGCCCGCCGCCATCGCGTGGCCGCCAAAGCGCAGCAGCACGTTCGGGTGGCGCTTGGCCACGAGGTCGAGCGCGTCGCGCAGATGAAAGCCCGGCACCGAGCGGCCCGAGCCCTTGAGTTCGTGCGCGTGCCCCGGCGCGGTGCTGGGCGCGAAGACGAAGCTCGGGCGGTGGAATTTGTCCTTCAGGCGCGAGGCGACGATGCCGACCACGCCCTCGTGAAAACTCTCGTCGAAGACGCACAGCGCCGAAGACGGTGCCTCCAGCGCCGCGAAGCGCTCGTCGATCACCTGCAGCGCCTGCTCGCGCATGCCGCCCTCGATTTCGCGGCGCTCACGGTTGATCGCGTCGAGTTCACGCGCGAGCTGTCCGGCGCGCTGCGCGTCGTCGGTGGTGAGCAGCTCGATGCCCAGCGACATGTCCGCCAGGCGCCCGGCGGCGTTGATGCGCGGGCCGAGCGCAAAGCCGAAGTCGAAGGTCGTCGCCTGCGCCGCCCTGCGTCCGGCCGCCTGAAAGAGCGCCGCCATGCCTGCGGGCATGTGCCCGGCGCGCACGCGCCTGAGGCCCTGCGCGACGAGGCGGCGGTTGTTGGCGTCGAGCCGCACCACGTCGGCCACGGTGCCCAGTGCCACCAGCGCCAGCAGCGGCTCCAGGCGCGGCTGGCGCGCGGCGTCGAACACGCCGCGCGCGCGCAGCTCGGCGCGCAGCGCCAGCAGCACGTAGAACATCACGCCCACGCCCGCGATGGCCTTGCTCTCGAAGCCGCAGCCCGGCTGGTTGGGGTTGACGATGGCTTCTGCCGCGGGCAGCTCGGCGGCGGGCAGGTGGTGGTCGGTGATCAGCACCGCCAGGCCCAGCGCGCGCGCGCGGCGCACGCCCTCGATGCTGGCGATGCCGTTGTCCACGGTGATGAGCAGATCGGCGCCGCGCGCGGCCACGCGCTCAGCGATAGTGGCGGTGAGGCCGTAGCCGTCGACCACGCGGTCGGGCACGAGATACTGGACCTGGCGCGCGCCCAGCAGGCGCAGGCCGCGCAGTGCCACGGCGCAGGCGGTGGCGCCGTCGCAGTCGTAATCGGCCACGATGCAGATGCGCGCGTCGCGCGCGATCGCGTCGGCCAGCAGCCGGGCGGCTTCACCCGCGCCCTTGAGCGTGGCGGGCGCCAGCAGCCGCGTCAGCGCCGGATCGAGCTCGTCGGCCGAGCGCACGCCGCGCGCCGCATACAGGCGCGCCAGCAGCGGGTGCACGCCCGCCTGCTCCAGCGCCCAGGCCACGCGCGGCGGCACGTCGCGATTCACGATTTTCATAGCTGCTCGCGCAGATCAGAAAAGCGTTTGCGCTGAAAAAGACTCACAATTTTCTCGCCGAAGCCACGGTGGGCGTTGCTGAACTGCAGGGCAGAGCGCTCGCCGCAGAGCGTGAGCTGCGCCGTGCCGCCTTGCGCCGCGTGCGCCAGCAACTCGCTCACCGCGCCGCGATCCAGCGCCTGCCACGCGGCGGTCCACGCCGTCCAGTCCTGGCGCAGCGCGGCGTCGTACAGCGACATGGGCATTTCGGGCTCGGCGGCTTCGGCGGGCAGGGTGGCGAGCGCGCCCGCGCCGTGCACCCAGAAGGCGTTGACGAGCGCGAGCCCCTGCGCGGCGCGCGCCTCGCTCCAGGGGTGGGTGTAGAGCAGCATCTGCAGCTCGCTGTTCAGGCGCTGCACCAGCATGCTGCGCGGGCCGCGCGGCATCCACACGCGCACGTCGCGCCCCATCACGCGGTCCAGCGGCGCGCACTCCAGCTCGGCGAACAGCGGCCCCTGCACCAGCCAGCGCGTCGGCGCGAGCCAGGTGAGCGTGTGGCCGTCCTGCGCCAGCCAGGGTGCGACGACGTCCATGAGCGCGCGCGAATCGGCCTCGCTCAGGCCGAGCCGGTCGGGGTGCATCAGCGTCACGTGGTCGGCGCCGATCTGCCACTGGCAGGGCGTGAGCCAGGCGCAGCCGCTGCCCGTCAGGCGTTGGCGCCACGCGGCCCAGGGTGTGGCCCGTTCGGGCAGGCCCAGCAGCCGCGCCAGCGCGCGCTCGTGCGGTGGCGCGTAGTCGGTCTCCTGGCCGGTGTCGGTGTCGATGAGGCTCAGGCGCGAGAGCAGGCGTTCGAGTTGCGGCAGCCGCAGGCCTTGCAGGGCCTGCTCGCAACCGGGCATCGTGCTCGCGGCCATGGGAATCAGGAGATGGCGCACGGATGGCATGGGCCGTATTGTCCGGGATGCCACAATCGCCCCCGCCCCATCAGGGCGACTGAACCGCGAACATGCAGATTCCCTACGAGCTGGCCCTGGGCTGGCGCTACACCCGCGCCGGCCGCGCCACGCGGCGCAACGGTTTCATCTCCTTCATCTCGGGCGTGTCCATGCTGGGCATCGCCCTGGGGGTGGCCGCGCTCATCATCGTGCTGTCGGTGATGAACGGCTTCCAGAAAGAGGTGCGCGACCGCATGCTCAGCGTCGTCGCGCACGTCGAGGTGTTCGCGCCCGGCGGCGCGGCATTGCCCGACCTGGCGCGCACGCTGGCCGAGGTGCGCGCCAACCCCGACGTGGTGGGCGCGGCGCCCTTCGTGTCGGCGCAGGCGCTGCTGGCGCGCGGCGATGAGATGAAGGGCGTGATGGTGCGCGGCATCGACCCGGCGCAGGAGGGGCAGGTGACCGAGATCGCCGACGAGAACCGCCACGCGATCGACACGCTCACGCCCGGCAGTTTCAACGTGGTGCTGGGCGTGGACCTGGCACGCTCGCTGGGCGTGGGCGTGGGCGACAAGGTCACGCTGGTGGCGCCCAGCGGGCAGATCACTCCGGCGGGCATCGTGCCGCGCCTCAAGCAGATGACGGTCTCGGGCATGTTCCGCTCGGGCCACTACGAATACGACTCGGCGCTGGTGCTGCTGCACCATGAGGACGCCGAGCGCCTGTTTCGCCTCGAAGGGCCGACGGGTGTGCGCGTTCGGCTCAAGGACCTGCACGAGGCGCCGCGCGTGACGCAGACGCTGGCGCACACGCTCTCGGGCAATCTGCTCATCCGCGACTGGACGCAGCAGAACCGCACCTGGTTCGCCGCCGTGCAGGTGGAAAAACGCATGATGTTCATCATCCTCACGCTCATCGTCGCGGTGGCGGCGTTCAATCTGGTCAGCACGCTGGTGATGACGGTGCAGGACAAGCGTGCCGACATCGCCATCCTGCGCACCCTGGGCGCGAGCCCCGCCAGCATCATGGGCGTCTTCGTCGTGCAGGGCGCGGCCGTGGGCGTGATCGGCACGCTCGCGGGCCTGCTGCTGGGCCTGCTCGTGGCCTTCAACATCGACGTCATCGTGCCCGCGATCGAGCACCTGCTGGGCGTGACCTTCCTGCCCAAGGACATCTACCTCATCAGCCGCATGCCGAGTGACCCGCAGGAGGGTGACATCGTGCCGATCGCGATCATCTCGCTGCTGATGGCGCTCGCGGCCACGCTCTACCCGAGCTGGCGCGCCAGCCGCGTCAACCCCGCCGAGGCGCTGCGCTATGAGTGACGTGGTATTGCAGGCGCAGGGCCTGACCAGGCGTTATGCCGAGGGGCCGCTCGACGTGCAGGTGCTCTCGGGCGTGGATCTGCAGGTGCGCGCGGGTGAAACGCTGGCCATCGTCGGCGCCTCGGGCTCGGGCAAGAGCACGCTGCTGCACCTGCTGGGCGGGCTCGATGCGCCCACCGAAGGATGCGTGACGCTCAAGGGCCAGGACCTGGCGCATCTCGCGCCCGCCGCCCAGGGGCGTTTGCGCAACGACGCGCTGGGTTTCATCTACCAGTTTCACCACCTGCTGGCGGAATTCACCGCGCAGGAAAATGTCGCCATGCCGCTGCGCATCCGCCGGCTGCCCTTGCCGCAGTGCATGGCGCAGGCCGCCGCCATGCTCGCGCAGGTGGGCCTGGCCGAGCGCCTGGCGCACCGTCCCGCCGAACTCTCGGGCGGCGAGCGCCAGCGCGTGGCCATCGCGCGCGCCCTCGTCACGCACCCCGCCTGCGTGCTTGCCGACGAGCCCACGGGCAACCTCGACCGCGCCACCGCGCAAGGCGTGTTTGCCCTGATGCTGAAACTGGCGCGCGAGCAGGGCACGGCCTTCGTCGTCGTCACGCACGACGAGCAGCTCGCCGGCCAGTGCGACAGCGTGCGCCGGCTCGTCGCGGGCCGACTGGCGTAGCGGAGGGTGTCGTGGCGGCCTGTTCGTGGTCCGGCGCGGTGGCGGGCTGCCTGTGTCAACGGCTAGGGCGCGAGGACGGGTTCGTCCTCGGGACATGTGGGTTATCGTGAAGGAGCGTGACAATGAACAAGCGTGATTTGCTGGCCGGGGCTGCTGCCGCCGGCCTGGCATCGGCGGCGTGGGCGGCATCGCCAGGGCGATCTCCCCGGGCGCTGCCTGGCCTGCTGACCGTGAGCGGTGCGGTTGGGCGGACCAACCGGGGGCCGTTCGACCCCGTTCGCGACCAGATGATGGGCAAGCACGGCATCGCGTTCAGCCGCGCCTGGGTGTTCGATGCGCCGGCGCTGCGCCGCCTGCCGGCGTGCACCATAGCGCCGACCGTGGAATACGACGGGAAGAAGCACGTCCTGAGCGGCCCGCTGCTGGCGGACGTGCTGGCCGCCGCCGGCGTGAACGCCGGGAGCGGGATCCAGCTGGATTTGCGCGCGGTCGATGGCTACGCGGCGCCGGTGGCGCTGGCCGAGGCTCTGCAGTGGCGCATGATCGTGGCGCTCGACATGGATGGCTCGCCGTTGGAACTGGGGGGCCTGGGCCCGCAATGGGCGGTGTACGAGGCCGACACCCTCGCCGCGTTCAGGGACAAGCCGCTCAACGAGCGCTTCGCCCCGTGCCCGTGGGGGCTGTACAGCATCGAGGTGCGCCGCGGCTGACGGCGCCGGGGCCGCGCCGCGTCACCTGGCCTGGCTCTTGGCCAGCGCCTCGTCGAAGGCGGCCACGGTATTGGCCGCGTACATCAGCGAGGGCCCGCCGCCCATGTAGACGGCCACACCCAGCATTTCGTGCACTTCCTCGCGCGTGGCGCCCAGGCGCGCGAGCGCCTGCGTGTGGTAGCCCAGGCAGCCGTCGCAGCGCGCGGCCACGCCGATGGCCAGCGCAATCAGCTCCTTGGTCTTGGCATCGATCGCGCCGGGGGCGAGCGCCGCCTTGCCCAGTGCGTTGAAGCTCGCCATCACGTCGGGCAGGCTCTCCTTGAGCTGGCGCACGTTGGCCGAGATGGCGGTGGTCAGTGCCTTGTAATCGGTGGCGGTCATGGCGGCGCTCATGCGATCTCCTTGAGAGGGGTTGAAAGACGGCAAGCGTAGCGGACAAACGCTTTGCCGGGCGCGCTTCTATCATTGCCGCACTAAACAAGGAGAAATTGCCATGGGCAATGACAGAACCACGGTTTGCATCACCGGTGCGGCCGGACACCTGGGTGCGGCGGTGGCCGCCTGGTTTGCGCGCGAGGGCGCGCGCCTCGTGCTGCTCGACCGTGAGGCCGAGGGACTGCGCGAGCGCTACAGCCCCTTGCCCGATGCCGTGATGCTGCCCGTCGATCTGCTGGACCGCGAGGCCACGGCCGCGGCCATCGCGCAGGCGGTGGCGCATGTGCGCCACATCGACGTGCTGTGCCACCTGGCGGGCGGCTTTCACATGGGCGAGCCGGTGCACGAGACGCCCGCGAGCGCCTGGGATTTCATGATGGACCTGAACGCGCGCAGCTTCATCCACATCGCCGCGGCCGTGGTGCCGCGCATGCGCGCGCAGGGGCGGGGCCGGATCGTGGCCGTGGGCGCGGCGGGCGGCCTCAAGGGCGGGGCAGCGGTGGGGGCGTATGCGGCGTCCAAGAGCGCGCTGATGCGCCTCGTCGAATCGATGTCGGCCGAGCTGCGCGACGACGGCATCAACGTCAACGCGGTGCTGCCCTCCATCATCGACACGCCGCCCAACCGCGCTTCCATGCCCGATGCGGATGTTTCGCGCTGGGTCGCGCCCGAGGCGCTGGCCGAGGTGATCGGCTTTCTGGCCTCGGACGCGGCGAGGGCCGTGCATGGCGCGCTGCTGCCGGTGCTCGGGCGCGTGTGAACGTCTGGATCGACACCCACTGCCATCTCGACGCGGCCGAGTTCGCGCCCGACCGCGAGGCGGCGCGCGCGGCGGCGCGTGCGGCCGGCGTGGCGCACTGCGTGATCCCCGGCGTGGCGCCGTCCAACTGGGCGGCGGTGCGCACGCTGGCGCACGCCTGGGGCGACAGCTACGCGCTGGGCATCCACCCGCTGTGCACGCCCGAGGCGGGCGAGGGTGACATCGAGGCCCTGCAGGCGGCGCTGGCGCAGCGCGTGGGTGATGCTCGGCTCGTCGCCGTGGGCGAGATCGGGCTGGATTATTTCGTGGCGGGGCTCGACGGCCCGCACCAGGAGCGGCTGCTGCGCGCCCAGCTGCGGCTGGCGCGGCGCTTCGATCTGCCGGTGCTGGTGCACGTGAGGAAGAGCTGCGATCGCGTGCTCAAGGCGCTGCGCGAGCTGCCGGTGGCGGGCGGCATCGCGCACGCGTTCAACGGCAGCCTGCAGCAGGCGCAGGCTTTCATCGCGATGGGCTTCAAGCTGGGTTTCGGCGGCGCGCTGACCTTCGAACGCGCGCTACATCTGCGTCGCTTGGCAGCCGAGCTGCCGCTGGATGCTCTGGTGCTGGAGACCGACGCGCCGGACATCCCGCCGCAGTGGCTTTATCGCGACCGCGCCGAGCGCGCGCAAGGCGGGCCGCAGAGCCGCAACAGCCCGGCCGAGCTGCCGCGCATCGCGCAGGCGCTGGCGCGGCTGCGCGGCATGCGGGCGCAGGAGCTGGCCCTGGCCACCACGCGCAACGCCCGCGCCGCGCTGCCCCGCCTGGACGTCTTGCTGCCGCCGAACGGGGCAGGATTTCAAGCCATTTTGGCTCCTGACCATTGACCAGCAAGCGCAAACAGCTATAATTATAATAGCTATTGGGACGTGATGTCATTGCGGTGCGCCCCACTTGGGCACTCCCACGCGGCGGGCGGTCGGGCAACTTGCAGGATGTGGAGCCTGGCCTGGCCTTTCGCGCGGTGGCCGCCGGTGCACGCCCTACGACATGACCCGGTCAAGGCGATCGCCGGGCTCAGGGATAACCCGATCCCCCCTGTGTTGACACTTATTGTGCAACGCAACAAAATTGGCTGGCTAGTATCGTCAGACCGTTCATACGAAGACAGGAGTACATCCGTGAACAAGATTTATCCCTCCGCGGCCGAGGCCCTCAAGGGGATCGTGCACGACGGCCAGTTGATCGGCGTCGGCGGCTTTGGCCTGTGCGGGATCCCGGAAGCGCTGATCGAGGCCCTGTGCGCCTCGGGCGTGCAAAACCTCACCGCCGTGTCCAACAACGCCGGCATCGATGGTGTGGGCCTGGGCAAGCTGCTGAACACGCGCCAGATCAAGAAGATGATCAGCTCGTACGTGGGCGAGAACAAGGAATTCGAGCGCCAGTACCTGGGCGGCGAGCTGGAACTGGAGTTCACTCCGCAGGGCACGCTGGCTGAGAAGCTGCGCGCGGGTGGTGCCGGCATTCCGGCCTTCTACACCCGCACGGGCGTGGGCACCATCGTCGCCGAAGGCAAGGAAACGCGCGAATTCGACGGTCACACCTACCTGATGGAGCGCTCGCTCGTGCCCGACGTCTCGCTCGTGCACGCCGCCGTGGCCGACACCACAGGCAACCTGCGCTTTCACCTGACGGCGCGCAACTTCAACCCGGCCGTGGCCATGGCCGGCAAGATCTGCGTCGTCGAGGTCGAGAAGATCGTGCAGCCGGGCGAGCTTGCGCCTGACGACATCCATCTGCCGGGCATCTATGTGCACCGCATCGTGCTCAACGCCCACCCGACCAAGCAGATCGAAAAACGCACCATCACCGAGAAAGCAGGAGCCTGACATGCCGTGGACCAAGGAACAGATGGCGGCGCGCGCCGCGCAGGAGTTGCAGGACGGGTTCTACGTGAACCTGGGCATCGGCATTCCCACGCTCGTCGCCAATTACACCGGCGACAAGGAAGTCTGGCTGCAATCGGAAAACGGGCTGCTGGGCATCGGCCCCTTCCCGACCGCGGATCAGGTCGACGCGGACCTGATCAACGCCGGCAAGCAGACGGTGACGACCCTGCCGGGATCGGCCATTTTCGGCAGTCACGACAGCTTCGCGATGATCCGCGGCGGCAAGATCAACCTCGCCATCCTCGGCGCCATGCAGGTGAGCGAAAAGGGTGATCTGGCCAACTGGATGATCCCTGGCAAGATGGTCAAGGGTATGGGCGGTGCGATGGATCTCGTGGGCGGTGTGCCCAAGGTGATCGTGCTCATGGAGCACGTGGCCAAGAAGAAGGATGGCACGACGGATCTGAAAATCCTGCCCCAGTGCACGCTGCCGCTCACGGGCGTGGGCGTGGTGCACGAGATCATCACCGACCTGGGCGTGATGCATGTGACGCCGGCGGGGCTCAGGCTCGTGGAACTGGCGCCCGACGTGAGTTTTGACGAAATTCAGTCCAAGACGGGTGTGAAGCTGTTGCAGTAGGCGCTTCCTGCCTGATGAAGGAACCGGGTCCCGGCCCGGTTTTTTTATTCCGGATGAGGCGGATTTCGCACGCCACCGGGCAGCGGCAACACCGAAAATACGTCTCATGTCTCAAATGCCCGACTTCATCGCGCCCACGCGCCACCGCGACGCCGCGCAGGCACTGGCGCAGATTCAGCGCATCTATGCCGAGCAGACGGCCTACCTGCGCCAGGCCATGCAGGCTTTCGTCGCGGGTGACACGCCCGCGCAGCCGGTGCGGGCCTGCTACCCCTTCGTGCGCCTGCAGACCAGTACCCTGGCGCGCGCGCCCACGCATCTGGCCTTCGGCTTCGTGCAGGGGCGGGGGCGCTACGAAACCACGCTCACCCGCCCCGACCTGTTTGCGCACTACTACCTGGAGCAGTTCGAGCTGCTGCTGCACAACCACGGCGTGGAGCTGGAGGTGGGCACGAGCACGCAGCCGATCCCGGTGTATTTCGCGCTCGACGCGGACGATGCGCTCGAAGGCTCGCTCGACCGCGAGCGCCGCCTGCTGCTGCGCGACCTCTTCGACCTGCCGGATCTGACGGCCATGGACGATGGCATCGCCAACGGCACCTGGGAGCCGCGCGCGGGCGAGGCGCAGCCGCTGTCGCTGTTCACCGCGCCGCGCGTGGATTATTCCCTGCAGCGCCTGCGCCACTACACGGGGACGCGCCCCGAGTGGTTCCAGAACTTCGTGCTGTTCACCAATTACCAGTTCTACATCGACGAATTCGTGCGCCTGGGGCATGCGGAGATGCAGAACGCGGACAGCCGCTACCGCGCCTTCGTCGAGCCTGGCAACGTCGTCACGCGCCGCGTCGGCGTGAGCGCCGAGGCGGGTGACGAGCTGGGCAGTGCCCCGGCGCGGCTGCCGCAGATGCCCGCGTATCACCTCGTGAGCGAAGGGCACGGGGGCATCACCATGATCAACATCGGCGTGGGCCCGGCCAACGCCAAGACCATCACCGATCACGTGGCCGTGCTGCGCCCGCACGCGTGGCTGATGCTGGGCCACTGCGCGGGCCTGAGGAATAGCCAGCAGCTGGGCGACTACGTGCTGGCGCACGCCTACGTGCGTGAAGACCATGTGCTCGACGAAGAGCTGCCGCCCTGGGTGCCGATTCCGGCGCTGGCGGAAATCCAGGTCGCGCTGCAGCAGGCCGTGGCCGACGTGGCGCAGATGCCCGAGGACCAGCTCAAGCGCATCATGCGCACGGGCACGGTGGCCAGCACCGACAACCGCAACTGGGAGCTGCTGCCCGGCAACACGCCGCAGCGGCGCTTCAGCCAGAGCCGCGCGGTGGCGCTGGACATGGAGAGCGCCACCATCGCCGCCAACGGCTTTCGTTTTCGCGTGCCCTATGGCACGCTGCTGTGCGTGAGCGACAAACCGCTGCACGGCGAGATCAAACTGCCGGGCATGGCCAATCACTTCTACCGCGAACGCGTCGGCCAGCACCTGCGCATCGGCATTCGGGCGATCGAGCTGCTGCAGCAAGGGGGTGTGGCGCGGCTGCACAGCCGCAAGCTGCGCAGTTTCGACGAGGTGGCGTTTCAGTAGGTTTTCCCGCGGCTGGGTGAAGTTCTCGCCCCGCGGCCGAGCGTATCCAGCGGCGTGCAGACGCGCCGCAAAATGCCGCAAAATTCCCGTCGTCATGGCCGTCTTGCTCAGCCCCGCACACATCGCTCTGGTGGACTCGGGCGTGTCCACCATCGTCGCCTCGCGCGATGCGCAGCTGCGCCCGAGCGTGATGCGGGCCATGGCCTCGCGCATCAGCCCCGATGGGCACACGGTCACGGTGTTCCTGCGCCCCAGCCAGTCGCAGCAACTGCTGGCCGACATCGCCGCGGGCGGCCCCATCGCCGTGGTTTTCAGCGACCCGCCGTCCAACCGCACACTGCAGCTCAAAGCCACCAGCGCGCACATTCGCCCCGCCTGTCCCAGCGATCAGGCCGTGCTGCGGCGCTACCTGGTCGCGATGCAGCATTGCATCAGCCAGGTGGGCTATGGCCCGGACTATGTCGCGGCCATGCTGTCGGCGCCGCCGCAGGACGTGGTGGCCGTGGAGTTCACGCCCGATGAGGCTTTCGACCAGACACCCGGCCCGCGCGCCGGCATGCCACTGAGGCCATCCTCCGCACCATGAACGACGCCAACGCCCCCACGCTGCGCTCCATTCGCGCCTGCCTGGAGGGCGCGATTCCGGCCACCGCCGCCACCTGCGCGCCCGACGGCACGCCCAACGTGGCCGTTATTTCGCAGGTGGTCTACGTGGACGATGGTCATGTGGCGCTGTCCTTCCAGTTCTTCAACAAGACGCGCCAGAACATCCTGGCCAACCCCTGCGCCACGGTGCTGGTGCTCGACCCGATCACGGCGCGCCAATACCGCCTGCACCTGCGCTACCTTCGCACCGAGGCCCGGGGCGCGTTGTTCGAGCAGATGCGTGCCCAGCTGTCGGGTATCGCCTCGCACGAGGGCATGGGTGAGGTGTTCGTGCTCAAGGGTTCAGACATTTACGCCGTCGAGCGCATCGAGGCCGTGGCTGGCGAAGGCCTGCCGCCGCCGCCGCCGCGCATCGACCTGCTGGGTGCCGTGCGCCTGTGCAGCCTGCGCCTGTCGCGTTGCACCGGCCTGGACGAGTTGCTGCAGGCCCTGCTGGCTGGCCTGCACGAACACCTGGGCGTTCAGCACGCCATGGTGCTGATGCTGGATGCGCAGGCCGGCCAGCTCTACACCGTCGCCAGTTTCGGCTATGCACATTCGGGTGTGGGCAGCGAAATCCGCCTGGGCCAGGGCGTGATCGGCATGGCCGCGCGCGAATCCACGCCCGTGCGCATCAGCCACGTGACGCATGCCGCCCTGTACAGCCACACGCTGCGCAGCAGGCTGGCGGCCGATGGCACCGGCGCCGCAGATGGGCCCGCCGCAGGACCCGAGATTCCCTACCCTGGCCTTGCCGAGCCGCACAGCCAGTTGGCCGTGCCGCTGGTCAGCGGCGCACGCACGCTGGGCGTGCTGTTTGTCGAAAGCCCGCTGGACCTGCAGTTTCGCTATCCCGAAGAAGATGCGCTGGTGGCGCTGGCGGGCCACCTGGCCGCGGCCATCGATCTGCTGCAGGCGCCCGACGAGGCCAGCGATGCCCCGCGCAGCGCCCCCACCGCCGCGCCGCCCCAGGGCCCTGCGGTGCGGGTGCGGCACTTTGCGTCCAACAGCAGCGTCTTTGTCAACGATGCCTACCTCATCAAGGGGGTGGCCGGCGCCATCATCTGGAAGCTGCTGCGCGAGCACGCTCGCAGCGGGCGCTGCGAATTCAGCAACCGCGAGCTGCGTCTGGACCCGGCCCTGCGCCTGCCCGACGTGGCCGACAATCTGGAGGCGCGCCTGCTTCTGCTGCAGCGGCGCCTGCAGGAAAGCGGCACGGCCATCCACATCGAGAAGGCCGGCCGTGGGCGCTTTCGGTTGCGCCTGGACGCGCCGGTGCTGCTCGAAGACATGCCGGCCTGACCGGGTCGCCGTGCTATTGCGCCAGATCGAGCGCTCGGGCCAGCTTGCCCCATTCGACCTGCGACAGGTGCGGCCGCGCTACCGCCAGTGCCGCATCGAAGGCCGGGGGCGGCGCGTTGCGGCGCATATCGCCCAGCATCAGCGCGCGCTCGGCCGGTGTCATGCCCGGGAGCATCCAGCGCAGCACCACCAGCATGTCCTCCGTTGGGATGGAAGCCACCAGCGCACTCTCGATGGCCGCCAGCTGTGCGTC
Source organism: Comamonas sp. (assembly GCA_021166775.1). Taxonomy (GTDB): domain Bacteria; phylum Pseudomonadota; class Gammaproteobacteria; order Burkholderiales; family Burkholderiaceae_C; genus Comamonas_C. Next base: position 37,840 of record JAJPEQ010000001.1, on the reverse strand, counting down.
GCTGTAATGGGCCCAGAGCACGGCGTTGTGCGCCGTCTCCTCCTGGTGCATGTGCTCGAAATTGTGCGCCACGAACAGCGCCAGATGCTTGTACAGCGCATGCGCGACCTGGGCACGCCGCTCACGCGGGCAGGCCATGAGCTGCGCCGTGCCCGCCGCCAGTGCGGCTATGGCCTGCTCATGCCCCGCGTGCTCGTGCGCCACGGCGGTGGCACTGCCCGGCGCATGGCGCTCCATGGCCGGGTGCAGAAACTCGTTTTCATGCCGCAGGTGCGAGCGGCAGAAGTCCAGCAGCTGCTGCACGCGGGCACAGGCCTGGTTCAGATCCGCATCGTCGCTTACGTCTGCCCGGCCCAGCCCGGTGAGCGTGTCGGACATGAACGCGCGCAGGGCCTTGTGGATGAAGGCATAGATGTCCATGCGCGGTGTGGCTTCGGCCTGTGCCAGGGCGGTGATTTCCTCGGGGTTCAATTGCATTTCGTTTCCATGACATGGGGGAGGCGGCAGGCATGTGCCGCGGCATTCCGATGCGGCACGCCATGTGCTTCATCGGTGCTGCGAAGTCTAGGAACGACAGTCTTCGGTCGCTGCTAAAAAACGCTTATCCGAATCTTCAGAATTTCTTAACTTTCCGTGGCCCCCCCCCCCGCGCTCGGACGGCGCCAGCGCATGAAATTTGGCTACCATCGGCCTGCGTTTTTGCCATCCTCCAGGAGCATTTCATGACGATTTCCACCGTCGGCATCATCGGCGCCGGCACCATGGGCAACGGCATCGCGCAGGCCTGCGCCGTCTCGGGCATCGCCGTCGTGATGGTCGATGTTTCGGACGCGGCGGTGCAAAAAGGCATTGCCACCGTCACGGGCAGTCTTGATCGCCTCATCAAGAAGGACAAGATCACCGAGGCGGACAAGGCCGCGGCGCTCGCCCGCATCAAGGGCTCGACGAATTACGACGACCTGAAGGCCGCGCAGCTCGTGATCGAAGCGGCGACCGAGAACCACGAGCTAAAGAACAAGATCCTCAAACAGGTCGATGCGCTGATTGCGCCCGAGGTGATCCTGGCCACCAACACCTCGTCGATCTCGATCACGCAATTGGCGGCGGTCACGGGCCGGGCCGATCGCTTCGTCGGCATGCACTTCTTCAATCCGGTGCCGATGATGGCGCTGGTGGAGATCATCCGCGGTCTGCAGACGAGCGATGCGACGCACGCGGCGGTGAAGGCCCTGGCCGAGCGCCTGGGCAAGACGCCGATCACCGTGAAGAACGCCCCGGGCTTCGTGGTCAACCGCATTCTCGTGCCCATGATCAACGAGGCTTTCTTCGTGCTGGCCGAGGGCCTGGCCACGCCCGAGGATATCGACGCGGGCATGAAGCTGGGCTGCAACCAGCCGATCGGGCCGCTGGCGCTCGCGGACATGGTGGGGCTGGACGTGTGCCTCGCGGTGATGGAGGTCTATCTCAAGGAATTTGGCGACAGCAAGTACCGCGCCTGCCCGCTGCTCAAGGAATACGTGGCCGCCGGGCGGCTGGGGCGCAAGACAGGGCGGGGCGTTTACAGCTATTGAAGGGGCTTCGCACCCGTACGGAGGGCACCGCAGGGCGCCTTTTCATGGGGCTTTCAACGGCTGACGATGTGCTGCATATATATTGTGCACAATTTAATTGTGTGCAACAATACTAATCATGACGACATCCCGTTTGCCGACAGACCCGAGCCCCGAGGCGCTGAGGCTCGATCGCCAGCTCTGCTTTGCGCTGTACTCGGCTTCGCTGGCCATGACGCGGCTGTACAAACCGCTGCTCGATGCGATCGGGCTCACCTATCCGCAGTACCTGGCGATGCTGGTGCTGTGGGAGCGCGACGGCCTGACCGTCTCCGAACTGGGAGAGCGCCTGAGCCTCGACTCGGGCACGCTCACCCCGCTGCTCAAGCGCATGGAGGCCGCAGGGCTGCTGCAGCGCGAGCGCGATGCGCAGGACGAGCGCTGCGTGCGCGTGGTCCTCACGCGCACGGGCCGGGCCCTGCGCGCGCGGGCCGAGCCCATACCGGCGTGTGTCCTGGCGCGCAGCCGCCTGCGCCCGGCCGAGGTGCAGGCGCTGGCAGGGCAGATTCGTGCCTTGCGCGACCAGATCGGGCCATGAGCGTTTCCCCCTCGCTTTTTCACCGCCCCGCGGCAGGGGCCTTCACTTCCCGAAAGGAATCACCATGACCACCCTCGACAAAGTTCTCTACACCGCGCGCGCCCACACCACCGGTGGGCGCGATGGCGCCGCACGCAGCGACGACGGCCGACTGGAGGTCGCGCTCTCGTCGCCGGGCGGCGCCGGCACCGGCACCAACCCGGAGCAGCTTTTCGCCGTTGGCTACTCGGCCTGTTTCATCGGTGCGCTCAAGGCCGTCGCGGCGCGGCAGAAGCTGGCGTTGCCGCAGGACGTGGCCATCGACGCCGAGGTGGATCTGGGCACCATCCCCAACGCCTACGGCATCGCCGTGCGTCTGCATGTGCGCCTGCCCGGCATGGACCGTGCGCAGGCACGGTCGCTGGTCGATGCGGCCCACCAGGTCTGTCCCTACTCGAACGCCACGCGCGGCAACATCGACGTGACCCTGAGCGTCGCGGTCTGAGGGCCGCCGTTTTCACTATCAGAATGGAAGAAGGAGGCGGTTGATCGACGGGCGCTGGAGTACCATTTGACTCATGCCATGCGCTGCCGATCCCGCTCGTCATTTCCTTCGCCAGCACGAGGGTCTGGATGCGCAATTGCACACCCACCTGCTCGACGTGGTAGGCGGCGATTTTGTCCAGGCCGATCTGCGCCTGCGCCGATGGCGCGACGATCTGGCGCGCCACATCGAAATCGAAGAGCAGGAGCTGCTGCCGCATCTGCCCGAGAGCGCGCGCTGGGCCGCGCGGGTCTATCGCCAGGAGCACGAGCGCATCGTTGTGCTGGCCGACGAATACGGCGGGCGCCTGGCGCAGGTGCTGGCAAGTCCGCCCGCGACCGAAGCCGAGCGCCGGCATGCCGCGCTCTGGCTGATCGACGCTGCCCATGCGCTGCGCCATGTGCTCGATCACCATCACCAGCGCGAGCACACGGCGCTGGCGCTGGAACTGCCCGAGGCGCTGCAGGAACGCGTCTGGCGCGAGCACGGGCTGGCGCAGGAGCTGGAACACAAGGGCGGGCGGTGACGCAAGACATCGACACGCAGCAGCACCCCTACGCCGCGCTCACGCCGGACGTGGTGCTCGACGCGCTCGCCGCCGTGGGACTGCCGGGCGATGGCCGCCTGATGGCGCTGGGTTCGTACGAGAACCGGGTCTATCAGGTGGGGCTGGAGGACGGCTCGCGCGTCGTCGCCAAGTTCTACCGCCCCGGGCGCTGGAGCGAGGCGCAGATCCTGGAGGAGCACGCCTTCGCCGCCGAACTGGCGGCGGCCGAGGTGCCCGTGGTCGCGCCGCTGGTGCTGCAGGATCAAACCTTGCACCACCATGCCGGATTCGCGTTTTCGGTGAGCCCCTGGCGCGGCGGGCGCCAGCCCGAGCTCGATGACTTCGAGGTGCTCGAATGGCTGGGCCGCTTTCTCGCGCGGCTGCACGTCGTGGGTAGCCAGGCGCCGTTCGTTCAGCGTCCGCGGCTGGACGCCGACACCTTCGGCAGCGCCTCGCGCGACTGGCTGCTGGCGCACGACGCAGTGGCCGCGGAGGTGCGTGGTGAATGGCGCGACCTGTGCAAGGACGCTCTTTCGTTGATAGCTGACAGCGATTATCCACAAAGCGAAGGAGGCCGATTTGGCTTGAAGTCTGCAACCCTGATCCGTGTGCACGGCGACTGCCACCCCGGCAATGTGCTGTGGACGCCGGTGGACGAAGAGGACAGCGGCCCGCACGTCGTTGATCTGGACGACGCGCGCATGGGCCCGGCGGTGCAGGACCTGTGGATGCTGCTCTCGGGCGACCGGCGCCAGTGCACGCTGCAGCTCAGCGCTCTGCTCGATGGCTACGAGCAGGTGCGCGATTTCGACCGCCGTGAGCTCGCGCTGATCGAGCCGCTGCGCACGCTGCGCCTGATCCACTACAGCGCGTGGCTGGCGCGGCGCTGGAGCGATCCGACCTTTCCGATCCACTTCCCATGGTTCGGCAGCAGCGACTACTGGCGCGGCCAGGTGGCGATGTTGCGCGAGCAGATCGAAGCGATGCGGGAGGAGCCGCTCAGCGTGTAGCGGCTGGCGGCGTCCAGGGGCGCGGTGTGCTGTCTGCAGGCATCGCCGTGGCGGCGGCTACTTCCCCCACGAATCCTTCAGACCCGTGATGCGGTTGAACACCAGTCGTCCCGGCGCGTGGTCCTTGCGGTCGGCGACGAAGTAGCCGTGGCGCTCGAACTGGAACTTGTCGTCCGCCTGCGCCCTGGCAAGGGTCGGCTCGACCCAGGCGGTGACGGTCTTCAGGCTCTCGGGGTTGAGCAGCGCCAGGTAGTCCTTGCCGCCTGCATCGGGCTGCGGGTCGGTGAAGAGGCGGTCGTACAGCCGCACCTCGGCAGCCACGCCGTCGTGCGCACCCACCCAGGTGATCGCGGATTTGGCCTTCACGCTGTCCGCGCCCGGCGTGCCGCTCTTGGTGTCGGCAATCACGAGGGCCTGCACTTCAGTGATGACGCCATTCGCGTCGCGGACAGCGCCGGTGCATTCGACGACATAGCCGCCCTTCAGGCGAACCTTGTTGCCGACGAACAGGCGCTTGTAGCCCTTGGGCGGCTGCTCGGCGAAGTCCTCGCGTTCGATCCACACCTCGCGTCCCATCAGGAACTGGCGCTGCGGCACGGTCTGCCCCGGCTCGGCGTGCGGCAGCGCGGGCAGCTGGCAGGGCTCCAGGTGGCCCGCGCCCATCACCTCGTCCCAGTTGGTGAGCACGAGCTTGACGGGGTTGAGCACGGCCATCGCGCGGTGCGCGAAGGGTTCCAGGTCCTCGCGCAGGCAGCCTTCGAGCGTGGCGTAGTCGATCCAGCTGTAATCCTTGGTCACGCCGATGCGCTCGCAGAACGCCCGGATCGCCGTGGGCGTGTAACCGCGCCGACGCAGACCGACGATGGTGGGCATGCGCGGGTCGTCCCAGCCGCTCACGATGCCGCTGTCCACCAGGTGCTTGAGCTTGCGCTTGCTGGTGATCACGTAGGTGAGGTTCAGCCGCGCGAACTCGTACTGGTGCGGGCGCGGCGTGGCGATCAGGCCGCCTTCGGCCAGGTGGTCGAGCAGCCAGTCGTAGAACGGGCGCTGGTCTTCGAATTCGAGCGTGCAGATGCTGTGCGTGATGCATTCCAGCGCATCCTCGATCGGGTGCGCGAAGGTGTACATCGGGTAGATGCACCAGCGGTTGCCGGTGGCGTGATGCTCGGCGCGCTTGATGCGGTAGATCGCCGGGTCGCGCAGGTTGATGTTGGGCGACTGCATGTCGATCTTCGCGCGCAGCACCATCGCGCCGTCGGCATGCCTGCCGTCCTTCATCTCGCGAAAGCGCGCGAGGTTCTCGGCCGGGGCACGGTCTCTAAACGGGCTGTTCACGCCCGGTTTGCCAAAATCCCCGCGGTTCGCGCGCATGGCTTCGGCGCTCTGCTCGTCCACGTAGGCCAGGCCCTGCTCGATCAGGTATTCGGCCGCGCGGTACATGAAGTCGAAGTAGCTGCTCGCGTAGTACAGGTTTTCGTGCCCGTCCGGATCGCGCCAGTCAAAGCCCAGCCAGTGCACCGCGTCCACGATGGCGTTGACGTACTCGATGTCTTCCTTTTCCGGGTTGGTGTCGTCAAAGCGCAGGTGGCATACGCCGCCGTAGTCGCGCGCCAGGCCGAAATTCAGGCAGATACTCTTGGCATGGCCGACGTGCAGATAGCCGTTGGGCTCGGGCGGAAAGCGCGTGCGGATGCGCGCCGGGTCCAGCGCCCCCGTGCCCTGATGGCTGCCGTCGCCCGGGCTGCCGGCCCAGCGCTTGAGGGCGTGCGTGCCCTGCGCCAAGTCGCTTTCGATGATCTGGCGCAGAAAATGGGTCGGTGGCGTGGTAGGGGTTGCGGGCGTGCTCATGGCGCCGATTCTAGGTGGCGCTGGCGCATGGACGTTACGTTTTGAAGCTATCGCCCCTACGTTCGGACACAAGAAAAACACCTTTGCATGACATCCTGAACGTCATATCGCGCGTTGTAATGGCAGTTGATCGGCTCCAGCCGTGTTCATGAAGGAGAAAGCAATGACTGTTCATCGTTCCTGGAAGGCCTTGATGGCCTCGGCAGGCGTGGCCATGGCTTTGATGCTCGGTTCGGGCGCTGCGCAGGCGCGCGGCGATGTGGCCTGGTCGGTCGGCATCGGCGTGCCGGGTATGGTGGTGGGAGCCAGCAATTTCGGCCCCACGGTGTATTCGGCACCCCCCGTGGTTTACGCGCCCGCGCCGGTCTATCGGGTGGCGCCGCCCGTGGTGTACGCGCCGCCCGTGGTCTACGGGCCGCCGGTGTATTACGCGCCGCAGCCGTATTGGCGCGGTGGTCATCGGGGGTGGGAGCGCCATCACGGCCATCGCGGCCATCGCGACTGGCGTTGATGCCGCGGTGCAACGATGAACGGCCTCCTCGCGAGGCCGTTTGGTCGTGAGGCGCATCGCATAATCCGGCCGTCGTCGTGCACGGGTGTGCCTCATGTCCAAAGTCCTTTACGTTTTGAACGGCCCCAATCTGAACCTTCTCGGCACGCGCGAGCCGCAAGTGTATGGCGCGCAGACGCTCGCCGACGTGCAGCATCTGTGCCAGCAGGCCTGCGAGCGCCATGGCTTGCGTCTGGTGTTTCAACAGAGCAACCACGAAGGGGCGCTCGTGGACTGGGTCCACGAGGCCGGGCGTGAGCATGCGGCCGGGCAATTGGCGGGCGTGGTGCTCAACGCCGGCGCCTACACGCACACCAGCGTGGCGCTGCTCGATGCCATCAAGGGCACGGGCGTGCCGCTCATCGAACTGCACATCAGCAACGTCTTTGCCCGTGAAGCCTTTCGGCATCACTCCTGGATTTCTCCTGCCGCCCGTGCCGTGATCTGCGGTCTGGGCGTGGCGGGGTACGCGCTGGCCATCGACGCGATCGCCGCATGGTAGGGCGGCCGCTGCCCACGGCAGCGCACGCGCTGCTTGCGCAGGCGCGGCGTGTGCGTACCGCCCTGGGCAAGGGCCCGGGCACCATGCTCTGGATGCAATGGGGCATGCCTCGGGCGAGCGTGCCCCCCGTGGTGCTGCTGCACGGAGGCAGTGGCAGCTGGATGCATTGGCTGCGCTGCATTGCGCCGCTGGTGGAGCAGGGCCGCGAAGTCTGGGCGCCCGATCTGCCCGGTTGTGGCGATTCGGATCTGCCCGCGGGTGCGCGCGACGCCGACGATCTGGTCGAGCCTGTGCACGCGGGGCTGCAGGAGTTGCTCGCTGGCGCGCCGTGTGATCTGGTCGGCTTTTCGTTCGGTGCGCTCACGGGGGCCCTGCTTGAGGCCGCACACCCGGGCGCGGCGCGGCGCCTGGCGCTTGTGGGCGCACCGGGGCTGGGGGTGCCTGCCGCGCATCTGCCCCTTCGCGCATGGCGGCATCTCCAGGACCCGCAGGCCCAGGACGCGGTTCATCGCCACAACCTGGCCGTCCTCATGCTGTCCGATGCCAGTGCCGTGGATGAAACGGCCCTGCAGCTGCATGCCTGGAACGTGGCGCACGACCGCCTGCAGCGGCGCAGGCTCTCCAGCACCGATGCGCTGGCGCGGGCGCTGGCGGCCGTGGCCTGCCCGGTCTCGGTGATCTATGGCGAGATGGATGCGCTGTATGCCGGGCGCGTGGCGTCGCTGGAGGCCGTGTTTCGTGCCACCGGGTGCGATCTGCGCCGGTTCGCCGTGATCCCCGGCGCGGGCCACTGGGTGGCGTATGAGCGGCCGCAGGCTTTTGTGCAGGCGCTGGAAACGGCCTGGGGTTCAGCCACGCCGAAGTAGCACGGCGCCGATGGCCACCACCACGCAGGCCATGGCCGCCAGATCCTGCCAGTGCGGCCATTCGCCGATGATGAAGGGCGCGCTCATGATGCCGACGATGGGCACGGCCATCACACTCATGGCGCTGGTGGTGGCGGGCAGCACGCGCACCAGCGCGAACCAGATCACTTGCGCCAGGCCGTAGTTGATGAGCACGCCCCACACCAGGCTGGCCCACACGGGCGCGCTCAAGCGCAGGCTTTGGGGCGGTTCGAGCCAGAGCGCCAAGGGAACGAGCGCCGCGGTCGCCAGCACCATCATCCACACCAGCAGCGTCTCGGCCGGCAGGGTCAGGCGCGCGCGGCGCATCCAGATCGTGCCCAGCGCCCAGCAGAAGGCGGCGCCCTGCATCCAGGCGATGCCGGCCGGGCGCCCGGCGATCTGCGCCAGTTCGTTCCACAGCAGCAGCGTAATGCCCGCCAGCACCGCGACGACGCCGATCATCAGCCGCGCGGTGAGTTTTTCGCCGTAGAACAGCACCGAGAGCAGCACCGTCCACACCGGCATAGTGAAGCCCAGCGTGGCCGCGCGACCGGCCGGCAACTGCGCCACGCCGATGATCGAGAGCGCATGCCAGCCGAGGATGTTGGGCAGACCCAGCGTCACCACGGCGCGCCACTCGCCCCATCCGCGCGGCAACAGCCGCAGCCGGCGCGTGTGAAAGTACAGGGCCAGGGCCAGCGCGCCCAGCCCCATGGTCAGCGCGCGAAAATACAGGGGCCCCATTTCGCGCAGCGCCACCTTCATCACTGGCCAGTTGATGCCCCAGGCGAGCACGAGCAGGACGAGGCCGATCGTCTGTCGGCGCGAGAGCAGGGGCATGAAATCCTTGTGGCGGTATTCGGGAGGATGCATCGATGGTAACCACGGCGCAGGCGCTGGAACGAGAGGCAGAGTTCACGGCCGTGCGCGCGCAGGGCGCGGGCGGGCAGAACGTCAACAAGGTCTCCAGCGCCGTGCATCTGCGCTTCGACGTGGCCGCGTCCTCGCTGCCGCAGGAGGTCAAGCAGCGCCTGCTGCTGCTGCGCGATGCGCGCATCACCGAGGGCGGCGAGGTGATCATCAAGGCGCAGCGCTACCGCACGCAGCAGGCCAACCGGCTCGATGCGCTGGCGCGGCTGCTCGATCTCGTCGAGAAGGCCGCGCGTCCCACCCGGTCCCGCAAGGCCACCCGCCCCACGGCCGCCTCGCGCGAGCGGCGGCTTCAGGCCAAGCGCGTGCGCGCCGGCCTCAAGGCACAGCGACGGCCTGGAGAAAATTCATGGTAAATTGGGGCGGTTCCATTAGCCATCAAGCGCTGGCAGCTATTGTCATGATAGCTGAATGATCATCGTCCGTTGGCCGATGCCACGATCGCTTCCAGGCCCCTGCCATCGAGGATGCGCACATGGCGGTGCCGCACCTCGATGAGCCGCTCTTCGGCGAACCGTGAAAAGGTGCGGCTCACGGTCTCCAGCGTCAGGCCGAGGTAGCTGCCGATTTCCTCGCGCGTCATGCGCAGCACCAGCTCGGCCTCGGAAAACCCGCGCGCGTGCAGGCGCTGCAGCAGGTTGAGCAGGAAGGATGCCACGCGCTCCTCGGCGCGCATGCTGCCGAGCAGCAGCATCACGCCGTGCTCGCGCACGATCTCGCGGCTCATGATCTTGTGCACGTGGGTCTGCAGCGCGGGCACTTCGCGCGAGAGATCTTCGATGCGCTCGTACGGCATCTCGCAGACCTCGGCGTCTTCCAGCGCCAGCGCGTCGCAGGTGTGCAGGTCCGAGACGATGCCATCGAGCCCCATGATCTCGCCGGCCATCTGAAAGCCCGTGACCTGCTCGCGCCCGTCGTTGGTTGTCACGCGCGTCTTGAAGAAACCCGAGCGGATCGCGTACAGCGCGGTGAAGCGGTCGCCGCGCGAATACAGCGGGGTGCCGCGGCGGATGCGCCGGCGCGTCGTCACCAGGGTGTCCAGGCGCTCCATGTCGGCCGCCGTCACGTCCACCGGCATGCACAGCTCGCGCAGGTTGCAGCGAGAGCAGGCGATCTGGAGGGCTCGATGGGGCATGGCTTGGTTCGTGACAACCGAGGTTGGCCGATTCTAGGCGGAGGGGAAAATTTCTTGATCGTGATCAAGGACATGGCAGATCAATCCGGCGACAGTCCCGCGTTCCAATCGGAAGGCCGATTGACTCCACACGACCGCCCATGCCCACGATTACTCCAGAGCTCATTTCGCGGTTCGATGTCCCCGGACCCCGCTACACGTCCTACCCCACGGCCGATCGCTTCGTCGAAGCCTTCGGCGAAGAAGATTACCTGTACGCCCTGGCCCAGCGCCAGATGGGCACGAGCCTGGCGGCACAACCGCTGTCGCTGTACGTGCATCTGCCGTTTTGCGAGTCGCTGTGCTACTACTGCGCCTGCAACAAGATCATCACCAAGCACCACGAACGCGCCGCGCCCTACCTGGGCTATGTCGAACGCGAACTCGATCTGCATGTCAGGCACCTGGGCGGCCCCGGCCAGGGCGTGAGCCAGCTGCACTTTGGCGGCGGCACGCCCACGTTCCTGAGCGATGAGGAGCTCGGTGGCCTGATGGACATGCTGCGCAAACGCTTTGCCTTTGCCCCCAAGGGCGAGTATTCGATCGAAATCGATCCGCGCACCATCAGCGCCGAGCGGCTGCAGGTCATCCGCGAGCTGGGCTTCAACCGCCTGAGCTTCGGCGTGCAGGACTTCGACCCCGAAGTGCAGAAGGCCGTGCACCGCGTGCAGCCGGCCGAGCAGGTGTTCGCGCTCGTGGCCGCCGCGCGCGAGATCGGCTTCGATTCGATCAACGTGGACCTGATCTACGGCCTGCCCAAACAGACGCCCGAATCGTTTGCCCGCACCATCGCCCAGGTGGTGCAGCTGCGTCCCGACCGCATCGCGCTTTACGCCTACGCCCACCTGCCTGCGCGCGTGAAATCCCAGCGCCACATCAAGACGGACGACATCCCGGTGGCCAACAACAAGGTGAAGATGCTCTCGCACTCCATCGCCGCGTTCGAGGCCGTGGGCTACGTCTACATCGGCATGGATCACTTCGCGCTGCCCGACGACTCGCTGGCCGTGGCCAAGCGCCAGGGGCGGCTGCACCGCAACTTCCAGGGCTACAGCACGCAGCCCGACTGCGACCTGATTTCGCTCGGCATCTCCGCCATCGGCAAGGTGGGCGCGACCTACAGCCAAAACGCCAAGGATCTGCTGCAGTACCAGGACTTGATCGACCACGGCCACCTGCCCATCGTGCGCGGCGTGGCGCTCTCGCGCGACGATGTGCTGCGCCGCGCGGTGATCAACGCGCTGATGTGCCAGGGCAGCGTGCAGTTCGAGTCGGTCGAGGCGGCGCACCTGATCGACTTTCGCACCACCTTTGCCAGCGAACTGGCGCGCCTGCGATCCATGCACGACGATGGCCTGGTGCATCTCACGGCCGATTCCATCGACGTGACGCCCATGGGCTGGTTCTTCGTGCGCGGCATTGCCATGGTGTTCGACAAGTATCTGCAGGCGCAGGAAAGCCGCGCGCAGTACTCGAAGATTCTCTGATTTCCAAATGTTAATCGGGTTTCCTCTCATTTGATCATCGTTTACAGTGATGGCATCTCGTCATGAATCTGTATCGAGCGTCATTTGTCCGCGACCCGTGAGCCCACGCGCGAACGCCATTCGTGGTGGCTGCTGGCGCTGGTCTGGTTGCTGCTGGGCGTGGTGCTCGCGGCGGATGTGTGGCAGGTCCGTCGCGATCTGCAGGAACGCGAGCGCGAGCGCCTGAGCCACCAGGCCAGTACCCTGGCCAACAACCTCGTGCCGCAGCTTGAGGCGGTCAGCCATGCCATGCGGAGCCTGCTGGCCGAGTTGCCGCAGTTGCAGGCGCGCCCCAATCGGCTTGCGCAGTTGACCGTGCGCCTGCGGGCCTACAGCGATGCCATGCCGATGGTGCAGTACATGAGCCTGCTGGATGCGCGGGGGCGGATCATCGCCAGCAGCGAGGCATCCCTCGTCGGCAGGCATTCGGGCGAGCGCCCTTATTTCAAGAAGGTGATGCAGGCCGGTACGGGCGAGACGCTCGTGGTGTCTGAACCGTTTCGCGGCGCGTTGGGTGGCTGGATCATGGTGTTGGCGCGCACGATGGTGACCGCCGATGGCAGCCCGGCAGGCGCACTCGTTGCGGCGCTCGACGCGAATTACTTCCGCACGCTGCTGCAGTCGCTGCGCTACTCGCCCAACATGCTCGTGAGCGTTTCGCATGGGGAAGGGCTGCGATTTCTGGCCGTGGGCAGCACCGATGAACGAGAAGGCGTGCGCCTGGATTACCCCGGCAGCCCCTGGCTCAGTCATCGCCTGAGCGGTGCGTCCGCCAGCCTGGAGATGGGCAGCATGCGCCCCTCGGATGCGACACGCCAATTCGTGGCACTGCGCACCGTGCAGCCGGACGAACTGCACATGGATCAGCCGCTCATCGTGGCCGTGGGGCGCGATGTGCAGGCCATCTTTGCGATGTGGCGCACGCACCTGTGGCGCACGGTGCTCGGCTGGCTCCTCGTCGGCGCCGCGGCCGCTGCGGCGCTGGCGTGGCAGCAGCGCAAAAGCCGACAGCTGCAGCAGCGCCAGCAGGCCTTGGAGACCCGGGAAGAGGAAGATCAGGCGCGCTGGGACGCGGTGCTGAGCGCGGCCGAGCTCGGGTTGTGGGACCATGACGTGGTGAGCGGCGCCACGACCTGCTCACCGGGCTGGTATGCCATGCTGGGCCATACGAAGGAGTCGTTTGCGAGCGCGCACTCGTCGTGGCAGGAACTCGTGCACCCCGATGACCGGCAGATGCTCCAGAGTCAATGGCAGCCGTTCGCCCAGGGGCGCGCGCCGCAATTCGAATGCGCGCAGCGCCTGCGCTGTGCCGATGGGTCCTGGAAGTGGTTTCTCTGCCGGGGCCGGGCCATTGTGCGCGGCGCGGATGGCCGACCCGCGCGCGTGCTGGGGACGCTGCTGGACATGTCCGAGCGCCACCAGCAGGAGGAGATGCTGCGGCATCTGACGGAAAACGTGCCGGGCATGCTCTACCAGTACCAGCTCGACCCCGACGGGCACAGTCACTTCCCTTACACCAGCCCGCGCGTGACGGAGATCTACGGGTTTTCGTCCGAGGAGCTGAGCCGTGACGCCTCACCGGTGTTCGAGCGCATCCGCTCCGACGACCTGCAGCGCGGCCTGGGCGATATCTTCGCCTCCGCGCGGGATCTGACCGAGTGGACGGCCGAGTACCGGTTCCAAATCCCCGGTCGCGGCGAGCGCTGGCTCTCGGGCCATGCCCGGCCCCAGCGCCTGGCCAGCGGCGCCACGCTCTGGTACGGCTACATCAACGACATCACCGAGAGCAAGGAGCAGGCGCTGCGGCTGCAGGCCACCGAGCGCATGCTGCAGCAGCTCATCAGCGACATGCCGGTGGCGCTGTGCATGGTCGATGAACAGCTGCGCCTGTATTTTCGCAACCGGCGATTTCTGGAGCAGCTGGGCTACTCCGAGCAGGAGGTGCCCACGCTGCGCGAATGGGCTCTGCGCGCCTACCCCGATCCGGCCTACCGGGCCGAGGTGGCGGTGCGCTGGAAGCAGGCCAAGGCCCAGGCAGTGGACGGACAGATCGCCCCCGACTCCTACCGCATCACCTCGCGCGATGGCAGCCACCACGTGATGGATGTGGCGGGCTTGCTCGTGGGCGACAAGCTGCTGGTCACCTTCCAGGACCACACCGAGCATCAGGCGCAGGCCGAGTTGCTGAGCAAGCTCGCCTATATCGATGGGCTGACCGGCATCGCCAACCGGCGCAGCCTGGACGAGACGCTGGCCAACGAGTGGAGCCGGTGCGCGCGCAGTCGCTCACCATTGGCGCTCCTGATGATCGATATCGATCATTTCAAAGCCTACAACGACTTGTATGGGCACCAGAAGGGCGACGCCTGCCTGAAGTCGGTGGCCGCCGCGCTGTCCGGCTGCATGGCACGACCCCATGACGTGGTGGCGCGTTACGGCGGCGAGGAATTCGTCTGCCTGCTTCCCGAATGCGATCTGGCGGGCGCCCGTGTGGTGGCTGAGCGCCTGTGCGGCGCGGTCTTCGGCAAAGCCATCGCCCATGGGAAGTCACCCGTGGCCTCGGTGGTCACGATCAGCATTGGCGTGGCCTGCGGCATGCCCGAGATCGGCACGGAGCCGGCCGTGCTCGTCGAGCAGGCCGACGCGCATCTGTACGGCGCCAAGAAGGCAGGGCGCAATTGCGTGTTCGATGGAACGCATGATCTTGAAAAACATAGCTGATCGCGCTTGTTGGATAAGGGCTTTGGCGTATTTTTGTCATAATCCGCGGCGATCATGACCGAGAGCGCCGCCTCCCAGCTTCTCAGTGCCGATCCGGGGAACTGGCCGGTCGCGGCAGGCTGGGCGCCGCTGGTGCAGGCCTTTTTTGCCGCCCCGCCCGGACAGGCCTTGCTGGCCTTCCTGCGCGAGCGGCTGGCAGCGGGCGCGTGCATCTTTCCGCCCGAGCCCCTGCGGGCGCTGGCACTCACGGCGGCGCGGGACGTGCGCGTGGTGATCCTCGGGCAAGACCCCTACCACGGCCGTGGCCAGGCCGAGGGACTGGCGTTTTCCGTCGCGCCGGGCGTGGCGCTGCCGCCGTCGCTGCGCAACATCTTCAAGGAGCTGCAGCGCGACCTGGGCACGCCGTGGCCGAACTTTCCCGAACCCGGCGGCTCGCTTGTGAAGTGGGCGCGCCACGGCGTGCTGCTGCTCAACACCTCGCTGACCGTCGAGGAAGGACGGCCCGCGAGCCACGCCGGCAAGGGATGGGAGCAGCTCACCGATGCGGTGATCCGCCAGGTGGCCGAGGGCGATCGCCCGGTCGTCTTCATGCTCTGGGGCAGTCACGCGCAGACCAAGCGTGCGCTGATCCCCGCCGATCGCGGCCATCTGGTGCTCTGCGCCAACCATCCTTCGCCGCTGTCGGCGCTGCGTCCGCCCGTGCCTTTCATCGGCTGCGGCCACTTTGGCAAGGCCAGGGCCTTCCGGCTCGCGCACGGGGGCTGATGGATGGCGCCCGCGGTCGGCCCCGTCACGATCTGAAACGCTTGAATCGCCCACCGACGCAGTAAGCTTGTGCCCGTTACAGGAGTTGCCATGCCATTGCGAGACCCCACTGAATTGCGCCCGCCACGAGCCCGAAGCCGCTGGGGCCTTGTGCTGCTGGCGCTTCTGATTGCGGCGGCTGCCGGTTTCGGCTGGTACTGGTGGACGGCGCGCCATGCTCCGCAACCCGTGGCGGCGACTGCGCCGGCGGTCGCGGTGCAGACGGCGCCGGTGCAGCAACCCGCCGAGCCCGAGGCGCCGCCGCCTGCCGCGGCACCGGCGGACAGCGGTGCGCCGCAAAATCCGATCGAAGAGCCTGAGGCACCCCAGCCTGCGCTGCCCGCGCTCGCCGATTCGGATGCGACGGTCGGCAAGGCGGTCAAGGAGCTGCTGGGTGCGCAGCGGGCCGAAGCCTTCCTGCAGCTCGATGGTTTTGTGCGCCGTGTCGTGGCCACGGTGGACAACCTCGCGCGCGAGCAGGCGCCCGCGCGGCTGTGGCCCGTGCACCCCATGCAGGGGCGCTTCACCGTTGACGAAGCAGGGGGCGCGCAGCAGATCGCGGCGGCCAACGCGATGCGCTACGACGCCTTCGTCTCGTTTGCCGAGGCCGTTCCCGTCGAGGCGGCGGCGCGCCTGTACACACGGCTGTATCCGCTGTTTCAGGTGGCCTATGAGGAACTGGGCTTTCCCGGCAAGTATTTCAACGACCGGCTCGTGGCCGTGATCGATCACCTGCTCGCCGCGCCCGAGCCGCAAGGGCCCGTGGCCGTGCACCTGGTGCAGGTGGCGGGGCAGGTGCCCTCGTTGCGGCCCTGGGTGCGCTACGAGTACGCGGATCCGCAGCTGCAGGCGCTTTCGGCGGGGCAGAAGATCATGGTGCGTGTGGGCTTGAAGAACGAGCAGCGCCTGAAGGCTGTCCTCTCCAAGGTGCGCGCGCGTGTGGCCAAGGCCAGGCCGCTGGGCGGCCGGTAAGCGCATGCTCCGCTTTGCGGCCAACCTGTCCATGCTCTATGGCGAGCATGCGTTTCTTGAGCGCTTCGCCGCGGCGGCGGCCGATGGTTTCGAGGGTGTCGAATACCTGTTTCCTTATGCTTTCAAACCCGCGGAAATCGCCGGTCGTCTGCACGACGCAGGTCTGACGCAGGTGCTGTTCAACGCTCCGCCAGGCGATTGGGGTGCGGGTGAGCGCGGCCTCGCCTGCCTGCCCGGGCGCGAGGCGGAGTTTCGCTCCGGCTTTCTTCAGGCGCTGGCGTATGCGCATGAGCTGCATTGCCCGCGCGTGCATGTCATGGCCGGCGTGGCGCCCGCGCAGGCGCCAAGGCCCCCATTGCGCGACCGCTACCTGGCCAACCTGCAATGGGCCGCCGAGCAGGCGCGGACCGCCGGTGTGCAGGTGCTGATCGAGCCGATCAACCGGCGCGACTTCCCAGGCTATTTCCTCACGCGCCAGGACGAGGCGCATGCCGTCGTGCAGGAACTCGGCTGCCCCAATCTCAAGGTGCAGATGGACCTCTACCACTGCCAGGTCGTCGAGGGCGATGTGGCGATGAAGATTCGCGACTACCTGCCCACGGGCCGGGTCGGCCATTTCCAGATCGCGGGCGTGCCCGAGCGCCACGAACCCGACGAGGGCGAGCTCGACATTCGCTACCTGTTGACCGTGATCGACGAAGTGGCCGCTGCGAGCGGCTGGGACGGCTGGCTGGGCTGCGAGTACCGCCCACGTGCAGGAACGCGCGAGGGCCTGGCCTGGCTGCGCGAACTCAGGGCGCAGGGTGAAAGAACGCGTCCAGCAGCGGCGTGAGTGTGGGAAATTCCTGCTTGAAGCGCGTGGGGTCGACGAAGTACGCCTCGCAGGCCACGGCGAAGAATTCCCCGGGAGCGCTGGCGCCATAGGCATCGAGCCACGGCCACTCGCCGCCAAAGCGTTCGGCCATCGTCACCTGCTCGCGAAATTGCGCGTAGACCGTGCTCCATGTGCGCCGCCACAGGCGCCGACCCTCGCGTACCGTCCTCGTTGCCATGAAGCCGGGCGGCAGCGGCGGGCAACCGTTGGCGTGCCCCGCCTTCATGTCGATCTTGTGCATGAATTCGTGAATCACGACGCTGGCGGCACGCTGCCCGGCCTGCTGCACGGCGGGCCAGACGAGCATGACCGGGCCGTGCTCCATGGCTTCGCCCAGCAGCACTTCGTTGTAGTGGTGCACCACGCCGGCGGCGTCCATGGTTTCGCGGTGCGCGAGGGCCTCGGTCGGGTGCACGACGATGCCCACGAAATCGTCGTACCAGGAAAGCGCCTGGCGCGGAGATCCCCAATGCAGCAGCGGCAGGCAGGCCTGCGCGGCGATCGCCACGGCCATCTCGTCCGTGATCACGAGCCCACGCGCGCCGGCAAACTCCTTGCGGCGCAGAAAGAGAGCGGCGAGCGCGCGCAGCTTGGCCTGGTCCTGCAGGGGCAGCGCCGCGAGAAACGGGTAGTGCGCCACCGTCGGCAGCCACAGCGCATCGCTGATGGGAGGCACGGGCGCCACCAGCGCCACCAGCCGGTGCAGCAGGCGGGTGATGGCGGGGTGCACTACGCTGCCTCTGGCGCCAGCCGCTGCGCGCCTTGGGCGGACAGGCGCAGCACCTCGGCGCGCGGCGCTGCGTCGTCGTCCACATCCCAATCGGTCAGCACATGGCGGATCAGGCCTGGCGCCAGCACGTGGTCTGCCGGGCGATGCGTGTGGCCATGCACGAGCGCCTGGGCGTGGGCGGCCCGCAGCCATGCGAGGGCCGCGTCGTGATCCGCATCCGCCCAGGTGACCGCAGCCCGTTTGCGTGATTCGCTTTCGCTGCGGATGCCGCGCGCCTGCGTGCGCCGCGCCGCCAGCGGCTGGGCCAGCCACTGCGTCTGCCAGTCGCTGGCGCGAACCATGCGGCGAAACTGCTGGTAGGGCCGATCCTCCAGGCACAGCGCATCGCCATGGCTGAGCAGCCAGCGCAGGCCGCCGAGCGCCAGCACGCAAGGGTCGGTCAGCAGCGTGATGCCGGTGGCCCGGGCAAAGCCGTCCGCCACGAGGAAGTCGCGATTGCCGTGCATGAAAAATGTCGGGCGGCGCGCGGCCGCATCGCGCAGCATGACGCAGACCCGGCTCTCGAAGCTGCCAGGCTCGCGCAGCGCATCATCACCGACCCAGACTTCAAACAGGTCGCCGAGGATGACCACGGCATCGGCCCGTGTGGTCTCCAGATAGGTCTGCAGCGCCCGCAGCGTCACCGGGTGGGCGGCGTCCAGGTGCAGGTCCGAGATGCAATCGACCGCGCGCCATGCGTCCGGTGCCACCAGTTCGGCGGTCGGCAGCATGGCGGGCATCGTCAGAGCGCGACGGCCTTGTCGATCACCACGTCGTCGAACGGCACGTCGTCGTGGTAGCCCTTGCGCGTGGTGCGCACCTTGCGGATTTCATCGACCACGTCCTGACCCTGCACCACCTTGCCGAAGACGGCGTAGCCCCAGCCCTGGCCCGTGGGTGCCGTGTGATTGAGGAAGTCGTTGTCCACCACGTTGATGAAGAACTGCGCCGTGGCGCTGTGCGGATCGCCCGTGCGTGCCATGGCAATCGTGTACTTGTCGTTCTTCAGCCCGTTGGCCGCTTCGTTCTGGATCGGGGCATCGGTGGGCTTTTGCTGCATGTCGGGCGTGAAGCCGCCACCCTGGATCATGAAGTTCTTGATCACGCGGTGAAAGACCGTACCGTCGTAGTGGCCCTTGTTCACATAGGCGAGAAAGTTGGCGGTCGATGCCGGCGCCTTTTCGTCGTCGAGCTCCAGCACGATCACGCCGGGCGTGGCCGCATCGGCCACATGGAGGGTCACGTTCAATTGGACTTGGGGGTGGCTCATGGGGTTTCCTTAAGGGAGAAGAGTGGCGGATTCGATGATGACGGGCGTGGTGGGGACGTTCTGATAGGGCCCGCGGTTGCCTGTGGCGACGGCCTTGATCTTGTCCACCACATCCTTGCCTTCGGTGACCTGGCCGAACACGGCGTAGCCATGGCCGTCGGGGCTGGGGGCGTTCAGGGCGTCGTTGTTTTTGACGTTGATGAAGAACTGCGAGGTGGCCGAGTCGGGGTTGCCGGTGCGGGCCATGGCGATGGTGTATTCATCGTTCTTCAGGCCATTCTTCGCCTCCAGCGGAATCGGGGGGCGTGTGGGCTTTTGCGTCATGTCGGGCGTGAAGCCGCCGCCCTGGATCATGAAGCCGTTGATCACGCGGTGAAAGATCGTGCCGTCGTAGTGCTTGTCCTTGACGTATTGCAGGAAATTCTCGACCGTCTTCGGGGCCTTGGCCGGGTCGAGCTGCACCACGATGGTGCCCAGGCTGGTCTTGAGTTGCACCTTGGGGGCGGCCTGTTCTGCCGCGTGCAGCGGCAGCGCCAGCGCGCCTGCCGCAGCCGTGAAAAGGGCCCGTGAGGCCATGCGTCGGTTCATCATCCAATGATTCCTTCAATGAAAGTGCGCCAGGGCTTGCCATGGCGCGTCCGGTGGGGGCCGTGTGCCGAGCCCGTGCGTGGGCCGCTTTCGGGCATCCGGCACGCTGCCTTACTTGCCGGCGGCGGCCGGCGCCGCCGCAGGGGCCACGGTTGTTGCCGTTGCGGCCGCGCCGGTGCGCGCGGAGAGCAGCTCGCGGAGCAGGGCCAGCTTGGGCTTGATCGCCTCGCCTTGCGCCGCATCCAGCTGCAGCGCCCTGTCGTAGGCTTGGGCGGCCAGCCTGGCGTAGACGTCGCCCAGGTTCTCGTGCGCCGTGGCGTAGCTCGGATGGGTACGGATGGCCATTTCCAGGGCCGCGCGCGCCTTGTCGAGCTGGTTGTCCTGCGCGTACAGCACGGCGAGGTTGTTGTAGGGCTCGGGCAGCTCGGGGTACTCGCGCGTGAGCTCGGTGAAGGTCTCGATGGCCGCCTGGGTCTGCTTGCTTTCGCTCTGGGCCACACCGCGCAGGAAGCGCAGTTGCGGATCCTTGGGCGTGCTGGCCAGGCGCTGCTCCACCTGCACCAGGGCCTGCGAGGCCTTGCCGTCCTTGAGCAGCGCGGTGATGTCGCCGTATCCGTCCGCATGCGCCGCCGATGCGGCGAGCAACGCGGTGGCCGCGGCCAGCTGCAGGAATCGGGTCAGCAAGAAGCGGGAGGCACGCATGGAAAGACGGTGCGCAAGGCGGCGGGGCACCAGCGATTTATACTGCACCGATTCTATCCGAGGGGGTGTTCCCGAAGCAGCGAGCGTGCCGCAGGCGGCGGGCTGCACTGGCGGAGCCTCGTGAACGTTCCATGAGTTTGCGTATCTACAGCACGCTTGCGCGTGCGGTGCAACCTTTTGCCCCGATCGAGAGCGGCCACGTGCGCATGTACGTGTGCGGCATGACGGTGTACGACCTGTGCCACCTCGGTCACGCGCGCTCGATGATCGCCTTTGACGTGGTCCAGCGCTGGCTGCGCGCGAGCGGCTTTCGCGTCACTTATGTGCGCAACATCACCGACATCGACGACAAGATCATCCGCCGGGCGGTCGACAACGGCGAGAGCATCCGCGGCCTGACCGACCGGATGATCGCGGCGCTGCATGAGGATGCGGATGCGCTTGGCATCGAGCGCCCCACGCATGAGCCGCGCGCCACCGATTACGTGCCGCAGATGCTTGCGATGATCGGTACGCTGGCGAACAAGGGTCTGGCCTACCAGGCGGCGGAAGGCGGCGATGTGAACTACGCCGTGCGTCGGTTTCCCGGGTACGGCAGGCTCTCGGGCAAGTCGCTTGACGAGCTCAATGCCGGTGAGCGTGTCGCGGTGCAGGATGGCAAACGCGATCCGCTGGACTTCGTCTTGTGGAAATCGGCCAAGCCCGAGGAACCCGCCGAGGTCAAATGGGCAAGCCCCTGGGGCGCCGGGCGCCCGGGCTGGCATATCGAATGCTCGGCCATGGGCTGCGCGCTGCTGGGCGAAAGTTTCGACATCCACGGCGGCGGCGCGGATCTGGCGTTCCCGCACCACGAGAACGAAATCGCGCAGAGCGAGGGCGCGACCGGCCAGCCCTTTGCGCGGGTCTGGATGCACAACGGCTTCATCAATGTGGACAACGAGAAGATGTCCAAGAGCCTGGGCAACTTCTTCACCATCCGCGACGTGCTCAAGGTCTACGACGCCGAAACGGTGCGCTTCTTCGTGGTGCGCAGCCACTACCGCAGCCCGCTCAACTACAGCGATGCGCATCTGGACGATGCGCGCGCCGCGCTCAAGCGCCTGTACACCGCGCTGGCCGAAGTCACGCCCGCGCCGGTCGAGGTGGATTGGCATGAGCCGCATGCGGCGCGTTTCAAGGCGGCGATGGATGAGGACTTCGGCACGCCCGAGGCCGTGGCCGTGCTGTTCGATCTCGCCAGTGAGGTCAACCGCAGCCGCAGCGCCACCGCGGCGGGCCTGCTCAAAGCCCTGGGCGGCCATCTCGGCCTGCTGCAGGCAGACCCCTTGGCCTATTTGCAGGCGGGCAGCCGGCTCGATGAGGCGGCGATTGCCGAGCAGATCGCCGCGCGCGCGGCCGCCAAGGCTGCCAGGAACTGGGCTGAAGCCGACCGCATTCGCGCGCAATTGCTGGCGCGGGGGATTGCGCTCAAGGATGGCCCTCAAGGCACGACCTGGGAGGTCATTTGATGATCGAATTCAATTCTATCCATTGCTGGTCAAGCGCTGGTAGCTATGAATAGCAGAGTGGTTGACCCTGTGGCAGATCAACCCGATTACTGGTCCGAGGCCTGCGGTTACCTGATGAAGAAGGACAGGGTGCTGCGCCGCCTGATTCCGCGGTGCGTGGACGATGTCCTGCGGCCCAAGCCCGATCCGTTTGCGACACTGGCGCGTTCCATCCTCGGTCAGCAGGTGTCGGTGGCGGCGGCGCAGCGCATCTGGGATCGCTTCGTGCTGCTGGCGGGCGAGGTGGCGCCCGCGCGGGTGCTGCTGCTGAAGGTGGACGACATGCGCGCAGCGGGCCTGTCGGCGCGCAAGGTGGATTACCTCGTGGACCTGGCGCTGCACTTCGATGGCGGGCAGATGCATGCGGACAGCTGGCCAACCATGCCCGATGAGGCCATCGTGGCCGAACTCATGGCGATCCGTGGCGTGGGCCGCTGGACGGCGCAGATGCTGCTCATCTTCCATCTGGCCCGGCCCAATGTGCTGCCGCTCGATGACGTGGGGCTGGCGCGCGGCATCAGCCAGCACTATTTTTCGGGTGAAGCCGTGAGCCGCAGCGAAATCCGCGAGGTGGCGCAGGCCTGGGCACCCTGGTGCAGCGTGGCGTGTTGGTATATTTGGCGTTCATTGGATCCGCTGTCGGCCTGAACATCCGGCAAGCGGCGGGCATGGCCTGCGCCAGCCGCCCGAGGAGAGAACAACTTGGCAAAAAAAACCTTCCTGGATTTCGAGCAGCCGATTGCGGAGCTTGAATCCAAAATCGAGGAACTGCGCTACGTGGACAGCGAGAGCGCGGTCGACATTTCCGAAGAGATCGGGCAGCTCACCAAGAAGAGCCTGCAACTGACCAAGGACATCTACAGCAACCTCACGCCCTGGCAGATCACCAAGATCGCGCGCCACCCCGATCGCCCCTACACGCTCGACTATGTCGCGGAGATCTTCACCGATTTCACCGAGATGCACGGCGACCGCCACTTTGCCGATGACCAGAGCATCATCGGGGGCCTGGCGCGTTTCAACGGCAACGCCTGCATGGTCATCGGACACCAGAAGGGCCGCGGTACCAAGGAGCGCACGGCGCGCAACTTCGGCATGACGCGCCCCGAGGGTTACCGCAAGGCGCTGCGCCTGATGAAGACGGCGGAAAAATTCAAGCTGCCGGTGTTCACCTTCGTCGATACGCCCGGCGCGTTTCCGGGCATCGATGCCGAAGAGCGCGGCCAGTCCGAGGCGATCGGGCGCAACATCTACGAGATGGCGCGCCTGGAGGTGCCCATCATCACGACCATCATCGGCGAAGGCGGCTCGGGTGGCGCGCTGGCCATTTCGGTGGCCGATCAGCTCATCATGCTGCAGTACTCGGTCTATTCGGTCATCAGCCCCGAGGGCTGCGCCTCCATTCTCTGGAAGACGAGCGACAAGGCTCAGGACGCGGCCGAAGCCATGGGCGTGACGGCGCATCGCTTGAAGGCGCTGGGGGTGATCGACAAGATCGTCAACGAGCCCGTGGGGGGCGCGCACCGCGACCCCAAGCAGATGGCCGCCTATCTCAAACGCGCGCTCGGCGATGCCTGGCGCCAACTGGCGGACCTCAAGGTCAAGGAACTGCTCGAGCACCGTTACGAGCGCCTGCGCGGCTACGGGCGCTTCTCGGACACCAAGGCCGACAGCCGCTGAGCGGCTGCGCGTGAGCGTATGCCGCGATCGCGCCTCATGACCTCATGGCGTGTTTTGCTCCCCACGCCGATGCCGCGGTGCCAGGTGCCCGATGACACAGTCGTTTGAGGCGGCGATCGCCGACTTCACACCGGGTTTGCCGCTCGCCATCGGCTTGAGCGGAGGCGCCGACTCCACCGCCTTGCTGCTGGCCTGCGCCCGCCGCTGGCCTGGACAGATCCATGCCTTCCATGTGCACCACGGCCTGCAGGCGGCGGCGGACGATTTCGCGCGCCAGTGCGAGTCGCTGTGCGCCGCGCTGGCGGTGCCGCTGACCATCCGGCATGTGGATGCACGCCCGGCACAGGGCGAGAGCCCGGAAGCCGCTGCCAGGCATGCGCGTTATGAGGCTTTTCATGACATGGCGCTTGCTGGTCGGATGCAACCAGCTATCAAAAGCATTGCGCTGGCGCACCATGCGGACGATCAGGTGGAAACGCTCCTGCTGGCGCTCTCGCGCGGCTCTGGCGTGGCGGGGCTGGCGGCCATGCCTGCGTGCTGGCAGCGTGGCGGCATCACCTGGCATCGCCCCCTCCTGAGGGTGGCGGGCAGCGAGGTGCGTGCGTGGCTGAGTGCGCAAGGGGTTTCGTGGGTGGAGGATCCGAGCAATCAGGATGAGCGCTACACGCGTAACCGCATACGCCAGCAGCTGCTTCCCGTGCTCCAGCGGGTCTTTCCCCGGTTTCGCGACACCTTTGCGCGCTCCAGTCGCCATGCGGCGCAAGCGTCCGAGCTGCTGCGCGATCTGGCCCAAGCGGATCTGCAGATCGTGGGCATCCCGCCGGCTCTCGCGGCGCTGCAGCGGCTGAGCCCGGCGCGGCAAGCCAATGTGCTGCGTCACTGGCTGCAGCTGCATCACGGCACGACGCCCAGCAGCGCCCAGTTGCAGGCCTTGCTCTCCCAGATCGGCGCTTGCACCACGCGCGGCCACCATATCGACATCAAGGTGGGGCGGGGCTTCGTGCGCCGCAATGGTCCAAGCCTCGATTGGTACAATCAAAGGCTTCCCTGATTTCACTGCAGGCGCTGCCACATCGCGTGATCAGTGCCGACTTACGCACACTTTCATGGCCTTGTACGTTCATAAATACGGTGGGACCTCGATGGGCTCCACCGAGCGCATACGCAATGTGGCGCGGCGCGTCGCCAAATGGGTGCGCGCCGGCCACCAGGTGGTGGTGGTGCCCAGCGCCATGAGTGGCGAAACCAACCGTTTGCTGGGCCTGGCCAAGGAAATCTGGCCTGGCAAGGCGAGCGATGCCTACCACCGCGAGCTCGATCAGCTTGCTGCCACAGGCGAGCAGGCCTCATCCGCCCTGCTGGCGATCGCGTTGCAGGGGGAAGGCTTGGCGGCGGTGAGCTTTGCGGGTTGGCAGGTGCCGGTGCGCACCGACAGCAGCTATACCAAGGCCCGTATCGAATCGATCGACGACAAGCACATCAAGGCCGAGCTCGATGCGGGCAAGGTCGTCATCGTCACGGGATTTCAGGGCATCGACGCGGGTCGCAACATCACCACGCTCGGACGTGGCGGCTCCGATACCTCGGCCGTGGCCATTGCGGCGGCCATCAAGGCGCACGAGTGCCTGATCTATACCGATGTCGACGGTGTCTACACCACCGATCCGCGCGTCGTGCCCGAAGCCAGGCGCCTGAACACGCTGAGCTTCGAGGAGATGCTGGAAATGGCAAGCCTGGGCAGCAAGGTGCTGCAGATTCGTTCCGTGGAATTCGCGGGCAAGTACAAGGTGCCGCTGCGCGTGCTCTCGAGTTTCACGCCATGGGACATCGATATCGACGTGGAAGCCAAGTCCGGCACCTTGATCACCCTTGAGGAAGATGAGCAAATGGAAAAAGCGATCGTCTCCGGCATCGCGTTCTCGCGCGACGAGGCCAAGATTTCTATTCTGGGCGTGCCCGATCATCCGGGCGTCGCCTACCGCATCCTTGGCGCCGTGGCCGATGCCAGGATCGACGTGGACGTGATCATCCAGAACTTGAGCAAGGACGGCAAGACCGACTTCAGCTTCACCGTGCCACGTGGGGACCTCGATCGTGCCGCGACACTGCTGCGCGAAAAGGTATTGCCCGAATTGGGCACCGACGAACTGGTGACCGACGCCAAAATCGCCAAGGTCAGCATCGTCGGTATCGGCATGCGCAGCCAGGTCGGTGTGGCGAGCACGATGTTTCGCACGCTCAGCGAGGAAGGCATCAACATCAAGATGATTTCGACCAGTGAAATCAAGACCTCGGTCGTGATCGACGAGAAATATGTCGAGCTTGCGGTGCGTGCGCTGCACCGCGCGTTCGGCCTGGATCAGTAGGCAGCAGAGCGATACGTGACGGAAAAATGCCCGAGAACTCGGGCATAATGCGCAGTTCCTGGAGACGTGACCGAGTGGCCGAAGGTGCTCCCCTGCTAAGGGAGTATGGGGTGTTGAGCCTCATCAAGGGTTCGAATCCCTTCGTCTCCGCCAACCTGGCTTCTTAGCTGTGGTTCCTGGATAGCCCGACCCTCAAAAAGTCGGGCTTTTTTGTGGTTACGCGCAGGCCATCGGCAAACGATGACCCGGACTCCGCGGAACGCGGCGGTCGGGGGGGCTGTATCGGTGTCGAGCCTTTCGGCCGAAGGCAGGCAGGGAGGCGGACGACGCGGCTTCAGTACACGGGCACGGCTGGGTCACGTTCAAGTGACCATGCGTGGATGCCTCCGGCGAGATTCGCCACGTTCTCGAAACCGTGATGCTCCAGATACATCGCCACCTGCATGCTGCGCCCGCCGAGATGGCACAGGCAGGCGATGGGGCGGTTTTTTTGCAGTTCGGCCAGACGCGCGGGAATCGCCGCCATCGGAATGCTCACCAGTTCGAAACCGCTGGCCTTCACATGGGCGGTTTCGATCTCCCACGGCTCACGCACGTCAAGCACGACGGGCTGGGCGCCTTGATGCTGCTGCAGCCAACTCTCCAGGTCGGCTGGGCGGATTTGAGATATCACGGCAATGCGGATGCGTTCAGAATTTGAATTGCGAGGGTTCCGGAAAATTACGCAGCCGCGCGGTTACCACGTCCCATGGCTCGGATGAAGCAAAGCCTGTTGCGGTGCGCTGCATGATGGTCGCGCGCATCATGGGCTTGAAACCGACGATGGCGCCAAGTCGTCCGCCGTCAGGGAGCAATTTCAGCAGCGCGGGCGGCACCTGGGCGACCGAGCCGCTGAGCACGATGACGTCGAATGGCCCGCCGGTGATCTCGTGGGATCCATCGGCGTGCAGTACCTTCGCGTTGGTGATGCTGGCCTTGGCGAGATTGGTTCGTGCCGTTTCGGCCAGTCGTGCCTCGATCTCCAGTGTGATGACTTCGCTCGCGAGGCCCGCGAGCATCGCGGCCATGAAACCCGAACCGGAGCCGATCTCCAGCACGCGGTCCGCGGGCTTGATTTTCAGATCTTGCAGCATGCGCGCTTCCACCCGGGGGGCCAGCATGACCTGCCCCAGGCGGACCGCCTCCAGGGGGTCATCGTTCAGGGGAATTTCCATGTCGGTGAACGCCAGGTCACGATGCTGCGGCGGTACGAAATCCTCGCGGTGCAGACGTTCCATCAGTTCCAGCACCTGTTCGTCGGAGACATCCCAGGGGCGAACCTGCTGCTCGATCATGTTGAAGCGCGCCTGTTCAAAGCGGTCACTGGTGTCCGCGAGCGTATTCAGGGGCAGGTTCATGAGGTACTCCGAAGGCCAGCCACGACAGTGTGGCAAACCTGCTATTTTATGCAGCCGCGGTGTGTTCTTGCGAGTCGTTACGCTCCAAGACGAGGGGCCGGCATGCTTGTGAACGGAGGTGACCATGGCTGGACAAGAGACGATCACGCTGGGCGGTGGGTGCTTCTGGTGCACCGAGGCCGTGTTTGAGCAGGTGCGTGGCGTCATGGCACTGCAAAGTGGGTATGCGAACGGACACCTGTCGCGCGCTCCGAGCTACGAGGAGGTTTGCACGGGCGGCACGGGTTGCGTTGAAGTGGTTCAACTGCGCTTCGATGCTGGCGTGATCAGCGTGCGCGAGGTGCTGGAGGTCTTCTTCGCGACGCATGACCCGACGCAGCTCAACCGTCAGGGCAATGACGTAGGCACGCAGTACCGCAGTGGCGTGTACTACGGCGAAGCAGCTCATGGCGATCTGGCGCGAGCCATGGTGCGGCAACTCAATGCTGAAGGTCGCTTTCCGGCGCCGGTGGTCACTGAGGTTCAGCCGCTCGTGCGCTTCTGGCCAGCGGAGGCTTATCACCAGAACTATTACCGCAGCCATCCCGAGCAAGGCTATTGCGCTTTCGTAGTGGCGCCCAAGGTGCAGAAATTTCGCAAGACGTTCAAACATTTCCTCAAGGAGGGTGCATGAACATGCGCTATGCCTCTGGAATCTTGAGCTTGGCGCTCCATTGGGACCAAACTGGTTGAAGGCATCAGTCAGATGCGGGCAGCCAAGCTTCCGTCAGCTGCAGGCGCTCGGAAGCCACGCGCAGGAACAGCATGAGCAGCTTGCTTCCCAGGCGCGGCAGCGTGAGCAGCACGTCCCGGAACGCGTCGCGCGAGAGCACGACGAAATCGACGGGCTTGGTGCTCACGCAGGTGGCCCGCAGCGGCTGGTTGTCCAGCATGGCCAGTTCGCCGAACGTGTCGCCAGGTTCAAGGTCGTGCAACCAGGTGTGCTTGCCGTCAGGCATGGTGCGCAGCGCCTTTGCGGCACCCGTGAGCAGGATGATCATGTAGGCCGGTGACTCATCCTGGTGCAGCAGCGTGGTGTTCTTGTGCGCTGAATAGACTGCCATGAAATTGCATAGCAGCGTGGTTTCCGCGAGATCGAGCGGTTCAAACAGTGGCGCGCTACTAAAAATCTCGTGGATGTCAGCGGCGTAATCCTGCGCGTTGCCGAGATATTCGAAGTGGGTGGGGAGCGCTTCAAGCATGTGAATTTTGGGAACCGGCCGTGCGCGGATGCTAACGTCCGGCAGGCGCGGCGCAATAGCCCATCCGGCCATGCCCGCCATGTTTTTTTCCCCCCAGTCTGGGCGATAATGAAGGTTTATGGCGTCTGTCTGTATCGTCGCATGACGTATCTTCAATGTACAGCCACCACGGTTTTCTAGTCGCGGTTGAGCGTGATCTGCTTGCCGGCGATGCGCAGTTCCCCACTGGGCTGAAGGTGCTCACCGCGCTCAGGCAGGTGCTGGACGACCCCGATGCGCCGGTGGCGCGCGTCACGACGCTCGTGAGTGCCGAGCCCCTGGTCACGGCACGACTGCTGAGACTGGCCAATTGCGCCACGTTCAATCCGACCGGGTTGGAAATCTTCACAGTCGAGCAGGCTGTGCGGCGCGTGGGTTTCAACATGGTGCGCACGGCCGCCATGGCGGTGGCGATCGCGCAAATGCGCGCGCTTGCGGATCAGCCGCATATGCAAGCCATCGCTGACGAGGCGTGGCAGCGCTCGGTGCGGTTGTCCGTGCTGGCGCGGTTGTTGGCGCCAGGACATGCGGGGGTGAATGCGGACGAAGCCGGTCTGTGCGCGCTCGTGTCAGACCTGGGCACGTTCTACCTGTTGCAACGCGCGCGCCACTATCCCACCTATGCGGATCCGTCCAGGCAGGATACCCTGCAGGATTTGCTCGACCACCACGCGGCGCCGATCACGGGGCGGCTGGCACGCGAACTGGGCATGCCGTCGACAATCACGACGGTGCTCGATGTCTGGCGTCAGCAACGAGTTGCTTCCGATCCGGTTCAGCCACTGCTGGCCTGCATGTGGCAGGCTGCAGCCTTGCTGGCGCCGGTATTCGATCCCGCGGCGCAAAGCGAGCCGGAGTCCGGCGCGCAGGCGCTCACGTCTCTGACGTCGGCATGTGCAAGCCAGTTGGAGCGTGAGGCCAAAGCCGCGCTGGCCGATCTGCTGATGGCACTTGGAGCACGATGAGCGACCTCGGTGGTTCGTCGCGCTCGGTGCTGCAGCGCCGGGGCAATTTCAGCAACGCCTTTCAGGCGGCGCTCGACGGCGTGGCGGTGCTGGCCATTGCCTATGTGCTGATCCAGCGCCAGATCGGCGTGCTCAGCGCGCACTACACGGTCATGGTGATGCTGCTGCTGGCAATCATGGGCCTGTTGTACGACCGGTTTGCGATCTACCGCACCAACTCCAACTTCACCGGCAAGGCCGCGCGGCTGGCGCAGGCGTGGAGCCTGGCGTTTGCGGTGCTGCTGATGCTGGGCTTCCTCACCAAGCAGACAGACGTCTTTTCGCGTCGCCTGATCGCGCAGCTGTACGTGCTCGGCTTGTTTGCCCAACTCTTGCTGCACCTCGTCGTGCGCTCGCTGCAAAAATATTTCGTGCGGCACGCGGTGGAGGTCGACAACGTGATCATCATCGGCACCAGCCAGCTCGCCTCCTACCTCAATCAGAGGATCGCGCACAACCCCTGGCTCTCCGAACATGTGGTTGGCTGCGTGGCACTGTCTGAAGACGATGGCGCGGATTCGACTCGCGCCGACGGCCTTCCCCCGGTGCTGGGGTCGCTGACCGATTTGCTGGCGCTCATTACGCAGCACGACGTGCGCACGGTCTACTTTGCGATACCGCTGCATGCCTCGGTTGTAGTCGAAGACCTGTATTTCAAGCTGCTCGACCAGCACGTCGCGATTCACTGGGTGCCCGACATCTTCTCGCTGCGGCTCATCAACCACAGCGTACGCGAGATCGCCGGGGTGCCCGTGCTCACGCTGTCGGAAACACCGCTCACCGGCACCCGGCGACTGGTCAAGTCGATTGAGGACATGGTGCTCGCCTCGCTCATTCTGGTGCTCGTCTCGCCCGTGCTGGCGCTGGTGGCGCTGGCCATCAAGCTGGACAGTCCCGGCCCCGTCTTCTTCCGGCAATCGCGCATGGGGTGGAACGGGAAGGTGTTTCGCATCTGGAAATTCCGCAGCATGGCCGTCCAGCCCGCTGAAGACACCGTGGTGCGGCAGGCCACCGAACATGACCCACGCGTGACCCGTGTTGGCGCGTTCATCCGGCGTACCAGTCTCGATGAATTGCCGCAGATCTTCAACGTGCTGCGCGGAGAGATGTCGCTCGTCGGCCCGCGGCCGCACGCGGTGCAGCACGACCATGAGTACTCCAAGCGCATCCAGCAGTACTTTGCACGCCACAACATCAAACCGGGCATCACGGGTTTGGCACAGGTGCGCGGCTACCGAGGCGAGACGCGCGACATCAACGAGATGGTTCAGCGCGTGCAGTCCGACATCGAGTACATCAACAACTGGTCGTTGTGGCTCGATTTTTCCATCTTGCTGCGCACCTTCCGCGCTTTCACGGGCAAGAACGCCTACTGAAGGCGAAACCAGGCAGTTTTCGTCTGGCGGGCTCCGGCAGCCGCCATCTTGCCGCTTTCCTTTCTAGTCCTAACGGGCCATTGCTGCGCCGGGGGTGTGGCTGTAGCCTTCAATCCAGTTTCAGATTCTTTTGCATTCGTTGGTATTTTCTGTGCTCACCAAAGCTGTTCAGTCCTTTGTTGCCGTTGCCATGCTGGCGTTTGCCGGTGCGGTGGTTGCCGCGCCCGTGCAACTCACGCCCGGAGACGTTCTCGGCACCTACGATGTCGTCAATGGCGATTCGTTCGTCATCCACACCGTTGCCAGCAACCGCGACGAAAGCGGCCAGCCCAACAGCCAGCCCTACAGCGCCAATTACTTTTACGAACTGGTCGCCAACGCCTTCAATTCGCTGACCACCTTCGTGCTCGGTGGTACCAGCAACGAAACCGTGCCAGTACGCTACTACCTCTGGCAAGACACCAACCCTGCATTGGGGGCGGCTCAGATTGCCGCGATAGGTTCCCCCGGCATGGGGGTCTCACAGGGCGCATTGACGGAAACAGTGCCTTACCTCACTGTCGGGCAGAACTTCCACTATTCGCTGCCACAAGGGCAGTACGTGCTGCAAATTCAGAAAACCGCGTCGGGCTGGGAGTCCATTACGACCAAGGTCTCGGCGGTTCCGCTGCCGGGCGCCTTGTGGATGTTTGGTGCTGCCTTGGTGGGTTTCGTAGGTTTTTCGAGTCGCCGAAAACTGTAAGTAGATACATGATCCTTTTTGGGAGAGAAGCATGAAATTCAGCAAATTGATCTATGGTGCGGCAGTTGTTGGCGCACTGGCTTTCGCGGGTGCGGCGCAGGCCAGCAACATCGTGGTCAACGGTTCGTTCGAAGATCCGGTCGTTGCCAGTGGTACTTATATCTGGACGGACGACCTGTACGGCTGGACGATCGACGGCGACAAAAAGGTTGAAGTGCGCAACAACGTCGTAGGTGCTGCATACGATGGCAACAACTACGTCGAACTCGATTCCGACATAGGCAACATGAGCATATGGCAGACTCTCAACACCGTGATTGGGCAGGCCTACCAGATCACTTTCGCCTATTCGCCGCGCATGAACCAGCCGGCGAGCACCAACCCCATCGCAGTCACGTGGAACGGCACCGCTCTTCCAGGTTCGCCATTCACCGGTACGGGCGGGCCCTCTGGAAACAACTGGGTCATCTACACCTTCAACGTCGTCGCGGATTCGATCGCGTCCACCTTGAAGTTCACCGCTTCGGGAACCAGCGATACCTTGGGCGGCGGTATCGATGCGGTCAGCGTCAGCGCTGTGCCGCTGCCTGGGGCTGCACTGCTCTTTGGTTCAGCCTTGCTGGGCGCGGGGGTGTTGCGCAAGCGCAAGGCCGCCAATGAAACAGGCGCTGACGAACTGGCCGCTTGAAACCCGGCGGGTTGCCAGTATCATGAGGGGCGCTTCGCCCCTTTTTTTCTGCCGTCACGGTGCGTGCGCCATTGTTTGCGCCGGTTCATTTTCAGGCCCAAGGCATTCACATCATGAACTTCGTTTCACCTATCAGGCTCTTGTTGCTTGCTTTGGCCCTCGTGGTGCCTTGGGGCGTTTCCGCGTGGGCGCAGGCTCTTGCACCGTACACGTTGCGCCCGGCAGATCGGCTCCAGGTCTCGGTCTGGCGAGATACTGCGCTGCAGCGCGATGTGCGCGTCCTGCCCGATGGCAGCATCACGCTGCCGCTCGTGGGGCGTATCGTGGTTGCCGGGCTTGATACCGACACGGTTGAAAAGCAGATCGTCGAGCGACTCAAGCCCTTCATGCCGGATCCCATTGTCACCGTTGCAGTGGCGGCTGCGGAAGGCAATGTGGTTTATGTCGTTGGCAAGGTGGTGAAGCCGGGTGTGGTTCCCTTGATCACTGATTCGACCACGGTGCTGCAGGCGCTGAGTCTCGTGGGTGGACTCGATCGCTTCGCCGATGGCAATGCGGTCCGAGTGTTGCGTGAACTGGGCGGTGGTAAGCGGGCGGTGATGGACGTGCGCTACAACGACCTGATCAAGGGTGACAAGCTTCAGACCAATGTGGTGTTGCAGGCCGGTGACACCATCCTCGTGCCGTGATTACGCTGCGACCTCTGGTTTTTGCCGCGGGAGCGGCATTCTTGGCATGGCCGCTGTTGCCGCTGCAAGCGCAATCGCTTTACCAGCAAAATGTCGAAGTATCGACTGGTTTGGAGCATGACTCCAATCCGGGGTTGAGTCCGACGCCTGCAGGCGGTGTGACCCGGTGGCGTGTGAGCCCGGCCTACACATTGTTGCGGCGTGATGGACAGGACGATCTCACGCTCAAGATTGGTGCCACGCTGGAGCAGAGCAGCAATACCGCGCTCAGTCGTGACCGCCGAGACGGTAGCGTACGCGGTGAGTGGCTGCACACCGAAGAGAACACAATTTATAGTCTGCGGGGCGGTATCGACCAGTCCGCGCTGCGTGACGTGCTGCTGCAGGAAACCGGCCAGCTCAGCACCGACGGTACGCGCACCACGCGCAACATTGAAGGTTTTGTGGCGCATCAGATTGATGAGATCCATACGCTGAGCGGGGGGCTCTCCGCCAGTTGGAATCGCTACTCCACAGAGACCGTACCCAACGGCAGGCAGTATGGCGCCAATGCTGAGTTCAGCCGAGCCATCCAGACCGGACGTGACATCTATCTGGCAGGCAGCTTGTCGAACTTTCGCGCGGACAGCCTGGCGCCAGGTGCGGGCGTGCAGGGGGGAATGAGCTCGACGATGCGCGGTCTTGCGGTGGGCACGCGCTACGTAGCACCCGATGACCCTTGGTCGTGGGACGTGCGTGTCGGCGCCGCCCATTACGGCGCAATCACGGGCAACACCGCCGCCACTGCGTCGGGGCAGTTGGCGTACAAGGGGGCGCGCTGGAGCACCGCGCTCTCGTTTGCCCGCCAACCCGTGACCGACAGCCTGCGTGGCACGTTTTCTCCGAACCAGCAAGTGCGTGCGAGCGTTGAATACGCGCTGACCGAATTCACACGCATCGCGCTGGATGCCTCCTACAACCGCACCAAGGGATTGCAAACCGACGCCACCCGCGAACTGGGTGTGCGCCTGTCCTCCGAACTCACCCCGCTATGGCGCGTGTCGTTGCAAGTGCGTCGCGTGCGCGCCAGCCACGATGCGATAGCCTTGCCCACACGCGCAGGCTCCACCATCGCCGGCCTCGTCTTCACCTATTCCCATCCCGACTTCTGACGTTCCGCGATCGGAAGTCGCGCTTTTTTTCTGCGCATGTCACAAGAAGACTATCAGCCGTCGTTGCGCGACTACATCGCCATCGTTCGGCGCCATCTGTTGCTCATCGTCGCCACGTTCATCACAGTGTCGGCAGCAGCGATTGCGGTGGCCCTGTTGGTGTCACCGGTGTACCAGTCCACCGGCACCATCATGGTCGAGTCGCAGCAGATCCCGACCGACTTGGTGCAGGCCACGGTGACGAGTTTTGCCGACGAACGCATCCAGATCATCAAGCAGCGCGTGATGACGCGCGAGAACCTTCTGCGCATCATCGACAAATACAAGTTGTTCGAGGACCGCTCGCTCACCTTCACACCTTCCGAGCAGGTCGACAAGATGCGAGACCTCATCGAGGTGCAGCTTGTGAACGCCAACGTGCAGGGACAGCGCGGCTCGGCGACGATTGCCTTCAAGGTCTCGTTCGAAGACCGCCACCCCGACGTCGCGCAGCGCGTGGCCAACGAATTGGTGACGCTGTTTCTCAACGAGAACGTCAAGGTGCGCACCGAGCGTGCCACGCAGACCACCGAATTTCTCACGCAAGAGGCCAACAAACTTCGTAACGACCTCAATACGCTGGAAGGCCGGATCGCCGCCTACAAGCAGGAGAACGGCGCCGCACTGCCGCAAAACAGCGCGTTGAGCCTGAACGCGATACAGCGGCTCGAATCGGATCTGCGAACGTCCCAGCGCGATTACAGCGCTGCCGAGGAAGAAGCCCGTTCGCTTGACGTGGAGCTTGCCAGCGCCAAGGCCGCGGTGGCCAGTGCCGCCGCGGCCGTGGGAGGTGGGTCCTCCGAAGCCGACATGGTCGATATGAACAGAGCGGAACTGCAGAAGCTGCGTGGACAACTGGCGCAAATGCAGGAAATCTATACTGACAACTACCCCGACGTACGAACCGCCAAGCGCCGCATTGCCGCGCTTGAAAAAGCCATCGCCGATGCGGCCAAACAACCGCCCGCGCCTTCCGCGGCGGGAAATGGTGCCGGTGCGGGGCTGCCCGTCGCGCCCAGCGTCGCGGCGGCGCAGATGGTGGTGGCCAAGATTGAATCGCGGATGGCTGCGGCGCGCTCGCGCATGGGTGCGCTGCGTGCCGAGCAGGGGCAGCTGCAGGCGCGCCTGCGCGAGGCGGAAAACCAGATGCTCAAGGCACCGCAGGTCGAGCGCGGCCTGGCGGCACTGATGCGCGACCATGAAACGGCGCAGCGCAAGTATGAAGAAATCCGTGCCAAGCAGATGAATGCCCAGGTGGCTGAAAACCTCGAAGGTGAACAAAAGGCCGAGCGCTTCACCTTGCTGGAGCCACCCATCGCGCCCGATCGCCCCATCAAACCCAACCGCCGCAAGATGATCGCGCTCGGTCTGATTCTGGCCGCCGTCGCTGCGGCAGGGGCGGTGATGCTGCTCGAAACCTTGCGTGGCACGGTGCGCGGCGTCGGCGCGCTCATGGCCGTCGTCGGCCAGCGCCCGCTCGTCGTCGTGCCCTACATCACCATTGCGCGAGAGCATGCGCGTCGCCGCCAGCTCTTGGTGCGCGCGGGCGTGACCACGGTATTGGCGCTGATGCTTGCCCTTGTCGCCGTCCACTTCTTGTACATGCCGCTGGATACGCTGGCATTCAAGATTCTCTTGCGGCTCTCCTGAGTCTGTCTGTCCATGGAACGCATCAAACAAGCCCTGGAGAAGGCCCGCGCCCAGTCTGCTGGCAACCCAGCGTTGACACAGCATTCCCATGAGCCACCGGCGTACACACCGGTTTCGGCGGCGACGCCTGCGCCGAGGCTTGAAGCGCCAGCCGAAGGGCCGATCGAGGTCAGCTACACGCGCACCGAGGTCGTTCGGCTCGACAAGGACCACCTCGAACGCAATCGCATCGTCGCCTTCGAGAAGACCAGCCCGGACAACTGGGCCTACGACGTGCTGCGCACGCAAGTGTTGCAGAAGATGAGTGAAAAGGGCTGGCGCACGCTGGCCATCACGTCACCCACGGTCGGTTCGGGCAAAACGGTTACCGCCATCAATCTCGCGATCAGCGTCGCGCATCACACCCAGCGCACCGCCATGCTGGTTGATTTCGACCTGCGTCGGCCTCGCGTGGGCGAGTACCTCGGCATGCGCAAGACCCCTTCGCTAAGCGATGTGCTGGCGGGCCGGGCCGAGGTGGCGCAGGCCATGATCAACCCCGATCTGCCACGCCTCGTGGTGGTGCCGACCAACGACCCCGTGCCGCGCGCGGCCGAGGTTCTGTCGTCGGCGCGGGTGCGATCACTGATCGCTGACCTGCGCGAGCGCTATGACGACCGCTTGGTCATCTTCGATCTGCCCCCGGTGATGGCGGGCGACGACGTCATGGCCGTGCTCCCGAGCATGGATGCGGTATTGCTCGTGGTCGGTAACGGCGATAGCACCAAGCAGGAAATCGAGGAAAGCCTGCGCCACATCCCCGCCGACCGATTCCTCGGCGTCGTGCTCAACAAGGCCGATGCCGAGGTGCGCCGCGGCTATGGCTACGGCTATGGTTATGCCTGAATGAGCGCCATCGCGCTGTCTGGTCATCCATGGGCGGTGTGCCGTCCACTGACACGCGACTCCTCCTGCGGAGCGCTGCTCCCTCCCAGCCCCTGCTTTCCGTTTAACGGCCTTGCAGTGGGCGCTGTCCGCCGCTCGGGTTCAGCAACTTCTTGCATGCACCGTCGTGCCATCGCTCCGTGCGGGTGTTTGGACGGATGCAATTCAGCGGCAGCCAGCATGAAAATACTATCGCCGCGCCATTCCATAAGAAATATTTTTAAGGCAATAGTCCATTCGGACTAATAGAATACCAACTCCAGCCGAAAACCTTGGGGAGCGATTCCCCGCGCCGTTCTGTCTCGCAGCGGCTGCCGTACCGGTCAATCCTATGTTGCACATCCATAGTGAAGCCGCCGCATGCCGTTTACTTGTTGAAGGAAGTCAGATGACTGTAGCGACGTTATCCAACCCCGCCAAGACAGCGATTTTTATCGGTGATCGGCGACCGGCAGATGATCACACCGCCGCCGCATTCCTCGCTCCGATTCGCACCGGTCTCAGAGCGCTTATCACATCCACGGCCATTGCAATGCTGCTTGCCGCGTGCGGCGGCGGCAGCGCGGACGATGTGGCGCTTGCGCCTTCCACCAGCCCCGTCCTGACGGCTGATGCCACCCCGTCGCTCCCCCCGTCAGGCAGCGCTTCTGCCACTGTGCCCGCTGGTCCGGGCCTGTCTGCAGGGCCAACCACCAGCCCGCCTAGCGGGTCCCCCGGGAGCCCTGCGGAGGGGGTGTCGGGGGGATCTTCGGCGCGGCCATCAGGCAATTCAGGCGGGTCTGGCGCGGGCGCGACAAACCCCGCGCCGGGTGCTGACCCCAGCGGCGGTTCTGACGAAGCTGCAGCTGGCAAGCCGCCTGTGCAGGTGGCGGGCTCGGTCGGGCAGGTGGGGATCAACCTGCCGCAACTGAGCTACTGGGACCAGAGTTTTGCGATGGCTGACGTAGTGCGTCAGTCGTCAT
>JAJPEQ010000009.1 GCA_021166775.1 Comamonas sp. | reverse complement strand
CCCCCGCCGGGGCTCAAAAAACCCATCGGGTGG
This sequence comes from Comamonas sp., assembly GCA_021166775.1. Lineage (GTDB taxonomy): Bacteria > Pseudomonadota > Gammaproteobacteria > Burkholderiales > Burkholderiaceae_C > Comamonas_C. The sequence goes on along the minus strand of JAJPEQ010000009.1, from coordinate 8,537 downwards.
GGGGGGGCTCCCGCCGGGTGGGCGGTCCGCGGCGGACCCCGCTCCCACAAGGAAAGCGCTTTGTTCGCGGCCGCAAGCGCACAAAAAAAAGGCGGGTAAACCCGCCTTTTTCAGTTTCGCATCGCTGCGAAAAGTTCAACCGATTACTGGTTGTAGCGGTGCGTCCAGGTGATGCCGAACGTGCTGGTGAAGCCATTGGCCGCAGAAGCGTTGTTCACCTTGATGAAGGCATCGCCGACGATCGGCAAGCCCACGTTCGTAGTTGCACCGACCGCCACGCCAGCGCCGGCAGGAGCGGCGTTGGTCATGTTGGTAGCAGCTGCAGTGGCTTGCGGGTTGGAGGTGTTGATCCAAGCCCAGCCGTTGACGTACGGAGCCGTCGTGGACAGACCGGTCAGCAGCGGGCTGGAGCCCAGCACCGAGGTGGTGGAGAACGACAGCACTTGCGATTCACCGCAGATGACCGGCGTCGAGACATCGACCACCGCAGGCGAGAAGATCGGGGTCAGGGTGACGCCCGGGGTCTGCTCTTCGCGGTCGAAGAATTGCATCGGGCCACTGGTGATCGCGCAGATGTTGCCGCGGGTATCCACCGTGGTATTGGCCGCCGTGAACCAGCCCGGTGCCGACGCAGCGAGAGCAGGCGCCACATCCGACGTCGCCGGCACATCAATGCCGGAGAACAGGCGATAAGCAGCAGCCGTCATGACCGCCTTGTAGTTGGCAGCCACACTGTAACGGCGCGTGGGCATGGACATCACCCAGTCGGTCGCGGCGTTGATGCCGGCATCCAGTGCGTACTGGTTGGACACCGAGGTACGCGCCAAGGCGTTGGTGAGGATGGCAGCCTGCACCTTGGGCTTGTTGGCGTCGGTAGCATTACCCGCCATGGCCGTGACATACGGGGTCGACATGTCGGGGAAGTCCACGTACAGGGGCGCGACCGCCGGGCCAGTCAACGTGTTGACATTGGCGCCATCAATGACGTTCTTGCGCAGCAGCGGATCGGCCGTGTAGCTGTCTGCCGACTTGAAAGCAGTGGCAAAGAACGTCGCCGACGTGACCAAAGCCGCGTCGGTGCTCGCCTGCGGGAAGTGCACGAAGTTGGCTGCGCCCGGCACGCCGCCCACACGCGCTTCCACCGCTGTGGCGGCGCCCGAGTAGTTGGTGGACTGGTTCAGGTTCAGGATGTACCAGTCAGCCGACAGGCCGGTGGTGGCGGAACCAAAGCCCACGGCTGCCGCATCGGCGGCGGCCTGGAAGTTGGTGATGGCCAGCTTGTTGAGCGTCGTGCGCGCGGTGGAAGACGCCACCGAGCAGGGCGCCACGCCGTTCACGTGCTTAATGGCTGTGTAAAGCAGCGAATTGGCAGTGCCAGCACCGGCGGTGCCGTCGGCCTTGTACAGCGCGACCGAGGGAATGTCGGCCATGTTGAAAATCTCGATGTAACCTTCGCGCGTGCCGTTGCCGTTGTCGGTGGTGGGCAGGCGGGCGGTCGAGAAATCGGTACCGGCTGTAGGGATCTGGGGCACCGTGCAGGTGTTGTCGGATGAATACAGCGTGGCCACGTTGTTGGCGCCTTGGGCGATGGCACCGGTCCAGATGTCGCCGGGCGACAGGAAAATCTGGAAGTCCTTGACGTCGTCGGAATTGGCGGCGCCACGGAAGCGGATCTTCACCGCCTTGCCGTTGGAACGATCAGTGTTGCTCAGGTGCAGCACAGTCATGTTGCCGTTTTGCGCCGTGTAGTAGGGCACCACCAGCATGTGACCGATGTGATTGGGATTGATTTCCAGATCGGTCGCGAGGGCCGCCGCGGCCCCCACCACGCCGGGCGCGGTGGCCACGTTCGTGCCCATGTTGCCGCCATCAGCCGCCACGTTGGCCGCATTGATGACCGCAGCTTGGGCGACGCCGGCAAAACCGCCAATCATGGCAGCGATGCTCAGTGCCAAAACATTCTTTTTCATGCGTTAACTCCGTTAAAAAAAATAAGCGCAACTACCACGATTGATTACGCTGGGAAATGCTAGCACAGTCCTCATCAGACCCCGCTGCATCGACTCCACCGCGGTTGCAAGTTGCCAAAAAAACAACACTTGGCGGCCCAAAAGCGTTCACCGCTCAGTGCGCAATCGCGTCCGGTACTATACCGGCAGCGGGGGGTTTCGAACAGGGCAAGCGGGGCAAAATCGTGAGATTGCGACACGGCTTGCATCACAAAAACCACACCTCAGGGCGCCTGGAAGCGCCACCATTGACCATCGTCCAGCACCCAGGTGTCGTCCATGTAGTTGGTGATCTCGGGCAGGGTCATGCCGGGGATCATGGGCTTGCTGGTCATCGCGAGGGTGGCCAGGCATTTGTCTTTCTCGCAACTGACCTTGGTGACCTTGACCTTCTCGATCGTCACCTGCTTGCCGTTGGCCCTGGCGTAGTCGTCCTGGCTGCGCAGGCCGCGGTAGGCCGGGGTGAGCAGGGCGTAGGCGGCGGGCAGGTCGCCCTTGAGGCGCGCCTGCCAGAAGGTGGTGGCGCGTTCCTGCACGGTGCGTTCGGGCGTGGCGGGGCCGAGACTGGCGCAACCGGCCAGCGCGAGCGCCGCAGCGGCCAGGAGCAGGGGGCGGGAAAGATGGGGGAGCAGGGGTTTCATTGTTCGATTCTGGGTGAATGAAGAAATGGGATTTTGCAGCGCGGCGGGTTCGTGTCCCGAGGGTGGGGGAAAGTTCGCGGAGGCGGGGGGATTCGGGGCCTTCGCGGCATTCGCGGCTGAAGCCGCTCCTACACACACAGCCCTCCTGCCTTTTCTGTGGGAGCGGCCTTGGCCGCGAAGGCCTCATGGCTGCGCGGCCGGCTCACGGCCCTGCAGTTCCATGAGCTTCAGGCCCTTGAGGCGCTCGCGCAGCTCTTCGCTGGCCTGGCGGATTTCGGGGTCGGTGCGCACCACGCGCGGGGTGATGACGACGAGCAGCTCGGTGCGGCCGCTGGTGGTGGCGGTGGTGCCGAAGAGACCGCCGACGATGGGGATGGAGCTGAGCAGCGGCACGCCCGAGCGGCCGCTGGTGGCGTTGTCCTTGATAAGGCCGCCGAGCACGATGGCCTCGCCCGAGCGCACGGCCACCTTGGAGCTGATCTGGCGCTGCAGGAAGGCGCGCTGGCCGGTGACGGTGTCTTCGTCGCCCACGTCGGTGACGGACTGCATGATGTCCATGGTGACGAGGTCGCCCGAATTGACCGAGGGCTGCACCTGCAATTGCACGCCGGTGTCCTTGTACTGGTAGGTGGTGGTGGTCTGGTTGCCGACGATGCTGGGGTTGGTGGTCTCGCCGGTGCGCACGGGTTGCTGCGTGCCGACGGCGATGGTGGCCACCTGGTTGTCCAGCACCATGAGCGAGGGGCTGGAGATGACCTTGATGAGCGACTTGGCCGCGAGCGCGTTGAGCGTGACGCGCATGTTGCCCAGCGTGTCCTTCAGGGTATAGGAAAAGCCGCCCGTGGCGCCCGTGGCCAGCGCGCCGACCACGCCGGTGCCGGGGCCGCGCCGGTGGGTGTCGGAAAAGGCCCACTGCAGGCCGTATTTGAGGTCGTCGCTGAGCGTGACTTCGATGATGCTGGCCTCGATCAGCACCTGGGTGGGCGGCACGTCCAGGCGCTTGAGCGTGGCTTCGATCTTGCCGAATTCCACGCCGGTGCTCCACACGAGGATGGAGTTGTTCTGCGTGTCGGGCATCACGCGGATGCCGCCGAGTTCCGTGGCCACGGCGCCCTGCCCCGCGTTCTGGCCGGGGCGCGGCGCGGCGCCGAAGCCGCCCAGGCCCGAGCGGCCCGCGTTGGCGCCCAGCGGGGCATTGAAGCCGCCGGAACCGCCGTATCCGGCACTGCCATAACCGGTGCTGCCGCCCAGGGGCTGCTGCTGGCCGAATGATGTGGCCATGCCGCTGCCCAGGCCCGGCGCCACGCCGCTGTTGGCCACGGGCGCGGCGGCGGGCTGGCCAGTGCCGAAAATGCCCGAGAGCACGCTGGCGAGGTGCTGAGCGCTGCCGTTCTGCACCTTGTAGATGTGCAGGCTGGCTTCGCCGCCGCCGTTGCCAGGCTGGTCGAACTTCTCGATCCAGCGGCGCGCTTCTTCGAGGTAGGCGGCGCGCGGGGTGACGACGAGGATGGCGTTGAGCCGCTCGATGGGCATGACGCGCAGCGCACCGAACAAGGGGTTGGCCTCGCCGAGCGCGGCGGCCGCGGCCGCGGCCGCGCCCGTGCCGGCCTGGGTGCGCGCGCCGGGCGCGGTGGCGGCGGTGGCCGCGCCCGTGGCGGCGCCCGCCGCGGGCTGGGGCTGGCCGCTCACGAGGCGCAGCGCCGCTTCCACCTCGCGGATGCTGGCGTGCTTGAGCGGGAACAGGCCCACGGACATGCCCTTGAGCAGGTTCACGTCGAAGGTGTGCACGAGGTCGAGCCAGCCTTCGGCCTGGCTGCGCGTGCCCACGAGCACGAGCAGGTTGCGCACGGTATCGACGCGCACGATGGCTTCGGGCGGCGCGAGCGGGCGCAGGATGGTGGCCATTTCATTGGCGCCGATGTACTGCAGCGGCACGACGATGGCGCCGTAGCCGGGCGCCAGCGGCGCGCCGTTGCCCACCTGGCGCACGGCGGCGCCAATGTTGCGCAGCGCGTCGGCGCGACCGACGTGGTAGGTGCCACGCGCGTCGCGCACCATGAGCAGGCCGTTGGCCTGCAGCGCGCTTTCGAGCAGGAACAGCGCCTGGTCGGGCGCGATGGGGTTGCGCGACGACAGCGTGACGGTGCCCGCGAGCGGCGGGTGCAGCACGTAGGGCTGCTTGAGCACGTCGCCGAGGATGGCGCGCACGACTTCGGCGACGGGGGCTTCCTCGAAGTTGAAGCTCATGGGCGTGCCGGTGACGGCGGGCACGGGCTGGGTGGGCGCGATGACCTGATCGTTGCCGGCCATGGTGCGGGCCTTGGCCTGGGGCGCTTCGTTCGCGTCGCCCTGCGGCGCCGCAGCAGCGGCGGACTCGGCGGCGGGTGCCGATGCATGGGGCTGGGCGGGCACGGGCGCGGAGGCCTGCCCGACGGGCACGGCATCGGCCGGTTGCATGGGCTGCTGCGCGCAAGCGGTCAGAGCGGCCACGAAGGCCAGCGCGGTGGTGATGTGTCGACGGGAAGTCATGGATGGATGCTCACCTTGACGTGAAAGAGGTTGAAGCGGCGGCCCGGGCCGCCCATGTTGCGGCGTGCATGGCTATTTGATGCTGCCGCCAAAAACGGGGACGGGCTTGGCCGCTGGCGCTGCCTTGGCGGGTGCGGGCGCGGCTGCCAATGGCGCAGGCGCCGCGGCAGCCGGAACGGGTGCCGCGGGAGGGGCTGCGACGGGCGGCGCACTGGCGGCGGGCGGCGGCAGGGCCGGGCCATTTTGCAATTTGGCGCGCGGCAGCTGCAGCACGCGCGACTGGCCGGCACGCGTGAAGGTGGCGCTGCGCTCCTTCACGGCCGAGAGCGTCCAGCCCTCGACGCTTTCATGCAACTGCACGCGCCGGGCCTTGCCGCCGATCTGCACGATGGCGCCCCCCGCGCCCTGCCCTTCGATGATGCCCGAGAGTTCGCCCAGGCCGCTGTCGGGGCCTTGCTCCCGATCCTTGGACGAAGCGGGCGGCGGCGGGCGGCGCGTGGGAGAAAACAGCGGGCGCTCGAGCAGGCCGATGAACGGGCCGGTGTCTGCAGGTGCCACGCCCGGCAGCTGCGGCACGAGCGCGGCGTAGTCGCTCGTCTGCGGCGCGGGGCGCTGCCAGTGCACGTGGCGCAAGCGGCCGTCGGTGCCCAGCCAGAGCGCGGCCAGCACCAGCGCCAGCGCCACGTTGAGCGCGGCGAGCACGGGCAGCGCGTGTTTCTTCAGGGTGGTCATGGGCGCTCCCGCAGCACGCTCAGCGTGAATTGCGCGACGAGCCGGGGCGCGAACCTGGGATTGAGGTTGGTGAGCGCGCCCTGCACCTGGATGTTCAGCTCGTCGATGAAGATGACGGGCTGCTGCTGGCCGAGCACCGCGAGCGCGGTCTGCACGGCGAGCTGCTCGCCTTCGGCGCGCAGGCTCAGGGTCACGCGGTCGAAGCCCTTGTCCTCCTTGGCGGGCAGCACCTGGCTGCTGATGACCTGCAGGCCCGCCGCGCTGAAGATGTCGCGCACCTTCTGCTGCATCTGATTGCCGGTCTGGGCCTCGTCCTGCGCCACCGGGTAGATGGTGCGCGCACGAAGAGCGGCGGCCTGCTCGCTGGCGGCCTGCAGCTCGGCGCCTTGCTGCTGCATGCCGACGAGGCGGGCGTAGCGCGGCGCGAGCTGGTCGAGCTGCTCCTGCGCCCAGACGTGCTTGCGCAGCACGTACCAGGCGCCGGCGGCCAGCGGCAGCGCAGCGAGGGCGAGGGTGAGCCCGATCAGCAGGGCGCGGCGCAGGGTGCTCGCGTTCATGGCGTGGCCTTGCCCGCGGGCGCGGCCGTGGCGACGCCGAATTCCTGCGGCTCCAGCGTGAATTCGATGACGAAGTTCTCCCTGGAGTTGGCTCCGCCCGTGCGCGTGGCGGCGCTGGGCGCGCGCACGTCACGCACGCCGGACAACTGGCCGAGCACCTGCATGAGCGCGGAGGAATTGTTGGCCAAGCCGGTGATCGTGACCTTGTTGCCCTTGAGGCTCAAGCCCTGCAGCGCGGCGTCGTCGGGCAGCGCCGCGGTCAGGCGGTCGAGCACGCGCAGGGGCTCGATGCGGGCCGCGAGCTGGCCGGAGAGCGTGCCCAGCTTGTCGGCCGTGCGCAGCAGTTGCTCACGCTGCTGCACCAGGGCCGGCGTGGCGCGGGCCACTTCATCGTAGGCGCGCACGGCCTCCAGGGCGCGCGCGCGCAACTGCAGCGTGGGCGTGAGTGCGATGGCCGCGAGCAGCGCCAGCGCCAGCGCCAGCAGGGCGCCGCGCAGCCAGCGCCCGCGCACGGCCCAGGCGCGGCGCGCGCCCTCGCCATAACCGGGCAGCACCAGTGGTGCGCCCGCGGCGGGCAGCAGCGCCCAGACCTCGGGCGCGGAGCCGGTGGATTGTGCCGCTGCATGGCCCTGGAGATGGCCGGCGATCTGACGGCGCGAAGCGAGCACCAGATCGGCCTGGCGCGTCGACGCGTGGCCCGCGCGCAGGCGCCAGCCCCAGACCAGGTCATCGGCCGGGAAGGGGCTCAGCGCCTGCGCCTGCAGCGCAAGGGCGCTGGCCAGGTCGGCCCGCGCCATCACCGCCGGGAGTGTGAGCGTGCGCGTGAGCAGCAGGGATTCGGGCAGTTCGACCGCCTGAAACCGCACAGGCGCCTTGGGCACGGGCCCATCCAGGCGGGCACCGTTCCACCAGAGCGAGCGCTCGCCATCGGCCTGGCGCAGTGCGACCACGGCCTCGGGCGTGAGCCAGGACAGCCACGGCGAACGCAGCGCGTGCGCCCAGGCCTGGCGCCACTCGGTGGCGAGGGCTCCGAGGTCCAGTCCGAACAGGCGGGTATCGGCGGTGAGGGCGGGCATGGGGTTTACGGGGTGGGTTGTACTGCGGCGGGTTCCACGCTCGTGACCAGGCGAAACGTCAGCCAGGGCGCGCCATCGTCGCCACGCCCGTCCAGATCGACGCTGCGCGCCACCCGCACGGCGGCGCCATCGGCCATGGGCACGCGCGCGGTGGCGCGCAGGCGGCGCGACGGGGTGCTGTCGATCAGGCTGGCATCCAGCGCCGTGGTATCGATGCCGACCTGCCCCGCATCGCGCGCGGCGGCAATCTGCTGCGCGGCCGCGGGGTTTCCGCCCGCCAGCACGGCCAGCACGCCCAGCGGCGCCGCCATGGGGTTGACGCGGCCCGAGCCACGCAGGTCGGCCGTCAAAAGCGGCGCGAGTCTAGCATAGAGGTCGTAGCCGACACCGGGCACGCGCAGCAGGTCTTCCACGGCCTCGAAACGCTGCGATGTGCCGCGCGCATCGCGCCGTTGGCGCGCCTGCACCACGGCCTGCGCCAGCGCCTGGGCGGCATCGGGCGCCAGCCCCCCGGCCACGGCGAACAGGCGCGCGAGCAGTGGGGGCGCGGCCATGTTGAGGTCGATCAGACCGTTCAGCGGCATGAGCTCGACGTGGATGGGCACGCCCTGCCAGGTGACGTCGGTGGTGGCGACGCGCGCCAGCGGCTGGCGGCTGGCCACCAGCGCCTGCAGCGCGATCTGCAGGGCGGCATCGCCCAGGGCCTGGGCCTGCACCTGCTGGCGCGCCAGCGCGACGGAGCGGGTTTCGTCACGCAGCGAGCGGGTGAGGCCGACAGCGATGAGGCTGAGCGCGGCGACGATCCAGAGCACGGCGAGCAGGGCCATGCCCCGAGGGCGGGGCTGCCATGGGATGGGCTGCTGTGGGAGCGGCTTCAGCCGCGAAGGGCTTTTCGCGGCTGAAGCCGCGCCCCCAAAGGAGGTGACACAGCCCTTTCTTCCAGCAGGAGCGAAAACCCAATCGCGGCGCAACGGCTCGAGCCGCCCAAAATGG
>JAJPEQ010000011.1 GCA_021166775.1 Comamonas sp. | reverse complement strand
GCCCTTGGCTTCACCGCCAAACTTCTTGGACAGCACCGTGGCGATGGCCGCCGTCAGCGTCGTCTTGCCGTGGTCCACGTGACCAATCGTGCCCACGTTCACGTGCGGCTTGGTACGCTCGAATTTTCCTTTTGCCATTTTCAAACTCCGAAAGAGCAATGCCTGTGTGGGGTTTAAGGTCTGCACCCGGTTGCTCATTCGCCCCGCACAGGACAACGGGACGGCACCGGATCGCAGACCGACAAACTATCGAAAAAGGAGCTTTCGGCGCTTGATAGACAAGCGCTTGAGCCCGATTTCGTTCAATTATTTTGCACGAGAAGCCATGATGGCCTCAGCCACGTTGCGGGGCGCTTCAGCGTAGTGCTTGAACTCCATCACATAGGTGGCACGGCCTTGCGTCATCGAGCGCAGCTGCGTGGCATAGCCAAACATTTCAGACAACGGCACTTCGGCCTTGATGGCCTTGCCCCCGCCCGCCATGTCGTCCATGCCCTGCACCATGCCGCGGCGGCTGGAAAGGTCGCCCATCACGGTGCCGGCGTAATCTTCAGGCGTCTCCACCTCGACCGCCATCATGGGCTCGAGGATGACGGGGTCCGCTTTGCGGGCCGCTTCCTTGAAACCGAAGATGGCCGCCATCTTGAACGCCTGCTCGCTCGAGTCCACGTCGTGGTAGGAACCGAAGGTGAGCGCCACCTTGACGTCGACCACCGGGTAGCCCGCGAGCACACCACTTTGCAGCGCTTCTTCAACGCCCTTTTGCACGGCGGGAATGTACTCGCGCGGCACCACGCCGCCCTTGATTTCGTCCAGGAACTCGAAGCCCTTGCCCGGCTCGTTCGGCTCCAGGCGGAACACGACGTGACCATACTGGCCCTTGCCGCCCGACTGACGCACGAACTTGCCTTCCACATCGGTGACCTTCTTGCGCACGGTTTCGCGATAGGCCACTTGCGGTTTGCCCACATTCGCCTCGACACCGAACTCGCGCTTCATCCGGTCGACGATGATGTCCAGATGCAGCTCGCCCATGCCGGCGATGATGGTCTGCCCCGATTCTTCATCGGTGCGCACGCGGAAACTCGGGTCTTCGGACGCCAGGCGCGACAGGGCGATGCCCATTTTTTCCTGGTCGGCCTTGGACTTGGGCTCGACAGCCTGCGCAATCACGGGCTCGGGGAACACCATGCGCTCGAGCATGATGTGCGCGTCAAGATCGCACAACGTGTCGCCGGTCGTCACTTCCTTCAGACCGACGCAGGCAGCGATGTCGCCAGCGCGAATTTCTTCGATCTCCTGGCGCTCGTTGGCATGCATCTGCACGATGCGGCCGATGCGCTCCTTCTTGCCCTTGACGGCGTTGTAGACGGTATCCCCCTTGGAGAGCACGCCAGAGTAAACGCGCACGAAGGTGAGCTGGCCCACGAACGGGTCCGTCATCAACTTGAACGCCAGAGCCGAGAATTTTTCATCATCGCTGGCCTTGCGCGTCAGATGCGTCTCATGGTCGTCAGGATCCGTGCCCGTCACATCGGGAATGTCCGTCGGCGCCGGCAGGAAGTCGAGCACCGCGTCCAGCATGCGTTGCACGCCCTTGTTCTTGAACGCAGAGCCGCACAGCATGGGCTGGATTTCAGTGGCAATGGTGCGCTGGCGCAGGCCGGCGATGATGTCCTGCTCGCTGAGCGTTCCCTCTTCGAGGTACTTGTTCATCAGCTCTTCGCTGGCTTCCGCGGCCGACTCGATCATCTTCTCGCGCCACTCGTTGGCCGAGTCCACGAGATCCGCAGGAATGTCCTTGTATTCGAACTTCATGCCCTGGGAAGCTTCGTCCCAGATGATGGCCTTCATCTTGATCAGGTCCACCACCCCCTGGAAGCTGTCTTCGCTCCCGATCGGGATCACCACCGGCACCGGATGGCCGTTCAGGCGCACCTTCATCTGGTCGTAGACCTTGAAGAAGTTGGCGCCCGTGCGATCCATCTTGTTGACGAACGCGATGCGCGGCACCTTGTGCTTGTTCGCCTGGCGCCAGACGGTCTCGGACTGAGGCTGCACGCCACCCACGGCGCAGTACACCATCACGGCGCCGTCGAGCACACGCATGGAGCGCTCCACCTCGATGGTGAAGTCCACGTGCCCGGGGGTGTCGATGATGTTGATGCGGTGTGGCTGGCGCTGCATGTCCATGCCACGCCAGAAGCATGTCACGGCCGAAGAGGTGATCGTGATCCCACGCTCTTGCTCCTGCTCCATCCAGTCGGTCGTCGCGGCTCCGTCATGCACTTCGCCAATCTTGTGGGTCAGCCCGGTGTAAAACAGAATGCGCTCGGACGTCGTGGTCTTGCCCGCGTCGATGTGCGCGGAAATGCCGATGTTGCGGTAACGCTCGAGGGGAGTAGTGCGAGCCATGATGATCTTTCGTTAACGGCCAAAAGCCCGGCTGCCGAACATCGGCACGTCGGGCTCCCGGCCTTCGAGGAAAATGGGGATGAAATTCAGAAGCGGAAGTGGCTGAAGGCCTTGTTTGCCTCCGCCATGCGATGCACCTCATCGCGACGCTTCATGGCACCACCGCGGCCTTCGGTGGCTTCCATCAATTCATTGGCCAGGCGCTGCGCCATGGATTTTTCGCCGCGCTTGCGCGCCGCCTCCTTGATCCAGCGCATGGACAGGGCCAAACGGCGGATCGGACGCACTTCCACGGGCACCTGGTAGTTGGCACCGCCCACGCGGCGGGATTTCACCTCGACCATGGGCTTGACGTTGTTGATCGCCGTAGTGAACACCTCGAGGGCGTTCTTCTCGGGCTGTTTCTTTTCGATCAGTTCGAGCGCGCCATAGATGATGCGCTCGGCAACCGCTTTTTTGCCGCCTTCCATGATCACGTTCATGAATTTGGACAGCTCGACATTGCCGAACTTCGGATCCGGCAGGATTTCACGTTTGGGGACTTCGCGACGACGTGGCATTTTTCACCTCTATCCTTGCTTCAGCTGGCGTCATTTCAGACACCGCGAGAGCCATACACGACTCTCACTTACTCGACCTGCGCACACCATGTGCGTGGAAGGTCACTACGCTGCGTCATCGCGCCACGCGACGACCAGCACCAGAAACACACCTGATTACTTGGCCTTCGGGCGCTTGGCGCCGTACTTGGAACGAGCCTGCTTGCGATCCTTGACGCCCTGCAGATCCAGCGAACCACGCACGATGTGGTAACGCACACCAGGCAAGTCCTTCACGCGACCACCGCGCACGAGCACCACACTGTGCTCCTGCAGATTGTGACCCTCACCACCAATGTACGAAATGACCTCGAACCCGTTGGTCAAACGCACCTTGGCGACCTTGCGCAGAGCGGAGTTCGGCTTCTTGGGCGTTGTCGTGTACACACGCGTGCACACGCCACGGCGCTGCGGGCAGTTCTCCATGGCAGGGCTCTTGGATTTGACAACTTCGACCGTGCGGCCCTGACGCACGAGTTGGCTAATGGTTGGCATGCGGTTAGACGTCCCTAAAACGTGAAATTCATGCCCCGCAGCAGACGCGCAGGGCCAAGCTCTCTGAAACAGCCAGAAAAGCCCTCTAGTGTATTGCATTGTTCGGTGGCTGACAACTTCTTCGATGTCGGCCGCAATCCACGCCACAGCTGACGAGGAAATTTCCAGTAGTGTACCGAGCCGTAGGGGATTTCCGATGGTTCAATACAACCGCAGACAATACGGGGTTACCCCTAACACGATACAAAGCCAGTCACATGACGGCAACACCTGCACGGCGCACGACGATCAACTGGTTCAAGTACGCTGCACCCACCCGTTTTTACCCTCTTGCCGGAAAGGCGATCATCGGGTTTTCCGTGCTCGCCGCCGTGCTGGGGGTGATTGGCATGCTCATCGGTTTTGGCATCGCTCCGACCGACGCGCAGCAGGGCGATGCCTACCGCATCATCTTTCTGCATGTGCCGACCGCCTGGTTGTCCATGGTCATCTACGTCGCCATGGCATTCTGGGCGGGCGTGGGGCTGGTATTCAATACGCGGCTCGCGTCGATGCTGGCTCAGGCACTCGCTCCCACCGGGGCGCTGATGACGTTCATTGCGCTGTGGACAGGCGCACTCTGGGGCAAACCCACCTGGGGTACATGGTGGGTGTGGGATGCGCGCTTGACGTCGGAATTGATCCTGCTGTTCCTGTATCTGGGATTTCTGTCGCTGCACGCCGCCATCGATGACGAACGCCGCGCCGATCGCGCCACGGCCGTGCTGGCACTGGTCGGCGTGGTGAATGTCCCCATCATCTACTTCTCGGTGCAATGGTGGAACACCCTGCACCAGGGCGCATCGGTCAGTCTCTCCAGTGCCCCCAGCATAGCCACGCCCATGCTCGTGGGGATGCTGGTGATGTCGGCCGCCGTCTGGTGCTATTGCATCGCCGTCGTGCTGGCCAGGGTGCGTCTGATCATCCTGGAGCGAGAACGGCATACCTCGTGGGTGGAGCGGGAACTGCAGACGCCGCGCACGACTCCACCCAGCGATCCCATATCGCTGACATCCGGAGAGTCATCATGATCTACTGGCACAGCTGGTCCGAATTCATCCACATGGGTGGTTACGGCGTCTATGTATGGGGCTCGCTCGGCATCATGGCTCTGGTCATGGCGGCCGAGGTTTGGCAGATACGCACACGCCGTCGGCGGTTGGGGTAATTCATGAAAACCAGAACGAAACGCGGTCTGATCATCCTGGGCGGGCTGGCCACTCTCGGTGTCGCGAGTGCCTTGGTGCTGAATGCCTTCCAGGACAACCTGGTGTTTTTCTTCAGTCCATCGCAGGTCACGACGCATGAGGCGCCCGTGGACCGCAGTTTTCGCCTCGGTGGACTGGTGGAAGAAGGCAGCGTCAAGCGCTCCAACGACAGCCTGGCCGTGCATTTCGTCGTGACCGACGGTGCCAAGACCATCCCCGTGGTCTACAACGGCCTGCTGCCCGACATGTTCCGTGAAGGCAAAGGCGTGGTGGCACAGGGCAAGCTCGACAAGGATGGCGTATTTCGCGCTGACCAGGTACTGGCGAAGCACGACGAAAACTACACCCCGAAGGAAGTGGCTGACACACTGAAGACCACCGCGTTCAAGGAACCCGCTGCACCCGTGGTCGGAGCCCGCCAATGATCGCCGAACTCGGACAGCTGGCACTCATCCTCGCCCTGTGCCTGGCGATCGTGCAAAGCGTGGTGCCCCTGGCGGGCGCCGCGAAAGACAACGCGGACTGGATGGCACTGGCCAGGCCCGCGGCCTGGGGTCAATTCGTATTCGTCGCCAGCGCCTTCGCCTGCCTCACGCTTGTGTTCGTGAACAACGATTTTTCCGTGTTGTACGTGGCACAGCACTCCAATACCGCGCTGCCCCTGATCTATCGCATCTGCGCCGTCTGGGGCGGACACGAGGGTTCCATCCTCCTGTGGGTGCTGATCCTGGCGGGCTGGACGCTGGCCGTCTCCGTCTTTTCACGCAATCTGGACGACCAGACCACCGCCCGCATCCTGGGCGTGATGGGGCTCATCACCATCGGGCTGCTGCTGTTTATTCTGTTTACCTCCAATCCCTTCGAGCGCCTGCTGCCTGCGGCCGCCAACGGGCAGGATTTGAATCCGCAGCTGCAGGACCCCGGCCTGATCGCCCACCCCCCGCTGCTGTACATGGGCTATGTGGGCACGGTGGTCGCCTTCGCGTTCGCCATTGCCGCGCTGCTCGCGGGGCGGCTGGACGCAGCCTGGGCACGCTGGTCCCGGCCCTGGGCCACCGTGTCCTGGGGTTTCCTCACACTGGGCATCGCGGTCGGCAGTGCCTGGGCCTATTACGAGCTGGGCTGGGGCGGGTGGTGGTTCTGGGATCCGGTGGAAAACGCCTCGCTGATGCCGTGGCTGGTGAGCACCGCCTTGCTGCACTCGCTGGCGGTCACCGAAAAACGCAATACCTTCAAGCTGTGGACCGCCCTGCTCGCGATCATTGCCTTTTCGCTCTCGCTGCTCGGTACCTTCCTGGTGCGCTCGGGCGTGCTCACCTCGGTGCACGCCTTTGCCACCGATCCGTCGCGCGGCATCTACATCCTCGGCTTTCTGACCGTGGTGGTCGGGGGTTCGCTGCTGCTCTTTGCCTGGCGCGCGCCGCGCGTGGGCCTGGGCGCGAGCTTCGGCGCCGTATCGCGCGAATCGATGCTGCTGGTCAACAACGTCGTGCTGCTCGTGGCCTTCGCGGCGGTGCTGCTGGGCACGCTGTACCCTCTGCTCATCGATGCCCTGGGCCTCGGCAAACTATCGGTCGGCCCGCCGTACTTCGAAGCCGTCTTCGTCCCGCTGATGGCTCCCGCGCTGTTTCTCATGGGCGTGGGGCCGGTGGCACGCTGGCGCGAAGACAAGACCATGAGCCTGGCGCGCAAGCTGCGCTGGGCACTCGGCGTCAGCCTGATTGCTGCCCTGGTCGCACCATGGCTGCTGGGCAACTGGAAGCCGCTCGTGGGTTTCGGCCTGTTTCTCGCGTTCTGGATCGCCACCACGACGTTCCACAACCTTTATGAGCGCTTGAAGAATCACCCGTCTCCAAGCTGGGGACGGCGCATCCGCATGCAACCCGGAAGCTATTACGGCATGCTGCTCGCGCACTTGGGAGTCGCCGTTTTCATCGTGGGCGTCACGATCGTCAATGGCTATCAAATCGAGAAAGATGTCACCATGGAGCCCGGGGAGACGGTCACGCTCGCCGGCTATACGTTCCGCTTCGATGGCACCCGCCAGAAGCAGGGTCCCAACTACACGGCGGATGTCGGCGTGCTGACCGTCACCAAGAGCGGCAGGCCGGTGACCACGCTCACGCCAGAACGCCGCATCTACACCGCAGGCTCCAACCCGACACCGATGACGGAGGCATCCATCAATCCCGGCCTCACGCGCGACCTGTATGCGGCCTTGGGGGATCGGCTCACCGACAAGCGCTGGATCGTACGCGTGTACTTCAAGCCCTTCGTGGACTGGATCTGGTTCGGTTGCCTGATCATGGCGTTCGGCGGGGCACTGGCCGTGATGGACCGCCGTTACCGCATCAAACGTCGCCAGATCCAGACCGCCAAGACCCCACCCCTCCCTACCAGCGGCTTGGCCGTGCCCGTTGCAGCAAAGGTGCTTGCCTCATGAGGAAGGGAATCGTTCCGCTCGCGGTTTTCATCACCCTGGTGGTGTTTCTCGGGATAGGTCTGACACTCAACCCGCGGGAGCTGCCGTCGCCGCTGGTCGATAAGCCGGTGCCAACCTTCACACTGCCGCAACTGAGCGAGCCGCAGAAGACGCTCTCGGCCCAGGACATGCTGGGCAAGGTATGGATGCTCAACGTCTGGGCGTCCTGGTGCGTGGCGTGCCGAATCGAGCATCCGGTGCTTGTCGAATTGTCCAAGACCGATCCTTCCCTTCTGATCTATGGCTTGAATTACAAGGACAAGCGCGACGATGCACTGAAGTGGCTGGCTCGCGGAGGCAACCCGTACCGGGCATCGCTCTCGGACACCCAGGGCCTCGTCGGCATCGACCTGGGGGTGTACGGAGTGCCAGAGACTTTCATCATCGACAAGCAGGGCGTGATTCGCCACAAGCAGATCGGCCCGATCACGCCCGAGGTGTTGCAGGACACCATCCTGCCGCTCATGAGGAAACTGGGTGCGTAAATCTCTGTTCTGGATCGCGCTGTGCTGCGTCGCGCTCAACATGAGCCAACTCGCGGCAAAAGAGGCTCCGACGCTGGCAAAAGACCCGGCTCTCGAAGCACAGATGATGAGCATTGCGCACGAACTTCGCTGCCTCGTCTGTCAAAACGAGACCATTGCCGCATCGCAAGCGGACCTGGCCGTTGATTTGCGCGAACAGATCCGCGAAAAGCTGCAGCAGGGCGAAACACCTGCCGAGATCCGCAAGTTCATGGTTGATCGCTATGGCGAATTCGTGTTGTACAAGCCGCGCCTGAGCAGTCGAACGATGCTGCTTTGGGGCGGACCTTTCATCCTGCTCCTCATCGGCCTCGCGGTGCTGTGGCGCACCATCCGCAAGCCGCCGCCAGAGCCGGAAACCCCCATGTCCACACAGGACGAAGAACGTGCCCGGGAACTCCTCGGCATAGCCAAGGAGAAGAGGTGATGATGCCATTCATGGCGCTTGCAGCGGGCATGGTTCTGGCCGCGCTGGCGATGGTGATCGTTCCGCTGGTGCGGCGTACCCAGAGAACCACCCGTCTGGGCGAGGACCTCACCGTCCTGGCTGACGGCATGCACGAGCTCGATGCCGAATTCGCGGCCGGAGACGTGAGCCAGGCCGAATACGATCGCGCCCGCACGGAGCTGGAACGGCAGGCGCTGCGCTCGGAGCAGGCCGCGCAGGCACAGGCGCAATCCAGCCAACGCGCCAACTGGGCCGTAGCACTGACCACGGCGATCGTGCTGCCGCTGCTGGTTGCCACGCTGTATCTGACGGTGGGTCAGCCCGCGGCGCTCGGCAATGGCGGCGCCGCGCTCGCGCAAGCGGGTGACGGCGCGCCACAAGCACCGGACGAGGCCACCCTTGCGGCGTTGAAGGTGCGCGTCGCGAAGGACGCAAAGGACGCCGAAGGCTGGGTGTTGCTTGCCCGCGCAAGCTTTCAACTCGGGCACATGGACGATGCCATCGCGGCCTACGCCAAGGTGACCGACCTCGTGACCGACAACCCCAACCTCTGGGTGGAGTACGCCAATACGCTGGCCATCGCACATCACCGCGATCTTTCCGGCGAGCCCACCGCCATGGTCGAACGTGCGTTGAAGCTCGATCCCGACAATTTCAACGCCCTTGCGTTTGCAGGTCTTGCGGCCTTTCAACGGGGAGACCAGGCAGCAGCCCTCAAGCACTGGCAACACCTCAAAACCCTGCTTCCGCAGGGTGGCGAGGACGCAAAGGCCATCGACGACCTGATTGCGCGCGCTGGCGGCGCCCATGCCCCGACCCCATCGGAGGCCGCCTCGGCCGCGGCGCCCCAGGCCCAGGCAACCATCGACGGAACGGTTACCCTCGCTGCGAAGCTGACTGACAAAGTCGCGGCAACAGACACCCTGTTCGTCTATGCACGTGCACCCGACGGCCCTCCCATGCCGCTTGCCGCGGTGCGCACCTCCACGTCGACGTGGCCCGTCTCCTTCAAGCTCGACGACAGCAGTTCCATGGCCCCCGGCATGCGCCTGTCCAGGTTTCCGAAAGTCACCCTGGTGGCACGTGTGTCCAAGAGCGGCAGCGCCACGCCCCAACCGGGCGATATCGAAGGCCGTATTGACGATGTCGACACCGGCAGCAGGGGCGTGCGCATCGTCCTCGATCGGGTCATTGAGCACTGATGGCGCCACTGCCCACAGCGGAGGCTGGCGCCATGGTCGACGGACGGACGACCAGCCGTGCAGCGGCGCTGCAGCTCGTTGGCCTGCGCTGTGTTCGCGCCAAGCGCGTGCTGTTTTCCGATCTGAGCCTCAACGTCCCCGGTGGGCACGTCTTGCGCGTGCAGGGCGCCAACGGTGCCGGCAAGACCAGCCTGCTGCGCATGATCTGCGGCCTGCTTGCTCCGCACGAGGGGCAGGTGCTGTGGCATGGACGGCCCATCAACACGCTGCGCGAAGAGTACGGTCGGCAACTGACGTTCTTCGGGCACGCCATCGGTGTGAAGCCTGAGCTGACAGCCCTGGAAAATCTTCAGGTGCTGATGGCGCTCAGCGGCTTCAAGCCCGACACGGCGGCCGCGTTGCTGGCCCTGCAGCATGCAGGACTCGCCGGGCATGAGCACGCGCTGGTGCGCACTCTCTCGCAGGGCCAGCGTCGCCGTGCGGCCCTGGCGCGGCTGATGCTGGTGACCAGCCCGCTCTGGGTGCTGGACGAGCCTTTCAATGCACTGGATCAGACAGCCATCCAATGGCTGCTGGGGTTGATCACCGCACAGGCCGCGCGCGGCGGCATCGTCGTCCTCACCAGCCACCAGAGCGTGGCCCTTGACCCCACCACGGCTCAACTGGACCTGGCGCTATGAACGGCCCGGACACCATACCCACACCCACTGCGGCGGGCTCTCTCAATGGCATGTGGCATCTTCTCGTGCGCGATCTGCACATCGCACTGCGCAGGCAATCGGACTCCGCGGCCGCCATTGTATTTTTCTTCATCGTCGTCAGCCTGTTTCCGCTGGGTGTCGGTGGCGAACCGGACCTGTTGAGAACCATCGCCCCGGGCGTCATCTGGGTGGCTGCCCTGCTCGCGGCCATGCTTTCCCTGCCCAGGATGTTCAGCGACGATCACGAGGACGGCACACTCGAACAGCTGTTGCTGGCCGCCACGCCGCTTCCGCTGCTGGTCACTTCCAAGGTGTTTGCGCACTGGCTCAGCTCTGGCCTGTTGCTCACGCTGCTGTCGCCGTTGCTGGCGCTGCAATTTGACCTGCCCGGCAACACCATGGGCATCCTGCTGGCATCGCTGCTACTGGGCACACCCACGCTGAGCCTGATCGGGGCCATCATGTCGGCGCTGACCCTGGGCGCGCGCGGGGGCGGGGTCCTGCTGGCACTGCTGGTGCTGCCGCTGTACATTCCGGTGCTGGTCTTCGGGGCCGCCGCAGTGCAGGCCAGCACGTCGAGCCTGGGCGTCTCGGCCCATTTTTCACTCATGGGCGCCATCCTGGCGCTGGCGCTCTTCCTCGGCCCGTGGGCCACCGCGTGGGCGCTGCGTATCTCTGTCGAGTAATTGCAGCGCGCGGGCGCCAGGAGCGCCTGCACCCACCGGCTCAAGCAACTCGATCCTCTTGCTGAGTTTCTATTTGATCCAGAGTCGGATCGCGTCCCATGCCCGGCCAAGAAAACCAGCCTGTTCGACCCCCTCGAGAGCCACCAGAGGGACTTCCGCGATCTTCTGCTCTCCCAGCTTGACTTGCAGAACGCCCACCTCCTGGCCCTTGGCGTAGGGTGCAATCAACGGGTCGGGACGCACCACTTGCGTCGTGATCTTGCCCGAGCTGCCCGAGGGAGCCGACACCACGATGGCCACGTCGCGCCCCACCTTGAGTGTGTCCTGCGAGCCCTTCCACAGCCTCGGTGTCGCTACCGGCTGCCCCGCATCAAACAGCTTCACATCATCAAACGCGGTGTATCCCCAATTGAGGAGCTTCTGGGTTTCATTGCTTCGCGCACTGTCGGTGGCCGCGCCCAGCACGACGGCGATCATCTGACGATCGCCCACCTGCGGAAAATTGCGCTTGGCCGTGGCCACCAGGCAGTACCCCGCCGCAGCCGTGTGCCCCGTCTTCAGACCATCGACCGTCGGGTCCCGGAACAGCAGCACATTGCGATTGTTTGCGTTGGACTTCGGGGTGCCCTCGTAACGGTACTGTTTGATGGCAAAGTAATGCATGTACTCGGGGAAATCCTGCATCAGGCGCTGTGACAGCGTCGCCAGGTCCCGCGCCGTCGTGTAATGCCCCGGCTCCGTCAGTCCTTCAGGATTCTTGTAGGCCGTCCCCTTCATGCCCAGGGCCTTGGCCTGCTCGTTCATCATACGGACGAAGTTGTCGGCACTTCCACCAACGCCTTCCGCCAGAGCCATCGAGGCGTCATTGCCCGATTGCACGATCATGCCCTTGAGCAGATCCTCCACCGGAACCTGCATCTTGGGATCGATGAACATGCGTGAGCCGGGCATCTTCCACGCGAGCTCGCTCACGGGCAGGCGCTGCTCAAGCGTGATCTTCTTGGCGCGCAAGGCGTCAAAAACCAGATAGCTGGTCATCAGCTTGGTGAGCGACGCAGGCTCGATCTGCGCATCCACATCCCTGGAAGCCAGCACCTGCCCCGAGGTCAAATCCATCAGCAAATAGTTGCGTGCCGCGATTTCAGGCGGCGCCGGCAACTGCGCCGATGCCAATACCGGTAAGAGCGCGAGGCCGATCAGCAGCTTGCGCAAAGAGGCGGGAAAACATGTCATGAGAAGCAACGCCCGATGCCACCACCGGGTGCATTGATGAGTTGAAGGAAGGCATCTTGCGCCTGCGTCGGCAGGAACATCAGCATGTGACATGCAGATGACGCGCCACGAGGCCCTTGAGCAAGGGCAATTGTCCGTGAAAGAAATGTTCGCCGCCGGGGACAACGGTTACAGGCAGTAGCTGCGGCCTCGCCCAATCAAGCACGGCGGCGAGCGGCACGACATCATCGCGCTCGCCGTGGATGACGAGTGTGCGCATGCGCGCCGCCTCAGGCACTTGCGCAACCTCGAAATTGCTCGCCGCCGTCCCGACCAGCACCACATGGGTGGGTTCGCGCGCTGCCCAGAGGGCCTGAAGCGCATGGCTGGTCACGAACGCGCCAAAGGAAAAACCCGCCAGGGCCAGAGGGCCGTCCGGAGCGACCTGCCGCACCACATCGAGCATGTCCTGCAACTCACCCCGTCCTGCATCGTATTCGCCGCTGGACTCTCCGACTCCGCGGAAATTGAATCGCACAGCCACGAAACCGCAGGCGACGAAAGCACGAGCAAGCGTTTGCACCACCTTGTTGTCCATCGTGCCGCCAAACAGGGGATGGGGGTGTGCAATCACAGCCACCCCGCGCTGCGGCACATCGGCATCGGGCAGGCCGCGAACAGCCTCGATGGAACCCGCGCTTCCCTTCAGATCAAGGCGTTGCAATTGCACGGCTTCGACTCGAAAAAAGTGAGCTGCTCACGCCCGTTGAATATGAGGAGATGATGTAAATGCATCACCTTCCGATATCCGGTGCAAGCAGCAAGCGCTCCACGATGACTCCACGCTTCAGGTGTGACTCGACAATCTCGTCGATATCCGTCCGATCGACGTAGGTGTACCAAACTCCTTCCGGGTAGACCACCGCCACCGGCGCTCCGGCGCATCGATTCATGCACCCGGCCTTGTTCACCCGTACCTTGCCCTCGCCCGCCAGGCCTTCTTCCTTGACCCGTCTCTTGCAGTGCTCATACGCCTGCTGCGCACCATGCTGCGCACAGCAATATTCGCCGTTATCACGCTGATTCAAACAAAAAAAGATGTGTCGTTGATAGTACGACTGCGGGGTCTCGCTCATGAGCATGGATTGTAGGAAGTGTGTTCAGAACGGTTTGACCACGACAAGAATGACCACGGCAACCAGCATCAGCACGGGAAGCTCGTTGAACCAGCGGTACCAGCGATGCCCGTGAGGAGGTTGACCCACCGCAAGCCGGTGCAGTTCCAGCGCACACATCGAGTGATAGCCGATGATCAACACCACAACCAGCAACTTGACATGCAACCAACCATTGCCCGGCCCCTGTCCAATACCGTAACCAAGCCACAACCAGAGCCCCAGGGCTACCGCCGGAACCGCCAGCATGGTCATGAAACGCAAGAGCTTGCGCCCCATCAGCACCAACCGCTCCCGCTCGGCCACGGAACCCGGCGCGACCATGGCCAGATTCACGAAGATCCGCGGCAGGTAGAACAGGCCCGCAAACCAGCTCACGACAAAGACGATATGAAAAGACTTCACCCAGAGCATGGTCGGTGCGATCCATCAAAAAAAGCCCGGCATGCTGCCGGGCGGACAAGCCTTGCGCTGCATCGCTGCCGCTGCGCACGAAGGCCCCGCTCAGGGAGGATAAGCGGGGGGTGGAAAGCCACCCGCAGCCAATCTAGCACCCCAAAACCCACGCTGCAAGCGCGTGGCCACCAGGCCCATCAATGGCCTGCCCGCAGGGACTTGAACATAGGCGCGAATGCTGCGCAAATGCCTGTAACGGGCTGAACTGTCGGCAGATTGTCCCTCGGCTTGTTCACCAGTGCCAAGTTCCCGGCCGGCTGGGCCTGATAGACGACAACGATTCCGGCAGCAGGCCCCTCGAGGTACCGCATGAAATTGCCGTGTGAAGCCAGCAGCGCATCGACCTGATTCTTCAGTACAAGCTTGGTGAAGACGCCGATGGCCTGAGAGTTTCCTTGAGCCGGGCCTCGAGCGACTTCAGATCCACCGCTGGTGTGGCCGCCGGCTTCGCCGGTGCCGCAATACGCGCTTCATCCTACGCAAGCCGCATCGCCGCTGCAAACGCAAGTGCCGGCAGTGGTGGTGGCGCCACCTTCGCCTGCCCACGGGCCGATGCGACGGGTCTGACCGTGTCTCGCGGCACCACGCCAGTGGGTGCTTTCTCGATGGGCGGGGTCGCGGGCTCGGGCCTGATATGCGCGTGCTGAGCAACTTCGGCTCGTGGCGATTCATGTGCCACAACCAGAGCGGCCTCGGACTCAGGCGCGGGCGGCGGCCACGGGTGCAGCGGTCGCGTCCGGACTGCCGCAGCCGTCGACGCGTCAGTCGGCAACCAGCGTTCAATCGCGGCACATCCTGCCAGCAGGATCGCGCAGAGCGCCACACCGGTACGCGTGCCTGCAATCGGTCTCGCGACGACGCGGATCTGCACCTGCATGGCGGCAACGCGCTGCGTCAGCATGGGCATCGGACATTCCGGCAGCACTCGAGTCAATGGCCTCGGGCCCGCCAAATTCACTTCGGAGGCACAACGACGACCGTGGTCCCGTTGCCGCCCGTGCCAGTGGCGCCCTTCTTGCCTGTCGCGCCGGTGTCGCCGACATTGCCCTGCGCACCGGTGTCGCCTGTGTTGCCTTGGCTGCCGGTAGCGCCTGTGTAGCCCGTGTTGCCGGTGTTGCCCGTACTGCCCTGCGCGCCGGTGTCACCGGTGGCGCCGGTATAACCCGTATTGCCGGTGTTGCCCTGCGCGCCCTGCGGACCCATCGGGCCGGTGCAGGCACCGAGGGCAAACATGGAGGTCAGGAGCACGGAAGTAATAGCGAGTTTCATGGTCGTTCCTTTGAGTATTCGTGCACCCTGGCAGGGTGCATGGCGTACTCTGACCGAGGCTTCGGAGTCCGTCTGTGCGATAGCGCGCATTGCGGCAGTCGAGCCTCGCACACAGAAATTCGGACACGCCCGGCTACGCCCCACAGCCAGCCGAAGAACAGCAGCGCGATGAACAGCACGGCCGCGTTGATGCGCGAATAGCGGCTCTGCAGCCAGATCGTGAGGCCCATCCCGATCGAGCCGCCGATAAATGTTGCCACCGCCACGACGCCGAGCGCCGGCAGCAGCGCCCCGAACTGCAGGTAGCCGGCAACGCCGGCTGCGCCTGCCAATAGCAGCGGGCCGAGGTAGGGAACGAAGTGCAGCACGCCAGCAAGAACGCCCCAGGCTCCGGCTTGATCCACGCCAAGCACCCAGAACGCAAGCCCGGTCGTCACACCGACCAGTGCGTTCGAAGCGAACATCACGAGCAGGTAGCGTTGCACCTGCGTGTCGATCTCAACCAAAGTCCGCAGCGCGTCCTTCTTGCGCGATAACGTGGGGCCGACGAACTCGACCAGCTTGCGCCGGAAATGATCTCCCGATGCCAACAGGAAGTAGGTCAACAGCAGCACGATGGGCATCTGTGCCAGCACCGCGAGCAGCAGTGCCGACTGCGCGAGCGCGTAGTCCTGCAACCACCACGAAGCTTCAGCGCTCGGGCGGGACGCGGCACGTGTGCCGTGCGCCTGCGCCGCATCGGCGGCGGCACGTTGCAACTCTTGAGCCGCCTCCTGTACGTTCTGCAGTGGCGTCGGCGTACTTTCGCGCGAAACCGTCTGGCTCTGGCGCAACTTGCGCGCGGCCTCGGGCAGCTTCTCGATCATCACTGCCGCCTGGCCGCTCACTGCAATGGCGACATATCCGACGCCGCCCGCCAGCAGCGCGAGCACGAGTGCCGCGGCCACCGGTCGGGGCAGGTAGCGTGATTGGAGCCGATCAACGAGCGGGCGCAGGGTGTAACTGGCCAGGATGCCGATCAGCACGGGGACGACAAATCCGCGCGCGAAATACAGCGCTGCGACCAGGCCAATCGTCGCCAGAATCACCACGGCCGGGCTGCGGCCCAACTTGGGCGCGACGCGGTCATGGCCCGCCTCGATGTCGTCAGCAACAGGCCGCGAGAGATCACTCATTCGGTACCAATGCGCGGGTCATGCTCACGCAACAGGATCGTCTTGTCGATGCTTGCGCCGACGAGCACGTCGCCGATCTGCACCCAGAAGTGCAGCACCTCCGAATCTTGGTGATGCAGCGCTTCAGGCGC
The DNA here is from genome assembly GCA_021166775.1 of Comamonas sp. Lineage (GTDB taxonomy): Bacteria > Pseudomonadota > Gammaproteobacteria > Burkholderiales > Burkholderiaceae_C > Comamonas_C. The sequence continues at coordinate 231,721 of JAJPEQ010000011.1, read as the reverse complement.
AACAGCGGGCTCGATCAGAACGCGAAGGCGGTGTGCCCTTGCACCCCGCCTCGCGCCGCTACGCGTTTTGTTAGCATTGTCGGCACCGACACGATCGTCGACCCTTCTGGACTCCTCATGATCGACGCTCTCGAGGCCCGCCAAAACCAGTTGCTTGCGGCCGTGCCAGATGTCGAACTCGAGCGCTGGCTGCCCTACCTCGAGGCAGTCGATCTGCCGCTGGGCAAGGTACTCTACGAATCGGGCACACGGCTGAGCTACGTGTACTTTCCGACGACCGCGATCATTTCGCTGTTGTACCTGATGGAGAACGGTGCCTCGGCCGAGATCGCGGTGGTCGGCTTCGAGGGGTTGATCGGCATCTCGCTGTTCATGGGCGGCGAATCGACAACCAGCCGCGCGGTGGTGCAAAGCGCCGGCAGGGGCCTGCGCCTGAACTCGCAGCAGATGATGCTCGAGTTCAACCGCGCCGGGCCGGTGCTGCACCTGTTGCTGCGCTACACCCAGGCGTTGATCACCCAGATGACGCAGACGGCGGTATGCAACCGGCATCATTCGCTCGACCAGCAGCTTTGCCGCTGGTTGCTGCTGAGTCTGGACCGGCTGCCTGGCAACGAGCTTGTGATGACGCAAGAGTTGATCGCCAACATGCTCGGCGTGCGCCGCGAAGGCGTGACTATGGCCGCCGGCAAGCTGCAGAACGACGGCCTGATCGAGTACCAGCGCGGCAGAATCACGGTGCTCGATCGGGCAGGTCTTGCGAAGCGCACCTGCGAGTGCTACGCCGTAGTCAAGCAAGAGTACGACCGGCTGTTGCCGAAGACCATGGCGACCTGAAGCGTCGACACGTCATCAGCGCCGACCGAGGCCCGTCAGCAACAGCACGCCACCGACGATGGCCGCGATGCCGGCCCACACGGGGATATTGATCCGGTGCTCTTCGGACACGTTGAGATGAATAGGACCGATCTCGGCCTTCTGCGTCGTGCTCGTGTAGCTCAGCCCGCCGAAGGCAAGCGCCAGGGCGCCGCCAACGATCAGGAGGACGGCTACGATCTTGCGAATGTTCATGGAAGTTCCGTTCAAAAAGAGCGTGGTTCGGCCGCAAGGCAGCCGCCGCGCCGGGCTCAGACCCGGGACTTGAAGCTGTTGAAGGAGTGGACAAAAGCGTCACGAACCTTGTCCATCTCCGCGACCATGTTGACCCAACCGGCCTCCCCGGCGGCCGCGATTTCATCGAGCTTGGTATGGGCCAGTTTCGATTGATGGCGCAGCTTGGCCATCTCGGTCTTGTACTTATCGCGGGCATCGGCTTTCGCTTCGCTTGCCCTGGTCTCCAGCGCATCCATGTTCGCATTCAGGGCGTCGAGCTGGCGCTTCATCTTCTCGGTGTACTCGGTGCGGGTCTTTGTCATAAGGGTCCTGGTTGAGGTGAAAATGCGGGTACCCGCGGTCTTGGGCGCCTGGCGGCGACAGTGCGCGCTTCAGTTCTTGCCAAATTTCGTCTTGGCAGCGACAACGCATTGACTCTTGGCGTCTCCACTGGCGGCATCGCATTTCTCGATGGCCACCTTGAATTCGGCGTTGCGTTTTTCGTCGGCGGCCTCGGTGCGGGCCTCGCCGATCTGCTTGCCCATCCTGGCGTCGGCAAGCGCGCTGGTGTGCGCCGCTTCGGCTTCCTTCATGCAGACGTCCTTGACGTTTCCGGCCGTATCGTCACAGCGCTCCTTGGCGACGGCAAAATTCGCATCGGCTTGAGCCACTGCGACTTTGTTGAGGCCGCCGATTTTTCCGGAACGACCGGATTCCAACTCGGCAAGCGCAACCCTCCGATTGCCAAGGGCCTGCTCGGCGCAGATGTCCTTGGCGTTGCCCGCAAGGGCATTGCACGCCGATTCGGCGGCCTTGTAGGTTGCGCTGATGCGCGTCTTGCCAAGCGCGTAGTCGGCCTCGGTCATGTCGGCCGCCTTGGCCAGCGGCAAGAGCAGCAAGCCGGCAATCAGCGCCGCCGTCTGGAGTTTGTAGTGAAGTTTCATGTCATTCCTTGGGGTGGTGGGGTAGGCAGGCCACGCGCCGCACTGCAGGGTGCGACCGGTCTGCGTTCGATTTCACTTCAGCTTCATGTCGTTGGTCACCGAGGTCACGCCTTCCACGCCACGCGCCACCTTGACAGCCTGGTTGATGTCCGCCTGCGAGCCGACGAAGCCGCTCAACTGCACGCGGCCCTTGAACGTTTCAACGTTGATCTCGGCCGACTTCAGGTTTGGGTCGCCGAGCACTGCGGCTTTGACCTTGGTCGTGATGACGGTGTCGTCGATGTACCCGCCGGTGCCCTCGGTGTGAGCAGTCGAGGCGCACGCCACGATGGTCATGGCGCCGATGAAGAGCGTCGCGGAAGCTGCGATGCGACGAGCGATAGAGGTTCTCATGATGAATGTCCTTCTGATTGCGGCTGCGGTCTGGGGCCGACCCGATGGGTCGACCGGTCCGCCATTGCGGCGTGCCGGACTCGTTGGAATCCAGCGAACGCAACGTAGCTTGAAGCGTCTGATCCACGCTGTCGGTGCGCTGCAGCACATTGGTCGTCATCACGCAACGTGCTGCAACGCACAGACGAGCCTCCCCGCACGTCCTACCCTGTGTCTGGTCGTCGCATTTCGCGACGCCGCTCACAAGGAGTTCGACATGAGAATCATCAATCGACGCGTACTGACCCTGCTGGCCGCAACTGCGGTCGTCGCCCTGGGCGCCTGCTCAGGTATGTCGACGCGCGACCAGGACATGGCCGTCGGTGCGGGCATCGGTGCCGTTGGCGGCGCCGTGCTCACTGGTGGCAGCGCAATCGGCACTGTCGGCGGTGCCGTGGTCGGCGGCGTCATCGGCAACGAGGTCGGGAAGAAGTAATCTCAATCGGCGTCGGGATGGCACTACCCGGGCCGGGTCGACCCAGCGGCGCCTTCACTCCATCGAGACGGAATTTTCTGCCTCGACAATTTGCGAAATCGGCGGCGAAAGTCGCACGATGATCAACATGCTCTACACCCTCGCAGTCATTCTCATCGTGCTCTGGCTGCTCGGCATGGTCAGCTCCGTCACCATGGGCGGCTTCATCCACGTCCTGCTCGTGATCGCCGTCGTGGTCATACTGTTGCAGATCATCAGCGGGCGCAGGGTCGGCTGACGTCGACCCGAATCGAGGCGTGCCAGCGGCCCTTCGTCGCCGAGCGCGTCGACCACAATTGAACCCGACGGCGCCACTTTGCTGGGTCGGTCAGCGCCAGCAGGATGTCGGCAGCGCGGTTGAGCCCAAGCAATTCTTCGAGCACCGGGCTGCGGTTGCATGCTCATCCGCGACGTGATGCTTCATCCGCATCGGCGGAATCCGGAAGTGGGCGTAGTGCGACGGACTGATCGTGAAGCTCGAAACCCCCACCGCCACGATGCTTGACACGATACATCGCCGCGTCGGCATGCTCGACGAGCTCCACCACATCCGCACCGTCATCCGGAAACAGGGCGATGCCGATGCTCGCCGTCAATCGCAGCCTCCGGGACTGAACCACGAAAGGTTCTGCCAGGGCGGCGAGCATCTTCTTGGCAATACCCTGCGCGTCTGATGCTTGCGTCAGTTCGGCCAGCAGGACGAGAAACTCGTCGCCACCGTGGCGGCTGACCGTGTCCAACGCTCGAACCACCGACTCCATCCGGCGTGCCAGCAGTTGCAGCACTTCGTCACCGGCGGCATGGCCCAACTCATCATTGATGGGCTTGAACCCGTCGAGGTCGACGAACAGCACGGCAGCGCGCATGCCGTGCCGCCTCGCGAGGGTGAACGCCTGCTCGAGCCGGTCGCGCATCAGAGCACGGTTGGGCATGCCGGTCAACGCGTCGCGTTGGCTGGTGCGAGTCAACTCGTTCAGATCACCTGCGGCCGCATCGGCCACGTTTTGCGCGCGCAGTGCCGCCAGCACAAGTTGCTCGTTGGCATCCCGCAGCTGGGCACCGCGACTGCCCTCCAGCCCACTGCGCGCGGCCGCCAGCTCGAGTTGCAGGCTTTCCAGTTCGGCGCGCAGCCCGGCAATCTGGCGTTTGAGCGCGGTGTGCGTGGGCGGCGAAGCGCGCGCCGTGCCCAGAGTGGACGGTTTGTCTTTCATCGTCGTTCCTCCTGCCTAGCCTTCGGACGTCGGCACGGTGGTGCCATCGCCATTTCCCGGAACACCCTGCCTGAGGCGCGGACGGCCGCCGAGCAAGCCTTCGTAATCGGCCACCATCTCGTCGACCTGTATGCCGTGATCATCGATGTGAAACAGGCACAGCTCGTTCGAATGCATGCTATTGCGCACCTTGACCACCGCCATCAAGCGCCGCAGCCGGCTCTCGACTTCGATATAGCGCTGCACGATGATCGCGTCGGTGAGGAAGGCGGTGCCATACGGGCTGAAGCTGAGCTCATCGAAGCGATCTTCCAGCTCCGAAGTCATCAGCAACGTCACGCCGGTGCTGGCCAGCGCCGACACCAGGCGCAACAGCGACTGACGGAATTCTTCGCGGAAGGTCGGCGCCAGGGCGAGCACGAAGCCAGACAGCGAATCGATCACCACGCGACTGGCTCTCAGCCGCCGGATCTCGGTGATCAACAGCATCGCGATCTCGTCCACCGAAAGCGCCGGAGCCCAGGTCTCGATCACGCCGATGCGGTCGGCCGCCACCAGTTCGGCAATGCCGGCGCCCCGGGCGCGGTCTGGGCGCTGCTCAAAGGCCGCAATGACGGCCGTCTCGCCCAAGCGTGCCCCTTCGGCCAGGAAGGATGCGGCGAGGATGCTCTTGCCTGACCCGGACGGGCCGGCAATAAGTAGCGAATAGCCGACCGGCAGACCGCCGCCCAACATCTCGTCCAGTCGTGCGACGCCCAGTCGCAGCCGCTCGCCCTGCGCCGCGGTCGAGACCGGTGCCGGTGCCGCAGGCACGCTGAGCTGCGCCGGCGCGAACACGTGCAGGCCAGCATCACTGATGCGAAAGCTGTGCAGCCCCGGCAGCGTGGGTTGGCCACGCATCTTCACGACTTCCATCTTGCGCACCATCGAATTGCGCTCGACACTCTGCTGCAGCCAGATCAGTCCGTCGCAGACGGTGAACACCGGATTCGGCACCGCACCGCTGAAGTATTCGCCGATCAGGAAGGTCGTTACCTGCCAACTCGTCAACAGCACGCTCAGGTCGTGACTGAACTGCTGTATGTCGACGGGAGGCCGACTCATGCTCTGCCCCTGCACCGCCATCGCGCTGAACGATTCGATGAACACCAGGCCCGGCGTTCGCTCTTCGACCTCCGCGGCAATGCGCTCGAGCACCCTGTCCAGATTGCCGATCTTGAACTCGTCGGCCAGGTTGATGAAGCGGATCGAGCGGTTGAGCTTGTCGAGATCGAAGAAATCGAACTGTTGCTGATAGCGCAGCATCTTCAGCGGCGGCTCGCCGAGCATCGTGAAGTAGAGCGCCGGCCGCTCTGGCGTCGACAGCGAGAACATGATCTGGTGCGCCAGCGTCGTCTTGCCGCATCCGGGGGGGCCGGCGATGAGATTGAACGAGAACTCCGGCAGCCCGCCGCCCAGAACTTCATCCAGGCCCGGGACGCCTGTGGGAAGGCGGTTGATCTTGGCTTTCATCGCGATCATGGCGTGGCCTCCTTCTTGCCTGGTTCGGGAGCTTGAGGGCGGATTGCGGGCTCGAGCAAGCGGGCCGTCAGTGGCGCACTGATGAGGTCGGTCAGCGACTCCCAGAAGGCCCACATCAGCGCGCGACTGGCAACGACGGCATCGGCGTGCGACAGGCTCGAGAGCGTGTAGCGAAGCGGCTCGAAACCCTTTGCATACGCCGTCGCGTCGTACACCTCGGCAAGTGCCGGACCTTCCACGCGCGCCCGGACCAGGCTGCGCCGGTACAGCGCCGCGACACCCGCGGAACCGAGAATGGGCGACAACTCGGCCTCGACACGGCGCCACGTGACCAAAGCCGCCTCCGAGACCTGCCCAGTGTGCTCGCCCCGGCTCACCAACGCGAGCAGTGCAGCCCGCACGGGTTCAGCCGCCGGCGGAACCGCCGACGAGGTGGCCGTCGCGCTGTTGGACCGGACGATGACGAGACGTGCCATGCGCCCTTACTCTATCGGTTCGCCATCGCGGTTCACCGCGACCTGCGCGCTGGCAGGCGCGAAGACCAGCAGCGCCGACAGACCAACAGCGGATTTCATTGACGACTCCATTCGTAGCTCCGGTGGCTATGCAGGGCGTGGCGTGGAGCTCGTGCTGTCGCTACGCACTCATGGCTTGGCATGCTTGCCCTTGTCGTTGCCGTTTGATTCATCCTCGGCCATTGGTTTGTCGGCGTGAGGGCGCTTCTTCGACGCGGGCGTCGGAGCGTCAGCGACGTATACGTAGGACGCACGGCACGCCGCGGGGCAACCCAAGGCGGGCCGGCGCGAAGTTCAGCAAATCCATTCATGTCGGCCAGTGTGAGCGGCGCTGCGTCCCCCGTCTGTGTGCCAGCGCACGTTGCTTATGGCCGTTCGCGCTTGTACTACACCCTCAGCTTGGATGGCGACCTACCCTGCCATCTGCCTTTTCTCACCCTGTTCACGACACAACCCATGCAGTCATTCGCTAGGCCGCAGGGGGGGCTGACGGTCAGACCCCGACAACCAGCGGGTTGCGACATCGGTGGTTCGCACGCGCAGGGCAGTCAGATCCGCGGACGCCACGCCACACGTAACCGGCGATATGACGTGTCCCAGAGCTTGTTCCAATCGGTCGCATGCCGCATCTGCCTGTGCAAGGAACTTGCCTTCTCCGCGGGACAAGAGGCGCTTGGGCAGGCTGGATCGGTGAGCGCCACGGGGAGCAAACGGCAGTTACCGAGTAGATTCGTCCTTTGTTTTCCGTTTTGTGCCCCAACCTTCAATCGGGCGTAGCGAAATCAATTTGGACGCTCTGGGACTGTAACCCGCGCCAAATGCTAGCTATTCGGTGTTTTTGGGGACGTTCCGAGACATTTTGGAACCGTCGATTGGTCTGCCCGGAGGGACTTGAACCCCCGACCTATTGCTTAGAAGGCAATTGCTCTATCCAGTTGAGCTACGGGCAGAAACGGCGCGCATCATAGTGGGTGGCATCCCGGATTTTCAGCTCAACAGGCGTTCCGGATTGGCGTTGAGCTTGGCTACCACATTGCGCGTCGCGCGCACCGTGATGCCTTCGAGATCTTGCGGCGTGAGCAGCCGCGCCTGCATGTAGGCGGCCAGGCGTCGCACCTGAAACAGATAATTTTGGCCGCTGGGTGCTATCAACAGATGGAGCTGCTTGCGCTGGCTGTGCCACACGTACTGCACGCGAGCAGTGCCTCCATTGTGATCCAGCGTGTACCACGTGCCCAAAGGAAGCTCGTGCGCGCGCTTGAGCGCCTCGCTCTGCACCGGTGCATCCGTATCCGGTATCACGTCAATGGCCGAGGCATCGATGCCCAGCAGCAGTTCGATGTTTTCAGCATTCAGCGGGATGTCTCCCAGGCTTTCATCGCTGATGAACTCTTCCAGATTGGCCAGACGCTTGGCCATGTCGTCGATGCGCGACTGTTCGATGGTCGCGGTTTTCGAGATGAACGCTTCCGCCAGCGTATCGGTCAGCACCTTGATCTGGCCATCCTGCTTCCCTCCGTCAATCCCGATCAGCGCAAGACCACGGCGCAGGCGCTCGAGAATGCCCGGGAGCATCTGAATCACCTGGTTGCGCTCGGTGCGATTGGGCTTGGCACCGGAGGCCCACACCAGATCCGCCGCCACCCGTTTGTACTGAGCCGTTTCCTTGTCCTGCGCCCCATACTTCACGGCCGCCATCGCCAGCACCTCGGCCCACGACTTGAACAGGAAGTCACGTATCTCGTCGCGTACCGGCATATCCCGCAGCATGGTGCGCAGCTCGATCGTGAACTGGACAGTCAGCGTCTCCTTCTGCTCCATCTGCTGAGCGACACCGACGATCTCGGACGCGGTCTTCTGCGTCTGCGCCAGGGAGGACGCCAGGAATTTCTCGAACTCGTCGTAGACGATCTGAAACACCTTGCTGCCGGTCTCCGGGTACTGCTCGACCACCTGGACCACGCGGCGGATTTCCTTTTCCAGCGTGCTGCCGTTGATTGCATTAGCGTCAAAGCCCAGGACGCATGACCCCATGCGGTCGATCAGCTTGCGCGCCGGGTGGTCGGCTTTGTGGAAGAACTCCGGCTCCGCCAGCGCCACGCGCAACACCGGCACCTGCAATCGCGCAAACCAGACGCGCACCGAGGGCGGTATGCGATCTTCATCCAGGATGCTCTGGAACATCAAGGCAACGATCTCGATGATCGCCTTTTCGCTGGCCGTCTCGGCCTTTTCCTTGAGTTCCGTTGCGCGCTGACGCACCTCCGTGGCCGCTTGGGACACGGCAATGGGGGCATAGGCGGAAACCAGCACGCGCGGCCCGCCGCCACCATAGAAGGCATTGGCCTGCACCTGCATCGTGCCCAATGCCTGGGTCAGCGCCATGGTGGCCGGCGGCGCCTGCACCGGATTGAATCCGGTGGATGTCTGAACCAGAAGGTGCTGCAGCTGCAGCATGACCTCTTCCGCGCGCTGGCGCGTCATGTCCAGCTGAGACCAGCCATAGGCCTGGCTCGGCGCGGAGTCCACGGCACCGCCCACACCCTGCGCCAAGGTAGAAGGCACGTACATACCGGGCCCGCCGTGCATGCCCTGCAACCCGCTGGTCAAGGCGCCAGGGGCGGATACCATCTGCTGTGGGCCCGATGCCGCACCGGCAAACCCGCGCTGACCGCCCCCCGAAGGACGCACCACCCGGGTCCGCAGCGCAGCAAGATCAGGGACCTGATGATCGTCATAAAGGCGGCCCACCTCTTCATAAGCAGGGACGATGGCGGCAATCAGCACGCCTTCGAGCTTATCGAACACCAGATCGAGCTCATCACGGGTCAAGCCCGCCTCGAACCACTGGTCGACAAGAGCCAGGCATGCCACCTCGGGTAACAGAATGTCGCCCGATTCAAGCTCCCGTCCTTGAAGATACTTGGTGCGCTGGCGAACCGCCTCCAGTGCGTTGTCCGCCTTGGCGGCGATGGCCCGTGCGAGGCGCGTGCCGAGAAGCCGATTCTCGACGGCCTCCTCGCTGACGAGTTGAAGGCCGTCCAGCTCCACATCGGCCAGCCGGCTTGGCCGGGCCGCATCACCCCGGAGCGCTGTCGCTTCGCTGGCGCGCCACGCTTTCGTGACCCCGTCTATCCATGCCTGCCGGTACGTGCGGTAATGCAGCCAGGTGTCGCGTCGGCGCTGCATGACCTGGTGCGTTGCGACCTCACTGACCAGTTCATTCAACGCGCCATACAGTGACTTGTCGATTCCCGGAAGACTTTCGCACAGACTCTGCACGAAGCGCCGACGTGCGGTCGCCGCAAGTTCCCGGGAAGGATGGTGCGTCTGAATTGGAACCATGGGATTCACATGTTAGCCGCTCAACGGGAAAACCGGCACCAATCGTCGCGTCACGCAGATGACACCCGCCAATCAGGCATCAGACAACGGCACCGGCATTCGGATCATTGGAATCGCCATCCTTGCGTGTATGCATCTTGGCCAGATCCTCGCGCTTGACCCCCAGCCACATGGCAATGGCCGCGGCAACGAAGACAGACGAATAGATGCCGAACAGGATGCCGATGGTGAGCGCCAGGGCAAAGTAGTGCAGGCTCTGTCCTCCGAAGAAGAACATGGAAAGCACCATGGCTTCGGTGGACGCGTGAGTGATCACGGTGCGGCTCATGGTACTGGTGATGCCGTGGTCAATCACCTCATGTGGCGTGAGCTTACGGAATTTGCGGAAGGCCTCGCGAATCCGATCGAAGATCACCACCGATTCGTTGACCGAATAGCCCAGTACCGCGAGCACCCCGGCCAGCACCGAGAGCGAAAACTCCCACTGAAAGAACGCGAAGAATCCGAGGATGATGACCACATCGTGCAGGTTCGCGATGATGCCGGCCACACCGAACTTCCATTCGAAGCGGATCGACAGGTAGATGACGATGCCCAGCACCACCATGCCCAGCGCCATCAGCCCCCCGTGCACCAGTTCGTCGCCCACCTGCGGTCCGACGAACTCGGTGCGCCTGAGCTGCACCTTCGGCTCCTGCGCGCGCAGGGCCGCCATGACGCTCTCGCTTTGTTGCGCCGACGTCACGCCTTTTTGCACTGGCAAGCGAATCATCACGTCACGCGAGGTGCCGAAGTTCTGCACGATGACGTCTTGGTAGCCGAGCGAAGAAACCGCACCGCGCACCTTGCCGATGTCAGCCGTCTGTTCGTAGGCCACCTCCATGACGGTACCGCCAGTGAATTCCACCGACAGGTGCAGCCCACGGGTGAGCAAAAAGAAAACAGCCAGGGCAAAGGTCACGAAGGAAATCACGTTGAAAATCAACGCGTACTTCATGAACGGGATGTCCTTGCGGATGCGGAAAAACTCCATTTTTTATCCTCTATCCAGGGTTTTCGGCGAAAGTCGACATGCGCATGGCGCATGTGGAGATGGAGCCAAAAATTCCATGGTGCGCCTGCCTCAGCTCAATTGTTGTAGCCGCGGCCGGCCACGGAACGCAGTTCTGAGCCATCTTCCGGCTTCCAGATCTGGCCGATCGAGATGCTCTTGAGTTTCTTGCGCCGCCCATACCAGAGGTTGACGACCCCGCGCGAGAAGAACACCGCCGAGAACATGCTCGTCAGAATGCCGATGCAGTGCACGACGGCGAAACCGCGCACCGGTCCGGAACCGAAGGCCAGCAGTGCCAGACCTGCGATCAAGGTGGTGACGTTGGAGTCCAGAATTGTGGCCCACGCATTTTCATAACCGGCATGGATGGCCGTCTGCGGAGAGACGCCAGCGCGCAACTCCTCACGAATACGCTCGTTGATGAGCACGTTCGAGTCGATGGCAACACCCAGGGCCAGCGCCATGGCGGCAATGCCCGGCAGGGTCAGCGTGGCCTGCAACATGGACAGAATGGCAATCAGCAGCAGCACGTTCACCGACAACGCCAGCGTGGAAAAGAGACCGAACAGCAGGTAGTACACGCACATGAAAACGGCGATCACCGCCATGCCCCAGACCACGGAGTGAATACCGCGCTGGATGTTGTCCGCGCCCAGGCTCGGACCGATGGTGTATTCCTCGATGATCTCCATCGGCGCAGCGAGCGAGCCGGCGCGCAGCAGCAGCGCAGTGTCGTTGGCCTCGGTGGTCGTCATGCGGCCCGAAATCTGCACGCGCCCGCCGCCGATTTCTGTGCGAATCACCGGCGCGGTGACCACTTCGCCCTTGCCTTTTTCAAACAGGATGATGGCCATGCGCTTGCCGACGTTTTCGCGCGTGACGTCCTTGAAGATGCGTGAGCCCTTGGCGTCCAGCGTCAGATTAACCGTGGGTTCCTGCGTCTGGCTGTCAAAACCGGGTTGCGCGTCGGTCAGGTTTTCGCCCGTGAGGATCACCTGCTTCTTGACCACCACGGGCTGCTGGTTGCGGTCAAGGTATTTCTCGTCGCCGAACGGCACGGGGCCATTGCCAAGTTCGGCAGCACGCCCTTCGGTGCTTTCATCGACCATGCGGATTTCCAGCGTCGCGGTGCGCCCGAGGATTTCCTTGGCCTTGGCCGTGTCCTGCACGCCGGGCAGCTGCACGACGATGCGGTCCAGCCCTTGCTGCTGGATCACCGGCTCGGCCACGCCGAGTTCGTTGATACGGTTGTGCAGCGTGACGATGTTCTGCTTGAGCGCCTGCTCCTGCACCTTGCGCAGCGATTCCGGCTTGATCGTCGCAGTCAGCAGCTGACCGTCCCCATCAGGGCTGCTGGCCACCTGCAGATCGGGGAATTGATCGGCAATCAGGTTGCGTGCCGCCGTCACGGCCGCTTCGTCGCGCAGTCGAATGCGTATCGTCTGGCCTTCACGCGTGATGCCGCCGTGGCGGATACTCTTCTCGCGCAGCGAGGTGCGCAGGTCTCCCGCATAGGACTCGGCCTTCTTCGTGAGCGCGGCCTGCATGTCCACCTGCAGCATGAAGTGCACGCCACCGCGCAGGTCCAGGCCCAGGTACATCGGACGAGCGTTGATCGCGGTCAACCAGTCGGGCGAACGCGAGACCAGGTTGAGCGCCACGATATAAGGCGGATCGGAGGGGTCCGGGATCAGGGCCTTTTCAATCGCATCCTTGGCCTTGAGCTGGTCGTCGGGCGTGTCGAAACGTGCGCGCACCGAGCTACCCTCCAGCACGACCGAATCCGACGTCAGCCCCGCCGCCTTGACCGCCTGCTGCACGCGCTCGAGCACGGCCGTGTCGACCTTGATCGTCGCCTTGCCGGAAGAAACCTGCACCGCAGGCGCTTCACCATAAAAATTGGGCAACGTGTACAACGCTGCAATGAGCAGCGCGACCACGATGATCACGTACTTCCAAGCCGGATAGCGGTTCATTTCGTGCTCTCAAAGCGTGGCTGGGCCACGCAGCGCCATGGTGACGCGGCTTACTTGATCGTTCCCTTGGGCAGGACCTGCGAAACGGCACTGCGCTGCATCTGCACCTCGACGCCCTCGGCGATCTCCACGTACAGGATGCTCTCGTTGATGCGCGTGACTTTGCCCAGCACCCCGCCGGCCGTTGCCACCTCATCCCCCTTGGCGAGGGCATCGATCATCGCGCGATGCTCCTTTTGCTTCTTCATCTGCGGGCGAATCATGATGAAGTAAAGCACCACGAACATCAGCACCAGGGGCAGCATGCCCCCCAGCGAAGACATCAGGTCGCCACCGCCCGCGGCGGTGGTACCAGCAGTCTGTGCATAAGCAGAAGAAATCAACACAGGAATCTCCAGAAGGGAAATATCGATCTGAACGCACGCCAGGGTCGTGCCGCTCGGCGTGCGGCGAAGAACCGGTTATTGTATTCAGCTGCCGCGTCCGACCTGCCGACATCCGGGCTTCATCGCGCGCACAGCGACAAATCTATCGACTCCTGGACCTTGCAGCCGGCTCGCTCACCCTGCGGGCGCGAGCGGCCGGGCATTGGCCCACGCCAGGCGCTGCGGCGTACCCACGTCCACCCAGCGCCCTCGGTACAGTTCTGCCGTGACCCGCCCCGCATCCATGGCACGGCGCAGCAGGGGCGCCAGTGGCGCGCTCACCCCCTCGGGGTTGCCCCGCGCAATGGCGCACCACGGTGGCTCGAAGAGCTCGGCGCGCAGCAGTGCCATCGTGCTGTACGTGCTGCGTTCCCGCGGGTCGGTGTCCGCCAGATTCAGCGCCCTGCCGTCCGGCGCCAGGCCGAAGTCTCCTCGTGGGTGATGCTCGGGATTGGGCACCAGCCACAGATGAGCGAGCGCGTCTGCCGAGCGAAAGCGCCGCACGTGGCTCACGTCAAAATCAAAATCCGGTGCGAACACGTCCGCCGCAGCCAGCCAGAAAATCGGGGCGAGGCGCGGCAAGGCGCGCGTGATGCCCCCCGCCGTTTCCAGGGCGCGACCGAAATCCAGACCCTCATTCGAATAATAAATAGTGAGCTGACCGCGGTTTCCATGAAAGGCTTCATGCTGAAAAACATGCCCGAAATGTTCACCGATTTTCCGTCCATGCCATGCGGTGTTGATCACGACATGAGGGACCTCGGCACGTGCCAGTGCTCGAAGGTGCCACTCCAGCAATGGGCGATCGTGCACGCGCAGCAAAGGCTTGGGGCAATGATCGGTCAATGGGCGCATGCGCTCACCGCGGCCGGCCGCCAGCAGCATGGCGGGAGCCTGTTCCAAATGTGCTCTGGTCATCGCCAGCGAGTGTAGATGGGTGCCGCCCCAACGAGAACCGGCGACGGCCGCCCACGCAGTACGATGGCGATCATGACATCCATTTACGCACAGCGCCGGGCACGACTGGCGAGCCAACTGGGGCACGGTGACATCGCCATCATCCCGACCGCCCCGGTGGCCATGCGCAATCGCGACAGCGACTTCCCCTACCGGCATGACAGTTACTTTTACTACCTCACCGGATTCTCCGAGCCCGCAGCGTGCCTCGTGCTGACCCACGACGGCCTCAGCACCTTGTTCTGCCAGCCCAAAAACGAGGAGCGAGAGATCTGGGACGGCTTTCGCCTGGGACCAGAGGCGGCGGTACAAGCCCTTGAAGTGCAAGAGGCACTGCCCAGCACGGAGCTGGACACCCACCTGCCCCACCTGCTCGAAAATCGCGCCACGGTCTGGTTCCCGTTCGCAACGCACGCGGGGTTTGCCGCACGTATGGAGGGCTGGCTGAACCAGGTTCGCGCGCGGGCACGCACCGGCGTTCTCTGCCCCTCACGTCAGTCCGACCTGTGCGTGCTGCTTGACGACATGCGACTGGTCAAGGACGCGCATGAACTGGACATCATCCGCCGCGCAGGCGCCATCAGCGCAGGCGGGCACCTCCGCGCGATGCAGCGCTGCGCCCGCATGGTGCGATCGGGCAGCGATGTGCGCGAGTACCACCTGGACGCCGAACTGCTGTACGCCTTCCGCGACGGCGGTTCACAATTTCCCGCCTACACCTCCATCGTGGCCGCGGGCGCCAATGCCTGCGTGCTGCACTACCGCGCCGGCGACGCTGCAATACGCGCTGGCGAACTCGTGCTGATCGATGCGGCCTGCGAGCTCGACGGCTATGCCAGCGACATCACCCGCACCTTTCCCGCCAATGGCCGATTCAGCGGGCCGCAACGGGCGCTCTACGAACTGGTGCTGGCCAGCCAAAAGGCCGCCATCGCAGCCACGCATGCCGGCGCGCGTTTCGATGCGCCCCACGATGCCGCCATCGCCGTCCTCGCGCAAGGGATGCTCGATGTGGGGCTGCTGGACGGCAACAAGGTGGGCAGCGCCCAGGACGTCATCGACCAACGTGCGTACTTTCCGTTTTACATGCACCGCACCAGCCACTGGATGGGCATGGATGTGCATGACTGTGGCAACTACGTGGAGCCAGCGCAGGCCGATCAGATCAGCGAACACGTGGATCCACTGACCGGGCAGACCGTGCTGCGTCGTCCCAGCCGCATCCTGCACCCAGGGATGGTTCTGACGATCGAACCCGGTATTTACGTGCGCCCCGCCCAAGGCGTACCCGAGGCGTTTCATCACATCGGCATTCGCATCGAAGACGATGCCATCGTGACGGCCGATGGCTGCGAGCTCGTCACACGTGACGTGCCCGTCGAGCCTGACGCCATCGAGGCACTGATGAACGCCTGAGGCCCTGCGCTGGCGGCCACTTACGCGAATTTTT
This sequence comes from Comamonas sp., assembly GCA_021166775.1. Classification (GTDB taxonomy): domain Bacteria; phylum Pseudomonadota; class Gammaproteobacteria; order Burkholderiales; family Burkholderiaceae_C; genus Comamonas_C. The sequence goes on along the minus strand of JAJPEQ010000011.1, from coordinate 216,324 downwards.
TTCGTACCCCCGCAAGGGGGAGCATGACCATGGCCGTGTGCGGAACTACAATTAGTCAACGCGAATCTATCGCATTTATATTCAATGTTTTGTGACTCAATCGCGCGACAGGATCGCGCAACAAGGAGTGGATTGATGATGCGCCGTCGCTTGCTCAACACCCGGATGCTCCAGGGACTCGTGGTGCCGCTGCTGGCATGCGCACTGGGCCAGGTTCACGCGCAGGACAACATGCCGGTGGCACATATCGAATTCAACGACGGTGCGGTCAACACCCGGTTGATCGAAGTGCCGGCGCGCACGCGTTTCCGGCTGGAAATGGTGAACGCGGGGAAGACACCGGCCGAATTTGAAGCGCGCTCGCTCGGCGTGGAAATCGTGATTCCGCCAGGCGCCACCCGCACACGGACGGTCTCCCCCAAGCTGGCCGGCAAGTACTCTTTTTTTGATGATTTCCACATGGAAACGACCCAAGGCCACATCATCGTCAAGTAGCGCCACGACACGCCCCTCCCGAAGGGCGACGGGCACACGGTATTGATGACGCCCGCCCTTGCAGACCGTCAGAATTTTCCGGCCGGATCTTTTCAGAGAATCCATAGGGTCTACAATGTCAATCAAGAATCATTTGCATTGACAAAATGAAGGGCTGATGATGAAACGTTCTTGGTCGTGGGTCGGCGCGATGGCACTGTTGGCAGGGACGGTCGCCGCGGCGGCTGAAATGCCCATAGGTGAGCCACATGTCGAAGGTGGCGTGGAAGTGGCCGCGGTCTATCTGCAGCCCATAGAGATGGAACCCGCCGGCATGATGCGCGACGCCAAGACGTCAGACATCCACCTCGAAGCCGACATCCACGCCGTCAAGAACAACCCCAATGGTTTCGGCGAAGGGGTCTGGATACCCAGCCTGGTGGTGCGCTACCAGCTTGCCAAAAGGGGCGACGCCAAGACGCTGCAGGGTGAGCTCATGCCCATGGTCGCCAGCGACGGTCCGCACTATGGGGACAACGTCAAGCTGATGGGTCCGGGCAAGTACACGCTGGTGCTCACCATCGAGCCCCCCAGCGCCGCCAAGGGCAGCCATTTCGGCCGCCACGTCGACAAGGAAACCGGCGTGGCGCCCTGGTTCAAGCCATTTGAGGCGCGTTACGAATTCACCTACGCCGGCACCGGAAAGAAGGGTGGGTACTGAGCCGCCGCGTCGCGCTTGCCGGAGTTCAGACAGCATGGACTTGCACTCTCCTCACAAGCATCTCGCGACTGCCCTGGCACGGGCCCTGGCGGTCTTGTCCGTGCTCTCGCTGCTGGCGATGGCCACCGCGATGCCGGCACACGCTGAAGACGTCCCCACCGTTCGCATTGAACTCAACGACGGGCATATCAATGTGCGCCGCATCGAACTGCCCGCGCGCCAGCGTTTTCGCGTGGAGGTGGTCAACCAGGGCAAGACGCCTGCCGAGTTCGAGAGCCTGCCGCTGGGCCTGGAGCTGGTCGTGGCGCCAGGGGGCACACGCACCCGGGCACTGCCCGGCAAGTCCGCCGGAACCTATCCCTTCTACGACGAATTCCACATGGAAACGACACGCGGCGAATTCGTCATCAGGTAAACAGGCCCAACATGGAACAGGTCATTTTCGTCATGTGGCGCGAGAGCGTCGAGGCGCTCCTCGTGGTGGGTATCCTGTACAGTTGGCTGTCGCTCACGCCGGGGGCCGAATCGGGCCGGCGCTGGCTCTGGGGCGGCGTGGCTGCGGGCCTGTCACTTGCCGCGCTGCTGGGCCTGGGCATCTACAGCGCGCAGGAGCTGCTGACGAACTGGCAGGATCAGTTCCAGACCATCATGGTGCTCGTCGCTGCCGCACTGATCGTGCAGATGGTGCTGTGGATGCGCGTGCATGGCCGCACACTCAAGCGCGAGCTCGAACAGGGGCTGTCCCTCAAGCTGAAGCAGCGCAACTGGTGGGGCGTGGCGGTGCTGGCGGCACTGGCCATCGCACGCGAAGGCAGCGAAGCCGTGGTCTTTCTTTATGGAACGCTGGCAGCCACCCCCACGAACGACCTGCCCCTGATGGGACTGGCGGCCGGTGGGGGGCTACTGGCTGCTTTCGCCACCTTCTGGTTGCTGCAATTGGGTGGCAAGGTGCTGACCTGGCCACGGTTTTTCCGCTTCACCGAGGTCCTGCTGCTGCTGCTGGCCGCCTCCCTGGTGACCACGGGCGTGGAAAAGATGCAGGCCATGGAGTGGCTGCCACCCTTGATGGATGGCCTCTGGAATACCTCCTGGCTGCTACCCGACATGGGCCGTCTGGGCGGTCTGGTCGCAGGCATCACGGGCTACCGCGCACAGCCTTCCTTGATGACCGTTCTGGTGTATGTCGGCTATTGGGTGCTCATGGCCATCCTGCTGCGCCGCAGCCGCGCGGGCACCCGTATGCCCTCCGCTCCTAGCCCGAGGCACGCGTGAGCGCACTCACCGGTGCTCCCTGGATCGAAGGACGGTGGCAAAAAGGCCTGGCTGCGGCAGGTGACTGGCTGCGTACCCACGGCTCGCTGGTGCGCCGAATGCAATGGGTGGTGGTGGCCGTGTACGCGCTGCTGCTCGTCGTGCCCGCGCTGCTGCCCCTGCCCGGCAACGCGTCCCGTGTGTGGAACAGTTTCACCATCGTGGCGGAATTCGCTTTCTGGGGCATCTGGTGGCCGTTCGTGCTGCTGAGCATGATCCTGTTCGGACGCTTGTGGTGCGGCGTGTTGTGCCCCGAGGGCACGCTGACCGAATGGGCGTCGAAACACGGGCGCGGGCTGGGCGTGCCGCGCTGGATGCGCTGGGGCGGCTGGCCCTTCACCGCGTTCGTGCTCACCACGGTCTACGGTCAGATGGTGAGCGTCTACCAATACCCGCATGCGGCGCTCGTGGTGCTGGGCGGCAGCACGGCCGCGGCGATGGTGGTGGGCTATTTCTACACTCGGGGCAAGCGAGCATGGTGCCGCTATCTGTGCCCGGTGAACGGCGTGTTCGGGCTGCTCGCCAAGCTCGCGCCCATGCACTACAAGGTCAGCGAGGAGGCATGGCGGCATTCGCTGGCTCAAGCGGGCAAGCCCATCACGATCACGAAGAGAAGGCCGCCTGCCGTCGATTGCGCCCCGATGCTGGATTTGCGGCACATGAGAGGTGGCAGCAACTGCCACATGTGCGGGCGCTGCAGCGGGCATCATGAAGCCATGGCCCTGCAATGGCGCTCACCCGCGCAGGAGGTCGTGGACGTCGCCGCCGCCGAGGCCACGCACTGGCAGACCTGGCTGATCATTTTCGGGCTGCAGGGCGTTGCCATCGGCGCCTTTCACTGGAGCGCCAGCCCCTGGTTCGTGACCGTCCGGCAGTGGGCCGCCACATGGCTGATCGACCACGACATCTACTGGCCGCTCTCGGACAACGCACCGTGGTGGATACTGACCAATTACCCCGAGCGCAACGACGTGCTCACCTGGCTGGACGGGGGGCTGCTGCTGGCCTACATCGGCGCCACGGCGCTGGTTTGGGGTGGCATCACGCTGATGCTGACCGCTCTCGCGACACGGACGGCCGGCACATGGAAAACCCAACGGTTGCATCATCTTGCACAGGCCATGATTCCGCTGGCGGGCATCGGCGTGTTTCTCGGCCTGAGCGCGATCACCGTCTCGCTGCTGCGCGGCGAAGGCATCTTCCTGCCTTGGGTCAACCAGGCGCGCCTGGCGCTGCTTGCAGCCGCCAATGGCTGGTCGCTGTGGCTGGCCTGGCGCATCCTGCGCCACTGGGGGCTGAGCGCCGCGCGGGCACTGCCCGGCATGGGGCTCATGCTGGCGGCCCTGCTGTGGGTGGACAGTGCCTGGGGCTGGCTGTTCTGGTGGTGGTAGCCGGGATGGGCCTCCCCGGCTCCCGCCCGGGCTACCAGCGCAGCGTCATGCCCGCGCCCAAGGTGTTTGCCGCCGGGGCCGCGCCCAGACTGCGGCGCCAGCCGACGTCCAGGTCCAGGTCCTTGCTGGCGTGGTAGATCACCCCAACCAGTCCGTACGTGTCATGGCGTACCCCTGGATCGGCGCTGCGCGAAATTCCGACGTCCACGGCCAGTGACCACCGTGGGGCGAGCGAATGAAGCAGCGCCGTGGACAACGACCACAGTGATTTGCGATCCCCGATCCTGTTGTCGTTCCACGTGTAGCCCGCGTTCGCCAGCCAGGTCCAGGCCCCTCGCTCCAGTGTCGAAATCAACGCAACCCCGGCCGACGCACGGCCATTGCCCAAGCCCCTGGTTGCATTGCCCGTCGGCAGCATCACGGCGGGCCGCAATGCCAGGCTCCACCCGTTTTCATCATCATGAAAGCGCCACTTCGCCTGCAGCGTCGTGTCACCCACACCCCGCCGACGCGCCTCGCCGGGTTCGCTGGCCTGCATCCAGGGCACGCTGACCGCCAAGTCCAGCGCACCCGTCACGCCTCGCGTGAGGGCCACGCCGGCGGCGCGCTCCCAGGAAGTCTCCGCGCCATCGCGTGCGCGTGTGTGGTCGGTATTGATTTCAAGCTGCCAATTCCCTCCCCCCTGGGTGCCCGTGTCGTCCGTGAGCAAGGGATGGGCAGCCTGCGCAGACACGGACGCCACCAGCAATGAAGCGGTCAATGCGCAAGTTGAAAATCGGGGCAGCATGTCAAAAGTCATCATCTGATCTGATTCGGGAGCCTGGCCACACGCGCATGGCCCTGACCATCGCATCGCCGTGTACCCTTGTACACGACAGCGTTATTAGAACGCGAATGACAATCATTGTCATTATGTGCGGAGAATCCCGACTCCGATCGTGGCGCGCGCACAACGAGACGCGCTCTCTCACAATATTCCACCCTCATGCGGACATGATGGCCTGCCAGGGAACGTGGGCACAATGGACCGATTCATGCGCCCCTTGAAAGCAAGCCATCGCCATGACCTCGCACATTCGCCGCGCCACCAAAATCGTCGCCACGCTCGGGCCGGCTTCGAGCGATGTTTCGCTACTGGAAAAAATGATCGCCACGGGCGTCAACGTGGTGCGCTTGAACTTCAGTCATGGCCAGGTTCGCGACCACGAGGAACACGCGGCCAAAGTGCGGGAGGCCTCCCGACGTGCCCGGCGGGAGGTGGCCATCATGGCCGACCTGCAGGGCCCGAAGATACGCGTCGGCACATTTGCCCAGGGGAAGGTGATGCTGCGGACGGGCCAGACATTCACTCTCGACGCGGAACGTGAAACACCCGGAGACATCGACGTCGTCGGACTGGATTACAGGGAACTGCCGCACGACGTGCATCCCGGGGACATGCTGCTCCTGAACGACGGTCTCATCGTCCTGCGCGTGGAGGAAATCGATGGCAGCGCTGTTCACACGAAGGTCGTGCTCGGTGGCGAACTGTCGGACCACAAGGGCATCAATCGACAGGGCGGCGGGCTCACCGCTCCGGCACTGACCGCCAAGGACATGGAAGACATCAAGGCCGCGATGCGCCTGCAGGCCGACTACGTGGCAGTAAGCTTCCCCAAGAACGCCACCGACATGGAAATGGCACGCCAGCTGTGCAATGTGGCGGGTGCGCAGTGGCATCACAAGCCGGGCCTGATCGCCAAAATCGAGCGCGCCGAAGCCGTTCCCCGGCTGGAGGAAATTCTCGCCGTGTCCGACGGCATCATGGTGGCGCGCGGCGATCTGGCGGTGGAAGTGGGCAACGCCGCCGTGCCTGCGTTGCAGAAAAAAATGATCCGCATGGCGCGCGAGATGGACAAGGTGGTCATCACCGCAACGCAAATGATGGAGAGCATGATCACCCATCCCGTGCCGACCCGGGCGGAGGTCAGCGACGTGGCCAATGCCGTGCTTGACGGCACCGACGCCGTCATGCTCAGCGCCGAGACCGCTACGGGCAAGTACCCGTTGGAGACGGTGGAGCAAATGGCGCGCATCTGCGCCGCCGCCGAAGCCGCCGAGGACCTGGAGCGCGACTCGGATTTCGGCAGCAAGACACTCGGGCGCGTGGACCAATCCATCGCCATGGGGGCGCTGTTCACCGCGCTGCACGTCGGCGTCAAGGCCATCGTGGCCATGACCGACAGCGGCTCCACGGCGCTGTGGATGAGCCGTCGGCGCATCCACATTCCCATCTATGCGCTCACGCCCAAGATCGCGACTCAGCGCAGGATGGCAATCTACCGCAACGTGCGCCCGCTGCTCATGGACACCAGCGCGGACCGCGACACGGCCCTCGCGCAGGCCGAGGTACAGCTCAAGGAGCGCAACATCGTGCGCACGGGCGACCTCTACGCCATCACCTGCGGAGAGCCCATGGGCAAGCCTGGCGGCACCAACATGCTGAAAATCTGCAAGGTCGGCTGACTAGAATCGACCGCACCTACCCCATTCTTCAACTCGCGAACGGACCCTACCTATGCCTCTCGTATCAATGCGCGAACTGCTGGACCATGCCGCAGAAAACAGCTATGGCATTCCGGCCTTCAACGTGAACAACCTCGAACAGGTGCAGGCGGTGATGGCCGCCGCCGACGAAGTCGGCGCACCCGTGATCCTGCAAGCGAGCGCTGGCGCCCGCAAGTATGCGGGCGAGCCCTTCATCAAGCAGCTCATCATTGCCGCCAGCGAGGCTTACCCGCATATCCCGATGGTGATGCACCAGGACCACGGGACCACGCCCAAGGTCTGCGAAGGCGCGATCGCACTGGGCTTCGGCTCGGTGATGATGGACGGCTCGCTCAAGGAAGACGGCAAGACCCCCTCCTCGTTCGACTACAACGTGCGCGTCACGCAGGAAGTGGTGGCCATGGCGCACAGGGTGGGTGTCACGGTGGAAGGCGAACTCGGGTGCCTCGGTTCCCTTGAAACCGGTGAAGCAGGTGAGGAAGATGGCATCGGCGCCGTGGGCAAGCTCGACCACAGCCAGCTGCTGACCGACCCGGAAGAGGCGGCCCAGTTCGTCAAGGCGACTCAGCTCGACGCGCTCGCGATCGCCATCGGTACCAGCCACGGTGCCTACAAGTTCACACGTCCGCCCACAGGAGACGTGCTGTCCATCCAGCGCGTGAAGGAAATCCACGCGCGCCTGCCCAACACGCACCTCGTCATGCATGGCTCGTCGAGCGTGCCGCAGGACTTGCTCGCCGTCATCAACCAGTACGGCGGCAAGATGAAGCAGACGTGGGGGGTGCCGGTCAAGGAAATCCAGGAAGCCATCAAATACGGGGTGCGCAAGGTGAATATCGACACCGACATCCGCATGGCCATGACCGGAGCCGTGCGCAAGTTCCAGTTCGAAAACCCGGAAAAATTCGACATGCGCGAATGGATGAAACCGGCGCGGGAAGCCGCCAAGGCCGTGTGCAAGGCACGTTACCTGGAATTCGGCTGCGAGGGGCAGGGCAGCCGGGTCAAGGGGCACACCCTCGCCGAAATGGCCAAACGCTACGCCGCCGGCTCACTCGCGCAGGTTGTGCACTGAACGAGCACCGCCAGCCATCCAAAAAAGCAGCTGTGCCGAACACGAGGCGTTGGCGTATAGAGTGTTGATGCTTACCTGTAGGCTTCTGATGTGTCCTATGAGACTCCTCGTTTCATAGGGCATTTTTCTGCCGGAGATTTCTCCGGCAGATATTCCTTGGCAGCTTTCAGCATGCGTGTGGTCTTGGGCAGTCGCCAGGTTGGCCAGTGAGCCAAGCGTCAAGCTTAAATTAGACAGTTTTGTCCATGTTTTTGTCAATTGACAAAAACGTGTCAAAATATGCCAAATGAACGCACAACACGACTCTTGGCACTTCAGCCGGCCCGCTCTCGCAGACGCCTATCTCCAGGGGTTCCAGCTGGGGCTGGTCCCAGCCCGAGGCCTTTTTGCCCGGCGCCGCATGGGAAAGACCGAGTTCTTGAAGCATGACCTGCTGCCTGCGGCATCGAAAGCTGGCTATGTAGCAGCGTACACAAACCTATGGGACGACGCAGACCACCCGGGGCAGGCGCTAGCTTCAGCCATGTGGTTGGCGCTGGAGCCCAAGGGCCTCAGCAAATTATGGGAAAGCTTGAACACCCCCATCAAGAAGATGAAAGCCGGCGGCAAACTTCCAATGGTTGCGGAAGCCTCTCTCGAACTGGACCTAGCCGAGAAGGAAAAACTCTCGATACCGGCCATCCAGGCAGCGCTGCAGGCGGCTGACAAATCAAAGAAGAAGCTCCTGCTCGTCATCGACGAAGCGCAAGTGCTCGCAGCGCCGGCGCACAAGAACCTTGCGCACTCTCTGCGCGCGGGGCTGGACATTCGCAAAGAAAGCATCAAGGTGCTGTTCGCCGGCTCATCGGAGGCTGCCTTGCGTGAGATGTTCTCCAAGGCGTCTGCTCCCTTTTACAACTGGGCGCCGGTGGAGCCGTTCCCGCTCCTGGGCAGGGAATTCGTGGAGGCCATGGTCGAGCAGGTTCAGCGCCTCGCGCGCCAGCCCCTATCGCTGGCCGACGCCACAGGTGCCTTTGAGGCCCTGAAAGAGACACCGGAATTCTTCCGCTGGTACATCGAGCGCTATCTGCTGAACCAGGAACTCGGGGCGAAGAATGCGCTGGAGACGACGCTGCTTCGAGTGCACAACGACACAGCTCACGTCAAAACATGGAAAGAACTGAGTCGCGCCGACCGCGCCGTGCTGCTCTTGGCAGCAAAGGGAGTTCAAGACCTTTATGGAGCAGCAGCACTCAAACAGTTGAAGGTAGTCCTGGACTTGCAAGAAGTCACGACCACCCTGCCACGGACGTCTTTGCGGCGACTTGCCGGCCAAAAATTGCAGTTGCTCGCACGCATCGACCACGGAACCTACCGTTTCGAGGACCAGGAATTTCAGTTGTGGGTTTCCGCGCGCAGCACAGTCGACTAACCAAAGTCCCAGTTCTCGCGGTGCGCCGCCCTAGGCATCCGCGCCCTTGCCCTTGGGCATCGCTTTCGGTGGCCGCGGCTCTGCGCTCATCGGCTTTCTTTGAACTGGCCGATCTCATAGACAGAGCGTCCACACTTTAAGCCAACGCCTAGTGCCGAACACCGCCGCTTTTTTTTGCAGAAGAGCCCGCCTCAAATGCCCTTCAAAAGGGTCCTCAGGGGGCTGGCTGCCATTCGCTGACCTGGACCATGCGCGGATCGGTCGCGTGCTGCGTCAGCATCGTGCGCACCCGCTCCTGCCACAGTTCGCCAAATTTCGCCAGTTCTTCATCGCTGGCGTAACCGCCCACAGCCTTGGGCATCACCTCGCGCATCTCCTGCGTCCACGGCACCACGGACGCATCCAGAGACACCTGCACGGCACGGCCCGTGTCCATCCGGCGCAGGCCAAACACGCCTTGCACAGGCTGATCGAACTTGAGCAGGTCCAGGCGCGAGAACTGGCCGCCAATTCCGTGAAAACCGGTCTCCGCAGCAGCACCCGTGAGCAGCTGCACGACGGTTGCAATCACTCCCGTGGCACCGCTATCGCGCGAATCGCCCATGAAGACCTCGATCTCGCCGCGCACGGGCAGCTCTTCACCGTAGAGCGCATGCAGGCCATTGAGAACCATGAGGTAGGTACCGGCCACCGTCGGGCAGGAGTGCCCTGCCAGCCGCACGGCGTCGGCATAGTGGTAGGTCATCGTGCCGTCGTGCACGGTGGCTCCGAGAAACTGGGCCAGCTTGTCGCGCACCGTGATGGTTGGCACGTCCGCAAAAAAGGCTGGGAAATCCTGGTCGCGCGAGGGTGCGTTCACTTCATGCTCCTGTCAGGTTGACCCATGCGGCCACTGAGACCGCATCGGATCGGAAAAGCCGATTATTCAGAAACCTCTTAGCCCACAAACACATCAAGGTCGCAAGACCACGCCAACCTACCCCGGCATGCCGAGCACTCCGGCGCAGCCCTCACGGCCATCGGCGCGAGGGCGCACAAACACGGGCAGCATATGGATGCTCTGCAGCACAAAACCCAGGCACCAGAGCCCGGCCGCCACGGCCATGAGGGTGCTGGCCGCCAGCCCCGCATAGGCGCCCGCACGAAGCATCGCGGCCGCCATCAACGCAACCGCCCCCCAGAGCACCCAGCCGCGTCCGTTCTTGTCCAGTCCGGCATGGGTATAGCCGGCAATGCAGATCACGAGGTAGATGTTGAACCCGAACGCACCCACGGTCAGAAGATGCACGCCAGCGTTCGCACTGAAGGCCCCCGTCAGCAAGGCCGCGCCGATAGCGCCGTAACCCGCCGCCATACAAACGTAGACGGCGTAGAGCATGAGCGGCCAGCGCTGCAGCAGCGCCCGCCCGACATGCCAGTCATTGAGCAGGTTGAAGACCGCGCACATGGCAGCCAGCGCCAGCCACGCGCTGGCACGCCCCCCCGGTTGCCAGAACTCCACCAGGGTGTAGAGCGCAATCGCGAGCAGGGCCAGGTTGCGTCTGGGCGGGCGCGCCAGATAAGGCGGCCGATCGACCCCGTCCATGGCCACACGCGCATCAATGCCGGCATTGACGATGCTCATCGAAATCCGGCTCATGGACACAACGATCAGCGCCATGAGCACCCCCAGCAGCGCATGCAGCCAGCGCATCGGAGCCAGCCCCCTGAGCGCATCGACATAAAAGCCGCCCAGAACCAGCGCCAACGCCACGAGAATCCAGACAAAGGAAAGATGGCGCCGCTCGGGATCGCGCCACAAACGCGGCGCCAGCAGCCCGGCTAGCCCCGCAATCAGCCCCAGGTGCGCCAGACCACTGAGCCCAAGCCCGAACAAAGGCCACCAGCCACTGCACCAGAAGGCCAGGCGCCCCACCAGCCAAAAAATCACCAGGACACGCACCGCGCGCGCATCAAACGAGGGGGTATCCGTGAACTCGGGCACGGACGTGAGCACGAAACCGGCAACCGCCGCCAAACCCATGCCCACGAGCAATTCATGCGCATGCCAGACGAACGGTCCGCCCGGCACCGCCGGCAACGGCCAGCCGAGGAACAGGAATGCCCCCCAGGCGAGCATCATGCTCCACGCCGTCACCATGACCAGGCCGAAAAACGGGCGAAACGGGCACAGCCACAGGGGGTGGCGCAAATCCCAGATGGCGCGGGGCGAAACCGCCGACAATGAAACCACAGCCGTCACAACAACACCTCGCAGCGCTCGCTCGGCGCATCCCCGCGCTGGCGCACCAGGGTCCCAGCCTGCAAGGTGGCGTCTGGTGCGGCCGCAGAAGCGCCTCGCGTTCGCGGCAGCTCGAACGCCTCGCGCACGGGGGCTTGCGCCAGCAAAAGCGCCGTCTGGCGATGCACCCAGTCGTCGCCCCGCTCCCGAGCGGGCACAGGAAGATCCAGCCGCCAGCGCAACTGCGCGGGTGAGCCCGCCAGCACCAGCACGCTGTCGGCCAGCGCCACGGCTTCCATCAGGTCGTGGGTGATCATCAACACGGCAAGCTGGCGACGCTCCTGCTCGGCCAGCAAGAGCCGGTGCATTTGCTCTCTCAACCCGATATCCAGCGCCGAAAACGGCTCGTCGAGCAGAAGCAAATCCGGCTCCAGCACCAGCGCGCGTGCCAGCGCAGCGCGACTTTGCATGCCCCCCGAGAGCTGGGAAGGAAATTGCGCGAGCGCCAGCTCGTCCAGCCCGACAGCCAGCGCCATGGACCGGGCGCGCGCCAGTCGTTCGGCCTTTGCCACACCACGGGCCTTCAGCCCCAGCGCAATGTTGTCGATCACCGTCTTCCACGGCAGGAGACTGGGCTGCTGAAACAACATGGCGGTGCGAGCAAACCCGTTTTGCACCGTCCCTTCGCGCACCGCGAGCAGCCCACCGCACAGATGCAGCAGCGTGCTCTTGCCGCTCCCCGACGGGCCCACCAGGGCCAGCGTGCTCCCCGCATGCAATTGCAGAGAGACATCCTGCAAGACTTCGCGCGGGCCAAACGCGTGCGAGAGCCGACTGACCTGAAGCAGGGGTTGCACGCTCATCGCCCGCCTCCTTGCACGACCGCTCCACCACCTTCGCGCCAACGTTCGATCTCGCGCTTGACGGGCTCGAGCAGCAGATATTCGAGGGCCAGCAGAACCAGCACGATCGCCGCGATCCAGGCGAGCGTACCTGCCATGTCCAGCTGGGCGCGAGTGGTGGCCAGCTGCGCTCCCACGCCCGTATCCGACGCCAAAAGCTCCGCCATGACCACCACCTTCCAGCTGCTGCCCAGAGCCACGATCCACGCCGGAAAGAGGTAGGAAACCACATGCGGCAGATAGACATCGAGCACGCGCATGTACCAAGGCAACTCAAAGACCGTGGCCAGATCGCGCCAATGGCGCTCAAGCGTGCGCGCGCCCTGCATGCCCCCCACGAAGACCATCGGGAAGCATGCGATGAAAACGGTGAAAACGGGCGTGCCGTCACCCGTGCCAAACCAGAGCATGGCCAGCACCAGCCAGGCGATGGGGGGCGTCCCCAGCAGCACCGTGACCCAGGGTCGCGCCATCATCGAGGCCGTCATCGAAACCCCGGCGACCACCCCCAGGAGGCTGCCCGCGCCTACGGCCAGACCGAGTCCCAGAAACGCTCGACGCCCGGTTATTTCCAGCGTCGGCCAGAGCTCGCCGCCGCGCTGGGCCCAACCGAGCAGCGTATGCGCCGCATCCAGCGGCGCGGGCAGCACCAGCGGACCATAGACAGCGGCCAGTTCCTCCCAGAGCGCCACCATCAAAAACAGGCTGGCGACAGCGCCCCAGCCGCTCCAAAGATAGCCTGGAATGCCTGCCAGCCAACGTCGCAGCAAAGTCATGGAGATGATCGGTCAGCCGTAATAGTCGCCCGCAGGCAATTTGCCGCCGACCAGGCCCGGCTGCCGGTCCAGAAGCTGCTGGTAGAAGAATTCAAGATCCGCCCTGGCCTGGGCCGCGGAAACGAGTGTCATCGTGGAGCGAGTGGCCGCCAATGCATCGGCCACACCCTCTGGTGTGAGCATGCTCACATGGCGGGTGGCCATCTGGCCGCATTCTTCAGGGTGCGCCTGGCACCACAGCAGCGCTTGGGCGTGCTCCTGCTCGAAACGAGCCAGCAGCTTCGCGTCCGTGTGCACACTCTTGAGCGCGGCCACCCCCGCCTGCGGGATGCGCGGCGCACGCTTGAAAACGCGGCCCCACTCTTGCTGCAGATCGACGCTGCGATAGAGATCGGGGGCGATGACCTTGACTGGAAATGATTGGCTTTTGCGCAAGCCCATGGACACGGCAGGCTCGGCCAGCAGGGCATGATCGGCACGGCGCGTGATCAGCAACTGCATGGCATCGATGGGAGACGCCACATAGCGCAGTTTGATGTCCGTCCCGACCTTGATGCCCTGTTTTTCGGCCAGAAGCTGAAACAGGATGTCGGGCATGTCACCCCGAAAGGGCATGACCACTTCCCTGCCGCGAAAGTCGGCCAGGGTGCGCAGGCCCTTGTCGCGCGAAACCATCCATAGCAGGCCCCAGGTGCTGATATCGAGCAGCTTCAAAGGCACGCCACGGTTGTAGAGATTCGCCCCCACGTTGCTCGGAACGGCAATGAAATCGGCAGACTGGCCGATGGCCATGGCGCGCAACTGGTCCGGGCTCTTCCACGTGGTGAATTCAACTTGGTCCGCCACATCCGACAGTGCGCCACTGTCGACGATGCGCATGAGCGGGTAGGACACCAGGGCAAACGGTCCGGCCAGCGTCAGTTTGGGTCGGCGAACCGCATCGCTGGCGTGCGCCCGAGTGAACCCCATCGCACCCAGCCCGGCCACGGCTGCCGCGCCGGCCAGCCATTGACGCCGCGACGCAACACCCGCCAATTGATCTACATTCATCAACATCATCCTTCGCCGCAACGCGAAACAACCCCGCAAATGCGCGACCGCTCAACTCAGGCGAATGCTCAAAAGACAATATGTTAATGAGTTTGATTCTCGATTACAACCTGCTCAAGGGGAAATCTTGCGGACGATCGAGTGCATCCCGGTCGCGACGCGGTACGACATGAATCCCGGCGCGGTTCATCCGTTTCACTTCGATTGCATCCTGGACAACCGGATGACGGGACGCTTTCATGCGGCCTGCATCCCACCCCGCAAATCGCCCAAGCCCTCCGCTGCACATGCAAGAACCCACACGCATCATCGCCGTCCGCCACGGTGAAACCTCCTGGAACGTGGACGGCCGCATCCAGGGTCACCGGGATATCGCCCTCAACGGTACGGGGCGATGGCAGGCACAGCAGCTTGCCGTGGCACTTGCGGGTGAGTCCCCTAATTGCGCGCCGCAGCCTTTGGCGCTAATTGACGCTCGCTTTGGCGCTAATTAACGCGGCCTTTGGCGCGGTTTTAAAGACCAGCCCACGTCTGTGGATAACTTGTAGTTGCTGATCAACAGCTCGAACGCCTCCTGCTTCTTGCTCCCGCTGATCGTGTAGCGCGTTTTCACGGGCTGGATACGGAAGTTGGCGAAGGTTTCGCGCACGCCGGACGTGTCGTTCAAGCTCAGCAGAAATTTGCCCTTCACGGCCGCCAGAAGACTCGCCAGGCGCCCGAAATCCTCACGGCCGAAAATGCCCTCGCCATAGTCGCTCTCGCAATTCCAGTACGGCGGATCGACGTAGAAGAATGTGCCCGCCCGGTCGAAGCGCTGGATCACCTGATCGTAGGGTCGGCACTCGATGAAGACGCGCGCCAGGCGCAAGTGCGCTTCGCTCAGCTCTTCCTCGATCCGCAGCAGATTCAACCGTGGCCCGGCGGTGGCCGCGATGCCGAACGTCGGCTTGACGATGCGCGCGCCGAAGCTGGTCTTGGCCAGGTAGAAGAATCGCGCCGCGCGCTGAATGTCGGTGAGCGTGTCCGCTGGCGTCTTGAGGAAGCGATCAAACTCGTCTCGCGCTACCAGCATCCAGCGGAACTGCATCACCAGCTCCGTCAAGTGGTACTTCGCGCAGCGGTACAGGTTGGTCAGATCGGCGTTGATGTCGTTGATGATCTCGACCTTGCTTTCGGGCTTTTTAAAGAACACCCAGGCCGCGCCTGCGAAGACTTCGCAGTAGGTCTGGTGAGGCGGGATCGCCTCGATGATTCGATCCGCCAGACGGCTCTTGCCGCCCAGCCATGCCAGTGGGCTTTTTTGCGTCATCGTTTTCCTTTTTCGGATGACGCTCGGGGCGTTCTGGTGTTTGGGGCTCGATGGCCCTCCAGTGATTGAGGCACCCGCAGCGCGGGCACTTGATTTCTACGGTTCCCTCGGCCCTGGCCAGCAGCTTGCTGCAGCGACCGCACTTCACGTCTTGCATGGTGTGGCATCACCCTTATGATCGCCCCGCCCGTACGGGTGGCAGGGTCTTCGGTTGATGCCGTGGGCAATCACGGCAAAGACGTTTGCCCGGGGTGTTAGCGCACCACAGACATTCGCCCTGTCCTTTTTCGTGTGGCTACATCGCGGCCCGCTCCTACGCCAGCGTTGGATACACGGCCCATACCGCACATGCGCGCAGCTCGTAGCCTTCGAGCGGATACCAGCATTGCACGCGCTTGCCGCCGACGATGCCGAAGACGTTGTTGATTTCGTAGCCAATGTCGATGTGCCACTTCAGTGGCCCAGCGATAGTCTGCAAACCGCTGACCTGCCACACATCCCCGCAGCGCAGCACGCGCACGTTCGGGCCTGTCCATTCCTGCACCGGGTTGGCGGGATCGACCGCTGTGCCCAAGCGCCAGGCAAGGTGCTCGCCCGCGTTGCGCATGTACCAGGCGCGGCGTGCCTCGGGGCTGCGCGGGTGATGACCTGGGCACCAGTAGCACGCGGCGACGGCGCGCTGGTATTCGTCGCTCGCAGGATCGGGGTTGCGCCAGGCATTGGGGTTTGGCCTGCCACCTTGGGGCGTCTCGATCCACTCAACGTTGTCACCATTGCAAGTGATATTGAGCATGGGCGCGATGTCGTCGTCCGCCCAATCCGGGCGCACGTCGATCAAGTGATTGGCTTCCCACGGCAGTGCCTTTGCGATGCGACTCGACCGAAACCACCGCGCGCGGTGTTTGCGCCAGAGCATCACGTCAAGGGTGCCACCGGTCGCCGCGCGCGCCGCGTCGATGGCGGCCTGGGCGTCGGGCCAGAGCGTGGGCGGGACACCGGCGAGTTGGAGCAGCTTCTTGACGTTCAAGACACGCTCCCTCGCACCGTACCGGCGGTGACCCACGTGATGTAGCTGTTGCCGGAGATGGCAGGGCCAGGGCCATAGCCCGGGTTTAACGTCATCTGCACCGACCCTCCGGGGCTGTTGGTACTGCCGAAAGAGCCGCCGTCGCCTGAGTAGCCAAGGCCACCCCCGGTGCCACCGTACCCTCCAGTGGCAGAGTACGGAGGCGAGCCGGGGCCATATACCGTCTGCCCCGGACTGCCCGAGGTCGGGCCTACCAGGCTGGGCGGCGTGCTGCTCGACAGGTATTGCCCCGTCCCACCGGCGCCGCCCCAAGCGCGATTGCCGCCATCGGCAGGGCCAAGCTGCGCCCAGCCGCCATCGCCGCCGTTACCGCCACGGCCAGCAATGACGCCGCCGTTATCGATGCTGATGGCCTGTGCAACCGTGAGCGCGGTCAGGCTGCTGGTCGCGCCGATCGTGCTGCCAGAGCCGATCTTGATCAGTAGTCCGCCGGGGAAAGGCGCAGATGCGGCCGATGGGACTGAGAGCGCCGCGACGTAGGAGGCGGTGATGTTGACGGTCAACTTGCCAGCGCCGTCCCATCCACCCGCCACGGCGAGCGCGCGCAGGTCGGGGCTTGTCACGCCCGATGCGATGTTGAGCGTGTACGGCACCCCGCCAGAGGATGCCGCGACGCACGATGCGAGCACGCCGCTCACAGCCCAGCCCCACTGATGACCCACGTGTTTGCGGCGTCGATCTTGCGCAGCACGGCCCAGCCGTAAGCCTTGAGCGTGTAGGGGCCGGTCTTGCTGGCGTCGCCCGCCAGGCGCACGGTGGCACCGGATTCTGCGGTGATGGTGATCCCCGTCGCAGTGACGTTTTGCAGGTTGACGATTGAGCCCTTGCCAAAGGCCACGGTGCCGAGCTTGGGCACCGTGATGGCATGGCCCACGTCCACGCATTTGCCGCGATCTGTCAGTTGCAGGGTGTAGGCGGCGCTGGTGACGGTATTGGTGGGCACGTCAAGCAATGCGTCGAGCACGGCGGCGCCAGGCGTTACCCAGCCATCGGAATCAAATGCCGGGTCCGTGGCGCTTGCCGTGGTGCCGGGCGTAGTGCGCCGATAAATAAGCAGAGAAACGGGTGACCAAACTGCATCACCCTGCGTGTAATTGCCGGCCACCCACTTGGCAGCGCCTGCGGACGCGGCAGCGCCCTGCGCGCTGGCTTCGGCTGCTGCTGCTGCGACCTGTGCGGCGTTCTTGTCGGCTTCAATGTCGGTCATCGCCTCGCCCAGCTCCGTGAGGAAGGTGGCGCACCAGGCCACCAGCCCCGCGCACCAGGCGCGAAAGCTCTCCAGCCAGTTCAGATAGGCGTCGGTCTTGAGGTCGAACGCCTCTTGCGCGTCGGTGCGCCGGTTGGGGATGGGGGCGCCTTCTGCGGGCGCGGCGGGCGGTGGGGTAAAGCTCATTGCTCAAGCCCTTCGATGGTGAGTTGACAATCGCTGATGCCGTGACTGGCCAGCACCTGCTCGAAGCCGGTGATGTAACCGTAGGTGATCAGCACGTTGTAGCCGCGCGCGCCGAACCACACGACGGGCTTGGCGCGGTACGGCAGGATCAAGCGGCGGGTGCGCTCGTACTGGGTGCCCTGCACCAGCACTTGCAGCTTCAGGCGGTCGCTATAAGCGCCCTGGCTCGCCTTCCAGCCGCCCCAGGGGTCGCGGCTTTTCTGGCTCCAGTCGTCGAAGCTGATGGACGGGCGCCACTGGGTGTTGCCCAGCCAGATGGCGCGGCCCAGCACCGCTTCGGCGCAGCGCGCCACGCCGCCCTGGTTGCGGATCCGCACGGTGATGCTGGCGCCGGTGTATGCGGGCAGGCCCGAGACGAGCAGCTTGGATTCGCGCTCGATGGGGTTGAAGAAGTAGCCCCAGTGCGAGTTACCCGAGGGCGCGAGCAGGAGCTGCTCGCCGCTGTCAAACAGCGCGCCGTTGACCGGGTCATCCATGGTGACCTGCACGCTGTAGGCGGTCAGGCCCAGAAACTGGATGTCGGTGACCACGCGGGCGGGCGTGATGGTGAATTCGATCAGGTCGGGGTTCTCGGTGCTGGTGCCTAGGCTGGCATCGAACATGGCAAGGCGGTTTTCCACACCCCGGTTCTGCCACTTGCCGCTGGTGCCGGTGCTGGCCGGGTCGTTGCCGAGGTTGCCATCGAGCATGGAGCGCCAGATCACGCGATCGGTGTCGATGATCTCTTCGTTCAGCGCGTAGGTGGTGTCCGCGGCCCAGGCGGGCAGCGTGCTTGCTGGCACGTTGGTGACCATGTTGCCGAGCGTCACGGCCATGGGCGGCAAAAAGCCCATGCCTAGGGTATAGCCGTCCGCGCTCATGCCACCACCTCACGCTGCAGCACGCCGATGGCATCTTGCTTGCGCGCCAGGGTCTCGACGCTTTGCAGCAGCACGATGAGCGTGCGGCCGATGTCGTAGCCCTGGCGCTGCAGCGCCTGAATGGCGGCCACCACCTCGGCGTTGCCGCCGCCCTGCAGGCCTGCCAAGAGCTGCTGGGTCTGCTGGCTGTTGTAGATGCGCGCCGGGCCGGTCACCTCCAGCTCGGGCCCGTCCTCGCCGACCAGGCGCAGGCCGCCCGCGTGGCCGCCGCCGCTGGCGAATGCCGGGATGCCGTGGGTTTTGTACCAATCCTCCCAATCACGCTTGTACAGTCCTGACAGACCGGACATGTCTTCCGGGGTTAGCTTGTTGTCGATGATGTACTGGTTCAGGCCTTCGGCGTCTCCGGTGCCATCGAATGCGTGGTACCCGGCAGCGTATTTGTCGAGACGTTTTTCCTGCTCGAGACTGACCCCGGCATAGATCGTCCCGCCGGTGTAACCGCCCACGGGCGTGGTGTATTTGCTGGAGATGTTGGAGGATGCGCCGCCAGGGTCGCCGGGGCCGAAGGTGGGGCCGGCGTTGCCACCGGACGCGCCGTCGCCGCCGCCGACAACCTCATTGCTGTTTTGTTCCTCGAACAGCCGGTCGTAGAACGCCCGCACGGCGCTCTCCACGCCCTGCACGGCCGCCGTGTTGCCGCGCGCCTCATCCAGCGCCGCCTGCCCGGCCTTGAGGAGCAGCTCCAGGCGATCAACCTCTTTTTTGGCCTGCTCCAGCAGCAGTTCGTTGACATCGACTTGCGCCTGGCCCGAGTCGCCGATGGCGTCGAGCTTGTTGGCCAGGATGAGCTGGGCGGCCTCGTAGTCCAGGCGGTTGGCGTAGGCCGACGTGTCCATGCCGGCGCGCGCGTCTTCGACGGCGCGCCGCAGGGCCTGGGCCTCGGGCAGCTGGCCCGAGCGCGCGGCGGTGAGGGCGCTGTCGATCCAGGCGTTGGCCTGGGCGGTGGTCATGGCGATGGTGCTGTCCACCAGGCCGCGCAGCTCGCGCGCCTGATCGCGCGTGAGCTCGACGATGGCCTGCGCGGTCTGCAGGCGCTGCTGGCGCAGGGTGATCTCGGCCTGGGCGGCCTCGCGCGCGGCGGCAATCGATTGCTGCATGGCGCGCCAGGCGGCGTCGGTGGCGCTCTTGTGCGCAGCCGTTTGCGCGGCGGCGGCGTCTTCGGCCGATGTGGTGACCGCGGCAAAGGCGCCCGAGGCCTGCAACAGCGCCGCGGTCGTCTCGGCGGCGCTCTTGCCGGTGCCGGTGATCGGCGCCACGAGATCAGCCACCGAGCCCGAGAGCTGATCGATGTTCAGCTTGCCCGCGTCAAAATCGGCAAACAGGCCCTTGAGCTTGCCCTGGGCCTCTTCGGATATCTGCTCGCCCGGCCCCAGCGCGGCGCGCAGCGCATCATCGAGCGCTTGCCCGCTCATATCGGCCAGATCGGGCAGCCCGCTCAGCCCGTCCTTGAAGGTCTGCTTCAAGGCTTGCTTGGCCGATTCTTCCTCGGCCATGCGGCCCTGCTCGCGCTCGACCAGGGTGCGGTACTGGGCCCGCGCGTCCGCGGCGTCCATGTCGATGGGGTCAAGGCCGTACTCCTTGAACATCTTGTCAAGGTCGGCCTTCTGCTTTTGACGGCGCTCGTCGCCGCTGTAGAAGTTCTGGTAGTAGGTGCCGATGGCGGCGTTGAAGTTCTCCAGCGTGCCGAACAGATCGATGAAACTGCTGGCCGCAGCCCCGCCGGCCAGCGACGCATCCAGCAGCGCCATGCCCAGCGTCTCGAACGTGGTGTTGACAGCAGCGATGCTGGTGCCCAGGCGCGTCAAGGTGTCGATGGCCTGTTCGCCATCGCGCGCGAATTCCGAAGGGGTGTAGGTGCGGTCGGTGACGGTGCGGGTGCGGGTGGTTTCTTTGAGATCGTCCCAGAACCCGGTCTTGACGGTCTCGGTGACTTCGCGCGTGGTCTCTTGCCAGGTGCCGATCAGCTGCTCGGCGAGCTGGTTGTCCGCGTTCTTGATCGCGGCCGTGATCTTTGCCTGCACCTCGGCGTCGCTGAGCGGTTGGCCATTGTTGTCAAGGCGGATGCCCAGTTGCCCGTGATCGCCCAGGGTCTCGGTGCCCAGCACGCTGCTGAAGCCTTCGATCTTGTCGGTGGCCAGGCCCAGCCCTTGGGCGAAGCCCTTGATGGCCTCTTTGCTGGCCGTGAATTGCGCCTGGATAGCTTTGTCCAGCGCCGACCTGCCGCGATCCTCGACGAACCAATCGGGGCCACCGAAGAGCGTGCCGCTTTTGCGCATGAGGTCGGCGTCGTGCACGCCGCCGGCCTCGCCCAAGGTGCCGATGAGGCCGCCGCCTCGTCGTTCCGTGGTGCGAAACAGGCCCAGGGCGTTGCCCAGCAGCAGGGCGCCGCCCGCGATGGCCAGCGGGTTCGACAGTAGCGCGCCGAAACCACCCAAGCCCGCACCTCCAGCCTGAGCCGTGGCCGTGGCTCCGGCCAGGCCAAATTCGCCGGTTTGTGCTGCGAGCATCGCGGCCTGCTGTCCGCCGAGGGCGAGGCCCGGTGTCATGGCGCTGTAGGCCGCCGCATTGCCAAAAAGCATGGAGCCGAAACTGCCCGTCGCAAGGTTGTAGGCTGAAGAGGCGTTGCTGGCCAGGCCGAGGATGTTGCCGCTGCCGCTGACCAGGCCCGCGGCCGCTGCGCCGCCACCGCCGCCGAACAGACCCATCAAGTTGCCGACAATGTTGACCACGAAGGGCTGCGCGAATGCCTTGTACAGCTCATTGGCCACCGTCGTTTTAAACGTCGTGACCAGGCTCTGATTGAACGATTTCCAGCCGTCCTCGCCACGGTTGAGCATGTCGGCGAAGCCCTGGCGGAACACGTCGTCGACCTGGTCGACCGTGCGCGTCCATTCCTGCACGAAGACCCGGCCCGCCACGCCCGCTTGTGCCCGCGCGGCCGCCTCGGTCGCCTCCGCCTTGAGCCGCTCGGCAGCTTGCTTGTCGGCCGGGTTTTGGGCGTCGATTTCAGCCAGGCGCTTCTTCAGATCGATCGCGATGCGGTACTGCTCAAGCGCCACCGCGCGGTCGCGCTGCGACATGGTGGCCAGGCTCAGCTCGTACTGCGTCGCGGCGTTTGCCTCATCGATCGCCTTCGCATAGTCGTACACCATGCGGGCAGATTCGTTGTAGCCCTGCACCTTCGCCAGATCGCGCATGGCCTGGGCCTGCTCACGCAAGGCCTTGGATGCACGGCCCGACAAATCGATGCCATCCATCACGAGCGCCTTGCGCTCCAGCTCGGCGGCGGCATCCTGCATGCGAGCCTGGCGCAGCGCGCCCAGGGCGGCGCCGGTCTTGCCGATCTCCAGCGTGTCGAGCTGGGCATTGCGCAAGTTCACCGCAGCCGAGCGCGCGGCGTCCTCATAGCCCTTCACGCGCTCATCCAGCGCCTGCGCCGCCTGGGCATCCAGCGCCTGCTGCTCGCGCGCGGCCTGCGCCTCGATGTTGGCGCGCTTCTGCGCCAGCTCGATCAGTTCACCGTTCAGATTGGCCTGTTCTTTGGCTGAATCCTTGCGCCCCTGCAGCAGAGCCAATTCGGCGGCCAGCGCGGCGCGCTGGGCGTCGATGTCGGCCAGTTGCAGCGCGGTGCGCCGCTCCAGCGCGTCCGCGTCGCTGATCGTTCCCTGCTTGCGCTGCGCCTCCACCTCGGCCAAGCTCCCCGCCGTCTGCGCCGCCAGCAGCTTGTAGCCTTGCTTGGTGGCCGCGATCTCGGCATCGATGCCCTGCGCGCGCGCGGTCGCCGCAGCCGCGCCCATCTCCTTGATCTTCTTGTCGCGCTCGGCGGCAAGTGCCGCCTCTACCTGATCTTGTTCGGCATGGGCCTGGCGGATTTTTTCCGGGTCTGCGCCGGTCTGCTCAAGGGTGTTCAGGTACTGCTCGAACGCGCTGCGCGAGGCCGACAGTTTGTTGGCGTACTCCTGCTGGATCGAGATGCCTGTCTTGATGCCGTCGTTAGCCTTGCGCCAAGCCTGCTCGGCGCCCGCAACCGTCAGGCCCAACGCGCCCGTACCAGCATCGAGCTTGGCCTGCTAGCGCTCAGCTTCGCGCATCTTCCCCACCAGCTTGTCGTACTGCTCAGACAGCGCCTGCAGCACCACCGCGCGCACGGGCTCGGGCAGCGCCTTGCCGCCATCAACCCCCTTGCCGGCGCGCAGGTTTTCAATTTTTGCGTACAGGCGCTCGGCCTCCTGCGCCGCCTCGCCGTTGGCCTTGGCAATGTCGCCCATGCCCTGGGCCGCCATGACGTTGCGCTGCTTGAGGGCCGCGATCTGCTTGTCCAGGTTTGCAAGGATTTCGGGCGTGCTGCGCGCTACCGCGCTCTGCACCTGGTGCTGGGCATCCGCACCCTTGTTGCCCCAAAGCGTCCACGCCGTCACGCCCAGCGTGAGCGCCGTGGTGACGATGCCAATCGGGCCGCCCAGGAACCCCACGGCGCCGCTGAGAGCGCGAGCCGCCACCGACGATGCGCCCTGCGCCGCCGAGAGCCCCGCCGCTGCCGTTGCGGCCGCGTTGGTGGCCGCCGTCTGCGCTGCGGTGGCCGCCGCCAGGGCGGCCTGCACGCCCGCCTGCTGGCGACCCAGAGCGGCCAGCTCGGTCACCAGTGCCACCTGGCGGGCCTGTGCGGCAGAAAGCGCATCCGTGCCCTCACGCAGCAGCGCCAGCGCCATGCTTTGTGCGCCAGCGGCGCGCGCGGCAGCGATCTGCGCCTCGGCCTGCGCCATGGTGGCGCGCACCGAATCCAGCTTCGCCAGCACCTCAGCGCGCGCCAGCGGAATGGCCTCTTGCGTGATACGCAGGGTGGCGATGCGCGCCGCCTGCATCGCCACCTCGGCCTGCGCGTCTGCGGCCTTGGCCGATAGCTCGGCCAGGTAGGCCGCCAGTTTCTGGCGCGAGGTGGCCGCCACCTCCACGTTGCTTGCGGCCTCCACCGCCGCCTGCGCGGCCGCCAGGCGCGAGGCCTGTGTCGCCTCCAGCTTGGCGGCCGTGGCCCGCGTCAGGTCGGCAACGAAGTTGCCCAGCCGCGCGCCGACATAGACGGCCACCAGTGCCGCAATGGCTTCGCGGTGTTCGTACACGCCCGCGCTGAAATTGCGCAGCGCCTCAAGACTGGTCACAGCGCTTGAAGAAAACGCCTTGATGCTCTCGATCAGCCCCTGGTTGAGCGTGACGTTCTTATTCTCGTCGATGGTGACGAAAAATTTGGAGACCCCGTCCAGCGCCGCCTTCGAGGCCGTGATGAGCGGCTCCATGCCCTCGGCCGCCACGCGCGTGGCGCCTTCACGGATCTGCTCGATCTTGCCCCTGAAGGTGTTACCGAACGCCTCGCTCGACGCCTCGAAGCCCTGCAGGCGGGCCATCAGGAAGTTAAACAACCCCTCGCTGGACGCCTTGGCCTTGGCGATATCCGAATCTTTCAGGCCCAGCGCATTCGCGAGCGTGGAACTGGCCGGCTGGATGCCGCCCGCCACCAGGTCGCGCAGCTCCTGCACCACCTGGCGCGCATCCAGGCCAATGCTTTTAACCGCGTTGGTGCCCACCACGGTGAGCTGGCGGATTTCCTCCAGCGTCATCTTGGCGCCCAGGCCCGGGGCCAGCAACGCCTGGAACACCGTCACCAGCTCCTGACTGGTGGCGGCGGTGCGCAGCGCGTCGTCGTTGAGCTTGCGGATGTACTCGCTGGAGATTTGCAGCGCGCGGTTGTAATCGAGTTGCTGGCCATTGATGGCCGTCATGGAGCCCAGGATGCCGGCCATGCCGATCTGGCTCACCTCCAGGTCGCGGGCAAAGTTCAGGCCCTCGCGAGGCAGCGCGGTGATGGCGTTGCTGATGGCCTCGATGCCGCTGCTCACGATGTGCAGGCCAGCCGCGCCGCGCACGATGTCGCGCACCGACATGCTGACCTGCGCCAGGCTGCGAGTGGTGCGCGCACTGGCCTGCTCGGCACCAGCGCCCAAAGCCGCGAACTCGCGCGTGGCACGGGGCAGCTCAGTCGAGACCGACTGGGCATCCACCACCATCTTGATGCCGATCTGGCGTACCGCGCTCATTTGTTTTAAAGTCCTTGCATGTCGCTGATCTTTTCCGCCTACTTCCGGCTGTGGTTCCCGGTGCTGCTCCTGCTGGCGCTCACGGGTGCTTCGGCCGGTGCGGCGGGGTGGGCGGCCTCGCTCCTGTTCGTGGTCCCCGCCTGGCTGCTGTACTGCCTGCTGATCGGCTGATCCCGCCGCACCTTTCTGGCTGCGACCGGGTTCACTTCCTGCGCTGGTTGAGCAGCTTCACGGTCTCCTCCTCCAGCACCTGCAGTTGCGCAAACACCTCGTCCTCACGCTCTGGCGGCACGCCGTAGCGGCGCATCACCACTTCCACTCCGGGGTAGTTCAACCCCTCCCAAATCACGCCCGCCAGGCCCACGGCCTTGACCCATTGCGTGGCGCAGCCCAGGTACACGTCCCAGGCCAGCGCATGCTCGGGCCACAGCTCGTAGTCCAGCGGCCTCTGACGCTGGCGCTGTGGCGCGATGAGGCGGTCAAGGTCGACCTTGAGCAGCGCCGCGTCACCGCGCAAGTCCGCATCGACTACGCCCCGGCGTGCGTCGTCGCGCCCGAGGTGGTGGCGGACTGCGCCTCGGAGTTTTTTCGGGCGGCCTCGCGCTGGTGCGTGAAAAAGTTCTCGTACCAGCTCACCGCCATCGCCTGCTCCAGGCCCGGGTAAACCTGTTCGGTCGCGCGGCGCTCGGCGGCGCTGTAGGGCACGGGCGCGCCGCGCTCATCGAGCATGCCGGCCCAGCCCTCGACGATCTCATCGAGCAGCTCGGGCGTGGTCAAGAACTGGCGCTCCTGCGTGGCCTGTTCGCCACCCTGCGCCTGCGCGGCGGGCACGATGCCCTTGGTGTAGTGCTCGTGCAGACGGTCGCGCTCCTCGGCGCCCAGGCGGCGGAAAACCACCTCGAAGCGGTGCACGTAAAACTTGCCTCCGTCATCGGGCAGGTACAGCGCCGCAGGGCAGGTAACGGTGGGCTTGACGCCCGAAATCTTGACGGCCATGGTCTTGTTCCTCTTGAGTGAAATTTGCTTGTTGGTTGGGGTGGCCTCGTCTTCAGCGGACGATCAGCTCCCACTCGTCGTTACCGTCGATCGGCACATAGCGCAGCGGCACGGTGATCTGCTGCACGCCGTCCGACTCGCCAAACGTGGGCTTGCCCAGCTGCACGTTGGGCGCGGTGAGCTCGATCACGTTGGTGGCCCCCGGCCCATGCTTGAACGCCAGCGCGCCGCGCGTGCCCTGGCGCGCCAGCTCCACCCAGTTCTTGTCGGTCACCAAGGTGTTGTCGAACGTGACGCTGCCAGTGCTCTTGCGGCCGGTGATCTCCACCGTGTCCACGTTGATCAGGTCGCGCTTGATGACGGTGTTGCCAAAGTCGAAGCTGAAGGCGCTGGCCGCCACGGCCGTGCCATGCAGCGACAGCGTGCTGTTGACCTTGTTCACACCGAACGGGTCCTGGAACGCGGTGTAGGTCACCGCCGGCAGCGCGGCGTCGGTGGCCGCCTGATAGGTGCCGGTGAACTCGAACTGGAACTTGGCGATCGTCTTGGCGTCGCCCGCGAGCTTCACGTTCGCCATGGCCGCCGTCATCTTTTGCAGGTTGCGGCCCACGGCGATGTAGATGGTCACACTCTCCAACCCTTCGGTGACCGGGGCGAACCGCACGTCCACACCCGCTGCGACCGTCACGCTGGTGGCCGCGGCGCGCAGCAGCGGCTCGTACCCAGGCACGTCGCCAGCCGCTTCCACGCCCGCCGCCTCAACGGAAAACGACAGCTTGGCGTACTGCGTCACCATCGTGCTGCCACCATCGCCGAAGTACGGGCGGATGTTGTTGCGCTCCACTTCGTCGCCTTCCAGCGGCGTGAAGGTGACATCGCTCACAAGGATGGCGTTCGCCGCCCCCGTGGGCGCGGCATCGGTGCCCTTGGTGGTTTCAACCTTGGCAAGGATGACGGTCTGGTTGACAAAAATCGGATCGGACATTTCTCAGCTCCTTGATGGACGGGGTTCAGGTGCGCTCGGCAGAGCGAGCGGTACGCTCGATCAGCGAGCGCGTGCCGTCCGGGTTGCGGCGGTAGAGCCCGCCGTGTCCGGTGTGGGCATCGCGCGCTGGCGGCGCGCTCGAGACGGGCGGCGGGGCATGAGCCACGGGGGCATCAGCGCCAGGGCCAGAGGCAGCTGCGGCGGGCGCGGCCGGCTGCGCGGCTTGCGCGCCCTCTTGGGTTTGCGCCGCGCGCGCGTCTTCGGTGGTGGTGGCATGCGGTGCCTTCTTGGTAGTCACAGGTAGCTCCAGGTTCTGAGTTGTAAAAGGACGGAGTGGCACAGCACCCCGGCGAAGATGACCGGCCCCGCGTCCAGCACCTGCACGCCGTCGCTGGCGTCATCGCTGGCGCCCAGGGGGCCGGGCTGGCACACGCCGCCCAGGGTGAGGTCGGCGCGCACCACGGCGCGGAACTGCTCCACCAGGTCATCGAGCACCAGCTCGGTGGCCTCCTGGTCGCGAAAGGCCAGGTAGCCGCGCACCGCCCAGGTGTGCACGTTGACGGTGCGGCGCAGGTTGGGGCTGCGCTCGGCCGTGGCGGCGCGGCGCAGCCACCAGCCGCGGATGTGCGGCTCGGCGGGTACGCTGCCCGCCGGCGGCGTGTAGAGGTACTGCGCGATGAACTTGGCATTGCTGTCCGCATGGCGTTCGCGGTCGTGCACGATGCCGATGGCGGGCACCGAGGCCAGGGCGGCCACGATGGCGGCGCGGTGTTGCTGCAAGGTGCTCATGCGCCGCCTCCGGCCTGGCCTGCCAGGTGGGCGGCGATGCGGCCCGCCGCGTCCTCGAACATGCGCAGCATTTGGCCTTCGGTGGCGGCAATGGCTTCGCCGAATGGGCGCTGCGCCTTGGTGCCCTTGCGGGCAATCTTGCGCGCCACCAGGTAGGCCACGCTGCGCTCGCGCTTGCGGTCCACGCCCAGCACGGCGCGCACCCAGGGCACCAGGGCCTCGACGGGCGGCATGTGCGGCTTGGTGCCCAGCTCGATGAATGTGGCCGAAGGCTGCGAACTGCCCACGATGCCGATCACGCCCACAGGCGTGGCAAAGGCATCGCTGGCGATGCTGGCGGCCGTCTTGCCCGTGACCTTGGGCGTGCGCTCTTGCGCCTCGCGCTGCACCAGCATCGTGGCCTCGGTCATCGTGGCCAGCAGCGTGCGCTGGGTGAACTCGGGCGCCTGGGCGAAGCCGCGCAAGAGCGCATCCAGGCCAGAGACGGACAGGTGCAGGCTGCTCACGGCACCCTCCGCACAAGCGCGTGGCGCGCACGCCCCGGCCAGGCCAGCACGGCGGCGGCCGCGGCCTGGCCGCCTGCGGGCGAGCCCGCAGGCGCAAAGGGGTCTGCCTGGCCCGTGCCCTGGTAGTAGGCAGCGCGGTATTCATTGGCCCGCGCCGCATAGGCGCGCGCGCGGCTTTCAGTGCGGGCCACGTCGGCGCCCACGGTGCTCTCGCGCTCGCCGCTGTAACGGCTGGCGAGCTGCTGGCACAGAAGGTGCGCGGCGTACTGGGCCACGGGAAGGCGGTGCGCCAGCGCGATGGTGTCTGCCGCGGGCGTGAGCTCGTGCGCCGCCGTGAACGTCACGCGCACCTGGGCGTCTGCCGGCAGCTGATCGGCGGCCATGAGCCTCCAGCCTGTCGGCGAGAGGTACGGCGCCACGTCGATCAGCGCGAGCGGCTCGCGGCCGATGGGGTATTCGGCACTCTGCACCCAAGCGCCGTCCGTCCAGCCTTCGGGCACGTCGGCCAGCTGCCCATCGCCAAACACCACGTCCGCGACCAGACTGCGAGGGCAGTCGATGCTGTAGCGCACGCGCGCCTGCTCGATGGCGCGGCCGAGCACGTCGGACGTGACGGCCCTGTCCTGGTCGGAGACCATGTCCATTACAAGTTGCTGGTAGTCGGCGAGTGCCATGGGTGCGCGTGTTTAAAAAGTCGTTCGGCTGGGTTCGTGAAGGCTCCGCAGCAAGCAGGGCCTTGACGAACCCGCCCCTTTCGGGGCGGGCCGGGCAGTTATGGAATGCCAGCCACTTCACTTGCCCTACGCGGGCTTCGGAGTTCCGTCAGGCCACCACGGCCTTGGTAAAGGCGCGGTAGTCGGTGACCGCGCCGCCGTAGATGTGGCGAATCTTGTAGGTCAGCTTGTCGGCCGCGAACATGGAGCCCACGTTGGGCGTGTCCTGCACGAACAGCTCGGGCTCCTCGCGGCCGTCCAGGAAGCCCATCTCGATGCCGGGAATGTCGGCCGGGTCTGCGGCGGTGCACCAGTCGTTGGCATCGGTCCAGTACCACACGGGGATGATGTTCATCGTCAGGGACTGGATGAACGTCTTTTCGTTGTTGGTGGACAGCTTGAACAGATCAACGGCCGTCTCTTGCAGCTCCACGGGAACGACGAGGCGCGTGGGCGTGATGCCGATGCGGTCGTTGCTGCTCAGCTCGGTCTGCTTGAGCATTGCCAAACGGTGCACGGCCAGCTCCGTCTTCGAGAGCGCGGCGGCAAACAGATTGGCGTGATCAACGTGAAACAGCGCCTTGGTGTCGTAGATCACCGGATTGGCACGCAGGAAGTCGAACACGAACTTGGCCAGGGTGCGCTTGGCGGCGCGCGAGAGCTTGGTGGGAATGCGGCGGATCGTGCCCACGTCGTCGTTCTTGATCATCTCCAGCGTTATGTCTTCCGTGCCGCCCTTCTTGCCCGCCTTGTAGGTGGCTTCTTCATCGCCGGGGCTGGTCAGCGGCAGATAGTCGGCGCCCTCGGCCACGTCCGGCAGATCGCCATAGCCGCCCCAGCGGGTGCGGTGCTGCATGCGGAAGTCGTTCACGGGCACCACGTTGACCAGTTGGCGCCAGCCGTCGAAGTCCACCGCAGCGCGGTATTCGGCAAGCATGCGGCGCGTGACGCTGTCGCCCAGCACCTCGCCCAGCGAGGCGCTGCCCAGCGATTCCACCAGGCGCGACTGGTCGCACTCGCGCAGGCGGCCCGTCACCAGGCGGTCGCCCGTCATCTCGACGTAGCACTCCTTGAAGGACTGCACGCGGCCGTGGTCCTTGTGCGCCGGGTCCCAGAAGGCATCCAGCATGTCGCGCATGGTCAGGCTGCGGTCGCCCACGGTGATTGAGCCCTCGCCGAACATGGGCACGCGCACGGTGCCGCTTTCGGTCAAACGGGCCACGTAGTCGCCCTCGGTCTTGATGAGGTCGCCCACGGCCGCTTCGGTGAGGCGCTCAGCCCCGGCCGTGGCGATCTGCGCGAGCAGTCGGTCGCGCGAGGCCTGCGGCAGCTTGGCCGCGCCAATGCGCTCGCGCGCGGCGGCGCGCTGCTCGAACATCTGCAGGTCGGCGCGAGTGAGCGGGGTGTCATCGCCTTGACCCTGCGCCTCGGCCACGCGTCGCGTGCCAGGCTCGGCCGGCACCAGCGGGCCGCACACGGCCTCATACAGTTGAGTGACCGCGTCGTCGGTGACAGTGTCGACGTCGATCGCGGCGTGCTTCGCCGGGTCTTTGGCCTGGATGGCCTCCAGCATGCGTTGCTTCCACAGGGGCATGGCTTCTTCCTTCGGGGTGTTGGTGATGTATGGATCGGCGGCGGCTTCGGTGAGACGATCCAGGCCGCCGCCAGCGCCCGGCTCGACAATCAAATCAACGGAGTTCACCTTGAGGAACTTCGACGCCTCGGTGAGGCGCACTCGGCCCACCATGCGTGGCTTGGTGCGTGCAATGGCGTCAATGGACAGACCCAGCAGGTCTTGCATGCCGCGCTTGACGGCCTCAGTCATCTTGGTGACCACGGCGTCCGAAGGGTCGATGGCTTTGAACGTGCCCACGAGCACGCCGCTGTCGGGCGTCTTGCCCTCGACGAACCGCACGCCATAGATGCCGCCGATCAGGTTGCGCACATCCTTGCCCTTGCCGGTCGTGTGATCGGTATCTGACTTCGCGAACACGCGCACGCCCTCGAAGATGGGGGCGGCCTCGCGCAGCGCGGCGTCGGAGTAGTAGTTGCGGTTGCCGCTGCGCCCGGCCTTGACGATGGTGACTTCGATCGAGCCATCGGCCGCCTCCGTGAAGCGGACGTCACCGTGCGGCTGGATGGCTTCGCGAACGGCGCCCGTGGTTCCTGCGGCGGGCGGCGTGGCAGCGTCCACAGGCGCAAAGTCCTGCACCACCTCGGTGGCGTCGCCCAGGGCGACGGTGTTGTCCGCCGCCACGGTGTAGGCGTAGCTGTAGAGGCGCCCTTTGAACTGCACCACCACGCGATCGGGCCAGATGCCGCGCACGTTCGCGTAGAAGTCGCCGCCATTGGCCGCCAGACGCAGCTTCTCGCGGATGGCCTGGCTCACCAGGTCCAAGAGCTGGCCGTACTCGGTGGTCACCGCCTCGGTCAGGCGCGCGAAGCCGGTGCCGACGGGGATGAGCTTGATCATGGCCGCTTACTCGCCCAGACTGGAGAGCTTCTGGCCGTCCGTGGTGACCACCACGACGTGCGTGCCGTAGTCGCGGAACGACAGCACGTCGGCGGCCTGCACCGCCACCTCGCGGGTGCGCGCCGTTTTGACTGGCTTGCCCGCCTTGTCTTCGCCGTCCACCCATTCGGTGACGGTGCGCTTCACGCGCTTGGCGGCGTCGGCGGTCGTCAGCTCCCTGGCCTTGCTGTTGGCCTCGGGCGGGGTCTTGGTCTTGTCGTCGGGCATCGATCACTCCATCGTTGAGAACGCCGCGAGAAGTGCGGCAGTTGTGACGGAGTGACTGTGCTTGCGGGAGCACAAAAAACTAAGGCCGACGTGGGTCGGCCTCAGCTGCGGTGAACGACTTTTCAGGCTAACACATCACCACACGATGCAACAAGGTTAGGGGGCATGGCTATGATTCTCATTTGCGCAGTGAAGAGGAAAATCGATGCAGCAGCTCATGACCATAGGATACGAAGGCTCATCTATCGAGGACTTCATCGCGACGCTTGCGCACGCCAACGTGACGCTGTTGCTCGACGTACGCGAA
This sequence comes from Comamonas sp., assembly GCA_021166775.1. Taxonomy (GTDB): domain Bacteria; phylum Pseudomonadota; class Gammaproteobacteria; order Burkholderiales; family Burkholderiaceae_C; genus Comamonas_C. Next base: position 184,548 of record JAJPEQ010000011.1, on the reverse strand, counting down.
ATCCCCATCTCGAGGCGCAAAGGTTTTTCCAAGAAAGCACTTGCGCAACATGCAGAGGCCGTAGGCATCAATTACCGGCACGAAAGAGACTTGGGTTCACCAAAGAATATTCGTCACCAACTCCACGTCGATGGCGATTACGCAACTTATTTCAAATCTTTTAAAGAATATCTAAAATCCCAAAAGCCTCTCCTGGAAAAGCTGGCCTCGGATCTGGAGGGCACCGTTGCCTTGGTATGCTACGAACGTGATCCTGCCACATGTCACCGCAGCGTGGTAGCACGTCAGCTTGAAAATCTCACGGGGCTCAAAGTGAAGCATCTGGGAGTTAGAGATGGTGCAGGGAGACAAAGAGCGGGCGCTCGTACTTGTGAAGGCGTTCCCGCAGCCTAGCCAAAAATACGATGAAACGGTCTGCTGCGCGGGAGTCACCCCGGAGGGAAAATTTGTTCGCCTCTATCCGATTCGGTTCCGTCATCTCCCCATAGACAAGCAATTCAACCGGTGGGATGTTCTCGAATATTTTGCTCATCGACCTGTAGGCGATCATCGCCCTGAGAGCAGACATGTCAACGAAGACTCCATCACGGTAGTCCAGTTTGCTAATCAGCTCAACGAAGAGCAAAAGGTGCGGGCTTGGCTTCCTCACGTCTCCCCTTCCATTGAAGCCCTCAAGCAGGAGAACTTGAGCACGGAGAGGAGCCTCGGTATCGTGAAGCCAGATGAAGACTCTTTGCGCTTTAAGGCGCGGAAGCTCTCAAAGGATTCTGCGGAAGACGCTACGCTGAGGAGCACTTTTCGGCAATTTTCGCTGTTGGACCCATCGGTCCTCAACCCTATCACCGTCGAGTACGAGTTCAGCTATCAGTTCACCTGTGACGGGCGTTCCCATAACATGAAAATTCATGATTGGGAAGTACAGTCAGCATTTCATAGGTTCAAGCGAGACTATGGCGATGGTGGAATGGATGCACTGCGCGAACAGTACCAGCAACGAATACCCGAGCGAAACCTGCATTTCGTGATGGGAACCATGAAGGCCCATCCGAGGCAATTCATCATCATCGGTCTCCTGCGTTCCGGCGTAGCTCCTGCAGAAGTTGCGCGCCAAAGAGGCCTTTTCTGAGCCATCAATTCATATAGAACCGGGACATCCGGGGCCACTCTGAGTCAGACGTCTATAACGCCAATACGTTTAAACCCCTTTTAAATCGCCGATGGTGCGGTTTTCTCGGGCTGGCCATGGGGTAGGCCGCACCGTGGCCCGGCAATCGCACCAGCGCCTCATTCCTTTCGCGCCCCCGCGCGCTTGGCCGCTTGGTCCAGCGCGGCCTTGCGGCCATCGAGCTCGAGCTCGCGTTCAGTGAAGGGCTTGGCGCCGGGCGTCATCACCTTCCACTGCTTCATCCACGGCAGGCTGACGCAGCCGCAGTGGATCACCTGCTCCACCGGCGCCTTGGGGTCGTGCGGGCATTGCATCAGGTCAAAGCCACCGCCCGGGTTGGGCACCTTGAAGGGCTTGTTGGCATCCACCACCTGGCCGTCGATGATGTCGTGGTTCCAGCGGCTGTGAATCTTGCCGCTGCGCCGCCATTGCTTGGAGAGGCCCGGCACCAGCGCAGCGGCCTGCTGCACGCGTCCATTGGCCGCCAGGTCGAAGGCGCGGCTCATTTCGGTGTGCACGATCATGCCGGCGCGCTGCGCGGCCTGCCCGCCAAGGATGGTTTGCACGGCCTTGATGGCCTCGTGCGGCGTGATGCCGCCCAGCGTGGCCAGGCCCAGCTGCTGGCCGATTCTCCCCGCCGCCTCGCGGCCCACGTTTTTCAGGCGCAGGCTGGCAAAGGTCTGCATCTGCTTCAAGACGCCCACATCGAGCTGCGCCAGGCGCAGATCCACGCGGTGGCCGATGGTGGCCAGGGGCTGATCGACAAAATCCTCTCCCGCGTGCCAGGCGCCGTCCATGCGCCGCGCGAACAGCGAGCCAGCCTGGCTGGTGGCACCCGCCAGCACGTCCTCGATCTGCCCGAGCAGGCGCGAGAGCTGCCACTGCTGCCAGTCGGGCGGCAGGCCGGCGAGCTGGGCGAGGATCTGCGTGCGTGCGGCCTGCAAGAGTTGCAGCACCTCGGTCTGCCCGGCCAGCAGCGTGCGGGCGCGCTCGCGCAGGTGGCGCGCCAGTTCGGCCTCGAAGGCCTTGTCGGGATTTTGCAAGGCGTCCGCCATGGCGCGTCAGGCGGGCTCGGGTTCGGGCGGCGCGTTGTTCGGGGGCAGGCGGAACACGTCGCGGGCGTCTTTCTCGGCCTGGCGCGCCGCGTGCTCGGTGCGGGCCGCCGCCAGCTCGGTCTTGGCGTCGAAGTCCTGGCCAAAGCGCTGCGCCACGTCGGCCACGGTCTTGAGCGCGGTCTCTTCGGTCATCAATCCGGCGGCAATCAGCTGGGTCACCGCGCTGGTCACCGTCTGCATGGCGCTGGCGAATTTGGTGATGTCGCGGTTGAGCAGCTCGGGGAAGACGGCAGTTACCTGCCAGGCGTCATCGGCCCAGTCGGGCACCACGCCCGTTGTACGGGCGTGGCACAGCAGCACGTAGCGGCCGATCTCTTCGAGCATGCGCTTCAAGTAGCCCTGGCGCATGCTGTACATCTTGAACGTAGGCTCGCCCATCTCGCTGGCCGCCGCGCGGTTCACGTCGCCGCCGCCGCCAAACCAGTGCTCGGGCACGGTGGCGCCGCCCAGAACGTGGTTGCGCAACAACCGGGCGCTCTGGCTGGTGTCAGCAGCATCCAGCCCTGGCGTCTTGGGCGCCAGCGTCACACTTTCGTTGTGCACCCATACGCTGTTGGGGGCCGGCGCGACGAACTCTTTTTGGTACTTCTTCACCGCCTCATCGTCCGCGCCGCTCAAAGTCACGTCCCACACGAAACGGCGCAGGTAGTCGATGCGGTCAAGCTCCGCGAACAGAAAGCCGTCGTAGGCATCCAGCCAGTCCATCTGCCCCAGCAGGTCGCTGCGGCCGCGGCTGCCATTGGGAAACTTGTTGAGCTGGAACAGCAGCACTTCACCATCAGTGAAATCTTCGGCGCGGATGCGCACCGTGCCCGCGCTGAAGAGCTCCGACTCCTCACCCAACACGATCACTCGGTACTTGTACTGGCGCCCCCGGCTGTCGCGCTTGGTGACCACGCCAATGGGCTGCTCGGGGTTGTAGGGGTCGTTGACCACGGTGGCGATCTGGCGCGGGTCCAGGTAGCCCAGGCGCACGAAGCCATCGCCCTCGCGCACGCTGGCCACGTAGCACTGTTCGCCCATCAGGCCCAGGGCGCGCACGCGGCCTTCCAGCTTCATCGGCCAGTTGTTGATGGGATCGGCCCAGAAGGCGTTGAGCAGCTTTTGGTGGGTGTCTTCGGCGCATTGCAGCGTCACGCCCTCGGCCAGCAGGTAGGCCAGCGGCAGCTCCACCAGGCGGTTGGCCAGCAGGTTGCTTTGCCACAGGTATTCGGCGAGCTTCTGCATGCGCTCTTGCGCCATGGGCTGCAGGTCGCGGTCATTCATGCTGCCCTGGCCATCGCCGGAGAGGCGCCGCCAGCTACCGCCGTCATCGCCCGCGCCTTGCGCGGCCGCAGCCTCGCGCACGGTCCGGATGGTTTCGCTGGTGTCTTCGCCGGTGTCGATACCCGCGAACTTTTTAAAGCGGTTGATCATGCCCATGGCTCAACCCTCGGCCGCGTGCTCGGCGCCCACCAGGGCCAGCGCCAGGCGGCCGTGGTCGTTGTGCAGCGCCACCACCTCGCGCAGCTTGAGCGCCGCCAGGCACACGCCCGCGCGGTCATCCTCGGGCAGCTCGGCAATCACCTGGCGGATCGCGAGCAGGGTCGCTTGCTCATCGGTCATCTTTGTCTCCTGAACATGCGCGCCGCCTGGCGCGCGTAGCGCTCGCGCGCGGTCTGGTTTTGCTGGGGGCCATTGCCGCCCTGGGCGGCAGCGGCCACGCCGCCGGTGACGCACAGCATCCACAGCATCTGCACGGCATCCGGCCCGTCGTCGTGGTCGGCCTTGGGGAAGTGGCGGAACTGGTCGATCAGCGTGCTCTGGCTGCTGTGCAGGCGCAGCAGGCCGTTGGCCATGTGCGGCTGCAGGCTCTCGATGCGCAGCAGCTTGTCGGCGATCGGGATCAACGCGCGGGCGGGCACGGGCACGCCGAGCTGGGCGCTGCGCTTGACCAGCTCCGTGCGCAAGAACTCCTGAAATTGAACGGACTCGAAGCCCCAGACGATGCAGGCGTACTCGCGCTGCAGCTCGACCACGTCGCTGATGATGCGGTCAGGCACACGCTTCTTGATCTGCGCCTCGACCACGTCGAGCACGCCCGTCTCGCGCTGCCAGCCGCCCACCACCAGAGCGCTGGGGTCGCGGCTGTTGCCGGCCTTGCCCAGGCTCGGGTCGCAGGCGCCGTAGAACACCCACTCGGCCAGGCGGTTGACCCAGAAGCGGATGGAGTTGGCAAACGGCGCGTCGTCGCCGGCCACCGGGTCGTTTTGCTGCTCGCTGTCAAACGCGGCGTGGCCCTCTCGCGCGCGGCGGATCATCAACTTGACCAGCGGGCGCAGCGCGGGCCAGCTCACCCGCGCGCCCGCATCCATGGCGGCGCGGTTTTGCTGGTACAGCGCCATGGCGGCGGCCTCGCCCTGCTGGGGTGTCTCACCCCCCAGCAGCAGGCCCTCGAAATGCTCCCACAGATCCATGCGGTCAGGCCAGCTCAAGACGGCCTTGAACACCTTGCGGTTCCACAGCGGGTTCTTCAGGAAGCGCGCAAGCACGCTGTCGTAGTGCAGCACCGTGCCCACCAGGATGGCGTCCATCGAATCGTCGGGCGGGCCGAGCGAGAGCACGCTCTTCGTGACGAAGGCCTGCAGCTTGTCGCGCTGCGCGGGCGTGTTGACGTTCTCGTCGTTCTCGATGTCGTCGCAGATGGCCAAGTCTGGCCGGTGCGCACCGTGGCGGCGGCCGCGGATCTTCTTGGATGAGCCGAAGGCCTCGATCTTGCGGCCGTTGGCCGTGACGATCACGCCCGCGCGCCAGACCTTGCCCGCGCCTGCTGCCTCGGGGAAGTCACCGGCGATGCGCGGGTTGGCCTCCAGCTCGGCCTTGATGGCTTCGAGCATCTCGGCGGCCTGCTCGAAGGCGTCCATGATGATCACCGGGTACCACTTGGCGCCGGTCACCACGCACCACAGCACGAAGCTCATGCTGATCTTGGTGCTCTTGGCTTCGCCGCGCGGCGCGGCGATGGCGTCGCGCTGGCCGCTGGGGCTGTTGATGATCTCCGGCAGGCGCTTGTACAGGTATTTGTGCAGCTCGCTCGCCTCTGCCCGGCCGTAGTGCGGGAAGTAGTTGCGGTCCCACACCTCGTAGCCCGTCACCGGGTCGCACACCAGGCGGCGGCGCTCGGCAACCGCCTCGGGGCTCACGTCCCAGCCGTCCAGGTTGGCATCGATCTGGCGGCGCAGGTCACCCGCCAGCGCGGCCAGACCGGCGAGGAATTCCTTGCTGTTCTTGGCCATGGCTCAGCTCATGTCCAGCAGCACGTACACCAGCAGCAGGGCCAGACCCCAATGGCCGTGGTAGAACAGCGCGCCGGTGACAAAGGCAATGATCAGCATCATCGCCCCCGCGCCAGCTCTTCACCGAAGGGCTCCAGCATCTCGGCCATGGCCTGCAGGTGCTGCGGAAAGCGCGCGCGGGCGAAGTTCACAAAGCGCTGGATCACATCGAGCTGCACCGCCTGGCGGTCCAGGTCGGGCGCCAGGCGCTTGAAGCTCGCCATGGTCTTGTTGAAGCTGTCGCTCATGCTCGCCAGCGTCTCGGCGCGCTCGCGCGGGCTCATCTTCCTGTCGTCGCGCAGCAGGTCCATCGTGGCCTGGTGCTGCACCAGGTAGTCTTCCAGCAGCTTTTTGCTCAGGCTGGAAAAGTTCTCGTCGCCCAGCGCCACGGCGGCGCGCACCGTGTCCCAGTCGTCACCCTCGGCCGCGGCCTCGCGCTTCCAGCGGTCGGCGGTGCTGCGCGGCACGCCTGTCTTTTTGCAGGCCGTCTCCATCGGCAGGCGCTGGTGTACATACAGGCCACGCAGCTGGGTGCGTTTTTCTTGCGCGTGCGCCATCAGTTGCCCAAGCCATTGCCGCGGATGAACTGCTTGATGCCTTCCACCACCAGCGCGGTGCCCACCGCCACGGCGCCGCCCGAGAGGGCACCCGCGACAGCGGCCTTTTTCTCCACCTCGCGCAGGCGCGTGTCCAGGCCGGTGTAGTGCTCCTCCATGCGCGCCTCCATGCGGTCCATGCGCACGTTTTGCTGGTTCTGCCCGTCTTTCAGGGACTGCACCAGGCCGTGGATTTGGCCCAGCAGCAGCAGCTCTTGCTGGCGCCCGGCGTCGTTGTTCGATTCGCTCATGGTTGTTCTTGGCGGCGGTTTAAAAAATCGATCAGGGCCTGGTAGCGCTGCCGGTCTGCGGCGCAGCTGCGCGCGTTGGCCGCGTGGTTGGCCCAGGCGTCGTCGAGGGTGAGGCCGCTGCTTTGGGCACAAGCAGCGTCGGCGCCTTCGGCGGCACCAGCAGCGCCGCAGGCACTGGCGGGCGCATCAATACCGGTGAGGGCGCCGTTCCACATCCGGACAGCAGCAAGAGTGAGGCGCTCAGCAGGCTCAACAGAGACAGGCTGCGCCGCGTCCGGCGGCCCAGGTTCAGCGGGTGATCCGGCACACGCCACCACAGGAACGCGCACCACAAAAGGAGCGCGGCGACGAAGGTCTTGATAACGAGTTGCAAGAGCTGCATAGCGGTCTTCCTGGTCGAGGTGTTCGGTGAGATAGCGCGCTACGACCTGGTCGGCACGCGCGGTTTCTTTGGCAAGCCGCCGCGCCGCGGCCTGCTCTGCCTTGGCCTGGCGTGCGGTCCAGGCGTTGTTGGTGGCGGCGCTGCCCCACCAGTAGCCGCCGCTGACCAGGGCCAGCGCGGCGAGTAGGGCGATGAGTAGACGGGCGACCATGGTCGATCAGCACATGCCGTGGGGATGCCCGGTGCAAAACGTGGCGTACAGCCAGCCGAGTGCCGCCATGGCGGCAACAAGCACCACGGCCACGGCCAGGCCAAGAATCTTCAGGGCGCGCTTCATTGCTGCAGCTCCATGCATTTCTTGTGGCGTTCGAGCTGACGCGTCCAAACGCCCCGGCACACCTTGTTGCCTGGTGTGGAGCAGTCGAATTCCCACCGCGTGGGCTGACCCTGCGCGTTGCGCCGGTTGACCACCCAGCCCGGCCCCTCTTTTCGGCCGCTGGTGAGCTTGCGGTAGTCCAGCAGCGCATCGCACGCCGCGCGGTAATTGCCCGCGAGTAACTCGCGGCGCATGCCGGAAGTGAACCAGGCGCCCGAGCCGTATTGATAGAGCCAGTCCATGTACAGGTCGTATTCGCCCTGCGACAGCGCCACGCCAGGCAGGCTGGTGCGAAACACCGCCTCTTCGCGACTCAGATGCGCCTGCGCCTTGATGAGTGCGCGCACCGGCGTGGTGGTGTCGCCAGGCTTCACGGGCGTGCCGTCTTCGTTGAAGGTGCTGCCAAAGCCCACAGTGGACCGGTCGCCCTGCGTGGGCACGACGGCGCGGCCGGTATAGCCCTCGTGCACCACCAGGCCGATGAAGCCTGCGGCCGAAAGCGACAGGCCCGCCACCAGCAGGCGCGGACTCGCGCCGCCGCGCATGCGCCATGGGCCGCGCGCCCGCGGCAACGCGGGCCACTCGGCGATGGCGATGATCACCAGCGCGCAGACGCAGCCGAAGAGGAAAGATGCAGTGATGCCCATGCAGCAACTGTCATTGCCGGGGCATCAAAAACTAAGGCCGACGTGGGTCGGCCTTGGGTGAATTGGATGCGGCGCTACGGTAGCACGGTCTGGCTTGCAACGCCAAATTTCAGAAGTCCTTGCTGCCCTGTTGTACCTTCTTTGCCTGTGAGTCTTCGGCAGCTTGCCCCTGTTCAGCGCTGGTTAACACGGCTCCGCCTTCATCGAGCCTTCCACCGCGCAACACAAGAGTCAGATGGTCATCGCCGATTGTCCATGTCTTTTGCCAATTAGGAAACTGCGCGCCGAGGCCGTTAACGAATGGCGCATCGTTGGACACTGTTGGGTTGCCGTACCTCTGCATAACGGCGGCCAGAAGCACTTCCATATGTGGCGTCGGGATCGTTAAAACCAGCTTCGCAAAGCGCCCGTCCAGAAACGACGCAGATCCATTCGTCACCAAGGCACCACCAAAAGATGTCCGCTCCTTGCAAGCATCGGAACGCGCGTTGTACGCGTCCACCACAGCCTTGGATACGCTGGTCAGAGCACCGTTGCAAGCATCTTTGCTAAAGGTGCAGTGGCTTTCCCGACACTGGTAGTCGGGAAGCTTTTCCTGGAATTCGGCTACCGAGGCGCCAAGCAGCACCCCTTTGTAGCTCAACGATTCGGGATCAGCAGCGAAAGCCTGCGTGAGACCGAACGCCAGCAAGGCGGTCATGAAAGCGGTTCTGAATTTCATGGTTCCTCTTTTCTCAGTTGCTCTTCCTAGTGCGTGACAGCAGTGACACACTTTCAACCATCACTAAGGATAGCCGCAGGCCCGTTATCGGTAAGGTCACCTTCCAGGGGTGACGAACTGCTTTCCGTCCAGCGTCAGCAGTTTGATTCGACCGGTATCTTCATCGACCACACAGAAGGCACCCACAGCCACTTCAACACCGAGCCCGTTGCGCATGCGAACCTGCTTGGTGTGCGGTGCCCACAAAAATCGCCAGTCCGCGCCGCCCGGCATGGGATAGACCACTGGGACCTTTGCCGCCTCCGGATCACGCGCAATCATTTTCAATGCACCCTGGCAGAGCTCCAGCGCAGACGACCACTTCACCTGTTTCCCCGCGTCGGCAGGATAGGCCGCCGTCGCGAATAGCAAGGCAACAGTCGCCCCTACGATCTTTTTTCCAGTCATCACAGCTCTCCTCCATGCCAAACGACTCGGCCGACGATTCGAAGCCTGTTAGCAGCTTCGCCCTCGAGAACCTGCGTCGGGAATGCCGGGTTGTAGCTCACGATCCGGACGCCGCCAGTGGTGAAATCCCGTTGCAAGAGCTTCACATAGTCCTCGCCCTCCAGGTCGATGACGTAGACGGCGTCCTGTGTGAGCGTGTTGACAGCAGTGTTCACGAGCAGGATGTCACCGTCGTTAATCCTGTCGGCCATTGATCGCCCGCGCACGCGGACGATCTTCGCGTTGCGCTTGTTCAGCCCACGCTCTCTCAACCATGAGGTGCGAAACGCGAACTTGCCGATGACCTCGTGACTTCCGTTCACCGCGCCGTGACCAGCGCTGATGCGGGCGTCCAGCATCTCGATCTGGGTGAATTCGTCTTCGTCGGCCGAGGGCCGATTCTGAGCAACCGCAGATGTTTCCATCGTGCCGTTGAAGTACTCAACCAGGTGTCCCGATAGCTGCGCCGCGCGCAAGAGCTGGCGAATCGGCACCTCTCCTCGCTTGCGCCATGTCCTGACCGTTTCGGGTTGAACCTCCATCCGGGCCATCCAATCCGGCCCCAACACCTCGCTCAAACGATCGATCACGCGCTCTGCAGACGCAACGCCCAGCGCGGCGGGAGGATTTTTTTCCGGCATACCTATTGACTCCGGTTCAATTTGGCCCAAGAATACGGTTCAAGCTGAAACGTTTCATTCCGAACCAATAGCGTAGCACCCAAATGCACCCTGAACAAATCAAGGCAGAGATACGGATGAGTGGCACGACCCCTGCCGCGATTGCCGACGATCTGCGGCTATCGCGGATGACCGTGAGCAACGTGATCCATGGGCGAGCCACATCAAGACGCGTCGCCAATGCCATCTCGGCCGTGATCCACAAGCCCGTGAGCAAGATTTGGCCGGGCCGTTATGAACCGGGCAAGCACTACGGCCTGAAGCGGAGGGGTCAATGAAGCCGCGCCTCAAGCCTACGCGCAATGGTGGGCTTCGCGTCGTGCAGGTTGGAAGCAACCCTTGGGCCGAAGTCAGCGCACGCCAGTTTGTGCGAGAGCACTACGGCTCGCTTCTCGCTTTCGCGGAGCGCTACCACCTCTCATACGGGGCGGTTTGCATTGCATTGCGGCCAAGTGGTCGGGCGATGCATATGGCTGGGCAGGTCGCGGTTATCCGCCACCTTCTTGGTCTCCCGTCGCGCCCCAGTCGCCGTGCATTACAGAGCGCGAGCGCCATCGATAGGAGCACAAAAAAATGACTTGGCTCACCGCACGCGAACTGGCGGGCATGCCGGGCATGCCCACTACCGAACGTCGCACTCGCGAAAAGCTGGAGCGTCTGGGCTTTCCCAGCCGTCCTCGGCGCGCCAGCGGCGGCGGCCTGGAATACGACAGCACTGCGCTGCCCGAAGAAACCCGCGCCGCAATCGCCGCACGCATCGTGGTTCAGGCCCGTGCCATTGCACTGACCCAGGTGGATGCCGCGCCAGTGGTCGCCTTTGCACCCCCCGCGCCGCAACCGGCGCCCACCGATCTGCCGTTGGCGCCGCAACCTGAACGCCGCCCGCCATCGATCAACGACAAAGCCACGGCCGATGCGCGCATGCAGCTGGTCAACCTGGTGCTGGAGCTGGAGCCGTTGCACGGCGTCAAGCGCGCCTGCGCCATCGTGGCGCTGCAGCTCGCCAGCGGCCAGGCCGGCGCCGAAGTGCAGGCCGCCGCGCGCGCCGCCAACCAGCGTGCCCGTGCCGACCAGGTGAGCAGCCGCACGCTGGAGCGCTACCTCAGCATCTACCGCGCCCAGGGCTGGTGGGGCCTATTGCCCGCGCCTGTGCCTACAGCCAGCCTGCATGACATCGAGCAGGACGTGGCCGCAGTGCTGGGGCTGTTTCACAGCCGCGATGCACGCTTTCGCAAGCTCTCGGGTGCGGCCAAGGAAGTCACCCGTGAGCTGGGGCGCGACTTCGACACCTGGCGCGCGCTCTACGCCCGTGCCCGCCGCGCGCTGGACAAGCTGGGCAAGAACCACGAGGCCAGCATCGCGCTGATCAAGTCGCGCCACGCGCCAAGCGCGCAACGCGATGCCAAGCTGCCGTTTAAACACCGCGACCCCAGCGGCCTCAATGCCAATGACGTCTGGCTGATCGACGGCCACACGCTCAAGGCCAAGGTGCGCCACCCCGACCACGGTGCGCCTTTCGCGCCAGAGCTCACGGTCTGCATCGACGCCGCCACGCGCGTGGTCACTGGCTGGTCGGTCAACCTGTCGGAAAACGTGCGCGCGGTGGGCGATGCGCTGCGCCACGGCATTGGCCTGTACGGTGTGCCCGCCATCCTCTACGGCGACAACGGCGCGGGCGAAACGGCCAGGCAGATGGACTGTCCCATCGACGGCTTCTGCGCGCGGCTGGGCATTGACCACCGCACCGGCATCCCGGGCAAGCCGCAAGGCCACGGCATGGTGGAGCGGGTGCACCAGACGTTGGGCATCAACTTGGCGCGGCGCTTCGGCAGCTACCAGGGCCGCGACGTAGACGCTGGCACCTTCCGCAAGGTGGCGGCCGAGCTGGCCAAGGAGCAGCGCGCGGTGCGCCGTGCCGAGCAGACCGGCGAGGTGGTCACTCTGAGCAGCAAGGTGCCCACCTGGCAGCAGTTCATCGACGCGGTGGCGCAGGCGGTCGATGAATACAACCGCGAGCATCGTCACCGCAGCCTGCCCAAGCGGGCCGACGGCAAGCACATGACGCCCGCCGAGGCCTGGGCCGCGAAGCTGGTGCCGGGCGAACAGGTGATGCTCTCGCAGCTTGAGCTGCGCATGATGTTCATGCCCGCGGTGCTGCGCACGGCCAAGCGCGGGCAGGTCACCTTCTTCAACCAGACCTACGCCGCGCCCGAGCTGATGCGCCGCGACGTGGATGGGCGCGAGGTCAGCGTGCGCTACGACATCCACGACGCAAGTAGCGTGTTGATCTACACGCTGGGCGGTGAGTATGTCTGCGAGGCCCGCTTTGACGCCAGCCGCCGTGCCTTCTTCCCCACGCCGGTGGTGGAAATGGCCAAGGCCAAGCGCGCCGCAGCACGCATCAAGCTGCGCGAGCAGCAGATCGACCTGGCGCTGCGCGAGCTGAACCCCACGCTGGCGAGCGACGCCACCACCCTTTCCCTGCCGCAGAGCCCCGCGCCCTTCGTGGACGCGCTCTGCACCGAGGAGGCCGCGCAACGCTCCTCCCTCCCTCCTTCCTCCACGGGCGAGGCCGCGCACGCGCAAACCGCAGGGCCTGCGGGTGCGGCCCCGGGCAGACCTTTCTTCGACACCCCCAGCGACCGCTACGAGTGGCTGATGGCCCACCGCGATGACTGGCAGAACGACGACGTCGACTGGCTGCACCGCTACGTGACCAGCGACGGCTACGAGGGGCTGCGCGACTACTACTGCGCGCGCGGTCTGGCGTGGGATTCGCCAGGACAAGAACAGCCCGGTTTTAAGAGTGCCCTGTGACGGCGGCAACCGTCACGAGGGCGTGCCTGAGTTGATTGATTTCGAGACCCCAAGCAAAAGGAAATGTAAATGAAAAAGGGATTCGTGCAAACGCAGAACTTCCGCCTGCTCAAGGAGGCAGAGAAGGTGGTGCAGCGCCGCGGCGCGCGCGAGGCCGGCCTGGTGCTGATCCAGGGTAAGTACGGCATCGGCAAGAGCGAACTGACCGAGCGCTGGGCAAGCGAGAACGGCCACGTCTTCATCCGCGCCAAGCGCGTGTGGTCGGGCCGCTCGATGCTCGATGACATTGCCACAGGCTTGGCGCTGTCTGTGCGCGGCAGCGCCGCCGACGTGGAAAACCGCATCACAGCGCACCTGGCGCAAACAATGCAAGCGCTGATCTTCGACGAGGCCGACTACCTCGCCGACATGAAGAGCGCGGCAAAGCTTGAGACGATCCGCGACATCTCGGACGTGACGGGCACCATGGTGTTCCTGATCGGCATGGAGAACTTCCCGGCCATCGTGCAGCGCTACGCGCACATCGCCAGCCGCGTGGCGCGCATCGTGCAGCTGCATCCGCTGGACCTGGCCGATGTGCAGGCCACATGCAAGGCCAAGTCAGAGGTGGCGCTCACGCCCGCGCTGGTGGCGCAGATCCACGCCGACAGCCAGGGGCGCATGCGCCACGTGCTCAACGCCATCGCCAACGTCGAGGCTTGGGCCGAAGCCAATAGCTGGCGCGAGGTAGACGTGGCTCACGTCAAGGGCCGCGCGCTTTGCGCTGATTTCAGCGGCCACATGACGAGGAGGCCGTAACCATGTGGCAGTGGTATCTCGTCCCGGCTCTGCTGGCGCTTGAGCGGAACGTGACAAGCACCAGGCGCCAGATCACGACCGCCGAGCTGGCCGCGTGGGCCACGGATGGCCGCATTGACTTTGTGGCGAGCATTGCCGAGATGGCGTTCCAGAGCCTGCAGCGGCAAGGCTACGCGCAAGAAGTCCGTGTGCGCACGCATGCGCGGTTCGCGCGCAAGTGGCGCCTGACCACGAAAGGGCTGCAGGCCGCGCAAGCGGCAGCTCAAGCTCAGTCCAGCACAGGCCCGGACGTTCGGGCGCTATCCACCCGGCTATGGAATCTGCTGCGTATCCGCCGACGCCTGACCGCATTGGACGCCGCGCAGACACTGGCCGATGCCGGTGACGATTTTTCTGCCGACACCCGGCGCATCGCGACACTGCTCGCCGCTTGGGCCAAGCACGCACCCGAAGCTGTTGTGGTTTCACAAAAACGCGAGGCAGGGTGCCTGCGCTACGTGCTCATCAAAGACTTGGGGCGCTGGCCGCCGCCCGCGCGAGCCGGGCTGATCCATCCGACTGCATTTGACAAAACCATGCCCATTCCAGCGCGCTACCTTGTCAAACGCGCTGGGGCGGATACAGGAGCAGCGCCGCAATGAGCTGCTCCAGCAACTACATGAGCGAGCCCTGGTACGCACTCCTACGCGACCAGTGCCAGCGGCGCTCTCAGACAGCCGTGGCCATTGAACTGGGCATTTCGGTTTCAACCGTCAACCAGGTGCTGCGCTGCGGCGGCCTGTACGGCAGCGGTCAGGCGGACACCACGCGCATCGCCAACCGCGTGATCCACACCTACGGCCGCTACCCCTGTCCCTACCTCACTCAAGAGAACGGCGGCGAGCCGGTGGTGATCACCGCCGAGCAGTGCCGCGCCTATGCCCACCGCCCCGCCCCCACCACGCCGCGCGAGATGCAGCACTGGCAGGCCTGCCGCACATGCGAGCACTTCATTGCCAGCGCACCGCCCGCCGTCACAACGGTGCGCAAGACCAAAGCCCAGAAGGAGACTACCCGTGACATTTAAAACCGCTGTCGCCGCCACGGATGCCGACGCCCGCGTGGTGCAGCTGCCGCTCAATCGCGTACTGGCCGAGGCCGACTACCGCCGCCCGCCCCTGGCGTGGATCAAGCGCCGCACGCGGCGCATCGAGCGCTTCTTCCAGGTGCCGCGCCGCGTGGCCCTGTACGAGGCCACGACCGATTACTACCAGTTCACGCGCATGCACCGCGAGCGCGTGCTGCGCCTGATCCATGGAGGCGCCGCATGAGCCGCCCATTCGCGCCTGGCGTGCTCCAGCGCTACCCGCTGCGCTGGCGCACCCGCGTGCTGCATGCGCTGCGCAGCGCGGTCATGGCACTGGTGCTGCTGACCTTGCTTGCGCTCGCCAGCGGCCTGCTGGGCTACCTGCTCGGCTAATCCATTCACCACCTCAACCACCCGAAAGACCATCCCAATGACCGAAGCACAAACCATCCCCAACGGCTACTGGCGCAACGCGCGCGGCGGCCTTGACCCCATCGAGACCATCAAGCCCATCGATAGGGCGCGTGACGAGCTCGTGCATGAACTGATCGCGGGCGCCAAGGCGCTGAGCGGCGACGTGGCGCGCTACCGAGAAAAGGCGCTGGGCGACATCGCCAGCTTCGTGCAACTGAGCGCCGAGCAGTACGGTGCGCAGCTCGGCGGCACCAAGGGCAATGTGAGCCTCATCAGCTACGACGGGCGCTACAAGGTGCTGCGCGCCATCGCCGAGACGCTCTCGTTCGACGAGCGGCTGCAAGCGGCAAAGGCGCTCATCGAGGAGTGCCTGACTGAGTGGACGCAAGGCGCACGCCCCGAGCTGCGCGCCATCGTCAACCGCGCCTTCGAGACCGACAAGGCTGGCAACCTCAACACGAACGCGGTGCTCGCGCTGCGGCGCCTGGACATCCAGGATGACCGCTGGGCGCGCGCCATGCAAGCCATCGGCGAAAGCCTGCAGGTGGTGGGCAGCAAGAGCTACATCCGGCTGTACGAGCGCGTGGGCGACTCGGACAAGTACCAGCTCATCAGCTTGGACGTGGCGGCAGCATGAAAACACCTCGCAACGCCACCATCGCCGACGTCGCCCGTTCCGTCGTTTCCAGCGATGCGGGCGGCACCCTTGAGGCGCAACAAGTCCATGAAATTCTGGACATCGCGCTGCGCACTGTCATCGGGCTGAATTGCCTGGGCGGCAACACCCAGGATATTGATCTGGGCAATGGCCACCTGCTGCATTGCGGCGTCAAGCGGGTCATTGGCCCTACTGATATTTGAAGGAGCGGCCATGCAGCTTATTGAAATCTTCTCGGCCATCCTGGGCATGGCGGGCGCGCTGCTGCTCGCCACACGCAACCGCCACGCGGGCTGGGCTTTCGTCGTCTGGCTCATCAGCAACGTGGGCTGGATCGCCTTCGGCGCGGGCAACCAGCACTGGTTCTTCCTGCTGCAGCAGGTCGTGTTCACCGCCACATCCGTCATTGGCATCTGGCAGTGGCTGATCCATCCACGTCTGCAAGCCAAGCGCCTGGTCGCAAAGGTGCCACCCAGCCCCGGCATGACGGTACTGCGCGCCCACGAAGTGCTGTGCCTGGTGAGCTTTCCCGGCTACCAGTTCCGGGTGGTGGGCAACTTCAGCGGCGCCACCTATCTGCAGGCGGTTTTCCATGCACCGTGCAACGTATCGGGCGGCAAGCCGGTGCGCCAGAGCACACGCAAGTGGCGACTCTCGGCGCACATGACACCCAGCGAGCTGGTGCAGACCGCGCTCAAGTGCGTGCTGACCAGCCTGGAGCACGAGGCACGCGAGCAGTTTCACTACCGTGGCCGGGCCATCTTCGGGCCGCACTTCGACGTGGAGCGACTGGTGGCGCTGTGCGATCGCGGCACGCAGGCGATGGAGGTTCGAGCATGAGCCGCGCTGCCAACCCCTTCGCCGCCACGGTCTACAACGGACATCAGACCTACCACATAACGGTGGAAGACCGCATCGCTGCCGTGCGCCGTTTCACCAGCGAGCAGTGCCAGGCCGCGCTGGCACTGCCGAACCTGCAAAAGACCGTGGCGCGCGCGGTGCACTCGCGTCTGCGCCAGCTCGAGCGCGATGGTTCAAAGGAGAAATGATCATGCACCTCCACACGCCTATCAAGTGCACCCGCTGCCGCCTCATGCACACCGAGGCCGATCGCATCTCGCGGCCCCGGCCGCGCCGTTCAACGTCCGAGATATCGATGAGCGACATGGTGTGCCCGCGCTGCGGCTGCAAGAACTACTACGACTGCACGCCGCAGGTTGCGTGGTGCTGGGCATCGGGCCTGATCGAGATCGGCGATGCCATACCCGCGGAGTCGCCGGACGGCGGCGGTGCGATCGAGATCGCACGCGGCCCCAGGTACGCCCTAGACGCCCAGGTCGGCGCGCTGGCCCGGCACGGGCAGGGCGCGAGCAGTGGCAAGCTGCTCGTGCCCGGCGTCCCTGAGGCGGGCACGCAAGAGGCCGCGGGCGATGCGCTTGCGCGGTGGCTGGCCTGGTGCGGTGCGCGCAAGAGCCGCGACGGCGTGGTGTGGGCGAGGGCCGCATGAAAACCCGCAGCCGCACCTTCCCGCAGGGCTTCGGCTTCGAGTACCAGGAGCCAGGGGTCTGGCCTGCCCGCTGGCGCGCGGTCGGTGGTGATCTCTCCCCGCGCACCTGGCCCGCAGCCGCGCAGCGCGACAGCGCACGCGCGTGCTTCACGCACCGGCGCAGCGTGCCTGCAGCGCTCGCCGATCTGGAACGCCTGGATGCACGCGTCGCCGATGACGAAGGAGCGCACGCATGAGCCCGCCCAATGCCTTCCAGATGCTGCGTACCCGCGCGGCGGCGCAGGGATGCCAGAACGCGCACCTGCCTTCTGCTCGTCAGGTTCGCCCTATTGATCTTGCTCCGCGCCGCTCCGGCATGGTGGTGCTCAACCAGCAAAAGAGCCGCGCGCAGGCGCTCAGGACCGAGCAGATCAAGCGCGGCACGCTGAGCGCGCGCGAGCAGCGCAGGGGTTGACGCCATGACGCTGATCGCTCGACACCCCTTGTTCACCTGGCTGCAGTGCGGCGCGTGTCGACAGTGGCTGCCCGCCACGTCCGAGTTCTTTGGCGCGCGCGCGCTATCGAACGCCTCGCGCCGCTGTCGCTGCCGCGAGTGCACCGCGCGAGGGCAGCTGATGCGGCCCGCGCCCGGCCTGGCGCAGAACCCTGATGTCGAGCACGCCTGCGCCCGGTGCGGCCAAAGCTGGCCGCTCTCGCGCGAGTTTTTCCGCCCGCTGCCACGCCACTCGGGGCGGCTGCACAACGTCTGCCGCGCGTGCGAGAGCGAGGCGCGCCTGCGCCGCGCCGGCGTGTGCCTGCCAGCGCTGCGGGCACACGCCAGCGACGCCATCGCGCCGCTGCTCACCGGCGCCCATTTTTTTAAAGGAGACCCCGCATGACCCGCGCCGCCAAACCCGGCCAGCAGATGGCCTATCTCACCATCGGCTACAGCCACTTCCTGATGGACCCCGCCAAGGCCATGAAGGTGGCCGAGCTGATGCAGCACGCGGTCAATGTGGAGTGGAAGTGGGATCGCGCTAGTGGGAACCACGACACCTACGAGGTGGAAGGTCCGGTCAACGTGGAATTCCGCCTGGTGCCAGCCGACAAGGTGCGCATGCCCGATGGCGAGGCCGCCCCCGTCAAGTCCACAGGGCCGAGGTTGCTGCGATGAAAACCATCTGCCACTACATCGGCACCGCCGTGCTCATCCTGTGGCTGCTGGGCGCGCTCGGCTTCATCGACTTCCGCCTGTGCGTCGGCCCGGTGGGCTACTGCAACGCGCCGCACGCGCCAGCAAGGACCGCCTGATGCCGTTCTACCGCACGTCCATGGGCATGGTCCACATGCGCGGCACCAAGCTGCCCGCGCCCTGTGGTGCCCGCGTGTTGATCAATGGCCGCGAGCAGCCGTGCCTGGCGATCAGCGCATTTCTGTGCGATGGCCCGCCACCGCAACAACGCCAGGGCGTTCGCAGCGGCAGCAGCACATGCGATCGCGCCCTGTGCGCGGTTCACGCACGCGAGACCGGCCCCAACCGGCACCTATGCCCCGAATGCCACCTTGCCCTCCGCGCCGCAGACCCGCAGCGCGGCCTGTTCACTTCGCTTGTTTAAAGCCATGGCTATCACCACCCGCAGACCCTTCACCACCCACATCAACGCGGGCGCCGCCGCTGCCCAGCGCAAGCGCGAACTCGGCCATATCCACCAGGGCAAGGCGGCGCTCGGCTGGAGCGACGACGACTACCGCTACCACCTGCGCAACCTCACCGGCAAGACCAGCGCCGCCGAGCTCGACGCCACCGGCCGCGCGGCGGTGCTCGCGCACATGGACACGCTGGGCTACACGCCCAAGGCCAGCACCTTCAAACCCTTCGACCAGGCCGCCAAGATCAAATGGCTGTGGAGAAAGATCGGCGAGGCCGGTGGTCTGCGCGATGCCACCCCAGCCGCGCTGCTGGTGTTCATCGGCCGCATCACGGGCAAGGGCGTCGCGGACGTGAAGTTCCTGCCCGTGGCCGATGCCTCCAAGGTGATCGAGGCCCTCAAGTCCATGCTCGACCGCGCCAAGCGGGCGCAGGGGTAGGCCATGACGGACGCTTCGATCCTCATCCTCGCCATCCCCTATCTCGCTGGTGTTTTCTCGCTGTTGGGATGGCTGGCCGTGCGCGAGCAAACGGCCAATACCCGCTCAATCTTTCTCATCGCGCTCCTGTGGCCTCTGTTCTTTTTGCTGGTCCCCTTGTTCGCATTGCTGGACAGGCTGGAGCGGCGCGGCTGGTACGTCAGCGTCGAGCACCGCCCCGATCTGTCCCGGTTCGGCTTTCGTCGCCGCCCCATCGGCACAGGGTGGGCTGTGCGCAGCTGCCATTGGGAGTTCCAGGTCTTCAAGGAAAAGAAATGATCCTCACATCAACCGAACGCGCCGCCATCCAGGCATTGATCACGCTGGCGCATGCCACGCACCTGGCCTTGGACGATTCCGAGGAATTCGAAGGCCCAGAAGGGCGTAGCCACGGCATCGCCGGCCAGAACTTCGACGACATCTGCCAAGCGCTCGACGTCCTGGAAGAGCTGCCCGACGACAAGCCGGGGGAGACCTTGGCCCCGGGCGGCCGGGCCGAATGGGCGCTGCGGCGGTTGCTCACCGCAGGTGCCGTCACTCATCAGCAGGTTGCGCCTGCCGCTGTATTGGTGGCTGAGGTTGCTGACAATCTCGTGAGAGATTGGAACCGGCGCGGAAAGATGCCAGGCATGGCGTGGGGATTCCGAGAGCTGGTTGAGGCGGGCATTCTTGCGTACCTCTCTGCCGTGGCTGTAGCGCAAAGTGATACGCCTGCCGTCGACACGGTGCCGGTCACGCGCGAGGACGCCAACAACTACTGCCTGATCCTGAGCCTGCTAGGGATGGAGGAAGAAGGCGACCCCGTTGCCGAAATCGCGCGCCTGCAATCCGAGATCGCCAAGAGGTCGCGCCATGGCTGATCTGACCTACGAGGAGCGCAAACGCCTGCGCCGCCTGGCCGAGGATGCGCGCGACGCGTGCAATCGTCACTACGGCCCCTTCGTGGATGCCGTGGCGCATCCGCTCAACATTCTCGCGCTACTGGACATGGCCGAGCGCACAGAAACGGGCGCCTACAAACCGGAAGAGCCGCCTATTCCTTTGATGCCCGCCGTGGCCCGCCTGTACACACAGAACGGCTATCGTCGTGCTTCGGTCAAGACCGGACCCGGCGAAACGCTGGTGCAGCTCTCTGCTGCACAGGCCGCGATCGGAGCCTGGCGCGTCCGCGCCAATATGCGATGGAACGCCTTCGAGGGAGCCATACAGCAAAGAGATGACCTGGTCGCGGCCATGCGTCGCGCACAAGCAGAGCTGTGCCTGGTCGCTGAGCACCGCGAAGTGCTACCCGGCGAGGCCGCCTCAGCCCTCATCAGCGCTACCGAGGCGCTTCGCCGGGGTCTCGCATCCGAAATATGAGCAGCTTGGCCGCCGCCATCGACACCGACCTGCTGCCCCCGCTGCTGCAGGACTTCGTGCGCCTCATCGGCCTGACGGCCACGCTCGACCTGGTGCACGCCTACGGCGGCCTGCGCATCTACATCCCCACCCCGGCCCGCGTGCGGCAGGACCACCCCATCGCCAAGCTCATCGGCGCCGACCGCCTGGCCGCCCTGGCCGAGGTCTACGGCGCCGAGGCCCACTTCCCCTTGCCCAAGGCCGAGCGCGCCCTGCTAGCCGTGCGCAACGCCCGCATCGTGCAGGCCTACACCACGCACAAGACGGCCCGCGAACTCGCTGCCGAATACCAGCTGACCGAGCGCCAGATCGAGCGCATCGTGGCCGCCGCCGGTGCAGCGGCGCCTGTGGATAGGTCGCAAGCCACCCTGTTTTAAAGCCCTGAAATGGACCTTTAAACACGTCCGACCTCGATAAGGTCGGACGTTGTGGATAACCTAGCTGTGCAGCGTTCTAACCTGCTGATTTCATTGATTTATTAGATGGTTGGACGTTGCCATTGCGTCCGACCTCAAGACGTCCGACCTCGCGCCAGCCGCCCGCAAGCTCCCACAGACAACTCGGCGCCCTCCTGGAACACCGACTTCCCCAATGAAAACGGGGCCACAAGGCCCCGAAACTCCTTCAGGCTACCCTAGGCCCACCCCAGCCCGGAAATCGCCCATTTCGCCCGTTTTCTCCCCCCGTGCCACCCATTCCGCGCCAAAGCAATCGTCAACGCCATATCTGCCAAAATTCCCCGTAAACCCGCGCCAACTCTAGTGATGCCCAAATTTATCCACAGCCCACCCGAGTGCCAAACCGAGCAGTCCCCCACTCCCTGCCGCCGTGTACAGCAGTGACCTCAGGCGCGCCATGGAAACGGCCGCGGAGATAGCGCATCGCACCCACCGCCGCGCCGTGGCCGATCCCCGCCTGCGCGAGCGCTGCTTCGGCCACTATGAAGGCCGCACCTTCACGCAGGTGCAACAGGAGTCCCCCGAGCATGCCTTGCGCTGGCGTCGGCGCGACCCCGAGTACGCGCCGCCCGGAGGTGAATCACTCAACAGCCTGCGTGATCGCATCGCAGGAACCGTTGACGACCTGGCAGCGCGCCATGCGGGGGAACTGGCAATCCTTGTTGCGCACGGAGGCGTGATGGATGTCCTCTACCGTCTCGCAACGCGCCAGCATCTGCAGGCGGCCCGTACCTGGCCATTGCCGAACGCGGCCATCAATCGGCTGCTGTGGAGCCCGGGCAGCGGCCTGACTCTGGTGGGCTGGGCCGACACCAGCCATCTTGACATTGCTGCTCGCGATGAACTGCCTGGCTGAATCGGGATGGAGTCCGGCCGCTCAGATGCGGTTGAGCAGCCGATCCGTTGAGCCGCGCAGACGCGCCACCAGGGCACCGGCGATCTCTGTGAGCGGCAGCACCTCATCGGCCGCTCCATGCGCGATGGCTTCACGCGGCATGCCGAACACCACGCAGCTGGCTTCATCCTGCACGTAGTTGTAGCTGCCCGCATCCTTCATGGCGCGCATCGCAGCCGCGCCATCGTCGCCCATGCCAGTGAGCATGATGCCGTAGGCATTGCGTCCCACGCAGGCAGCCACCGATTTGAAAAGCACCTCCACCGAAGGCTTGTGGCGATTCACCGGCGGGCCATCGTCCACTGCCGCCAGGTAATTGGCTCCGCTGCGGCTGAGGTGAAACTGCATGCCACCCGGCGCAATGTAGGCGTGCCCCGGCAATATGCGCTCGCCATCCTGCGCTTCCTTCACCGTGATCTGACACAGCCCATTGAGGCGAGCGGCAAAGCTCGTCGTGAAGCCCGCGGGCATATGCTGGGTGATAACGATCGCCGGGCAGTCCGCGGGAAGCCGTGTCAGAACTTCGCGGATGGCCTCGGTCCCCCCCGTGGAGGCGCCGATGGCAATGATTTTCTCGGTGGAGATTCGACCCAGAAGGCCGGTGCGAGCCGGCACGGCGGCGCCTGCCGCCGCCGATCCGTCCGCCACGGGCGCCACCACGCGATGCACCCTGGCCTGCGCGGCGATGCGGATTTTGTCGGTGATCTGCGTGGCCAGCTGGTTGATGCCCGTCGCCAATCCGATACGCGGTTTGGCCACGAAATCCACGGCCCCCAGTTCGAGCGCGCGCATGGTCACTTCGGCCCCGCGCTCGGTGAGCGTGGAGATCATCACGACAGGCGTGGGCCGCAGGCGCATCAAACGCCCGAGAAAATCAATGCCATCCATGCGCGGCATTTCCACATCCAGCGTGATGACGTCGGGGTTGAGGCTGCGAATCATCTCGCGCGCCTGCAGTGGATCATTGGCCGCGCCTATGCACTCCATGTCCGGCTGACGGTTGATGATCTCTGCGAGCAGACTGCGCACCAACGCGGAATCGTCCACCACGATCACTCGGGTCTTGCGTCCCATGGCCAGGTTCACTCCTTGCTCAGAACAGATCGACCGAGCCGCCGTGATTGGTCTGGACCACCACGGCCGCGCTGCCGCGTGCCTTTTCATCGGCCAGCAGATCGGGATGGGCGTGCGCCAGACGCTTGACCATGGCCTTGCCCGTCACCGGGAAAAAGACCACCTTGCGCGGGTAGATATCGAGCACGTCCTCGGCAATCACCGGAATGCGCTCGGTGGCGAGATAGTTTTGCACGAACTCGGTATTGCGCTCGCCCACGTTGAGCGTGGAAAAATTGGCCATGACCTGTCCGCCCCCGAAAATCTTGGCTTGCAAGGTCTCGCGACGCGCGCCCAGCTTCATCATCTCGTTGATCAGTACTTCCATCGCATACGAACCATAACGGCCGGACTGGTCTGCGCCGTCCCCCTCGGGCAGCATGAAATGATTCATGCCGCCCACATGGGTGCGACTGTCCCACAGGCAGGCGGCGATGCACGAACCCAATACGGTCTGGATGACCATGTTTTCGCCGGACACGAAATACTCGCCGGGCAGCACCTTCACCGCGTTGAACTGAAAGCGCTGATCAAAGAAAAAAAACGACGCCTCGCCGGTACGCCGCGGCGCCCCCTGAAGCTCCTGTATCGTGGGCGTATGCGCGGGCAGACGCCCGGCATCTTTCGGGATAGGGCCGATGCGCGGCGCACGGCGGCGCTCCTTGCCGCTGGCGGGCGCCGTACCGGCATCAAACCCGTTCATAGACCGTCTTTCCGCGAAGCACAAACAAGTCGCGCGACTCGCTGAAGTTTTCCGCATGACCGACAAACAGCGTACCGCCGGGCTTGAGCACGCGATGGATGCGCTCGAGCACGCGCCGCTGCGTCTGCGCATCAAAATAAATCATCACATTACGGCAAAAAACGACATCGAATGGCTCGCGAAACGGCCAATCGTCGCGAATCAGATTGACACTCAGGAACGTGATCGGCTTGCGTAGCTCGGGCCGCACCCGAACCAAACCGTCATTGTCCCCTTTTCCCCGCATGAAGAACCGCTGCAACTGCTCGTGCGTCAGCCCCTTGAGGCCCTGGGCGCGGTAGACGCCGCGCCCCGCCGCCTCGAGCACGCGAGAGTCGATGTCGCTGGCCACCAAGTCGAACGGCACGCCGCCGCCCAGCGTCTGCAGCACGGTCATGACGATGGAATACGGTTCTTCGCCAGTGGAGGCGGCGCTGCACCACATCTTCCATGGTCCACCCGGCCGCCTCTTGAGGAGCGCGGAGAGACTCTCGAAATGATGCTGCTCACGAAAGAACGCCGTGAGATTGGTCGTCAGCGCGTTGATGAACTCCTGCCACTCCGGCCCATCCTGCCCTTCCAGCCAGTTCAGGTAGTCGTCAAAGCGCCCGTACCCGGTCTCCCGCAGGCGCCTGGACAGTCGGCTGTAGACCATCGCGTGCTTGCCGTCGTGCAGACTGATGCCGGCACGCTGATAGATGAGCTTCTGCACCCGCTTGAAATCCGCCTCCGTCCAGGCAAACTCCCGGGCCTCACCCACGCCGATCTCCTGGCCACCCGCCACCGCAGCCGAGCGGCCAGAAGACATGGATGCGGCCATGGACAGATGATCCGTTCGTCGTGGTCAGGCAGGCGCGCGGCCTGCCTGGAGCGCATCAGCTGGCCGACAGAACCAGGCCCATGTCCGGGCCGCTCATCAGCCTTTCGATGTCCAGCAGGATCAGCATGCGTTCCCCGACCGCGCCCAGGCCGCGGATGCATCGAGCATCGATCGCACTCTCCACCTCGGGCGCCGGGCGCACCTGCCCGTCGGTGAGCTCGATCACGTCGCTGACCGAATCCACCACCATGCCGACCACCCGGTCGTGCAGGTTGAGAATGATCGCCACGGTGAGCTGGTTGTACTCGGCACTCGGGCAGGCAAAGCGCAAGCGCATGTCGATGATGGGAACAATGGTGCCGCGCAGATTGGAAACCCCCTTGATGAAGGCGGGCGCATTGGCTACCCGCGTGGGCGGTTCATATCCACGTATCTCCTGCACCTTGAGGATATCGATGCCGTACTCCTCGTTGCCGAGTCTGAACGTGAGGTATTCACTGGCCCCAGGCACCGTTGCTTCAATGTTCTTTTCCAGGACTGCACTCATCTCTCACACCTCCTTGCCTGTCGCTGTCAGTGGCGCGCACGACGCACCAGTGCACCCGTATCGAGTATCAGGGCCACGCTGCCATCACCCATGATCGTGGCGCCCGAGACGTTCGCCACCTTGCGATAGTTGGTTTCCAGGTTCTTGACGACCACCTGCTGCTGGCCAAGCAATTCATCGACCAGCAAGGCAACCCGGGAGCCGTCGGCTTCCACCACCACCATGATCTCGTTGCCATGCCCGGGATCGGCGCGCGGTACCTGGAAGATTTTTTCCAGCGAGATGACCGGCATGAATTCATCGCGCACCTTCACGAGCTGGGACCCCTGCGCCACCGTGTTGATGCCTTCCTGGTTGACCTGGAACGACTCGACCACCGAGGACAGGGGCAGGATGTAAACCTCGTCGGCGACACCCACGGACATGCCATCCATGATGGCCAGGGTCAGCGGCAGGCGCACCGAGACGCGCGTGCCCACCCCTTCCATCGATTCGAGTTCGACCGTGCCGTTGAGCGCCGCGATGTTCTTCTTGACGACATCCATTCCCACGCCACGGCCTGAAACGTCCGTGACCACGTCCGCCGTCGAGAAGCCCGGAAGCATGATGAGATTCCAGACGTCCGCGTCCGCCATGGAGTCGGGTGCATCTATGCCGCGCTCACGCGCCTTGGCGAGAATCTTTTCACGCGACAGCCCGCGGCCGTCATCGCGCACCTCGATGACAATCGAGCCTCCCTGATGCGACGCGGAGAGCGTGAGCGTGCCATGCTCGGTCTTGTCCGCGGCCAGTCGTTCGGCGGGGGTTTCAATGCCGTGATCGCAGCTGTTGCGCACCAGATGCGTGAGCGGGTCGGTGATTTTTTCGACCAGACTTTTGTCCAGCTCCGTGGCTTCGCCGTTGGTGACGAATTCAACCTTCTTGCCAAGCTTGTTGGCAAGGTCGCGCAGCATGCGTGGGAAACGGTTGAACACGGTCGACATCGGGATCATGCGGATGGACATGACCGATTCCTGCAAATCGCGCGTATTGCGATCAAGATCCGCCAAGCCTGCCAGCAGCTGCTGATGCACACCTGCATCCAGATCGCGGCTGTTCTGCGCCAGCATGGCCTGCGTGATCACGAGCTCGCCCACCAGGTTGATGAGTTGATCCACCTTGTTGACCGCAACGCGGATGGTGCTCGATTCGATCGAAGCGTGCGCCGCTGCCTTGTGCTGTGCAGGGTGCGCTCCAGCCGCGCCCTGCGCGCCCGCAGGGGTCTGGGGGGCGGCCGCAGCCGCTGCCGCTTCATGGTGTTCCGCAGCTCCGAGGTCCCTGGGCGCCCCGGGCGCCCCGTTGAAAAAGCCGTACGCCTCGGCCGGCGGGGCAGCTGCGTCACCGCCGCCTTCCGCGGCAACCGCGCCAAGCTCCTTGATCGTCACCTGCTCCTTGGCGACATGAAAGACGAACAGGTCCAGCAGCTCGGCGTCGGAAGAACGTGTGCGGACCGCAAACGCACGCATGCCCGGGCGCTCGTCCGGCAGGTCGCTGATGGTGCCCAGGCCCTCGATGTCGTGAAACAGGTCCTTGACGGCGTCCGCCAGCTCGGGCTGCGCCAATGGCCCGATGCTGATTTCCAGAAAACGCTCGCCCGTCGCCTGCGCCGCGTCAGCCGCTACCGGCGCGGCCACCGGAGCCGGAGCCGGCGCGGGCACCACAGGCGCAGCGACGGCAACGGCCGCCGCGGGTGCGACACCCTCGGCCAACGCCCGGATACGCGCCACCAGCTCGGCGGTGGGGACGACCTCATCCTGTCCGCCGCTTTGGTGGCGCGCGAGCAGGCTGCGCGAGACATCGGCCGACTCCAGCAGCGCATCCACCATCGGCGGTGTCAGCTGCAGCTCATGCCTGCGCAGCTTGTCCAGCAGCGATTCCATCTTGTGCGTGAGTTCGGCGACATCAGCGAAACCAAAAGTGGCCGAACCGCCCTTGATGGAGTGGGCGCAGCGAAAAATGCCGTTGAGCTCTTCATCATCGGGCGCAGTCACGTCCAATGCCAGCAGCATCTGCTCCATCTGGTCCAGGTTCTCGGCTGCCTCTTCGAAAAAAACACCGTAGAACTGGCTCAGATCGAAATCCGAACCACCGCTTGCCGCCTGGGTATCTGCCATGGTGTGACTTCCTTCTTCCGTATGTACGCCGCGGATCAGATCCCGATCGTTTCAGCGAATGACCTTGCGAATGACCTCGACCAGCCGGGTCGGATCAAAAGGTTTGACCAGCCAGCCGGTGGCCCCGGCGCTGCGTCCGGCCTGCTTCATCTGGTCGCTCGATTCCGTCGTGAGAATCAGAATGGGCTTGTCCTTGAAGCGCGGATGCTCGCGCAAACGCCGCGTGAGGCCGATGCCATCAAGGCGCGGCATGTTCTGGTCGGCCAGGATCAGATCGACGTCGTTCGCCATGGCCTTCTCGAACGCATCCTCGCCATCTACCGCCTCAAGCACGTTGTATCCGGCGCTGGTCAGCGTGAATGAAACCATCTTGCGCATGGAAGGCGAATCATCGACGGCCAGTATCGACTGCATGCAGGACTCCAATCTCTCCGAAGTACGTAGGTTAACCGGTAACGATCCTGTAACAGTCAAAAGAGCTCGATGGAACCGGCATCCATCTCGCTTTGCGTCACGGGATTGGGTTTTTCGGGCGGCACGATCTCGATGACCGCGGCTTCTTCCCCGTCATCCGAACCCATGGCTTCCACGCTCAGCCGCGACGAACAGGCCTGCAAGACCTTGCCTGTGTGTGTGATGAGCTGGACCGCCATGTCGTGAAATTGCAACTCGGTGATGGCGTTGCGCAAGGCATCGCGAAGTGCCTCGAGTTCAGGGTGCGCATCCACCACGTCACGGGACAGCGCGGCATCCGCATCGCCAAAACGCTGAATGAGGTTGCCGGCCGCATGATCGAGCAAGCCCTGCAGGCGGTGCAAATCATGCAGCGAGGTGAGCAGCGCGTCCTGCAAATCTGCGGCCACCAGCACCGGTATTGCAACCATGGGCTCCGAAGGAGCATCAGGTGTTGACGGCATCATTTCTCCAGCATTGCAGATAACCAGGCCCGGAGCCCCCTCACGCGAACAGCTACCATCCCGACGGCATGGCAGTTGCAATGCAGGGCGTACCGCGCCGCAAACGACTCTTCACGGTCTGATTTGGCAAACATGATAGCTACTCCCGAAGAAAATGACAGCGCTGACAAACCCGTGCGGGTGCTGCATCTGGAGGACTCGGCCACCGATCATGAACTGGCTTGTCTGGCGCTGCGACACGCCTCCTCCGAATACACGCTCACTCGCGTGGACACCCTGCAGGCCTTGCGTGCGTACTTGCTCGACAGGTCGTTCGATGTCGTGCTGGCCGACTACCGGCTGCGGGGTTTCACCGCGATCGACGCCTGGAATCTGGCCCAGGAGATCCCCGCGCACCCCCCGTTCATCCTGCTCTCCGGCGCCATCGGCGAGGCCGCGGCCGTGCATGCCATGCGCATGGGCTTTGCCGACTACCTGCTCAAGGACGATATCGCACGCCTGCCGCGGGTCATCGCCCGGGCCATCGAAATGGCACAGGCACGGCGCGCGCGCGAGCAAGCGGGCGCCGAGCTGGCCGCGTCGGAAAAGCGCCTTGCGGAGCTGGCCGAGCACCTGCAGGCCACCATCGAGGAAGAACGCGCGGCCATCGCCCGCGAGATCCATGACGATGTGGGCGGGGCGCTGACGGCCGCGCGCTTCGATCTCGCATGGATCACCCGTCACGCCACCGACACCGCCATCGCCGCGCACGCCCGCAGCGCCAACGACATGTTGCAGCATGCCCTGGGCGCCAGCCAGCGCATCATGATGAACCTGCGCCCGCCCGTGCTCGACCAGGGATTGATCGCCGCCGTGCAATGGCTCACGCAGACCTTCGAGCGGCGCACCGGCACGCCGACGCGCGTGCTCGCCGACCCGCAGGAGCCCTGCATCGCGAAGGCACTGCAACTGGTGGCCTACCGCACGGTGCAGGAAGCCCTGACCAACATCCAGAAATACGCGCAGGCGCACAGCGTCCGGGTGGAGCTGTCGGCCCACGACGACCACATGCTGCTCGAAGTCGTCGATGACGGGGTGGGCATGGCCCCGCAAGCCTTGGCCAATGCGCGTTCGTTCGGCCTGCGCGGTCTGCGCGAGCGCGCACGTCGCGCCGGCGGCTGGCTGGACATCAGCAGCCAGAGCGGCTGCGGAACATCCATCATCCTGACACTGCCCACGAGCTCCGGTCACGATGGCGCTGGCGGAGATCCCACACCATGATTCACGTGATTTTGTGCGACGACCACGCCCTGGTCCGCCGGGGCATCCGCGACACCCTGGCCGAATCGGCCGACATGCGGGTCACAGGCGAGGCGGGCAGCTACACCGAACTCAAGGAGCTGCTGCGGCACGCCCCATGCGACGTGCTGCTGCTGGACGTCAACCTTCCAGGGCGAAGCGGCCTGGAGATCCTCTCCAGCCTCCAGGAAAGCCATCCGTCGATCAAGGTGCTGATCGTCTCCATGTACCCGGAGGATCAATACGCGCTGCGCGCCATCAGGGCGGGGGCGCACGGATACGCCAACAAGGCCAGCGACCCGCTGGCCCTGATCGATGCAGTGCATACCGTGGTGCAGGGACGCAAATATCTGACGCCGGAAGTGGCCCAGTTGCTGGCCGACAGCCTCTCGCAACCCGAGCGCGAACTGCCGCACGAGGCACTGTCGGAGCGCGAACTGCAGACACTGGTGAAGATCGCATCGGGCAAGCGCCTGTCGGACATCGCGCAGGAACTCGTCCTGAGCCCCAAGACGGTGAGCGTCTACCGTGCGCGGGTCCTGACCAAGCTGCACCTGAGCAACAACGCCGAGCTCACGGTCTATGCAATACGCAACAAGCTCGTATAGCGCTGAAACCCACTGCGTCACTCGATCTTGTTGTTGTCCAGGCTACCGGCGGCCCGCCAGCCTCAGTGGCCGCCAAACAGATCGATGGACTGCTGCAGCAAGGTCAGCAGCGGCTGCTCCAGCATGGGCAGCGTCGCCGTGATGCCCAGCAACCCCACGGTGATCGTGACCGGAAAGCCCACGGCGTAGATGTTGGTCTGCGGCGCCACGCGCGAGATGATGCCCATGGTCAGGTTGACGAAGAGCAGCAGGGCCACCAGCGGGAGCGCGATCCAGAGCGCGCTGGAAAACAGGCCCGCGCCCAGATCCTGCAGGCGCATCCGGGCCACCGCCTGCATGAAGTTTCCATCGACGGGAAAGGCCTGGAAGCTCTTGAGCACCGCCATGAGCACCATGAGATGGCCATTGACGACGACGAACAGCCACATCGCGATGTTGCTGTAAAAGCTCGTGAGCGCCCCGCGCTGCGAATTGCTCGAGGGATCGAAGAACGACGCATAGTTCAAGCCCATCTGCAGACCGATCACCTCGCCGGCCAGTTCGATGGCCACGAACACCAGCCGCACCGCAAAGCCGATGGACAGGCCCACGCCCACCTGCTGCACGATGGCGCCCCAGGCGGCGGAAGAATCGATGGCCACCACCGGCTGATCCGGCAGCGCGGCCTGGGCGCACACCGCCACGAGGAAAGCCAGCGCGATCTTCAGGCGCAAGGGAATGGCGCGCATGGAAAAGATAGGCGCAGCCGTGAACATCGCCAGCACGCGCAAAAAGGGCCACAGCAGGGGCGATACCCACGCCATGAGCTGTGCCTCGTTGAAGGTCAGCACGGCGAGACGGCTTATCCGACGATGGACGGGATGGTCTCTATCGTCGTGCGCAGGTAGTCCACCAGCGTCGTCACCATCCACGGCCCCGCCAGCGCAAAGACGAGCACCGCCGCCACGAGCTTGGGCACAAAGGAGAGCGTGGCCTCGTGCACCTGCGTCACGGCCTGGAAGATGCTGACGATGAGGCCCACCACCATCACAGCCCCGAGCGCGGGCAGCGCAATCATGAGCAGCAGCATCAGGGCCTGATGGCCAAAGGTGAGGACGTACTGGGCCGTCATGGGCGGTTCTCCATCAGGTGGCGAAGCTCGCGGCGAGCGAGCCCATGAGCAGGTTCCAGCCATCGGCCAGCACGAACAGCATGAGCTTGAACGGCAGCGCCACGAGCACGGGCGAGAGCATCATCATCCCGAGCGACATCAGCACGCTGGCGACCACCATGTCGATGATGAGGAAAGGAATGAAGATCATGAAGGCGATCTGGAAGGCCGATTTGAGCTCGCTCGTGACGAAGGCCGGAACCAGCACGCGCAGCGGCGCGGTCTCCGCCGTGACGTCGGCGGGCAACTTGGCCAGACGCGCGAACAGCGCGAAGTCGCTCTGGCGCGTCTGCTTGAGCATGAAAGCGCGCATGGGAGCCTCGGCCTTGGGCAGCGCCTGCTCGAAGGTGAGCGTGTTCTGCGTATAGGGCAGGTAAGCCTCCTGGTAGACCTTGTCCAGCGTCGGCCCCATCACGAAAAACGTGAGAAACAGCGACAGGCCGATGATCACCATGTTGGGCGGCGCCGCCTGCGTGCCCAGCGCCTGGCGCAGCAGCGAGAGCACGATGACGATGCGCGTGAAACCGGTCATCAGGAGCAGCAGCGCCGGCAGGAAGGACAGCGCCGTGAAGAACAGCAGCGTCTGTATCGGCACGGAGTAGCTGTTGCCCCCCGGCCCAGAGCCGATCACGATGGGCAGCGTGCCCGCTGCCTGCTGGGCCAGCGCGCTGCCCGCGGGCAGCGCGGCCAGCAGCGCCGCGGCCACGAGCCACGATCGGGGCGGACGCCGCTCAGTCATGCTTTTGCGCGCCTTGCGCCACCACCATCTCGCCAGCGAACGTGGATGAGGCAGGCAGCACGTGGAGACAATTGATCTGCGCGGCGGTGACCCCCAGCACCAGCACCACGCGCTGCTGCGCGGTGCCGGCTTCCACGGTCACCACACGCTGCTGCGGTCCCACGGCCACCGACGAGAGAACGCGCGAACCCGCGGATGCCGCACCCGGCAGCGCCGAGCGACCACGCTGCCAGCGCCGCACGAGCCATGGCAGCGTGGCGATGGCGCCGATGAACACCACCACCCAGACGAGCGAGGACGCACTAGCCCCGGCTGACACGGCGCAACCGCTCCGAGGGCGTCACGACGTCGGTGAGGCGAATGCCGAATTTGTCGTTGACCACCACCACCTCGCCCTGGGCGATCAGATAGCCATTGACCAACACGTCCATGGGTTCGCCCGCCAGTGCATCGAGCTCCACCACCGAGCCCTGTGCCAGCTGCAGGATGTACTTGATCGGTACCTTGGTGCGCCCGAGCTCCACCGAGAGCTGCACCGGGATGTCCAGCACCATGTTGATGTCCTGCACCGAAGGATCGCCTGCGCCCGCAAAAGGGGGCGCAGGCTCGCCCGCCAGCGGCCCGCCCTGTTCGGCGTCGGACGAGGCAGCGTCCGCGGCCTTCTGTTCGTTGAGCGCCTCGGCCCAGTCGGCAAAGGCGTCGTCGGCCGCGGCCTGGCCGCCTTCGGCGGCAACGTCTTCGGTGGTATTGGTATCAGTGGCCATGCTCGTTCCCCGTCCAGCCTGTTTCGCCGGTGTGTAAACGTTCTTCGATGCGGATCGCGTATTTCGCGTTGTGCGTGCCGTACTGGCACGCGAACAAATCGATGCCGCCCACCGACGCGCGGATGCGCGGCTGGCGTTCGAGTTCGATGAAGTCGCCCGGGCGCATCGCGAGCAGCTGCTCCACCGTGGCATCGGCGCGCGCCAGCTCCGCCACCAGCGTGACCTCGGCCGCCTGCACTTCGCGCGAGAGCACCTTGACCCAGCGCCGGTCCACCTCGATCGCATCGCCCTGCACGGAGGAATAGAGCACGTCGCGGATCGGTTCGAGCGACGCATAGGGCATGCAGATGTGGATCGACCCCGCCAGATCACCGATCTCGAGGTGAAAGGCCGTGGAGACCACGATCTCGCTGGGCGTGGCGATGTTCGCGAACTGCGGCTGCATCTCCGAGCGCTGATAAGTCAGCTCCAGCGGGTAGATACCCTGCCACGCCTTCTTGTATTCGGTGGTGATCACGTCCACGATGCGCTGGATCACGCGTTGCTCGGTCGCGGAAAAATCCCGCCCTTCGATGCGCGTCTGGTACTTGCCGACCCCGCCATAGAGCGTATCGACGATGCCGAAAACGAGCGAGGGTTCGCACACCACGAGGCCGCTGCCGCGCAGCGGGCGAATCGCGACCAGATTGAAATTGGTCGGCACCACGATCTCGCGCAGGAAGGCGTTGTAGCGCTGCACCGACACCGTTCCCACCGAGATTTCAGGGCTGCGGCGAACG
This sequence comes from Comamonas sp., assembly GCA_021166775.1. Lineage (GTDB taxonomy): Bacteria > Pseudomonadota > Gammaproteobacteria > Burkholderiales > Burkholderiaceae_C > Comamonas_C. The sequence goes on along the minus strand of JAJPEQ010000011.1, from coordinate 151,088 downwards.
AAATTGAAAAGGCCCACGCGCAGGTTGCGCGCAAAGCGCTCATTGACGATTTCCATCGTGGGCATGCGCCCGCGAACGATGCGCTCCTGGCTGGAAATGTCGTAATTGCGGATGGCGCTGGCGTCGACTTCTTCCTCGATGTTCTTCTGGCTCTCACCCGTGACCCCTTCCAGCAGGGCATCCACTTCTTCCTGGGACAAAAATGAATCGGCCATGTTTTTCTCCTGGTCGCAAACGGCCTACTGGACGATGAAGCTGGAGAACAGCACCGCGCGTACCGGTGCATCGTGGTCCACCGCGGTCTTGCGCGACTTCGCGGCCTCGTCCTCGCCATCGGCGGCGCGCTGCCTGGCCGTTTTCACCTTGGGCGACGCATAACCCAGCGCACCAAGCACTTCGCCGCGAATGTCGACCGCGAGCCTTTCCTTGCCTTCGCGCGAGAGCAGATCCTCGGCCGAGCGCTGCGAAAGCAGCAGCAGCACTCTGCTGCGTATCGTCGGCATCAGCGACTTCACCTTCTCGGCCGTCTTGCCGTCGCTCAGTTCGAACGTGATGCCCACCTGCGCAAAGCGCTCACCGCCGGGATCGGCAAGATTGACCACCATGTTGTCCATGGGCAGGAAGGTCGGCGGCGTCTTGGACTCCTCGATCTGCGCCGCGGACTCGTCGCCGCCCTCGCCATCCAGAGGCGCGCTGCGCTGCTTGGCCAGGAACCACAGCACGCCGGCGGCCGCGATCGCAAGCACCACGACCAGCGCGATGATGATCAGAAGCCATTTCTTCTTGCCTTTGACAGGCGCCGGTGCGGGTGCAGCAGTTTCTTCGGCCACGTGCGAACTTTCTCGCGCCAGCTAGGCGCCAAGGGTCGGTCGGCGCGGCAGTGCCTCTGGCAGGCACCACCGGACCTTGCATGGATTATTGGGCGGGGTGCCGCGCGATGATAGCCAGAATAGGGCGGCAAACAGGGCGCTTACGCCGCTTCACCCCGAGGCCTCGGACACGGATCAGACGAAGACGTCAAGCGCCCGGTGGCCCGCGGCACGCGGGCCGGCTCCCGCGACCGGTTCAGCCGCCTCGACCCGTACCGTGCCCGCCGCCGCAGCGGGGTGCGGGTGATGTGCGCCCCCCTGGCCCGGGGTGCTGCCGCCCTGCTCGCCCGCCACGCCGACATTGACGTCCGCAAGCGCCAGCCCCTGCTCGTGCAAGCGCTGCCTCAGATCGTCGATGCCCGCATCCAGCGCCTGCCGCGCCGCCGCATGGTCGGTCAGAAAGGTCACCTTGGCCACGTCGCCGGTGAGGCTCAACTGCACCTGCACGGCCTGGCCGTCGCGATCGAGTGTGAATTCCGCGCGCTGGCTCTTCTGGTGCACCCAGAAGGCCACCTGTTCACCGAGCTGTTCCATGAAGCTGCCCGGCAATGCCCCATCCTGTCCCGCGCCACCGGCAAGATCGCTCGCGCTGGCGCCCTGCGGCGGCACGGGCGCCGCCCCCGCCCCCGCCCCTGCGCCGGAGCCGGCACTGCCCTGCGCCCCGGCCCCCGAGTCGACGCGTGCCGCATGCCCCACGGCGGCGTCCGCCGCCACCGGCGCCGGGGAAGCCCAGACATGGGCCGCGGTCGCCGGCGCTCCCGTGGCACCCGCCTGCTGCAATGACACGCGGGGGTCACCCACAGGCATCTTCTCCAGCACGGATTTGAGCAGTTCCTGACCCGCCGCAGCCGCATGTGTGGCACCTGAGGCGCCGCCGACGCCGGCGGACGCCGCCGCACCCTCGCCGTCGGCACCGATCGACGTCGCCACAGCCTGCGGCAACATCCCCGGCGCCTGTCCGGCCGACCGCGCCACGCCGGGACCGACCCGGCGTGCGGCCGCCCCCAACGCCGGCTGCACGGCCGCATCGAGGCGCGCGGTTTCATGAATCATGACATCTGGCCCCAGCCCTTGCCCCACCAGCGCATGACGCCCCTGATCCAGGAGCATGTTCAAGTGGTCCTGCAGCGAAGCGTGCGCCAGCGCATCCGCCGGGGCATCGGCCGGCTTCGCGTCACCTACGGCCGCGGCGGCGTGCCCGGCGCCAGCCCCGGCTGTCGTGTCTTTCGCGTCCTTCACTTCTTTCACGTTCTTCGCGACCAAGCGGGACTTGTCGGGCGATTGGAGCGTCAGGGCTGCATCGTCCGCGGCGGCATCGCCCAAGGGGGCTTGCACCCCGGTGGTCGGTGTTCCAAGCACCACCGTGTCGCCGGGCGCTGCCAGCGGCTGCGCGGGCGCGGCGCCATCAAGCGCCGCCAGAAGCAGGGCAAACCCATCCTTGCGCGCACCGGTCACACCGCCTGCTTCGGATTTGTCATCCTCAGCCGGCGCGTTCGTGGCAGACGCCTTGGATGCAGCCTTGGGCTGCGCGGATGGCATGCGTACTTGTTCCATGGCTCAAATTCCCTGTAGCAATTGACGGCCCCTGCCACGCCCATGCCGCTGCGTGGCCAACTCGTCCGTTTCCTTCTGCTCGAGCCGCTGCTGCCTGAGCGCCGCTTCGCGCAAGCGCCGCTCCAGCACATGGCACAGACTCATCAGACGGGCCTCGGCCGTCGCGAGGACCCCCACCGCGCGGTCGATGCGCAACTCCAGTTCGTGCACCACACCACGCTGCATTTCCATGGTCTGCTCCAGCCGCTGCAGGAACTGCCTTTGATGGCGCACCACCTCGGGCTGCAGCACTGCGCCCTCGCGCGCACCCCAGCGCTGGCGAATTTCCGCGGCGTAGCCGGTGAGCTGATCGAGCTGCATCTGCGCCTTGCCGCGCTGGCCGCGCAACTGCACGAGGGCATGGCGCGCCGCATCGCGCTGGCGCCTTGCCAGATCGATCGCTACTTCGAAAGCCTTGTGCGCCGCCATGATGGGCTGCGTCAGTGACGCTCGAGCGCCGCCACCATGGCAGCGAGGCTCTCGTTCATGGGCGCGGGCGTGCGCATGTCCTGCTGCAGGAAGCCACGCATGCCGGGGTACAGCCGAATGGCCTCGTCCAGCTGCGCATCGGAGCCGCTCACATACGCGCCCACCTGGATGAGATCGCTGCTTTTCTGGTAGAGCGACCAGGTGGCCCGAAAGTCGCGCGCCAGCTCGAAGTGTTCCGGCGAAACGACGTTGACCATCACGCGCGAGGCCGATTGCTCGATGTCGATCGCGGGGTAATGACCGCCTTCGGCCAGCGCTCGCGAGAGCACGATGTGGCCATCGAGAATGGCGCGCGAGGCGTCCGCGATCGGGTCCTGCTGGTCATCGCCTTCCGTCAGCACGGTGTAGAACGCGGTGATCGACCCCACGCCGCCCAAGCCATTGCCGCTGCGCTCCACGAGCCTGGGCAGCTTGGCAAAGCAGCTCGGCGGGTAGCCCTTGGTGGCGGGCGCCTCGCCGATGGCCAGCGCAATCTCGCGCTGCGCCATGGCGTAGCGGGTGAGTGAATCCATGAGCAGCAGCACGTGCTTGCCCTGATCGCGAAAATATTCGGCCACCGCCGTCGCGTAGGCTGCCCCCTGCATGCGCAGGAGCGGCGGCGCATCGGCAGGCGCGGCAACGACCACGGCGCGCCCGCGGTCCTGCGGCCCGAGGATGTCCTCGACGAATTCCTTGACCTCGCGCCCGCGCTCGCCGATCAATCCGACGACGATCACGTCCGCGCGGGTGTAGCGCGCCATCATGCCCAGCAGCACGCTCTTGCCCACCCCGGAGCCGGCGAACAGACCCAGGCGCTGGCCGCGCCCGACGGTCAGCAGGGCGTTGATGGCACGCACGCCGGTATCGAGCGGCTCGCGCACCGGGGCGCGCTCCATCGCATTGATCGGTTCACGCGCCAGCGGCCGCGCGGCCACGTGCTCCAAGGCCCCCATGTGGTCGAGCGGCTCGCCCTGCGCATCGACCACGCGCCCCAGCAAACCATCCCCAAGCGGCAGGCGCAGCACCCCCACGCCGCTCGGCTGCGGCTCCTGCGCCGCCGCAGCGCCCAGGCGCAGGGGAGGCACATAGGCCTGCGCCGGCACCACGCTCGCGCCACTGGAGAGGCCGTGGATGTCGCCCGCGGGCATCAGAAAGGCCTTGTCGGCGGCAAAACCCACCACCTCGGCAAGCACTGGCTCCTGCGCGCCCTGGCGCACCAGGCACTGCGCGCCGACGGGCACGCGCAGGCCCACGGCCTCCAGCACCAGCCCCGTCAGGCGCGTGAGCGTGCCGTGCGCGGCCAGCGCCACGTCGGCCCCGGCCCGGGCGCGTGCCCGGCACATGAAATCCTCCCAGGCCTGGCTGGTCTCAATCGGCATCGTCCATCTCCCGCCACGCAGACACCAGTCCGAGCGCCGCAATGGCCCGGCGCCAGCGGGTATCGAGCGACCCGTCGATCGTGGCGCCGGCGCACTCCAGCAGGCAGCCGCCAGGCGCCACCGCCGGATCGGCCTGCCACTGCACGCGCGCGCCGCCAAACTCTTCCCGCAAGGCCGATTCGAGCTGCTTCCAGTCCGCCGGGTTCAAGCGCACCGTCGCCGGGCGGCTCTCCTGCACGAAGGTGGCGAGCGCCTCTCGCACCACCGGCAACAGAGCGCGCGGATTCGACTGCAGCTCCTGACGCACCACCTGGCGTGCGATGTCGCAGCCGAGCTGCAGCAACTCGTCGGCCATCTTCTGCTGCAGGCCGGAAAAACTCTCGTCCAGCGCCTGAACCACGGCGGCCAGCTGCGCACCCACCTGTCGGCCCTGGCCCGCCACGTAATCATCCAGACGCTGCTGCCATTCCTGCGTTGCCTGAGCATGCCCCTGGCGCATCCCCTCGGCCAGGGCGGCATCGTGCACCCGCCGCAGCTGCTCTTCGGCGTCGTACGCCACCTCGGGCTCGGGCGTCACCTGCGCCGCAGCGCTCTTGAGCGGCAACAGCGCCATATCGCCGTCGCCCACCTCGCCAAACTGCCACTGCACCGCCTCCGCGATTTCCTCGCCGGGAATGAAGCGGGTGTAGTTGCGGGTGCTGGAGTTGGACATGCTTGCTCGCCGCCGTCAGACAAAGGCGTCGTCGGCGCCACTGGAAATGGCGATCTGTCCCTCGTCGGACAGGCGCCTCACGGTCTTGAGGATTTCCTTTTGCTGCGCTTCCACTTCGGACAGGCGGATCGGCCCGCGCGACTCGAGATCCTCGCGCATCGCCTCGGCGGCGCGCGTGGACATGTTCTTGAGGAATTTTTCGCGCAACTCGGGCTGGGCGCCCTTGAGGGCCACGACCAAGGTTTCGGAGGCCACCTCGCGCAGCACGGTCTGAATGGCGCGGTCATCGAGCTTGAGCACGTCGTCGAACACGAACATCTTGTCCATGATCTTCTGCGCGAGCTCGGCATCCTGCTCGCGAATGCTCTCCAGCACCACGCCGTCCACGCCCCCGCGAAACAGATTGACGATTTCCGCCGCGGCCTTGACGCCGCCCAGCGAACTCTTGCGCACCTTGTCGCCACCGGCGAGCACCTTGAACAGCACTTCGTTCAGGTCCCTGAGGGCCGTGGGCTGGATGCCCTCCAGCGTCGCGATGCGCAGCATGATCTCGCCGCGCTGGCGGTCGGTGAGCTGCATGAGGATGTCGGCGGCGTGGTCCGGGTCCAGGTGCACCAGGATAGCCGCGATGATCTGCGGATGTTCGTTGCGCAGCAACTCGGCCACCGCGAGCGGATCCATCCACTTGAGGCTCTCGATGCCCGAGACGTCGCCGCCCTGCAGGATGCGATCGATCAGCAGCGCCGCCTTGTCGTCGCCCAGCGCCCTTCTGAGCACCGCGCGCACGTAGTTGCTGGTGTCCGACACCAGCAGACTCTGGGCCGCCGCCTCGTTGGAGAAACGGGAGACCACCTCGGTCACACGCTCGTGCGAGACGGTGCGCATGCGCGCGATCGTCTCGCCGAGCTTCTGCACCTCCTTGGGCGAGAGGTGCTTGAAGACTTCGGCCGCCTCCTCCTCGCCGAGGGACATCAGCAAGACGGCGGCGTCGTTGAGGCCTTGCTCGTCCATGGTGTTCTACTTCCTCCCGTGCAACGTCAGTCGCCGTTGACCCAGGTTTTCACGATATTGGCCACGGCCACCGGATTCTCCTTGGCCAGCGAACGCGCCTCCTCCAGGCGCAACTGCTCTTCGCTCGGCGCCTGATCCTCCGCCTTCACGGGCGCCGGCAGCGCCGGGCGCTCGATGTGCTCGGCCGCCAGGGCATCGACCTTGCGCAGCGGCGTCGCCACCGCCCTGGCAGGCAGCCTGCCCGCCTTGAGCACGGGCCGCACCACGCCCATGAGCAGCAGCACGGCGGCGAGCGACAGGCCGATGGGCATGCCCAGGCTGCGCGCCAGCTCCAGCACCTCGGGCTGCTTGTACAGTGGAAGCTCGGCCTGCGCAACCGCCTCGCTCCTGAAGGGGGCGTTCATCAGGTTCACCGAGTCGCCGCGCTCCTTGTTGTAGCCGACGGCTTCGCGCACCAGGGCGGTCATCTGCTCGATCTGTTCGGGCGACAGGGGCTTGGCCACGAGCGACTTGCCCGCGCCCTCGGGCACCGACTGGTAGTTGACGACCACGGCCGCGTTCACGCGCCTGACCATGCCCTGCGCCGCGCGCGTGACGCTGGTGGTCTTGTCCACCTCGTAGTTGGTGGTGAGCTCGCGTCGGCCGACGCTGCCGCCCCCGGCCGCGCCCTGGCCGCCCGCGTCGGGCGCGGGATTCGCGCCGTTGACCGGCGCATTGTTGTTTTGCGGCGGCTGATTGCTCACGGCGCCGGGAATGCCCGCGGGGAGCTTGTCGCCCGGCTTGGCCGCGCTCTCGATCAGCTGCTGGCTGCGCACGGCGCTCACATCCGCGGCCAGATTCGGGCGGTGCTGCTCGGTCGTGGATTCGGTCTGGTTGAAATCGATGTCGGCCGTCACCGTCGCCTTGACGTTGTCGCGCCCCACGATGGGCTCCAGGATGTCGACGATGCGCCTGGCGTATTGCTGCTCGATCTTCTGCGCGTAGGCCAGTTGCTCGCCCGAGGGAGCACCGCCCACGGCGTCAGGCGTCTGCGACAGGAGCTTGCCCGTCTCGTCAAGCACGCTCACGGCCGACGGCGCCATGTCCGGCACGCTCGACGCCACCAGATGCACGATGCCCGCCAGCTGCGTGCGGTCCAGGAAGCGCCCCGGGTACAGGCTCACGAGCACCGAGGCCGAGGGCTTTTGCTGCTCGCGAAAGAAGCCATTCTGATTGGGCAGCGCCAGGTGCACGCGGGCACTTTGCACCGGCTCCAGCGACTGGATGGAGCGCGTGAGCTCACCCTCCAGGCCACGCTGGAAATTGAGTCGCTCCTGGAACTGCGTCACGCCGAAGCGGCTGGCCTCGGTGGTTTCAAACCCGGCGACCGACCCCTTGGGCAGGCCCTGCGAAGCCAGGCGCAGGCGCACGTCGTAGATGCGATCGGCGGGCACCATGATGGCACCGCCACCCTCGGTGTACTTGTAGGGCACGTTCATCTGCGCCAGCTGCGCCACGACGGCACCGCCGTCCTTGTCGCTCAGGTTGGCGAACAGCACGCGGTAGTCTGGCCGGCCGGCAAACCAGGCGGCGGCCGCCACCATGAGGGCGAACAGGGCCAGGCCGATCCCGAGCCGGATGCGCGCCGCGCGGTCGAGCGATGAAAAGCGCTGCAGCCATCCTGGTGTCGCAACCGGCGGGGCAACGGGCATTTCAGCAACAGCGGCAGTGGGCATCGTGGTATTTCCGGGAGGTACTTGCGCCTCATGCAGACACGGGCGGTGCAATGATTATTCACGCCACCCCCCGTGACGTTCGGGCAATAAGGCGCCGGTTTGGCCGTTTATTCGCCCGTCCGAAGGCCGGCTCCCGACTTACGATCACCGCACCTTCCCACCCGAGCCGACGCCATGGATCTGCGCATCTCCAGCACCCCACTGCCGTTTGCCAGCGCGCTGGCGGCGCGGCGCACGGCCACTCCCCAGGGCGGCACGCAGGAAGCGGGTTTTTCAGGTGCCCTCAAGGGTGCCTTGAACGCCGTGAGCAAGGCGCAGAACCAGGCGGACGAACTGCAAAAACAGGTGCAGCTGGACAACCCCAAGGTCAGTCTCGAAGAGACCATGGTGGCGATCCAGAAGGCACAGGTGAGCTTTCAGGCCACGCTGCAGGTCAGAAACCGCCTGGTGCAGGCGTACACCGACATCATGAACATGCAGGTCTGACGCGCGCGCGTCACCCGGCATCGAAGGCGGCGCGCAGCCACTGCAGACCCTCGGGGCCGAGCGTCACCACATCGAAGCGACATGGCGGCGGCGAAGGCCAGCGCATCAGATAGTGGCGCGCGGCAAAGATGATGCGCCGCTGCTTGACCGCTCCCACGCTGCCTGCGGCGCCGCCAAAGCCTGCGCCGGCGCGGCTGCGCACCTCGACGAACACCAGCGTGCCGCCTCGCTCGCGCATGATGAGGTCGATCTCGCCGCCGCCGCGCCCGGGCGTTCGATAATTGCGCTGCACCAGTGCCAGGCCCGCGCTGCGCAGGTGCGCGAGCGCCGCGTCTTCCGCCTGCTGGCCGCGCACACGCGTGGTGGCCATCGGCCCGCCTGCGCTTTTACCGCCAAGGATTCCCATTGAGCGCCTCCTACGCATCCGCCCTCACCGCCGCACGCGACGCGGCCGCCGCCCAGGATTATCCCGAGGGAGCGCTGTACGTCGTCGCCACGCCGATCGGCAATCTCGCCGACATCACGCTGCGCGCGCTGCACGTGCTGGAGCTCGCCGACCTGCTCGCCTGCGAGGACACGCGCCACTCACAGCAGCTGCTGCGCGCCTACGGCATCGACAAACGCTCTGACCAGTGGCTGGCGCTGCACCAGCACAACGAGGCCGAGGCAGCGCAGACGGTGCTGGCGCATCTGGCCGACGGGCGGCGCGTGGCCTACATGAGCGATGCCGGCACACCGGCGGTGAGCGACCCCGGCGCCCGCCTCGTCGCGGCCGCGCAGGCCGCGGGCGCACGCTGCATTCCCCTGCCCGGCGCCAGCAGCGTGACGGCCAGCCTGAGCGTGGCCGGCGCGGTGGCGCCCGCCGATGAGGCTCAGGGCTTCGTGTTTTTCGGCTTTGTGCCCACGCGCCCGGGCGAGCGCAAGACGGCGCTGCAGCAGCTCACACGCGAACCGCGCGCCGTCGTGCTGCTGGAGGCGCCGCACCGCATCGCGCAACTGGCTGACGAACTGGCCACCCTCGGCGAGCGCCGCGTGACACTGGCGCGCGAGCTGACCAAGCAGTTCGAAGAAGTGGCCACCCTGCCCGCAAGGGACTGCCGCGCCTGGCTCGATGCCAAGCCGCAGCGCGGCCGCGGTGAATTCGCCATCGTGCTGCATCCGCAGGCCGTCCACCTGCCGCCGCAGACCGACCAGGCGGGGGAGCAGGCGCTGCGCCTGCTGCTGCCCGAGCTGCCCGTCAAGAGCGCGGTGCGCATCGCCGCCAGCCTCACCGGCGCCAGCCGCAACGCGCTCTACCAGCAGGCCCTCGCGCTGCGAGGCCAGGCGGACGATTGATCGCCATCACAGGCGCGCGAGCGCCTCGCGCAGCTCGCGCACGCCCAGGATTTCACTGAAGATCACGGGCTTGCTGCCCGGGGCATAGAGCACGTACAGCGGCACGCCGCTGCGCCCCAGCGACGCCAGCGAGGCGGTGATCGCCGGGTCCTGGCGCGTCCAGTCGGCCACCAGCAGCGCGATGTTCTTGGCCGCGAAGTCCTGCCGGACACCGGCATCCGCGAGGGTGGTCTTTTTGTTGTACTGGCAGGTCACGCACCATGCCGCCGTGTAATCGACAAAGACCGGCTGCCCCTGGGCCAGCAGTCGATCCGGCAAATCCGCCCGCCAGGGCTGCCAGCCCCCGGCCTGACGCGCCTGCGCCAGCACCGGTTCATGAAATTCAATGACTTTTGGCCCCCAAGCAAACAACAGCCATGCGCCAACAGCTATGGATAGAGGAGCAATCACCTGGCGCGTGCGCCCGCGCAGACCCAGGCTCCAGACCGCGAACGCGAGCACCACCAGCAGCGCCAGCAAGGCCGCCGCCCCATCGATGCCGCTTTGCTGGCCCAGCACCCAGACGAGCCAGACGACGGTGGCGAACATGGGGAAGGCCAGCAGATGCCTGAGCGTCTGCATCCACGCGCCCGGCCGGGGCAGCAGGCCCGCCACGGCGGGCCACCAGCTTGCGAGCAGATAGGGCGCGGCCAGCCCCAGGCCCAGCACCGCGAAGATGCCCAGTGCCTGCCAACCCGGCAGGGACAGCGTGAGCCCGAGCGATGCGCCCATGAAGGGCGCGGTGCAGGGCGAGGCCACCGCGACGGTGAGCATGCCCGTGAGAAAAGCGTCGGTGACCGGTCGGCGCGCCTGCGCCGCCAGCCAGCGCGAAGGCAGCAGCATGCCCACCTCGAACAGGCCGGCCAGGTTCAGCCCGATCAGCGTGAACAGCGTCGCCAGCAGCGCCACCACCAGCGGCGACTGCAGCTGAAAGCCCCAGCCCACGGCCTGGCCGGCCGCGCGCAGCGCCAGCATCAGGGCGCCGAGCGCCACGAACGACAGCACCACCCCCGCCGTGTAGGCCAGCCCGCCGATGCGCTGCGCCCGCCGCTGGCCACCGTGGCGTGCAAACCCCACGACCTTGACCGCGAGGATGGGGAACACGCACGGCATGAGATTGAGCAGCATGCCGCCGAGCAAGGCGCCGCCCAGGGCCAACAGCCACACCCCCATGGGCGCCGCCGTCGTCGCGGCCACGGGTGCGGCCGATGGCGGGCTCGCCGCGGCCTGCGGCCCGCCGAACAGCACCGGCAGCTCCTGCAGCGGCGGCCACTCACCGGTCACCGGCAGGCTGACGCGTTCACCCGCGCCGCCCAGGGCCAGCACCACCGGCATCACCTCGGGGCTGGCCGCGCGGTCGGGCGAGAGCGGCACGCTCGCCTTCCAGACCGCGCCCTCCCAGCGCTGCGTCGGTTCGCGGGCGTTGTGCACCACCTCGGGGGTTTCCGGAAAAACGTCGAGCCTGCGCCCCTGCCACGAGGCGGGCAGCCCATGCACCTGCAGCGTCAGCGTCTCGCCATCGACGTGCGCGCTGCTGTCCGTCGCGGGCAGCTCGCGGGGATGCGCCCGCTCGGCCGCCGCGAATGCCGCCGCGTTCAGCGCGGTCGTGCCGTCCAGCGGCACCTGCAGGGTGAACGTGCCTTCCTCGGGCACGCACTCCATGCGGCAGATCAGCCAGGAGGCATGCAGCTCAAAAGTCGCCTGCGTGTCACCCGACGCAGGCGCAAACAGGCGCGACACCGTCATGGGCACGGGCAACAGGACTTGGCCTTCGTAGCCGTAATTGGCCAGCGTGCCGATCGGGATCTTGCGCGGCACGGGCCACGCGATCTCACCCGCATCCACGCCCTGCGGCAAGGTCCACTGCAACTGCGTCGGCAGGCCGGAATCGCCGGGATTGAGCCAGTAGGTGTGCCAGCCCGGCTGATGCGTGAGCAACAGACCGAGCGTGAGCGGCTTGCCCGCGGCCACACCCTCGGGCGCCTGAGCGACGAGCTCGGCACGCACGCGCTCCGTCGTCACCACGCTGGCGCCCGCGGGAGCGGTCGACGTCTTTAGATGAAATTGTGCCGCAGCGCCCGTACACATTGCGCTGGCGGCTATCAAAAACAGGAGACGATGGAGGTGCTGTCGGAATCGGAAAAACATGGCGTTACTTGGAGGGGCGGCCCCGGCTTTGGTTCCGGGCACGCCCGAGGCGGCGAAGGGCAATGGTAGGGCCTCTCGGGACGGCCACCCATGCCGTTATCATGGTCACCCCACGCCATGCCGCTCTTCGCCCGCCTTCGCCGCTGCGCGACCCGCCTGCCCGGTCGCGCGCTGCTCGCGTGGTTCACGCTCACGATCGCAGCGGCCGTGGCGGCGCCCGTGGCCCATTCGGGCACGCTGCAGGATGTCTGCACCAGCGCGGGCATCGCCGCCGTGTCTGCCGGCGCGGGCAGCGCAGGACCCTCGGCCCCTTCCCATCTCGACTGCCCGCTGTGCGTGCCGACCGCGCCGCCGCCGTCGGCCTGCCACGCACTGCCCGCGGCGCAGCCCGCACCTTCCGGCCTTCCCCGGTGGACGATGCTGGTGCGCGCTGCCGGGCACGAAGGCCGCGCGCCGCCGGTGCGTGGTCCTCCGCTGCTCTGAAATCTTCACGATCAAAGCCCTACCCGCACGCCGCGTCGGCCAGGCCCGCGGCGCGTGTCTCGTTCAACAGGATTTCGGAATTTTCATCATGCGTTTTTCCCTGACCCATTTCTTTGCAGCCTCGCTGATCTGCGCGGCCACGGGCGTTTCTGCCCAGAATGCTCCGCTGCAGGTGAGCGGCGCCTGGGCCCGCGCTACCGTGCCGGGCCAGGTCGGCACCGGGGCCTTCATGACCCTGCAATCGCAGCAGGATCTGCAGCTCGTGGGGGCCTCCAGCGCCGCCGCCGGTGTGGCGCAAATCCACGAAATGAAGCTCGAAGGCGACACCATGCGCATGCGCCCGATGAAGGCGCTGGCGCTGCCGGCGCACCAGAGCGTCGCCCTGACCCCCGGCGGCAACCACATCATGCTGATGGACCTGAAACAGGCGCTCGCCGCTGGCAGCACCATCCAGGTCGAGCTCAAGCTGCAGGACGCCACCGGCAAGACGCTCACGCAGACGGTGGACGTGCCCGTGCGGCAAAATGCCTCCGCAGGGGCCGGCCACGGCGCTGCCATGCACGGCGGCGCGCACGGCTCCTGAAGCACGATCACGCCATGCCCTACGCCTCACGCCACTGGCAGGAACTGAGCACCCGCGACTTCGATGCGGCGCGCGCAAGCGGCCTGGCAGCGCGCACCCTCGCCATCCTGCCGGTGGCGGCGGTGGAGCAGCACGGCCCGCACCTGCCGCTGGGCGTGGACGCGCGGCTGCTGCAGGGCGTGATCGATGCGGCGCTGCCGCTGCTGCCCGACGAGTTGCCCCTGCTGCTGCTGCCGCCGCAGAACATCGGCCTCTCGACCGAGCACCTGGCGTTCGCCGGCACCCTCAGCCTCTCACCCGAGACCTTGCTCGCGCTCTGGCGCGAGCTCGGCGAAGCGGTGGCGCGCGCGGGGCTGCGCACGCTGATGCTGCTCAACAGCCACGGCGGCAATGTGGCGCCCATGGACATCGTGGCGCGCACGCTGCGCCAGCGCTGCGGCCTGCAGGTGTGGCGCTGCAGTTGGTCCGACCTGCCCCTGCCGGACGAAGTGCAGGCACTTTTCAGCCCCGAAGAGCACCGTTTCGGCATTCACGGCGGCGCCATTGAAACCTCGATGATGCTGCACCTGGCGCCCGCCAGCGTGCGCATGGAGCACGCCCGCCACTGGCGTTCGAGTTCGCAGGGCCGGGCCGAGCGCTGCACCATCGCGGGCAATGGCAAAAGCGCCAAGCTGGGCTGGGCGATCGAGGACTACAACGCGAGCGGCGCCGTCGGCGACGCGACGGCCGCCAGCGCGGAAAAGGGCGCCCGGCTCGTGGCCGCGGCCGGCCAAGCGCTCGCGCGGCTGATCATCGAACTGCAGCAGTTGCAGCCCGCCTCGCCTCCTACGGGTTTGCATTCAGCCGGATAACCAGGCGGGAAGCCGCAGACAGTGCTGCAGCACGGCAAGGCGAACCAACAACGTTATGCGGTTGAAGGCAAATCCGTATCAGGCATGAGTGAGCAGGCCCGCATCCTCGGGTGCCGCCAGATGCGCCACCGTGTTGAAGGTCTGCAGCGCCAGCCGGCGCTTGCCCACGTCCAGCTCCGAGACCGAGCTGTTGCGCAGCCGCATGTTCAGGGCGATGCCCACCTCGGGTGTCACGCCCAGCACCTGTGCGATCGCCGTCGCGATTGGCCCGCCGCTGGAGACCACCAGCACGTGGTGGCCCTGGTGCGTGCGCTGCAGTTCATCCAGAGCGGCGCGGATCGCGCCTGAAAAATCCTGCCAGTCGGGCATGCCCCGGGGGCTGATCGTGCCGGCCATCCATTGCGCAAGCGCATCGCACAACAACCGGAAATACGCGCGAAAGCCCTCGGGCGTGTCCACCTGCCCCGCGAAAGCAGGATCGAGGGCGCGAACGAGCGCGAGGCCGTCGTACTCATCGAACGCGGGCAACTGAACCGCCTCGGGCATCTCGGCGAGCTCACCCGCCATCTCCCGCAGCGTCTGCGCATGGCGGCGCAGCGTGCCGGTGAGCACCGCATCGAAACGCTGCCCATGCGCGCGCCAGAACGACCCCAGGCGCTGCGCCTGCAGCGCGCCCCGGGGACTGAGCTGGTCATAGTCGGCGGCGCCGTACGAAGCCTGGCCGTGACGCACGAGATAGAGGGTGCCCATGGCGCGCGATTGTCACGAAGTGCCCCACGCGCCCTTGTCCCGGCCGCGACGCGCCAGGGCGCAACTGTCGCCTACGCGGCAATCATCCACAGCGCCGTGAACGCCAGCACCAGTCCCATCGCGCGGTTGAACCAGAGCAGGCGGGCGCCCTGGGCGAGCCAGCCGCGCAACAGCGCCCCCACGGCCGCGTAAGCGAAGTTGCTGGTGAACGCGAAACCCGCCATCACCGGCACGACGAGCACCATGCGCCGCACGCCATCGTCGCGCCCGATGATCCAGCTGGCGACGATGGCCAGCAGCATCAGCCACGCCTTGATGTTCACGAACTGCAGCGCCACGCCTTCCCAGAAGCCGACCGTGAGATGCGAGCCGTCCGCCTGCGCCATGCGCGCCGATTGCGACAGGCGCCACGCCAGCCAGAACAGGTAGGCGATGCCCAGCGCCTTGATGCCCCAGCGCAGCGGCGGCACGGCCAGCACGGCCGCGCCCAGCCCCGCCGCGCACAGCACCAGCATCAGGCACCAGCCCACGGGCACCGCAAGCACGAAACGCATGGCGGGCTTGAGCCCCCGATTGGCCGCGATGGCCGTCGCCAGCGAGGTATTGGGGCCGGGCGTGAAGCTCATCGCGGTCGCCAGCAGGAACAGGGCTGTGAATTCGGCCCAAGGCATCACGGCCACCCCTCAGACGCGCTGCAAATGCTGCGCCAGTCCATCCCAGGCCGAGGCACGGGCCTCGAGCGCCTGGCGCGCCTCGGCCGCCAGCGCGGCATCGAGCCGAGGCAGCAGCGCGTCCCACCGTTCGTCCAGGTCGCCGCGCGTGCGCTGCAGCGCCTCCATGGACGCGTCGCCGCCGGATGCCGAGGCCTCCTCATGCCGCCCACCCTCGGGCAGCGCGGCGTCGGCCGATCGCAGGGCGCGCACCAGCACCGCGCAGCCGCGGGCCTGGGCATCGAGCACACGCTGCAGGCACTGGCGCCGCTGCACCTGCGCGGCATGGCGCCAGGCGTCAAAAACACCCAGCGCCGCGGCGCGCTCCAGCACCAGCAGGGCGCGCGCCTCGCCGGCGAGCGCCGCCTGCTCGCCCTGCTGCACCTCGGCCGCGTAGCACACGGGCGACGCAAGCGCCCCAGGCGCCTCGGCCACCAGCCGCAGATGCGCCGCCGCGGCCTGCAGGATCCGCTGCAGGCGCACGGCCGCGGGCACGATGTCATCAATGCGGCCCACACCCAGTCCCGCGTACAGCGCCATGGCCTGAAGATCGCCCGTCATCGATCGCAGCGGAGAATCGGTGCTGAAGCAGTAAATCGGCCGCCCCTCCTCCTCGCCGATCACCTGCCGCTCACTGGTGAAGGGGTCGCCACGCTCGCCGCGCGTGACGGCATTGGGCAGCACATGCACCGCCGCCAGCGGCGGCCAGTTGATGTGAAAGTCTTCCGTGAGCAGCACGTCGCGCGATGCCGCCTGCACGAGGCGCTGCTTGTGCACCTCATGCGCGAAGGATTCGGTGGTCATCATCAGCGCCGTGCCCAGCACAGCAGCCTGCGCGCCCATGGCCAGCACCTGGCCCACGTCACGACCGTCGGCCAGCCCGCCGGCGGCGGCCACCGGCACGTCCACGCACCCGAGCACCTCGGGCAGCAGCCGCAGCAAAGGCTGGCGCCCGCGCACATGTCCGCCCGCCTCCACGCCCTGGGCGATGATGGCGTGCGCCCCGGCCGCCTGGGCGTGCAGGGCTTCGTGCACCGTGCCCACCTGGTGCACCACGGTGATGCCCGCCGCGCGCAATCGGTCGATCACATCCTCGTCGATGTCCCAGAAGAGCTCGACCACCGGCACGCGCAGGGCAATGCACAGATCGACCTGCGAGCGCAGCAGCGCGTGCGCCGTGCCCGAAGGAATCAGGTTCACGCCAAAGGGCCGATCGGTGAGCGCGCGCACCCGCGCCACTTCGCGCTCGATCAGCGCCAGGGGCTCGCGCACCATGCCCAGAATGCCGAAACCGCCGAAGGCGCTGACGGCGGCCACCAGCTCGGAACGCGCCACGCCGCCCATGCCGGCCAGAATCAGCGGATGGCGGCAACCCAGGAGTTCACACAGCGGCGTGGCCGCGAGCACATGCGTGCGCGCCATGGCAATGTCCTTTCGAAGTGTCTGTTTCGCAGACCCGATCATGCCGCGCGCGGGCGCGGCACGACCCAGGAGCGCAGCACATGCAGCAGCGAGCGATTGACCTGCTCGCGATCGAGTTCGTGCTGCTCGCACAGATCGCGCACCAGCGGGGCATCGTCGCTCTCGAGCGCGCTCGCCATGTCCAGGCTGGGCGCATAAGGGCCGCTGCGCAGCACGGCGGCATCGTAGACGCGCTCCGACAGCGGCAGACGCCGCAGGATGGCGCCCAAGGGCTCGCCCAGCAGCAGGTCGAGCTGGGAAAACAGCGCGCACAGATACATTTCGGCGCGCAGCTCCTTGCCGACGCCCGCTTCGATGAGCTGCTCGGCCAGACGCGCGCGCAGGACCATGGATTCGCGCACGGGCCGCAGGTCGGGCTCGGTGCTGGCACCGGGCAGCTGATCGCCAAGCCAGCGCTGAATCGATCCGTAGCCCATCATCACGAGCCCCCGGCGCAGGGAATCGACCCCGGTGCGCAGGCCCAGCGCCGCCGAGTTGGTATATGTCATGAAGCGGTAGGCGAGCAACGGGTCTTCGCCGAGGATCTGCTCCTGGCCATCCAGCGACTGCTCGTCGTCGATGGCCTTCATCAGCTTGTGCACCACCTCATGCGCGGCCGCCGCGGGCTGATGGCGCAGGCTGTGCAGCACGTCTTCCACCGGCCAGCCCGCCAGGGCCAGCGCGTTGCCGCCGTCCAGGCACTGCTGCATCAGTGCGCGGCTGGCGACCTCTTCATACATCTGCCCGGCGATGATGGGGCTGGCCTGGGAAGCGGCGGGCCTCGTCCCCGCCCCCTTGCCCGCGCGCAGGACGGCGACCGCGGTGTCGGCATCCATCGTCAGCATGCTGGTGTAGAACAATGCGGCCACATCGGGCTCGGGCAGGCGCGCCAGCGGCCCGCGCCAGACGAGCTTGAGCCCCCGGCGCTGTGCGCCGCGTGCCCGCTCGAACAAGGCCGGGTCGGCAAGCCAGGTGTCGGACACCTCGATCGACGGCGAACCGGCAGGCGCGTGCTCCAGCCATTCGGCCAGGATCTGCGGCGTGCGCGGCGCCAGCAGCAGGGGCGGAGAGCTGGCATCCCACAGCTCTTCGATGGTGCGCAGCAGGTGCAGCGCGTCGACGCGCACGTCGCTATCTCCCGCAACGAAAAGCTGCACGCCCGCCATGCGCCGCGCAGCGTTCCACAGCGGACGATAGCCGAGAACCAGACTGCCGAGAACCGATTGAACCATGGGCTTTGCAAACGGATGCCGGGCTTATTGTCGGCGATGGCGCGCGCCCGGCGGCGCCTCGACCTCAGTTGATGTAGTTGAAGAGCGACAGGCGCTGCACCTGGGCGTAGGACTTGAGCGCCGCGTCGTAGCCGACATTGGCGTTCTGGAAGTCGGAAATGCCCTTGACCATGTCCAGATCCTCGGCGCG
The DNA here is from genome assembly GCA_021166775.1 of Comamonas sp. Lineage (GTDB taxonomy): Bacteria > Pseudomonadota > Gammaproteobacteria > Burkholderiales > Burkholderiaceae_C > Comamonas_C. Next base: position 133,073 of record JAJPEQ010000011.1, on the reverse strand, counting down.
GGAGCGATCCGCCTCCAGCTGCAAGGAGCGGTTGTCCTGGTCTCCGGAGATGCGATCGGCCCGGTTCAGCAGTTCCCCGGCGTAGCTGCGCACGTTCTGCAGGCGCTGCAGGCCGGCATCGATCTGCGCCAGCGCCTGGCCAACGTACTGGTTGGCATTGCTGCTGTTGCTTGCGCTGCCGATGCCTGCAATGGCGTCGTCGATGCTGCTCATCAGGCTGGCCGTCGCCGAGATGTCCACGGTATCGCCAGGCGCGGGCGAGAGCACCACCGTGCCGCTGGAGTCGCGCACGGGGGTGGCCTTGACGTTGAGGCTGAAATTGGCGCCGCCCGGATCGGTGAAGCTGATCGGAATGTCGGCCGTTCTGTCCGGCGTGAGCGTCGCCGTGCTGCCGTTGACGGTGGTGAACGCCGGGTTGGTGCTCGTGACCTGGTAGGCGATGCTGTAGCTGCCGTCGGCGTTGACCGTGGTGGCGCCAAACACCACCTGGTAGGTGTAGGGTTGCGCGCCCGGCGCGGTATTGGGGGCGATTTTCTCGGGGTGATCGACGCTGATCGCGCCGGTATTGAACTGGCGGCCGTTCAGGGGATACAGCGGACTGGCATTGGAGAGCGTGGCGCCGTAAATGCCATCGCGCTGCGGGTCGAACATCAGCGCGGCATGGCCATCCATTTGCGACGCGATCGCCGTGCCCTGGCTGGCGTTCTGTCCGGGCAGGCCGCTGAACAAATAATCCGGCGCCCCGGGCAGGGGGCCGACGAAGGGCGCGAGCGCGCTGCCCAGGGATCCCAGCAGCGGCATGCCATTGACGTCCTTGCGGTTGATGACGTCCTTGAGCTGGTCCTGCAGGCTCTGGATCTGCATGGCGTAGGTCCTGCGGTCCCCGGGCGTCAGCGTTCCGCTCCCCGCCGCCACCACGGCCTGCCGGATTTCCTGCACCAGGCCCACCGCATCCCCGAGCGTCGATTCCGCCTGCGCGACGTTGCCCTTCTGGATCTCGAGCTGGCGCTGCTCGGCCTGGATGCGAGCGATGCGCGTCATCGCCCTTTCGGCCTGAGCGGCCGCGACCGGGTCGTCGCTGGGGCGCACCACGCGCTTGCCGCTGGTGAGGTTTTCCTGCAGATCAACGAGGCTCTTCTGGCGGGCGCTCAGGTTCTGCATGGCGCTGTCATACATGTTGGCCGTGCCGACGCGGAAAAAACTGTCTGCCATGACTTTCTCCCTTATCGACCCACCACGGAAATCAGGTTGTCGAAAATGTTCTGCGCGATCTGCAGCACCTTGGCCGAGGCCTGGTAGGCCTGCTGGTACTGGATCAGCTTGGCGGCTTCCTCGTCCAGGTTGACCCCCGACACCGCCGTGCGGCTGGCCTCCAGGTTGTCCGCGATCGAGCCCGAGACCTGCGCCGCGTACTGCGCGCTTTGCGTGCGCGTGCCCACCTGCGCCATGAGGCTGGCGTAACCGTCGGCCAGGCTCGAATCGTCGAACAGCCTGGTGTCGCGCAGATTCATGAGCGCCTTGGCATTGCCGGCATCGCGCGTGAACCAGTCACCGTACTGCGGATCGAGCGCATTGCCGACGTTGACCGTGTCGCCCGCATGGGGCGTGCCCTGCAGCGTGATGGACCAGCCATCGATGGTGATGGGCTGGCCCGGCACGTAGCTCTGCCCGCTGAGCACCGTGGTGGGCGGCGCGCTGCCTCGGTCGATCGCGTCGTAGGTGCCCGCCGCCGTGAAACTCAGCTGGATGCCGCCGGCAAAGGCGGGCGGGCTGGCGGTGTCGCCCAAGGGTGGCGCGACAAACCCCGGGCCGCTCGCCTTGAGCTCGGCCAGTTGCAGCGTCCCCGCGTTGGACGTGCCCATCTGCGCGTTGATCGGATTGGCCGCCGCCAGGTCGCGCGGCGATTTCACGAGCGCCTGGATGCTGCTGACGGCACTCGAAAACGGCTTGAACAGCACGCGCTCGCCCGCCACGCCGACGCTGGTGAACTGGAAATTCAAGCCATCGACCACCTGCCCGGTGGAGAAGTTGGCCACGTTTGTCGTCTGGCCGTCCGACAGGCGCACCACCACGCCACCGGGCGGCGTGGTGAAGCGCACCTCATAGTCGGATGCAGCAAATGCCGCCGCATTGGCGAACGTGACGCTGCCCGCCGTCGCCGGATTGCTGCTGTAACCGGGCATGCTCGTCGGCAGGGAGAACAGCGGGCTGCCCGCGGCGCCATCGAGCGTCAGACCCTGCGCCTGCTGCGCGTTGAGCGTGGCGCCGATACCGAGCGCCATGCGGCCCAGCAGATTGCCGGCATCGGTCAGGTCGGTGTTGGCAAAGCGCATCAGGCCCGTCACTTCGCCGCCGCCGAGCAGATCGCTCGTGAGCTCGATGGGACTGCCGCCCGGCGGCGTGAAATAAAGCGCGCGCTGCGCACTGCCCGGAAACAGCTGTGACTCCCGCACCGACAGGCTGGCGGCCGTGTTGCCCAGCACCAGCGCCTGGCTGCCGCCGACGAACACGCCCATGGTGCCGTCGTCCGCCGGGATCTGCGTGGTCTGGATGTACCGATTGAGGTCGCGGATCAGCTGGTCGCGCTTGTCCAGCAGGTCGTTGGGGGTCTGGCCGTTGCCCTTGGCGCTGGCGATCTGTTCGTTCACGTCGGCGATGTTTTGCGCCAGCGTGTTCACGCGGTCCATGTCGCTGGAGAGCTGCTGATCGACGGCGTAACCCAGCTCCTGCAACTGCGCCGCGGCCGAGCGCATGCGCGCCGCCATCTCGTCCATGCGCGTGAGCGTGACGGTGCGCGCCGTCATGTCCGTGGGCGAGGCCACCACGTCGCCGAGCGAATTGAGCATGTCGTTGATCGAGGCGCCCAGACCCTGCGTGCCACCGGTGAAGATGTTCTGCAGCTGCATCAGGCGCTGCGCGCGCACGCTGTCCGAGGCCTGCACGGACTGCGCCGCCGCCGCCTGGCGCGTGAGCAGCTCATCGTGCTCGCGCAGCACCGTGGCCACGTTCACGCCCTTGCCGATGTAGCCTCCGCCGGTGAACTGGCCCTGCACCGGTTCGAGCACGACGCTCTGGCGCGAATAGCCGGCCACGTTGACGTTGGAGATGTTGTGGCCGGCTGTCTGCAAGGCCACCTGATTGGCCATCAGGGCGCGCGCGCCGACGTCAAGCAAGCCGCTCATGTTTCACCCTCCGTCATGCCTGGGTGCCCATTGACGTGCCGGCCACCGCCATGGTGCTGCGGATGGCACGGCTGAGCTTGCTCGCGTAGTCGGGATCGGTGGCGTAGCCCGCGCGCTGCAACTCGGCGGCCCAGCCCTGCACCGAATTGACCTTGGCCAGCGCCTTTTCATAGCGCGGGTTTTCGGTGATGAGGCGCGCGTAGTCGCGAAATGACTCTTCGTAGGAATCGTAGGCACGGAACTTCGCCACGACCTTGCGCGGCGCGCCGTCCACGTATTCGGTGGTCGTGACCGCGGCCACCTTGCCATCCCACCCGCCGGTGGCCTTGATGCCGAACAGGTTGTAGGAATTGCCGCCGTCGGCGGTGCGGATCGCGCTCTTGCCCCAGCCAGTCTCGTGCCCGGCCTGACCGAGCATGAAGGCGGCCGGAATACCGCTGGCCTGCGCCACGCGCTCGGCTGCGGCGCGGTGCTGCTGCACGAAGTCCTCGCGCCCCCCGGAGGACGCGGCCGGCGCGGCGCCGGCAAAGCTGAAGGTGCTCTTGGCGAGGCCCGCGCTCGCCGGCACGCTGGCCGCGTGGCTCGCGCCCACCTGGCGCGAGAGTTCGCGCTCGATCATCGAGGCAAGACCTCCGGGCTGACCGGCCATCTGCACCGACATCTGCTGATCGAAAAGATCGGTCGCCAGACCGCCTTCGCCGCCGCTGTCCGCATTGAGCTGCTTGCTCGATTCGCGCATGCTCTTGAGCAGCTCGCGCATGAACAGCGACTCGAGCTGGCGCGAAGCCTGCGCCAGCGCGGCCCGCCGGGCCGAGGGGTCGGCATGGCCCGCCTGCAGCTTGAGCGCGTTCAGCCCCCGGCCATCGGCGGCGAGGCCCGTCGTGCTGGCGACAGAGGTCGGGGCCACCATGTCAGATCACCTCCAGCTCCGCATTGAGCGCACCCGCGGCCTTGATGGCCTGCAGGATGGCCAGCAGGTCCTGCGGCGTCGCACCCAGCGCGTTGAGCGAGCGCACCACGTCGGCGAGCTGCGGCGACGCGGGCATCTGCTGCACCTGCCCACCCTGCTGCTGGATGGTGATGGCGCTTTGCTGCGCCACCACGGTCTGCCCCTGCGAGAACGCGTTGGGCTGGCTGATCACGGGCGTGCTGCTGATCGTGACCGAGAGGTTGCCGTGCGCGATGGCGCAGGGCCCGAGCGTCACCGCCTGGTTGAGCACCACCGAGCCGGTGCGGGCGTTGATGACGACCTTGGCCGCGGGCGTGGAATCGGGCAGCTGCAGCTCTTCGAGCTCCGCGATGAAGGACACGCGCGAGCCCGGATCACGCGGCGCGCGCACCTGCACGGTGCGTCCGTCCAGCGCCGTCGCCGTGCCCGGGCCGGAGCGGGCGTTGATGGCCAGCGCCACCTTGCGCGCGAGCTGGAAATCCGAGGCATCGAGCCCCAGGGTGATGGTGTCGCCCTCATCGAGCGGCGTGGGCACGCTGCGCTCGACCTGCGCGCCGTCGGGAATGCGGCCTGCGCTCAGGTGATTGATCTGTACCTTGGAGCCGCCGGCCGATGCCCCCGCCCCGCCCACCACGAGGTTGCCCTGCGCCAGTGCGTAGATCTGCCCATCGGCCCCGCGCAGCGGCGTGGCGATCAGCGTGCCGCCCCTGAGCGACTTGGCGTTGCCGACGGAAGACACCACAACGTCTATGGCCTGCCCCGGCTTGGCAAAGGCCGGAAGCTCGGCCGTGACCACCACCGTCGCCACATTCTTGAGCTGCGGCGCGGTCGTTCCCGGTGGCAGCGAAATGCCCATCTGCTGCAGGTAATTGGCCATGGCCTGCGCCGTGAACGGCATTTGCGTGGATTGATCGCCCGTCCCGTCAAGCCCGACCACCAGGCCATAACCCGAGAGCTGGTTGCTGCGCACGCCCTGCACGGCCGCGATTTCCTTGATCCGCGCGGCCTGCGCGGGCAGCGCCCATGCCAGAAGCAGCAGCCAGGGCAGCAGCCAACGCAGGCAACAGGGCAAAAACGCGGATTTCATGCGCTCATTGTGGCCAGCCGCGGCCATTTCTAAAGGGCGATAAGTCGGGTATTCGGGCGATTGTTGGCGACTTGCACCGGCGGCGCGAAGTTTTTCTTGACTTGATCAAAAAGCCATTCAAACGCTTATCTGGTAAGCGCCTTAAGCTATGTTTTTGATTCAGCGCCGAGCCTTGGCGCGTGCCGCCCTGGCCGCCTGCGCGGACGCGGCGTGGCGCACGCAGTAATACAGGCCGTTGGGCACGCTGGCGATGAAATTGGGCCGCATGCGCGAGTCGCCATCCTGCGCCAGCGCGGTGTCGTACAGACCCCCTTGCACGTGATAGATGCCGCCGCTGCGCAGCGCCACGCCGCCGCCGTAAAAACCCGCCGCCTCGCCTGCTTCAAGCTCTTGCGCCGTCGGCAGTTCGGCGCCCTGCGAGGCGCAGTAGCGCAAGGCCACGTCGCGCGAGACCAGGCGGTCCGCATGCCCGGGCGCGGGCGCGATCCACTCGCCCGCCATCGCCGGCCTGCGGTGCGGTGCAAATCGCGCACCTTCGAAGTAGTCGAACACCTCGCGCGCCAGCGCCTGCGCCAGCGCATTGACGGGCACGGTGGCCGAAAAGCTCTGCGAGGCCCCGCTCCCGAGCTTGACCAGGGTGACGGTGGCCTGCACCAGCGTGCCGTCCAGCCGTGTGTAGGTGATGTAGGCCGCGAGCTGCACGTGATCGGCCTGCTTCTTGAGTTCGTCGAGCACGATGGGGCGCTGCAGCTGCGCTGGCGTGATGTCGGCGAAGTCAAAGCGCAGCCTGGGGTTGGCCACGCCCCGCTGGCGCGCCAGCGCATCGAGCTCGGCGATGAACTGCACGTTCAGGCTGCGTCCCAGGTCACCGAGCGCCGCCTGCTGGTGGTGCGCCTGCAGGGCGTCCACCGCCTGCAGCGCGGCCTCGACCTTGGCCGGGTCACCCTTGCCCGAATGCAGATCGGCAAAGGCCTGGCGGTCCTGCGCATAGTCGGCCAGATCGGCCGCGCGGATCACCGGAATATTGGGCCAGACGGTGAAGCGCTGCGCCGCCGGGTCGCGGAAATCCTGCGCCGCGGCCGCCCGGACAAACCCTGTCAGGGCCACCGGCAGCAGCAGCGTCAGCCCAACGCGCAGCAGGACGTCCGCCAGCCTCATGTCCGGCTCAGAACGGCGTGACGGAATTGAAGGCGCGTGCCAGCCACCCCATGGCCTGCGCCTCGGCCTGCTCGCCCAGCCCGCGCGAGATCACGCGCACATTGGCCACGTACTGCGAATCGATCACGTTGCCGGTGTGCCCACCCATACCTCGGCGCAGGTGGCGCGGATCGACGATGCCCGAAAAACGCAGCACGTCCACGCTGCGGTTCACCCCCACCTGTTTTTCACCGGCTATCACCAGATTGCCATTGGGCAGCACCTCGGTCACGATGGCCGTGACGCTGCTCTTGAACTGGTTGCTGCTGCTGGTGTTGCCCTTGCCGTTGAAATCACTGCTGGACCCCGCCCCCAGACTGGCGCGGCCCAGCACGCTCGAGGGCACGAAGGGCAGCGCCGTGATGCCGGCTTCGTTCTTCGAGCTGCGCCCCACCGCAGACTGGCTGTTCTGCTTGGCGTCTATGGTCTCCAGAATCTCTATCGTCACCAGATCGCCCACGAAGCGCGCGCGCTGGTCTTCCATCGGCGGGCGATAGCTGGCGACGTTGAACAGACTGCCGGTGGCCGGGCCACGCGCCTGCGGCGGCGGCGCCAGGTGCGGTGGCTCGGTGGGCAGCACGTCGATAGGCGGCGGCGGATTGACACTGGCGCAGCCCGCGGCCAGGAGGGCCAGCGCCGCGCCGAACAGGCAAGCAAGTGCACGCATGATCAAGCTCCCGCCCCCGTTCACAACTGCGACAGACGCGCGAGCATCTGGTCGCTGGTCTGCACCGCCTTGGAATTGAGGTCGTAGGCGCGCTGCGTCTGGATCATGTTGATGAGCTCCTCGACCACATTGACGTTGGAGTTCTCCAGAAAGCCCTGCTTGAGGATGCCCAGGCCGTTGGTACCTGGCTGCCCCTCCTGGGGCGGGCCCGAGGCGGCGGACTCCTTGAACAGGTTCTGCCCCACGGGCTCCAGGCCGGCCGGGTTGACGAAGCTGGCCATCATGAGCTGCCCGAGCTGCTGCGGCGCGGTGTTGCCCGAGACGATGGCCGAGACCGTGCCGTCCTGCGCGACGCTGATGCTGGTGGTGCCCGGCGGCACGGTGATGCCCGGCGCCACCGGCAGGCCGTTGGCGGTGACCATGCGCCCCTGCGAATCCACCTGGAACGAGCCATCGCGCGTGTAGGCCGTGGTGCCGTCGGGCTGGGTGATTTCGAGAAAACCCTTGCCGTCGATCGCCACGTCCAGGTTGTTGTCGGTCTGCTGCAGGCTGCCCTGCGTGAACTTGCGGCTGGTGGCCACCACGTTCACGCCCAGACCCAGATGCAGGCCCGTGGGCAGCTGGTTCTGCTCATCGGCCTGCGCGCCCACCTGGCGCAGGTTCTGGTAGACCAGATCCTCGAACACCGCGTTGTTGCGCTTGAAGCCGGTGGTCGAGGTGTTGGCCAGGTTGTGCGAAATGACGTCCAGCTGCGTCTGCTGCGCCGTCATGCCGGTCTTGGCGATCCACAGGGAATTCATCATGGCGTGGTTTCCTTATCCGTTCATGCTGAGCAGGCGCCCGGCACTCTTATCGTCGCTCTCGGCGGTCTGCAGGAGCTTCATCTGCTGCTCGAACTGACGCGCCACCGCGATCATCCCGACCATGCACTCAACCGCGTTCACGTTCGAGCCCTCGAGCATGCCCGCGCGCATCTGCGCGTTCGGGTCCTGCGCCAGCGGATCGCCGCTGGCGGTGCGAAACAGACCGTCGTCGCCGCGTCTGAGCGGCGTATCGGCGGTTTCCGTGGCCAGCTTCAGCCGTGCGATGGCCTGCGCGGGCTGGCCCTGCACCTGCGCCGTGACCGTGCCGTCGCCACCGAGCACGACGTCCGCACCCTGGGGAATGTCGATGGGCGCGCCGCCGTCCGAGAGCACGGGCAGGCCGTTGCCGGTCACCAGTTGCCCCTGCGCCGTCACCTGAAAGCCCCCCGCGCGCGTGTAGGCCTCGGTGCCATCGAGCCCCTGCACGGCAAACCAGGCATGGCCCACGGCCATGGCGTCGAGCGGGCGGTTGGTGGTCTGCGCCGGCCCGGCGGTCGTGCTGTGGCCCGAGGTGGCCTCGAGCGCGAACACCCGGGTCTTGGCGCCGTCGCCCTGCATGGGCACCGAGCGGAAGTTGGCCATCTCGGCGCGAAACCCCGTGGTCGAGGCATTGGCCAGGTTGTTGGCGAGCACCGCCTGGCGCTGCATCGCGGCGTTGGCGCCCGTCATCGAGGTGTAGATGATGCGATCCATGGCGTGCTCCGTGCCTCAGACCGGCTCAGCGCATGTTGACCAGCGTCGAGAGCACCTGGTCCTGCGTCTTGATGGTTTGCGCGTTGGCCTGATAGGCGCGCTGCGCGGTCATCATGGCCACGAGTTCGCCCGTCAGGTCCACGTTGGAATCCTCCAGCGCGCCCGCGCGCAGGGCGCCGAAGTTCCCCTCCGTAGGCGTGCCCATCACCGGCTGGCCCGAGCCGAAGGTCTCCACCCACAGGTTGTTGCCCACGTCCGACAGGCCCTGCGTGTTGCGAAACGTCGCCAGCGCGATCTGCCCTTCGGGTCGGCTGATGCCGTTGGAATAACGTGTGAGGATGGTGCCGTCGGGGCTGATGTTGATGCCCGTCAGCTGCCCGGCGGCATAGCCGTCCTGCGTCAGATTGGAGACGGAGAATTTGGCGCCGAACTGCGTGGCCTTGCTCAGGTCGATCGTCACCGGGAAAGGCGCCGGCGGGTTATTCGGATTGGCCACCGCCGGGTCCACCGTGATCGTCAGCGGCGAGCCGCTCGTGAGCACCCCCGTGCCGCTGAAGGCGATCGTTCCGATCGGCGCGGCCACGACGGGCGGCGTCGCGGTCGGGTCATCGAGCTGGTCGTACACGTCCCAGGTATTCGCGGTCGCCGTCTTCTGGAAATACAGGCTCACGGGAACGGCCACGCCCTGGCTGTCGTACACATTGATCGAAGTGCCGTAGGCGGAACGGGGCGTTGCCGGAATCGGGGGCGGTCCGGCAGTGCCCGCCGCATCGGTGGCGCGCGCGTCCAGATTCATCTCGACCGCGACGTTCGCGGTCTGCTTGGCCGGGATCGGCGCGCCCGAAGGAAACACCAGCGGCACCGGCGTGCTCGCCGTGCGCGTGTGCGTGACAGGGTCCATCGGGTAGCCCATGAGCTGCGCATTGCCGTTGGTGACCACGTTGCCATCGACATCGAGCTTGAAATTGCCCGCACGCGTGTAGGCCATGCTGCCGTCGGGCTGCTTCACCTGAAAGAAGCCATTGCCGTTGATGGCCACGTCCAGGTTGTTGCCGGTGATCGAAATATTGCCCTGCGTGAACTGCTGCGCGATCGCATCCACCTGCACGCCGATGCCCGCGTTGCTCCCACCCGCGGAGCCGACGGCCGTGGCCACCATTTCCGCGAATTCGGTGCGCGAGGCCTTGAAGCCCACGGTCTGCGAGTTGGCGATGTTGTGACCGATCACGTCCAGGTTCTTGCTTGCGGCATTCAAACCCGTGAGGCCTTGCTGAAATCCCATGGTGCGCTCCTGGTGAGTTGCTGGCGGTCTTCAGACCACGCCGTGAATGTCGGAATAGGCGACGGTGGCGCCGTTGCCCAGCGTGAGCATGAGCCCCTTGTCGCCGCTGCCCGTGGCCAGCACCGTCTGCTGCGTGAGGGGCGTGGCCTGCACGTTCGTCTTGCCGTTGCTGGCCACCACGCGGTAGCGCAGCGCGCTCAGGTCGCCGTCGTAGCTGCTCGCATCCCACGTGAAGGCGTGGCGTCCGCCATCGAGCGCGCCCAGCGGCACCGTGCCCACCACGTTGCCTCCGGGCGTGACGATCTCCACCTTCGCGTCGGTGGCCGCCTGGGCCAGATCGAACAGGCCCTGCGCTTGGCCGCCCGACGTGGTGAGGCTGTCGCCATCGGCCAGCACCGCATGCCCGATCAGCGACACCCCGGCCAGCTGCTGCATGCCGGCAAACTGCTGCGACATGGACTGCACCGTCTGGTTGAGCTGCTGCAGCCCCGTGACGGTGTTGATCTGCGCCATCTGCGTGGTCATCTGCGCGTTGTCCATCGGATTCATCGGGTCCTGGTTCTGCAGCTGCGCCACGAGCAGCTTCAGGAACCGGTCCTGCATGGCATTCGGATCGGTGTTGCGCTGCGTCACGCTGGACGTGCTGGCGGCGCCCGCATCGAGCGCGCTGGTGTCTATCGGCGTGAAAGCCATCGCCTGTCTCCCGGGCTCACTGGCCCATCTGCAAGGTCTTGAGCAGCAAGCCCTTGGCCGTGTTCATCACCTCGACGTTGTTCTGGTAAGCGCGCGAGGCGGAGATCATGTTCACCATCTCCTCGACCGCGTTCACGTTGGAATGCGTCACGTAGCCCTGGGCATCGGCCAGCGGGTTGCCCGGGTCGAGCACGCGCCGCCCCGGGGTGTCGCTTTCCTGAATGTTGGAGACGCGTACACCGGCATTGCCCTGCTCGCCCATGGGCGTGGTCTCGAACACCACCTGACGCGCCTTGTAGGCCTGCCCGTCGGGGCCGGCCACGGCGTCCACGTTGGCGAGGTTGCTGGCCACCACGTTCAGGCGCTGCGCCTGCGCGCCGATGGCGCTGGCGGAAATGTTGAAGATGGAAAACATCGACATGGCGGCTCCTCGATCGCGCTGCTCACTGGCCCGTGATCGCGCTCTGCAGCGTGCGCGACTGGTAGTTGATGAAGCGCAGCGTTGCTTCGTAGCGCACGGCGTTGTCCATGAAGGCCGCGCGCTCGCGGTCCATGTCCACGCTGTTGTTGTCCAGGGCCGGCTCGGTCTGCAACGCATAGCCGGGCTGGCCCGCGCCCGAACCCGCGGCCTGCAGGGGAATGTGGCGCGGATCGCTGGTACCTGGTGCGCCCGGTGCGCCGCGCCCTTGCGCGGCGCCCGCCTGCTGCAGCGCCTGGGCGAAATTGAAGTCGCGCGCCTTGTAGCCCGGCGTGTCGGCATTGGCGATGTTGCTCGCGATCACGCGCTGGCGCTCGGCACGCAGCATCAGCGCGTTGCCTTGCAGGTTCAGAGGTGACGTGAGTTTGTCGAGCATGTGGGGCCTCGCTGGGACGGCGTGCGTCGATTATGAAAACCGCGCCGGATTTCTAAAGCGGGAAAAGTACCGCGCACCGCCTGCTGTTCCCCGCTTCGCGCCCGCGGCCGCGGCCTACAGTCACAGGCGTCCCAAAGCCCGCGCCCCAAACCTGCGCATCCGTGCGCCGCGGCCACCGGACGGCACAGGAGCCTTGCCATGAACGTCTTTCGCCTCGTGCATGCTTTCGCGGCCGCCGCCCTTGCCGGCGTGCTCGCATGGCCCGCGCACGCCCAGCAGATGGCCACGCCGCAAGAGCTCGCGGCCCTCACCCAACAATGGGTGGATCAGGCGCTGGCGCAGCTGCCCGCCGACGCCTCGCCGCTACGCATGCAGGTCAGCGTCGGTGAGCTGGACTCGCGCCTGCACCTCACGCCCTGCGCCCGCGTCGAGCCCTACCTGCCGCCCGGCGCCCGCCTGTGGGGCTCCACCCGCCTGGGACTGCGCTGCCTGGAAGGAGCGACGCGCTGGAACGTCTTTCTGCCGCTCACGGTGCAGGCCTTCGGTCCGGCGTGGGTGCTCACCGGCAATGTGGCCGCCGGCGCCACCCTGACCGAGCAGGACGCCATGCAGGCGGAAGTGGACTGGGCGGCCGAACCCGCGGCCGTGGTGACCAACCCCCAGGCCTGGGTGGGCCAGGTGGCCACCCGACCACTCGTGGCCGGCAAGGCCCTGCGACAGAACATGATGCGCGCGCCCTATCTGTTCAAGGCGGGCGCGGCGGTGCAGGTGAAAGCGCAGGGACCGGGCTACGCCGTCACCTCCTCGGGCCAGGCCCTGGTGGCAGGCTCGGCCGGCCAGAGTGTTCGCATCCGCATGGCCAATGGGAAAATCATCGCAGGCATTGTTAACGAAGACGGGACAGTAGAGGCTGCTTTATGATGGCGCACCCCTTTGTGTCGCATGAACCCTCAAGATCGGGCTTGAGCTGCCGTTAATCAGCCTACAGGCCCCATGCCTTGATCAGGGGTGGTGGAGAGTGACATGAAAATCGACAACCGCGCAGATTCAGCCAACGCGCTTTCCCGCACGGCGGCCGCACGCCAGCAGGCCCGGGACGCCGCGCCCGCTCCCGCATCGGAAACCGCCTCGCGTTCGGCCTCTCACGTGGCCAGTGCCGGCGTGCCGGTCACGTTGTCGGACAACGTGCGCACGGCCACGGTGGGGCGCGGCAGCGCCGATTTCAATGCGCAAAAGGTCGCCGAAGTCAAGAACGCCATCGACCAGGGCACTTACCGCGTCAACGCCGAAGCCGTCGCCGACAAATTGCTGGACAACGCCGCCGAAACACTGGCGCACGCGAGCCAGCAGCGCAGCCACTGAACGCTGGCTGACACATGCCCCCGCCGCCGTCGCCTCTGGAGGTGCTCGAAGCGCAGGTCGGGGAGTTGCAGGCCGCCCTGGTTGCAGCCGACCCCGCAACCGTGCAGCAACGGGCGCTGGCCGTGCGCAGCGCCACCGCCGCGCTGGCCGACTGGCTCGATCGGACGCCCTTCGCCCAGCACACGGAAGAAATCCGGCAACGCATTCGGGCCCTGGGCGCGCAACTGAACAGCACGCGCGACCAGCTGGCGCGCGTCATGAGCCTCACCGGCCAGCAGGCCGCATCGCTTCTGCCACCCGCCGATCTCGTGACCTACGGCCCCGCCGCAACCAGCAAGGCCAGGATCTACCGGGCGCCGGGATAAATCACGCCAAATCGGGTTGCAGCGCTTGTCAGGCAAGCGCAAGGTCATTTATTTTGATAGCACGACAAGGCGACGCTGGGTGAACCCGGCGTCGCCTCAATGCTCGCGCATCTTGGTGCGCAGCCGCGCGATCGCCTGGCTGTGCAACTGGCACACGCGCGACTCGGTCACGCCCAGCACCGCGGCGATTTCCCTGAGGTTCATGTCCTCTTCGTAGTACATGCCCATCACGAACTGCTCGCGCTCGGGCAGCTGCTTGATGGCCGCCACCAGCGCGCTGCGTATGCCCTGGTCGCGCAGCAGCGCCACCGGGTCGGCCCCTTCGTCGGCCACGTTGCGATCCAGAAACCCCTCGCCGCCCCCGTCATCGCCACCGCTGCGGCCCATGTCCTCCAGATACACGAGCTGCGCGCCGCGCACCTTGCCCAGCAGCGCCTGATAGTCCTGCAGGCTCATCCCGAGCTCGTCGGCGATCTCCGATTCGAGCGGCGCGCGCCCCAGCCTCTGCTCGGCGCGGCGCACCGCGTGCTCGATGTCCTTCTGGCTCTTGCGCGAGCTGCGGCTCATCCAGTCGTTTTCGCGCAGCTCGTCGAGCATGGCGCCGCGGATGCGCTGGGTGGCGAAGGTCTCGAACTGCACGCCCTGCGTCACCTCATACCGCGTGAGCGCATCGCTCAGGCCGATCAGGCCCACCTGGATCAGGTCGTCCACCTCGACGTTGGGCGGCAGCTTGGCGATCATGTGGTGCGCAATGCGCTGCACCAGCCCCACATGCTGGTGAAACAGCGCGTCACGGTCGAGCTGGCCCTTGGCGGTGTACATCATGCAAAGTCAAACCACAGAATAGGCATGGTAGCGCGTTACCGCGCCCTGCGGCACGTGCGCGAGCCGCGTGGGCGCGGCGCGCGCCGTGCAAGCCCCTTCCATCAACTGCAGGGCCAGCGTGCCCAAAGCCTCTTCGTCGCTGCCATCCACGGCCACGGTGCGCGGGCTCGCGCCCAGCCATTGCTGGCAGCGCTGGCGCAGCATCTGCAGGGTGTTTCGCAGCGCGTGCAAGTCATCCGGACCCCACGCCACACCCGCCACCGCGCAGGGCAGCGGTGCCAAGTTCATCATGCGCTTGAGCAGGGCGTAGCTGCGCAGCAGGGCGGCGTCACCCGGCACATTGAGCACCAGCGGCGAAACACACCGATCGGCGAACAAGGCCGCCACCCGCACCGGCGGCGCGTACAGCAGCACCATGCTGAAGTGCTGCACCGCGTCGGCCAGATGCTCAAGCGCCCGCGCACCGGCCCGCGCCACCAAATCGGCCATGCCCTGCGCGGCAGGCACGACGGCGAATTCCCGCCCCCCCTCGGGCCGGGCGTCGGTTCGCACCTGCAGCCACTGCGCCAGCCCGGGCTCGGCCGCGCGCTCGGTCGCGCTGGCATCGAGCACCAGGGTGCCATAGCCCGCGTCCTGCAACGTGCGCGCCAGCTGCCACAGCACCTCCAGCTCCAGCGTCGCCCCAGGGTGGCAGAGCACGGGCAGCAGGCGCGGACCCTGCTCCGGCACGAAGCCGAGCAGGCCCGCCCCCTGATGCGCGTCAGGCCACATCCGCCAGCTCCGCCTCGCCCACGGCGGCCACGGGCGCCTGGGTGAAGAAGTAGTTGAGCTCGATTTCCTTGGGATCAAACGCCGACTTGACCGTGCTGCGCATGGATGCGGCCACGAGCTTGCGCGCGTCGGCCGCCTCCCAGTCCTCGGGCACGCGCTGACCACTGGTCACGCCGCGCAGCAGCACCTGGTGGCGAATCAGCGCGTCGATCGCCGGACCGAGCTTGACCGCCTCATCCGTCTTGGACAGCACCGCCTGCTGCACGCCCGCGATCTTGAACCCGGTGAGCACATCGTCGAACGTATCGCCGTGGTTGCACGCGTTGAGCACCAGCAGGCGCTTGATGTCGGGCAAATCGAGCAGCTGCAGCATCTCCTGGCGGCGCGGATCGCGCGGGGCCACGCCCGTGGTGTCGATCAGCACCATCTTCTTGGACGACAGCAGCCCCAGCAGATCCTGCAGCGCGGCGAGGTCGTGCGCCAGGTGCGCCACCACGCCGAGCATGCGGCCGTAGGAGCGCAGCTGCTCATGCGCACCCACGCGATAGGTGTCGAGCGTGATCAGACCGACGCTGCCCGGGCCATGCACGCGCGCGCACATCGCCGCCAGCTTGGCCGCGGTGGTGGTCTTGCCCACGCCCGTGGCGCCCACGAGCGCGTAGATGCCGCCCTCCTCGTGCAGCGGCGGCGAGAGCGCGTCGGTCTTGAGGTTGCGTTCGAGCACTTCCATGAGCCAGTGCAACGCATTGGGCGCGGGCAGGTTCTCGGGCAGACGTTCGAGCACCGCGCGCGCGAGCGCGGGCGAATAGCCGGCGCGGATGAGCTTGAGCATGAGGCTGGACTGCACCGGGTTCTGCCGCGCCTGGCCGAGCCACGCGAGCGTGTTGAAGCGGTCTTCGATCAGTTCCTTCATCGCCTGCAGCTCCTGCATGAGGTGCTGCTGCCCGACCCCGGCGGCCAGCGCAGGCGCAGGCGCAGCCACAGCTGCAGCCGAGGCGTCGCGCCGCGTGGGCGGCGGCACCCTGTCCGCACCGGCGTGCACCGGGGCACTGCGGCGTGCCGGCGCGCTCACGCGCTCGACCGGCTCGGACGGCGCGGGCGCGGCGCTGCCATGCAGCGCCTCCTGGCGGCGGCGCAGCATGCGCTCGCGCACGTAGTCCTGAAACGAGAGCGTGCTCATCGCCAGTTTTTCCGTGTCCTTGGCGACCGAGCTGCGCGCCAGGCCCGCATGCACCTGCTCGCTGCGCACGGGGCTGGCCGCGAGGTCGTCCGCGCGCTCCTGCAGGCGGCCGCGTCGCGATTCAACCAGGGGCTGCAAGCGGGGGGCGGGCTGCGCGGGCGGCAGCGAATCCTCGGCCGTCGCGACCACCTCGACGCCGCCATCGACCGGGCGGTTGGAGAGGATGAGCGTGCCGTCGCCGAAGGTCATGCGCGCCTTGGCCAAGGCCTCCCGCGCGGTGGGGGCGTGAAAACGCTGGATGTTCATGGCGTTGCACCTTTCAAGACGGGACCGATGCGTATCGTGTGGGTTTCTGGGATTTCACTGTGCGAGAGCACCTGCAGGCGCGGCGCCATGCGGCGCACCAGCCGGGCGATGGTGCTGCGGATCGCGTCGGGCACCAGCAGGCAGGCCGGGATGCCCATCTCCTCCTGCCGGTTGGCCACCTCGGCGGCCCTGTGCGTGAGCAGGTCGGCCACGCCGGGGTCCAGCGCCGGGCCGTTGCTGCCGGCCAGCGCCTGCACCAGCAGACGCTCGAGGTCGGGCTCGATGGCGATCACGTTGAGCTCGTGCGTGGGGCCGTAGATCTGCTGCACGATGGCAGGCGCCAACGCGATGCGCACCTGCTTGAGCAGCTCGGCCGGGTCTTGCGTGCCGCCTGCGTATTCGGCCAGCGTTTCGATGATGGTGCGGATGTCGCGGATGTGCACGGCCTCTTCCAGCAAGAGCTGAAGCACTTTCTGGAACGTCGTGATCGAGACCATCTTGGGCACCACTTCTTCAATCAGTTTGGGCGCCAGACGCATCACGTGCTCCACGAGCTGCTGCGTCTCGGTGCGGCTCAGCAGCCGCGCCGCCTGCACCTGCATCAAGTGTGACAAATGGGTGGCCATGACGGTTTCCGAATCAACCACGGTAAAGCCCGCCATTTGCGCTGCTTCCTTCTGCGCCGCGTCGATCCAGTGCGCGGGCAGGCCGAAGGCCGGGTCGGTCGTGGGCGTGCCGATGAGCGGCGTGGAGATGCCGCCGGGGTTGATCGCCAGGAACATGCCGGGGAAGGCCTCGCCCTCGCCGACCACCACGCCGCGCAGCAGAATGCGGTAGCCGCTGGGCTTGAGCTCCAGGTTGTCTCTCACGTGCACCGCGGGCGGCAGAAAGCCCACCTCCTGCGCGAACTTGCGCCGCACGCCCTTGATGCGCGTGAGCAAGTCGCCCTGGCGGTTCTTGTCCACGAGCGCAATCAGGCGGTAACCGAGCTCCAGGCCCAGCAGATCCACGGGCTGCAGGTCGTCCCAGCTCGCCTCGCCATCGCTCACCGGAGCAGGCGCGACTGCGTCCTCCGGCTTGGGCCTGCGCTGCATTTCCATGAGCATCCAGGCGATCCAGCCCAGGGCGCTGCCCATGACGAGAAAGACCGTGTGCGGCATGCCCGGGATCAGGCCGAGCAGGACCAGAATGCCCGCCGCCATGCCCAGCACGCGCGGCGACATGAACACCTGCTGCATGATCTGCCGGCCCACGTCCACGTCGCGCGCGCCCACGCGCGAGACCACCATGGCCGCCGCCACCGAGATGAGCAGGCCGGGAATCTGCGCCACCAGCGCATCGCCCACGGCCAGCAGGATGTAGCTGTTGGCCGCCTCCGCCGCCGACAGGCCGTGCGAGAGCATGCCGATGGAAAAGCCGCCGATGATGTTGATGATGAGGATGAGGATGCCGGCGATCGCGTCGCCGCGCACGAACTTGCTCGCACCGTCCATCGCGCCGAAGAAGTTGGCCTCGTCCTGGATCTCCACGCGCCGCTGCTTGGCGGCCGCCTCGTCGATCAGGCCGCTGTTGAGGTCCGCGTCCACGGCCATCTGCTTGCCCGGCATCGCGTCCAGCGTGAAGCGCGCCGACACCTCGGCGATGCGCTCCGCGCCCTTGGTGACGACGACGAAGTTGATCACCACCAGAATGGCGAACACGATCAGGCCGACGGCGAAGTTGCCGCCGATGAGGAAGTGCCCGAAGGCCTCGATCACCGCGCCCGCCGCGCCCGGCCCGGTGTGGCCCTCGAGCAGCACCACGCGGGTGGAGGCGACATTCAGCGACAGCCGCATCAAGGTGGTGAGCAGCAGCACCGCCGGAAACGCCGCGAAATCGAGCGGCTTGATCATGTAGGCGGCCACCATCATCACCATCAGCGCCACGGCGATGTTGAAGGTGAAGAAGGTATCGAGCAGCCAGGGCGGGAAGGGCAGCACCATCAGCGCCAGGATCACCACCACCAGCACCGGGATGGACAGCCCCTGCAGCAGCGAGCGGTTGGCGCCCACCCAGGTTTTCGCGGATTGAATCGACGGCGTCATCATCGTGCCTCAGCTGCCTTGCGCCCGCGGCGAGTGCGGATCGAGCTCGAGCGGGATGTATTCATCGGGAACGGGCTGTGCATCGGGCATTCCGCCCTCGCCGCGCAGCGCCGCCTTCAGGCGGTAGACGTAGGCCAGCACCTGCGCCACCGCGGTGTACAGCTGCGCCGGAATCGGCTGATCGAGGTCGGCGTGGGCATAGAGCGCGCGCGCCAGCATGGGCGAGCGCAGCACGGGGATCGCATGCTCGGTGGCCACGTCGCGGATGCGAAAGGCCACGAGGTCGGTGCCCTTGGAAATCACCTGTGGCGCGCTCATCGAGGCTTCGTCGTAGCGCAGCGCCACGGCATAGTGCGTGGGGTTCATCACCACGAAATCGGCCTTGGGCACCGCGCTCACGCTCGCGCGCTCGGCCACCTCGCGCTGCTTCTGGCGCAGGCGGCGCTTGATCTCGGGGTTGCCGTCGGCATCCTTGTGCTCCTGCTTGACTTCCTCGTGGCTCATCTTCAGGCGCGACCTGTGCAGGTACTGCTGCAGCGGCACGTCCACCAGCGTGAAGATGAACACCACCAGCAGCAGCAGCGCGATGCCCGTGGCGACCCATTCGCCCGCGTCGCGCAGCGAAGGCGCGCTGGGCTGCAGCACCAGCTGCGCCATCTTCTCGGCGCTGGTGGACATGTACTTCCACGCCACGTAGATGAGCGCCGCGGCCAGCAGCAGCATCTTGCCGAGGTTGGAGAGCTTGTCCTTGGAAAACAGGTTCTTCACGCCCCGCAGCGGATCGAGCCGGCTGAACTGCGGCTGCAGCGCCTTCAGGCTCCAGACCCAGCCGCCCGAGCCCAGGCTGGCCGCGACGGCCGACACGGCCGCCAGCAGCGCCAGGATCAGACTGACGGCCAGCCCCACCAGCAGCATGGGCTGCAGGCGCGCGAGCATGCTCGCGGGCACGTGAACGGTTTGCGCGTCGAAGGTGAGCTGGCGCCCCATCTCGCGCAGCAGCACGTCGACGAGCACGGGAAAGAAGTTCCACAACACGAGCCCGAGCACACCGAGAACCGCCAGATGCGAGAGCTCCTGCGAACGCGGCGCCTGCCCATCCTCGCGTGCCTTCTGGAGCTTGCGCTCCGTGGCCGGGAGTTGTTTGTCTTCGCTCGAATCCATGGTCCGGCCATTGTCGGAACAAGAGCAAAGCGCTAAAGCACGAACAACGAGGCGCAAGCGCCGTTATTCAAAACGTCCGGAAAATCACGAAACCATGGCTGCCTGCGCCATACCAGCAAGCGTGAGAGCCCCACTTGAGCAGGATTTCTGGTGCTCAGAACCCCAGGCTCGCCAGCAGGTCATCGACCTGCGACTGGTCGGTCACCACCTCCCCGGCGCTCTTTTCGGGGTTCACCACCGGCCCCTGCAGCTTCGCGGCCTGCTCCGGCGGCGCCTCGGGCGCCACGACGCTGCCGGGCGGCGCGGTCTGGATCACGAGGTGCACCAGCTGCTCCTCGAGCGTTGCCGCGAGCGTGACCACACGGGCGATCACCTGCCCGGTGAGATCGTGGAAATCCTGCGCCATCATGATTTCGGTCAGGTGGCTATCCAGTTCGTCGCCCGCCTTGCCCAGGTCGACCAGAAAGTTGTAGATCTCGCCCCTGGCGACGGCCGCTACCGGGTCGGCCACGAGCGACTTGAGCACGTGCGCGCCTTCGTCGGCCACGCGGTCGCGGATGGCCTTGGACATCTCCACGCGGCCCAGCACCTTCTCGGCGGCTTCGCCCGTCAGGCGCGAAATGTAGGACAGGCGGCTTTGCGCATCGGGCAGCTCACCCATGCTGCTGCGCAACTGACTGGCGTAACCGAGCTCGGTGAGCGCCGTGTGCAACTGGCGCGTGAGCTGACCGATACGCGTGTGCACGTCGCCCGCATCGGCCGGCGCCGCGGGGGCCTTCGCTTCCTCGACCACCATGCTCACAGCCCCAGTTTCTTGAGGATCAGCGTGACTTTTTCTTCGAGCGTGGCCTTGGTGAACGGTTTGACGATATAGCCCGCCGCCCCACCCTGCGCGGCAGCCACGATGTCTTCCTTGCGCGCCTCGGCCGTCACCATGAGCACGGGCAGGTGCTTGAGGCTCTCGTCCTTCTTGATTTCGGACAGGAGCTGAAAGCCGTTCATGTTCGGCATGTTGATGTCCGAGACGACGAAGTCGAATTTGCTGGCGCGCAGCTTCTGCAGCGCCACCACGCCGTCTTCCGCCTCGTCTGCCTCGGTGAACCCGCTTTCCTTGAGCAGGTTGCGCACGATGCGACGCATGGTGGAGAAATCGTCAACGATCAGAAAACGAAGGGCTGAAGACACAAAGGACCCTTTCGGTCGAAAACATGCAACGGATTATTACGGCAGCGGCGATCAAACGCCATCAAGGCTTACCCCGCCACCTCGGGAGGTGCGCCGGAAGGCGCGCCGGCCGGAACAGCGGAGGGCGCATTGTCCGGCTTTTTGTCGGCGGACCCGTCGGGCAGGGACAAAGCGGGTAGATCGTGGCCCATCAGGCGCTCCTCGGCCTCCTTGGTGAGCACGGTAATGGTGATGCGCCGGTTCACCGCGGCGCGCGGGTCCTTGGGCTCCAGCGGATCGCTCGCGGCCAGGCCCACCACGCGCAGGAGCTTGCTGTCGGGCATGCCGCCGGCCACCAGCTCGCGGCGCGAGGCATTGCCGCGGTCGGCCGACAGCTCCCAGTTGCTGTAGCCCTTGTCGCCATTGCCATAGGGGGTGGCGTCGGTGTGCCCGGCAATGCTGATGCGGTTTTCCACGCCGCCCAGCGCCCCGCCGATGGCCCGCAGAATGTTGCGCATGTAGGGCTTGACCAGCGCGCTGCCACTGTCGAACATCGGCCGGCTCTGCTCGTCCACGATCTGCACCTGCAGGCCGTCGGGCGTCACGTCGATGCGAATCTGCGAGCGGTATTCGTTGAGCGTCATATCCTGCGTGATCACCGATTCGAGCTTGCCCTGCAGCACCTGGATGCGCTGCGCATCGATGCGCGCACGCTCGGCCCGCTGCGCCTCGATGCTCTGGGGCTTGGCCTGCTGGCTGGCGTGCCCCTTTTCGGCATCGCTCTCCTGGCTGCGCTTCATCTGGCCGTACACCCGGGCCAGGTCCGTGCCCCCGCCCTGGATCACGCTGGAGCTGTTGCCCGCGCCGTCGCCCCCTTGCATCGCCACCTTCATCGGCGACGCGAAATACTCGGCGATGCCCTGCAAATCGCCCTTGCTGGTCGAGCCCAGCAGCCACATTAGCAGAAAGAAGGCCATCATCGCCGTCACGAAGTCGGCATAGGCGATCTTCCAGGCACCGCTATGCGAGCCATGACGGGCCTTCTTCACGCGCCTGATGATGATGGGTTGCAGCTTGCTGTCAGCCATGGCGCCCCGCTTTCAGCCGGATACCGGCCTTATTTCTTGCCCTTGACGTGGCTTTCCAGTTCGATGAAGCCTGGGCGCACGTCGGAGAAGAGCACCTTGCGGCCAAACTCGATGGCCGTGGCGGGGTTATAGCCCTGCATGCTCGCCAGCAAGGTGGATTTGATGCACAGCAGCTCCTTGCTCGCGTCCTCATTGCGCTGCTCGAGCAGCCCCGCCAGCGGCTCGGCCACCGCGTAAGCCAGGAAGATGCCCAGGAAGGTGCCGACCAGCGCCGACGCGATCATGCCGCCCAGCACCGCTGGCGGCTGCCCCACGTTGCCCATGGTGTTGACCACGCCCAGCACGGCGGCCACGATACCGAAGGCCGGCAGGGCGCCCGCCAGGCGCGTGAGCGCCGCCACCGGCCCATAGGCCTCCTGGTGGTGCGTTTCGATCTCACTGTCCATCAGCGCCTCGATCTCGTGCGCGTTCAGGTTGCCCGAGACCATCATGCGCAGGTAATCGGTGGTGAATTCCAGCACGTGATGGTCCGAACCGACCACCGGATACTTCTTGAACAGCTCGGATTCATGCGGCGATTCGACATCGTTTTCGATCGCCATCAGGCCTTCCTTGCGCGCCTTCTGCAGGATCTCGTAGAGCATCGCCAGCAGCTCCAGATAGCGCGCCTTGGTGTAGCGGCTGCCCTTGAGCAGCTTGGGCACCTCGCGCACCGTCGCCCTGAGCACCTTGGGCTGGTTGTTCACCACGAACGCCCCGAACGCCGCACCGCCGATGGTCGCCATCTCGAACGGCAAGGCCTCCATCAGCACATGGATGTTGCCGCCATGCGCTACGAAAACGCCAAAGACGCTTGCGAAGACGACGACGTAGCCGATGATGACGAACATAATGCGCTGATTGTGTCAGGGTCGATAAGCTGTAAATCGGCAATCAGGCCGGCCAAAAGAGGCCATTCCGTACCAGCGCCCGCGTGCGCACCGCACCTCCACGACCGCGCGCACCCGTCGGCGGCCCATTATCGGGCAGCATCACGAAGCCCAGGCGGCTAGCCATTCGGACACGTGCTCGCCCTCCAGCACCCAGTCCGAGTGCACCTTGCGCTGCAGGGCCAGCCCTTGGGCACGCGCCTGCGTGCCGTCCGCCAGGGTGGCGCGGATCGCGTCGCACCAGTCCTTGTGGCGGTTTTTCACCCGGACAACCGGCAAGTCCCCCTGGTAGGGAGCCACGTCCGAACACACCACCGGCATGGCGCACCAGCCATATTCCAGCAGCTTCAGATTCGACTTGCATTCGTTGAACGCATGGCTTTCCAGTGGCGCAATGGCCAGGTCCCAATCCTGCGCCATCAGGTGCCGCGGCCACTCCAGCGTCGGAACGCCGGCGTAGAACTCCTTGACGTAGGGGCGGATTTCTTCCGGGCACATGCCCATGAAAACCCAGTCCACCTCGTCGGCCAGGTCGCGGATCACGTCCGCGATCATCTTCAGGTCCCCGTAATGGCTGGTGCTGCCGGCCCAGCCCACGCGCGGCTTGCCCTTGCGCCGGGGCCGCCCGATGTCGCGCTTCGGCGGCTCGACTCCCCACATGCCCGGGGCCAACCGGTTCGCAACCACGCGGATATCGTCGCTCGTCCCCGAGAGCGCTTGCGCCAGCGGCTGGGTCGATACCACAAGCCGGTCGCACAGACCGATGGCCTTGGCCATGCGCCCCCGCGCGTCCTTGAGCGTCTGCCGGTACGACGCATTCGTGATGCGGATGCGCGAGTCGAGGTCGTCCGCGTCATAGACCTTGCGAACTTGCTTGAGCGATCGCAGCTCTTGCAAGGCCTGCAGGCCCGCATCCGTGAAGCAGCGCTGAAACACCAGGACATCCGCGCCGCTGGCCAGCGCCAGATGGGCGCGCATGCTGCTCAGGCTCACCCGGCCCGTCGCCAGCCGCGCCTGCACCATGGCATCCAGGGGCTGGATGAGCCGGTAATGCCCGCAGCCCTGCGTATCCCCCGGAAACACCAGGGCGTGCGGGCGGCCCGCCACTCGTGGCGGCGCCGGGCGAAGCAGCGCATTGAACTCGATCTCGTACCCACGCTCGGTCAGCGACAGATTCGGGTTATAGGCCGGGTCCCGCGCAATCACGTCGGGCCAGCGCTCGTACAGGGCCCCCTGCTCCCGCGTGAAGCGGGCCTGCTTGCCCACCTGCCCCAGGTTTTCTATGCTGCGCTTCTGGCTGGCGCTGCCCTCGTGCAGCAAAGTGGCCAGCGGCGTCCAGACGATGCGCCGGCCCGTCGCCCCCACCCTCAGGCAGAAGTCCACGTCGTTGTAGCTCACGGCGAAGGCCTGCTCATCGAGCCCGCCCACCTCCTCGTAGACCGCCTTGCCCACCAGCAAACAGGCTGCTGTCACCGCCGAAAAATCCTGCTGCACCTGGGTGCGAAAAAGATAGCCGACCTGGTCCGCGGGGGCGCCCAGGGCCGGATGTTCCGCCGGCCCCCGCAAACCCATGATGATGCCCGCATGCTGCAGGCTGCCATCCGGGTACAGCAAGCGCGCCCCCACGATACCCACACCGGGACGCAGCGCATGGCGCACCATCATCGTCAGCCAGTCGGGCTGCAGCGCCGCGGTGTCATTGTTCAGCAGCAAAATGAACTCGCCGCGCGCCTGCTTCACCGCAAGGTTGTTCATGCGCGAGAAGTTGAACGCGCCGGGCGCCGCCAGCACGCGGATGCGCGCGGGGTCCACCTGCGCCAGTCCGGCGAGAAACTCACGCGCCTCGGGCGTCTGGCTGCCGTTGTCGACCACCAGCACCTCGAAATTCGGGTAATTCGTCTTCTCCAGCAGAGATTCGATGCAGCGGCTCAGGAACGGCAGTTGATCGCGCGTGGGGATCACGATGCTCACCAGGGGCGTGCGCGGCAGCGGGGGAATGACGTGGAAGGTGCCAGGCGCCGGGCCTTCCGTCACCTCGCTCCCCGGCTCGGCCCGCGCCAGATGCTCCGCGAGTACCCCGGCCAGCGCCTGCCAGGCTTCGCTGGTGGTGCAAAAAACGGTGGGCTGCTCCGATGTGAGGTGCAGCAACGGCGCCGCGATATGACGCAGGGCCCTCGCACCGCCTTCGGCCGCCGCGCTCAAGGCCAGGCGGTACGCCAGCGCCAGATCGAAGGGCCCATCCCCCTGCCCGGCCAGCAGCGGCAGCGCCCAGTCATTGCGCACCGCCAGGGCACGGCCCACGTAGGGATAGCTCAGAAGCAGGTCGTGATTGAAATCCGGCTTGAAATAAGGCGTCGTCAGCTGCCCCTCGGCATCCAGTTCGTCGTGATCGAAATACACGACGCACGCACCTTCGGCCTCAGGCTCGCCCAGCAACAGATGCAGCCTGGCCAACGCGTCCGTCTCCAGCGTATCGCCCGCATGCAGCAGCAGCGTCCAGCCCTCCTCGCCCAAGGCCGTCAGACCATCCTCCGAAAGCGTCAGCACCCGATCGGGTGCACGCTGCTGAGCGTCCAACGCGGCGCGTGTACGCGTGATGGCCACGGCATCGCCGCCAGCGATCAACACCTGGATGTGTACCCCTGCGGCGAGGTACAGCGATATCTCCTTAATACAGTCGAGACGGCCATCGAGCCATTGCTGGTAAGGGGATGAGACGGGCCGCAGAAACTCCTGCTGCGGCAAGCGCAGCACGTCCCGCGTCGCCTCCAGATAGGCCCTCCCCCAGCGCTGCGTAGGCTCCAGCACGCAGCCCTCGGCCCATTCGTTCCAGGCATTGATGAAGACCAGGCGCTCATCCCCCTCGAACTCATTCACCGTGCGCGCGACGGCTTCACGCAGCCAAGTCCGGTAGCGCTCGGGCGTCGCATCCACGAACAGCGTCGCGCCCCCCTTGCGTCGGCGAGCGCTGTTGTCCCAACCCGGGACCAAACCACAAAAACGCTTGTAACCGGGGGGTGGCCGCCCCAGCCAGAAATCGCGCAGGCGGCCATAGTCGCCCACGTGGGCTTGCGTGTCGGCCACCAGATTGACGGGGCTCTGCGGTGCGATGGCCTGAGGATTGACTTGGTGGGGCGGAAAATCGCAGCAGGCATCGAAACCCCATTCGTGAGGATCCACGGCACGGAAACTCTCCACCGCAACGAGATAAACCTCCCCCAGCCCCAGCGCGCGCCACGCGTCGCGCCACGACGCCACGGTATCCTTGAGGTCGGGGATGATGTCCGTGCGATAAATCAGCAATACAGGCTTGCCCTGCACCCTGATATAGCGCCGATCCAAAAAATAGGGCAGCAGATCCCGTGCGAACCGCTCGTGCAACTCGGGCGAATAGCATTGCGGCATCAGCACTTCCTGCTCGCCGCCATCCCATCGGCGGGTCCAGTTCTCGTTCGCCCAGCACAGGCAAAAGGGCAAGTCGATCTGCGGCGCTCGCAGCAACTGATCCACCGGCTTCTCCAGCAGGCGCTTGCCGTCGAACCAGTAGTAATGAAAGCAGAAGCCGTGGATACCGTGCTCCTTGGCCAGCTTGGCCTGGCGTTCCAGCACGTCCACCGAACTCAGGTCGTAATAGCCCAGTTCACCCGGCACCAGCGGCTGTTCATGCCCTTCAAACAGCGGCTTGGCTTGCCGCACATTGGTCCATTCAGTGAAACCTTCGCCCCACCACGCATTGTTTTCCGGAATTTCATGGAACTGGGGTAGATAGAAGGCCAAAACACGCAACCGAGCCTGCTGTATACGGCCATCCCAATAATGCATCAAATCCAATTCACTAAATTGATCCTCAGACGACATAGGGGCGCATAAAAGCGCTTGATTTCTATCGAATTTCTCAAGACCTTGAACCAATGTTTGGAATTGTAGGACGTGCTTGTGAACAATCGTCGCATCATCTCTATATTTTTGACTTACTTGATACGAGGATACCCTAAAGTTCGATAGAGTCTCCGCAAGCATTACAAGATCCCCATTCTTGAGAAGATTGACATAAAGCGCCAAGTCTCCGACCCAAGATATAGGCAGCCCCGCAAGAGAAAACACGTCCCCCTGAATCGTGCGCTCCACATCTTCCTTCCGGAACATGACGGAACTAGGCTCACCAATAAAGTTGATCGGATTCAAACCAAGAAAACTGCAAACACTGGTACCCTTCAGTCTTACATCTTCTAAGAATGGCCAACGATATGCAGGAGAAGATATTGAAGAAGCAAGCTCCCCTCTTTCATTGATTACACCCCGTCGCGAACTGACCAGCGAGACCTCTGGCAGAATACTCAAAACCTCTGATAGTCTCGCTATGCAATCGGGCGCAATTAAATCGTCATCATAAAGCAATTTAATGTAATATCCACGAGCCTCATCAATACAACGCCGGACATTTCCGCGTTCACCCAAACGGGTCTCATTACGAATATACCGCAGCGGTACCAAGCCGTTCTGCCGGCTGATGACAATATCCTCTATTTCTCTCCCGCCGCTATCATCGCACACCAGAACTTCAAAAGAGCCAAACCGCTGGCTGAGTGCACTATCCAGAGCCTCGGCAAAAAATACCGCCTTGTAGGCTGGAATGGCAATCGTAACCTGGCACTTCTGATCTAGATTAATTCCATCCCACCTTCGATTGTTGGCAATATCATTCTCTTTCACATCTTCCTGTTTTTCATATTTTTTGCCGATATAAAGCAGGGAAGTACTGGTGATACCATGATTCTTGAAAACACGAGGGACTCGGGTCAATTCTTGGAATTTGCTCTCATCCAACATCTCGACCAAAAAACCCGAATCACGAAGTCTCTTCAGAAAATCCCATTTTGCATAACGCCTGACATGATCCTCCTGGCCGAAACGACGCACGCGTTCTTTGATATCGTCAAGAGCTGGATCTTCATCCGTATGTGCCTGTGTCAACAATATTGGCACCATCAAGATAGCCCTGCCTTCAGGAGCCAATACTCGACAAAGTTCACGCATTGCAGCACGGTCATCCTGGACATGCTCCAATACGTGCGAGCAGATGATAAAATCAAAACTGCCGTCCGCGTAGCTGGATCGCATATCCGTGATATCGACTTTATCCATTGCAATATCCGACATTAGATCCGCGCTACGGTATTCAATCCATTCCAATCCCTGTAGATATCTCGAAAGAGACGGTGTTGGAGCAATATCCAACAGACGAAGCTTCCCTGAATTGCGACGGCTCAGAATATGCTTAATATAGAGAGCATACAGACGATCCCGGTCCGACGCCCCGCAACCGGGGCATTGATACTGTCCAACATTAATTGTTTCAAAATCTTCTATCGAACACTCCGAGTTCGCAAGATTTTGACTCTCAATATAAGAATAAGGGAGTGGAAAGAAACTCCCGAAACGACCAGAACATACAGGACAAGTTCTCATGGCAACATCTGAAATTCTATGCAACCCTACAGATAATTAATGGCCTCCGATAAAATTCACCCGGATGCTCGTACAACCGGAAATCCGCCATTTCTTCGTACAGTGCACATTCAAAATTTTGATCAAACAGTCCGGCAACAGCAATCGCCGAAACGGGCTTGTAATCCAGACTGGGGAAACATTCGCCATTATGATCAACGTGGGTCGCATAAGCTATATCTTCAATCTTCCACCCTGTGTCAACAAGCCATGAGACAAGAATTTTGAGCTTCACCACATCATCAATCGCAGGGAAGATGGGCTGTTCCTTGTTTCCCCACAGATTCCAACCCATTTGGAATACAAGGTGATTCGTCTGCAAACGCAGGGAGGAAAGATAGTTCCTCGCATAAGCCGGGAAGTCTGTCACATTCTTGACTTGATCAAAATCAAAATCGGCCCCCGCATGATGCAGCACATTCAGGTGCAATAAAAAATCATGCCGCCCGATACTATCGAGCTGATTTCGGCCAATACCCCGGTCGAGAATACGCAGTCTCTGTAATTTGAAAGCTCGGGCCAGCTTTTTAACAAACCTCGCATGATTGACATTGGCCTCTATAGCCAAAACATCTGCGTGAGGCATCTCGTGCGCCAGCGACAGGCTGAAAAACCCGGTGTTTGCGCCAAAATCACACCAAGCGCCATCTCTTACCCAGCCCATTCGCTCAGCATACCGCAAGATATATCGCAATCGGATTGCGTCACCACGCCATTTTTCGTCGATATTGAATTGCAGCCCCAACTCATCAGCAATGAATTCAGGTAGACTCTGATATACGGAATGTTTGGATTTATCGGCATAGAGCGCCTGAAGTTCGCGCACTAGCTGTCTGCGTTCAGTGCTCAGATCCACAGAGTTCTCTCCAGAAAACACGCCAACTATCGAGGCGAAGATACACTTCACAGGGAAGTGCACGCAAAATATAGAACCAGCGGAGAATGCTGGTGCAGTTGTGCCAATGTATCATTTTTCCCATGCGCCAACTGGAGAAAAAGCCGCCAAGCCATAAATAGCAGGCTCTTCGCGCAGGTGCCGAGGGCGGAATGAATCGGTCTGGGTCACCGTAAAGACTGTCACCCAAAAATGCTTCAACAATACCGCTGCCCGCATCAATGCTCAACTGCAAAGGCCCCCAAGGACGCGGGTTGATTTCGATGAATACGGGGCGATCAATCATCCCCTTGAATTCGATCATGAACAACCCGAAGAATCCGGTATCCCGAAGAGCTAATACTATCTTCCGACCGGTTTCCGAATCCTCGAAATCATCGCTCCAGGCAAGCAGTATGGACTTGCCTTCGGGTTGTTGTGCAATATTTCTCTGCGCATGCAACCAAGCGCGTCCATCGCGCGACAGATACCCCATCAAATACCAACTATTGCCTCTTATCATTTCTTGTGCGAAATATGATTCGCAATCATCGCGCACCAGGAATTTATCCAAATCTTCTCTATCCCCAATCAATTGGGGATACCGGAGCAATCCATCCCGATGGATGTTCATCAACGGCTTGGCCACCAGAGGTAAATTTTCAGGAAAAAACCCCGTCAACCTCTCTGGCACATACATGCCAATGGATTCAGCCCAAAGGGTCGCACTGCCCTTATTGCTCAGACGCGCATACAAATCCGCATTCACGAGAGGCAGCCGCACACCAAGTGGTCCCAGCTCACCTGCCCGCTCCAGATTCAACAGAAATGAATTAAGAAATTCGGACGATGGTACGACAATAAATTCTGTATTATCAGAACCGCTCCACTTACGGGCCACCTTCACCCATTCCGTGAAATTTTCAAGATCGAGCTCCCTATTTTTTCTTGAATAACAGATTCTATCCTTGTACCTACCCTGAAAGATTTTATCGCCAGATCCCGCTGCAACAATAAAAAATTCAATCTTCAGACGTCTTGCCACGCGGCAGATTGCATAGATCGCACGGTCATTCGAGCCACTCAAGACAAGCAACTCCGGAATATTTCCAGAATCCGGTTTCTCCCTGGCGAATGGCTTGGTCACTTAAATATTCAGCAATTGATCAATGATGAAATTCTGTTCTTCTTCAGACAGATCCGGATAAATTGGCAGACACAAAACCCGCTCGGAAGCCTCACGCGCATGCGGCAGATTTTTTGGTGTTGCCGAGGCCAACCCACGGTACATGGGCATATCACTTATCAATGGATAGAAATACCGCCGGGCATAAACACCTGCGGCACGCAATCGTTCATAAAGTCGATCACGATTCAATGGATAATTATTTCCGATGAAGATCGGGAAATATGCAGAATTACCGTCAGTATCCGCCGTTGGTTCCAATAGTGCAATACCATCTATCCCCGCAAGTGATTTGCGGTAATGCATTTCGATCTTTTTGCGCAAAGAAATGGCCTTGTTAATATAATCCAGCTGCAGCAATCCAAGAGCCGATTGGAATTCGTTCATCTTTCCATTGATGCCTGGTGCCATCACCGTGATTTCATCGGCAAAACCAAAATTTTTCAGATAATCTATACGCTGTTTCGTCTTGGAATCAGGACAAACAATGGCGCCCCCCTCAAAAGTATTGAAGACTTTGGTCGCATGGAAACTGACGACGGACAAATCTCCATGTAACAGCAGACTCTCCCCTTTGTAGCGCACGCCAAATGCATGTGCAGCATCGTAAATAACCTTTAAACCATAGGTATCTGCGATACGCTGTATCCCGGCCACATCGCACGGATTGCCATAGCAATGCACAGGCAGAATTGCCGTAGTGCGAGGTGTGATCGCAGCCTCGATGCACGCTGAATCAAGATTGCAAGTTCCGGGATCTATGTCAACAAATACGGGCTCGATATTGTTCCATACGAGCGCATGCGCTGTTGCAACAAACGAGTAGGGTGTAGTAATGACTTCGCCGGATATTCGCAGGGCCTGCAGGGCGGTTACCAACCCAATGGTGGCATTAGTGAAGAGGGCCAGTTGGGGAACGCCCAGATACGCGCGCAGCGCTCCCTCAAGCTGACCATGAAAAGGCCCGTTATTCGTCAACCGCCTGCTATCCCATATTTGCCGGAGGTACGGGAGGAATTCCTCCAGTGGAGGCAAGAACGGTCGAGTGACATAGATCGGTTCGTTCATAACTCAACAGCGCCTGCGGCAAAGATGGCACGATCATCAATGGAATCGACCAGATCAAAATCTTCCCTAATGCTCTCGATACAGCCATGCGGAATCAGCGATCCGCCAAAGGTACTGCCGTGCTGGCCTTCAACGAAATGAAGCATCTGCCCTGCATCGTAGTCCCTGTACGCCTGATCCGTGTCCACAAAAGCCTTGGCCAACGAAGCGAACCACGGACGCGAGCAATCTCCCGATTCACGCACCTGGCGGCAGAACTCGATGAAACTGCGCCCCTGGGTCGTCATCAGAACCAAACCGCCAGCTTGGGTGATGCGGGCGAATTCATCCACCCACGCGTCGGCGCAGTGCGGCGCCAGGTGCGAGAACACCGAGTACCCAAAGATCAAGTCGACCATACCGCTGCGCAACGGACAAGGCGGCATGGAATCGACCTTGAGAAAATTCGCCATGCCAAAAGCCTTGCGGCAATGTTCCACCATCTGCGGGCTCACTTCCAGGCCATACAGATTGTCCGGATGTACATGCTTGAGCATGAAGCGCGTGTAACGCCCCCAGCCGCTGCCGAAATCAACAGCAACACTCGCATCGGTCAGCACCAGTCCGTGCTTGTTCAGCTGCCCCAGAAGCATCCTGACGAAGCGGTCCGCCTCCTGCAAGGCGGGGACACCAGAGGAGCCCACGAACATGCGCTGCATTTCGCAATCAATGAAGGCCGGCAACAGATGGCCGTGAAAAGCTTCACCATCCACGCTGGCATACAAGGCCGCGGCCCACGCCTCGTCACTCGATTGCCGGGCTTTTGCGTGCAATGCTGACGCGCTGTCAGCCAGCCATCGTGCAAAGTAGCCGTCGTCCGCTTCGCCTGAAACTGGCTGCCGGACCGCCCCATCATCCTCCGCTTGCGGCTTTGCTCCCGCCAAAGCATCGATCAAGTTGCCGATCAGCAGCCCGTCCTGCGCCATACGCAGCTGTTGCGCCTGCTGGAAATACACTTGGGACAGGTCGATACGACCGAGCCTGAACGCCACTACGGCCAGATCGTTCAGAAGCTGGAAGTCCGACCCGCTGGCCGCCAGTTCTGCATCGAGCAGGCCCTGGGCATCCTGCAGCCGCCCTTCGGCAAACGCCTCGTATGCAGCACTGCGCCGCGCCGTGGAACCATCCACCACCATCGTTGCCCCCTTTTTCGTTGTCGACCGCCTGTGCACACTCAGAACGAAAAGCAGGCGAGGGAAACCCGTCCGCTGCGACCAGCTCGACAGGACGCCCTGTTTTGATCATGCGCCGACGCCAACGGTCGGAGAGGGCACTACTACTTCAGCAACTGCAGCACGCCCTGCGGTATCTGGTTGGCCTGCGCCACCATCGCGGTGCCCGCCTGCTGCAGAATCTGGGCGCGTGACAGATTCGCCGTTTCCGCCGCGAAGTCTGCATCCTGGATCCGGGAACGCGCCGCGCTCATGTTTTCGGAGGTGATATTGAGGTTGCTGATCGTGGTCTCGAAACGTGCCTGCAGGGCGCCGTAGCGCGCGCGCTGGCCACTGACCACCGACAGCGCCGAATCCACCATCGCCAGTGTGCGGTTGGACGCATCCACGGTCGAGACATCCAGGTTGTTGACGGATTGCAGCTGGCTGGCCGCGTTGGCTACCGCAAAGTAGCTTACCCCCCCCGCCCCCGTGGTGTTGGTCAGGCCGAAGGTCTTGTCGGAATCGAAAACCAGTTCGCCCGTGACATAAGCGGAGCTGCCGGCTGCCGTAGACTGCGTGCCCACGGTGACAGGGCCGCCGCTGGACGCGGCATTGTCGATGCGGATGTCGTTGCCTGAGGCGTTGGTGAGCGTGATGCCGGTCCCCGCATCGTTGAGCCGCGCGGTGACGCCGGTCTGCGAACTCTTGTCGTTGAAGGCGTTGATGGCGGCGGCCAGGCCGTCCGCGTCGTTGGCGGCGCCGACCGTGAAAGCAACGGTGATGGGCGCCTGGTTGTCCGAGAGGACATTCAGCGTATAGCTCGTATTGTTGGTGAACGTTCCAAGACCGATCTCGGTGCGCGCGGTGGCGCTGACCCCGGTCTCGCCTGCCTTGGCATTGATGTTGGCCGCCACCTTCTTGGCGCTGTCACCTGCGGCGATGCCGATCACGGCGCTGCCCAGCGAGCCGTTGACGGCGAAGCCGCTATTCGCAGCGATGGTACTGGCAGAACCCGCTACCGCCGTGGATACGTTCGTGCCCGGCGTCGATCCCATGACCAGATTGCCGGCGCCGCCCTGAGTGGTCGCGACGCTTGAACCAATGCGGTTGTTGCCGTACTTGTTGGTGCTGAAGTTGGCCGACGTGGCGATGATGGTCTGGTTGGCGTTCGCCCCCACCTGGAACTGCGAGGAGGTGAAGCTGCCGTCGAGCAGGTTCTGGCCATTGAACTGCGTGGTCTTGGCGATGCGGTCGAGTTCCGCCGTGAGTTGACTCACCTCGGCGTTCAGCGCGGCGCGGTCGGACGCGCTGTTGGTGGCATTGGCCGACTGCACGGCGAGCTCACGAATGCGCTGCAACACGCTGGTGGCCGCCGCCAGCGCCCCTTCGGCCGTCTGCGCCAGCGAAATGCCGTCGTTGGCATTGCGCGCCGCCTGCGTCATGCCTCGAATCTGGGCGGTGAAGCGGTCCGAAATCGCCAGGCCGGCGGCGTCGTCCTTGGCGCTGTTGATGCGCAGGCCCGACGACAGACGCTCCATCGCGGTAGAAAGAGCGTTCTGCGTGTTGCTCAGGTTGCGCTGGGCATTGAGCGAATTGATGTTCGTATTGATCGTAGCTGCCATGACGGTACTCCTGATGAGGTGATCGGCCTCGTCGCCGATCTGCCGGGCGTGCTGACGCGATGGGCATCTTCAGTAACGATGGGAGCGATTCTGGAGAATCCCCCCACAGGCATAAGAGCGAAAAACACGCCAAACACCCCTCATATCTCACCGGAACCCTGCGCTGCCGCGCGGCGCGGCGCCGCTGGCGGGAAGACTCGGGCTCCCGCGCAGACCAACAAATTTCGAGCGGCGCCCTAAAGTTTCGACATGTAAACCCGAAAACCATCACAACGAGTCTCAAGACAGCTCGTGATCCGGCAGGCACCCGGTGCCCCGGCTCTGGTGACCAGCCTGGCTGCAGGGGGTCTTGATACCGGCGTCGTGCCGGATTTGGATGGTTTTTTCAGGAGTGCAACATGGCTGCCATCATCAATACGAACATCAATTCGCTCAATGCCCAGCGCAACCTGAGCAACACCCAGAACGCCCTCTCGACGGCCATGCAGCGCCTGTCGTCGGGCCTGCGCATCAACAGCGCCAAGGACGATGCCGCCGGCCTGGCGATTGCCGACCGTTTCACCTCGCAGATCCGCGGCATGACGCAAGCCGCGCGCAACGCCAACGACGGCATTTCGCTGGCGCAGACGGCCGAAGGCGCGCTCGGCGCGGCGGGCGGCATCCTGCAGCGCATCCGTGAACTGGCCGTGCAATCGGCCAACGCCACCAACAGCGCCTCCGACCGCGCCGCGCTGAACTCGGAAGTGACGCAGCTCACTTCGGAACTTGACCGCATCGCCAAGACCACGGCCTTCAATGGCCAGAACCTGCTCGACGGCAGCTTCACCTCCTCGCAGTTCCAGGTGGGGGCCAACGCCAACCAGACCATCACCGCCACGTCGTCGAACTTCAGCACCAACAAGTACGGCAACAACCGCATTGGTTCAAGCGTCGCGACCACTCAGGGCGGCGCCGGCAATCTGGTCATGGGATCGGCGGCGGGCACGAACGTATCCACGGCGGTGTCGGGTTCTGCCAGTACCATCGCTGCGAATAGCGGCTTCGCCGTCAACGGCTCGCTGGGCAGCGCCGTGATCGGCATCGCCGCAGGTGACAGCGCCAAGAAGGTGGCGGCCAACATCAACGCCAAGACGGGTGAAACCGGGGTCAGCGCCACCGCGCGCACCGAGATCGACCTGGGCACCTTCACGGCCAGCAAGAGCTATACCCTGAACGTCACCTCGGACAACTCGTCCGCCGTGAAGATCTCTTTCCAAGTGGGCGCCGCCAACGACGCGGACGGCCTGGCCGCCGCCATCAACGCCTTCAACGACAAGAGCTCGCAGACCGGCGTCACCGCGCGGCTCAACGATGCGGGGACCGGCATCACACTCACCAA
This sequence comes from Comamonas sp., assembly GCA_021166775.1. Classification (GTDB taxonomy): domain Bacteria; phylum Pseudomonadota; class Gammaproteobacteria; order Burkholderiales; family Burkholderiaceae_C; genus Comamonas_C. The sequence goes on along the minus strand of JAJPEQ010000011.1, from coordinate 97,542 downwards.
CGCCTCAGGCAACGACATCCGCATCGACAATGCCGCGTCCAGCGGCGGCTCCGTCGCCGTGGGCACGCAGACTACGGCAGCCGGCAGCTCCGCTTATGTCACCGGCGAGCTGGTGCTCGATTCGGACAAGACTTTTGGCCTGACCACGAGTGCCACTACGACTGCAGGCCAGAGCTTCTTCGCAGTTGCCAATGCCTCCAGCCAGCTGCAGGCGGTGAACAATCTGGACGTATCGTCCGTCGATGCAGCCAACCGCACGCTGGCGATGGTGGATTCGGCACTGTCGGTGGTCGATGGCCAGCGCGCCCGCTACGGCGCCCTGCAATCGCGCTTCGAGACGACGATCGCCAACCTGCAGACGGCGATCGAGAACAGCAGCGCGGCGCGCTCTCGGGTGCAGGATGCCGACTTCGCCTCCGAGACGGCCAACCTCTCCCGGGCGCAGATCCTGCAGCAGGCCGGCACCGCGATGGTGGCGCAGGCCAACCAGCTGCCACAGGGGGTGCTGGCCCTGCTGAGGTAAGCGGCTTGCAGGGGCTTGCCTGAAAAGGGCGGCCCCGCCCGGCTCCCGGACGGCGACAGGCACAGGCCTGGCGCCGTCTGGCGCTTGGAAAATACCCGCCTATTCGCGGTTTACTTTGGCATTCGATCGTTCACAATGACCCACTGATCACAGGGCCGGGACAACACCCCCACGGAGGCCACATGGCAACCATTTCTTCCATCGGCATAGGCAGCGGTCTCAACGTCAACGACATCATCTCCAAGCTCGTCGACATCGAAAAGCAGCCCCTGCAGCAGCTGCAGGCCAAGGCGACGTCGATCCAGGCGCGGATTTCATCGTTTGGCACCATACAGTCGCAGTTCTCGGCACTGAACGATGTGCTGCAACGCATCTCGGCGCCTGCCGTGTGGAAGGGCACCACCACCAGTTCTTCCAATGCGAATGCCGCCACGATCACGGCCAACAGCACCACGCCGCCGACCTCGCTGAGTCTGGACGTGGACCAGCTGGCGCAGGCGCAGTCCGTCGTCTCGGGCGGCATCGCCAAGGGCTCGGCCGTGGGCGGCGGTACGCTTACCCTGCGCATCGGCAGCTGGGACAGTGGCGGCAACACGTTCACGCCCGCAGGGGGGTCGTCCGACGTCGCCATCGCGGTCACGGCCAGCGACACGGTCTCCGACATCGCCGCCAAAATCAATGCCGCCAACGCAGGGGTGACGGCGACGGCGCTCAACGATGGCACCCAGGACAGGCTGGTGGTCACGTCCAACGCCACGGGCAGTACCGGCGGTTTTCGCATCCAGGCGACCGACGACGACGGCAACAATACGGACGAGGCCGGGCTCTCGCGTCTGGCCTTCGATCCCGCGACGCTGGACCCGGTCACGAACGCGCGCTTCGGCATGGCCGCCAACGGCTTGCCCATGCAATACGGCCAGGACGCGAAGGCGCGCATCAACGGCATCGCGGTCACCTCGCACACCAACACGCTGGACAACAACATCCCCGGCGTCACCATCAATCTGCTGGCAACCACCACGACCGGCTACGGCACGCCAGGCGAGACAAAAGCCCCCGTCTCCATGGCGGTCAAGACGGACACCAGCCTTGCCACCAAGAACGTGCAGGATTTCGTTCAAGCCTACAACGCCCTGAATCAGACCCTGAGCGACATGACCAAATACGACGCCGGCTCGCAAACAGCAGGCCCGTTTCAGGGCGATGCGGTCATCGTCGGACTGCAAAACATGGTGCGCCGCATCATCGGCGCCAGCAACAGCTCGGGCAGCGCCTACCAGCACCTGTCGGACATCGGCGTATCGATGCAGCGCGATGGTTCGCTCTCGATCGACAGCGTCAAGCTCAGTGCCGCCATCAACAACGGCAGCGAACTGCAGAAAATGTTCACGGCCACCGGCAGCGGCTTTGCCGTCAACTTCGCGCGTTTCACGTCGGGCGCGCTGCAAAGCACGGGCACGCTCACGAATGAAGCACAAGCCCTGCAGAACCAGCTGACGGCCAACTCGAAGCAGCAGGACAAGGTCAATAAAAACGCCTCCACGGTCGAAGACCGGCTGCGCAAGCAGTACAGCGCACTCGATGCCCAGATGGGGCAACTCAATGCGCTGAACGCCTATGTCAGCCAGCAAGTCACGCTCTGGAACCAGAACAAGAACGGGTAAAGATCGCGGCCGCCCATGCATGCTGCGGCTGACACGACGCGTCAACGCCGGATGTGCGGTCATTTAACGCGTCAATTCAGACATTCATGAAGGTACAGTTTGCAACGGTTACGCCGATATCAAGAGTAGACAATCCGATGCACGAGCCTGACATGTACACCTCCGTCAACTCCCGGTCAGCGGCCGCCTACCAACGCGTAGGCCTGGAAACCAGCGTGGATGGCGCTTCTGCGCACAAGCTCATCGACCTTTTGTTCGATGCCTTGCTGCAGGCCATCACACAAGCGACGAACGCATTGGCGGCCAACGACATTGCCCGCAAGGGGCAGCAGATCACCAAGGCGGTCCGCATTCTTGACGAAGGCCTCAAACCCGCCCTGAACCTGGAACAGGGCGGGGACCTCGCGCGCAACCTGCGCGATCTCTATGATTTTTGCGTCAGGCGATTGACACAAGCCAACCTGCACAACGACAAGGTAGCCCTGGACGACGTGGACAGGGTCATCCGTCCCGTGGCCACCGGCTGGAAGGAAATTGCCGCGAAGGTGCCGCAATGAGTGAGACGAATACCGCCTCAAGGGACCTTGTCGCGCCCGCGCTCATGGATCTGTACCGCGCCATCGAGGACAGCAGCAGCAAGATGCTGGAGGCCGCCAAATCGCAGGACTGGAACAGCGTGGTGCAACATGAAGGCACCTGCGCCGTGCTCATCGAGCAGCTGCGCTATTCGGCCAAACGCAAGCAGCTGGCTGCCGAACACCGCAGGGAGAAGGCGCGCATCATGCAGCGCATCCTGCACAACGACGCGCAGATCCGCATTCTGGCCGAGCCCTGGCTCGCGCAGTTCGACCATCTTGCGGTCAACGGACAGCCCCAGTTCATCCACTGAGCTCCGGGCCGCATCCGCTCAGGGCACGGGCCCGGCATTGAAGGGCTCCAGCCCCTCCGCTTCCGCCTGCTCGAAGATCGTGCTGGCCCCCACGGGCAGCAGTTCGATCGTGGCCACCAGACCCGGCACGGCGGCCATGAGTTCGGCCTCCACCGTCGCGCGCTCGGACGCGGCGCGGCCCAGGGTCCAGCTTTCGGGCACGTGCATGTGCAGTTGAACGAAACTGCGGCTGCCGGCGCGGCGCGAACCGAGGTTGTCGAAGTGCACGGCGCCGTGGCTGGCGCGGGCGTAGCGCTCCAGCAGGGCCTGGATGCTGGTCAACGGCTCGGGCGCCAGGGCTTCATCCATCAGGCCCTGCGAGGCCTGCCAGATGAGCTTGCCGCCCTCCTTCAGGATGTTCAGCGCCACCACGAACGCCACCACGGGATCGAGCCAGTCCCAGCCCGTGCCCCAGGCCGCCATCAGGCCGATCACGACGCCCACCGAGGTCCACACGTCGGTGAACAGGTGGCGCGCGTCACCTTCCAGCGCCACCGAACGGCGCAGGCGCGCGGCGCGCATCATGCCCCAGGCGAGCAAGCCGTTGAACACGGCGCTCAGTATCGCCAGCGCCAAGCCCCAGGAGAGCTGCTGCAAGGGCTGGGGGTGCAGCAGGCGCACAATGGCCGCCCACAGGATGGCCACGGCCGCGCCCACCACGAGGATGCCCTCGAAGCCGGAAGAAAAATATTCGGCCTTGTGATGACCGAACGGGTGGTCTTCGTCGGCCGGGCGTGCGGCCACCGTGACCATCACCAGCGCGAACATCGCGCCCGCGAGGTTCACGAAGGATTCGAGCGCGTCCGACAGCAGGCCCACGGAGTCGGTGATCCACCACGCCAGCGTCTTGAGCACGATGGTCAGCAAGGCCACCGCAACGGAAGCCAGCAGCCAGTGATGCGGCGTCATTCGAGCCAGGCGGGGAGGCATGTCGGGGCGCATGTGGTGCATACGGCGTCAATTACAAGGGGCGCACCGTAACACGCCTCGCACCGCCCTGCGCAGCACGTGGAAAAGACCGTTGCTCAATGCACCAATGATCTGCCACGCATGCGCGCTTGGTGCTACAACTGCAGGCGTGGACAGCACATTGGCTTGCAACTTTGCGGCGCTGGCCGTGTCCCACGGATAGCGCTTGTCACAGGAGGTCAGACATGGACGCCATCAGCAACTTCGCTGCACGCTATGCACGTGAACGTGAAGAGGAGATGTCGATCGACGAATATCTTGCGCTGTGCAAACGTGAGCCCGCCGCCTACGCCACGGCGGCCGAGCGCATGCTGGCCGCCATCGGCGAGCCGCGCATGGTCGATACGCGCGAGGACCCCGAGCTCTCGCGCCTGTTCGCCAACAAGGTGATCCGCCGCTACCCGGCCTTCGCCGAGTTCTACGGCATGGAAGACGCCATCGAGCAGGTGGTGAGCTTCTTTCGCCACGCGGCGCAGGGGCTGGAAGAGCGCAAGCAGATTCTCTATCTGCTCGGGCCCGTGGGCGGCGGCAAGAGCTCGATCGCCGAGCGCCTGAAGGTGCTGATGCAGAAAGTGCCGTTCTACGCGCTCAAGGGTTCTCCGGTGAACGAATCGCCGCTGGGCCTGTTCGACCCGGCGGAGGACGGCCCCCTCCTCGAAGAGCAGTTCGGCATCGCGCGCCGCCATCTGGCGCACGTGCTCTCGCCCTGGGCCGTCAAGCGCCTGGAAGAATACGGCGGCGACATCCGCCAGTTCCGCGTCGTCAAGCGCTATCCCAGCATCCTCAAGCAGATCGCCATCGCCAAGACAGAGCCGGGCGACGAGAACAACCAGGACATCTCCAGCCTGGTGGGCAAGGTGGACATCCGCCAGCTGGAGAATTTCGCGCAGGACGATACCGACGCCTACAGCTACTCGGGCGGCCTGTGCCTGGCCAACCAGGGGCTGCTCGAATTCGTCGAGATGTTCAAGGCGCCGATCAAGGTGCTGCACCCGCTGCTCACCGCGACGCAGGAGGGCAACTACAAGGGCACCGAAGGCTTTGGCGCGATACCGTTCGACGGCATCGTGCTCGCTCACAGCAACGAGAGCGAGTGGAAGACGTTTCGCAACAACAAGAACAACGAGGCGTTTCTGGACCGCATCTACATCGTCAAGGTGCCCTACTGCCTGCGCGTGTCCGAAGAGGTGAAGATCTACGAGAAGCTGATCCGCGAATCGTCGCTGGCCGATGCCGTCTGCGCCCCCGGCACGCTCAGGATGATGGCGCAGTTTTCGGTGCTCACGCGCCTGAAGGAGCCGGAGAACTCCAGCCTCTACAGCAAGATGAAGGTCTACGACGGGCAGAACCTGAAGGACACCGACCCGCGCGCCAAGAGCTACCAGGAGTACCGTGACTACGCGGGCGTGGACGAGGGCATGAGCGGCGTCTCCACGCGCTTCGCGTTCAAGATTCTCTCCAAGGTCTTCAACTACGACAGCACCGAGGTCGCGGCCAACCCGGTGCACCTGATGTACGTGCTGGAGCAGCAGATCCAGCGCGAGCAGTTCCCCGCCGAGCTCGAGACCAAATACACAGGTTTCATCAAGGAATACCTGTCACCGCGCTACGCCGAGTTCATCGGCAAGGAGATTCAGACCGCCTACCTGGAGAGCTACAGCGAGTACGGCCAGAACATCTTCGACCGCTACGTCACCTACGCCGACTACTGGATCCAGGACAGCGAATACCGCGACACCGACACCGGCGAGGTGTTCGACAGGAACGCGCTCAACGCCGAGCTCGAGAAGATCGAGAAGCCCGCGGGCATCGCCAATCCCAAGGATTTCCGCAACGAGATCGTCAACTTCGTGCTGCGCGCGCGCGCCAACAACCAGGGCCGCAACCCGGCCTGGACGAGCTACGAGAAGCTGCGCCTGGTGATCGAGAAGAAAATGTTCTCCAACACCGAGGAGCTCTTGCCGGTGATCAGCTTCAACGCCAAAGCCAGCACCGAGGACGCGCGCAAGCACGAAGACTTCGTCACCCGCATGGTGGCCAAGGGCTACACGCAAAAGCAGGTGCGCCTGCTGTGCGAGTGGTACTTGCGCGTGCGCAAGAGCAGTTGACGCAAGCAAACCGCAGGGCATTCCCATGGCACTGCAGATCATCGACCGCAGGCTCTCCGGCAAGAACAAGTCGGTGGGCAACCGCGAGCGCTTCATTCGCCGCTACAAGCAGCAGATCGCCGACGCCGTGCGCCGCGCGGTGTCCAGGCGCGGTATCCGCGAAATCGAGCAAGCCGAGAACGTCACCATCCCCAGGCGCGACATCAGCGAGCCGAGCTTCCACCACGGACCCGGCGGCGTGCGCGATACGGTGCACCCGGGCAACCGCGACTACGTAACGGGTGACCGCATCCAGCGCCCCGAAGGCGGCGGCTCGGGTGCGGGCTCGCAGGCGAGCGACAGCGGCGAGGGACAGGATGACTTCAGCTTCACGCTCAGCCGCGAGGAGTTCATGCAGATCTTCTTCGAGGATCTGGCGCTGCCGCGCCTCCTGCGCACGCACATTGGCGAAAACCCGCAGTTCAAGACCCGCCGCGCGGGCTACAGCCAGGACGGCACGCCGAACAACCTGGCCATCGTGCGCACCATGCGCGGCGCGCTGGGGCGGCGCATCGCGCTCACCAAGGCGGCCGAACGCGAGCGTGAGGCGCTGGGGCGGCAGCTGCACACCGTGCTGCTCGATCCCGACCATACCGAAGCCGAGGCGAGCGACCTGCGCGCGCGCATCGAGCAGCTTGAGCGGCGCATCGCCAGGACGCCGTGGCTCGACCCGATCGATCTGCGCTTTCGCGCGCACCAGAAGGTGCCGTTGCCCAACAGCCGCGCGGTGATGTTCTGCGTGATGGATGTCTCGGGCTCGATGGACGAGGAGCGCAAGGACCTGGCCAAGCGTTTCTTCATCCTGCTGCACCTGTTTCTCACGCGCCACTACCGCCAGGTGGAGATCGTCTTCATCCGCCACCACACGCAGGCTTCGGAAGTGGACGAGCACGAGTTCTTCTATTCGCAGGAAAGCGGCGGCACGGTGGTGAGCAGCGCGCTGGTGCTGCTGGCCGACATCATCCACACGCGCTACCCCGTGACCGACTGGAACATCTACGTGGCGCAGGCGAGCGACGGCGACAACTTCAGCAACGACAGCGGCAACTGCCGCGCGCTGCTGGCCGAGCAGATCCTGCCGCTGGCGCGCTACTACGCCTATCTGCAGGTGGCCGAGGAAGAGCAGAACCTTTGGCAGGAGTACGCGCAGCTGCAGCAGGGCTGCCCGCACTTCGCGATGCGCAAAGTCTCGCAGGCGAGCGACATCTACCCGGTGTTTCGCGAGCTGTTTCGCAAGGAAGGGGTACAGACATGAAAACCCCCGTCACCTTCCCGCCCGAACATCCGTCGCAGGTATCGATGCACTACCCGGTGCTCGAGCGCCGCCACGGCGACAACGCCTGGAAGCTCGTCGCGAGCGGCGAGCGGCGCCACCCGCTGGTGCCGGACATGCCCCTGCCGCCCACCGAGCGCCCCGCGCACCCGCTGCCGGACCCGAGCGACTGGACCTTCGAGCTGATCGAGCGCTACCACGCCGTGATTGCCGAGGTGGCCCGGCGCTTCGGCCTCGACACCTACCCCAACCAGCTCGAACTGATCACCGCCGAGCAGATGATGGACGCCTACGCCAGCGTCGGCATGCCGGTGAACTACCGCCACTGGAGCTATGGCAAGGCCTTTCTCGCCACCGAGCGGCGTTACCGGCGCGGGCAGATGGGCCTGGCCTACGAGATCGTGATCAACGCCAACCCGTGCATCGCCTATCTGATGGAGGAAAACACCACGGCGATGCAGGCCCTGGTGATTGCGCACGCGGCCTACGGGCACAACAGCTTCTTCAAGGGCAACTACCTGTTTCGCATGTGGACGGACGCGGGCTCGATCATCGACTACCTCGTCTATGCGCGCGACTACATCGGGCAGTGCGAGGAGCGCCACGGGTTTGACGCGGTGGAGCAATTGCTCGACTCGTGCCACGCACTGGCCACGCACGGCGTGGACCGCTATCGCCGCCCCTCGCGCAAGTCGCTGGCGCGTGAACGCCTGGAGCAGCGCGAGCGCCAGGAGCACGCGCAGCAGCAGGTCAACGAACTCTGGCGCACGCTGCCCGCGGCGCCGGGCAAGGAGAGCAGCGAAGAGGCACAGCAACGCTTTCCGCGCGAGCCCGAGGAAAACCTGCTGTACTTCATCGAAAAGCACGCCCCGCTGCTCGAGCCCTGGCAGCGCGAGGTCATCCGCATCGTGCGCAAGATCGCGCAGTATTTCTATCCGCAGCGCCAGACGCAGGTGATGAACGAGGGCTGGGCCACCTTCTGGCACTACACCCTGATGAATCAGCTCTACGAGGACGGCTGGCTCACCGACGCGATGATGCTGGAATGGCTCGCCTCGCACACCAACGTGATCCATCAGCCGCCGGTCGGCCACCCCGCGTACAGCGGCATCAACCCCTATACGCTGGGCTTTTCGATGTACCGCGACATCCGCCGCATCTGCGAGCAGCCGACCGAGGAAGACCGCCGCTGGTTCCCCGATCTTGCGGGCACGCCGTGGCTGCCGGCGCTGCACCACGCGATGCGCAATTTCAAGGACGAGAGCTTCATCGGCCAGTACCTGAGCCCGCACCTGATGCGCGAGCTGCGCCTGTTCGCGATCCACGACGATGCCGACGAACGCGAGCTGCTGGTGAGCGCCATCCACGACGAGGACGGCTACCACCAACTGCGCCAGACGCTTTCGCGCCAGTACGACATCGGCGTGCGCGAGCCCAACATCCAGGTCTGGGACGTTGACCGGCGCGGGGACCGCACGCTGACGCTGCGCCACACGCAGGTGCAGGGCCGGCCGCTCGCCGACGATGCGCTGGAGGTGCTCAGGCACGTGGCGCGGCTGTGGGGCTTTGGCGTCAAGATCGAGAGCGTGGACAGCGACGGCGAGCACCCCACGGTGCTGCATGTGCTGGCGCCGCCGCAATGATTTTCAAGTCAAATCGGCCAGAAGCGCTTTTCTGATATACGTCTTCAGCTATCGTTGTTGACACAAAACCAAGACTCGCGCTTCCAGCCAGACACGATCACTTCGTTGAAAAACCGCTGATCCGGCAGGAGCCAGATCAGCGCGGGCGCCAGCGCCGGCAGCACGAGGGCGAGACTTTCGCCCCGGCAAAGGTGAGCCCGACGATGCCAGCGGCCGCGATGATCGCCAATCCGTATCAGGCCAGCAGCGCGTTCACCCGCCTGACATAAGCCGCCGGGTCCTGCGGCATGCCGCCCTCCGCCAGCAGCGCCTGATCGAACAGGATGTGCGCCAGGTCGTCGAAGTGCACGCTGCCGTCAAGCTTTTTCACGAGCGGGTGCTCGGGATTCACTTCGAGCACGGGCTTGACATCGGGCGCCTTCTGGCCCGCCTGCTTCAGGAGCCGCGCGAGCTGGTTGCTCATGTCGCCGTCCTTGACCACCAGGCAGGCGGGTGAATCGACGAGGCGCGTGGTCACGCGCACGTCCTCGGCCCGGTCCTTCAAGGCTTGCTTGAGCTTGGCCAGCAGCGGCTTGAACTGCTCGGCCGCCTCTTGCGCGGCCTTCTTCTCGGCTTCGTCCTGCAGCGCGCCCAGGTCCACCGCGCCCTTGGCCACGGACTGCAGCGGCGTGCCGTCGAAGTCCTGCAGGTAGCCCAGCGCCCATTCGTCCACGCGGTCGGTCATCAGGAGCACCTCGATGCCCTTCTTCCTGAACACTTCGAGCTGCGGGCTGTTGCGCGCGGCGGCGAGCGTGTCGGCGGTGAGGTAGTAGATGGCCGTCTGGCCTTCCTTCATGCGCGCCTTGTAATCGGCAAAACCGACGCTCACGCTGTCCGTCGTGGTGGAGGCAAAACGCAGCAGCCTGGCAATGCGATCGCGGTTGGCGAAGTCCTCGCCCAGGCCTTCCTTGAGCACGGCGCCGAACTCGGCGTAGAACTGCGTGAACTTGCCCTCCTTGGCCTTGTCCTCGTCGCTCACGACGTCGGTCACGCCGTCGTCCCCGGACTCGCCTGCGTCATGCTTGTCGTGCTTGGCCAGGTCTTCGAGCATCGAGAGCACGCGCTTGACCGAGCCATCGCGGATCAGGCGCACGTCGCGGGACTCCTGCAGCAGCTCGCGCGAGACGTTCAGCGGCAGGTCGCTCGAATCGATCACGCCCTTGACGAAGCGCAGGTAGCCGGGCATGAGCGCCTCGGCGTCGTCCATGATGAAGACGCGCTTGACATAGAGCTTGATGCCCGCGTGCTTGTCGCGCGTGTACAGATCGAACGGCGCCTTGGCGGGGATGTACAGCAGCTGCGTGTACTCGGCAGTGCCCTCGACGCGGTTGTGGCTCCAGGTGAGCGGCTTCTCGAAGTCGTGGCCGATGGTCTTGTAGAACTCTTCGTACTGCTCGGCGGTGATGTCCTTTTTGGGGCGCGTCCACAGGGCGCTGGCCTGATTGACCGTCTCCCATTCGCCGGTCTTGACCATGGCACCGGGCTCGCCCTCTTTCTCGCTCTCCTTCCACTCCTCTTTTTCCATGAGGATGGGCAGGCTGATGTGGTCCGAGTACTTGCCGATGATGTCCTTGAGCTTCCAGGCGTTGAGATACTCGCCCGCGTCCTCGCGCAGGTGCAGGATGACGCTGGCGCCGCGCTCCTTGCGTTCGATAGGCTCGACCTCGAAGTCGCCCGCGCCGGTACTCGTCCAGCGCACGCCCTCCTCGGGCCTGAGCCCGGCGCGGCGGCTTTCCACGGTGATCCGGTCGGCGACGATGAAGCCCGAGTAGAAGCCCACGCCGAACTGACCGATGAGCTGGCCCTGCTCGGTCGCGCTGGCCTTGTGCTCGTCGGCGAGTTGGCTCAGGAAGTCGCGCGTGCCGCTCTTGGCGATGGTGCCGAGGTTGGCGATGGCCTCCTCGGCGCTCATGCCGATGCCGTTGTCGGTGATCGTGAGCGTGCGCTGGTCCTTGTCGAACGAGACACGCACCTCCAGGTTGGGCGCATCTTCATACAGCGCGCTGTCGTTGAGGGCCTCGAAACGCAGCTTGTCGCACGCGTCCGAGGCGTTGGAGACGAGCTCGCGCAGGAAGATTTCCTTGTTGGAATAGAGGGAATGCGTGACCAGGTGCAGCAGCTGGGCCACTTCCGCCTGGAAGGAATGGTGTTGTTTGCTCATGGGTGACTGAAATCGATGAAAAACAAGATGGCGCGCGACGCGGCAGGCGCATCACGCACGGCGAGCGGCAGATGGGGGCGGGCAGGCGAGATTTCAACGGCAGGCGGCCCGCGCGGCGCCTCCGCGCGAATGTTATCAAAAACAATAGCTGTCAGCGCTTGTCTTCAAAGCCGTAGAGCCCGATCTTCCTTAAAAATCAGCCGTTCTGACCGATGCGGGTGACAAGGCGGCACGGGTGTCTCCTTGCCGCTGTCTTGGATCCAATTCAGCGCGCGCCGCCGCGCCCGCGCCCTTCGGCCAGCAGGTGCGAGCGCAGCGCCTGCACGTCGAGCACGCGCAGGCCACCGTATTCGATGCGGATCATGCCCCGCTCCTGCAGGCGCGCCAGCGCCTCGTTCACGCGCTGGCGCGACAGCCCCACGAGATAGGCCAGCTCCTGCTGCGTGATGCGCAGCACCTGGCGCACGCCTGGGTAGAGCACCGGGTTGAACAGCGCGGCCAGGCTCAGCGCCACGCGCGCGTCGGGGTCGTGCAGCCGGTCGGTCTCGCGCGCGGTGATGAACTGGCCCACGCGTTCGTTGAGCTGGTTCATGATGAAGCGATTGAAGCCGATGGAGTGATCGAGCAGCCAGTGGAAGGTGTCGATGGGCAGGCCCGCCACCACGCTGCGCCGCAGCGCCTGGATGTTGTAGCGGTAGGGCTCGCGCTTGAGCGCCGTGCCCTCGCCGAACCAGCCGCCGGGCGGCACGCCGATGATGGTGACAGCGTCGCCCTGCACATTGTCGATGGTCATCTTCAGCAGGCCATCGATGATGCCGAACCAGTAGGTGACGGGCCGACCCGTGCGACACACGTAGTCCCCGGGATAGGCGTCACCCACCACGACGGCGGTGCGCGCGCGCTCGCGCTCGGCCGGTGCCAGCGCCGCAAGCCAGGGAATGTCGGCCAGTTCGCGAGCCGTGGGGGAGCGCCTGCGCTGGTAAATGGGCAAATCACCGGACATGAAGAGCCTCCCTACTGCGACGCCAGCGCGACGCGGTAACCGCGAAACAGCCAGACGGTGCGCGCCGGCTCGATGGCCTGCAGCACCATGCCGGGCGCGGCCGCGTCGCCTTCGTGCAGCACCTGCCCGTTGACGATGGCCATGCGCAGGCGGGCGTTGGCCGACCAGGTGATGCCGGCCACGTGCAGCACAGGCAGTTCGGCGCGCACCGAGGCGGGCAGGTCCGCCGGGGCAAAGACAGGGCCGGTGCCCGTGGCCTTGTCCTTGTCCTTGACCGTGGCCTTGGCGGGTGCCGCAGGCTCCTGCCGTGCTTGCCCCGCGGGCGGCGCGGAGCCCGCAGTCGCCGCGGGCGCCCTGCGCGCCGCGGGCGCAAGGCTGGGGCGCGCAGGCGCCCTGGCTGGCGGCGTTTCATGCACCGGCTCGGCGCCGACCGCCGCGGGTGGCGCCGGCTTCGCGGCCGCAGCCGCAGGGACGGACGGCGGCAACGGCGTCTGCGGCCGGCCCGCTCCCCACCACCACAGCAGCGCGGCGGCGACCGTCACCAGCGCCAGCGCGCCCGCGATCATCCACGGCGCCCGGGCCGCGCGTGCGTCGGCGGCCCCGGACGCGGCCGGGGCCAGCACCATGGCGGGGCTGTGCACGGTGGGCACGGTGCCGCGCTGGCGTTCTTGTTCCGCGCGGCGCAGGGCTTCAAGGATGGTGGACATGGAGGGGGATTCCAGACGTCAGGGTGTGGACCGAGCGGAGGATCGGGGCGCATCGGCATCGGGGCGCACGAGCAGATGCGGCTCGTCGCTGTGGAGCAAGCGGTTCAGGCGCATGAGCGTGAGCGGCCCCGCCTGGCCATCGGCGGCCAGCCCCTGGTCGCGCTGCAGCTGCTGCACGCGCGCGCGCAAGGTGGCGGCCGGCGCGATGCCGGCGCGATCGAGCTGCCGCGCGAGCCACGCGCCGCCCGCGTCGCTCGCCGCCACATCGGCCTGCACCACCAGGCTTTCGGGCGCGCGCCAGAGCGTGGCAAGCGTGCCCGTCCACAGCCGCGCCACCTCCGGCCACGGCACGCGGATCGGCCCGCCCTGCGCACCCTGCACCTGCGCGTGCGGGCCGTCGAGCGCCAGCAGCAACACGGCTGCGGGGGCCTGGCCGGGCGCCTGCAGGCGCAGCAGCGCGGGGCGGTCGATCTGACGCAGGAGCGCCTCGGTCGCGCCTTGGGCGCTCCAGCACTGCAGGCCCGCGGGCAGCGGCGACTGGCAAGGCGTGCTCGCGGCCGCCAGGTCCACGCCCCACAGGCGCGCCAGGCGCCGCCACACCTCGCCTTCGTCGGGCGGCTGGCGCGCCAGCAGCTCGGCCAGCGCCGCCGGTTCAGGCGCCAGGGTCTGGGGCGGCGCCGATGCACCGGGGGGCGTCATCTGCACCTGCAGCCTGCCCGTCAGAACCAGGGCCGCCACGACCAGCCCCGCGCCGACCACCGCCCCCGCCCCCGCCAGCGCCACGGGCCAGCGCGGGCGCGCCGACGCGCGTGAGCCATCGGTGCCAAAGACCTCACGCGCGACGCGGCTCACCATGGCCGCGTCCATCTCGCGCCGCCCTACCGCGTAGGCGGCGAGCAGGATGCGATCGCACAGCAGGTTGATGCGCCGCGGCACGCCGCCCGAGAGCGCATGGATGCGCGCCAGCGCTCGGGGCGCAAACGGCAGCGGCCCCTGCCACCCCGCCACGCCCATGCGGTGCGCGATGTATTGCGCCGTCTCCTGCGCGGTCAGCGGTCCGAGGTGGTAGCGCGCGATCACGCGCTGCGCCAGCTGCGTGAGCTCGGGTCGCGCCACCAGGGTGCGCAGCTCGGGCTGGCCGATCAGGACAATCTGCAGCAGCTTCTTCTCGTCCGTCTCCAGATTGGTGAGCAGGCGCAGCTGCTCCAGCACCCTGCCCGCCAGGCTCTGCGCCTCGTCGACGACAAGCACGCAGCTGCGGCCCGCCGCATGCTGCGCGAGCAGCCAGGCGTTGAGCGGGTCCACGCACTCCTTGATGGTCGGGTGCGCGGGGTCGCTGGCCGGATGCGCCACGCCGAATTCGTCGCAGATGGTGGCCAGAAGCTCCTGCGCGCTGAGCTTGGGGTTGAAGATGTAGGCGGCCGTGCAGCTCTCGGGAATCTGCTGTAGAAAGCAGCGGCAGACCGTGGTCTTGCCCGTGCCCACCTCGCCCGTGAGCAACACGAAGCCGCCGCCGCCGGAAAGGCCGTACAGCAGGTGAGCGAGCGCCTCGCGATGACGCTCGCTCAGGAAAAGATAGCGCGGATCGGGCGCTATGGAAAACGGCAGGTGTTCCAGACCGAAGAAGGCGGCGTACATGCGGCTGAGGATAGCGGCGGGCGCCCACGCGGCGTCACGCGGCATCCAAGGGTTTTACCTAGGGGGCATTAACCCGATAATTGTCGTCGAGAAGACAAAAATCCGTCAAACCTTGGTCCACGATCGCGCCCAGCATGTGCTACCCGACACGACAACAGGCATGACGAGCACCTTCCCCCACCTGCTGCTCAAGCAGGCCCAGGAGCGTCCCGGCGCCCCGGCGCTGCGCGAGAAGGAATACGGCATCTGGCAAACCTGGAGCTGGCGGGACGTGGCGCGCGACGTGCGTCACATGGCCTGCGGCTTGGCGGCGCTGGGTTTCGCGCGCGGCGAAAACCTGGCCTTCGTCAGCGGCAACCGGCCGTATTGCTACATGGGTTTCATCGCGGTGCAGAGCGCGGGCGGCGTGCCGATTCCTCTGTACCAGGACGCGGTGGCGTCCGAGATGGCCTTCGTGCTCGAAGATGCCGAGGTGCGCTTTGCCTACGCCGAGGATCAGGAGCAGGTAGACAAGCTGCTGGAGATCCGCGAGAGCCTGCCGGGCATCGCACACATCATCTACGACGACCCGCGCGGCCTGCGCCACTACGACCAGCCCGGGCTCATCAGCATGCAGGCGCTGCTGCAAAAGGGCCAGGCCTGGGATGCCGAGCACCCCGGCGCCTGGGAGGCGGGCCTGGCGCGGCTGAACGAACACGACACCTCGGTCATCCTCTACACCTCGGGCACGACGGGGCGGCCCAAGGGCGTGTGCCTGGCGCACGCGGGCTTTGTCCTGGCGGCCGAGGGCGGCCGCGAGGTGGACCGGCTCACGCCCCGGGAAGACGTGGTCTCCTACCTGCCACCGGCCTGGGCGGGCGACTACCTGTTTTCGGTGGCGCAGTGGATCGCGGTAGGCTTCACTATCAACTGCCCGGAGGACGCGAGCACGGTGCCGATCGACCTGCGCGAGATCGGGCCGACGTATTACTTCGCGCCGCCGCGCATCTTCGAGGGGCTGCTCACCTCGGTGTCGATCCGCATGGAAGACGCGGCCCGCCCCAAGCGCTGGCTGTTCGACGTGTGCATGCGCCTGGCCCGGCGCGTGGGCGCGGACATCCTGGACGGCAAGCGCGTGGGCGCGATCGACCGGCTCAAGTACCGGCTGGGCGACGTGCTCATCTACGGGCCGCTCAGGAACGTCATGGGTCTGTCGCGCATTCGCGTGGCCTACACGGCGGGCGCGGCGATCGGTCCCGACCTGTTCCGGTTTTTCCGCTCGATCGGCGTCAATCTCAAGCAGCTGTACGGCTCCACCGAGACCTCGGCCTATGTCTGCATCCAGCGCGACGGGCAGGTCGAGCTGTCGGCCGTGGGCCAGCCGGCGCCGGGCGTTCAGGTGCGCATCGCCGACAACGGCGAGGTGCTGGTGAAAAGCGCGGCGCTGCTCAAGGAGTACTACAAGCGCCCGGACGCGACCGCCGAGGTGCTTGACGCCGACGGCTGGTTTCACACCGGCGACGCAGGTCTGATCGACGCGGCCGGCCAGCTGCGCATCATCGACCGCGCCAAGGACGTGGGCAAGCTCGCCAATGGCGCGATGTTCGCGCCCAACTACATCGAGAACAAGCTCAAGTTCTTCCCGCAGATCAAGGAGGCGGTGTGCTTCGGCCACAACCGCAGCGAGGTCTGCGCCTTCGTCAACATCGACTTCGACGCCGTGGGCAACTGGGCCGAGCGCCGCGGCCTGCCCTACGCGGGCTACGTGGACCTTGCGGGCAAACCCGAGGTGCTGGAGATGATGCGCGAGTGCATGGCGCAGGTGAATGCCGACCTCGCCGCCGAGGAAGGCATGGCCGCCACGCAGGTGGCGCGCTTCCTGGTGCTGCACAAGGAGCTGGACCCGGACGACGACGAGCTCACGCGCACGCGCAAGGTGCGCCGCGGCTTCGTGGCTGAAAAATACGCGGTGCTGATCGACGCGCTGTACGGCGGCAAGAGCGAGCAGTACATCGAGACCAAGGTCAAGTTCGAGGATGGGCGCACGGGCACGGTCTCGGCCACGCTCAAGATCCTCGACGCCAAGACCTGGCCCGCCGCGAGGAAGGCCGCATGAACGACTTTTCATCACAAACGATAGCTGCTGGCGCAGAGCCAGCGGGCGCCACAGGCGAGAGCGGCTCAAGAAAAATCGGCGACGTGATTCTTGAAGTCAAGAACATCAGCCTGCGCTTCGGCGGCGTGCGCGCGCTCACCGACATCAGCTTCGACGTGCGCGAGCACGAGATCCGATCCATCATCGGCCCCAACGGCGCGGGCAAGAGTTCGATGCTCAACTGCATCAACGGCGTGTACACGCCCACCGAGGGCACGATCACCTTTCGCGGCCGCACCTTCAGCCACATGAACAGCCGCCAGGTGGCCGAGATGGGCGTGGCGCGCACCTTCCAGAATCTGGCGCTCTTCAAGGGCATGAGCGTGCTGGACAACATCATGTCCGGGCGCAACCTCAAGATCAAGAGCAATCTCTTCCTGCAGGCGCTGCGCATCGGCCCGGCGCAGGCCGAGGAGATCCGCCACCGCGAGTTCGTCGAGCACATCATCGACTTCCTGGAAATCCAGGCGCACCGCAAGACGCCGGTGGGGCAGCTCCCCTACGGCCTGCAAAAGCGCGTGGACCTGGGCCGGGCGCTGGCGATGCAGCCGCAGGTGCTGCTGCTCGACGAGCCCATGGCCGGCATGAACGTCGAGGAAAAGCAGGACATGAGCCGCTTCATCCTGGACGTGAACGACGAGTTCGGCACCACCATCGTGCTGATCGAGCACGACATGGGCGTGGTGATGGACATCTCCGACCGCGTGGTGGTGCTGGACTACGGCCGCAAGATCGGCGACGGCGCACCCGAGGACGTGCGCGCCAACGAAGACGTGATCCGCGCCTACCTGGGCGCCGGCCACTGAGGCGGGAACACACACCATGGGATTTTTTCTTGAAACCCTCATCAGCGGCCTGATGACCGGCATGCTCTACGCGCTGGTGGCGCTCGGGTTCGTGCTGATCTTCAAGGCGTCGAGCGTGTTCAACTTCGCGCAGGGCGTGATGGTGCTGTTCGCGGCGCTCGCCATGGCGCGCCTCGCGGAATGGATTCCGCAGTGGACCGGCATCGAGAGCAAGGTGCTGGCCAACGTGCTCGCCTTCATCGGTGCGGCGCTGCTGATGTTCCTCGTCGCCTGGCTGGTCGAGCGCCTGGCGCTGCGCCACCTCGTGAACCAGTCGGAGACGACGCTGCTCATGGCCACGCTGGGCATCGCCTACTTCCTCGAAGGTCTGGGCCAGACGGTGTTCGGAGGCGACATCTACAAGATCGACATCGGCATGCCCAAGGACCCGATCTTCGTGCTCAAGAGCCTGTTCGAGGGTGGCCTGCTGGTCGACCCCGAGGACCTCGTGGCCGCGGGCATCGCCGCGGCGCTGGTGGCGGCGCTGGCGCTGTTCTTCCAGAAGACGACCACGGGCCGCGCGCTGCGCGCGGTCGCGGACGACCACCAGGCGGCGCAGTCGGTGGGCATTCCGCTGTCGCGCATCTGGGTCATCGTCTGGTGCGTGGCGGGCGTGGCGGCGCTGGTGGCCGGTATGGTCTGGGGCAGCAAGCTCGGCGTGCAGTTCTCGCTCTCGACGCTGGCACTGCGGGCGCTGCCAGTGGTCATCCTGGGGGGCCTCACCTCGGTGCCGGGCGCGATCGTGGGGGGGCTGATCATCGGCGCGAGCGAGAAGCTCTCCGAAGTCTTTCTCGGCCCCTACGTCGGCGGCGGCATCGAGATCTGGTTCGCCTACGTGCTCGCGCTCGTGTTCCTGCTGTTTCGGCCGCAGGGGCTGTTCGGGGAAAAAATCATTGATCGCGTATGACTTTTATTTCAATAGCTGCTTGCGCTTGTTGCGCAAGGGCTAGAGGCCAAAAAGGCTCATAAACCATGTTCTACCGCGAAAACGGCCAGTTCAAGACCAGCTACCGCGCCGACCAGCAGATCTTTCCCATCGCGCAGGATCGCGTCGCGGTGCTCGCACTCATCGTCTTCGCCTTCGCCGTCGTGCCCTTCGTCGCGAGCGAGTACCTGTTCGCCGCGATCCTGATCCCCTTCGTCATCATGTCGCTGGCGGCGCTGGGGTTGAACATCCTCGTCGGCTACTGCGGCCAGATTTCGCTCGGCGGCGCGGCCTTCATGGCCGTGGGCGCGTACGGCGCCTACAACTTTGTCATGCGCGTGCCGGGTATGCCGCTGGTGCTGGCGATGCTGCTGGGCGGCGTGTGCGCGGCCGCGTTCGGCGTGGTCTTCGGCCTGCCCAGCCTGCGCATCAAGGGCCTGTACCTGGCGGTGGCGACGCTGGCGGCGCAGTTCTTCGCCGACTGGCTGTTCCTGCGCGTCAAGTGGTTCACGCTGGACAGCGCCTCGGGCGCGGTGGCGGTCTCCAATCTCTCGATCATGGGCGTGCCGCTGGAATCGAGCCCGGCCAAATACCTCTTCTGCCTGACGGTGCTGGCGCTGCTGGCGCTGGCCAGCAAGAACCTGGTGCGCAGCGCGATCGGGCGCGAGTGGATGGCGATCCGCGACATGGACGTGGCCGCCGCGGTGATCGGCATCCGCCCGATGTACGCCAAGCTCACGGCGTTTGCCGTCAGCAGCTTCATCCTGGGCGTGGCGGGCGTGCTCTGGGGCTTTTTCTACCTGGGTTCGTGGGAGCCGGCGGCGTTCTCGCTCGACGTATCGCTCAAGCTCCTGTTCATGATCATCATCGGCGGCCTGGGCTCGATCATGGGCAGCATGTTCGGCGCAGCCTTCATCATCGTCCTGCCCATCGTGCTCACCCGCGTGCTGCCATGGCTGGCCTCCATCTTGCAGGTGCAGATCACGACGACGGCGGCCACGCACGCCGAATTCATCATCTTCGGCATGCTCATCGTGTGGTTCCTCATCGTCGAGCCGCACGGCCTGGCGCGCCTGTGGTCCACGGGCAAGCAGAAGATGCGGCTGTGGCCCTTCCCGCATTGAACAGGCCGCCCCCATGACGTTTCTCAACCGCGGCTCCGGATCGAGCCTTTCCCTCCACCCTCGTTCATCCAAGGAGACTGACATGCACCATTCGAGGCGTCTGAACCAACTGCTGGGCACCTTGCTCGTGGCCGGCGGCATCGCGCTCACCGGCAGCCCCGTCCTCGCCCAGGGCGTATCGCAATACATGCCGCTCGTGACCTACCGCACCGGCCCCTACGGACCGAGCGGCACGCCCGCGGCCAACGGTCTGGACGACTACTACAAGCTCGTCAACGCGCGCGGCGGCATCAATGGCGTCAAGCTCGACTTCGAGGAATGCGAAACCGGCTACGACACCGCCAAGACGGTCGAGTGCTACGAACGCATGAAGACCAAGAACGGCGGCGCCGTGGTGTTCCAGCCCTGGTCCACGGGCGCGACCTTCGCCATCACCGAGAAGGCCGACACCGACAAGATTCCGCTGCTCATCCTCGGCTACGGGCGCGGCGACTCGGCCAACGGCAAGGTGTTCAACTGGGTCTTCCCGGTGGGCGGCAACTACGAGGTGGGCGACGACGTGATCCTGCAGGCCATCGGCGCGCGCGAGGGCGGCATGGACAAGCTCAAGGGCAAGAAGATCGCGCTCGTCTACCACGACAGCCCCTACGGCAAGGAGACCATTCCGCTGATCAAGCTGCGCGCGCAAAAGCACGGCTTCAACCTGATCGAGCTGCCGGTCACGCCCCCGGGCCTGGAGCAGAAGGCCACCTGGCTGCAGGTGCGCCGCGACAAGCCCGACTACATCATCCTGCGCGGCTACGGCGTGATGACGCCCACGGCCCTGAAGGAAGCGCAGGGCGTGGGCTTTGCGCGTGACCGGATGTACGGCTCGTGGTGGGCCGGCGCCGAGACCGACGTGAAGGACGTGGCCGACGGTGCCAAGGGCTACAACGCCGTGGTGCTGCAAAGCACGGCCAACCGCGACGCCAAGGTGATCAAGGACATCCTCTCCGAGCTCTACGCGAAGGGCCAGGGCACCGCCAGCAACAAGAGCGAAGTGGGCGACGTGCTCTACGTGCGCGGGCTGCTCGCTGCGCTGTTCTCGGCCGAGGCCATCCGCACCGCGCAGGAGCACTTCAACAAGAAGGGCCAGCGCATCACGGGCGAGGAGATGCGCTGGGCGCTTGAGAACCTGGACATCACGCAGGCGCGCATCGACGAGCTGGGCTTCAACGGCATCCTGCTGCCGATCAAGACCAGCTGCGCCGACCACATGGGCTCCTACAAGGCGCGCATCTCGTCCTGGGACGGCAAGGAGTGGAAGATCACCAGCGACTGGATCGAGGCCGATCGCGGCATCGTCGACGCCGTGGACAACGAGTCCTCGGCCAAGTACGCGGCCGAGCACAAGATCACGCCGCGCACCTGTCAGTAAGCACCGCGCCCGCCCGCGCCGCGAACCACGCGCGGCGCGGGCGGCGCAGCCCGGAGAAGAGCGCCATGAGTTCAGCCCCCAACCTGCTCGACGTCAACGGCATCGAGGTCATCTACAACCACGTGATCCTCGTGCTCAAGGGCGTCTCGCTCACCGTGCCGCAGGGCAGCATCGTCGCCATTCTGGGCGGCAACGGCGCGGGCAAGACCACGACGCTGCGCGCCATCTCCAACCTGCTGCGCGGCGAGCGCGGCGAGGTCACCAAGGGCAGCATCCACTACCAGGGCGAGCGCATCGAGAACCTCACGCCGTCCGAGCTCGTCAGGCGCGGCGTGGTGCAGGTGATGGAAGGGCGCCACTGCTTCGCGCACCTGACCATCGAGGAAAACCTGCTCACCGGTGCCTACACCCGCACCAGCAAGGCCGAGATTGCGGCCAGCCTGGACAAGGTCTACACCTATTTCCCGCGGCTGAAGGAACGCCGCAAGAGCCAGGCCGCCTACACCTCGGGCGGCGAGCAGCAGATGTGCGCCATCGGCCGCGCCATCATGAGCAGCCCCACGCTGGTGCTGCTCGACGAGCCCTCGATGGGCCTGGCGCCGCAGCTCGTCGAGGAAGTCTTCAACATCGTGCGCGACCTCAACACCCGCGAAGGCACGACCTTCCTGCTGGCCGAGCAGAACACCCACATGGCGCTCAAGTACGCGGGCTACGGCTACATCATGGAAAGCGGGCGCGTGGTCATGGACGGCTCGGCCTCGGAGCTCGCGAGCAACGAGGACGTGAAGGAGTTCTACCTCGGCGTGGGCGGCGCCGAGCGCAAGAGTTTTCGCGACGTCAAGAGCTACAAGCGGCGCAAACGCTGGCTTGCATGAAATCGTTTCAATAGCTGCAAACGCTTATACAGCAAGGGTTTACAGCCAGTTTGACCTCAAACAACCAATGGAAAGACCCGCGCCATGACCGAGTTTTACGACGCGCTCGAAACCCGCTCGCAGGATGAGCGCGAAGCCGCACACATGGCCGCGCTGGCACGGCAGGTGGCGCACGCGCAGCAGCATTCAAGCGCCTTCGCACAAATCCTGCAGGGGGTCGACGCCAGAGCCGTCACCAGTCGCGCCGCCCTGGCCCATCTGCCCGTCACGCGCAAATCCGAACTGCATCAACGCCAGCACACCGCCCGCGCCGCCGGCGCCGACGCCTTCGGCGGTTTTGCCGCGCACGGCTGGGGCGAGCACATGCCGCGCGTCTTCGCCAGCCCCGGCCCGATCTA
Source organism: Comamonas sp. (assembly GCA_021166775.1). Taxonomy (GTDB): domain Bacteria; phylum Pseudomonadota; class Gammaproteobacteria; order Burkholderiales; family Burkholderiaceae_C; genus Comamonas_C. Next base: position 75,129 of record JAJPEQ010000011.1, on the reverse strand, counting down.
CGAACCCGAAGGCACGGCGCGCGACTACTGGCGCATGGCCCGCGCCCTCTTCGCGGCCGGCTTTCGCCGCGGCGAGCTCGTGCACAACTGTTTTTCCTACCACTTCGTGCCCGCGGGCTCGATGATGGAAACGGCCGCGCACGCGCTGGGCTGCACGGTCTTTCCCGGCGGCACCGGCCAGACCGAGCAGCAGGTACAGGCCATGGCCGACCTCAAGCCCGCGGGCTACATCGGCACGCCGAGCTTCCTGAAGATCATCCTGGAAAAAGCCGCCGAGATGGGCGTGAAGCTGCCCAGCCTCACCAAGGCCATGGTCTCGGCCGAGGCCTTCCCACCCTCGCTGCGCGACTGGCTGGCCGGACGCGGCGTGCACGGCTACCAGAGCTACGGCACGGCCGATCTGGGCCTCATCGCCTACGAAACCGAGGCACGCGAAGGCCTGGTGCTCGATGAAGGCGTGATCGTCGAGATCGTGCGCCCCGGCACGGGCGACCCCGTGCCCGAGGGCGAGGTGGGCGAGCTCGTCGTCACCACGCTGGGCCCCGACTACCCGCTGATCCGCTTCGCCACGGGCGACCTCTCGGCCGTGCTGCCCGGCCGCTGCCCCACGGGGCGCACCGCCACGCGCATCAAGGGCTGGATGGGGCGTGCCGACCAGACCACCAAGGTGCGCGGCATGTTCGTGCATCCGGAGCAGGTGGCGCAGGTGGCCAAGCGCTTTCCGCAGGTGCTCAAGGCGCGGCTCGTCGTCAGCGGCGAGATGGGCGCGGACGTGATGACGCTGCAGGTGGAAACGCGCGAAACGGCAGCGGGCCTGGCCGATCAGCTCGCCGCCTGTCTGCGCGAAGTCACCAAGCTGCGCGGCGAGGTCGCCGTGGTGGCGCCCGCGAGCCTGCCCAACGACGGCAAGGTCATCGAGGACGCGCGCAGCTACCAATAGCCAGCCCCAACGACGAGCCCCCGCCTTGCTGCCGCGCCCGCGGCGCCGCGGCCACGCAGGGCCGCGATGGGGCACGCCCCGCGCGCGTGAAGACCGCCATCCGGGAACACAGGCGGCGATCTCGGGCACGAATCCAGCCGTCTTGACCGCCGCCGCGCCATGGCGGTTCGCCCGCACGGCCAGATACGTTTGAATACGCTTGCGATGCCCGCAACGGACGTACGCCGCCCAAGATGGCAGAAACTCGGGCCGATCGCGGAGAAAGTGCGCTTTTATTCGCACTTCATCGGCTTTCAGCGTGCGCCATCGTTCGGACAATCAAGGCAAGGAGATTCACGACCATGCATCTGCACTACGAGCTCAAGGCGGGCAGCTACTACCTCTACGACATGCGCGATGCGCCCAGCAAGGTCACGGGCGAGCGCCGCTTCAAGCTCAAGACGGACATGGTGGCGATCGCGTTCGATCTGCACACGGGCGAAGTGCACCAGCATGGCAGCCCCACGCGCATCCAGTCGTGGGCCAGGCACCAGCGCCGGCGCCTGCGTGCCGCCGGTGCCCTGACGCAGGCCAACGACATCGTGGTCGTCTCCGGCCCGTTGCCCGTCGATGAGCTCAACAAATGCCTGGGCATCCGCGGTTACTGCAGGCGCCTGCTCAAGCGCCTGCCCACCCTGCCCCACGGCAAACTGCAGCGCAACAATTCCACGTACAAGGCCGCGGCCTGAGGCCTCGCAACTTACGTTACCCTTACGCCATCTGCAGCACAGCTGCGCACTTGAGTGGCAAGGATCATGAGCTTGCTTGGCCGGTTTTCCATCCGGACCCGACTCTATTTCGGGACGGTGTTCTCCCTGGTGTTGCTGGTGTTCATCGGCGCCCTGGGCTACGTGGCGCTGGATCAGACTCGCTCCACGCTGAAGGTGCTGTTCGACAACCAGGTTCAGACCCTGACCGAAGTCTCGGATCTGCGCACCCTGCTGGGCAACCTGCAGCGCGCCGAAAAAGACATCGTCATCAACTCCAACAACGTGCTGCAGGTGGGCGAGCTGCGCGAGCAGTGGCGCAAAACCCTGGCGGCGCTGCGCACCAATCTGGGCAAGGTGCGCTCCACCCAGACCGGCAACGAGGCCTTCACGCAGGCCATCGACAAGACCCTCGCCGAGATCAAGGACTACGCCGAGGGGCTGGACCCGGTGTTCCAGCGCGTGCAGGACGCGCAGATCGACGGCGCCGCCGCCGCGGCCTACGCCGACGAGTTCAAGGCGCACATGGCCGCCAGCGACAAGCTGCTGTCGGCTCTGGCGCAGCAGGCGCGCACCAACATGAATGACGCGCGCCAGGACATCGATGCGCGCACCTCGCTGATGTCGGCGCTCATCGGCGTGCTGCTGCTGCTCGCGCTCGTCGTGCTGATTCCGCTCACGCTGGCGAGCGTGCGCTCCATCACGCTGTCGCTGGCCAGGGCGCGGAACCTGGCCCAGCACATCGCCGCCGGCGACCTCACGCTGGACGTGAAGGCCCTGCACGACGATGAAGTCGGCCTGCTCGTGCAGGCGATGGGGCGCATGCAGGAAGCACTGCGCCAGCTGGTGCGCCAGGTGCAGGATGCCTCGGGCAGCATCGACACCGCAAGCGGTGAGATCGCCACGGGCAACCAGGAACTGAGCCTGCGCACCGAGCAGACCGCGACCCGGCTGCAGGAGGCGGCTTCGCTCATGGACACGCTGGCCGCGGCGCTGCAAAACAGCGCCGCGACCTCGCATCACGCGAACACCTCGGCCATTTCGGCGGCCGAGATGGCCGAACGCGGCGGCGCCGTGGTAGCGCAGGTGGTGAGCACGATGAACGAGATCTCCCAGAGCTCGCACAAAATTGGCGACATCACCGGCGTCATCGACGGCATCGCCTTCCAGACCAACATCCTCGCGCTCAACGCGGCTGTCGAGGCCGCGCGCGCGGGCGAGCAAGGCCGCGGCTTTGCCGTGGTCGCCAGCGAGGTGCGCAGCCTCGCGCAGCGCAGCGCGGCGGCCGCCAGGGAAATCAAGGACCTGATCAGCGGCTCCACCGCCCGCGTGGAAGACGGAACGCGGCTGGTGGCGCAGGCCGGCGCCACCATGAACGAACTGGTCGCGAGCGTGCGCCAGGTCTCGGACACGATTACCGAAATCACCGCCTCGGCCAACGAGCAGCGCGACAGCATCCAGCAGGCGCACGAATCCGTGCGCGACCTGGACCAGATGACACAGCAGAACGCCGCGCTGGTGGAACAATCCGCGGCCGCGTCAGAGTCGCTGCGCGATCAGGCCGGCCATCTCACGCGCGCCGTGCAGCAGTTCAAACTGCGGCAGACGGCCGCCCCACTGCTGGTCGGCACTCACTGAGCCGAGGCCTCGTCCGGCTCATCGGCCTCTTCGGGCTGGGCGTGCTTGACCACGGTCACCGGCATGGTCGCATCACGCACCAGCGCCTGCGACACCGAGCCGAGCAGGCTGCCGCGCAGCCCGCTCAGGCCGCGCGCGCCCACCATGATGAGCTCGCAGCCGCAGGTCTCGGCCAGGTCGGACAGCGTCGCCGCGGGCGAGCCCAGAGCGATTTCCGTCTCGAAGGGCACGCCCGCCGCCTGAACCAGCGCCACGCTGCTCGCCAGCAGATCCTGCCCGGCCTCCACGCTGGCGCGCGCGATCGCGTCGGCATCGCGCGTGGCCAGCTCCAGCAGCGAGGCTTCCTCCTGCACGTGGCCGAGCACGAGCGTGGCCCGCAGGTTGCCCTCTTGAATCAGCCTGAGCGCGTAGCGCACGGCGTCCAGCGCCAGATCCGAGCCATCGACCGCCACCAATATTCTCAGCATGACCGCCTCCGTGATGAACGCATGCGTGCCAGTGTAGGCCAGCGCACCGCCGCTCGGGGACAATCACAGCCCTATGCTGCACTTCGACCTGCTGGGCACAGACCCGCACAGCCACGCTCGCCGGGGGCGCCTCACGCTCCGCCATGGCGTGGTGCAAACCCCGATCTTCATGCCCGTGGGCACCTACGGCACCGTCAAGGGAGTGATGCCGCGCAGCCTGCACGAGATGCAGGCGCAAATCATCCTGGGCAACACCTTCCACCTGTGGATGCGTCCAGGGCTGGACGTGGTGACAAGCTTCGGCGGCCTGCACGCCTTCGAGCAATGGGACAAGCCCATCCTCACCGACTCCGGGGGTTTTCAGGTCTGGAGCCTGGGCGCCATGCGCAAGATCACCGAGGACGGCGTGCACTTCGCCTCGCCCGTCAACGGCGACAAGCTCTTTCTCTCGCCCGAGGTGAGCATGCGGATCCAGACCACGCTCAACTCGGACATCGTGATGCAGCTCGACGAGTGCACGCCGTACGAAACCGGCGGCATCCCGACGAGCGAGCAGGATGCCCGCAAGAGCATGGAAATGAGCCTGCGCTGGGCCCGGCGTTCGCAGGAGGAATTCGCGCGCCTGGCCAATCCCAACGCGCTCTTCGGCATCGTGCAGGGCGGCATGTACGAGGCCCTGCGCGAGGAATCGCTGCACGCGCTCACGGCCATGGATTTTCCCGGCTATGCGATCGGCGGCGTTTCGGTCGGCGAGCCCAAGGAGGACATGCTGCGCATCATGGCGCACACCCCGCACCGCCTGCCGGCCCACAAGCCGCGCTACCTCATGGGCGTGGGCACGCCCGAGGACCTGGTCGAAGGCGTCGCCTGCGGCGTGGACATGTTCGACTGTGTCATGCCCACGCGCAACGCGAGAAACGGCACCCTGTTCACCCGCCATGGCGACCTGAAGATCCGCAACGCCCGCCACAGGCTCGATCACCAGCCGATCGACCCCACCTGCACTTGCCACGCCTGCGCGGGAGAAGCCGGCGTGAGCTGGGCCGAGGGCGGACGCGGCGGCTTTTCGCGCGCCTACCTGCACCACCTGGACCGCTGCGGCGAGATGCTCGGGCCCATGCTCGCGAGCATCCACAACCTGCACTACTACCTCCACCTCATGCAGGAGATGCGCAACGCGCTCGATCAGGGCACGTTCGGCGCGTGGCGCCAACGCTTCAAGGCCGACCGCGCGCGCGGCGTCTGACAGCCGGTGGCCGACGCCGGATAAGGGGTCGGACCGCACACGACAGGATCTGTTGGAACCCCGGGTGGTGCGCGGTCATCGCCCTTCGATGACAATGCCGGGCATGAGCACCGAGCACGCCGCCGCCCCCCCGTGGGAGCGCATCGTCCTGGACGCGGGCGATGCGCTCATCTTCATCGACGCGCACGGCGTGATCCGCGTCTGGAACGCGATGGCCGCCGCGCTCTTCGGCTTCAGCGCCGAAGAGGCGCTGGGGCGCAGTGTGGATCTGATCATTCCCGAGCATCTGCGCGAAGCGCACTGGCGCGGCTTCAACCGTGCCATGGCCCATGGCGGCACGACCAGCCACGAGGTGCGCACCACGCGCGGCCTGCACAAGAGCGGGCGCAAGCTCTACGTGGACATGAGTTTTGCCATCGTGACCGACGACCAGGGCCTGTCACTGGGTTCGGTGGCGCTGGCGCGTGACGCGACCGAGCGCTACCTGGCGCAACTGTCGGCGCGCAAGGCCTCAGGCGTCTGACGGACGGGCGCAGACGCCCAATCGTGCTCGAAGGCCATGAACACCGCGCCATAAAATCTTCGCCCGCTCCGCAGCCACCAAGGCAGGGCCGTCAGCCGCGGGATACGCTAGCATTTGCACACAATATGAGCGCTTGCCGAAACCCAAATCATCCGCGTGCTTGACCTTGGGGGCGGATGATGAGCCCCGATCGCATCATGCAGGAGCACCTCATGCACCGTCTCATTCCCTTCGTCGCCGTGCTCACGCTGGCCCTGGCCGGAGCGGCGCAGGCCGCAACCAGCGCCACGGTCGTCATCCAGAGCGGCCCCGGAGTCATTCCCGCCGCACCCGTGCTGGTGATGCCTCCTCCGCCGCCCCCGCGCTACGAAGCCATGCCTCGCGCACGCCACGGCATGGTCTGGTCGCAGGGTCACTGGGAGTGGCACCGTCACGCCTATGTCTGGATTCCCGGCCGGTGGGTGCGCATGCGCAGGGGCCACGCCTACCACCAGCCCCAGTGGCAGCAACGCGGCAACCAGTGGGTCTTCGTCCAGGGCGGATGGGACACCCCCCCGGAACACTACCGGCGCGGTCGTGATCGGCGCTAGGAGCCTCTGCGGCCTGGACGTCGTCGGCTGCTTCGCGTGCGCGGCGCGGTGTCAGCTCAATTGCAGATGAATCGCGCCAAAAAGCGGTGCGTCGCCCGTGGCCGAGCGCGCCTGCACACGCAGTTCGTCGCCCGCCTGCAGCCAGGGCGTGGTCGCCTCCCCATCCTGCGCAGCCTCGGTGCAGCGGCGCTCGCGCAGCGAGCAGAAGCCGCGCGCCGCGTCGGCAGAGCTCACCGGCAGGGCGCCGATGATGCTGCCCGCGCTCATGCCCTGCGCCTGTGCGTTCTGCGCGATGCATGCACCAAAGTCCTGCGCCATGTCGGCACCGGTGTCGCACAGACCGAACTTGCGGCCATTGAGCTGCACCTGCACGGTCAGGTGGGCCTTCGCGGCGCGCCACGCCTCACCCAGTTCATCGGGAGTGACGGCCACGGGCGCAAACGTGCCTGCACACGCACGGCCGCTGCCCGCCTGCGCCAGCGTAAGCGCCAAGGCGAACAGGCGCACCCTCTCCACGGCCTGCTCGGGTGCGCAGCCGCGGGGCACATCCCCGGTGATCACCGCAAGACCGGCCGAAAAATCAAGGTCCGTCACGCCGGCGCAGGCCCATGTCGCGGTGGGCGCCAGAAACGCCCCGCCTGGTTCCTGGCGCCAGGCTGGCGCTTTCTCTCGTGCACAGCGCTCCAGGTGACTGGGATAGGGGCAGCCAACGAACCAGCCATGGGTGCGCGGCAGTGGCGACAGGCACTGCGCCGTATCCAGCGCGAACGCATGGCGCGCGCGGCCGGCGTTGAGCTCGGCGTAGAGGTCCTGCAGCTCAGGCGCGAGGAAATTCCAGTCTTCCAGCACCTGCTGCACGCTGTTGGCCACCCCGCTTGCATAATGGGCCTGCGTCAGGTCGCGCGAGACCACCACCAATTGCCCGTCACGCGAGCCGTCTCGCATCGTCGCCAGTTTCATTGTTGCTCCTCATGCGGGCAGGGCCTGCGCGAGCGGCCTGCCTGCCTCGTGTGTTCATGAATTCATCCGGCATCGTAGCGCCCGCCATGCCGCGCCACGCCCTCTGGCTGCTGGGCGCCGCCGTCCTGGCCCTGCATCTGTGGGCGCTTCAGTCCCTGTCGCTGCCCGTGGCGCACGCTCCCGCCGTGGCCGACCGCGTGCTGCACACCCGCGTCTTGCCGACCGCTCGCGCCCCATCGCCCAGGGACGAACCGGCTGCGCACGCGCAGCGCCCCACGGCGAAACCCTCCGCCCCCCCGCGGCGCCGCGCGGCATCGGCGCGCGCGCCTGCCGCACGCACGAGCACGGCCACCGCAGGGCCCGGCTCCGTCACCCCCGCGCCCCCGCCGCAGGGGTCTTCGGGAACCCGGGCAGACACCCCGCTCGACGACTACGAACGCTGGCTGGCCGACATGGCTGCGCGCAGCCCCGACACCTCAGCCCCCGCGCGCGTGGCCGATTCACCACCGGCACCAGAACCGGCACCGGCGAGCGAGGCTACGCCTCTCGCGCAGGAAAAGGTCCCCGCGACGCCCGCCACGACACACGCCGACAGCGTGGCCACACCGGCGCCGGCGCCCATGCCACCGCCCCTGCGCCTTCCGCCACCCACACGGCTTGCGTTTGAAGTCTCGGGGCGTGTCAAAGGGTTCGACTACCACGCCCGCGGCGAGCTGGTCTGGAAAACCGATGGCACGCACTACCAGCTTCGTCAAAGCATCAGCATGCTGTTTCTCGGCTCGCGCGCGCAGCAAAGTCAGGGGCTCGTCACCGCACGCGGGCTGCGGCCCGAGCGCTTCACCGACGAGGCACGCAAGGAGCGCACCGCGCAACTGGATTTTGAAACGCATCGCGTGCGGTTCAGCGACGGCGCCACGGCTGCGGCCGACATCGGCGACGATGCCCAGGACCGGCTCAGCGTCTTCGTGCAACTTGGCGCGCTGATCGCGGCGGCGCCGCAAGACTATCCGCAGGGCACCCGAATCCGCTTCGAGACCGTGGGGGTGCGCCGCGTCGATCATTGGACTTTCGAGGTGCAGGGGCCAGAGGTGCTGCATCTGCCGGCCGGTGACACCCCCGCGCTCAAGCTGCAGCGCCTGCCCCAGGATGGCGACGACCAGACCGACGAGCTGTGGCTGGGCACCGGGCTGAGCTATCTGCCGGTGCGCATCCGCCTGTCTCAAGGCGGTGGTGACTGGGTCGATTTGCAACTCAGAGGTCACGAAACGCCGTGACAGGACACGTCCCGGCCGGATTCATGGAATACTGTCATGGTCTTGAAGCCTTGCGAATCACCGCCATCTCAAGCCGTAGTGACAGGAGGAACACCATGCACATGCTCTACGACTCGGAATCCTTCGTGGTGGTCCACATGCTGCCCTTGCCCGATGCGCCCAATGCGCCAGAAGGCACGTCGGACGAGGCGCCCGTGCCGCAGTTGCTGCGCCACGGTTTTGAAATCGTGGACAAGCGCTCGGGCAAGGAAGTCTACCTGGACGGCTCCTGGGCCGAGCTGTTCCAGCAGCAGATCATGGCTTGGCAGCAGAACACCCCCTCGCAAGACGAGGTGGAAGCCACGCTGGACGGCTACGCGGGGCTCGCCCAAAACCCCGTCGTGCTGCACTGAGGTTCAGCTGTCTTGAGGCTGCAACGCCCATTCATAGGGCGTGAGCAGCTCTCAATCAAGGAGTGCCATCACCCCGGATTGCCGTCGATGCGCACGCGCCCCCACCAACCGAGCAACCTCAGGCCCCAGAGGCCCATGATCGCCAGCCACAGCACGGCCGCCAGTGTCAGCAGCGCGGCCGCCGCGGAAATCGGCAAAGCCGCGACGACACGCACCACCACGGTGGCCTGAAGCAGCAGGAACAGGCCCCACACCAACGGCCCGGCTTCCAGCGGGCGGCCGCTGTGCCCCGCGGCCACGCGCGAGACCATGGCCAGGATCAGCGACCCGAGGCAGCCCATGGTGAAGGCGTGCAGCGCGGCCAGGTGCCACATTGGCGCCTGTGCCGCAGCGCTCCACCAGTCGGCGGTGCCCGCAATCAGATTGGCCAGGCCCAGCCAGAGAAAGCCGATGTGCAGCATGCCCAGCAGCGGAATCTTGAGTGCCGGAATCAATCCCCAGCGCACCACGAGCCAGAGCAAGGCGAAACCCATCGCCCATTCGTACGCGCCGCGCACCCACAGGCCGGTGGTGGCCAGCTCGGGCGGCCACGAGATGATGCCGAGCCAGATGAACACCGCCTGCGCGCCCACGGCCACCGCCAGCAGCGCCATGACCCCGGCGGGGCGCCAGGCCTCGACCCCTGGAATCTTGCCATGCGTGAAGAAGGGGATCATGCGGTGCGCCACCGTCATGAAGACCACGCCGACGAAACCCCACAGCCCCGTCAGCACCCAGGCCCGCGCGAGGTCATCGCGCCCCGCCGCCATGCTCAGCCCCACCGCCGCCACGCTGATGCAGCCCACGAAAAATGCGGCGCGCACCATCTTGCCGTGCAGCTGATTGGGCGCCTTGCTGGCGCGCACCAGGCCGGCGTAGAGCAGCGACATCCAGACCAGGCCCAGCCAGGCCACGGCCAGGCCCACGAGCGCCACGCCCTGGCTGGCCAGTCCGCCCAGCAGCCAGACCAGCCAGCCGACGCACTGCAAAATGAGCGGCTTCTGGATTTGCGCCACGGACAACGGCGGCACGTTCAGCCATTTCGGCCCGGCGGTGAACAGGAAACCCGAAAAGAACAAGGGCATGAAGCCGAAGCTCATCACCGCCGCATGGGTGAGGAATGCCGGCGCGGCCGCGGGCAGCCCCAGCGCGCCGGTGGAGCGGTCGATCTGCACCAGCGCCCACCACAGGCTGGCGGCCAGCAGCACGACGACCGCAAGCGAAAACCCGAGCCGATGCGGCGCCAGAACGGTGTAGCGCAAACGCCAATGGGGGTCGGGCCCGGTCCGGGAAGGTGCGACATCACTCATGGCACAGCCCCACGACCGCACGCTGCGCAGCCGACAAATTGCACGAAATCATGAAAATCCGTTCGTCATGTGAATCGCGCGACGATAACGCAGCTTGAGCGCCCCCACCTCGATCAGGGGCGCCGCACGGCGCGCGGCTTCAGCCGCAACTGCCCAGCGCGCCGCACTGCGTGCAATAGTCGCAGCCGTCCTTGCGGATGACTGCGTGCGCCCCGCACTCCCAGCACTTCTTGCCGGCCATCGCGGGTGGCAGACTGCGCGGAGCCTCGGGCTGTTCCAGCGGCAACTCCTGCTGGCGCGGCGCCTCGACGCGTCGGGCCAGGATGTTCTGGATGGCGTATGCCAGCGCCGCCACTTCCGAGTCGTGCCACAACGGCACCAGCGTGCCATCGGCCTTGGCATAGCTGCCCAGACGCACCGGGCCACGGTCCCATGCGACCTTGCGCATGTCCGACAGCGCCCGCTCCAGAAAGCCGCCGCGCGCAGCCAGCGAGAGCAGACGCATGCTGGACGTGATCCACTGCTGCGACTCGTTGCTCTGGCCCACCGGCATGAAGAACTCGATCGCGCGATCGACCAGGCCCCCATGGCCATCATCGATCGGCAGGAAGGAGACGATGAGATACAGCGTCTTGTGGCCTTCCTGCGTCCAGTATTCGACCTTCTCGGCCACCGCGGGCAGACCGCCTTTGGGGCGGCTCTCGATCACGGACCGCATGGGATCGGCTGGGGCCGTCGGCTCCTGCACCACGGCCGGTGCGCCGGAATCGGCTTCCTTCTTCGCGGGCACCTCAAGCACCGCGCCCAGGATGGCGTTGGGTCGGTAGGTGGCCAAGCCCTTGAGCCTGGAGTGCCAGGCCTGCAGGTACAGGCCCTTGAAATCATCGTAGGGGTAGTCCGCCGGGATGTTCACCGTCTTGGAGATGGCGGTGTCGACGTAGGGTTGCACCGCCTCCATCATGGCCACGTGGTCCGAGGCGGACATCTCCAGCGCATTGACGAAGTAGGCGGGCAGGTGGTTCACATCGCCCCCCAGGGTCTTGTACAGCCGCCAGGCGTAATCCTCGACGGTGTACTCGCTCATCGTGCCGTCGCCTTCACGCTTCCTGCGCGTGTAGGTCCAGGAAAACGGCGGCTCGATGCCGTTGGAGGCGTTGTCGGCGAACGCCAGGCTCACCGTGCCGGTGGGCGCAATCGACAGCAGGTGGCTGTTGCGGATGCCGTGCTCGCGGATGTCGTGCTGGATGTCCTGCGGCAGGCGGCTGGCGAAGGTGCCATGAGCCAGGTAGCCGTCGGCTTCGAACCTGGGGAACGCGCCCTTTTCCTTGGCCAGTTCGATCGACGCGCGATAGGCGCTGTTGCGCATGCACTCGGCGATGCGCACCGCCATGTCGCGCCCCTCCTGGCGGTCGTAGCGCAGCCCCAGCATCGCCAGCGTATTGCCCATGCCGGTGAAGCCCACGCCGATGCGCCGCTTGGCCGCCGCCTCGGCGCGCTGCTGCTCCAGCGGCCAGTAGGTCACGTCCAGCACATTGTCCAGCGCCCGCACCTGCGTGGCCACGACCTGCGCGAAACGCTCGAAATCAAAGCCGGCCTCACCCGAAAAGCCGAACGGATGGCGCACGAAACGCGTGAGGATGATGGGGCCGAGGTCGCAGCAGCCGTAGGAAGGCAGCGGCTGCTCGCCGCAGGGGTTGGTGGCGTTGATGCGCTCGGTGTAGCTCAGGTTGTTGTCGGTGTTGATGTGATCCAGGAACAGGATGCCCGGCTCGGCAAAGTCGTAGGCCGACTGCATGATCGTGTCCCAGAGCTCGCGCGCGCGCACCGTGCGGTACACCCATTGCCCGTCGGCGCGCTGGTGGCCACCCTGGCGCATCACTTCGGCGCCCGGCCGGGCCTTGTGCACGAGATCCCAAGGGCCGTCGCTCTCGACGGCCTGCATGAAGGCATCGGGCACGCCCACGGACACATTGAAATTGTTCCAGCGCCCCGGCGTGCGCTTGGCGGTGATGAAATCGAGCACGTCCGGATGGTCGATGCGCAGCACCCCCATCTGCGCGCCGCGGCGCGCGCCCGCGCTCTCCACCGTCGAGCACGACTGGTCGAACACGTTGATGTACGAGCACGGGCCCGAGGCCATCGAGTGCGTGCCCTTGACCTCGGCGCCACGCGGACGGATGCGGGAAAAATCGTAGCCTACGCCGCCACCACGGCGCATGGTCTCGGCCGCCTCGCGCAGGGCCTCGTAGATGCCCGGAAAACCTTCGTCATCCACGCCCTGGATGCAATCCCCCACGGGCTGCACGAAACAGTTGATGAGCGTGGCCTGGATGTCCGTACCGGCCGCGCTCATGATGCGGCCGGCGCCGATCGCACCGGCCTGCAGGTTCTCGCGAAAGCGCGCCTCCAGCGTCTCGCGCAGTTCGGGCTTTTCGACGGACGCGAGCGCACGCGCCACGCGCGCGTAGAGTTCATCCACCGTCTGCTCGCCATTCTTGAAATATTTTTCGCTGAGCACATCCAGACTGATGGGCTGGGCGCTCAGGTTGGGGGCGAGATCGGTGGTTTCACGTTGCATGGCGAGGGGGCTCCACAAAAGAGAGAACGCCGGATGCGCCCCGAACCCCGATCAGGCGTACACCGGTCGCCTTCCTCCTCGATCTCCTGGAGAAGCCGACCCCGCGCCCAGGGGCTCGTCCCGCGCATCCAGCAGGACGGTTATCTGATCAAGCCACGCCCTCACTCAGGGCAGCGGCAAGTCGTGATTCTGACACTTGTTGCCCGCGGTTTTTCGAGACACACTGCGTTACGATTTGGCGGGATTCACCCTCCGGGTTTTTCCGTTGATGCCCGTGCGTTACCAGGTCACCTCACGACCTTGAGCGGCGCTGATCTGCAGCATATCGATGAACGGCGCCACGCGCTGGCGCAACCAGATGCGCTCACTGGGTTCCCGCGGTTCTTCCGCCGCATCATCGGCGGCCTGGCCCCCGGGTGCCGCCTGACCCGCCTCTTCCTCGTCCACGGCCTTCTGCAGCGCGGCAATGGCCGCGGGGATCTGCTCGACCGTGATGATGCCGTGAGCGTCGTCAGGCGCCTTGCCGACGATCTGCAGCACCCGCCGCCCCACGGGCTCGAGCATGATGAGGTCGGACGTGGCGCGGGATTTGAATCTGTATAGCATGGCAGCACGCAAAGATGGGTAGCTTACTGCGCGCCGCGCGAACAGTACATGGCCCCGTGCAGCACGGCGATGTCGCCGATGCGATTGGCCAGCCGCCACACGAGGCGGACGTTGCCCACGGCGCGAGCCAAGGCGGCGTGAATTCTGGCGGTTCCCAACTGGCATCTGCGCGCCGAACGGCCCATGCCCGGCGAGTCCGGCACCGCGTTGCTCCGGTCAGGACAGTCGTCGATACAGCAGGGTGCCGGTGCGCAGCAGCTCCTGACCGTCGTGCATTTCGGCATGCAGTTCGTCCAGATCGCGGCCATTGTTTCCGGGCACCTTGACGGCCATGCCGGCGTGGTCGTCGCTGTCGGCAACCAGCAATTGGGTGCCGCCCCACAACACGTAGCCGGGCAGGTCGGGCAGCAGATCGAGGGTGGTGATCTGCAGCTCGGTTGGCGCGGTGGATTCGGGCGATTCGTTGATGGGCTGCCAGCGGCTACCGATGCGCGCGCGCCAGCCAGCAGGCAGCTCGGTGGCCAGCGGCGCCAAGCGCTGGGCCAATGGAAGGACGTATTGGTAGTGGCCGGAGCCACCGGTGGATCGGCGCATCAGATAGTCCAGGCCACCGGCCTGGATCCAGCGGTAGCACGGCGCCGACCGCGCCTCGCTCCACCACCAGCCGTCGGTGCGCAGCGTCAGCCCCTGCGCCAGCGGCTGCCAGGCGCCCTGCTTCCACTCCAGCAGGTCGACGGCAGCACCGCTGGCACGCACCTTCAACGGGGCCTGAGAACTGCCGAAAACGCCTTCCAGCCCGGCCGTGTCAGGCGGGCTGGACGCCGAAGGCGGCGGGGTGAGCACGAGCGGCGACGGCAGCTTGGCGATGGCCCCGGTGCGCCGCAGCGCGCGCAGCAGGATGCCTTCGGCGATCGGCAGCGAACCGTAGGTGTGGCTGGAGCCGCTGATGAACAGCGCCATGCGCTGACGCGGCAGCACGAAGAACTCGGAGGCAAAGAACGTGGTGCCGCCGTTCTTGGTCCAGGCGTCGATGCCGGCCCCGGCCAGGCCAAGCTGGCGCACGTTGTCCCAGCCCAGACCCCAGCGCCATTCCGGGCTGGGGTTGATACGCAGGTCGGCGCTCTGGTCGCGGCCCATCTCGCGCACGGCTGCGGCGGAGACGATGCGCCGACCCTCATGGATACCCTCATTCAGAAACAGGGCGGCCAGCTTCATCATGTCGGCCGGCGTCGAGGCCACGCCGCCCGTGGCGTGGGCATTGACGAACTCCTGGCCCATGCGCTGCCCGCCGCTGTAGGCGTGGACGTAGGCGCCGGAGGCGAGAGGCTGTAACGGGATTTCCGTGCGATCCATGCCCAGCGGCGTGAAGATTTCCTGCTGCACGAAACGCGCGTAGGGCAAGCCGGTGGCGGCCAGCACCAGCAACTCGACCATCGTGAAGCCATCGTTGCAGTACACCGCCAGCTCGCCCGGCTCGTGCTTGAGGTGGTAGTAGGCCAGGCCTTGTTCGCCGTCCTGCGCATAGCCGGGAATGGGCGCGAAACTGAACACGTTGCGCGCATCGGTGCCCGGCAGGCCCGACGAGTGGCTGAGCAGGTGGCGCAGCGTGATGCGGCGGTAGCCCTGCGACAACATGGTGAAGCCGGGCAGGCTCGGCGCGATGGGCGCATCCAGGCTGAGCTGGCCGCGGTCGCACAGGATCATGGCGGCCAGCGCCGCCACCACCTTGCTGACCGAGCCGACGTTGAAACGCGTCTGCGTCGTAGCGGCCAGGCTGGCGGCACGGTCGGCCATGCCGAAGGCCTGCTGCCAGATCACGCCGGCCTCGGTCATCAGCGCGACCGAGATGGCCGAGGTCTCGGTGCTCTGCAGCGCCTGCCCGATGGCCTGCTTGCCCCAGTCAATCGCCTCGGCCAGGTGCTCGGCATCGGGAGGATCATCGCCACCACCGCAGGCTGGCAGCAGCGGCAGCAAGGCGCCGGTCCCGGCCCACTGGAGCAGGCGCCGACGGGGCCAGCGCGCGCTGGACAAGGGCTCGAAACGGCAGGCGCCGCGCATGGGGATGGGTGGATCGTTCGTGGTCATGGCACGGTTCACTGCGTGCACGCGAACGTGCCCTGATAGGTCTCAACCACCGGCGCGCAGGTGGCCGTGGGCTCCAGTTTGTCGATCACGAAGCTGCCGTTCACCTGCGTGTCGCCGTTGTACCACTCGTAATCGGCGTTCACGGTCTGCAGGGTCATGAGAGTGGCGCCGTGGCGGAACGCGCCGTAGGCGCCCTCGGTGTCGGTTTCGGGCGCGCCGTTGGCCGACTGCTTCCAGACCTTGTTGTCGAACATGAAGTGAACCAAGCCGAGCAGTTGCTGCGGATGCGCCTGCTGGTAGGCCAGGCCGCGCTGCAGCTGCTCGCGCACCACCGCCACCGAGTCCGGCCGCTGCACGCGATCCATACCCAGTTCCGTGAACACCACCGGCAGGTTGTAGCGCGCGTAGGTCTTCTGCATCCAGCCGGCCGGGTCGGAGGGTGTGTCGCCAAACAGGAATTTGCCTTCGTTGTAGGAGTTCGGGTTCAGCATGAGCTGGGCACGGTAGGGCGCCAGTTCAGGCTTGTTGGCGAACTGGTCGAACAGATCCCAGGCTGGCGCCGCGACGCCCGGCCGCTGTGCGAAGGTGACCGGAATGCCCACGTGCATGCTCTTGCCGAAACCTTGGCGCTCAGCCTCCTGCAGCAAGCGCACGGTCAAGTCAATGGCGCTTCGGTAGGCGGCACCACCGTCGCGCGGGATTTCCTGGTCCAACTCGTTGGAGACGGTGATGCCGGCGATGGCGGGATGCCAGTCGGGCTTGCCGCCACCGCTGGTGCTGGCGAAGTTGCCTGGTTTCAGATAGTCGCGGATCTGCTCGTCCCAGAACTGCCGGTTGTTCACCAGCCAGTTGCTGATCGGCACGATCACCTTGATGCCCAGGCTTTGTGCACGGTCGAGAAAGGGACGATGGTCGTTGCGCAGGTCCCAGTCGTAGACGCGCACCAGGTTGATGCCCATGTCCTTCATGGTCTGCAGATCGTCTCGGCAGTTGGGCTGGCAGGGCTGCTGCAGGTAAGACTGCGTACCCCACAGCGCACCGAACTGTTTGCGTGCCGGATCGCTGCCAAAGTAGATGCGGGTGGTGTTGGCGGTGGACGGGTCGTAGCCTTGGCCGAACGCCTGATAGGCCGTGCCCTTGCCCAGGTCGGGGAAGCGCGAGAACGCACCCGAGTCGATATTGAGCGCAACCTGCTCCAAGGTCAGCGCGGCGGCGGGGCCCTCGCCCAGCGCGGTGGCGCTGTAGCTGAGCGTGTTGGTCGCGGCGTCGAACTGTGGCGCATCCAGGGTGAAGAAGTACAGCCAGGTCGCGCCGGCGGCCGTGGTGCCGTAGACGGCGGCATTGGGCGCGTGATCGGCGAATCGTTTGCTCCAGCCAGCGCTGAACTCGGCTACGCCGCGGCTGTCGTGGTACTGACCCGGGGCGTTGTCGACCATCAGCGTGCGGCCGGTGGTGTTCTGCAGGGTCAGGCGGTAGTGGCCGGCGGTGCCCTCGGGCACGATCGTCGCCTGACCGGCATGCTGGATGTAGGAAGCGACCTCCCGGTCATCGACGGCGTTGTTCAGCACCTCCAGCAGCGGGCTGCCGAGAGCCTGGGCCCCGTCCATCGCGATCACGGAGTTGGCCAGGATGAACACCGGCACGCGCAACTGACCTGACTGTGCGTCATACACCGGGCGCGACACGCGGGCGTAGATCGCCTGCAGCGCGCCCGCCTGCTGAAAATGCAGCGTGGCGTGCGGTTCGATGTCGCCGTAGGTCTGCTCCCAGGCGGCGCCCAGGAAATCGCCCAGGGCCTGCTCGCCGCTGGCGCGGCCAGGGCGGTCCTCGAACCAGAAAGTATTGGGTTGCGGCCGTTCCAGCTCCAAGGTCCAGTCCTGCGGCGAAGCGCCCGGCAGCAACCGGCCTGCGGGTGCCGCCAGCATGTGGATGCGCATGCTGACATCGGCACTGACGCCGGGAGCGTCGCCGCCATCGCCACCGCAGGCGGCCAGCAGACCCGCAGTGATCAGGACGACCAACCCGGCGTGGATGCGTTGAAACATGGAACTCTCCTTGTTGTCAGGGCAAACGGGTGAACCGGCCTTGCGTCACGTCGCGGCCGAAATATTCGATGCGCATCTCGCCCGGGGCGAAGCGCACCGCCGAGACCGAGCCACGCGGGGCGTTCTCGCCCATCAGGTCGAAAGCGAATTCGTCGCCGTCCCAGTGGCGGAGTGCGTAGCGCAGCGGCGGCGCGCCGATCGCGAGCTCGAGCGCGGCGCCGTCGGCGCTCAGGCTGATCTGCGCGTCGCCGTAATAGGCGTTGGTGTAGCGGCCGGTGTAGCCGACCAACGGCTGCGGCGGTGCGGGACGGGCCGGCGGCGGCTGACCCGCCAGTTCCCCCTCGGGCTTGTAAAGCTCGTGCATCTGCGGCTGCATGAAGTCCAGCCAATAGCGGCTGGGCGCGCCAGCAGGCACGTCGCCCAGCGCCTGCTCGCCAAAGGCCAGGGCGATGGCCTCGGCCAGTCCGCGCGGCTGGGCGTTGGTGAGCACCGTGATGCCCAAGCCCGCCTCGGGCCACAACACGAAGGATGTGCCCGCGCCCAGCGCGAACCCGCCGCTGTGCGACAGGCTGGGGTGGCCGTGCAGGTCGGGTCCGGCATTGAAGCCATAGCCGTAGCGCCCGCCGGGCTGCGCCGTCGTCGCGGCCTCCAGCGCTTTGCGGCTGAGCAGCGTCTTGCCTTGCCACCGGCCTTGGTCGAGCACCAGCGTCATCCAGCGCGCCATGTCGGCGGCCGTCGAGCTGACGCCACCAGCAGGCGATTGCGCGTCGGGCTGGCGCGGCGGGTCCTGCACTTCGTACTGCGCCGGCTGGGCCCCGTAGCTGTCGTAGGTGACGCCGATCTGCACATGGCCCCAGGCGCGGTTGCCCTGCAGAACAAAGTCGGCATAGCGAGAGCTGGTGTGCGCCATGCCCAGGGGCTGGTAGAGCGTGCGCTCCGACAGCGTGGCCCAGTCGGCACCCATGGCGCGTGCCATGCCCTCGGCGGCGGCGGTGAGGCCGAAGTTGGTGTAGAAGTAACTGCCGAAAGACTCCAGCTTGGCCCAGCGCAGACGTTGCAGGACTTCGGCGCGGCTGTAGCCCAGGTCTTCCAGACGATCGCCCGCGTGGTCGTGCAGACCCGAGCGGTGGGCGTACAGGTTGCCCAGCGTCAGGCGCGCGTTGAGCGTGGGGTCGGCGTATGCAAGCTCAAGGTCGGGCAGCAGCTGCTGGATCGGCGTGTTCCAGTCGATCGGGCTGTTCACCGCGCTGCCCGGCATCTGGCCGGCCATCACCGTGGAGCCAATCGACTTGGATACCGAGGCGAGCTGGAACACGGTGTCGGCATCCACCGGTGCGCTCTCGCCCAGCTTGCGCGCGCCGAAGCCACGCGCGTACAGCGTCTGCCCCCCGTAGACCACCGATACCGCCACGCCCGGCACGCCGGTGCGCGCCATGAGCTGCGGCACCAGGGTGTCGAGCTGCGCCACCGCCTGCTGCACCGCAGCGGGCACCACGGGATGCAGGGACGGTGCGTCGCCGTTCCCGCCGCAAGCCGTGAGCAGGCCGAGGGTCAGGGCGACTGGCGCCAGTGGACGCAGGAGGTACGGGAGGTTCATGGTGTCGGCAGAGTCGAACGGGTTGTTTGCCACACCGATGTTGCGCGGCCGGCCCTTGTTCTGAGGCCGGCCCGCGATCAACCCCGCTCAGGGCGACGCTGAATAAGTCTCCGCGTTAGGGCATGCCCTGCATGGGCAGTGGAATGCAAGGCGCGAACCACAGCGACAGCCACAGCTGCCGCGCGGATTTGCAACGCTGCAGACCGCCCCAGGCGGGAATGCGCAGCGCGCAAGGGGCTTGTTCAGCGTTGCCTCAGGCGCGGCCACACCGATGCGCAAGTTCAGTGTAGGGCCGGGCGTCGGAGCGCGAGACGCCATTTCATGGTCAAGCGTCCCAGGTTTGCGCACGGAGTCCCACTTTTCACGTTCCGCTCCCTGAGCGGCAGGAAACGGCGCTGCTCGACCTGCGCCTGCAGCATGCGCACCCCACCTCGATGAATTGGATGCGGTGCTGGTGCCTGAAAGGAGCGTGGGCCGTGGGCGTGGTATCGGGGCGTCCCGGCGGAAAGGCCGGATGTGGGCATGTGCGACCACTGGTGCAGCGCGGCGCAGGAGGCACCCGGCCTTGCCAACTATGGCCTAATAGAGGGTTTTCAGCCAACTCACTCTTGTACGAGCCAAGCACCATGGGCAACAAAATCGTCACCGAAGCCGACCGTCAACGCACGCCCCGTCCCACTCCCATGCCCGGCATGCCGCGGGTCAAGAACGGCGGCGGCCAGCGCACCAGCCTGGAGCGCGGCTCACACACCCACTACAAGAAGAATCCCGGCAAGCGCACGCACGCGGGCGGCTGATCGCCCGCCTGCAGCGCCGCGCCCCTCATCTCGATCGTGGAAGAACAAACGCGGCGCGCGCCGCGTCGGCACGCTCGCGCGCGGCGCAGCCTTCGACGTGATCGTTCACCAGGCCCATGGCCTGCATGAAGGCATACATCGTCGTCGGACCGACGAAGGTGAAGCCGCGTTTTTTCAGATCGCGAGACAGGGCCTGCGACGCGGGCGACGTGGTCATGGTGCGCAGCTGCGCGGCCGTGATGCGTTCGGGCCGCGCCTGCGCCGCCTGCTCGGCATGGCGCCAGACGTAAGCCGCGAACGAGCCAAACTCGGCCCGCATCAGAAGGACCTGGCGCGCGTTGTGGATGGCCGATTCGATCTTGCCGCGATGGCGCACGATGGCCGCGTTGGCCAGGAGCTGCTTCACCTCGGCCGCGCCAAAACGCGCCAGTTCCTCGGCCTCGAAATTCGCCATGGCGGCGCGAAAGGCCTCGCGCTTGTTCAGGATGGTGAGCCAGCTCAGCCCCGCCTGGAAGCCTTCGAGACAGAGCTTTTCAAAAAGGCGCCGATCATCGGCGACGGGATAGCCCCATTCCTCGTCGTGGTAGTGCCGGTACAGCGGCGTGGCCGCGCACCAGGCGCAACGCGCGCAACCCCGGTCATCGCGGAACAGACCCGCGGCATCATGTATCTCAGGCATGGCTCCATTGTGCGCGGCCTCGCCCCTTCCAGATGAAACGCCTGCTCCTGATTCTGCTGCCGTGCTGCCTGCTGCTCGGCGGCTGCACGAGCGCCGGCTATTACTGGCAATCGCTGCGCGGGCATTGGGCGCTGCTGCAGGCGGCCGAGCCGATTTCCGACTGGATTGCCAGCCCCCAGACACCCGAACCCCTGCGTGAACGCCTGGAACTGGCCCGGCAGCTGCGCCACTTCGCCACCGAGGAGCTGGCGCTGCCGGACAACGCCAGCTACACACGCTACACCCGGCTGCATCGCAGCGCCGCCGTGTGGAATGTCGTGGCCGCGCCGCCCTATTCCCTGCGACTACACACCTGGTGCTTTCCCATTGCGGGGTGCGTGGGTTACCGCGGCTACTTTCATGAGGCCGACGCACGCACCGAAGCGGCGGCGCTGGCGGCCACCGGGCTGGAAGTGAGCGTCTACGGCGTGCCCGCCTACTCGACGCTGGGCTACAGCAACTGGCTCGGCGGCGACCCGCTGCTCTCCACCTGGATCGCCTGGCCCGAGGGCGATTTCGCACGTCTCATGCTGCACGAATTGGCGCACCAGAAGGTCTACGCCACCGGAGACACCGCATTCAACGAGTCCTACGCCACGGCCGTCGGACGGCTGGGCGCCGAGCGCTGGCTCGCCGAACATGCGACGCCTGCGGCCTTGGCGGCCTATCGGGCCAGCGAAGTGCGGCGTGGCGAGTGGCGCAAGCTCACCCGTGCAACACGCACGCGCCTGGCAGAAATTTACAAAGAAAATCATGCCTCAACGCCCGCTTCAAGCGCGTTGA
Source organism: Comamonas sp. (assembly GCA_021166775.1). Lineage (GTDB taxonomy): Bacteria > Pseudomonadota > Gammaproteobacteria > Burkholderiales > Burkholderiaceae_C > Comamonas_C. The sequence goes on along the minus strand of JAJPEQ010000011.1, from coordinate 53,795 downwards.
TAGCTATGAAAAACAAAGCGATGGAAGGCTTTCGCGCCGATTACGCCCAGCTGCGCGAACGCTGGGTGGCGCAGGGCAGCAGCGCGCAGCAGCTTGCGGCAACGGACCGCTGGGTGCGCGATGCCAACAACGCCAGTTTCGGTGCCCAGGGCGCCTACGACGATCTGGTGCCGGCCTTCATCGCGCTCTTTGACCAGCAAGGACGCGACTGGCCGCGTTTTCACGCCGCAGTGCAGCAACTGGCCGAGCTGCCGCGCGACGAACGCGAGGCAAGGCTGGCCACGCTTGGGCAACGCTGAACAAGTCCCTCGCGCGCGTCGCCTTACTCGCGCAGCGACTCGATGAGGTCGACGTATTGCTGCTTGGCCGCGTCGCCGGCCGTGCCCTTGAGTTTGGTCCACGCGTCCCATTTGGCGCGCGCCACGAGGTCGGTGAGGCTGGGTTTCTTCTCGACGTTGTCGCCCTCGGTCGCCTGTTTGTAGAGCGCGTAGATCTTGAGCAGTGTCGCGTTGTCGGGGCGCTCGGTGAGCAGTTTGGAGTTGGCAACGGCGGCTTCGAACAGAGTGTTCAGATCGGACATCAAGGGCTCCCGCAGGACATGAGAAACAGCATCCATCTTAGGGCAAGGCCGCACCCTCAAGACGACGGCGCGCGCCCGCGCGCCATGACCTCATCGATCAGCGGGCCGATCTTGAGCACGCCGCTGGCGCGCACGCAGGGCTGGCCATCGGCCGTGACCAGCGCCTGCACGAAGGCCAGCGAACGCGTGGTGCGCAGGAGCTGGCCACCGCCCTCGATCCAGCAGCCCAACGGCGCCGGGGCGAGGTAGTCCAGCTGCAGGCTCACCGTCGGCATGAAATGCGCGCGCAGCGCCTCGCTCTGGTGGTGCGCCACGAGCACCAGCAGCATGTCGCAGAAGCTCGCCATCATGCCACCATGCAGGTTGGCCATGGGGTTCACATGCCGCGGCTCGATGCGCAGGCCGAGCGCAAATTCTCCATCGCGGCGGCGCTTGAACAGGGGCCCGTTGATGGCCATGAACGCCCCACCCATTTCAATGGCCTCGAAGCCGGCGGGAATGGACGGCGCGACGCCCGCCGTCATGAGGGCGTCTCCTGCTGCACCTCGGCCTGGAAGTCCGCGCTTTGCCACCCCGCCCAGCCCGGGTACAGGCGCTCGAAGTCCGCATGGATCTCGGCCAGCGGCAGATCGTCGAAGCTGCCACGCTGGCTCACGTATTCCATGTGGCGATGGCCCGCCCGATCGAACGCGTGGTAGAGCGAATCGTGCACGCCATCGAATTCCAGCGGCAACAGGCCGAAGCGCTCGCACAGCTCGATGTTGAACGCGGGCGTGGCCTTGCGCCAGGCGCCGTCCAGCCACAGCTCGGTGTAGCCATGCCAGTAGAAGATGTCGCTCCTCATGGTGCGGCGCATGCGCTCGGTGGAGAGGTGGTTGCGCACGTCGGCAAAACCCAGGCGCGCCGGGATACCCACCGCACGCGCCGCGGCTGCGAGCAGCGCCGCCTTGGGCACGCACCAGCCGTAGCCATGGGCGAGCACCGAGCTCGCGCGCATGCCCGCCAGGCTCAGGTCGATGCGGTAGGGGTCGTAGCGAAAACCGTCGCGCACCGCGAGGTTGAGCGCCACGGCGCGCTCTCGATCGCTGGCGCCCGTGGCGTGCTGCCTGGCGAAAGCCCGCACGCCGGGGTGATCGCTGTCGATCGCGGGTGTGGCCTGTCGATGTTCGGGGCGGGGAAGGTCGGGCTGCATCGGCGCACCTTAGCGCAAATCCCGACCCGCGCGCGCTTTTTCCCGCACAATGGCGACACCCTGGTGCACGGCCCGCGACGGCGCGGAAAACCCTGTCACCATGGACGCATCGGAGGCACATTGAGGGCAGGAGCGTCATTCCGCGAGATCCGGCGGCGGTGGATCGCCATCGTCTGCGCCTGTGCATGGCTGCTGTACGCCATGGCTGTCGCGCTCGCGCCCCTGCCCGCGCTCGCGTCCGCGGACACGCCGCCATGGGCTTCCGACATCTGCTCGCAAAGCCACGCCTCCCCGGGGACACCAGCCACGCCAGAGCAGCCGGCCTGTCCACATGCCCCGTGCTGCCTGTTGGGTTGCGCCACGCACCACGGCGCGGCCGCGGCGCCCGGTGCACCCGTGCCACCGGCGGTGGCGACGGCCAAGGCCGCTCGGTTCATGCGGACCGGCCCGGCCCACGTTCCGGGCACCAAGCCCGCCCTCCTGCCCGGCCCGCGCGGCCCCCCCGCCTTCGCCGCCTGAGCCGCGAAGCCGCCGCTTCGCCACGCATTCCACCGCTGCCGCAGGGCGCCGCGCGCCGCGCGGGTGCGGTGGTGTTTCACGTGTCTTCATGCCACGGGCCTTGCGCACGATCGCATCGGCGCGCCCGGGCCGATCAAGGAATTTTCATGTTCATCCCCTCCCCTGCACCGTGCGCGCGAGCCGCATGGCGGGCAGTGCTCACCGCGTCGTGCTGCGTCGGGGCGTACGCACAGCCCTCCGCCCCGGCGCCCGAGGCGCCGGCGCTGCCCACGGTCACCGTGACCGATACCGAACCGGGCTCACCCACCGTGCCCAGCGTCACGCGCCAGCGCGAGGCCATCGAGCAGACCGCCGGCTCGGTCGGCTTCATCGACAACGCCACGCTGCTGGATCGCTACCAGGCCAACCTGCACGACGTGCTACAGGACGCGCCCGGCGTGGTCACGCAAAACCGCTACGGACAGGAGCTGCGCCTGTCGATCCGCGGCTCGGGCATTGCGCGCGGCTACCACGTGCGCGGCATCGAGCTGCTGCAGGACGGCATCCCGACCAATCTCGCCGACGGCAGCGGCGACCTCTACGAGATTGACCCTATGAGCCTGCGCACGACCGAGATCTACAAGGGCGGCAACGCGCTGGGCCTGGGCGCGTCCACGCTCGGCGGCGCGATCAACTTCGCCACGCCCACGGCCTACACGGCGCTGGCGCCCACCATCGTGCAAGTCTCGGGCGGCAGCTTTGGCCACGTGCAGACGAGCGGCCAGATCTCGCGCGTGACAGGCGACCTGGACTGGCTGGCCAACCTCACCGCCTCGCACGCCGACGGCTGGCGCGCGCATGAAACCGGCAACTACGGGCAGTTCAACGGCAACCTGGGCTACCGGCTCGGGCCATCGGCCGAAACGCGTTTTTATCTCGGCATCTACGCCACCAACCAATTGCTGCCGGGCACGCTGAGTCTGGCCGACGCGCTGGGCCATCCGCGCCAGGCCGGGGCGGGCATCGTCGCGCAGAACCAGGCGCGCGACATGCGCGTGCAGCGACTGGCCAACCGCACCAGCGTGGCGCTGGGTGACGGCCGGCTCGACGTGAACAGCTGGCTGATTCACACCGACATGTTCCACCCGATCTTCCAGGTGCTAACGACGAACGGCGACACCTGGGGCGTGGCGCCGCGCTTCACCCGGGCGTGGCACATGGGCACCCGCCGCAACGAGATGACGCTGGGCGCGCGCGTGTTCGGCGGCAGCTACGAGGCGCGGCGCTTCGTCAACCAGGGCGGCGCGGCAGGCGCGCCCACGCTGGACGCGCGCCAGAAGGCGCTGAACGTCGAGGCGTATCTGGAGAACCGCACCTTCGTCACGCCGCGCCTGGCCCTCGTCGCGGGCGTGAAGGCGCTGCGCCACGACCGGGACTACATCAACCACGGCGTGCGGCCCGGCAACCCGGATGCGGCGTCCGACAGGGTGGCGTACAGCGGCCTGAACCCGAAGATCGGCCTGCTGTGGGAGCCGCGCGAGCATGTGCAGGTTTTCGCCAACCTCACCCGCAGCCAAGACGTGCCCGATTTCACCGATCTGACGCAGACCTTCGGTGCCGCCAGCCGTTTCGTGCCGCTGGCCTCGCAACGCGCCTGGACGGCCGAGATCGGCACGCGCGGCCAGCATGGCCCGCTGCGTTGGGACGCCACCTACTACCGCTCGCGGGTGCGCGGCGAGATGCTGCAGTACACGACCGATCCGACGGTGCCCGCCGCCACCTTCAACGCCGGTCGCACGCTGCACCAGGGCATCGAGCTGGGCGCCTCGCTCACGCTGGCGCGCAACCTCGTGGCGGAGAACGCGGGCGACCGTCTTGAGCTCAGCCAGATGTGGAACTGGAGCGATTTCCGCTTCCAAGGCGACCCGCAGCATGGTGGCAACGCCATCCCCGGACTGCCGCGCCACGTGCTGCGCACCGCGCTGAGCTACACGCGCGCCGACGGCTTCTACGCCACGCCGACGCTGGACTGGGTGCCCGGCGGCGCCTGGGTCGATTACGCCAACACAATGAGGACGCCGGGCTACGCGCTGCTGGGCCTCAGATTCGGCGCGGCGCTCAGCGATGGCCTGAGCTTCTACGTGGACCTGCGCAACCTCACCAACCGGCGCTACGTGGCTGATTTCGCGCCGGTGCTGAATGCCGCGGCCGCACCCGTCAGCACCTTCTACTCCGGCACGGGACGCAGCATCCACGCCGGCATGCGCTATCAATTTTAAGAAAGTGAAGCATCATGAACGCAAGCACAATCACCGGGATGAGGACCTTCACTGCCCCCCTCGCACTCGCCGCAGTCAGCCTGTGCGGCGGCGCGGCGCAGGCGCACGTGTCACTGCAGACCGCGCAGGCGCAGGTCGGCGGCAGCTACAAGGCGGTGCTGCGCGTACCGCACGGCTGCAAGGGCGCGGCCACGACGCAGCTGAGCGTGCAGATGCCCGCCGGAGTCATTGCCGTCAAGCCCCAGCCCAAGCCCGGCTGGGAAATCACGATGACCCATGGCAAATATGCGCAGGCCTACGCTTACCATGGCGCGCAGTTGACCGACGGGGTACGCACCATCACCTGGTCGGGCGGCCCGCTGCCCGATGCCTACTACGACGAATTCGTCTTCAGCAGCCAGATCGCCTCGACGCTGGCGCCGGGCACACCGCTGTATTTTCCGGTGGTGCAGACCTGCGGGCAGAGGGTGGAGCGCTGGATCGAGATCCCGGCGGCGGGCCAGAACGGGCACCTCGAGATGCCGGCACCCTCCCTGCGCCTGACGCCGAAGGAAACGCCGTGACGCACGCACCAGCGGCGCCCGACGCGCGCAGCCTGCGCGCCTGGCCGGCCAGCCTCCTGCTCCTGGCCGCATTGCTGGCGCTGATGCTGGCCAGTCCCAGAGCACGGGCCCATGCGTCGCTGGTGCAGTCCGAGCCCGCGAGCGCCAGCGTGCTCTCACAGGCTCCCGGCGCGCTCACGCTGCGCTTCGACGAGGACGTCACGCCCACACGCATCGAGATCGTCGAAGCCGATGGGCGCAAGGTCGCGCCGCGCGACGTCCACGCGGGTGGCACCACGCTCACCGTGCAACTGCCGACGTTGGGCGGGGGCGTTCACGCCGTGAGCTGGCACGTGATCTCCGCCGACGGCCACCCGGTGGCCGGCGTCGTGACGTTTTCGGTCGGCACGGCAGCGGTCCGGCCTGCGCCGGCATCGGCAGCGGCCGGGATGGCTGGCTCGCTCGCCGCGGCGATCTGGCTCGCCAGGATCGCGCTGTACATCGGCCTGTTCGTCGGTGTCGGCGGGGCCTTCTTCAGTGCCTGGATCACCCCGGCAGGCGCACGCCCCGGTGTCGGTTCGGAGCACACGGGGGAGCGCACCATCGACGGCGCGCTGCTTCTGGGCCTGCTGAGCGCCGCGGCATCGCCTGGCCTGCAGGGCGCGGACATGCTGGGGCTGGGCGCGGCGCAGGGCATAGGCTGGCACGCCTGGCGCACGGGCGTGGGCAGTCCCTATGGCGTCACGCTCTGCATCGCCGCGGGCGCCCTGGCCCTGGCGCTCGCTGCCCGCCGTGTCCGCAGGCCGGAGGCGGCGCGCCCCGCGAGTCTGCTGGCGCTCGTCGGCCTCGGGCTGGCGCTGGCGGCCAGCGGCCATGCAAGCACCGCACCGCCCCAGTGGGCGACGCGGGCGGCCGTGTTCCTGCATGCGACGGGCGTCGCGCTCTGGGTGGGCGCGCTGCTTCCGCTGGCGAGCGCGCTGCGCGCGGGGAGTCCCCTCGGCCCGCGCGTGCTGGCGCGCTTTTCGCGGCTCATCGTCTACCCGCTGGCCGCGCTGGTGCTGACCGGGCTCACACTCGCGGCCATTCAGCTCGGGGACTTCTCCGCTCTGACGGGCACCGACTACGGCCGCGTGCTGGTGCTCAAGCTGGCGCTGGTGGCGCTCGTGCTGCTGCTGGCCGCGGCCAATCGCTGGCGCCTCACGGTTGCGGTGGCGCGGGACGAAGCCGGCGCCGCAGGGCGCCTGCGGCGCTCCATCGCCGTGGAGACCGCCATGTTGCTGGCCATCCTCGCGGTGGTGGCGCTGTGGCGCTTCACCGTGCCGCCGCGCTCGCTGGCCCACGCGGCCGCAGCGCAGGAGAGTCGGCATGTGCAGCTGCACGACGCCCGGGCCACGGTGGATCTGCAGCTCATGCCCGGCCGCGCCGGGCCGGTGTCCATCACGGCATCGATCCGCGACGGTGCATCTGCGGCGCTGGACGCCAGGCAGGTGGGCTACACCCTCGCCAACAGCGCAGTCGGCATCGAGGCCTTGCACGCGCAGGCCAGCCAGGTGCGTCCCGGGGTGTGGCGCGCGGATGGGGTGCTGATCCCCACCGGCGGGCAATGGACGGTGCGCGTCACGATCCTGATCGACGAATTCACACAGCTGAGTCTGCAGGGCACGGTCACGCTCGACGACTGAAAGGCTGTCGACCCGCCCGGCTGCGTCCCGCCCACCGCGGCCTGCGACAATCCCCGGATGACCAGCGCCTTTGCTCCCCTGAAGAACGACCGCTTCCTGCGCGCCTGCTGGCGCCAGGCCACCGACACCACCCCGGTCTGGCTGATGCGCCAGGCCGGCCGCTACCTGCCGGAATACCGCGCCACGCGCGCCAGGGCCGGCAGCTTCATGGGTCTTGCGACAAACGTGGACTACGCCACCGAAGTGACACTGCAGCCCATCGATCGCTATCCGCTGGACGCCGCCATCCTGTTTTCGGACATTCTTACGGTGCCCGACGCCATGGGCCTGGGCCTGACGTTCGCCGAAGGCGAAGGCCCGCGCTTTGACCATGCCATCCGCAGCGAGACTGACGTGGCGCGCCTCGCTGCGCCCGATCTGGACAAGCTGCGCTACGTCTTCGACGCCGTCACCAGCATCCGCAAGGCGCTGGCCGGGCGCGTGCCGCTGATCGGCTTCTCGGGCAGCCCCTGGACGCTGGCCTGCTACATGGTGGAAGGGCGCGGCTCGCAGGACTATCGCCACGTCAAGACCCTGATGTACGCGCGCCCCGACCTCATGCACCAGGTGCTTGCCATCAACGCCACGGCCGTGGCGCAGTACCTGAACGCGCAGATCGCGGCCGGCGCGCAGGCGGTGATGATCTTCGACAGCTGGGGCGGGGTGCTGGCCGACGGGGCGTTTCAGCAATTCAGCCTGGCCTACACGCAGCGGGTGCTCTCGCTGCTCGACCGCCACGCGCCGGACGGCAGCCCCGTACCGCGCATCGTCTTCACCAAGGGCGGCGGCCTGTGGCTGCAGGACATGCGGGCGCTCGATTGCGAAGTGCTGGGTCTGGACTGGACGGTCAACCTCGGCCAGGCACGCACGCGGGTGGGAGACGTGAAGGCGCTGCAGGGCAACCTGGACCCGAACGTGCTGTTTGCCCCGCCCGAGGTCATCGCCGAGCAGGTGCGCATGGTCATGGACAGCTTCGGCCCACCGCACACCGACCCTGGCACGGCGGGCCCGACGCAGATTTTCAATCTGGGTCACGGCATCAGCCAGCACACGCCCCCGGAGCACGTCAGCACGCTCGTGGAGGCGGTACACAACCACGGGCGTCTGATGCGCCAGTGAGACGCCGCACCGCAGCGTTCGCGGTATTGACAGGAGGCCCGGACTGACTTATGCACAAAAAAAATGTAGCGCATGCGGCGCCCATCATGTTGCAGCGCACGATGACGATGATGTACGCGCGCCATACACATCGTTGATTTATAAGGGTTTTTTGTCATTGCCATTTTCGTGCGCAATCCGGCCAAATCCAGCAACTGCGCGGCTTGCGCTTGTTTGAACCCAAGATACCCACAAAGTTATCCACAGCTCCCGTGGATAGCTTGAAAATGTCCATAAATTCATGAACTTGGCGCAATATTTCAAGTCATGAATCAACAGCATCGACCGCAGCTTGTCCACCCCAGCCGTCCCGGTGCACATCGTTGTGCCAACCCCAGCGCACAGCAGCGCGGCACCCATCCTCAGCTACGCCCATGACGTGCCGCTGCCTGCCGGTACTCTGGTGCGCGTGCCCTTGGGCGCCCGCGAAGTGCTGGGCATCACGTGGGATGAGCCGCAGGGCGCCGGGTCAGAGCCCCCGAAGCTGCGCCGCGTCGCCGCCGTCCTGGAAGGACTCGCGCCCCTGCCTGCTCCCTGGCGCCGCCTGGTGGCCTTCACGGCGCGCTACTATCAGCGCAGCCTGGGCGAAGTGGCCTTGTCCGCGCTTCCCCCATCGCTGCGCGAGCTGACCGCCGATCAGCTGGCACGGCGACTGCGCCGGGTGCCTCCGGGCACGCCCGCGCCGGACGCCGACCCGGCCGCCTCATCAGAAACCATCGTGCTCAGCGCCGAACAGCAAGGCGCCGCAGCCGAAATGGATGCCCATTCAGGCCCTTTCCTGCTGTTCGGCAGCACCGGCAGCGGCAAGACCGAGGTCTACCTGCACGCCGTCCAGGCGGCACTGACCCGAGACCCCGGCGCCCAGGCGCTGGTCCTGGTGCCCGAGATCAACCTCACCCCCCAGCTGGAGGCACGCTTTCGCGAACGCTTTGAAGCCCTGTGGGGCGCAAGCGCCATCGTCAGTCTGCACAGCGCCATGACGCCCGCGCAGCGCCTCAGGAGCTGGCTCGCCGCGCACACCGGGCAGGCACGCATCGTGCTCGGCACCCGCATGGCGATCCTTGCCAGCCTGCCGCGACTCGTGCTCATCGTGGTCGACGAAGAGCACGACGCCAGCTACAAGCAGCAGGAGGGCGCGCGCTACTCGGCTCGCGACCTCGCCGTCTGGCGCGCGCGCGACGTGGGCGCCCGGGTGATCCTGGGCAGCGCCACGCCGTCGCTGGAGAGCTGGCACGCCAGCGACCCGGCGGCCCCTCGCTACCAGCGCCTGCACATGCCCGCGCGCATCGGTGCGGGCGAGCTGCCGCGCCTGCGCCTCATCGACATGTCGCAACAGCCGCGCAAGGCCGTGTTCGCGCCGCCGCTGATCGCGGCCATCACCGAACGGGTACAGCGCGGTGAGCAGTGCCTCGTGCTGCTCAACCGCCGCGGCTTCGCGCCCGTGCTGCACTGCGGCGCCTGCGGCTGGAAGAGCGGTTGCCCCCACTGCTCGGCCACACAGGTATTCCACAAGAGCGACCGCACGCTGCGCTGCCATCATTGCGGCGCCGCCAGCCCCGTGCCGCGCGCCTGCCCGGACTGCGGCAATCCCGACATCCTGCCCATCGGCCGCGGCACCGAGCAGCTGGAGGAGCAGCTCGCGCAGCTGCTGCGCAACGTCATCACGCCGCAGCGGCGCGCCGCGCGCGTGGCGCGCATCGACGCGGACACCACGCGCGCCCGGGGCGCACTCAAGGCACAGCTGGCACAGATGCACGCGGGCGATGTGGACGTGCTCGTGGGCACGCAGATGGTGGCCAAGGGGCACGACTTTCGCCGTGTCACGCTCGTCGCGGCCGTGCAGCCCGACGGCGCGCTCTTCTCCAGTGACTTTCGTGCGCCCGAGCGCCTCTTCGCCCTGCTGATGCAGGCGGGGGGGCGTGCCGGGCGCGACGCGCGGTACATGAAGGCACAGCAATCGGCCCCGGAGTTGTGGGTCCAGACCTGGCACCCCGAACACCCGCTGTTTGCCGCGCTGCGCGGGCACGACTATCCCGCATTCGCCGCCCGACAACTGGCCGAGCGTGAAGCGGCCGGCATGCCGCCCTTTTCGCACCAGGCGCTGCTGCGCGCCGACGCCCGCACGCAAGAGGCCGCGCAAGACTTTCTGCGTGCCGCCAGCGAAGCGGCGCGGACGGCGCAGCTGCCCGGCATGGATCAGGTCTTCCTCTACCCTCCGGTGCCGCTCGCCGTGCAACGCGTCGCCAACGTGGAGCGCGCGCAGATGCTTCTGGAGAGCCACCACCGTGGCGCGCTGCAACACCTGCTCGCCGCCTGGCAGCCTTTGCTGCACGCCGAACGCACCCGCCACCGCGCCCTGGTGCGCTGGCTGATCGACGTCGATCCGCAGGCCATCTGAAAATTGGATACCTGCATCGCACAGATGGTTACATAATGAGGTACTGAATCACTGGCATCTGTCACTTGCGACACTCCCCAGGAAGCACCTCGCAGGGCCACGGTTGCACGTGCCTGCACACTGCGCTGAACCACCTCGGATGGCTGGCCGTCGCATTGCTGCTGTCCGCCGCCCTGTTGCCGGCCCGCGCGGCGCCTTCCGACTCCGCGGGCCAGGCAGCCGCCGCCGCGCGCATCGTCTTCATCAATTCCTACCACCGGGGCTATTCCTGGAGCGATGCCGTCGAACAGGCCCTGCAAGATGAACTGGCGCGCTCGGGCCGCGCCACCGAGCTCTCGTTCGAGTACCTGGACAGCCGACGCTTCGGCTACGGCGGCCAGATCCCGCTGATCGCGCGCACCCTCGCGGCCAAATACCGAAGCTATCGCCCCGAGGTGCTAGTGGTCTGCGACAACCCGGCGTTCGAGTTCGCGATGCAATACCGCGAGCAGCTCTTTCCGGGGGTGCCCATGGTGTTTTGCGGCTACAACGACTTTCCGCCGGAAACGGCGCGCTGGCTGACCAATGCCACCGGCGTGACGGAGGCCACGCCGATCGAGGATTCCGTGGCGATGGCGCTCAAGGTGCACCCCGACACCCACACCCTCGCCTTCATCACGTCCACCACCAGTTCCACCAATGCACGCGTCGCGCAGGCGGCGGAGTTCGCCATCTTCCCGGAACTGCGCCAGCGCTTCGACGTCGTGGAAATCAAGGATGCCCCGATGGCGCGCATCCGCCAGCGGCTGGCCGAACTGCCTTCGTCGTCCCTGGTGTTTCTGGCCGGCCAGGCGAACCAGCGCACCAACGGCCGGATGATCACCCCGGACGAAAGCTCCAGCCTCATCGCCGCCGCCAGCCCGTTTCCGGTCTACGCGTTCTGGGATTCAGACCTCGGGCATGGCGTGCTCGGTGGTCATTTCGTCACCGCACATCAGCAAGGCGCAACCGCCGCCCGCATGGCCCTGCGCATCCTGGACGGCACACCGGCGGACCAGATTCCCGTGGTCATGCAGGCGCCAACCGAAGACATTTTCGATGCGCGCGTGATGCGTCGCTTCGGCATCTCCGCCGAGCAGCTCCCGGCAAGCGCCCGCATCATCGGGCAAGACACCTCGGTGTGGGCCACCTACCGCGGGCAGATCATCGGCATCGCGACGCTGCTGGCGCTGCAGGGCGCCTTGATCGCCCTGCTGCTGCTCCAGTCACGCGGCCGGCGCAAGGCGCTGTCCGAGCTGGATCGGGAGCGCTCGCTGCTGGAGCAGCACGTGGCCGAACGCACGCGCGCCCTGGAGGCGGCCAACACCCAGCTGGCGCACCTGAGCCGCACCGACAAGCTCACCGGCCTGGCCAACCGCCGCCATCTGGACCTGGTCCTCGAAACCGAATTCGCACGGCTCAGACGCTCGGGCGCGCCGCTGTCGCTCATCATGATCGACATCGACTATTTCAAGCAATTCAACGACACCTACGGCCACGTGACGGGTGACGAATGCCTGCGCACCGTGGGGCACCTGCTCGCACGCATGGTCAACCGCACCCCTGACCTGGCGGCGCGTTTCGGTGGCGAGGAATTTCTCATCGTGCTGCCCGAGACGGACGCTGCGGGAGCGCGAGCGCTTGCCGAGGGCCTGCGCCAGAGCATCGCGGACCTGGCCATCACGCATGCGAGTTCCCCGGTGGCCCGGCACGTCACGGTCAGCATCGGCGTGCTCACCGTACACCCGGCGGCGATCGACAGCGTGCACAGTGCCGTCTCGCAGGTGGATCGCCATCTCTACGCCGCCAAGCAGCAGGGACGCAACCGCGTGGTGGCCTCAGGTGAGCAGGGCCACCAGCGCTGAAAAAGTCCCAAAGGCCAGCGCGGTGCTCACCAGGATGACGTGCGCCACGCGCCCGGTATGCGCGCCGAAGCGCTCGACGAGCATCGCCACGTTGCTCGCGCTGGGTAGCGCCGCCGTCAACACCAGCGCGGTCAGGGTGTCAGGCGACAGCGGCAGGCCCAAGCGGATCGCGAGCCACCCGGCGCCCCACACCAGCGCCGGATGCACCAGCAGCTTGGCCAACGCCGTCGGGACGTACTCGGCCGGCGCCACTGCCTCGCGGCCATCGAGCTGCGAACGCGCGAGCACCGCGCCAATCGTGAACAAGGCCACGGGAGACGCGGCATCGGACAGCATCGCGACGGTGCGATCCAGCGGACCCGGCAGCTGCCATTGAAACGCCGACGCCAAGGCACCGAGCACGATAGAGATCGGCATCGGATTGGCAGCCATGCCGCGCAACGCCTGCCGCATCGCATGGGCCATGCCCTTCACGCCGCTGGCGTCCAGACGCGACAGCGCCACGCACAGCGAGGACGTGAGGCACATGTCGATCGCGATCGTCAGAATCACCGTGCCCGCGCTGCGCTCGCCGATCAGCGCGACCAGCAGCGGCACGCCCATGAAACCCGAATTGGGAAAGGCGGCGACGAGCGCCATGAACGACGCATCGTTCCAGCCCCAGCGCCGGCGGGTGAGCGCCATCACCGCGCCCACCATCGCCAAGGCGCAGAAAAAATACACCCCCGCCGCCACCGGATCGAGCAACTGCGCCAGCGGCGTGCTGGCGCCAAAGCGGTACAGAAGGCAAGGCAGCGCGAAATACAGCACGAAGGTGTTGAGCCCGCCGATGGCCATCAGGGGCACGACACGCGCGCGCGCCGCCACATAGCCGCACAGGACCAGCGCAAAAAACGGAAAGGTGGTGGAGAGGACGGCGAGCACGGCACGCGATTGTCGCAGCCGGCCATGGCTGCCCACACCACAGGGCGACGCCGAATTTCGGCGGCGCTTCAGGGGTGCTCGCCGGCCTCCACGTCGTAGACCGCGTAGACCCACGGCTGCGCCCGGGGAAAGCGCCAGCCGCTGCGCGCCACCTGCACCACGCGGGGCTGCGCGGACCGGCCGCGCGCGGTGAGCCACTGCTGCGCTTGGCGGTCGCACTCGGTGGCGTCCTGTGCCCGCGACAGCGGCCCGCGCAGACACAGCAGCAGGCCGTCGCGCGATCGCCAGGGGCCGACCACCGACATCCGGGCCTCCTCGCCGTCGGGCAGGCCCGGTACGGTCAGCAGATGCGGCTGGGCATAAAAGGCGAGCATCGCATTGCCTGCCCAGTCGCCGCCCACCCACCCGAGGTGCGCGCCCGGGTGACGCTGCTGCCAGTCGCGCACGATAACGCGCGCGGCCTCCTGCGTCGGCCGGTAGTAGCCCTCATCACCGCTCAGCGCGTTGGACAGCGCGTGCCCCACACCCAGCGCCGATATCAGCGCCAGCACCGGCCACCACGCGCGCGCCAGGTGACGCAGTGCCGCGGTCTCGACCGCGGGCGCCAGCCGCCGCAGATTGCGCAGCCACAGCAGGGAAAAGGCATAGCCGATCGGAATCGCCCAGGGGGTGGAAAGCTCCGCGATGCCGACCGCGCCAAAGCCCAGTGTCAGCGCCCAGGGCATGAACGCAAGCCAGAACAACACGTCGTCCCGGCCCTGCGGCACCCAACTGCGCAGCAACAGGCGTGCCGCCTCGCGCGCCCAGGGCGTGCCGTCGATGCGTGCCTGCGCGCGCGCCCAGACGAGGCACAGCGCGAGCCAGGCGGGCAGCCAGTAGAACAGCGGCGCCAGGGAAAAGCGCGCGATGTAGTTCCACGAGGTGGCGCCTCCCCCCTGCTCCAGGGCGTAGTCCAGCGGCGCCCAATCGTGCGCAGCGACCCATGCCAGATGCGGCCAGAGTGCCAGACCGAACACCGCCAGCGCCAGGTAGGGCCGTGGCGTCGCCAGCCAGCGCCGACCCTCGGCATGCAGGAACACCGGCAGCAGGAAGCCCGCGAGGAACACGCCGCTGAAGTACTTGCTCAACATGCAGGCGGCCGCCACCAGGCCCAGAGCCACGCTGGCCCCGGCGCCGCGCCAGCCACGCTCCTGCCAGCTCGCCAGCAGCAGCGCGGTCGCCCAGGGCCAGAGGGACAGCAGCTGGCTGTTGGCGTTGAACTTGCCCGCCAGGCTGGTGTAGGGAAAGCTCCAGAGCAGCAGCAGCGCGCCCCACGGGGCAAGCGCCCCGAGCCTGAGCCGCCGCCCGAGCACCCAGACCCCCGCCAGTCCCACGAACACGTTGGCGTACGAGAGCAGCCGGTAGTTGAAATCGTTCTGCGCAAACACCGCGAACCACAGCCCGACGACCCAGCTGAAAAACGGCGGGTGCTTGTGCGTGCCCCAGCGCAGCGGCTGCGACCACGCATAGTTCTCCAGCATGTCGTGGTAGCCGTCCAGGTTGGCATTGCCCAGCCATGAGGCGCACGCCCAGACCATGCACGCACCGGCCAGCCAGCCCAGAGCCTGGCGCGTCGAAAGTGAAGCCGGAGGAGACATGCGGGGTCAGGGATGCGGCCCGACGACCACGGGAAGTTCAAGGAAGACCCGCCCGATCGGCGCGAAAGGCGCGAGGGCAGGAAGCAAGGGGGCGAGGGCAAGGACCGAAAGCACGGAGGGCGATTGTCGCAGGCCGCGAGGCTCGTATGATCAGCGGTTTTTCGCCCCGCGCATGCCCGGTCTCAATCTCGCTCAGTTGCAGGCGGTGCACGTCACCGATCACCCCTGCCTGGTCCTGGCGGGCGCGGGCTCGGGCAAGACGCGGGTCATCACGCACAAGATCGCGCACCTGATCTCACAGGGGCTGGCGCCGCGACAGATCGCCGCGATCACCTTCACCAACAAGGCGGCCGCCGAAATGCGCGAGCGCACCGGCGGGCTCATCGGACGTGCCGCGCGCGAGGTGCTGATCTGCACCTTCCACGCGCTTGGCGTGCGGCTGTTGCGCGAAGACGGACAGGCGCTCGGCCTGAAACCGCACTTCAGCATTCTGGACACGAGCGACGTCACCTCCATCCTCAAGGACTGCGCCGGCGCCGCCACCGACCTGGCCACGGCGCGTCAGTGGCAATGGGGCATCAGCGCATTGAAGAACGCGGGGATGGGGGCGCGGCAGGCTCTGGCGCAGGCCCAGGACGACGCCGAGCGGCAACTGGCAGTCCTGATGCTGCGTTATGAGGAACGTCTGGCGGCCTATCAGAGCGTGGATTTCGATGACCTGATCGGCCTGCCCATGCGCCTGCTGCGTGAACATCCCGAGGTGCGCGAGAAATGGCAGCGCCAGCTCGGCCACGTCCTCATCGACGAATACCAGGACACCAACGCCACGCAGTACGAACTGCTCAAACTGCTCGTTGGCGACAGCGGCCGCTTCACCGCCGTGGGTGACGATGATCAGAGCATCTATGGCTGGCGCGGCGCGACGCTGGACAACCTCAAGCAACTGCCTCGGGACTTCCCCCGACTCAAGGTCGTCAAGCTCGAGCAGAACTACCGCTCCACCTCGGCCATCCTGCGCGCAGCCAATCACGTGATCACGCCCAATCCCAAGCTCTTTCCCAAGACTTTGTTCAGCGAACTGGGGGAAGGCGAGCCAGTGCGCGTGCAGTCCTGCGACCACGAGGAGCACGAGGCCGAGCGCGCCGTCGCGCGCATCCAAAGCCTGCGCGCGGCGAGCAACCCGCCACCCGCGTGGAAGGACTTCGCCATCCTCTACCGCGCCAACCATCAGGCCAGGCCGCTGGAGAAGGCGCTGCGCAGGGCGGCAATTCCCTACAAGGTCTCGGGCGGCACGAGTTTCTTCGACCGCGCCGAGATCCGCGACCTGTGCGCCTGGTTTCGCCTCTGGGCCAATCCGGACGATGACCCTGCCTTTCTGCGCGCCATCACCACGCCGCGGCGCGGCATCGGCCACACCACGCTGGCCCGGCTGGGCGAGTTCGCCAGCCAGCGCAAGAGCAGTCTCTTCGAGAGCCTGTTCAGCCCCACCCTCGCCGCGGCGCTGCCGCGCAAGGCCATCGACGGCCTCACGGAATTCGGCCGCTGCATCAACGAGCAGGAATACCGTGCACGCCACACGCTCGGCGCCGAAGCCGCCCGGGGTTTTCTCACCGACTGGCTCACCGAAATCGGCTACGAGCGCTACCTGCACGATGCGGAAGACAGCGACAAGGTGGCCGCCGCGCGCTGGAGCAATGTGCTTGAATTCTGCGACTGGATGGCGCAGCGCGCGGGCGGCCAGATCGCCGACGCGGCAGACACCACCGCGAGCACGCAAACGCGCAGCCTGCTGGACGTGGCGCGCAACATCGCCCTGCTCTCCACCATCTCCGAGCGCGAGCAGGAGCAGGACGTGATCACGCTCTCGACGCTGCACGCAGCCAAGGGCCTGGAGTGGACTCACGTGATGCTCGCAGGCGTGACCGAAGGCATGCTGCCCTTCAGGGTGGACGACAGCGACGCGCCAGAGCAGATTCAGACCCGGCTGGAAGAGGAGCGGCGCCTGATGTACGTGGGCATCACGCGGGCCAGGCGCACGCTGGTGGTGAGCTGGACCAAAAAGCGCAAAAAGGGCCGCGAGCTGGTGAGCTGCCAACCCAGCCGTTTCATTGCCGAAATGCAGCTCGATGCGGCCACGAGCCGCGAAGATCCGCGCGAAAAACTGCGCCAGCTGCGCGCTGAATTTGCGCTCAAGGCACAGCTCCCCACGACCTGACCATCGATCCCGCGCCCATGCATCATGCTCTGACATCCCTCTTCCTTGCCTGCTCGGCGGCCGCGTTCGCCTCGCCCGGGCTGGCCGCGGATACACCGCAAAGCCCATGGCAGCGCTGCACCGCCATCGCCGCCAGCGCCGAGCGACTGGCCTGTTTCGACCAATGGGCGCTCGATCAGCAGGCAGACGCCGCGGCCGCTGCGGATCGCCGAAGCGACGCACGGGGCGACGCGCCTCGCACCACAGCGGTCACGACCAGCCTGCCCGACCTGCCCGCGCCTCCCGGTGACGGCTGCCGCAACGGCCCCTACACCACCCTCTCGCGCTTCTGGGAGCTGGAGGCGGGCAGCGACTGCGGTACGCTGCAATTTCGCGGCTACCGGCCCCTGAGCGTTTCCGTCGTCACCGCCAACACCGTCAACCAGCAGCCCACCTCGGACAACCCGCTGAACAACGCCGGCGGCCTCACCCCGTACAAACGCACCGAGATGCGCCTGCAGCTCTCGGTGCGCACCAAGCTGGCCAAGAACCTGCTCACCACCGGCGAGGGGGCGGCGCGCGATTCGCTCTGGTTCGGCTACACCCAGCAGTCGTACTGGCAGCTCTTCTCGCCCGCCATCTCGCGTCCGTTTCGCAACACCGACCACGAACCCGAGCTGGTCTACATCCATCCGACCACAGCCGACCTGCCCTGGGGCTGGCGCTGGCGCTACAGCGGCATCGGCCTCGTGCACCAATCCAACGGGCAGAGCCTGCCGCTGTCGCGAAGCTGGAACCGCGTCTACCTGATGACCGGACTGGAACGCGGCAACGACTGGCTCGTCACCGCCCGCATCTGGCAGCGCCTGCACGAGAGTGCGGCCAACGACGACAACCCGCACATCAGCGACTACATCGGCCGCGCCGAGATGACGCTGGGATGGAACGCATCCTCGGACGACACGCTGGCTCTCACGCTGCGACACACGCTGCGCGCCCATGCCCGCGGTTCGCTGCGCCTGGAGTGGCTGCACCGGCTGGGTGACAGATCCAATCTGCGCCTGCACACCGCGCTGTTTTCCGGCTACGGCGACAGCCTGATCGACTACAACCGCCGGCGCACGGTGCTGAGCGTCGGCCTGAGCCTGCTGGACTTCTGAACCGTTTTGCAACAGTGCTCATCGTGCGGCTCGGTATGATTGCTTCTTCGCGTTTGTTGCGTCCGATTTTCCTGGGAAGTCCATCGTCATGACCTTTCATTCCGCTCCTGTCTTGCGCACCGTGCTCGCTGCGACGCTGCTGGCCTCGGGCCTGAGCGCCTGCGTGCCGCTCGTCGTCGGCACGGGCGCTGCGGTGGGTGCCATGGTCGCCACCGATCCGCGCACCACGGGCACGCAAGTGGAGGATGAAGGCATCGAGCTGCGCGCCGCAAGCCGCATCACGGAGGCGTTCGGCGAACGGGTGCACGTGAATGTCACGAGCTACAACCGCCAGGCGCTGATCACCGGCGAAGTGCCCACCGCCGAGGACAGCCAGCGTGTGCAGAAGATCGTGCAGGGTGTGCAAAACGTGAAATCGGTCGTGAATGCGCTGGGCGTCATGCCCAACTCCACGATGTCCGAACGCTCCAACGACAGCTACATCACCGGCAAGGTGCGCGCCAAGCTCGTGGACTACAACGATCTCGTGGCCACCAATGCCTTCAAGGTCGTGACCGAGCGCGGCGAGGTGTTCCTGATGGGGCGCGTCACACCGTACCAGTCCAGCCAGCTGACCGATGCCGCCCGCAGCATCGATGGCGTGCGCAAGGTGGTGCGCGTGTTCGAGATCATCCCCGGCGGGGCGCCGGCCCCCTCATCCAGCGCACCTGCTGCCGCCGCGCGTCAATAAGCGCGCGCTCAGGCCTTCGGGTTTCGCGTCAACCGGGCGATCAGGCTGGAGGTGTCCCAGCGGTTGCCACCCTCGCGCTGCACTTCGGCGTAGAACTGATCCACGAGCGCCGTAACCGGCAGCAGCGCGCCATTGCGCTTGGCCTCGTCGAGCACCAGGCCCAGGTCCTTGCGCATCCAGTCGACGGCAAAGCCGAAATCGAACTTGCCCTCGACCATGGTGCGGCCGCGGTTGTCCATCTGCCAGCTCTGTGCCGCGCCCTTGCCGATCACATCGAGCACCAGCGGCATGTCCAGGCCCGCCCGCGCGCCGAACGCGATCGCCTCCGCCAGGCCCTGCACCAGGCCCGCAATGCAGGTCTGATTGACCATCTTCGCAAGCTGCCCGGCGCCGCTGGCGCCGATGCGCGTGCATGCGCGCGCATACGCCATGGCCACGGGCTGGATCACGTCGAACGCTGCCGGGTCCCCCCCGCACATCACCGTGAGCACGCCCTTTTGCGCGCCCGCCTGCCCGCCCGAAACCGGCGCATCGACGAACTGCAGGCCCGATGCAAGCGCTCTGGCGTGCAGCTCCCGCGCCACCTGGGCCGAGGCCGTCGTGTGATCGACAAAAATGGCACCCGGCTTCATGCCCCCGAAGGCGCCGTCACTGCCCAGCACCACCGAGCGCAGATCGTCGTCGTTGCCCACACAGCAGAACACCAGGTCCGCGCCCTGCGCCGCCTCACGCGGCGTCGCAGCACTTTTGGCGACTCCATCGCCCGCGAATTCATCGCGCCATGCCTCTGATTTTGAAGCCGTCCGGTTGTACACCGTGACCGCATGGCCCGCCCGCAGCAGATGCGCCGCCATCGGATAGCCCATCACGCCCAGGCCCAGAAACGCCACCTTGCGCGGCGCCACCTGCGCGTAACTGCGCGCCTCGATACCACTTGCCATCACCAACCGCCTTTCACACAATCGCAAACTGTTCCGTCCCCGCGGCCAGGTCGCCCGACTTGGCGCGCTGGCTCGAGAGCTTGATCTGCAGACGCAGGTCGTTGAGCGAATCGGCATTGCGCAGCGCATCTTCGTAGCTGATGAGGTTGGCCTCGAAGAGGTCGAACAGCGCCTGGTCGAAGGTCTGCATGCCCATGTTGCGGCTCTTCTTCATCACGTCCTTGATCTCGGCCACCTCACCCTTGAAGATGAAGTCGGCGATCAGCGGCGAATTGAGCATGATCTCGACCGCCGCGATGCGCCCTTTTCCGTCCTGCTTGGGCACGAGCCGCTGCGAGATCAGCGCCCTGAGGTTGAGCGACAGATCCATGAGCAGCTGCGCGCGCCGCTCCTCGGGGAAAAAATTGATGATGCGATCGAGCGCCTGATTGGCGCTGTTGGCGTGCAGCGTCGCGAGGCACAGATGACCGGTTTCGGCGAACACGACGGCGTGCTCCATGGTCTCGCGGTCGCGGATTTCACCCATCAGGATGACGTCGGGCGCCTGGCGCAGCGAGTTCTTGAGCGCCGCCTCCCAGCTCTCCGTGTCCAGCCCGACCTCGCGCTGCGTCACCACGCAGTTCTTGTGCGCATGCACGAACTCGATCGGGTCTTCCACCGTGACGATGTGACCGTAGGAATTTTCGTTGCGCCAGTCCACCATGGCCGCCAGCGAGGTCGATTTGCCCGAGCCCGTCGCGCCCACCATGATGCACAGGCCGCGTTTGGTCATCACCACTTCCTTGAGCACCTGCGGCAGCCCCAGGTCGTCGATCGTCGGCAGACTCAGTGGAATCGTGCGCAGCACCATGCCCACGTTGCCCTGCTGAATGAAGGCGTTGACGCGAAAGCGCCCTATGCCCACCGGGGAAATCGCGAAGTTGCATTCCTTGGTGCGTTCGAAGTCGGCCACCTGCTTGTCGCTCATGATCGAGCGCGCCAGCGTGAGCGTGTGCATGGCCGTGAGCGGCTGCGGCGACACCTTGGTCATCTTGCCGTCCACCTTGATCGCCGGTGGGAAATCCGCCGTGATGAACAAGTCGCTGCCACCGCGGCTGACCATCAGCTTGAGCAGATCATTGATGAATTTGCTGGCCTGATCGCGTTCCATCGTGACTCCTCCGTAAGCTGCGTGCCTGCCTCATGTGTGCCATCAATTCTGATGGTCGCTCAGACGCGCACTGACCACGCGCAAGCGCTGGGAGAGCTTGCGCGCCAGCAAGGCCACCAGGCTGGCGGCCAGTTGCGGGTCCTTGGTCATCATTTCATCCATGGCCTCGGCGTTCAAGGCAGCCAATTCGCAGTCCGTCAACGTGGTGCATGAAGAAAAGCGGATGCCGCTGTCGAGCAGCGACATCTCGCCCAGAATATCGCCGGGGCGCGTCTCGGCCAGGCGCAGCTGCTCGCCCCAGGGTTGCAGGCGGTCGACCGCGATCGTGCCATTGAGCAGCACCACCATGAAGTTGCCGTACTCCCCCTGGCGGATCACATCGCGATTGGGCGGCA
This sequence comes from Comamonas sp., assembly GCA_021166775.1. GTDB lineage: Bacteria > Pseudomonadota > Gammaproteobacteria > Burkholderiales > Burkholderiaceae_C > Comamonas_C. The sequence continues at coordinate 32,413 of JAJPEQ010000011.1, read as the reverse complement.
CCGAAGCGAACTGAAAGAAGCGCTCCATGCGCTCGACCGCGTCCTGATCGAGATGCGACATGTATTTGTCCTTGGACCACAGCGCCTCCAGCAGCTTGCCGCCGCGGCTCTTGGGCAGGCGCTTGGCGCCAATCTCGGTGGCCCGTGCCTCCCAGGGGATCAGGAGTGCATCATCCACCCCCTGGCCCACGAATGCCGTCGTGAAAAATGCCGACTCCGGGGCTTCTTCCGAAGACTTGCCGTACTTCGCCTTGAGCAGGCCGAGTATGCCTTTCATGGCAAACACTCCCTTTGTTATGACCCCCCCGCGGGGGATAAGTCGGCGACGCGCGTGCGCGCCACCCCATCACATCACCCGGGGAAATTTTCCGGTATCTTGGCCTTGCTGCGTGCCTCGGCCGGGCTGATCACGTTGCGCCGCACAAGATCCGTGAGGTTCTGATCAAGCGTCTGCATGCCCATGCTGTTGCCCGTCTGGATGGTGGAATACATCTGCGCCACCTTGGCCTCGCGAATCAGGTTGCGAATCGCGCTCGTGCCCAGCATGATCTCGTGAGCGGCCACGCGCCCCGACCCATCCTTGAGCTTGCACAGCGTCTGCGAGATCACCGCCTGCAGCGACTCGGAGAGCATGGCCCGCACCATGTCCTTTTCTTCCGCCGGAAAGACGTCGATGATGCGGTCTATGGTCTTGGCCGCCGACGAGGTGTGCAAGGTGCCGAAAACCAGGTGGCCCGTCTCGGCCGCCGTCATCGCCAGGCGGATGGTTTCGAGATCGCGCATTTCACCCACCAGGATCGCATCCGGGTCTTCGCGCAGGGCCGATCGCAGGGCGGCGGCGAACGACAGGGTCATCGGCCCGACCTCGCGCTGATTCACCAGGCACTTGCGCGATTCGTGCACGAACTCGATCGGGTCCTCGATCGTGAGGACGTGCCCGTACTCGGTCTCGTTCAGGTGATTGACCATCGCCGCGAGCGTGGTGGACTTGCCCGAGCCCGTCGGGCCCGTGACCAGCACCAGGCCGCGTGGCTTGAGCGCCAGGTCGGCAAAAATCTTGGGCGCGTTCAGCTGCTCGAGCGTCAGAATCTTGCTCGGAATCGTGCGGAACACCGCCGCCGCGCCGCGGTTCTGGTTGAACGCATTGACCCGAAAGCGCGCCAAGCCCTCGATCTCGAAGGAAAAGTCCACCTCGAGGAATTCTTCATAGATCTTGCGCTGCGCATCGCTCATGATGTCGTACACCATGGCATGGACGGTCTTGTGATCGAGCGCATCGACATTGATCCGACGCACGTCGCCGTGCACGCGGATCATGGGCGGCAGCCCCGCCGACAGGTGCAGGTCCGACGCGTTGTTTTTCACACTGAAGGCCAGGAGCTGGGTGATATCCACGTGTGTCCCTCTCGCAATGAGTATGCAGTACGCTCTGGCAGGCATTATGACGATGATCAGCGACAACCTACAAGCCGTGCAGGCCCGCATTGCACGCGCCTGCGCCGCCTGCGGACGCCTGCCTGGCGAGGTCCGCCTGCTCGCGGTTTCCAAGAGCTTTGGCACGCAAGCCGTGCTGGAAGCCGCACGTGCGGGTCAGCGCGCTTTCGGCGAGAACTACATCCAGGAGGCCGTCGAAAAGATCGCCGCCCTGGCCGGGCCGGACGCACCGCCCCTGCAGTGGCACTGCATCGGCCCCATCCAGAGCAACAAGACCCAGCTCGTGGCCCGGCACTTTCACTGGGCGCAGACGATAGACCGGGCCAAGATCGCCCAGCGGCTGAATGACCAGCGGCCCCAGGACCTGGCTCCGCTGAACGTCTGCATCCAGGTGAACGCGGACGGCGGCCCAACCAAGTCCGGAGTCTCACCCGAGGACGCCGTGGCACTGGCCCTCTTCGTGGCGAAACTGCCACGGCTGCGCCTGCGCGGCGTGATGAGCATCCCCGATCCGCAGCCTGATTTCGAGGCGCAATGCGCCGCTCACCGGCGCGTGCGCGAGGTGTTCGACGCCATCGCAGCGCGCTTGCCGTCAGGCCACGGCGAATTCGACACGCTCTCGCTCGGCATGACCGCCGATCTCGAGGCGGCGATCCACGCGGGCAGCACCATGGTGCGCGTGGGCAGCGGCATCTTTGGCGCACGCCAGTACGCCGCCCCGGCGCCTTAGCAGCGTCCCCATCCATGGGACAAGGGTCATGCTAAGCTGAACCGGCCCCGCGGCGCTTGCATGCCGCGCCGCGCTACCGTCATTGAAGGAGATTGATGATGCCAGGACTGTTGCCCGAGGTGGACCCCGAGGGCCTGCTCGAGTTTTCCGTGGTCTACACCGACCGCTCGCTCAACCACATGTCGCAGCGCTTCGTGCGCGTGATGCAGGACATCCTCGCCACGCTCAAGGAGGTCTATCACGCGCACACGGCCGTCGTGCTGCCGGGCAGCGGCACCTTCGGCATGGAAGCCGTGGCGCGCCAGTTCGCCAACCGCGAGAAAGTGCTGATCGTGCGCAACGGCTGGTTCAGCTACCGCTGGACCCAGATCTTCGAGGAAGGGGGCCTGGGCGGCGGCGCCGTGGTCTGCAAGGCACGCCGCCAGGGCGCGGGCAGCCAGGCGCCGTGGGCACCCTGCCCTGCTGAAGAAGTCACCGAAGCGATCCGCAAGGAAAAGCCCAAGGTTGTTTTCGCACCGCACGTGGAGACGGCAAGCGGCATCATGCTGAGCGACGATTACATCCGCGCGGTGAGCGGCGCCGCGCACGAAGTGGGCGCGCTGTTCGTGCTCGACTGCGTGGCCTCGGGTGCGATGTGGGTCGACATGCAGGCCACGGGCGTCGATGTCCTGATCTCCGCGCCGCAAAAGGGCTGGAGCAGCTCGCCCTGCTGCGCCATGGTGATGCTCTCCGAACGCGCGCGCGCCGCCATCGAGCCCACGAAGAGTTCCAGCTTCTCGTGCGATCTGAAAAAATGGATGCAGATCGCGCAGGGCTATGAAAAGGGTCAGCACGCGTACCACACCACCATGCCCACCGACCCGCTCGTGCACCTGCGCGACGCCATGCAGGAGGCGCGCGCGCGCGGCTTCGAGAAAGTGCGCGAGCAGCAAATCGAACTCGGCGCCAAGGTCCGCGCCCTGCTCGAGCGCCGGGGCTTTCCCAGTGTGGCGGCCGAGGGCTGGAAGGCCCCGGGCGTTGTCGTGAGCTACACCACCGACCCCGACATCAAGAGCGGAAAGAAATTCCTGCAGGTGGGCCTGCAGACCGCTTCGGGCGTGCCGCTGCAATGCGATGAGGGCGCGGATTTCTCCACATTCCGCCTGGGCCTGTTCGGCCTGGACAAATGGGGCCATGTCGATCGCAGCGTGGGTCAACTGGCCAAGGCTCTGGACGCGATGGGCGTCACCGGGGACTGAGGCGCGCCGCAGCGACGGCGGCGCGCGCCATCACTCGTAGAGCTTGCGCAGCAGCCGCTGCAAGGTGCGCCGCTCGGCGGGTGTGAGCGTGGCGGCGATGCTGGCATCCATCTCGCTGACGAGAGGTTCCGTCTCTTGCATCAACGTGCGGCCCTCGACGCTCAGATGCAGGCCGAAGGCGCGGCCATCCAGCGGGTGCGGATGGCGCAAGAGCAGACCGCGCTTTTCGAGTGCCGCGATTTTGCCCACCAGGTTGGGCGGCAGCAGATTGAGCGCATCGCACAACTGGCGAGACGTGACGCCCGGGTTGTGGTGCACGATCGAAAGGATCGAAAAATCGACGATACGCAGGCCATAGGGCACCATGCGCGGGATGAACGCGCCGATCGCCTTGAGCGCCGCCATGCGTGCATTGAAACCCACCAAGGTCTGCAAGAAAGCGACGTCCACCGTATCCACAGTGGCGCAGGGGTCGATATCGGAAACAGAAGCAGCGGGCGCAATCACGAGACGGCAGTCACGGGCAAACGATCGCCAATGATCGCACAGCGCATCGTGAACTTCGGCAATACCCAACGCCTGAGCACGCACATCGGCACAAGCCGGCACTCGGTATCGGGCGCGCCCGCAGCGGCGGCTTCGAGCACGGCGGGCAGGCCCTGGCCGCCGTGCGTCGGATCGGCCGCGAGCGCGGGCCAGCCCGCCTCCTCCAGCACCTGGGTAGCCAGCGCCGCGTCCACCCCGGCAAACGGCGCCTGCGCCTGCCACTGCGCGGGCGCCGGCGGCACCTCGCTCAGCAGGAAGATGCGGGCTTCGGTCCCGGGACGAAAAGGCAAGGCGGTTTCCCTTGAAAAACAGCGCCCAGAGCTCTCAAGACAGGCGCTGGGCAGTGATTTCTTGCTTATTTCTCGACCTTGAACTTGCCGTCCACCACCTTCATCATCACGCCGGTATCGGACGTGTAACCCCAGTGGTCTTTCGACGTCCAGTCGATCACGCCGTGCGCCAGCACGGTGCGGCCCATGTGCTCGAAGGCATCGCGCAGCGCGGCGCGAAATTCCGGCGTGCCGGGCTTGGCCGTCTTGAGCGCCATCGGGACCGCCTTCTCCATCACGATCACGGAGTCGTAGGCATGGCCGGCGAACTGGTTGCGTGAACCCGGCCCATAGGCCTTCTCGTACTGCTGAACGAATTTGATGGCCTCGGCCTTGGAGGGATGGTTGTCTGGCAGTTGCTCGGCCAGCACAGCCGGGCCCGAGACCACGTAGGTGCCCTCGACCGCCTTGCCGCCAACGCGCATCAAATCGCTGGTGGCGGCGGCGTGCGTCTGATAGACGATCCCCTTGTAGCCGCGCTCGCGCAGCGACACCTCGGGCATGGCCGCACCGCTGCCCGAGGCGACGACGAGAATCGCATCCGGTTTGGCGGACACGAGTTTGAGCGCTTGGCCGGTCACGCTGGTGTCGGCTCGCGCGAAGCGTTCGACGGGGCCGAACTTGATGCCCGCGGCGTCCAGCAGCGGTTTGAAGTCCACCAGCCAGGTCTCTCCATAGGCATCGCTGTAGCCAAGGAAGCCGACCGACTTGATGCCCTGCTTCTTCATGTGCTCGATGATCGCGTGACCCATGACGGCGGTCGATTGCGGCAGGCGGAACAGCCAGTGGTCCTTGCCCGCGGGCGTCGCCACCGGCGACCAGGAAATTTGCGGCGTGTGCGATTCCTCCGCCACCTGCGAGACGGCGGCGGCCACCGGCGTGGCGACCGAGCCCATGATCACGTCCACGTTGTCCTGTGTGACGAACTTCTTGGCGATCTTCACGCCGTTGGTCGGATCGGTGGCATCGTCCAACAGGATCACGTTGAGCTTCTCGCCCGCGATCTCCTTGGGCCAGAGCTTGACCTGGTTACCCACCGGGATACCCAGCCCCGATGCCGGGCCAGTCAGCGGCGCAACGACGCCGATGGTGATGTCCGCAAAAGCCGCGCCGCTGGCGGCGACGGCAACGGCGGCCGCGAGGGCCTGGAGGTGAAAGCGCTTCATGGTATCTCCTGAATGGCGCGTTGAAAAACGGAGAATGCAGACTCGCGCGCCATCGTCAGGCGCACTTGTCCTTGATGAAATCGGGCACCGGGATGGCCTGCAGGCGCCCGCCCTCGGGATGGATGCAAAAGGCGCGCGTCTCGCGGCCCTCGCACAGCACCACATCGCCTTTCGTGATGACGTGCTTCTGCACGAAGGTCTTGGCGGCCCAGGACTCGATGTGGGTGCGCACCTGCAGCACGTCGCCGTAGGTGGCGGGGTGCATGAATTTCGTGTGGATCTCCAGCAGCGGCGTGCCGATGATCCCGTGGCTTTCCTTGAGCTCGCGCCAGGGCGGCACGCCGCACTGCATGAAAAAGTCCAGCGAGGAGGCGTCCATCCACTTGCTGAAATTCGGGAAGAACACGATGCCGGCCGGGTCGCAGTCGCCGAACATCACCTTGACTTCGTAAACGGTGGTCTTGCTCATGACAATGCGCGCTCAGCGTGGCGCCATGCGCAGCGCACCATCCAGGCGGATGACTTCGCCGTTCAGGTGGCCGTTGGTGACGATGTGGCAGGCGAGCTCGGCAAACTCTTGCGGCTTGCCCAGGCGCGAGGGGAAAGGAATCGACGCCGCGAGCGAGGCCTGCACCGGCTCGGGCAGCGTGCGCATCAGCGGTGTGTTGAACAGCCCCGGCGCGATGGTGCACACGCGGATGCCGTGCTGCGCCAGATCGCGCGCCATCGGCAGCGTCATGCCGACCACGCCGCCCTTGCTGGCGCTGTAGGCCTGCTGACCGACCTGGCCGTCGAAGGCCGCCACGCTGGCGGTGAACACCATGACGCCGCGCTCGCCGTCTTCCATCGGCGCCAGCCTGGCACAGGCGGCAGCGAACAGGCGCGCCGCGTTGTAGGTGCCGATCAGGTTGACGTTGACCACGCGGACGAAGTCTTCCAGTGCCGCCGCGCTGCCGTCCTTGCCGATGATGCGCTTGGCGGTGCCGATGCCGGCGATCTGCATCAGGATGCGCGCCGGGCCGTGGGCCGCGGCGGCCTGTTCGATGGCCGCCTGCATGCCTTCGGCGCTTGTCACGTCGGCTTCGATCGCGACGCCGCCGATCTCGGACGCGACACGGCACGCCTGCTCCAGATGCACGTCAAGCACCGCCACCTTCGCGCCCAGGCGCGCCAGCTCGCGTGCCGTCGCCTCGCCCAGGCCCGAACCGCCGCCGGTGACGAGTGCCGATTGTCCATGGATCTGCATGGCCATGACTCCTTTATCGATAGCCACCAGCGCCTGTCAGATAAGCGTTAGAGGCCAATTTATCTTGAAATTCAGGCCGCCGGGTTTTCCAGCAGCAGGGCCATGCCCTGACCGCCGCCGACGCAGGCCGAACTGATGCCCCACCTGACTCCCGCACGCCGCATCTCGCGCGCCACTGTGATCGTCAGGCGCACGCCGGTGGCGGCCAGCGGGTGGCCGAGCGCGATCGCCCCGCCGTTGACGTTGAGCCGTGCCATGTCCAGGCCCAGCTCCTTGGCCACGGCCAGCGTCTGCGCGCCCTGCGCCTCGTTGACCTCGATGCGGCCGATGTCGTCGAGCGTGAGGCCCGTGCGCTCCAGCAGCAGCCGGATCGCCGGTGCCGGGCCTATGCCCATGATCTCGGGCGGCACGCCCACGGCTGCCGCACCGACGATGCGCGCCAGCGGGGCCTTGCCCCAGGATGTGGCGTAGCTGCCGCTCGCCACCACAGCGGCAGCCGCCGCGTCCACCAGCGCGGCCGAGTTGCCGCCGGTCTGCACCCCGCCCTCGAACACCGGCTTGAGCCTGGCGAGCACCTCGACAGGCGAGGGCCGAGGGTGCGTGTCGCGCGCCACCTCGCTCACCTTGCCCTGCAGCCGGATGCCGCGCGGCCTGTAGCCTTGCAGCTCGAACTTCTCGCCCACCACGGGCACGATCTCGCCATCGAAGAAGCCGCTCTCCTGCGCCGCCACGGCACGAGCGAACGATGCGCTGGCGAAGGCATCGACCTGCTCGCGCGTGATGCCATACTTCCTGGCCAGGTTCTCGGCCGTCTGGATCATGTTGATGCCAGGTGCCGGATCCTTCAGCGCCTCCCACATGTAGTCCTTGAACCCCACCGGCGCACCGAGCTTGAAACCGGTGCGGTGGTCGAACGCCGCGATCGGATTGCGCGTCATGCTCTCGGTGCCCACCACCAGCGCCGCCTCGCACGAACCGCCTCGCACGTGCTCGCCCGCCTGGCGAAACAATTCGAAGCCGGTGCCGCAGATGCGCTGCGCCATGATGGCCGGCACCTCCACGGGCACGCCCGCGTACAGACCGATGTGGCGCGGCAGGAAGAACTGGTCGAAATCGCCGGGCGCCATGTTGCCGCAGACCACCGAACCGATGTCGCCCGCTGCCACGCCAGTGCGCGCGAGCACTTCGCGCGCCACCTTGATGCCCAGATCGGTGGGCGAGACGTGGCCCAAAGCGCCGCAATAGTCCACCATCGGCGTGCGCACGCCGTCCAGCATCCAGACGTCGTCGAAGGCGGTGAAAAAACCTCTGGATTTCATGCTTGCACTCCTGGCTTGATCACGAGAATGTCCGGCGCTTCGTCGTACAGCGCCCGCACCAGCGCGGCGCGCACATGGAGCACGGCGCGCTGGTTGATCGAACCCTTGTCGGTCACCTCGCCCTTGTCGATCGACGGCGGCTCGACCAGCAGCGTCAGACGCGCGATGCGGCTCGCGCTGCCGGTGGCCTCACGCGCGAGCCGGGTCAACACCTCCCGGAAATGGGCAACGACGACCGGATGGCGCAGCACATCGTCGAGCGGCGCGTCCGCGGGCAAGTCGGCCAAAGTGCGCACCGCCGCCGTGGTGAACACCAGCGCGCCCACTTCGTTGCGATCCAGCCCGGTGACCACCACGTCCTGGATGTACGGCGCGCCTGCGGCAATGGCCTTGGCGCGCAGCGGCCCGACGCTCACGAAAGTGCCGGTGGCCAGTTTGAAATCCTCGGCGATGCGCCCGTCAAAGCGCAGACCGCGATGCGGGTCTTCGGGGTCGATCCAGCGCACCGCGTCGCCGGTGCGGAAAAACCCTTCTTCGTCGAACGATTCGGCCGTGACTTCGGGCGCGCGCCAGTAGCCCGGCGTGATGTTGGGGCCGCGGTAGCGCAGCTCGATCTTGCCGTCCACCGGCACCAGCTTGCACTGCATGCCCGGGGTGGGCACGCCCAGCTCGCCCGCGCGAATGTCGGGACTGGTAGGAAACAGGCCGTAGGGTGAGGACTCGGTCATGCCGAAGCCGCAGGCCATCACGATGCGCTCGCCCAGCTCGGCTTCTTCGCTTTGCGACAGCGCGTCCCAGACGGATTGCGGCAGCGACGCCCCGGCGTAGAAAAACATCTTGACGCGCGAAAGCAGCTTGCGCCGCAGCGCCGCGTCCTGCTTCATCGCCTGCGCGATCGCATCGAACCCCGTGGGCACATTGAAGTACAAGGTCGGCGCGATCTCGCGCAGATTGCGCAGCGTCTCTCCCACGAGCGCCGGCGTCGGGCGGCCATCGTCGATGTAGAGCGTGCCGCCGTTGGCCAGCACCATGCCGAAGTTGTGATTGCCGCCAAAGGTGTGGTTCCACGGCAGCCAGTCCACGAGCACCGGCTTCTCCTCCTGCAGCGTGGGCATCGACTGGCGCATCTGCTGCTGGTTCGCGCACCACATGCGGTGGGTGTTGATGACCGCCTTCGGGTTCTTGGTCGAACCGCTGGTGAAGAGGAACTTGACGATGGTGTCCGGCCCGACGGCGGCCTGCGCGGCATCCACGGCCGGCGTTGCCTCGGTCGCCAGCAGCTCGGCCAGCGGCGTGATCGCGCGGCCCGCGAGCGCCGGCGCATCCAGCCCCCGTGAGAGCACCAGCTCCGCGCCGCCCGGCGCGGTGGCAGCGATCGCCGCGCCGTAGCGCGCGCCATCCTCGGCCCAGATCAGGCCGGGCGTGAGCGTCGCCATGATGTGGCGCAGCTTGCCGAAATCCTTGCTCACGATCGAATACGGCGGCGAGATCGGCGCCCAGGGCACACCGACCCACAGGCAGGCGAGCGCCAGCAGCGCATGCTCCAGGCTGTTCTCGCTCAGGATCATCACGGGCCGCTCGGCGCTCAATTTGCGGTCAAGCAGCGCCTGACCGATGCGTCGCGCAGCGTCCAGCGCCTGTGCATAGCTCACGCGACGCCAGTCGCCCAGGCTGGCGTCGGCCTCGCGCACGCGTTGCGCCAGGAACGTGGCGTCGGGCGTCGTGCGCGCCCAGCGCAGCAGACTGTCGGACATGCGCGCATCGAATGCCGCAAGCGGCTGCTGCGCCACGAGGTACTGCACACCGCCAGCCGCGTCGCGCACGCTCACGCGCGTCACACCAAAGGTCAACGGGCGAAATTTCGGGAGGTCCTGATGGGTGCGCGTCATCACCTTCCCCTCACTCGGCTCGCTTGACCTTGGTCCCCGCCTTGCCGGCGAGAAAATCGCGCACGCGCTGCTTGGCGTCGGGCGCGGATTGCGCGATCGCAGCCATCAATGCCTCGGTCATCAGGCCATGGTCGGCGGGCTGTTCGGCGATGCGCGGCAACGCGTGCATCAGCGCGTAATTGGTCAAGGGCGCATTCGTGGCGATGCGCTTTGCCAGTTCCATCGCCTTGGTGAACGCCTGGCCCTCAGGCACCAGATACTGCGCAAAACCCAGACGTTCGCCATCCTCGGCGCCGTACACACGACCGGTCAACATCATGTCCGCCATGCGCGCCACGCCGATCAGTTTGGGGATGCGCACCGAACCGCCGCCGCCCACGAAAATCCCGCGTGAGCCCTCGGGCAAGGCGTAGAAGGCCGTCGCATCGGCCACCCGGACATGGCTGGCGGCCGCCAGCTCCAACCCGCCGCCGACCACCGCGCCATGCAGCGCGGCCACCACCGGCACCGGCCCATATTGGATCGCATTGAGCGCCACGTGCCAACCACGCGAATGATGCAGGCCCTCGGCTGCGTCGCGCTCCTTGAGCTCGGACAAATCAAGCCCAGCGGAAAAATGCGCTCCTGCGCCGCACAACACCGCAGCGCGCACGCCGGACGGCATGTTCAGAAAGGCATCGCGCAACGCTGCGATCAAGCCATCGGACAAGGCATTGCGCTTGGCCGCGCGCGTCAGCCGCACCACGGCGATCTGCCGCTGTCGACCGACAAATTCGACCTCAAGATCCTGAGGGGTACGTGACATGAGACATCTCCTGTCACTGATCTTATTTATATTTAATAATCAAATACAAGCCCAAAAACTGATTTTGTTCTTGGGGAAAACACTGATATCAAAGAAAGTGTGCGCCCCCGCACCTGCCTGACAGAAGGCCCTCCCCGCAGCGGAGATCGAAGTGGCGGCAATGGCGCGAATCCGCACGGGGCGGCCCAGTCCCGAATCCATCGCATCCCGGCCCGGCAGAGGGCAAGGGTACAAGTCGAAACCTTTGTGCCGTGAGCGCTGGTCCGGCGCGGCGACCAAAAGCGGGCATCACGGCCTTGGATGCGCCGCAAGAATTCCGGCCGCAAGCCCCCCGCAGCGGTGAGCGCGAGCGGCTGGGGTGAACGCGGGGTTTGGGCGCGCCGCTGCGCCAGCGAAGAGGATGATCGAGGGCTCGACGCCCTGCAGAACTTCGAGACAGGCAGCGGGACGCGCGTTCAGACCATCGCCAAATTGCCGGCATAGGTTTGGCACCGGCGCTGGGCCGCGATGGTCTGCGGTTCGATCCCCAAACGCGGAATCGAACTGCCACGTCGGCTTGACGTCAGGCCGCATCCCATCCCGCGCCCGCGCGCCACTGGCGGTCGAAACCTTCGCCTGCCGCGAGCGCGGCCAGCACGGGCAACACAAATTCGCGCAGCGCCTCGATCACCGTCTTGAGCGGCATCGGCTCCAAGGTGTTCTTGCGCAGGAACGCCTGCCACTGCTTTGTCTTCTGCTCGTCCAGGCCGAACTCATCGGTGAGGCCCAGCGGCGCTCCGGGCGGGATGGCCGTACCCCTGCGCTCGAACGTGGCGCGAATGGCCGTGGCCAGTACCGCTCCGTCGAAGTCGGAATGTCCGGCGAGAACCCAGAGGTCGAAGTAGTCCTTCATCCGACTGTTGAGGATGCCGAGCTTGGCCATCGCTTCGAGCTTTTCGGCGACCACGGTGTAGCGGGGATAGACCCGCAGTTGCGGCTGCGGCATGCCGTCGAGGATGACCGGGTACTGCACGTTGTCCGGGCCGGGCGTCACGGCGTCGCCAAAGCCGATGTCGATCTGCACCGGGCAGCGCGCGCCATCGAGCAGGCCGATCATCGTCACGCGGACGCCCGCGTAGTTGGCCTCCTTGCGGATTTCGGCGGCCTTCACGCTGTCGGCCTGAAACACGATGCCGTCATCGCAGGCAATCTGACTGATCTGGCGAAATAGATTCTCCAGATGCGGGATTTCGGTGGAGCCAAAGCCGAGCAGGTCGGCATCGTGCGTCGGGCGATGCGGCACGTCGAACCAGATGTCGAACAGCAGCGCACCTTTGAGCAAGAATTGACCGTGCTGCTCCGAAACGCTCAGGCGGTACAGGACGCGCTCCAGCGCGTAGCGGGTCAGAAGCAGGTTGAAGTCGAGTTTGTCGGCCCGGGCCTTGTTGAGCAGCCGGGCGCGAACCGACGCGGCGACATTGCGCCTGGTCTTGTCAGGTTCGTTCATGCCAGGCTCTCCAGATAGGGACGCATCACGTTGGCGACGCGGTCGATCTTGGCGTAGTGCCATATCTCGTCGCTGGTCATGCGCTTGGCGTTCCACGCCTCGCGCAGCGCTTCCAGCGCCACGTCGATGCCGATCTTGTTACGGTACTTGAAGCAGTCGGCCACCGTCTTGGCGACGCTGGTCACGTGGACGGTCACACCATCGACAACGTGTTCCTCGACGCCCTCGCTCAGCGCCGCGCCGGAGAAGCGCACGAGACGTAGCGGCGGGTAGTCCAGCTTCGGGGCAGCGGCCTTGTTGTCGATGGCCAGCCACACCTCGAACGGGGCCTGGGTCGTTAGGTCGTGGACGCGCAGCGCCGACAGCAGGCAGACCACGCCCTTGGGCACGCGGCGCGCGACTTCGGCCAGCGTGCCGTGGGCGGACACCGGACGCGCCACGAGGCCGTACAGGCCGCGCCCGACGCGCTCCAGTTGCCCGCGCCGAACGGCCCGCGTCAGGGCCACCCGTGGGATGCCCAGTGGGGCCAGATCGTGCGGGCGCAGCAGTCCCCGCGTGCGCACCAGCTCCAGCAGCTTGTCGGCGGTCGTGTCCATGATCCGGCATATTGTTCCATAACATCGGTAAATGTCAATAATAACCGATGGATAGGAACCGCGCCACTGGGCGCACTGTCGCCGGATGCGATTACCGATCAGGCACGCGTAGCCGCGAGACGACCTTCGGTTTCGGTGGACAGCACCGGGCAGAAGCGCAACGTTGCGCTGAGGGCGGTCATCAAGTCTTGCGCCAGGTAGGCCTCGCCCTCGGCATCCGTGATCGGCGGATGCGTCGGGTCGCAGAGGTGGCCGTAGCCGATCGTCCAGAAGCCGGCCGGGCAGACATAGGGATGGGCGCGACCGGGGTCGGACTTCGGCACGCGGTGGAATCCCTCGAACCGCTTGGCCAGATCGACCGCTGCCTGCGGCACTCCGATCACGGCCGCACCCGGTCGAACACGCGACCAAGGAACCAGAAGTTGAGCACGCCGGCCCACAGCGCCTGATCGGCCTCGGTCCATGCATGCAGAATCGCCGTGCCCCAAGCCGCGCCAGCAGTGACGGCCGCCGCGAACGCCGCCGTCTTGGCAGCGCAATACAGCGCCATGAACCGGTGCTGCTCTCCAGGAGTCTGACCCGCCTTTAGGCCGAGCCAGCCGTCTTTGATCGGATCCGCGTGTCTGGCGCCGACATCCGGGTCATCGCCCCCCAGGACCGCCCAGATGCGTGGGGCTCCGTTTGCCACTGGGATCGAGTGGCTGCCTCTGGAGGAGCGCTTCACCTTCTACCGCGGCGGCATCGCCCACATCCGGCCGGGCGCGACTCCGGAACCAATGGTCGCTGCCGATCCCTGGACGCCCGTGCGCGGGCCGTTCTCGACCGACTTCGGATGGGTGACGTTGGATGACTGGACCCATGGCCCGATTCGGTGCACGGACGGTCAGGCGGCCGTCTTCAGTGCCTTGTGGTCGTTCAAGGGCGCCGAGGTGGACGGCGAGAGGATCATGACGCGCGCTGGCCAGACGAGCGACAAGCCGATCGACCTGTTCAAGGTGAAGACCACGAACAAGGGGAAGCCGGAGTACGAGGGTCCGCTGCATGCCTACCGAGCACTCGTGAAGTCCAACCGGCGCCAAGGCGTGTACTGGATGCCGTGCGCGTCCCCGGACCTCGCTTCGTCCTGATGGTTTGCTCGTCCAAGCCGGTCGGCGAACTCAAGAAACCGACACAAGCACAAGTCGTTGTCACGCAAGGCGATGTGCGTGTGCTACGGCGAAAAAGTTGGCGGAGATTTCCAGAGAACAGAGGGCAGAAAAGGGTCGCACCAGCCACCACGGGCACCAGTTCTGACCACCCCCCAGGCACACGCAGAATGCGCGCGAACCCCGCGTACGTTGCGGGGTCTGGAAGTGAAAACGCCCAACTGAGAACAGTTGGGCGTTAAATGGTGGTGGCCTGGGGCGGAATCGAACCACCGACACAAGGATTTTCAGTCCTCTGCTCTACCGACTGAGCTACCGGGCCAGAGCGCGTGATTATAGGGGGAATTTGGCCGACCCACGGCACGGCCGCGCTTTCAGCCGTTGCGCTTGTTGCGCCCAAGATCGACGCCGAGCTGGCGCAGCTTGCGATACAGGTGGGTGCGCTCCAGGCCCGTCTTTTCCGCCACGCGTGTCATGGAGCCGCCCTCGCGCGCCAGATGGAATTCGAAGTAGGCCTTTTCAAATCCGTCGCGCGCTTCGCGCAAGGGTCGATCCAGGTCGAAACCCTGGTGCGGCAGCGGTCCCGGATCGGGCTCCGGCTCGGGGGGCGCGCCGACAGCGAGCGCACCCGGTGCAAACATGTTCGTGCCCGGCGCGACCACACCACCGCGCCCGTTGCCCCTGGATTTGGCCGAACCCGGCGCCGTGCGCGTCAGGCCCTGCTCCACGGCCTTGAGGAGCTTCTGCAGCGTGATGGGTTTTTCAAGAAAGGAATACGCCCCGATGCGCGTGGCCTCGACGGCCGTCTCGATCGTGGCGTGTCCGCTCATCATGATCACGGGCATGGTGAGCTGACCGCAGGTGGCCCACTCCTTGAGCAGCGAAACGCCATCGGTATCGGGCATCCAGATGTCCAGCAGCACCAGGTCATAGGCGCTCGCCTCGCGGGCGGAACGCGCCTGGCTGGCGTTCTCCGCGAGATCAACGCTATGGCCTTCGTCGTTGAGGATTTCGGACAGCAGGTCGCGTATCCCCAACTCGTCGTCGACCACCAGAATATTTGCCATGTCTTTGAATGCACCCTCTCGATTCACCGCGGCGGTCTTGTCACACCGCCGCCTGCGGCGCCACCTCGAATGATAGCGAGACTTGCGCGCCAAGAATCCGGCCCTCTTCGACGCGGTTGGAGATGTCCACCCGCGCGCCGTGCTCCTGCGCGATTTTCTTCACCACGGCCAGGCCCAGTCCCGTCCCATGCGGCTTGGTGGTGACATAGGGCTCGAAGGCGCGGCGCAGGATGTGCTCGGGAAAGCCCGCGCCGCCATCGCTCACCGTCAGGCGCACCCGTTGCGTGCCTTCGTTCCAGCTGGTGCGCAGCACCACCGGCTCACGACGATGCTCGGCGCACGCCTCGGCCTGCAGGGTGGCGTCCTGGGCATTTTGCAGCAGGTTGTGCACCACCTGGCGCAGCTGCTGCGCATCACCGGCCACCATCGGGCATCGCGGGTCGAGGTCGGCGCGAACGGGCACCGCCGCGGTTTCTTCACCGTACAAATGCAGCACGTCGCTCACCAGGGCATTCAGATCGAGCGGATGCAGATTGGCCGCGGGCAGACGGGCATAGTCGCGGAATTCGTTGACCAGACGCTTCATCGCGTCCACCTGCTCGACGATGGTTTTCACGGACTTGGTGAGCACGGTCTGCTCCGCGGGCGCGAGCTTGCCGTCGAGCTTGAGCGCCAGGCGTTCGGCGGAAAGCTGTATCGGCGTGAGCGGGTTCTTGATTTCATGCGCCAGGCGGCGCGCCACCTCGCCCCAGGCCTGGGCCCGCTGGGCCGAGACGATCTCGGAGATGTCGTCAAACACCAGCAGCCGCGCGTTGTCGGGCAGCTCGGCGCCGCGTGCCACGAGGCTGATACCCTGCGACGCCATCCCGGCCGCCGCATTGCCGGCGCCATGCAGCTCGAAGGCGTGTTGCCAGTGGTCCAGGCCGTGGCGGTCGACACTGCCCAGGAATTGCTCGAACTGCCGCTGCACCGCGTGAGCGAAATCGGCCAGCTCGGGAACCTCGGCCAGCGGCTTGCCCTGCCACGCCGCAAGAGGCACCCGAAGGATGCGTGTGGCGCCCGGGTTGCAAGTGCGGATGCAGCCTTCGGGGTCGAGCACGATCACGCCTGCGGTGAGGTTGTCCATGATGGTCTGCAGGCGCGCGCGCGCGCTGTCCAGCGCCTGCATGCTGTGGTTGGCCTGCGCGCGCGCGTCCGCCAACTGCTGCGTCATGAGCGCGAAGGCGCGCGTGAGCTGGCCGAGCTCGTCACGGCTTTCGAGCGCCGCCTTGGGCGCGAGGTTGCCGGCCGCCACCTCGCGCACGCCATCGGCCAGCACCAGCAGGGGACGTGCGAGCTGGTTGCCCAGGATCACCGCCAGCAGCACCGCGCCAAAGACCGCGAGAAACAGGCTGAGCGTGAGCGTGCCGATGTACATGCGCCGCAACCCGACGCGCGCGAGCGCCCGCTCCTGGTACTCGCGATTGGCCTGCTGCACGGCCACGGCATTGCTCACCAGCGCCGGGGGCAGCTCCGTCACCGTCTCCAGATAGCGCGATTCCTCCAGCAGCCCCACGCGCGGATTGACCACGGGGACGAGCACGCGCACACGCGCATGCAGGGTCGCGCGCGCGTCTGTGGCATCCTCCAGCCCCTCGATCTGCCAGGCGCCGCGCTGCTGGCGCGCCTGCTGCAGCATCTGCGCACTCGGGCGCGTCGGGTTGAGTTTGAGCAGGGACTGCCCTGCGCTGGCCAGCGGCTGACCGGCCGCACTCCAGAGCACGAGGTCGCTGGCGCCGAGCTGGTCGCGCATGCGCTCGAGCACCAGGCCGGCCCCGGCATCGGGCACCTGACTGAGCTGGCTGCTGGCGCTGCGCGTGTTGGCGGCCATGTCGCTCGCCAGCGTTTCAAGCGTGACGCGAGCCAGGTTCACCCCCGCATTGAGTGCCCCCTCCACCTCCACATCGAACCAGGTTTCGATCGAACGCGAGACAAACTGGTAGGAGACCACGTAGATCAAAAGGCCGGGCACCACGCCCACCAGCGCGAAGATGGCCGCGAGCTTGAGCAGAAGACGGCTGCCGAAGCGCCCCTTGCGCAGGCGCATGAGCAGGCGCACGCCGCCCCAGACCAGCACGGCCAGCAGGATGGCCGCCACCAGCACGTTGACCACGACCAGCCAGCCGAAATTGCGCTCGTAGATCGCGCGGTTGTTCGTCGCCAGCGTGAGCAGAAACAGCAGCACGACTGCGATCGCCGACATGATGCCGGCGCCCATCCCCACGGCCCAGCGCACGCTGCGCGAGCGGCTGGCCGCGCGCCGTGCCGAACCTGCGGGACGGGTGGATTCCTGGGTCATGGCTCTTGCGGCGGCACCTCGGGCAGCGGCTGCACGGTCTCGGGTACGGGGGCCGCGCCCTCCAGCTGCAAGTTCCAGTTGATCCCGCCGACCGCGCCCCATTGCAGCGGGCGCGGCAGTTGGGACGTGTCGAGCCGGTAGTTCAGGCGCAGGGTGTAGGGCGTGTCCTCGTCCAGCTCGGACGCCTGCGCGACGCGCCAGCGCGAAATGCGCCCCATGGCCGCGAGCGCCTCCTGCAGCGTATCGTAATTCTGCGCCAGCGCGATCCCCAGGCCGCTGGGCGCGATGGGCTCGGACGCCTGAGCCACGCGCCAGCGGCGCGTCAGGGGCTGGTAGCTCAGGCGCATGTAGCGCATGGCATTGACCAGCACCTTGTCGCTCCAGTACCAGCGGTGGCGCAGGATCTGCGCCTGCGCCACGAAGTGCATGGCGATGCCGTTGAGCAAGGCGTTTTCCACCGACGGTGGCAGCTGCACCGGCACCACGGCCGAAAGGAAGACGCCCTGCGCGCTGCGCTCCACCCGCAGCTGCAACGCGGCGCGCCCGGCCTCCTGGGCCTGCACCATGGGCAGCAGCAGCCCCAGGAACGCGAGGGCGGTCAACCACACCCGCAGCGCGGCGCCCAGGCGGCGCGGCAGGCCCCCCTCAGGCCACCGACTTGCGCAGCAGTGCATAAAAGAATCCATCGTGCTCACGATCCGCATTGTCCCGGACGGCGGCACTCGCGTCCCCCTGCGTGGGCAACATATGGCCCGCAGAGGGCATCAGACGTGCATCGGTGTGGCGCGCAAGAAACGCGGCGATCTGCTCGTCGCCCTCGGCACGGAACACCGAACAGGTGCTGTACAGCAGTCGCCCGCCCGCGCGCACGCACGGCCACAGCGCCTCGAGCAGGCGCGCCTGCTGCGCCGCCAGCTGCGCGATGTCGCTTTCGCGGCGCAGCCAGCGTACATCGGGGTGGCGGCGCACGATGCCCGAGGCCGTGCACGGCGCATCGAGCAAGATGGCATCGAACGCTTCGCCGCCCGCCGCCTGCCACCACGTGCCCACCGCGCCCGCGTCGGCCACCAGCACCTGCGCCGCAAGATCGAGCCGCCGCAGGTTTTCGTCGATACGGCGCGCACGCTGGGCATCAACCTCCAGCGCCGTCACGCTCCAGGGCGCGCCACGCGCCTTGATCCAGTCGGCCAGGTGGGCCGTCTTGCCCCCCGGGGCCGCACAGGCGTCGAGCACACGCACGGGGCGCTGCGGATCGAGCCCATCGAGCAGCAGGGGCGCCGCGCGTTGAGCGGCCGCGTCCTGAACCGTCACCCAGCCCGCATCAAACCCCGGCAGGCGCGACACCGGGACGGGGTGGCGCAGGATCAGGCCGCTGTCTCCGGTCTCGAATGCTTCCATGCCGATAGCTGCCAGTGCCTGCTGGTACTTCCTTACGGTCGTTTTTGACTCTGAAACACGCAGGATCATCGAGGGCGGCCGGTTGTCCACCTCGACGATGTCCTGCCAGTGCTCGGGATGGTCCGCGCGCAGACGCCGCAGCCACCACGCCGGATGGTTGGTGCGCGCCACCTCGTCGCCCTGCGTGGCCGCGACCAGCGCATCGCGCTCACGCAGAAAACGGCGCAGGCAGGCGTTGATGAAACCGGCCTGCGCGCGCGTGCGGGCGTTGCGCCGGGCCGCTTCCACCGCCTGATTGACGAGCGTGAAGGGTTCGTAGGGCGCCGCCAGCGGGTCCCAGAGCAGCGCCAGCGCGCTCGCCAGCAAGGCGTGGGTGTCGGCCTGCGGCTGACGGGACACCAGCGCGCGCGCGAGCGCCCGCGCGCGCCCCAGCTGGCGCAGCACATGAAAGACGAGCGCCTGTGTGCCGGGACGCAGCGGCGGTGCGACAGCCGCGAGGGCGAGCGCGGCCGACGTGCCCTGACTCACCGCGCGCACGCAGCCTGCGGTCTCGTGCAGCAGCCGCCACAGCGGCGGGGACAGGGCCTGGTCCGTCACAGGCCGTGGGTCTCCCTGAACCCGAACAGCCAGGCGAGCACACTGGCCGGGAACTGCGCGACGGCGCCGTTGTAGCCGGCCACCGCCTCGTTGAAGGCCGTTCGCGCTGGAACGCTTTGCTGGCGCAGGCTCTCGTTCTGACGCGCCCACAGCACCAGTTCGCCCTGCACCGTCGCATCGCCCCCGCCATCGTGGCCGATCAGCGTCTGCCATGCCCCCGCAAGCGCCTGCACGCCCGCCCCCAGCGCGGCGATCGCGCCGCCGTCCAGCGGCCGCGCACGCGCCACCGCCAGCGAGGCGCCCAGCTGCGTGGTCGCGGCAGCCACGGCGGCGTGGGCATCGGCCATGCCGCCGTCAGGGGACAGATCGTCCAGCGCGGCCAGGCATTCGCTCGTCAACGCGATCCAGCGCACGAAAAACGTGTCGAGCGCGCCGAAGGCCTGCAGCACGGCCGAGCGCAAGCGCACGAGGCGGTTGTACGCACCTACCATCCAGAACAGCACGAGCGCGAGCAGCAACGCCAGCCAGTGCATCCACGTCATACGCCGGCCTCTCCAGAGATGAGAAAGGCCCGCCGACCGTGGGGTGCGACGGGCCTGTCCATGTGCGGCTGAGCGCCTGCTTACTGCGCTGCTTCGCCGCCACCTTCATGCGTGGCGGCCGCTTCGGCGCTGGCGCCCTCGGCGAGCTCGGCGGCCTCGGCCTCGTCGATCGCGCGGCGCTCGGCCTCGTCCATCGCGTCCTTGACCTTGCGCGCCTGGTGGTAGGCCAGGCCCGTGCCGGCCGGAATCAGGCGGCCGACGATCACGTTCTCCTTGAGCCCGCGCAGCTCGTCGCGCTTGCCCATGATGGCCGCCTCGGTGAGCACGCGCGTGGTTTCCTGGAAGGAAGCGGCGGAGATGAACGAGTCGGTCGAGAGCGACGCCTTGGTGATGCCCAGCAGCAGGTTGGTGAACGTGGCCGGGATCTTGCCGTCCCTCTGCAACTCTTCGTTGGTGTTGAGCACCTCGGAGCGCTCGACCTGCTCGCCCATGATGTAGCTGGACTCGCCGGGATTGTCGATCACGACGCGGCGCAGCATCTGGCGCACGATCACCTCGATGTGCTTGTCGTTGATCTTCACGCCCTGCAGACGGTAGACGTCCTGCACCTCATCGACGATGTAGCGCGCCAGCTCCTCGATGCCCAGCAGGCGCAGGATGTCCTGCGGATCGGCCGGACCGTCGACGATGTGCTCGCCCTTGTTCACCACCTGGCCTTCGTGCACCAGGATGTTCTTCTCCTTGGGCACGAGTTCATCCCAGACGACACCCTCGTGGTCGGTGATCTGCAGGCGCACCTTGCCCTTGGTTTCCTTGCCGAAGGAGATCGTGCCGGTCATCTCGGCCAGCATGCCCTTGTCCTTGGGAGAGCGGGCTTCGAACAGCTCGGCCACGCGCGGCAGACCGCCGGTGATGTCGCGCGTCTTCTGGCCTTCGACCGGAATGCGCGCCAGCACCTCGCCGGGGCCGACGTCTTGGCCATCGCGCACCTGGATCAGTGCGCCGACCTGGAAGCCGATGGCCACCGCGTGGTCGGTGCCGGGGATCTTCACCTCCTGGCCCGCGGCGTCGATCAGCTTGACCAGCGGACGCACCACCTTGGCCGAGCCGCGGCGCTTGGGATCGATCACGACCAGCGTGGACAGGCCGGTGACGTCGTCCACCTGCTTGGCCACCGTGAGGCCCTCTTCGATGTTCTCGAACTTCACGCGGCCCGCGTACTCGGTGATGATGGGGCGCGTGAGCGGGTCCCAGTGCGCCAGGTGCGTGCCGGCCTTGATCTGCTGGTCGGCCTTGATCAGCAGCGTGGCGCCATAGGGCACGCGGTGGCGTTCACGCTCGCGCCCGTGCTCGTCGTGAATCACGATCTCGCCCGAGCGCGAGATCACCACCAGCTCGCCCTTGGAGTTGGTGACGTAGCGCATGGTGGCGTTGAAACCCACGCTGCCGTTGCTCTTGGCTTCCACGCCCGAGGCCACGGCCGCGCGCGAGGCGGCGCCGCCGATGTGGAAGGTGCGCATGGTCAGCTGCGTGCCCGGCTCGCCGATGGACTGCGCGGCGATCACGCCCACGGCCTCGCCGAGGTTGATCAGGCCGCCGCGGCCGAGATCTCGGCCATAGCACTTGGCGCACAGGCCGTAGCGCGTGTCGCAGGTGAGCGCGGTGCGCACCTTGACTTCGTCCACCCCGGCCGTCTCGAAGGTATCGATGACATCTTCCGAGAGCAGGGTACCGGCGCTGGCCAGCACCTCGCGGTTTTCGGGGTGCAGCACATCTTCGGCCGCGACGCGGCCCAGAATGCGGTCGCGCAGCGACTCGATGACCTCGCCGCCTTCGACAACGGCGCGCATCAGCGTGCCGTTGTGCGTGCCGCAATCTTCCTCGGTCACGACGAGGTCCTGTGTCACGTCCACCAGTCGGCGCGTCAGGTAGCCGGAGTTGGCCGTCTTCAGCGCCGTGTCCGCCAAGCCCTTGCGCGCGCCGTGCGTGGAGATGAAGTACTGCAGCACGTTCAGGCCTTCACGGAAGTTGGCCGTGATTGGCGTCTCGATGATGGAGCCATCGGGCTTGGCCATCAGGCCGCGCATGCCGGCGAGCTGGCGGATCTGCGCCGCGCTGCCGCGCGCGCCCGAGTCGGCCATCATGTAGATGGAGTTGAACGACTCCTGATCGACCTGCTTGCCATGACGGTCGGTGGTCTTCTCGACCTTGAGCTGGTCCATCATGACCTTGGAGACGTCGTCGCCGGCCTTGCCCCAGATATCGACCACCTTGTTGTAGCGCTCGCCGGCGGTGACCAGACCCGAGACGTACTGCTGCTCGATCTCCTTCACTTCCTTCTCGGCGCGGCCGATGATCTCGGCCTTCTGCGGCGGCACCAGCATGTCGTCCACGCAGATCGAGATGCCGGCGTGCGTCGAGAGGCGAAAGCCGTTTTGCATCAGCTTGTCCGCGAGCACCACGGTTTCCTTCAGGCCGCACTTGCGGAAGGACGCGTTGATGAGGCGCGAGATCTCCTTCTTCTTGAGCGCTTTGTTGATGTGCGAGAAGTCCAGACCCTTGGGCAGGATTTCGGAGAGCAGTGCACGGCCCACCGTGGTGTCCACGAGCTTGATCACCGGCTCGAACTCGCCCGTGTCCCGGTTCTTTTCCCACTGCGTCAGGCGCACGTGGATCTTGCTGGTCAGCTCCACCTCACCGGCGTCGAGCGCGCGCTGCACCTCGGCCAGGTCCATGAAGGCCATGCCTTCGCCCTTGCCGTTGATGCGCTCGCGCGTGGCGTGGTACAGCCCCAGCACCACGTCCTGCGAAGGCACGATGGACGGCTCGCCCGAGGCCGGGAAGAGCACGTTGTTCGAGGCCAGCATCAGTGTGCGCGCCTCCAGCTGCGCCTCGACCGACAGCGGCACGTGCACGGCCATCTGGTCGCCGTCGAAGTCGGCGTTGAAGGCCGCGCACACCAGCGGGTGCAGCTGGATCGCCTTGCCCTCGATCAGGATGGGTTCGAAGGCCTGGATGCCCAGGCGGTGCAGCGTCGGCGCGCGGTTGAGCATCACGGGGTGCTCGCGGATCACCTCTTCGAGGATGTCCCAGACCACGGGCGTGCCGCTTTCGACTTCCTTCTTCGCCGCCTTGATGGTGGTGGCGATGCCCATGGCTTCCAGGCGCGAGAAGATGAAGGGCTTGAAGAGCTCGAGCGCCATCAGCTTGGGCAGGCCGCACTGGTGCAGCTTGAGCTGCGGGCCCACGGTGATCACCGAGCGGCCCGAGTAGTCCACGCGCTTGCCCAGCAGGTTCTGGCGGAAGCGCCCGCCCTTGCCCTTGATCATGTCGGCGAGCGACTTGAGCGCGCGCTTGTTCGCGCCCGTCATCGCCTTGCCGCGGCGGCCGTTGTCCAACAGGCTGTCCACGGCCTCCTGCAGCATGCGCTTTTCGTTGCGCGCGATGATCTCGGGCGCCTTCAGTTCGAGCAGGCGGCGCAGGCGCGAGTTGCGGTTGATCACGCGGCGGTACAGGTCATTCAGGTCCGACGTGGCGAAGCGCCCGCCATCGAGCGGCACCAGCGGACGCAGATCGGGCGGCAGCACCGGCAACACTTCCAGAATCATCCACTCGGGCTTGATGCCGGACTTCTTGAAGGCTTCCAGCACCTTCAGGCGCTTGGTGTTCTTCTTGACCTTGGCCTCGGAGCCGGTGAGGTCGCCGCGCAGGCGCTCGACCTCGGACTCCAGGTCGATGCCCTGCAGCAGATCCTTGATGCCCTCGGCACCCATCTTGGCGACGAACTCATCGCCGTACTCGACCACCTTGGCGTCGTAGTCGTCCTCGCTCATGATGCTGAATTTCTTCAGCGGCGTCATGCCGGGGTCGGTGACGACATAGGCCTCGAAGTACAGCACGCGCTCGATGTCGCGCAGCGTCATGTCCAGCACCAGGCCGAGGCGGCTGGGCAGACTCTTGAGGAACCAGATGTGCGCGCACGGCGCGGCCAGATCGATGTGACCCATGCGCTCGCGGCGCACCTTGGCCTGCGTGACTTCCACGCCGCACTTCTCGCAGATCACGCCACGGTGCTTCAGGCGCTTGTACTTGCCGCACAGGCACTCGTAGTCCTTGATCGGGCCGAAGATCTTGGCGCAGAACAGGCCGTCGCGCTCGGGCTTGAAGGTGCGGTAGTTGATGGTCTCGGGCTTCTTGACCTCGCCGAAGGACCAGGAACGGATTTTCTCGGGCGACGCCAGGCCGATCTTGATGGCGTCGAAATGCTCATCGGGCGTGAACTGCTTGAACAGGTCGAGTAGCGATTTCATGTGACTCTTTCCCTTGTATCAAAAATACTAGCTGTCAGCGCCTGTCAAACAATGATTTCAAAATGAAAACAATCTGAACTCATTGATGAACAAGCGTTATCAGCTCACTTTTCCATTACATCCACCCTGCGTCAGGAGCGGTCCATCTCGATGTCCAGCCCCAGCGAGCGGATTTCCTTGATCAGCACGTTGAACGACTCGGGCATGCCCGCTTCGATCGAGTGCTCGCCCTTGACGATGCTCTCGTACACCTTGGTGCGGCCCTGCACGTCGTCGGACTTGACGGTGAGCATTTCCTGCAGCACGTAGGCGGCGCCGTAAGCTTCCAGCGCCCACACTTCCATCTCGCCGAAGCGCTGGCCGCCGAACTGCGCCTTGCCGCCCAGCGGCTGCTGCGTCACGAGCGAGTACGGCCCCGTGGAGCGCGCGTGCATCTTGTCGTCGACCAGGTGGTGCAGCTTCAGGTAGTGCATGTAGCCGATCGTCGTCGGACGCTCGAAGCGCTCGCCGGTACGCCCGTCGTACAGCCAGGCCTGCGTGCGCGGAGCCGTGAGACCCTTGGCCTTGGCCACCTCTTCCGGGTAGGCCAGCTGCAGCATCTCCTTGATCTCTTCTTCCGAAGCGCCGTCGAACACCGGAGACGCAAAGGGCACGCCCTTCTTGAGCTCCTGCGCCATCGCCATGAGCGCGGCGTCGTCGAGCTGCGCCAGGTCTTCCTTGCGGCCGCGCGCGTTGTAGATGTGCTCGATGTACTTGCGCACCTCGGCCGCCTTGGCTTCGCGCTCGATCATGTCGGCGATGCGCTGGCCCAGGCCCTTGGCGGCCCAGCCCAGGTGCACCTCCAGCACCTGCCCGATGTTCATCCGCGAGGGCACGCCCAGCGGATTGAGCACGATGTCGGCCGGCGTACCGTCTTCCATGTAGGGCATGTCCTCGACCGGCACGATCTTGGAGACCACGCCCTTGTTGCCGTGGCGCCCGGCCATCTTGTCGCCGGGCTGCAGGCGGCGCTTGACGGCCAGATAGACCTTGACCATCTTGAGCACGCCCGCGGGCAGCTCGTCGCCCTGCGTGAGCTTCTTCCTCTTTTCCTCGAAGGCGAGGTCGAACTCGTGACGCGTGTGCTCCATCGCGTTCTTCATCGATTCGAGCTGCGCGGCCACCGTATCGTCGGCCAGGCGGATGTCAAACCAGTGAAAGCGCTCGACGCTGGCCAGATAGGCCTTGTCGATCTTGCTGCCCTTGGCGAGCTTGTTCGGCCCGCCGTTGGCCACCTTGCCCACCAGGAGCTTTTCGATACGGTCGAACGCGTCGGCCTCGACGATGCGCAGACGGTCGTTCAAGTCCAGGCGGTAGCGCTTGAGCTCGTCGTCGATGATCTGCTGCGCGCGCTTGTCGCGCTGGATGCCCTCGCGAGTGAACACCTGCACGTCGATCACCGTGCCCTGCGAGCCCTGCTCGACGCGCAGCGACGTGTCCTTCACATCGCTGGCCTTCTCGCCGAAGATCGCGCGCAGCAGCTTTTCCTCCGGCGTCAGCGTGGTCTCGCCCTTGGGCGTGACCTTGCCCACCAGCGTGTCGCCGGGTTGCACCTCGGCGCCCACGTAGATGATGCCCGAGTCGTCCAGGCGATTGAGCTGCTGCTCCGAGAGGTTGGGAATGTCGCGCGTGATTTCCTCGGCACCGAGCTTGGTGTCGCGCGCCATCACCACCAGCTCCTCGATGTGCACGCTGGTGTAGCGGTCGTCGGCCACCACCTTCTCGTTGATCAGGATCGAGTCCTCGAAGTTGTAGCCATTCCAGGGCATGAAGGCGATCAGCATGTTCTGCCCGATCGCGATCTCGCCCAGGTCGGTCGAGGCGCCGTCGGCGATCACGTCGCCCTTGCCCAGCACGTCGCCCTTCTTGACGATGGGACGCTGGTGGATGTTGGTGTTCTGGTTGGAACGCTGATACTTGATGAGGTTGTAGATGTCCACGCCCACTTCGCCGGCCACCGCCTCGTCGTCGTGCACGCGGATCACGATGCGCGTGGCATCGACGTAATCGACGATGCCGCCGCGCTCGGCCACCACCACGGTGCCCGAGTCCACGGCCGCGACACGCTCGATGCCCGTGCCCACGAGGGGCTTCTCGGGCCGCAGCACCGGCACGGCCTGACGCGACATGTTGGCGCCCATCAAGGCGCGGTTGGCGTCGTTGTGCTCCAGGAAGGGCACGAGAGACGCCGCGACCGAGACGATCTGCGCCGGCGAGACGTCCATGTACTGCACGCGGTCGGCCGACACCAGCGTCGATTCACCCTGCTCGCGCGCGCTCACCAGGTCGCCCGTCAGGCGCCCCTGCTCATCCAGCGTGGCGTTGGCCTGCGCGATGATGTACTTGCCCTCCTCGATGGCCGAGAGGTAGTCGATCTGGTCGGTCACCTTGCCATCGACCACGCGGCGATACGGCGTCTCGATGAAGCCGTACTCGTTCAGGCGCGCGTACAGCGCCAGCGAGTTGATCAGGCCGATGTTCGGGCCTTCCGGCGTTTCGATCGGGCACACGCGCCCGTAGTGCGTGACGTGCACGTCGCGCACCTCGAAACCGGCGCGCTCGCGCGTCAGACCGCCCGGGCCCAGGGCCGAGACGCGGCGCTTGTGCGTGATCTCGGCCAGCGGGTTGGTCTGGTCCATGAACTGCGACAGCTGCGAAGCACCGAAGAATTCCTTGAGCGCCGCGGAAATCGGCTTGGAATTGATCAGGTCGTGCGGCATGAGCGGCTCTTGCTCGGCCTGACCCAGGCGTTCCTTCACGGCCTTCTCGATGCGCGCCAGACCCGTGCGGTACTGGTTCTCGGCCAGCTCGCCGACGCAGCGCACACGGCGGTTGCCCAGGTGGTCGATGTCGTCCACTTCGCCCTTGCCGTTACGCAGATCCACGAGGATCTTGACCACAGACAGGATGTCGTCGTTGGACAGCACCATGGGGCCGGTCGATTCGTCGCGGCCCACCTTGGCGTTGAACTTCATGCGCCCCACGCGCGAGAGGTCGTAGGTGTCGTGGTTGTAGAACAGGCGCTGGAACAGGGCCTGCACCGCATCTTCGGTCGGCGGCTCGCCGGGACGCATCATGCGGTAGATCGCCACGCGCGCGGCGAACTCGTCCACGGTCTCGTCCATGCGCAGCGTCTGCGAAATGTACGGCCCCTGATCGAGCTCGTTCGTGTGGATGCAGGGCAATTCCTTGACGCCCGCGGCACGCAGCGTCTTGAGCAGCGCCTCCGTCAGCTCGTCGTTGGCCTTCGCCAGGATCTCGCCCGTGTCGCCGTCGACGAGATTGTGCGCCAGCACGCGCCCGATGAGGAAGTCCTCGGGCACGCTGATGTGCGTCGTCTTCGACTGCTCCAGCTCGCGCGTGTGGCGTGCGGTGATGCGCTTGTCCTTGGCGACGATGACCTTGCCGGCCTTGTCGGTGATGTCAAAGCGCGCGACCTCGCCCTTGAGGCGATCGGCGACGAATTCGAGCTGCGCGCCCGAGTCCATCAGGCGGAAGTTGTCGTTGACGAAGAAGTGCGCGAGGATCTGCTCGGCGTTCAGGCCGATGGCCTTGAGCAGAATCGTGACGGGCATCTTGCGGCGACGGTCGACGCGGAAGTACAGGATGTCCTTGGGGTCGAATTCAAAATCGAGCCACGAACCGCGGTAGGGGATGATGCGGGCGGAAAACAGCAGCTTGCCCGAGCTGTGCGTCTTGCCCTTGTCGTGCTCGAAGAACACGCCGGGCGAGCGGTGCAGCTGGCTCACGATCACGCGCTCGGTGCCGTTGATGATGAACGAGCCCTTGTCGGTCATGCGCGGAACCTCGCCCATGTAGACTTCCTGCTCCTTCACCTCCTTGACCACCTTGGAGTCCTTCGTGGACGCGTCGCGGTCATAGATGATGAGTCGCACCTTGGCGCGCACGGCCGATGCGAAGGTCAGGCCCCGCGTCTGGCACTCGCGCACGTCAAACGCCGGCTTGGCGAGGTTGTACTCCGTGAACTTCATCTCCACGAAGCCGTTGTGCGAAACGATGGGGAAAGCCGAGAGAAACGCCGCCTGCAGGCCCTCGTTGGTGCGCTTCTTCGGGGGTACGTCAGCCTGCAGGAACGCGGTGTAGGCGTCCTTTTGCATCTGCAGCAGATAGGGCACTTTGAGCACGCTGTCGCGCGTGCCAAAGCTCTTGCGGATGCGTTTGCGTTCGGTATAGCTGTACGTGGATGTTGGGGCCATGAATACTCCGGGCAAAGACATGAGAAACGGTCTTCGACGACTGCCCCACGGACTCATACAGCCCATGGGCTTGGCGGTTGGCCACTACCAACCATGGCGGACGGCGATGCGTTGCACATCGCCCGAACCAAGGCATCTTCCGTTGTCGGACAAGAGCAGAAGACACTAGAAAACAACCCCGAGGCCGCTTTCTGGTGCGCTCTGCGGCGCAACCGCCACAAAGCGCCAAGGGCTGGAGGCCTCTTGCAAGACCCCCAGCCCGGCGCAAGGAACGTGCTTACTTGAGCTCGGCCTTCGCGCCCGCTTCGGTGAGCTTCTTGGCGGCGGCTTCGGCGTCGGCCTTGGGCATGGCTTCCTTGACGGTCTTGGGCGCGCCGTCGACCAGGTCCTTGGCTTCCTTCAGGCCCAGGCCGGTGATTTCGCGCACGGCCTTGATGACCGAGACCTTGTTGGCGCCGACTTCGGTCAGCACCACGTCGAATTCGGTCTTCTCCTCGGCGGCGGCCGCGCCACCCGCGGCCGCACCACCGGCGGCCGGCGCGGCCATGGCCGCAGCGCTCACGCCGAATTTCTCTTCAATGGCCTTGACCAGGTCATTGAGTTCCAGCACCGTCATGCCATCCAGGGCGGTCAGGAATGCGTCTTTATCGAATGCCATTTGATTTCCTACGAATGTTGGTTGTTACGTTGTGTGCAGACGGGTGCTTCAGGCAGCCGCCGGTGCACCTTCGCCTTTTTTCGCCGCCAGCGCACCCAGCACCACGGCGGTGCGGGAGATCGGCGACATGAGCAAGCCACACAGCTGGGCCAGCAGCACGTCCTTGGAAGGGATGCTGGCCAGCTCCTTCACGCCGTTCACGTCCAGGGCCTTGCCCGCGAAGGCGCCGCCGCGAATCACCAGCTTGTCGTTGGTCTTCGCGAAATCGGCCACCACCTTGGCGGCGGCCACAGCGTCTTCGGAGAAGCCGTAGATCAGAGGGCCGGTCATCTGGTCGACCAGCACTTCAAAACTGCTGCCATTCACCGCCCGGCGTGCCAGGGTGTTCTTCAGAACACTCAAGGACACCCCCTGGCTGCGGGCACTGGCGCGCAGTTTCGTCATGTCGGCGACCGTGATGCCACGGTACTCCGCGATCACGAGCGTTTGAGCTTTGGCGGCGAGCCCGGTCACATCATGGATGACCGCTTCTTTCTCACTGCGATTCAGACTCAAGGTCTACTCCTTCATATGCGCACTTCGGGGCAAACCCCTTGATGCACGCTCTTCGTTTGCAGCGACCAACTGTCGAGGAATCCGAATTCCAAAATCAGCGGGGTCGCCATCTGCGTTGGCTCCGTGGATTTGAGCGCACCCCCTTGTGCACACCAACGGTCTTGGATGGCCAGTGCATCACCGCACCGCCCACCACCGGAGCGCCTGCAAGAGCGCTCCAATCCTTTGCCACTCAGGCGCTCAAAGTCTGCGTGTCCACGCGCACACCCACGCCCATGGTGCTCGACACCGCCACCTTGCGCAGATACACACCCTTGCTCGTCGCCGGCTTGGCCTTGTTCAGCGCCTCCACCAGCGCCACCAGGTTGCCCTGGAGCTTGGCCACGTCGAACGAACGCCGACCGATCGTCGAATGCACGATGCCCGCCTTGTCCACGCGAAACTGGACTTGGCCGGCCTTGGCGTTCTTCACCGCCGTGGCCACGTCGGGGGTGACCGTACCGACCTTGGGATTGGGCATCAGGCCACGCGGGCCGAGGATCTGGCCGAGCTGGCCGACCACGCGCATCGCGTCCGGCGCCGCGATGACGACGTCAAACGGCATGTCGCCCGCCTTCACGCGCGCTGCCAGATCGTCCATGCCCACCACGTCGGCACCAGCGGCCGCAGCCTCTTCCGCCTTGGCTCCCTGGGCGAACACGGCGACACGCTTGGTCTTGCCCGTGCCGTTGGGCAGCACGACGGCACCACGCACCACCTGATCGGACTTCTTGGCGTCAATGCCCAGCTGCACCGCGACGTCGATCGATTCATCGAATTTGGCCGTGGCCGCCTCCTTGACCAGACCGAGTGCGTCCACGAGCGTGTACAGCTTGCCGCTGTCCACCTTGCCCTCCAGGGCTTTCTGTTTCTTCGTGAGCTTGGCCATTTACACACCCTCCACCGCGACGCCCATCGAGCGGGCCGAACCGGCGAGCGTGCGCACGGCGGCGTCCACGTCGGCGGCGTTCATGTCCTTGAGCTTGGTCTTGGCGATCTCTTCGAGCTGAGCGCGCGTGATCTTGCCGACCTTGGTCGCCTTGGCGTTGGCCGAACCCTTGTCCAGCTTGATCGCCTTCTTGATCAGCACGGTCGCCGGCGGCGTCTTGATGATGAAGGTGAAGCTCTTGTCCGCAAACGCCGTGATCACCACGGGCAGCGGCAGGCCGGGCTCCACACCTTGGGTCTGCGCGTTGAACGCCTTGCAGAACTCCATGATGTTCAAACCACGTTGACCCAACGCCGGGCCAATGGGAGGGGATGGGTTGGCTTTGCCAGCTGGCACTTGCAGCTTGATGAAGCCGACGATTTTCTTCGCCATGAAAACTCCTTGCGGGTACATCGCCCGACCTGCGACGGTCAAGCTCCCCGGGGGTGAACGACTCTAGAACTATCCAACGCACACAAGGCCGAGCCGAAAAGCCCTGGTACGAAAATCTGTCGAGACTCAGGACTTCTCGACCTGGGCAAACTCCAGTTCCACCGGTGTGGATCGCCCGAAAATCGTCACCGCCACGCGCAGGCGACTCTTTTCATAGTTGACCTCTTCGACGGTTCCGTTGAAATCAGTGAAGGGGCCGTCCTTGACGCGCACCATTTCGCCCGTGATGAACTCAATCTTGTGCCGGGGCTTTTCCGTACCCTCCTGCACCTGACTCTCGATCTTGCGCACCTCTTCATCGGAAATCGGCGCAGGACGGTTCTTGGCGCCGCCGACAAAGCCCGTCACCTTGTTGGTGTGCTTGATCAAATGCCAGGTATCGTCGTCCATGAGCATTTGCACGAACACATAGCCCGGGTACAGCCGGCGCTCCGTCGTGCGTCGCTGGCCGTTGCGCACCTCCACCACCTCCTCGGTGGGAACGAGGATCCGGCCAAACTTCTCCTGCATCCCCGAGCGCTTGATGCGCTCGAGAATATTGCGTTCGACGGCCTTCTCCATGCCCGAATAGGCATGCACGATATACCAGCGCAAATTGGAGCCGGCCCCATCTTCCTGCGGCGCCACCTGCGCCCCCTCGGTCATCTCCGACATCACTTCCTCCACCCGAGTACCAGGTCGTAGAGCACCCACTCCAGCGTCTTGTCGGTAAACCAGAGAAAGAACGCCATCAGGACCACGAGCGCGAAAACGTAAACCGTCATCTGCATGGTTTCCTTGCGCGTGGGCCACACCACCTTGCCCATCTCACGCCACGAATCCCGCGACAACGCAATCAACTGATGCCCGGCCTCGGAAAGCAGAAACACGACGCAGGCCGCCACAAGCCCGACCACGAGCGAACCCCATTGCACCAGGGCGCCTTCGCGGCCGAGAAAATAAAAACCCGCCAATGCAGCAACCACGAGCAGCACCGCCAGAACCAGCTTGGCCCTGTCTGCCGCCGTGGAAACCGTTTCAACCTGGGAAGTCGCCATTCATGTTCCTGTATTCAATGCACCGCGCAGACGCCGAAGCCCGTCAGACCTGACGGGCTCTGTCACGCGCCACCCGGTGTGGCAGGGGCAGTAGGAATCGAACCTACAACCTTCGGTTTTGGAGACCGACGCTCTGCCAATTGAGCTATGCCCCTATGAAACCCCTTACTCGATGATCTTTGCCACGACGCCCGCACCCACGGTACGTCCGCCTTCGCGGATGGCGAAGCGCAGGCCTTCCTCCATGGCGATGGGGTGGATCAGCTTGACGGTCATGGACACGTTGTCGCCGGGCATCACCATTTC
>JAJPEQ010000002.1 GCA_021166775.1 Comamonas sp. | reverse complement strand
GTGTTTGGTGCCGACGGCCGACTGGCGTGGGCGCCTGCGCGACCCACTACCGTACAAGGAGGGCGTTGAGATGGCCCGCATCAGTCTGGACTTGGCGCATTCGTACAAGCCCAACCCGCAGCGGGACAGCGACTACGCGTTACTGCCGCTCAAGATGGAGTTCGAGGACGGTGGCGCCTATGCGTTGCTCGGTCCGTCGGGTTGTGGCAAGACCACCATGCTCAACATCATGTCGGGCCTGCTGGTGCCCTCCAGCGGCACGGTGCGCTTTGACGGGCGCGACGTCACGCACGCCTCGCCGCAGGAGCGCAACATCGCGCAGGTGTTCCAGTTCCCGGTGATCTACGACACCATGACGGTGGCGCAGAACCTGGCCTTCCCGCTGAAGAACCGCGGCGTGCCCCGCGCGCAGATCAGGGAGCGCGTGGGCAAGATCGCCGAGATGCTGGAGATGAGCCACCAGCTCGACCGGCGCGCCGCGGGTCTGTCGGCCGACGAGAAGCAGAAGATCTCGCTCGGGCGCGGCCTGGTGCGCCCCGACGTCGCGGCGGTGCTGTTCGACGAGCCGCTCACCGTCATCGACCCGCACCTGAAGTGGAAGCTCAGGCGCAAGCTCAAGCAGATTCACCACGAACTCAAGCTCACGCTGATCTACGTCACGCACGACCAGGTCGAGGCGCTCACCTTCGCCGATCAGGTCATCGTCATGGCACGCGGTCGCGTGGTGCAGGCGGGCACGCCCGAGCAGCTGTTCGAGCGCCCCGCGCACACCTTCGTCGGGCACTTCATCGGCTCGCCGGGTATGAATTTCGTCGATGCCGAGGTCCGGTCCGGGCGGATCTGCCTGGGCCGGCAGGTGCTCGGCGCGGCCCCGGCGGGGGTGGCGGATGGCCCGCTCAGGCTCGGCATCCGGCCTGAACATCTGGGGTTCGCGCCGCTGGGCGAGCCGGGTGTCGCCCCCGCCACCGTGGTGCGCGCGCAGGACCAGGGCACCCACCAGATGATCGCCTGCCGGGTGGGCGAGGTCCTCGTCAAGGTGCGTTGCACCGATCTGGCGCTGGTGCCGCCGCCACCGGGCACGCCACTGGGTGTGGCGCTGCTGACCCGGCACACCTGCCTCTATCGCCATGAAGAGTTGTTGGCATGACCACCAAACCCGTCAATCAGAAAGCCTGGTGGCTGGTGCTGCCCGTGATCCTGTGCGTGGCCTTCTCGGCCATCGTGCCCTTCATGACCGTGGTCAACTACTCGGTGCAGGACATCATCGGCCCGGACCGCCGGGTGTTCGTCGGCACCGAGTGGTTCGCCAGCGTGATGCGCGATTCGGACCTGCACGATGCGCTGTGGAACCAGATCCGCTTTTCGCTGGCGGTGCTGGCGGTCGAGATTCCGCTGGGCATCATCCTCGCGCTGGCCATGCCCGAGAAGGGCTGGAAGGCCTCGGTCACGCTGGTGATCGTGGCGCTCTCGCTGCTCATTCCTTGGAATGTGGTCGGCACCATCTGGCAGATCTTCGGGCGCGCCGACATCGGCCTGCTCGGCCACACGCTGCAGGTGCTGGGCATCGACTACGACTACACCGGCAACGCCACCCACGCCTGGCTCACCGTGCTGGTCATGGACGTCTGGCACTGGACGCCGCTGGTGGCGCTGCTCGCCTACGCGGGGCTGCGCAGCATTCCCGATGCCTACTACCAGGCGGCGCGCATCGACGGCGCGAGCCGCTGGGCCGTGTTCTGGTACATCCAGCTGCCGAAGATGCGTGCGGTGCTCATGATCGCCGTGCTGCTGCGCTTCATGGACAGCTTCATGATCTACACCGAGCCCTTCGTGCTCACCGGCGGCGGCCCGGGCAATGCCACCACCTTCCTCTCCCAGTACCTCACGCAAAAGGCCGTCGGCCAGTTCGACCTGGGCCCCGCGGCCGCGTTCTCGCTCATCTATTTCCTCATCATCCTGCTGCTGTGCTTCATCCTCTACAACTGGATGCAGCGCGTGGGCACGCAGGACGCGCCCGGAGGTGCAGCGTCATGAGCATGCGGCATTCGCGTCTGAGCTGGCGGCCATTTTTCCTGATCGCCTATTTCATCTTCGCCCTGCTGCCCATCTACTGGATGGCCAACATGAGCCTGCGCACCAACGAGGAGATCCTGTCGCAGTTCAGCCTCTGGCCGCAGCCCTTCAGCTGGGCCAGCTACAAGACCATCTTCACCGACCCTTCGTGGTATTCGGGCTACATCAACAGCCTGATCTACGTGTGCATGAACACGGCGATGTCGGTCACCGTGGCGTTGCCCGCCGCCTACGCCTTTTCGCGTTACCGGTTCCTGGGCGACAAGCATGTGTTCTTCTGGCTGCTCACCAACCGCATGACGCCGCCCGCGGTGTTCCTGCTGCCGTTCTTCCAGCTCTACACCACGCTCGGCCTGATGGACACGCACATTGCCGTGGCCCTCGCGCACATGCTGTTCAACGTGCCGCTGGCGGTCTGGATCCTGGAAGGCTTCATGAGCGGCATTCCGCGCGAGATCGACGAGACCGCGTACATCGACGGCTACTCCTTCCCGCGGTTCTTTCTCACGGTGTTCGTGCCTCTCATCAAGGCCGGCATCGGCGTGGCTGCGTTCTTCTGCTTCATGTTCTCGTGGGTCGAACTGCTGATGGCGCGCACGCTCACCAGCGTCCATGCCAAACCCATCGTGGCCACGATGACGCGCACGGTGTCCGCCTCGGGCATGGACTGGGCCACGCTTGCGGCCGCCGGCACGCTCACCATCATTCCCGGCGCGCTCGTGATCTGGTTCGTGCGCAACTACATCGCCAAGGGCTTTGCCATGGGGAGGGTGTGATGTTCGATTGGATGGTCTGGACCCTGCCCACGGCGGTGTTTTTCATCTGCGTGCTGCTGATGCTCATCGGCGTGACGGTCTGGGAGATCGCCTCGCCCTCGGTGCTGCGCAAGGGCTGGCTGCCGATCGCAACCACGCGCGGCGACCGGCTCTTCATCGGGCTGCTGCTGGCGGCCTATGTGAACCTGGCCTGGGTCGGCCTGGGCGAGTGGATGCAGGAGAGCTTTGCCCTCGAAGCCGAGCCCAGCGTCTGGATCAGCTTCATCGCGTCCATGGGCCTGCTGGCCGCCGTCATGCGCAAGGGTTGAAGCGATTTGTCCATCCGCACCCCGGCCCGTTCCTCCCCCGTGGCCAGGGCGCTTTTCGTTCTTCGGGGAGTGCTCACGAGGAGACGCGGAACATGAAAATACAGTTGAAGGTGGTCGCGCTCGCGGCCGCGCTGCTGGCGGGCACGGCCGCCTGGGCCGATGAAGCGGCGGCCAAGAAGTGGGTCGAGACCGAATTTCAGCCGTCGACGCTGACCAAGGATCAGCAGATGGCCGAGATGAAATGGTTCATCGACGCGGCGCAGAAACTGCAGGCCAAGGGGGTGAAGGAGATTTCCGTCGTCTCCGAGACGCTCACCACCCACGAGTACGAAAGCAAGGTGCTGGCCAAGGCGTTTGCCGAAATCACCGGCATCAAGGTCAATCACGACCTGATCCAGGAGGGCGATGTCGTCGAAAAACTCCAGACTTCGATGCAGTCGGGCAAGAGCATCTATGACGGCTGGATCTCCGACTCGGACCTGATCGGCACCCACTACCGCTACGGCAAGATCATGAATCTGACCGATTACATGGCGGGCGCGGGCAAGGAATTCACCAACCCGGGGCTCGATCTCAAGGACTTCATCGGCACCAGCTTCACCACGGCGCCGGACAAGAAGCTCTATCAGCTGCCCGATCAGCAGTTCGCCAATCTGTACTGGTTCCGCGCCGACCTGTTCGCGCGCAAGGACCTGCAGGATAAGTTCAAGGCCAAGTACGGCTATGACCTGGGCGTGCCGATCAACTGGAGCGCCTACGAGGACATCGCCGAATTCTTCACCAACGACGTGAAGGAAATCGACGGCAAGCCCATCTACGGCCACATGGACTACGGCAAGAAGGACCCGAGCCTGGGCTGGCGCTTCACCGACGCGTGGCTGTCGATGGCCGGCTCCGCCGACAAGGGCATCCCCAACGGCATGCCGGTGGACGAGTGGGGCATTCGCGTGTCGGCCGATGGCTGCAATCCGCAGGGCGCGGAAGTCGCGCGCGGTGGCGCCACCAACAGCCCGGCGGCCGTCTATGCCCTGACCAAGTACGTGGACTGGCTCAAGAAGTACGCCCCCAAGGAAGCCACGGGGATGACCTTCGGCGAGGCCGGCCCGGTGCCGGCGCAGGGGCAGATCGCGCAGCAGATCTTCTGGTACACCGCGTTCACGGCGGACATGACCAAGCCGGGTCTGCCGGTGGTCAACGCCGACGGCTCGCCCAAGTGGCGCATGGCGCCCGGCCCGCATGGCCCCTACTGGAAGGACGGCATGCAAAACGGCTACCAGGACGTGGGCAGCTGGACCTTCTTCAGCGGCCAGGATCCGAACCGCACGGCGGCGGCCTGGCTCTATGCCCAGTTCGTGACGGCCAAGACCACGTCGCTGAAGAAATCGATCACCGGCCTGACCTTCATCCGCGATTCGGACATCCGCAGCGACTATTTCACGCAGAACGCCAACAAGTACGGTGGCCTGATCGAGTTCTACCGCAGCCCCGCGCGCGTGGCCTGGACGCCTACCGGCACGAACGTGCCCGACTACCCCAAGCTGGCGCAGCTGTGGTGGAAGAACGTGGCCCAGGCCGTGACCGGAGAGAAGACGCCGCAGGCCGCCATGGACAATCTCGCCAAGGAAATGGATGACGTGATGGCCCGTCTGCAGCGCGCCGGTATGGCTCATTGCGCGCCCAAACTCAATGCGCGCAGCAAGCCCGAGAAATGGCTCAGTGACGAGCATGCGCCGTGGAAAAAGCTGGCGAACGAAAAGCCGAAGGGAGAGACGGTCTCCTATGATGAACTGCTCAACGCCTGGAAGGCAGGCAGGGTCAGGTAACTCCAAGTGCCACGGCGGTCGGTCGGCATGTCTACCCCGGCTGATCGCCGCGCGTCACCGACAGGCCCGGCGGGCTTGTCGGCGGCACACCGTCCGTGAATCGCTTCGAAATTCAGCCCATGACCGTCCCCATGTCTGCGCAGCCGACCGACCGCTGCGCCCTGTTCACCCGCCTGGGCGATGGGCGTTCGTTTGACCTCGCGGTCATCGGCGGCGGAGCCACGGGTCTGGGCGTGGCGCTGGATGCGGCCGCGCGCGGCTTCTCCGTGGTGCTGCTGGAGGCGCACGACTTCGCCAAGGGAACGTCCTCGCGCGCGACCAAGCTGGCGCATGGTGGAGTGCGCTACCTTGCACAAGGCAACGTCTCGCTGGTCTACGAGGCATTGCATGAGCGCACCACGCTGCTGCGCAACGCGCCGCATCTGGCCCAGCCGCTGCCCTTCGTCATGCCGTCCTATCACCTGTGGGAGACACCCTTCTACGGCGCGGGCCTGAAGATGTACGACGTGCTCGCGGGCAGCGCCGGGCTCGGGGCCACCGAGTTCCTTTCGCGCATGGGCGCGCTGCGTTGCGTGCCGGGGATCCGTGCCGAGGGACTCAAGGGCGGCGTCAAGTACTGGGACGGCCAGTTCGACGATGCCCGCCTGGCGCTGGCACTGGCGCGCACGGCGGCGCGCGAGGGGGCGTTGCTCATCAATTACTGCCCGGTGCGGGCCTTGCGCCACGATGCGGGAAAGCTCAGGGCCCTGGTGTGCGAAGACGCGGAAACCGGCCGGCAATACACCGTGCAGGCACGTGCGCTGGTCAACGCCACCGGGGTCTGGGTGGACGACGTGCGTGCCATGGGCGCGGACAGCGCGGGGCGTGCGCATGAGCCCTTGGTGGTGCCCAGTCAAGGGGTGCACCTGGTCGTCGACCGCGAGTTTCTCCCGGGCGAGCACGCGCTCCTCGTGCCCAAGACGGCCGACGGCCGTGTGCTGTTTGCCGTGCCGTGGCTGGGCAAGGTGCTGATCGGCACCACGGATACCGAGCGCGACCATGCGGAACTCGAGCCTCGTGCGCTGCCGCAAGAGGTGGCCTTTCTGCTGCACGAATCCGCCAAATACCTGCGCCGCGCGCCCCGGCCCGCCGATGTGCGCAGCTGTTGGGCGGGCCTGCGCCCGCTCGTCAGACCTCAGCATTTTTCGGGGACGAAGACCCGCTCGGTCAGCCGCGAGCACACGGTGCTGGTCGAGCCCGACGGGCTGGTCACGGTGACCGGGGGCAAATGGACGACCTACCGCGCCATGGCCGAGGATGTGCTGCTCAGGTGCGCGCAGGAGGGGCTGCTGGACGCTCGCCCCGCTGGCGTCACGCGCGATCTGGCGCTGGTGGGCGCGCCGTCCGCGCCGGTACGCCACCGCCTGTGCGACGAACCGGGCCTGCATCTGTACGGCAGCGAGGCCGCGGACGTTCAGGCGCTGCCGGGCGCCGAGAGGCTCCTGGCTCCCGGTCTGAGCGAGGCCATGGTGCGCTTCGCCGCCCGTTTCGAATACGCCCGCTCGGTCGAGGACATGCTGGCGCGGCGCAGTCGCATGCTTTTCCTGGACGCGCGCAAGGCCGGAGAGCTCGCGCAGTCCGTGGCGGCCATCCTGGGTGAAGAGCTCGGGCGGGATGTCCGCACCGACGATTTTCTGTCGCTCGCACGCGACTACGCACAACTGCCAAACTAAAAAATCAGCGGCGCTGTTTGACGCACCTGAAAAACGCTGCCATAATTAGCGGCTTCGTGCATTTACGCACGAGACTTCTTGCCCAGCGGCAAGCCCAGGCAATCCGTTTGCCGGGGCGGACGACGGGCCCAAGACTGTCCGGCTTGGCCGGTGCAAGTTGGGAATATTGCAATGATCCAGACAGAATCTCGTTTAGAGGTTGCCGACAACACCGGCGCCAAGACCGTGCAGTGCATCAAGGTACTGGGCGGCTCCAAGCGTCGTTACGCGAGTGTGGGCGACATCATCAAGGTGAGCGTGAAAGAAGCCGCTCCGCGTGGCCGCGTCAAGAAGGGCGAGGTCTACAGCGCCGTGGTGGTGCGCACCGCCAAGGGCATCCGCCGCAGCGACGGCGCGCTCGTCAAGTTCGACGGCAACGCCGCCGTGTTGCTCAACGCCAAGCTGGAGCCCATCGGCACCCGCATCTTCGGCCCGGTCACGCGCGAGTTGCGCACCGAGCGCTTCATGAAGATCGTGTCGCTGGCTCCCGAAGTCATCTAAGGAAGAGGCAGGTCATGAACAAGCTTCGCAAGGGTGATTCGGTCATCGTGTTGACCGGACGCGACAAGGGCAAGCGCGGCACCGTCGCGCTGCGCACCGACGAGACGCATCTCGTCGTTGAGGGCGTGAACATGGTCAAGAAGCACGTCAAGCCCAATCCGATGAAGGGCGCCACGGGCGGCATCATCGAGAAGGCCATGCCGATCCACCAGTCCAACGTCGCCATTTTCAATGCGCAGACCGGCAAGGCCGACCGCGTGGGCATCAAGGTGCAGGACGACGGCAAGCGCGTGCGCATTTACAAGTCCACTGGCGCCGAAATCGCCACCGCCTGAGGTACATACAGATGGCACGACTGCAAAAACTCTACCGCGAAAAGATCGCGGGCGAACTCAAGGAAAAGTTCGGCTACGGCTCCATCATGGAGGTGCCGCGCCTGACCAAGATCACGCTCAACATGGGTGTGGGCGAGGCGGTGGCCGACAAGAAGGTGATGGACAACGCCGTGGCGGACCTCACCAAGATCGCCGGCCAGAAGCCCGTGGTCACCAAGTCCAAGAAGGCCATCGCGGGGTTCAAGATCCGCGAAGGCCAGGCCATCGGCTGCATGGTCACGCTGCGCGGCGTGCGCATGTACGAATTTCTCGACCGCTTCGTGACCGTGGCGCTGCCGCGCGTGCGTGACTTCCGCGGTGTTTCCGGCCGTGCGTTCGATGGCCGTGGCAACTACAACATCGGCGTCAAGGAACAGATCATCTTCCCGGAAATCGAGTACGACAAGGTGGATGCGCTGCGTGGTCTGAACGTCAGCATTACCACCACCGCCAAGACCGATGCCGAGTGCAAGGCGCTGCTTGCGGCATTTCGTTTTCCCTTCAAGAACTGAGGTAGCGCATGGCCAAGAAAAGTTTGATCGAGCGCGAACTCAAGCGCGAAAAGCTGGCTGCCAAATACGCCGCCAAATACGCCGAGTTCAAGGCCATTGCCGGTGACGCCAAGCGCAGCGATGGCGAGCGCGATGCCGCACGCCTGGCGCTGCAAAAGCTCCCGCGCAACGCCAACCCGACGCGCCAGCGCAACCGCTGCGAGATGACGGGCCGTCCGCGCGGCACCTTCCGCCAGTTCGGCCTGGGCCGCGCCAAGGTGCGCGAACTCGCCTTCGCTGGCGATATTCCCGGTGTCATCAAGGCGAGCTGGTAAGCCCGAGCAGGAGATTTGAACCATGAGCATGAGTGATCCCATCGCCGACCTGCTGACCCGCATCCGCAACGCCCAGATGGTCTCCAAGACCACGGTGTCCGCCCCCGCCTCCAAGGTGAAGGTGGCCATCGCCCAGGTGCTGAAGGACGAGGGCTACATCGACGGTTTCCAGGTCAAGAGCGAAGGCGGCAAGTCCGAGCTCGAAATCGCGTTGAAGTATTACGCCGGTCGCCCCGTCATCGAACGCATCGAGCGCGTAAGCCGTCCGGGCCTGCGTATTTACAAAGGCAGCAATGCCATTCCGCAGGTCATGAACGGCCTGGGTGTCGCCATCGTCACCACGCCCAAGGGTGTGATGACCGACCGCAAGGCGCGTGCCAGCGGCGTGGGTGGCGAAGTGCTGTGCTACGTCGCCTGAGCGCAGAAGGAGAAATACCGCAATGTCTCGCGTAGCCAAAGCACATGTCATCATCCCGTCCGGGGTGGATGTTTCCATTACCGCCGAGCGCATCCAGGTCAAGGGCGCCGGTGGCACCCTGTCCGTGCCGCAGAATCCGCGCGTCAAGGTGGCCAACGACGCTGGCAGGCTTTCCTTCGAGCCGGTGGACGAGTCCCGCGAAGCCAATGCCCTGAGCGGCACGGTGCGCCAGCTCGTCAACAACATGGTCGTTGGCGTCGGCAAGGGTTTCGAGAAGAAGCTTTCGCTGATCGGCGTCGGTTTCAAGGCGGCTGCCTCGGGCAACAAGCTGAACCTGAACGTCGGCTATTCCCATCCGGTGGATTTCGTCATGCCCGCAGGTGTCAGCGTGGCCTGCCCGACCCCCACCGAGATCGTGATCAAGGGTGCGGATCGGCAGGTGGTTGGCCAGCTGGCCGCTGAAATCCGTGCCGTGCGCCCGCCCGAGCCCTACAAGGGCAAAGGCATCCGTTATGCGGATGAGACGGTCGTCATCAAAGAGACCAAGAAGAAGTAAGGAGCTGCACCATCATGCTAGACAAGAAACAGCAGCGTCTGCGCCGGGCCCGTCAAACGCGTGTACGTATCGCCCAGCAGGGCGTCGTGCGCCTGACGGTGCATCGCACCAATCTGAACATCTACGCTACCGTCATTTCCGGCTGCGGCAGCAAGGTGCTGGCCAGTGCCTCCACCGCCGAGAAGGAAGTGCGCGAAGCCCTGGGTGGTCACGGCAAGGGCGGCAACGCCGCCGCGGCTGCGACCATCGGCAAGCGCATTGCCGAGAAGGCCAAGGCGGCGGGTGTCGAAAAAGTGGCGTTTGACCGCGCCGGTTATGCCTACCACGGCCGGGTGAAGGCCCTGGCGGAAGCAGCCCGCGAAGCGGGTTTGCAGTTCTGAGCGGAGCGGAAAATGGCGAAATTTCAACCCAGGGTACATAGCGACGAGCGCGACGACGGTCTGCGCGAGAAGATGATCGCGGTCAACCGCGTCACCAAGGTGGTCAAGGGTGGCCGCATTCTCGGCTTCGCGGCGCTCACGGTGGTCGGCGATGGCGATGGTCGCGTCGGCATGGGCAAGGGCAAGTCCAAGGAAGTGCCTGCTGCCGTGCAGAAGGCGATGGAAGAGGCTCGCCGCCGGATGGTCAAGGTGTCGCTCAAGAGCGGCACCATCCATCACAACGTCGTGGGGCGGCATGGCGCCGCCACCGTGATGATGGCCCCGGCCCCCAAGGGGACGGGCATCATCGCCGGCGGCCCGATGCGCGCCGTCTTCGAGGTGATGGGAATCACCGACATCGTCGCCAAGAGCCACGGTTCATCCAATCCCTACAACATGGTGCGTGCCACGTTTGATGCGCTCACGCGCTCGACGACGCCGGCCGAAATCGCCGCCAAGCGCGGCAAGTCGGTCGAAGACCTCTTTGCCGCCTGAAGTCGGCTACTGAATCGAGGCTAGCAGTGACAACTCAACAGACCCTCAAGGTGCAATTGGTGCGCAGCCCCATCGGCACCAAGGAATCCCATCGCGCCACCGTGCGTGGTCTTGGCTTGCGCAAGCTCAACAGCGTGAGCGAGCTCAAGGACACGCCCGAAGTGCGCGGCATGATCAACAAGATCGCCTACCTGGTGAAGATTCTCTGAAAGGCCGATCATGAAACTCAACAGCATCAAACCCGCTGAAGGGGCCAAGCACGCCGCGCGCCGCGTGGGTCGTGGCATCGGTTCGGGCCTGGGCAAGACCGCGGGCCGCGGTCACAAGGGGCAGAAGTCCCGTGCGGGCGGCTATCACAAGGTCGGTTTCGAAGGCGGCCAGATGCCGCTGCAGCGGCGCCTGCCCAAGCGCGGTTTCAAATCCGTGCTGCTCAAGTACAACGCTGAAGTGACTCTGTCTGCGCTCGATCGCCTGGGGCTTGCCGAGGTGGATCTGCTCGCGCTCAAGAGCGCAGGCCTGGTCGGGCAGATTGCGCGCGTCGTGAAGGTGATCAAGAGCGGCAGCATCAGCAAAGCCGTCAAGCTCAGCGGCATCGGGGCCACGGCAGGTGCCAAGGCTGCGATTGAAGCGGCCGGCGGTAGCGTCGCCTGAGAGAGCCTGAGCGATCGTGGCAACCAACGCGGCTCAACTGGCAAAGACCGGAAAATTCGGCGACCTGCGTCGCCGTCTGGTTTTTCTGCTGCTCGCCCTCGTGGTGTATCGGATCGGCGCGCACATTCCGGTGCCGGGAATCGATCCAAACCAACTGTCACAGCTGTTCAACAACCAGCAGGGCGGCATCCTCAACCTGTTCAACATGTTCTCGGGTGGGGCGCTGGAGCGTTTCACCGTGTTCGCGCTGGGCATCATGCCCTACATCTCGGCGGCCATCATCATGCAGTTGATGACCTACGTGATACCGACGTTCGAGGCATTGAACAAGGAAGGTGAGTCTGGCCGTCGCAAGATCACGCAATACACGCGTTATGGCACGCTGGGCTTGTGCCTGTTCCAGTCGCTGGGCATAGCCGTTGCGCTCGAGAGCACGCCAGGGCTGGTGATTGAGCCCGGTTTCACATTCCGCATGACGGC
Organism: Comamonas sp.; assembly: GCA_021166775.1. GTDB lineage: Bacteria > Pseudomonadota > Gammaproteobacteria > Burkholderiales > Burkholderiaceae_C > Comamonas_C. The sequence continues at coordinate 56,050 of JAJPEQ010000002.1, read as the reverse complement.
CGTGGTCAGCCTGACGGCAGGCAGCATGTTCCTGATGTGGCTGGGCGAGCAAATGACCGAGCGCGGCCTGGGCAACGGCATCTCGCTGCTGATTTTCGGCGGCATCGTCGCCGGCCTGCCCAATGCGATGGGGGGCTTGCTTGAGCTGGTGCGGACAGGTGCGATGAGCATCATTGTGTCGCTCTTCGTCGTGGCGCTCGTCGTGTTGGTCACCTATTTCGTGGTCTACGTGGAACGTGGCCAGCGCAAGATACTGGTCAACTATGCGCGCAGGCAGGTGGGCAACAAGGTGTATGGCGGTCAGTCGTCGCATCTTCCGCTCAAGCTGAACATGTCGGGCGTGATTCCGCCTATCTTCGCGTCGTCGATTATCCTGCTGCCGGCCACCGTCGTGAACTGGTTCAGCTCGGGCGAGTCGATGCGCTGGCTCAAGGACATTTCCAGCACCCTCACACCAGGCTCGCCCCTGTATGTGATGCTGTATGCGGGCGCCATCATCTTTTTCTGCTTCTTCTACACGGCGCTGGTTTTCAACAGCCGCGAGACGGCGGACAACCTCAAGAAGAGCGGCGCGTTCATTCCTGGCATTCGCCCCGGAGAGCACACCGCCAAGTACATCGACAAGATCCTGCTGCGGCTCACTTTGGTCGGTGCCATCTATGTCACGCTGGTGTGTCTGCTGCCTGAATTCCTCATCCTGCGCTACAACGTGCCGTTCTATTTCGGCGGTACGTCCCTGCTGATCATCGTGGTGGTCACGATGGACTTCATGTCTCAAGTGCAGAGCTATCTCATGAGTCAGCAGTATGAGTCGTTGCTCAAGAAGGCAAACTTCAGAACAACGATCAATGGCTAGCGTATTGGCAAATCATCATCTACAATGCCCGGTTCTGCAGAATGCACTTAGCGATGAGCCGGTTTGATCGGTAACACGGCGTAGGTGCGTTGGGTGCACCTCGCATCGTCCAGGAGAGAAAAATGAGAGTGTCGGCTTCTGTAAAGAAAATTTGCCGCAATTGCAAGATCATCCGCCGCAAGGGTGTGGTGCGTGTGATCTGCTCTGACCAGCGCCACAAGCAGCGCCAAGGTTGATTGAAACGATTAGAGGACGCAAATGGCTCGTATCGCTGGTATCAATATTCCGCCGCATCAGCACACCGAAATCGGTCTGACGGCTATCTACGGCATTGGTCGCTCGAGTGCCCGCAAGATTTGCGAGGCGTGCGCCATCGCCTATTCGACCAAGATCAAGGACCTGACGGACACTGATCTCGAGAAGATTCGCGACCAGATCGCTCGGCTGACGATCGAGGGTGATTTGCGCCGCGAGATGACGATGAACATCAAGCGCCTGATGGACATCGGCTGCTACCGGGGTATGCGTCATCGCCGTGGCCTGCCGGTACGCGGACAGCGCACGCGCACCAACGCCCGCACCCGCAAGGGCCCGCGCAAGGGTGCCGCAATGCTGAAGAAATAAGGATTGAGAGATCACCATGGCCAAATCCCCAGCCAACAACGCAGCGCAGCGCGTGCGCAAGAAGGTTCGCAAGAACGTCTCCGACGGCATTGCGCACGTGCACGCCTCGTTCAACAACACCATCATCACCATCACGGATCGTCAGGGCAATGCCTTGTCGTGGGCATCCTCCGGTGGTCAGGGTTTCAAGGGTTCGCGCAAATCCACGCCGTTCGCCGCTCAGGTGGCTTCTGAAGTCGCCGGTCGTGCCGCGATCGAGCAGGGCATCAAGAACCTGGACGTCGAAATCAAAGGCCCGGGTCCGGGGCGTGAATCGTCGGTGCGTGCGCTGGGTGCCTTGGGCATCCGCATCACGTCGATCGCCGATGTGACACCCGTTCCCCACAATGGCTGCCGCCCCCAGAAGCGCCGCCGTATCTGAACATTTTTTCATAAGCCCACCGCCACCGATCGCCTGGCGCGATGGTGGCTCCCGTGGCGCAATCGCTGCGGCAGTACAACTCTAGGAATACCCAGTGGCACGCTATCTCGGCCCCAAGGCCAAACTCTCCCGCCGCGAAGGCACCGACCTCTTCCTCAAGAGCGCTCGTCGCTCGATTGCGGACAAGGCGAAGTTCGATTCCAAGCCCGGCCAGCATGGCCGCATTTCGGGCGCCCGCACTTCCGACTACGGCCTGCAGCTGCGCGAAAAGCAGAAGGTCAAGCGCATGTATGGGGTGCTGGAGAAGCAGTTCCGCCGCTATTTTGAGGAGGCCGATCGCCGCCGCGGCAACACGGGTGCCAATCTACTGTCGCTGCTCGAGTCGCGCCTGGACAATGTGGTCTACCGCATGGGTTTCGGCTCCACGCGTGCCGAGGCGCGTCAGCTCGTCTCGCACAAGGCGATCACCGTCAACGGCCAGTGCGTCAACATCGCTTCCTATCTGGTGAAGGTGGGCGATCAGGTCGCGGTTCGCGAAAAATCCAAGAAGCAGGCGCGCATCACGGAAGCGCTGCAGCTGGCGCAGCAAGTGGGTATTCCGGCCTGGATGGAAGTGAACGTCGACAAGGTCGAGGGTGTCTTCAAGAAGGTGCCGGATCGCGACGAATTCGGCGCAGACATCAATGAATCGCTGATCGTCGAGTTGTATTCGCGTTGATTCCGGGGCGCATCCGCATTGTGCAATCGTTCCCGCCCGGCGAGGCATCGTCTGGCGGGCGCTTCATCAGCCTTACCGGTGTAACGAGCTGGGGGCATTGAGAGGAAGTCTGCATGCAAACCAATTTGCTCAAACCCAAGACCATCAACGTGGAGCAGATCAGCGCCAACCGCGCCAAGGTGGAGCTCGAGCCGTTCGAGCGTGGCTACGGTCATACGCTCGGCAATGCCATTCGCCGTGTCCTGCTGTCCTCGATGGATGGCTACGCGCCCACGGAAGTCTCGATCGCGGGCGTCGTCCACGAATATGCGTCCATCGATGGCGTGCAGGAAGACGTCATCAACATCCTGCTCAATCTCAAGGGCGTGGTCTTCAAGCTCTACAACCGTGATGAAGTGACGCTGTCGCTGCGCAAGGACGTCGAGGGCGTGGTCGTGGCGGGGGATATCCAGACACCGCACGATGTCGAGATCATCAATCCCGAGCATCCCATCGCCACTCTGTCGGCCGGGGGCAAGCTCGACATGCAGATCAAGGTGGAGAAGGGTCGGGGGTATGTCCCCGGCAACCAGCGCTGGCACGGCGATGAGCCCAACAAGGCCATTGGCCGCATCGTGATGGATGCGTCCTTTTCTCCGATTCGCCGCGTCAGCTACACCGTGGAGAGCGCTCGCGTGGAGCAGCGCACGGACTTGGACAAGCTGGTGCTCGACATCGAAACCAATGGCACGGTCACGGCGGAGGAAGCCGTCCGCACCTCGGCCAAGATCCTGGTCGAGCAGCTGGCGGTATTCGCCCAGCTCGATGGCGGGGACATTTTTGAAGCAGGGGCCTCCAGCACGCGTTCCAGCGGCGCGTCGTTCGATCCCGTGCTGCTGCGTCCGGTCGACGAACTGGAGCTCACGGTGCGTTCGGCCAACTGCCTCAAGGCAGAGAACATCTACTATATCGGTGACCTGATCCAGCGTACCGAAAACGAGCTGCTCAAGACCCCGAACCTGGGTCGCAAGTCGCTCAACGAGATCAAGGAAGTGCTCGCCTCGCGCGGCCTCACCTTGGGCATGCGACTGGAGAACTGGCCCCCGGCCGGGCTCGAAAGACGTTGATTTCAAGTACGGGCTGCAAGCCAGCCCGGTGCCGCGGGAGGTACCTGAGACGGCCCCTCGCATTACAAGTGTCCAGAAGGAAGAAGCACCATGCGTCACGGAAACGGACTGCGGAAACTCAACCGCACCAGCGCGCATCGCAAGGCGATGCTGCAGAACATGATGAACTCGCTCATCGAGCACGAGGCCATCAAGACCACCTTGCCCAAAGCCAAGGAATTGCGCCGCGTGATCGAGCCCATGATCACGCTGGCCCGCGCGGACTCGGTGGCCAATCGCCGTCTGGCTTTTGCCCGCCTGCGCAACCCGGACAGCGTGACCAAGCTGTTCACCGATCTGGGGCCGCGCTTCAAGACCCGTCCGGGCGGCTACACGCGTATTCTGAAAATGGGCTTCCGCGTGGGTGACAATGCGCCCATGGCTTATGTGGAACTGGTCGATGGTCCGGTGACGGCCGAAGGCGAAGTAAAGTCCTGATGTTCTGATATAATATTTGGCTTGCCGCGCGGTGGAGCAGTCTGGTAGCTCGTTGGGCTCATAACCCAAAGGTCGGAGGTTCAAATCCTTCCCGCGCAACCAAATAAACAGAGAGGCCTGCAACAGTGTTGCAGGCCTCTTTGGTTTTCTGGATCCCCATCGTCCGCGCCGGCGCGGCGCGGACGCTATGGCGCCGGCTCGGGTGGCCTGGCTGTGTCAGCGCGGGGGCATGGGCAGGATCTCGGGATCGAAGGCGCGATCGCCCTGCGGATCAGGGATGCCCGTCGCCTGCGCGCCCCTGAAGTCATGAAGCCGCTGGTCCATGAGGTGTGACGGGACGACGTGGCTCATCGCGCGGAACATGCTCTCGATGCGCCCCGGGTGATTTTTTTCCCACTCGCGCAGCATCTGTGCCACCACGACGCGTTGCAGCCCGTCCTGGCTGCCGCAGAGGTTGCAGGGAATGATGGGAAATTCCTGCACTTGCGCCCAGCGTGCCGTGTCCTTCTCGCTCACATAGCACAGCGGGCGGATGACGACGTGCCTGCCATCGTCGGAGACCAGCTTGGGTGGCATGCCCTTCATGCGCCCGCCGTAAAAGAGATTGAGCATCAGCGTGGTGACGATGTCGTCGCGATGATGGCCCAGCGCCACCTTGGTTGCGCCCAGCTCGGTCGCCACGCGGTAGAGGATGGCGCGGCGCAGGCGCGAGCAGACGCTGCACGTCGTCTTGCCCTCGGGGACGAGGCGCTTCACGACGCTGTAGGTATCCTGGTTCTCGATATGGAAGTCCACGCCGATGCGGCTCAGGTATTCGGGCAGCACGTGCTCGGGAAAGCCTGGCTGCTTCTGGTCCAGATTCACCGCGACGATGCTGAACGCGATCGGAGCGCGTTTTTGCAGCTTCAGCAGGATATCAAGCAGGGTGTAGCTGTCCTTGCCGCCCGACAGGCAGACCATGACCTTGTCGCCTTCCTCGATCATCGAATAGTCGATGATGGCGCGGCCGACTTCGCGGCACAGGCGCTTTTCGAGCTTGTGGTCCTCGCGATCGGCTTTGCGGGTGTCGTGCGGCGCCGCCGCGGCGAGGTCGAGCGTGTCTTGGGGGGCGTGCATGGCGTTCACCACTGTCCGGTTTCGACGCGGATGGCGACTTCGCAGTCGCTGAAGATTTCGAGTTTGGCGATCTTCACGCGCACGCCCCGCACCCCGGGCAGCAGCAGCAGGCGTCGCGCGAGCTTGCCGATCAGGCTTTCCAGCAGGTTCACGTGCTCGGCGGTGCATTCGTCAATGATGATCTGGCGCACCTTGCGATAGTCGAGCACGTGCAGGATGTCGTCGTCGGGGGGGGCCAGGGGCTGCGTGCCGAGGTTGAGTTCCGCATCGACCTGAATGGGTTGCGGGGCCCTGTGCTCGTGCGCAAGGATGCCCAGGTTGGCGTTGAAGCGCAGGCCGGTCAGCGTGAGCGTTTGCTGGCCCTGCTGGGCTTGGTTGAGCGGTGGGGACATGGGAAGAGGTTTCACCAGGGTTTGAGGCCGATGCGCTCGACACCCACCGAGGCGCAATCGCGGTAGACGTCGGGCTTGCGCGTGGCCACGCGCGCCGCCTGCACGTCGGCCCGTGCCAGCAGCGCCCGCAGGATGGCGTCGCACAGCGTCTCCTGCAGCGCGTGATGGCGCGTGCCGATGGCGTGGGCGATGGTGTCGCGGATGAAGTCGTAGTCCACGGTCTGCGAGATGTCGTCGTGGTGCGCGGGCGCGGCGTCCAGCTTGACGCACAGGTCCACGTCGAACCACATGCGCTGCGGCGCCGTGCGCTCGAAGTCATGCACGCCGATGCGCACCTGCAGTTCGTGGCGGCGCAGGCTGAGCAGGCGGCAGTGCGTGGCCAGCCGCGCGTCGAGGGCGCCGAAGGCGAGCAGGATGGAGTTCATCAGGGCCGATTTTCGTCGATGGCGAACATCACGTCGCGCGCCAGCGGCACGAGATGCTGGCCGTTGTCTGCGCGCAGCGTGCAGCCGTTGAGACTCGCGTTTTCGGCGATGAAGACCGCCGCACGCGCAACGTCGCCCGGGTCGATGGCGCGCTGCAGCAGGTTGACAGTGGCGGCACGACGAAAATTTTCAGTCGTCTGGGGCCCGCTCGGGTACATGAGGCCGGGCGAGAGGCCGCACACGCGCACATGAGGTGCAAGTGCCTGCGCCTGAAGCGCCACGCTGCGTTCCAGCGCGAGCTTGCTCACGGTGTATGAAAAATAGTCGGGATTGAGGTTGTGTACCTTCTGATCGAGCACATGCACGACGCAGTGCAGTCCAGGCGCTTGCCCGGGCAGCTTCTTGACGTGTGCGGCCAGCGCATGGGCCAGCAGGAGCGGCGCGACCGTGTTGGTGGCAAAGTGCCGCTGCAGCATCGCTTCATCCGCGTGGGTGGCGTCGTCCGCCTCGAACAGCGAGGCGTTGTTGACGAGGCAGCGCGGCCCCTCGGGCACGGCAGCGATGCATTGGGCAAAGAGCTGTGCGGCCGCGCCGACCTGCGTCAGATCGGCGGCGAGCGGCACGCAGCGCATGCCCAGGGCCTTGACTTCTTGCGCCGTGGCCTGCGCGGCCTGGACCGAATGGCGATAGTGGCACAGCACGTTCCAGCCAGCCCGCGCAAACGCCAGCGATGTTTCCCGGCCCAGGCGCAGCGCGCCGCCGGTGACGAGAACCCAGGGGATGTCGGTCATGATGATGCGGATGGCAGGCCACCGCCGAGTGCGGCAGCCGTGTCTGCACGCTATTGTGCCGAATGCGCGGACGGCGTCACACGCCGAGATAGGCCTGCTGCACGGCGGGGTCGTCGATCAACTGGCGCGCATCGCCCGAAAGCGTGACGCGGCCGGTCTCGATGACGTAGGCGCGGTCGGCGGCCGAAAGCGCTACCTGCACGTCCTGCTCCACCAGCAGCACGGTCACGCCCTGCTTGCGGATGTCGGCCAGCACTTCGACGAGCTGCTGCACGATCACGGGGGCGAGCCCCAGGCTCATCTCGTCGATCATCATCAGCACCGGCGCGGCCATCAGCGCGCGCGCCATCGCGCACATCTGCTGCTCGCCGCCGGACATGCTGCCCGCGAGCTGCACGCGGCGCTCGCCCAGGCGCGGAAAGAGCGCGTACATGCGTTCCAGGTCGCGGCGGATCTGCGCCTTGTCGCGCCGGCGGTAGGCGCCCATGAGCAGGTTGTCCTGCACCGACATGCGATCAAAGAGCTGACGGCCCTCGGGCACCTGCACCAGGCCCTGGCCGAACACCTGATCGGGCGTTTGCCGCGTGATGTCCCGGCCCGCGAGCAGGATGCGCCCGGTACACGGCAGCAGGCGCGAGAGCACGCGCAGGAGCGTGGTCTTGCCCGCGCCGTTGCTGCCCACGAGCGCGACGATCTCGGCCTGGCGCACCTCGATGGAAAGTTCGTGCAGCACGGGCATGAGGCCGTAGCCGGCGCTCACCTGTTGCACCTGAAGCAAGGGCGTGCCCGTCATGCGCGTTTCTTTCCCAGGTAGGCCTGCACGACCATCGGGTCGGCGAGCACGGCGTCGGGCGTGCCGTCGGCGATCTTCTGACCATGGTGCAGCACCAGCAGCCGGTCCGACAGGCTGCGGATGGCCTTGATCACATGCTCGATCACGAGCACGCCGATACCGGCCTCGCGCACCTTGCGGATGACGGCGATCACTTCCTCGATCTCGACGTGGTTCAGGCCCGCCATGACTTCATCGCACAGCAGCAGGCGCGGCTTCATCGCTAGCGCCTTGGCCAGCTCCAGGCGCTTGCGGCCCGGGCCGCCGAGCTCTTCCGCGCGCTGGCTCTCGAACTGGCTCAGGCCGACGAATTCCAGGCTCTGGCGCGCCTGTTCGCGTGCTCGGGCCAGCTGCGCCTGGCCACCGCCGTGCCCGAAGAGCGCGCCAATGGCCACGTTGTCCAGCACCGACAGACCGGGAAACGGCTGCATGATCTGGAAGGTGCGCCCTATGCCCAGCCGCGCACGCCGGAAGGTCGGCAAATGGGTGACGGCCTGGCCGTCGAACAGCACCTCGCCCTGGGTGGGCCGGATGGTGCCGCTGATCAGGTTGATGAGCGTGGTCTTGCCCGCGCCGTTGGGGCCGATCAGACCGAGGATTTCGCCGGGCGCGAGGCGAAAACTCACGTCGGAGACGGCCACCAGCCCGGAAAAACGCTGCGTCACGTGACGCAGTTCCAGCAGCGGCGCGGTAACCGAGTCCGTGCTCATAGCCGGTTCTCCCGCACGTTTTCGCCGAAGTAGCGCCAGCCCAGCCGCCGGATGCGCGTGGCCAGGTGCGTGAGCCCGTGCGGCATGAAGACCACCGCGGCCACGATCACCGCGCCGAAGAACAGGCTGGCGATGCTCGTCACTTCGCTGGAGAGCCATTCGGACACCGCCGAGAGCGAGAACGCGCCGACGATGGGGCCGAACACCGTGCCCGCGCCGCCGAACACCACCATGATGATCATCTTGACGTTCAGGCCGATGTCGAACGCGCTTTCCGGGTCGAGGAAGGTGATCCAGTAGGCATGGATGCCGCCCGCGAGCGCACTCAGCACGCCGGAGATCGTGAATGCGGCGACCTTGTAGGCGGTGGTGTTCACGCCCATCACCGCGGCGCCGTCCTCGTTTTCACGGATCGCGATCAGGCCGAAGCCGAAGCGGCTCCTCGTGAGCCACCAGACGACGAGCGTGGAGAGCACGAGCAGGCCGAGCGCCAGGCCGTAGAACAGCCGGTCGTCGTTGAGCGGGGGCAGCACCAGACCGATGTTCTGCCCCGCCAGCGGGATGTTGGAGACGATGGCCGACATCACGCCCGCCAGGGCCAGCGTGGCGATGGCGAAATAGTGCCCGCGCAGACGAAGCACCGGCACGCCCAGCAGCAGCGCGAACGCCACCGCCAGCAGCACGCCGAACAGCATGCCGACTTCGAAGGGCAGATGCCACTGCACCATGGCGATGGCCACGCCGTAGCTGCCCAGGCCGTAGAACACCGAATTGCCGAACGAGGGGTAGCCGGTGTAGCCGCCGATGATGTTCCAGCCCTGCGCCAGCACCGCCAGCAGCAGGGCGTTGATGCCGAACTGCACCAGCACGTCCGAGCCGTACCACGGCACGCCCGCCAGCAGCACGAAGGCGATCGCGACGGAGAGCTTGTGCCAGGTCTTCATGCGGTCTTCCCGAGCAGGCCCGTGGGCCGCACGATGAGCACCAGCGCGAGGATGCCGAAACTCGCCACGTCGACGAAGGTCGGGCCGATGTAGAGAATGGTGAGCGATTCGACGACGCCCAGGAACAGTCCGCCGACGAGCACGCCCAGCGGATTGTCCAGGCCGCCGATGATGGCGATCGCGAACGACTTGAGCGTGAGCGAGGCGCCGATGTAGGGGTTGATCTGCGACACGGTGCCGTACAGCCCGCCCGCGGTGCCCGCGAGCGCCACGCCGATGGCGAAGGTCATCGCATAGAGGTGGCGCGGCTCCACGCCGTACAGGCGCGCGGCCACGAGGTTCTGCGCGGTGGCGCGGATTGCCCGGCCCAGGCGCGTATGCAGCAGAAAGAGCCACATGCCGAGGGTGAGCACCAGCGCCGCGCCAAAGGTCGCGATGCGCATGGTCGGCAGCACGACCGGGCCCCAGTGCCACTGGTGCCCGGCGTAGCCCGGGTTGATGGTGCGAAAGTCCGCCGAGAACGCGAGCTGCGCCAGATAGGTGAGCACCACGTCCAGCCCGAAGGTGAGCAGGAGCGTGTTGAACATCGGCGCGCGCACGATGAGATTGAGGATGCCGCGCTGCACCGCGTAACCGAGCGCGAACATCACCGCCGCCGTGAGCGGCAGGCCCAGAAACGGATCGATGTGCAGGTAGTGAAACAGGTGCCAGGAGCAGTAGGCTCCAAGCATGATGAAGGAGCCGTGCGCGAGGTTGACGATGTTGAGCACGCCCCACACGAGGGCGAGCCCGAGCGCCATCACGGCGTAGAGCCCGCCCAGCAAGAGGCCGTTGACGAGAACCTGAGTCAGAAGATCCAAGGCGTCCCCTCCGCGCGGGCGTCGTGGCGGTTCAACCGCGGGGTGGGATCAGCGCGCGTTCCAGGCGGTCATCGGGTACTGCGGCTGCTTGACGAATCCCTTGGCGTCGTAGACCTCGGCCACCTGGCCGTTCTGCACCTGGATCACGAGCTGCGGCAGGTCGATCTGGCCGTTGGCACCGAACTTGATCGGGCCGTACAGGCTCTCGAAGTCGCTCGCGGCCAGCGCGTCGCGCACCTTCTGCGGGTCGGTGCTGCCGGCCTTTTCAAGCGCCATGGCCAGCGCCTCGACATCGGCCGCGCCCGAGGCGGCGTGGTAATCGGGGTCGTAGCCGAACTTCGCCTTGTACTCGGCGGCGAACTGCGCGGCGTCGCCGAACCAGCGGTCCTTGAGCGAGGCCTCGGGCAGCCAGGCGGTCATGCCGAAGGCGTAGTCCGCGTCCTTGCCCAGCGCCTTGCGAAAGTCTTCGCTGGGTACACCCACGGTGAATGAATACATTTTGGGTGCCACGGCCAGGCTCTTGGCGTTGCGCACGAAGTTCAGGATTTCCGTCTCGTGCCCGGCGACCAGCACGGCATCGACGTTCTTGGCCTTGACCTGCGACAGCAGCGTGGAGAAGTCGCTGGTGTTGCTGCTGTAGCGCTCATCCATCACGACGTTGAAACCCGCGGCCTTGAGCAGCGTGCGCGTGCCCGCGGCGGTGGAAACATCGAACGAGTCGTCGGCATAAAGCAGCGCGACGTTCTTCGGCCCATCCTTGAGCGCCTTCATCATCGTGACGGTGCTGCCGAAGTAGTTGCTCGCCGGCGCCAGCGTGCCGAAGATGTACTTGAAGTTGCGCGTGAAAATTTCGTTGGACGCGCCGCCGCCTTGCACCATCGGGATCTTGTATTTTTCGGAGACCACCGAATCGGCCAGCTGGAAGTTGCTTGCGAAGCCGCCGAGCAGCAGGTTCACCTTGTCCTGCGTCACGAGCTGCGTGTACTGGCGCACCGAGAGGTTCACGTCCGACTGGTTGTCGTAGAGCTTGAGCGCGAGCTTGTGCTCCTTGCCCGCGATCTTCACGCCGCCCGCGGCGTTGATCTTGTCGATCGCGATCTGGTAGGCGTCACGGTAGTAGCGCCCGGTGTTGGCCACCGGTCCCGTGAGTTGCACCGAGGCACCGAGCACGATGTCCTGCGCCTGAACGGGCGCGGCCGCCGCCAGGGCAAGACCGAACGCGCATAGCGAAGACAATAATGGGTGCAGCCGTTTCAGAATCATCGCCGTCTCCTTCATTTATTCAGGGACCGTCTTTCGACGCGCGGCTCGATTCAGTCACGTGCGAGGCGGAGCCCAGCGAGGCTACTCCTCGGAAAATAGTTTAGTGGCGTGCATGGGTTTGCATGCCTCGTGTTCGTCTGCCAGGTTTCGATGACCACTTTGACCGAAGCGCTCGATGCGCACATCCGCCACGCCATTCTTGAAGCAGGGGGCTGGATCGGGTTCGATCGCTACATGCAGCTGGCGCTGTACGCACCGGGCCTGGGCTACTACGCCAACGACCTGCGCAAGTTCGGCGTGATGCCCGAAAGCGGCAGCGACTTCGTGACCGCGCCCGAGCTTTCACCGGTGTTCGGCCAGGTGCTGGCCGAGCAGGTGCGCGAGGCGCTCGATGCGAGTGGCACCGACGAGGTGTGGGAATTCGGCGCGGGCAGTGGCGCGCTGGCGGCGCAGGTGCTGCAGGCGCTGGGCGATCGCGTGCGGCGCTACACCATCATGGATGTCTCCACCGGCCTGCGCGCGCGTCAGCGCGAGACACTCGCGCGCCACGCGGACAAGCTTGCGTGGGCGCAGCGCCTGCCCGAGCGCTTGCAAGGCGTGGTGCTGGGCAACGAGGTGCTCGATGCGATGCCGGTCCGGCTGCTGCATCGCATCGACGGTATCTGGCATGAGCGCGGCGTGACCGTGGTGGAGGGCGCGCTGGCGTGGCGCGACCATGTCACGGATCTGCGCCCGCCGGTCGAAGTGGAGGGCGAGCACGACTATCTCACCGAGATCCATCCGCAGGCCGAGGGCTTCATGCGTGCGCTGGGTGCGTGTCTGCAGCGCGGCGCGGCGTTTTTCATCGACTACGGCTTTCCCGAGACCGAGTACTACCACCCCCAGCGCGCGCAGGGCACGCTGGTGTGCCACCGCGCGCATCGGGTGGATGCCGAGCCCCTGCTGGACGTGGGCCTGAAGGACATCACGGCGCATGTGAACTTCACCGGCGTGGCCGTGGCGGCGCAGGAGGCGGGGCTGAACGTGCTGGGCTACACCACGCAGGCGCACTTTCTGCTCAACAACGGCTTGCTTGAAAAAATGAAGCACCTCGCGCTTGTCAGTCAAGGGCCAGCGCTCAAATTGATGCTGGAACACGAAATGGGTGAACTCTTCAAGGTGCTGGCCGTCGGCCCCGGTGAAGTCTGGCAGCCGCGCGGCTTTGCGCAGGGCGACCGCACGCATCGCCTGTAGACCGTGCTGCGCTGGCTCATCGTCGTCTTCGTCGCGCTGGTGTGCATCAGCGGGCTCATGCCCCTGTTGCGCCGCCTGGGGCTGGGTCGTCTGCCGGGCGATTTCGAATTTCGGCTGTTCGGCAGGCAATGGTCGATTCCGCTCGCAAGCACCGTGCTGCTCAGCGTGTTGCTCAGCCTGCTGGTCAAGTGGCTGTGAGCGGCGTGTCTTGAAATCGCGCCGCTGGGCCGCAGTTGCGCGCTGCCACTCTCGCAGGAATGCACATCCATGAGTACCGCTGAAACACGTCACATCGTCTGTCCCCACTGCCACACCACCAACCGCGTGCGGGCCGATCAACTGGCGAGTCACCCCGATTGCGGAGGCTGCCACCGACCCCTCTTCGAGGGTGAGCCGCTGGCGCTCGATGGCACGAGCTTCGACAAACACGTGGGCCGCAGCCAGATCCCGGTGGTGGTGGATTTCTGGGCCCCGTGGTGCGGGCCCTGCCTGCAGATGGCGCCGTTCTTTCACGAAGCGGCGCAGCAGCTCGAACCGGCCGTGCGCCTGGCCAAACTCGACACCGAGGCCGAGGGGCAGATCGCGGCGCGCTACGGCATACGCAGCATCCCGACCATGATCGTGTTCAAGGAGGGGCGCGAAGTGGCGCGCACCTCGGGCGCTCGTGGCGCGGCGGACATCACGCGCTGGGTGCGCTCGGTGATTTGATCTGCACCACCAGCCAGTCGCGCAGCGCCTGCACGCGCGCGGTGGCGATCGCCTCGCCCACCTCGGGTCCCTGCCTGCCTTCAGCGGCCGCGCGCGCGGCGACCTCGGCCGTGCAGACGGCTTGCGCCACCCGCAGCGCATGCGCCAGGTGCGGGCGCTGCGGGTAGGGCGATTCCTGCAGCCCGCCGCGCCCGCGTGCATCGCACTCGCAGGCGAGCAGCACATCGGCGAAGCGAGCGGGCTTGCGCAGCGCGTCGCAGCGCTCCAGCAGGCGCAGCAACGCCGCGGCGTCCAGCGTCAGGCAGCGGTGGATGTTGCCGTGCTCGCGCGCCACCACGTCGGCGGTTTCGCGGCAGTCGGTCGGCACGCGCAGGCGCTCGCACACCCCTTGCAGCAGCCGGGCGCTGCGGCCCTCGTGGCCGATGTGGCGCGGCAGGACGTGCGCGGGCGTGGTGCCCTTGCCCAGATCGTGCATCAGGCAGGCGAAGCGTACGGGCAGGCTGGCCTGAAGGCGCGCGGCCATGTCCAGCACCAGCAGCAGGTGCACGCCCGTGTCCACCTCGGGGTGGTAGTCGGCGCGCTGGGGCACGCCCCACAGGCGTTCGACCTCGGGCAGCAGCACCGCCAGCGCCCCGCAGTCGCGCAGCACCTGCAGCATGCGCGAGGGCTGCGCCTCCATCAGCCCGCGCGCCAGCTCCTGCCAGACGCGCTCGGGCACCAGCGCCTGCACTTCGCCCGCGGCCACCATGGTGCGCATCAGCGCCAGGGTCTCGGGCGCGACGGAGAAATCCGTGAAGCGCGCGGCAAAGCGCGCCACGCGCAGGATGCGCACCGGATCTTCGGCAAACGCCGGACCCACGTGGCGCAGTACGCGTGCCCTGAGATCGGCCACGCCGTGATAAGGATCAAAAACGGCTCCAGCACCCGTCCAGTCTGCGTCAGCAGCTATGGCGTTGATAGTGAGATCGCGCCGTGCCAGGTCTTCTTCGAGTGTGACCTCGGGGCTGGCGTGCACCACGAAGCCACGGTAGCCGCGCCCGCTCTTGCGCTCGGTGCGCGCCAGTGCGTATTCCTCGTGCGTCTCGGGGTGCAGGAAGACCGGAAAGTCGCGTCCCACCGGCTGGTAGCCCGCGGCGACCATGGCCTCGGGTGTGCCGCCCACCACCACCCAGTCGCGGTCGTGTACCGGGCGTCCCAGCAGCGCATCGCGCACCGCGCCGCCCACCTGGTAGATCCGCACGGCTTCAGCGGGCCTGCAGGCGGTAGGGTTCCTCGAACGCGAGGAAGTCGTGCTCGGCCAGCGCATCGGCCACCCACTGCTGCACGGCGGGCAGCGCGCGCACCCGCTCCATGTAGCCGCGCACCTCGTCGGGGAGCGGCAGGGCGTAGGTCTGCAGCCGCAGCACCGTGGGAGCGTAGAACGCATCGGCGATGGTGAAGTCGCCGAACAGCAGCGGCCCGCCCGAGACGGCGAGCGCGTCGCGCCAGATCGCGGCGATGCGCTCGACATCGGCGCGCACGTCGGCGCGGTCGCGCCAGATGATCGCGCCCACCTCGGGCAGGTGCGCCTCGATGTTCATGTCGCAGGCGCCGCGCAGCGCCGAGAAGCCGCTGTGCATCTCGGCGCAGACGCTGCGCGCGCGCGCCCGCTGCGCCGTGTCCCGCGGCCACAGGTGCTTTTCGGGGAAGCGCTCGGCCACGTACTCGGCGATCGCCAGGCTGTCCCAGACCGCGAGCTCGCCGTCGACGAGCGCGGGCACCTTGCCCGCGGGCGTCACGGCGGCCAGCGTGCGCTTGAAACCCGAGCCCGCGCTGAACGCATCCATGCGCACCATGACTTCCTCGAAGGCGATGCCCGCCTGGCGCAGCAGCACCCAGGGGCGCATGGCCCAGGGCGAGTAGTTCTTGTTGCCGATGTAGAGCTTGAGCATGGGGGGAAGGCTTTCCAAGAATCAGAGCGGCCAGACGACGCCGTTGTCGTTGAGGATGGCATCGAGCGGCAGGTCGTGCACCTCGGGCGTGAAATCGTCGAGCCAGCCGTGGGTGTATCCCAGGCCCACGGTGAAGGGGCGCGGCTGCAGCGTGGCGAGCGTGCGGTCGTAGAAGCCGCCGCCGTAGCCCAGGCGATACCCGCCCGGGCCGTAGCCCACGCAGGGCACGAAGAGCAGCGTGGGGTGCAGCAGCTCGGTGTCCTTGGGCTTGGGGATGCCGTAGGCGTCTTCCTCCATCGGGCAGCCCGGATACCAGGCGTGAAAGGTGAGCGTCCTGTGCTGCTTGTCGATCACCGGCAGGCCAATGCGCCGTCGCTGCGGCTCATCCATCAGCTCGCCATCCTCCTTCCAGCGGTGCAGCGCGGGCAGCGGGTCGAACTCACCCTTGATCGGCCAGTAGGCGCCGATCAGCGTGTCGGCACGGCCCACCAGCCAGAAGCGCAGCACCTGCTGCAGCGCGTCGGCGCGCGCCAGGCGGTCGGGCAGGGCGAGGCGTTCGGCGACCAATCGTCGGCGCAGGGCTTGCTTGTCCATCCGATAATTCCTCTCCTCATGAAGACCTTTCGGATTCTGACACCGCTCCTGACGGTTGTTCTGCTGTTGTGCGCGGCCGTGCCCGCCCGGGCGCAAAGCCCGGCGGACGAGGTGCTGCTTTCCATGCACCAGGCGTTTCGCAAGGGCGACCGCGCGCAGCTCACGCGCCTGTTGCCGCAGGCCGCGGGCCATCCGCTCGAAGCCTGGGCCGCGTACTGGGAACTCAAGGTGCGGCTGGAAGACGCGAGCGACGACGAGGTGCAGGCCTTTCTCGAACGCTGGAAGGGCACCTACCAGGAAGACCGCCTGCGCAACGACTGGCTGCTGCTGCTCGGCCAGCGGCGGGACTGGCAGCGCTTTCAGGATGCCTTGAGCGGGTTTCGCATGCGCGACGACCCCAACGTGCGCTGCTATGCGCTGCTGGTCGATACGCTTCGCGGCAATGCGCCGCAGGATGCGGGCGTGCAGGTGCTCGACCGCTGGGACGCGCAGCGGCGCACCAGCGATGGCTGCGCGAGCGCCGCCGCGCAGCTGCTCGCCGACGGCAGGATCAAGCCGCTGGACGTCTGGCGCAAGGCGCGCCTGGGCGCCGAGAGCAGCCGGCCGGCGGCCTCGCGCGAGGCGGTGCAGGTGGTGGCCCCCGAGTGGCTTGCGGCCTTCGATCGGGCTTTTGGCGCGCCCACCAAATACCTCACGCTCGCAGGGGGCGCGGCCCAACCCAAGGCGGCCGCCAAGGGCAAGCGCCCCGCCAGCCACAAGACGGCGCCAGCCCGACATGAACAGGCGCCGCTCAAGCACCCGGGCGCGCTGGTCACGCTGGCGCTGGTGCGTCTGGCGATGAGCGACTACTCGGGTGCCGCCGAGCTGCTGCGCGACACGTGGGGCGCGCACCTGAGCGAGGAAGAACGCAACTGGGTCTGGGGTGTGATCGGCCGCCAGGCGGCGGTGTCGCTCTCGAGCGACGCCATGGCCTATTTCGGCAAAGTCACGCGCGATGGCGATCTGAGCGACGACATGCTGGCCTGGAAGGCGCGCGCCGCCTTGCGCGCCGGGCGGTTCACCCTCGTGCGCCGCGCCATCGACGCCATGAGCGAGCCCGCGCGCGGCGACAGCACCTGGATCTACTGGAAGGCGCGCGCGCTCGCCGCGGACCAGGGCAATCCCGAACATCAGGCGCAGGCCCGGGCGCTGTACCAGAGCATCGCCGGCACCAGCGGCTTTTATGAGCAGCTGGCGCTTGAGGAACTGGGCCAGCGCGTGAGCGTGGCGCCCGCGCCCGCGCCGCTCACGCCCGAGGAAAAGGCCGCCGCGCGCGCCAACCCGGGACTCAACCGGGCGCTGTATGCCATCCTGATCGGCCTGCGGCCCGAGGGCGTACGCGAGTGGAACTACACCACCAACCTGCACACGCCCGGCGGCATGAACGACCGCGAGCTGCTTGCCGCTGCCGACTTCGCCTGCAGCCGACAGGTCTGGGACCGCTGCATCAACACGAGCGAGCGCACCAAGGGCTTCATCGATACCGATCAGCGCTTTCCCATGCCGTTCGAGAGCACGGTGCTGCGCCGCACGGCCGAGATCGGCCTGGACCCGGCCTACGTCTACGGCCTGGTGCGCCAGGAAAGCCGCTTCATCATGGACGCGCGCTCGCACGTGGGCGCCTCGGGCCTGATGCAGGTGATGCCCGCCACCGCGCGCTGGACGGCGAAAAAGATCGGCCTGACCGGCTTCACGCCCGACCAGCTCAGCGACCAGGAAACCAACATCACCCTGGGCACGGCCTACCTCAAACTCGCGCTCGACGATT
Organism: Comamonas sp.; assembly: GCA_021166775.1. GTDB lineage: Bacteria > Pseudomonadota > Gammaproteobacteria > Burkholderiales > Burkholderiaceae_C > Comamonas_C. The sequence continues at coordinate 38,242 of JAJPEQ010000002.1, read as the reverse complement.
TCGACGACTCCATGGCGCTGGCTGCCGCCGCCTACAACGCAGGTCCGCGGCGTCCCCGCAGCTGGCGCAACGGCCCGGTGCTCGACGCCGCGATCTGGGCCGAGAACATCCCGTTCACCGAGACCCGTACCTACGTGAAGAAGGTGCTGGCCAACACGGTGAACTACGCGGCCATCCTCACCGGCCAGCCGCAATCGCTCAGGGCGCGCCTGGGCAAGGTGGGGCCGCGCGGGGCGGGCGATCGCGAGACGGATCCGGATCTGCCGTGAACCTCAGGGTCTGCCCCAGCGCCTGAGCAGGTTGTGGTACACGCCCGTGAGCTGAACCAGCCGCATGTCGTCGGCCGCCAGCAGCGGCGTGATCTGCTGCACGCTCTGGTCCAGATCGAACAGCAGCGTGCGCTCGGTTTCATCGGCCACCAGGCTCTCGATCCAGAAGAACGAGGCCACGCGCGCACCGCGCGTGACCGGAGTCACGCGGTGCAGGCTGCTCGACGGGTAGAGCACCATGTCGCCCGCGGGGAGCTTGACCTCCTGCACGCCGAACGGCCCTTCCACCTCCAGCACGCCGCCGTCGTAGTCCTCGGGCTCGGCCAGGAACAGCGTCGCCGAGAGGTCGGTGCGCATCTTCCGCGCGGTGCCGGGCAGCGCCATCAGCGCACTGTCCACGTGCGCGCCGTAGGCCCCGCCGCCCGTGTAGCGGTTGAATTTGGGCGGATGGATGGTGCGCGGCAGCGCGGCGCTGATGAACAGCGGCGTGGCCGCCAGGCGCCGCAGGATCTGCTGGCCCAGGCGCAGCGCGAGTTCGCTGCCGTCGGCGATCTGCTCGTTGCGCTTGACCGAGCTGGCGAGCGTGCCCGCGGTGAGCGCGCCATCGAGCCAGTCGGCGGCATCGAGCTCGGCGCGAAATTGCGCCACTTCGGCTTGGCTCAGGACGTGGTCGATGCAGATCAGCATGGCAGGGTAGGGATGAGGTGGTCGGGGGTGATGTCGGCAAGTTGGGCGCAGCCGGCCTGCGCCATCGTGGCGTGCAGTTCTTCGGTGAGCAGCTGGATCATGTGCGCCACGCCCAGCGCGCCCGCTGCCGCCAGCGCGTACAGCTGCAGCCGTCCGATGAGCACCGCGTCGGCGCCCAGCGCCAGCGCCTTGAAGGCGTCCGCGCCCGAACGCACGCCGCCGTCCATCAGCACCGGGTATCCGGGGCCGACGGCCGCGCGCACGCCGGGCAGCATGGCCAGGCTCGCGGGGCTGCCGTCGAGCCCGCGTCCGCCGTGGTTGGAGACGATGAGGCCGGCCACGCCCGCGTCCTTCAGCGCGCGCGCGTCGTCCGGGTGAGCCACGCCCTTGACCCAGAGCGGCAGGCCGGTGGCCTGCAGCAGCCATCGCAGCTCGTCCCAGGTGGGTGCGTGGCGCATCGCGCCCTGGAAGATGCGGCTCTCGCCTTCAGCCAGCGGCGTGGCCGGGCTGGGCGTGTAGCTCGCGAGGTTGGCGGGCACGCATTCGAGCGGCATCGCAAAGCCCGTGGCCAGCGCGCTGCGGCTGGGCAGTTGCAGATGCGCGTCCAGCGTGAGCACGATCGCGCGGTAGCCGGCCGCCTCGGCGCGGCGCAGCAGGTCCAGTGTGTGCGTGCGGTTTTCTTGAAGATAAAGCTGGAATAACCTTGATGGACCTGCGCTGTCAGCTATCTCTTCGAGAGTATTGGAAGTGAGCGTGCTGGCCATGAGGCAGGTGCCGGTGGCCGCGGCCGCGCGTGCGGTGGCGATTTCGGCCTGCGGGTGCGCGAGCAGGCCGTGAGCGACCGGGGCCAGCAGGAAGGGATGGGGCAGCGCCATGCCGCCCAGCACGAGGCGGCTGTGGCCCGCCCGCACGTCGCGCAGCAGGCGCGGCACGATGGCCCAGTGGCCGAAGGCCGCGCGGTTGGCGCGCACCGTCACGTCATCGCCGCTGCCGCCCGCGATGTAGGCCAGACGGCCCGCCTCCAGCGTCTGGGGGGCGAGCCGTTCGTAGTCGATCGCGTTGGCGATGCCGACAGGGATGCGTTCGGGGGTGGCCATCGCCGGAGATGGTAGACGCCGTGGTGGCGCTGGTTCCTCAGGCAGCACTTCCCCACCAGGCGTCCGCGGGAGGAACCAGCACGATCACAGCTCGATGTCCAGCGTCACGCGCAGCGCGCGGGCGTCGCCCTTGTACAGGAAGAAGCCGCCGCGGTAGACGGAGGTGTAGTAGTCCTTGTTGCCGGCGTTGAGCAGGTTCACGCGCAGGCTCGCGTGCTTGTTGAAGCGGTAGCCGCCGAACAGGTCGAACACGGTGAAGCTGGGCACGGGCTGGCCGCACTGGCCGTTGGTGTAGACGGCGCCGGTGTCGGGCTGACCGCCGCAGCGGCCGCTGTCGTGGCGCACGGTGGCGCCGAGGTAGAAGCCCGGCGTGAAGGCGTAGCGGCCCTGCAGCGAGTAGCTGGTGTTGGCGAAATTCGCCAGCGGCAGCCCCACGTTGCCCGGGGTCACGGACTGCAGCACCTTCGAGCGCATGAAGGCCACGCCCGCCTGCACGCTGAGCTGCCGGGTCACGTTGCCGACGAGGCCGAACTCCACGCCGCGCACGCGGTTGCTGCCGGTGTTGGTGCTGCCTTCGGTGGCGTACTCCTCGGTGGAGAGCGACTCCATCACGCCCGACTTGGTGGTCTGGAAGGCCGCGGCGGTGAAGAGCAGCTTGTCGTCCAGCAGGTTCCACTTGGTGCCCAGCTCGATGTTGCGCGAACGCTCGGGCTTGGAGTCGACATACGCGCCGTTGACCAGCACGATGCCGCCATAGCCGGCGTTGGTGCCCGAGTCGGGCTCGCCGCCGTTCACGTCCTGCGAGGTGGCGTAGCTGGCGTAGACCATGCCCTGGGCGTTGATCCTGTAGCTCAGGCCCAGGTGGCCGTTGATGAGCGTGTCGTTGTAGCCATAGTCACCCGTGCGGCTGCCCGCGCTCGCGCCCGTGTTGGCGAAGCTCTGGATGGACAGCCGGAGCGCGTCGGCGCGCACGCCGCCAAACGCCGTCCAGCGTTCGTCGATGTCCACCGTGTCCATCGCATACAGCGAGGTGGTCTTGGCGTGCCAATCGAGATTCCTGCCCAGGCGCGACCAGCTGCGGCCCGCAAGGTGGCCCAGGTCGGCGATGGGCGAACCGTCGGGGCCGGCCAGGCAGTAGCCGGGTCGGGGGCCATTGCGGCTGCTGACGGTGCAGTTGGTGGGGTTGGCGTCGCGGGCCTGGTAGGTGCCCTGGCGCACCTTGTGATCGGTGTACTCGAAACCGAAGATGAAGGCGTGGTCCATGCCGCCGAGCACGGTGTCCCAGCGCAGGTTGTCCTGGTGGTCGAAGTAGTCCACGTCCTGCCAGCGGCTGTGCCCGCTGTCGAGCGCGTTGTTGTTCGCCCCGGTCATGGCGTAGGCGTTTCTGGAGGTGCCGTAGCGCGTGAGGCTGCTCAGGTGCAGATCGGGGGCGAAGCGGTATTTGATGCGGCCCGTCACGGTGTCCACGTCGGACTGCAGGAAGTCATCGGCCTGCGCGTAGACCGGCACATGCGCGGCCGGCACGCGGTTGGGCACGGCACCGGTGAGCCAGCCGCCGAGGTCGGGGCGGTGGTCCCCGGCGCGCAGGCCGTAGTAGTCGAGCGTCACCGAGAGGTCGTCGCTCGCCTGCCACAGGCCGGAGAGCGCCAGGCCCTTGCGCTCGCGCGCGGAAGGCGCGCGAGCGGGCACGTCCTCGTTGCCGTACAGCGCGTTCACGCGCAGCGCGAACTTGTCGGTGAAGACCCGGTTCGCGTCGCCCGTGGCGCGCCGGTACCTGCCGCTGCCCAGGCCGAGGTTCAGGCGCGTGAAGTCGTAGTCGAGCGTCGCCTGCTTGGTGATGGCGTTGATGGCGCCACCCGCGGTGCCGCGCCCGGCGAAGCTCGAATCGGGGCCCTTGGAGATTTCCACCTGCTCGATGGCGAAGCTCTCGCGCGTGGTCATGCCGGTGTCGCGCAGGCCGTCGACGAAGACGTCGCTCTTGGCCGCCTGACCGCGGATGAAGTAGGTGTCGCCGAACATGTTCCCGTTCTCGCCCGTGCCCAGCGTGATGCCGGGCTGTGCCGTGAGGATCTGTTTCAGGTCGGTCGCGCCCGAGTCGTCGATCGCGGACTTGGTCACGACGGAAATCGTGGCGGGGGTCTCGGCCAGCGGCTTGGTGTGGCGCACGTCGGCCGACGTCCTGGCCTTGTACGGCGCACCCACCTCGGCATTCGGATTGGGGTCGATCGCCTCCTCCTGCACCGTGACCGTGGGCAGCGCCGCCCCCGCCGCCGGGGCGTTGGCGCCGGTCTGTTGCGCGTGGGCCGCCAGGGGCAGCAGGGCGGCGGCCGAAAGGCGCGCGGCCACCTGGGTGGCCAGGCGCAGACTGGAAGGGCGCAAGGAACGGGAGGCAGAAGTCATGGTGGTGAAGGGAATGAATACAAGTACAGAGCGTGTGCGTATTATTATTGAGAATGACTCGTATTCACAAATGAAATGAAAAATCAGCCCGGAATTTCGTGAAAATCGGGCTCAAAAAGCCGCGAGGTCGGCATGGGCGTTGCGTCATGGCAACGCACGGCACCCGAGGCGCCACTGCGGCGCATCCGGAGCATGGGGCGTGGCGCGTGGCGCGCCGAGGCGTGTCGGGCGCGGCCCGGGATTCAGGCGTCGTGCAGGACGTCGCCCTCCAGGCGCAGTGCGCCGGACTGAACGAGCGACTCCACCATGGCATCGAACCACGGGCGCTCGCCTTCGGCGGCAAAAAAGCGCGCGTGCACCTGCTGGATGCACGCCGTCTGCGTCAGCCAGGCATAAGCGGCATCCACGGGCTGCGACTGCCATTCCATGAGTTTGTACTTGAGCAGCACCTTGGCGGCGTGCAGCGCGTGTTTCACGGGGTCTGCCCGAAAGAATGCGAGCCTGCTGCGCGCGCGCTCCAGCGCCTGGCCCACGTCGGAAAACACCTTGCCGTGCCCCGGGATGACGATGCGCGGCGCGAGCTGCCCGATCAGATCGAGCGTGGCTGCGACGTCGGCGAACCCCGGGTGGCCTTCAAGCTCGGGAAACACCACGCCGAAGCCGTTCTCCCAGAGCGCATCGCCGGAGATGAGCGTGCGCGAGACAGGCTCGAACAGGATGATGGCATGCGGGTCGTGGCCGGGTGCGGCGTGGATCTGCCAGGCGCGCGCGCCCAGCTCGACGGTGTGCCCCGGCGCCAGCACGGCATCGACACGAAACGGCGGGCAGTACTGGCCCGTGGGTTCGTAGGAGAGCGCGATCGGGTCCCAGTCGCGCACTTGCGCCAGCTGATCGGGCGGGATGGCGGTGTGCGCGGCGGGCCAGCGGGCCTGCAGCGCGGCGTTGCCGCCGCAGTGGTCGCTGTGCAGGTGGGTGTTGAGGATGCGCTCCAGCGGTCTGCCCCCCAGAGCCTGTTCCACCCGTTGCACGGTTTCGGCCGCGCCGGTGTGGTAGCCGGTGTCGACCACCGCGGCTTCGGCCGGGCCGGTGAAGAGAATGTTGTTCGCGCACAGCCAGCCGCGTTCAAATACGGTAATTTCTGGCGGTAGCGCTGCAGGGGTATCCGTCATGCGCTATGAATTCCGAGGACTCGGACCATGGAAAAACAATGTGCAATGTAGTGCACGTCGCTTGGCAACGACGTCCGCGTGGCGACATCCGCCCAGGGCGTTGACGCCATGACGATCGCGCGCTGGCAGCGGTGGATGGTGGCGCTGCAGTTGTTGCTGGCTGCGTTGCTGCTGTGGTGGAGCCTGCGTTGGGGCTGGCAGGCGGTGGTGGCGGTTCTGGTGGGCATGCCGCTGTGCGTGCGGCTGCCGCTGGCGCTGCAGTTCGCCCTGGCGGCGCGCGCGAGCGCGGCGCACTCGCCGCATGCGCATCCGGGCTGGGCGAGCTGGCTGCGCGCCTGGTGGCAGGAAGGCACTTGCGCCGCCTGGGTCTTCGGCTGGTGGCAACCGTTTCGCCAGAGCGCGATCGGCGATGCGCTGCAGCCGCTCGTGCGCGGACGCGGCATGGTGCTGGTGCACGGTTTTGGCTGCAATCGGGGGTTCTGGATGCCGTGGCTGCGGCGCCTGCGCCGTGAAGGTCGGGCTTTCGTGGCTGTCAATCTCGAACCGCCGCTGGGCGGCATCGATGGCGGCTGCGCGACCATCGATGCCGCGGTGCGCGACGTCACGCGCGCCACCGGCCAGACGCCGCTGGTGGTGGCGCACAGCATGGGAGGCCTCGCGGTGCGCGCGTGGATGCGCGCCGCGCCCGATGCTGACGCGCGGGTGCACCGCGTGGTGATGCTGGGCGTGCCGCACCGGGGTACGCAGGCGGCGCGTTTCGCCTTCAGCGTCAATGGCCGACAGATGCGCCCGGACAGCCCGTGGCTGCGCGCGCTGGCCGAAGCCGAGCCGCCGCGGCGCCGCGCGCTGTTCGAGTGCTGGCAGACCGATTGCGACAACGTGGTCTATCCGCCGGGCTCGGCGTGGCTTGAAGGGGGCGAAGAGCACACGCTGCACGGGCTGGGGCATGTGCATCTGGCGTTTGATGCGCGGGTGATGCAGGCGTGCTGGGGGTGGCTGCGGGAGTGAGGGGCTCCCGCGCTGGCCAAGCCACGGCGTTGTGCGAAGGCCGAAAGCCCCTCACTCCCCCGCCGCGAACTCCGCCATCTCCCGCATCTGCGCATACAGCGGCGTGAAATCCACCGCCGTCATCTCGAACAATTGCTCGAAACTGTCGATCACGAAGTAGGTGCGCTGGTAGGTATCGATCTTGTAGCGCGTGCGCATGGTACGCAGAAGCTCCAGCGGCAGGCGTTTGGGTTCGGGGCTGTTTACCGCGTACGGCAGCTCGCCGGCCGAGCTCAGGATGCCGGCGCCGTAGGCGCGCAAGGCCCCGGCTTCACGGATCAGGCCGAACTCGATCGTGTACCAGTACAGGCGCGAGAGCATCTCGCACGAACCCAGGCGCGCGGCCTTCAGGCCCCCTTCGCCGTAGTTCTGCATGTAGTCGGCGATGTGCGCATTGAACAGCATGGGCACGTGCCCGTACAGGTCGTGGAACACGTCGGGCTCGACGATGTACTCGAACTCCTCGGGCTTGCGGATCCAGTCCGTCACGGGGAACTTGCGCTGCGCGAGCAGGGCGAAGAAGGCTTCCTCGGGGATGAGGCCGGGCACGGCGACGATCTGCCAGCGCGTGGCCTTGTAGAGCGCGTCGTTCACGTCCTCGAAGCGCGGAATGCACTCCTTGGCACCCAGGCGGGGCAGCGCCTCGATGAAGGCGCTGCATGCCAGGCCCTGCAGTTGCGCGGTCTGGCGCTGGTACAGGCGGTGGTAGGTGTCGTGATCCTGCGCGGTGTAGGCGGCCCAGTTCTGCGCGCAGGTGTAATCGTCGCCCGCGCGGGCATAGTCGCCGCGCGGGGGGCGTTCGCCCTCGCCGTAGACCACGGGTGCGACGGCCATCTCAGGCCTCCTTCCTGCCGACCACGCCGCGCTGCACCTGGTCGCGCTCGATCGACTCGAACAGGGCCTTGAAGTTGCCCTCGCCAAAGCCCTCGTCGCCCTTGCGCTGGATGAACTCGAAGAACACCGGGCCCATGATGGGCGTCGAGAAAATCTGCAGCAGCAGGCGCGGCTGGCCGTCCGTGGTGCTGCCGTCGAGCAGGATGCCGCGCGATTGCAGTTCGGCCACCGGCTGGCCGTGGCCCGGCAGGCGCTCGGCCAGCATGTCGTAGTAGGCCTGATTGGGCGCGGGCGGCGTGGGGATGCCGGCCATCTGCAGGCGGTCCACCACCTCGATCAGGTTGTCGCAGCTCATCGCGATGTGCTGGATGCCCTCGCCATTGAACTGCATCAGGAATTCCTCGATCTGCCCGCCGCCCTGCTTGGCCTCTTCGTTGAGCGGGATGCGGATCTTGCCATCGGGCGCGGTCATGGCCTTGCTTGTGAGGCCTGTGTACTCGCCCTGGATGTCGAAGTAGCGGATTTCACGGAAGTTGAACAGACGCTCGTAATAGTTGGCCCAGAACCCCATGCGCCCGCGGTAGACGTTGTGCGTGAGGTGGTCGATCTCCTTGAGGCCGTGGCCCCGGGGGTGCGGATCGGCGCCGGGCAGCCACTCGAAGTCGATGTCGTAGATGGTCTCGCCGTCGCGGAAGCGGTCGATCAGGTACAGCGGCGCGCCGCCTATGCCCTTGATCGCGGGCAGGCGCAGCTCCATCGGACCGGTGGGGATGTCGATGGGTTGCGCGCCCAGGGCCAAAGCCCGCTTGTAGGCGTGGGGGGCGTTGCGCACCCGGAAGGCCATGCCGCAAGCCGAGGGCCCGTGCTCGGCGGCGAAGTACGCGGCCTGGCTGTGCTTCTCGCGGTTCAGGATGAAGTTGATGCCGCCCTGGCGGTACAGCACCACGTCCTTGGAGCGGTGGCGGGCCACGGGCGAGAAGCCGAGTTGTTCGAACAGGGGCTCGATCACGCCCGGCGTGGGCGAGGCGAATTCCACGAACTCGAAGCCGCACAGGCCCATGGGGTTTTCGCGGCTGGCGGCCTCATGGATGGCGGATGCGGGCACTGCGGCGGTCATGCATGTCTCCTGAAATTTGCTTGACAAATGAGCTTGACAAAGCTCTTGGAATTTAGTGACTTTAGGCGGCCCGACGTTCAGTTTTTGTGCGAATATCGAGATTAACTTGCAATGAAGCACAACAAAATTGCGCAAAATCGGAATTTGGCGCAACACCTGCCGGAAAGAACGCAATGACGCAACAGCTCCCCGCCCTGGACAAGCTCGATCGGGCCATCCTGCGGCGCTTGCAGGAAAACGGCCGCGAGACCTACGAGGTGATCGGCGAGCAGGTGGGCCTGTCGGCGAGCGCGGTGCTCAGGCGGGTCAAGCGCCTGGAGGAAATGGGCACGATCGCGCGCTACGTGGCTCTGGTGCGCCCGCCGTCGGTCGGCCTGGCGCTGGCGGCCTACCTCACCGTGAGGCTCGAAAAGAACACCGAGACGCACAAGCGCAATCCCATGGACGCCTTTCGCGCGGCGGTGCAGACCTGGCCCGAGGTGATCGAGTGCGTCTCGCTCACCGGCGAGATGGACTATGTGCTGCGCGTGGTGGTGCGCGACATGGCGCACTACAGCCGCTTCGTGCTCGAAACGCTGCTCAAGCACCCGAGCGTGCAGGACTGCAAGACGAGCTTCGTGCTCGACACCGTCAAGAGCACCACGGCCATGCCGGTGTAGTGGCGGGCCGCCGCGTTTGGGCAACGGCGGGCAATCCGCTATCCTTGACGCCTTATCGACTACCACACGCCCCACGTGTCCGACCCCAACCCAGCGCATGCACCCGACAAGGATGACAAGCGCACGCTCTTGCAGCGGCTGGTGGAATTTCTCCACCCGGGCCCCGAAACCACGGATGAGCTGATCGCGACGCTCGCCGACGCCGAGGACAACGCCGTCATCCACACCGATTCGCGCGTCATGCTCGAGCGCGTGCTGCAGATGGCGGAGATGACGGCGGCCGACATCCTCGTGGCCGCGCCGCGCATGGACGTGCTGGACATCGACACCGAGCGCGAGCAGCTGGTCGATCAGGTGATCCGCACCGCGCACTCGCGCTTTCCGGTGGTGCAGGGCGGACGCGAGAACATCATCGGCATCCTGCTCGCCAAGGACCTGCTCAAGCTGCAGCGCGCGCCGGAGCTGAACCTGCGCACCCTCGTGCGCCCGGCGCTCTTCGTGCCCGAAAACAAGGACCTGCAGGCGCTGCTGCGCGAGTTCCGCGCCACGCGCAACCACATGGCCATCGTCGTCGACGAGTTCGGCCGCACCGCGGGCCTGGTCACCTTCGAGGACGTGATCGAGCAGATCGTGGGCGAGATCGAGGACGAGTTCGATACCGAGGACGACCCCGAGGGCGACATCTTCGCGCTCGCCGACGACACCTGGCGCGTCAGCGGCGACACGCCGATCGAGCGCGTGCAGGAGGAGTTCGACTGCCACCTGGGCAATTCCGAGGGCGCCGAGCAGCTCGACACCATCGGCGGTCTGATCGCGCACGAGATGGGCCACGCGCCCCGGCGCGGCGAATCGCTGGTGCTGGGGGGCCTGCACTTTGCCGTGCTGCACAACAAGGGCGGGGCGGTGCGCTGGTTCAAGGTCACGCGCGCGCCCGAGCCGGTGGCCACCGGAGCGGGTCAGGTTTGAGCGCGGGTGTGCGCTTGCTGGTCGCGCTGCTGGCGGGGCTGGCGCAGGCGCTGTCCATCGCCCTGCCGGGCAGCGGCGAGCCGCTGTGGTGGCTGCAGATCGCCTCGCTCGCGGTGCTGGTGCGCGTGCTCGATGCCGCGCCCGGCCGGCGCGCGGCGGCGTGGCTGGGCTGGGTCTTCGCCACCGCGTGGCTGACCGCCACCTTCTGGTGGCTGTTCATCTCCATGCACACCTATGGTGGCTTGGCGGCGCCGCTGGCGGCGCTGGCGGTGCTGGCGCTGGCGGCGTTTCTCGCCAGCTATTACGCCATCGTTTCAGCATGTTTCAAGGCTCTAGCGCTCATCCATAGGGCGCAGTCAGCTCTTGTTTTTGCAGCGCTGTGGTTGCTGGCCGAGCTGGCGCGCGGGCAATGGTGGACGGGGTTTCCCTGGGGCGCCGGGGGCTACGCGCATGTCGATGGGCCGCTGGCGCGCCTGGCACCCTTCGTGGGCGTCTACGGCATCGGCGCCGTGGCGGTCTGGCTGGCCGCACACCTGGCGCAGTGGCGGCGCTCCGATCTTCGCCGGCCGGCCCTGTGGCTCGGCGTCGCCGCGGTGGCCGTGCTCTGGCAGGCGGCGGGCATGGCGCGGCAGGACATGCAGGCGCGCCTGATCGTGCATGCGCCCCTGAGCCTGGCGCTGCTGCAGGGCAACATCCCGCAGGACGAAAAATTCCAGCCGGGCAGCGGCGTGCCGCTGGCGCTCGCCTGGTACGGCGACGCGCTCAAGGCAGCCACGGCCGATCTCGTGGTGGCGCCCGAGACCGCCATTCCCCTGTTGCCGCAGGACCTCGCGCCCGGCTACCTGCAGGGCGTGACGCAGCGTTACCGCACGGGGTCGCAGGCGCTGCTGCTGGGCATGCCGCTGGGCGATGCCCGCGCGGGCTACACCAATTCGGTGCTCGGCTTCGCGGCGGGCCAGAGCGCGCCCTATGAGTACGACAAGCACCACCTTGTGCCCTTCGGCGAGTTCATCCCGCCGCTGCTGCGATGGTTTACCGAGATGATGAAGATCCCGCTGGGCGACTTCCGTCGCGGCGCGCTCGGCCAGCCGTCGTTCGTCTGGGGGCGCGAGCGCATCGCACCCAACATCTGCTACGAAGACCTGTTTGGCGAAGAGCTGGCGGCGCGTTTTGCCGATCCCGCGCACGCGCCCACCCTGATGGTCAACCTGAGCAACATCGGCTGGTTCGGCGATTCGGTCGCGCTGCCCCAGCATCTGGCGATCAGCCGCATGCGCGCGCTCGAATTCGAGCGGCCCATGGTGCGGGCCACCAACACCGGCGCCACGGCCGTCATCGACCACGCGGGACAGGTCAGCGCGCGGCTGGCGCCCTTCACGCGCGCCGTCCTGGCCACGCAGGTGCGCGGCGTGCATGGCGAGGCCACGCCTTATGCCCGGTGGGCGGGGCGCTGGGGCCTGCTGCCGCTGTGGCTGCTCGCCGCCGCGGTGGTTTTGGCCGCCTGCATTCGGCGCTGGCGGCGCAACAACGGATAATTGCAACTTTGCCCGGCTGCGCTGCCGCCGCATTGCACCGTACCATTGCTCCAGACCCATGGCCGATTCCTTTTCCTACGACCAGCTCATCGCCTCGGGCGAAGGGCGCCTCTTTGGCCCCGACGCCGGGCGCCTGCCGCTGCCTCCGATGCTGATGTTCGACCGCATCACGGCCATCGACCGGGAGGGCGGCATCCACAATCAGGGCAGGATCGTGGCCGAGCTGGACGTGCGCCCGGACCTGTGGTTTTTCGAGTGCCATTTCCGCGGCGACCCGGTGATGCCGGGGTGCCTGGGGCTGGACGCCATGTGGCAGCTCATCGGCTTCTACCTCACCTGGCTGCGTCTGCCGGGGCGGGGGCGCGCGCTGGGCGCGGGCGAGGTCAAGTTCTCGGGCGAAGTCGGCCCCGACGTCAAGCTGGTGACCTACGAGGTGGACATCAAGCGCGTCATTCGGCGTAAGCTGCACATGGCCATTGGCGATGCGCGCCTGCTTGCCGATGGCAAGGAAATTTACGTGGCCCACGATCTGCGCGTCGGCTTGTTCCTGCGCGAAGAGGGCAACAAGGACGCGGCATGAACACGAAGCGGGTGGTGATCACCGGGGCGGGCATCGTCTCGTGCATCGGCAACGACCTGAAGGCCGTGGAGCAGTCGCTGCGCGCGGGCACGAGCGGCATCGAGGCGGTGGCGCAGTTCGCCGAGCTCGGGCTGCGCAGCCAGGTGGCGGGTGTGCCCCACATCGACGTCGAGGCGCGCATCGACCGCAAGCAGCTGCGCTTCATGGGCGATGCGGCCGCGTATGCGCAGATTGCGCTGGAAGACGCGATTGCGCAGGCGGGCCTCGCGCCGGGCGAAGTCAGCCACCCGCGCACCGGCCTCATCATGGGCTCGGGCGGGGGCTCGCCCGCCAACCAGATCGAGGCCGCCGACACGCTGCGCGCCAAGGGCATACGCCGTGTCGGTCCCTACCAGGTCACGCGCTGCATGAGCAGCACGGTCTCGGCGTGCCTGGCGACCAACTTCAAGGTCAAGGGCATCAACTACTCCATCACCTCGGCCTGCTCGACCTCGGCGCACTGCATCGGCGCGGCGGCGCAGCAGATCGCCTGGGGCATGCAGGACGTGATGTTCGCCGGCGGCGGTGAGGAGCTGTCCTGGGGCATGGCGCTGCTGTTCGACGGCATGGGCGCGATGTCCAGCAAATACAACGCCACGCCGCACAAGGCTTCGCGCGCCTATGACGCCCACCGCGACGGCTTCGTGCTCGCGGGCGGCGGCGGCGCGGTGGTGCTCGAAAGCCTGGAGCACGCGCGCTCGCGCGGCGCCACCATCCTGGCGGAAATTGTCGGTTTTGGCGCCACGAGCGACGGCGAGGACATGGTCGCGCCCTCGGGCGATGGCGCCGTGGCCTGCATGCGCCAGGCGATCGAGGGGCTCGATGGCCCGATCGACTACATCAACACCCACGGCACCTCCACGCCCGTCGGCGACATGCAGGAGGTGCGCGCAATGCGCACGGTGTTCGGCGAGCAGGTGCCGCCGTTTTCCAGCACCAAGTCGCTCACCGGCCATTCGCTCGGCGCCACCGGCGTGCAGGAGGCGATCTACTGCATGCTGATGCTGCGGCAAGGCTTCATCGCGGGCTCGGTCAACGTCGAGACGCCCGATCCCGGCCTGGGCGACATGCCGCTCGTGACGCGCACGCGCGACGCGCGGCTCACCACGGTGCTCTCCAACAGCTTCGGCTTCGGCGGCACCAACGCCAGTCTCGCCTTGCGCCGCTGGGGCGCCTGATCACACTTGGGCGACGCCCACCATGCCGAGTCCGATGGGGCTCGGGGTGCTGCGCACGATGCGGCTGAACAGGCGCTCGTAGGCGGGATCGGGCGCCGCGCCCGGTGCTGGCGGGTCGCGGTTTGGCGCGCAGGCCCCGTCGATCGCTGCCCAGTCCCCGGGCGTGAAGGCCTTTTGCGCGGCGGGAAAGATCACCGTCTCTTCCAGGCTCATGTGCTCCAGATAGAAGTCGATGTACTGGCCCAGCGCCCCGGCGAAGGCCTCGCGTCGGTCGTCACCCATCAGCTCCCAGGCCAGCAGCAGATACTGCAGGTCGCCCACGGCTTTCTCACCGCCCGCGTGCTCGCCCTCGAGCCGCTGCAGCGTCTGCGCGAGTTCGGGCGCGCGCTGCAGCATCGGCTGAAACAGCAGTTGCGACTCCTTGGGGTGATGCTCCTTCTCGGGCACCTCGCCGATGTAGAACAGCATCGCGTCGAAGTACTGCGGCGCATCCTCACCCGGGCCGCGATGCAGCATCATGCGCAGCGAACGCAACACGGCCGTGAGGGAGAAATGTTCATCGCGAAGGATGCGCAGGGTGATCGAATCCATGGTCTTGCCCCTGGAGTTGACACAGACCGTAAGCGTCGCAGCGCCAGGGGCGCAATTGCATGATTCATGTCAACGAATCGCGCCGCTACAATCCGCCCGTCATCGGGGAGTAGCCGCTCCTGCAGCAAGGCAGGAGGCCGACGTCAACATGCTTGGTCCGTGCGCGGGCCGTGGCGTCGGCAGCACGCAGCCTGTGCGGCCTGGCAAGACCTTTGACCACAGCGCGTCCGCCGTGGCCGGGGATGCGCGCGTGGTCACGCGTCTGCAACTTCCGGCCCGACGGACCTCCTCTGCATGGAAGCCTTCCTCGTATCCACTGGTGTCGTGGCCCTGGCCGAAATCGGCGACAAGACGCAGTTGCTCGCCTTCGTCCTCGCCGCGCGGTTCAAGAAGCCGCTGCCCATCATCGGCGGCATCCTGCTGGCCACGCTGGTCAACCACGGTCTGGCCGGCGCGCTGGGTGCCTGGATCACCGAGCTGGTGCGCCCCGGCGTGCTGCGCTGGGTGCTGGGCGCGTCGTTCATCGCGATGGCCGTCTGGACGCTGGTGCCCGACAAAATCGACGACGACGAAACGCGGGTGGCGCGGCGTCTGGGTGTTTTCGGCGCGACACTGGTCACCTTCTTTCTCGCCGAAATGGGCGACAAGACGCAGATCGCCACGGTGGCGATGGCCGCGCACTATGGCGTGCCGCTCGCGGTCGTCGCGGGCACCACGCTGGGCATGATGATTGCCGACGTACCGGCGGTGTTCGTCGGCGACCGGCTCTCGGGACGCATTCCGATGAAGCTGGTGCACACGGTGGCCGCCGCGGTTTTCGCGCTGCTGGGCGCCGCCACGCTGCTGGGTGCCGGAGCGAACCTGGGCCTTTGAGGCGCTGTGCTCAGCGCCTCATCTGCAGCACGATGGGCAGCATCACGCCCGCCCAGCGGCTCAGGCGGCGCGAACCGGTCAGCGCGAGTGCGGCCAGCGCTGCGGCCGTGACCGCCGGGTGCAGCCGCGCAAAGTGCCATAGGCGCAGCACCAGCGGGTCCGCGGGATCGACGCGGTCCGGCGGCGTGCGGCGCAGAGTGCGCAGGTGCTCGCGCTGCGCCGCGATGCGTTCGATGAGCCTTTGCTGCTCGGGCGTGGGCGGTGGCGGCGTGCCGGGCATCAGAGCTGCTCCTTGATCGCGCGCCAATCCTCGGCCAGCTCGCGGCGCGTGAGCGCGAACATCTGGCGCGCCTTGCGCGCGAGCGACATCAGCGCGGCCAGCACGGCGGCGCAGGCCAGCAGCCAGGTGATGGCCAGCAGCCAGGCCACCTGCACGCGCTGGGGCGAGTCCCAGAACTGCACCAGGATGGCCGCCGACAGCGCCATCAGCGCCACCAGCGCCAGCGCGCCGAAGAGCGCCAGCAGCAGCGCCAGCCACAGCAGGCAGCGGCGTTGCTCGGCCCATTCCAGACGCGCCAGCGCCAGGCGATCCTCGGCCGCCAGCGCGCCCTCGGCGGCGATTGCGCGCCAGTGCGCCGTCCAGCTGCCGAGGCCCAGCAGCGATGCCCAGTTCATGCGCGCGGCGTTCAGCGGCGCGAGAGCAGGAAGCCCAGCAGCGTGCCGAAGGCCAGGGCCGCGCCGGCCACGCGCCAGGGTTCGTCGTGGGCGTAGCGGTCGGCGGCGCTGGCGGCATCGCGCGCCTGCTGCGCCGCGTCCTGCGCGGCGCGCACGGTGGCGTCGCGCACGCTCTGCACGCCGTCGTCCAGGCGCTGGCGCAGTTGCTTGATGTCGGGAACGCCATCCAGGTCCTTGCTGGCCAGCAGGCCGCGCAGGTCGCTGACAAGCTTTTCCAGCTCGTCCTGGGTGGTGGAGGTGCTCTTGGTGCTGGTGGCCATGGTGGACCTTTCTTGCAGGATGCGGAAGATGACATTGTGCCGCTTGCGTCCCGCAAGGGGGAGGCCGGCCGTTCGAATTTCGCCTGGGTCGCTTGATCCCGGACAAGGATGCGGCGCGTGCGAGGGGGCCGTTCAGCGTTGCCCTAGAATTCCGCGGGCGCCAAGGCGCTTCAATGGGCCCGGCGCCATGATCTGGCGCCCGGACCTGTTCCCCAACCGCGCCAGACACAATCCGGCGCAAGGAGACAACGGATGACTACACCTGAAGCGCTCAGGCTGCATATGCCTGAGCCCACGGGTCGGCCTGGCGGCACGACCGACTTTTCCTACCTTCTGCTCTCGCGCGCCGGCGAAGTGCCCCGGCCATCGCCGGACGTGCCCGCCGCGGCCACGGCGCCGCTGGCCAAGAGCCTGGTGCGCGTGCTCGACGAAGACGGCAAGGCGCAGGGACCCTGGGCCCCGGCCATCCACCCCGACCGCCTGCGCCGCGGGCTGCGCGCCATGGTCAAGACGCGTCTCTTTGACGCGCGCATGCAGATCGCGCAGCGCCAGAAGAAGCTCTCGTTCTACATGCAGTGCCTGGGCGAAGAGGCCATCGCCATCTCGCACGCGCAGGCGCTGCGCGAGGGCGACATGAACTTCCCGACCTACCGCCAGCAGGGGTTGCTGCTTTCGCGTGACGACATCTCGCTGGTGGAGATCATCTGCCAGCTCATGAGCAACGCGCGCGACCCGCTCAAGGGCCGCCAGCTGCCGGTGCTCTATTCGTACAAGCGCGCCGGCTTCTTCTCCACCTCGGGCAACCTCGCCACGCAGGTGCCGCAGGCCGTGGGCTGGGCCATGGCCTCGGCGATCAAGGGCGACAGCAAGATCGCCTCCGCATGGATTGGCGACGGCTCCACCGCCGAGGCCGACTTTCACACCGCGCTCACCTTTGCCCACGTCTACCGCGCGCCGGTCATCATCAACGTGGTCAACAACCAGTGGGCCATCTCCACCTTCCAGGCGATCGCCGGCGGCGAGGGCACGACCTTTGCCCAGCGCGGCGTGGGCGTGGGCCTGGCGGCGCTGCGTGTCGATGGCAACGATTTCCTGGCCGGTTACGCGGCCTCGCTCTGGGCGGCCGAGCGCGCGCGCACCAACCACGGCGCGACGCTCATCGAGTGGGTCACCTACCGCGGCGGCGCGCACTCCACGTCGGACGATCCGTCCAAGTACCGTCCGGCCGACGACTGGCAGCGCTTTCCGCTGGGCGATCCGATCGCGCGACTGAAACAGCACCTGATCGCCATCGGCGAATGGAGCGAGGCGCAGCACGAAGCGATGACCAAGGAACTCGAAGCGCAAATCATCGCCGCGCAGAAAGAAGCGGAGAGCTACGGCACCCTGCTCGACGGCCGCGTGCCCAGCGCCGCGACGATGTTCGAGGACGTCTTCAAGGACATGCCGGAGCACCTGCGCCGGCAGCGCCAGCAACTGGGGGTTTGACACATGACGCAAGACAATCGAGCCCAAGGCGCGGTCAGCGCCATGACCATGGTGCAGGCGCTGCGCTCGGCGCACGACGTGATGATGGCGCGCGACGAAAACGTCGTGGTCTATGGCGAGGACGTCGGCTACTTCGGCGGCGTGTTCCGCGTCACCGAAGGCCTGCAGGCCAAGTACGGCAAGACGCGCTGCTTCGATGCGCCGATCTCCGAATCGGGCATCGTCGCCACCGGCCTGGGGATGGCGGCCTATGGCCTCAAGCCCGTGGTCGAGATCCAGTTCGCCGACTATTTCTACCCGGCGATGGACCAGATCGTTTCCGAAGTCGCTCGGCTGCGCTTTCGCTCGGCGGGCGACTTTTCCGCGCCCATGGTGATCCGCATGCCCTGCGGCGGCGGCATCTACGGCGGGCAGACGCACAGCCAGAGCCCCGAGGCGGTGTTCGCGCACATCTGCGGCATCCGCACGGTGATGCCGAGCAACCCCTACGACGCCAAGGGCCTGCTGATCGCCTCCATCGAGTGTGAGGACCCGGTGGTGTTTCTCGAGCCCAAGCGCCTGTACAACGGGCCATTCGACGGCCGGCACGACCAGCCCGTGGTGCCGTGGTCCAAGCACGAGCTGGGCAAGGTGCCCGAAGGCTACTACAAGGTGCCGCTCGACAGCGCCGCGGTGTTTCGCCCCGGCAAGGCGGTGACGGTGCTCACCTACGGCACCATGGTCTGGGTGAGCGAGCGCGCGGCGATCGACACCGGCATCGACGCCGAGATCATCGACCTGCGCTCGATCTGGCCGCTCGACCTGGAGACCATCGTCAACTCGGTGAAGAAGACCGGGCGCTGCGTCGTGGTGCACGAGGCCACGCGCACCGGTGGCTTCGGCGCCGAGCTGACCGCGCTGGTGCAGGAGCACTGCTTCTACCACCTGGAGGCGCCGATCGAGCGCGTCGCCGGCTGGGATACCCCCTACCCGCACGCGCAGGAATGGGCCTACTTTCCGGGGCCGGCGCGCGTCGGCGCCGCCCTCAAGCGCGCAGTGGAGGATTGAGCCATGGGTATTTACATCATCCGCGTGCCCGACATCGGCGAGGGCATTGCCGAAGTGGAAATCGCCGCCTGGCACGTGCAGCCGGGCGATGCGGTGGCCGAGGACCAGGTCATCGCCGACCTCATGACCGACAAGGCCACGGTGGAAGTGCCGTGCCATGTGCACGGCAAGGTGATGACGTTCGGCGGCCAGGTGGGCGACGTGCTGCCCGTGGGCGCCGAACTCGTGCGCCTGGAAGTGGAAGGCGAAGGAAACCTCAAGGAAACGGCCGCTGCACAAGCGCCGGCAGCTCCTGCCAATGAAGCAAAGCCGGCGCCGCAGCCGGTGGTGGCCGCGGCGGTGTCCGCCCCTGCCCCTGCCCCCGCGCCCACCGCGGCTGCGGTTGCCGCCCCCAGGGCCGCACCCGTCGCCAGGCCCGCCGCCGCGCCGCATGCGGTGCGCAAGGAAGGCGAACGGCCGCTGGCCGCGCCCTCGGTGCGCCAGCGCGCGCTGCAGATGGGCATCGAGCTGCGCTTCGTCACGGGCAGCGGCCCGGCCGGGCGCATCCTGCACGAAGACCTGGACGCCTGGGCCGCGCGCGGCGGCGCGCCCGCGGGCGGCGCGTCGATCTACGCCGAGCGCCATGGCGAGCAGGCCATCCCCGTGATCGGCCTGCGCCGCAAGATCGCGCAGAAGATGCAGGAGGCCAAGCGCCGCATCCCGCACTTCAGCTATGTGGAAGAGGTGGACGTCACCGAGCTCGAGCAGCTTCGCGCGCGCATCAACCAGGTGCACGGCGGCGCGCGCGGCAAGCTCACGCTGCTGCCCTTCCTGATCCGCGCCATGGTCGTGGCGCTGCGCGACTTTCCGCAGATCAACGCGCGCTACGACGACGACGCGGGCGTGGTCACGCGCTTCGAGGCGGTGCACCTGGGGATTGCCACGCAGACCGACGGCGGCCTGATGGTGCCGGTGCTGCGCCACGCCGAGGCGCTGGACCTGTGGCAGTGCGCCGCCGGCGTGGCGCGCGTGGCCGAGGGCGCTCGCACGGGCAAGGCGCCGCGCGAGGAGCTTTCCGGCTCGACCATCACGCTCACGAGCCTGGGACCGCTGGGTGGCATCGTCAGCACGCCGGTGATCAACCACCCCGAGGTGGCGATCGTGGGCGTGAACCGCATCGTCGAGCGGCCCATGTTCAGCAAAGGCCAGGTCGTGGCCCGGCAGTTGATGAATCTGTCTTCATCGTTTGACCACCGCGTGGTCGATGGCATGGATGCGGCGCGCTTCATCCAGGCGGTACGCAGTCTGCTGGAAGCCCCGGCACTGCTCTTCATTGAATGAACGCGGGAGGCACGAACATGAAAGAAATCTCAACCAAACTGCTGGTGATCGGCGGCGGCCCCGGCGGCTACGTCGCGGCCATTCGCGCCGGACAGCTCGGCGTGCCCACGGTGCTGGCCGAAGGCGCGAGCCTGGGCGGCACCTGCCTGAACATCGGCTGCATTCCATCGAAGGCGCTGATCCACGCCGCGCACGACTTCGAGCAGGCGCGCGCGCAGGCCGCGGGCAGCTCGCCCATGGGCATTCGCGTGAAGGAGCCCACGCTCGATCTGGCGCAGACCGTGCGCTGGAAGGACGGCATCGTCAAGCGCCTGACCAGCGGCGTCGGCACGCTGCTGCGCAAGGCCGGCGTGCAGGTGCTGCACGGCTGGGCCACGGTCGAGGACGGAAAGACCGCGGTGGTGCAGCTCGAAGGCGAAACCGTGCGCGTGCGCTGCGAGCACCTCCTGATCGCCACCGGCTCCGAGCCCGTCGCGCTGCCCAGCATGCCCTTCAGCGGCGAGACGGGCGGCGCCATCTGGTCCTCGACCGACGCGCTCTCGCCCACCGAGCTGCCCAAGCGGCTGGTCGTGGTCGGCGCGGGCTACATCGGCCTGGAGCTGAGCTTTGCCTACCGCAAGCTCGGCACCGAAGTCACGGTGGTCGAGGCCGCGCCCGACATCCTGCCGCGCTACGACGAGGCGCTGACCAAGCCGGTGCTCGACAGCCTGAAGAAGGCCGGCGTGGTGCTGCACTTGGGCTGCAGCGTGGCCGGTTATGACGCGAAGAACGGGGTGCACGTGAGGAACGCCCGCGCCGACGAGTTCGCGCTGCCCGCCGACAAGGTGCTCGTCGCCGTGGGCCGAAGACCGCGCACGGGCTTCGGCATCGAGGGCCTGCAGCTGACGATGGCCGGCCGCGCGATCGCCATCGACGCGCATTGCGCCACCTCCATGCGCAATGTCTGGGCCATTGGCGACGTCACGGGCGAGCCCGTGCTCGCACACCGCGCGATGGCGCAGGGCGAGTGCGTGGCCGAGCAGATCGCCGGCAAGCCGCGGCGCTTCGAGCCGATGGCGATCCCGGCCGTGTGCTTCACCGACCCCGAGGTTGTGCTCTGCGGCATGACCATGGACGAGGCCAGGGGCGCGGGTGTCGACGTACTGGAGGCGAGCTTCCCGTTTGCCGCCAATGGCCGCGCCATGACGCTGGGCGCCGAGGGCGGCTTCGTGCGCGTGCTGGCGCGCAAGAGCGACCACGTCATCGTCGGCTGGCATGCCGTGGGCCGCAGCGTCTCCGAGCTGTCGGCGGCCTTCGGGCAGTCGATCGAGATGGGCGCGCGCCTGGAGGACGTGGCGGGCACGATCCACGCGCACCCGACGCTCGGCGAGGCGGTGCAGGAGGCGGCGCTCAGGGCGCTGGGGCACGCGCTGCATATCTGATGTCTTTCTCCTCCCCCTCTGGGGGAGGTTGGGGTGGGGGCTCGCTCCCTCGCCCCTCTCGGGAGAGGGTTGGGGTGAGGGGCTTGCGGCTTTCGCGTTACGTGTGCTGCCTGCAGGCATCGTCGGCCGGGATTTCACCCCCGGCGGGCGACTCACTTTCTTTTGCTTCGCCAAAAGAAAGTAAGCAAAGAAAAGGCGGCCCCGCTGCCCGTGTCCCCTGCGCTTCGCTTCAGGGCAACCTGCGATGCTCGAACGCGTGGCGTGCCGCATCACTCGCTTCGCGCAAGCGCTGCGCTCGCACAGATGCGGCAAGTCAGTTCACGAAGGCAGGCGTCCTGCGGCGCCTGCCCGCCCCGCGCTCTGCGCTTCTCGGCACGGGCAGAGGGGCCCCCGAAGAGGCCTGTGCAAGCACCACACCAAAAATGAAACGGTGCGCCGCCGGGCGCACATCCCGGCGCCCACCCTTAAACAAGGCAGAACCTCAACAGAAACCCCTACCGCCTAAAATCGCGGATTCACGTGTGTCCCAACCCACACGACACCAGCCTCCCCGCATGCAGACCTTTCAAGACATCATCCTCCGCCTCCAGACCTACTGGGCCGCCCAGGGCTGCGCGTTGCTGCAGCCCTACGACATGGAAGTCGGCGCCGGTACATCGCACACCGCCACCTTCCTGCGTGCCCTGGGCCCCGAGCCCTGGAAAGCTGCCTACGTGCAGCCCAGCCGCCGGCCCAAGGACGGGCGCTATGGCGACAACCCCAACCGCCTGCAGCACTACTACCAGTACCAGGTGGTCCTCAAGCCCGCGCCGGCCAACATCCTGGATCTGTACCTGGGCAGCCTTCAGGCGCTGGGTTTCGATCTCAGGCAAAACGACATCCGCTTCGTCGAGGACGACTGGGAAAACCCCACGCTCGGCGCCTGGGGTCTGGGTTGGGAGGTCTGGCTCAACGGCATGGAGGTGACGCAGTTCACCTATTTCCAGCAGGTGGGCGGCATCGACTGCAAGCCCGCCACGGGCGAGATCACCTACGGGCTGGAACGCCTGGCGATGTACCTGCAGGGCGTGGACAACGTCTACAACCTGACCTGGACCGAGGGGCCTGACGGATCGAAGCTGACGTACGGTGACGTCTACCACCAGAACGAGGTCGAGCAGTCCACCTACAACTTCGAGCACTCCGATGCGGCCTTTCTCTTCACTGCGTTCGACGCGCACGAGAAGCAGGCTCGGCACCTGATGGCGGCCGAGCTCTCGCTGCCCGCCTACGAGCAGGTGCTGAAGGCCGCGCACACCTTCAATCTGCTCGATGCGCGCGGCGCGATTTCGGTGACCGAGCGCGCGGCCTACATCGCGCGCATCCGCAACCTCGCGCGGGGCGTCGCCAAGTGCTACCTGGACAGCCGCGCGCGCCTGGGCTTTCCGATGGCGCCGCGCGCGCACGCCGAGGAGGTGCTGGCGGAACTCGCCAAGGCCGCGCAGCGCCCGCAGAAAAAGGCAGCCTGAATTTTCTTTCCTTCCCCCGCTGGGGAAGGCAGGGATGGGGCTGCTGGCGAACGACCCCGCGCCGGCCCCCGCCCCGACCCTCCCCAGTGGGGGAGGGAGCCAAGGTGATGAATGGATATGACAACCGATTCCCTGCTCGTCGAACTCTTTGTCGAAGAACTGCCCCCCAAGGCGCTGCGCCATCTGGGCGAGGCCTTTGCCGAGGTGCTGCACCAGCAGCTCGTCGGGCAGGGCCTGACGACCGAGGGCTCGCGCCCCACGGCCTACGCCACGCCGCGGCGGCTGGCGGTGCACGTCACGGCGGTGCGCGCGCAGGCCGAGGACAGGGCGGTGTCGCACAAGCTCATGCCCGTGAGCGTGGGCCTCACGCCCGACGGCCAGCCCACGCCCGCGCTGCTCAAGAAGCTCGCGGCGCTGGGCGCGGATGCGTCCGTGGTCCCTGGGCTCGAACGCGTCGATGATGGCAAGGCGCCCGTGCTGCATTTGCACAGCACGGTGCGTGGTGCGGTGCTGGCCGAAGGCGTGCAGAAGGCACTCGACGAGGCGATTGCCCGGCTGCCCATCCCCAAGGTCATGCGCTATCAACTCGCCGATGGCTGGAGCAGCGTGCACTTCGTGCGCCCGGCGCACGGGCTGGTCGCGCTGCACGGCGCGCAGGTGGTGCCGGTGCAGGCGCTGGGCCTGACGGCCGGGCGCGCCACGCACGGCCACCGCTTCGAGGCGGCGCGCGACCCGATCGAGATCGCGCACGCCGACCAGTACGCCGACGTGCTGCGCGAGCAGGGCGCGGTGATCGCCCGCTTCGCCGAGCGCCGCGCTGAAGTCCAACGCCAGATCGTCGCCGCTGCGGCGCAGGTGGGTGGCGGCGCGCGGGCCATCGAGGACGAGGCGCTGCTCGACGAGGTGACGGCGCTGGTCGAGCGCCCGAACGTGCTCGTGTGCCAGTTCGATCGGGAATACCTCGCGGTGCCGCAGGAGTGCCTGATCCTCACGATGAAGGCCAACCAGAAGTACTTTCCGCTGCTGGACGCGGCGGGCAGGCTCACCCACCGCTTCCTCGTCGTGAGCAACATCCGCCCCGACGACGCGAGCGCGGTGATCGCGGGCAACGAGCGCGTGGTGCGCCCGCGCCTGGCGGACGCCAAGTTCTTCTTCGACCAGGACCGCAAGAAGACGCTGGCCAGCCGCGTGCCGCAACTGGCCCGGGTGGTCTATCACAACCAGCTCGGCACCCAGGGCGAGCGCGTGCAGCGCGTGCGCGCCATCGCCAGGGCCATCGGCAGCCAGCTCTTCGCGCACCTGACGCACGCCAACGCGCTCCTGCAGACGAGCGAGGGCGAGATCGCCGAAGACTGGCTCCTCACCTGCATCGACAACGCCGCGTTGCTCGCCAAGACCGACCTCGTGACCGACATGGTGGGTGAGTTCCCCGAGCTGCAGGGCGTCATGGGCGCCTACTACGCGGTCAACGACGGCCTGCCCGATGAAGTGGCGCACGCCATCGAGGACCACTACAAGCCGCGCTTTGCCGGCGACAGCCTGCCGCGCGAGACCGTGGGCGTGGTGGTGGCGCTCGCGGACAAGCTCGAAACCCTGGTCGGCATGTTCGGCACCGGCAACCCGCCCACGGGCGACCGCGACCCGTTCGCGCTGCGCCGTCATGCGCTGGGCGTGATCCGCATGCTGGTCGAAAAGGATTTGCCGCTCTCATTGCAAGAGCTGCTTGCGCATACCTTGCCTGCGTTTGGAGCCAAAATCACCAACCCCACGGCCGAGCTCTCCAGCTTCATCTACGAGCGCCTGGCGGGCAGCCTGCGCGAGCAGGGCTACAGCGCGCAGGAAGTCGACGCCGTGCTGGCGCTGCATCCACAGCATCTGGCGCAGGTCGCGCCGCGCCTGGACGCGGTGCGCGCCTTCGCCGCGCTGCCCGAGGCTCCGGCGCTCGCCAGCGCCAACAAGCGCGTGACCAACATCCTCAAGAAGGCGGGTGACGTTCAGGCGCACGTCGCGGCGCAGTTGCTGCACGAGGCGGCCGAAAAAGACCTGCATGCGGCGCTGCTGCGCCTGGCGCCCCAGGCCGACGCGCAGTTCAAGCAGGGCGACTACACCGCGAGCCTGAAGACGCTCGCCGCGCTGCGCGCGCCGGTCGATGCGTTCTTCGAGCACGTCATGGTCAACGCCGAAGAGGCTGCCCTGCGCGCCAACCGCCTGGGCCTGCTCAAGACCCTGCACGACGCGATGAACCGCGTGGCCGATCTCTCGCGCCTCGCGGCCTGAGCCTCGCATGATGGCGCTGATCCGCTCCGTCCTCTACCTGCTGGTGCTCGCCGTCACGGTGGTTCCGTACACGCTCGCCGTCCTGCTGGCGCGGCTGCTGGGCGGCGGCGCGCGCGCCAGCTACGTGCCCGCGCGCGCCTGGCTGGCGCTGGCGACCGACAGCGCGCGCCCGCTCATGGGCATCCGCCGGCGCGTCGTCGGCATGGAGAACCTGCCCACCGACCCCAGGCAGGGCGTGGTGCTGCTCGTCAAGCACCAGTCGGCGTATGAAACCTTCCTCATGCCCGCCATCATGCCCCGACGCGTGGCCTACGTGTTCAAGAAGGAGCTGCTCTACATCCCCTTCTTCGGCTGGTCCATGGCCTGCATGGACATGATCCACATCGACCGAGGCCACCCCGCGCGCGCCTTCGTGCGCGTCATCAAGCAGGGTCGGCGCCTGCTGGGCCAGGGCGTCTGGGTGGTGATGTTCCCCGAGGGCACGCGCACGCCGCGCGGCCACGTCGGCAAGTACATGGTGAGCGGCGCGCGCCTGGCGATCGAGGCGGGCGTGCCCGTGGTGCCGGTGGCCGTCACCTCGGGGCGCGTCTGGCCCAAGGGCGGCTTCATCAAGCGCCCCGGCATTGTCGATGTCTCCATCGGCGCGCCGATCGCCAGCACCGGGCGCAAGGCCGACGAGCTCACGCACGAGGTGCAGGCGTGGATCGAGGCCGAGATGCGGCGCCTGGACCCCGAAGCCTACACATGAGCGAGCGTCAGGCGCTGCTCGCGGGCGGCCTCGTCGCCTACCGGCTGGAACGCGCGCGCCGGCGCAGCATCGGCTTCACCATCGGGCCCGAGGGGCTGCGCGTGCGCGCCCCCGGCTGGGCGACGCTGGCCGTGATCGAAACCGCCCTGCGGGACAAGCAGCACTGGATCGTGCGCAAGCTCGCCGACGTGCGCGAGCGCGAGGCACGCCAGAACGCGGCGCGCATCGTCTGGGCCTCGGGCGGCGTGCTGCCCTGGCTGGGGCAGGCGCTGACCCTGCGCCTGGGCAATACGCACCGTGCGCCGTGCATCGCGGGCAGCGTTCTGGAGGTGGGCCTGCCCGCCGAGGCCCCCTTCGAGACCGTTCGCGCCCGCGTGCAGGCGTGGATGCAGCGCGAGGCGCGCCTGCATTTCGCGGCCCGCGTCGCCCATTACGCACCGCAGCTGACGGTGCAGCCCGCGCGCCTCATGCTCACGAGCGCCGCCACGCGCTGGGGCAGCGCCTCGGCCAGCGGCGTCGTGCGCCTGAACTGGCGCCTGCTGCACTACCGCCCGGCGCTCATCGACTACGTGGTGGCGCACGAACTCGCGCACCTGCGCGAGATGAACCACGGCCCGCGCTTCTGGGCCATCGTCGAGAGCGTGGTGCCCGATCACGCGCGGCTGCGCCGCGAACTGCGCGAGAGCACGGCGCCGCAGTGGCAATAGTTCAATGAAGCCGCCGCCCGTTGCTGTCCGCGAGACGACGATTGACATTTGGCGTGCGTGCATTCGGCCGGGCGTGGTTTTTCTTCATAATCGCCCCCCATGAGCTTTCTCGCGATCGACGTGGGCAACACGCGCCTGAAATGGGCGCTGTTCGATGCCGCGCGGCCGGGCGCGGCCACACTGGCCCATGGTGTCGAGTTCCTCGACCACGTGCACCGTCTCGGTGAAGGCGCCTGGGCCCAGTTGCCTCAGCCCGCTCATGTGCTGGGCTGCGTCGTCGCGGCCGATGCGATCAAGCGCATCATCGAAGAGCAGATGGACGCCTGGGACGTCTCGCCCCACTGGGTGGTGCCGAGCGCCGAGGAGGCGGGCGTCATCAACGGCTACGACCATCCGGCGCGCCTGGGGGCCGACCGCTGGGTGGCCATGATAGGCGCGCGCCACCACGTGCTCGCGCAGGGCCCGGCGCGGCCCATCGTGCTCGTCATGGTGGGCACGGCCGTCACGGTGGAGGCGATCGACGGGGAGGGGCGCTTTCTCGGCGGTCTGATCCTGCCCGGCCACGGCATCATGCTGCGCGCCCTGGAAGCGGGCACGGCCGGTCTGAGCGTGCCCACGGGCGAGGTGCGCGAATTTCCCACCAACACCAGCGACGCGCTCACGAGCGGCGGCACCTACGCCATCGCGGGCGCGGTCGAGCGCATCTGGCAGCACCTGAAGGCGCGCACCGGGCAGGAGCCCGCCTGCGTCATGACCGGCGGCGCGGGCTGGAAGATGATGCCCAGCATGACGCGGCCGTTCGAGCTCGTGGAGAACCTGATCTTCGACGGCCTGCTGGAGATCGCCGCGCGGCGCTTTGCCTCGCCCTGATGCCTTCGCGCGATGGTATCGGGAGCGCACATGACGATAATCGCCGTTTCCCAGCCCCCAAGCCTGCTTCATGATCCTCGTCACCGGCGGCGCCGGCTTCATCGGCGCCAACTTCATCCTCGACTGGCTCGCGCAGACGGGCGAAGGCGTCGTCACTCTCGACAAGCTCACCTACGCGGGCAATCTGCACAACCTGGACCGCCTGCAGGGCGACGCGCGCCACGTCTTCGTGCACGGCGACATCGCCGACCGCGCACTGCTCGAGCGCCTGCTGGCCGAGCATCAGCCCCGCGCCATCGTGCATTTCGCAGCCGAGAGCCATGTGGACCGCTCCATCCACGGCCCCGAGGACTTCATCCAGACCAACGTCGTCGGTACTTTCAGGCTTTTGGAGGCTGCAAGGCAATACTGGCAAGCGCTGCCAGCTCCTGAAAAAGAAGCATTTCGCTTCCTGCACGTCTCCACCGACGAGGTCTACGGCACGCTCTCGCCCACCGACCCGGCCTTCACCGAGCAGCACAACACCCTGCCCAACAGCCCGTATTCGGCCAGCAAGGCCGCCAGCGACCACCTGGTGCGCGCCTGGCACCACACCTACGGCCTGCCGGTGCTCACCACCAACTGCAGCAACAACTACGGCCCGCTGCAGTTCCCCGAAAAGCTCATTCCGCTGGTCATCGTCAACGCCCTCGCGGGCAAGGATCTCCCGATCTACGGCGACGGCCAGCAGGTGCGCGACTGGCTCTACGTGGGCGACCACTGCGGCGCCATCCGCCGCGTGCTCGAAGCGGGCAGGCCGGGTGAAACCTACAACATCGGCGGCCACAACGAGATGACCAACCTGCGCATCGTGCAGGGCATCTGCGCGCTGCTGGGCGAACTGCGCCCGCGCGCCGACGGCCGGCCCTACGCCAGCCAGATCACCCACGTCAAGGACCGCCCCGGGCACGACCGGCGCTACGCGATCGACGCGGGCAAGATCGAGCGCGAACTCGGCTGGCGCCCGGCCGAGACCTTCGACACCGGCATCCGCAAGACCGTGCAGTGGTATCTCGATCACCCCGAGTGGGTGGCGCAGGTGCAGTCCGGCGCCTACCGTGAGTGGGTGGCTCAGCAGTACGCAACGGCATGAACATCCTGCTCTTCGGCAAGGGGGGCCAGGTCGGCTGGGAGCTGCAGCGCAGCCTGGCCGTCCTTGGCCGCGTCACGGCGCTCGGCTCGGGCAGTGCCGGGCACTGCGGCGACTTCTCCCATCCCGAGGACGTCGCCCGGACCGTGCGCGAACTGCGCCCCGACGTCATCGTCAATGCCGCCGCGCACACCGCCGTGGACAAGGCCGAGGCCGAGCCCGAGCGCGCGCGCGTGCTCAACGCCACCACCCCCGGGCGCCTCGCCGAGGAGGCCGCGCGCATCGGCGCGCTGCTCGTGCACTACAGCACCGACTACGTGTTCGACGGCAGCGGAGAGCGGCCCTGGCTTGAAACCGACACGCCCGCGCCGCTGTCGGTTTATGGCGCCACCAAGCGCGAGGGCGAGCAGCTCATTCAGGCGTCGGGCTGTCGGCACCTGATCCTGCGCACCAGCTGGGTCTACGCCGCGCGCGGCGGCAACTTCGCCAAAACCATGCTGCGTCTGGCGCAGGAGCGCGAACGTCTCACCGTCATCGACGACCAGTGGGGCGCACCCACCGGCGCCGATCTGCTCGCCGACGTCACCGCCCATGCGATCCGCCACCTGCGCCAGCACCCGGCCGACGCCGGCCTGTACCACTGCGTGGCGGCGGGCGAGACGAACTGGCACGCCTATGCCAACTACGTGCTGACGCAAGCCAGACAAGCGCAACCAGCGATTCAAATCAAAGCGAAAGAAGTGGCACCCGTCCCTACCAGCGCCTTTCCCACCCCGGCCACGCGCCCGCACAACTCGCGCCTGAATACCACCAAATTCCAAAGCACCTTCGGTCTCGTGCTGCCGCCCTGGGAGCAGGGCGTGGCGCGGATGCTGGCTGAAATTTTCTGAGATCACCCGTCATGGCACCTACACGCAAAGGCCTCATCCTCGCCGGCGGCTCCGGCACGCGCCTGCACCCGGCCACGCTCGCCATCAGCAAGCAGCTGCTGCCGGTGTACGACAAGCCCATGATCTACTACCCGCTGAGCACGCTGATGCTCGCGGGCATCCGCGAGATCCTCATCATCAGCACGCCGCAGGACACGCCGCGCTTCGAGCAGCTGCTGGGCGATGGCAGCCAGTGGGGTCTGTCGCTGTCCTATGCGGTGCAGCCCAGCCCCGACGGCCTGGCGCAGGCTTTCCTGATCGGCGAGCGCTTCCTCGCGGGCGCGCCGAGCACGCTGGTGCTGGGCGACAACATCTTCCACGGCCACGACCTGCAGCCCCTGCTCGCGCGTGCCGATGCGCAAGCTCAGGGCGCCACCGTCTTCGCCTACCACGTCAACGACCCCGAACGCTACGGCGTGGCCGAGTTCGACGGCGTCGGCCGCGTACTCTCGATCGAGGAAAAACCCCAGCGGCCCAAATCCAACTACGCCGTCACCGGCCTGTACTTCTACGACGAGCAGGTCGTCGATCTGGCCAAGAGCCTCAAGCCCTCGGCGCGCGGCGAGCTGGAGATCACCGACCTCAATCGCCTTTACCTCGAACAGCGCCAGTTGAATGTGCAGCTCATGGGCCGCGGCTACGCCTGGCTCGACACGGGCACGCACGAAAGCCTGCTCGAGGCCAGCCAGTTCATCGCCACCATCGAGCGCCGCCAGGGCCTGAAGGTCGCCTGCCCCGAGGAAATCGCCTGGCGCCAGCGCTGGATCGATTCGGCCCAGTTGGAAAAACTCGCCCAGCCGCTGCTCAAGAACGCCTACGGGCAATACCTGAGCGGGCTGTATGCGGGTGCCGTTCGCGGCTGAAGCCGCTCCCACAAAATTTCCTCCTGCTTCCTTGTGGGAGCGGCTTCAGCCGCGAATCCCCCGCATTCCGACATGAACACCACCCCCACCGCCATCCCCGACGTTCTCCTGATCGAGCCCCAAGTCTTCGGCGACGCGCGCGGCTTTTTCTACGAAAGTTTCAACCAGCAGGCCTTCCATGCGGCCACGGGCACGGATTTCCACTTCGTGCAGGACAACCACAGCCGCTCCGCCCGGGGTGTGCTGCGCGGCCTGCACTACCAGCTGCCGCCGCATGCCCAGGGCAAGCTCGTGCGCGTGGTGCGCGGCAGCGTCTGGGACGTGGCCGTCGATGTCCGCCGGGGCTCGCCCACCTTCGGCCGGTGGGTGGGCGAGGAACTCTCCGAGGACAACCGGCGCCAGCTCTGGATTCCGCCGGGCCTCGCGCACGGCTTTCTCGTGCTCAGCGAAACGGCGGATTTCCTCTACAAGACCACCGCCTATTACGCGCCCGCCGCCGAGCGCTGCATCGCCTGGAACGATGCGACGCTCGCGATCGCGTGGCCCGACCTGGGCACGGCGCCCCTGCTCTCGGCCAAGGATGCGCTCGGCGTGCCGCTGGGTGAGGCCGAGCTCCCCGCCTTTGCCCCTTCCTCCGCCGGGTGAGGGCGGGGCGGGGGCCACCCGCGCGGCGGCGCTTCAGCGCCCAGACGCCCCGGCGGGCGCGCCGCCCAGCACCTGCCGCATCGCCTCGTACAGCGGCGCCGAGCCGAACTGCGGGTTCTGTGGGTCCAAGGAAAACGCGTTGTGCGCGCGTGTCACGGGAGCGCCTTCCCAATACGGCTCCAGGAAGAACGACAGGAACTTCGCGCCGCGCCGCGCGTGCATCTGCAGCGTGCGGCCTAGCTCGGCCGCATCCATCGCGCGCAGCGGGTGAAATTCCGTGATGCCGTACGCGTGCTGCCCGCTCTTGCCCAGCCACTGCGCCAGGTCCGCGTCGTAGCTGGCGTTGCCGTACAGGCTCACGCCCAGGCGCAGGTCGCCCTGCGTGCGCAGCGTGCTGCCCACGGCGAACTTGTTCTCGTCCCAGCCCGGATTGGCCTGCGGCAGGATCTGGTGCGTGTAGCGCGGCGTCTGCCGCAGGCACGACTGCGCCACCACCCGGTCGAAGAACTGCAGGTACTGCGCCACCTGCTGCCGGCGGTACGCGAGCCAGAACGGCGCCAGCGGGTTGTAGTAGTAGGACTGCAGCTGCAAGGGCACATCCAGGTGCCCTTGCATGCCCTCGGGAGCGGCCACGGGCGTGGGCAGCGGCTGTCTGGAGGGCGGCTGCGGCTGGGGCGTGCGCTGGTGCTCATCCATGATGGCGATCTCGCGCTCGCCCAGCGGCACCAGGCGCCCCGGCGCCAGCTCCAGCATGGCGCTGATGCGGTGCAGCCCCGGCGGCAGTTCGCGAAAGTCCATGTCCAGCCGCCAGCCCACGTCGGCGCTGCCGAACTCGGGCCTGGCCTGAAGCACGTCCTGACGCCCCTGGTTCACCTTCACGCGGCCGAGAAAGCCGCCGTTGCGGTACACCTGTACCCACAGGTCCTTGCGCCCCGGCACCCAGACCCAGCCCGAAATCGGCAGCACCCCGTGCGCCCATGAGTCCATGTGCTCGGTGTAGCGCGTGAGCGGCTCCGAGCGGATGTCACGCGAGGGTGGCACCACCTCGTCGAAGCTCGCGTACCGCGCGCCGACGGCCGCGTTCAGCTTCGCCACGTCGCCGAACTGCGCCCGCAGATACGCGCGAAACCCCGCCACCGACGTCGGGCTGTAGTCGCTCACGCGGTAGGGCAGGTCGAACCCCATGCCGGTCTCGAAGTGCGGGAACATCTGCTGCAGCTCGCCCAGCAGCGTCACGCCCCTGATCTTGCGCAGATCCTCGTCGGATAGCGCGCACACGGCGGAAAGCAGCGCCTGTGCCGCCTGCACGCGCCGCTCGGTCAGCGAGTTGTCGGTGCGCGCCACCGTCCAGGGATAGAGCGGATCGCCGTGGTAGCTGTCCACGGGCAGAGGTCCGTCGCGCGTCTGCGCCACATTGCCCGGGTCGCGCGCCAGCGCTTCTTCAATGGGTGCATGCGATGAAAAATGCGTGGCAAAAAGATACAGGATCAGCGGCCGAGCGCTCTCGTGCACCGTGCGCGCCACGCGCTGCACTCGCTCCTCGTCGATGACCCAGTCGCCGCCCTGCGCCTTGAAGAGCTGCAGCAGCGGCACCGGCAGCGTGTAGCCCAGCGGGTAGCCCGTGCCCTCGGGCGGCTGGGTGGGCTGCAGCTGCCTGAGGGTCGATTCCACCAGCGCCGCCGCGGAGCCCTGCTCGCCCGTGCAACCCTGCGCCAGCGTGCCCGCGGACGGGCTGGCCTCGGGCGTGGCGATGCAGGTATCGACCACGCCCACCATAGGCGCCAGCAGCATCGCGCCGCCCGTGCGCGCCGCGTCGCCCGCCAGCGGTTTCCAGTGCAGGCGCAAGCCCGCCGCGGCCAGCATCAGGAGGGCGAACAGAACCAGCAGCAGGCGGGTGAAAGGGCGGCGGGGCAGGGGCATGGCGGCGGCGGTGCGTGCGCAAAGCAGGCAAGTATCAGGCATCGCGGCCCTGGGAACCTGATGGAAAGAGCCTTGATGCGGGATGCCTTTTTGTGCAGGAGCGGCTTCAGCCGCGAAGGCGAGGTGCTTTTTGTGGGAGCGGCTTCGGCCGCGAAGGTATTGCACCGGCATTCGCGGCTGAAGCCGCTCCCGCAGGGCCGGGCGATGCCGGAGCTTGCCCGGCCTTGCCTTAAACTTCCTTCCCTTCGGCGCACACGGCCGCCCATGTCCATTTCCGCATTGACCGAATCGACCCTCGCCACCGCCCCCACCGAGTCCCGCCCGCGCCTGGGTGAGCTGCTCGTGCGGGCGGGCAAGCTCACCGAGCGCGACCTCGAGCGCGCGCTGCAGGTGCAGCAGGAGCTCGGCGGCCTGCTCGGCTCGGTGCTCGCGCGCCTGGGCCTGGTGTCCGAGCTGGACATCGCGCACACGCTCGCGCCCCAGCTCGGCGTGCCGCTGGTGGCAGCCGATGATTTTCCCGACCTGCTGCCCGAGGTCGAGGGCCTGCTGCCCGAATTCCTGCGCGCCCATGCCGTCTGCCCGCTGGGCATCGAAGGCGGCGAGCTCACCGTCGCCATGGCCGTGCCGCAGGACCCCTTCGTGCTCAAGGCGCTGCATCTCGTCACCGGCCGCGTGATCCGTCCCGCGCTCGCGCTCGAAGCCGACATTGCCAAGGCCCTCGCCGAGCCCGAGGCGCAGGAAGAAGCCGCCGAAGAAGGCGCCTGGGACGACCTCGACGGCGGCGACTTCATCGAGCACCTGAAGGACCTCGCGAGCGAAGCGCCCGTCATCCGCCTGGTCAACGCCCTCATCGGCCGCGTCATCGAACTGCGCGCCTCCGACATCCACCTGGAGCCCTTCGACGACGGCCTGCACGTGCGCTACCGCGTCGATGGCGTGATCCACCCGGGCGAACTCGTGCCCGCGCGCCTTTCGGCCGCCGTCGGCTCGCGCGTGAAACTGCTCGCGCATCTCGATATCGCCGAGCGCCGCCTGCCGCAGGACGGGCGCATCAAGACCCGCGTCAAGGGCCACGAGCTCGATCTGCGCGTCTCCACCGTCCCCACGGTCTACGGCGAAAGCATCGTGCTGCGCGTGCTCGACCGCGCCAGCGTGCGCCTCGATCTCGCCACCATGGGCTTCGCGCCCGAGACGCTCGCGCGCTTTCGCGAGCTGCTCGCACGCCCGCACGGCATCCTGCTCGCCACCGGCCCCACGGGCTCGGGCAAGACCACCACGCTCTACGCGGCGCTCGCCAGCATCGACGCGCTGGCCAACAAGATCATCACCGTCGAAGACCCGGTCGAATACCAGCTCGAAGGCATCAACCAGATCCAGGTGCACCCGCAGATCGACCTGACCTTTGCCAACGCGCTGCGCTCCATCCTGCGCCAGGACCCCGACATCATCATGATCGGTGAAATGCGCGACGGCGAAACCGCGCAGATCGCCGTGCAGTCCGCGCTCACCGGCCACCTCGTGCTCTCCACGCTGCACACCAACACCGCCGCCGGCGCCATCACCCGCATGCAGGACATGGGGGTGGAAAGCTACCTCATCACCTCCTCGGTCAACGGCGTGCTCGCCCAGCGGCTGGTGCGCACCTTGTGCAAGGAATGCAAACAGGCCTACGCACCCGACGAGGCCCTGCTCACCCGCACCGGCCTCGGTCGTTTTGTCAAATCAGGCGAAAAAATCTACCGCGCCGTCGGCTGCCCCGCCTGCGGCCAGACCGGCTACCGCGGGCGCACCGGCATCCACGAGCTGCTCCTGCTCGACGACGCCATGCGCCGCGCCATCCTCGACGGGCAGGATGCGGGCAGCCTGCACCAGATGGCGCAGCGCGCGGGCATGCACAGCTTGCACGAGGACGGTCTGCGCAAGGTCGCCGCGGGCGTGACCGCGCTCGACGAAGTCGCCCGCGTCACGCAGGACCAGGCGGATGCCTGAATACGCCTGGCGTGCGGCCGATCGCAGCGGCGCGCTCAGCGAAGGGCGGCTCACCGCTGCCAACAGCGCCGCGGCGCTGCGCCAGCTCGCCGCTCAGGGCCTCACGCCGCTGGAAATCGCCGACGCCGCAGGCGCCGCGCCTTCGCCCGTCGCCGGCATGGTCAAGGCACCCGCGCCGCGCGCCGCCAAGGGCCCGGTGAACAGTGCCGACGTGCTCGCGCTCACCTCCGAGCTCGCCATCATGCTGCGCGCCGGCCTGGCGCTGGACAACGCGCTGCGCGTGCTCGTCGAGATGGCGCACAAACCCAGCGTCGGCGCGCTGGCGCAGAGCATCCTCAGCGCCGTCAAGGGCGGCACGCCGCTGTCGCGCGCGCTGGCCGCGCACCCCGCGCATTTCGGCGACTTCTACGTCAACATGGTGCGCTCGGGCGAGGCCAGCGGCCAGATGTCCGCCGTGCTCGACCGGCTCGTCGAGCAGCTGCAGCGCCAGCGCGCGCTGCGCGACAGCATCGTCTCGGCCACCATCTACCCGGCCATCCTGCTCACCGTCGCGGTGCTCTCGCTCGTGGCCATGCTCGGCTTCGTCGTGCCGCAGTTCGAAAAGCTCTTCACCGAGATGGGCGACGCGCTGCCCCTGCCCACGCGCATCGTCATGAACATGGGCCACGTGTTCCGCGCCTGGGGGCTCGAGATCGCCATCGCCGCCTTCGTGCTCGGGCTGCTCCTCGTGCGCTGGCTGCGCTCGCCCGCCGGGCGGCAGTGGTGGCAGACGCAGCTGCTGCGCCTGCCGCTCATCGGGCGCCTGGCGCTGCGCTACCAGCTCACGCTCTACGCCCGGTCTCTGGGCACGCTGCTGGCCAACGGCGTGCCGCTGCTCACGGCGCTGGCCATCGCGTCCGACACCGTCGGCAACGCCGTGTTGCATCCCTTGCTCGCGCGCATCGCCCCCATCGTCAAGGAAGGCGGCAAAATGGCGCAAGCGGTCGCCAGCACCGGCCTGTTTGAACCTTTGGCCATCAACCTGATCCGAGTGGGCGAGGAAACCGGGCGCCTGGGCGCCATGATGCTGGAACTCTCCGCCATCCTTGAGCGCGAGGTCGAAAACGGCATCAAGCGCCTGCTGGTGCTGCTCGAACCGCTCCTGATTCTGATACTCGGTGTGCTGATCGCCGCCATCATCGTTTCCATCCTCCTCGGGATACTCTCCATCAATGACCTCGCTGCCTGACCACTTTGCCGCGCGCCGCCGCGCCCGGGGCTTCACCCTCATCGAACTGCTCGTCGTGCTCGCCATCCTCACGCTGCTCGCGGGCATCGTCGGCCCGCGCGTGCTCAATCAGCTCGGCGGCGCCAAGAGCAAGACCGCGGCGGTGCAGATCGCCGACTTCGACAAGTCTCTCGAACTCTTCAAGCTCGACGTCGGCCGCTACCCCAGCACCGCCGAGGGCCTGAACGCGCTGGTGACCAAGCCCGGCAACGCCAACGGCTGGAACGGCCCCTACATCAAGGGCGGTGTGCCCACCGACCCCTGGGGCAATGCCTACCACTATGGCTACGAGGGTGGCAAGCTCGACATCTGGTCGCTGGGCGCCGACAACGCCGCCGGCGGCGAGGGCGAGAACGCCGACGTGCACAACAAGCCCTGATGTCTTTCCTTGTGGGAGCGGCTTCAGCCGCGAAGGTATTGCAACAGCCTTCGCGGCTGAAGCCGCTCCCACACTCCCTCCGCGGCTTCACCCTCGTCGAGCTGCTCGTCGTCTTTGCCATCATGGCGCTCGTCGTCGGCCTCGTGCCCATGGCCTACGAGCGCATGAACCAGGGCGCGCAGTACCGCGACGCCGTGCGCACCATGTTCAGTGAGCTGCGCAGCGCCCGCGCCAGCGCTCTGGCGCAGGGGCGCGAGACCCGCTTCACCGTCGATCTGGCGCAGCGCCGCTATGGCCTGGCGGGCGAACCCGCCCGCTCCCTGCCCGAACCGTTGCAACTGCGCATGACCGTCGCCGACCGCGACATCTCCCCGCAGGGGCAGGCCTCCATCCGCTTCCTGCCCTCGGGCGGCGCCACCGGCGGCAGCATCGAAATCCTGCGCGCGCCCGGCAGCGGCACGCGCCTGCGCGTGGACTGGCTTTCGGGCCGCACCACGCAGGAGGCGCTGCTGCCGTGACCGCGCAGCGCGGCCTCACGCTGCTGGAGCTGCTCGTGGCCATCTCCATCATGGCCATGTCGCTCGCGCTGCTGTATCGCGTCATGGGCGGCAGCGCCCGCGGCGTGGCGCGCATCGACGCCACGCAGCGCGCCGTCGTGCTCGCCCAGTCGCTGCTGGACCTGCGCGACACCGTCCCCGAAGGCGGCTGGCAGCAGCGCGGCGAGAGCGCGGGCTACCAGTGGCGCGTCGAATCGGCTCCTTACGACACCGGCGTGTCCGGCCCCGACATCCCGCCGCTGTACCAGGTGGCCATCTTCGTCTCGTGGATGGAGGGCGACAGTCCCCGCCATCTCGACCTCACCACGCTGCGGCCCCTGCGCAAGCCGCCGCAGCCGTCGCGCCCATGACCGCCCTTCGTCGGCCCATGCGCGGCTTCACCCTGGTCGAGCTGCTTGTCGTGCTCGTGCTGCTCTCGCTCATCGTGCTCGCCATGGCCTCGGCGCTGCGCACCGCCTCGCAGACCGAGGAGCGCGTCGATGCGCGCCTGCAGCAGATGGACGACCTGCGCATCGCCAACAATTTCCTGCGCTCGGTGCTTGGGCGCGTCTCGGCCGAGAAAACCACCCTGCCCGTGCCCCAGGGCCGCAGCCCCTACTATTTCACCGGCACGGCCGGCACACTCGCCTGGCTCGGCGTGATGCCGGCGCGCCATGGGGCCGGTGGCCTGACCCACTTTCGCCTCTCGCTCTCCGATGAGGGCGCGCTGGTGCTGCGCTACCTGCCCTGGTCGGGCGCGGGCTCGCCCCCCGACTGGTCGGCCGCCGGGAGCAGCACACTGTTGACCGGCGTGACGGCCTTCGACCTGCACTACGAAGACGCCGCCAGCGAACCGCCCGCGTGGACCCCTGAATGGTCCGCCGTGGACCACCTCCCCAGCCGCGTGAGTCTGGCCGTGCAGACCCGGACCGGCGCCTGGCCCGAACTCGCCATTGCGCTGCGCGTGTTGCCCGGCACCGACCCACGCTCCAACGGCCCCATTTTCGGAGGCTCGATCCGATGAGCCGCGAATGGCTTTTCGCTCCTGCAGGAAGAAAGGGCTGTGTCTCCTCCTTTGTGGGAGCGGGGGGGGGCGGGGCCAACCCCGCCCGGGCGGGCCGGCCGCCCCCCCCACCCCACCCCCAGCACCCCCCCCCCCCCCG
>JAJPEQ010000003.1 GCA_021166775.1 Comamonas sp. | reverse complement strand
GGCCGGGGGGGCGGCGCGGGGGGGGGGGGGGGGGGGGGGGGGGGGGGGCGCCCCCCCCGCGGCGGGGGGGGCTCCCTCGGCCCCCCCCCCCCGCTCCCACATGGGATGAGGATTGGAACATCATGGGGTCCCGGCTTCAGTCGGTGGAGGGGTAGCCGGTGATGGCGCGGATGTCGGCGTACAGCGGCTTCAGGCGATCGTACATGCGCAGGTACACGCGCCGGTAGAGCTGGTCGTAGGTGCGCGCGTGCCCGGGGTCGGGCGTGAACACGCGGCCCACGCGCGTCATCGCTTGCGCGGCGCGGGCGAAATCGGCGTGCAGGCCCAGGCCGACGCTGGCGATGATGGCCG
Source organism: Comamonas sp. (assembly GCA_021166775.1). Classification (GTDB taxonomy): domain Bacteria; phylum Pseudomonadota; class Gammaproteobacteria; order Burkholderiales; family Burkholderiaceae_C; genus Comamonas_C. Next base: position 124,995 of record JAJPEQ010000003.1, on the reverse strand, counting down.
CGCCCAGGCCGCTGGTCTCGTACAGGTGCGCTCGCTCGCACGGCAGGTTGAAGACGTCGGCTGTGATCTGCATCGCCGCGTCGCTCTGCGAGCCGCCGCCCGCCACGCGCAGGCGCTCGATGCGCGCCCCGCCCCGGCGCTCGATGCGCTCCTTGGCCTCGCGCAGCGCGTAGGCCAGGCCTTCGAGGATGGCGCGGTACAGGTGCGCGCGCGTGTGCACGTCGCCAAAGCCTATGACCGCGCCCTTGGCCTCGGGGCCGGGCACCTTGATGCCGGGGTTCCAGAAGGGCTGCAGCGTGAGGCCGAGCGCGCCGGCAGGCACGCGGCCCACGAGCTCGTCGAACAGGCTCTCGGGCGTGACGCCCAGGCGCGCGGCCTCGATCGCCTCGTTCTGGCCGAACTGCTCCTTGAACCAGTTGACCATCCAGAAGCCGCGCGTGATCTGGATTTCGGTGTTGTAGTGGCCGGGGATCGCCGCCGGGTAGGGCGGGATGAAGCGCGTGGCCTCCAGGTAGCGCGCGGTGGTGGTGTTGAAGGTGGCGGCCGTGCCGTAGGACAGGCACCCGATCTCGGGCGTAAGGCAGCCCGCGCCCAGCACCTCGCAGGCCTTGTCGGCCGCGCCGGCGACCACGGGCAGGCCCTCGGGGATGCCGCTCTCCAGCGCCGCCCGCGCGCTCACGCGGCCGATCACCGTACCCGCGGGCACCAGCTCGGGCAGCATCGCGCGGCGCACCGGCAGCGCGTGCCACTTCCAGTCGTGCGCGCCGGCCCAGCGCCCGCGCCGGTAGTCGAAGGGCACGTAGCCGACCTGCGAGGCCACCGAATCGACCATGCGCCCCGTCAGGCGCCAGTGCAGCCAGCCCGAGAGCAGCAAAAACTTGTCGGTGCGCGCCCACAGTTCGGGCTGGTGCTGCGCGATCCAGTTGGCCTCGGCCTCGTGCTGAAAGTGCCGCACCGTGGCGCGCATGCCGATGGCCGCGAAGGCCGCTTCCCACCACCAGGGCAGGCGCGGCGCGCGGGCCGCGCGGCGCTGGTCGAGCCAGATCATCGAGGGACGCAGCGGCTGGCCGTGCGCATCGAGCGTGACGGGCGTGGCGCGCTGCGTCGTGACGACCACGCCCGCGATGGCGGCCGGCGGCACCCGCGTGCGCGCCATGAGCTGGCGCGTGGCCGTGCACAGCGTCCGCCAGAAGGCCTCGGGCTCGCACTCCATCCAGCCGGGTTCGGGCGAACGGTAGCTGGTAATGGCTACCTGCGCCTTGTCCAGCAGATTCCCCTGCAGGTCGAACAGCAGCGCCCGCACGCTTTGCGTGCCGTGGTCGATGGCGAGCAGGCAGGGCGGGGGCATCGTGCGGCGACTATGAATGGTGTAGCTGTTCGCGCTTGGCTGGAAAGGTCTAGAGCCCTATTTAACCCATATCCGGCAACTGGTAGTGCTGCGCGATGATGGCACGGTAGCGCTGGCGCTCCTGGTCCCAGCGCGTGGGCGACCAGTCCAGCGCCGGGGCGCACAGCGTCTGCACCTGATCGAGCAGCGCCTCGCCGCCGCGCGGCAGCAGCAGGCCCAGACGGGTGCGGCGCAGCAGCAGGTCGTCCAGGTGGTGCACGGCCTCGTGGCGCGCGGCCACCAGCAGTTCGATCCAGAGCGTGGGCGTGCCCGCGATGCATTCGAGCAGCGCCGCCGGGGCGCCCGCGCACAGCGCCTGGGCGCCATCGCCGTAGCGCGCCTGCAGGCGCGCCTGCACGGCGGGGGAAAGCGCCGGGTTCAAGCGGCTTGCGGGCTGCAAGACCGGCGCATCGCTGGCGCTCCAGGCGCGGCCCACGTGGCGCGCGGCCAGCGCCAGCGCATCCTGCGCCATCAGGCGAAAGGTGGTGAGCTTGCCGCCCGCGAGCGTGATGAGCCCGGCGTCGTCGCGCACCACATGCTCGCGCGTGGCGCGCGACGCCCGCGCGTGAGCGTCGGCGACGACGGGGCGCACGCCCGAGAAGCACGAGAGCACGTCCGCCGCCGTCAGCCGCGCATCGGGGAACTGGCCGTTCACGGCGTCCAGCAGGTAGCGCGCCTCGGCGGCGCTGATGCGCGCTTCCTGGTCGAGGTCGTCGCCGTGATCGAGATCGGTGGTGCCGATCAGCGTCGCGCCCTCCCAGGGGTAGAAGAACACCGGGCGGCCGTCGGCCGGGTGCATGAAGCTGATCGCCTGCGCCACCGGCAGGCGCCAGAAGGGCACGATGAGGTGGCTGCCGCGCAGCGGGCGCAAGAGCGGATGCAACGGCAGGCCGCCGCCCCCGCGCAGCCGGTCGCCCCAGGCGCCGGTGGTGTTGATGACGCAGCGCGAGCGCACGGTGTGCTCGCGCCCCGTGAGCGCGTCGCGCAGTCGCACGCTGAAGCCGCCGCCCTGCTTCTGCACAGCTTGCACGCCCAGGTCGTTGAAGGTGACGGCGCCCAGCTGCCTTGCCTGCTGCAGCACGCGCAGCACCAGGCGCGCGTCGTCGGTGCTCGCGTCGTGAAAGACGAGGCTGCCGCGCAATCCCGCGGGCGCCAGGCCCGGGGCGAGCCACTGCGTCGCGGCCAGGTCGGCCCAGTGGGGGCCGTGCTGGCGCGCCATGCGGTCGTACACCATGAGGCCGGCCTGCATCAGCCAGCGCCCGGGCGGGCGGCGCGCGCAATCGGCCCAGAGAAAGCTCTGCGCACGCACCAGTGCCGGGGCCTCGCGCAGCAGCCGCTCGCGTTCGCGCACCGCGTGCAGCGTGGTCTTGAGGTCGCCCTGCTTGAGGTAGCGCAGGCCGCCGTGCACGAGTTTGGACGAGCGGCTCGATGCGCCCCAGGCGAAGTCGCGCTGCTCCGCCAGCAGCACGCGCCAGCCCGCCTGCGCCGCCTGCTGCGCCACGCCCGCGCCGCTGATGCCGCCGCCGACCACGAGCAGGTCCCATACCTCGTCACCGAGGCGCGCCAGCGTGGGCTCGCGCGGGGGGAAGGCGCCCTGCGGCGCATCGCTCAATCGGCCCATGGCCCGCCGTCCTGCAGCAGCTTGCCGGGGTTCATGATGCCGTGCGGGTCGAACTGCTCGCACAAACGCGCAAGCGTGGCCATGCCCAGCGGCCCCTTCTCCTGCGCCAGATGCGCGGCGTGGTCGCGCCCCACGCCGTGCTGGTGGCTCACGGTGGCGCCGTGCGCGGCGATCTGCGCCGCCACGGCGCTCTTGAGTGCGCGCCAGCGGGCGAAGTTGGGCTCGAACCCGCCCTCGGCCGTGGGCCAGACGTACTGCGCGTAGATGCTGCTGCCCTCGGGGTAGACGTGCGACAGGTGGCTGAAGGCGTGCACCGGCGTGCCGAAGGGCGCGAGGGCGTCGCGCGCGGCCTGCTCCATCGCCTGCATCAGCGGCGTGACGCGCGGCCAGTCGACGGCGGTCTCTATCGTGTCCACGCTGTAGCCCAGCTCCCAGAGCGTGTTGCGCAGGTACGGGCCCTTGAAGCGATTCGCCGCCCATTTGCTCCCCAGCGCCGGGCCGATGAAGACGGCGCCGTGGCGCGTCAGCCCGCGGCGTGCCTGGCGCAGCGCGTGGCGGGCGGTGGCGGGATCGGCGCTCACGCCCAGCATCAACAGGCATTTGCCCGCGCCGCAGCCGCGCCAGCCGAGGTATTTTTCCAGCCAGGCGATGGCGCGCTCGTGCCCGGCCAGGCGCAGGTTGGTCTCGGTTTCGATGGCGTTCGAGAGGCGCAGCATCGAGAGCGGCAGGCGCCGCTGCACCAGCGTGCGCACGGCCTCTTCGGCGCGTGGCCAGTCGGGCAGGAAGAAGGCGTGAAAGCGCTCGTGCCCGGGCAGGCGCGTCACGCGCATCACCGCCTCGGTCAGGACGCCCAGGCGCCCTTCGCTGCCGAGCACGATCTCGCGCAGATCGGGCCCGGCGCTGGCGGCCGGAAACGTCGGCAGCACGAGTGCTCCGACGGGGGTCTGCAGCCGCCCGCCGGCGAAGAGCTGCTCAATGCGCCCGTAGCGCAGCGACTGCTGACCGCTGGAGCGCGTGGCGACCCAGCCGCCCACCGTCGAGTATTCGAACGACTGCGGAAAGTGCCCCAGCGTGTAGCCGTGCGCGCGCAACTGCGCCTCCACCAGCGGCCCCGGCGTGCCCGCGCCGAAGGTGGCGAGCTGGCTCGTCGCATCGAGGTGCACGAGCCGGTTCAGGCGCGCCAGCGACAAGCCGAGCACGGGCCGCTCGCCCAGCGGGCAGTCGAGGTGCCCCGCCACGCTGGTGGCGCCGCCGATGGGGATCACCACCCAGTGCCGCGCGTGGGCCAGGTCGAGCAGCGCGCGCACCTCGTCATCAGAACTGGGGTGCGCCACGCCGTCGGGCACGGGCGGCAGATGGCCCAGGCGCTTGCGGATCCAGTCGGCGTAGCTCTCGCCCCAGGCGGCGGCCAGGCGCGCACCGGGCGTGCGCTCGATCAGGGGGTGCTCGGGCAGGCGGGGCGCCGGGATGCGCGCCAGCAGCGCCTCGCGCGGCGCATCGGGCGTCGGATGCCCCGGGCCCAGGCGCTGGGCGAGCATGGCGCGCGCCGCCGCGCCCAGCACCATCGAGGTGGCCTCGTCGCCCCAGCCGTTCCAGCGTCGCATGCCTGCATACTCCCGTGATTGCGCTACGCCACTGTAGGCGCGTGCCGCCTGTTTGCCATTTCGCCATGCCGCCATCCGCTTGTTCGATCACGCCAAACGCCGCGGCGCCGCGCGTCATCGCGCCGTATGCGCGCACGCTCTGGGATGCGGCGCTCGCCGCCGGTGTGCCGCGCGCGGCGCTGGCGCGGGTGCTCGGGCGCGAGGCGCCGGGCGACGAGGATCTGCCCGTCGCCAGCTACCTGGCGCTGCTGCAGTGCGCGCTGCAGGTGGCAGGGCGGGGCTTTGGCTGGCGGCTGGGGCGCAGTGTCAAGCCCACGAGCTATGGCGTCAACGGCATCGTGCTGCTGGCCTGCCCGACGCTGGGCGAGGCGCTGGCGCAGGTACTGCGCTTCGAATCGCTGGTGCACGACCTGGGGCGCTCGTCCTTCGTGCGCCGGGGCGAGTGGGTGGAATACGGCTGGATCAGCCACTGCGGCGGCCATCCGGCCACCGATGCGCTCACCGAGTCGGTCTTTGCCGGCATCCACACCTGCGCCCAGTGGCTCGCGGGGCGCGCCATCACCGGGTTCGAACTGGAGTTCATGCACCCCTGCGATGAGGCGACGGCACGCGCCATCGAAGAGGCCAGCGGCGCGCGGGTGCGCGGCGGCTGCGCGGCCCACCGCGCGATCTTTCCCGCGGCGCTGCTCGACTGGCCGATTCCGCAGGCCGACCCGGCGCTGCTGCCGCTGCTCAGCCGCCACGCGCAGGCGCTGCTGCAGGCGCGGCGCCCGCATGAGCCGGCGATCGTGGTGCAGGTGCGCCAGTGCGTGCTGCGCCGTCTGGGGCAGCAGGAAGTGCGGCTGGCGGACGTGGCCGGCGAACTGCATCTGTCCGCGCGCACGCTGCAGCGGCGCCTGGCGCAGGCCGGGCTGGCCTTCCAGGCGCTGCTCCATGGTACGCGCCACGAGCTCGCCCGCCACTACCTCGAAGACTCCGAGCTGCCGATCGCGCGCATCGCCGCGCTGCTCGGCTACCAGGAGGTTCCGGCGTTTCACCACGCGTTCAAGCACTGGCAGGGCGTGGGGCCGGGGCAGTACCGGGCGCAAAAGAAAGAACCCGAGGGTAGGCGCGAGGACCGGGGCGCTTCGGCCCCACCCTGAAAACCCTCAAGTTTTTTCAGGACATGCCGATCCAGCCCGCATGTCCTCCCTCGCCGCCATCGCGCAAACCGGTCTGCAGGCCGCGCAGCTGCGCCTGGAGGTGAGCGCGCACAACGTCGCCAACATGAACACGCCGGGCTTCACGCCGCAGCGCGTGCGCGAGCAGGCGCTGGCGCCGCGCGCGGGCGTGAGCGCGCAGGTGGTGCGCGCCGATCATCCCGGCGTGGCGCTGGAGCATGAGGCGCTCGAGCAGATCGCCGCTGGCCTCGCCTACAAGGCCAATGTCTTCGTGCTGCGCATGGCTCAGGCCACGACCGGCACGCTGCTGGACAGCCTGGCCTGAGCCCGCCGCGCGAGCGCGCGCGCCCAGGCTTTTTCGTGAAAGAAGAAGGCCAGCGCCTGCACGCTGGGCTCCAGCAGACTCAGCGTGAGCGAGGCCCAGAGATTGCCTGTCACCAGGTACGCGACGATCGCGGCCACGCAGACGTGGATCACGTAGTAGGTGGCGGTTTTCATCAGGGTCGGCAGGTTGTCGTGGGCGATGTGGCGCAGGCGGGACATGGCATCTTTCTCCATTGGATGAGTAAATGATAATTGTTCTCATTTAACATGTCCAATGGATTTTTGCCATGGCGGTCATAGCCGGCGCCGATGCGCGTCGCTATGATGGCCCTCCGCCGGTTCTGTCCCCGGACGCTGGAGCACCACCATGGCCCTGATGGATTTCCTCAAGAAACAGTTCATCGACGTCCTGCAATGGACCGAGGACGGCGACGGCACGCTGGCGTGGCGCTACCCCATGCGCGACATGGAAATCCAGAACGGCGGCCAGCTCGTGGTGCGCGAGTCGCAGATGGCGATGTTCGTCAACGAAGGCCAGGTGGCCGACGTGTTCGGCGCGGGCACGCACAAGCTGGTCACGCAGAACCTGCCGCTGCTCACCAACCTGAAGCATTGGGACAAGCTGTTCGAGTCGCCGTTCAAGAGCGACGTGTACTTCTTCAGCACGCGCCAGCAGCTCGACCAGAAGTGGGGCACGCCCCAGCCCATCACCATCCGTGACGCGGAATTCGGCGCGGTGCGCCTGCGGGCGTTTGGCAACTACGCCTGGCGCATCATCGATCCGCGCCTCTTCTACACCGAAGTCTCGGGTACGCGCGAGAGCTACCTGGTGGGCGACATCGAAGGGCAGCTGCGCGCCCTGGTGCTGCAGAACATCAGCAACGCGATCGCCGCCAGCGGCGTGGCCTTCCTCGACCTGGCGGCGAACCAGACGATGTTCGCCGCCGCGCTGGCCAAACAGCTCGAACCGGAATTCGCCAAACTGGGCCTGAAGGTCGAACAGGTGACGGTGCAGAACCTGTCGCTGCCCGAAGACCTGCAGAAGGTGCTCGACCAGAAGATCGGCATGGGCATGGTCGGCGGCGACATGGGCAAGTTCATGCAGTACCAGACCGCGCAGGCGATTCCCGAGATGGCCAAGGGCGTGGGCGCCGGGGGCGACGGCGGGGGCCTCGCGGGCGCGGGCCTGGGCATGGGCGCGGGCGTGGCCATGGGGCAGATCCTGGCGCAGAACATGCAGTCGGCCCTGCAGCCCGGCGCCGCGCCTGCGACGGCCGCCACCGCGGCGGCGGGCGTCAAGCCCGAGGACGTGATGGCGCTGCTGGAAAAACTCGGCGAGCTCAAGACCAAGGGCATCCTGACCGAGGAAGAGTTCAGCGCCAAGAAGGCCGAGCTGCTCAAGAAGCTCGTTTAGCTTTTGTTTTGAGAGCTGTCAGCGCTTGTGCAGCAAGCGCTGGGGGCCGATAACACCTATAAAACATGGCCACGGGCCCCACGCAACGCCAGTACAGCGCGCCCTGCCCCGGCTGCGGCGCGCCGGTGGCGTTTCGCAGCGCCCAGTCCACGCACGCGGTCTGCGCCTATTGCCACAGCACCGTGGCGCGCAGCGGCGACGTGCTCTCGCGCGTGGGCCGCATGGCCGAGCTGTTCGAGGACCACAGCCCGCTGCAGCTCATGGCCACGGGCACGTGGGAGGGCGTGAGCTTCACGCTGATCGGGCGCCTGCAGTTTCACGGCGAAGAAGGCGGCTGGACCGAATGGAACGCCTGGCTCGACGATGGCCGCGGCGCCACGCTGGGCGAGGACAACGGCGCCTACGTCTTCACCCGGGCGCTCGAGCCCGCGGGCGAGGCGCTGCCGCCCGCGGACCGGCTGCCGCTGGGCGCGCGCGTCACGCTCGCGGGCCGGGCCTGGAGCGTGGCTGCGCATCTGCAGGCGCATCTGGCCGCGGCCGAGGGCGAACTGCCCAAGCTGCCGCCGCTGGGCCGGCCCTTCACCGTGGTGGAGCTGCGCAGCGACGACGGCCAGGTGCTCTCCATCGACTATGGCGCGCAGCAGCCACGGGCCGAAATCGGCCGCTCCGTGCAGCTCGAAGACCTGCGGCTCAAGGGCCTGAGGGACGAGTCGGTCAAGCACGAGCAGGGGCGCCAGTTCGGCTGCCCGCACTGCGGCGCGCCGGTGCAGGTGCAGCTCGAAACCAGCAAGAGCGTCACCTGCGGCTCGTGCCACAGCCTGATCGACCTCACGCGCGGCATAGGCGCCGAGCTCGTGAGCGCCACGCAGGACGAGCCGGTGCGCCCGCTGATTGCGCTGGGCAGCGTCGGCACCTTCGAGGGCGTGCCCTGGCAGGTGGTGGGCTTTCAGCACCGCATGGGGCAGGAGCCGGGCGACGACGAGCAGTTCGGCTGGGAAGAGTACCTGCTCTACAACCAGAAAAAGGGCTTCACCTTCCTCGTCGACGCGAGCGACGGCTGGAGCCTGGTGCGTCCCGCCACGGGCGCGCCCACGGTCTCGGGGCCGGGCGGCCAGAACGCGCGCTACCTGGGCGTGAACTACACGCGCACCAGCAGCTACAGTGCCGAAACCACCTACGTGGCCGGCGAGTTCTACTGGCCCGTGGCGCGCGGGCAGCGCACCGAGAACGTCGATTACACGGCCAGCACCGGCAAGGGGCTGCTGTCGATGGAAAGGAGCGGCAGCGAGGTGACGTGGTCCTACGGCAGCCGCATGGCCAGCCTGGCCGTGGCGCAGGCGTTGGGTCGCGAGGCCGACGCCGAACGCTTCAAGCGCGACGAAGTCGGGCCCTTCGTCGCCGCCAGGGGCGCGGGTTGCGGCACCATCGTGCTCATCGTCATCGTGCTCATCATCGTGCTGTTCGTGCTCGGCACCTGCTCCTCGGGCCCGGGCGGCTACGGCCGCACCAGTGGCGGTTCGTTTGGCGGCGCTTCCAGCGGCGGGTTTCACAAATAGCGATTTCCAAGGAGATTCATCATGGACATGCAATGGCTCAAACCGGCGGCCTTCTTCGGCTCCATCGCCTACGCCGCCATCGGCGTCGTCATCTTCTGGCTGTGTTTTCTCATCCTCGACAAGCTCACGCCCTACGACCTCTGGGGCGAGATCGTCGAGAAGCAGAACCGGGCACTGGCGCTGGTGGTGGCGGCGATGTGCCTGGGCATCAGCCTCATCGTGGCGGCAGCGATTCATTGATCCTTAGAATTGATAGCGCCATACGCTTATCCAGCAACGGCTGGAGGCTTATTTGACATATATTCCAGCGGCCCATGACGCGGCCGCCGCCCCCCCGCCTCGTCCCATCGCCGTCGCGCTGTTCATCAGCGTCTTCGTCATCGCCGCCTGCGGGCTGCTGTACGAGCTGGCGGCGGGGGCGCTCGCGTCCTACCTGCTGGGCGACTCGATCCTGCAGTTCTCCACCGTCATCGGCACTTACCTCTTCGCCATGGGCGTGGGCTCGTGGCTGTCGCGCTATCTGAACCGGCCGCTGTCCGCGCACTTCCTGCGCATCGAGCTGCTGGTGGCGCTGGTGGGCGGCACCATGCCGGCGGCGCTCTTCGCCGCCAATGCCTGGCTGCCAGGGGCGTTTCACTTCCTGCTCTACCTCATGGTGATGGCGGTGGGCACGCTGGTGGGGCTGGAGATTCCGCTGGTGATGCGCATCCTGCAGCGCGACGTGAAGTTCAAGGACCTCGTGAGCCAGGTGCTCACCTTCGACTACCTCGGCGCGCTGGCGGTGTCGCTGGCGTTTCCGCTGCTGCTGGTGCCGCGGCTGGGGCTGGTGCGCTCGGGGCTGCTGTTCGGCATCATGAACGCGCTTGTCGCCGTGTGGGCGCTGTGGCTGTTCCGCCGTGAACTGCCGCGCCGCGCCGAGCACGTCGCCGCATGCGTGATGGTGCTGGCGCTGCTGGGCGCGGGCATGGCGGGCGCGGAAAAAATCACCACGCTGGCCGAGGACCACTTCTACCAGAGCCCGATCGCGTTCGCCGCTACCACGCCCTACCAGCGCATCGTCGTCACGCACGGGCGGGGCGGCTACCGGCTGTACCTCAACGGCAACCTGCAGTTCGCCGAGAGCGACGAATACCGCTACCACGAGGCCCTGGTGCACCCGGCGATGGCGGCGCACGGCGCACCGAAAAAGGTGGCGGTGCTGGGCGGCGGCGACGGCATGGCGGTGCGCGAGATCCTCAAGTACCCGGGGGTCGAGTCGGTCACGCTGGTGGAGCTCGATCCGGCGATGACGCGGCTCTTTACCGATACGCCGCAACTGGCGCGGCTGAACCACCATGCGCTGACCGACCTGCGCGTGCATGTGGTCAACGAGGACGCCTTCCAGTGGCTGCAGCAGGGCGCGTCGAGTGTCGCCGGGCCGCCCCAAGACGCGAGGGCCCCCTCGGGGGGCAGCGAGCCAGCGCAGCAGCGAAGCGTGGGGGTGGATGATCTTTTTGACGTGATCGTGGTCGATTTCCCCGACCCGACGAACTTCGCCATCGGCAAGCTCTACACCAACAGCTTTTATGCGCTGCTGGCCGAGCGCCTGGCCGCCAGCGGCTACGCGGTCGTGCAGACCACCTCGCCGCTGGTCGCGCGCCAGAGCTTCTGGACCGTCGTGCGCACGATCGAATCGGTGGGCCTGGCGACCGTGCCCTATCACGCGCACGTGCCGAGTTTTGGCGAATGGGGCTTCGTCATCGCCAGCCGCCGGCCGTGGCGCGCGCCCGCCGCGCTGCCCGCGGGACTGCGTTTTCTGGACGCGCAGGCGCTCGCGGCGATGCTGGATTTTCCGCGCGACATGGCGCGCGTGCCCGCCGAGGTCAACCGCCTGTCCAACCAGGTGTTGGTGCACACTTACGAACAGGAATGGGGGCGTGTATCGCACTGACCCCGGTTCCATCCCACAAGGAAACAAAAGATGCTGCAATTCGCCGATGTCGAACAGGCCGCGACCCGCGTGGCCGGTCAGGTGCTCAATACCCCGTGCGTGGAGTCGCGCACGCTCTCGGAGATCACCGGGGCGCAGGTGTTCCTCAAGATGGAAAACCTGCAGTTCACCGGTTCGTTCAAGGAGCGCGGCGCGTGCAACAAGCTCGTGCAGCTGTCGCAGGACGAGCGCCAGCGCGGCGTCATCGCCATGAGCGCGGGCAACCATGCGCAGGGCGTGGCCTACCGCGCCCTGCAGCTGGGCATTCCCGCCACCATCGTCATGCCGGGCTTCACCCCGAGCGTGAAGGTGGCGCGCACGCAGGGCTTTGGCGCGCGCGTGATCCTGCATGGCAGTTCGCTGGAAGAGGCGGCGGTGCATGCGCGTGAACTCGCCGCCCGCGAGCAGCTCACGCTGATCCACCCCTACGACGACGAAGCCATCATGGCGGGGCAGGGCACGCTCGCCATCGAGATGCTCGCGGCGCAGCCCGATCTGGAGGTGCTCGTCGTGCCCGTGGGCGGCGGCGGGCTGATCTCGGGCATCGCCACGGCGGCCAAGGCCATCAAGCCGTCGATCGAGGTCGTGGGCGTACAGGTGCAGCGCTTTCCGGCCATGGTCAACGCCATCCAGGGCACCAGTTACGAACAGGGCGCGAGCACGATCGCCGAGGGCATCGCCGTAGGCGCGCCGGGCGTGCGTTGTGTGGAGGTGATCCGCGAGCGCGTGGATGAGCTGCTGCTCGTCGATGAGGGCGACGTCGAGCAGGCCATCGTGCTGCTGCTGGAAATCGAGAAGACCCTGGCCGAGGGCGCGGGCGCCGCGTCGCTGGCGGCGCTGGTGCGCCACAAGGCGCGCTTTGCGGGCAGGAAGGTCGGTATGGTGCTCTCGGGCGGCAACATGGACCCGCAGCTGCTGGCGCAGATCATCGGCCGGGCCATGGTGCGCTCGGGGCGCCTGGCGCGCGTGGTGGTGAGCGCGCGCGACGTGCCCGGGAGCCTGGCGCGCATCACCTCGCTCGTGGCGCAGGCCGGCGCCAACATCGACGAGGTGCATCACCAGCGCGCCTTCACGCTGCTGGCGGCGCAGAACGTCGAGATCGAGATGGTGCTGCAGACGAGGAGCCGCGAACACTCCGCCGAAGTGATCGAGCGCCTGCGCGCGGCGGGGCTGGACGTGCGCCAGGTGCAGTAGGCCCCTTGGGGCGTCTCGCGTCCCGCTTCGCGTTCATGCAGCGCCGCCCCTTCCTCTGCCTGACGGCCGCCAGTGCGCTCGCGGCCTGTACGCCCGGGGCGCGCGAGCTCCCGGGAGGCTTCACCGGCATCGACGTGCGGCGCGGCCACGCGCTGCGCGATGCGCTGGCGCAGGGGCGCCCGCCAGCGCCTTCGCGCACCGAGCGCACGCGCGTCGTGATCGCCGGGGGCGGCGTCGCGGGGCTCGCGGCCGCGCGGGCGCTGCGCCTGGCCGGCGTCGAAGACCTCGTGCTGCTGGAGCTCGAGGACGAGGCCGGTGGCAACAGCCGCGCCGCGCAGGTGCAAGGCATCGCCTGCCCGCGCGGCGCGCACTACCTGCCCGTGCCCGGCGACGTGGCGCGCGAGGTGCAGGATTTCCTGGAGGAGCTGGGCCTGCGCCAGCGCGTGGCCGGGCGCTGGCGCTACGACGAGCGCACGCTGTGCCACAGCCCGCAGGAGCGCCTGTACTGGCAGGGGCGCTGGCACGAGGGGCTGCTGCCCGTCGACGGCGTGGGCCGCGGCACGCTGGCGCAGTACCAGCGCTTCGCGCGGCGCGTGGACGAGCTCTCGCGCGAAGCCCGCTTCGCCATGCCGACGCTGCGCACCTGGCGGGTCGATGCGCCCCTGTCGCCCGCCCTGGCGTCGCTCGATGCACTCGTCTTCGAGGACTGGCTGGCGCAGGAAGGCTTGGACGACGCGCACCTGCGCTGGTACCTCGACTACTGCTGCCGCGACGACTATGGCGCGGGCAGCGGCGTGGTTTCGGCCTGGGCCGGCCTCCACTACTTCGCCAGCCGCCACGGCTTCCAGGCGCCGGGCGATGCATCGAGCGAGGGGCCCGACGCGGTGCTCACCTGGCCCGAGGGCAATGGCTGGCTCACGCGGCGCCTGGCCGCCGCGCTGCAGCCGGGCACGCAGCTGCGCACCGGCGCGAGCGTGCTGCGCATCGCCGAGGAGCGCCACGGCGTGCAGGTGGATGCGCTGGTGCACGCCAGCGGCGAAGTCGTGCGCTGGCAGGCGGCGCGCTGCATCGTCGCGCTGCCGGTCTTCATGGCGGCGCGGGTGGTGCAAAACCCGCCCGACTTCCTGCGCGAGGCCGCCCGGCGCCTGGCCTGGGCGCCTTGGCTCGTGGCCAACATTCACATCGACCGGCCGCTGCAGGACCATCCCGGCGCCGCGCCCGCCTGGGACAACGTGCTGTACGACCACGAGACGCGCGGCGGCCTGGGCTATGTCGATGCCGGGCACCAACGCCTGAACCTGGGCGCGCAGATCGCCGGGCCCACGGTGCTCAGCTACTACCAGGCGCTGGGCGATGCGCCCGAGGGCCGCGCCGCGCTGCTCGCGCGCCCCTGGACGGCGTGGCGCGATGCCATCCTCGCCGCGCTCGCGCGCCCCCATCCCGACATCCACGAGCGCGCCACGCGCATGGAGATCACGCGTTACGGGCATGCCATGTCCATCCCGCGGCCGGGAGAACAGCAATTTTTAAGCCAAATCGGCCTGAAACCATTGGTGAGCAAGCGCTATCAGCTATTGAACGGAGAGCGCATGCCCTTGCCGCCCACGCCCGCCACGGCGCGCCTGGCGTTCGCGCACGCCGACTGGTCGGGCTATTCGGTGTTCGAGGAAGCGTTCACGCGCGGCACGGGAGCGGGTTTGCTGAGCGCCTGACGCGCCTGCGGCCTCCGCAGCGGTGATCGCTCGCGCACCGGGCGCGCAAAGCGCCCTGCCGGACGAGTCCTTTCCCTCCTGTAGGATCGACAATTCATGCTGGTGCCCAGCAGCCATTGGTGCTATAAGCCAGATAGCATAAAACCGCGTCGATCAATCGGCGCGCAGACCGAAACCGCAACAGGAGACACGCTTGGACGCCCGTGGCATGCAACTGGGCACATCGGTGGCAGGCGACGTGGTTCTTACCATGGAGCCCAGTGCCGAGCGTGAGCCGTTCGATCGGGCGGCCCTGCTGCGGTGGATGACGGAGCAGGGTTTTGGCGCCTGCCAGGTCAATGAAGAGGCCATCGAGCGTGCGGTGCGCATGGGCACGGGTGCGCAAGAGCGCGTCGTGCTGCTGCTGGCCCACCCGGTCGATGCGCTGGTGCAGGTGCAGGTCGCGCGCGATGCGATGCAGGCCGAGGTCCGCATCACCGCGGCGCAGGGCGGTGCCCCGGCCAGCGAAGAGAGCGTGCGCGAGGCGCTCGCGGGCGCGGGCGTGGTGGCCGGCATCGACGCGGCGGCCATCGCGCAGGCCGTGCTGACGCAAAGGGCGCAACCCGTCGTCGTGGCCCACGGTGTGCCGGCCGTCGATGGCAAGGACGCCGAATTTCTCGAACTCATCGCCGCCGCGCCCGACCGCGCGCCGCGGGTCGATGCCGACGGACGCATCAACTACCGCGAGCACGGCGGTGCCATCGTGCTGGTGGAGTCGGGCGCGTTGCTCATGCGCCGCGAGCCCGCCACGCCCGGCACGCCCGGCGTGACGGTGCTGGGCAAGGTGCTGGCGCCGCGTCCGGGGCGCGACGTGCCCTTCGCCGACAAGCTCAGCGGCGTGGCCCTCAGCGAGAACGATCCCAATCTGCTCGTGGCGGCCGTGACCGGCCAGCCCGTGCTGGTGCGCGCCGGCGTCATGGTCGAGCCGGTGCTGCATCTGGCCGAGGTGGACATCGCGGCCGGCAACATCCGCTACGACGGCAGCGTGCACGTCGATGGCGACATTGCGCAGGGCATGCAGGTGCAGGCCAGCGGCGACGTCATCGTGGGCGGCGCGGTCGATGGGGGCATCGTGCAGGCGCAGGGCAGCATCGTCGTCAAGGGCGGCGTGATTGCGCGCTCGCGCCTGCAGGCCGAGTGCGCCATCGACGTGCGGTTTGCCGAAGTCTCCGAGCTGCGCGCGGGCACCGTGCTCGTGATCCGCCAGAACGCGCTCGAATGCGAGCTGCACGCGCTCGACCGTATCAGCGTCGGGCGCGAGGTGCCGCAGCGCGGACGGCTGCTGGGCGGCAGCGCCACCGCCATGATGAGCATCGCCGCGCCCTACATCGGCTCGGCCGACGTGGGGGTGACGCGGCTGGTGCTGGGCGCCAATCCGGTGCTGGAGGAGCAGCTGCGCCTGACCATGCAGGCGCAGGACACGCAGCAGCAGCGTGTGCCCGGCCTGCGCAAGGTCATCGACCACCTGCGCCAGCACGGCGACCCCAAGGGACTGTTGGCGCGCGCCGAGGCGTCGCTGCAGGACGCGCTGACGCAGCTGACGCGGCTGCAGCAGCAGCGCGACGCCCTGGAGCAGCAGCTGGCGCGTGCGCGCGGGGCCACGCTCGAGATCGGCATGGCGCTGCAGGGCGCGGTCGATTTCACCCTGTGTGGCCAGCGCATTCCCCTGCGCCACGACCTGCGCGCGGGCTGCCTGCAGCTCAATGCGGACGGGGTGCTGGTGCACGTCGATTCCAGGGGCTTTGCCGATCCGCTGGTCGCCTGAGCCCATGGGCTCGGGGAGGCGCCGCCGCGCGGATGAATAACCCATGGGTCGCACGGGGCTATTCGATTCATAGCTGATGGCGCATGTGCAGCGTGCGATTTTGTGGATTTTCATTCAATTACACATCGCGGGCGGCGGCTGCCCC
Organism: Comamonas sp.; assembly: GCA_021166775.1. GTDB lineage: Bacteria > Pseudomonadota > Gammaproteobacteria > Burkholderiales > Burkholderiaceae_C > Comamonas_C. The sequence goes on along the minus strand of JAJPEQ010000003.1, from coordinate 109,105 downwards.
GCGAAGTCGGTTAACCTTGCGCCCCTATGTCCCGTTGGTTCCTCACCCTGCTGCTGACCTGCAGCACGAGCGTCTTTGCCGCGCCTGAATTGGCCCCGGCGCAGGCGGCGGCGCCGTTGACGTGGACGGAAAACGTCTCCGGTCAGCTGGCCGACCTGGGCCACAGCGTGGCCGGGCAGGCGCACGACGTGGCCCACCGCACCAGCGACCTCGTGTCCACGGCCATGGGATTTCTGGGCGTGCCCTACCGCCGGGGCGGCACGAGCGCCGAAACCGGTTTTGACTGCAGCGGCTTCGTGCGCAACATCTTCGAGCAGACGCGCGGCCTCGTGCTGCCGCGCAAGGCGGCCGATCAGGCCCGCAGCACCGAAAAGATCGACAAGAAGGACCTGCAGCCCGGCGACCTGGTGTTTTTCAACACCATGCGCCGCACCTTCAGCCACGTGGGCATCTACATCGGCGACGGCAAATTCATCCACTCCCCACGCAGCGGCCTCAGGGTACGGGTCGAAGACATGCAGGAGAGCTACTGGAAGAAGCGCTTCAACGGCGCGCGCCGCGTCGTCGGCGGTGGGGCCGACCTCGCGGCCGCGCTGACCGAGACGCCCGCGCTGCGCTGAAGCCGCGGGCGCCGGGTGCCCGGCGGGCCTCTCAACTCTGCACTCCCGCCACCCAGCGCAGCCCCTTGCCGCGGCTCAGGTAGTACTGTCCGTCGGGGCTGATCACGACGGCGCGGGCATGGACGGGGTCGCAGAAATACTGCCAGCCCCAGCCGTGTTCGCCGTCGGCGGCGGTGTGCACCACGGCCTTCATGTCGTGATCGAACCCGTCCGTCTGCGCCGTCTGCGCCGTCTGCGCCGTGGCGTCGGGCCGTTTTGCGTGGTCGTCAGACCGGTCTCCAGCCCGCAGCGGGCCGCTGCCCAGAGCGGCCAGGGCGAGGGTGCAAGCCAGCAGTGTGGTCGATTTCATGGTGCTCTCCTTTGCCTGTATGCCAGTCGAGGGTGACTGTGGCTGCAGTGTGCGGCGCGTGCCATGAACCGGTGCTGAACGCGACGTTCAACGGCCGTTCAGGGGGCGAGCCTGAAAACGGCGGGTGGGATGCCGCCATCGCAGACGCCCTTCGGGGAGATCAGCGAACAAAAGTCCCGAGTCCCGGCGGATCGTCGCAAGGCTTCCGCGTCACGCGGTGACCCGCGAACCTTGCCTGGGAGACGGTGCCCGGTAGGGCGTTCTCGGACGCCGGCCCCAAGGTGAACACCTGGCCGTTCCCGTGTCGCAGGGGCGGCCGCAAAGGCGTGGTGTCCGTTGTCAACTGCAGCGCGCCATCAACCGGCCACGCATCCCATCAGCGCTGCGCGACCGTCGTCAGCCCCGCCATCCTCCAGGTTCAAAAATCCATCGGCGGCGCGAACGCGATGTAGTTCCTCGTGATCTGCCCGCCGCTCGAATTGTTGTCCCGCGCCTCCCTCTTTTCGTGCAGATCTGCGCTGCCGCACCAATCGTTCGATTTGGCATGCGTGGCGCCGTTCTTGTCAACCACCTTGCAGGCGGACGCATCGAAAAGTTGGGTCTTGTCCGGGTAACAGGTGTCTTCGTTTTGGGAGAAATTGCACAGGGGAAACCGTGCCTTGACCTCGAAGGTGTAGACGTTGTCGTGCATGTCGGTGAACCGTACTTTGACCGGATAGGACGGCACCGTGCCCACGCGAAAGCCCGGGATCTGGCGGTATTCGGGCATGAACACATCCTGTTTGTCCTGCGCGCACTGCGAGTCACCCGCTTCGCGGCCGAAGGCGCAGACGCCGTATTTCCTGATCAGCGCCGTGTCCGTGTTCGCCACGCTCGACGGCACCCCCATCGTCACCTGGAAGCCCCCCGCGTAATTGAATTGATCGGGATTTTCCAGACCCTGGGTGCCGCCCACCGTGAAAATCAAACCATCGCCCAATTCGCTCATGAAACCGATGGCATCGTCCACGGAGAATGCATAGGCATTCATCTGCAGGTCTTCATGGATCAGCTTCACATACGGATTGAAGGCCAGTTGGGCGTCGCCATGAAAATAAGGCTGGTGGTGGTTGTATTGCAGATCGTTGATGTAAAGCTGCTGGATCTTGTGGTGGTCCCATCCCGGAATCGTGGTGGCAGCGAGTTTGTTCGTTGCGGCCGAACACCCTTCGTTGAATTGCACCCAGCCATAGATGTGCGAGAGCGCGCTCAAGAAATTGAATTCGATCTTTTTCTGCGCCTTGCTGCACGCGGGATCGGTGTCGTAGTTCCGCGAATAATCGTTGTAGTTCTGTTCGAAGAACTGCTTGATCAGGCCCATGTCGTTCTTGAGCTCGCTCGGACAGACGATCGTTTGCGTCACGTGGGGCGTGATGTCCTCGCTGCCCCAGGACACGCAGGAGCCCCACAGGTTCTGCATGTTCTGCACGGCGTCGCCAAAATGCAGCGATTTCTTTTCCTGATCGGTGCACTGATTCTGCAGACAGCGCAACACCGTGAGCACCGGCGGGAAACCGCCCGCCGGCTTGACCGGCACATCCTCATTGGGCGACAGGGTGCCACTGCGCATGGCGAAGATGTTGTACCCTCCCGGTAACTTGCGGCCGTCCAGGTTGAAGAGCGGCCAGCCTGACCCGGCCGGGCTGTTCAGGAACGCATCGATTTTCTGTCTGAACAAGGACAGCGATTGAGCCGACCCGCTGTATCCGATGTAGGGATTGTTTTTCGGCCCGATCGCCACCGGCATGTAGACATGATCGACGTAGGAGATGTTGTAGCCGACGTTTTCCGGCTTGAACCACCGGGCTTGGCCATCGACTGGAATGGAGTCGCCGAAGGTGTACTCGGACAACTGCGCATAGGAATTTTCGGGAATGCCTTCCTTGCTTTGATAAATGCTCAGCGTGCAAGGGGTATTTTGGCCTTCGCACCCGACGCCGCCAACGGCGCCCATGTCCTGGTCGTCGGGGTTGCGCAGCCGATCGGGCTTGTCGGCCAGGATGACACGCCCACCGTTCCACCAAGTGATGTAGCGCTGCGGGTCCAATTGACTCATCAGCGGTAGCGTGAGCTGCACGGACGAATGAGGCGGCAGGCCCTGGCCCTCATTGACGTAGGTTTTGTAAATGAATTGCGTCGGATGCGGCTCTGTCGTGCGCAGGCAGCCCTGAAGCCATTCATTGACCTCGTTCATGCTGGTGGCGATGGCCGGGTAAATCGGCTCGTCCGAGTTGTTGTGGATCGTGATGGTCTTGGGGTTGACCGGCATGTCGTTGCCCGCGCGATCCTTGCAGACGACGACGCCGGGATCACCGCCCCCGGAGCCGAGCGCGCGCCAGTGCGTCCACCCTTGGCCCTCGACCCAGCGATATCCCTCGGTGCCGTTTTCGGCCATCCACTCTGTGTCGCTCAACTGGACCCAGCCGCTTGCGCTCCATGGCACGGCACCCTCGCCGGTCCAGGGCCGGTCGTTGCCGCCCCCGCAGGCGGCGAGCGTGAACGCCAGCACGAGCGCGCCACCGATGCGCAGTACACGGGCGCGCGAGCGGCAATGGGGTGTTCCTACATCAGGCAATCGCATGGTGCTCTCCGTTTCACAATGGGCCAGCGTCCAAGCCTTGGTCGCTGCGGCTTCGATACCGGGCGCGCCAGATGGCTGGTGGTGATGCCAAAACGGATCGGGGCGCCAGCCCCTCGCCCATCGGCATCGCCACGTGCGCGACGCTTGAATCTACCGCCGGGCCGCATGCTTGGACTGCGTGAGATCGGGCGCTGCGTCCCGGCTTTCGGGCGTGCGTCCCGCGCGCTCGAAACGGGGCAGGGGTCTCAGGTTTCGGAGTCGGCCCACACCCGCTGGTGCCATTGCGAGGGCAGCAAGCCAAAACGGGCACGGAACAGCTTGCTGAAACTTGACGGATCCGCGAAACCGCAGCGCCAGGCCAGGGCGCCCACGTGCAGTCTGGCGTTTTGCTGGATCAGACCCTTGGCGCGTTGCAGGCGGATTTCCCGCAGGGCGCCCATCACCGTTTCCTGCCGCTCCTGAAAGGCCGCGTACAGACGCGTGCGCGAGCAATCGGCGCCGCGGGCAATGGCGGCCACATCCAGATCGTGGCGATGGGCTTCCCGCTCCATGAAGCGCAGCGCCGCGACCCGCCGGCCGACGTTCAGGTCGGGTTCGTCATCGAACGCGCCGGCATCGCGTTGTCGGCGTCCCAGGTTGCGCAGCAGCAGCAACGCCAGTGCGCGCGTGTTCTGCAGCAGGTTGGCGAATTCGTCGTTGTCCAGGCTTTGCGGCCGGCGCATCAGCATCGCCAGATGGCTGTACTGGCTGGCCAGCGCGGGCGCCAGCGGGCAGCGCTCCAGGCCGATGGGCAGGCGGCCCGGGTCGCGCCCCAGGGCCGCCAGCGCCTCGCAGCGCGGCAGGGCCAGAAACGCCTCGCGGGAATTGTGACTCCAGCGGTAGACGCCCATGGTGGTCGGGTCGTACAGCCCGAGGGCCCCTGCCGTGAGATGCCGGCGCTCACCGGGAGCCGCATCCTCGCGCAGCAATTGGCCGGCCTGCATCAGCGAGAGGATCACCACGTCCGGTGCACGCGCGCGATGGCGCGAGGTCGAGCGCATGGCATAGGCCGAGGAGCGCATGGTGCCAAAACTGCCGGTGGCGTCCCGCAATACGCGCAACTCGGCATCCAGGTTGGCGCCCGGCGCCAGAGGCAGCATCTCCACCCATTGATGCGCGCGCTCGCGCCACGCCTCGAAGCGCAATGCCGGCTCCACCTCGTGAGAAGACAGGTACTGCAGCGTGCATGAAGACGGAGGCATCCCGGACATGGATGCATATTACTATGTGAAACGTTGCCGCGCTCGGCCTCGCATTGCGCCGCAATGGGCTTTGCGCAGCATGCAATCGGGCGCCCGATTCAGCCGCCGCTCACGCTGGCGAACCGCCCCAGCCCGAGCTGCACCAGCTGGCCTTCGCGGCGCAGCAGCCACAGCGCCTCCAGCCCCAGGCGCTGAGCCAGCGCCAGGCCTTCGCCCGGCCCGGCCACGAGCAGCGCGGTGGCCCAGGCGTCCGCGTCCATGCAGGTCTGGGCCAGCACCGTGACCGAGGCGACCGCGTTGTGCAGCGGCGCGCCGCGGCGCGGATCCATGGTGTGCGCCAGGCGGGCTTCACCCACCTGCCAGAAGCGCCGGTAGTCGCCCGAGGTGGCGACGGCGAGATCCTGCAGCTCGATCACGCCCTGCACGGCGCGGCGGCCCGGCTCGGGGCTCTCCAGCGCCACGGGCCAGGGCTGGCCGCTGGCCTGGCTGCCTACGGCGCGCAGCTCGCCGTCGAGCGCCGCCAGGGCATGGTGCACGCCGTGCCGGCTGAGCACCGCTGCCATGGCGTCCACGGCGTAGCCCTTGGCGATGCCGCACAGGTCCAGCTGCATCGGCGCGTGCTTGCGCGCCCGGCCCGCGGCCTCGTCGAGTTCGAGCCGCGCGTGGCCCGCGGCGGCGGCCGCGCCGCGCGCGGCCTCGATGGCCGCCGGGTCGGGCTGCTCGCGCGCCGCGCCAAAGCCCCAGGCATCGACGAGCGCGCCTACGGTGGGGTCGAACGCGCCCGCGCTCAGGCGCGCGATCTGCAGCGCCCGCGCCAGCACGGCCAGCATCTCGGGCGGCAGGTTCACCCAGTGATCGAGCGCGGCCTGGTTCAGGCGGCTCAGGTCGCTCTCGCGCTGCCAGGGCGACATCTGCGCATCCACCCGCTGCACGGCGGCGGCCAGATCGCGCTGCAGCGCGGCGCGATCGAGCCCGGGCGGCGCATCGATCGTGGCCGACCAGCGCGTGCCCATGGCCGGGCCGTGCAGGGTCAGGCGCGTGGCTGCTTCAGAAGACGTCTTCGGCATAGCGCCCCCTGGCCTTGAGCTGCGCCACGCTCAGGCCCAGCGCCGACAGGAGGGTGTCCAGCGTCTCGGCCACGCCGCGCGCCATCGGGCGGCTGCCGCACACGCGCACCAGCGCGCCCCGGGCGATCAGGGAACGCACGCGCTCGGCGTCGCGCCGCAGCGCATCCTGCACGTAGCCGCCCCCGTCCGGCACGCGCGAGAACGCGGTGCGCACGCTGGCCACGCGGCCTTCACCCTGCCAGCGTTCGATCTCGGGCTTGAAGTAATAGTCACGCGCCGGGTCGCGCGCGCCGAACCACAGATGCATGGGCGCGCGCCGATCGTTGCGGCGGATGAAGCCGGCCAGCGGCGCCACCCCGGTGCCCGCGCCAATGAGCAGCACCGGGCGCCGACTGGCGGGCAGGGCAAAGCCGGGGTTCTCGCGGATGAAGGCCTGCACCTGCTCGCCCGGCTGCAGGCCGATGAGATGGCTGGAGCACAGGCCGCCTGCCAGATGGCGCACGCAGATCTCGACAAAGCCGTCCTCGCTGCCCGACGCGAGCGAGTAGTAGCGCGGCACGGGCGAGCCCGGCGGCACGATGGCGATCAGGTCGCCCGCCGCGAAGCGCGCCAGGCCGCGCCCGCGCAGCCTGTCCCAGGCGCTCTGCGCGGGCCAGGCAAAACGCAGGATGACGGCGCTCTGTCCTTCGATGCCCGCGTAGTCCTGGCGCGAGACCAGCGTGAGCGCGGTGGTCGCGGGCAGGCGCGGGCGGTAGTCGAGCACGAGTGCCTCGCCCAGGGCCGTGGCCAGCGCCTCGCCCCAGCGCGCGAACTGCTGCGCCGATTGCTGGTGGATGCGCTCCAGCGGCAACAGCGCGGGCCAGCCCCGCTCGCGCAGCAGCGCGTCGAGCTCATTGGCGAACGCGCAGTACGCGGGGAACTGCCGGTCGCCAAACCCGAGCACCGTCACCGGTGCCGCGCCCGCCTTGAGCGCGGCGATGCGCGCGAGCGCGCCGCTGGCGTGCGCGGGCGCCTGGCCCTCGCCATATGTGGCCGCGAGCACGAAGACCTGTCGTGCCCCGGGGCCGGCCTGGAACTGCTCCAGCGGTGCGCTGTGCACGCGGTGCCCGGCGCGCACCAGCGCGTCGTGCAGCGCCTGCGCAAAGCCCCAGGTGCTGCCGCCTTCGCTGGCCACGAAGATCAGCATGTCGGCCTGCGCCGGCGCGCTGTTGTTCGTGATGCGTGGACGGTCCTGGCGCGCGCGCCACCAGATCAGTACGCCCGAGACCCAGAACAGTGGCACGCTCGCGCCCGCCAGGCCCAGCACCACGGCCCAGAACCACCACGCGCCCTCGCCCGCGTGCAGCATCAGCGCCAGGTTGTACAGCTGCTGCGCCGCCGTGGCGGGCTGCGTGGCCAGCGGCTCGCCGGAGTAGCGGTCGAGCCAGGTGGCGCCATCGCGCGTGGTGAGTTTCCAGGCGTCCTCCGGGTCGGAGGCGTTGGGGAAGTTGAGCGCGCGCAGGTCCTGGAGCGCGACCTGCCGCAGCAGCGCGATGTCGCCGGCCGCTCGCTCGCCCTGGCCGGTGACGGCGGACGCGACCTCGGGCTCGGGCGCGGCGTCCAGCGACACCAGCCCCAGCGTGGTCGAGCTCATGTAGAGCGCCGTCACCGAGGTGAGCAGCAGCACCGCCAGCACGATGCGCCCCGTCACCACGTGCACGCGCTGCGCCAGCGTGCCGCGCACGCGAGCACCCAGGCGGCGCCAGCCGCCCATGCGCCGCAGCAGCAGCACCAGGCCCGAGCCGCTGAGCACCAGCATGGCCAGTGCCGTGAGGGCCGCGCCCCAGCGCCCCGTGTCGCCCGCGAGCAGCGTGCGGTGCAGGTTCTTGACCCAGCGTGGCAGGGCCGAGGCCTGGTAGGGGCCGAGAACAGCGCCGTCGGCCGGATCGATGCGCACCGCGCGTGCCTGGTCGCCCTCGAAGGAATAGACCACGATCACGCCCGAAGGCAGGCGGCGCACCTCCTCGATGCCGGGGATGGTTTGCTGCACGCGCTGCACCAGCGCGGCCACGGGCAGGGTGTCGGCATCCCCCGGGGCCTGCCAGGCCTGCTGCACCGGGTCGAACGCGAGCAGCGCGCCGCTCAGGCCCAGCACCATGGCGAGCGTGCCCAGCGCCAGGCCGAGCCAGCGGTGGACGGATTTCCAACCCATGCGCGCTTCCTTTATTGAATCTGGTAGGTCAGCGACTGGATGTACTGCTTGCCTGCCTGCGGCTGGCTGGCGTTGGCGCGGGTCAGCGGCACGCGGACTTCGGACGGGCTGTCGCGCTGGTCTTCCACCGCCGCGTCGATGCGGATTTCGTAGCCCGCGTCGATCAGCGCATCGGCCAGATCCGCGGTGACGGTGAGCTTGCGCCCCGCGCCCACGCTGGCGCCGGTCACGCCCGCGAGGCGTTTGGCGTCGCGCGCGGACAGGCGGTTCCAGTCCGACAGGTGCTTGTAGTACTTGGCCTTTCCGCCCGCCACCCACAGGGTGCCGGCGTAGGCGCCCTTGGCGTCGGTCAGGTAGATGGCGAGGTAGGCGCCGTCGCCGCTGTAATTCTTGAGCTGGGTCGTCAGCGTCACCTGGCGGCTGTGCGCCAGCGCGGGCACGGCCAGCACGCAGGCGGCGGCGAGGGTGGTGAGCAGGGGTTTGGACATGACAGGCTCCTGTTGAGGCAAAGGGGATTCACTCGATGCGGGCGCGCGGCGCGGCGCCCGGCGTGAAGATGGGGGCCACGGCCGGTGCGTCCGCCGTGGAGGTGGGTGATGCGGCCGGTGCCTGCGCGCCGGTGTCGCCGCGTTCCTCATGGTCGCGGCGCTGATCGCGGCGGCGCTCCCTGCGCTTGATCTTGATGATCTGCAGCGTCTCGGGATCCACCTTGGCCTTGATGCTGCGCCCCTGTGCGTCGGTGGCGCGCAGTTCGTAGCAGCCGTCGTCGATCTTCAGGCGCTGCACCGTCCAGCCCTGGCTGGCCGCCATCTGTTGCACCGCCTCGCGCGATTGCCAGCGCTCGACGGGTGCATCGCAGTCGTCGCTGGCCAGGGCGGGCAGCGCGGCCAGCGCGAGCGCGGCGACGAAGAGAGGGGTCCTGGATTTCATGGCGTGTCCCTGTGTGTGCCCGGGGTAGGCGTGAGCGCCGCCGGGGTCGGGCGCGAGAGCCCCATGCGGCGCAGTGTGTCGTCATGCATCAGGTAGTGGTGCGCCAGCGCGGCGCCGGCGTGCAGACCGATGAGCCAGTAACCCATTGTGCCCACGGCTTCGTGAATTTCCTTGATCTGGCGCATCAGGGCGCGATCGGGGCCGATGAACACCGGCATCTGCAGGCCGAAGAACGGCACCGGCGTGCCCTGGGCGTTCAGGCTCAGGTAGCCGAGGATGGGCGCGGCGATGAGCAGGCCATAGAGCGCCCAGTGCATGGCACGGGCGAGCTGGTGCTGCCAGCGCGGCGTCGTGGCCAGCGCGGGCGGCACGCCCAGCAGCAGGCGCAGCGGCAGGCGCAGCAGCACCACGGCAAACACCGTCACGCCCAGCGTTTCGTGCCAGGCCTTGACCAGCGCGCGCGCGTCGCCGCCCTTGGGCAGCAGGTCGTGCAGCTCGATGAGCGCATACACGCCGAGCATCAGCGCGAGGGTCAGCCAGTGCAACGTGATGAGCGCCGTGGGGTAGCGCGTGCGTGGGGTGGTCGGCATGAGGAGCTCCGTCTTGTTCGTGTTGCAGGCCCGAACCGTGTCGGGTGCGCAGGCATTGTGAGGCGGGCGCTGTGAACCGATTCTGAAGGCCGCGTTCATGTGGCGTTCATGTGGCGTGATGAAGGGTGCGCGGGCACGGGCGGCTGCGCGCGGGCGCCTTCACGCTACAGTTCGCCATCGACCCCTCCCACCCCGCAGGAATCCGCACCATGGCCAGCCCGGACGCGCTTGAAAGTTTCGATGATTTGCTCCAGGCCGCGCACCGGCAGGATGAGCCGCAGCGCCTGCTGTTCGTGTTTGCCGAGCGCGAGCTCGCGGCGGACGCCAGCGCGGCGCAGCGCGAGCGCTTCGAGCGCGGTGAGGGCGGCCACCTGCAGCCGCGCCTGTGCGTGGACAAGGCGCCTGAAGAGGTCGCGAGTTTCGCGGCGCTGCGCACCGAGTCGGAGCAGACCGGCATGCATTGGGACGTGGTCTTCGTCAGCACGCTGTCGGGGCGCGCCGGCGTTGCGCCCGGCAGCGATGCGGCCGAGCAGCCGCTGCGCTTCATGGTCAACGCCATCAACGGCGGCCGGTTGCGGGACATGGTGGCGTTCGACCGATCGGGTCATGTGCTGCGCATGAGGTGAGGCGCGGCGCGGGCATTCAGCCGCCGTTCATCATGACTGCGCTATACCTTGCAGCCATGAACACGCCCACCCTCCTTCGCCGCCGCCATGTCGCCGCCTGCGCCGTGGGTCTGGCCATGCTGCTGCCCTGGGGCGCCCTGCACGCCGCCGACGACGATCACGAGCGCGCGCGACAGGCGCTGGCTCAGGGGCTGGTGCTGCCGCTGAGCACCGTGCTTGCCCGGCTGCAGGAGCAGGGCTGGCCGGGGCAGGTGCTCAAGGTGGAGTTCGAGCACGAGCACGGGCACTACGTTTACGAAATCCGCCTGCTGCAGCCCGATGGCCGCGTGGCCAAGCTGGACGTGGACGCGCAGAATGCGCAGGTCCTCCAGGTCAGGCAGAAGGGCAAACACTGATGCGCATCCTCGTGGTGGAAGATGAACCGACCCTGCGGGCGCAGCTCGTGCAGGCGATCGCGGCCGCCGGCCACACCGTGGAACAGGCCGCCGATGGCCGCGAGGCGCAATACCTGGGCGAGGTGGAGGACTTCGACGCGGTGGTGCTCGACCTGGGCCTGCCGTTGCTCGACGGCCTCTCGGCGTTGCGCCACTGGCGCGCGGCCGAGCGGGGCATGCCGGTGCTGATTCTCACCGCGCGCTCGAGCTGGCAGGAGAAGGTGCAGGGCATGGACGCGGGGGCGGACGACTACCTGGCCAAGCCGTTTCACATGGAAGAGCTGCTGGCGCGCCTGCGCGCGCTGCTGCGCCGTGGCAGCGAGCACGCGAGCAGCGTGTGGCACTGCGGCGCCATCGTGCTCGACACGCGCAGCGCGCGCGTGCTCGTCGATGGCCAGCCGCTGGTGCTCACGAGCCATGAATTCAAGCTGCTGCAGCTCTTGATGCAGCGCAAGGGCGAGGTGCTCTCGCGCACCGAACTGTCCGAGCACATCTATCCCGAGGGGAGCGATCGCGACTCCAACACCATCGAGGTCTTCGTGGCCCGTCTGCGCAAGAAGCTGCCCGAGGGCAGCATCGAGACCGTGCGCGGCCTGGGTTACCGGCTGGTGGACGCGGGCGCATGACGGGATCGCTGCGCTGGCGCCTGCTGGCGGGCACGCTGGTCTGGGTGGCGCTGACGCTGGCGGGCACCGCGTGGGGGCTGGTCGCGCTGTTCCGCGACCACGTCACGCAGCAGTGGCAGGCGCAGCTCACGATGCAGCTTGACGCGCTCAGCGGCAGCATCGATTGGACGAACGGTCGCCTGGTGGTGGGCGCCCTGCCCGAGGCGCGCTTTACCCAGCCGCTGTCGGGCTGGTACTGGCAGATCGACGAACTTGGCACCGTGCCCAAGGCGGGGTTGGCGCGCTCGCGCTCGCTTTGGGACGAAACCCTGGCGCTGCCCGCGTCCCCCGGCGCGGGCGACCGACTGCTGCATCTGCGGGATGCGCAGGGCGGTGCGCTGCTGGCGCTGGCGCGCACGCTGCAGTTGCCCGAGGACGACGCGCCGCCGCTCGTCGTGGCGGTGGCGGCGGACGAGACGCTGATTGCCGAGCCCATCGCGCGCTTCACGCGCTTGCTGCTGTTTGCGCTGGCGGTGCTGGCCGCCGGGCTGCTGCTGGCGGTGTGGCTGCAGCTGCGCCTGCTGCTGGCGCCGCTGGCGCTGCTGCGCCAGCGCCTGGCGGCCGTGCGCACCGGCGATGCCAGCGCGCTGCAGGGGCGTTTTCCACGCGAGGTCGCGCCCCTGGTCGATGAATTCAACCACGTGCTCGGCGAAAACGCCGACATGGTGCGCCGCGCCCGCGCGCAGGCGGGCAACCTGGCGCACGCGGTCAACACGCCGCTTACCATCCTGGCCAACGCCGCCGGCGAGCAGGACACGCCGCTGGCCCGGCTGGTGCGCGAACAGGCCGAGGCGGCGCGCCGCCAGGTTGACTGGCACCTGGCGCGTGCCCGCGCCAGCGCCGCCGTGCGCGCCACGGGTCTGGCGACGCCGGTGCTCGAACCGCTGCAGGCGCTGCTGCGCACCATGGCGCGGCTGCACGCCGAGCGTGGCGTGAGCTTCGAGCTGGCGCCCGGCGCGCAGGATGAAAACTTCCGCGGCGAGGCGCAGGACCTCTACGAAATGCTCGGCAACCTCATCGATAACGCCGGCAAGTGGGCGCGCACGCGCGTGCGCGTCGATACGCACCGCGAAGGCGGGCAGCTCGTCTTCACCATCGACGACGACGGCCCCGGCATCCCCGAGGCCGAGCGCGAGCGCATGTTCGAGCGCGGCGCGCAGCTCAGCGACACCAACGGCGGCGCGGGCCTGGGCCTGGACATCGTGCGCACGCTGGCGCAGACCTATGGCGGACGCATCGAGGCGCTCGCCTCGCCGCTGGGGGGCCTGCGCATGCGCCTGGTGCTCCCCGCCAGCGCATGACCCTTGCGCCGCGATCCGGGCATGATCGGGGCTGACGAAAAACAAGGAGAAGCCACCATGGATCTGGGAATCGCCGGGCGCTGGGCGCTCGTGTGCGGCGCAAGCAAGGGACTGGGCCGTGGCTGCGCCGAGGCCCTGGTGAGCGAAGGCGTGAACGTGCTCATCAACGCCCGCACCGAGGCGCCGCTGCAGCAGACAGCTACTGAATTAAGAGCTGTCAGCGCTGATTGGTCAAGCGCTACAGGCCAAAATGAGCCTGAAATCGTCGCCGTAGCCTGCGACATCACCACGCCCGAGGGACGCGAGGCCGTCTGGAACGCGCCGGGTGGGCCGGGGCGCGGTTTCGACATCGTGGTGACCAACGCCGGCGGCCCGCCCACCGGCAATTTCCGCGGCTTCACGCCCGAGGACTGGCAGCGCGCGGTGGGCGCCAACATGCTCACCCCGATCGAGCTCATCAAGGCCGTGGTCGACGGCATGGCCGAGCGTGGCTACGGACGCGTCCTGAACATCACATCCAGCGCCGTGAAGGCGCCAATCGACATCCTGGCGCTGTCCAACGGCGCGCGCAGCGGCCTCACGGGCTTCGTCGCCGGCCTGGCGCGCTCGGGTATCGCCGCGCGCGGCGTGACGGTGAACAACCTGCTGCCCGGCAAGTTCGACACCGACCGCCTCAACGCCACGCTGGTGGCGGCGGCGCAAAAGGCCGGCAAGAGCCTGGAAGAAATCCGCGCCAGCCAGGCGGCGCAGATCCCTGCACGCCGCTTCGGCACGCCTGCGGAGTTCGGCGCCCTCTGCGCCTTCCTGTGCAGCCCGCTGGCGGGCTACATCAACGGGCAGAACCTGCTGCTCGATGGCGGGCTGTATCCGGGGACGTTCTGACGCCGGGCACCTTACTTGAGCAGGTTGATCTTCGTGATGATGATCGGCATGCCGAACACGTCGATCAGGAAGGCGCCGGCGATCGGCACGATCAAAAATGCCTTGCGCGAGGGGCCGAAGCGCTCGGTGATCGCGGCCATGTTGGCCATGGCGTTGGGTGTGGCGCCCAGGCCGTGGCCGAGGAAGCCCGAGATCATCACCGCCGCATCGTAGTTGCGCCCGAGCAGGCGGAACATCACGAAGAAGGCCAGCAGCACGATGAAGACCACCTGCACCGCGACGATTACGATCAGCGGCAGCGCCAGGTCGGCCAGCTCCCAGAGCTTGATGCTCATCAGCGCCATCGACAGGAACACCGCCAGCGCGACGTCGCCGATCAGGTTGATCTCGTGCATGTTGACGGCCTGCGGACGCACGCGGTCCATCAGGTTGCGCAGCACCACGGCGGTGAACATGGCCCCGACGTAGCCGGGCAGCACGAAGCCCGTCAGGCGCGAGAACAGGTCGCCCAGCGCCACGCCGACAGCCATGCAGATGGTGATCAGGAACACCTGCACCATGAAGGAGTGAAAGCCCACCTCCTGCCGTTCCGCCTGAGTGAATTCCTCGGCTTCCTCGGCGTCGGGCTTGAGGTCGAACTTGCGGATCAGGTACTGCGCCACCGGCCCGCCCGCGAGGCCCCCGGCCACGAGCCCGAAGGTGGCGGCCGCAAGGCCTATGGTCACGGCCGATGGCACGCCCAGCGATTCGATGGTTTGTCCATAGGCAGCGGCGGCGCCGTGGCCGCCCTCCATCGACACGGCGCCGGCCATCACGCCGATCAGGGGGTGGATGCCCATCAGTTCGGCCAGCGTCACGCCGATCACGTTCTGCCCCAGCGCCAGCACGCCGCACATGATCCAGTAGACCACCAGCAGCTTGCCGCCGAGCTTGATGAGCCTGAAGCTCGCGCCCAGGCCGATGGTGGTGAAGAAGGTCACCATGAAGAGCGATTGCAGCGAGGTGTCGAGCACGACGCTCAGCGCGCCGCTGCTCTTGAGCAGCGTGACGGCGATGGCGAAGATCAGCCCGCCGACCACCGGCGCCGGGATGCAGAAGCGGTTGAGCACGCCGATGCGCTTGACGAGTTGATCGCCCACCAGGTACATCGCCACCGCGATGCACAGCGTGGAGACGGCATTGAATTCCATCGGACTCTCCCCGGTTTGCGATTCAGGGCTGCAGCAACTGCCACGCCAGGCGCGCCACGGCGCGCGCGGTGTGGCCGTCGATGTCGTGCCCGGGGTTGAACTCGGCGATGTCCGCCAGGCGCAGCTTGCCGCTGGCCTTCACGCGCAGCAGGCATGCCTCGACGACGGGCAGCGGCACGCCGTAGGGCGCGGGCGCCGAGACACCGGGTGCGATCGCCGCGGGCAGCACGTCGGTGTCTATCGTCAGGTAGACATGCTCGGCCTCGGCCAGCAGGCGATCAATGTCGGCCAGGCGCGCGTCCAGGTAGCGCTCCTGCATCTCGATGTCCTCGGCGTAATGCACCTGGGCCGCGTGCGCTCGCTGGTACAGCGCGGGCGTGTTGCCTAGGCGCGAGACGCCCAGGCAGACGTAGCGCAGCGGCAGGCCGCGCTCGGCCGCGTCTTGCAGGATCTGGTCGAACGGCGTGCCCGAGTGGCCTGGGCGGCTGCCGCGCAGGTCGAAGTGCGCATCCAGGTTCAGTACCAGCAAGCGGCCCGCCGCGCGGCCATCGGCCCGGCCATCGGCATACAGGTGGTCGCGCAGGCCCTGATAGTCGGCCCAGGCGATTTCATGCCCACCGCCCAGCACCACCGGCCGCGCGCCACGCCCGAGGATGCTTTGCACCCGCGCTGCCTGCGCCGTTTGCGCGGCTTCGAGCGCATCACCCTCGCAGACCACGTCGCCCGCATCCCAGAAGGCGGCGAGCGCATGCGCCGGCAGGCTGGCCAGCGCGCGGCGCGCCACCTGCGGGCCGTGGCGCGCGCCGATGCGCCCGTGGTTGCGCGCCACGCCGGCGTCGCTGGCAAAGCCCGCGAGCACCGCGTCGCCTGCGCCATAGCCGTCACCCAGCCGCACGATCTGGTGCAGGCGGCGCGTGTCGCCCTGCTCGCCGGTATCGATGCGGCCGTGCCAAGGGCTCTCTTGCGTCATCGCGTGCTCCTCCTGAAAGTGGTGTTGTACCGTGTATCGAATGAGATCAACCGTCGGCAGCGCGCGTAGCGGGATGACGGTCAATGCGCCAGCCTGGAGTCTGGGGTTTTCCTTTTCTAATAATCAAGATGAAATCAATGGGGGATTCACGGATTCAGGATATAAATTTTCACCGCTGCACGTTGCAAACATCTTTCGGATTAAAAACACCAGTTTTATTAAAAATAAACATCGGAAGTTTACCACCCAAAAAATTAATTGACAGATTGTAAAAACTTGCAGAATTAATTGCCGCGCGTCGATCTAGGGAATGTCTCACATCACTGATTAAATTATTTTCGCTAGCCCAGATGAAAAGCGGCACTTCAAAACTTGTTTTTGCATAACCCGCTCGAAATGAATCACTACATGGCGGCATCATTAACCCATGATCGCTCATGTAAATAAGTGCCGATTTTTTATCCGGAATTGTTTTTATCTTTTGAATCCACGAATCAAGCAGAATGCTCGTGTAAAAAATACTATTATCATACTCATCATCAAACACGCTATACTCTTTTGGATAACGCTCATCAACAGCGACATGACTTCCATAAGTATGCAACACTATCAACTTTTTGGCATTTTTATTTTTTAATGCATCTTCCAGCCAATATGATAAATTTTCATCGTATCCTCCGTCGCCAGTTTTTACGTAAACATCAGAATTTCTTCTTAATATTAAATTGAAAAAATCTTCTGCTCGATCATAAAATCTGGAATTAGTAAAAACAAAAGTTTTATAGCCATTTTCCTTGGCAAAATCAATAATTGAAGCTCTCGAATTATTTTTTGCATCCGCTGCAGACTCCCCAAGCAACATGAATGGAAGTGCCAATAGCGTATACGGACCGTTGGATATCGATGTTGCAGATATCGCGTTCTTAATTCCAACCAAAGGTTTATTTGTTTCGTTTTTTTATACCCTAAAAGCGACCATCTTGCCGCACTAGCACTCTCCCCGAGAACCAACACCAATATATCAACTCCTGCATCACTAGCAGTCTTCTCAATCACAGGAGTGTAATACATAGATTCATCAATTGCTTTGCTTTTGATGAAATTATTAACCATATTTAATGGATATAATCGATGGCTTTTTTCAAGAAAATTATTTCCTCTAAAAATTGATATCGCGTAAAAAATGTAATGGCCACAACACCAAAAACTACTATTTTTTTGGAAAATTGCACTTATTTTGAATCAATCGAATTGCAAGCAGTACCAGGACACACAAGAACAAATAAATTAATGAAGCAATCCATACACTTTTATCTATTGATGAAATAAATGCAATAGATTCATCCATTGTTGTTCTCTTGGTACTCAATATTGAATATTCATTCATCACCGTTCCGAAAGACATCATGTGCATGATGTTTATCGCCCCAACAATCGCTAACATGGAACCAAAGCCAATTGTTGACCATTTTTTGAGCAACGGCGCCGAAAACACAATGGCAGAGACAATGGTCAATAAATAACCTTTCACATCGGTGAAATATGTCACCGAAGGCGCGAACATAAAAGACCAAAGTACAATCATCAAAATTATACTAGTTCCTTTTTTTCTTCTCTGATTAACATTCTTGATCCAGTTGATCTAAAATTCAAAGTAAAACGCACAGATGCGGAGCGGTCTCGGTATTTCCTGAATCCGTGAATTTCCCATTGATTTCATCAAGCAACTCTTGAGTGGTCAAGCCGTACTTGAGTTCAAGCATGTGAGGCACGTGGTTCCTTAATCAGATAGTTCGTACTTGTTGCGCTTAGTTTACGTCTCCAAGCGTTCAAATATGCCCGGTGAAGCGGTAGCGCTTGGCCGGATGCCACATCGCCGCGACAGAGGCCACCTGGCCCATCGAGTAAGTGACGCGCCGCAGCACCAGGCAGAACTCGCCCGCCTGCATGTGCAGCAACTGGCGCACTTCGTCGTTCGGGGTATCGGCCTCGATCTGGAAATCCACGCCTTGCAGCGGCGCCACCTGCATCAGATAGGCGTTGGGCGTGCATTGCGTGAAGTCCTGGCGCAGGTAGTCGGGCGCGACCTGCGGGTTGACCCAGCGGTCTTCCACTTGCAGCGGCTGGCCGTTTTCCAGATGTACGATGACCGAATGGAACACCGTCGCGCGGGGCGCGAGGCGCAGTTGGTGCGCCAGCAAATCGGTGGCCCGGTCGCGCGCCAGCAGTTGAAGCTCGCTTGAATGCGTGTGCCCGCGCGCGGTGATTTCGTCGGCGATGTTGCGCAGCTCGACCAGCGTGGCGAGGAATTTCTGCTGCGCGACGAAGGTGCCCGAGCCCTGCACGCGCTCGAGCACCTGCTCGCTGCTGAGCTCACGCAGCGCGCGGTTCACCGTCATGCGCGAGACGCCGAACTCGCGCGCCAGCGCCTGCTCGCCCGGGATGGCATCGCCCTCGCGCCAATGGCCGTCGTGGATCTGGCGCAGCACGTGCTCCTTGATGCGCTGGAAGGCGGGCGGCTGCCGAGTGTCGGCAGCGTGCGGGGGAGATGTTTTCATCAGGGTAAACCCGTAATTTGATCTGAACCGTGTTGACACGCGCGGGCGCAGCGCCTAAATTCGTTTTCTGCGAGATGTATATACAACATTGGATTGAATCAATCATGTTGTATAGGCATTAAACAACGCCCGGCGTATTCCGTCCAGAGGTCCATCCCCAAGGAGAAGCTCATGAAGTTTGTGTCCCCCTTCGCTCCCAAGCTGCTGGTCGCGGCGCTCGCCTTTGCCCTGCCCATGGGCGCGGCCTGGGCCGATATCAAGATCGGTTTCAACGTGCCGTCCACCGGCTTTGCCGCCGCCGATGGCAAGTCGGCGCTGGATGGCGCCAAGCTGGCGGTGGCCGAGGCCAATGCCGCCGGCGGCGTGGCCGGGCAGAAGCTTGAACTCGTGGTCTATGACGACCAGGCCTCGGCCAAGGAAGCCGTGCCCGCGGTGACCAAGATGATCGAGAAGGACAAGGTGGTGGTGGGCGTTTCGGGCTCCTATTCGGGCTCCACGCGCGCCGCCGCGTCGATCTTCCAGAAGGCGCAGGTGCCCTACGTCGTGGCCTACTCCATTCACCCGGACGTGACGCTCGCGGGCGACTACATGTTCCGCGTCTCGGCGATGGGCGAGGTGCAGGGTCGTGGTGGCGCCAAGCTGGTGCAGGAGCTGGGCAAGAAGAACGTGGCCCTGATCACCGTGAAGAACGACTTCGGCCAGTCGCTGGCCGCGGGCTTCAAGGATGGCGCGCAAAAGCTCGGCCTCAAGATCATCAACGAGTACGAATACGGCATGGCGGACCGCCAGTTCGGCCCGCTGGTGAGCAAGGTCAAGGCGGACAACCCGGACGTCATCTACGCCTCGGGCTACTACTTCAACGCCGGGCCGCTGGTGAGCCAGTTGCGCGCGGCGGGCATCACCGTGCCCATCATCGGGCAGGAAGGCTACGACTCCGAGAAGTTCATGGAGATCGCCGGCCCGGCGTCCGAAGGCACGCTGGTCACCACTTCGCTCGATCGCGACTCCGACTCGCCCGTGACCAAGGCCTACCTCGCCGACTACAAGAAGGCCTACGGCGTGGGCTCCGACATGGTCGCCGCCTCCAGCTACACCGCCACGCTGGTGGCAATCGACGGGCTGAAGAAGACCGGTGGCAAGGGCGGCGCGGCGCTGCGCGACGCGATTGCCGCAGGCACCTACGACACGCCGATCGGCAAGCTCTCGTTCAACGACCTGCATGAGGTGCAGAAGGATTTGCAGGTGCAGATCGTCAAGGACAAGGCGTTTCATCGCCACAGCGTGATTCACGACCCGGTGCTGCTGGCCCCGCCGACCAAGGCCAAGTAAGCAGCGCGACGCGAAAGGCGCCGGCAGACCATGCTGTATGTCGAACTTGTCGTCCAGGGGCTGGTACAGGGCAGCATCTACGCGATGATCGCCCTGGGCCTGACCCTGGTGTATGGCCTGCTGCGCATCCTGCACGTCGCGCACGCCTCGCTGTTCACGCTGGGCGCCTACGCCGGCGTCTTGATCACCAACGCCAGCGGCAGCCTGGCGCTGGCCTTCGTCGGCGCGGCGCTGATCGCGGGCCTGGCGGGGGTGCTGATGTACCGCCTGGCCTACCAGCCGCTGCTGAGCCAGCCGCCCTTCGTCGCGCTGATCGCTTCGATCGGGCTGTACATCGCCTCCGAGGAGGCGTTTCGCATCGCCTTCGGCGCTCAGGGCCTGTCCTTTGCCACGCCGCAGATGCAGGGCCAGGTGGCGCTGGGCGGCGGGCTGCAGCTCAGCCGGATCGAGATCTGGATGATGGTGGGCACGGTGCTGATCATCGGCGTGCTCGCCTGGCTGCAGTCGCGCACGCGCATCGGCGTGGCCTGCCAGGCGACGGTGACCGACCCGCAGATGGCCGAGTCCTTCGGCATCTCGCTGCGCCAGGTGCGCGACATCAATTTCTTCGTCGGCTCGGCGCTCGCGGGTTTCGCCGGCGTATGGGTGGCGCTGCTCAACAACCTGGTCGAGCCGACGATGGGCAGCGTGCCCTCGTACAAGGCGCTGGCCATCATCGTGCTCGGCGGCCTGGGTTCGGTGCCGGGCACGCTCGCGGCCAGCCTGGTGCTGGGCGTGGTCGAGGCCTTCGGCACGATCTACATCGGCCAGTTTCTGGACCGCAACGCGATCGCGTTCGCCTTCCTGATCGTGGTGCTCATGGTGCGCCCGCAAGGCCTGTTTGCGCGGCGCTGAGGTGATCGGACATGGACTACGAAATCACCTTGCTCACCACCATGGCGATCAGCGTCATCTTTGCGCTGTCGCTGAACCTGATCACCGGCTTTTGCGGCCAGATCAGTCTCGGGCATGCGGCCTTCCAGGGCGTGGGCGCCTACGCGGCGGCCATGCTCGGCAAGGCCGGCTGGCCTTTTCTGGCCACGCTGCCGGTGGCCATGCTGCTGGCCTGCGTGCTGGGCGTCGTCGTCGGCCTGTCTTCGCTGCGCGTGCGCGACGACTTCCTGGCCATCACCACCATGGGCGTGGTCTTCCTCTTCGTCGGCTTCGTGCGCCAGCAGGACTGGCTGGGCGGCGAGATGGGGGTTTCCTCGATTCCGGACCACGGCATGGGCAAGCTGGGTTTCATGGTCTTCGGCATCGTGCTCGCGGCCTTCGTCGCGGGCCTCTCGGTCTACATCCGCCGTACCTGGATGGGGCGGGTGTTCAACGGCATCGCCGAGGACGAGGACACCATGCGCGTGCTCGGCATCGACGTGCCGCGCTACAAGCTGGCGGCGTTCGCCATCGGCACCGCGCTGGCCGGCCTGTCGGGCGCGCTGCTGGCCTACCACCTGCAGTTCATCGGTGCGGAGAACTTCGGCTTCATCGAATCGATCACCGTACTCTCCATGGTGGTGTTCGGCGGTATCGGTTCGGTCGCCTGGGTGGTGATCGCCGCGGCGGTGCTCTCCGCGCTGCCCGCGTGGTTCCAGGTCATCGGCGACTACAAGCTGCTGGTCTATGGCGGCTTGCTGTTCCTGATGATGCGCTTTTCGCCGGGTGGCATCGCCGGCCTGGTGCGGCGCGTGTTCGCACCCGGCAAGGCGCGGGAGGGCAAGGCATGAGCGCCCACCCCCTGTTGGCCATCGAATCCGTCACGGTGCGCTTTGGCGGCCTGCTGGCGGTCGATGATGTGTCCTTCACCGTCGCCGAGGGCGAGCTGCTCGGCCTCATCGGCCCCAATGGCGCGGGCAAGACCACCATGCTGCGCGCGATCACCGGCGTGGTACGTCCCACCAGTGGCCAGGTGCTGCTGGACGGCAAGCGCCTGAACGAGCACGCGATCAACGAGCGCATCCGCATGGGCCTGGCGCTGTCGCAGCAACTGGTGCGGCCGCTGCGCGGCATCTCGCTGCAGGACAACGTGGCCATGGCCGCGGCCAGCAGCAAGACGCGCCGCCCCCTGGGTGCGCTGCTGCAGGTGTCCGATGCGCACGAACTCGCACAGGCACGCCAGGAACTGGAGCGCGTGGGCATTGCCCACCTGGCCGAACAAAGCCCGGCAACGCAGCCGCTGGGCGTGCTCAAGCGCTTGGAGCTGGCGCGCGCGCTGGCACTCAAACCGCGCCTGCTGCTGCTCGACGAACCCCTGGCCGGCCTCAATTCCAAAGAGGCGCACGGCCTGGCCGACACCATTGCCGAGATCAATGCCCAGGGCGTCACCGTCGTGCTGATCGAGCACAACCTGGGCGAGGTGCTGCGCATCTGCAGGCGCCTGGTGGTGCTGGACAACGGCCGCAAGATCGCCGAGGGCGAGCCGCAGGCGGTTATGGCGCAGCCGGTGGTGCGCAGCGCCTATCTGGGCAGCGAAACCCGGGCCGAGGAGGAGGCAGACCATGCTTGAACTGCGCGATTTCTCCTGCGGTTACGGTGCGTTTCAGGCGGTGCACGGGCTGAATCTGAAGCTGCGCCCCGGCGCGATCACCGGCTTGCTTGGACCCAATGGCGCGGGCAAGTCTTCCACGCTGATGTGCGTCGCCGGGCATGTGCAGCAGCAGGGGGGAGCCATGCTGTTCGAAGGCCGCGACATCAGCGGCCTGCCCGCCACCGAGCGCGTGCGCCTGGGGCTGGCCATCTCGCCCGAGGGGCGGCGCCTGTTCAAGGACCTGAGCGTGCAGGACAACCTGCGCGTGGGCGGCATGGTGCAGCCCGCCAAGGTGTTCGCGCACGACCGCGACCGCGTGCTGGCGTTGTTCCCGCGCCTGGCCGAGCGCCTGGATTCGCTGGCCGGCAACCTCTCGGGCGGCGAGCAGCAGATGCTGGCCATAGGCCGCGCGCTGATGACGCGCCCGCGCCTGTTGATGATCGACGAGCTCTCGCTCGGCCTCATGCCCAAGGTGATCGACCTGTGCTACCTGGCGCTCGATACCCTGCGCGCCGAGGGCCTGACGGTGCTGCTGGTCGAGCAGAACACCGAGCGCGTGCTCAAGGTGGCCGACGACATCTGCGTGCTCGAATCCGGCCGCTCGGTCTGGCAGGGCACGGCCGCCGAAGCCCGCCAGGACCCCTCTCTCACCGAAGCCTACCTCGGCCTGCATTGATCGGCCCCGGCGGCTTCCCTTTTGCCTTGGAGATTCTGATGACCACCGCCAACGACCCTCGCCACGACCCGTCCCGCCACATCCGCGCACCGCGCGGCAGCCAGCTCACGTGCAAGAACTGGCTGATCGAGGCGCCCTACCGCATGCTCCAGAACAACCTGGACGCCGAGGTCGCCGAGCGCCCGCAGGACCTGGTGGTCTATGGCGGCATCGGCCGCGCCGCGCGCGACTGGGCCTGCTTCGACCAGATTCTGGAATCGCTGCGCCAGCTCGAAGCCGATGAATCCCTGCTGGTGCAGTCGGGCAAGCCGGTGGGCGTGTTCAAGACGCACGAGAACGCGCCGCGCGTGCTGATCGCCAACTCCAACCTGGTGCCCAAGTGGGCCGACTGGGAGCATTTCAACGAGCTTGACCGCAAGGGCTTGTTCATGTTCGGCCAGATGACGGCGGGCAGCTGGATCTACATCGGCAGCCAGGGCATCGTGCAGGGCACCTACGAGACCTTCGTGGAAGCCGGTCGCCAGCACTACGGCGGCGATCTGGCGGGGCGCTGGGTACTCACCGCCGGGCTGGGCGGCATGGGCGGCGCGCAGCCGCTGGCGGCCACGCTGGCGGGGGCCTGCTCGCTGAACATCGAATGCCAGCAGGCCAGCATCGATTTTCGCCTGCGCACGCGCTACGTGGACAAGCAGGCCAGGGACGTTGACGAGGCACTGGCCCTGATCCAGCAGCACACGGCGAACAAGGAGGCGGTGTCCATCGCCCTGCTGGGCAATGCCGCCGAGATCCTGCCCGAGCTGGTCAAGCGTGCCAGGGCGGGTGCGATCCTGCCCGATCTGGTGACCGACCAGACCAGCGCGCACGACCTGATCAACGGCTATCTGCCCAAGGGCTGGACGGTGCAGCAATGGCGCGCCGCCGCTGCCGACCCCGCGCGGCATGCCGAACTGAAGAAGGCCGCGGGCCAGAGCTGCGCGCTGCATGTGCAGGCCATGCTGGACTTCCAGGCCATGGGCGTGCCGACGTTCGACTATGGCAACAACATCCGCCAGGTGGCGCTGGACGAGGGCGTGAAGAACGCCTTCGACTTCCCCGGCTTCGTGCCCGCCTACATCCGCCCGATGTTCTGCGAGGGCAAGGGGCCGTTTCGCTGGGTGGCGCTCTCGGGCGACCCCGAGGACATCTACAAGACCGATGCCAAGATCAAGGAGCTGTTCCCCGAGAACAAGCACACCCACCGCTGGCTGGACATGGCGCGCGAACGCATCGCCTTCCAGGGCCTGCCGTCGCGCATCTGCTGGCTCGGCCTGGGCGAGCGCCACGTGGCGGGCCTGGCGTTCAACGAGATGGTGCGAACGGGCGAGCTGAAAGCCCCGATCGTGATCGGGCGCGACCACCTCGATACCGGCAGCGTGGCCAGCCCCAACCGCGAAACCGAGTCCATGAAGGACGGCACCGACGCGGTGAGCGACTGGCCGCTGCTCAACGCGCTGCTCAACACCGCCGGCGGCGCCACCTGGGTCAGCCTGCACCACGGCGGCGGGGTCGGCATGGGCTATTCGCAGCATGCGGGCATGGTGATCGTCGCCGACGGCACGGACGCCGCCGCCGAACGCCTGGCGCGCGTGCTGGTCAACGACTGCGGCTCGGGCGTGATGCGCCATGCGGACGCGGGTTACGAAAAAGCCGTGGAAACCGCCAAGCGCTTCGGCCTGAAGCTGCCGATGGTGCGCTGATGCGCAGGCGGGCCGCACGATGCAGCACTTTGACCTGAACACACTCACCGAGACGCCGTGGAAGAACGGCGGCGGCGGCACGCGTGAAATCGTGCGCTGGCCCGCAGGCAGCACGCTGGATGATTTCGAATGGCGCGTGAGCGTCGCCACGCTGCAAGGCGCGGGGCCGTTCTCGCCGCTGCCGGGGGTGGATCGACAGATCATGCTGCTCGATGGCGAGGGCGCGCTGCTGCAATCAGTCGATGGCGGGTTGGATCACGCGCTGACCCGGCGCTGGCAGGTCTGGGCCTTTCCCGGCGAGGCGGCGATCGAAGCTCGCCCACAAGGCGGCATCTCGCACGACTTCAACCTGATGCTGCGCCGTGACCAGTGGCAGGGCCAGATGCAGGTGGTGCATGGCGCGCGCCGTGCAGGCCAGGCACCGGCCGGGCTGTGCCTGGTGCTGGCCGGGCGCTGGCGCTGCGGCGCGCGCACGCTGCAAGTGGGGCAGGGGCTGTGGTGGCATGGCGGCGCAAACGATGAAGTGATCGCACCCGATGACGCGGTCGATGGCGAGACTCCGGCACTCGTCTGGGTCGCGCTCTCGCCGGTGCTGCCGGCCTCGCTTGGCCAGGTGCGCGGTGAGGCACGGCTCGATGTCGCGCCGGGGCAATTGACGCTGGCGCAACTGCGCTCGCTCTGGCAGCAGGAGCGGCCGGTGGCGCTGGCGCCCGATGCGCGCGCCGCGATAACCACCGGCGCGGCGGCGGTGCAGGCCATCGTCGCGCGCGGCGAACCGGCTTACGGCATCAACACCGGTTTCGGCAAGCTCGCCAAGACGCACATTCCCGATGCCCAGCTCGCGCGCTTGCAGCACAACCTGATTCTTTCGCACGCGGTCGGCACCGGCGAGCCGCTGCCCGACGCCGTGGTGCGCCTGGTGCTCTTGATGAAGGCCGCGAGCCTTGCGCGTGGCTACTCGGGCGTGCGGGCCGTGGTGGTCGAGACCCTGCTCGCGATGCTCGAAGCCGATCTGCTGCCGGTCATCCCGGCCAAGGGTTCGGTCGGTGCCTCGGGCGATCTGGCACCGCTGGCGCACATGACGCTGGCGCTGATCGGTGAGGGCCAGGTGCGCGTCGCCGGGCGCCTGCGGCCCGCCCGCGAGGCGCTGGCCGCCGCCGGCATCGTCCCGCTCACCTTGCAAGCC
This sequence comes from Comamonas sp., assembly GCA_021166775.1. GTDB lineage: Bacteria > Pseudomonadota > Gammaproteobacteria > Burkholderiales > Burkholderiaceae_C > Comamonas_C. The sequence continues at coordinate 83,381 of JAJPEQ010000003.1, read as the reverse complement.
AAGGAGGGGCTGGCGTTGATCAACGGCACGCAGGTCTCGACCGCGCTGGCCCTGCACGGCCTGTTCCTCGCCGAGCGGCTGCTGGAGGCGGGCGCGGTGATCGGTGCGCTGTGCGTCGATGCGGCCAAGGGCAGCGACGCGCCGTTTGATCCGCGCGTGCATGCGCTGCGCGGCCAGCCCGGGCAGATCGCGCTGGCCGAGGTGGCGCGTGCTCTGCTTGCGGGCAGCGCCATCCGCCAGTCGCACCTGGTGGGCGATGCGCGCGTGCAAGACCCCTACAGCCTGCGCTGCCAGCCGCAGGTGATGGGTGCCTGCCGCGATTTGATCGCGCAGGCGGCGCGCACGCTGCTGATCGAAGCCAACGCGGTGACCGACAACCCGCTGGTGTTCGCCGAGACCGGCGACGTGATCTCGGGCGGCAACTTCCACGCCGAACCGGTGGCCTTCGCCGCCGATACGCTGGCGCTCGCGATCAGCGAGATCGGCGCGATTTCCGAGCGGCGCATCGCGCTCTTGATCGACAGTGGCATCTCCGGCCTGCCGCCCTTCCTGGTGGACAACGCGGGCCTGAACAGCGGCTTCATGATCGCGCACGTCACCGCTGCCGCGCTGGCGTCCGAGAACAAATCGCTGGCGCATCCGGCCAGCGTCGACAGCCTGCCCACCAGCGCCAACCAGGAAGACCACGTGAGCATGGCGACGTTCGCCGCTCGGCGCCTGGCCGACATGGCGGAAAACACCGCCACCATCCTCGGCATCGAGTGGCTGGCCGCCAGCCAGGGTGCGGATTTCCATCGGCCCCTGGAAACCTCGGCACCGCTGCAGCGCGCCCATGCGGCGCTGCGCGCGCAGGTGCCGTTTTACGCCGAAGACCGTTTGTTCGCGCCGGACATCGAGGCGGCGCGCGCGCTGGTGCTGGGCGGCGCCGCCGCGTCGGGTCAGGGCGCCCTGCTGGCGCGGCTGTGGATGGATTGAGCACGGCACCGGGAGGACTTTCATGCAAAGACTGTGGCGCCACGCGCGCCTTGCCACCCTGGTCGATGGCGGCTGGGGCCTGATCGAGGATGGTGCCCTCGTCACCGAGGGCGAGCACATCCGCTGGGTCGGGCCGCTCGCGGCCCTGCCCGCGTCGATGGAAATCGGCGAGGAAATCGGTCTCGACGGCGCCCTGGTCATGCCCGGTCTCGTCGATTGCCACACGCACCTCGTCTACGGCGGCGACCGTGCAGCAGAGGCCGAGATGCGCCTGAACGGCGCGGGCTACGAGGAGATCGCGCGCGCCGGAGGCGGCATCCGCTCGACCGTCTCGGCCACGCGCGCGGCTTCCGAGGACGCACTGCTGCACGGCGCGCGCCGGCGCGCGCAGGCGCTGATGGCCGGCGGCGTGACCACGCTGGAGATCAAATCCGGCTACGGCTTGTCGCTGGAGGCGGAAGCCAAGTGCCTGCGCGTGGCGCGGCGCCTCGGTCGCGAGGTGCCGGTGCAGGTGCGCACCACCTACCTGGGTGCGCACGCGCTGCCGCCCGAGTTCGAGGGCCGCTCCGATGACTACGTCGACGCCGTGTGCCACTGGATGCGCGCGTTGCATGCCCAGGGGCTGGTCGATGCGGTCGATGCCTTCTGCGAATCGATCGCGTTCTCCCCGGTGCAGGTCGCGCGCGTGTTCGAGGCCGCGCGCGCGCTCGACCTGCCGGTCAAGCTGCACGCCGAGCAGTTGAGCGACCAGGGCGGTGCGCAGCTTGCGGCGTCGTTTGGCGCGCTCTCGGCCGATCACCTCGAATACCTGAGCGACGCGGGCATCGCCGCGATGCGCGCGGCAGGCACCGTGGCCGTGCTGCTGCCCGGGGCGTATTACATGCTGCGTGAAACCCGCCAGCCCCCGGTGGCCGCGCTGCGCGCCGCCGGCGTGCCGATCGCCGTCGCTAGCGACCACAACCCCGGCACCGCGCCGGGGCTGTCGCTGCCGCTGGCGGCGCACATGGCGTGCACCTTCTTTCGGCTCACGCCGCTGGAGGCCGTGGCCGGCATCACCCACCAGGCGGCACGGGCGCTCGGCCTGCACGACCGCGGCCTGCTGCGCGCGGGCCTGCGCGCCGACTTTGCGGTGTGGGAGCTCAACCATCCCAACGAGTTGGTGTACTGGTTCGGTCACGACCCATGCCGGGCCGTGGTGCAAGGTGCGGAAGTGCGTACCTAGTGGCTTCACGCCGCCGCGTGCTCCAGGCGGCGCGCCAGCGCCGCGCTCAGCAGCGCGCCCACGGCCACCGCCAGCGCCACGACGGCCAGCGTCAGACCCAGCTCGGCCAGCGGCGGCTGGCCAAAGTGCAGCAGCGCGCGCACCGGGGGCGCGGTGACCGCCAGCACCATCACGGCCGTGGCGATGGCGGCAACGGCCCAGAACACGCGTGCGCCCGGCGCCAGCAGGGCGCGCCAGCCCAGGCCCGCGCTCAGGTTGGCGGTCACCAGCAGCAGGTTGCCCGCCATCAGTCCGGCCACGGCCAGTGTGCGCGCCACGTCGGCGCCGTGGCCGACACGCAGCGCCAGCAGGTAGGCCGCCAGCGTGGCGAGCAGCACGCTGGCGCCCTGGACGGCGCCTTGCAGCAGCATCGGCCAGCCCACCAGACCCTCGCGCGCGTGGCGTGGCGGACGCTGCATCAGGCGCGGGTCCTCGGGCGCGCCCTCGAAGGCCAGCGAGCAGATCGGGTCGATCACCATCTCGGTGAGCACCACGTGCGCCGGCAGCATCAGCGGCGGCAGGCCCAGCAGCACCGGCAGCAGCGCCAAGCCCGCGATCGGCACGTGGATGGCGACGATGTAGCGCATCACCTTGCGCAGGTTGTCGAAGATGCGCCGGCCCATGCGCACGCCGCCGACGATGCGCCCGAACTCTTCGTCCAGCAGCACCAGGCCGGCCGCCTCGCGCGCCACGTCGGTGCCGCGCACGCCCATCGCGATGCCGATGTGCGCGGCCTTCAGCGCCGGCGCGTCGTTGACGCCGTCGCCGGTCATGGCCACGGTTTCGCCGTGGCGCTGCAGCGCCTGCACCAGGCGCAGCTTCTGCTCGGGCAGCACGCGCGCGAACACGCGCACGCGGCGCGCGGCCTCGCCGAGCTGGGCGTCGTCCATCGCGGCGATCTGCTCGCCCGTCAGTGCGCCGGCGGCCGTGTCGATGCCGGCCTGGCGCGCGATGGCCAGCGCGGTGGCGGCGTGGTCGCCGGTGATCATGGCCACCGCGATGCCTGCGCCGCGCGCCTGCGCCACTGCCGCCGGCACGCTGGCACGCAGCGGGTCCTCGAAGCCGACCAGGCCCAGGAAGCGGAAGTCGTAGTCGTGCTGTTCGGGCGCTGGCGCTGCGCCGACGGCACTGCCCTCGGCCACCGCCAGCACGCGCAGGCCGGACTCGGCGAGCTGGCGCATCTGCGCCAGGATGGCCGCGCCCGCGGCGGGCGCCAGGTGGCACAGCTCGATCACGGCCTCGGGCGCGCCCTTGGCGGCCACGCGGCGCCGGCCGTCCTCGTCCAGCCAGGCCTGCGACATGGCCAGCAATTCGGGCGTGAGCGCGTATTCCTGCTCCAGCCGCCAGTCGGGGTGCAGGTGCTCAGTGTCGTCCAGCGCCTGGTCGCCGTGTGCCAGCAGGGCGCGATCCATCGGGTCGGTGCTGCCGCGGCGCGAGGCCAGCATGGCGTATTCAAGCAGCCGGTGGACCGGCTCGGGCAGCGGCGCGCCGCTCTGGACGGTGACGTCGGCCTCGGGCGTGACCAAGCGGCGCAGCGCCATGCGGTTCTCGGTCAGGGTGCCGGTCTTGTCGACACACAGCACGCTGGCGGCGCCCAGCGCCTCGACCACCGCCGGCTGGCGCGCCAGTACCTGGATGCGCGCGAGGCGCCAGCTGCCCATGGCGAGAAACACCGCCAGCGCCATCGGGAATTCTTCCGGCAGCATCGCCATGCCCAGCGCGATGCCGGACAACAGTCCCTGCACCCAGTCGCCGCCGCGCAGCCCGTACCACAGCACCAGCAGCAGGCTGCCGGCCAGCGCCAGCGTGCCGAACAGCCGAACCACGGCGCGCAGATTCTGCTGCAGCGGGGTCGGCACCGGCTCGATGGCGGCCAGCGAGGCGCCGATGCGCCCCACCTGCGTATGGTGTCCGGTGGCGCCGACCTCGGCCAGGCCGTGGCCGGTGGTGACCAGGGTGCCGGCGTAGACCTGCGGCAGGTCGTCGCCGCCGGGCGGGCCGGCCGCCGCGTCGGCCAGCGGTGCGTCGGTGGGGCGCTTGCGCACCGGCACCGATTCGCCGGTCAGCAGCGATTCGTCCACCGCCAGCGCCTGGGCCTGGCGCAGCACGGCGTCGGCGGCCACACGCTCACCCTCGCCCAGCATGATCCAGTCGCCCGGCACGATCTCGCGCGTGGGCACGCGGCGCACCTGGCCGCCGCGCAGCACGCGCGTGTGCGGCGTTGCCAGTTCGCGCAGCGCATCGAGCGCGCGCTCACCGCGCCGCTGCTGAAAAATCACCAGTCCCACCGACAGCAGCGCAAAGCCGGTCAGCAGCAGGCCCTCGCCCAGGTCGCCCACCAGCAGGTAAATGGCGGCCGCCACCACCAGCAGCAGGAACATGGGCTCGCGCGCCACCTCGCGCAACGTCGCGGCGAACGAGCGCCGCTCCCGGTCCGCGATGGCGTTGGGGCCGTGTTCGGCCAGGCGTTGGTGCGCCTCGTCTTCGCTCAAGCCCTGGGGGCTGGGAGGCTGCGGCATGGTGGTGGCGTGCGAGGGTGAAACGACATCGTCCGCGAAATCATATCGGCAGCCTCCCGCCCGCCCGTGGCGCGGGAGGCGCCATGGGTCATTCCCGCAGCGGATCGCCGCCGACCGCCTGGTACAGCGCCACGGTGTCGGTGAGCCGCTGTGCCTGCGCGCCCGCGAGCTGCATGTGCACCTGCTGCGCCTGCTGCTGGGTCAGCAGCAGCTGCGCGTAGCTGATGGAGCCCAGGCGGTGGCGCTCGCTGGCGGTGCGCAGCGCGGCCTGCGCGGCGCCGTCGGCGTCGGCCAGGGCCCGCAGCGCCTGTGCGTCGTTGGCTATGGCGCGCAGCGCGTCGGCCACGCTGCGCAGGGCCTGCAGCACCACGCTCTGGTACTGGGCGGCGGCGGCGTCCAGCGCCGCGTCGGCCGCGCGCTCCTGCGCCGGTTGCGCGGCGTTGAACAGCGGCTGGGTGAGCTGTCCGGCCAGCGACCACAGCGCCGACGCGCCGCCGAACAGCGCGCCGCTGGTGAGCGCCTGGCTGCCGATCGCCGCGCTCAGGTTCAGTTGCGGGTAGCGCCCGGCGATGGTCGCGCCGCGTTCGGCGTGCGCGGCGTGCAGCAGCGCCTCGCTCGCCTGGATGTCGGGGCGCCGGCGCACGAGCTCAGAGGGCACGACGAGCGGCAGATCGGCCGGCAGCGTGAAGTCCCGCAGCGTGAACGCGGGCACCTCGGCCGCGCCAGGCGCCTGGCCGGCCAGCACCGCGAGCTGGTGATCGGCCTGCTGCAATTGCTGGCGCAGCACGGGCAGCGTGGCGCTCGTCTGCGCGGCCTGGCTCTGCAGCAGCATGGCTTCATCGGGCGCGGCCTGACCGAGCACCACGCGGCGCTGTGCAAGCGCAAGCTGCTCCTGTTGCGAGAGCAGCAGCGTGTGGCTTGCGTCGATCTGCGCGGCGAGTCGGGCGCGCGTGATGGCGGTGCCCGCGATCTGCCCGGCGAGCGTAAGCCGCGCGGCAGCGAGTTCGTGGCGACGCCAGTCGCTGCGCGCGGCCAGCGCCTGCAGCGTACGCCGGTTGGCGCCCGAGAGGTCGAGCTGATAGTGCACGCCGACGCTCGCGCTGTACAGGCCGAAGGTGCGGCCGTCGCCGCTTTGTCCCTGCGCGGCGGGGCTTGCGTGCTGGCGTTGCACGCCCACGCCGAGATCCACGTGGGGCAGCTCGGTAGCGCCGCTTTGCGCCTGCTGCAGCGCTTGCGCTTCGGCCAGGCGCGCCTGCGCCGCGGCCAGCGTCGGGCTGGCCTGCAGCGCACGGGCGATGGTGTCGTCGAGCGCCGCCGAGCCGAACGCGCGCCACCACCGGGCCTCGACGGTCAGGTCCTGGGCGATGCGTTGCGCGTTCCCCAGCGGCACATCGGCCTGCGTCGTTTGCGCGGTGCTCGCCCCCATCGTGTAATGCGTGACCTCGGGCGCGGCCGGGGCGGTGAATTCGGGACCGCTGGCGCAACCGGCGAGCAGGGCGGCCAGCGCCAGCGCCAAAAGTTTGGGAGGCATGGCCTGCATCAGAAACTCCTTCCTTCGCCCGCTTCCTCGTGGGTCACGCCATCGCGGATGTGGTAAAGGCGCTTGAATGTCGGGATGATTTTTTCGTCGTGCGTCACGACGATGATGGCCGTCTGGTACTGGCGCGCCATCTCGCCCAGGATGCGCACCACCGCCAGCGCACGCTCCGAATCGAGCGGCGCCGTGGGTTCGTCGGCCAGGATCACCGGCGGGCGGTTCACCAGCCCGCGCGCGATCGCCACGCGCTGCTGCTCGCCGCCCGAGAGCTGCGTTGGCATGGCCTGTGCGCGGTGCTGCACGTCGAGCGCCGTGAGCAGCTCCATGGCCCGCTCGCGCGCCTGGCCGTTGGGCACGCCCGCGAGCATGGGCAGCAGCGCCACGTTGTCGATCACGTCCAGGAACGGGATCAGGTAGGGCGCCTGGAAGACGAAGCCGATCTTGTCGCGGCGCAGCGCGCGCAGGTCGCGCACCTTCCAGCCGCCGTCGAAGATCACTTCGTCGCCCAGGGTCATGCGCCCGGTGGTCGGGTCGATCACCGCGCCCAGGCACTTGAGCAGCGTGCTCTTGCCCGAGCCCGACGGGCCGATCAGCCCGACGACCTCGCCCGGTGCCACGTGCATGTTCACGTCCTTGAGCGCGAGCACCGCGGTGTCGCCGCTGCCGTAGCGCTTGGAGAGGCCTTCGATGCGGATGCCTTGTCCTGCCATGTCAGCCTCCGATCGCCTCGGCCGGGTCGATGCGCAGCGCCACGCGGATCGCGACGATGCTCGCGGCCGCGCAGATGCCCATCACGGCCAGGAATCCCGCCACCGAATCCTGCGGGACCAGCAGCACGTACTTGGGAAAGATCGGCGCCGACCAGGTGGCGCTGATCTTGCCGACGGCAAAGCCGATCGCGCCCAGCGCCAGGGCTTGCTGAAGGATCATCGCGGCGATGGTGCGGTTGCGGGTGCCGATGAGTTTGAGCACGGCGATCTCGCGGATCTTGTCCATGGTGAGCGTGTAGATGATGAAGGCGACGATCGCCGCGCTCACGATCGCGAGGATCGCGAGGAACATGCCAATCTGCCTGGCCGAGGTGGCGATCAGCTTGCTGACCAGAATCTCCTGCATCTGCGCGCGGGTGTGCGCCGTCAAGCGCAGCGAGCGCTCGATGTCGCGCGCCACCGTGTCGGCGTCGGCACCGGGCGCCAGGCGCACCAGCACCGCGTTCACCGAAGTGCTGGCCGATTGCGCCGCGTTCACCGCATCCAGCAGGCCGGGCACGCCCGGGCGGTTGAACGCGGGGTTGGCCGCGGTGCGCCGCCGCGCGGCCTCGATCGCGTCGTTGTCCTTGAGGAACTGCGCCTGCTGCGCATCCTTGAGCGGGATGAAGACCATGGGGTCGCCGCTGGACGAGACCATGCGCCGGGTCAGGCCCACGACGGTGTAGCGGTGGCGGCGGATGGCGATGACGTCGCCCAGCGCGAAACCGCTGGCGATGTCGGCCACGGCCTCGTAGTGCCCGCGCGTGATCTGGCGTCCGGCGATGAGGTAGGGCGGCGCGCCCGGTGTTCCGGGCGTGGCGTCGGCGGCGATGCCCACGACCATGGCGCGCACGTCGCGCCCACCGGCAGGCTCGGGCTGGCGCACCTGCATCGTGAAGTAGGTCACGTTGGCGGCACGCGCCACGCCGGGCAGCGCCATCAGCTGGCGCCAGGCATCGTCGGCCAGGTTGGACGATTCGGCGTACGGCCCCATGGTGTCCTGCTGCACCACCCAGAGGTCGGCGCGGCTGTTGTCCAGCAGCGCCTGCCCGTCGTCCACCATGCCTCGGTACACGCCCGCCATCACCAGCGTGACGCCGATCAATAGACCCAGCCCCACACCGGTGAAGACGAACTTGCCCCAGCTGTGCAGGATGTCGCGCCCTGCAAGCGAGATCATGATGCGGTCCGGGCGAGATCGGCCACCACGTGCACGCGGGCGTTGCGTGTCAGGGCCTTTTCGCTGTAGACGATGATGGCCTCGCCCTCGCTCAGGCCGTCCAGCACCTGCACGTGGCCGTCGAGGTCGGCGTCGCCGATCCGCACGGGCGTGAACCGCGCGCGGCCATCGGCGATCTTCCACACCCCCGTGCGTCCGTCCTGGCGCTGCAGGGCCGCGTTGGGCACGATCGGGGCGCTGGCGAGCGGCGGCAGGTGGATCGTCACCTCGGCCAGTTCACCCAGCGGCGGCAGCGAAGCCGGGGCCTGATCGAACACCACCTTGGCCAGCATCTCTTCGGTGAGGGCGTCGGCCTTGGGCTCGACGCGCAGCACGTGCGCCGCCAGCTCCTGCCCGGCGCGCGAGCGCAGCGCCACGCGCGCGGGCAGGTCGCGCGTGAGCCCAGCGGCACGCACCTGATCGAGCCGCACGTTGATCCACAGGCTGCGCGGGTCGACCAGCTCCAGCACCGTCTGCCCAGCGACCACGGTGCTGCCCGGCTCGACCTCGCGCGCCGTCACCACGCCGTCGCTCGCGGCCACCAGGCGCCAGTGGCTGCGCTGCGCGCGCAGCGCCGCCTGCTCGGCGTCCATGCGCCGCACTTCTTCGCGCGCGGCCGTGAGCTGCGCCTCGGCGCTGGCCAGCTCCTGCTGCTTGGCGCGCGCCGCTTCTTCGCTCGCGGAGCGTGCGGCCAGAAGATCGGCGTAGCGCCTGGCCTGCTCGGCGGCAAAGGCCTGGCGTGCCTGGGCCTCGCGCAGAGCGGCCTGCGCCCGTGCGCGCGCCGCGTCCTGGGCGCGCAGACGTTCGTCCAGGTCCACGGGGTCGAGTTCGCCCAGCACCTGCCCGGCGCGCACCGCGTCGCCCACATCCACGCTCAGGCTGCGCACGCGCGCCGGCAGCGTCGCGCCCAGATGCTGCGTGTGGCGCGCCTGCACCGTGCCGATGCCGAAGAGCGCGGGCTCGATCGCCCGGGCCTGCACCCTGGCTTCGGCCACGTTCACGGGTGCGAGCGGTCCCGAGCGCAGGGCCACATAGCCCAGCAGCGCGACCAGCGGCGCGAGCACGGCCAACAGCGCCAGCGTGCGGCGCCTGGGAAGGGGGAATTTCATGCTTGCGCTCCCGTCAATGCATCACGAAACAAGGCGAAGACCCCGGCGGCCTGGTCGCTCATCTGCCGCACGTCCCCCGCGAGCAGCGACTGCATCACGAGGCCCTGCACCATGCCGACGAAGAGCAGCGCGGCCGAGTTTTCATCCACGCCGGCGCGGATCTCACCCGCGGCCTTACCCTGCGCGAGCAGCGCGCGCACGCGCTCGCTGTAGCGTGCGATCAGCGTCTGCGCCATGCGCTTGGGGGCGCTCATTTCGGCGCGCTGCAACTCGCCGAAGAGCATGCGCGGCACGCCTGGGTGGACGGTGACGAACTCCACGTGCGTCATGAACACCGCCTCCAGCGCGGCCAGCGGCGTGCCTGCCTTGCGCGTCGCCGCGTCGATGCGCGCGAGCAGCCGGTCGGCGACCCAGCCCATGACCGCTTCGAGGATCGATTCCTTGGTCGGAAAGTGCTTGAACAGCGCGCCCTGGGTCACGCCCATGTGTTTGGCGATCGCGGTGGTGGAGATGTCGCTGGGGTTGGTTTGCGCGGCCAGCGCCACGACGGCTTCGACCGTTGCGGCCCGGCGCTCTTGAGCCGGCAGGTGTTTGGAGGGGGAGGGCGCTTCCATGGCTTCTTAAGAAAGTAAGTTATTACTATCCTATGGAAGGACAAGGAACGTGTCAACATCCTCGTTGAAAAAGGGGAGAAAGCCGACGCGAGACGCCGCGCCCTCGATGGAGCGCCGCCGTCTTGCCACTCAGGGCATGCTGGCCAGCACCTGTGCCACGGCCGCCGTGAGGCGCTTGGCGTAGGGCAGGTGCAGGAACTCGTTGGGGCCGTGCGCGTTGCTGCGGGGGCCGAGCACGCCACAGACCATCATCTGCGCCTTGGGGAAGCCCTGGCTCAGGATGTTCATCAGCGGAATCGTGCCGCCCTGGCCGATGTAGCCGCAGGGTGCGCCGAACTGCGCCTGGCTGGCCGCGTCGAGCGCGCCGGCGAGCCAGGGCGCGACGGCAGGCGCATTCCAGCCGTTGGCCGCGCCGTCGGCGTGGAAGGTCACGCGCGCCTGATACGGCGCGTTGTCTTCGAGGAGGCGCTTCATCTCGGCCACGCAGGCTCCGGCGTCCACCAGCGGCGGCACGCGCAGGCTGAGCTTGAACGCGGTGTAGGGACGCAGCACGTTGCCCGCGTCCTTGAGTGCCGGCAGGCCTTCGGCGCCGGTGATCGAGAGCGTGGGCTCCCAGGTGCGGCGCAGCAGCGCCTGCGCCGGGTCGTCTGTCGTGGGCAGCGCCGTTTGCTCTGCGGCGCCGCAGTCGTAGTGCGCCCAAGGATAGTTGCGGATCACCGAGTCGCCCAGGATCGTGGCCGTGGCCCGGGCCTGTGCCACGCGCTCGGGCGGAATGTCGCAGTGAAAGCTCTCGGGCAGCAAACGCCCGGTGGCCGAGTCTTCGAGCCGGTCGAGCACTTGGCGAACGATGCGAAACGACGAAGGCACGAGGCCCGAGGCGTCGCCCGAGTGCACGCCTTCGGCGAGGATTTCCACCTTCAGCGTGCCGCTGGCCATGCCGCGCAGGCTGGTGGTGAGCCAGAGCTGGTCGTAGTTGCCCGCGCCTGAATCCAGGCACACGACGAGCGCCACGTCGCCCAGACGCGTGCGCAGCGCATCCACGTAGGGCAACAGATCGCCCGAGCCGCTTTCCTCGCAGGTCTCGAACAGGCCGACGATGCGCGGGTGCGCCACGCCCTGGCGCTGCAGCTCCTTGATCGCGGCGATGCTGGCGTAGATCGCATAGCCGTCGTCGGCGCCGCCGCGGCCGTAGAGCCTGTCGTCCTGGATCACGGGCGTCCAGGGGCCGAGGCCGCTTCTCCAGCCCTCAAACTCGGGCTGCTTGTCCAGGTGGCCGTACATCAGCGCGGTCTGCGTGCTCGCGCTGTGCGCGGCCGGCACCTCGAAAAAGATGAGCGGCGTGCGCCCCGGCAGGCGCACCACCTCCAGGCGCAGGCCTGCCACCTGCTGGCGTTCGGCCCACGCCGCAGCGTTGCGCACCACCGTGTCGATGTGCCCGAGTTCGCGCCAGTCGGGCGCGAAGCCCGGAGATTTGGCGGGAATGGCGATGTAGTCGGTGAGCTGACGCGTGATGTCCTCGTCCCAGGCCTGGGCGAGGCGCTGGCCGGCCAGCTGGCTGTCAAAGTGTGGCATGCGGTGCTCTTGTGAGGTGTGGCGATGAACGCGAACTTACCGCACCCGGGCGGGCGCGGCGAGGGCGCCGGGCAATACATGCATGCGCGCCAATGGTGCACTCTCCACGCGGTTGCGCCCGCCCTGCTTGGCGGCATACAGCGCCTTGTCGGCCGCTTCGACGAGCAGGCGCGCCCGGTCTCCCGGCTGCAGCGCCTCGGCGCAGATGCCGATGCTGACGGTTACGGGCAGGGGGATGCCGTTGTAGTGGCTGGGTGTATCGCAGATGCTGGCGCGCACCGCCTCGGCCAGCTGGCGCGCGCCTTCGAGCGTGGTGGCGGGCAGCAGCACCAGGAATTCCTCGCCGCCCCAGCGCCCCACCATGTCCTGCCCGCGCACGCGCGCCTGCAGCAGGTGCGCGACGTGGCGCAGCACCGTGTCGCCCGCGAGGTGGCCGTGCGTGTCGTTGACGGACTTGAAGTGGTCGATGTCCACCATCAGCACGGCGTAGGGCGCGTGCTCGCGCATCGCGCGCTCGGTGTCGCGCCGCAGGGTCTGCTGCAGCAGGCGGCGGTTGGCAATGCCGGTCAGCATGTCGTTGTTGGCCAGCGCGTGATTGATCGCCTCGGCCCGATCCTTGGTCATGAGGATGAAACCGAGCGTTGCCAGCTGCACGACGATGAAGGAGGTCAGGAAGGTCAGGCTCTGGCTCAGACCGTTGCTCATGATGACCCGGGGCGGACCCTCGTGTCCCGCGTACCAGAGGCCGCGGCCCAGCAGCAGCACGCCCTCGGTGCCCAGTGCCACGCTGATGAGCAGGGCGCCGCGTCGCTGGCGCGGTGGCTCGGGACGCCACAGCGCCCACAGGATCAGACCGATCTGGACGGCCAGCAGGAAACTGAGGCAAAGCAGCCGCATTTGATGGTGATTTTGCGAGATCGTCATCAACACGGCCGTCGCGGCGATGGGAAGCAGGATGGGCAGGCGTTGCGGGGTGCGGCCGTGGAACTCGCTCACGGCGGCCAGCAGCAGCGCGAACGCGGTCGCGAGCAGGCTGTTGGCCAGAACCATGCTGATCCAGTTCGGTGCCCACCCGCGCGTCATGAACAGCAGATACGTCACCGCGTTCGCCACGAGCGCGAGCGCCCACAGGCCGATGCCTTCCCGCCGATCCGGGCGCACCACGGCCATGGCAACGGCCAGGGCCATGGTGCCCGCGGTCACCATCACCATCATTGTCGGCGTGTCCAAAGGAAGCGGTATGGTCATGAAAGCTCGCCGGAAGGCCACAACGTGCTCCAACAAGTATAGTGAAGTGCTGGCCCTGCAGTGCATCGTCCACCGCCCCGGCCGTGAGCGATGGTCGGGTGCGTGGCATCTCCTTTGCGCTTGGCGCACAATCGCCCGCCCGCCACGAAACCGCGGCGGCAGGGGCACTCCATGATCAGGATCAACAGCAACTACCAGAAACTGCAGGCGAACTATCTGTTTGCCGACATCGCCCGCCGGGTGCGGGCCTTCCAGGCCGAACACCCCGAGCGCGAGATCATCCGCCTGGGCATAGGCGACGTGACACGGGCGCTGCCACCCGCCTGCATCGCCGCCATGCACAAGGCGGCCGATGAACTGGCGAGCGAGGCGACGTTCCGCGGCTACGGTCCCGAGCAGGGCTACGACTTCCTGCGCGAGGCCATCGCCGAGCACGACTTCCGCGCGCGCGGCGCCGACATTTCGGCCGATGAAATTTTCGTCAGCGATGGCGCCAAGTGCGATACCGGCAACATCCAGGAGCTGTTCGCGCAGGATGTGCGCGTGGCCATTCCCGACCCGGTCTACCCGGTGTACGTGGACACCAATGTCATGGCCGGACGCACCGGCGCGGCCCAGGACGGGCGTTATCCGGGCTTCACCTACCTGGATTGCACGGCGGCCAACGGCTATGTGCCCGCGCTGCCGACGCAGGACGTGGACCTCATCTACCTGTGCTTTCCGAACAACCCCACGGGTGCGACGGCCACGCGCGAGCAGTTGCAGGCCTGGGTGGACTGGGCCCGCGCGCACCGGGCGCTGATCCTGTTCGATGCGGCCTACGAGGCCTTCATCCGTGATGAGCGCCTGCCGCATTCGATCTACGAGATTGCCGGTGCCAAGGAAGTGGCGATCGAATTCCGCAGCTTCTCCAAGACCGCGGGCTTCACCGGCGTGCGCTGCGCCTACACCGTCGTGCCCGAGGCGTGCATGGCCTGGGATGAGGCGGGCAAGCCGGTCTCGGTGCGCGATCTCTGGAGCCGCCGGCACACGACGAAGTTCAACGGCGTCTCCTACCCGGTGCAGCGCGCGGCCGAGGCCGTCTACAGTGCCGAGGGCCGACCGCAGGTGCGCGAGCTGATCGATTTCTACCTGAACAACGCCGCCTACATCCGCCAGGCACTGCAGGGCATGGGCCTGGCCTGCACCGGCGGCGACAACTCGCCCTACATCTGGGTCGACGCCGGGCGCGACTCATGGGAGTTCTTCGACCTGCTGCTGCGCGAGGCCGGCGTGGTCTGCACGCCGGGCGTGGGCTTCGGGCACTGCGGCGAAAAGCACATCCGCATCAGCGCGTTCAACAGTTTCGAGAACGTGCGCACCGCCATGCAGCGCATGGCCGACGCGCTGAAGTAAGTCACGATCGAGGTCAGACACCATGCCCATGTCCCATGCCTTCAAGGAGCGCCTGTTTCCGGTGCTGCCGCAGCTGGCCGAGTATTTCGGCACGCCGTTTCACATCTACGACGAAGCGGGCATCCGCGAGACCGGCGCCGCGCTCAAGCGCGCCTTCGCGGGCGTGCCGCGCTTTCGCGAGTACTACGCCGTCAAGGCGCTGCCCAATCCGCGCATCCTGGCCCTGATGCGCGAGATGGGCTTCGGCTTCGACTGCAGCTCGGTGGCCGAGCTCGAGCTGGCGCGCGCCGCCGGCGCGCGGGGCGAGGACATCATGTTCACGTCCAACAACACCTCGGCCGAGGAGTTCGCCGCCGCCGCGCACGATGGCGGCTGCATCCTGAATCTGGACGACATCAACCTCGTCGCCAAGGTGCCGCAAATGCCCGAGCTCGTGTGCTTTCGCTACAACCCGGGCCCGGCGCGCAGCGGCAACAGCATCATCGGCAACCCGGTGGAGGCCAAGTACGGTGTGGCGCACGACCAGTTGCTGGACGCATTTCGCGCCGCGCAGGCGCGCGGTGCGCGCCGCTTCGGCCTGCACACCATGCTTGCGTCCAATGAACGCGACCATCGCTACGTGGTGCAGACGGTGCGCATGCTGCTGGACGTCATCGCCTGGGCGGGCAAGGAGCTTGGCATCCGCTTCGAGTTCATCAACATGGGCGGCGGCCTGGGTATTCCCTACCGTCCCGAGGACGAGACCTTCGACGTGATGGCGCTCGGCAACGAGTCCGCAGCGCTGCTTGCGACCTTTCGCCAGCGCGAAGGCTACGCGCCCGCGGTGTTCATGGAAAGCGGGCGCTACATCACTGGGCCGCATGGCGTGCTCGTCACGCGCGCGATCAACCACAAGGACACCTATCGCCATTTCGTCGGCGTCGATGCCTGCATGTCCGCGCTGATGCGCCCCGGCATGTACGGCGCCTACCACCACATCGACGTGCTGGGCAAGACGTCCTCGGCCGCGGACGCGCCCGTGGACGTCGTCGGCTCGCTGTGCGAGAACAACGACAAGTTCGCCATCGAGCGCCCGCTGCCCCCGGTGGACGATGGCGATCTGCTCATCATCCAGGACACCGGCGCTCACGGCCACGCCATGGGCTTCAACTACAACGGGCGCCTGCGCCCGCAGGAGCTGCTGCTGGGGGCCAATGGACAGGTCGAGCGCATCCGCCGCGCCGAGACGCTGCAGGACCACTTCGCCACGCTGCAGTTCGAGTCCCGCGTCTGGCGCGGCGCCGGGCATTGAGGGAGGGAAAGCGATGATGGATCGCCAGCGTGAAATCGCCGCGGCGCTCAAGGTGGTGCCGCCGTTTGCGGGCGAGGCGGCGCTTGCGGCCGAGTGCGAGCGTCGCATCGCCTTCATTGCCGAAACGCTGCGCGCGAGCGGCCTGCACACGCTGGTGCTGGGCATCAGCGGCGGCATCGATTCCACGCTCGCGGGGCGGCTGGCGCAGCTGGCGGTGCAGGCGCTGCGCGCCGACACGGGCGACGCCGCTTATCGCTTCATCGCGGTGCGCCTGCCCTACGGTGTGCAGTTCGACGAGGCGGACGCGCGCATGGCGCTGGATTTCATCCGCGCCGATGAAACGCTCACGGTGCCGATCGCACCTGCCGTGAGCGCACTGGCGGCGTCGATCACGCAGCTGGCGCAGCTGGCGCCCTCGCGGCGCGACTTCGTGCTGGGCAACATCAAGGCGCGCTGCCGCATGGTGGCGCAGTATGCGATCGCGAACGCGCACAACGGTCTGGTGATCGGCACCGACCACGCGGCCGAGGCGGTGATGGGCTTTTTCACCAAGTTCGGCGATGGCGCCTGCGATCTGGCGCCGCTCACGGGCCTCGTGAAGGGGCAGGTCCGCGCCATCGCGCGCCACTTGGGCGCGCCGGCGCATCTCGTGGACAAGACGCCGACGGCCGATCTGGAGAACCTCGCGCCGGGCAAGCCCGACGAGGTGGCGTATGGCGTCACCTATGCCGAGATCGACGCCTTCCTGCACGGTGAGCCGGTGAGCGAGCGGGCGTCGGCGCGCATCATCGCGACCTACGACGCGAGCGGTCACAAGCGCAGCCTGCCGCTGGTGCCCTGACCCGTCCCCGCGATGCGCAGACCGAGCTGGCTGCCGGATGCCTTCGTCCTGACGCTGGTCGCGCTCATCGTGCTCGCGAGCGTGGCGCCGGTGCGCGGCGAGGCGGCTCGCTGGGCGGGCAACCTCACCAACGCGGCGATCGCGCTGTTGTTCTTCCTGCATGGCGCCAAGCTCCCGCTCGCGACCGTGCTGCAGGGCCTCGCGCACTGGCGGCTGCACGGCTTCGTGCTGGCCGTCACCTTCATCGGCTTTCCGCTGCTGGGCTGGGCGGCGCAGCCGCTGCTCGTGGGGCTGCTGGGGCTGGAGCTGGCGCGCGGCGTGCTCTACTTCTGCGTGCTGCCGTCCACGGTGCAATCGGCCATCGCGCTCACGTCCATGGCGCGCGGCAACGTCTCGGCCGCGGTCTGCGCGGCGGCGGTGTCGAGCCTGGTCGGGGTCTTCGTCACGCCCGCGCTGGTGCTCGCGCTGCTGGGCTCGGCCGTGGAGGGCATCGATTTCGGCCAGGCCTTGGCGCGCGTGGCGGTGCAGCTGCTGCTGCCCTTTGCCGCCGGGCAACTGGCGCGCCGCTGGATCGCCGGCTGGGTGCAGAGCCACAGGGGGGTGCTCAGGCACGTCGATCAATCCTCGATCTACCTCGTGATCTACACCGCCTTCAGCAAGGCCGTGGTCGACGGCATCTGGCAGCAGCTGCCGCTGTCAAGCCTGGTGCTGCTCGTGTTCGTGTGCGCCCTGGTGCTGGCCGTGGCGCTCGCGGCCTGCCACTGGGCCACGGGACGGCTCGGGTTCACGATGGCGGACCGCATCACCGCGCTCTTCGGCGGCTCGCAGAAAAGCCTGGCCACCGGTGTGCCTATTGCGCAGGTCCTGTTCGCCGGTGGCACCATGGGACCTTTGCTGCTGCCGCTCATGGTCTACCACCAGGTGCAGCTCATGACCTGCGCCGCGCTGGCGAAGCGGTTTCAGGCGCGTCCCGGCGATTGATGGCCGCGCGCGGGCGGCGGCAGTGCAAGCAAGGAGGCGCACATGCCCTGGCATACCCACGAAGTCTTCAATCAGGTGGCGCAGTTCAGCGGCTACGACCTGCTCGCCACCGATCCGGCGCTTACCGAGGCGCTGCGGCGCGATGGCGCCGAATGGGCCATGCCGCAGCTCTCGGGCTACGCGCAGCTGCTGGGGCAGGCCGACACCTACGAGCTTGCGGCCATGGCCAACCGCCACACCCCCGAGCTGCATGCGTTCGATGCGCGCGGGCGGCGCATCGACCAGGTGGAGTTTCACCCGGCCTGGCACCAGCTCATGGCGATGTATCGCCGCGAAGGCCTGATTTCGCTCACCTTCAAGGAGCGCCGCGCGGGCCGCTGGACCGCGTGGGCCGCGGGCTTCTATCTGCATGGCCAGATCGAGCAGGGCACGCTGTGTCCGGCGACGATGACGCAGGCCTGCATTCCGCTGCTCAAGCGCGAGGACGCGCTCTGGTCCGAACTCGGCGGCAAGCTCTACAGCGATGCCTATGACCCGCGCGACCTGCCTGTTGCGCAAAAGGAGAGCATCTGGGTCGGCATGGGCATGACCGAGAAGCAGGGCGGCTCGGACGTGCGCGCCAACACCACCGTGGCCACGCCCGTCGGCGCGGGCGGGCGCGCTCGGGAATACCTGCTGCGCGGGCACAAGTGGTTTTTCTCGGCGCCGATGTGCGACGCGCACCTGGTGGTCGCGCGCGTCGGCGAGGGCGGGCCGTTCGCCTGCTTTTACGTGCCGCGCTGGCGCCCCGATGGCAGCAAGAACGCGGTGAACATCCAGCGCCTGAAGGACAAGGTCGGCAACCGCAGCAATTCGAGCAGCGAGGTGGAATTCAACGACGCCTGGGGCATCCTCATGGGCGAGGAAGGCAAGGGCATACGCACCATCATCGAGATGGCCACCTTCACGCGCCTGAACTGCGTGGTCGGCAGCAGCGCCATCCTGCGCCAGGCGCTGGTGCAGGCCATCCACTACGCGCGCGAGCGCCACGCCTTCGGCAAGGCGCTCGCGGAGCAGCCGCTGATGCGCGCCGTGCTCGCCGACCTGGCGCTCGAGAGCGAGGCGGCGCTGGTGCTCTTGATGCGCCTGGCGCGCGCCTACGAGAGGGACGACACCCCGGCCGAGCGCGCCTGGAAACGCATGATGACGCCCGCGGCCAAGTTCTGGGTCTGCAAGCGCGCGGTGGAGCTGACCGGCGAGACCATGGAGGTGCTGGGCGGCAACGGCTACATCCTGGATGGCATCGTCGGCCGGCTGTTTCTGGAGGCGCCGGTCAATTCGATCTGGGAAGGTTCGGGCAACGTGATGTGCCTGGATGTGCTGCGCGCGCTCGCGCGCGAGCCCGAGGCGGCGCAGGCGCTGCTCGCGGAACTGGCGCCCGTCGCCCGGGGCGAACCTCGGTTGAAGGCGCTGCTGAACTCGCTCACCGCTCTGACCGCGCGCCCGTCCGAAGAGATGCAGGCGCTGGGCCGCGTCTTGGTGCAGCAGCTCGTGCTGCTCGCGCAGGGTTGCCTGCTGCGCCAGCATGCGCCCGGTGCCATCGCGGATGCCTTCATCGCCACGCGGCTGGGCGAGCACGCTCTGGGTGGTCGTGTGGCCGGTGCGGTGGATTTGAGCGGGTTTGATGTGGGAGCGATCCTGCAGCGGGCCCTGCCGGTCTGATACAGGCTTGGTAGGCGCACCTTGGCCGGATTCATCGCAAATGTGGCATCGCTGATCCCTACAGATTTTTGGGGAGGGGGATGGACGCGCGCGACCGGTTTGTCCAGGATGCGGCGCACCTGTCGCAGATGACGGGGCACACGGATCGTTTGCGTGGTTCAGGGGCGATGGCACGGGCCTTGATGCTGCTGCGGGCGCGCGTGAGCGTGGAGCTCATGGCACGCCATGGGTAAATCCGTCTCCCGCCAACGCCAGACGCCAGGCCCTGCGTCACTTCGTGGCCAAGACCCAATGGGCTGACGCCCAAGCGCTGCGCCGGGCAAGCACTGCAACGGCCAGGCGGCGTTCATCGCATTGCGGGCCGACGGCCAATTGCGTCCTGCCGTCCGCCGCCAGCGAGCCGCCCCCCGAGATCGTGCGCCTCCATTTCGTAACGTCTCCTGCCTGTCGCTCATCCAACGTGGTGAAGGCCATTGCCGATGGGTCTTCGATCTCGAAGCAGGGGGCAGTTGAGCGACTCGTCGAGTTCTTTGGATCGGTGCTTGAACGCACAGGAGAAACATCATGATCAAGTTCAATACAACGCTCTTTGCCGCCGCTCTTTTGATCACGAGCGGTGCCATGGCAGAGGCCACTCAACCCGCCGCGGGGAATGCGCCGTACTTCAGCCAAGCCCTTGCTACGAACAGCACGATTGAGCGCAGCACGGTTCAAGCCCAAGCCGCACGGCAACGGCCTGCGGCAGGCAACCAGCCCTTCGTTGCGCAAACGGCTGCTGTGGGCGTGCGACAAGTGCGCTCGGTCGTGGCCGCCGAAGCCTTGGTGCGACGTCCGGCGGTCGGGGAGTTGCCGTTTGCGTCCTGATCGAACGCGGATCCATGGGCGCCCGGACTGAGGCTGGCCCGGCGCTCACCATTCGACGTGAAACGTGGTACGCGCATCCGGAAGGCTGGGGTTTGGGGATGAACGGCAGTCACGCCTGGGAGGAATCGACCATGACCGACGATATATCAAAGGACACCGATCTGGCGCTGGTCCAGTGCGCCGCGGGCGGCGATGTGAAAGCGTTCGATAGGCTCATGCATCGCCACAATCAGCGTCTTTTTCGTGCGGCGCGTGGCATCTTGCGCAATGACGCTGACGCCGAGGAAGCGATACAGGATGCGTGGTGGAATGCCTATCAACACTTCGGCCAGTTTCGTGCTGATTCCGAGCCACTCACATGGCTCACGCGTATTGCCGTCAATGAATCCTTGCAGCGCCTGCGACGCAACAAATCGCGCGTGGCGCTCGTCCGGCCGTTCGAGGGCGGCGATGAAACCGAAGATCAACCCTCGCAGGAGGAACGCATGCCAGCTCCCGAATCGACCCACCCCGAGAACCAGGTGGCGCGCCAGCAACTGAGCAGACTGATTGAATTGCACGTGGATGAATTGCCGGACAAGTACCGTTCGGTCTTCATGTTGCGCGGTATCGAGGGCATGGATTTCAGTGATGTGGCGTCGCTCCTCGGCTTGTCGGCGGCCACCGTGCGGGTGCGCTTCATGCGGGCACGAGGCCTGTTGCGCAAGGCCTTGCAGACGGAAATGGACTTTTCGGTGAGAGACGCGTTTGAGTTTGCCGGGGTGCGCTGCGACCGCGTGGTCGCGGGCGTGTTTGCTCGGCTCGCGGCAAGAGGCGATCGATCGTTTGCAGACGCGGGCCGTGAAGCGCTGCCTGCGTTCGCTCCAACGGTCAGCTCCGCGGGTTGATGTGCTTGCATGAAAACCGGCTCCGGACATTCTGGCGCCGCTGACGCGTGGTGCCGCGCCCATGGTCCACGGCGCCGTCTGCACTCGCTCAATGGCTGACGTGCCCGCCGGTCGTCTCGCTGGTGTCATCGGCTACGCGGTGCTTGCTCGCTCGCCTCGGCCAGAGTCCCTGCTGCGCTTGCGCAGGCGAAAGACGATCCTTGTGACACCGGTCGGTTCGAGCAAGCCTGAGCGGGCCGCTCACACGTCGCGCATCGCATGCTGCTACGGAGCATAGCGTTGCATATCCTCGCGATAGCTGCGGTGTATTTCAGGGACGGGCGTGTGCCTGCGCGGGGACTTATTCAGCCTCACCTTGGGATGCGTTCATGAAGTGGCCCGATTTGCCCCCGCTTTTCTCTAGCAGCCGCACGCCTTCGATCACCATGCCGCGGTCCACCGCCTTGCACATGTCGTAGATGGTGAGTAGCGCCACCTGCACCGCGGTGAGCGCTTCCATCTCCACGCCCGTGGGGCCCACGGTTTCGGCGCGGGCGGTGCATTGCACGGCGCTCTCACCCTCCAGCAGCTCGAAGTCCACCGCCACGTGCGTGAGAGCGATCGGGTGACACAGCGGAATGAGCTCGCTGGTCTTCTTGCTGGCCATGATGCCGGCGATGCGCGCGATGGCCAGTACGTTGCCCTTCTTGGCGTTGCCCGAGGCGATCAGCGCGTAGGTGGCGCGCTGCATGCGGATGCGCCCGCTGGCGATGGCGACGCGGTGCGTGTCGGCCTTGGCGCCCACGTCCACCATGTGGGCCTGGCCTGAAGCGTCGAAGTGGGTGAGAGGGGAGTCGTTGGACATCGGCAGATACGAAACCTTCACATGCAGTGGGCATCATACGGTCCTGCGAGAATGCAAGCCTTGAGGCATAGTGTGAGATATTTCAGGCAAAAACCGGCTCCAGCCCATTACTGGCAAGCGCTGGGAGCTCTGTTTTTTGCGATTTTCGTGGTGTTGACCACGGGGGTGGCGCGCGCGCAGGGCCTGCCTGCGCTGGGCGATGGCGACGAGATGTCGCTGGCCAGCGAGCGCTCTTTCGGCGAGCGCATCGTGGCCGAGATCTACCGCGATCCGAGCTATGTCGAGGATCCGGTGCTGCAGCAGTACGCACAGGGCGTGCTCGACCGGCTGGTGAAGGCCTCGCTCGCGCGCGGCGAGATGACGCCCGAGATGCACGAGCGCTTCGCCTGGAAGATTCTGCTGATCCGCGACCGCACGGTGAACGCCTTCGCGATGCCCGGCGGCTTCTTTGGCCTGCACCTGGGGTTGCTGGCGGTGGTGGATACGCCCGACCAGCTCGCCTCGGTGCTGGCGCACGAGTTGAGCCACGTGACGCAGCGGCACATCTCGCGCCTGATCGCGCAGGACAAGCGCATCACGCCCTTGATGATCGGCGCGATGATTCTGGGCGCCGTCGCCACCACGCACAGCCCCGCCGCGGGTCAGGCGCTGATGGTGGGTGGACAGGCGCTGGCGGTGCAGACGCAGCTCAACTTCTCGCGCGGCATGGAGCGCGAGGCCGATCGCGTGGGCTTTTCGCTGATGCAGCCCGCGGGTTTTGCGCCGCAGGGCTTCGTGCAGATGTTCGACAAGCTGCAGACGGCCAACCGCCTCAACGACAACGGCAGCTGGCCCTGGCTGCGCAGCCACCCGCTCACGAGCCAGCGCATCGCCGACATGCACAGCCGCCTGCCCAAGGACCTGCCGCCCGCGCCGCCCGAGCCCCTGGCGCACGCCATGATGGTCGGGCGCGCTCGCGTGCTGATGCGTCCCGGCATCGAGCTGTGGCGCCAGTGGGTGAACGAGGCGCAGGATGCGCGCCTGTCGCAGCTTTCCCTGTCCGCGCGCGTCAGCGCGCGCACGCAGGCCGTGCTGGCCGCCGAGCAGCTGAACGAATACCCCGTTGCGCGCGCGATCTTCACGGCCTTGCAGGGCGATGTGCGCGGCAACGGTGACGCGCTGCGGCAGGCTCGCCTGATGGACGCCGAGCTGGCGCTCGCCTCCGGCGATGCCCGGGGCGCGCTCCAGGTGCTGGGGCCCGCCGCTCAAAAAGAGCCGCGCCCCGAAATGTTGGCGCGCACGCAGGCACTGCTGGCCACGGGCGAGGCCGCGCCCATGGCGGCAGCGCTGCAGACCTGGGTGACTTTGCACCCGCATGACGGCGCTGTCTGGCAGGCGCTGGCGCAGGTCTGGCGCGCCGACGGGCAGATGTTGCGTGCCATCCGCGCCGAGGCCGAGGCGCAGGTGGCGCACTACGATTACGCCGGGGCCGTGGACCGCTTTCGCGCGGGACAGGACCTGGCGCGCAAGAGCGCCAGCTCGCAGGACTACATCGAGGCCTCGATCATCGACACGCGCCTGCGCGCCGTCAAATCACTTCTGGATGAGCAGACGCGTGAGCGCCGCCTCGATCAGTAATCCCAGCGCCGAATAGATCACCGAGCCGATCAGCGCGGCGCCGAAGCCGTGCACCTGAAAGCCGTCGCCCAGCAGACCCGATGCGGCCCAGAACATCAGCGCGTTGATCACAAACAGGAACAGCCCGATCGTGACGATGGTCACCGGCAGCGTCAGGATGACGAGCACCGGGCGCAGCAGGGTGTTGAGCAGGCCGATCACGAAGGCCGCGCCCAGCGCAGCGCCAAAGCTGTGCACTTCGACGCCGCTGTAGAGGTAGGCCACGCACAGCAGCGCCACCGCGTGCAGGGCCCATTTGAAGAGGATGCGCATTATGTCAGCATAGCATCGCTCACGAGGCGTGCGCCGCTGCCTTCTTGCCGCGGGCCAGCAACCACTTGCCCAGGGCCAGCACCAGCAGCGCGCCCGCCAGGTGGGCACCGTAGTACAGCGCGCCGTGCACCTGCGCCATGCCATTGGCATCGAGCGTGCCGAACTTGGGCGCCCACAGCCACTGATCTGGGTGGGTGAAGACCGGGTCGGTCACCAGCATGCCGCCCGCGATCCAGCCCAGCAGCATGCCGCCGAGCACGATCACCACCGGGAAGCGCTCCATGATGCGCATCACGAGCTGCGAGCCGCCGACGATGATGGGCACCGAGATCAGCAGGCCCAGGATGACCAGCACCAGCTCGTGCGACTGCCCCGCGTTCTTGGCCGCGGCGGCGATCGCGATCACGTTGTCCAGGCTCATCACCACGTCGGCCACGACGATGGTCTTGATGGCCGTCATCAGCCTGTCGCTGCTCTGGATGGTCTCGTGCCCTTCTTCCTGCGGCACGATGAGCTTGACGCCGATCCAGATCAGCAGCAGCGCGCCCACGAGCTTGAGGAACGGCAGCGTGAGCAGCGTCATCGCGAAGACGATGAGCACCACGCGCAGCGCGATGGCCGCCGCCGTGCCCCAGACGATGCCCTGCGTGCGCTGCTTGGGCGGCAGCTTGTGGCAGGCGAGCGCGATCACCACCGCATTGTCGCCGCCGAGCAGGATGTCGATGATGATGAGCTGACCGAGCGCAATCCAGAAAGGCGCGTGCAGGAAAAATTCCAAATCCATGGTGGATGTCCTGAGTACCCGCCAGCCCTGCATGCGCGGGCTGGCCGATGGTTATGGGCAACCGGAGCAACTCGCGATGTTGCCGCCATTTCTGCAGGCAGGGACACCTTGAGCCGCGCACGGGAAACCCGGGGCTCAAGGGTCTTGCTCGACGCAGCCCGGCTGCGCCTGGCGGGCCGGAAGCGCGCCAGCGCTTCGTGATGACGACCGTGCCAGTCGCCGGTGGGGAGCAGGAGCACCCCATCGGCGGGGAGCTACTCCCCCTTGAAGGGATGGGATTAGACCACAAGCGGCCTATGATTGCTGAACTCCGTTCAACGGTTTTGCACGTGCAACGCCTCACCCAAGCTCCCAACATCGCGATCGCCACCGTCTGGTGCGACCTGCTCTGCGAGGCAGGACTGCGCGCCACCGTGCAGCGCCAGTACCTGAGCTCGGCCGCGGGGCAGCTCCCGCCCAGCGAATGCCTGCCCGAGATCTGGCTGGAGCACGGGGAACATCTGGAGCGCGCCCGCGCCTTGCTCGATGCATTGCAGCACCTGCCGCAGCGGCGCTGGTGCTGCCCCGCCTGTGGCGAAAGGGTGGAGGGAGGCTTCGAACAGTGCTGGAACTGCGGCGCGCTGATGCCCCGATGAGCCCGCCTGCCGCGCCGCTGTCCTCGCGCGCCGCCTGGGGCATGCTGCTGGCGCTTTCGTGCGCCTTTGTCCTGAGCCAGGCGTTCCGCTCGCTCGCGGCCATCATGGGGCCGCCGCTCACGCAAGACCTGCAACTGAGCGCTCGTGAGCTGGGCAACTGGTCCGCCGCCTACCACTTCGCCTTCGGCGTGATGCAGGTGGCGATGGGCATTTCGCTGGATGTCTGGGGCGTGCGCCGCACCATTTTGCTGGCGTTTCCGCTGACCATCGCGGGCGCGGCGCTGTCGTCGCAAGCTGGCAGCTACGGCGCACTGATGTGGGGGCAGCTTTTGATCGGCACGGGCTGCGCGCCGGCCTTTCTCGTGTGCACCGTGTTCATCAGCCGCCATTTCGCGCCCGATCGCTTCACGCCGGTCTCGGGCACGGTGATGAGCATCGGCTACAGCGGCATGCTGCTCACGGCAACGCCGCTGGCCTGGCTGATCGCGCGGACCTCGTGGCGCTGGGGCTTTGGCGTGCTCGCGGTCGTGGCGCTCGTGACCTGGTTGTGGATCTTCTGGCGCGTGCACGAGCCCGCGCCGCCGCCCGGCGCGCCGACGCGCCGGCCTTCGCCCATGGCCGCGCTCACCGGGCTGCTGGCGCTTTTCAGGCTGCCGTACACGCGCGGCCTGGTCGCCTACGCGCTCGTCGCCTATGCCACCTACATCACCATCCGGGGACTGTGGCTCGGGCCGCTGCTGGTGGACCGGTTCGATTTCTCGCTGGTGCAAAGCGGCAACGTCGCACTGGCGATGACGCTCGCGAGCATCGGCAGCCCGGCGCTCTTCGGCCGCATCGCGCCCGCCGGGCGCGGGCTGCGGCGCTGGCTCGTCCTGATGGCCGGGGGGGTGGCGCTGCTGATCGCCTCCATGGCGCTCGTGCGCGTGGCCTGGGTCGATGTGCTACTGGTGATCTGTTTCGGCCTGCTGTCGGGCTACATGGTCCTGCAGTATGGCTACGTGCACGCCAGCTACCCCGCCGCCGTGCGGGGGCGGGCGCTGTCGCTGCTCACCATGGCGATGTTCCTGGGCGTCTCGCTGATGCAATCGGCGAGCGGCGTCGCGGCCAGCCTGGCTCCGCGCTGGGGCGTGGAGCCTTTCACCGCCGCGCTGCTGACGATGAGCGCCCTGCTGCTCATGGGTGCGTTCGCCTTCTGGAAGTGGCCGCAGAACGAATCGTTGAGATAGTGGCTTGGATGCCCCATGGGGCGTTGGCGGGTGAACGTGCGCGGTCGGAGTACCCCCGGGAGCCGTTCACTTCCAGCGCACAGGTTCCAGCGTCACGCTGGCGGCGCTGCCCGAGACCGTGAGCTGCCCTTCCTGCACGGTCGCCTGCAGCTGCATGCTGCGCTCGGCCAGCGGCGCCAGTGCCCGGGCCTGATCGGCCGCAATGCGCCAGACGCCGAGCTTGTCCAGGCGCGCGAGCTTGTCCTGCGCGCCGTGCCACCAAACTTCGGCCGCCGGGCCGTAGGCATAGAGCACCACCGCGTCCGCCTTGGAGCAGGCCTTGGACAACGCCCTCTCCTCGGGCTGGCCGACTTCGATCCACAGCCGCGTGCGCCCAGTGTAGTCCTGCAGCAGCACGTCCGGCTCCTCGGGGCTGGAGAGCCCCGCGCCAAAGCCGATGCGGGCGTCGCCACCGCACAGGTCCTGCACCTGGTGCGCGTTCAGCGCCAGTGCCGCCAGGCGCATCATCATGCGTTCGTCGGTTTCGCTCGGGTGGCGCGCCAGCGTCAGCGAAAGATCGGTGTAGCAGCCGTGGTCGATGTCCGCGAGCTGCAGCTCGGCCTTGAAGATGGTGGATTTGAGAGCCATGGCCAGCGGGGTGCCCGGCCGTCAGGCGCGGCGTGCCAGCTCCGTGGCCTTGCCCACATAGGCCGACGGCGTCAGCGCCAGCAGCCGGTCTTTCTCGGCCTGTGGAATCTCCAGCGCGTGGATCAGCTCATGCAGCGCCTCGCGCGTCACCGTGTGGCCGCGCGTCACGGCCTTGAGCTTTTCGTAGGCGCCGGGCACACCGAAGCGGCGCATCACGGTCTGGATGGGCTCGGCCAGCACTTCCCAGCTCGCGTCCAGGTCCTCGGCCAGCGCCGCTTCATTGAGTTCGAGCTTGGACAGGCCCGTCATCAGCGAGCCGTAGGCCAGCACCGCATAGCCCAGCGCGACGCCGATGTTGCGCAGCACGGTGGAGTCGGTCAGGTCGCGCTGCCAGCGGCTGATCGGCAGTTTTTCCGCCAGATGGCGCAGCAGCGCGTTGGCCAGGCCCAGGTTGCCCTCGGCGTTTTCGAAGTCGATCGGATTGACCTTGTGCGGCATGGTGGACGACCCGATCTCGCCCGCCTTGAGTCTTTGCTTGAAGTAGCCCAGGCTCACGTAGCCCCAGACATCGCGCGAAAAATCGATCAGGATGGTGTTGGCGCGCGCGACGGCGTCGAACAGTTCGGCCATGTAGTCGTGCGGCTCGATCTGGATGGAATAGGGCTGGAAGGAAAGGCCCAGGCCTTGCGGTTCGGGCATCTCGACCACGCGGCGGGCGAACGCCTCCCAGTCGAAATCCGGCCAGGCGGCCAGATGCGCGTTGTAGTTGCCCACGGCGCCGTTCATCTTGGCGAGAATCTTCACCTCGGCGATCTGCCGCGTGGCGTGCTCCAGCCGCACGAGCACGTTGGCGAGCTCCTTGCCGACGGTGGTGGGGCTGGCGGTCTGGCCGTGCGTGCGGCTGAGCATGGGCACGGCCGCGTACTGGTGCGCCATGGCGCGCAGCTTGTCGCTGATGGCCTGCAGCGCGGGCCGCAGCACCGCGTCGCGCGCGCTCCTGATTTGCAGAGCGTGGCTGGTGTTGTTGATGTCCTCGCTGGTGCAGGCGAAGTGCACGAATTCGGCGGCTGCCAGCAGCTCGGGGTGGCCCTCGAAGCTGGCCTTGATCCAGTATTCGACGGCCTTCACGTCGTGGTTGGTGGTTTTTTCGATGGCCTTGATCGCGGCGCAATCTTCGGCATTGAATTGAGTCACGAGGCCCTGCAGATAATCGCGGGCAGCTCCTGATAGAGGAGCGAATTCGGTGAAACCCGCGTCCGAGAGCGCGATGAACCACGCCACCTCCACCTGCACGCGCCGGTGCATGTAGCCGGTTTCGCTCATCAGGGGGCGCAAGGCGCTCAGTTTGGCGGCGTAGCGCCCGTCCAGGGGGGAAAGTGCGGTCAGGCTCGAGAGTTCCATGGGCGGCGATTGTAGGAGGGACATCACCATAGAATGACTGCTTCGCCAACAGCTGCGGTCGCGTCTGTGCCGCGACCACCGCCCCATGAAGCTCATCGGAACCCTGACCAGCCCTTACGTGCGCAAGGTGCGCGTGGTGCTGGCCGAGAAAAAGCTCGACTACCAGTTCGAGCTGGACAACGTCTGGTCGGATCAGACGGCCATCGGCCACTCCAATCCGCTGGGCAAGGTGCCCTGCCTGGTGCTCGATGGGGGTGATGCGATGTTCGATTCGCGCGTGATCGTCGAGTACCTGGACACGCTCTCGCCGGTCGGGCGGCTGATTGCGCCCCCGGGGCGCGAGCGCGCCGAGGTCAAGACCTGGGAGGCACTGGCCGACGGTGTGCTCGACGCCGGGGTGCTGGCCTGGCTGGAAGCCAACTGGCCCGGGCGCGCCGAGGGCGAGCGCAGCCGGGCGTGGATCGACCGACAGCTCTCCAAGGTGCGTGCGGGCTTGCGCGCCATCGACCAGGGCCTGGGCGACAAGGCGTTTTGCACCGGCATCTACATGAGCCTGGCCGATGTGGCCGTGGGCTGCGCGCTGGGCTGGCTGGCGTTTCGTCTGCCCGAGGTCGATTGGCGTGGCGAGCATGCCAATCTCGCGCGCCTGTTTGACAAGCTCGAGCAGCGTCAGAGCTTCATCGACACCCGGCCGCGCCTGCAATAGCGCAGCGTCCCTCGGGCGCCGTCAAGCACAAAGCCCGCCCCCGGAAATCGGGGTGCGGGCTTTGTGTCTTTGTAGAAAAAGCCGCGAAGCGTCCTGAAACGAAAGAAGAGAGGGAGGGAGGAGAGGACGCCTCAGGAGGGCAACCGGACAAGCCGGAAGACTTCGCAGCCGTAAATCGTTTACTACCTCTTACATATGCTACAACAGAATGCCTGTTGCGGTTCACCCTGTTTAAGAGCATTCAGGAAATGGAAAGTTCCAAGGTCCGCGAGCGGATTTCGAGGGCTCAGGGCAGTTTCAACAGCCTCTGCAGTGACACCTGCAGGCGGACCTCGTGGGGCGCCAGCGACGCGGTGATCTTGTACGCGGCCTGGGCCGTGTCGCGCGGGATGGGCTCGCCCGTGGGCATGCCCGAGCGGCCGATCACCACTGCCACGCGCGGCGTGGTGGCGCTGGCGCCGCGGCGCAGCACCACGGCGACCTCGTCGCTCGCCAGGCGCACGAAAGCCCCCGGCGGGTACACCCCCAGCGTGCGCAGCAGCGCCGCGCCGGCGTCGTCGACCTCGCGCCGCTCGTTGTAGTAGCTGGCCTGCACGGCGGCCGTGACGGGCATGGCACGGCGCGTGGCGCGCGGCGCGATGCGGGCGCCGAACACGTCGGCGCGCTGGATCAGCCGGGCCATCTGCCCGGCTGCGTCCTGCTCGGCCAGCGGACCGCTGGCGAGCTGGTGGTGCTGGCGCACCGCCTGCAGCCAGACCGCATCGCGCACGCCGCATTGGCGCAGCAGCGCCTCGGACCGGTGGGCGTGTTCCTGGATGGCCTGCAGTTGATCGCCCGTTAGCGCCTCGGTCTGGCGTGCCAGCGTGTCCTGCAGCTCGGACATGGCCACGTTCATCGTGAGCGCTGCGCGGCCCAGCCGCAGCACCTGAGGTTCGGGCCACTGCAGCGTCTGGCGCGCGGTCAGCATGCTGGCGCAGGCCACGAGCATGGCGTGCGTGGCGCTGTACTGGTGCGGCTGCTGGCCCGAGAGGAAGATCAGCGCCAGCAGCGCCGCGTCCGGGTTGTCGCGGCACAGCTGATCGAGCTCGACCCCGAGGCGGGCGAGGTGCTCCGGGAACTCGGGCTGCGCGGGCGTGTACAGCAGCTGGGTGGCGCGCTGCTGCAGCTCGCGCCAGTCGGGCGGGCCTTCACGCCGGGGGGCCTGCACGGCGCGCCCCGACAGCGAGAGCTTCATCGCGGCGATCTGCCCCAGCGGCGTGTCCTTGCGCAGCATCTGCTGCAGCTGGTTCATGAAGCTGCGGTGGCTGGCGGAGGCTTCGTCGGTGTCCACGCAGATGTCGATGCCACGCCCCTTGTAGCTGTCGAGCTCCTCGCGCGAGGCGATGGTGTAGCCGCGTGGCGCCAGCAGCGTGCCCTTGGCCGAGCGCAGTGCGAACGGCAGCGGCTGGCCCAGGGGCAGGGAATCGATGTCGATCGCGACCAGATTCATGTCGGTGTACCCGGCGGGACATTATCCCCGTCCGGATGCGCCCGCGCGCCGCCCGCATGCCCGTGCGAGCCGGTGAGGCGTTTGATCCACTGCGCGAAATCGTCGACGTAGGTGAACACCGCCGGCACCACCAGCAGGCTCAGCACCGTCGAGGTCAGCAGCCCGCCGATGACGGCCATCGCCATGGGCGAGCGAAAACTCATGTCGGCGCTGCCCAGGCCGAGCGCGATGGGCAGCATGCCCGCGCCCATGGCGAGCGTCGTCATGATGATGGGGCGTGCGCGCTTGTGGCAGGCGTCCAGCAGCGCTTCGAGCCGCCCCATGCCGAGTTCGCGCCGCGCCGTGATCGCGTACTCGACGAGCAGGATGGAGTTCTTTGTGGCGATGCCCATGAGCATCACCAGGCCGATGAGCGAGGGCATGGAAAAGCTCTGGTGCGCGAGCATCAGCGCAACGAAGGCGCCGCCCAGCGAGAGCGGCAGCGCCACGAGGATGGTGAAGGGCTGCAGCAGATCCTTGAACAGCATCACGAGCACGATGTAGATGCACACCACGCCGGTGAGCATGGCGATGCCGAAGCTGCCGAAGAGCTCGGTCATCATCTCCGCGTCGCCCACATCCACGAGGTGCACGCTCGACGGCATCTGCGCCACGGCGGGCAGCGCGCGCACGGCCTGCGTCACCTCGCCCAGGCCCCGGCTGCCCAGCTCGATCTCGAAGCGCACGTTGCGCGAGCGGTCGTAGCGCCGGATCACCGCCGGCCCGCCGGACATCGAAAGCGTGGCCACCTCGCCCAGGCGTACCGGCCCCCTCTGGCCCGGAACGGCCAGGCGTTCGAGCACGTGCAGATCCTCGCGCGCCGCGTCGTCGAGCCGCACGAGAATGGGGATCTGGCGCTGTGCGACGTTGAGCTTGGCCAGGTTCTGCTCGTAGTCGCCGACGGTGGCCACGCGCAGGGTTTCGGCAATCGCCGCGCTGGTCACTCCCAGGTCGGCGGCGCGCGCGAAGTCGGGGCGTACGTAGATTTCGGGGCGCACCAGGCTGGCGGTGGAGGTGACGCCGCCGATGCCGGCGATGGTGCGGATGCCGCGCTCGACGTCGCGCGCCACGCGGTCGAGCATGGCCGGGTCGTCGCTGCTGAGCGTCATCATGTATTTGTCGTTGGAGCCGCCCAGGCCCACGCGCACGCGCGCCCCCGGCAGGTCGCGCATCACCTCGCGCAGGCGCTGCTCGATCTCCTGCTTGGGCGGGCGCTCGCCGCGCGCGGTCATGCGCAGCGTGAGCGTGGCCTTGCGCGGATCGGCCGCGCCGCTGCCCGTCATCGGGTCCGAGCCCGCGCTGCCGCCGCCGATGGTGCTGTAGATGGTTTGGATGTGGCCCACGCTCATTGCGCGCTGGGCGGCTTGCAGCACCAGCGCCTCGGTTTCGGGCAGCAGCGTGCCCGGGGGCAGCTCCAGGTTCACCTGTGTCTGCGCGTTGTTGTCGGCCGGCATGAAGCCCGAGGGCAGCAGCGGAATGAGCGCGAGCGAGGCGACGAAAAACAGCAGCGCCAGCACCAGCGTGGTGAAGCGATGGTGCAGGCACCAGCCGACGGCGTGCATGTACAACCTGAGCCAGCCTGGCTCCCTGTGCGCCTGCTTGACCGGCTTGAGCAGGTAGGCGCACATCATGGGCGTGAGCAGCCGCGCGACCACGAGCGAGGCGAACACGGCGAGCGCCGCGGTCCAGCCGAACTGCTTGAAGAAGCGCCCCGGGATGCCGCTCATGAAGGCCGTGGGCAGGAACACCGCGATCAGCGCGAAGGTGGTGGCGACCACCGCCAGGCCGATTTCGTCGGCCGCCTCCATCGCCGCCTGGTACGGTGTCTTGCCCATGCCCTGGTGGCGCACGATGTTTTCGACCTCGACAATCGCGTCGTCCACCAGGATGCCGACGACGAGCGAGAGCGCGAGCAGCGTGAGGATGTTGATCGTGAAACCCAGATACTGCATGCCGACGAAGGCCGGAATCATCGACAGCGGCAGCGCCACGGCCGAGATCAGCGTGGCGCGCGCCGAATGCAGGAACAGCCAGACGACGACCACCGCCAGCAGCGCGCCTTCGTAGAGCAGGCGCATCGAGCTGTCGTACTCGTCCTGCGCGATATCGACGAAGTCCACCGTCTTGGTCAGCTGCAGGTGCGGGTAGTCGGCCTGGAGCTTTTCCAGCACCTTCTGCACGCCCGCGCCCACTTCGACTTCGCTGGCGCCCTTGCTGCGCGAAATCTCGAAACCGATGACCTTCTGCTCGCCCAGCAGCGCTGCGGCGCGCGGCTCGGCAAAGGTGTCGCTGACGCTGGCGAGCCGGTCCAGCCGCACCTTGCGTCCGCCCGAAAGCGCAATCTCGATGCGTGCCACCTCCTCGGCGGTGCGCACCGTGGCCAGCGTGCGCATGGGCTGCTCGCCCGAGCCCAGGTCGGCGCGCCCGCCCGCGCTCTCCAGCTGTACCTGGCGCAGCTGGCGCGAGACCTCGGCGGCCGTGGCGCCCAGCGCCTGCAGCTTCAGCGGATCGAGCAGCACGCGCACCTCGCGCGTCACGCCGCCCACGCGTGTGACCGCGCCCACGCCGGGCACGGCCAGCAGGCGTCGCTGCAGCGTGTCATCGACGAACCAGGACAGCGCCTCGTCGCTCCAGCGGCTGGAGGCGATCGCGTAGGCGAGGATGGGCTGGCTGTTGAGGTCGAACTTGGCGACGATGGGATCGCGCACGTCGGCGGGCAGGTCGGCGCGCACGCGCGCCACCGCCGTGCGCACGTCGTCCACGGCTTCCTGGCCGGGCTTTTCCAGCACGTACTCGGCGGCGATGGTCACCAGCCCGTCGGTCAGCGTGCTCGTGATGTGCTTGAGCCCCTGCGTGGTGGCGATCGCGTTTTCCAGGCGCTGCGCCACGTCGCTTTCGAGCTGCTCGGGCGCTGCGCCGGGCAGGATGGCGGTGACGATCACCACCGGCAGGTCCATGTCGGGAAAGTTCTGCACCTTCATGGACCGGAACGACATCAGCCCCGCGAGCGTGAGCAGCACGAACAGCATCGCCGCCGGAACGGGGTTGCGGATGCTCCAGGCAGAGACGTTCATGATTACTTGGTTTTCGTAGCTGTCTGCGCTTGGCTGGCGCTGCTTTGATCCTGTTTTTGTTCAGAATCCGTGACCACGTGCACCAGGTCGCCATCGTTCAGAAAGGTGCCGCCGCGCTCGACGACGCGGGCGTTCTCGGCCAGGCCCCGGGTGATTTCGATGCGGTCGCCCACACGCTGGCCGGTGCGCACGCGGCGCAGCACCACGTGGTCACCCCCCTGCAGCTCGAACACGCTGGGAAAGCCGTCACGCACCACCACGCTCGACAGCGGCAACGACAACGCCTGCTTGTCGCCAAGCAGGAACTGGCCGCTGGCGTACAGACCGGCGCGCAGATCGGGTTGGCTGGGCAGGTCCACGTAGACCAGCGCGTTGCGGGTGGCCAGGTCCACCGTCGGGCCGAGCACGCGCACCCGGCCTTGCACCTGCGCGCCGCTCGTGGTGGAGATCAGGGCCCGGGTGCCCACGCGCAGGCGCGACAGCTCGGAGGCGTTCACCTCCGCGCGCCACTCCAGGCGCCCCTGGCGCACCATGCGAAACAGTTCGGCGCCGACGTTCACCACCGCTCCCACGGTGGCCGTGCGCGCGGAGATGATGCCGTCGTCGGGGGCGAGCAGCTCGGTGTGCTTCAGGCGCAGCAGCTGGGTGCCCAGGGCGGCCTGCGCCGCCGCCACGCTGGCGCTGGCGCTCTGCTCGGCTGTGGCGTACTGCTGAATCTGCTGTGCGCTCATCGCGCCGCTGCCGGCGAGCGCCTGGGCGCGCGCCGCATTGGCCTGCGCTTCGGCCACGGCCGCTTGCGCCTGCTGGAGCGCGGCACGCGCCTGCGCCACGTCGCTCTGGACGAGGTCGGTGGCGAAGCGCGCCAGCACCTGACCCTTGCGCACGGTGTCGCCCACGTTGGCCAGGACCTGTGCGATGCGCAGGCCGCCGATTTCCGCGCCCACGCTCGCTTCTTGCCATGCGGCGATGTTGCCGTTGGCTGTCAGGTGCTCGGCCAGCAGGCCGCGCACGGGGAGGGTGACGGTGACCGTGAGCGCCGGTTGCGCCTTGGCGGGGGTGTCGGCGGCGTGGCCACCCGTCAGCCAGAGCGACGCGATCAGTGCGATGAGAGGCAGGAGGGGACGCTGCATACGCCGTCGATGTGCAAAAGCGCCGAGTGTCGCATGGACATGGCCCCGCCAACGGCGTGCGGCTGCCTGGACGAGGCGAAGCGAGGCGCTCGCCCCGCGCCGATCACCAGCCCGCGATGATCGAGCCCTTGAACTGGGTGTCGATGAACTGGCGGATTTCCTCGTTGTGGTAGGCCTTGACCAGCCTGGCCACCCAGGGCGCGTCCTTGTCGGCGCTGCGCACGACGAGGATATTCACATAGGGGCCGTCCGGGTCTTCCATGGCGATGGCGTCGCGCTTGGGGTCCAGCCCGGCGGAGATCGCGAAATTGGTGTTGATCGCCGAGGCGTCCAGATCATCGAGCGAGCGCGGCAGCTGCGCGGCATCGAGCTCGACGAACTTGAGCTTCTTCGGGTTGGAGACGATATCGAGCGGCGTCGCCTTCAGACCCGCGCCCGGCTTGAGCGTGATGAGGCCCTGCGATTGCAGCAGCAACAGCACGCGCCCGCCGTTGGTCGGATCGTTGGGGATGCCGAAACGCGCGCCTTCCTTGAGCTCGGCGAGCTTCTTGATCTTCTTGGAGTAGAGCCCGATCGGGAAGGTCACGGTGTTGGCGGCCACCGAGAACTTGTATCCCCGGTCCTTGATCTGTGCGTCCAGGTAGGGCTTGTGCTGATAGCTGTTGGCGTCCAGGTCGCCCGAGGCCAGCGCCGCGTTGGGCTGCACGTAATCGCTGAACTCGACGATGTCGATCTTGAGCCCGTCCTTTGCCGCCACCTGCTTGACCCGCTCCATGATCTGCGCGTGCGGCCCCGCCGTCACGCCGATTTTGATGGTCTTGTCCTGGGCATGGGCGGCCTGCCCCAGAGTGGCGGCACCGGCGAGCGCCAGGGCGGTTTGCAGGAAGGAGCGCTTGGAGTACATGGATGAACCTCGAAAAATCAGACCCTGGATGCTAGTCGCTGATGTTGCGCTGCACAACGACACATGCGCCATGAGTACATGACGAATGTGTCGTTTCAGCGGTGCGAAAGGCGCCGTACCAGCCAGTCGCCGAGGCTCTGCAGCCCCTGCACGAAGACGATGAGAATCAGCACCACGGCCAGCATCACGTCCGGCAGGAAGCGTTGGTAGCCGTAGCGGATGCCGAGGTCGCCCAGACCCCCGCCGCCCACCGCGCCCGCCATTGCCGAGTAGCCGGTCAGGCTCACGAGCGCGATGGTCAGCCCCGCGACGATGCCGGGCAGCGCCTCGGGCAGCAGCACCTTCCAGACGATCTGCCAGGTGCTCGCGCCCATGGACTGCGCCGCTTCGATCAGACCCGCGTCGACCTCGCGCAGCGCCGTCTCCACCAGGCGCGCGATGAAGGGCGCGGCCGCCAGCGTCATCGGGACGATCGCGGCCCAGGTGCCAATCGAGGTGCCGGTGACGAGGCGCGTGAACGGAATGATGGCCACGAGCAGGATGATGAAGGGCGTGGAGCGCACCGCGTTCACGAGGCCGCCCACCACCACGTTGGCCGGGCGGTTGCCCAGAATGCCCTTGTGGTCCGTCAGACGCAGGAACACGCCCAGCGGGATGCCGAGCAGGCCGCCGATCGCGCCCGAGACGCCGACCATGATCACGGTTTCCCACAGCGACGTGCCGAAGAGCGCGAGCATCATGGGGGTGAAGTTGTCAAACATGGCGACCCTCCGTCACCGCTGCTTCCTGCACCTGCGCCAGCACGCCGCGCGCCTGCAGGTCCCGGGTGGCGCGTTCGATGTCCGCGGGCGTGCCGCTCAGGTAAACGGCGAGCGAGCCGAATGCCTGCCCCTGGATGTCGTCGATCTGCCCGTGCAGGATGGACAGCTCCAGCCCGCGCTCGCGGATCAGGTGCGAGAGGATGGGCTCGTAGGCCTGGTCGCCCGCGTACGTCAGACGCACGAGGCGCCCGGCGTGGTCCCGCGCCAGGCCCTGGTCGAGCTCGCGCACGCGGGCGAGCACGGCGGCGGGCAGCGTCTGCGGCACGATTTCGTCGATCAGGCTGCGCGTGATCGCCTCGCGCGGGCGCGTGAACAGCTCCAGCACCGGGCCCATTTCCACGATGCGACCGGCGTCGATCACCGCCACGCGGTCGGCGATCTGTTTGATCACCTGCATCTGGTGCGTGATGAGCACTACCGTCACACCCAGCTCGCGGTTGACGCGGCGCAGCAGGTCGAGGATGGAGCGCGTGGTCTCGGGGTCGAGTGCGCTCGTGGCCTCGTCCGAGAGCAGCACCTTGGGGCGGCTCGCCAGCGCCCGCGCAATGCCCACGCGCTGCTTCTGACCCCCCGAGATTTGCGCCGGGTAGCGGTCGGCCAGCTCGGCCAGTCCCACCAGTTCCAGCAGCGGCGTCACACGTTCACGGATCGCCGCCTTGTCCATGCCAGCCAGTTCCAGCGGAAGCGCCGCGTTGTCGTACACCGTGCGCGAGGACAGCAGGTTGAAATGCTGGAACACCATGCCGATCTCGCGGCGTGCGGCGCGCAGCTCGGCCTCGGGCAGCTGCGTGAGTTCGCGCCCGCCCACCCACACCTGTCCGTGTGTCGGGCGGTTGAGCAGATTGATGACGCGCACGAGTGAGCTCTTGCCCGCGCCCGAGCGCCCGATGATGCCGAACACCTCGCCCGAGGCGATCCGCAGGTCGACGCGGTGCAGCGCCGTCACGGGGCCGTTCGGGCCAGGGTAGATCTGGGTGATGTCCCGCAGTTCGATCATGTATGCCTATCGCGGTACGGGCGCGCCTCGTGGGTGCGCCAAATCAGGCGTGCTCACGTGGTTGCAGCCAAACGGCGGATTTTACGAGGTGCATTGCTGCAACGCAGCAAATCACGGCGACCCTGAAAATCCTGGGCCGCTCAGCCCGTTGCGCTCTCCCCCGCGGCGAATACGGCGTTCCACAGCGCCAGCACGGCCTGGCGTTCCTGCGCCAGCTGCTGCGGCGGCACGCGCGTGGGCTCCTCGTTCAGCCGCGCGCGGTGCTGCGCCTGGCGCAGCGTGCGGTAGGCGTCGGCGGCCGCGTGCCCGACGCCGGGCGGCAACAGGCCCGCCTGCTCGGCGCGCTCGAGCAGGCCGATGTTGCCCTTGTTCTCGCGCAGCCCGGCGTGCGCGGCCGAATGCGCGAGCACGAGGTATTGCACGGCGAATTCCACGTCCACCATGCCGCCCTGACCGTGCTTGAGGTCGAACAGCGCGCCGCTGGCGCGATGGGCCTCGCGCAGACGCTCGCGCATCGCGAGGATTTCACGCGCCAGTTGCGTCCGTTCGCGCGGCGCGGTGATCACGGCCTCGCGTACGGCGTCAAAGCGCGCGTGCAGGGCGTCCGAACCGAGCACGCAGCGTGCGCGCGTCATCGCCTGATGCTCCCAGGTCCAGGCGGTGTTGCTGCCACGCTGCTGCTGGTAGGCGGCGTAGGCGTCGAACGAGGTGACGAGCAGCCCCGAATTGCCGTTGGGGCGCAGCTGCGTGTCGATTTCGTAGAGGTCGCCCTCGCCGGTTTTCACGGTGAGCCAGGACATGAGCTTGCGCACGAACGCGGCGTACAGCTCCGGGGCGTTGTCGGCCGTGTCGTCGAACGCGAAGACGATATCGAGGTCGCTGCCGTAACCGAGCTCCTTGCCGCCGAGCTTGCCGTAGCCGATGATGGCCAGCTGCGGCGCCTCGCGGTGACGGCCCTTGAAGTGCTCCCAGCACCAGTGCACGGTGACGCTGAGCAGCGTGTCGGCCAGCAGCGAAAGATCGTCGGCCACCTGCTCCACCGTGAGGCGCCCTTCCACGTCGCGCGCCAGCGTGCGAAACACCTCGGCATGGTGGGCGCGGCGCAGCAGGTTCAGCAGCGCCTCCTCGTCGTCCTCGCCGGTGGAGGCCAGCGCCGCGCGGCGCTCGTGCAGCTCCTGGCGGAAGGCCTGCGCGTCGAAGCGCTCGCCGAACAAGGCCTCGCTCGCCAGTTCGTCGATCACGCCCGGGTGTTGCTGCAGGTAGTGCGCGGGCCAGCGCGCCGCGCCCAGCAGGGAGATGAGCCGGTTCAGCACCAGCGGGCGCTCCACGAGCAGCGCCAGATAGCTTTCGCGGCGCAGCAGCAGTTCCAGCCAGTCGAGCAGACGCAGTGCTGCGGTCTCGGTGGCGCTGCCATCCTGCAGCCATTGGCCGGTCTGGCGCAGGATGCGCAGCAGGCGGCCCGTCGCCTTGTCGCTGAGCTGCTGCACGCGCGGCTGCTCGCGCCACTGGCGCATGCGCGCGGCCACGGCGGCGGGCTGAAGCTGCAGGACGGCGTCCCAGTCCGCGGGCGCGTCGTCCGCTTGCTTGCAGCCGGGCCCGGAGCAGGAGTTCTTCGGCGGACCGCCCAGCAGTTCATCGAACTCGTGCGCCACGCGCTCGCGGTGGGTGTCGAGCTGGCGCAGGAATTCGCAGCAGCCCAGGCCCATGCTGTGTGCGATCCAGGTTACGTCCTCGTCGTTCACGGGCAGCACGTGGGTCTGCTGGTCGTCCAGGTACTGGATGCGGTGCTCGACGCGGCGCAGAAATACGTAGGCCTGCGCCAGCGCCTCGCCGCTCTCGGCCGGCATCAGGCCGGCGCGGGTCAGGCGCTGCAGCGCTTCGAGCGTGGGGCGGCAGCGCAGCTCGGGGAACTGTCCGCCGCGCACCACCTGCACCAGCTGCACGGTGAATTCGATCTCGCGTATGCCCCCGCGCGAGAGCTTGACGTCGTTGGCGCGCTCGGGGTGGCCGGCGCAGCGGCGCTGCGCGTCCTGCCGGATCTGGCGGTGCAGCGCCCTGAGCGCGTCGAAGACGGCGTAATCGAGGTAGCGCCGGAACACGAAGGGCAGTACCACCTGGCGCAGCGCCTGCACGTTGGGCGAGGACAGGCAGGCGCGCGGCGCGACCACGCGGCTCTTGAGCCAGGCAAAGCGCTCCCACTCGCGCCCGTGCAGCCGCAGGTAATCTTCCAGCGCGGGCAGTGAAATGGCCAGCGGCCCCGAGTTGCCATGCGGGCGCAGCGCCAGATCGACGCGAAAGACGAAGCCGTCGGCCGTCTGCTCGCCGATGAGCGCGCTGATGCGCTTGACGGCGCGCACGAAATACTCGTGGTTGGACAGCTTGCCGCGCCCGTCGGCCAGGCCCGCCGTCTCGCCGTCGCACTCGTAGATGAAGATCAGATCGACGTCGCTGGAGACATTGAGCTCGCGCGCGCCAAGCTTGCCCATGCCCAGGGTCCACAGTTGCACCGGCTCGCCCTCGGGACTCAGCGGCGCGCCGTGCAGCGCATCCAGCTCGGTGCGTGCCTGCGTGCCGGCGCGGTCCAGTGCCACCTCGGCCAGGGTGGTGAGCGCGGCGCAGATGCCATCGAGCGGTGCGCCTTGCTCGCAATCGAGCACCATGAGGCGCTCGATCACCAGCTGGCGCAGGATGCGCAGGCTGCTGGCCAGATCGTTGCCTTGGGCAAGCAGCCGCTCGCACGCGGCCGCCATCGCGTCGCGCCCCGGCATGCCGGGCGCCAGCAGCGACCACGCCTGGTCGTAGCGCCGGTGCAGGCGCTGGTACAGGCGCGAGTGGCTGGCCAGGCCGCCCGCGCTGGCGGTGACCTCAAGAGCGGACGTCATCGTTGGCGCAGCCCGCACGGTGCATGCGCGCGGCGTCTGTCGTGGGGGGCTGTGAACAGGTGGGTCATCACGGGCAGCGGGTCATAATTCCTGACATTGCAACCCACCGTCATGACCGAGGCGTTCACACATCCCCCCCGCTGGCTCCGTTTTTTGGCGAGCACGGCACGATGGGTTCTCGCAGGCTTGCTGACGTTCTGGCTGATGCTGGTACTGGCGTGGGCGCTGCTCCATTTCTGGATTGTGCCGCGCATCGACGATTTTCGCCCGCTGCTGCAGCAGCAGGCGCAGCAGCGGCTCGGGCTTGCGGTGCGCGTGCAGCACCTGTCGGCGCGCAGCGAAGGGGTGTTTCCCACCTTTGAACTGCAAGGCGTGCAGTTGCTCGATGCGCAGGGCCATGAGGCCTTGCGCCTGCCTCGCGTGGTGATCACGCTCTCGCCGCGCTCGGCCTTGCACCTGGGATTGCAGCAGCTCTATATCGAAGCACCCCGGCTGCAGGCGCGCCGCGATACGGCTGGGCGCCTGTTCGTTGCGGGCCAGCCGGTGCAGGGGGCTCAGGGGGACGGCGCGACGCTCGATTGGCTGCTGTCGCAGGCCGAGGTGGTGGTGCAGGGCGGCGAGGTGCAGTGGCTCGACGAGCAGCGCGCGCAGCCCGCCGTGACGTTCGGCGATGTGAATCTGGTGATGCGCGGCGGCCCATGGCGTCACGCGCTGCGCGTGGACGCGACACCGCCCGCGTCCTGGGGCGATCGGCTGTCGCTGCGGGCGCAGCTGCAGGAGCCGCTGTGGGATCCGCTGGGCAGGGCCTGGACGCATTGGAGCGGCCAGTGGTACGTCGAGTGGCCTCGCGTCGATCTGGCGCAGCTCGCGCCCCACGTGGACTTGCGTGGCATGACGCTGGACGCGGGCCAGGGCGCGCTGCGCGCCTGGGCCGACGTACGCCAGGGGCGGCTCGTGCGCGCGGTCTCCGACGTGGCGATGCAGCAGGTGCGCATGCAGTGGGGTCGGGCCCTGCAGCCGCTGGCGCTCGATGAGCTGGGCGCGCGCGTGACGCTGCAGCCCCTGCCGGGGGGGCTTGATCTGTCGGCGCGCGATCTGCATTTCCTCACCGATGACGGGTTGGCCTGGCAAAGCGGCTCGCTGGCCTTGCGCACGCAGGGCACGGGGGCGGCGCAGCGCGGCGAGCTGCATGCCGACGTGCTGGACCTGGCCTTGCTCGCACGCATTGCCACGCGCGTGCCGCTCGATCGTGAGCTGCGCGAGGCGCTGGAGCGCTACGCCCCCGAGGGGCGGGTGCAGCAGCTGCAGGCGAGCTGGCAGGGCGCACCGGACGCGCTGACCGGCTACAGCGCCAAGGGGCGCGTGTCGGCGCTGGCGCTGGCCGCCAACGCCAGCCCCAACGCGGCCGCCAGCGCCACCGATTGCGCGCCCAAGGCGTTCGGCCTGCGCGGCGCCGCGGGCCGCTTCGAACTCACGCAGGCGGGCGGCAGCGCGAGCCTGTCGATCGCCGATGGCGCGCTGCTGCTGCCGGGCGTGTTCGCGGACCCGTGCGTGCCGGTGCAAACCCTGGACGCCACGGTGCGCTGGCAGATCGATGGCGCGCGCATCGCGGTGCAGAGCGACGACCTGCGCTTTGCCAATGCCGATGCGCAGGGCCAGGCGCGGCTGCACTGGCACACGGGCGAGAGCGACGAGGCCTACCTGCCCGGCGTGCTCGATCTGTCGGGCAGCCTCACGCGCGCCGACGGCACGCGCGTGTACCGCTATCTGCCGCTGGCCGTGGGGGACGATGCGCGCCGCTACGTGCGCGATGCCATCACCGCCGGCACGAGCAGCGACGTGAAATTTCGCGTCAAGGGCGATTTGCGCCATATGCCTTTCGACGAGGACAAGAGCGGTGAATTTCACATCGCCGCGCAGGTCAAGGACACCACGCTGGTCTACGTGCCTACGGCACTTGCGGAACCGGGCGACAAGCCCTGGCCGGCGCTCGCGGGGCTGTCGGGCTCGCTGGTGTTCGACCGGGCAGGCATGCGCGTCAACGGGGCGTCCGGGCACGTCGAGGGCGCGAAGCTGCTGAAAGTGCAGCAGGTCAGCGCCCGGATCGCGGACCTGTCCAGGCCGTTGGTGGAGGTTCAGGGCGATGTGCGCGGGCCGCTGGCCGACATGCTGTCCTTCGTGCGCGGCTCGCAGGTGGCGCAGCTCACCGACGGCACGCTCGACGCGATGACCGGCACCGGGGATGCCGCCTTGCGGCTGCAGCTGCGCCTGCCCATCGAGGCCATGGCGAAAAGCCAGGTGGAGGGCCGCATCACGCTTTCAGGCAACGAAGTGCGCGTGGCGCGCGCGGCGCCGCCGCTGACGCAGGCGCGCGGTGTCGTGAAATTTTCCGAGCGCGGTTTCGAGCTGGAGCAGGTGCGCGCCCAGGCGCTCGGCGGCGAGGTGCAGCTCAGCGGTGGGCTGCGCCCACAGGTCAAGGGCGCGGTGCCACAGCTGCGCATTCAGGCCGATGGCGCGGCCACGGCCGAGGGCCTGCGCCAGGCCGCGGCGGGCGACCGGACACTGGCCGCGCTGGCGGCGCGATCGCACGGCGCCAGCCGCTATGCGCTGACGCTGGGTGTGCGCGAGGGCGTGCCCGAACTGCTCGTCACCACCGACCTGCAGGGCATGGCGCTCGATCTGCCCGCGCCCCTGACCAAGTCGGCTGACCAGGCCCTGCCGGTGCGCTACGAAACCCGGCTGCTGACCGGCCCCGGCAAGGGTGAGCTCGCACGGGAGAACCTGCGGCTCACGGTGGGGGAGGTCTTCGCCTTCAATTACCTGCGCGCGATCGCGGCCGACGGGGCGGGCGCGCCGCCGGTGCTGGCGGGCACCATCGTGCTCGGACCGGGCGTGGCGGCGCAGCCCGCGGGTCGTGGCGTGCAGGCGCATGTGGCGCTGCAGACGCTGGACCTTGATGCCTGGAGCGCTCTGGCGGGCGGTTCCTCCACCGCACCTGCCGCGCCCCCCTCGCCCTGGGAGCCGCACAGCGTCGATCTGCGCGTGGGCGCGCTTACCTGGAAGCAGCGCACGCTGCATGACGTGGTGGCGCAGGCGCAGGCGCAGGACAAGAGCTGGAGCGCGCAGGTATCGGCGCGCGAACTCGAGGGCCGCATCGCCTACCGTGCGCCCGATGCGACCGCGCCGCAGGGGTTGGTGCATGCGCGCCTGTCGCGCCTGGCGCTGCCCAGGACGGATGAGACGCAGGTGGATGCGCTGCTGGACGGGGGCGATCTCAGCGAGCTGCCCGCGCTGGATGTGCAGGCGCAGGATTTCGAGCTGCGCGGCAAACGTCTGGGCCAGCTCACGCTGCAGGCGAGCAATCGCGCCAGCGCCGACGGCCAGCGCGAGTGGCGCCTCTCCAGCCTGAACCTGGAGATGCCCGAGGCCAGCTTCACCTCCAGCGGCAACTGGGCGCTGCTGGGCAACGCCGGGCCCAACGCGCGGCGGCGCACCGCGCTCAAGTTCGCGCTCAAGGTGCGCGACTCGGGTGAGCTGCTGACCCGCATGGGCATGCCCGGCGTGGTGAGCCGGGGCGCGGGCGAGCTCGATGGGCAGATCGGCTGGCTCGGCTCGCCGGTTGCTCCCGACTACGCGAGCATGACCGGGCAGATGAAGCTGGACATGACGGCCGGCCAGTTCCTCAAGGCCGATCCGGGCATCTCCAAGCTGCTGGGGGTGCTCAGCCTGCAGGCGCTGCCCCGGCGGCTCACGCTCGATTTCCGCGATATCTTCAGCGCCGGGTTCGCCTTC
Organism: Comamonas sp.; assembly: GCA_021166775.1. Lineage (GTDB taxonomy): Bacteria > Pseudomonadota > Gammaproteobacteria > Burkholderiales > Burkholderiaceae_C > Comamonas_C. Next base: position 39,338 of record JAJPEQ010000003.1, on the reverse strand, counting down.
GACTTCGTGCGTGCCGATGTGCAGATCGACAGGGGCATCGCGCGCACCAACAACCTGCAGATGAAGGGCGTGAACGCCGCCGTGCTGATGGAAGGCCACGCCGACATTGCCAATGAGACCGAGGACCTGCATGTGGTGGTGGTGCCTCAGCTCAACACGCTCACGGCCTCGCTCATCGCCACGGTCATCAACCCCGTGGTGGGCCTGAGCAGTTTCCTGGCGCAGGCCGTGCTCGGTGACAAACTCGTGAAGGCCGCGACGCGGGAATTCCGCATCGAGGGCACCTGGAGCGATCCGCAGGTGACGCAGATCGAACCGGGCAGCACCGATGCATCGACCGGGAAAGGAGACACCCCATGAAAGCCGCATCCCTGCAGATGGTTTCCGGCCAAGTGCTGACCGACAACCTGGCGCACGCGCGCGACCTGCTGGAGCAGGCCGCGCAGGCGGGCGCCGAGCTGGCGGTGCTGCCCGAGTACTTCTGTCTCATGGGCGCGAGCGACCAGGACAAGCTGGCGCTGGCCGAGCCCTTTGGCGACGGCCCGGTGCAGCGCTTTCTTGCGCAGGCCGCGCGCGAGTGCGGGCTGTGGCTCGTGGGCGGTACGTTGCCGCTCACCAGCCACGATGCGGCGCGCGTGCGCAACAGCTCGCTGGTTTTTGACCCGCGGGGCGCGTGCGTGGCGCGCTACGACAAGATCCACCTTTTCGGCTTCGATCGCGGCGACGAGCACTTTCACGAGGCGCGCAGCATCGAGCCGGGCGATGCGCCGGTGCATTTCGACCTTGCCGCGCGCGACGGCACGCGCTGGCGCGTGGGGCTCTCGGTCTGCTATGACCTGCGCTTTCCCGAGCTGTACCGTGCGCATGCGCGGGCGGGCTGCGATCTGCTGCTCATGCCCAGCGCCTTCACCTGGACCACGGGGCGCGCGCACTGGGAGGTGCTGCTGCGCGCCCGCGCCATCGAGAACCAGGCTTTCGTGCTCGCGGCCGCGCAGGGTGGGCAGCATGAAAACGGCCGGCGCACCTGGGGCCACAGCATGGTCGTCGACCCCTGGGGTGAGGTGCTGGCGCAGCAGGCCGAAGGCGCGGGCGTGGTGCTGGCCGGGCTCGATGCGGGGCGCCTGCGCGAGGTGCGCGCTCAGCTGCCCGCGCTCGACCACCGCGTGCTTTAAGGCAACGCAGAACAAGCCCCGCGCGGGCGTCGCATTCCTGCCCGGGGTGGTCTGCGGCGTGGCGTGCCTTCCCCATGCAGGGCGCGCCTACCCGCGTTGACGCTCGCCCACGTAGATCTCGACGCGGCGGTTGCGCGCGCGGCCCTCGGCCGTGGCGTTGCTGGCGATGGGCTCGTGCGAGCCGCGCCCCGCCACCTGGATGCGCGCCGGGTCCACCCCGCGATCGGTCAGGTAGTTGCGCGTGCTGCTGGCGCGCGCCACCGACAGCGGGTCATTGACCGCGTCCGAGCCCGTCGAGTCGGTGTGGCCGATGATGCGTACCTCGGTGCCGGGGTTGGCGCGCAGGCTCTGTGCGAAGCGGTCGAGCACGGTGCGCAAATTGGGTTCGATGTCCGCGCGGCCGGTGGCGAACGAGATGTCACTCGGGATATCCAGCTTGAGCTGGTTGTCCGCCGTCTGCGACACCGTCACGCCGCTGCCCTGCGTGGCCGCCTGCATGTCGCGCTTTTGCTGCTCCATGTGCTGCGACCAGATGTAGCCGCCCAGCGCACCCACCCCGGCGCCGACCACGGCACCGGTGCCGGCGGAGCCACCGGTCAGCGCGCCTATGGCCGCGCCACCGAGCGCGCCTATGCCCGCGCCCGTCGCGGTGTGGCGCTGGGTGTCGCTCATGTTGGCGCAGCCCGTGAGCAGGGCGGCCGCGGCGATGATCGAGAGTGTGGCGTTGTGGCGCATGATGTCCTTCCTTTCGCTATGGCTTGGGATCCTTGCCCGGTGGTTGGGCGTCTGGCGTGTCGTCGGCATCGCGGTGCAGTTCGCCACCCTTGCGGCCCGAGAACATCGTCCACCAGATCAGCAGCAAGAACAGCACGAGCGCGAGCATCGCTTCAAGGAAAATCAGCAGCATGTCGTTGCGCCTCTTGCGTCTCACCATCGGATTCTTCATTGTAGGAGTGCTCGCCGCATGCGGCACGCGCCCCCCCGCGCCCGCGGGCGGGGCCGAGTCCATCGGTACGGTCGGTCCGCCCCAGCTCGGCCCCCTGGGCGGCCCCACCGCCGTGCCCGGCACCCTCGCGCCCTACCGCAGCCGCTGGGTGCCGGCAGACTGGAGCGAGCTGCCCGGCTGGCCGCGCGACGCCCTGCACGAAGCCTGGGACGCGTGGCTGCGCAATTGCGAGCGCCCCGCACCCGCGTTCGCGCCGCTGTGTCCCGAGGTGCGGCGCTTGTCGATCGCCAGCGACGACGAGCAGCGCGCCTGGATGCAGGAGCGTCTGCGTCCCTACCGCATCGAGGCGGCCGACGGCAACCCCGACGGGTTGCTCACCAGCTATTTCGAGCCCGAGCTCGACGGCGCGCGCGTGCGCGGCAATGGCTACGAGGTGCCGATCTACGCGCCCCCGTCCGGCCTGCCCGCCAAGCAGCCCTGGTACACGCGCCAGCAGATCGACACGCTGCCCGAGGCGCAGGCACAGCTCGCGGGCCGCGTGATCGCCTGGGTGCGCGACCCCATCGAGGCCATGGTGCTGCACATCCAGGGCACGGGGCGCCTGCGCCTGCACGAGGCGGACGGCAGCACCCGCCTGGTGCGCCTGGCGTATGCCGGCACCAACAACCAGCCCTACCAGAGCGTGGGCCGCTGGCTGCTTGAGCGAGGCCTGGTGCGCGACGCTACCTGGCCTGGCATCAGCGCCTGGGCGCAGGCCAATCCCGCCCGCGTGCAGGAAATGCTCTGGGCCAACCCGCGCTACGTGTTCTTTCGCGAGGAGCCACTGGACGCCATCGCCGCCGAATCCGGTCCGCGCGGCGCGCAGGGCGTGCCCCTCACGTCGGGCCGTTCGATTGCCGTGGATCGCACCAGCATCCCCTACGGCACGCCGGTCTGGCTGGTGAGCAACGGGCCGACGGCGCGGCTTGAACGCCTGGTGATGGCGCAGGACACGGGCAGCGCCATCGTCGGCGCGGTGCGGGCCGATTACTTCGCCGGCTCGGGCGCCGAGGCGGGCGCGCTGGCCGGGCGGCTCAAGCAGGGGTTGCGGCTGTGGGCGCTGTGGCCCAGGTGAGGTGGCTGGACAGGCTCCAGGGATGCCTACCCGGCCTGAGGCGACCGCGCCGGTAAAATACCCGCCGTCCTTTTCCCCCGCGCGCCGCGTGGCGCGTTTCCCGCATGGCCAATGCCTCACTGATGGCGAACGCGATCCGCGCGCTCGCAATGGATGCCGTTCAACTCGCCAACTCGGGCCACCCCGGCGCGCCCATGGGCATGGCCGACATGGCCGTCGCGCTGTGGGGGCGGCATCTGGCGCACAACCCGGCGAATCCGCACTGGGCCAACCGCGACCGCTTCGTGCTCTCCAACGGCCACGGCTCGATGCTGCTGTACGCGCTGCTGCACCTCACCGGCTACGACCTGCCGATGGACGAGCTCAAGCACTTCCGCCAACTGCACAGCAAGACCGCCGGTCACCCCGAAGTGGGCGTGACGCCGGGCGTGGAAACCACCACCGGGCCGCTGGGCCAGGGCACGGCCAATGCCGTGGGCATGGCGCTGGCCGAGAAGCTGCTGGCGGCCGAGTTCAACCGCGAGGGGCACACGGTGGTCGATCACCACACCTATGTGTTCCTCGGCGACGGCTGCCTGATGGAGGGCATCAGCCACGAGGCCTGCGCGCTCGCCGGTGCGTGGAAATTGAACAAGCTGATCGCGCTGTACGACGACAACGGCATCAGCATCGACGGCAAGGTCAGCCCCTGGTACGTGGACGACGTGGCGCAGCGTTTCAACGCTTACCAGTGGAACGTGATCGGCCCGATCGACGGGCACAACCCCGACATCGTCTCTGCCGCCATCGCGCAGGCGCGCGAGGAGACCGATCGCCCCACGCTCATCATCTGCAAGACGCACATCGGCCACGGCAGCCCCAACCGCGCGAACACCGCCAAGGCGCATGGCGAGCCCCTGGGCGCCGACGAGATCGCGCTCACGCGCGCGCAGCTCGGCTGGAAGCACGGCCCGTTCGAAATCCCGGCGCAGGTTTACAAGGACTGGGACGCCAAACGCGAGGGCGCCCAGCGCGAGGCCCAATGGAACAAGCGCTTCGCCGCCTACGCCAAGGCCTATCCGGAACTCGCCGCCGAGTTCACGCGGCGCATGGCGGGCGAGCTGCCGAAACACTTCGCACAGACCGCCGTCGATGCCGTGGTCGAAGCTCACACCAAGGCCGAGACCGTGGCCAGCCGCAAGGCGAGCCAGATCACGCTCGAAGCCTTCACCGCCAGGCTGCCCGAGCTGCTGGGCGGCAGCGCCGATCTCACGGGCTCCAACCTCACGAACACGAAGAGCACGCCGCAGCTGCGCTTCGACGCCACGGGCGCCGTGGTGCGCGACGAGGCGGGGCGCACGGGCCGGCACATCAACTATGGCGTGCGCGAGTTCGGCATGGCCGCCGTGATGAACGGCATCGCGCTGCACGGCGGCTTCATTCCCTACGGCGGCACCTTCGCCACGTTCAGCGACTACAGCCGCAACGCGATCCGCATGGCGGCGCTGATGCGTCTGCGCGTGGTGCACGTGCTCACGCACGACTCGATCGGCCTGGGCGAGGACGGCCCCACGCACCAGCCGGTGGAGCATGCAGCCAGCCTGCGGCTGATTCCGGGGCTGGACGTGTGGCGCCCGGCCGATACGGCCGAGACCGCGGTGGCCTGGAGCGTGGCGCTGACCCATGCGCACCGGCCCACGGCGCTGCTGCTGTCGCGCCAGAACCTGCCCTATCTGCCCAAGAAGGCGCTGGGCGACATCTCGCGCGGCGCCTATATCCTGGCCGAGCCGCAGGACGTGGGCCTGAAGAAAAAGGCGCAGGCGGTGATCATCGCCACGGGCTCCGAGGTGTCATTGGCGCTGGCCGCGCAAAAACTGCTGGCCAGCCAAAAAATCGCCGTGCGTGTGGTCTCCATGCCGAGCACCACCGCCTTCGACCGCGAAAGCGTCAAATACAAGAAACTGGTGCTGCCCGAGGGCCTGCCGCGCATCGCGGTGGAGATGGGCGTGACCGACGGCTGGTGGAAGTACGGCTGCGCGGCGGTGGTGGGGCTGGACCGCTTTGGCGAATCGGCCCCGGCCAAGGTGCTGCTGCCGCACTTCGGTTTCACGCCCGAGAACGTCGCCGCCACGGTGCGCGCGGCGCTCAAGCGCAAATGATTATTTTTCGGCAACTCTGGAGTGATTGAGGCTATGACGATCAAGATTGGCATCAACGGCTTTGGCCGCATCGGTCGCAACGTGCTGCGCGCGGCGGTGCAGAACTTCCCCGACATCGAGGTCGTGGGCATCAACGACCTGCTCGAACCCGATTACCTCGCCTACATGCTCAAGCACGACAGCGTGCACGGGCGCTTCGAGGGCGAGGTCTCGGTCGACGGCCACACGCTCATCGTCAACGGCAGGAAGATTCGCCTGACGGCCGAAAAAGACCCGGCCAACCTGAAGTGGGGCGAGGTGGGCGCCGACATCGTGCTTGAATCCACGGGCCTGTTCCTGACCAAGGAAGCGGCGCAGAAGCACATCGATGCGGGCGCGAAGAAGGTGCTGATGTCCGCGCCCAGCAAGGACGACACGCCGATGTTCGTCTTCGGCGTGAACGAGAAGGAATACGCCGGGCAGGCGATTGCCTCCAACGCCTCGTGCACGACCAACTGCCTCGCGCCCGTGGCGAAGGTGCTGCACGACAAGTGGGGCATCAAGCGCGGCCTGATGACCACGGTGCACGCGGCCACGGCCACGCAAAAGACCGTGGACGGCCCGAGCAACAAGGACTGGCGCGGCGGGCGCGGCATTCTGGAAAACATCATCCCCAGCAGCACCGGAGCGGCCAAGGCGGTGGGCAAGGTGATTCCGGCGCTCAACAAGAAGCTCACCGGCATGAGCTTTCGCGTGCCCACGTCCGACGTCTCGGTCGTGGACCTGACGGTGGAGCTGGAAAAGGGCGCCACCTACGACGAGATCAAGGCCGAGATGAAGGCGCAGAGCCAGGGCGCGCTCAAGGGCATCCTGGGTTACACCGAGGACAAGGTCGTGGCCACCGACTTCCGCGGCGACGCGCGCACCTCGATCTTCGACGCCGATGCGGGCATCGCGCTGGACGACAACTTCGTCAAGCTCGTCGTCTGGTACGACAACGAATGGGGTTACTCCAACAAATGCCTGGAGATGATGCGCGTGATGGCGCGCAAGTAGGCACGGCACGCCGCCATGAAAAAACGCACCCGAGGGTGCGTTTTTTCATGGGGCGGGCTCTTTGGCTTACCAGGTCTCGCGCAGCACGTCGTTGTAGGCGTGGTCGCCCAGCTGGCGCTGCGAGGCCGGCGAGACGTAGACCTGATCGGCGAACTCGTAGGTGTTGGGGTCGGCGCCGCCGACCAGCGTGCTGCTCGTGCACAGCGAGGAATTGACCTGTCCGGCACCGATGCCTATGCCAGGCCCCGCATCGACCGAGGTGCAGACGGGGCTCACGCTGTTGGCGAAGCCGACATAGTTCCAGGGGCGGTGGAAGGTGTCGTTGATCGGGTTCACGTAGCCCGCCATTTCCACGTAGCGCACGTTCGCGCCCAGGTCCTGGATGTTCAGCAGCAAACTGTTGTTGAAGGCATCGCTGGCATTGGTGAGCAGGTCTGGCTGCCCCAGCGTCGTGGCCCAGGGCGTGCGCCCGAGGCGGTAGACCCCGGCGACGACCACGTGCAGATTCACTTCCGACAGGCGACGCACCTGCGCGGCCAGATCGGCGCCGGCCTGCGTGGCCTGCGCGAGGTACTGGGCGGCGGTCTGGGTGCCGGCCTGCACCGCCCGCATGCCGACGATGAGATCGGCCGTGCCGGCGCTGATCATCACCATGTCCTTGGGCTGCACTGTCTGGGTGGCGAGGAAATGGTCCACCTGCTCGGCAACCGTCGCGGTGGTGGCATTGCCGGCCGCGTCGGGCTTGGCGATGACGCGGGCGTTGCCCTGCGCGTAGCTCATGCCGCCGGCGGCGGCCGAGGCAAGCGTCAGACCGTAGTGCTGTGCGACTTGGACCATCCAGTTGTTCACGCTGCCGTCATTGACGGTGTAACGGCCGCTGCCCGTGGCGTCGCCCAGGTAGGCCATGCTGTCGCCGAAGGCGATCATGCGTTGGGGGACGAAGGCTTTTTCGACGCTGGAGCCGCAGGCGGCCAGCCAGGCGGTCGAGACGCAGGCCGCGGCCAGAAGGGAGCGGCGCAACCAAAGTGCTGCCATGAGGTGATTCTCCAAAAGATTGGGGGCGAGTGTAAGGGACACGGGGCGGCTCATCCGGCGGCAGCGGCCCGCTGCAGGCGGTCACGCACGCCGTCCCAGGCCGGGTCTTCGGGCGGTGCCTCGACCCAGATCAGGCGCACGCCGCGCTCGTCAAACGCGCGCAGCTGGGCAAAGAGCTCGTGCGCCGCGTCGGTCGGGGCTTCGGGCATCCGGACGAAGGGCATGCGCGGCGTGGGCAGGCGCAGGCGGCTGCGCGCATAGACGGCCACGTGCACGGCGTCGGCGCCGAGCACGTTCAGCCCCGCCTGCAGTTCTCCAGCGCTCATCAGGCGCAGCGTCGCCTTGGGCGCGTAATGTGCCAAAAGCGTACCCGAGGCCCGCGGGGTATGCGCACTCAGCTCCTCTTTCGAGAGGATGCGCTGGCCGCAGACGCGGGCCAGATCCACGGGGTCTAGCACGCCGGGGCGCAGCAGCACGGGCTGGCCGCGCGTGCAGTCGACGATGGTCGATTCGATGCCGACCGCGCACGCGCCGCCGTCGAGCACCAGCAGCGCGTCGCCGAATTCCTCCTGCACGTGCGCCGCCGTCGTCGGGCTCACGCGCCCGAAGCGGTTGGCGCTGGGCGCGGCCAGGCCGTGGAGCGCCGGCTGGTGCGCCGCGCAGGCCGCGAGCACGCGCTGCGCCACCGGGTGTGAGGGGCAGCGCAGGCCGATGCTGTCCTGCCCGCCGGCGGCGGCGCGGGCCACGCCCTCGCGCCGGGGCAGGATGAGCGTGAGCGGGCCGGGCCAGAAGGCGTCGATCAGCCGCTGCGCGAAGCCGGGCACTTCGCGCGCGTAGTGCGCCACGCCCTCGGGGCTGGCCACGTGCACGATCAGCGGGTGGTTGGCGGGGCGGCCCTTGGTGCTGAAGATGCGCGCCACGGCCGCCTCGTCATCGGCGTTGGCTGCTAGACCGTAGACGGTTTCGGTCGGCAGGCCCAGCAGCTCGCCGCGCGCCAGCGCCGCGACGGCCGCCTGCACGGAGCTTTGAAGCGTACCGTCGAGCATCATGGCTCAGAAGGCGTCGATGCCGAGGATGCGTGCGGCTTGCAACGCCGTGGCGCGCGCCGCCTCGGGCGTGGCGCCGGTGAGGGTGAGATGCCCCATCTTGCGCCCGCGCCGCGCCTCGCGCTTGCCGTACAGGTGCAGGTGGGCGCCAGGCAGGCGCAGCACCGCGTCCCACGGCGGCGTGGCGGCGCTGGCCGAGTGCGCGAACCACAGGTCGCCCAGCAGGTTGAGCATGACGGCCGGGCTGTGCTGGCGCGGCGCCGCGAGCGGCAGGCCGGTCATGGCGCGCACCTGCAGCTCGAACTGCGAGACGTCGCAGCCGTCGATGCTCCAGTGCCCGCTGTTGTGCGGGCGCGGCGCGATCTCGTTGACCACGAGCGAGCCGTCCTGCAGCACGAAGAATTCAACGCAGAGCACACCGACGTAAGCCAGTCCTCGCGCTACTGATTCGGCAGCTGCCAGCGCTTGTTGGGTAATGGTTTGAGGCAGATTTCCATCAAAAACCTCGGTCACCGCGAGAATACCGTTGCGGTGCAGGTTGCGCTGCACCGGCAGGCTCACCACGGTGCCATCACGCCCGCGCGCCAGAACCACCGAGCATTCCAGCGACAGTGGCAGGCGTTTTTCGAGCACGCAGGGCACGCGTGCGAGTTGTTCCCAGGCGGCGGCGAGCTCGGCGGGCGTCTGCACGCGCGCCTGGCCCTTGCCGTCGTAGCCCAGCGTGGCGGTTTTGAGGATGCCGGGCAGCAGCGCCGCATCGACGGCCGCGAGCTGCGCGGGCGATTCGATCACCGCATGCGGCGCCACCGGCACACCACAGTGCACGAAATGCGCCTTCTCGCGTGCGCGGTGCTGCGCCACGGCCACCGCATGGGCGTCGGGCGAGACGGCGATGCGCTGCGCGAGCGTGCGCAGCGCGCTCGCGGGCACGTTCTCGAATTCGGTGGTGACGGCGGCACACAGCCGGGCGAGTTCGTCCAGGCCCTGCGTGTCTTCGTAATCGGCGCGGATGTGGTGGTGGCTCACGCGCCCGGCGGGACTGTCGGCATCGGGGTCGAGCACGGCGGTGAAGTAGCCCAGGGTCTGCGCCGCGTGCACGAACATGCGCCCGAGCTGCCCGCCACCGAGCACGCCGAGCGTGGCGCCCGGCAGGATCACGCCTTGCGTCATGGCGCGGCCGGTGGCAGCCGCATGGCCTGCGCGGCCGCGGTCTGCTCGCGCCGGTAGGCCTGGAGCCGCTCGCGCAGCGCCGGTGCTTCGCCCGCCAGCAGTGCCACGGCGAACAGCGCCGCATTGGCCGCCCCGGCCGGTCCGATGGCGAAGGTGGCCACCGGCACGCCCTTGGGCATCTGCACGATGGAGTACAGCGAATCGACGCCCTGCAGGTGGCGGCTGGCGACAGGCACGCCCAGCACCGGCACCGTGGTCTTGGCCGCGAGCATGCCCGGCAGATGCGCCGCACCGCCGGCGCCCGCGATGATGGCCTTGAGGCCGCGCGCCGCCGCCTGCTCGGCGTAGGCGAACATCTCGTCGGGCATGCGGTGCGCGGAGACCACGCGGGCCTCGTGCGCCACGGCGAAGTGCTGCAGGATGGCGACGGCGTGCTGCAGGGTCTCCCAGTCGCTGGAAGAACCCATGACCACGCCGATCTGGATGGGATTCATGGGGCTTGGCGCGGCGTGGCGCGCCCGGGCTGTCGACGAGTGCCGATTTTACGAGCGTGCCGGTCGCGTCGTCGGCGACGCGGCCCGTGCGCCCGTCCGCAACGCCCCGGATGCCGGACAATCAACTTATTCTCCCCGGCATGCCGTGTGCCGGGAGCGTTCTTCAGGAGCATAGCCATGATTGACGTCACCGTATCGAGTTTCGAAGCCGAGGTGATTGCCGCATCCAGCGAGGTGCCCGTGCTGGTGGATTTCTGGGCCCCGTGGTGCGGCCCGTGCAAGACGCTGGGCCCCATCCTTGAAAAGCTCGAGACGGACTACGCCGGGCGCTTCAAGCTGGTGAAGATCGATTCCGACCAGGAGCAGCAGCTCGCCGCGATGTTCGGCGTGCGCAGCATCCCCACGGTGGTGCTGATGATGGATGGCCAGCCGGTCGACGGTTTCATGGGCGCGCTGCCCGAGAGCCAGGTGCGCGCCTTCCTGGACAAGCACCTGCCCCCGGCCGAGCAGGCGCAGGAAGATGCGGCGGCGGACACGCTCGATGCGGGCGATGCGCTGCAGAGGCTGCAGGACGCGGTGGTGGCCGACCCGGCCAACGACGATGCGCGTTTCGGGCTCGTCAAGCTGCTGCTGCAGCGCGGCGAACTCGATGCCGCCAAGGTGGCGTTCGCGCCCGTGGCCGCGAAGGTGGAGATCTCGCGGCGGCTTGCGGCGCTGCAGTTGTGGATCAATGCCATCGACTTCCTCGCCGCCCAGCCCGGGGGCGAGAGCGCCATCGTCGCGCTCGATGGCCGGATCGCGGCCAACAAGCGCGATTTCGAGGCTCGGCTGGACCGCGCGCGCATCCTGCTGGCCCTGCACCGCTTCACGGACGCGATGGATGAGTTGCTGGAAATCCTCATGCGCGACAAGGGCTGGAACGAGGGCGCGGCGCGCAAGGCCTATGTCGCCATTCTCGATCTGATCGAGCCGCCCGAGGTCAAGGTGGCCGACGGCCAGATTCCGCCGCAAGACCCTGTGGTGGCCACTTACCGCAGGCGGCTGTCCAGCGTCGTGCTGAGCTGATGCGCGCGCGCCGGGCAGGCGCCGGGGCGCTGCTCGCGGCGCTCTGGCTCGTTGGCTGCGCGAGCGTGCCATCCCCCGACGCGTGGATCGCGGGCGCGGTCGTCACGCGCCAGCCGGTCGCCCTCCCTGCGCCTGTCGTCTTCGAGGCGGCGCTGCTGCGCTGGGACGGCGACGGCGCACCGCCCACGGTGCTCGCGCGCCAGCGCCTGGATGACGCAGGCGCACCGCCCTATGCCCTGCGTCTGGCCTACCGGCAGGCGCAGATCGAGCCCGGCGCACGCTACCGTGTGCGCGCCAGCGTGTCGGTCGACGAGCGGCGGCTGCTCGCCACCGAGCGCGACGTGCCCGTGCTGCTCGACCCCGGGCTGCGCCGCGTCGACGTGCTGCTGGCGCGCGTGCCGCCGCTACCCGCCACGGCGCGGGCCACGGTGGCGCTGCGCCAGACCTGGTGGCGGCTCGTGGACATTGTGGATGCTCCCGGGGCCGTGGGTGCGCCGGCTGCCCACGCCCAGCCCGCGCACCTGCTGCTGCACGCGGGTGAGGCGCGCCTGAGCGGCTCGGGCGGGTGCAATCGCCTTGCGGGGCGGTACCGGTTGGACGGCGACCGCCTGAGGTTCATCGACTTGAGTGCGTCGCTCAGGCTTTGCCTGGATGGCGGTTTGGCCGAGGCGGCGCTTTTCGAGCGCCTGCCCCAGGTCGCGGCGTACGTGCAGCGCGGCCGCATGCTGGAGCTGCGTGCGAGCGACGGCACGCCGCTGCTGCGCCTGCAGGCCGAGGAGCGGGGCCTGGCGCCCCTGCCGCCCGCGGCGGAGATCAGCCAGTGAGGCGCTCGAAAGCCTCGCGGTACTTGGCGGCGGTTTTCTCGATCACGTCCGGCGGCAGATGCGGTGCGGGCGCGGTCTTGTTCCAGGGCCGGCCGTCCACCTGCGCCTGCTCCAGCCAGTCGCGCACGAACTGTTTGTCGTAGCTCGGCGGGTTGGCGCCCGCGGCCAGCGCCGCCTCGTAGCCTTCCACGGGCCAGTAGCGCGAGCTGTCTGGCGTGAGCACCTCGTCCATGAGCACGAGGCTGCCGTCCCTGGCCAGGCCGAACTCGAACTTGGTGTCGGCGATGATCAGGCCGCGCGTGAGCGCGTAGGCGGCCGCGGTCTCGTACAGCGCAATGGCGGTGTCGCGGATGCGGCCCGCCAGATCTGCGCCCACCATCGTCACCGTCTTCTCGAAGGTGATGTTCTCGTCGTGCCCCGAGGCCGCCTTGGCCGCGGGGGTGTAGATGGGGTGGGGCAGGCGCGCGGCGTTGGTGAGCCCCGCGGGCAGCGCCACGCCGCAGACCGTGCGGCTCGCCTGGTATTCCTTCCAGCCGCTGCCCGCCAGATAGCCGCGCACCACGGCCTCGATGGCGATGGGTTCAAGACGCTGCACCAGCATGGAGCGGCCCTGCACCTGTGGCACCTCGGCTGGCGTCACCACGCTCTCGGGCGCCTCGCCCGTGAGGTGGTTGGGGATGATGTGGCCGAGCCGGGCGAACCAGAACAGCGCCATCTGCGTGAGCAGCCGGCCCTTGCCGGGGATGGGCTCGCCCATGATCACGTCAAAGGCCGAGAGGCGGTCGCTCGCGACCATGAGGATGCGGTCCTCGCCCACGGCGTAGTTGTCGCGCACCTTGCCGCGCGCCAGCAGCTTCAGGGAGGTGAGCGAGGAAGTGTGCAGGGTGTCGGGGGTGGAAGCGGTCATGGAAAAAGGCACGCCGCCCAGTCGGGCGGCGCGGGTCGTTGGGCTGGCAATCCCGCCATTGTGCAGCGTTTTGCCCATTTTGCGGGCGAAGGCCACGCGCGCCGCTCGGATGAGGGTTTGCGCGTCGCAACTTTGCGGCGCATAGTGGTTCCAATTCGCCAGAGAGCTTCGTCGGTCACCGGGGCTTGCGTCCGGGTGGCATTGTTCAACTGTGCAACCACAGGAGATTTCCATGAATTTGACGATCAGCGGCCATCACCTCGAAGTGACCCCCGCCTTGCGCGGCTACGTCACGTCCAAGCTTGATCGGCTGATGCGGCATTTCGACCAGATGGTCGACATCAAGGTGCTGCTCACGGTGGAAAAGCAGAAAGAGAAGGAAAAACGCCAGCGCGCCGAATGCAGCGTGCGCGTCAAGGGCTCGGATCTGTTTGCCGAGGCCAGCCACTTCGATCTGTACGCTGCGATCGACGCGCTCGTGGACAAGCTCGATCGCCAGGTGGTGCGCCACAAGACACGGGTGCAGGATCACCAGGCCGAGGTGCACCGCAGCCTGATGCAGGCCGCCGGGGCCACCGCCTGAGGGCCGGCGCCGGCCGCGTCATGAGACCGCCCCCAGGGGCGGTTTTTTTGTGCCTGAATGTTTCCTTTGTCAGGGTTTACGCTGATTGTGCATAATTGCGGCCCATCGCCATGAATCGACTAGCTTCCATATTGCCTCCCGCGCAGGTGCTCGTGGGCGTTGATGCCACCAGCAAGAAGCGTGCGTTTGAAGAGGCCGGCCTGCTTTTCGAGAGCCAGCACGGGCTCTCGCGCGCCCTGATCACCGACAGCCTGTTTGCGCGCGAGCGTCTGGGCTCGACCGGGCTGGGCTACGGCGTGGCGATCCCGCACGGACGCATCAAGGGTCTGAAGGCGCCGATGGCTGCGGTCTTCCGCCTGGCGCAGCCCATCGGGTTCGATGCGCCCGATGAGCAGCCGGTGAGCCTGCTCATCTTCCTGCTGGTGCCCGAGGCAGCGACACAGAAGCACCTGGAAATCCTCTCCGAGATCGCCGAGCTGCTGGGCGACACGCCGCTGCGCGAGCGCATCAAGGGCTGCACCGACGCCACCGAGCTGCATGGCCTGATCGCAGGCTGGCAAAGCACACAGGCGGTACAGAGCGCCTGATCCATCGGATACACGGCGGGCACCATGAAAGCCAACGTCGTCAGCGCCGACGCCCTCTTTCAGGAGTTTTCCACGCTGCTGCGCTGGCAGTGGCTCGCGGGGCAGGGTTCGGGCGACCGGCGTTTCGAGGACGTGGCGGTGCGCGCGGCCAGCTCCAGCGCCGACCTTGTCGGGCACCTGAACTACATTCACCCCTACCGCGTGCAGATCATCGGCGAGCGCGAGGTGTCCTACCTCACGCGGGGCAGCGCGGCCGATTGCAAGCGGCGCCTGGCGCGCATCCTGACGCTGGAGCCGCCCGTGCTGGTGCTCGCCGACGGCAAGGAGCCGCCCGGCGAGTTGCTGCAGATGTGCGACCGGGGGCAGTTGCCGCTGTTCGCCACGGCCGAGTCCTCGGCGTTCGTGATCGACGTGCTGCGCGGGTTTCTGGCCAAGCACTTCGCCGAGCGCACCTCGATGCACGGCGTGTTCATGGACATCCTGGGCCTGGGCGTGCTCATCACCGGGGAGTCGGGCCTGGGCAAGAGCGAGCTGGGGCTGGAGCTGATCACGCGCGGCAACGGCCTCGTGGCCGACGACGTGGTCGACCTCTCGCGCATCAACCAGAGCACGATCGAGGGGCGCTGCCCCGAGCTGCTGCGCAACCTCATGGAGGTGCGCGGCATCGGCCTGCTCGACATCCGCGCGATCTTCGGTGAAAACGCGGTGCGCCGGCGCATGCGGCTGCGCCTGATCGTGCACCTGGTGCGCAAGGAGACGCTGGAGCGCGATTACGAACGTCTGCCGGGCGAGCCGCTCACGCAGGACGTGCTGGGCGTGCCCATCCGCAAGGTCGTCGTCGAGGTGGTGGCCGGGCGCAACATCGCGGTGCTGGTGGAAGCGGCCGTGCGCAACACCATCCTGCAGTTTCGCGGTATCGACACCTACCAGGAGTTCATCGCGCGCCACCGCGATGCGATGGCCAGCGGCAAGGAGCCGCAGTAGGCGCCAGCCGCGGTCAGTGCTTGGCGGCGCACTCGGCGCACAGGCCGTAGAGCGCCATGGCGTGGTCGTGCACCTGCCAGCCGCGATCCTTGGCGATGCGCTGCTGGCGCTTTTCGATTTCGCCGTCGAAGAATTCCTCCACCTTGCCGCAGCCGGTGCAGACGAAGTGGTCGTGGTGCTGGCCTTCGTTGAGTTCGTACACCGCCTTGCCGCCATCGAAGTTGCTGCGCATCAGGATGCCGGCCTGCTCGAACTGCGTGAGCACGCGGTAGACGGTGGCGAGACCTATGTCCGAGCGATCTTCGAGCAGCACGCGAAACACGTCCTCGGCCGTCATGTGGCGCTGTTTGCCCTGCTGGAAGATCTCCATGATCTTCAGACGCGGCAGCGTCGCCTTCAGGCCGGTGCTCTTGAGCTCTTCGATGTTCGTCGTCATGGTGTGGTGTCGGGCGGCATGGCAGGCCGGTGCCTGTCGCTACAATGAAACCGATCATAGTCCGGATAGCTATAACCATGCCAGTCACCCCCCGTTGGGATGTGCGCCTGAGCGCCGCCGTCGTGCTTGCCGTGGGCCTCGTCGCAGGCTGCGCGGGTTCGGGAGAGCGCCTTGCCACCATGGTCACGCCCTACCGAGCCGACGTCGTGCAGGGCAATTTCGTCTCAAGCGAGCAGGTCGATGCCCTCAAGCCCGGCATGAGCCGCCAGCAGGTGCGCGAAATCCTGGGCACGCCGCTGATGACCAGCCTGTTTCACGATAACCGCTGGGAATACGTGTTCACGATCCGCCGCCAGGGCGTGGCGGATCAGTCGCGCCACCTGACGGTGTTCTTCGACGGCGACCGGTTCGATCGTGTCGAGGGCGACGAGATGCCGACCGAGCAGGAGTTCGTCGCCTCGCTCGCGTCCAAGGTCAAGAACGCCAAGGCGCCGCCGCTGGAGGCCACCGAGGCGCAGCTGGCGCGCTACCCCAAGGCCGAGGCGCCGGAAAGCGCCAGCCAACCGGTGGACGCCGCGGCGCCCGCGCCGTCGTCCTACCCGCCGCTGGAGCCGGCGGGCCGTTAACGCGCTCGGGCGCCCCGTGCGGCGTCCGGCCTTGATCCGTTTTGATTGAATGAGGATGGCATGACTTCCACCACTGCGCGGCGCATCGCCGTTGCCGGAGCCAGCGGCCGCATGGGCCGCATGTTGATCGAGGCCGTGGGCGAAAGCACGGACGCCGTGCTCGCCGGGGCGCTGGACGTGGCCGCGAGTCCAGCGATCGGGCAGGACGCGACGGCATTTCTCGGGCGCGCGAGCGGCGTGGCCGTCACGGCCGACCCGCGCGCGGGCTTGGCCGGCTGCGACGTGCTGATCGACTTCACCCGCCCCGAGGGCACGCTGGCGCACGCCCGGGTCTGCGCCGAGCTTGGCGTGCAGATGGTGATCGGCACCACGGGGTTCGATGAGGCGGGCAAGGCGGCGCTGGCGCAGGCGGCCGAGCGGGTTGCGATCGTGTTTTCGCCCAACATGAGCGTGGGCGTGAACGTGACGATGAAGCTGCTGGAGCTGGCCGCGAAGGCGCTCACTGATGGCTACGACATCGAGATCATCGAGGCGCACCACAAGCACAAGGTGGATGCGCCCTCGGGCACGGCGCTGAAGATGGGTGAGGTGATCGCCGCCGCGCAGGGCACGCGGCTGGCGGAGCGCGCGGTCTACGAGCGCTACGGCCATACCGGCGAGAGGAAGAGCGGCGCCATCGGCTTTGCCACGGTGCGCGGTGGCGACATCGTGGGCGACCACACGGTGCTGTTCGCGGGCACCGGCGAGCGCGTGGAGATCACGCACCGCTCGGGCAGCCGCGCCGGTTACGCGCAGGGGAGCCTGCGCGCCGTGCGCTGGCTCGCGGACAAGCCGCGCGGGCTGTTCGACATGTTCGACGTGCTCGGCCTGCGCTGAACGGCGCCGCGATCTGCCCCCAATTTGCCCATGACCCGGCCATGAACGCGCTGCAGTGGCTGGCCGAGGCCGACACGGTCATCCAGGCCTGCGCCGCCGTGCTGCTGGCGATGTCGGTCGCGAGCTGGGTCGTCATTCTTTACAAGCTGCGCCTGATGGCGCATGCGCGCACCGACGTGGCACGCGCCGCCGAGGCGCTCTGGGCCGCGCCCGCGCTGGCGCAGGCCGTCGAGCGTGTGCGCGCGCTCGATCGCCACGCGCTGGTGTGGCCGCTGGTACAGGCGGCCGCAGCGCTGCAGGGCGGTGGTGGCTCGGCGGCGCTGGCACAGCAGGCCACGCCAGCGCAGCGCGCCACGCGTGCGCTGCGGGCGGCGCTGCATGCGGCGCTCGCGCGCCTGCGCTACGGCCAGGTGTTGCTGGCCACCGTGGGCGCCACCGCGCCCTTCGTCGGGCTGCTGGGCACCGTGTGGGGCATCCAGCATGCGCTCACGCAACTGGCGGGCAGCGGCCAGATCAGCATCGAACGCCTCGCGGGTCCGGTGGGCGAGGCGCTCATCATGACGGCGGCGGGCTTGGCGGCGGCGATTCCGGCCGTGCTGGCCTACAACGGCTTCGGGCGCTCGGTGGGTGAGGTCGAGGCCGAGCTCGAAGGCCTGGCGCACGATCTGCGCGCCTTCGTGGCCGATGCGCCGGGGCCGCGCTGACATGGCTTTCGGCCGCCTGAGCGAGTCCGCGGCGTCTCGCCCCATGAGCGAGATCAACGTCACGCCGCTCGTGGACGTGATGCTGGTGCTGGTCGTGGTGTTCATCCTTGCGGCGCCGCTGCTCGCGAGCAGCATCCGGCTCGAACTGCCGCGCGCTGCCTCGACGCAGCCGGGGGTGGCCGCCTCGGCCATTTCCGTGGTGCTGGACCGGACGGGTCAGGTGCTTGTCAACGATGCGCCCGTGGCGGCCGATGAGGTGGCCGCCCGGCTCCAGAGCCTGGCCGCGCAGCAACCCGACGCCGAACTGCAGCTGCGCGCCGACGCCGCCGTGCCTTATGGCCGCGTGGTCGAGATCATCGGCATGGCGCAGGCGGCGGGGCTGGCGCGCATCGGCTTTGCGGCGCAGCCCGAAACGATGGCAAATCATCAGAAAAAATGAGAGCTGCCAACGCTTACCTGTATTGAATATCAGATATCAATCTATTTGAATTCATTGATAATCAAGCGCAGTCAGCTCCTTTTTTGATGATGAACTGGCCGCGCTACTAGAATGACCGGCTTGTGATTTCCGTGCCCGTGGGCGCGGCTTCTCCCTTTGCCAGCTTCCATGCAAGACCGATACGACCCCGCTGCCGTGGAGCGCGCCGCGCACGCCCACTGGAACGCCACCGATGCCTACCGCGTGAGCGAAGACGAGAACAAGAAGAAGTTCTACGCCTGCTCCATGCTGCCCTACCCCAGTGGCAAGCTGCACATGGGCCACGTGCGCAACTACACCATCAACGACATGCTCGCGCGCAGCTTGCGCATGCAGGGCATGAACGTGCTCATGCCCATGGGCTGGGACGCTTTCGGCCTGCCGGCGGAGAACGCCGCGCTCAAGCACAAGGTGCCGCCCGCCAAGTGGACCTACGACAACATCGCCTACATGAAGCAGCAGATGCAGGCCATGGGCCTGGCCATCGACTGGAGCCGCGAGGTCGCCACCTGCGACCCCAGCTACTACAAGTGGAACCAGTGGCTGTTTCTGAAGATGCTCGAAAAGGGCATCGCCTACCGCAAGACCCAGGTGGTCAACTGGGATCCGGTCGATCAGACGGTGCTGGCCAATGAGCAGGTGATCGACGGGCGCGGCTGGCGCACCGGCGCGCTGGTGGAAAAGCGCGAGATTCCCGGCTACTACCTGAAGATCACCGATTACGCGCAGGAGCTGCTGGACCACGTGCAGCTCGGCGGCGAGAAGGCCACGCTTACCGGTTGGCCCGACAAGGTGCGGCTGATGCAGGAGAACTGGATCGGCAAATCCAGCGGCGTGCGCTTCGCCTTCACCCATGACATCAGGAACGCGCAGGGCGAGTTGATCCAGGGCGGCAGGATGTATGTCTTCACCACCCGCGCCGACACCATCATGGGCGTCACCTTCTGCGCCGTCGCGCCCGAGCATCCGCTCGCCGCGCATGCGGCCGCCACCCAGCCCAGGTTGGCCGAATTCATCCAGCACTGCAAGGAAGGCGGCACCACCGAGGCGGAGCTCGCGCTCAAGGAAAAAGAGGGCATGCCCACGGGTCTCACCGTCACGCACCCGCTGACCGGCGAGCCGGTGGATGTGTGGGTGGGCAACTACGTGCTGATGAGCTACGGCGATGGCGCCGTCATGGGCGTGCCCGCGCACGACGAGCGCGACTTTGCGTTTGCCAAAAAATACGGCATCGCCATCCGGCAGGTCGTGGCCGTCGAAGGCGAGCGCTTCTCGCTCGATAGCTGGCAGGAGTGGTATGGCGACAAGCAGAAATGCGTGTGCGTCAACTCCGGCGTGCTCGACGGCCTGGGCCAGACGCAGGCGGTGGACAAGGTCGCCGCGCTGCTCGCCGAAAAAGGCCTGGGCGAGAAGAAGACCACCTGGCGCCTGCGCGACTGGGGCATCTCGCGCCAGCGCTACTGGGGCACGCCGATTCCCATCATCCACTGCCCGGCCTGCGGCGTGGTGCCGGTGCCCGAGAAGGATCTGCCCGTGGTGCTGCCGCAGGACCTCGTGCCCGACGGCAGCGGCAACCCCCTGAACAAGAGCGCGGCCTTTCTGAACGTGCCTTGCCCATGCTGCGGCCAGCCTGCGCGGCGCGAGACCGACACCATGGATACCTTCGTCGACAGCTCGTGGTACTTCATGCGCTACTGCGATGCGCGCAAGGACGACGCGATGGTCGGCGCCGGCACCGATTACTGGATGCGGGACGCGGCGCATGCCACGGGCGGCAGCGGCATGGACCAGTACATCGGCGGCATCGAGCACGCCATCCTGCACCTGCTGTACGCGCGCTTCTGGACCAAGGTGATGCGGGACCTGGGCCTGGTGAAGGTCGACGAGCCCTTCACGCGCCTGCTGACGCAGGGCATGGTGCTCAACCACATCTACAGCCGGCGCACCGCCAAGGGCGGCAAGGACTACTTCTGGCCCAAGGACGTGGAGCATGTGTTCGATGCCTCGGGCAAGATTGTCGGCGCGCGCCTCATTCATCCGGCCGACAGCGGCGACGGCCTCTTGAGCGTGGGCACGGCGATCGACTATGAGGGCGTGGGCACGATGTCCAAGTCCAAGAACAACGGCGTCGATCCGCAGGAGCTGATCGAGAAGTACGGCGCCGACACCGCGCGCCTGTACACCATGTTCACCTCGCCGCCCGAGCTGACGCTCGAATGGAACGACTCGGCCGTGGAGGGCAGCAGCCGGTTTTTGCGCCGCGTCTGGGGCTTTGGCCACCGGCTGTCCACCATGGACCCGAGCGCCGCGATCGCCAGCGCGGCCGGTGCCGCGCGCCTGCGCGACGTGTCCTTCGGCAAGGCCGCGAAGGCGCTGCGCCTGGAGATCCACGGCGTGCTCAAACAGGTGGATTACGACTACCAGCGCATGCAGTACAACACCGTGGTCTCGGGCGCGATGAAGATGCTCAACGCGCTGGAGAGCTTCAAGGCGCTGGAGGATGCGGGCGCGCAGGTGGCGCTGATCGAAGGCTATTCCATCCTGCTGCGCGTGCTCTACCCGGCCACGCCGCACCTCACGCACGTGCTCTGGCAGGAGCTGGGCTACGCCGGCGTGCTGGGCGACCTGCTCGATGCGCCCTGGCCCAGGGTCGATCCCGAGGCGCTCAAGCAGGACGAGATCGAGCTCATGCTGCAGGTGGGCGGCAAGCTGCGCGGCGCGATCCATGTGAGCGCGGACGCGGACAAGGCCGCGATCGAGGCGGCGGCGCTGTCCAACCCCGAGGCGCAGAAATTCATGCAGGGTGCGGCGCCGAAGAAAATCATCATCGTGCCCGGGCGCCTGGTGAACATCGTCGTCTGAGCGCGTTTCAAATGCATCGCCGCACCCTGCTTGCCATCGCTGCCTCCGCGCCTGTGGCGGGCTGCGGCTTTCACCTGCGCGGCGCGCCCGATTTCGCGTTCAACTCGCTGTACGTGCCCACCGGCGGCACGTCGCTGAACAAGGACATGATCCGCACCCTGCAGGGCGCGGGAGGGCGCCTCGTGGTCATCACCGACCCGGCGCAGATCAAGCAGGCCGAGGCCGCGCTCGAACTCTTCGGCGAAGAGCGCACGCGCACCGTCGTGGGATTGACGACCGCCGGGCAGGTGCGCGAGCTGCAGCTGGGCCTGGCGGTGCACTTTCGCCTCAGGGACGCGCATGGGCGCGAGTGGATCGCCGATACGCGCCTGGCGCGCACCGAGGACGTGAGCTACGACGAATCGGTCTCGCTCGCCAAGGAGTCGGAAGAGGCGCTGCTGTACCGCAACATGCGTACCGACCTGGTGCAGCAGATCGTGCGACGCCTCGCGGCCGTGAAGGTGCCGCGGTGACGCAGGTCTGAGGAGCGGTTCCGTGCAGCTTGCGCTCAACCAGCTCGCCGCGCATTTGAGCAAAGACCTCAAGGCGCTGTATGTGCTGCACGGCGACGAGCCGCTGCTGCAGCAGGAGGCGCAGGACGCGATCCGCGCCGCCGCGCGCGAGCGCGGCTACACCGAGCGCACGAGCTACACCGTGAGCGGCGCGCACTTCGACTGGAGCGCGGTGCTGGCCGCGGGCGGGTCCTTGAGCCTGTTCGCCGAACGGCAGATCATCGACATCCGCATTCCCGGCGGCAAACCCGGCAAGGACGGCTCCAGCGCGCTGCAGCAGATCGCGCAGGCCAGCGCGGGCAGCGACAGCGTGCTCACGCTCGTGAGCCTGCCGCGCCTGGACAAAGCCACGCGCTCGGGGGCGTGGTTCTCGGCGCTCGAAGGCGCGGGCGTGAGCATCGCCATCGAGTCCATCGCGCGCGAGCGCCTGCCCGGCTGGATCGCCGAGCGCCTGGCCCTGCAGGGCCAGCGTGTGAGCGCGGGCGCCGAGGGCCAGCACACGCTGCAGTTCTTCGCCGACCGCGTCGAGGGCAACTTGCTCGCGGCGCACCAGGAAATCCAGAAGCTCGCGCTGCTGTACCCGGCGGGCGAGCTCTCGGCCGAACAGGTCGAATCGGCGGTGCTCAACGTCGCGCGCTACGACGTGTTTCAACTGAGCGAGGCAGTGCTCGCCGGGCAGGTCGCGCGCGTGCAGCGCATGCTCGACGGCCTGCGCGCCGAGGGCGAGGCCGAGGTGCTCGTGCACTGGGCGCTGGCCGAGGACATCCGTGGCCTCAGGCGCGTGAAGGATGCGATGGACGCCGGCCGCCCGCTGCCGATGGCGCTGCGCGAGGCGCGCGTCTGGGGCAGGAAGGAGCGCCTGTACGAACGCGTGCTGCCGCGTCTGCAGCGGCGTGAGCTCACGCGCCTGCTGGTGGCGGCGCACCGCGTGGACGGCATCGTCAAGGGACTGAAGGCCCCCGGCTGGCCGAGCGAGCCGTGGCAGGCGCTGCTCAGGCTGGCCACGCAGATGTGCGCGCTGGTTCGCTGACGCACCGCCCGCGTTTTGCGGCATCATGGCCGTGCCATGCCCGCCGACATCCCCGCCCTGGCCGAATTCATCCGCCGCCACCCGCGGCTGCTCGTGCTCACCGGCGCAGGCTGCAGCACGGAAAGCGGCATCCCCGATTACCGCGATCTGCAGGGCCGATGGAAGCGCCCCGCGCCCATGAATTTCCAGGCCTTCGTCGGCGATGTGGCGGCGCGTCGGCGCTACTGGGTGCGCAGCATGATCGGCTGGCCGCGCATCGCAGCGAGCCGCCCCGGCCCGGCGCATGCGGCGCTGGCGCAACTGGAAGCGGCGGGGCACGTGCGGCTTCTGGTCACGCAAAACGTCGATGGCCTGCACGACGCGGCGGGCAGCCGGCGCGTGATCGATCTGCATGGCCGGCTCGATGGCGTGCGCTGCCTGAGCTGCCAGGCGCGATGGCCGCGCCAGCGCATGCAGCAGATGCTGCGCGCGGCCAACGACGACTGGCTGCGAGCGCATCTGCCGCAGGACGTGGCCACCGCGCCCGACGGGGATGCGTTGGTGCAGGAGCTGGATTTTTCGGGTTTCGAGGTGCCCGCTTGCCCCGCATGTGCGGGCGTGCTCAAGCCCGACGTGGTGTTCTTCGGCGAAAACGTGCCGCGCGAGCGCGTGCAGACCGTGCTGCAGGCGCTGGAGCGCGCGGACGCGCTGCTCGTGGCCGGCTCATCGCTCATGGTGTATTCGGGCTTGCGCTTCGTGCGCGCGGCGGTGCAGGCGGGCAAGCCCGTGGCCGCCGTCAACCTGGGCTGCACGCGCGCGGACGCATCGCTGGCGCTCAAGGTCGAGCAGCCCGTGGGCACGGCGTTGAGCGAACTGGCGCACGTGTTGACGGGCGCTGCCGCGCTAAGATTCCCCCTTTGACGCGGGGTGCACGGAGCCTTTCCGTGCTGAGAGCACACCCGTTGAACCTGATCCAGATCATCCTGGCGTAGGAACGTCCTTATGACCCATTCCCCGAATCTCAATCCCCTGGCGCCGCAGCGCTTTGCCGAGGCGCTGCACGCCCTGCGCGAGCGCGCGCCGCTGGTGCAGTGCCTGACCAACATCGTCGTCGCCAACTTCACCGCCAACGTGCTGCTGGCGGCGGGCTGCGCTCCGGCGATGGTGGACAACGCGCAGGAGGCCGAGGGCTTTGCCGCGATCAGCGCGGGCGTGCTCGTCAACCTGGGCACGCCGTATCAGGAAACCGCGCAGGCCATGCGCGTCGCCGTGCGCGGGGCAGAAAACGCCCACGTGCCCTGGGTGCTCGATCCGGTGGCCGCGGGCGCCGTGCCCTGGCGCACCTCGATCGCGCTGGAGCTGCTGGCCGGGCACTCGCCCACCATCGTGCGCGGCAACGGCTCGGAAATCCTCGCGCTCACCGGCGGGCAGGGCGGCAAGGGCGTGGAATCCACGGCCGGGGCCGACCAGGCCGTCGAGGCCGCCGTGCGCCTGGCGCGCAAGCACCGCATGGTGGTGGCCGTGAGCGGCGCGGTCGATCAGCTCACCGACGGCGAGCGGCTGGTGCGCATCGCCAACGGCCATCCCTTGCTTACGCGCGTGACCGGCGCGGGCTGCGCGCTGGGCGCGCTGATGGCCGGTTTCGCGGCCGTCACCGACGATGCGCTGCTGGCGGCGGCGGCGGCCACCGCGCTGCTCACCGTGGCGGCGGACGCGGCGGCCAAACAATGCCACGGCCCCGGCAGCTTTGCCGTGGCGCTGATCGACCAGCTCTACGCATTGGCCCCCGAGGCGCTGGCGGCGCACCTGAAGCTCGCGTGAGACCGCCCATGGCGCGCGCGCTGCTCGACCTGCGGCTGTACCTCATCACCGACACCCGCCTGTGCGGTGCGCGCGGCGTGGCGCGCACCGTGGCCGAGGCCGTGGCGGCGGGTGCCACGCTGGTGCAGCTGCGCGACCCGCAGGCGAGCGATGCCGAGTTCGCCGCGCTCGGGCGCGCGCTGGTGCGGGTGCTCGCGGGCAGCGGCGTGCCGCTGATCGTCAACGACCGCGTGCATCTCGTGGCCGCCATCGGCGCCGATGGCGCGCACGTGGGCCAGGGCGACATCAGTCCGGTGCAGGCGCGGCGCCTGTTGGGCGATCAGGGTTGGCTGGGCCTGTCGGTGCAGACCTCGGCGCACCTGCAGGCCGCGCTGGCGCTGCCCGCGGGCACGCTCGACTATCTGGGCGTCGGCCCGGTCTGGGCCCAGCGCACCAAGCCCGACGCGGCGCCCGCGGGCGGCCCCGAGGTGCTGGCCGACATCGTGCGCGCCAGCCCCTGGCCCTGCGTCGCCATCGGCGGCATCGACGCGACACGGGTGGCCGAGGTGCGCCGCTGCGGCGCGGCCGGCGTCTCGGTGGTCAGCGCCATCTGCGGCCAGCCGGATGTGACCGAGGCCACGCGGCGGTTGCGCATCGCCTGGGACGGCGCGGCCAGCGCCTGAGCCGTATCAGACGGCGTGGTCGCTCGGATTTTTTTGCGTTGATGCCGGGTGGGCGGCGCGTGGCGCGCGCGTCGCAGGCCACGGCCAGCCTGCTCATCGGCCTGCAGGGCTGTTCGGACAACATGCCCGCCCCGCCAGACACTTACGCCTCTTCCCAGAACGCCTCGATCAGTTCGCCCTGGGCATCCACCAACCACCATTCGATGACCACGTCGCGCGTGCCCATTCCCAACACGCCCAGCAGTCCGCGCGGCGCGTCCCGTCGCGGGCAGCGCCAGAGCTGATCGCCGGGCTGCATCAGCCCGAGCACTTTGTCGCGCACGCCCGCGGGCACCTCAGGGTCGTGCACATTCACCAGATGGTCTTCGCCGTCGCCGATCTGCTCGGGGGTGGCGGGGACGGCTCTGGACATGGGCGGCTCCTTTGCAAGAGGTTGACAGCAAACAGGGCGTTCTGCTGGTGGACCGGCAGATGGAAAACGGCCGGATTCTCTGGAACCTGATCAACCGCGATCGCAAGGGCATGAACACCCTGCGCCCTGCTCTCTTCCCCCGGAAGGGGAGGGAGTCTGAGACATGCCGCCAACCAAGAGAAAATAAGGCGCACCGGGGATAAAGCTCCCGCAGCCAACTGGGGCGGGGGTCATTTTCCAGGCGGCTACAGGCCCGGTCGCCAGCCGCTTTCGCGCCCGGTGCGCGGTCGATTTTGGAAGGCCCGCGCCATGATCACCGCCGACGTCGACGACACCGCCTTGCGCCAGTACCTCACGACCTTGCACGAGCGCCTGGCTGCGTGACCAAGTGCGCGCCGCCAAGCTGCGCCTGCGCGAGTCAGGCGGGGAGCTGGTTGTAGAGCTGGGTGGGGAAGGAGCACCGGGCGGTCGTTGACTTCGATCGTGGCTGCGCCTTACCCTCGGGCTTCGGCAGGTAGATTCGCTCCCTGGAGACGAGGCGCCGCAACTGCGGATGTCGATGGGGTTCAAGTCCCCCGCCTGCCGTCCGATCCTCGCAAGGTGGCGCGCCGTCAAATCCGCTGGGCAGTATCCAGAGGCAGGCAGGCTGGTAGTGAGAGAGGCAAGCGATGAAATACCCTGTTGTTGCATACCGATGACGGCCGCCTTCTGATGGTGGAAGACTGGCCTGAACAATCGCACGGCGCAGCCACTGGCAACATTCCATGAGCATCACCCCACCTGAAGACCGCAACGCCTATCCATTCAAGAGTTGGTGGGAAACGCTGGGCCATCTTGAACACTGGACTCCCCCGGCGGAATGGGAAGGCAGCGCTTTTGCCATCCGGCGCATGTTCTTCGAGCGTCACCGGAAAACGCACAACGAGGGTCATTGGGCCTGCCCTGTCTGCGGTTATCCAACCCTGGGCAACCGGCAGGGTCATGACATGTGCGGGGTGTGCCAATGGGAGTGCGAAGGTCAGGACGACCCCGATGCCGACGAAGTATGGGGGAGCGGCCCCAACTACGGAGTGAGCCTGACCCAGGCGCGGCGCAACTTCGAGGCCACCCGCTCCATGTGGCCACCCGAAGAAGCCGTCAGAGGCGGTCCGCATCGCTTCGACGCTCTTTTTTCCGAGGCCGCACTGGCGAGCAGGAACGAACTCTGCGCGCTGTTTGACGGCTTGATGGCCCTCGAATCCCCGCAAGACATCGCACGGCAGTGGCAGTTGATCGGCGTGGCGGGGAAGCGCCTGCCTTGATGCAACTCAATCCGCCGCGCGCGCCAGGTTCAGCGCCAGCCGCCGCCGCAGGATTTCGTCGTCGGTCATCGCGAGGGTGTAGTCGGCCCAGCCTTAAGCGGCGGCCACGGCCGCGTCAAGCTGCGCGTGTGCCTGCGCCAGCCAGGCAGGGCGCTGGTTGTAGAGGTTGGTCAGGGTGCGCTTTTGCAGCGCCTTGGCGTCGTGCTCGGACAGATCGAGGCGCGGCTCGCTGCGGTCGGGGTAGGGCGAGCGCGCCAGGCCCAGCGGCACCACCTCGGGCACGACGCGCGTCCATTCGGGCGGGTTCAGCCACTGGCGGCGCGGCGTGTCGAGCCGGTGCGCGGCCTCGGCGATGGCGCTGGCGTGCGAGCGCAGTGTGTGTTGGGTGGGGGGTGGGGGGGCGGGGCTTCTGATTTGATAGCTTATAGCGCCCGTCTCGCTTGTGCTGGACGCTGATTTGAATCGTATGTTTCATCCAGCCCCGCCGGAATCAGCGCGCCGCTGGCGAGTGGCTCGGTGCGCTGGTGGACGGTATCAAAGGGCGTGAGGCCGGCGGGGAAGGGGAAAGTTTCAAAGCAGGTGGTGGGGGTGTAGCGTGGCCGCTCTTCGAGCGAGGTGCCCATGCGCAGCGACCAGAGCTCGTGAAAGCGGCTATGCAGGATGCCGAAGATGCTGACGTCGATCGCGCTCCAGTTCAGCCGCGCGGCGTTGCGCAGCTCGGTCACGTCGGTGATCTGCAGGCGCGGCAGGTCGATGTGCGCGAACAGTCCGCCGTTGAACCAGGGGATGTCATCGGGCCCGGGGCGTATGCTGAACCGATGACCTTGCCTGCTGCCGTCCCCGCAACCACCTCCGCCCCCCGGCGTCTCTTCACCGCGCTGATGCCCGACGCCGCCGCGCGCGCCGCGATCGCGTTGGTGCGCCAGCAGTGGGGCGGACTGCCCGAGCGCCTGAAGCCCGCGCCCGAGCGCATGCATGTCACGCTGCAGTTCTTCAACGCGGTGGAGGCGGCGCAGGAGGCGGTGTGGCTTGAGGCACTGGCGGGGCTGCGCTTTGCGCCGTTCGAGCTGCAGCTCACGCGCGCCGAACTGTGGCACGCGCCGCACGGCACCATCGCGGTGCTGCGCGCGGCGCCGTCCGAGGCGCTGACGGCGCTGCACGCGGCCACCGACGAGATCGCGCGCGTCGCGGGTCTGACACCCGAGGCGCGGCCGTTCAAGCCGCACCTGACGGCGCTGCGCCGGGCCGAAGGCGTGCGGCTGGCGCGGCTGGCGGCGCCGGTGCGCTGGCGGGTGCAGGCGCTGGAGCTGCTGTGGTCGGACCTGGCGGTGCAGCCACCCACGTATCGCGTGCTCGGCCACTTCGATGCGCGGTTGTAACGAAATCTTGCATCCCCCTATCGGGTCGAGGGGTATCGTGAAACACTTTGGAAGGCGGGTGCGGCCATGGCTTCGACGGTATTGATCACCGGGTGTTCCTCGGGCATAGGCGCGGCGACGGTGCGCGCGTTCGCCGATCAGGGCTGGAACGTGGCGGCGACGCTGCGCGACCCGGCCAAGGCGCACTTCGAGCAAGGGGCGGGCCAGGTGCAGGCGTTCGCGCTCGATGTGACCGACGCGGCCTCGGTGAACGCGGCGGTGGCGCAGGCGCTGGGGCGCTTCGGCCGCATCGACGTGCTGATCAACAACGCGGGCTACGGCCTGTTCGGCCCGTTCGAGACGGCGACGCCCGAGATGATCGAGCGCCAGTTCGCCACCAATGTGCAGGGCGTGTTCGCCGTGACGCGCGCGGTGCTGCCCGGCATGCGCGCGCAGGGCAGCGGCGTGATCATCAACGTGGCCTCGCTCACGGGGCTGGTGGCGATGCCGCTGTATTCGCTGTACGCCGCGTCCAAGTTCGCGGTGGTGGGTTTTTCCGAATCGCTGAGCCATGAGCTGGCGCCGCTGGGTATCCGCGTGAAGGTGTTCGCGCCGGGGGCGGTCAATACCGATTTTTCGGGCCGCTCGCTGGCGCGCACCTGGGAGGGCGACGGCGGGCCCTATGCCGCGTCGATCGCCAAGGTGCAGGCGACGTTTTCGGCCAACCGCGAGAGCGGCGGCAGCGCCTCTTCGCCCGAGGCGCTGGCGCAGGCCCTGCTTGGCGCCGCCACGGATGGCAGCGCGCAGGTGCGCTACGTGGTGGGACCCGATGCGCTGCAGGTGATGCGCCTGCGCCAGGAGCTGGGCGAAGAGGCGCTGCTGGCCGGGCTGCGCCAGCGCTTTGGCCTGGCGGCCTGAGGGCAGCCGCGCCAGAGTGCGGACCGCGTGAGCGTGGGACGGGCCCGATTGCGTCAGAATCCGCCCCATGAATGCGCTGAACATCGCCGAATACACCGAGTCGCTGGGCCTTCAGGCCAAAGTGGCCTCAGCGCTGATGGCGCGTGCGCCAGCGGCTATCAAAAACAAAGCTCTGCGGGCGCTTGCGCGGCGGCTGCGCGAGAGCGTGGCGGCGCTGCAGGAGGCCAATGCGCGCGACCTGGCACAGGCTGTGCAGGCGGGTCTGGCCGCGCCCATGGTCGATCGCCTGCGTCTCACGCCCCAAGTGATCGAGACCTGTGCGCTCGGCTGCGAGCAGCTGGCCGCCATGCCCGACATCATCGGCGAGGTGCTGGGCATGCGCCAGCAGCCCAGCGGCATCCGCGTCGGGCAGATGCGCGTGCCCATCGGCGTGTTCTGCATGATCTACGAGAGCCGCCCGAACGTGACGATCGAGGCGGCGAGCCTGTCGATCAAGAGCGGCAACGCGGCGATTTTGCGCGGCGGCTCGGAGGCGATCGCCTCCAACCTGGCGCTGGCCCGACTGGTCACGCAGGCGCTGCGCGAGGCGGGCCTGCCCGAGCACGGCGTGCAGCTGGTGCAGACGACGGACCGCGCGGCCGTGGGGCGGCTGATCGCGATGCCCGAGTATGTGGATCTGGTGATTCCGCGCGGCGGCAGGGGCCTGATCGAGCGCGTGAGCGCCGAGGCGAAGGTGCCCGTCATCAAGCACCTGGACGGCAACTGCCACAGTTACGTCGATGAGCCCTGCGACATCGAGCTGGCGCTCAAGGTGGTGGACAACGCCAAGACGCAGAAATACAGCCCGTGCAACGCCACCGAGAGCCTGCTGGTGGCGCGCGGCGTGGCGCCGCAGTTTCTGCCGCGCATTGCGCAGGTGTTTGCCGCCAAGGGCGTGCAGATGCGCTGCGATGCCGAATCCTTGAAAATTCTTGAGGAAAACCAGGTTCAACCCCTTGATGGACAAGCGCAATCAGCTATCAATACAAAAGAATTGCTGCGCGCCGCGCAAGAGTCCGACTGGTCCGAGGAATACCTCGCGCCCATCATCAGCGTGAAGGTGGTCGCGGGGCTGGATGAGGCGATTTCCCACATCAACCGCTACGGCAGCCACCACACCGATGCCATTCTCACGACCGATCACGTGCACGCGCAGCGCTTCCTGCGCGAGGTCGATTCCGCCAGCGTGATGGTCAACGCCAGCACGCGCTTTGCCGACGGCTTCGAGTATGGGCTGGGCGCGGAAATCGGCATCAGCACCGACAAGTTCCACGCGCGCGGGCCCGTGGGCATCGAGGGCCTGACCTCGCTCAAGTGGGTGGTGCTGGGCGAGGGCGAGGTGCGCGGCTGACGCGCCCCCACACGCCCCCACACGCCGCGCCGCCATGAAAATCATCATCGTCGGAGCCGGTCGCGTGGGCACGGGCGTGGCCGAGAGTCTGGTGTCGGAGAAGAACGACATCACCGTGATCGACCACGACGCCGAGTGTCTGCGCGAACTGCAGCAGCGTTTTGACCTGCGCGGCGTGGTCGGCAGCGGCACCGACCCGGCCGTGCTCGCCGAGGCGGGCGCCAGGGACACCGACCTGCTCATCGCCTGCGCCTTGCAGGACGAGGTGAACCTCGTGTGCTGCAAGCTCGCGTGGATGCAGTTCAGCATCCCCACGCGCATCGCCCGCGTGCGCGCGCAGGGCTTCGAGGACGGCAGCAAGCTGCTGTCCAAGGAGGGCTTCGCGGTTGATCACATCCTGTGCCCGGAAAATTCGCTCACGCGCTACATCGGTCTGCTCGTGCAGTACCCCGAGGCGCTGCAGGTGCGCGAATTCGCCGGCGGGCGCGCCTGCCTGGTGTCGGCGCGTGCACGCCCCGGGGCGCCGGCGGTGGGGGTGCAGATCCATCAGCTGCGCGAGCAGATGCCCGAGGTGGCGATGCGCATCGTCGCGATCTACCGGCGCTTCACCGAGGGGCCGGACCGCTTCGTGTCCTGCGGCGGCGAAACCCGCATCGAGCCGGACGACGAGGTTTTCGTGCTCGCCGGGCGTCAGCGCGTGGCGCAGGTGCTCGCGGCGCTGCACCGCGGCGAAGGCCAGCCCGCGCGGCCGGTGCGCCGCATCATGGTGGCGGGCGGCTCCAGCGTGGGCGAGAGGCTGGCTCAGGAACTCTCCAGCCAGGCGGGGCGCTTTCGCATCAAGATCATCGAGGAAGACGCCACGCGTTGCCAGCAGCTGGCCGCGCGCGTTCCCGAAGGGGTGCTGGTGCTGCACGGCGAGGCCTCCGACGAGGATCTGCTGGCGGAAGAGGGTGTGGAGGAGACCGACCTTTTTCTCTCGCTCTCGGACGACGACGAGGACAACATCATGGCCAGCCTGCTGGCCAAGCGCATGGGCGCGAGCCGGGTGCTCGCGCTCATCAACCGCCACACGTACGCCGATCTGGTGCACGGCACCCAGATCGACATCGCGCTCTCACCCGCGCAGACCATCCTGGGCGAGCTGCTCACCTACGTGCGTCGCGGCGACGTGCAGGCGGTGCACAGCCTGCGCCGGGGCGTGGCCGAGGCGCTGGAGGTGGTGGTGCGCGGCGATCGCAAGAACTCACGCGTCGTGGGCCGGCGCGTGCAGGACCTGTCGCTGCCGCCCGAGGTGCACATCGGCCTGATCGTGCGCGGTCTGCCCGACCCGGATGCGCCCCCGGCCGTCGAGGGTGAAGCCGCCCCGCGCCAAGTCGAGCCGCCGGGCGAACCCGAGATCATCATCCCGCGCAGCCACACCGTGCTGGAGAGCAACGACCACGTGGTGTTCTTCCTGCCGCGCAAGCGCTTCGTCAAGGAAGTGGAAGAGCTGTTTCGCGTGCGTGCCACGTTTTTCTGAACGCCGCCCATGAAGGACCTGGCCCTCGTCGCGCGCGTGCTGGGCATGCTGCTGTGCATGTTCTCGGCGGCGCTGCTGCTGCCGCTGGCGATCTCGCTGGCATGGATGGATGGCCTGTGGCGCATCTATGCCTTCTCGGGCCTGGCGATCGCGAGCGCCGGCGGTGCGCTCTGGTGGGCGCTGCGCCGCCAGAGCCGGGAGTTGCTGCCGCGTCACGGGGTGATTCTCGTCACGCTCTCGTGGCTGGTGCTGCCGCTGGCGGCGGCGCTGCCGCTGTGGCTGGCGCTCACCTTCGTGGGCCACGTGCTCTCGTTCACGCACATCTACTTCGAGGCGGTGTCGGCGCTCACCACCACGGGCGCGACGGTGATCGATGGCGCCGACGCGCTGCCGCTGTCGCTCAACGTCTGGCGCACCTTCCTGCAGTGGATCGGCGGCATGGGCATCCTTATCATGGCCATGGCGGTGCTACCCATGCTGGGCGTGGGCGGCAGCCAGCTGTTTCGCGCGGAAGCCGCCGGGCCGATCAAGGACACCAAGCTCACGCCGCGCATCACCGAGACGGCCAACGGCATGTGGGGCGTGTACGTGGCCATCTCCACGGCGTGCGCGCTCGCCTTCTGGGCCGGGGGCATGCAGCCCATGGACGCGCTCATGCACATGTTCGCCACCATGAGCCTGGGCGGTCTGTCGCCGCACGATGCGAGCTTCGCCTGGTTCAACTCGCCGCTGCTGGAGGTCATCGCCATCGTCTTCATGGTGCTCGCCAGCTGCAACTTCACGCTGTACTTCGTGGCGCTGCGCCGCGGCAAGTGGCGCAGCCTCTGGCGCGATCCCGAGGCCCGCGCCACCGTGGCCGCGCTGCTCGGCGGCGGTTTGCTGGTTTCGCTCATCCTCTGGGCCAAGGGGGTGTACGGGCCGCTCGATGCGCTGCGCTACGGCATGTTTCACGCCGTCTCCATCGCCACCACCACGGGCTTTGCCAGCGTGGACTATCCGCATTGGCCGGTGTTCGTGCCGGTGTTCCTGCTGCTGCTCTCGGGCGTGGCCACGAGCGCGGGCTCGACGGGCGGCGGCATCAAGATGGTGCGCATGCTCATCCTCGTGAAGCAGGCGCGGCGCGAGCTCACGCGGCTGGTGCATCCGCATGCGATGCAGCCGGTGATGCTCGGCGCCAGCGTGGTGGACAACCGCATGATTTTCTCGGTGCTGGCCTTCATGCTGGTCTACGGCGCCACGGTCTTCGTGCTGTTCATGGCGCTGCTGCTCACCGACATGGACCCGTTGACGGCATTTTCCATTGTGCTCTCGAGCGTGAACTGCACCGGCACCGGCCCGGGCACGTTGGGCGTGAACCTGGGCTACACGCAGCTTTCCGACTTTCAGGTCTGGGTCTGCACGCTGGGCATGCTGCTCGGGCGCCTGGAGATTTTGAGTTTCATCGCGCTGCTCTCGCCCGCGTTCTGGCGGCGCTGAAGGTCCGGGGCCCGGACGGGCAACCCTAAAATGCGGTTCAACTTCTCCTGCCACGACGAGACACCCGCATGGTTCCCCACCTCATCACCGCGCTGACCGGGCCGATCAACGAGCTCGAGCAGCGCATGCTCGACGCCATGCCTGCCATCGAGCGCTGGTTTCGCCTGGAATGGATGGAGCACACGCCGCCGTTCTACACCTCGGTGGACCTGCGCAACGCGGGCTTCAAGCTGGCGCCCGTGGACACCAGCCTCTTCCCTCACGGCTGGCGTCACCTCACGCCCGAGATGCTGCCGCTGGCAGTGCAGGCGGCGATGGCGGCCATCGAAAAGATCTGCCCCGAGGCGCGCAACCTGCTCATCGTCCCTGAAAACCACCTGCAGGGCGCATCCGACCTGGCCGACCTGGCGCAGCTGCAGCGCATCTTCAACCTCGCGGGCCTGAATGTGCGCGTGGGCTCGATCGACCCGGAGTTCAAGAAGGCGGTCCGGTACGCTCTGCCGGACGGCCAGAGCGTGGAGATCGAGCCGGCGCTGCGCATTCGCAGTCGCGTGGGACTCAAGCACTTCGACCCCTGCACCATCTTGCTCAACAACGAGCTGGCCGCGGGCGCGCCCGGCATTCTCGAAGACCTGTACGAGCAATACCTGCTGCCGCCGCTGCAGGCGGGCTGGACCGTGCGCCGCCGCAGCCGCCATTACCAGTGCTATGAGGAAGTGGGCAAGCGCTTCGGCAAGATGCTGGGGATCGACCACTGGCTGCTCCACCCCATCGGCCACAGCGCCGAGGCAGGCAAGACCAAGGCCAAGCGCCTGGAGCCGCTGCGCGCGGCCGTCGAGCTCACGCTCTCCAAGGTGCGGCGCAAGTACAAGGAATACGGCATCGGCGAAAAGCCCTTCGTGGTCATCAAGGCCGACGACGCGGGCGACGAGGCGGGCGTGGCGCTGCTGCGCGATGTGAAGGACCTGGACGCGCTGCAGGACAGCGGCGCGCTGCCCAAGAGCGGGCACTGGCTGGTGCAGGAAGGCGTGCTCACGCAGGAGCGCGTGCACGATGCCGTGGCCGAGCCCGTCGTCTACACCATGGACCGTTACGTGGTGGGGGGCGTGTACCGCATCCATGCGGATGCCACGAATGGCGAGGGCGTGCACGCGCATGGCGCCTCGTACGTGCCGCTGGCGTTCGAGCACAGCACCCACCTGCCCCAGCCCGGCGTGCGCCCGGGCGCGAGCGCCCCGAACCGCTTCTACATGTACGGCGTGGTCGCGCGCCTGGCGATGCTGGCGGCCAGCTACGAGCTCGAGGCCACCGACCCGCAGATGCTGGAGCTGGCCTGAGTCGCGCACCCGCGCCTGCGTTTTCGAGTGGCTTGATTCGGGGCACAATGGCGCCCCCATCGCTCGCCCTGACCCGGCATGTCTGAATCGCGCACTTCCCTTCCTACACTGATGGTGGGCGCCATTGGCGTGGTGTTCGGCGATATCGGCACCAGCGTGCTCTACACCGTCAAGGAGGTCTTTGGCGCGGGACACGTGCAGTTCACGCCGGACAACGTCTATGGCGTACTCTCGCTGATCTTCTGGACGCTCACCATCGTCGTTTCGATCAAGTACGTGGTGCTGGTGCTGCGCGCGGACAACAACGGCGAGGGCGGGCTCGTCGCCATGCTCACGCTGGCGTCGAGCGCGGTGGCTGACCGCCCCCGATTGCGCGCGAGCATGCTGCTCGTGGGTATCTTCGGCACCTGCCTGTTTTATGGCGACGGCGTCATCACCCCGGCCATCACCACGCTGGGCGCGATGGAAGGGCTGCAGGTCGTCTCACCGGTCCTGGGCGACTACGTGATCGAGCTCACGCTCGTCGTGCTGCTCGCGCTTTTTCTTTTGCAGAAGAAGGGCACGGCCGGCATCGGCCGCTTCTTCGGCCCGATCATGCTGCTGTGGTTTCTCGTCATCGCGCTGCTGGGCGTGCGCCAGATCGTGCACCATCCGCAGGTGCTCTGGGCCATCCTGCCCACGCATGCGCTCAAGTTCGCGCTGCACAGCCCGGGCGTGACCTTCATCATCCTGGGCGCGGTGGTGCTGTGCGTCACGGGCTGCGAGGCGCTGTACGCCGACATGGGCCACTTCGGGCGGCGTCCCATCCGCCTGGCGTGGTTCTTCATCGCTATGCCCGCGCTCGTGCTCAATTATTTCGGGCAGGGCGCGCTGCTGCTGGCCCGCGGCAAGGAGGTGGTGAGCAATCCCTTCTTTCACATGGCGCCCTCCTGGGCCACGCTCGCGCTCGTGGTGCTGGCCACGGCGGCTGCGGTGATTGCCTCGCAGGCGCTGATCTCGGGCGCCTTCAGCGTCACCAAGCAGGTGATTCAACTGGGTTTTCTGCCGCACCTGAAGATCAGCCACACCAGCGTGCGCGACCTCGGGCAGATCTACATGCCGCTGGTGAACTGGGGCCTGTTCGCGCTCATCGTGCTGGCCGTGGCGATGTTTCGCTCTTCCAACAACCTGGCGGCGGCCTATGGCATCGCGGTGACGACCGACATGCTCATCACCACCGTGCTCACGTTCTTCGTCGTGCACTATGCGTGGAAGGTGTCGCTCGCGCTTTCGCTCGTGGCCACGGGCGTGTTTCTCACCGTCGATCTGCTGTTCTGGAGCTCCAACCTGCTCAAGCTCCTGCATGGTGGATGGTTCCCGCTGGCGATCGCTGGAGCGGTGTTCATTCTCATGATCACCTGGCGCGACGGACGCGAGCTCCTCTACCACGCGCTGCAGGAGACGGCGCTGTCCCTCGACGACTTTCTCGAATCGCTCTTCATCGCGCCGCCCGCGCGCGTGGAGGGCACGGCCGTGTTCATGAGCGCCGATGCCAACATCGTGCCCAATGCGCTGCTGCACAACCTCAAGCACAACAAGGTGCTGCACGAGCAGAACCTGTTCGTCAGCGTGCACCAGCACGAAGTGCCGTGGATTGGCATGGGCAAGCGCGTGCAGATCGAGGCGCTGGGGCACGACTGCTGGCGCGTCGTGCTGCACTACGGCTTCAAGAACGACCCGGATGTGCCCAAGGCCTTGAATCTGCTGGCCGGGCGCGGCGTGAATCTCGATCCGATGACGACGAGCTACTTCCTCTCGCGCCACATCGTCGCGCCCAGTCTCACGCCGGGCCTGGCGCCGTGGCGCGAAAAGCTCTTCGCCTACATGCACCACAGCGCCACGGCCGCGGCCGAGTACCTGAATCTGCCGAACAACGCGGTCGTCGAACTCGGCTCCAAGATCGAAATCTGAGGGCGCGGCTCCATGCCGCGCGGGCGGTGCACAATCGCCCGCCATGCGCGTTCTGCAAGACACCAGCCTGTCGGCCCTGGTGGCCGGTTTCGTGGCCGTTCTCGTGGCCTTCACAAGTTCCGTGGCGCTGGTGTTCCAGGCCGCGCAGGCCTTTGGCGCGACCCCGGCGCAGATCACCTCGTGGATGTGGGCGCTGGGCTGGGGCATGGGGCTGTGCACGCTGTTGCCCTCGCTGTGGCTGCGCCAGCCCGTGATGATTGCCTGGTCCACGCCAGGCGCGGCCGTGCTGGCGGCGGCGGGTGCGGCCGGGGGCTTCACCATGCCCGAGGCCGTGGGCGCCTTTCTCGTGAGCGCGCTGCTCATCACGCTCGCGGGCGCCACGGGCTGGTTCGAGCGCGTGATGAACCGCATCCCCGACGAAATCGCTTCGGCCCTGCTCGCCGGAGTGCTTGCGCGCTTTGGCATGCAGGCTTTCAGTGCCCTGCAGACGGCGCTGCCCCTGGTGCTCGCGATGCTGGTGGCGTATCTGCTGGCACGCCGCCTCATGCCGCGCTATGCGGTGCTCGTCACCTTGCTGGTCGGGGTGGCCTGGGCGGCGATCGGCGGGCAGATGCGCTGGTCGGTCGTGGAATTCGAACTGGCTCGCCCGGTCTTCACCATGCCGCAGTTCACCTGGCAGGCCACGATGAGTCTGGCGCTGCCGCTGTTCATCGTCACCATGGCCTCGCAGAACCTGCCGGGCGTGGCGGTGATGCGCGCCACCGGCTATGCGGACATGCCGGTTTCCAAGCTCATCACGCTCTCGGGCGTGGCCACGGCGGCGCTGGCGCCCTTCGGCGGCTTCGCCTTCAATTTCAGCGCCATCACCGCCGCCATCTGCATGGGGCCGGAGGCTCACCCCGATCCGAGGCGTCGCTACATCGCGTCGGCCGCTTGTGGCGTGCTCTACATCGTGGTCGGCATCTTCGGTGCCGTGGTCACCGGCCTGCTGCTCGCCTTCCCGCAGGAGCTGGTGGTGGCCATCGCCGGCCTGGCGCTGTTGGGGGCCATCGGCGGCGGGCTGGCGTCTTCATTGCGCGAGGAGCGCCACCGCGAGGCCGCGCTCATTACCTTCCTCGTGACGCTCAGCGGCGTGGTGGTCGCCGGGGTGGGGTCGGCATTTTGGGGCGTGGTCGCGGGCAGCGTGGCGCTCTTTGTGCAACAGTACCGCAGACCGCGTGCGATCGCACGCTCCTAGAGCTGCAATGCCATGAATTTCCTCTACGTCGCCGATCCCCTCGAACACTTCAAGACCTACAAGGACACCACCTTTGCCATGATGCGCGAGGCGCAGCGCCGCGGCCATCGCGTCGCCGCGTGCGAACCGCGTGATCTGCACTGGCGCTCGGGCGGCGTGGTCGAAGCCCATGCGCGCGAGATTGAACTCACGGGCCGCGAGCCCGACTGGTTCGTGCAAACGGCCGCGCCCACGGTGGCGCTCAAGAGCTTTGACGCCGTGCTCATGCGCAAGGACCCCCCGTTCGATGCCGAGTACGTCTACGCCACCCATCTTCTGGAGCAGGCTGAACGTGAAGGCGCCCGTGTCTTCAACAAGCCGCGGGCTCTGAGAGATCACCCCGAGAAGCTCGCCATCATGGAGTGGCCGCAGTTCACAGCGCCCACGCTCGTGACGCGCTCGGACGACGACATCCGGCGCTTTCACGCCGAACATCGGGACATCATCCTCAAACCGCTGGACGGTATGGGCGGCATGGGCATCTTCCGTGTCGGTCCCGACGGCCTGAACCTCGGCTCCATCATTGAAACCCTGAACAAGGGCGGCGCGCAGACCGTGATGATCCAGCGCTATCTGCCCGAGATCGTCGAGGGCGACAAGCGCGTGCTGGTGATCGGCGGCGAGCCCGTGCCCTATTGCCTGGCGCGCGTCCCCCAGGGCAACGACATCCGGGGCAATCTGGCCGCCGGCGCCAAGGGCGTGGCTCGTCCGCTCACGGATTCGGATCGTCACACCGCCGAGGCCATAGGCAAGGCACTGGCGCCGCGCGGCTTGCTGCTCATCGGTCTGGACATCATTGGCACGCACGTGACGGAAATCAACGTCACCAGTCCCACCTGCTTTCAGGAGATCACGCAGCAGACCGGGTGCGACGTCTCGGCGCTCTACCAGGACGCGCTGGAGGCTGTTCTGGGGGTCTCCTGATCTTTTTCTCCAATTTCTTGCCCCGGCCCCAAAATTGGGTATACAATGCAGGGCTTCGCTGATCGCAGCGCCTCTGGTTTCCCCGGGGTCCACGCAAGTGGTTTTTGGGGGGGGTGAGAGGGACAGGTTCGTTAACAAAATACAGCCGATAAGCGTGGGCGTTTGGATGTGGAGGCACTCTTTGGGGTGTCTGCATGGGCGAGCATTCTTTTTTGTGCGCAAGCGCGAAGGGGAGGGCAAGCCGAAACAAACGCTCATGGAGATAGAAGTGAAGATCACTTCAATTCCGTTTTTATGAGTGAGGTCGAAAGACCTTAAATTTAACAAGATCGAACTGTAGAGTTTGATCCTG
>JAJPEQ010000010.1 GCA_021166775.1 Comamonas sp. | reverse complement strand
TTGGGCGCGTCGTTTCATTCTGTATCACAACAAGCGCCATCCGCAAGAGATGGGTGCACGGGAAGTGGAGGCATTCCTGAGCCATCTGGCGGTGGACAGGCAGGTGTCGGCCTCCACGCAGAATCAGGCGAAGGCGGCGATTCTTTATCTGTACAGGCAGGTGCTTACCGTCGAGCTTCCCTGGCTCGATGAGGTGGTGCAGGCGAAAAGGCCGCGGCGGCTGCCGGTGGTGCTCACGCCCGCCGAGGTGCGGCTGCTGCTGATGCACATGGATGGCACGATGGGGCTGATCGCGCAGTTGCTCTACGGCACGGGCATGCGGCTCATGGAGGCGCTGCGCCTGCGCGTGAAGGACGTGGAATTCGCGCGGCGCGAGATCGTGATTCGCGAGGGCAAGGGCGGCAAGGACAGGGTGACGGTGCTGCCCGAGAACCTGATGCAGCCGCTGCAGGCGCAGTTGCGCAAGGCGCGGGCGCTGCACGAGAAGGATCTGGAAGCGGGGTTGGGGCGAGTGTATTTGCCGCATGCGCTGGCGGTGAAGTACCCGAATGCCGACCAGGCCTGGACCTGGCAGTGGGTGTTTCCCTCGCCGGTGCGTTCGATCGATCCGCGCCCGGATGCGCGCACCGGCGAGCCGCTGGAGCGGCGCCACCACGTCTACCCGGAATCGGTGCAGCGCGCGGTGCGCGAGGCGGCGAAGCGGGCGCAGATGGTCAAGCCGGTGTCACCGCACGTGCTGCGCCATTCGTTCGCCACGCATCTGCTGCAATCGGGCTGCGACATCCGCACGGTGCAAGAGCTGCTCGGCCACGCGGATGTGAGCACGACGATGATCTACACGCATGTGCTGAACAAGGGCGGGCGCGGCATCCTGAGCCCGCTGGATGCGCTGTAGGCGGCGCGCCGTTCAGGTGCGCGCCACGTCCCGCAGCGTCACGAACTCTTCCGCGCCCGTGGGATGGATGCCGATGGTGGCGTCGAACTGCGCCTTGGTGGCGCCGCATTTGAGCGCCACGGCAAAGCCCTGGATGACCTCGCCGGCGTCGGCGCCGACCATGTGCGCGCCGAGCACGCGGTCGGTGGCGTCGTCCACGACGAGCTTGACCAGGGTGCGTTCGCTGCGCCCCGACAGGCTGTGCTGCAGCGGCCGGAAGTCGCTGCGGTAGATGCGCACCTTGCCGAATTTCTCCCTCGCCTGCTGCTCGCTCAGGCCCACGGTGCCGATGGGCGGATGGGTGAAGACGGCGGTGGGCACGTTGTCGTAGTCCATCGTGCGTCTGGCCTGGCCGGGCAGCGGGCCGAAGAGCTGGTCGACCAGCGCCATGGCCTCGGCCAGCGCCACCGGGGTCAGCTCCAGGCGCCCGACCACGTCGCCCAGCGCGTAGACGCCGGGCACGCTGGTGGCGAAGTGCTGGTCGACGGCGATGGCGCCGTTCTCGCTCTGGCGCGCGCCCACGGCCTCCAGGCCCAGGCCGGCGGTGTTGGCGCGCCGGCCGGTGGCGTAGAGCACGACGTCGGCGTCCAGCACGGCGCCATCGCGCAGGTGCACGCGGCGCGCATCGCCCGCGGCTTCGATGCGCTGCACGTCGGCGTGCACGCGGATGTCCACGCCGGCCTTGCGCATTTCCTCGGCGGCGAAGTCGCGCACCTCGTCGTCGAAGCCGCGCAGGATCTGCTCGCCACGGTACAGCAGCGTCACCTCGCTGCCCATGCCGTGAAAGATGCTGGCGAATTCGCAGGCGATGTAGCCGCCGCCCACCACCACCAGGCGGCGCGGAAAGCGCGGCAGGTCGAAGACGTCGTCCGAGACGACGGCCAGTTCGCGCCCCGGCACCTCAGGCAGCCATGGTCGGCCGCCGGTGGCGATGAGCACCGTGGCCGCGCTGTGCTGCGTCAGGCGC
Organism: Comamonas sp.; assembly: GCA_021166775.1. GTDB lineage: Bacteria > Pseudomonadota > Gammaproteobacteria > Burkholderiales > Burkholderiaceae_C > Comamonas_C. The sequence goes on along the minus strand of JAJPEQ010000010.1, from coordinate 244,229 downwards.
CCGTCGTCGTGGCGCACCTGCACGGTGTGCGCGTCCACCAGGCTCGCGTGGCCCTGCATGCGGTTCACCTGGGCGCCCGTCATCAGGTTTTCGTAGATGGCGTTGAGCTTGCCTATGGCCTGGGCGCGGTTGGCCTTGAGCTGCTCCCAGTCGAGCACCGGCTGCACCGGAAACTGCCAGCCGTAGCCGCGCGCGTCGGCAAAGCCTTCGGCGTGTTCGGCGGCGTAGCTGTAGAGCTTCTTGGGGATGCAGCCGACGTTGACGCAGGTGCCGCCCATGCGCGCGCTCTCGGCCAGCGCCACGCGCACGCCGCGCTGCCCGGCATAACGCGCGGCGCGCACGCCGCCCGAGCCGCCGCCTATCACGAAGAGATCGAAATCAAAACCGGCCATGCGTCTGCCCACCTGAAAAAAGCCACCGCCACAGTGTAGGCAGTCGGCGCACGCCGTGCACCCGGGCGCGGGCAACCTCCCGCAGGCGGACGACATTTATCGTTGAACAATATCTTGTTATTGAGTGAACATATTCATGATATCGTTGAAAACCCTAATAGCCTTGACCGTGCGCAGCCGCTATTGTTCGCAAGCCGCTGCCGATGCGGATTGGCAGCGTTTTATTTCTTTTCTGGCCAGGGAGACCCCATGAAACGTCGCGACTTTTGTGCCACCGCCGCGCTTGCCACCGGCTTCGGGCTGGCAGGCTCCGCCCACGCCGAGACCAAGTGGGATTTCGCCACCGCCTACCCGGCGATCAACTTCCACTCCAAGAACAACCAGCAGTTCGTCGATGACGTGGCCGCGGCCACGAAAGGCGCGCTCAAGATCCAGCCGCACTTCGGCGCCTCGCTGTTCAAGATGCCCGAGATCAAGCGCGCGGTGCAGACCGGCAACGCGCAGATGGGTGAATTCTTCCTGGTCAGCTTTCAGAACGAGGCGCAGATCTTCGGCGCCGACGGCCTGCCCTTCCTCGTGAAGGACTACGACGAGGCGTTCAAGCTGTATCAGGCGCAAAAGCCCTATCTGGAGAGCATCCTGGACAAGCAGGGGCAGTCGCTGCTGTATTCGGTGGCCTGGCCGCCGCAGAGCATCTACAGCAACAAGCAGATCAACTCCGCGGCCGACCTCAAGGGCCTGAAGTGGCGCGTGTATTCGCCCACCACGGCGCGCATCGGCGAGCTGGTGGGCGCGCAGCCGGTGACGATCCAGGAGGCCGAGCTCTCGCAGGCGCTGGCCACCGGCGTGATCGAGGGGCTCATCACGTCCAGCGCCACGGGCGCCGACAACAAGCTCTACGAGCACCTGAAGTACTTCTACAAGGTGCAGGCCTGGATTCCGAAGAACGCGGTCACGGTGAACAAGAAGGCCTTCGCGGCGCTGCCCAAGGCCGAGCAGGACGCGGTGCGCAAGGCCGCCGCCGCGGCCGAGGAACGCGGCTGGAAGTCGTCGCGCGAGGTCGATGCGCGCTCGCTGGAAACGCTCAAGAACGGCGGCATGCAGATCATCGAACCCTCGGCCCAGCTGATGGGCGACCTGGGCAAGGTGGGCGATGTCGTGGTCAAGGAATGGCTGGAGAAGGCCGGCCCGGACGGCAAGGCGCTGCTGGACGCATTCAACAAGAGCAAGTAGGCGGTGGCCTTCGCCACCGGGCACCGCATGGAAGAACCGATGCGCAAATGGCTCGATGCCCTGTTTTCGGCCAGCGCCTGGCTGGCCGGGCTGTGCATGGTTGGCGTGCTGGCGATGGTGAGCCTCACCATCGCCAGCCGCTTCTTCGGCTTTTCCGCCGCGGGCAGCGACGCCTATGCGGGCTATGCCACGGCGGGCGCGGGTTTCATGGCGCTCGCCAGCACGCTGAAAAAAGGCGAACACATCCGCGTGACGCTGCTGCTGGGCGCGCTCAGGGGCGGGGCGCACAAGGCGCTCGAAGTGCTGGCACTCGCGATCGCCACGCTGCTCGCGGGCTTTCTCGCGTGGTATTCGGCCTACCTCGTCTGGCAGTCGTGGGAGATCAACGACATCTCGGTCGGCATCGACGCCACGCCGCTGTGGATACCGCAGATTCCGATGGCGCTGGGCACACTGATCTTCTTCATCGCCTTCTGCGACGAGCTGGTGCTGGAGTTGCGGGGCAAGCGCGTGGCGGCGAGCCAGGAGGATGCGCACCATGAGTGAGATCGCCGCCAGCGCCACGCTGCTCGCGGTGCTGTTCGCGCTGCTCGCGGGCGGCGTCTGGGTGGGCCTGACGCTGGCAGGCGTGGCCTGGTTCGGCATGGCCTTCTTCACCGCGCGCGCGGCAGGCGACGCGATGGCCGTGACCATCTGGGGCTCGAGCAGCAGCTGGACGCTCACCGCGCTGCCGCTGTTCGTCTGGATGGGCGAGATCCTCTACCGCACCAACCTCTCGGCCAACATGTTTCGGGGCCTGGCGCCCTGGGTCAACAAGCTGCCCGGGCGGCTGCTGCACGCCAACGTGGCCGGCTGCACCATCTTCGCGGCGGTCTCGGGCTCGTCGGCCGCCACCTGCGTCACGGTGGGCAAGATGAATTTGCCCGAACTGCTGCGCCGAGGCTACCCCGAGGCGCAGGTCATCGGCACGCTGGGCGGCCCGGCCACGCTGGGCCTGCTCATTCCGCCGTCCATCATCCTCATCATCTACGGCGTCTCGGCCGAGCTCTCGATCGCCAAGCTCTTCATGGCCGGCGTGCTGCCGGGGCTGCTGCTGGCGGCGCTGTTCAGCGGCTGGATCATGCTCTGGGCGCTGCGGCATCCCGATCAGGTGCCCAAGGCCGACACGGAGCTGAGCTTCGTCCAGAAGCTGGCCGAGGCGCGCCACCTGATTCCCGTGGTGCTGCTCATCGTCGCCGTGATCGCCTCGATGTACACCGGCATCGCCACCGCCACCGAGGCGGCCGCGATCGGCGTGCTGGGCGCGCTCGCGCTCTCGGCGTGGCAGCGCTCGCTCACCTGGCAGAACTTCCGCGATGCGCTCATGGGCGCGACGCGCCTGTACTGCATGATCGCGCTCATCCTCGCGGGCGCGGCCTTCCTCACGCTGGCCATGGGCTACATGGGGCTGCCGCGCCAGCTCGCCGAGTACGTCGGCAGCCTGCACCTGTCGCCCGCGATGCTGATCGTCGCGCTCGGCATCTTCTACATCGTGCTCGGGTGCTTCCTCGACGGGATCTCCACCATCGTGCTGACCATGGGCGTGGTGCTGCCCATCATCCACGCGGCGGGCATCGATCCGCTGTGGTTCGGCATCTTCCTCGTGATCACGGTGGAGTCGGCGCAGATCACGCCGCCGGTGGGCTTCAACCTGTTCGTGCTGCAGGGCATGACGGGCAAGCAGATCACCTGGATCGCGCGCGTGTGCCTGCCCTACTTCTTCCTGATGGTGCTGATGCTCGTGATCCTGTGGTACTTCCCGGGGCTGGCCACCGCGCTGCCGGGCAAGATGTAGGGCGCACGCCTCTCACAAAAAATAGCTGCCAGCGCTTGCTGCACAAGCGCCAAAGGCCAAAAACGCTGTGAATTGCCGTGGCGCTCCACAGCGCCGCCTGGCGGCTGGAACCAGCGGTCACGCCGGGCGCGGCCGCACCGCCAGGCTCTGCGTCGCGCGCCCGATCAGGCCCCGCGCGTCGTAGAGCGCCGACTCGGCCAGGCCGCCGCCCTGCGAGCCCCAGGCGGTGCGGGCCTGCAGGCAGATCCACTCGCCCGCCGGCGGGCGCAGCAGGTTGATGGTGAGGTCGGCGTTGACGAAGCTGTAGCGCTCGAAGTCGAGCACCGCGCTGATGCCGTTGCCCGAATCGGCGGCCACGGCCACGCGCTGGTAGGCGCTGGGCGCTTCGCCCTCGACCAGCGGATGGCGCATGCGGAACCACACCGCGCACGGCCCGTGCCAGAACACGCCTTCGGCCAGCCGCGTCTGCACCAGGTCGGCGTAGCCCACGGCCCTGCCGGCGAACGGAAACTCCGCTGTCGGCGACGCCTCTGGGCTGCGCGGCGCCTGCGGCAGCGGGTGCCCCACGAGGTCGCCGGGCAGTTCCAAAGGCAACTCGCGCTGCACCAGCAGCGTGAAGCGCCCGACCTCCTTGCCGCTGGCGGTCAAGCGCGCGGAGAAGTGCCCTGCGTTGCGGCCCACGTAGTCGGCCGCGACCTCGACGCCAAGCTCGCCGATCGGCACCGGCCGCAGCAGGTTGGCGGTCAGGCGCGCGACGTGCGTGAGCCCGTGCTCACGCGCCGCGCGCTCCACCGCGCGGCACACCAGCGCGACCGGCGGGCCCGCATGCTGGTGCCCCGGGTCCCACGGGCCCCGGGTGAGCGCGCTGGCGCGAAAGCCCCCGTCAGCGAGGGCGGCATAGGCGGCGGTGGGAATGGTTTCGGTCGTGGTCATGGTGCAAGGGTAATCGAAAGGTCCGCCATGCGGCATTGCGTATGCTCGCAGGCTCCCATCCACCACAAGGAGCCCTCGCATGACCATCACTCGACCCATCCTGGCCCTGCTGGTCGCGGCCGGTGTCTGCACCTTCGCCTCGGCGCAGAACCTCAAGCTGCGCCCCGGGCTGTGGGAACTGCAAACCACCATGAAGACCACCAGCGGCCAGATGGAGGCCGCGCTGGCGCAGATGCAGCAGCAGCTCGCCAGCATGCCGCCCGAGCAACGCAAGCAGATGGAGCAGATGATGGGCGGCATGAACCTGCCGTCGAGCGACGGCAGCCACACGATGAACATCTGCATGACGCAAAAGGACGTCGATCTGGATCACGTCGACATGCGCGAGGGCTGCACGCAGAAGACCACCCGGATCGACGCCAGAACCCTGAAGGTGAGTTTTCAGTGCGCGGCGCGGACCGATGAGCCGGCTTCATCCGGCGAAGGCACGATCACGATCGCCAGTCCCACGGCCTACAGCGGCAAGCAACAGGTGAAAACCACGGTGGACGGCAAGGCGGAGCAGATGAACATGACGCAGACGGGCAAGTGGCTGGCCTCCGATTGCGGCAAGGTCAAATCCTGGAGCGAGAAGTAGGCAAGCGCGCCACGCTACGATCGCTCGCGTGCCCGTTCCCGGAAAACCCGCCAAGCCCCCCTGGTACTTCCCCGGCAGCTATTGGTTCCCGATCGCCGCGCTCTACGGCGCGCTCGTCCTCCCCTGGTCGGTGCTCGGCCAGGCCGGGCTCGTGCACGCGCCCGTTGGCCTGCATGATGGGCTCGGGCATGCGCATGAAATGCTCTTCGGCTTTGCGCTTGCGGTTGTGGCGGGCTACACGCTCAAGCCGGGCACGCAAGGCGCGAGCGCGCTGCTGCTGCTGATCTGGCTGTGCGCGCGCCTGGCCTTCCTGCTGGCGCCCGCGAGCCACGCCGCGCTGGCGCTCAACGGCCTTTTCGCCGCGGGGCTGGCCCTGCTCGTCGCGCCCACCTATCTGCGCGCGAGCAAATGGAGCAACCGCTCGGTGGCCTTCATCGTCACGGGCCTGGCGCTGGCGGTGCTGAGCTTTCATCTGGCGCGGCAAAGCCGCGATCTGCACACCGTCACGCTCACGGCCGTGCTGCTGCTGAGCAGCCTGATGTTCTTCATGGGCGGACGCATCCTCGCCCCGGCGGTGGCGGGGCACATCCGTACCCGGCGCGCGCCGCTCGTGCACGTGGTGCAGCCGCGCCTGGAAGTGACGCTGCTGGGCGTGCTGGCGATCGGCATCGTCGCGGTGGCCTCGGGCCAGCCGCTGGCGCGCGGCGTGGCGGGCGCGCTGTTGCTGGGCGCGACGCTGCTGGCGCTGGTGCGCATCGTGCGCTGGCAGTTCTGGTGGTGCCACGACCAGCCCGATCTGCTGGCGCTGCTGGCGGGCTACCTCTGGCTCATCGCGGGCTGGGCGATCACCGGGGGCGCGCTGCTGCTGGGGCGCCCGCCCACCACCGCGCTGCACGCCATCACGGCTGGAGCGCTGGGAACGCTGACCTACACGGTCATGCTGCGCACGCGCATGTTCCGCTGCGCCGGGGATGCCAACCGGCCGGGCTGGGCCTACCTCGGCGCGCTGTTGCCGGGCGCGGCCGCCGTCGTGCGCATCAGCGGCACCTCGGCCGTGCACCTGGTGCTCGCCAGTGCACTGTGGAGTACGGCCTTCATCGTGCTGGCCGGACTGCTGTTGTGGCTCGGGCAGGCCAGGGAGAGAGCGGCGCGCGATCACGCACGGACTCACGGGCGATGAGCCGACGGGCAGGGTCTACGAAGGCATATAAAAATTACTTTTCATTATTGAAATGTATATAACATGGGCGCATCGAGCCCAGGAAAACCACGATGCGCCTTCTTCGCCCTCTCCTGCACCTGCTGACCGGCACCGTCGCGGCGCTGTGTGCCGCCGTCACCTCCCACGCGGCCCCGCAGCTGCAGGTGGGCTACATGCCCATCATGCCGGACGCGCAGACCTTCGTGATTGCCGAGGGACTGACCCGGCACAACCCGCTCGCGCAGGCCAGACTGGTCATGTTCCAGAACGGCCCGGAGATCGTGCAGGCGCTGCTGTCCGGGCAGCTGGACGTGGCCTACGTCGGCTCCGGCCCGGCCATGGTGGCCCGTGCCAATGGCGCCGAGGTGCGCTTCGTCGCGGGCAACGCCCATGGCTCGGCCCACGTGCTGGCGCTGGGCAACCTGGCCAAATACTTCACGCCCGGCACCACCGCGGCCGAGGCGATTGCGCGCTTCACCCAGGAAGAAGGGCGCAAACCCAGGCTCACGACCTTTCCCATAGGCTCGGTTCCGTCCGCCTCGCTGCAGTACTGGCTGCGCGACCAGACCAAGGCGGGCCTGGACAGCGTGCAGATCATCTACCAGGGTGAAAACCAGGTGGTGCAGTCGCTGCTCACCGGTGCGGTGGACGGCACGCTCTCGCCCGATCCGGCGGCGGACATCGTGCTCGCGCGCAAACCCGACGCGAAGATCGTGGACGAGGTCACCCACGGCGCGGCAGGCGCCGGCCTGCTGGTGCGCGAAAAGCTCGTCCAGGAGCAGCCCGAGCTGGTGCGCGCGCTGGTGCAGGCGCATTACGAGGCATCGGAGCTGCTGCAGAAACAACCGCAGAAGGCCGCCGTGGCGGTGCAAAAACACATAGGCGGCGGGCGCCTGCCGATCGCGGTGATCCACGCCGCGCTGCAGCGCGCGACCTTTGACGCCGACCCGCGCTTCCTGCAGCGCGACACCGAGGCGCTGTACGCATTCCAGAGTTCCATGGGTGTGTTCAAGAAGCCGCTGAAGGTCGATGACTTGTTCGACACCAGCTTCTACGACGCGGTCAAGGGAGGCCAGCCATGAGCGCTTCCTCCCAGGCCACGCTGGTCGCGGGAATTGCGGCCATCCCGCAGATCACGCCCGCCCCCGAGCCGCAGCGGCCCTGGGTGAACCGGCTGCGCAGCCGCGGTGTCCTGGCGACCGTGGGACTCATCGCGTTCGTGGCGATCTGGAAAGCCGCGCAGGCCTCGGGCCTGGGCGGGGACGGCACCGTGCCCGACCCCTTCGCGATTCCCGGCGCGCTGCTCGCCGAATGGCAGGCCGGGCGGCTGCAGACCGCCGTCGAATCCAGCCTGATCCACTACGCCTGGGGCCTGGCGCTGGGCACCCTGCTGGGCTGCGCGCTGGGCGCCGCGGCCGCCTTGTCCACGCTCATAGACCAGCTGCTCAGCGGCGTGGTGCGCGTGCTGCGCCCGATTCCCCCACTGGCCTGGGTGATCTTCGCCATCGCATGGTTCCAGATCAGCCATGAAGGCGCGGCCTTCGTGATCGGCATCGGCGTGTTCTGGGTGAATTTCTACACCACGCATGCGGCGGTGCGCGGCGTGGAGCCGCGCTACTACGAGCTGGCGCGCGCCTTCGGGCAGAGCGGACGGCTGCGCAGCCTGCTCGACGTGACGCTGCCCGCCGCCGCGCCCGGCATCCTCGCGGGGGTGCAGACCGGCATAGGCGCCGCGCTCATGGCCTTGATCGCGGCCGAGCTGATCGGCATGCCTGGCATAGGCCAGGAGATGAACGTGGCCGCGGGCGTGGGCGACTACGCCACGGTGGCGGCCTATATGCTGGTGATCTCGGCCATCTACGCGGTGTTCGACGCCGCCTTCGTGCAACTGGAAAAGCGGGCGACGCAATGGCGCCCCTCCTGAGCACCCAGGGCTTGGCCTATGCCTACCCGGGCGGCGGCCAGGCGGTCTTTGAAAACATCGCGCTGACGGTGCAGCCGGGCGAATTCGTCGCCATCGTCGGCCAGTCGGGCGTGGGCAAATCCACGCTGCTGCGCTGCGTGGTGGGCCTGACGGCCGCTACCTCGGGCAAGGCGCAGCTGCAGGTGCCGGACACCGCCGGGGGCCGCCCCTACGCCTTCGTCTTTCAGGACACCCGACTGCTGCCCTGGCGGCGCGTGCAGGCCAACGTGGCCTATGGTCTGCAAGGCCTGACGCTGGACAGCCAGGCCGCGCAGGCGCGCGTTCAGGATGCCATGGCGCTGGCCATGGTGAGCGAGCTCGCCGAGCGCTGGCCTTTCCAGCTCTCGGGCGGGCAGGCGCAGCGCGTGGGCCTCGCCCGTGCACTGGCGGTACACCCGCAACTGCTGCTGATGGACGAGCCCTTCAGCGCCGTGGACGCGCTCACCCGCCAGACACTGCAGGACGAGCTGCTCGCGATCTGGCAGCGCACCCGCCCGGCCGTGCTGTTCGTGACCCACGACATCGAGGAAGCCGCCTATCTGGCCGACCGCGTGATCGTGCTCAGCGGCCGGCCCGCGCGCGTGGTGCTGGACAAGACCATCGCCCAGGCCCGCCCGCGCGAGCGCGAGGGCGCCGCCCTGCGGGACGACGTGCGCGCCATCGAGGCGGCGCTGTAGCGGCGTTCATACCCAGCCACCCCTGACCGGGGCCTGTTTCTTCAACTTCACCACCGGAGATTGCCCGTGAAAACGCGCCACCTGCTCGCCACCCTGATCCTGGCTGCCTGCGCAGCCGCCGCCCCCGCCGCACAGCCGCTTGCCCCCTACGGCACGGCCAAGGTGGACATGCACGCGATGAACGTGACCGATGTCGTGTTCGACGTGAACTACGCCGACCCCCAGGATTTGCGCTTCCTCTACGGCTTCATCAAGAACACGACGAAGGAGACGCGCGGCAAGGTGGTGGTGGTGACGCACGGGCCGGAGCTGCGCGCGTTCGCCAAGGAGAACTACGAAAAGTACCAGGGCATCATCGATCAGCTCGCCGAACTCGCGCAGAACGAAGGGGTGGAGTTCAAGATGTGCAACAACGCCATGAAGGCCGCCGGCTTTGCCGCCGAAGACATGCATGGTTTCATCACGGTGATCCCGGCAGGTTTCGCGGAACTGGCCTATTGGCAATCCCGGGGCTTCCAGTACATGAACCCGGCCCCCAATTCACCCCGGGACGTGCGCTATCTGGAGCACCCCGAGCTGAAAAAGTAAGCGCTCAGCCCTGGGCTGCTCCGAACTCATCGACCATGTAGGTGATGGTGCGCGCCACGCAGGCGGCGTCGCAGCGGTCGGCCTGGAATCCCGTCCCGCACCCGTAGAGCTCGCGCAGCACCTCGTGCAGCCGTTCGGCCTCGGCGCCATGGGGCATGCCATCGCCCCCCGCGATCTTTTCCTGTTCGGCATAACCGCGCACCGCGCCTATCATGGTGTCCGTCATGCGCTGGACGTCCACCTCGCCGCGCAGAAATCCGGGGCCGACGGCCACGACCTTGTCGATGGCGGCGTGCATGCGCTGCACCTGGGTGTGCGGCGCGGTGGCTGACGGGGTTGGCATGGCGGCTCCTGAAGATCGTGTAGGCCCGGGTATCGTAGGCTTGCCCCGGGCCAAGTGCACGCGATCGCCCGCTTGCCACCACTGGCAGGATTCCCTTGCGGCGGACACGCTCCGCATCCTCGCGGCCCATGCCTTCGCCTGCCTCGGGGCCAGGCGCCGACACGAACCCTGAGCGCGGAAAACGGGGTGGCGGCCGCGTGCTTTTTCGCGGGCCACGGATATGATGGCGCGCATGTCTGCCAACCTGACGCCTTTCCTTACCCAATGGGCGATTACCGCGCTTGCGCTCTGGGTGGCAAGCTATGTTTTTCGCGGGGTGAGATTCGACAGCACGGGCGCGCTCATCGTCTCGGCGCTGCTGCTGGGCTTTGCCAATGCCCTGGTACGCCCGCTTTTGATCGTGCTGACGCTGCCGCTCACGCTGGTCACTTTCGGGCTGTTCCTGCTCGTCATCAATGCCCTCGTGATCCTGCTGGTGTCCGCGCTGGTGCGCGGGTTTCACATCGATGGCTTCTGGACGGCGCTGCTCGCCAGCCTCTTCGTCTCGATCCTGAGCGTGATCATCGGCGCGCTGGTCACGGGCGGCGACCCGGCGATGACGATCCGCATGCCGCAGGGGTCGGGCAACTGGCTGTGAGCGGCGCGTCTCAGCGCGGCCGACGCTGCGCAAACTCCACGTACCACTGCAGCGCGCCAGGGTTGGCCATCGCTTCGCGGTTCACCACCTTGTCGATCGGCTGACCGAGCAGCAGCTTCTTGATCGGCAGCTCCTGCTTCTTGCCCGAGAGCGTGCGCGGGATTTCAGGCACCTGCAAGATCTCGTTGGGCATGAAGCGCGGGCTCAGGGCCTGGCGGATCGCGTCGTTGATGCGGTTTTTCAGCGCGTCGTCAAGCGCATGGCCGGGGCGCAGCACGACGAAGAGCGGCATCCAGCTTTCGCGTCCGAGGTATTCGAGATCGACCACCATCGAATCGAGCACCTCGGGCAGGCTTTCCACCGCGCTGTAGATCTCGCTCGTGCCCATGCGCAGGCCGTGGCGGTTGATGGTGGCGTCGCTGCGGCCGTAGATCACGCACCACTCGCCCTCGCCCTTGTCATCGCCGATGCGCAGCCAGTCGCCGTGGCGCCAGACGCTGCCCGCCTCGGCTCCGAGGTCGCCGCCGCCGGGCTTGCGGCCGTGGCCGGGCGGGTACATCTCGAAGTAGCTGGCCAGATAGCGGGCATGGCCGGGGTCGTTCCAGAAGTGCAGGGGCATCGACGGAATCGGCTGGGTGCAGACGAGCTCGCCGACCTGGCCGATCACCGGGTGGCCGCTTTCGTCCCAGCTTTCCACGGCCGCGCCGAGCATGCGGCACTGCATCACGCCGGGCTGTTGCGGCAGCTCGGGCGTGCCGGCGATGAAGCCGCCCGCGAAGTCGGTGCCGCCCGAGACGTTGAACCACCAGATGTCCCGCTGCGCTTCGGTTTTGGCGATGGCGCGGAACTGCGCCGTGCCCCACTGCTGCACCTCGGCCGACAGGGGCGAGCCGGTGGTGCCGATGGCCCGGATGCGCGAGAGATCCCCGCATTGCGCGAGATCGACCCCGGCCTTCATGCAGCCGCCGTAGAACGCCGCGCCGCTGCCCAGAAACGTGACGCCGTGGCGCGCGGCAAAGCGCCAGAGCGTGCTCCAGTCGGGCGCGTCCCTGGGGCCGGCAGGGCTGCCATCGAAAATCACGCAGGTGGTGCCGGTGAGCAGGCCCCCCACCTGGATGTTCCACATCACCCAGCCGGTGGAGCTGTACCAGCAGAAGCGCTCGCCGAAGTTGTTGGGCGCGTAGCTGCAGCCGATGTCGCTGTGCATGCCGGTCACCATGGATTCCACGAGGATGCCGCCGTGCGAATGCACGATGGGCTTGGGCAGGCCCGTGGTGCCGCTGGAGTAGACGATCCACAGCGGGTGATCGAACGCCAGCCAGGCCGGGGCAAAGGCCGCTACTTCCGCATCATTTCGGCTTGTAACGCTTGTCCAGTCTGTGCTGTCAGCTATTGATTCGAAAGCATCGAGATACCGTATGCCGATCACATGCCGCACGCTCGGCAGCTCGTGGCGCAATTGCGCCACCACGTCGCCGCGGTCCATGGCGCGGCCGCCCCAGGTCACGCCGTTGACCGTGATCAGCACCTTGGGCGTGATCTGCCTGAAGCGATCGAGCACGGCGTTGGTGCCCATGTCCGGTGCGCAGACGCTCCAGACGGCGCCCACGCTGGCGCAGGCGAGGAAGGCGACGATGGTCTCGGGAATGTTGGGCAGGTAGGCGGCGACGCGGTCGCCCGGCCGCACGCCTTGCGACGTGAGGTGCAGCGCGAGCGACGCGACCTGCTGATGCAGCGCGGGCCAGGTGAGTTCACGCAGCTGGCCGCGTTCATTCTCGGCGATCAGGGCCAACTGGCCCGCGGCATGCGCCGCGTCCACGTGGCGCAGCACCTGCTGCGCGTAGTTCACCTGCGCGCCGGGAAACCACTCAGCGCCGGGCATGACGTTGCGCCCGAGCGCCGCGCGATGCGGCGTGGGCGAGCACAGATCGGCATAGTCCCAGATGCTCTGCCAGAAGGCTTCGAGATCGCTCACCGACCACTGCCACAGCGCGTGGTAGTCGGCAAACGTCAGGCCGCGTTCGCGACGCAGCCAGTCCTGGTACAGGCGGATGAGAGGAACGAAAGGCGGGGTGTCGGCGCGCGTGGTCATCGTTTCATTATCGACAGTGGGCTCGGGCTTGCCAGCAGGATGCGACGCGCAGGTGACGCGATGCGTCGTCATATCCGCCATGCCGGCGCGCGAAGCGCCTCGGCCAGAAAATCGATGAGCGCGCGCACCTTGGGCGTGAGGTGCTTGCGCGTCGGATAGACGACGTAGACGCCGATGTCGACCGAGCGGTACTCGGGCAGCACCTGCACCAGCGCGCCCGAGGCCAGGTGCCCGGCCACCATGAACGAGGGCTGGAAGATGATGCCCTGATGCCGCAGCGCGGCGGCGCAGCAGGTATCGCCGTTGTTGGTGCGCATGCGCGGATTGACCTTGACGCTGACCGCTCCCTCGGGCCCCTGCAGCTCCCACTGTTCGCCCGAGGCCAGCAGCGTGTAGGCGATCAGCGCGTGCTGCGCGAGGTCCTCGGGCTGCGCGGGCGTGCCGTGCGCGCGCAGGTACTGCGGCGAGGCACACAGCATCATCCGCGTGGTGGTGAGCTGGCGGCTCACCAGCGAGGACGCTGGCAGCCGCGCGATGCGCACCGCAAGGTCGTAGCCCTCATCGACCAGATCGACGAAGCGGTCGGAGAGCGTGACGTCCAGCACCACGCGCGGGTGCTGCTGCATGAAGACCGGCCACAGCGGCGCCAGGTGCATCAGGCCGAAGGTGACCGGCACGTTGATGCGCAGGCGCCCCACCGCCTCGCCCGAATGGGAGCTGAGCTCGGCCTCGGCCTCGGCCACGCCGTCGAGGAGCTGCCTGCAGCGGTCGTGAAAGAGTGCGCCGGCCTCGGTCAGCGAGAGCTTGCGCGTCGTGCGGTGCAGGAGCCGGGTGCCCAGGCGTGTCTCCAGGTCGCTCACGAGGCGCGAGACCGCCGTCTTGGACAGGTCGAGCGCGTCGGCGGCGCGCACGAAGCTGCCTGCGTCCACCACGGCGGCGAAGGCGCTCATTTCCTGAAACTTGTCCATGGCGGATTGTCCTTCTGTCGGGAACAATGTGTAAATCAAATGGCTGTTTATTGATTGATCGTGAACCTATAAAGTTCTTCCATCGCAGCGATGTGCTGCATGTCCGGAGCAACACCATGAGCCAATCTTTCTTTCATCGCCTGCTGACGACGGCCGACAGCGGCGGGGTGCTGGCGCTGCGCCTTCCCGTGGGCATCATCTTCGCCGTGCACGGCGCGCAAAAGCTGTTCGGCTGGTTCGGCGGCTACGGGCTCGAAGGCACGGGCCAGTTCTTCGGCTCGATCGGCCTGAATCCCGGCTACCTGATGGCGCTGCTCGCGGGTCTGGCCGAGTTCTTCGGCGGGCTGGCGCTGATCGCGGGGCTGCTGGTGCGTCCGGCCGCGGCGGCGCTGGCCTTCGCCATGCTGGTTGCGATCTTCGCGGCACACTGGGACAAGGGCTTTTTCGCGGCCGCCGGGGGCTACGAGTACGCCCTGGCGCTGGGCGCGGCCGCGCTGTCGCTGCTGTTTACCGGCGCGGGGCGCTACTCGGTGGACCGCGCCCTGGCCCGGCAGGGCTGACGGAGCGACGCCATGACGCGGCCCGCCACCCTGCTGCGGCTGGGCGACCACCACGTCACGCTGTCCGGTGGCGGCGTCGAGGCGGTGATCGGCGTGGGCGTGCAGGACATCCTGAGGCACTGCTTTCACCACCACCCGCCCACGGCCGTCGAGATCGAGCGCGCCATCGACCTGGTCGAAGACGCGCTGAGCGCGAGCGGCCTGGCCCACGGCGCGCGCGGCGAGCTGGCGGTTGCCGGGCCCTTGCCCCTGGCCGCACTGGGCCTGACGGGCGGCATCGTGCGACTGTCGCGTGATGCGGTGGAAGAACGGTTCGAGCGCCTGGCCGCGGCCGCGATCGGTCAGCCGGGTGCCGCTGCGGGCATGACGCTCGATGCGCCGGGCGCGGCCGCGCTGCTGATCCTGCGCGAATGCCTGCACCACCTGGGGTACGAGGGCGTGCGGTGCGCGCACGCCTGAGAGCCTGTCGGTCACGCGCTGTCGGCCGGGCGCCCCGGCATCGATACACTGACCCGCTGGCGTCCCGAGTTGGCGGTTTGTTCATCTGATTTCCAATCCGGGGGTCTCCAGGGGGAGCGCGATGAACCGGGTCTTCCATGCGCCGCCGGTTGGCATGGCGCTGGGCCGGGGCGGAACCGGCCCCAGCCGGCCGCGTTGGTGCGGCGACCGGTGCGGGCGTCACAGGGCGTGTTTTTCGAGGGACCAAGGTCTGCCGCTGACCGGCACGGTACATTCCGGGGAAGCACATGACTCTGGAAAGTGGCCGCCATTTCCCCCGCTCGCCGAATCCGGGGCTGCCATGCGAGGTCTCACGATATTCACCACCGCCACCTATGACACGATCTGACGATGCGCGCATGGAACTTGCGAACCGGGTGTTCTTTCGGCTCTATCAATGCGCCAACATGCTGCACAAGACCGGGACGCGAGCCATCGAGGCACAGGGGCTCACCACGCAGCAGTGGGCAGTCCTCGGGGCGATCTCCCGGCCGCGGGCCGCGCAGGGCATGAGCGTGGGCGAGCTCGCGCGCTACCTGATGGTGAGCCGGCAGAATCTCTCGGGTGTGATCGGCCGCATGCAGCGCGACGGACACGTCGATCTGGTGGCCGACCCGAGAGACCGACGTTCGCGCCTGGTCTCGATGACCGAGGCTGGCCGACGCGTCTGGCAGGTGGAGGCGCAGCCCAGGATATTCGCTTACTACGAGGACGCGCTCCAGGGCTTCTCGGTCAACGACACCGCGCACACCCTGCACTACCTGCTTCAGCTGCTGGAGAACATGCAGCGCATCGACCGCGCCCAGGGCGGCAGCGACGAAGCACAGGAAAGCGCCGCCGACCGCTGACCCCCGGCGCGCACAGCGCCGCTTTCAGATTCTCTCGCCGCCGCGCGCGGCTCACCCTGCCAGGGCAGGCCGTCGCCTCAGGCCTTGCCTTCGTCTGCCGCCGATCGCGTGGACGGGAATTGCGGCGCACGCTTTTCACGCAGGGCGGCGCAGCCTTCGACCACGTCGGGGCCCATGAAGCACAGCATCTCGTAGGCGGCCGACTGGTCGAAAATCGCGCCGGCGCTGCGAAGCCAGCCATTGAGCGAACGCTTGGTCAGGCGCACGGCCGGTTGCGACAGGGTGCCCAGAACCTGCGCGACGCGCAAGGCCTCGTCAAGCACCTGCTCCCTGGGCAGGGCCTTGGACACGAGCCCGATGCGCTCGGCCTCCCGGCCCAGGATCATTTCGCCGGTGAGCAGGTAGTACTTGGCCTTGGCCGGACCCACGAGCAGCGGCCAGACGATGGCCGCGTGGTCGCCCGCGGCCACACCGAGCTTGACGTGGCCGTCGCCAATGCGCGCATCCTCGGCGCAGATGGAAATGTCGGCCATCAGACCGACCACCGTGCCCGCGCCCACCGCGACGCCGTTGATCGCCGAGACGATGGGCTTGTCGCAGTTGACCATGCCATAGACCATCTCGCTCATCTCGCGCAGCATGTGCTGCACGCGCTCATGGTTGCCCGCCAGGCGCTCGACCATGGCCAGGTCGCCACCGGCGCAGAAGGCCTTGCCTGCGCCGGTGATCACGGCCACGCGGGTCTCTTCGTCCCTGGAGACATCGTCCCAGACGCGGGCCAGTTCGCCATGCAGTTCCTCGTCGGTGGCGTTGTATTTCTCGGGCCGGTTCATGGTGATGAGCAACACGCCGTCGGGCTTGCGCTCGAAGGTGAGCTGGTGGTAATCGGCAAATCGCATGGTTTTTCTCCTTTCATCCACGACCACAGGGCAAGGAACGCCTGTGTGACGGGATTTTGCGTCAACACATTGACATATTAGTCTGAAAATGAATGCAAGGATGTGACGCCGCAAGTCCGATCGCGACTGACTCCCTCTTAAAAGATCGCCTGAAAACACCGCGTTCGCCAGGACGTGGAGCGCGCGTCTTCAGACTCCGCATATCACAATGTATTTCATAAAAACAGGGGCTGACGTGTGAGTGGCGGCGCCACCGCGCATGGCGGCGCGGGTGCGGCCACAATCTGAACTTTCCTCCCATCCCAAGGCGGCACACCCCATGCAGCACAGCGACGTCCTCATCGTCGGCGCGGGCCCGACAGGCCTGAGCCTCTCCATCGCGCTGGCCCAGGCGGGCCTGAGTGCCACGGTGCTGGAGCTGCAGAGCGCCGAGGTGCTGGCTGACCCGCCCGCCGACGGGCGAGAAATCGCGCTCACGCATCCCAGCCGCGCGCTGCTGCAGCAGCTCGGCACCTGGCAGCGCCTGCAAGCGCATGAAATCGGGCTGCTGCGCGAGGCGCAGGTGCACAACGGCGCGCCCGGGCAGCAAGGCGCCATGCAGCTGCACGCGGGCGGCACGGGCGTGGACAACCTGGGCTGGATCGTGCCCAACCATGCGCTCAGGCGCACCGCGTGGCAGGTGGCGAGCCAGACGCCGGGTATCGAAATCCTCACGGGCGCGAAGGTCACGGGCGTGCGCGTCGATGCCGACGCGGCGACGGTGGAATTCAACGACGTCGATGGCGTGGCGCAGACCCTGCACGCGCCGCTGCTCGTCGCCGCCGACAGCCGCTTTTCCGGCGTGCGGCGCCAGCTCGGCATCGGTGCCTCGATGCGCGACTTCGGGCGCAGCGTCATCGTCTGCCGCCTGCGCGTCGAAATAGACCCCGCGCAGGTCACCCACGAGTGTTTCGACCACGACAGCACGCTCGCCATCCTGCCGCTGCCGCCCGATCCGGAAAGCGGCAGTCATCAGGTCTCGGCGGTGGTGACCGTCGACGGCGCGCAGGCGCAGCGGCTGCTCGCGCTCGCGCCGGCGGATTACACCGCGCGCATCGCGACGCAGTTCCAGCATCGGCTGGGCGCGATGACGCTGGTGGGCGAGCGCCACAGCTACCCGCTTGTCGCGGTCTGGGCGCACCGCTTCGCCGGGCCGCGCTGGGCGCTGGTGGGCGATGCGGCGGTGGGCACGCATCCGGTCACGGCGCATGGCTTCAATCTGGGTCTTTCGGGCGTGAAGGCGCTTGAGCGCACCGTGGTGCTCGCGCGCAGGCGTGGCATGGATATCGGCGACGCACGGGAGCTCGCGGGCTACGAGCGCGCGCATCGCCTGCACGCCTGGCCGATCTTCGCCGGCACCAACGCCATCGTGCGCCTGTACACCGACGAGCGCGTGCCAGCGCGTGTGTTGCGCCGGGCGGTGCTGGCGGCGTCCGAGCATTTCCCGCCCCTCAAGGCCGTGATCGTGAGTCAGCTCACGGGCCGTCAACCGGCGTGGCCGCGCCGCTGCGCGCCGTCGTCCTGAACCACCTCGCGCGGGCGGGGCCCGCTCAGGCGCGGGGCAGGTAGCGGCGCAAGTAGCGTCCGGTGTGGCTCGCGGGGTTGGCCGCCACGTCCTCGGGCGTGCCCGCGGCCACCACGCGGCCCCCACCCGCGCCGCCTTCGGGGCCCATGTCGATGAGCCAGTCGGCCGTCTTGACCACATCCAGGTTGTGCTCGATCACGACGATGGTGTTGCCCGCGTCGCGCAGGCGCTTGAGTACGTCGAGCAGCAGGGCGATGTCGGCAAAGTGCAGGCCCGTCGTCGGCTCGTCCAGGATGTAGAGTGTGCGGCCCGTGTCGCGCCGCGAGAGCTCCTGCGCGAGCTTGACGCGCTGGGCCTCGCCGCCCGAGAGCGTGGTGGCGCTCTGGCCCAGGCGAAGGTAGGACAGGCCCACGTCCAGCAGCGTCTGCAGCTTCCTCGCGATGGCGGGGACGTCCTGAAAGAACGCGGCGGCTTCTTCCACCGTCATCTCCAGGATCTGCGCGATGTTGCGGCCCTTCCACTGCACCTGCAGCGTTTCGCGGTTGTAGCGCTGGCCGTGACAGACGTCACAGGGCACGTAGACGTCGGGCAGGAAGTGCATCTCCACGCGCACCACGCCGTCGCCCTCGCAGGCTTCGCAGCGCCCGCCGGCAACATTGAAGGAAAAGCGCCCGGGGCCGTAGCCGCGTTCCTTGGCCGTGTTCGTCTCGGCCATGAGCTCGCGGATGGGCGTGAACAGCCCCGTGTAGGTGGCCGGGTTGCTGCGCGGCGTGCGGCCGATCGGGGATTGATCGACCGCGATCACCTTGTCGATCAGCTCCAGCCCCTCGATGTCCTCGTGCGGCGCCGGTTCATCGTGCGCGCGGTGAATCCGCCGCGCCGCGGCGCGGTAGAGCGTGTCGTTGACCAGCGTCGATTTGCCCGAGCCGGAAACGCCCGTGACGCAGGTCAGCAGCCCCACGGGGAAATCCACGCTCACATGCTGGAGGTTGTGGCCGCTCGCGCCGAGCACGCGCAGCCGCTGCGTCTGCCCGGGCTGCGCGGCGGGCAGCCACGGGGCGCGCGTGGCGGGAACGGCAATGCTCCTGGCGCCGCTGAGGTACTGCCCCGTCGGTGATTCGGGCGCGGCGCACAGCTGCTGCCAGGTGCCCTGCGCCATCACGCGCCCGCCGTGCACGCCCGCGCCCGGACCCATGTCCACGCAGAAATCAGCCGCGCGGATCATGTCCTCGTCGTGCTCGACCACGATCACGCTGTTGCCCAGATCGCGCAGGTGCTTGAGCGTGGCGATCAGCCGGTCGTTGTCGCGCTGGTGCAGGCCGATGCTGGGCTCGTCGAGCACGTACATCACGCCCGTGAGGCCCGAGCCGATCTGGCTCGCGAGGCGGATGCGCTGCGCCTCGCCGCCCGAGAGCGTCTCGGCGCTGCGCGCCAGGCTCAGGTAGGGCAGGCCCACGTCGTTGAGGAAGGCCAGGCGCGTGGCGATCTCGTGCACGATCTTGCGCGCGATCTCGGCCTTGGCTCCGGCGAGATCGAGATGAGCGAACCAGGCGTGCGCGTCCAGCAGCGTCATGTGCGTGACCTGGTGCAGCGCCCGCCGCTCACCGCCTTCGCCGATGAAGACGTGGCGCGCCTCGCGACGCAGGCGCGCGCCATGGCACTCGCCGCACGTCTGCGTGCTGCGCAGCTTGGCCAGCGCCTCGCGCACGGTGGGCGCATCGGTTTCGCGCCAGCGCCGCGCCAGATTGGGCAGCACGCCCTCGAACGGATGGCGCTTGACCACGGGTTTGCCGCCATCGGCGAAATAGGTGAAGGCGATCTCCTCCTCGCCCGAACCGTGCAGGATCACCTCGCGCACCCGTTGCGGCAGATCTTCGAAGGCCGTGTCCACGTCGAAGCCGTAGTGCGCCGCCAGGCTTTGCAGCATGCCGAAGTACAGCGCGTTGCGCCGATCCCACCCGGCGATGGCGCCGCTGGCCAGGCTGATGCCGGGAAACGCGACGACGCGCGCGGCATCGAACACCTCCTGCTGCCCCAGGCCGTCGCAGGCCGGGCACGCGCCGGTGGGCGAGTTGAACGAAAACAGGCGCGGTTCGAGCTCGGGCAGCGAATAGCTGCACACCGGGCAGGCGTACTTGCTCGAAAAAAGATGCTCCTGACCGCTGTCCAAGTCCAGCGCAATCACCCGGCCCGCGCCCTCGTGAGCGCCCACGCGCAGCACCGCCTCGATGCTCTCCGCAAGACGCTGCGCGAGGTCCGGGCGCACCTTCACGCGGTCGATCACCACGTCCACGTCGTGCTTCTCGTTCTTCTTGAGCTGCGGCAGATCGTGCGCTTCCACCACCGTGCCATCGACGCGAAAACGCACGTAGCCGAGTTGCTGCATCTGCGCGAAGGTCTCGGTGAACTCGCCCTTTTTCTGCCGCGCCAGCGGCGCCAGCAGCATCAGCCGCGTGCCTTCGGGCAGCGCGGTGAGCGCATCGACCATCTGGCTTACCGTCTGCGCCGCCAGCGGCAGGTCGTGCTCGGGGCAGCGGGGCGTGCCTGCGCGCGCGTAGAGCAGGCGCAGGTAGTCGTGGATTTCGGTGACCGTGCCGACGGTGGAGCGCGGGTTGTGGCTCGTCGCCTTCTGTTCGATCGCGATCGCGGGCGACAGGCCCTCGATCAGGTCCACGTCGGGCTTGTCCAGGCGCCCCAGGAACTGGCGCGCGTAGGTCGAGAGGCTCTCCACATAGCGCCTCTGACCCTCGGCATAGAGCGTGTCGAACGCCAGCGAGGACTTGCCCGAGCCCGACAGCCCCGTGATCACGACGAGCCGGTGGCTGGGGATGTCCAGGTCGATGTTCTTGAGGTTGTGGGTGCGCGCCCCGCGGATGCTGATGCACTGGCGCCGCAGCGCCTGCGCAAGCGGCAACTCCTGGGCGGGATCGGAAAACGGCACGGGGTCGGCAGGCTTGTTCATGGGCAACCGGGCATTATCGGTTGCGCGCACGTTTCCTGTACAGGTGGCCGAGCAGGGCCAGCCCGGCGGCGGCCAGCACCACGAGCACAGCCAGTGCCAGGCGCTGGTGCGCGAGCAGCGCCCGGCCCAGGAACTGCTGGGCCCCGAGGCCGAAGAGGTAACCGAGACTGCTGAACAACACGGCCCACACCAGGGCAGACACAAGGTTGAGCACCAGGAAGCGCCAGAGGCCGATTTGCGCGAGACCGGCCGCCACGCCCCCTACCAGGCGCATGCCGTAGACGTAGCGGTTGGCGAGCACGAACAGATGAGGATGATCGCGCACGAACCGATCCGCCCGGTCGAACCCCGGGCGCGTGCGCAGACGCCGCACCCAGGGGTGGTCGGCGAAGTGCCGGCCAACGAGAAAGAATCCGGTGTCGCCCAGCGTGGCGCCGCAAAACGCGGCCAGGACCGTCTGCCACCAGGCAAAGGCCTGCTGGTGCGCGAAGAAGCCGCCCAGGATGGCAGCGGTTTCTCCTTCCGCCAGGGAACCAACGAAGACGGCCAGCAGTCCGTAATGCGCGATCAGCTGATCGATGAGATGCTCCACGAGAGGCCCCTGCAGCATGACGATGGTGCGGTCAATGCCTCCATGCTCGAGACGATGACGGCAATAAACGACAATACAC
This sequence comes from Comamonas sp., assembly GCA_021166775.1. Taxonomy (GTDB): domain Bacteria; phylum Pseudomonadota; class Gammaproteobacteria; order Burkholderiales; family Burkholderiaceae_C; genus Comamonas_C. The sequence continues at coordinate 222,729 of JAJPEQ010000010.1, read as the reverse complement.
CGCTGGGTGGGGGACTCACCTGCCCGAGCGCTCCTACGCCTATGTCTGCTTCCTCCATCCCGACTTCCGCCTCCTTTTCCGACGCTTCGGACCGGCGCATGACCGCCACCGAGCGGCGCTCCAGCATCAGCCTGGCGCTGATCTTCGCGCTGCGCATGCTGGGGCTGTTTCTGGTGCTGCCCGTCTTCATGCTGGAGGCGCGCAAGTACCCCGGCGGGGGCGACATCGCGATGGTAGGCCTCGCGATGGGCAGCTACGGCATGACGCAGGCCTTTCTGCAATTGCCCATGGGCATGGCCTCAGACCGCTACGGGCGCAAGCGCGTGATCATCATCGGCCTGATCGTCTTTGCCATCGGCAGCCTCGTGGCGGCGCTGGCGACCACGCTCACGGGACTGCTCATCGGCCGCTCGATCCAGGGCGCGGGCGCGGTCTCGGCCGCCGTCACCGCGCTGCTGGCGGACCAGACGCGCGATGTGGTGCGCACCAAGGCAATGGCGCTGGTGGGCATCAGCATCGGCCTGATGTTCGCGATCGCCCTCGTGGCGGCGCCGCTGCTCACCGCGTGGATCGGCCTCTCGGGCCTGTTCGGGCTGACCTTCGCGCTCACGCTCGCGGGCATCGCCACCGTGCTCTGGGTGGTTCCGCCCGAGCCACGCCATCACGCCGACGCGCCGCGCGGGCACTACTCCGAGGTGCTGCGCCACGGCGACCTGATGCGCGTGAACCTGGGGGTTTGCGCGCTGCACACGGTGCAGATGTCGATGTGGGTGTCGGTGCCGGCCATGCTGGTGCAGGCCGGGCTGCCCAAGGCGCAGCACTGGGAGATCTATCTGTCGGCCATTGTTCTTTCGCTCATCGCGATGGGCGCTCTGTTCTCGATGGAGCGCCATGGCAAGCTGCGCGCGGCGCTGCTGCTCTCGATCGGCCTGGTGCTGGCCGGACAGGTGGGCTTCGGCGTGCTGGCGGCCAGCGGCGCCACGCCGTCGCTCTGGGCGCTGGGCGTCACGCTGTTCGTGTTTTTCTGCGGTTTCAACGTGCTCGAAGCCACGCAGCCGAGCCTGGCCTCGCGCATGGCACCCGACAACCTGCGCGGCGCGGCGCTGGGCACCTACAACACGCTGCAATCGATCGGCCTGTTCCTGGGCGGTGCGGTGGGCGGGCTGCTGGTGAAGTGGGGGGGCGCCACGGGGCTCTTCATCGCCACCTCGCTCATCACGCTGGCGTGGCTCGCCTGGACCTGGCCGCTCAAGCCCATCGCGCGCTCGGCGCGGCACTGAAGAGACCATTTCCCCACGGCGGCAAAGCCGTTATGCTGCGCACCTGCGGTCTGGCAGGGGCCGCGCTTCACCCATCTGGTCCGGGCTTCTCTGCGTCATCGCCCGGGCTACCTTCAAGGACATTTTTCCATGGCATCGGTCAACAAGGTCATCCTCGTCGGCAACCTCGGGCGCGACCCGGAAACCCGTACCTTTCCCAGCGGCGACCAGGTGACCAACGTCACGCTCGCCACCACCAACAAATGGCGCGACAAGCAGACCGGCGAGCAGCGCGACCACACCGAATGGCACCGGCTGGTGTTCAACGGCAAACTCGCCGAGATCGCCGCGCAGTACCTGCGCAAGGGCAGTCAGATCTACGTGGAAGGCAGCATCCGCACGCGCAAGTGGCAGGGGCAGGACGGCCAGGAGCGCTACAGCACCGACATCCGCGTGGACGTGATGCAGATGCTGGGCAGCCGCCAGGGGCAGGGCGGCGCGGGCGCCTATGCCGAGGAGGAAGGGTTTGGCGAGGCCGGCAGCTTTGATGCGCCGCAGCGTCGGCAGGCCCCGGCCGGCGCGCGTCCCGCGCCCGTGCAGCGCCCGGCGCCCGCGCCGGTGGCCGCCCCGCAGGCGCCTCAGGCGAGCTCCGGGTTCGACGACATGGAAGACGACATTCCGTTCTAGAAGTCACCTTTCTTTGTTTTTAAAAAAGGCCCATGACATAACAGTCACGGGCCTTTTCCTGTCAAAAATTCACATCTCCGCCACCCTTGCGGCCGGCGAGACGGCGGCGTCATTCGCCGGTGCGTATCGTCTCGCTTCCCTTGAGATTCTTGCCGCGGCCGATGTCGGCGTCGAGCGCGCGCAGCAACCGTTCCGCCGCGCTGGTGAAGGCATCGGCGAGCTTGTCGGCCGTGGCCGTGACGGTCACGGGCGGCAGGCCCGCGGGGCGCGCCTCCATGCGGCAGCGCTTGTCGTTCGCGCCGGCCTTGCCGCCGTTTTCGTCGCTCAGGAAAATTTCCACGCGCGTGACGTGTTCGCGAAAGCGCGCCAGGCGTGCGAGGGTCTCCTGCTCCACCCACTTTGCGAGCGGTTCGCCACCCTGAATCTGCCGGTCGGTATTGACGTGCACTTGCATTTTCGGCTCCTTGCTCCTGGCTCCCACAGCGGGACCTTGCCCCGCTAGCTTACCGCGCCGCACACCCCGGAGCAGCGCATCAAAGCAACATCCGAGCGCGCCAGTGCGTCACCGCGCGCGATCATGCCCGGACAGTGCTACAAAGCAGGAATGACCGAACCGATACGCCTGAAGATTGGCCTTTCGGCCTGTTTTTCCCACGCGGACCCGCAGCGCCACCTGTTCACGGGCAAGACGCTGCAATACATCGAACAATCGATCGCGCACTGGGTCATGTCCGCGGGGGTGCTGCTCGTGGTCATCCCCTGCCCGACGGGCGAGACGGCGCGCGGCGACGTCACGCTCAAGCACTACGCGCAGTGGCTGGACGGCGTGGTGCTGCACGGCGGCGCGGACGTCTGGCCCGGCCACTACGGCGAGATCGCGCTCAAGCCCGAATGGGAGGGAGACCGCGTGCGCGACCTCTACGATCTGGCGCTGATCGAGGCCTTCGAGCAGGCGGGCAAGCCCATCTTCGGCGTCTGCCGTGGCCTGCAGATCATCAACGTGGCGTTCGGCGGCTCGCTCTACCAGGACATCGAAACGCAGGTGCCGGGCGCGCAGTGCCACCGCGACCCCGAGCAGTACGACCGGCACGTGCACGCCGTGCAGATCGAGCCGCGCACGCGTCTGGCCCGCCTGTACCCGGCCCACAGGCTGGGCACGGTCAACAGCATCCACCACCAGGGCATCAAGGAGCTGGCGCCGGGCTTCACGGTGGAGGCCTACAGCGTGCCCGACCACATCCCCGAGGCCATCCGGCGCACCGCGCGCCATGGCAAGGGCTACATCGCCGCGACGCAGTGGCACCCGGAGTTCCGCACGCGCGCCGACGTGACGCTGGACGCTGCGCCCCTGCTGCATGATTTTCTGGGCGCCTGCGAGCGCGCGCGCCACCACCGCTGGCCGGGCAGCAGCCCGTTGCACATCCGTGATCGCGCCTCGCGCCTGCTGCGCCAGGCGCTGCTGACGCGGTTTTAAGAAAAACCGCCCCCGGCGATTGCCCAGTAAGCGCGAGCAGCTATTGTTTTTGTAACTTCTCAGTGATGGTGGCCGTGCCCGCCATGCACATGGCGGTGGGCGATTTCCTCGGCCGTCGCGGGGCGCACTTGCGTCACCTTGCAGGCAAAGCGCAGCGCCTTGCCTGCGAGCGGGTGGTTGCCATCCAGATGCACCACCGGCCCCTTGATCTTGACGACGTTGTAGTAGCGCGGCTGGCCGTCCTCGCCCAGGCGCTGCAGATGGCCGCCAACCTTCACGCCGGGCGGGAATTCACTCTTGGGAATGGTCAGCACCAGGCTTTCGTCGCGCGGCCCGAAGGCCTCTTCAACCGCCAGCTCGATGGCCGTGGCGTGGCCCTCCTCCTGGCCTTCGAGCGCCTGCTCGACCCTGGCGAAGATGCCCTCGTAGCCGCCATGCAGGTAGGCGGTGTGACCGGTGTCAAGCGTTGCGCCGCTCGCGGGGTCGCTCAGTTTGTACTGCAGGGTGACGGCGCTGTCCTTGGTGATCTGCATGTGTGAGACCTCGGGTGATGGAAGTTGGAATCAGGCGCGGCGGCGGTGCTCGATATTGGGCAGGAACACGGTGAACAGGCCCAGCAGCGGCAGAAAAGCGCAGACCTGGTAGACGAACTCGATGCCCTGACTGTCGGCCAGCACGCCCAGTACGGCCGCGCCGATGCCGCCCATGCCGAACGCAAAGCCGAAGAACATGCCCGAGACGGCGCCGATCTTGCCCGGCATGAGTTCCTGCGCGTACACCAGAATGGCCGAGAAGGCCGAGGCGATCACCAGGCCGATGATGAAGGTGAGCACGCCCGTCCACATCAGGCCCACGTGCGGCAGCGCCAGCGTGAACGGCGCCACGCCCAGGATGGAGACCCAGATGACGGGCTTGCGCCCGAGCCGATCGCCGATCGGCCCACCGGCGAGCGTGCCCGCCGCCACGGCGAACAGGAAGACGAACAGGTGGATCTGCGAGGACTGCACCGACACGCCGAAATGGTGGATCAGGTAGAAGGTGTAGTAGCTCGTGATGCTGGTGAGGTAGAAATACTTGGAGAAGATCAGGATCAACAGCACGGCGATCGCGCGCACCACCAGCCGGTGCGGCACGGGACTCGGGGCCGCGCTCACCTTCCTGGCGGCGGCCGGGCGGCTCAGGTACTGGCGCTGATACCAGTTGCCGATCTGCCAGAGCACGGCGATCGCCACCAGCGCCGCGAGCGCGAACCAGGCGATCGCGCCTTGCCCCTGCGGCAGCACGATGAGCGCGGCCAGCAGTGGCCCGAGCGCCGAGCCGGTGTTGCCGCCCACCTGGAAGATGGATTGCGCCAGGCCATGCTGCCCGCCCGAGGCCAGCCGCGCGATGCGCGAGGATTCGGGATGAAACACCGACGAGCCCGTGCCCACCAGCGCCGCCGCGACCAGGATGACTCCGAAATTGGGCGCGACCGACAGCAGCAGCAGTCCGCACAGCGTCGAGCCCATGCCGAAGGCCAGCGAATGCGGCTTGGGGTGCCTGTCGGTGTACAGGCCCACGAGCGGCTGCAGCATCGACGCGGTGAGCTGGTAGGTGAGCGTGATCAGGCCGATCTGCAGAAAGCTCAGGCTGAATTCGCCCTTGAGGATCGGGTAGATCGCCAGGATCAACGACTGGATCATGTCGTTGAGCATGTGCGAGAAGCTGATCGCACCCAGTACGCGGTAGCGCGTGGGGTCAGCGGTGGGCAGCGCCGAGGCGGTCGAGGACGTCATGGAAAGGGCTTTCTGTGCGCTGCGGATGCTACCCGCATGCCGCGTGGCCCGCTGGGCAAGGGGCATCCAACGATCAGGAGGATCGCCCGTGGCCCAGCCCAAATGCCCTACGCCTTGGTCTTGGGCTGCTGCGGTTTGCGCCCGCGCACCGCCCTCAGCCGCTCCTTGATATGCGCGGCAGCCGTGCGGATATCTTCCGCCGTACCCGACAGGTACAGCCGCCCGGTCGCACCGATCATGCGCACGTCTACGAGTTTGACCCCGGGCGCCGCCTTTTCCGCCTCGTTGGCTGCGTAGGAGGCAAACAGGGCCGGCACGAGCTCCAGCAGCAACAGACTGTCGCCGGGCAATGCCATCGACGCCTGCTTGCTGCGGTTGATGATGATGGCGTGACGATCCGTGATGTCGTCCACGATATCCATCACCAGGATTTCCGGAGTCAGCTGATCCTCGGCGCCCTGGCCCAGGGAAGCCAGGATGGCGTCGCCAGCGCGGGTCAGTTCCGCCGGATCATCGGCATGCAGTTCCAGAACGCCGAATTGGCGCTCAACCACCAACAGCCCGGGCTCCAGCTCCGGCGCCGCCTTCAGCGCGGTATCGGTGATGCGCTGAATCGCCAGGCCGGGGGCGATTTCGATGATGAGCGAACTCATGCCTTCCAGCGGAACATATCCGCGCCCGCCCGTGGGCGAGCTCAGGTAGGCGGCGAATTGCCGCTGCAGGGGTTCAAGCGTCAGGTAGACACGCAGTTCGTTGGGCATGGGCACTGCGCCGGGCTCGTGGCGGCCAGCACCACGAGCCTTCAGCGTCCTTGGAGTTCACTATTTCTTGAGGGGAGTCTCGAAGTACTTGACCACGTCGGCATGGGGGCGTGCGATCACGTGGCACGAGCGGACTTCGCCGACCTGGCGCGCCGCCTCGGCGCCCGCATCGGTGGCCGCCTTGACGGCACCCACGTCACCGGTCACGGTGATCGCCACCAGGCCCGCACCGACCTGCTCGCGCCCCACCATCGTGACGTTGGCGGCCTTCACCATGGCGTCCGCTGCGGCGTATGCCGCCACGTAGCCCACCGTTTCAATCAATCCAACTGCCTGGGACATATCGTCTCTCCTGTTAAAAATCAAAAGAATCAGCGTTCACCGGCGGGATCGACGATGCCCACCACGACCGCATCCACCGGACTGCCGCAGTAATGTGCAGCGACCGACCCCTGGATCAGCAGAGCCTCATCGCCGATGCCGACGCCGAAGCCATCGAGTGCAATCACCGAGCCGCCGCCCTCGTCCAAGTCCAGCCGCACGAGCGCTCCCGGCGGCAGCAGCTCATGCCGTTTGGTGGCCCAGATGCGGCCCGTCACGATGCCTGTCTTCATGGCTGGTCACCCCTTTGCATGTGGATCCCCGCAGTACGGGCATAGTCACGGGCCGATGGCGTGACCACGGCGTCCGCCCGCAGATGCAGCGTCTGATGGCGCAGCCCCAGGCGGCGCAAGGCCGCCTCGGTGATGACGGCGTCTTCGCAGGCCCGCGAGGCCGTCTCCGTCTGAATGACACCCGGCATGGCTTTGGCCGCCTCGGCCCAGATGGGCATCGCCAGCCGAATGTCCAGATCGATCTGGCCACGCACGAACTGCTCACGCAGGGCATCGCTGGCGCACAACTGGCGCAGCCACCGCACGAGCACCGTCAGATCGGCTTGGCTCGCCACCTGAAGGGGAATGCGCACCGTGGCTGGCGCCTTCTCCTGGCAGCGTGCGGCATGGCCGCGCAGAAGACCGACGACGGCGTCGCTGACCAGCGTCTGCAGATCGGCATGCGCGGCGGGCGTCATGACGGCCTCCTGCCACCGAGCGCGGCAACCGCGGCTTCGCTTGCGGCGCGCACGGCCGATTCCGTTCCGCTGACGTACAGCCGTCCGCTCGCACCCATGAACCGGCAATCGACCAGGGTGATGGCGGCTGCCTTCTCGGCCTCGTTGGCCGCCAGCAAGGCACTTGCGGCCGGCGTGACTTCCAGCAGGAACAGCGATTGACCCGGTAGCAACATCGATCCGGATTTGTTGCGGTTCACCAGAAAGGAGTGCAGGCTATCGACCCTATCGATCTGGCGCGACGCAAGGATTTGCGCGGCAGGCAACTCCGGCACGCTCAGCCCCAGCGCCTGCAACACGGCAGCGCCTGCTGTCTGCACTGCGTCGGCATGGCGCGCGTGAAACTCCAGGTATCCGAACTGGCGTTCCACCACCAGCACGCCGGGCTTGACGTCGACCTGCTTGAGCACGATGTCGGTCAGCCACTCCACGTCCAGCCCGGGCGCGATTTCGATCACCATGGCGGCATCGTTGGCACGTGGCAGGAAACCGCGCATGGTGCTGCCCAGAAAGCACAGCGTCTGGGGCTGCAGGCGGTCAAGAAAGTTGAACGAGCGCAGCGTGGTCATACCGTGCCCTTGGTGTTCAGCGCGAGCGCCAGAATGTTGCGTACCGCCTCGCGGACCCGTGCATCGATCTCTTGCTCACCCACGGACAATGCGGGGGCCGCGCTTGGTGCTGCCTCGTCGATCGGGAAGGCAATCCGCTTCCAGTTGATGAGGTGCTCCGGCCCGACGTTTTCACCAATCGAGCTGCGTCCGGCAAAGCCGGTGCCTATGGTGAAGGTGGGCGCGAGGCGGGTGCCGTCGCCGATCACCCCCATGGCCACTCCCTTGTTGACCACCGTGCGATTCACGTCCAGCGCACAGCCCCAAAGCGTGATGGTCTCGATATCCCGCGAAAATATGCCCGAGGTGTGGCCCGCACCCGAGATCGCCAGCATGGCGCTCGCGTCGCGGATGGCCTGCTCTCGATCCTGCACATGCCTGAGCCCCAGAATAGGCGAGAGTTTTTCGTGCGCCATCGCCGCCTTCGCCGATACTTCCGCAATCGTTCCGACCAGTACCGACGCATTCGCAGCGCCTCGCAGCCCGGCCTGCTGCGCAATCCACGCAGCAGAGCGTCCCACGATCTTCGGATTCAAGTGGCCATTGGGAAATGCAAACGCTTCCAGTTGCCGCTGCTCATCCGGGTTGCAATAGAACGCACCCGAGCGCTGCATGAGGGCATCGAATCGTTCCGCCACCGCGGCGTGCACGAACACGGCCGAGGGTGATGAGCAGGGCGAACCATAGTCAAAGCACTTGGCTGCCAATGTTTCGGAGACGGCCAAGGCCACATCCGCGCTCGAGTCTACGTAGACCGGCACGTTTCCGGCGCCGACACCCAGGGCAGGGTTGCCCGAGCTGTAGGCAGCGCGCACCATGGGCCCACCGCCGGTTGCCAGAATCAGATTCACGCCGGGATCGCCCATCATGGCGCGCGTGGCCTGCAAAGTCGGAGTCCTCTGAATCTGGATGGCATCCTTGGGTGCGCCCGCACGTTCGGCGGCGTCTCGCAGATATTCGGCCGCATCGATCGAGCACTCGATGGCCAGCGGATGCGGGCTCAGGATGATGGCGTTGCGCGTCATCAGGCAGGACAGCACCTTGAAATACAGCGTCGCGATCGGGCTCGTCGAAGCCACCAGCCCCACCACCACGCCGGCCGGGCGGGCGACCAGGAGCATCTTGTTGGCCTGATCCACCTGCACGCCACCCAGGCTCTTGTCCCGGTAGAACGCCAGCAGATCGCGGCTCGCGAGCAGGTTCTTGAAGTACTTGTCCTCGACGCGGCCTATACCGGTCTCTTCAACCGCCCAGCGGGCATAGTGTTCGGCGCGCTCCTCGCAGGCGGTGCAGACCGCCTGAGCGATGCCCCATGCCTGCGCCGCATCCATGCGTGCGAACGCCTTGGCGGCAGGTGCGGCGCGCGCGACGAGGTCTCGTACCTCCTGCAGTGCGACGAGATCCTTGTCCAGGACCGGCGATTGCATGTTCATGGGGTTCTCGCTCACACGTTGGCGCTGCGACGGACGATGTCATCCAGATTCAGGGACTGGATGGCCTCGAACACGGCCTTGACGGCGCGCTGCTCCGGCTCCGACAACTGCTGCATGCGCGCCGCGTCCAGCATCGGCGCGCTTGGGCCGTGCGTTTGGGCCGTGCCCGCGTAGACCATGGACCCTCCAGTGGCCGGCCGCATCGCGCTCATCATCGACGGCTGGCCAAAGCTTTCTATGGGCGCCGGGCGAGATGCCTGCGGACGGGCGTTCAGGCGCACCTTGGTCGGCTGGCAGGTCACCCGGTTCATGGTGCGGGATTGACCTTGGTAATCGAACACGGCGTAGTGCTGGGTCGCGAGGTTGTCCCAGATCGCGATCGAGTCCTTCTCCCAGCGAAAACGCACCTGGAACTCCGGCTTGGTGATCCACTCGGTGAGCAGGTGCAGCAGGTTTTCGCCATAGCGGTCGATCAGGTTGGTGAAGCGCTTGGTCCAGATCGAGTTGACGAACAGGCACAGCTTGCCGGTCACCGGGTGGTTGATCACCGCAGGATGGATGTACGGCGGGTTGTTCGGGTCCAGCCGACGCGCCTCTCCGGTGTAGCCCATGCGGCGGAACGCGTGGCTGATGTCGTGCTCCGCATCCAGCTCGAGCAACATCTTTTTCATCGGCTCGTCCAGCGATTCGTAGGCGGTATTCATGCAGGCCCACATCGTGTCGCCGCCCTCGGCGGGGATGTCCACCGCGCGCAGCACCGAGACGGCGGTCGGTTTTTCACGGAACGTCACGTCGGCGTGCCACCGATCCGTATCGGGGGATTTCTTGCCGGTGTTCGCGATGACCTGGATCTCCGGATGGCCTTCGACGTGGGGAAAGAACTCGTGCTTCTCCATCTCCCCGAAGGTGCGCGCCAAATCCAGGTGCGCCTGAGGCGTCAGGGCCTGGTTGCGAAAGAAAATGACCTTGTTCTCCCACAGCGCGCGGCGGATTTCGTCGTACACCACCGGACTGCTGACCGCGTTGAGGTCGACCCCCGAAATCGTCGCCCCGATGGTGGGCGTCATCCGTGTCACCGTAATGTGTCGAAACGTCATCTCTGATCCTTCAAACGATGAGGCGCTTTGCTTTGAAGCCGGCGCCGTGCGATGAAGAAATTGTGCGAGTCCGCAAGGCCCGGCGGTGAGGGACGTTTGCGACATCGCGCGATGCGATGCATCCCATTGCCGGGCTTCTTGCGGGCCTCGCAGTCCGGTGGCGCCACGGGCCACCCGACCGGGGTGATTGCGCCATGCGAGGTAATCGATCGCTGGTCTTCGCCCAGCCGGACGGCGATAGTTCGCGCCATTGCTCTGGCTGACCATGAACGACCTCACCGCTCCCTCCATCGAATCCGGCTACGCGTGGTGGCTCGCCGCGCTGGCATTGCTGATCGCATCCATCAGCTTCGCGGCAGCAACCTGCGTTCCCCTGCTCCTCAAGCCCATGCAGGCGGACCTCGGCGCCAGCACGGAATCGCTGGCCATGGTGCACATGGCGATGCTCTTTGGCGCGGGCTTCGGTGGCCTGCTGTTCGGCCGTGTCAGTGAGCGTGTCGGTTTCTTTCCGCTGGCCCTGATCGGCGCACTGGCGATCTCTGCGGGACTGGCAGGCACCGCCTTGGCCCAGAGCGTCACGACCCTGATGGCCTGCGTCGGGCTGTTGATCGGATTTTTCGGCCAAGGCATTTTCTTCAGCCCCATGGCGGGGCAATTGAGCCAGTGGTTTGACCGGCACCGCGCCTTGGCGATCGCCATCGTTGCCAGCGGCCAGGGAGCCGGTGGACTGTTCCTGGCGCCCGTGCTGCGGGTCTCGGCGCAGCACTGGGGGTGGAGGGAGACGCTCGCGGGGTTCGCCGTTGGCGGCGGCGCGTTGCTGCTGGCGTGTGTCCTGGCTTTCCGCCGCACACCTCCCACGCGGGTGCGCGAGCGCGTGCTGACCGCCCCTGAACCGAGCGTGCTTTCGCAAACCGCCAACACGCGATCCGCCACGCTGGTCTGGGGCCTGGGGGCATGTCTCGCGCTCTCGTGCTTCGCCACCTTCCTGGTCATAGGCCACATCACCGCCGCCGCGGAAGAGGCGGGGGTGGCGCCGGCCCTCGCGGCGATGCTGGTGTCCACCATGCTGGGGGCGAGCCTGATCACGCGCCTGGGCGCGGCGACCCTCGGCGCTCGCTGGGGACACTACCGCACGGTGCTATGGGCCTCGATTTGTCATGGGATGGGCTCGGCCACACTGGCCTGGTCGGTTGGATCCAGCATGACGGGCATGGTCGTAGGCGTCGGGCTGATGGGCATCGGCTTTGGCGCCTACCTGCCGGGCTACGCGGTACTGGTGCGGGAGTTTTTCCCCGCCCACCAGGCGGGGCGCCGGATCGGCGAAGTCAATTTTCTCGCTTTCATCACCTCGGGTCTTGGATCCTTCGCGGGTGGCTCGCTGCACGACATGAGTGGCGACTACCGCTTGGCCTTCGCGGCGACGGTGGCCGCGAATGTGCTGGGGCTGATGGGGCTCTTGCGGCTTCGGCGTGTATTGCGAACTTGCTGAAGCCTGCACGGCGCTCAGTCTGGCGACGCACCGGTGTCTTCCGCGGAGGCGCCGTAGGAACGCATGCCAAACCAATCGCTGATGAGTCGCACCAGCAGGGTGCCCGCCGGGCCCAGGGTGCGCCCGCGTGCGTACATGATGCAAGGCTTGGTGTAGCGACTGATCGGCATCGGAAGCGGCAACACCCGCAAGACATCGTGGTTCGTCAACTCACGCACCACGAGACGGGGCACCAGCACCACCAAAGAACCGGCCTCGGCCATCTCGATCAGGACGCGCATGTCGTCGCAGGTCACCGTGGGGAAATCGGGCAGCCCCTGTGCCAAAAATGCCCTTTGCAACTCGATCGGCAGCGTGGGTGCCCCCGATGTATGGTGTCTGAGTGCCTGCAGGGACAGAGGCTCATCATGCTCTGCCAAGCGGTGGTCGCGGTGGATAACGATGGCGATTTCCTGTTGCTGAAGCTCCATCACTTGCACACCATCGGGTTTTTCCAGGTAGCGGGAATCGCCCACGACGATATCGAGCCTGTCCTGTTGCAGCAACTCCAGCAGCAGACCGGAATTGGCGATCTCGACGCCCACGCGCAGCTGGGGGTGCCGCGACACCACCCCATTCATGACCGGACACAGGGCGGTGGCGGCGGCGAACGGCCCGAAGCCGATCCGAATTTCTCCTTCTTCCAGCCCCTTGATGCGGCGCACCGACTCCTTGAGCGCACGACTCTCCGATGAGATTCGCCGAATGTGATCGACGATGGGCTGCGCGTAACTTGTCGGCACCACCCGGCCATAGGAACGATCCAGCAGCGTGACGCCAAGCTCCTCTTCGAGGGAGGCCAGACTGCGCGTCAACGCAGGTTGCGACAGGTGGACCTCCTCCGCGGCCTTGCGGAAGCTACCGCTTTCGATCACCGCCAACAGATGGAAAAATTTGCGCAGATTCATGCGGCACTCCGTTGTCCGTCGGTGAATAGAATTTGCATTAATTGCAATAATTTCCAGAATTTTTGCAATAGACGCAAATTTTAAGTCTCCTTATAGTGCATCCGGACACGCCTCCAGGCGCCTGTCGGGAAACTACAAAGGAGACATGACATGAACCGCACTTCCCTGTACCGGTGGCTGGCTGCCGGTTTCACGTTGCTTGCCTGCGCAGCGGCGCAGGCGCAGCCACTGACGCTGCGTATCCAGGACTATCCGGGCATCGTCGGCACCCTGGCACGGGTGGCGATCGAGAAGGGGTACTGCAACGACCACGGCCTCAAATGCACGCTCACCACCATCCCGGCAGCCCCGCTGGGCGTGCAGACGCTGATGGCCGGGGGTATCGAGGTATCGCTGCCGCCCCCGGAAGTGGCGATCCAGTCTGTCGTCAAGGGGGCCGATCTGAAAATCGTCAGCACCTCTTTCGCCTACAACCCCTTCATGCTGATTCTGGGCAAGGACTTGATGGCCAGCGCCGACAAGGGCTATCCGGCGGTCATGCACGACCTCAAGAGCAAGAAGATCGGCGTGACCGCGCGCGGCGCGGCACCCGAGTTTCAGATCAAGACCATGCTGAAGGACGCCGGCATGAAGGACGACGACGTGACCTTCGTCGCCGTCGGTTCCCCCAACACCGGTTACCCGGCTCTCTTGAACAAGCAGGTCGATGCGGTGATGAGCTTCGTGCCCTTCGACGGCTTTTGCGATGTACTCAAGACCTGCCGGATCGCCGTCATGCCAGCCAAAGGTGAAGGGCCCAAGACGTTGGTCGCCCTGAACGGCGGCGGTGGCCTGTATGTCATGCGCAAGGATTTCCTGATCAAGAATCCGAACGCCGGTGAGTCCTACCTCAAAGCCATGCGCGACGCACAGAAATTCGCCACCAATCCGGCGAACCTCGACGAACTGATGCAGATCACGCTGAAGTACTACCGCCTGGACATGCCCAAGGGGGACGAAATCCTGCGCAACTCGCTTCAGCGCTTTCAATCGGCCTTTACCGCCGACGTGAAGAAAAGCGCCATCCAGGCCGCGGCGGATTATCTTTTTGAGACCGGCCAGATCCCTGGCGCATACGACGTCAGTCCCATGTTCTGACCCGCGCCGGGACATTGCCATGGCTGCCATCCACACCTTCGCCCGTGAGTCCGTACAGACCCCTGAAAGACCGGGCACTACCCCGAAACTCATGTCCGTACCCATGACTGCCAAAACCGCCATCGAGGTCAAGGATCTGGAGCTGGCTTTCGGCGGCCGCACGGTGATCGACAGGGTTTCCCTGTCCATTCCCGAAGGACAGTTCGTCTCCATCGTCGGCCCCAGCGGCTGTGGCAAGACCACGATGCTGAACTTGCTGGCGGGTTTGGTGGATGCCCCCCACCGCGGCACCTTGCAACTCGGCGGCAGCGCGCCGCGCCTGGGCGACGATCGTATCGCCTACATGCTGGCGCGCGATTCCCTGCTGCCGTGGCGCACGACATTGCAAAACGCCTGCTACGGCATGCAGGTGCGCGGCGTGCCGTCGAAGGCGCGTGAATCACGCGCGCGCATGCTGCTGCAGCGCGTGGGCCTGGCGGGCTTCGAGGACACATACCCGAAGCACCTCTCGCATGGCATGCGCCAGCGCTGCGCGCTGGCACGCACGTTTGCGCTGGAATCACCCTTCCTGTTGATGGACGAGCCCTTTGGCGCGCTCGATGCCCAGACCAAGCTGCAGCTGCAGGAACTGGTGGCCGAGTTGTGGCAGCAGGAGCGGCGCACCGTGGTGTTCATCACCCACGATCTGGGCGAGGCGATTTCCATCTCGGACCGGGTGATCGTGATGAGCGCACGCCCCGGGCGCATCGTCGCGGACATCCCCATCGACCTGCCGCGTCCGCGCAACGTGCGCGACCTGCAGGGAGAACCTCAATTCCACAAGCTGTATGCCCACATTTGGGAAACCCTGGAGCATGGGTGGAGGCATGACGATGCGCACTGAAAAGAGGGCTTGCAGCGGCGTTCGCCGCGAATTCCTGTTTCGCACGCTGCCGCAGCACGCCTGCCTGCTGGCCGGGGTGCTGGGCTTGTGGGAATGGGCTGCGCGAGCCGGGTGGATCGACGTGACCTTCACAGGCCAGCCCACGGGCATCGGACAGTTTCTCTGGAGCAACCTGATCCAGTCTCCCACCCTGTGGATCGAGCTGGGTTGGACGCTGCTGGGCACTTTCGCATCGTTCCTGATGGGGAGCGTGGCCGCACTGCTCGTGGGCTTGCTGTTCGTTTCCATGCCGCGGCTGGAGCGTTTCAGTGATCCCTACCTGTCGGCATTCAATGCCATGCCGCGCATCGCGCTGATGCCGCTGTTCATTCTGTGGTTCGGCCTGGGCGTCGCCTCGAAAATCGCCATCGGATTTTCGCTGACGTTCTTCATCGTGCTCTCCAGCACGGTGGCGGGCATGCGCGGCGTGAGCCAGGACCATCTCACGCTCACCCGCACCCTCGGTGCCAAACCCTTGCAGATGTTCACCCTGGTGACCCTGCCGGGCGCCGTGCCGGTCATCTTCGCGGGCCTGCGCCTGGGCCTGGTCTACGCGATGCTGGGTGTGGTCGGGGGCGAAATCATTGCCGCGGAACACGGCCTGGGTCAGACCCTGGCCTACCTCGGCTCCACCTTCAACATGAACGGCGTCATGGCGGTTCTGGTGGTGCTGTCTCTGCTGGGCATGGCCATCATCTGGATGATGACGGCGTTCGAGCGCAAGCTGCTGCACTGGCAATGACAAGCATCGCGCCATCGGCCCGCCGTGTGAAGGTGGCGATCCTGGCGCCGGAGCATGCGCTGGGCTGGACCATCATGGGCCCGGCGGACATGCTCAACAGCGCGGGCGGTCTATGGTCTTCCCTGCAGGGCGGCACGGGAGAGGCCAGCCGGTTCAACGTACGCATTGTCGGACGCACGCAGCAACCCGTGAGCTGCTACCACGGCACGCGACTGATACCCGAGATCTCTCTGGACGACACCCACTATGTGCCCGACGTTGTTCTGGTTCCTGGACTGTTCGAGGAATCGGTGCGCTTCGGCCGCTCCGGCTGGTCCACCCCATGGCGCCCGTTTGTCCAGTGGATACGGGAGCGACATGACCGGGGCGCGCTGGTGGGCGCAATCTCGACGGGCGTGGCGTTGCTGGCGGAGACCGGACTGCTCGACCGCCATCAGGCGACGACCCACTGGGCACTGATGCCGGCCATGGCCGCGCACTACTCCAGGGTGCAGTTCGTTTCCGGACAGGCCCTTGTGGCTGCTGCTGCGGGAAGCCGGTTGATCACCACGGCAGCCGGCACCGCCTGGCAGGCACTGGTGCTGCTCCTGATCGCCCGTTTTGTGGGTTCGGAGCAGGCGGTGGAACTGGCACGGCTGTTTTCCTCGGAACCCACAACGGAAACGGCGACCGTCCGCCAGCGCGGCTTCATACCACCGCGAGATCATGGCGATGCTTCGATGCTGCGCGCTCAGCGCGCCCTGTCGGCCTCGCTGGGTCAGCCCGACGCGTTGGGCAGGGCAATGGACGAGGTGCAACTCAGTCGCCGCACCTTCGAGCGACGTTTCCGTGCCGCCACGGGCTATTCCCCCCTGGCCTACCTGCAAGAATTGCGCATGCAGCGCGCACGGCACCTCCTGGGCGCCACCACGTGCGGCATCGACGAAATCGCCGTCATGGTGGGGTACAACGATGTTCCGTTTTTCAGGAACCTGTTCACCAGAATGTCGGGAATCACGCCCAGCCGATACCGCGGCAGCTTCGGCATGGGGGAATTGCTGGAAAAGGCGAAAACCATTCTGTAGATTCTGGCTCCGCGCGCCCAACCTCCGTCGAGCGCCGCCCTGCAGGATCAATCAACGCTTCGGGGTATGGTGATGGAAGAATATGATTTGCTGCTGCTGCAACGGGGCCGACGCACGACGGGCGAAGAAATATCCGCCGTCGACGCTTTCATCAACTCCGTCGACAGCCACGTGGACGCGGAATCAGAATTTCTGCATGAATATTCCGATGCGATCCGCGCCCACAATTCCCCGCTGGTGCGTTTCGTGCTGGAACTGATCCTTCAGGACGAAGAGAAACACCACCAGCTTCTGGAACAGGTCACCCGCAGATTGAAAGCAGACCTGAGCTTCCGGTCCACCGAACCGAATTCCGAGCCGATGGAAACCATCGGAAACATCGACATTCCCCAGATGATTCGCTTGACCGAGAAGTTTCTCAGAGAAGAACGCGACGGCATCAAAAAAATGCAGGGGATCCTGAGCCAAGCCGAACCGTTTTACGACGGCTTGCTGGTCATGATCTTGAAAATGTTGGTCAAGGACTCCGAAAAGCATATCTTGATGCTGGAATTCCTGCGTACAAAGCTCCAGAAACAGTGAAGGCCACGCCCCTGCGCAAGGGCTGGGAGGCTTACCCCTCGGCCACCAGCCCGGGGGAAATGCCCATCAGAGGCGGGCCGGAACCAGCTCCACCCGCAGGCCCTCGGGCGTGACGGTGATCGCGCCCGGCTGCAGGCCCAGGTTCTCGGCCAGCATCAGATCCTCTTCGCGCAGGCGATGGACCACCACCTCATGCAGCGACTCGCGCACCCACTGCGCGAGCCACTGGCGCAGCGCCTGGGCGGTGGCGGGCGGCACATCGGGCAGGCTCAGGCCGCGCAGGCGCAGGTCGGTCGCGCGCAGCGTGTGGTCGCTTTTTTCATAGCGCAGGCCGAAGTCGACGTCGGCCTGCCCGGTGACGGGGCGCGCAAGCAGCGGCCCCCGGGCGTCGAGCACGAGCTGCGCGGCCAGCCGATTCTCCTCGGGCCGCAGACCGAGCCGTGGCGCCTGCAGGGTCAGATCGAGCAGGCCAAGCGCGCCGAAGCGCTGCGGAAAGCGTTCGGCCACCGTGGCCTGCAGGCGTTCGAGCGACAGCGTCACGCTCCTCGCGCTGGTGCGCCCCGTGGCGCAGGCGCCCGCGCCCAGCAGCAACGCGAGCGCCGCCGCGCATCCTGCGCGCCTGCGCATGGCGTTCAGCCGCGCGCCGGAATCGCCAGGCCGCGTTGCACCGCGGGCCGCGCGACGAACACGTCGAGCGCGCGCTGCACCTGCGGATAGCCGCCCCAGCCCACGAGGTCGGCCGCCTCGTAGAAGCCGATCAGGTTGCGTACCCACGGAAAGACGGCGATGTCGGCGATGGTGTAGTCGCTGCCCATGATCCAGTCGCGGCTCATGAGGCGTTGCTCCAGCACCCGCAGCAGGCGCCGGGACTCGGCCACGTAGCGATCGCGCGGGCGCTTGTCCTCGAAGTCCTTGCCCGCGAATTTGTGGAAAAAGCCCAGCTGCCCGAACATCGGTCCGACACCGCCCATCTGCCACATCAACCACTGCAGCGTCTCGTAGCGCGCCGCAGGCTCGGACGGCAGCAGCCGGCCGGTCTTCTCGGCCAGGTAAATCAGGATCGCGCCCGATTCCCACAGCGCCAGCGGCTTGCCGCCCGGGCCGTCGGGGTCGAGGATGGCCGGGATCTTGTTGTTCGGGTTGAGCGAGAGGAACTCGGGCGTGAGCTGGTCGTTGGTCTCGAAGCTCACGAGGTGCGGCTCGTAGGGCAGGCCGAGTTCCTCCAGCGCGATCGAGACCTTCACGCCATTGGGCGTGGGCAGCGAATACAGCTGCAGCCGATCGGGGTGCGCGGCCGGCCATTTGGCCGTGATGGGATGGGTCCAGGTCATGAGCAACTCCTTTTCAATCCTTGACCAGGCCGCCATCGACGACCAGGTTTTGCCCCGTGATGGCGCGGGCCCAGGGTGAGAGGAAGAACAGCACCGCGTCGGCGAACTCGGCCGGCGTGGTCACGCGGCGCAGCGGCGTGAGGCCGGCGATCAGGTCGAACACCGCCTCGGGCGTGGCGCTGCTGGCGTCGGTGGTGCGCAGCAGCCCGCCCGAGACCATGTTCACCGTGATGCCGTCGGGTCCCAGGTCGCCCGCGGCCGTGCGCGTGAGCGACAGCAGCGCCGCCTTGGCTGCCGTGTAGTCGTGGTAGGGCACGACGGGGTTCTGGAACAGGTTGGTGCCCACGTTGACGATGCGCCCGAAGCCCTGCGCGCGCATGTCCGGCAGCACGGCCTGCATGGTGTTGAGCGCGCCCTTGACCGCGCCCTCGATCTGCTGGGCAAAGCGCTCCCAGGCAATGTCGCCCAGCTTGGGGCGCGCGTCGCCGTCGAACTTGAACTGCGCCAGCGCGTTGTTCACCACCGCGCTGACGGGCTCGCCGGTGGCCTCGCGCGCCTGCCGCATCAGCTCGCGCACGGCGGCCGCATCGGTCACGTCGGCCTGCAGCGCGATGGCGCGCGGCCCCAGCTCGCGCACCAAGCTTTGCGCCGCCGCCGCGCTCTGGTGGTAGTTGATGATGACGCCCGCGCCTTCGCGCGCCAGCGCGCGCGTGATGGCCGCGCCCAAGCCCCGGGCTCCGCCCGTGACCAGCACCCATTGTTTGGCCAATTGCATGTTGCTGCTCCTGCGATCTGTGGTTCAGGCGGCCCGGGCGGGTCGGTGCGACAGGCACAGCTTGTTGCCCGCGGGGTCGCGCAGATAGGCGAGATACAGGCGCACGCCGCCGCCGAGCTCGCGCCAGCCCGGCGGGTCTTCGCAGCTCACGCCGCCGGCGGCCACGCCCGCCGCGTGCGCCGCGTTCACCTGCTCGGGCGACGTGGCGATGAAGCCCGTGGTCGCGCCATTGCCGAAGGTGGCCGGCTCGCCATTGATCGGCGTGGAAATCGCAAAAGTGCCCGTGGGGCCGCGATAGAAGTAGCGGTTCTTGTGCGCCACCCCGGGCGCCATACCGAGCGCGCCGAGCATGGCGTCGTAGAACTGTCTGGAGGCTTGGAGGTCGCTCGCGCCGAGCATGACGTGGCTGAACATGGCGTGTGTGTTTCCTGAGAGGGGGACTGGGACTGCCGTCACGGCCGTGGCGGGTGTGCGTATCGTAGTGGGCTTGGAGGCGGGGTGCTGGCAGGCCTGTAACAACCCGCACCGGCGTAGAGTGCGGCAAATCAGCCTGTATTGCCGCGTGCTGCCCCGCAGCGTCTTGCGGACCCGCGCCCCCTTGGGCCGCGCCCGACTGGCCGCGGTGGCGCAACGACGACGCCAGCGCTTGGCGTGGCTGTGGTGGCGCTTCGGCTGCCTGCTGTGCGCCGTGCAGGGCGTCAGCGCCCTGCTGGCGGGGCGTGCTCACCCAAGGCAAATGGATCACCATGGCCAAATGCTCGCCGGATACTGCGCTGCGCGATATCCATGGGTTGCTGGCCCTGGCGTGCTGACCCTGTGCGAAGATTCACCGCCACCGATTCATCGCCTGGGCGGCGAAGCCCAATGGTCGGCGCCGGCCGCGCGCTCTGCCGGATGTCCGGTGTGCGTCGGGTTCGGCAGCTATCGCCGCCTGGCAACGATTTGCGCCAAGACGATCCGTGCTTCCTCGAGATTGCGCCGCTGGTTCTGGGCCATGGCCGGAAAATCCGACCCGAGGAGCACATGAAAGCTGAGCGGTGCCGCGCCCTCTTTGCGGATCTTTTCTGCCAGCGCTACGAACCATGCACGTGCGGCCTCGGTTGTATCCAACCAAGCCTCGATTTCAAACCCGGCGGCCTCGAGGAAGCTGCGCAGTTCGTCTGGCGTGGCGAGAAAGCTCGCTTCAGGGGTACGCGCCCAAGGAACCGGGAAGAGCACGGGTGCGGATGGCCCGGCAAGAACGTCATGGATCGCGAGCGTTCCTCCCGGCTTGAGGACGCGAGACATCTCCTTGTATAGCCTAGGCTTGTCCGGAATGTTCATCGCCGCATGCTCCGTCCACACGATGTCAAATGAAGCATCCGCAAAGGGCAAACTCGTTGCATCGCCATGGCGATAGTCGACGAGTTCGCCCAGGCCAATCCGCTCGGAAAGCATTGCAGCCACACGACAGTACTCGTCAGTCAGGTCGATGCCGGTGACGCGGCAGCCGAATTCCCGCGCAAGGCAGCGAGATGTCCCGCCGACGCCGCTGCCTACATCAAGCACGCGTTTCGTAGCGTCGACCTTGGCCGCCCGAGCAAGTTCGAGCGTTGCCGCCCGACCGCGAATGTGAAATTCATCGATGGGCGCCAAGTCTTCCGGTGTGAGCCGATTCAAGTTCTTGCCCGCCCCTTCAAGCGCGGCAAGGATGAGATCGCCCAGACCGGACCGGGTGTAGTGCGCCCGAACGGATGCGTTGACTTGCGTCGGGGTTGCCATCATCTTCCCCCTTCGTTGTGCGGCCAAAGTCACGCTTTTCTAGCACGGCAGCCTTTGCTGAGCAAGCGATTTCCTCTTGCCACAACGCTGCTGCCGCGATCGCTCGCAAGCCATCGCCTGCTCCGGCTTGTGCGCACCGCGCCAGCCGTCTTCACTTCAAAGGCAGGCACCCTCAGAGTGGCACCACGGTCCGCACCTCGGACAACCTCTTCCAGCGCCCCAAGCGTGCTCCGGCAGCGGGCCGTTCACGGCCGAACCCGGCCGCTCACGCCCACCCTCACTGCGGCAACACGCTCACCGCCCCATCCACAGCCTGTTCCCGCGCCCCCTTGGGGCATGGCTCGTTGGTGTAGGTCACGCGCCCATCGGCGGCCACGCATTTGCGCGGCGGTGGGGGCGGCGGCGCGGCATCGCCCTTGGCAGCATTTCCTGACTGCGCGGGCCGCTTGCCCGGCGGCAGGGTCTCGGGGCCGGGGCGGGTGCTCTTGCGCCAGAGCTGCTGCAGCCACGGTCCGGCCTCGGGCAGCCAGGCTTCGCGCGTGAACCAGGCGGCGCCGGTGCCCGCGAGGGTCGCCGCGGCAACGACGGCCCAGACGATGCGCTCGCCGCGGCTCAGCATGGCCGCCCCGCAAAGGTCTGCGGGCCGATGCCCGAAGGCGGGGCACGGCGCACCCACCGGGTGGGCGACCTACGCCGCAGGCAAGAAACGGAGAAGGTAGGCATGATCCGGCCCAGTATCTCGCATTGCATCGACACCGATAATCGCCCGACCCATCCATTCAACCAAGCGATTCCTCCATCATGAGTACCTTGATTCTTGGGTTGTTGCTGTTTCTCGGCATGCATTCGGTGCGCATCGTGGCCGAAGACTGGCGCACGCGCACCGTGGCGCGGCTCGGCCCCATGGCCTGGAAGGGCCTGTACTCCCTCGTCTCGCTGGCGGGCCTGGCACTGATCGTCTGGGGCTACGCGCAGGCGCGCCAGCAGCCGGTGCTGCTCTGGAGCCCGCCGGTGGCGCTCAAGCACCTGAACTCGCTGTTCACGCTGCTGGCCTTCATCCTGGTGGCGGCGGCCTACGTGCCGCGCAATGCCATCCGGGCCCGGCTGCACCATCCGATGATCCTGGGCGTCAAGCTCTGGGCCTTCGGCCATCTGCTGGCCACCGGCAAGCTCGCCGACCTGCTGCTGTTCGGCGCTGTCCTGCTGTGGGCGGTGCTTGATTTTCGCGCCGCACGCCAGCGCGACCGGGCGCACGGCACGGTGGTTGCGCCGGGCCGGGCGGTGCCCACGCTGCTGGTGGTCGTGGTGGGTGCGGCCGCCTGGGCCGCATTTGCGTTCTGGCTGCATGCAGCCTTGATCGGCGTGGCACCGATGGCGCGCGGCGTCTGAGCGCACCGCGCCTTGCGCCTGCGGGCAGGGCGCCATGACGGTGCCCCCGCCATGCGCCCCACGCACTCATTCACGCAAGGTGCTGCCCCAGAATGCCCGCGAGTTCGAACATGCCCGCGCGCTCCTTGCCGAAGACGGCGCGCAGCTTGTCGTCGGCGACGATCTGGCGCTTGTCCTGCGGATCCTGCAGCGCGTGCGCCTTGATGTAGGCCCAGAGCTTCTTGACCGCCTCGGGGCGGCTCACCGGTTCGGCGCCGATCACCGCCGCGAGCTGCGCGCTCGGCGCCTTGCCGCTGGCGGCGGTGGTTTTGCGCGGTGCCTTTTTGGCGGCAGTTTTCGCAGCGGGTTTTGAGGATTTTTTGGCTGCAGCGCCTGCTGCACCTGCGCGAACAGCTCCTGTTTTTGCTGCCACTGACTTGCGTGGCGGGTATTTGCTGTCGCGCGGCTCGAACTCGAAGTTCACCTTGCCCGCGCCCGCGTCCCACGCCAGGCGCGCCTTGAAGGGGCGGCGCGTGCGGTTGGAGATGAATTTGTCGAGCACGTCGGTCTTGCCGGTGGCCAGCAGCTTGTGCATTTGCGCGCGCTCGATGGGCTGCTGCAGGATGATCTTGCCGCTCTTGAACGTGCAGCTGGGCACCGGCTGCGCGGCCGTGGGCACGGCGCGCGCGCAGACATAGTTGCTGCCGTGCTCGTGCACCTCACCGCCGCAG
Organism: Comamonas sp.; assembly: GCA_021166775.1. GTDB lineage: Bacteria > Pseudomonadota > Gammaproteobacteria > Burkholderiales > Burkholderiaceae_C > Comamonas_C. The sequence continues at coordinate 199,675 of JAJPEQ010000010.1, read as the reverse complement.
GCCGGGCAAGCGCCGAGGGCTTCGTCGGTGAATGTCACCAGCTCACCGGTTTCCTCGTCTTTGCCGTCGTCGCCGAAGTCGAATTCGAGCTTGAAGTTGCCCGCCTCTTCATCACGCACGATGGCGATCTCGGCGGTGAACGGCCAGCCGGCCTTGGAGCGAAAGCCCGAGAGCGGCCCGATGCGCCGCGTGCGCAGGAGTTCGTCGGCCTCGGCCACCTCGAAGGTGCGCCCGGCGGGCGATTTGCCGAACGAGAAGCCGCAGCCTTCGCCGCCGTCCTTGCCCGTGCACGCGTAGCGGCGGTAGTTTTCCTTGACTACGCCGCCGCAGTTGGGACAGGGTGCCGAAAGCGTGGCGTAGTCGCCGGGGATGGTGTCGCGGTCGTATTCCTTGGCCTTCTTCACCATGCGCTCGGTCATGTCGGCGATCTGCCGCATGAAGGCGGCGCGCGACAGTTGCCCCTTTTCCATCTGCGCGAGCTTGTACTCCCACTCGCCGGTGAGGTCGGCGCGGCACAGCTCCTCGACCTCCAGCCCGCGCAAGAGCGTCATGAGCTGAAAGGCCTTGGCCGTGGGGATGAGCTCGCGGCCCTCACGCAGCATGTATTTCTCGGTGAGCAGCCCTTCGATGATGGCCGCGCGCGTGGCGGGCGTGCCCAGGCCCTTTTCCTGCATCGCCTCGCGCAGCTCGTCGTCGTCGATCTGCTTGCCCGCGCTCTCCATCGCGCCCAGCAGCGTGGCTTCGGAGTAGCGCGCGGGCGGCTTGGTCTTCAGGCCCCGGGCCTCGGCGTGCTCGACCAGCGGGCGCTCGCCGGGCTGCACCGCCACCAGCGGCTGGCCCTTGTCGCCCTCCCTGCCGCCTTCCACCTCATTGGCGGCCTCCTTGCCGTAGATCGCGAGCCAGCCGGGCTTGACCAGCACCTTGCCTTCGGTCTTGAACTGGTGCTGCTCCACCGTCGAGATGCGCGTGGTGATCTGGTATTCGGCGCTCGGAAAGAACACCGCCATGAAGCGGCGCGCCACCAGGTCGTAGAGCTTTTGCTCGGCGTCCGAGAGGCCGTGCGGCGCCTGCGTGGTCGGAATGATGGCGAAGTGATCGCTGATCTTGCTGTTGTCGAAGATGCGCCTGCTCGGGCGCACGTAGTCGCCGTCGAGTGCCTGCTGCGCGAACGGCGCCAGGTGCGCTAGGCCCGAGCCCGCCAGCATGCCCAGTGTCTGGCGCGTGGTGGGCAGGTAGTCCTCGGGCAGCGCACGCGCGTCGGTCCGCGGGTAGGTCAGCGCCTTGTGCTTTTCATACAGCGCCTGCGCCAGCGCCAGCGTGGTCTTGGCGGAGAAGCCGAACCGGCCATTGGCCTCGCGCTGCAAGCTGGTGAGGTCGAACAGCAGCGGGCTCGCCTGCGTGCTGGGCTTGGCTTCCTCGGTGACGACGGCGCTCTTGCCACGCACCGCGTCGGCGATCTGCTGCGCCGCCTGCGCGCTCCAGAGCCGGTCGGCGCGGGCCTCGGGGTCGTCGCCCTTCTTGAAGTGCGGATCGAACCACTTGCCCAGGTACTCGCCCGCCTGCGCGGCGAACGTGCCGTGGATTTCCCAGTAATCGCGGCTCACGAAGGCACGGATTTTTTCCTCGCGCTCGACCACGAGCGAGAGCGTGGGCGTCTGCACGCGGCCGACGGTGGTCAGAAAGAAGCCGCCGCCCTGCGAATTGAACGCGGTCATCGCGCGCGTGCCGTTGATGCCCACGAGCCAGTCGGCCTCGCTGCGGCTCCTGGCGGCGTCCGCCAAGCCCTGCATCTGCTGCTCGCTGCGCAGCCGCTCGAAACCGTCGCGGATCGCCTGCGGCGTCATGCTCTGCAGCCACAGGCGCCGCATGGGCTTGCCCAGCGTGCCCTTGCTGCCCCCCGCGTACTGCTCGATCAGGCGGAAGATCAGCTCGCCCTCGCGCCCCGCGTCGCAGGCGTTGATGAGTTCGCCCACGTCCTTGCGCTTGGCCAGGCGCACGACGGCCGCCAGGCGGCTCTTGGTCTTGTCCACGGGCTTCAGGTCGAAGCGCGGCGGGATCACCGGCAGGTGCGCGAAGCTCCACTTGCCGCGCTTGACGTCGAACTCCTCGGGCGCCTGGATTTCGACGAGGTGGCCGACGGCGCTGGTGATCACATAGCGCTCGTTCTCGAAATGGTCGTCGTGTTTGTCGAATTTGCCCGTGGTGGGGGTAAGGGCGCGCACGATGTCCTGCGCGACCGAGGGTTTTTCCGCGATGACGAGAGTTTTGCTCATGACTGTGAGTGAAGCACTTCTACAATGGGCGACCCCACGCGCACGCGCGCGCAGGTGTGTATGCATACAAGGTAGCAGAGATTTTCAGCATGGCCTCTTCCGGCACTCGTCAAGCCCCGCGCGGCAGGCGCATCCAGGTGCGCCGCTCGGGCGTGCACGGCAAGGGGGTGTTTGCACTGCGGCCCATCGCCGAGGGTGAGGTCGTCATCGAATATGTGGGCGAGGTGATCTCCTGGGACGAGGCGCAGCGGCGCCACCCGCACGACCCGAGCGACCCCAACCACACCTTCTACTTTCACGTCGATGAAAACCACGTGATCGACGCCAACGTCGGCGGCAATGCCGCGCGCTGGATCAACCATTCCTGCGAGCCCAACTGCTGGGCCGACGAAGTGGATGGGCGCATCTTCATCACCGCGCTGCGCGACATCGCCGCAGGCGAGGAACTCAATTACGACTACGGCCTGATCATCGAAGAGCGCTACACCCCCAAGCTCAAGGCCGAGTACGCCTGCCGCTGCGGGAGCCCGCACTGCCGCGGCACCCTGCTCGCGCCCAAGCGCGGCTGGCGGCCCTACGTGCCCGGGCGCAAGGGCAAAGTCAAAGGCAAGGGCGCATGAGCCGCACCGACTGGCCGCTCGATACCCTGCGCGAGCAGCTCACGCCGCTGCTGCCCGCTCTGGTGATCGAGGTGCTGGCCAGCGTCGACTCGAGCAACAGCGAACTGCTGCGCCGCGCGCGCCGCGGCCCGCTCGTGCCCACGCTGCTCATCGCCGAGGAACAGACCGCCGGCCGCGGGCGTCAGGGCCGCGCCTGGTACAGCGGCGCGGGCGATGTGCTTGCCGTCTCGCTCGCCCTGCCCTACGCGCCGCGCGACTGGTCGGGCCTGTCGCTGGCGGTGGGCGTGGCGCTGGCCGAGAGCCTGCAGCCGCAGCTGCCCGCGCGTGCCGGTGCGACGCCGCGCCTGCAGCTCAAGTGGCCCAACGATCTGTGGCTCGACGACGGGCGCAAGCTCGCGGGCATCCTGATCGAAACCACCGAGATCGCCGACGGCAGCGGCAGGCGCTGCGCCATCGTCGGTATCGGCCTGAATCTGAGGCTCCCGCCGGGGGACGGCCTGCGCACCCCCCCCGCCTGCCTGCAGGACGTGGACGAGCGCCTGGATGGCCCCACGGCCTTGCTGCGTTACGCGCTGCCGCTGGTGCGCACGCTGCTGGGGTTTGCCGAGTCGGGCTTCGCGCCGTTTCAGGCGCGTTTCGACCGGCGCGACTATCTCAAGGACCGCGCCGTGACGCTGAGCAGCGGCGTGCAGGGCACGGCGCGCGGCGTGGACGACGACGGCGCACTGCGGGTGCAGACCGCGCAGGGCGTGCGGCGCATCACGAGCGCCGAAGTGAGCGTGCGCCCCTCGGCGTCGCCGGCTCACGGGGGCTGACCCACGATGCTGCGCCTCGCGGCCCTCGTGCTGCTCCTCGCCAATGTGGGCTACTACGGCTGGAGCCAGGGGCTGCTCGCGCCCTGGGGGTTCGCGCCGCACACCGAGGGCGAGCCCGAGCGCCTGAGGCAGCAGATCGCGCCGCAATCGCTGCAGATCGTCGCACCGGGCGGGGCGGCGCATGCCGGTCAGGCGCAAAAGGCGCCGACACCCCCGCCCGCCGCCCCCGCCGCCCCCGCCGCAAGCGCCGAGGTGCCCGGCGGCGCGGACGGCACGGCCAGCGCAGGTTCCGACGACCACGCGCAGGCCGGCGTCTGTCTGCAGGCGGGCCCCATGAACGACGCGCGCGCTGCGACGGTGCGCAGCGCGCTGGCCGCGTTGCCCGCCGGCACCTGGACGCTGGACACCGTGGAGGTTTCGGGGCGCTGGATGGTCTACATGGGGCGTTTCGCGGACGAGGAGACGGTGGCGCGCAAGCGCACCGAACTGCGCGCGCTGAAGGTGGCGTTCGACCGGCCCGGACAGGCGTTCGAGCCCGGTCTGTCGCTGGGCCGCTTTTCCACCGAAGAGGCGGCCCAGCGCGGGCTGGCGGACCTGACCGCGAACGGCGTGCGGACGGCCCGGGTGGTGCAGGAGCGGGCCGCTGAAACGCACCAGCTGCTGCGCCTGCCCGCCGCCACGAGCGCGGTGCGCTCGCAGATCGCGGGTCTGGCCATCAACTGGGGCGACACGCCTCTGCAGCCCTGCAAACAGACCAGGGCGAACTAGGCGATCGGCAGCCCCTGCGGCAGCGCCAACGGAGCGAACCGAACGGTGAAGCGCGTGCCCGGCTGCGGCGCCGCGGGTTGCAGCGCATCGACCGTGATCTGCGCGCCGTGCTGGCGGGCGATCTCTCGCACGATGGGCAGACCCAGGCCCGAGCCGTCGGCCTCATGGCCCAGCGAGCGGTAAAACGGCTGAAAAATGAGTTCTCGTTCGGACGCGGGAATCCCCGGTCCGGAGTTTTCCACCTGCAGGAGCAGAACCTGGCCGAAAGGGTCGGTGACGACGCGCGCGGTCACCACGCCTGGTCGGTCCGGGCTCGATGGCGTGTAGTTGATCGCGTTGTCCAGCAGGTTGCGCACCAGCTCCGCGAGCAAGGTGGCGTTGCCTTCGAGTCGGGCGTGGGCGTCCTCGGCGCTGGCGCCGTCGTAGCCCAGGTCGATGTGCTTTTCCAGGGCGTGGGGCACGCTGTCGTGCACGGCCTCGATCACGATCTCCGCCAGGTTCACGTGCTCGCGCTGCATCGTCGCCGCGCCGCCCTCGGCGCGGGCCAGCGCCAGCAGCTGGTTGACGGCATGCGTGGCGCGCACCGAGGCCCGGCCGATCTGCAGCAGTGACTGCTTGAGCTCCTCGGTGCTGGTGCTCCCGCGCTGCGCCAGATCGGCCTGCATACGCAGGCCCGCCAGCGGGGTCTTGAGCTGATGCGCCGCATCGGCGAGAAAGCGCTTTTGCGTCGCGACCGAGTCGTGCAGGCGGTCCAGCAGGTCGTTGACCGACTCCACCAGCGGCGCCACTTCGATGGGCACGGCCTTGTTGTCCAGCGGCGAAAGATCGCCCGGTTTGCGGCGGCGGATGCGTTCTTCGAGCTGGTGCAGGGGCTTGATGCCGCGCGTGAGCGCGAGCCACACGAGCAGCAGCGCCAGCGGCAGCACGAAGACCTGGGGCAGCAGCACGCCCTTGATGATTTCCGTGGCCAGCACGCTGCGCTTGTTGCGCGTCTCGGCCACCTGCACCAGGGCGGGACGGAAATCCGCCTCCATCAAATGCACCCAGATGTAGGCGACGCGCACGTCGGTGCCGTGCAGTTCGGCGTCGCGCAGGTGCACTTCGTCGCTGGAGACCAGGGCCCCGGGCGGGGGCGGCGGCAGATCGCGCTCGCCCGCAAGCAGCGCGCCGCTGGGCGCAAGCACCTGAAAGTACACCACGTCCGATTCGTCGGCGCGCAGCACGCTGGTGCCGGAGGGGGTGAGGTTCACGCGCACGTGGCCATCCTGCACCGAAAGCAGCTCGGCCAGCGCGTAAGCGTTGTACTCCAGCGTCCGATCGAATGGCTTGTTCGCCAGGCCCTGCGCGACGAACCAGGTCAGCGCCAGGCTGATGGGCCACAGCAGCAGCAGCGGCGTGAGCATCCAGTCGAGGATCTCGCCGAAAAGGGAGCGCTGCTCGTGCCGCTTCATCGTGAATCCGTGCCAGGCACGCGAGGGCTTTTCATTCAGCGAAGGGAAGGCGGCGCGGGCGGCTCATGGCCGATCAATGGTAGCCGAGGGGCAGTCACCGGGCCGTTGCCAGGGGTGGACATTCACGCCGACGGCGCATCGATCTTCTGCAGGCAGTAGCCCAGGCCGCGGACGGTGGCGATGCGCAGCGGGCCGCGCTCGATCTTCTTGCGCAGGCGGTGCACGTAGACTTCGATGGCGTTGTTGCTCACCTCTTCGCCCCATTCGCACAGGTGCTCGACGAGCTGATCCTTGGAGACCAGGCGCCCGGCGCGCTGCAGCAGCACTTCGAGCAGGCCGAGCTCGCGCCCCGACAGCTCCACCACCTCGCCATCGATGCTCGCCATGCGGCCCACCGGGTCGTAGGTGAGCGGCCCGTGGCGCAGCACGTTGGTGGTGGTGCCCAGGCTGCGGCGCGTGAGCGCGCGCACGCGCGCCTCCATCTCCTGCAGCGAAAAGGGCTTGGCCATGTAGTCGTCGGCGCCCAGGTCCAGCCCCTTGACCCGTTCCTCGACACTGTCGGCCGCCGTGAGGATCAGCACCGGCAGGGGCGAGGAGCGGCTTCTGAGGCGCCTGAGCACCTCCAGCCCATGCATGCGCGGCAGGCCCAGATCGAGGATGAGCAGGTCGAACTCGTGATTGGTCATCAAGGCGGCATCGGCCTCGCTGCCATTGGCCACGTGGTCCACGACCGCACCCGCCGCGCGCAGCGAGCGCAGGAGCGCATCGGCGAGAACCTGATCGTCTTCGGCAATGAGGATGCGCATGCGGCTGTCTCCTTGTAGCCGCGCCTGTGGCTCGTCCTCGGTCTCTGCCAGGGGTGCGCGGGGTGGCCAAATTTTAGGCGAGTCCCCGTCGGGGTCATTGCCCGTCGCCGGCGCCGTAAACCTCCAGCCCCAGCGTCACGACGGTGGCCACCTCCTCGCCCACTTCGGCGCGCAGCTCTGCTTCTGCCTGCGCCACACTGGTGCGGAAGGCTTCGAGCCAGGCCAGCCCCGTGTCGGTGAAGCGCACGATGCGCGCGCGGGCGTCGTGCGCATCGGCCTCGCGCGTGACGAGGCCCCAGGCCTCGCACTGCGCCACCAGCGCTGCCATGGCCTGCTTGGTCATGCCTGCGCGTTCGGCCAGATCCGTGAGGCGATCGCCCGCGAGCGACAGGTGGCGCGTGATATGGATGTGCGCCGCCCCCACCTTCTCGCGCGCCGCCAGGTGCGACAGCGACAGCGGCACGCGCACGTCGCGCGCCATGAGCTGCAGCACGCGGGCGTCAAAACGCCGCAGCGCATGACCCAGCAGCCGCCCCACGTGCGACTGGCGCCAGCGGTCGTCGGAAAGGGGAGGCTGCGGCATGCGTGGATTGTCAGGCAAACTGACCAAAAATCGATGGAAATTTGCAGAACATCCCCTAAACTACTGTTCAACCATCCAGTTTTCAAAAGGAGTTTGCATGGACACCGCCGTCAAGACCACCCCTGCCCAGACCGAGAAGGCCAAGGCCTTGGCCGCCGCGCTCGCGCAGATCGAAAAGCAGTTCGGCAAGGGCACCATCATGCGGCTGGGCGAGGGCGAGGCGATCGAGGACATCCAGGTCGTCTCCACCGGCTCGCTCGGCCTCGATATCGCCCTGGGCGTGGGCGGCCTGCCGCGCGGACGCGTCATCGAGATCTACGGGCCCGAGAGCTCAGGCAAGACCACGCTCACGCTGCAGGTGATCGCCGAGATGCAGAAGCAGGGCGGCACCTGTGCCTTCATCGACGCCGAGCACGCGCTCGATACCGCCTACGCGCAAAAGCTCGGCGTCAACGTCAACGAGATCCTCATCAGCCAGCCCGACACCGGCGAGCAGGCGCTGGAGATCGTCGATTCGCTCGTGCGTTCGGGTGCGGTCGATCTCATCGTCGTCGATTCGGTCGCCGCGCTGGTTCCGAAGGCGGAAATCGAAGGCGAGATGGGCGATTCGCTGCCCGGCCTGCAGGCGCGCCTCATGAGCCAGGCGCTGCGCAAGCTCACCGCCACGATCAAGAAGACCAACTGCATGGTCATCTTCATCAACCAGATCCGTATGAAGATCGGCGTCATGTTCGGCAGCCCCGAGACCACGACGGGCGGCAATGCGCTCAAGTTCTACGCCTCGGTGCGCCTGGACATCCGGCGCATCGGCACGATCAAGAAGGGCGACGAGGCCATCGGCAACGAAACCAAGGTCAAGGTGGTGAAGAACAAGGTCTCGCCTCCGTTCAAGACGGCCGAGTTCGACATCCTGTTCGGCGCCGGCATCTCGCGCGAGGGTGAGGTCATCGACATGGGCGTGAACGCGCGCATCCTCGAAAAAAGCGGTGCCTGGTACGCCTACAACGGCGAGAAGATCGGCCAGGGACGCGACAACGCACGCGAGTTCCTGCGCGAAAACCCCGACCTCGCGCGCGAGATCGAGAACAAGGTGCGTGAATCGCTGGGCATCGCGCTGCGACCCGCGGCCGACGGACCCAAGGCCGCCGAAAAACCCGCCAAGGGCGAATGATTTGATCAAAAGTGGCTCAAGCGCTTGTCAGTCAAGCGCGATCTGCTCACTTTTCAATGAATGCCAGCTTCACCCCTGAGCCTCAAGGCCCGCGCGCTGCGCCTGCTGGCCCAGCGCGAACATTCGCGCAGTGAACTCGTCGCCAAGCTGGGCCGGCACGTGCAAGAGGGCGACGATCTTGGCGCGCTGCTCGATGCGCTGCAGGCCAAGGGGTTCATCGACGAAACGCGCGTGGCCGAATCGGTGCTGCACCGGCGCGCGCCGCTCCTGGGCACGCAGCGCGTGCTGCAGGAGCTCAGGCGCAAGGGCCTGAGCGACGACCTGGTGCAAAGGGCCGCCGCGCGGCTGAGGGGCAGTGAGCTCGAGCGCGCTCGCGCCGTCTGGGCCCGGCGTTTTGGCGGCGCACCCGCCGCGGACAGCCCTCAGGAGCGCGCCCGGCAGATGCGCTTTCTCGCCAGCCGGGGGTTCGCCGCCGACGTGGTGCGCCGGGTGGTGCGCGGCGGTCGGTCGGACGAGCTCTGAACTCGCGGATCAGCGGCATTTGCACAAACTTTGCCGCCCGCTCTCACGGTGTGAGCCGTGTCTTTCAGCGCGGCGCGGTTCCCGCACCCGCCTCCGCCAGCTCCAGCTGCATCTGCACCATGTTGACCAGCCCCTGCACCGTGGCGCGGCGCGTCTCGATCACGTAGTGCGCCACCTCCCGGTACAGCGGATCGCGCGTCTGGTAGAGCGCGCGCAGGCGCTCTTGCGGGTCCTGCACCTGCAGCAGCGGGCGTTTGTGGTCGTGGCGCAGGCGGCGCCAGATCTCGTCGGCGCTTGCGCGCAGATAGAACACCGGGGCGCAGGCGCTGCGCAGCAGCACGCGGTTGCCCTCGCGCAGCACCGTGCCGCCGCCGGTGGAGAGCACCGCGCCCGCGCCGTGGGCGGCCAGTTCGGCCAGCAGCGCGGCCTCGCGGTCGCGAAACGCGGCTTCGCCATGGGCATCGAAGTAGTCGCGGATGCTGCAGCCCAGGCGTTCTTCGAGCAGCTGATCCATGTCCACGAAGGGGCAGGCCAGGCGCCGAGCAAGATGGCGGCCCACGGTCGATTTGCCCGAACCCGGCATGCCCACCAGAGTGCAACGCATAGACATCAGACCTTCACTCCCATTCACCTCTCGCCACCCCTCACCACCTCTTGCCTCGTCGGAGATCGCGAGCCTAACAGCACGCCAGCCGTCTTTTTATCCGATGCGTCGTAAAACCTCGGCGTTCAGGCCGGGGATAGAAGACGCGAACTACGCAGCAGTTCTGGCCCGTAGGGCTTGCCTGCCATGCCGAATCTGTATATAACCACAGCATATGAATCGCTTGCAGACCTTCAAGTACGAGCTGATGCCGAGCGGCCAGCAGGAGCGGCAGATGCGCCGCTTCGCCGGAGCCTGTCGGTTCGTCTACAACAAGGCGCTGGCGCAGCAAAAGGCCTGGTACGAGGCAGATAACACCAGCAAATTCAGCTACACCAAACTTGCCAATTTGCTGCCCGACTGGAAGAAGGATCTGTCATGGCTGAGTGATTCGCCCAGCCAGGCCTTGCAGCAGTCACTCAAAGACCTGGAGCGGGCATACAAGAACTTCTTTGCCAAGCGCAGTCGACTCCCGCGCTTCAAGAAGAAGGGGCAAGGCGCGAGCTTCAGGTTTCCCCAGGGCTTCAAGCTCGACGCGGGCAACGCCCGCATCTTCCTGCCCAAGCTCGGCTGGCTGCGCCTGCGCCTGTCTCGCCCTGTGCTGGGCGAGATCCGCAACGCCACGCTCAGCGAACGCGCTGGGCGCTGGTATGTGAGCCTGCAAACCGAGCGCGAAGTGGACACGGCGCAGCCGCAGGCCAGTAGCGCTGTGGGGGTGGACATGGGCGTGGTGCGCTTTGCCACGCTGAGTGACGGCTCGTACATCAAGCCGCTGGCCAGCTTCAAGAAGCACGAGCAGCGCTTGGCCCGCTACCAGAGGCGCATGAGCCGCAAGGTCAAGGGCAGCCGCAATTGGCACAAGGCCAAGCGCAAGGTGCAGATGCTGCACAGCCGCATCGCGGATGTGCGTCAGGACTTCCTGCACCAGGCCAGCAGCCGCCTGGCGCCAGAGCACGCCTTGGTGGTGCTCGAAGACCTGCAGGTCAAGAACATGAGTCGCAGCGCCAAGGGCACGCAGAAGGCGCCTGGGCGCCGGGTGCGGGCCAAGGCAGGCCTGAACAAGGCCATCCTGGATCAGGGCTGGGCCGAGTTGCGCCGACAACTGCAATACAAGATGCAATGGTGCGGTGGCCAGGTACTGGCCGTCGATCCGAAGAACACCAGCAGAACGTGCCCAGAGTGTGGGCATGTGGCTGCGGACAACCGCAAGACGCAAGCCGAGTTCCGCTGCGTCAGTTGCGGGCACAGCGCGCACGCCGATGTAGTGGGCGCCCTGAACATATTGGCGCGGGGGCACCGCGTACTTGCCTGTGGAGGGGATGTCAGCCGCGCAAGGCCCGCAAGGGTCGGGCGTGCGACCTCGGTGAAGCAGGAACCCGCCGAAGCGACCAGAGTGGGCGATCAGCTCGCCCTGGCGCCGTAGGAATCCACTTCCTTTAGGGAGGGGAGGATGTCAAACTCGCGTGATGTCTGAACCACACCAGGCCAGCGGCCTGCAAGGTCCTTGGCGACGGGTGATCTACGTCACCATCTACGAGATCATCGCCATCCTCGCGTCCAGCCTGCTGTTCGTCGTGATCGGCCAGCAGCCGGGCGAGTCGGGGGCGATGGCCGTGGTGGCCTCGGCCGTCGCCGTGATCTGGAACGTCGGTTTCAACAGCGCCTTCGAATGGTGGGAGGCGCGCCAGAGCGTGAAGGGCCGCTCGCTGCGGCGGCGCGTGGCGCATGCCATCGGCTTCGAGGGCGGGCTCGCGCTCATCCTCGTGCCGCTCATGGCGTGGTGGTTCGGCGTCACGCTCTGGCAGGCGCTGGTGATGGAGGCGGCGCTGGTGGTGTTCTTTCTCGTCTACACGTATCTCTTCAACTGGGTGTTCGACCACTTTTTCGGGCTACCCGCTTCGGCGCAGACGCTCGTGTGAGCACCCCGCCGAGCAGCGCCGCCAGGCACTGTTCAATCACCTGCTGCGCGCTGTAGCTGCCCTCGGGCTGGTACCAGCGCCCGATCCAGCTCAGCGCCCCGGCGATGACAAAGGCCATGATCTTGGGGTCGCACGGCGCGATCGAGCCTTCCTCCACGCCGCGCGCCACGAGGCGGCGAAACGCCAGGTCGATCTCGGACTTCATGCGCCTGAGCTCGGTGCGGCTGGGCTCGGGCACCTCCTCGTCGCCCACGCGGATCAGGCACATGCCGAAGGGCTGCACGACAATCTCGGCATAGACCTGCATGCACGCGCGCAGCTGATCGAGCGCGTTGCCGCCCGCCTGGCGCGAGGCCTCGATGCCGTCCAGCGTCATGCGCAGGCCCTTGTTCACGCAGGCCAGCAGGATCTCGTCCTTGTTCTTCACGTAGTAGTACAGCGTGGGCTTGGTCACGTTCAGGCTGGCGGCGATGTCGTCCAGCGACGTCGCATGGAAGCCCCGTTCGTTGAACATGCGCGCGGCCGTGGTCAGCACCGCGTTGCGCTTGGCCTCGCGCTGCTGCTCGCGCGCGGAAGGCGCGCCCCACGGAGAGACCACGGCGCGCGCGCGCTGCGCGCCGCGCGCCTTGCCGGGCTGCGCGCCCGCCTTGTGTTCAGCAGTCATGTCGCTTTCCTGACGTCGGCCTTGCCTTCATTCGGGTAAGTCCTGATGCCCACGGGGGAGATTTTGTCCAGAATTTACTTTCAAGTAACTAGTTTACGCACGAGTAGCCAACTTCAACACGCGAACAAACCCTGAGATGCACGCGAGCGCCGCCCCTGACAGCCCCGCCCCCCTGCTTGAAGCGCAAGGCGTGACGCTGGCGTTCGGCGGCGTGCGCGCGCTCTCGGACGTGAGCTTCGCGGTGCAGCCAGGCTCGATCACCGCCGTCATCGGACCCAACGGCGCGGGCAAGACGTCGCTGTTCAACACCATCTCGGGCTTTTACCGGCCCACCGCCGGCCGCATCCGCTTTCGCGGCCAGGACATCACGCGCATTCCCGCGCCCCGGCGCGCAAAGCTCGGGCTGGCGCGCAGCTTTCAGAACATTGCCCTCTTTCGCGGCATGACGGTGCTGGACAACATCAAGCTCGGCCGCCACGCGCACCTGAAGACCAACGTGCTGGACGCGCTGCTGTACCTGGGCCGCGCGCGCCGCGAAGAGGCGCAGCTGCGCCGCGACGTGGAGGAACGCATCATCGATTTCCTCGAGATCGACCACATCCGTCATGCGCCGGTCTCGGCCCTGTCCTACGGCCTGCAAAAGCGCGTGGAGATGGCGCGGGCGCTCGCCATGCAGCCCGAAATCCTGATGCTCGACGAGCCCGTGGCCGGCATGAACCGCGAGGAGACCGAAGACATGGCGCGCTTCATCCTCGACGTGCGCGCCGAGTGGGGCGTGACGGTGCTGATGGTGGAGCACGACATGGGCATGGTGATGGACCTGTCCGACCACGTGGTGGTGCTCAACTTCGGCCAGGTGATCGCGCGCGGCACGCCCGGTGAGGTGCAGGCCGACCCCGAGGTGGCGCGCGCCTACCTCGGTTCGGGCGACGTGGATGCGCTGCGGCGCAAGCTGCGCGCGGCAGGTAGCGCCCGCGCGGAGGCCGCCTGATGGACTGGGGCTACCTGTTCGAGATCGGCCTCACGGGCATCGCCAGCGGCGGCCTGTATGCGCTGGCGGGCCTGGCCTTCGTCATGGTCTACAAGGCCACGCGCGTGGTGAATCTGGCCATCGGCGAGATGCTGATGGCCGGCGGCTACCTGTTCTTCACCTTCGCCGCGATGTGGGCGCTGCCGCTGTGGCTGGCGATTCCCGCGGCGGTGCTCGCCAGCGGCGTGCTCGGCGCGGTGATCGAGCGCAGCATGATCCGCCCGCTGCTGGGCGAGCCGCCAATCTCGGCCTTCATGGTCACGATCGGCCTGGGATCGGTGCTCGTGGGTCTGGTGGAGATGATCTGGTCGGCCGATCAACGCCGCCTGCCGGATTTCATGCCGACCCAGGCGATCATGATCGGCGACGCCTTCCTCGCGCCCAAGGTGTTCTGGGGCGCGGTCATCGCGGCGGTCTTCATCGCGGCGGTGCTGCTGGTGTTTCGCTTCTGGCGCGGCGGCGTGGCCCTGCGCGCCACCGCGAGCGATCAGGCCGCGGCCTATGCGGTGGGCATCAACGTGCCGCGCGTGTTCTCGCTGTCGTGGGTGGTGTCGAGCATGCTCGCGGCGGTCTCGGGGATCATCGTCGGCTCGATCGGCGGCATCTCCTCGTCCATGGGCGTGTTCGGCCTCACGGTGCTGGTGGTGGTGATCGTCGGCGGGCTGGACAGCGTGCTCGGCGCACTCGTGGCGGGCCTGCTCGTCGGGCTCGTGGAGGGGCTCGCGGGGGGCTACCTGGGCGGCGAATACAAGCTGCTTGCCACCTTCATCGTGCTCGTCACCATCCTGATGGTGCGGCCCTACGGGCTGTTCGGCACGCACGAGATCGAAAGGCTGTAGGCCAGAGCCATGCGCATAGGAACCTTCAAGGAAAGCTACGTCGCCGATGCCGCGCTGTTCGACTCGCGCACGCAGCACGCGTGGCTCGCCATCGCGGCGGCGGCGCTGGTGCTGTTTCCCTTCGTAGCCAACGACTACTGGCTCTACATGGCCTGCCTCGTCGCCATCAACGTCGCGAGCAGCGCGGGGCTGAACATCCTCACCGGCTACACCGGCCTCGTGAGTCTGGGGCAGGCGGCCTTCATGGGGCTGGGCGCCTACACGGTGGCCATCCTGCAACTGCGCTGGGGCACGCCGCTGGCGTTCAACCTGGTGATGGCCGGGGTGGTGGCGATGCTGGGCGGCATCATCGTCGGCGTGCCCTCGCTGCGCGTCAAGGGCCTGTACCTGGCGATCGTGACGATCGCTGCCACCTTCATCGCGCATTTCCTGTTCGCCAACTTCGATTTCACCGGCGGCACCACGGGTCTGTCGATGCGCCCGGCGCGCGTGTTCGGCACCGATCTGGACACGTCGTTCCGCCTGTACTGGCTGATCGTGCCCATCACCGTGCTGATGCTGCTGGGCGCGGCCAACCTGTTTCGCACGCGCATCGGCCGCGCCTTCATCGCCATCCGCGACCGCGACATCTCGGCCGAGGTGCTGGGCATCGCGCTGCTCAGGTACAAGCTGCTGTCGTTTGGCCTGTCGTCGTTCTACGCGGGTGTGGCGGGGGGCCTCTTCGCCTACTTCTTTCGCGTGATCACGCCCGAGAGTTTTCCACTGTCGATGTCGATCTTCTTCCTCGCGGCGATCATCGTCGGCGGCATGGGTTCGACGCTCGGCTCCATCCTGGGAGCGGCCTTCATGACCATGGTGCCCGAGCTGCTCAAGCTGGTGTTCGACCTGCTGCCGGGCGGCGCCGATCTCACCGTGTTTCTCGCGCCGGTGCGCCTGGTGATCTTCGGGCTGCTCATCATCGTTTTTCTGGTCTTCGAGCCGCTGGGGCTCGCGGAAATGTGGCGGCGCACGCGCCGGTTCTTTCACCTGTGGCCCTTCAAAAACTAGCCACGCTTCATCAATGGCAAGGAGACTGACATGAACCAGCAAGCACTTTTCCCCCGCCGCCGCAGCCTGATGCTGGGCGCGGGCGCCTGCGGCATCGCCGCGCTCACGCAGCCGCTCGCGGTGCTGGCGCAGGGCGCCGAAGAGATCGTGATCGGCGGCTCGATTCCCATGACCGGGGTGTTCGCCTTCGCCGGCGTGGGCATCAACGACGGCATCCAGGATTACGTCAAGATCATCAACGACGCAGGCGGCATCAAGGGCCGCAAGGTCAGGTACGTGCCCGAGGACACGGCCTACAAGGTGGACGTGTCGGTCGCGGCCTTCAAGAAGATCACGAGCCAGAACAAGGTCAATGTCTACTACGGCGATTCCACGGGCTTTGCCAAAACCATCAACCCCGAGCTCGACCGCAACGGCAACATTCTGATGGCCGGCGCCTCGTTCGCCAGCGAGCTCAACGACCCGAAGAAGTACCCGCACCAGTTCCTCGTCGGCCCGGACTACACCGAAATGTTCGGCATCCTGCTCAAGCACATCGCCAAGGAAAAACCCGGCGCCAAGGTGGCCTTCGTCTATTCCGATTCCGAATTCGGGCGCGACCCGATCGAAAAGAGCGAGGCCGCGGCCAAGCAGCTCGGCCTGACGGTGGCTATCAAGATCATGACGGCCGCGGGCAGCGTGGACGTCTCGGGCGAGGTGATCAAGCTGCGCCGCGCCGCGCCCGACTACACCATCTTTCACGGCTACATCCTCGCGCCCATTCCCGAGTTCATCACCCAGGGCAAGCAGCAGGGCATGACGACCAAGTGGATGGGCACGTTCTGGACCATGGACAGCTCCACCGTGATGAAGATGGGCCCCGACGGCGACGGCTTCATGGGCGTGATGCCCTACCGCTACTACTACGACACCGAGCCCGCGCCCATGCTGGAGAAGATCCGCGCGATGCGCCCGCAGTACCAGAGCACCGCGTACACGCAGGGCATGCTCGCGGCGATGCTGTTCCTCGAATCGGTGAAGCGCTGCCTGGATGCGGGCAAGCCGCTCACGGGCGACGCCATGAAGGCGGCGCTCAACTCCATCAAGGACTTCGACACCGGCGGCCTGATCGGCGTGCCGATCACCATCGCCGGCAACTCCATTCCGGTGGGGCGCGTGTACAAGGCCGACATGAAGGCGCAGAAGATGATCGCGGCCTCCGACTGGATCAAGCTCTGATCGCGCTTCTTTTTTGATGGCTGTTCTCGCTTGTCCTGCAATTGTTTCAGATATGAATGATCTACAAATCTTTTGCCAACAAGCGCAGACAGCTATCAATTTATTGAATATCTGATCCGATGACAGCCCCGGTCCCGGACCTGGTCCTCGAAGTCAACAACATCGAGGTGGTCTACAACAAAGTGGTGCAGGCCCTGCGCGGCCTGTCGCTGGCCGTGCCGCGCGGCGAGATCGTGGCGCTGCTGGGCAGCAACGGTGCGGGCAAGAGCACCACGCTCAAGGCCATCTCCAACCTGCTGCCGCTGGAGGACGGGCTGCTGGCCTCGGGCAGCATCCGCTTTTGCGGGCAGGACACGGCGCGCCTGGCGCCGCAGCAGCTCGTGCGCCGGGGCGTCTCGCACGTGATGGAGGGGCGCCACGTGTTCGAGGACCTCACGGTGGAGGAGAACCTCGTCGCCTCGACCTATGCGCTCAGCGGCCGCGAGGGCAGCGAAAAGCCCGATTTCGATCTCGTCTATCAATACTTTCCGCGCCTGTTCGAGCGGCGCAAGGGCCTGGCGGGCTATCTGTCGGGCGGTGAGCAGCAGATGCTGGCGATCGGGCGCGCGCTGATCGCCCGGCCCACGCTGATGCTGCTCGACGAGCCCTCGCTCGGCATCTCGCCCAAGCTCACCGAAGACATCTTCACCATCATCGCGCGCATCAACGCCGAACGGGCTACCTCCATGCTGCTGGTGGAACAGAACGCCACCTTGGCGCTGGCGGTGGCGCACCGCGGCTACATCATGGAAGGCGGCAAGATCGTGATCGACGGCACGGCCGAGCGCCTGGCGGGCGATGCCGACGTGCGCGAGTTCTATCTGGGCATGGGCGGCGGCGGAGAGGCCAGGAGCTTCAAGGACATCAAGCACTACAAGCGCCGCAAGAGGTGGCTGTCATGACGCTGCCCCAACTGACCCTGCCGCAGATGCTGCGCGAGCGCGCCCGCAGCGACGCCACGCGTGTGGCCATCCGGCAAAAGGATTTCGGCATCTGGAAGCCCGTCACCTGGGCGCAGTACCACGAACGCGCGTGCCAGTTCGCACTCGGCCTGGCGGCACTGGGGCTGGAGCCGGGCGCTCGCCTGGGCGTGATTTCCGAGAACCGCATCGAATGGGTGCTGGCGCAGATGGGCGCGGGGCTGCTGGGCGCCATCACCGTGGGCGTGTACCCGACCAGCCCCTCGCCCGAGGTGTCCTATGTGATCGGCCACGCCGACGTGGACATGGTGGTCTGCGAAGACCAGGAGCAGACGGACAAGGTGCTTGATGCGCTCTCCGAACTGCCGCGCCTCAGGAAAATCATCGTCATCGAAACCAAGGGCCTGCGCAGCTTCACGCCCGAGCAGCGCGCGCTCATCGCCACCTTTGACGAGGTGCAGCGGCTGGGGCGCGAGAGCGCCCAAGCGCACCTCATCGACGAGGCGCTGGCGCGCCAGACGATGGACGACATCGGCCTGATGATCTACACGTCGGGGTCCACCGGCAAGCCCAAGGGCGCAATGATCTCGTGGCGCAACATCCGCGGCGTGGTGCCCGGCATCGTGGAGCGCCTGCGCCTGGATGCGGGCGCCTCGCACCTGTCGTACCTGCCGCTGTGCCACGTGGCCGAGCAGATGCTGACCACCTTCACGCCGATCTACCTCGGCTCCACGGTGAACTTCGGCGAATCCATCCGCACCGTGCAGGAAGACCTGCGCGAAGTCGCGCCCAGCATGTTCCTGGGCGTGCCGCGCATCTGGGAGAAGCTGCACGCGGCCATCAGCATCAAGATGCAGGAGACGGGCGCGCTGCGCCGGGCGCTCTTTGCGCGCGCCATGGCCGCCTGCGCGCCGCTGGCCGACCAGCCGCGCAAAAGCTGGTCGCTGGCGCAGAAGCTGCGCTTTGGCCTGTATTACTGGCTGATCCTGCGCGCGCTGCAAAACTTCATCGGCCTGCGCAAAGCGAGCGTGGCGCTCACCGGCGCCGCGCCCATCGCGCCCGACGTGGTGCGGTTCTTCCGCACGCTGGGCGTGCCGCTGATCGAGGTCTACGGCCTGACCGAATCGAGCGGCATGGTCACCGGCCACCGGCTGGACGAGGTGACGATCGGCACCGTCGGCCCGGTGACCGAGGGCGTGCGCTACCGCATCGCCGACAACGGCGAACTGCAGATCCGCGGCGACATGGTCTTCGCCGGCTACTACAAGAACCCCGAGGCGACGACGCAGTCCATCGTCGACGGCTGGCTGCACACCGGCGACGTGGTGCGCGAGGAGGGAGGACAACTGCGCATCGTGGACCGCCTCAAGGACATCATGATCACCGCGGGCGGCAAGAACATCACGCCGTCCGAGATCGAGAACACCATGAAGGCCAGCCCCTACATCAAGGAGTGCATCATCGTGGCCGAGGCGCGCAAGTTCGTCGGCGCGCTGGTGATGATCGACTTCGAGACCGTGGGCAAGTGGGCCGAGGCGCGGCGTCTGGCGTTCACGCACTTTCGCTCGCTGGTGCAGACGCCCGAGGTGCGCCAGCTCATCGACGAAGAGATCGGCCGCGGCAACGCCAGGCTCGCGCAGGTGGCGCAGATCCGCAAGTTCCACCTGCTGACCAAAGAGCTCGACCACGACGATGGCGAAGTCACCGCCACCATGAAGGTGCGCCGCGCCAGCATCTACCAGGCGTATGCGCCGGAGATCGAGGCGATGTATCGTTGAAGCGCAATGAATGGGGTCCGCGCAGTGCAGGGAAATTCAAACGGAATATGCCTCAAACGCCCGCCATTCAAGCGCGAACAGCTATTGATGAAGGAGTGATCATGGCCGACGACAGCTTGCTCGTCTCGCGCGACGGCGCCACCGTCACGCTGCAGTTCAACCGTCCCGAGGCACTCAACGCGCTCGACGTGCCGATGGCGCGCGCCTTCCTGGCGGCGATGCGAGAGATCGCAGCCGATGCGAGCGTGCGCGCCGTGGTGCTCAAGGGCGCGGGGCGTGCCTTCATCGCGGGCGGCGACCTCGCCACGCTGCGCGCCGATCCGGTGCAGGGCGTGCACGATCTGCTCACGCCGCTGAACGAAGCGGTCTTGCTGATGCACCGGATCGACGCGCCCGTGATTGCGCAGGTGCACGGCGCCTCGGCCGGCGGCGGGCTGTCGCTGATGCTGATGTGCGACTTCGTCCTCGCGGCCGAGGGCACGAAGTTCAACCTCGCCTACATCAACCTCGGCACCAACTGCGATGTGGGCGGCTCGTGGGCGCTGCCGCGCCTGGTGGGCCTGCGCCAGGCGCTGGAGATCGCGCTGCTGGGCGAGAACCTGAGCTGCGAGGACGCGCTGCGCCTGGGCCTGGTCAACCGCGTGCTGCCCGCCGCCGAGCTGGAAGCGGCCACGCACGCCTTCGCGCAGCGGCTCGCCAGCGGCCCCACCCGGGCCTACGGCCACATGCGCCGCCTGATGCGCGGCAGCTTCGAGCGCGACCTGGCCGGCGCGCTGCAGGCTGAAGCACAATGCTTTGAAGACTGCGCGCGGGGCGCCGATCTGCGCGAGGGGCTGGCGGCCTTCTTCGAGCGGCGCGCGCCGCAGTTTCACGGCCACTGATTCTTGAACCCAGGAGGTTTCCATGTCCCCACGTGAAGTTTTCGTCGTCGGCACCGCGCGCACCGCGGTCGGCAGCTTTGGCGGTGCCCTGAAGGATGTTCCCAATACCGAACTCGCCACCACCGTGGTGCGGGCCGCGATGCAGCGCGCGGGCGTCGATCCCAAGGTCGTGGGCCATGTGGTGATCGGCAACGTCATCCCCACCGACGTGCGCGACGCCTACCTCTCGCGCGTGGCGGCGATCGACGCGGGCTGCCCCATCGAGACGCCCGCGTTCAACGTCAACCGCCTGTGCGGCTCGGGCCTGCAGGCCATCGTCTCGGCGGCGCAGGCCATTCAACTGGGCGACTGCGACGTCGCCGTGGGCGGCGGCTCCGAATCGATGAGCCGCGGGCCGTTCTTCGACACCGCCGCGCGCTGGGGCACGCGCATGGGCGACGCCAAGCTCGTCGACTACATGATCGGCATCCTGCACGACCCGTGGCAGAAGCTGCACATGGGTGTGACGGCCGAGAACGTGGCCGAGCGCTACCACATCAGCCGCGAAATGCAGGACGAGCTGGCCGCCGAAAGCCACCGCCGCGCCGTGGCGGCGATTGCCGCCGGACGCTTCAAGGAGCAGATCGTGCCGATCGAGATCAAGACGCGCAAGGGCCTGGTGGTCTTCGACACCGACGAACACCCGCGCGCCGACACCACGGTGCAGGCGCTCTCGGGCATGAAGCCGGTGTTCAAGAAGGAAGGCGGCACGGTGACGGCGGGCAACGCCTCGGGCATCAACGACGGAGCGGGCGCCGTGGTGCTGGTGGGCGGCGACCGCGTGCAGGCGCTGGGCGTCAAGCCCCTGGCGCGCCTGGTCGGTTACGCGCACGCGGGCGTGGACCCCAACTACATGGGCATCGGCCCGGTGCCGGCCACGCAGATGGTCTTGAAGCGCACAGGCATCCGGCTCGCGGACATCGACGTGATCGAGGCCAATGAAGCCTTCGCCGCGCAGGCCTGCGCCGTCACGCAGGAGCTGGGCATGGACCCAGCCAAGGTCAACCCCAACGGCTCGGGCATCTCGCTCGGCCACCCCGTGGGCGCCACGGGCGCCATCATCACCACCAAGGCGATTGCCGAGCTGCACCGCGCGAAAGGGCGCTACGCGCTCGTGACCATGTGCATCGGCGGCGGGCAGGGCATCGCCGCGATCTTCGAGCGGGTGTAGCGGAGACCGGGGCATGCGGGCGCAACGACCCGTGCGCGCCTGAACGCCAGACGCCGAGGTGTTCATGGAACTCTCCCGCTCCCACCTGGAAGATGCGGCCCGTCACGGCGTGATCGCACCCAACCAGGTTCAGGCGCTCTGGGCCTTCCTGTCCGAAGGCACGGCAGACACGCCGTCGTTTCGCCTGACGCACATCCTCTACTACCTCGGAGGGCTGATCGCCATCGCCGCGATGACGCTGTTCATGACGCTGGGCTGGGAGCGGTTTGGCGGCTGGGGGCTGTTCTTCATAGCGATCGCTTACGCGGCGGCGGGCCTGTGGCTGACCGAGTGGCTCCTCGGGCGCCTCAGGCTGCCCATCCCCGCCGGGATCACCGCCGCGTTCGTCGTGGCGCTCACTGCGCTGGCGGTCTACGGCCTGCAGGCCGCCCTGGGCTGGTGGGCCGACGGCCGGGTCTACCGCGACTATCACACCCAGGTCGATTGGCGATGGGTACTGATGGAACTGGCCACGCTCGCGACAGGGGCCGTCATGCTGTGGCGTTATCGCCTGCCCTTCCTGGTCATGCCGGTCGCCGTCACGCTCTGGTACATGAGCATGGATCTCACGCCCTTCCTGTTCGGCCAGGCCGATGCCGGCTGGGAACTGCGAAAGGCCGTTTCCCTGTGGTTCGGCCTGCTGATGGTGCTGCTGGCGTTCTGGGTCGATGTGCGCACCCACCATGCAAAGGATTACCCCTTCTGGCTCTATCTGTTCGGGGTGCTGGCGTTCTGGTGCGGGCTGTCGCTGATGCGCTCGGACAGCGAGTGGGGCAGGTTCATCTACCTGTGCATCAACCTGCTGATGATCACGGTCGGCGCGGTGCTGGCGCGCCGGGTATTTGCCGTGTTCGGTGGGCTCGGCGCGGCCGGCTATGTCGGGCATCTGGCCTACGCGGTCTTCAGGGACAGCATGGTGTTTCCCTTCGCCCTGACCGCCATCGGCCTGGGCGTCGTCGGCCTGGGCATCCTTTGGCAACGGCACGAACGCAGCCTCTCGTCGCGCCTGCGCGCCTGGCTGCCCGCGCCGCTGCGCGAACTCATGCAGCGCAGACATTGACGCGGTCCGTCTTGAACGCTCCGAATCGAGGGGCAGGAGGACAAAGCGTATCGTCCAACGGGTCCATCCACAAATCGGCATGAGCACGCTGCCCCGCCATCTGCTGCAGGCCTACGCGCAGACGCACTACCGCGTGGACGCCGCCGCACCTTTCACCTTGCGCATCGGGGTGGCCAGCGCCGCCCTTCTGGCACTGCACCGGCGCCATGGCGTGGCCTGCAGCGCCTTCATCACCGCCGTCAACCCACGCAGCCAGGCCAGCGACGCAACCACCAATGCCGATCGTCTGCAGCGGCTGAGGGCGCACGTAAACGCGCTGGGCCTGCCTTGCATCGATGGCGTGGGCCAGCACCCGAGCAACGGCTGGCCGGCAGAGGCCAGCCTGCTCGTGCTCGGGCTCGATCTGGAAACCGCCCGGCGGCTGGGCGAGCGCTGGGATCAGAACGCCATTGTCTGGAGCGGCGCGGATGCGGCGCCCCAACTGATCCTGCTGCGCTGAACCGGCCACGCTGTGGATAAGCTGGGCAGCAAGGCGGGACAAACGGATCGTTATCCACAGGCTGGATGCACCATGGCGACTTGTCCCCATGTGCATCCCGTACCCACGCGTCTTCGAAGCACAGTTATCACAGCGCGCAGCTCGTTGAAATTCAAACGAAAAATGGACTTGTCCCATCGGGTCGCAAGAACCTACTACTACAACTATCTTTTAAATACCTCTACTGCAATCTAATGGTGATGGTAGGTCCGGGGACAAACCGCATGCCTCAGCGCAGCATGGCGTACCCCACGACGATGGCGGCCACCAGCCCGACGGCGTCGGCGAGCAGCGCGCACACCAGCGCGTGGCGCGTGTGCCTGACGCCCACGCTGCCGAAGTACACCGCCAGCACGTAGAACGTCGTCTCGGTCGAGCCTTGGATGATGCTGGCCAGCCGCCCGACGAAGGAATCGACGCCGTAGGTCTGCAGCACATCGATCATCAGGCCGCGCGCACCGGCGCCCGAGAGCACTTTCATGAGACCCACGGGCAACGCGGGCAGGAAATCGGTGTTCAGGCCCAGCGCGGCGATGCCATGGCCCAGTACGGCAAGGAGGGCATCCATGCCGCCTGAGGCCCGGAACACGCCGATGGCGACCAGGATGGCGATGAGGTAGGGCACGATCTGCACGGCCACGTCAAAACCCTGGCGCGCGCCGTCGATGAAGGCGTCGTAGACGTTGATGCGCCGCCACACGCCAGCCAGCAGGAACAGCGCGACGATGGCCAGGATGACGGCCGCACCCGTCGTGCCTGCGATGCGTGCGGCCTGCTCGGCCGGCAGGCGCGCGAGCAGGGCCACGCTGCCCAGCAGCACGCCCGCGACGGCCAGCACCGGCAGCAGCAGGCGGGGGCGCCACAGTGGCAGGCGCTGCGCCACGGCCACCGCGAGCACGCCGGTGAGCAGCCCGATGAAGGTGACGATGAGCGTGGGCAGAAAGATGTCGGCGGCGTTGAAGCCCGCGCCCACGTGCTGCTGCAGCGCCACGCTCTGGCGGATGGCGATCACCGAGGTGGGGATGAGCGTGAGCCCGGCCGTGTTCATCACCACGAACATGATCTGCGCGTGGCTTGCCGTGCCCGGGGGCTCGCGATTGAGCGTCTGCAGCTCTTTCATCGCCGTCAGGCCCAGCGGCGTGGCGGCGTTGTCCAGGCCCAGCAGATTGGCCGAGATGTTGAGCGTCATCGCGCCCTGCGCGGGGTGGCCGGCGGGCACTTCGGGAAAGAGCCGTTGCAGCAGCGGCTGGGCCAGGCGGGCGAGCAGCTGCACCATGCCCGCCTTTTCGCCGATGTTCATCAGGCCCAGCCACAGCGCCATGATGCCCGCCAGACCCAGCGAGATTTCGAAGCCCGAGCGCGCGCCGTCGAACATGGCGGTGAGCAGCTGCTGGAAGATGCCGGTATCGCCCAGCGCCCAGCGCACGCAGGCGGTGAGGAACGCGATGAGGAAAAAGCCGATCCAGACCGCGTTCAATGCCATGGTGTCACGCGCCGGTCTGCCCGCCGACTTGTTCTCCACCGAGAGCGGCGAGGAGATCCGGCAGCATCTGGCTGAGCTCGCCGGTGCTCAGCATCGCGTCGGCGTCGAAATTGTCGTCGCTGCGCTGGCTTTCCTGCTGCTCGGTTTCCAGCAGCGCCACGCGGCGCAGTTGCAGTCCCTCGGTCAGCACGAAGCTCACGCGGCCCTGCCAGGTCATCGCCAGGCGCGTGGGCAGCTTGCCTGCGCGGATGTGCTCGGGCACCTCGGCAATGTCGAGCGGGTGGCGGGCATAGCGCACCACGGCCTTGTCCGCGGCGGTGGACTTGAGCTCACACTCGTTGTCGATGGAAAAGCCCGCTGGCGCCTGTTGCTCCAGCAGCCAGGTGCTCATGGCGGCCTGCGGACTTTGCCGGGTATCGAGCAGCGCCAGCGCCAGGCCGTCAACGGATTTGACCAAAGCGGTCACCACGGCGTCGGCCCGGGTCTGGTTGCTGGTGTCAAGCGCCAGCAGGCGCTGGCGGGGGGCGATCCAGACCATGATGCTGCGCCGCTGCGTGAAGGCCAGCGGCAGCAGATCGAGGCGCGCTTCGTCCTTGAGGTCACGCCGCTCCTTGCGCCCGGGGGTGCGCCCGCTTTCCTGGGTGATGCGCTGCACTTTTTCGTCCACGCGCTGTGCCACCACGGCGGCGGGCAGCATGCGGGTTTCCGTCTGCCAGCAGGCAATCCAGTGCCCGGCAATGGATTCGACGAGCGCCCCATGCTCTTGCGCGCGGGGCGGGCACCAGCCGCCCGATTGCTCCTGCGTGGCGCCACAGGGCGCGAAGGGTGCGGCCGCCAGGGCCGCCTGCAGCCGTTGAAGTTCGAGCTGCGATGAGGGGGCGATGCGATAAACGATGAGATTCTTGAACACGTTGATATGAAAATGGGAGCTGATCGCGCAATGTGGGTCAGTGTTTGAATGGTATTTGACTTGAATAAATGTCAATACCCTGAACGGATGCTGGAAATATTTCCGCAACTTTACACAGTTGCAGCACCCGCTCACGCAGGCCTTACATGGGGCTCGCACACTGACGCCATCAACCACCACCGGGAAAGGACCCGATCATGATGAACGCACGCAAGCCCGTCATCGCCGCCGTGGCGGCAGCGCTGCTGGTCTGGGGCGCAAGCTCCGCCATCGCGGCTTCCGACACGCAAGCGCCCGAAACCTCGTCCGTGGCAACGGCGCCCATGCAGCGCGGGCAGATGAACCCGCAGAAGTGGCAGCAACGACGGGCCGAGCGCGCACAGGCGCTCAAGGCCAAGCTGCAGCTCACTGACGCGCAGCAGCCGGCCTGGGATGCCTTGCAGAAGGCGATGCAGCCGCCGACCCATGCACGGATCAACCGCGACGACATGCGCAAGCTCACCACGCCCGAGCGCATAGACCGCATGCGCGCCCTGCATCAGCAGCGCGCCGCCGAGGCCGATCGGCGCGGAGAGGCAATCAAGACCTTCTATGCCCAGCTCACACCCGAGCAGCAAAAGGTGTTTGATGCCCAGGCCATGCACGGCCCGCGCGCGGGCCACGGTGGGCGTCACGGCGCTCGCCATCACGGTGGCGCGAGCCAGTCGGGAGCAGCCGCTTCCTGATTCAGTGAGCGGCATGAGGCGACGGGAGAATACTTTAGACTGTTACTAATTGATAGCTGAAGTCCCCATTGCCTCATGCCTGAAACGAGATCTCTGGTATTTCTTGGCTTGTGTTCCGTGGCCGGTGTCGCCATGGCGCAATTGCCCGCGCAAACGCCTTCGGTGTACCTCCAGAGGGACGTGGCATCGCGGGGCACGGATGCGCTCACGCTGGGCGCTACCCTGCCTTGGGGAGCGTGGCAGAAACCGCTGGGGCCTGGCGTGCTGTCGGGCTTCTGGGATACCTACGTCAGCCGCTGGAGTTATGGCGGCTCGGGGGGGCGTGATCACCTGTGGCTGCTGGGGCTCACCCCCACGCTGCGCTGGACGCCTGGCGAGGGACGTTCGCCGTGGTTTTTCCAGGCAGGCATCGGCGTCACCCTGAGCGATCATCTCTATCGCAGCGCGGACGAGCAGTTCAGCACCGCCTTCAATTTTGCAAGCCACCTGGGGGTGGGTCTGAGGTTCGGTCAGGCGCGGCGGCAGGAAGTGGTGCTGCGCGTGCAGCACCTCTCCAATGCCAGCATCAAGTCCCCCAATCCTGGTATCAATTACGTGCAAATGCGCTACGGCTACCACTGGTAGCGGTGTGCGTCACGGCCTGCGAAAGCTCGCCATCTGACGCGACCAGTAGGGGCCGTCGAGCCGATCCAGCCGTACCGTGCCGCCTGTGGATGGCGCATGCACGAAACGTCCCTGGCCCACGTAGATACCCGCGTGCGTTGGCTGGCCGCGGCCGAACAGCACCAGGTCGCCGCTGCGCAGCTGGGTGCGCGAAAGCGGCTGTCCGTAGTCGTTGAGCTGCGCCACCGTGCGCGGCGGTCTCATGTCGGTCTGGTTGCGGTAGACGTAGCCGATCAGCCCGCTGCAATCAAACCCCCCCTCGGGCGTGTTGCCACCGTAGCGATAGGGCGTGCCGACCAGGCCGAGCGCGTTGATGGCGATGTCGCTCGCCTGCCCGTCCGAGAGCACGCTGGAGGGCGTGGGTGCCGTCGTGCTCAGATCGTAGGGCTCATACGAAGAAACCGGAGGAGCGGAGCCACAGGCCACCAGAAGCCATGCGGCTGCAAAGGGCAGAAGCGCGCGTGTGAGCATGCCACTAGGGTAGCAGCATGCACCGCCTTATCCAAGCGTGCGCCTGTCCCAGTTTTCCAGTCTGTGGCTATCAAGCCGCCGGCCCACCAGCTTTTCCCATGAGGCGGGCAGTTGCAGTTTGGACAGCGCGCGCAGGTCCGCCAGGTTGAGCACGTCGGTGTAGAGCAGATGGATCACGCGTGACAACGGCCATTCGGGGTGGGGGCGGGCCATCAGTTGCAGCTCATCGCCGGCTTGAACGGTCCCCGGCTCGAGCACGCGGTAATACCACCCGGTGCGCCCGCTGCGCTGCACGCGCAGCGCCATGTCGGCCACGCCGAAGCGCACGTTGAGCTTCCAGCAGGGCTGGCGGCTTTGCGAGACCTCGAGCAGGCAGGTGCCCGCGCGCACCTGATCACCCAGGCAGATGTCCGATTCCGTCACGCCGGTGCTGGAGAAGTTCTCGCCAAACGCAGGAGGCGCGGCCAGCACCGGCAACTCGCCGAGCTCGGCGCGCCAGGCCTGGTAATGCTCGCGGGCGTAGTGGTGAATGGCCTTGTCCGGGCCGCCGTGTACGCGCGGATCGCCTTGTTCGTCGCCTTCAAGACCCAGCGCGGTCGCCGCGACGGGCCCGGACACCGCTTGCTTGGCGATGGCGCTGAGGCCACCCGGGCGGCCATCCGTATGCCGATACGGCTGGGCGCGACCGTGCAGGACGGCGTGGATGGTTCCCAGAATCTGGTCGGGCATGGTTTCAACGGGGCTCGGTTGCCCCGGCATTGTCCCCTCGCGGATGCCAGCGGCGCAGCAGCAGCGCATTGCCCATCACGCTCACCGAGCTCATGGCCATCGCGGCACCGGCAATGACCGGGTTCAGGTAACCCAGCGCCGCGAGCGGAATGCCGGCGACGTTGTAGATGAAGGCCCAGAACAGGTTCTGGCGGATTTTCATCACGGTGCGGTGCGAGATGTCCAGCGCCGCGGCCACGAGGGCGGGGTCTCCGCGCATCAGCGTGATGCCGGCCGCGTGCATGGCCACATCCGTGCCGTTGCCCATGGCGATGCCGACATCGGCAGCGGCCAGCGCCGGCGCGTCGTTCACGCCGTCACCCACCATGGCCACCACCGTGCCGCCAGCCTGCAGCCGTCGCACGACGGCAGCCTTGTCGGCGGGGAGCACTTCGGCGAGAACTTCCCCCTGTTCCGGCTGCAGCCCCAGGCGCCTGGCCATGGCCTCGGCCGCGCCGCGGTTGTCGCCCGAAATCATCACGCTGCGCAGGCCGCGCGCGCGCAGCGCGGCGAGGGCTTGCCGGGCGCCGGGTTTGGGCTCGTCGCCGAAGGCGAGCAGCGCGCGGATGCGCAGGCCCTGGGCAGAGCGCTCGGCCACGGCGGAAAGTGTGGCGCCCTGCGCCTGCAGGGAGGCGGCCTTCGCCTCCAGACCGTCAAAATGGGCGTCCAGCTCCCGCATCCAGCGCAGGCTGCCGATGAGGTAGCTCTGGCCCTGCACCTCGCCCTCGGTGCCGCGGCCAGGCACGGCGCGCACGGCATCGGGTGGCACGAATGAGAGCCCGCGTTCGCGCGCCGCGCTCTGAACCGCGCGGGCAAGCGGGTGCTCGCTGCCGCTTTGCACGCTGGCGATGGCCGACAGCAACGCCGCTTCGTCTTCACCGGCGGCGGCGACGAAGTCCGTCAGCCTGGGCTGGCCCACCGTGAGCGTGCCGGTCTTGTCGAAGGCGACGGTCGCCACCTTGTGCGCGATCTCCAGCGCCTGCGCGTCCTTGATCAGGATGCCGTGGCGCGCAGCGGCCCCCGTGCCCGCCATGATGGCCGCGGGCGTGGCCAGACCGAGCGCGCAGGGGCAGGCGATGACGAGCACGGCCACGGCGCGGATCAGCGCCGTCTCCAGCCCCGAGCCGAACCACAGCCAGCCGAGCAGCGTGAGACAGGCGATCAGGAGGACGGCCGGCACGAACACGGCAGAGACCTGATCGACGAGGCGCTGAATCGGCGCCTTGGCCGCCTGCGCGTCCTGCACGAGGCGAATGATGCGCGCCAGCACCGTTTCGCTGCCCGTGGCGGTGACGCTGAGCACGATGCGGCCGTCACCGTTGATCGAGCCGCCGGTGAGAGGGCCGCCCGCGCCGCGCGCCACCGGCAGCGGTTCGCCCGTGAGCATGGATTCGTCCACCTGGGTTTCGCCCTCGATCACTCGTCCATCGACCGGGATGCGCTCGCCGGGGCGCACCACGAGATGATCGCCCACCATGATTTCGGCGACCGGCACGTCGACTTCGCCATCGCGCCCGAGCAGATGGACGGTTTCCGGGCGCAGGGCATGCAGGGCGCGTATCGCGGCCGTGGTCTGGTGCTTGGCGCGGGCCTCCAGCCATTTGCCCAGCAGCACCAGGGTGATCACGACGGCGGATGCTTCGAAGTACAGGTGTGGCGTGTGTCCCGCGGGCGCGGTGAGCCACAGCCAGAGCGAGAGGCCATACCCTGCGCTCGTGCCCAGCGCCACGAGCAGATCCATGTTGCCCGTGAGCGCGCGGGCCGCATGCCACCCGGCCTTGTAAAAGCGCGCCCCGAGGATGAATTGCACGGGCGTGGTGAGAAGAAACTGCAGCCAGGCCGGGAGCATCCAGTGCCGGCCCAACAGGTCGCCGAACATGGGCAGCACCAGCGGGGCGGACAGCAGCAGCCCCAGACCCACGGGTGCGAAGCCGGTCCATGGGCCTTCGCGATCGAGCTGTGCCTGCTGTTCGGCGAGCGAGCGCGGCTCGTACCCGGCGTCGCGGATGGCGCGGCGCGCGAGCCGGTCGATGTCGGGGGAGGGCGCAGCCAGCTTCAGGTGCGCGGACTCCGTGGCCAGATTGACCGCGGCATCGGCGACGCCCGGGACCTTGCGCAGCGCGCGTTCCACGCGCGAGACGCAACTGGCGCAGGTCATGCCGCCCACGCCCAGGTCGAGCGTGTCGGTGGCGGAGGGATCAGCGGTCGTCGTCATGGTGGCTCCACAAGGGTGAACGAACGGTCGGCAGCGTAAACTTTGACATCATGAGAGAGTCAAGTCCTGCGCGAGCAGCTGCATGCCACAATCGCGCGCTTGTCCCAGGATGGCCTTGATCGGCCCATTGCAGCTCATGGAACCCATCATCGCAAAGCTGACAGAGCAATTTCAGTTGCCGCTGAACAGCCCGGTTCTGATTTTTTCGCTCATCCTTTTCATCATCCTGCTGGCACCCATTCTGCTGGAGAAGGTGCGCACGCCGGACATCATCGGGCTCATTCTGGCCGGCATATTGATCGGCCCGCACGGCTTCAATCTCCTGGAGAAGAGCCTGTTCGTCGATGTGTTCTCGACCATCGGCCTGCTCTACATCATGTTTCTCGCGGGGCTGGAGCTCAATCTGATCGAGTTCAGGGCCAACGCCAATCGCAGCATCGTCTTCGGCATCGCCACCTTCACGATTCCGTTTGCCCTCGGTTATCCCGTCTGCCACTATCTGCTGGGCATGGATGTTTCGGCGAGTTTGCTCGTTTCCAGCATTTTTGCCACGCACACGCTCGTGACCTACCCGATCGCCAGCAAGTACGGCGTGACCAAGGACCCGAGCGTGCCCATCACCGTGGGCGGCACCATCTTGACCGACACCGGGGTGCTGGTGGTGCTGGCCGTGATTCTGGGCGCGCACAACGGCGATCTCACGTCGCAATTCTGGACGCGCCTCGTGATCTCGCTCGTGGTTTTTGTCGCCTTCATGGCCCTGGTGGTGCCGTGGATCGCCAGGCGTTTCTTCGAAAGGCAGGCGCACCAGAAACACTCGCACTACGTCTTCGTGCTGGCCATCGTGTTCCTTTCGGCCTTTCTCTCCGAGGTGGCGAGTCTGGAACCCATCATCGGCGCGTTCGCCGCGGGCCTGGCGCTCAACCGCCAGATTCCCAATTCCTCGGCGCTGATGAACCGCATCGAATACCTCGGCAATTCGCTGTTCATCCCCTTCTTCCTCATCAGCGTGGGCATGATCGTCAACGTGCGCGTGGTGTTCGACGGCTTCACCGTGCTCTTGACGGCCGTGGCGCTGGCGATCGTGGCGTTTGCCGGGAAGTACCTGGCCGCGGACCTGACGGCGCGGCTCTTTCGCCTCAGGGCAGAGCAGCGCGACCTGATCTTCGGCCTGAGTTCGTCGCACGCGGCGGCCACGCTGGCGGTGGTGATCGTGGGTTACCGCGCCGGTATCGTCGACGACCGCGTCATCAACGCCATCATCGTGATCATCCTCGTCTCGTGCGTGGTCGCCTCCATCATCACCGAGAAGGCCGCGCGTCAGCTCGAAAGCACGACCGAGCACGCACAGGACATGGCGCGCAATGGCAACCACAACGATGAGCAGATCCTCATCTCGTTGTCGGACACCACGGAATCTGAAAATCTGGTTCGCCTGGCGGTGCTGGTGCGCGAGAAGAAATCCAGCCATCCTCTGGCGGTGGTGACCGTGGTGCCGAATACCGAAGAAGCCGAGGACAACGTGGCACGGGCCAAGCAGGCGCTGGAGGACGTGCGCGCCGAGGCGAGCGGGGCGGACGTGGAGCTCAACGTCATGGCCACGATAGATCACCACCCCGGCGTCGGCATCAGCCGCACGGCGCGCGAGATCGGCGCGGACCTGATCGTCATGGGCTGGCCGCAGAAAACCGGTTTCATCGGCGGTTTTGTCGGCAACAAA
Organism: Comamonas sp.; assembly: GCA_021166775.1. GTDB lineage: Bacteria > Pseudomonadota > Gammaproteobacteria > Burkholderiales > Burkholderiaceae_C > Comamonas_C. The sequence goes on along the minus strand of JAJPEQ010000010.1, from coordinate 167,886 downwards.
TTCGGCAGCGTCCTCTACCAGACCCGCAAGACCGTGTTTGTCTGCCATCTGGATGCGCCGTCGAGCAAGTACACCGGTATCTTCGTCATCCTTCCGCCACTGGCCGAGACGGCGGAGCATTTCGATCTGTACTGGCGCAAGATCGCCAAGCTCGCTGCCGAGCATTCGGTGCCCGTGCAGTTGAACTGCGGCAGGGCGACGCACCAGGCGGTTCGTGAAAGTCTGAAGAAGCAAAAGCTCGCGTTGAAGGTGGAGTACAGGGAGTTCAGCGATTGGGATGAATTCTTCATCGTGTTTCGCAAGATGTCCGACACCGATCTGCTGATCCTGGTCTCGGCGCGCGAGGGAGAATCGGCCCACACACCCTACCTGGACCAGTTGCCGCTCAAGCTCGAAAAGCATTTCCCGGCGCTCAACAAGATCCTGATTTATCCCTGACGTGCGCTGGAACCTTGACCTTGTCACCATGTCAGACCACAGAATCGTCACCCGTCATTGATTCAAGCCTGAAGGAGGCGCGCACCATGCAATACCAGTTCGATGTCAAGGGCATGACCTGTGGCCACTGCGAGCGGGCCATCGTGCATGCCGTGCGCAAGGTGGACACCGAGGCCGTGGTCAAGGTGGACCTGTCCACGGGTCGGGTGGATGTGGACAGCGAGAAGTCGCGCGACGCGATCGCCAATGCCATCCGCGAGGAGGGCTACGAGGTCGCCGCATGAACCCGGGCGGTGCCGGGCACGGGCCGGTGGCCATAGGCGAGGCGGCTGCGCGCTCGCTTGTCTCGGCGCGCATGATTCGCCACTATGAATCGCTCGGGCTTCTACCCAGGGTGGCTCGCACGGACAGCGGCTATCGCCAGTACACCGAGGCGGATGTGCACACGCTGCGTTTCATCCGCCGCGCGCGCGACCTGGGCTTTTCCATCGAAGAGATCTCGGCTTTGCTCGGCCTGTGGCAGGACCGCAGCCGCGCCAGCAGCCAGGTCAAGCAGATCGCGCTCAAGCATATCGAGAAGCTGGAGCAGCGCATCGCCGCAATGCAGGACATGCAGCGCAGTCTGCAGGCCCTGGTGAGTTGCTGCCATGGTGATGACCGGCCCGAATGCCCCATCCTGGACGAGCTGGCGTCCTGACGGGGCGCGAACTCAGGCCGTGAGTGCCGGGTAATCGGTATAGCCCTTGCTCGTGCCGCCATAGAAGGTGGTCTTGTCCCAGGCGTTGAGCGGCGCGCCGCGCTTCAGGCGCTCGGCCAGATCGGGGTTGGCAATCGCGTCGCGGCCGAAAGCCACCACGTCCGCAGCGCCGCTCGCCACGGCCTGCAGAGCCATCTCCCGCGTGTAGCCGTTGTTCACCATCCAGGCGCCTGTGCCGCCTGCGTTGCGATAAGCCGCTTTGAACGCGGCGTCATCGAAGGGGCGATCCTCGATCACGCGCGGCCCGCCTGTCGCGCCCTCGATCACGTGGATGTAGGCCAGACCAAGCGGGGCCAGGGCCTGCACGAGTTGCTCGAACAGGGCTTGCGGATGACTGTCGCGTGCGTCGTTGGAGGGTGTGACGGGGGAGAGGCGGATACCGACGCGCCCACCGCCCACGGCCTCGACGACGGCGCGCACGGCCTCGACGGCAAAGCGGATGCGGTGGTGGATGCTGCCGCCGTACGCGTCCGTGCGGTGATTGCTGCCGTCCTTGAGGAATTGGTCGATCAGGTAGCCGTTGGCGCCATGCAGCTCCACGCCGTCAAAGCCGGCGATGTGCACCGCGTCGTGCGCCGCCCGGGCGTAGCTTGCGATGATGGCGGGCAGCTCCTGAAGTGCCAATGCACGCGGCTCGGATGTGGGCGCGAAGTGTCCGGCGCCGGTGGTTTCGTCGAGGATATAGGTGCGCGCCTGCGCCGTGATGGCCGATGGAGCCACCGGCGCCTGGCCGCCGGGCTGCAGGGAGACATGCGAAACCCGGCCCACATGCCAGAGCTGCGTGACGATGCATCCGCCTCGGGCATGCACGGCGTCGGTGACCCTTTTCCAGCCCGCAAGCTGCTCGGGCGCATATAGGCCGGGCACGTCGGCATAGCCCTGACCCTGGTGGCTGATGGCCGTGCCTTCGGTGATGATGAGGCCGTTGCCCGCGCGCTGCGCGTAGTACTCGGCATTCATCGCCACCGGGATGCCGCCGGGCGAGCGGTTGCGGGTGCATGGCGCCATGGCGATGCGGTTGGCCAGATGCAGATCACCGGCCTGCAGGGGATCGAAAAGAGAGGTCATGTCGATGGTTCGGAGGTTCTGTTTCACGTGAAACACACCGGAAGCGGTGCGGTGGGACAATAACGCCCCCTGCCTTTTGATGTGCGCTCACATGTTGTACCCCGAGGAATTTGATGTCATTGTCGTGGGCGGCGGTCACGCCGGCTCCGAAGCGGCGCTGGCGAGCGCGCGCATGGGCTGCAGAACGCTGCTGCTCACGCACAACATCGAAACGCTGGGGCAGATGAGCTGCAACCCCAGCATAGGCGGCATCGGCAAGGGGCACTTGGTCAAGGAAGTGGATGCACTGGGCGGCGCGATGGCGCTTGCCACCGACGAGGCGGGGATCCAGTTTCGCATTCTCAACAGCAGCAAGGGCCCGGCGGTGCGTGCCACCCGGGCACAGGCCGACCGGCTGCTGTACAAGGGGGCGATTCGTTCCCGTCTGGAAAACCAGCCCAACCTCTGGCTGTTTCAGCAGGCCGTTGACGACCTGATGCTCGAAGGCGACCGTGTAGTGGGCGCGGTCACGCAAGTGGGGGTGCGCTTTCGCGCGCGCGCCGTGGTGCTCACGGCCGGCACCTTCCTCAACGGCAAGATTCACGTGGGACTCAACCACTACCAGGGCGGACGGGCGGGAGACCCTCCGGCACTGAGCCTGGCCAGCCGCCTGAAGGAGCTGCAACTGCCGCAAGGGCGCCTGAAAACCGGCACGCCGCCACGCCTGGACGGCCGCACCATCGACTTTTCGCGCTGCACCGAGCAGCCGGGAGATGGCATGCCCGGTGGGGTGAATGAGGGCATCCTGCCGGTGTTCAGCACCATGGGCCGGGCGCAGATGCACCCGCGCCAGATGCCGTGCTGGATCACCAACACCAATGCGCGCACGCACGAAATCATCCGCTCGGGGCTGGACCGCAGCCCGATGTTCACGGGGGTGATCGAAGGAACGGGCCCGCGCTATTGTCCGAGCGTGGAAGACAAGATCCATCGTTTTGCCGACAAGGAAAGCCACCAGATTTTTCTCGAACCCGAGGGCCTCACCACCCACGAGTTCTACCCCAACGGCATCTCCACCAGCCTGCCGTTCGACATTCAGTACCAGCTCGTGCACAGCATCGCAGGGCTGGAGCGCGCGCACATCTTGCGCCCCGGTTACGCCATCGAATACGACTATTTCGATCCGCGCGCGCTCAAGAGCAGTTTCGAGACGCAGCAGATTCACGGTCTGTATTTCGCGGGCCAGATCAACGGCACCACCGGTTATGAGGAGGCGGCGGCTCAAGGGCTGTTCGCCGGACTCAACGCGGCGTTGCAATGCCGTGGCGACGCGCCCTGGCTGCCCCGGCGCGATGAGGCCTATCTGGGCGTGCTGGTCGATGACCTGATCACGAAAGGTGTGACCGAACCCTACCGGATGTTCACGAGCCGCGCGGAATTCCGTCTGCAGCTGCGTGAGGACAATGCCGATATGCGCCTGACGGAGATCGGCCGGCGCATGGGCCTGGTGGATGATGCGCGCTGGGATGTGTTCTGCCGCAAACGCGATGCTGTTTCACGTGAAACCGAACGGCTCAAGTCATGCTGGGTCAATCCCCGGATCGTCGATGGGCAGGAAAGCGAGCGCCTGCTGGGCAAGGCGCTGGAGCATGAATACAGCCTGTTCGATCTCCTGCGCCGCCCAGGCGTCGATTACGAGGCCTTGATGGGTTTGGGTGACGGGCGCTTCGCCAGTGCCGATGTTTCACGTGAAACCCTGGGTGAGCTGCATGGCCCGGTGATAGAGCAGGTGGAGATCGCCGCCAAGTATGCGGGCTATATCGACCGGCAGAAGGAAGAGGTCGAGCGCGCCGCGCATTACGAAAATCTGGCGCTCCCGGCGGACCTGGACTACATGCAGGTGAGCGCGCTGTCCTTCGAGGTGCGGCAGAAGCTGCAGAAGCACCGGCCACAGACGCTGGGACAGGCCTCGCGCATTTCGGGTGTCACGCCGGCGGCCGTGTCCTTGCTGCTGGTGCATCTGAAGAAGGGGCACTTCAAGGAGATGCAAAGGCGTGAGGCTGCATGAATGCGACCTTGCGCGAACCGCTCTTGGCGGGCTTGAGCGACTTGGGCTTGGCGCTGCATGAGGCGCAACAGGAGAGCTTGCTCGCGTTCCTCTCGTTGCTGCAGCAATGGAACCGCGTGTACAACCTCACGTCCGTGCGTGACCCGGCGGAGATGCTCACGCACCATCTGCTGGACAGTCTGGCCGCGGTCGTTTCGCTGCGCCGGTGGTTGCAAGGGCCGGACGCTGCGGCGTCTGCGCACCTGCTGGATGTGGGCTCGGGTGGCGGCCTGCCAGGTGTGGTGTTTGCCATCTGCCTGCCGGAACTGGCGGTGAGCTGTGTCGATGCCGTGGCCAAGAAGGCCGCGTTCATTCAGCAGGCGGCAGGCGCCTTGCAGTTGCGCAACCTGCGCGGCGTGCATGCCCGGGTGGAGAAGCTGGTTGGGGAATTCGATGTGGTGAGCAGTCGCGCGTTTGCTTCTCTTGGGGATTTCGCGATCGGCTCGCGGCATCTGCTGGCGCCCCGGGGCGTGTGGCTTGCCATGAAGGGGAAGGTGCCCACTGAGGAAATGGCCGCCTTGCCATCCGATGTGACGGTGTTTCACGTGGAACCATTGCGGGTGCCGCAACTGGATGCCCAGCGGTGCATCGTGTGGATGCGGCCCCGCATGGCACTACACTAGCCGCACTCCTTGGCCCGCGTTTCTTGTGGCCGCATTCCCGTTTTTCACTGCTGCAGCATGGCCAAGATTTTCTGCATCGCCAACCAGAAGGGCGGCGTCGGCAAAACCACCACCACCGTCAATCTGGCGGCGGGTCTGGCCCGCATCGGCCAGCGCGTGCTCATGGTTGACCTCGACCCTCAGGGCAACGCCACCATGGGCTCGGGCGTGGACAAGCGGGCCCTGCGGCAGTCGGTGTACGACGTGCTTCTTGGGTCCGCCACGGTGCGGGAGGCCGCGACGCGTACCCAGGCGTGTGGCTACCATGTGCTGGGTGCCAATCGAGAGCTTTCGGGCGCGGAAGTCGAGCTTGTCGATCTGGATCAACGCGAAGGCCGCCTGAAGGCGGCGCTTGCCGCGGTCGACGGGGAGTACGACTTCGTTCTCATCGACTGCCCGCCCAGCCTGAGCCTGCTCACCCTCAACGGCCTGTGCAGCGCGCACGGCGTGATCGTGCCGATGCAGTGTGAGTATTTCGCGCTCGAGGGGCTGACCGACCTTGTCAACACCATCAAGCAGGTTCATGCCAATCTCAATCCGGATCTCGAGCTCATCGGTCTGCTGCGCGTGATGTTCGATCCGCGCATCACCTTGCAGCAGCAGGTGGGCGAGCAGCTCAAGGCGCATTTCGGCGACAAGGTCTTTGACACCGTGATCCCGCGCAACGTGCGCCTTGCGGAGGCGCCGAGCTACGGCCTGCCCGGTGTGGTGTTCGATCCCGGCGCCAAGGGGAGCCAGGCTTTTGTGGAATTTGCCCGCGAGCTGGTCGCTCGCACCAAACTCAATCGTTAAGGACGCACATGGCAACGAAGAAACCCAGGGGCCTGGGTCGTGGGCTGGAAGCGCTGCTCGGCCCCAAGGTTCCTGAACGCACCGACTCGCCTCTGGCCGGCGCGGCGGATGGACCAGGCAGCCTGCCTCTCGATGCCATCGTGCCCGGCGTCTATCAACCCCGCACGCGCATGGACGAGGGGGCGCTGTACGAGCTCGCCGAAAGCATCAAGACGCAGGGCATCATGCAGCCCATTCTGGTGCGCAAGCTCGCGCAGGGAGAGCACGCGGGCAAGTACGAAATCATCGCGGGCGAGCGCCGCTTTCGCGCGGCGCGCCTGGCTGGTTTGGCCGAAGTGCCGGTGCTGGTGCGCGAGGTGGCCGATGAAGCGGCGGCCACCATGGCGCTGATCGAGAACATCCAGCGCGAAGACCTCAATCCGCTGGAAGAGGCGCAGGGTCTGCAGCGGCTGATCCGCGAGTTCGGCTACACGCACGAGCAGGTGGCGCAGGCGGTGGGGCGCTCGCGCAGCGCCACCAGCAATCTGCTGCGCCTGCTCAACCTCGCCGAACCGGTGCAGACCATGCTGATGGCCGGCGATATCGATATGGGCCACGCCCGGGCGCTGCTGGCGCTGGAGCGGGCAGCGCAGATCACCGCGGGCAACCAGATCGTGGCGAAGAAGCTTTCGGTGCGCGAGGCCGAGCGGCTTGTCAAAAAGCTGGGTGCCGAGTTCACGCTGGTGCCGCAAAAGCCCAAGAAAGAGAAGTCGCGCGACATCCGGCGCGTCGAGGAGGAGCTCTCCGATCTGCTCACCGCCGAGGTCGAGGTGCGCGTGAAAAAACGCGTCAAGCGTGGCAGCCGCACCGACGAGATGGGCGAGATCGCCATCCAGTTCGGGTCGCTCGATGCGCTGGGCGGCCTGATCGAACGCCTGCGTGGATAGCCCTTGACGCGGCTGCGCCCCCCCTGGCCGCTGCCTGCGGTGCTGGCGTGGGCGCTGTGCTGGCTGGTGTATCTGACGGCGCTGCACGCGCTGACGCCCCTGGCCGCGATGCTGCTGGCATCGGTCGTGGGCGTGCTGGCCAGCCTCGTGGCCGTGCGCTGGTGGCGCCGTGCGTTGGTGGCGCTGGGGTTCCCGCTGTCGCTAGCGCTCACGGGCAGTGCATTGCTGCCCCCGTGGGCCTGGTTGCTGCCCGTGGCCATGTTGCTGCTGCTCTATCCCTTGCATGCTTGGCGTGACGCGCCGCTCTTTCCCACCCCTGAAGGGGCGCTCGACGCCTTGGCGCAAAGCGCGCCCCTGCCCGATGGTGCGCGCGTGCTCGATGCCGGTTGCGGCGTCGGCGACGGCTTGCGGGCGCTGCGCCGGGCCTACCCGCGGGTGCGGCTCGAAGGCCTGGAGTGGAGCTGGCCGCTGCGTTGGATCTGCGCCCTGCGCTGCCCCTGGGCGCGCGTGCGGCGCGGCGACATCTGGGGCGCCGACTGGAGCGGCTACCAGATGGTCTACCTGTTCCAGCGTCCGGAGAGCATGAGCCGAGCGTTGATCAAGAGCGGCGAAATGGCGCCGGGCAGCTGGCTGGTGAGCCTGGAATTCGCGTTGCCCGATGTGGCAGCGCATGCGCGACGGCTCACGCCGGGAGGCCGCTCCCTGTGGATTTACCGAGTGCCTTGCCTGGAGACGGCCGCCGCGCCCACGGTTCCTTGGCCTGAGACAGGTTTTGCTCGCATGGTGCGCGGATTTTTCGGCAGGTGAAGAAAAATACCGGTTCCCGCCAACAGCTGTCGGTCCCTCGGGGGGAGAGACGCGTCACACCTGAAAGAGGAGGGAGGTCACCACTCACCACCCGCCCCGAGTCCCCCTGCTGAAATAGTGGATGAGAATCATTCTTGTGACAAATATCGTTTGCGAACGTACGATCCTGTGATTGGATGTAACAGACCGCGGTGCCCGTCCTCGCCGCTTCCACCCAGGGATCATTGCATGAACATCGACAAATTCAAGACCGACCACGTTGCCATCCTGAGCGGCATCCAGCGCCTGCGTGACCTCACGCGACTGGGGGTCGCGGCGAGCGACGATATCGCGACCGCGCTGGTGAAGTTTTCCACCACGATCCGGCTGCATCTGGCGGCCGAGGACAAGTTCCTCTATCCCTCGCTCGAAAAATCGCAGGACCCGCAGGTCGTGGCGCTGAGCCGCCGCTTCGAGAGCGAAATGGCCGACATCGCCAGCCGTTTCATGATGTTTGCGCGCAACTGGAACCTCGGGGCCAAGATCGCCGCCGATTTCGACGGCTTCCGGCGTGCCGCGAACCTGACGCTCAAGCCCGTATGGGATCGCATGCAGCAGGAAAACCGCGAGTTCTATCCGCGCATCGAGGCTTCCTGAGCCTTTGGGCACTCACCCCTGCATCGTGAAAATCTTGCCGGGGTTGAGGATGTTGCCGGGATCGAGCGCCTGCTTGATCGCGCGCATCATCTCGATCGCGCCGTTGCCCGCTTCCTCGGCCAGAAATCCCATCTTGTGGATGCCCACGCCGTGCTCGCCGGTGCAGGTGCCGCCGAGCGCGAGCGCGCGGCGCACGAGCTGCTGGTTGAGTTGTTCGGCACGCTCGCGCTCGTGCGGATCGTCGGGGTCGATCAAGTAGCCCATGTGGAAGTTGCCGTCCCCGACGTGGCCGACGAGAAAGTAGGGGATGCCGCTGGCGTCGGCCTCGGCCACGCTGTCCAGCAGCGCGTCGGCCAGGCGCGAGATCGGCACGCAGGTGTCGGTGGTGATGCAGCGGCAGCCCGGGCGGCTTTGCACGGCGGCGAAATAGGCGTTGTGCCGCGCGGTCCACAGCCGCGTGCGCTCCTCGGGGGTGTCGGCCCATTCGAAGTCGGCGCCGCTGTGCTCGCTGGCGATGGCCTGCACGGTTTCGGCCTGCTCCTTCACGCTCGCGGGCGAGCCGTGGAATTCCATCAACAACAGCGGTGCTTCACGCAGCGTGAGCTTGCTGTGGCGGTTGACGGCACGCACGCTGTTGGCATCGATCAGCTCGACGCGCGCGATCGGCACGCCCAGCTGGATGGTCTGGATGACGGTGTGCACCGCCGCTTCGATGCTCGGGAACGAGCAGATCGCCGCGCTCACGGCTTCGGGCAGCGGGTACAGGCGCACGGTGATTTCGGTGAAGAGCCCGAGCGTGCCTTCGCTGCCCACCATCAACCGCGTCAGATCGTAGCCCGCGCTGCTCTTGCGCGCCTGGGTGCCGGTGCGGATTACCTCGCCGCGGGCGGTGACGACTTCGAGGGCCAGCACGTTCTCGCGCATGGTGCCGTAGCGCACCGCATTGGTGCCCGAGGCGCGTGTGGCGGTCATGCCGCCGATGCTTGCGTCGGCGCCGGGGTCGATGGGGAAGAACAGGCCCGTGTCCTTCACGGCGTCGTTGAGCGCCTTGCGCGTGATGCCCGGCTGCACGGTGACGGTGAGGTCCTCGGCATGGATGGCCAGCACGCGGTTCATGCGGCTCACGTCGATGCAGATGCCGCCCTGTACCGCCAGCACATGGCCTTCGAGCGAGGAGCCCACGCCCCAGGCGATGACGGGCGTGGCGTGCTCACTGGCCAGGCGCACTGCATCGGCCACGTCCTGCGTGCTCTCGGCAAAGACGACGGCGGCCGGGGGCGGGACGGTGGTGAACGCGGATTCGTCGCGCCCGTGCTGCTCGCGCACAGCCATCGCGGTCGAGCATTGCGCGCCAAAGCGCTGGCCCAGCTGCTGCAGCAGTTCCTGCGCGATGGGACGAGGGGCGATGTGAGGCAGCAACTGGGCGGTCTCGCGGGGGGCGTTCATCTGGATCTCCGGGGTTCGGTGGATTCATTCTAAGAAGGCGCGCAGACCGTCGCACAATTTCTCCCTCGAAATCAGGAGGATCCTTATGGACCATCGGGTCACCGCAGTCGCCGCCCGTGCGTTCAACGACGTGCGCATGTCCGGGGCGTGGCCGGCGCCGGCACGCTAGGCTGCGTGCCATGGACGTGATCCTGAGCGCGCAGGCGCTGCGCTGTACCGTGGGGGGACGCATGCTGTGGCATGGGCTGGACTTGAGCGTGCGTGCCGGGGAGCGCTGGGCGATCGCCGGCCCATCGGGCAGCGGCAAGTCGCTGCTGCTGCGCACGCTCGCCGGCCTGGTGACGCCCCAGGCGGGGGAGATAGGGTTTGAAGGTCGGCCGCTCACGGCCTGGCACATGCCCGAGTACCGCGCACGCGTGGCCTATGTGATGCAGCGCCCGGCGCTGCCCGAGGGGCGCGTGAAGGAAGCGCTGGTGGCGCCGTTTGCGCTGCGTGTGCACCGTGACAAGCCCTACTCGGATGAGGCGGCACGCGGCTACCTGGCGGCCGTCGGCATCGATGCGGCCTTTCTGGAGCAGGGCACCGGCCGCCTGTCGGGTGGCGAGGCGCAGATCGTGAACCTGCTGCGTGCGCTCCTGATCGCCCCGCGGGTCCTGCTGCTCGACGAACCCACGGCCGCGCTCGACCCTGCGCGCACCGCGTGCGTCGAGGCGCTGGTGCAGGCCTGGCTGCGCGAGACGGGCGAACGTGCCTGCCTCTGGGTCAGCCACGATGCGACTCAGCGCGCGCGCGTGGGCGATCATGAGCTGACGCTGGGAGCCGCCGCATGAATCCGCGCTACATGGAGATCGGCAACTGGCAGCTGGGCTTCGCGGCCGCGCTGATCGTCGTCAACCTCGCGCTGTCGGCATGGCTGCGCCTGGGCCTCGCGCGCAGCCTGCTCGTCGCCAGCGTGCGCATGGTGGCGCAGTTGCTGCTGGTCGGTTTCATCCTCGACTACATCTTCGCGCTCGAGCACCCGCTGCCGGTGGTGCTGATCGGCCTGGTGATGGCGGGCCTTGCCGGCGTGGCCGCCGTCAACCGCACGACGCGGCGTTTTCCCGGCATCTACCTGGACAGCGTGCTGTGCGTGTTCGCGGCCTCGTATGTCGTCACGGGCGCGGCCTTGCTGGGAATCGTCAACGTCGAGCCCTGGTATCGCGCGCAGTACGCTATTCCGCTGCTGGGCATGGTGCTGGGCAATTTGCTCAACGGCGTGTCGCTGGCGCTGGGCCGCTTCATGGATGGCGTGGTGCGCGACCGCGATCTGATCGAGAGTGCGCTGGCGCTGGGCGCCACCCGCTGGGAGGCGGCGCATCCGCTGATCACCGCAAGCCTGCACACCGGGATGGTGCCTACCATCAACGCCATGATGGTGATGGGCGTCGTGAGCCTGCCCGGGATGATGACCGGCCAGTTGCTCGCTGGCGCCGACCCTGCCTCGGCCGTGCGCTATCAGATCGTGATCATGTTCATGATTGCCGCCGCCACCGCGCTGGGCGCGTTCGGTGCCGTGATGCTCGCGTTTGGCGCCCTGTTCAGCGCCCGGCATCAGCTGCGTGGCGAGCGCCTGCGCCTGGCGCGCGGCGACAAGCCTGCGCGCTGAGTGGGCGTTTCGGTGAGCTGTCGGCCGCCGCCGCACAATCGCAACATTGCAAACCCGGAGGATTTTCATGGGCAAACGTGTGACGGCGGTGGCCACCCGCACCGGCGACGATGGCACGACGGGGCTGGGCAACAACACCCGCGTCTCCAAGGCGAGCGCTCGCCCGCATGCCATGGGCGACGTGGACGAGCTCAACAGCCAGATCGGCCTGCTGCTGTGTGAGCCCATGCCCGACGAGGTGCGCCAGCTTCTCACCGACATCCAGGATCAGCTGTTCAACCTCGGTGGCGAGCTGTCGATTCCCGGCTTTGCGCTGCTCAAGGACGAAGCACTGGCGCAGCTCGACCAGGCGCTGGCGCACTACAACAAGACGTTGCCGCGTCTGGAAGAATTCATCCTGCCCGCGGGCACGCGCGCGGCCTGCCTGGCGCACGTGGCGCGCACCGTCGCGCGCCGCGCGGAGCGCGCCGTGGTGTCACTGCAGGAGACGGAGGAGATGCGCGCCGCGCCGCGCCAGTACCTCAATCGCCTCTCGGACCTGCTCTTCGTGCTCTCGCGCGTGCTCAACCGGATGAACGAGGGCGCCGAGGTGTACTGGAAGAGCGAGAAGCTGGCGCGCTCGCATCGGGACGACGCGAGCACGTAGGAGGCGTTTCAGCGAGGCTCGAGCATCGCCATCGTGATGCGCGAGGTGCAGGTCGTCTCGCCCGCGTCGTTGACCATGTCGATCTGCCAGACCTGCGTGCGCCGGCCGATGTGCAGGGGCCGTGCCGTGCCCGTCACCCACCCGCTGGTGGCCGATCGCAGGTGGTTGGCGTTGATTTCCAGCCCCACGGCGCGGTGACCTTCGGGAGAACCGTAGTACGCCCCCGTGGAGCCCAGTGTTTCGGCCAGCGTCACGCTCACGCCGCCGTGCAGCAGACCGAAAGGCTGGCGCGTGCGCTCGTCCACGGGCACGCGGGCGCGCAGGAAGTCGTCACCAATCTCAAGAAATTCGATGCCCAGGTGGGCGGTGGCGGTGCCCGCATGCGAGGCGGTGATTTCTTCGAGCGAGATCGGCTTCTTCCAGATCGGCATTTTTGGCATGGGCTTGGGTGAAAAAGCCCGCATGGTAGGCGCGGCGCGGGTGGTCGGCTGTCACCTTGGTGTGTCACAGGCGCAGCCCGCCGCTCGCGCATCCCGGCCAGGGACTCCTCAGCGGCTTTGTTTGCCGGGCTGCAGCAGCGCGTTGAGCAAGATCGCGCCGAAGGTCGCGGTGCCGATGCCGCCGAGCGCGAAATCGCCGAACTTGAGCGTGAACTCGCCCGTGCCCAGCACCAGCGGAATCGCGGCGACGATCAGGTTGTGCGGCTGCGAGAAATCGACCTTGTTGTCCACCCAGATCTTGGCGCCGGTGATCGCGATCAATCCGAAGACGACGATGGACACGCCCCCCATCACCGGCAGCGGAATGGCCTGGATCAGCGCGCCGAACTTCGGAGAGAAGCCCAGCAGCAGCGCCACGAAGGCCGCCACGAGGAACACGGCGGTCGAATAGATGCGCGTGGCGGCCATCACGCCGATGTTTTCGGCGTAGGTGGTCACGCCGGTGCCGCCGCCCGCGCCGCTCACCATGGTGGCCAGGCCGTCGCCGATGAAGGCGCGGCCCAGGTAGGGATCCAGATCCTTGCCGGTCATGGCCGTGACGGCCTTCAGGTGTCCGAGGTTTTCGGCCACGAGGATGATGACCACCGGCACGATCAGCACCATGGCCGCGCCGCTGAACACGGGCGTGTGAAACTGCGGCACGCCCAGCCACGCCGCCGCCGCCACGCCCGACAGATCGAACGGCTTGCCCAGGCCCATGCCGTTGGTGAGCAGCGCGTAGAGCGCGGTGGCGATCAGGAGGCCGACGACGATCAGGAGACGCTGCACCATGCCCTTGGTGAACACCGCCACGCCCGCGACGCACACAAACGTGAGCGCCTGCATCCAGCTCTCGAAGTTGTTGGCTGCCATGTTCTTGACCGGAATGCCCGCCAGGTTCAGACCGATCACCGCCACCACCGCGCCGGTGACCACGGGGGGCATGAAGCGCTCGATCCAGCCGGTGCCGATCGCGTGCACGACGAGGCCGATGGCCACATACACCGCGCCGCAGGCGATGATGCCGCCCAGCGCCACGCCGATGTTGGCGTTGAGCCCCTTGCCCGCGTAGGCGGTGGCGGCGATCACCACGCCGATGAAAGCGAACGACGAGCCGAGATAGCTGGGCACCTTGCCGCCGGTGACGAGAAAGAAGATCAGCGTGCCGATGCCGCTCATGAAGACTGCGAGGTTGGGGTCGAACCCCATCAGGATGGGCGCGAGCACCGTGGAGCCGAACATGGCGATCACGTGCTGGATGCCCATGAGGCCGGTTTCCTTCCACGGCAGGCGCTCGTCGGGTGCAATCACGCCACCGCTTGCGAGCACCTCTGTCGGTATCTGTCTCCAGCTGAAAAGCCCCATTGTTGTCTCCTTGTGTGTCAGGGTGGCGCGATGGTAGAAGGTTTGACGCGTTTGTGGGGAATATTGGTCAAATAAGGCTCTGACGCCTATGGATAAAGCGCGAGCAGCTATGGTTGTTGAGGCTCTTCGAAGCTCGATTGAATGCGCGCGCCCCGCAGCGCCAGACGCCTGGCGAGCCGGAGCACGGCGCGGTCCTTGCTCAGCAGCGTGGCGCGCCAAGCCAGCGCCAGATCGATGAATTTCTGGTCGTCCGCGTCGCTGCAGCGCCAGGGCGCCGTGGGCGCCTCGGGCACGCGTTCGGTGCGTGCGTCGAACGCGTGCAGGATGGCCCCGGCCTCGCGGCAGCCGCGCTCGCGCCAGGCGCGGATGGCGGGGTAGTCGAGCACGCGCGCCAGCTCCTCGCGCATCGCCTCGGTGGCGAGCCAGCGTGCGCCCGGCCCGGCCAGCGCGCGGCGCAGCGCGGCGCAGTGCGGGTCGTCGAAGACGAAGAGATCGAGCACGATGTTGGTGTCGATCACCAGCACCGGGCTATGCGTGGGCATCGCCCGCTTGGCGCGGCTCGCGCGCGCTGCCCGCCACCATGTCGAAGCGCAGCAGCCGGCATTCGATGGGGCCGTTGAACAGCGGCACGCGGCGCGTGGCCTTCAGGCGCATGGTGCCCGGCAGGGTGCGGTCGGGCGAGAGCACCCAGGCCTGCCAGCCCGCGTAGTGGCGCTTCCAGTGATTGGCCAGCTGGCGGAAGAACTCCTCGCCGTTGCCCGTCTGCGCCGTTTCGCGGCCGGTACGTACGCGCTGGTTCTGCCCGGCGCTGCCGGCCGCGCTGATGCGCTCGCCGTAGGGCGGGTTCAGCAGCATCACGCCGGGCTGCTCGCACGGCGGCATGCGCTCGAGCGCGTCGCCGCCGCGCAGCTGCACGCTCGCGGCCACGCCCGCACGCTCGGCATTGCGCCGGGCGAAATCGACCATGCGGTGCGAAATATCACTGCCAAAAATGGCTACGGGGCTTGTCTGTATTGCGCTGGCAGCTTCGCTTTTGATAGTTTCCCAGGTCTTGGGGTCGTGCGCCAGCAGGTGCTCGAAGGCGAAACGGCGTCGTAGGCCCGGCGCGATGCGGCAGGCGATCTGCGCCGCCTCGATCACCACGGTGCCGCTGCCGCAGCATGGGTCGTACAGCGGCAGGCCGGACGCGGGCGTCCAGCCGCTGGCGGCGATCATCGCGGCCGCCAGCGTTTCCTTGAGCGGTGCGTCGCCCTTGTCCTCGCGCCAGCCGCGCTTGAACAGCGGCTCGCCCGAGGTGTCGATGGACACGGTGGCCTGCGTGTCCCCCAGGTGCAGGTGGATGCGCACGTCGGGCCAGTGCGTGTCCACGCTGGGGCGCGTGCCGCCGTGCGCGCGAAAGCGGTCGGCCACCGCGTCCTTCACGCGCAGCGCGGCAAAATTCAGGCTCTTGAGCGGGCTCTGCCGGGCGCTCACCTCCACCTTGAAGGTCTGGCGCGCGGTGAACCAGTCTTCCCAGGCGAGCGCGTGGGCCATCTGGTAGAGATCGTCTTCGCCGCGATAGGATTGCTCGGCCAGCTGCACCAGCACGCGCTGCGCGAGGCGGCTGTGCAGGTTCAGGCGCATCACGGCTGCCCAGGGGGCCTTCAGGGCCACGCCCGCGCGATGGCTGCGGGCCTGCAGGCCGGTGATCGCGCGCACCTCGTTGGCGAGGAAAGCCTCGACGCCGGCGGCGCAGGGCAGAAACAGATCAGGATCGGTCATGGTGGATTTCATAGCTGCTTGCGCAGGTTGGCTGGCGCGATCTTGAGCTGCTCGCGGTACTTGGCGACGGTGCGCCGCGCGCAGGCGATGCCCTGCTCCTTGAGCATTTCGGCGAGCTGGCTGTCCGACAGCGGCCGGGCCGGGTTCTCGGCGGCGATGAACTGGCGCAGCAGCGCACGCACGGCGGTGCTGGAGGCGCTGCCGCCGGTCTCGGTGCCCAGGCCCGAGCCGAAGAAATGCTTGAGCTCGTAGGTGCCCTGGGGCGTGGCCATGTACTTGCCGCTGGTCACGCGCGAGATGGTCGATTCGTGCAGGCCCAGCTCCTGGGCGATTTCGCGCATCACCAGCGGGCGCATGGCGAGGTCGCCGTGCATGAAGAAGGATTTCTGCTTTTCGACGATGGCGCGCGAGGTACGCAGGATGGTGTCGAAGCGCTGTTCGATGTTCTTGATGAACCAGCGCGCTTCCTGCAGCCGGGTCTGCAGCGCCTGGTGGTTTTCGTCCTTGCGGTGATGGCGCAGCGCCTGCGCGTAGGCGTCGTGCACGTGCAGCCGGGGCATCACCTCCGGGTTGAGCTGCACATCCAGGCGCGTCTCCCCGGCCTGCACGCGTTTGCGCACGATCACGTCGGGCGTGACCACGTTGCGGTCCACCTGCGCAAAACGCCGTCCGGGTCGGGGCTCGAGCTGCGCGATCAGGGCCATCGCGGCGCGCGTGTCGTCTTCGCTGGTACCGCAGGCCAGCGACAGGCGCTTGATGTCGCGGCGTGCGAGCCACTGCAGTGGCTGACCACAGATGGCCGTGGCGGCGCGCAGCACCTCGGGTCGGTGCGCGCCGGCGCGCTGCAGCGCCCGGATCTGCAGCCGCAGACATTCGGCCAGATCGCGTGCGCCCACGCCCACGGGGTCCAGGTTCTGCAGCAGCTTGAGCGCCACGGCGAAGTGCTCGCTCATCTCGAGCAGGTATTCGGTGTTGTCCGCCCCCACGAGCGACTCCACCAGCGCTTCGATGGCGTCTTCCAGGTAACCGTCCTCGTTGAGCGAGTCGATCAGGTAGGACAGCGCCGCGCGTTCGCCGCGCGACAGACGCAGCGCGAGCGCCTGGCGGTGCAGATGATCGGCCAGGGTTTCGTGCGCGCTCTCGCGTTCGCCGGCGTTTTCCTCGTCATCGTCGGCACGCGGCGCCCGGATCGGGGCATCGGCACTCCAGGGGCTGTCGCTGCCGCTGGGGTCGACGTCGCTGTCACCTTCCCAATCGCTCGCGCCCTCGGATTGGCCCCCGGTCTGGGCGCCGGCCGGGTCGGCGTCGAATGCTTCTGAAATCGGAGCCACCTGGTCGCGCTGCACGGCGCGCTCGGACAGGCGCGCGTCTGCGGCTTCTGCCACCGGGTCGTCGCCGATCCGCTCCAGGAAGGGGTTGTCCACGAGCATGGCCTCCACCTCCTGCGCCAGCTCCAGCGTCGACAGCTGCAACAGCCGGATGGACTGCTGCAGCTGCGGCGTGAGTGCCAAGTGCTGGGAGACGCCCAGCGAGAGGCCGACCTTCATGGCGCGGCCCTACATCCGGAAGTGCTCGCCGAGGTAGACGCGGCGCACCTCGGCGTTGTCCACGATCTCGGACGGCACGCCGCGCGCGAGCACCCGCCCTTCGCTGATGATGTAGGCGTGATCGCAGATGCCCAGCGTCTCGCGCACGTTGTGGTCGGTGATGAGCACGCCGATGCCGCGCTCCTTGAGAAAGCCGATGATGCGCTGGATCTCGATCACCGCGATCGGGTCGATGCCGGCAAAGGGCTCGTCGAGCAGGATGAAGCGCGGCTGCGTGGCCAGTGCCCGCGCGATTTCCACACGGCGGCGTTCGCCGCCCGAGAGCGCCAGCGCGCGCGTCTCGCGCAGATGCTCCACGTGCAGGTCCTGCAGCAGCTGGGTCAGGCGCCGCTCGATCTCGGCCGACGCAAGCGGCCTGCCGTCCTCGCCGCGCTGCAGTTCGAGCACCGCGCGCACATTCTCCTGTACGTCGAGCTTGCGAAAGATCGAGGCCTCCTGCGGCAGGTAGGACAGGCCCAGGTGCGAGCGCCGGTGGATCGGCATGCGCGTGACGTCGTGCCCGTCGATGGCGATGGCGCCGCCGTCGCAGCGCACCAGACCCACGATCATGTAGAACGACGTGGTCTTGCCCGCGCCATTGGGGCCGAGCAGCCCGACCACCTCGCCCTTGGACACCTTGAGCGAGACGTCGTGCACCACGGTGCGCCCGCCATAGCTTTTCTTCAGGTGTTCGACCTGCAGCTGGCTGGTGGCAATCGGTGCGGTGGCATCGGCGCGGGTCATGGCGCTCACTGCGGGGGCGGCTCGAGTTCGGGGCTCGCGCGCAGAGCCGGGGCGCCCGCCTGTCCCGCGGCGGCGGGTGCCGGCGTCTCCTTGGGCGCGAGCGTGGCGCGCACGCGCCCATCGGTCTTGTTCCCCGCCTGGCGCGGCAAGCCGTCGACGGTGAAGACGTCGGTGGCGTTGTTGTAGGTGATCAGGTCGCCGCTCACGTCATCGGTGAGCACGCCCGCGCGCAGGCGCCGCAGCTCGGCGCGGCGCTTGAGCCTGACCGTGTCGGCGCGTCCATCCCAGACGATTTCCGCGGCCTCGCCTTCGATGTATTCCTCGGGGGCGCCCCTGGCGGTGTCGCGTCTCTGGCGGAAGAACGCGCGCTTGCCCGCCGCCGCCGTCACCACGCCGCTCTGGTAGCCCTGCGGGTCCTGGCGCACCTCCACCCGGCCGCCGCGCAGCACGATGGTGCCCTTGGTGATCACGACGTTGCCCGTGAAGACGCTGGTCTGCGCGGCCTCGTCGTGCAGCAGGCTGTCGGCCTCGATGTGCATGGGCTGGTCGCGGTCCGCTCGTTCGGCCCGCACGCCGCCGACCGCGGCGAGCAGCAGCGCGCCGACGAGCAGCAGGGCGGGAGAGTGTTTCATGGGACGAGGCGGGGCACGGTTCTTGCAAATGATTGTAGCGGTCGCTTCCGAAGGAAAGCGCGGGCGCCGTGCCGGGCGGATGACATGAAAAAAGCGCGTCCCCGACGCGCTTGCAGGAAGAGCCGGCGCGGCCTTCAGGCCTTGCGCTGCAGCTGCACCAGGTGATCAACCACCTGCAGCACCGTGCTCATGCTGCCCGTGAGCGTGCCGTCGGTGTAGTAGCGTCCCGCCACGCCCATGGAGGGAACGCCCTCGACGTTGTAGGCGCCCTGCAGCTGCGTCGCCTTGCGCACGCCGTTGGCCACGGTGAACGAGGTGTAGGCCTCCTTGAACTTGGCGGCATCGAGCCCCTGCTTGGCGATCCAGTCGAAGATCAGATCGTCCTTGTTCAGCGGCAGCCGCTCGACGTGGATGGCGCGAAACACCTTGGCGTGCATCTCGGCCACCTTGTCCATGCTCTCGAGCGCGTAGTAGAGCTTTTGCTGCGGCACGAAGCTGGCGTTGAAGGCCACGGGCACGCGGCGGAAGAACACGTCCTGGGGCAGCGCCTTGATCCAGGCCGACAGCGTGGGCTCGAAGGCGTTGCAGTGCGGGCAGCTGTACCAGAAGAACTCCACCACCTCGATCTGCCCCTTCGGAGCCTCGGTCAGCGCCAGCTTTTTCAGTTCCAGGTAGTCGATGCCCTCCTGGAACTTGCCATCCTTGGCGTGCGCGGCCAGCGGCAGGCCGGCGGCCGCGGCGAGGGCCGTGCCGGCCGAAAGGGAAAATTCACGACGATTCATATGCGTGCATGCTCCGAAATGGCAACGGGTAAGTGTGAGCGGAATTGATCGGCAAAGGTTCAACGGCGAGACCTGTCAGCGGCTGGCATTTGCGGCGGCGCCCGTGCCCACGCGCACCAGAATGGATGAAATGCCGGCGCCGTCGAGCTTGCCCTTGAGTTGCTCGGCGTCGTCGCGCCGCGCGAATGGCCCGATGCGCACGCGGTACACCGAGCGCCCGTTCTGCTGCCCTTCGCTCACGCGCGCGTCCCAGCCCAGCATGGCCAGCTGCGCGCGCTGCGCGTCGGCCTCGTCCGGGGCGCGAAAGGCCCCGGCCTGGATGAAGTAGTTGTAGCTGCTGGCGCTGCCGGGCGCCGCGCCCGCCGCTGCTGGCGCTGGCGCGGTGCCGCCCTGCGCCCTGGAGCGCGCGAGGTCGCCCAGGGGGTCGTTGCTGGCGTCGGCGCCGGGTGCGGGCGTCTGCCCCGTCACCGCGGGTGTCGGCAGGTCGGTGGCCGTGCTCGCGGGTGCCTGCGGCTTCGTGCCCGAGCCGCTTGTGCCACCGCCCACCAGCCCGGCGTTCGGGTTCCAGTCCTTGTTGCGCGCCGCTTCCTTGGCGTCCTGGTCCGCCAGGCGCGAGCCGCTGCTCAGGAAGGGTACGGGGACCTTGTTGACGTAGGCCGCCAGCGCCAGCGCGATGCCCAGCCCGATCACCACGCCCAGGATCAAGCCCGCCAGCGTGCCCCCTCGTTGTTTGCTAACTGTCATGTTCACATTCGTTGTGGTGCCGAAACGCCAAGCAGGGCCAGACCGTTTTCCAGCACCTGGCGCGTGGCCGCCACCAGCGCCAGGCGCGCGAGCTTCACGGGTTCGTCGTCGACCAGAATGCGCTCGGCGTCATAGTAGCTATGGTAGCTGGCGGCGAGCTCGCGCAGATAGAAGGTCACGTCGTGCGGTGCGTTGCCCGTGGCGGCGGCCGTGAGCATGTCCGGGTATTTGGCCAGCTGCAGCATCAGCGCCTGCGCCGGCTCGCTGGTGAGCGGCGACAGATCGACGCTGGCCAGCTGCGCCTCATCGCCATCGTCACGCCAGCCGCGCAGCACCGAGCAGATGCGCGCATGCGCGTACTGCACGTAGTACACCGGGTTGTCGTTGTTCTGCGCGATCGCCAGATCCACGTCGAAGGTGTATTCGGTGTCGGGCTTGCGGCTCAGAAGAAAGAAGCGCACCGCGTCCTTGCTCGTCCACTCGATCAGGTCGCGCAGCGTCACGTACGAACCCGCGCGCTTGCTGATCTTGACCTCCTCGCCGCCGCGCACCACGCGCACCATGGTGTGCAGCACGTAGTCGGGGTAGCCCTGGGGGATGCCCACATCCGCCGCCTGCAGCCCGGCGCGCACGCGCGCGATGGTGCCGTGGTGGTCCGTGCCCTGGATGTTCACCGCCTTGGTGTAGCCGCGGCGCCATTTCTGGATGTGGTAGGCGACGTCGGGCACGAAGTAGGTGTAGTGCCCGTCGCTCTTTCGCATCACGCGGTCCTTGTCGTCGCCGTAGTCGGTCGTCCTGAGCCAGAGCGCGCCGTCCTTCTCGTAGGTCTTGCCGTTGGCGACGAGGCGCTGCACCGTGGCCTCGACGTGCCCGTTCGTGTACAGGCTGGACTCGAGGTAGTACTCGTCGAACTTCAGGGCGAAGGCCTGCAGGTCCTTGTCCTGTTCGTTGCGCAGATACGCCACGGCGAACTGGCGCACGTTGTCGTAATCGCCCACGTCGCCGCTGGCGGTGAAGGCGCGGTCGTCGGCCTGCACCGTGGCCCGGGCGAGGAAGGCGTCGGCGATGTCCTGGATGTAGTCGCCGTTGTACGCGGCCTCGGGCCAGGCGGCGTCGCCGGGCTTCGCCCCCTGCGCGCGCAGCTGCGTGCTGCGGGTGAGTGTGTCGATCTGCACGCCCGCGTCGTTGTAATAGAACTCGCGGTGCACCCGCCAGCCCTGCGTGGCATAGAGCTTGCAGATCGCGTCGCCGAGCGCTGCCTGGCGCCCGTGGCCCACGTGCAGCGGCCCCGTGGGGTTGGCCGAGACGAATTCGACGAGGATTTTTTCGCCGCGATCCGGCTGCCAGCCAAAGCGTTCGCGTTCGCCGAGCACCTCGCGCACCACCTGTTGCTTGGCCGCAGGCTTGAGGCGGATGTTCAGGAATCCTGGCCCGGCGATGTCGATGGCATCGACCCATCGTTGGTACGCGTTGGTGGCGAGCAACGCGTTTTGCAATTGTTCACCAAGTTGACGAGGGTTGGTTTTCAGCGTCCTGGCCAGTTGCATGGCGGCGGTGCAGGCCCAGTCGCCGTGGGCCGCCACCTTGGGCGATTCGAACGCCGCGCGCGCGCCCGCGCCGGATGAGAGCTTGTCGAGTTCCGCGGCCAGCGCCGCGAGCAGTTCTTGTTTGACGCTGAGCATAAGGGGCGGATTTTAGGGTGTCCCGTCGCGCCGCCGTCACCGTGCACCCGTGCGCCGGGCGCGTCTCGCGGGTCTGCCCGATGGCACAAATCGCGCGCGCCACGCTATGCTGCGTGCACCTTGCCATCGCGTTGACGACAGGGAACCAGAGACATCATCCTTTAGGAGATTGGCATGAAAAAATGGCTTGCCATGCTGGCTGCAGCCAGTTGCACCCTTTCCTTTGCCGCGCTGGCGGCCGATGCGCCCGCCGCCAAGGCGCCCACGGCCCAGCAGCAGAAGATGACCACGTGCAACGCCGAAGCCAAGACCAAGGCCCTCAAGGGCGATGAGCGCAAGGCCTTCATGAAGGAGTGCCTGAGCGCCAAGAAGGCTGCCCCCGCCACGCAGCAGGACAGGATGAAGACCTGCAACGCCGACGCCAACACCAAGAAGCTGGCGGGCGATCAGCGCAAGGCCTTCATGAAGGAGTGCCTGGCCAAGGCGGCCTGATCGGCTGCCCGCCTTTTTGCACTTCAACCGCTTGCACCGCGCAAGCGCAAACGGCCCCGAGGCGTCGCTGCCCCGGGGCCGTTTTTTGGGGTGCTTCGGCTCAGCGTGTCAGCACGCTGCGGGCCATCAACGCACCGAGCGCCACGACAACGATCATCAGGTGCGCCGACCACATCACCAGCATCCGTGCGCGCTTGAGTTCGGCGGTATCGGGCAGCGCACCGCCTTGCGCCAGCCGCGCCTGCCAGACGAGATAGTGACGGCGCGCCATGAAGAGCAGCACCGCCATCCCGACAAGCAGCGCGAACTTGCCGTGCAGCAGAGGCTGCGACCAGTACCAGGCCAAGCCTTTCATGCCCCAGATCGTGCGCGCCAGCCCCGTGGCCAGCACGATGACAGCCGACACCAGGCTGAGTGCATTCATGCGCACGAGGCGATCGACCACTTTCGGGTTGACCCAGTCGGGACGGCACAGCGCCGTCTCGGTGGTCATGAAGGTGGCCAGCATGATGAAGGCCATGATGTGCGCAAACTCCAGGACGCTTTCGACAATCACGGAAGGTTTTCCTTTTGCGGGGGAAGGGGTGAAGTATTGTCCGCGGCCAAAGCCCCCCCCGACCAGAAGGTCGGCTGGGCGTAATGCTCGCGCAGGAAATCCATCCACAGCCGCACGCGCAGCGGCAGGTGCTTGCGTTGGGGCAGCAACAGAAAAATCCCGTTGGGCGGCGCGGCGAAATCTTCCAGCACGGCCACGAGGCGTCCCGCGGTCACCTCCGCCTGCACTTCCCAGGTCGAGCGCCAGGCAATGCCATGGCCCGCGAGGCACCAGTCGTGCAGCACCTGTCCGTCCGAGCAGTCCAGCGGCCCGCCGGGCTTGACGTGCATCACCTCCACGCTGCCGTTGTCCTGCCGGAGGCTGAAGGCCCAGCCGCGCGTCTGCGAGGCGTCGCTGGAGAGCGTGAGGCACTCGTGATGCGTCAGCTCCGAGGGGTGCAGCGGCGTGCCGCGGCGCGCAAGGTATTGCGGCGTGGCCACGCACAGGCGCCGGTTGTCCGCCAGCCGCACGCTCACCAGCGAGGAATCGGTCAGGTCGCCCACGCGCACGCCGCAGTCGTAGCCTTCGGCCGCCAGGTCGATGACGCGGTCCGAGAGGTTCAGCGAGATCGTCACCTCCGGGTGCAGCGCGTGAAACGTCGGCACCAGCGGAGCCACCTTGCGCCTGCCGAAGCCCGCGGGGGCGGTGATGCGCAGATGCCCGGTGGCGCGTACCCCGCCGGCAGAGACGCTGGCCTCGGCGTTGGCCGCGTCGGTGAGCAGGCGCTGGCAGTCTTCGAGGAAGGCGCTGCCCTCGTGCGTGAGCGTGAGGCGCCGTGTGGTGCGCACCAGCAGCTTGACGCCCAGGTGCTCTTCGAGTGCATCCAGGCGCCGCCCCATGATGGCCGGGGCCACCCCCTCGGCCCGCGCCGCCGCCGTGAGGCTGCCCCGCGTGGCGACGGACACGAAGGAGGAATAGGCCTTGAATTTATCCATGAAAAGGAGATGAGAGCCTTGCTGGACAAGCGCTGAAAGCTACCAAACGGTCGATTCTGCAAGGCAGATTGCCTATTCAGTTTTGCTAATAAGTCACAAGTAATTGCCGTTTTGGCCTATTTATGTAGAAGTTTATTTGCAATAAAGTCTATCTCACGATCCGCATGCCGGGTCATTGCTTGTTTTGATTCAAGGGGCTTTCCATGACCACACGCACTCGTACCCACGGCCTTCAGGTGGCCGACGAGCTTTATCAGTTCATCAACGCCGAGGTGCTGCCCGGCACCGGCGTCGCGCCTGATGCCTTCTGGAAGGGTTTTGACGCGCTCGTGGCCGACCTCGCTCCGAAGAACGCCGCGCTGCTGGCCGAGCGCGAGCGCCTGCAGGCAGCGATCGACACCTGGCACAAGGCCAACCCCGGCCCGATCTGCGACATGGCGGCCTACCGCAAGTTTCTGGAGACCATCGGCTACCTCGTGCCCCCGCCCGAAGGCGTGCAGGCGACGACCGAGCATGTGGATGCGGAGCTTGCCATCCAGGCCGGTCCGCAACTCGTGGTGCCTATCCTGAACGCCCGCTACGCGCTGAACGCGGCCAACGCGCGCTGGGGCTCTTTGTACGACGCGCTCTATGGCACCGACGTGATCGGCGAGGATGGCGGCGCCGAAAAGGGCAAGGGCTACAACCCGGTGCGCGGCAGCAAGGTGATCGCCTATGCGCGTGCCTTCCTCGATCAGGCGGCGCCGCTGGCGAGCGGTTCGCACGCGGACGCCGCCGGCTACGCCGTGCAGGGCGGCCGGTTGGTGGTCACGCTCAAGGGCGGTTCGGCCGCCGGCCTGAAAAACCCGGCGCAATTCGTCGGCCACCAGGGCGACGCGGCCAGCCCCTCGGGCGTGCTGCTGGTGAACAACGGCATCCATGTGGACATCCGCATCGACCGCGCCACGCCCATCGGCCAAAGCGACGCGGCGGGCGTGGCCGACGTGGTCGTCGAGGCCGCGCTCTCCACCATCCTCGATCTGGAGGATTCGATCGCCGCCGTGGACGCCGAAGACAAGGTGCTCGGCTATCGCAACTGGCTCGGCATCCTGCGCGGCACGCTCACCGAAACCTTCGACAAGGGCGGCCGGCGGATGACGCGCGGCCTGAACCCCGACCGGCGCTACACAGGCGCCCATGGCCAGGACGTGGTGCTGCCCGGGCGCTCGCTGCTTTTCGTGCGCAACGTCGGCCACTTGATGACCAACCCGGCCATCCTCTGGGGCGCCGAGGGCCGCGAGATTCCCGAAGGCATCCTGGATGCGATGGTCACCACGGCGATCGCGATCCACGACCTCAAGGGCCTGGGGGGTGCCAACGGCATCCGCAACTCGCGCACCGGCAGCGTCTACATCGTCAAGCCCAAGATGCACGGCCCGGCCGAAGTGGCCTTCGCCAGCGAAGTCTTCGCGCGCGTCGAGCAGGTGCTGGGGTTGCCCGAGAACACCGTCAAGCTCGGCATCATGGACGAGGAGAGGCGCACCAGCGTGAACCTCAAGGCCTGCATCGCCGCCGCGCCGAGCCGCATCGCCTTCATCAACACCGGCTTCCTGGACCGCACGGGCGACGAGATGCACACCTCGATGCACGCCGGCCCCATGATCCGCAAGGGCGACATGAAGACCAGCGCCTGGATTCAGGCGTACGAGAAGAACAACGTGCTCGTGGGCCTGTCCATGGGCCTGCGTGGCAAGGCGCAGATCGGCAAGGGCATGTGGGCCATGCCCGACCTGATGAAGGCCATGATCGAGCAGAAGATCGGCCACCCCAAGGCGGGCGCCAACACCGCCTGGGTGCCCAGCCCCACGGCCGCCACGCTGCACGCGCTGCATTACCACCAGGTCAACGTCGCCGCGATTCAGCAGGAACTCGAAAAGACCCATGCCGACGCCGAGCGCGACAACCTGCTCACCGGCCTGCTCACCGTGCCCGTCTCCAGCAACCCGAACTGGAGCAACGAGGAAAAGCAGCAGGAGCTGGACAACAACATCCAGGGCATCCTCGGCTACGTGGTGCGCTGGGTCGATCAGGGCGTGGGCTGCTCGAAGGTGCCCGACATCCACGACATCGGCCTGATGGAAGACCGCGCCACGCTGCGCATCTCCAGCCAGCACGTGGCCAACTGGCTGTTGCACGGCATCGTGAGCGAAGGCCAGGTGCGCGCCACCTTCGAGCGCATGTCCGCCAAGGTGGACCAGCAGAACGCGGGTGATCCGCTGTACGAGAAGATGCACGGCCGTTATTCCGAATCCATGGCCTACCAGGCCGCGTGCGATCTGGTCTTCAAGGGCCTCACGCAGCCCAGCGGCTACACCGAGCCGCTGCTGCACGCCTGGCGCCAGAAGGTCAAGGCAAAGCAGGCGGGGAAGTGATCGCTATTAGGGTCATAGCTGCTCCCGCTTGCTGGGTCAGCGTTTAAGCCAGATTTTTCTTGAAACGGCACCTTCGGGTGCCGTTGCCGTTTTCGGCGCCTGGCCCCTGCGGGAATGACGGTGGGCGTTTTCCATCGAATCCGCAGCCGAAAACGCCGCACAACAAGCGCACGAGCCCGACCCGATTCACGGAATTTCAGTGCGCCCCGGCCGCGGCAGGCGCGCGTTCTTCAGAACAGCTCGACGTCCCCGTGCGCTACCCTGCCGCGCAGCTCG
The DNA here is from genome assembly GCA_021166775.1 of Comamonas sp. GTDB lineage: Bacteria > Pseudomonadota > Gammaproteobacteria > Burkholderiales > Burkholderiaceae_C > Comamonas_C. The sequence continues at coordinate 141,493 of JAJPEQ010000010.1, read as the reverse complement.
CCGCTCCTGACGAGGTCGTCGTAGTAGCGCACCTGGTTGCGCCCGTGCTCCTTGGCGTAGTACAGCGCCTGGTCGGCGCAGCCGATGATTTCGACCGGCGTGTCCGACGTGGCGGCGGCAAAGCCGATGCTGATGGTGATATGGCCGATCTGCGGGAATTCGTGGGCCTGAACGGCGGCGCGCAGGCGCTCCAGGGCCGCGCGGGCGTTCTCCAGGCTGATCGAGCGCAGCAGCACCACGAACTCTTCGCCGCCGAAGCGAAAGATGCGGTCCTGGCTGCGAAACTGCGCGCGCAGCCGGTTGGCCAGCAGGATCAGGACTTCGTCGCCGTACAGGTGCCCATAGCGATCGTTGACCAGCTTGAAGTGGTCGATGTCCAGCACCGCCAGCCATTGGCCGTGCTCCTCGGTCGTGCCGTTGAGCTCGGTGTAGCGCGCAAACTGCTCGTCGAAGGTCTTGCGGTTGAGCAGGCCGGTGAGCGCATCGCGCTCGCTGTAGTCCAGCAGGCTCTGGTAATTCTGGTAAACCATGAACACGCCGGTGATCACTTCGCGCTGATGCTGTGTGAGGGGGTGCGAGCGGGTCACCTCCAGGCAAGTGGTGACATGGTCTCCCAGCCACACCGGCAGCCACAGCACATGGCGCCCGCGCCGGCTCTGCTGCGCGCTCGCCTCGTGCTCGCGGATGCAGCGCGCGAGCTCCGGCAGGTCCTCCAGATCGTGGCTGTTCGGGTCTTGCAGCGCCTCGTGCGGCGTGCAGGCGACATGGCCGTTTTCGCTCCAGCAGCGTGCCCGCACGCGGATTTCGTCGGCGAAGGTGAACAACTCGAGCGAGCGCACCCGCAGGTTGCTGCCCAGCGCGAGGATGGTGGAGAGGACCGAGACCTCCAGCCGCAGATGATCGCGGTGGGTGGTCATTTCAGCGAGGTTTTGCAGCAGGGGTTGCATCGGTCCGTGCTCTCCGTCATGCGGTGTGCCAGCGCAGCGGCGGCGGCGGCGCGGCTGCGTCCAGAGACGTTCTACTGATTCTCCGTGTCGATTGTGCCTTACGTCCTGATACGGTTTGTTTCCATGCACGCGGCCGGTCGCTCATCGATCTGCCCAGACCCAATCGACCAGGGCATCGAGCGCCGGACGCGCCGCCACCGCGTTGGGGGAGTTGACCAGCGCCACGAGCACGTAGCGTCGTCCGCTGGCGCCCTGCACGTAGCCGGCGAGCGCAGCCGCATCGCGCAGTGAGCCCGTCTTCAGGTGCGCCGCTCCGTGGGCCCGCCCCTGGCTCCGTTTGAGCGTGCCATCCACGCCGATGATGGGCAGCGAGGCGAGCAGCTCCGGCATCACGGGCGAGGCCCAGGCCTGCTGCAGCAGCCGCGCCAGCGCCCACGCGCCCACGCGCCCCTCGCGGCTCAGGCCGGCGCCGTTGTCCATCACCAGCTCCGCGGACGCGCCGCCATGCGCGCGCCACCAGTCGTCGAGCACGGTGCGCGCGCTCTGCAGCGTGCCCGTGCCCGTCTGCTCCCGGCCCAGCGTGAGCAGAACCTGCTGCGCCATCACGTTGTTGCTGTATTTGTTGATGTCGCGTATCACTTCAGCCAGCGTGGGCGAGGTGCTGGAGAACACCGGTTGCAGTTGATCGGGCACCTGCCCGTCACGCACCACGCCCGTGAGCGTGCCGCCCAGCGCCCGCCACATGCCTTCGATCGCTCGCGCGGCAAAGCCCTGGGGATCGGCGGGTGCGGCGGACCACCGGCGTTCGCCGCAGGCGCTCGGGTAGCTGCCCGCCAGCACGATGCGGCCGGTTTGCGAAAAATCGGCCTGCAAACCGGCGCGCCAGTCGCCGCAGGCCGCCTGTTCCGGCGCCAGAGGCACGCTGCCCGGGATCTGCAGGTGAACCAGTGGCGGCTCGAAGGCAATGCGCGCGATACCCGCCGCCACGTCCGGGATGAAGTTCAGCGTGAGGGCGTTGAAATTCACGAGCAACGCATCGGGCGCGACGTTGTAGGGCCGCCAGGGTTCGTCGTCAAAATCGCCGGGATCACGCGCAGCGATGGAAAACGCGCTGCGGTCGAGCACGATGTCACCCTCGATATGCCTCACGCCCTGGCCCTGCAGGCGCCTGAGCATCAGCCACAGGCGCTCGACCACGAGTTTCGGATCGCCCTGGCCCCGGATGTAGACCTGGCCCTTGAGCGTGCCGTCGTGCAGCGTGCCCTGCACGTAGACCGGCGTCTGCCACGTGTAGGCCGGGCCCAGCAGCTCCAGCGCCGCGTAGGTGGTCACGAGCTTCATCACCGAGGCGGGGTTGCGCATCACCTCGCCATGCCAGGCCAGGCGCGCGTCGGCGCCCTGCACCGGCAGCACGACGGCGGAGAGGGCGTCCTGTGGCACCTTGGCGCGCTGCAGCGCCGCGGCAACGGCGGTGGGCAGGCCGCCGGACCCGGCTTGCCGAGCCGGTGCGGCGTGGCCCGGATGGCCCGCCAGCGCGCCCCACAGCAGCAGGCAGGTCAGTGTCAAGGGTCTAAGCAAACGCATGATGCGCGAGAGTCTAAAACCGGATAATCGAGCCGACATGGATCTCCTTGCCTTTGACACCAGTACCGAACGGCTGTCCGTCGCCGTGCGGGCGCACGAGCGTGTGCTGACGCACGAGGGCGCGGGCGGGGCGCAGGCCTCGCACACGCTGATCCCGGCTCTCCTGGATCTGCTGGCGCGGGCCGGTACCTCGCTGGATCGGCTCGACGCCATCGTGTTCGGCCAGGGGCCGGGCTCGTTCACCGGGCTGCGCACCGCGTGCGCCGTGGCGCAGGGCCTGGCCCTGGGCGTGCGCTCTGGCGCGGGCGTGCCCGTCCTGCCCGTGCCTACCCTGATGGCCGTGGCGGAAGAAGCGCGGCAGGCCTGCGGCTGCACCCGGGTGCTGGCGACGCTCGATGCGCGCATGGGCGAGGTCTATGCGGCCGACTGCGTCTGGGATGACCGTGAGCAGCTGTGGCACCTGCCGGGCGAGGCGCGGCTGCTCGCGCCCGAGGCGGTGTGCGTTCCCCCGGGCTGGACGCTGGCGGGCAATGCCGATCCGGCCTACGGGCAGCGGCTGGCGCCCACCGCCCCGCATGTGGCGGCACTGCCGACCGCCCGCGCCCTGCTGCGCCTGGCGCCGGCGCTGATCGCCCGGGGCGGCGCGGTCACCGCCGATCAGGCCCTGCCCCTGTATGTGCGCGACAAGGTGGCGCAGACCACGGCGGAGCGCGAGGCGGCGCGCGTGGAGCACGCATGAGCGCGGTGCTGGCCCCGCAGGCGACGTTCGTGCCGCTCACGCTCGCGCATCTGGATGCGCTCATGGCGATCGAGCAGGCGGCCTATGTGCAGCCCTGGAGCCGGGGGAATTTTCTCGATTCGATCAACGTCGGCTACGAGTGCCAGGCGCTGATGGCGGGCGAAGAGATGCTCGGCTATTTCGTGGTCATGATGGGCGTGCAGGAGGCCCATCTGCTCAACATCACCGTGGCGCCGAAGCACCAGCGCCAGGGCTGGGCGCGGTTGATGCTCGAAGCCATGGCCCTGTGGGCACGGGGCCGGGGCGCGCGCACGCTCTGGCTTGAAGTGCGCGTGAGCAACGAACGCGCCCGCGCGGTCTATGCGGCCTGCGGTTTTCACGGCACGGGGGTGCGCCGCAACTATTACCCGGCCGCGCAGGGGCAGCGCGAGGATGCGGTGGTGATGTGCCTGACGTTGTGAATCCCCTCGACGCGCGTCGGCGGGCCATGCTGGCCGAAATGGGGGTGCGCGTGTGGGCCCCGGCCCCGGCGCCCGCCATGACGGTGCCTGCGCCTGCGCCGCGCGGGCCGGTCCCGGCCGCCACCTCGGTTGTGGCGCGCCAGGCGCCGGTGGCCCCGCCCGCTGCGCCCGTCCCGGCCGCGGCACCGCCCGCGTCGCACACCCCTCGGAGCGCGTGGCGCCTGGAGGCGCCGCGACCTCTGTATGCCGCAGCGGGCGGCGCGGCAGGCGCAGGCGCGTCGGTGCCCCGCTGGCTCATCGCGCTCGACAGCCCCACCCCGGATGATCCGGGCCGCGGCGAGGCCGGTGATCTGCTGCACAACATGCTGCAGGCCATGGGGCTCAAAGGGGAGCCGTCGGTCTTCGTCAGCACGGTGCGCCGTGCGGTGCAGGGCGCGCCCGAGGGCCCGCGGGCCTTGCAGCGGATGCTGGACGATCTGCGGCCGGCCATCGTGCTGGTCCTGGGCTTGAGCGCGGCCCGCTGCGTGCTCGGTGGCAGCGAGCCACTGGAGCTGTTGCGCACGCGCGGGCACCGCCTGGCGGACGGCACGCCGGTGGTCGTGAGTTATGCGCCCAGCTACCTGGTGCGCGCGCCCAAGGCCAAGCGCGAGGCCTGGGCCGATCTGCAGCGCGCGATGGCGCTGGCGGCAGGTTCGGCCCCGATGCCATAATTTCAGGTGACTCACAACGGAGAGCCCTCCATGGAAGCCAGTCCCAGTCGTCGGCTTTCAGCCTCCCGATCTGCCTAGGCGATCCGGGGGCGCTGAAAGCACCCCCCTTGCCGCCGCAGAACAACCATCTTCAGGGAGAGCAGGAGCCATGCTCAACATTTTTTCGCTGGTCAACGGCCGGCTGGTTCAGGAAGAAATCGAGTCGCTGGATGAGCTGGCCCGCTTCAATCCGGTCTGGGTCGATCTGGAGTCACCCACGCGCGAGGAAAAGCGCGCGGTCTCGCAGTACTACGGCCTCTCGATTCCCGAGGACGCGATGGATGACGACATCGAGGAGTCCGCGCGTTTTTACGAGGAAGACAACGGCGAGCTGCACATTCGCAGTGACTTTCTGATCGACGATGACGACGACCCGCGTTCGGTGCGCGTGGCCTTCATCCTGAATCAGCACAACACCGAGCTCAAGAGCTGCGGCGTGCTGTTTTCCATCCACGAGGAAGACGTGCCGGTGTTTCGCCTCGTGCGTATGCGCGCGCGCCGTGCGCCGGGGCTGATCCAGGATGCGAAGGAGGCGCTGCTCAACCTCTTCGACACCGACGTCGAGTATTCGGCCGACACGCTCGAAGGCATCTACGACGAGCTCAAGAAGGTCAGCACGCAGGTGCTTGAAGGGCAGATGACGGACACGCATGCGCAGCAGGTGCTGGCCGACATCGCCTGGGAGGAAGACCTGAACGGGCGCATCCGGCGCAACATGCTCGATACGCGCCGCGCCGTAAGCTTCATGATGCGCAGCCGCATGCTCAACGCCGAGCAATTCGAGGACGCGCGCCAGATCCTGCGCGACATCGAATCGCTGGACAGCCACACCCAGTTTCTCTTCGACAAGATCAACTTCCTGATGGACGCCACGGTCGGCTTCTTGAACATCAACCAGAACAAGATCATCAAGATCTTCTCGGTGGCTAGCGTCGCGCTGCTGCCGCCCACCCTGATCGCCAGTGTCTACGGCATGAATTTCAAGGCCATGCCCGAGCTGGAGTGGCAGCACGGCTATCTGTACGCCATCGTTCTGATGATCGCCAGCGCGCTGGTGCCGATGTTCTACTTTCGCAAGCGCGGCTGGCTGGCCTGAAGCTCAACGGGGAAGGCTGGGCAGCAGCGCCTGCACGATGCGCTCGGCGTAGCCGCTGGCCACGTCGCGCACGAAGCGGCTGAAATCCACATGCGCGCTGTCGTCGGCGCGGTCTGAAATGGTGCGCAGGATGGCGCAGGGCACGCCGTAGTCGCTGCACGCCTGGGCGACGGCCGCGCCTTCCATTTCCACCGCCAGCGCGTCGTGGCCGGCCGCCAGCAGCCCGCTGCGCAGCAGGGCCGATTCCCGGGCCGTGCTCACGAAGCGGTCGCCGCTCACGATCAGGCCGTGGTGGATGCGGGCGGGTGCGTGATTTTCTAGAGAAAATCGAGTGCTTGCGCCCGCCACACTTGCGTTGGCAGCTCTCAAAAGCAAAGCGCTGAGCGATGTATCGCACGCCAGCAGCGCCGTGCCGCGCAGCGGCAGTTCCCAGCGCGGGAAGATGGGCGAGGCGTCCATGTCGTGCTGCAGCGTGTGGCGGGCCACCACCACGTCGCCCACGCGCACGCCCTTGCCCAGGCCACCGGCCACGCCGGTGAAGATCAGGCGCCGCGCGCCAAAGCGTTCGATGAGCAGCGTGGCGGTGATGGCCGCCGCCACCTTGCCTATGCCCGAGAGCGCCAGCACCACGCGCTGCCCGTGCAGCGTGCCGGTGTGAAACGTGCGCCCCGCGCAGTCGCTGGTGGCGTGCTCCTGGAGCGCGGCGGCCAAGCCGCCCTGCTCCTCGGGCAGGGCGCTGAGGATGGCCGTGACCACCCCCGCGCTCAGGCCGTTTCGCGCAGTTCGCGCCGCAGGATCTTGCCCACGGCGGACTTGGGCAGGTCGGCGGTGCTGAATTCCACGTACTTGGGGCGCTTGTAGCCCGTGAGGTACTGGTGGCAATACTCGCGCACCTTCTCCTCGGTGAGGCTGGGGTCGCTGCGCACGATCACGAGCTTGACCGCCTCGCCGGTCTTCTCGTCGGGCACGCCCACCACGGCGCATTCGAGCACGCCCGGCATCTGCGCGACCACGCCCTCCACCTCGTTGGGATAGACGTTGAAGCCGCTCACCAGGATCATGTCTTTCTTGCGGTCCACGATCTTGAAGTAGCCGCGCTCGTCCATGGTGCCGATGTCGCCGGTCTTGAAGTAGCCATCGGCCGTCATGACTTTGGCGGTTTCGTCCGGGCGCTGCCAGTAGCCGGCCATGACCTGCGGACCCTTGATCGCGATTTCGCCGGGCTCGCCGCTGGCGGAAATGTCGTTGCCGTCGTTGTCCAGGATGCGCAGCCAGGTGCTCGGGATCGGCACGCCGATGGTGCCGGAAAACTCCTTGACCGTGACCGGGTTGCAGGTGGCCGACGGGCTGGTCTCCGACAGGCCGTAGCCCTCGCAGATCGGGCAGCCGGTCTTCTCCAGCCAGAGCTGGGCCACGGCGGCCTGCACCGCCATGCCCCCGCCCACGGACACCTTGAGGTTCTTCCAGTTGACGGTGTTGAAGTCGGGGTGGTGCGCGAGGCCGTTGAACAACGTGTTCACGGCCGGAAAGCTGTGGAAGGTGTGCTTGGAGAGCTCCTTGAGCGTGGCCGCCAGATCGCGCGGGTTCGGGATCAGGATGGTCTTGCCGCCCGTGCGCATCGACAGCATCATGTTCACCGTGAACGCGAAGATGTGGTAGAGCGGCAGCGCGCACACCGAGGTCTGTTGCTCGCCTTGGGGCACCTGGCTCATCACGGGCTCGTTCCAGGCCTCGGACTGCAGCACGTTGGCGATCACGTTGCGGTGCAGCAGCACCGCGCCCTTGGAGACGCCCGTGGTGCCGCCGGTGTACTGCAGCAGCGCGATGTCGTCGGGCTTGAGGTCGGGCTTGGAAAGCGGCATGCCCGCGCCCTTGTCCAGCGCGTCGTTGAAGCGCACGGCGCCGGGCAGCTCGAAGTGCGGCACCATCTTCTTGACGTTGCGCACCGCGTAATTGACGATCGTGCCCTTGAGAAAGCCCAGCCGGTCGCCCATGGCGCACAGCACGATGTGCTTGATGGGCGTGCTCGCCAGGCACGCCTGCAGCGTGGTGGCGAAGTTCTCCAGGATGACGATGGCCTGCGCGCCCGAGTCCTTGAGCTGGTGCTCGAGTTCACGCGGGGTGTAGAGCGGGTTGACGTTCACCACCACGTAGCCCGCGCGCAGCACGGCGGCCATGGCCACCGGGTATTGCGGGATGTTGGGCATCATCAGCGCCACGCGCGCACCGCGCGCCAGCCCCAGGCTCTGCAGATAGGCGGCCATCTGGCGGCTTTGCGCGTCGGCCTGGGCGAAGGTGGTGTCCTTGCCCATGAAGGTGTAGGCGGTGCGGTTGGCGTATTTGGTGAATGCCTCTTCCATCAGCTGTACCAGGGACTGGTATTGCGATGGGTCGATGTCCGCGGGGACGCCTTGCGGATAGGCGGCAAGCCATGGGCGGTCGGTCATTATCAAAGTCTCCTGCAATGCTGGTTGGGTAATCTGCTACGAAATCGGAGTGGGACGGCGAGGTTTATAAAACGAACGGTCGTGCTTTTTTAAATTATGCGCGCTCGCCAGGGAACTGAAACACGGGAGGTGCCCCCTGGACAAGGGTTTCATGCCTTGAGCGCGGCCAGCACTTCCTCCAGCATCTTCTTGGCGTCGCCGAACAGCATGCGGTTGTTCTCCTTGTAGAACAGCGGGTTGTCCACGCCGGCATAACCCGAAGCCATGGAGCGCTTCATCACGATGGAGGTCCTGGCCTTCCAGACCTCGAGCACCGGCATGCCGGCGATCGGGCTGCCTGGATCCTCGGCCGCGCTGGGGTTGACGATGTCGTTGGCGCCGATGACGATGGCCACGTCGGTGTCCGGGAAGTCGTCGTTGACCTCGTCCATCTCCATCACGATGTCGTAGGGCACCTTGGCCTCGGCCAGCAGCACGTTCATGTGGCCGGGCATGCGGCCGGCGACGGGGTGGATGGCAAAGCGCACCTGCACGCCTTTTTCGCGCAGCGTCTGCGTGATCTCGTACACCGTGTGCTGGGCCTGCGCCACCGCCATGCCGTAGCCCGGCACGATGATCACCTGTTTGGCTTCGCGCAGCAGCTCGGCTGTTTCGCCGGCGCCAATGGGCGTGACCTCGCCCTGCGGTTCGGCCGCGTCGCCTTGCCTGGCCGCCGCCGCGCCGCCGCCGGAGCCGAAACCGCCCGCAATCACGCTGATGAAGTTGCGGTTCATCGCGTTGCACATGATGTAGGAGAGGATGGCGCCGCTGGAGCCCACCAGCGCGCCGGTGACGATCAGCAGGTCGTTGCTGAGCATGAAGCCCGTGGCCGCTGCCGCCCAGCCCGAGTAGCTGTTGAGCATGGAAATGACCACGGGCATGTCCGCGCCGCCGATGGCCATGATCATGTGCACGCCCAGCAGCACGGCGAGCACCGTCATGACGAGCAGCGGCGTCATGCCGCCTTGCACATCGGGCGCGGCAAGGAAGCGGCTGCCCAGCCACAGCACCACCAGCAGCGCCACCAGGTTGATCCAGTGGCGTGCCGGCAGCAGCAGCGGCTTGCCGCCGATCTTGCCCGAGAGCTTGCCGAAGGCGATGAGCGAGCCCGAGAAGGTGTAGGCGCCGATCAGGATGCCGAGGTAGATCTCCACCTCGTGGATGATCTTCTCCGAGCCTTCGAACCGGATGGACGTATCCACGTAGCTGGCGAAACCCACCACGCAGGCGGCCAGGCCCACCAGGCTGTGCATGAGTGCGATCAGCTCGGGCATCTGCGTCATCTTGACGATGCGCGCGGCCCACAGCCCGACGCCGCCACCGATCACCAGCGCGAGCACGATCCAGCCCAGGCCCGAGACGTGCACGCGTGGGCCGAACACCGTGGCCAGCACGGCGATCGCCATGCCGATCATGCCCAGCAGATTGCCGCGGCGGGACGTTTCGGGGTTGGAGAGCCCTCCCAGGCTCAGGACGAACAGGATGGCGGCGCCCAGGTAGGCCACCGTCACGAGACTTGCGGACATGATTGTTCTCTTCCTCGGGTTCGGGTTCTGGTTGGGGCGGCGGGGCCTACTTGCGGAACATCGCCAGCATGCGGCGTGTGACGGCGAAGCCGCCGAACATGTTGACGCCCGTGAGCACCAGCGCCGCGAACGCGAGCCAGAGGATGAGCGTGTCGGGCCGTCCGTCGGTGCCCGCGCCGGGTGGTGCGATCTGGATCAGCGCGCCGATGGCGATGATGCTGGAGATGGCGTTGGTCACGCTCATCAGCGGCGTGTGCAGCGCGGGCGTAACGTTCCACACCACCATGTAGCCGATGAAGCAGGCCAGCACGAACACCGTGAAGTGGCCCAGGAAGGCGGCGGGCGCGTAGGCGCCGATGGCCCAGAACAACACGGCGAGCACGGCGAAGACGATGCCGAGCGCCCTGCCCGACATCGGCGCGCCCGCGCCGTGCGCGGACTTCTTCTCCGCCACCGGCGCGGCCGCGGCTTTGGGTGCGGGCTTGGGTGCCTGCTGCAGCGGCGGCGCGGGCCAGGTGATTTCGCCTTCCTTGATCACGGTCAGGCCCCGGATCGCGTCATCGTCCATGTTGACCAGCGCCACGCCGTCCTTGGCCTTGCACAGCTCTTCGAGCAGGCGCAGCAGGTTGGTGGCGTACAGGGTGGACGACTGCCGGGCCAGGCGCGAGGCGAGGTCGGTGTACCCGATGATGGTCACGCCGTGGCGCACCACGGCCTCGCCCGGCACGGTGAGCTCGCAGTTGCCGCCCTGCTCGCCCGCCATGTCCACGATCACGCTGCCGGGCTTCATGCTCTGCACCATTTCGGCGGTGATGAGCTTGGGCGCGGGTTTGCCGGGAATCAGCGCGGTGGTGATGATGATGTCCGCATCCCTGGCCTGCTCAGCGTACATCTTGCGCTGCGCGGCCTGGAAACCCTCGCTCATGACCTTGGCGTAGCCGCCGCCGCCCGATCCCTCTTCCTCGTAATCGACCTTGACGAACTCGCCGCCCAGCGACTTGACCTGGTCGGCCACCTCGGCGCGCGTGTCGTTGGCGCGCACGATGGCGCCCAGGTTGGCCGCCGTGCCGATGGCCGCGAGACCCGCCACGCCCGCACCGGCAATGAACACCTTGGCCGGGGGCACCTTGCCCGCCGCCGTGATCTGGCCGTTGAAAAAACGCCCGAAGGCGTTGGCCGCCTCGATCACGGCACGGTAGCCCGAGACGCCCGCCGTGGACGTGAGCGCATCCATCTTCTGCGCCCGGCTCAGCGTGCGCGGCAGGCAGTCGATCGCCAGCACCGTGGTTTTTTTGGCGGCGAGCTGCTGCATCAGCTCGGGGTGCTGCGCCGGCCAGACGAAGCCGATCAGCGTGCCGCCGTCGCGCATCAGCGCCACCTCCTCGCTGGTCGGTGGGCGCACCTTGAGCACGATGTCCGACCGGGCCCAGAGCGTGGCCGCGTCGGGCAGCACCTCGGCCCCGGCGCAGCGATAGGCGTCATCGCTGAAATGGGCTGCGTCGCCCGCGCCCGATTCGATGGCGACACGGAAGCCGAGCTTGATGATTTTCTCGACGACGTCAGGCACGGTGGCCACGCGTTTCTCTTCGGCCAGTGTCTCGGCGGGTACCCCTATCTGCATGTGGATGACTCCTGCGCGCGCCTGCCTGGCGCGCAATTGGTAAGACGTCTTACTCGAAGCTTACACGATGAGCGCTCTGCTTTTTGCCGAGCACGTCCCGGGCATGGCTGGGGATTTTCAATGCGGGCCCTCAAGGCGAGGCTTGACCCTGTCGGCAACCCCGATAATTTGCCCATGTGTCAGCTCCTGGGCATGAATGCCAACACCCCCACCGACGTGACCTTCAGCTTCACTGGCTTTGCCGAGCGCGCGGGCCACACGGCCGATCACGTCGATGGCTGGGGCATCGCCTTCTTCGAGGGCAAGGGCTTGCGGCATTTCGTCGATCACGAACGCGCGGTGGATTCGCCCGTCGCCGAGCTGATTCGCCGCTACCCGATCAAGAGCCGCAACGTCATCGCCCACATCCGCAAGGCCACGCAGGGTGAGGTGCGGCTGGAGAACTGCCACCCCTTCGTGCGCGAGCTCTGGGGGCAGTACTGGGTGTTCGCGCACAACGGCGATCTGAAGGACTTCCGCCCGCGCCTGCACGCGAGCTTTCACCCCGTGGGCAGCACCGACAGCGAACACGTCTTCTGCTGGATCATGCAGGAGCTGGCCAAGTCGCACGCGGGCGCGCCCAGCGTGCGCGAGCTCACGCTCACGCTGCGCGAACTGGCGGCGCGCATCGCACCGCACGGCAGCTTCAACTTCCTGCTCTCCAACGGCCGTGCGCTGTGGGCGCATGCGAGCACGCAGCTGCACTGCATCGAGCGCCAGCACCCATTCGCCGTGGCGCAGTTGAGCGACGAAGACCTGAGCCTGGACTTTTCCACCTGCACCACGCCGACGGACCGCGTGGCCGTGATCGCCACGGCGCCGCTCACGCGCAACGAGCCATGGATACGGATGCCCGAGCGCAGTTTGCATGTTTTCGTCGATGGGCAGCGCCTGCGCGACTGAGATTCGGCCCGGGAGCGCGTGAGGCGCACCGGCGACTTTCCCTAGGGTTTACCTTAGGTGACAGTATTTTTTTAGACCCTAGACTGGCCTTGCATCTTCCGATGGAAGGGTTTCTGGCGTCCGTCGGAGCATGATTTTCTCCACACCCGAAAGGAGAGTTCCGATGGACATGCACCGAAGACAGTTCTTCCGCGTCAGCGCGGCGGGGCTGATCGGCTCCAGCATGGTGGCCCTGGGTTTTTCGCCCACCGCCGCGCTGGCCGAGACACGCGCTTACAAACTCACGGCCGCCACGGTCACCCGCAGTACCTGCCCGTACTGCTCGGTGAGTTGCGGCATGCTGATCTACACCTTGGGCGACAAGGCGAAAAACGCCACGCGCAAGGTCATCCACGTCGAGGGCGACCCGAGCAACCCGGTGAGCCGCGGCTCGCTGTGCCCCAAGGGCGCGGGCGTGATGGACATGATCAACTCCCCGGCCCGCGTCAAGTTCCCCGAGGTGCGCGAGCCCGGCACCAAGGAATGGAAGCGCATTTCCTGGGATGAGGCGCTCACGCGCATCGCCAAGCACATGAAGGCGGACCGCGATGCGAACTTCCAGACGAAGAACGATGCGGGCGTCACGGTCAACCGCTGGCTCTCCACCGGGTTTCTGATCTGCAGTTCCTCGAGCAACGAATCAAGCTATCTGTCCGTCAAGGTCGCGCGCGCCCTTGGCATGGTGGGAATCGATACACAAGCACGCGTCTGACACGCACCGACGGTGACCAGTCTGGGCCCGACATTCGGTCGCGGAGCGATGACCAATTCATGGACCGACATTAAAAATGCCGATCTGATTCTTGTGATGGGCGGCAATGCCGCCGAAGCCCACCCGGTTGGTTTCAAATGGGTGGTGGAGGCCATGCAGAAACGCAAGGCCCGGCTGATTTCGGTGGACCCGCGCTTCAACCGCACGTCCGCGGTCGCGGACTTCTATGCACCGATTCGCAACGGCACCGACATCGCCTTCCTGGGCGGCGTCATCAACTGGCTGCTCACGAACGACAAGATCCACCACGACTACGTCAAGTTCAACACCGACGCCACCTTCCTGCTCAAGCCCGGCTTCAAGCTGGAAAACGGCATCTTCAGCGGCTACGACGAGGCCACGCGCAAGTACGACAAGTCCACCTGGGGCTATCAGCTGGGCGAGGACGGCTTTGTCAAGGTCGATGAGACGATGCAGGATCCGCTGTGCGTCTACCAGCAGCTCAAGAAGCACTACAGCCGCTACACGCCCGAGATGGTCTCGCGCATCTGCGGTACGCCGCAGGACAAGTTCCTGAAGATCTGCGAGATGCTGGGCGAGATGTCCGCGCCCGACAAGACCAGCACCATCCTGTATGCGCTGGGCTGGACGCAGCACACCGTGGGCAGCCAGAACATCCGCACCATGGCGATGATCCAGCTGCTGCTCGGGAACATGGGACGGCCGGGCGGCGGCGTGAACGCGCTGCGCGGGCATTCCAACGTGCAGGGCGTGACCGACATGAACGCCTACGCCGAGGTGCTCTCGGGCTACCTGGGTGCGCCCATGGATACCGACACCACGTTCGAGGGCTACATCAAGCGGCTCACGCCCAAGGCCATGCGGCCCAACCAGTTCAACTACTGGAGCAACTTCTCGCGCTTTTACGTGAGCCTGATGAAGTCTTACTACGGCAAGGCCGCGACCAAGGAAAACGACTTCTGCTACGACTGGGTGCCCAAGTTCCCCGGTGGCTTTGACGTGATGCACATCTTCGAGCTGATGCACCAGGGCAAGGTGGGCGGCTTCATCTCGCAGGGCTTCAACCCGCTGGCCACGGTGTCCAACAAGAACAAGCTGTCGGCGGCGCTCATGAAGTTGAAATACCTCGTGATGATCGATCCGCTCGAGTCGGAAACCGGCGAGTTCTGGCAGAACTTCGGCGAGTTCAACGACGTCAAGCCCGAGTCCATCCAGACCGAGGTCTTCCGTCTGCCGACCGCGTGCTTCGCCGAGGAGCAGGGCAGCTTCACCAATTCCAGCCGCGTCGCGATCTGGAAGGAAGCCGCCGTCGAGCCGCCCGGCGAGGCCAAGGTCGATTCGGAGATCATGGCTCAGCTCTTCGTGAAGCTGCGTGAGATGTACGCCAAGGACGGCGGTGCCTTCCCCGATCCCATCCTCAACCTGGACTGGCCCTACGTCATCCCGCATGAGCCCACGTCCAGCGAACTGCTCAAGGAGATCAGCGGCAAGGCGATCAGCGACGTGCATGCGCCACCCGACCCGGCCAATCCTTCCGCACCGCCCGCGGTGCTCGTGAAGGCGGGCCAGCAGGTGCCGGGCTTCGCCATGCTGCGCGACGACGGCTCCACCGCCTGCGGCAACTGGCTGTACGCCGGGGCCTGGTCCGAGGCCGGCAACCTGACGGCGCGCCGCAGCCTGGAGGACCCCACGGGCTGGGGCGTGTACCAGAACTTCGGCTTCTCCTGGCCGGCCAACCGGCGCATCCTCTACAACCGCGCGAGCGCGGACAAGGACGGCAAGCCCTGGGCGCCCAACAAGAAGTACGAGTACTGGAACGGCACGGCCTGGACCGGCGCGGACGTGCCCGACATGCTGCCCTCGGCCAAGCCGGAGATCGGCATGGGCTCGTTCATCATGAACCCCGAGGGCGTGGCGCGGCTGCACTCGATCGGCATGGCGGACGGCCCCTTCCCCGAGCACTACGAACCGTTCGAGACGCCGATCGGCGTGAATCCGCTGCACCCGGACAACCCCAAGGCGATCAGCAATCCGGCCGCCCGGGTGTTCAAGAGCGACATGGATGCCTTTGGCAAGAAGGAGGAGTTCCCCTACACCGCGACCACCTACCGCCTGACCGAGCACTTCCACACCTGGACCAAGCACGCGCGGCTCAACGCCATCATGCAGCCCGAGGCCTTCGTCGAGATCAGCGAAGAGTTGGCGAAGGAGAAGGGCATCAAGAAGGGTGACAAGGTGAAGATCAGCAGCATCCGTGCGAGCATCATCACCAAGGCCGTGGTCACCAAGCGCATCAAGCCGTTCAACGTGGATGGCAAGCAGGTGCACCTGGTGGGCATACCGTTCCACTGGGGCTTCAAGGGACAGACGAAGAATGGTTACCTGGCCAATGCGTTGACGCCGTTCGTGGGCGACGCCAACTCGCAGACGCCGGAGTTCAAGGCCTTCCTCGTCAACATTGAAAAGGTGTAGCCATGTCGAGTCTGCAATCACTGGATGTGGTCGCCCGCTCGGCCACGACGACACCCCCGCCCCAGGCGCGCACCCACGTGACGGAGGTCGCCAAGCTGATCGACGTCTCCAAGTGCATCGGCTGCAAGGCCTGCCAGGTGGCGTGCTCGGAGTGGAACGACCTGCGCGACGAGGTGGGCACCAACATCGGTGTCTACGACAACCCGGCCGACCTGTCCGGCCAGACCTGGACGCTGATGCGTTACTTCGAGGTGGAGCCCGAGCAGGATCATCTCGAATGGCTGATCCGCAAGGACGGCTGCATGCACTGCGAAGACCCCGGGTGCCTGAAGGCCTGCCCTTCGCCCGGGGCCATCGTCAAGTACGCCAACGGCATCGTGGACTTCATCAGCGAGCACTGCATCGGCTGCGGCTACTGCATCAAGGGCTGCCCGTTCGACATCCCGCGCATCAGCCCCAAGGACAACAAGGCGTACAAATGCTCCTTGTGCTCCGACCGGGTGAGCGAGGGGATCGAGCCCGCCTGCGTCAAGGCCTGCCCCACGGGCTCGATCACCTTCGGGCCCAAGGAAGACATGCTCGAGCACGCGGTGCAGCGCACCGCCGAGCTCAAGGAGCGCGGCTACAAGAACGCCGGGGTCTACAACCCGGCGGGCGTGGGGGGCACGCACGTCATGTACGTGCTCAAGCACGCCGACCGGCCCGAGCTCACGGGCCTGCCGCGCGATCCGAGCATCAGCCCCATGGTCTCGCTCTGGAAGGGGCTGGCCAAGCCCATCGGCCTGGCGGTCATGGTGGGCGCGGCGTTTGCCGGGTGGTTCCACTACCTGCGCAAGGGGCCGCTGGAGGCGCCGGAAGATGAAACCGAGAACAGCACGCAAGGAGACCGGTCATGAAAACCCCCCAAGTGCAACGTTACGACGCGGGCCAGCGCTCCAACCACTGGGCGGTGGTCACGTGCTTCGTGCTCGCGGCCGCCTCGGGCTTCGCGCTCTTTCACCCGGCGCTGTTCTGGCTCAGCAACCTGCTGGGCGGCCCGCAGTGGACGCGCATCCTGCATCCTTACCTCGGCATCGCGATGTTCGTGCTGTTCCTGGGCATGTTCTTCATGTTCGTGGGGGCCAACGTCTGGCGCAAGGAAGACTCCGAGTGGCTGGGCAAGGCCGGTGCGATGATCTCCAAGGGCAACGCCGTGAAAATGCCCGCCGTGGGCAAGTACAACGGGGGGCAGAAGGTCGTCTTCTGGCTGTTCACGCTGTGCCTTGTCGTGCTGCTGGTGACGGGGGTCATGTTCTGGCAAGCCTGGTTCGCCGCCAGCGTGCCGATTCCGCTGCAGCGCGTGGCCGTTCTGCTGCATGCGCTCGCGGCCTTCGTGCTCGTGCTCGGGGTGATCGTGCATGCCTATGCGGCCATCTGGGTCAAAGGCACGCTGGGCGCGATGGTGCGCGGCAGCGTCAGCAGCGCCTGGGCCAGACATCACCATCCGCTGTGGTATCGCGACCAGATGAAGGCCTCCAAGAAATGAAGAAGCCCTTTTGTTGAAACACGAGCTGCCTGCGGGCGCCTGATGCGCCGGGGCAGCTTCTTTTTTGCCGATACGCCCTTGAACTCGCCCGACTACCAACCGTTTCAGCACACGCCCGAAGAGATTGCACTGCGCTCGTCGATCGACGTGCCGCTGCTGCTCCTGCCCAAGCGCGCCAGCCTCTTTGCCGAGCGCGCGCTGCGTCTGCGCCAGAAAGCCGCGGACCATCCGATGCGCGACTACCTGATGTTCATGGCCGTGGTCTGCGAGGCGCAGCATGCGCGCCTGTCCGAGTTCGCGCCGGTGCCCCTGCCCACGCAGGAACAGATCGACGCGGCCGCGGCCGAAGGGCGGCCCCTGCTGGCCACCGAGGCCTGGCCGCGCGATCCGGCCTGGCGCGGCGAACTGCGCGCGCTGCTGGCGCAGGTGCTTGGCAAGCTCCCGGCCGACAGCCCGGCGCGCACGGGCGTGTCGGCCGTCATCGGCCTGCCCGACCAGACGCTGGAGCAGCAGGCCGACCGGCTGCTCGCGGGCATCACGCTGGGGCTCGACCTGGCCACGGCGCCGCTCATTGCCGCGGGCCTGCAGCTGTATTGGGCGCACCTGGTCACGCGCACCAGCGCGTTGGGCCCGAAGGTTTTTCACCCGGTCGAGAACAGCAACCGCTGCCCCTGCTGCGGCAGTGCGCCCGTGGCCAGCCTCACGCGCGTGGGCGGCCGGCAGGAAGGCCAGCGCTACCTGTGCTGCAGTCTGTGCGGCACACAGTGGCTGATGGAGCGTGTGCAGTGCACGCAGTGCTTCTCCGACAAGAGCGTGCGCTACCGCGGCCTGCAGTCCGCCCAGGCCACCGCCGAACCCGAGAAGGCACCCGCGATCGAGGCCGAGACCTGCGACGAATGCCACCATTACCTCAAGACCATGCACATGGCGCGCGAGGTGCATGTCGAGCCCGTGGCCGACGATCTGGCCACGCTCACGCTCGATCTTCTGGTGTCCGAGGAGGGCTACGTGCGCAGTGGCACCAACATGCTGCTGCTTTTTGGCGATCCTGAAGCCGAACCGGGAGCCCCTTGATGCTGCTGCCTGAAGAATCCGTGGTTCACGGTTCGTCGGCCGAACCCCATACGTCGAATGCCGCCCGGCCGCAGGATCTGCCAGCGCTCGATCGTTTGCTGCGCCTGTCGGCCGTGCAGGCGCTGGTCATGGCGCATGGCCACACGCTGGTGGCCCAGACGGCGCGCGCGCTGTTGACCGAGCTGCGCGCACTGGCTGTGGCCGGCGGCCTGGGCGTGGACGCGCTGGCGCCCGATGCGCTGGCCGATGCGCTGGCGCGGCGCGTGCACGAGCGCCTGGCGCCGCGCATGCGCACCGTGCTCAACCTCACGGGCACGGTGCTGCACACCAACCTCGGGCGCGCGTTGCTGCCCGAAGCCGCCATCGCGCACATCGCCGCAATGATGGCCGCGCCCAACAACCTGGAGTTCGATCTGGTCACGGGCCGGCGCGGTGACCGCGACAGCATCGTCGAAGGCCTGCTGTGCGAGCTCACCGGGGCCGAGGCCGCGACGGTGGTGAACAACAACGCGGCGGCCGTGCTGCTCACGCTGGCGGCGCTCGCCAGCGGGCGCGAGGTGATCGTCTCGCGCGGCGAGCTCGTCGAGATCGGCGGCGCGTTTCGCATGCCCGACGTGATGCAGAGCGCGGGCGCGCGTCTCGTCGAGGTGGGCACGACCAACCGCACCCACCCGCGCGATTACGAAGGCGCGATCGGCGAACACACCGCGCTGCTCATGAAGGTGCACACCAGCAACTACCAGGTGCAGGGCTTCACCAGCGCCGTGGCCGAGGCACAGCTCGCGCCGATCGCCGCCGCGCACGGCCTGCCGCTGGTGACCGACCTGGGCAGCGGCGCGCTGATCGACCTGAGCGCCTACGGCCTGCCCCTGGAGCCGACGCCGCGGCAGATGCTGGCCGATGGCTGCGCGCTCGTGACCTTCAGCGGCGACAAGCTGCTGGGCGGCCCGCAGGCGGGTCTCATCGTCGGGCGCAAGGATCTCGTGGCGCGCATCAAGGCGCACCCCATGAAGCGCGCGCTGCGCATGAGCAAACTGCCGCTGGCGGCGCTCGAGGCCACGCTGCGGCTGTACCTGCGCCCCGAGCGCCTGACGCAGGACCTGCCCACGCTGCGCCTGCTCACGCGGCCGCTGGCCGCGATCGAAGCCACGGCCCGCGCCGCGGCGCCCGCACTGCAGGTGGCGCTGGCGCCGCGCTACAGCGTGCAGCAGGTGGCGCTGCAGGGGCAGATCGGTTCGGGGTCGCTGCCCGTGGAGCGCCTGCCGTCCAGCGGCCTGGCGCTCGCGCCGGTGGACACGGCGGGAACGGGCCGGGCGCTCGAAGCCCTGTGCGCCGCATTGCGTGCCCTGCCCATGCCGGTGATCGGGCGCATCCACGAAGACCGGTTGCTGCTGGACATGCGCTGCCTCGAAAGGCCGGCGCAGCTTCTGGATCAGATCGGCCTTTTGCGCCTGCCCGGCAAGCGCTGATCGCCATCGACCGAGCCCTCCATGATCGTCGGGACCGCAGGCCATATCGATCACGGCAAGACCACGCTGGTGCACGCACTCACCGGGGTCGATACCGACCGCCTGCCCGAGGAGAAGAAGCGCGGCATCAGCATCGAGCTGGGCTACGCTTTTCTCGATGCGCCGGGTGGCGAGCGCATCGGCTTCATCGACGTACCCGGTCACGAGCGGCTGGTGCACACGATGGTCGCGGGCGCCAGCGGCATCGACTACGCGCTGCTGCTGGTGGCCGCGGACGACGGCCCCATGCCGCAGACGCGCGAGCACCTGGCCGTGCTCTCGCTGCTCGGGATTGCGCGCGGCGCGGTGGTGATCACCAAGATCGACCGCGCGGCCGAGGGCTGCGTGTCCACGCTGCGCGCCGAGATCGCCACGATGCTCGCGGGCACGAGCCTGCAAGGCGTGCCCATCGTGGAGGTCAGTGCGCAGACCGGCGCGGGCATCGACGCCTTGCGCGCCCGGCTGCTCGCCGACGCGCGGGAACAGGCGCACGCCGACGCGGCGGCGCAGGAGCCGCTGGCGTTTCGCCTCGCGATCGACCGCGCCTTCACCCTGCAGGGCATGGGCACGGTGGTGGCTGGCACCATCCACGCGGGCTGCGTGCGCGTGGGCGACGAGCTGGCGCTCGCGCCGTCCACCCCGGGTGCCCCCGCCATGGTGCGCGTGCGCAGTCTGCAGGCGCAACACCAGCCGGTGCAGCAGGCGTGGGCCGGGCAGCGCTGCGCCGTGGGGCTCGCGGGACTGGCGCGCGAGGCGGTGGCGCGCGGGCAGTGGCTTGTGGCGCCTGCCGTGCGGCTGGCCACGCAGCGGCTCGATGCCTGGCTCACGCTCTGGCCGGGCGAAGCGCAGCCGCTGCGCTCGGGTGCGCACGTGCAGGCGCACATCGGCGCGGCGCACGTGGCCGCCACCGTGGCGCTGCTCGATGCCGAGCGGCTCGCGCCCGGCGCCACGGCGCTGGTGCAGCTCGTGCTGGCCAGCCCCGTGGGCGCCTGGCATGACGAGCGCGTGCTGCTGCGCGACAGCGCCGCGAGCCGCACGCTCGCCGGTGGCCGCGTGCTCGACCCGTTCGCGCCCACGCGCTACCGGCGCACGCCGCAGCGCCTGGCGGAACTGGCGGCGCTGCGCCAGCCCGGCCGCGGCGAGCGCTTCTCGGCCCTGCTCGCCGCGACGCCCCACGGGGTGGACCTGGCGCGTTTTGCCGCCGCGCAGGGGCTGGCGGGTCTGCCGGATGACTTCGAAAAAAAGGCCGCGCTCGCGCAGGGCGGGCAGGCGCTGGGTGCCGCGCAAGCACAGGCGAGCGCCGCCGCGGCGCTGGCGGCGCTCGCCGCCTTTCATGGGCGCCAGCCGGACGAGCTGGGCCCGGACAGCGCGCGCCTGCGCCGCCTGGCCACCCCGCGCCTGCCGCCCGCGCTCTGGCAAGCGCTGCTCGCGAGCATGGCGGCGGCGGGGCAGGTGGTGTTGCACGGCGCGGTGGTGCACCTGCCCGAGCACGGCGCGCAGCTCTCGGAGACCGAGACGCGCATCGCGCAGAAGGTGGCGCCGCTGCTCGCCGCCGCGCGCTTCGAGGGCGCCTGGGCGCGCGACATGGCGCGCGACACGAAAGAGCCCGAGCCGCTGGTGCGCACCACGCTCGCGCGCCTGGCGCGCCGCGGTGAGCTGCACCAGATCGTCAAGGACCTGTACTACCCGCCGCCGACGATGCATGAACTCGCTCAGCTGGCGCGTGGCGTCGGCGCGGCGCACGGCGGTGTGGTGCTGGCCGCACAGTTTCGCGACGCGACCGGCCTCGGGCGCAAGCGGGCCATTCAGATTCTGGAATACTTCGATCGCATCGGCTACACGCGCCGCGTGGGCGACATGCACAAACTGCGCGCGGACTGCACGCTGTTTGCGCCGGAGCCGGTGGTGTAGCGCGACACGGAAGGGCAACCATCCTGGTGGGTGGGCCGGGCTTCAAACCCGGTGGGCGGCGCCAAGCGCCGCCGGGTGGGTTCGACTCCCATGCCCTTCCGCCACTTCTGTTTGCATAGCTGTTCGCGCTTGATGACAAAAGATTTCAACGCAAAAATAATTTGAAAACCGCGTGAAACAAGCGCAAGCAGCTCACTTTTCAAGCATTCTCAAAACACCAGCGTGCGCCAGCGCAGGTCGATCGCCCGCGCCATGAACTGCACCGCGCCGCCGCGCGCGCAGCCGGGCAGGAGCGTGTCCAAGGCGATGCCCTGCGCCGCGAGCGCGTCCGAGCAGGCGAACAGCCGCGCGCCGAGCTCCACCGCTTCCTGCAGGTTGTCGGCGATGGTCTTGTCCGTGCGCGCGCTGGCGCGCAGGCGCGCGGCCACGCCGGGCACGAGCAGCTGCACGCTGGCGGCGGTGAAGTACAGCTCCACCGGCACGTCCATGGCGGCGGCGGCGGCGGCGTGAAAGAACGGCGTGGCCAGGCGCTCGGGGCAGCTGGCGTCGGCCGACCAGAGCATGATCGCGATGCCCGCCGCGTCGTGCGCCGTGAAGCTCATGACGCGGCGGGCGGCGCGAGCTCCACGCCGTTGCTGTGGGCGTGCCGGGCCATGGCCGCGGCCACCGCGTCGCCGTGCACGAGCTGCGGCACATCGGCCGCGAAATTCGAAAGGCGCAGGCGCGCGATCCAGCCCGCGCCGTACGGGTCCTGGTCCACGAGGCGCGGGCGCTCATCCAGCCGCGGATTGATCTCGATGATCGTGCCCGAGACGGCGGTCTTCACCGCCACGATGGATTTGGAGAGCTCGACGACGGCGACGGTGGCGCCCTGCGCGAGCTCGGTGCCCACGCGCTTGGGACGGCACATGTAGATCTCGCCCGAGAGCGCGAGGCCGAGCGCGGTGATGCCCACCGTGGCGCTGGCGCCGTCGGCCTGCAGCCGCGCCCAGACCTGGTGCTCGATCAGGTAGTAAAGCTCCGGCGGATGGTTCAGGCGCAGCAGCGGCGTGCTCATGCCGCGATGGTAGCGGCTTGGCTACTTCTTGCCGTGCGGACTCACGTAGTCGCCCGCCTTGGCGTGGAAGGCGATCGCCATGCGGTTCCAGCCGTTGATGGCGATCACCGCCAGCGTCAGATCGACGAGGCCCTTCTCGTCGAAGTGCCTGCGTGCCTCGGCGTAGATCTCGTCGGAGACCTCGCCGTCGGCGATGCGCGTCACGGCCTCGGTCCAGGCGAGGGCGGCGCGCTCGCGCTCGCTGTACAGGTGCGGCGCCTCGCGCCAGGCCGAGAGCACGAACAGGCGCGTGGTGCTCTCGCCCTGGGCGATGGCATCCTTGCTGTGCATGTCCAGGCAATAGGCGCAGCCGTTGATCTGCGAGGCGCGCATCTTCACGAGCTCGATCAGCGACTCTTGCAGCCCGCTCTTGTGGACCTGCATTTCGGTGTGCAGCAGGGCCTTGAACGCCTCGGGCGAGGCGTCCTTGTATTCAATGCGTTGTGACATGGCGATGGACTCTCATGGGAAAACGCGGTTCGCAAAACCGCCGGATGTCGCAGTCTAGGCTCTTGAAATGGGGCACGAGCCGGCTTTCCAGGGGAACCTGCTTTGCAAGTGCGGATTTGCCGCTGCCGCCCGCTCAGTCGTGCTCGAAGCGGAACACCGCCGTGCTCGCGAGCAGATTGGGCCAGCGGCGCACCTCGCGGCCCTCTTCCAGCCCGAAGGCGTCGAGGATGCGCAGCTTGTTGCGCCGCGCCAGCACCTCGAAGTCCGCATACGTGCCGACGCGGATGTTGGGCGTGTCGTACCACTGATATGGCAGGCGGCTCGTCACCGGCATCCTGCCGCGCAGCACCGACAGGCGGTTGGGCCAGTGCGCGAAGTTGGGGAAGGCGACGATGCCGCTTTGGCCCACGCGCGCGGTCTCGCGCAGCATCACCTCGGCGTTGCGCAGGTGCTGCAGCGTGTCGATCTGCAGCACCACGTCGAAGCTGTTGTCGGCGAACATCGCCAGGCCCTCGTCCAGGTTGAGCTGGATCACGTTGACGCCGCGGCGCACGCAGGCGAGCACATTGGCGTCGGCGATCTCGATGCCGTAGCCGCTGCAGCCGCGCGTGCGCTGCAGCAGCTCGAGCAGCGCGCCATCGCCGCAGCCCAGGTCGAGCACGCGGCTGCCCTCGGGGACGAGCCGCGCGATGGATTGCATCGTGGAGTGGTCGCTCATGAAAGCTCCTTGGCGATGCCATCGAAATAAGAGCGCACCACGCTCATGTAGCGAGGGTCATCGAGCAAAAAGGCATCGTGCCCGTGCGGCGCATCGATCTCGGCGTAGCTCACGTCGCGGCGGTTTTCCAGCAGCGCGTGCACCGTCTCGCGCGAGCGCGCGGGCGCGAAGCGCCAGTCGGTGGAAAAGCTCACCAGCAGAAATTTCGCCCGCGTGACGGCCAGCGCCTGCGTGAGGTCGCCGCCGTGCGTGCGCGCCGGATCGAAATAATCCAGCGCGCGGGTGATCAGGAGGTAGGTGTTGGCGTCGAAGTAGCTGCTGAACTTGTCGCCCTGGTAGCGCAGATAGCTCTCGATCTGGAACTCCACGTCCTGCGTGCTGTAGTGGTAGTCGCTGCGCACCACGCCGTCCACCGCCTCGCGCAGCTCGCGGCCGAACTTGGCGTTCATCACGTCGTCGGAGAGATAGGTGATGTGCCCGATCATGCGGGCGATGCGCAGGCCGCGCTGCGGAACGACGCCGTGGCGGTAGTAGTTGCCGCCGTGAAAATCCGGGTCGGTGGCGATGGCGCGGCGTGCCACCTCGTTGAACGCGATGTTCTCGGCCGAGAGATTGGGGGCGCTGGCGACGACGATGGCGTGGCGCACGCGCTCGGGGTACTGCAGCGTCCACGACAGCGCCTGCATGCCGCCGAGGCTCCCGCCCATCACGGCCGCGAGCCGCGTGATCCCGAGGCGGTCCAGCAGCAGCGCCTGCGCGTTGACCCAGTCCTCGACGGTGAGCACGGGAAAATCCGCGCCATAGACCTCACCCGTGGCCGGGTTCACGTCCATCGGGCCGGTGGAGCCAAAGCACGAGCCGGGGTTGTTGATGCCGATCACGAAAAAGCGCTGGGTGTCCACGCTCTTGCCCGGGCCGATCATGTTGTCCCACCAGCCTTCGCTTTTGGGCTGACCCGCGTAGCTGCCGGCGACATGGTGCGAGGCGTTGAGCGCATGGCACACGAGCACGGCATTGCTCTTGTCGGCGTTGAGCGTGCCGTAGGTCTCGTAGGCGAGGCGATAGTCCCCAAGCACGGCACCCGAGGTGAGCGCCAGCTCGCCCGGGAACTGCATCAGCTGGGATGTGACAATGAGCGACATGAAAAAACCCGGCATCGCCAAAGAACGAGGCCGGGCTTGCACGATTCGGTCACGTCTTTAGCAGAACTTGTAAAGCGCCCGCAAGCGGTGCAAATCGGCGCGTCAATGGGCGTTGATCATACCCAAACGGCGAATTTATGCCGCCAAGACCGGGACGGCGATGCGGTCAAGCGGGCCAGGCAAGGTGCACGCCGTGCGCCTGTTCGAGGCCATGCAGGGCTTGCGGCGTATCGACATCGGTGGTGTAGCGCGCGTGGTCGGCCACGAGCTGCGCCACCTGGCCGGGATGCGCGCGCCGCCATGCGCGCACCGAGGCACCGCCCTGCACGGCGGCGCGCACCACGGCGCCGAAGGCCAGCGGATGGCCGGGCTCGCCGCCGTGCACGGGCACCACGAGCTGCACGCCCGCGGCGCGCGAGCGCCAGGCGTCGAGCACGGCCTGCGCATCACCGTCCTGCAGCAGGGGCTGGTCACCGAGCGTGACGAGGATGGTGGACGTATCGGATGGCAGCGCCTGCAGGCCGCAGGCGAGCGACGAGGCCGGGTCTTCCTCGGGTGCGGGGTTGGTCACCCATTGCAGCGGGCGATAGCGCGTCTGCGCGGGTTCGAGCACCCGCAGCAGCGCCTGCCTGTGGTGGCCGAGCACGACGACGATGGGCGCGCAGCCCGCCGCGGCGAGCAGCCGCACCTGGCGCAGCAGCAGCGGTTCGCCATCGCGCTGCAGCAGCGATTTGGGCCGATGACCCATGCGCCGCCCGGCGCCGGCCGCAAGGACGACGGCGCCGATGCCGAACCCCGTGCCGTGCGTCGCCTCAGGCATCGTCGTGCATCACGAAGCAGACGTTGGCTGCGTCGTTGGGCGTGATCTCCTGCTGATCCTTGACGTGGGCCACGT
The DNA here is from genome assembly GCA_021166775.1 of Comamonas sp. Taxonomy (GTDB): domain Bacteria; phylum Pseudomonadota; class Gammaproteobacteria; order Burkholderiales; family Burkholderiaceae_C; genus Comamonas_C. The sequence goes on along the minus strand of JAJPEQ010000010.1, from coordinate 115,779 downwards.
CCATGTCGCGCGGCAGCGGCACGCCGTTCTTCACCGCCAGAATTTCGGCCATCACGCTCACCGCGATCTCGGGCGGCGTCTTGCTGCCGATGTAGATGCCCACGGGCCCGCGCAGGTGCTTCAGGCTCTCCTCGGTCTGATCCAGGTACTCGATCATGCGCTGGTGGCGCAGCGCGCTGTTGCGCCGGCTGCCGATGGCGCCGATGTAGAACGCCGGGGTCTCCAGCGCCTGCAAGAGCGCCAGGTCGTCGAGCTTGGGGTCGTGCGTGAGCGCAATCACGCAGGTGCGGCCGTCGGGCTTCATCTCGGCCACGGTGTCGTCGGGCATGGTGGTCACGAGCCGCGCGCCCGCCACGCTCCAGCTGCCCGAAAATTCCTCGCGCGGGTCACACACGGTCACGGAAAAACCGCAGAACAGCGCCATGGTGGCCAGGTACTCGCTCATCTGCCCGGCGCCGATGATGAGCATGCGGTAGCCGGGGCCGAAGGTGTTGACCACCTCCTGCGCGTCGATGAGCAGATCGGCCGGGTGCTCGGCCGCTTCCAGCGTGACCGCGCCGTCCGCCAGGCGCACGCGCCGGTGCACGAGCTCGCCGGCATCGAGCCGCGTGAGCAGTTGTTCGATGGCCTCTGCCTCGGGGTTGAACTCGACCAGGATCTGCAGCGTGCCGCCGCAGGGCAGGCCGAAGCGGTGCGCCTCGTCGGCCGTGACGCCGTACTTGACGAATTGCGGCGGCCCCTCGTGCGCCAGCGCATCGGCCGCGCCCGGCTTGGTGTAGCGGTCGATCAGGTCGTACTCGATGCAGCCGCCCGAGACCGAGCCCATCACCATGCCGTCGCCGCGCAGCGCCATGATGCAGCCGATGGGCCGCGGCGACGAGCCCCAGGTGTGCACGACGGTCGCGAGCACCGCGTCCTGCCCGGCGCGGCGCCAGCTCGCGAGCGCGCGCAAGACGGTGAGATCGAGGTTTTCCATGACGGCGCCCTCCTGTGCTGTCGCTACTTCTGCGCGGCGGCGTCGGCTTCGCCGCCGCCCTTGAGCTTGCCCCAGAGCTTCTTGAGCGCGCCGGGCTTGTCCACCGCGGCCTCGCCGTCCTGCGGCGGCGGGCCGAAGCGCCGCTGCATCTCCTCGTCGAAGCGGGTGAAGAATTTCTCGGCCATGGACTTGGCCACGCCGTCGATCAGGCGCTGGCCCACCTGCGCGATCTTGCCGCCGACGGTGGCGCTGGCGCTGTAGGCCAGCTCGCACCCGGCGTCCGAGGGCGTGAGCGTGACTTTCGCGCTGCCCTTGCCGAAGCCCGCGGGCCCACCCGTGCCCTCGAAGCCCAGCGTATAGCTGCTGGGCGGGTGGATGTCCGAGAGCGTGATCGCGCCCTTGAACCTGGCACTGACGGGGCCGATCTTCAGCGCCATCGTGATCGCCCAGGCGTTTTCGCCTGTGGCCTCGATGCTGTCGCAGCCGGGGATGCAGGCCTTGAGCACCTCGGGGTCGTTGAGCGCGTCCCAGGCCTGTTGCTGGGTGATGGCCAGGGGCCGTGAGCCTTGCATTTCCATGGATGTTTCTCCTGGGCGTTTGGATTCAGGTTTTGAGCAGGCGTGCGATCGCACCCGCGAGTTCGTGCAGTTTGGTGACGTTGTGCACCGCCACCATGCCATCGGCTGCCTTGTGGAGCTCAGCCGCGCCGCGCGCGATCGGTTCGTAACCGCCAAAGCGCAGCAAGGGGTTGAGCCACAGCAGCGTGCGCGTGTGATGTTTGAGCCAGGCGAGTTCCCTTTTGAGCGGCTCGGGCTCATCCGTGTCCAGCCCGTCGCTCACCAGCAGCACCAGCGTGCGCCGCCCGACGAGGCGCCGGGCATGGCGCTCGCGCAGCTGCGCGAGCGACGCGCCCAGGCGCGTGCCTCCGGCAAAGTCGTCGATCGCCTGCCCCGCGGCGAGCAGCATGGCGTCGGTGTCGGCAAGCCGAAACGCCGCGTTCAGATCGGTCAGGTGCGAGCCGAACGCGAAGACGTCGCGGCGCACCGCGAGGCCGCGCCCGCCCGCTTGCGTGCGCGCCGTGGCGCAGTGCAAAAAAGCCAGCAGCAGGCGCGCATAGCGCTCCATCGAGCCCGAGACATCGACGAGCACCAGCAGTGGCAGCGGCGCGCGGCGGCGCGCGAGGCGGTGCAGCGCCATCACGTCGCCGCCGCACTGGGCCGCCGCGCCGAAGGTGCGGCGCCAGTGGATGCGCGGCCCGCGCGTGCCGCCGTGCGTGCGCCGCGCGGCCACCGTGGGCAGCGGCAGCGCAATGTCGCGCACCAGGCGCTCGACGAGCCGGTATTCGCTGGCCGTGAGCTGGTTGAAATCGGCCGTTTTCAGGCGTGCGACGGAGCTCGCGGTCATCGCGGCGTCCAGGTCGATCGCGTCCTCCTTGGCGGGCGCGCTTTGCGACTTTGGCGGCGACAGCGCCTCGGCCACGCGCGGGCGGCGCTTGGGCGCCTTGGCGTGGCCATCGGCGCGCGGCAGCATCTGCGCGAGCAGCTTGTTGGCGAGCTTGGGGTCGCGAAAGAAGGCGTCGAACAGTTCGCGAAACACGGCGCGATCCTGTTCGCGCGCGACCAGCACGGCTTCGAGTGCGGCGCTGGCATCGTCCTTTTGCGACACGCCCACCCAGTTCAGCGCCTGCTGGGCGAGCGCGATGCGCGAGGCGTCGATGGGCACGCCCGCGCGGCGCAGCATGCGGCAGAAGGCGCTCAGGTTGCCCGCGAGCTTGCCGTGGCGCGCATCGCCGAGCTGGATGACGCGTTCGGACGATGGATGGGTGGCCTGGGCAAGCATGACCTTCAGTTCGCACCGCCGCCCTGTGCGGCCACCTGCAGCACCTCGGCGGCCAGTACCTGGTTCAGGGCCGCCACGTCGTCGCGCTGCTTGAAGAGAATGCCGGCGGTGTCCTGCACCACCTCGGGGTCCAGCGTCAGGGTGTCGAGCGCGACCAGCGCGCGCGCCCACTCCACCGTCTCGGCAATGCCGGGCGCGCGCTGAAAATTGCCGTCGAAAGGCGGGCTGCGCAGTTGCTGCACGAAGGCCGCCACCTGCTCGGTGAGCCGGGCGGGTGCCTCGGGCACGAGCGCGCGCACGATGGCCAGCTCGCGCTCGCGGTCGGGGTAGTCGAGCCAGTGGTACAGGCAGCGGCGCTTGACCGCGCCATTGAGCTCGCGCGTGCGGTTGCTCGTGAGCAGCGTCACGGGCGGCACGCTCGCGCGCACCGTGCCGAGTTCGGGAATGCTCACCTGGTATTCGCCCAAATATTCGAGCAGGAAAGCCTCGAACGGCTCGTCGGCGCGGTCCACCTCGTCGATCAGCAGCAGCGCGCCCGGCGCCGGGGTCTCCAGCGCCTGCAAGAGCGGGCGGCGCACGAGGTAGCGCGGCTGGTAGACCTCCTGCTCCAGCTCACTGTTCGGCGCCTGGCCCTCGGCCGCGCGCAGGTGCAGCAGCTGCGCGGCATAGTTCCATTCATAGAGCGCCTCGCGCTGCTCCAGGCCGTCGAAGCACTGAAGCCGGATGAGCTGGCGCCCCAGCACCTGTGCCAGCGCCTTGGCCAGCTCGGTCTTGCCCACGCCCGGTTCGCCCTCCAGCAACAGCGGACGCTGCAGCTTGAGCGCGAGGAACACGGCGGTGGCCAGGCGCCGGTCGGCAAAGTAGCCCTGCTGGCGCAGCCCTGCGGTGAGCTCGTCGATGGTGTTGCACTTGCAGGGGGAGGTGGTGGGCATGGATGAGTATCAAAAGTAGAGCAGCTCGCGCTTCAGGGACATGCGCTAGCGGCAAAAAATACCATGATTTGCGCGCTCCTCCTGCCCCGTGGGGCGGCAGGAGCGCGCACAGGGGCTCAGGCCAGCGCCTGCGCCACGGCGCGTTGCGTCATCACGCCCACGAGGTGCGCGCGGTAACTGCTTGAGCCGTGCAGGTCGCTGGAGAGCTCGCCCGCGTCGGTCTTCACCGCGGCGGCGGCCCCGGGCGTGAAGCTGGCCGTGAGCGCCTGCTCCATCGCGCCGTGGCGAAACACGCCGCTGCCCCCGCCCGTCACGGCCACGCGCACGCCTGCGCCGGTCTGTGCGACAAAGACGCCGATCAGCGCGAAGAGCGAGGCCGGCTGCGGGAACTTCATGTACGCGGCCCTCGAAGGGATCGGAAAGCTCACCGCGGTGATGATCTCGCCCTCGTCCAGCGCCGTGGTGAACAGGCCCTGGAAGAAGTCGTCCGCGGCGATGCTGCGCGTGTTGGTGTGCACGGTGGCGCCCAGCGCCAGCAGCGCGGCCGGGTAGTCGGCCGCCGGGTCGTCGTTGGCGACCGAGCCGCCGATCGTGCCGCGCGCGCGCACCTGCTTGTCGCCGATGCCGCTGGCGAGCCGCGCCAGCGCCGGGATCGAGCCCGCGACCACGGCGCTTTCGGCCACGTCGCAGTGGCGCGTCATCGCGCCGATCACGAGGGCGTTGCCCTCCTTGCGGATGCCGGACAGCTCCTTGATGCCGCCCAGGTCCACGAGCTGCTCGGGCGCTGCCAGGCGCAGCTTCATCGACGCGAGCAGCGTCTGGCCGCCCGCGAGCAGCTTGCCGCCGCCCTGCACCAGTTTCAATGCCTCGGCCTGCGTGGTCGGGCGCTCATAGGTGAATGCATACATGAGTGGCTTCCTTTCAGGCTCGTTTGGCTTGCTGGATCGTCGCCCACACGCGGTCGGGCGTGGCGGGCATGTCGATTTCGGTCACGCCCAGCGGCTTGAGTGCGTCCAGCACCGCGTTGATCACCGCCGGCGGCGCGCCGATGGCGCCGGCCTCGCCGCACCCCTTGCTGCCGATCGGGTTGTGCGTGCACGGCGTGCACACGTGGCCGATCTGGATGTTGGGGAAATTGGCCGCGCGCGGCATGGTGTAGTCCATGTAGCTGCCGGTGAGCAGCTGCCCGGACTCCTTGTCGTAGATGCCGTGCTCGTACAGCGCCTGGCCCATGCCCTGCACCACGCCGCCCTGCACCTGTCCCTCGACGATCATCGGGTTGATGATCACGCCGAAGTCGTCCACGCACGAGAAGCGGTCCACGCGCACCACGCCGGTCTCGGGGTCGATCTCCACCTCGCAGATGTAGGTGCCCGCAGGGTAGGTGAAGTTGGTCGGGTCGTAGAACGCGGTTTCGTTCAGGCCCGGCTCCAGCTTGTCCAGCGGGTAGTTGTGCGGCACGTAGGCCGTGAGCGCCACCTGCGCGAACGGGATCTTCTTGTCCGTGCCCTTGACCTTGAACTCGCCGCCCGAGAACTCGATGTCCGCGTCGCTTGCCTCCATCAGGTGCGCGGCGATCTTCTTGGCCTTGGCCTCGATCTTGTCCAGCGCCTTCATGATGGCCGCGCCGCCCACCGAGAGGGAGCGGCTGCCGTAGGTGCCCAGGCCGAAGGGAATGCGCCCGGTGTCGCCGTGCACGATCTCGACCTGACTCGGATCGAGCCCCAGGCGCGCCGCGACGAGCTGCGCGAACGTGGTCTCGTGCCCCTGGCCGTGGCTGTGCGAGCCGGTGAACACCGTGACGCTGCCCGTGGGGTGCACGCGCACCTCACCGGCCTCGAACAGGCCCGCGCGCGCGCCCAGCGCCCCGGCGAGGTTGGACGGCGCCAGGCCGCAGGCCTCGATGTAGCTGCTGTAGCCCATGCCGCGCAGCAGCCCCCTGGCTTCGCTGGCCTTGCGCCGCGCGTCGAACCCGGCCACGTCGGCGAGCTTCTGCACCTCGTTCATGCAGGCGTGAAAGTCGCCCGTGTCGTATTGCAGCGCCACCGGCGTCTGGTAGGGGAACTGCGTGACGAAGTTGCGCTTGCGGATTTCGTCCTGGCTCAATCCCATGTCCCAGCCGCAGCGCGTGACCAGGCGCTCCACCAGATAGGCCGCCTCGGGCCGTCCCGCGCCGCGGTAGGCATCGACCGGCGCGGTGTTGGTGAACCAGGTGTCCACTTCCACATAGACCTGGGGCGTCGCGTACTGGCCTGCCAGCAGCGTGCCGTAGAGGTAGGTGGGGATGGCGCTGGCAAACGTGGAGAGGTAGGCGCCAAGGTTGGCGTGGGTGTGAAAGCGCGCCGCGAGGAACTTGCCGTCCTTGTCCATCGCCATCTCGGCGTGGCTCACGTGGTCGCGCCCGTGCGCGTCGCTCACGAAGGATTCGCTTCGCTCGGCCGTCCACTTCACCGCGCAGTTGAGCTGACGCGCCGCGTAGGTGAGCGCCACGTCCTCCGCGTAGAGGTAGATCTTGGAGCCGAAGCCGCCGCCCACGTCGGGTGCGATCACGCGCACCTTGTGCTCGGGCAACTGCATCACGAAGGCGGTGAGCAGCAGGCGCTCCACGTGCGGGTTCTGGTTGGAGACGTACAGCTCCACCTCGTCGGTCGAGCGGTTGTAGGTGACGTTGACCGCGCGCGGCTCCATGGCGTTGGGGATCAGGCGGTTGTTCACCACGTCGATCTTCGTCACGTGCGCGGCGGTGGCAAAGGCCGCGTCCACCGCCGCCTTCTCGCCCAGCGTCCACTTGAAGCACTGGTTGTCCGGTGCCTCGTCGTGCAGCGCCGGGCCGTCCTTGGCCTTGAGCATGTCGATCACCGGGGCCAGCACCTCGTACTCGACTTCCACCGCCTCGGCGGCATTCTTGGCGTGCTCGTGCGTGTCGGCCACGACCAGCGCCACCTGGTCGCCCACGTAGCGCACTTTCTTGCTGGCGAGGGCCGGGTGCGGCGGCTCGCGCATGGGGCTGCCGTCCGGGTAGTGGATCTGCCAGGCGCAGGGAATCGAGCCGAGCTTGCCCTCGATGTCCGCGCCGGTGAAGATGCGCGCCACGCCCGGCATCTTGCTGGCGCTAGCGGTGTCCACGCGCTTGATGAGCGCGTGCGCGTGCGGCGAGCGCACGAAGTAGCCGACCTTCTGGCGGTCCAGCCGCACGTCGTCGGTGTAGTTGCCCTGGCCGGTCAGGAAGCGCACGTCCTCCTTGCGCCTGAGCGACTCGCCGATGTGCGGCAGCTTGGCAAATTCATTGGCACCCATGGTCCTGTCTCCTTGAAGTGGCGCAACGCGCTCAGGCCGCCATCGCCGCCTGCGCGGTCTGGATGGCCTTGACGATGTTCTGGTAGCCGGTGCAGCGGCAGATGTTGCCTTCGAGCAGCTCGCGGATCTCGTGCTCGCTGGCCTTGGGGTGGTGCTGGAGCAGGTCGATCGAGCTCATCACCATGCCGGGCGTGCAGTAGCCGCATTGCAGGCCGTGGCACTCCTTGAAGGCTGCCTGGATGGGGTGCAGCGTGCCGTCGGGCGCGGCCACGCCCTCGATGGTGGTGATGTCGCTGCCCGCCATCTGCACGGCCAGTACATTGCATGACTTGATGGAGCGCCCATCCGCCATCACGGTGCAGGCGCCGCACTGGGCGGTGTCGCAGCCCACGTGCGTGCCCGTGAGGCGCAGGTGTTCGCGGATGAACTGCACCAGCAGTGTGTTCGGCGGCACGTCGGCGCTGACGGCCTGCCCATTGACCTTGAGCTCGATCTGCATTGCGCTTGTCTCCTTGACGTCACGAGGGGGAAAAGCATCCATTCTTGGATCAAGACACCACACCTGACCTAGGACAAACCCTGAGACCGGGCCGATCTGCTTGCAATATTCTCAGAATGAGACGCCTGCCATGACCGCCTTGCACCACGACCCCCGACTTTCCCAGATCGCCCTGGCACGCCGGGCGGTGCTGGAAAGCGGCGCCGAACTCACCGATGCCCTGGTGGGCGCCTGGGTCGATCGTGCCTGGATCGTGCAGAGCTGGCGCCGGTGCCTTGCGCGCGGCGCGCTCCCGAACGCGCCCGTGGTGTTCGACGCGACGCCTGCGCACGCCGGCGCCGATGTGCGCGAGCAGCATGGCGCGCTGCTGGCTGCCGCGCGCCCCGAACTGCGGCGCTTGGCCACGCAGATTGCCCCCATCCGCTACTTTGCGCTGCTCACCGACGCCCATGGCACGGTGATTGACACCGCGGGCGCAATCGACCATCGCAACCGCGCCACGCATGCGATCGCGCGCGTGGGCGTCGATCTGAGCGAGCACTCGATCGGCACCAGCGCCATCGGCGCCGCGCTCGCCGAGCGCGCGCCCGTCTGGCTGCACCGTGGCGAGCATTTCTTTGCCGACACCAGCGTCTACAGCTGCGCCGGCGCGCCGCTCTTCGGGCCCGACGGTGCATGCCTGGGCATGATTGACGTGACCGGTGTCGAGGCGCCCGAGCGCCCCGAGCTCAAACACCTCGTCGCCCAGAGCGCGCGCCAGATCGAGGATGCGTTGATCCTCGCGCAACCGCACCGCCTGCGCCTGCGCCTGGCGTGGCCGGCCGGCTGGCAGGTGAGCGGCGTGAGCGGCGCCGAGGGGCTGCTGTGCCTGGATGCGGATGGGCGCGTGGTGGGCGCCAATGGCACGGCGCGGCAGATGCTGCCCAGCCTGCACACGCTGGTCGGCGGTTCGCTGCACGCGAGCGACCTGTTCGCGCTGCCGTGGCACAGCCTCTTCGACGGTGCGGCGCTGGCCGAGCCGCGCACCGTGCCGCTGTGGTCTGGCCTGCGCATGCAGGTGCGCGCCGAGCCATCCGGGCCCGCGCCCGTGCCGGCGCGGCGCTCGCTCAAGGCGCTCGAGTCCGACCTGATCGACCAGGCCCTGCGCGATGCGGGCGGGCGCGTGGCACAGGCGGCCAAGGCCCTGGGCGTGAGCCGCGCCACGCTGTACCGGCGCCTGGCCGCGGCGCCACGCGCGGGCGATTGACCCCCGCCGGCTGCCCCCTGAGGCTGCCCCGATCCGGGATTGACGCGGCGGCGGCATCGTTCTTTCGGACGATGGTCGGTGCATGGCGCCATCGTTCTTGTGCGCCTGGCAGCTAAGCCGATCGAAGGATGGCTCGGGAATTCGGTGCCGACTAATCTCGGAGCCGATGTTCAAAACAGTCCAAATTCCGGCTTTCCCGGTCGTCTCCAGTGCGGATGAGCGGTCCACGCTGGCCGTGGCGCAGGCTCTCCTGGTCCTGGGGGCCGTGGCGTCGGCCAGGCGCTGCCTGCGCGTCCTGCTCGGGGTGCTGGTGGCCTTGCTGGTGCAGCAGACGGCGCTGGCCGCCCCGACGCGCTTGTCGCATTTCCTGCCGCAGATCACGGTGGGCAGCGTGTTCCCCGGCGCGGATCGCGTGGGCCCCGCGCGCGACGACCTGCCGGTGGCGCCCGTCTATGCGGGCGACAAGGTGCTGGGGCACCTGTACATCACGTCCGATTTCGTCAACACCCGCGGTTATTCGAGCTTTCCCATCGACACCCTCGTGGCGTTGGCCAGCGATGGCACCATCATGGGCGCCAAGCTGCTCGAGCACCACGAGCCCATCGTGCTCATCGGCATTCCGCAGAGCAAGATCGAGGCCTTCATTCGCGGCTATGTGGGTCGCAACTACGTGAAAAACCCGCCGGCCCCTGACGCCGGCCCGCAGGTGGACATCGTGAGCGGCGCCACCGTCACCGTGATGGTGATCGGCGACTCCATCATGCGCTCGGCCATGCTCGTGGCGCAGCGCCTCACCCAGGCCGAGCAGGCGCCGCAGGCGCACAGCGGCGGGCCCGTGCTGCTGCAGGAGCGGCGCGTTGTCAACATGGGCAAGGACACCGTCTCCGACTGGAAAACGCTGCTGGAGCAGGGCGCGGTGGCGCGTCTGCACCTCACGGTGGGCGACGTCAACAAGCGCCTGACCGAGAGCGGCCATGCCGATGCGGTGATCAAGGACGAAAAGCCCGGGGATACCTTCGTCGATCTCAATGCGGCACTGGTGAGCGTGCCCTCCATCGGCCGCAGCCTGCTGGGCGAGGCGGAATACGGCCATCTTGCGCAGCGGCTCAAGCCCGATCAGCAGGCCATTCTGGTGGCGGGCAATGGCAGCTATTCCTTCAAAGGCTCGGCCTACGTGCGCGGCGGCATCTTCGACCGCATCGAAGTGGTGCAGGGCCTGCAGAGCTTTCATTTCACCGACCTCAACCACGAGCGCCTGGGCGACGTGCTTGCGCAGGGCGCGCCGCGGTTCAAGGAGGTGGCGCTGTTCACCGTGCCCACGCATTCCACGCTGGATCCGGTGGCGCCCTGGCGGCTGCAGCTGCTGGTGCAGCGCGCGATCTCCGACAACAACAAGGCCTTCGTCAGCTTCAACCTCAATTACGAATTGCCCGGCGACTACACGCGCATGATCTCGCAGGCGCCGCCCAAGGTGGTGCAGACGCAGGCCGGCGCGGGCAAGGCGGCGAAAGCGGCTGCCGACACCAGGGCGCCCGCGGCCGCCGCCGCCAGCGACACCAGTGCGCCGACGCAGCTGTGGAAGCACATGTGGCAGGCCAAGCGCGTGCAGATCGCGGTCCTGCTCGTGGCGCTGGCGATCCTGGCCACGGTCTTCTTCTTCCAGAACACGTTCACGCTCAATGAGCGGCGTTTCGGGCTCTTTCGCACCGGTTTCCTGATCTTTTCGGTGGTGTGGCTGGGGTGGTATGCATCGGCCCAGCTCTCGGTGGTCAACGTGCTGACCTTCGTGCATGCGCTGCGCGGCGATTTCCGCTGGGAATACTTTCTCATGGACCCGATGGTGTTCATCCTCTGGGTGGCGACGGCGGTCTCTATCCTGTTCTGGAACCGCGGCGCGTTCTGCGGCTGGCTGTGCCCCTTTGGGGCGCTGCAGGAGCTGCTCAACAAGCTCGCGCGGCGCCTGCACGTGCCTCAGCTGAGCGTGCCCTACGGGGTCGGCTCGCGCCTGGCGACGCTCAAGTACGTGATCTTTCTCGGGCTCTTCGGCGTGTCGTTCTACGACATGGCGCTCGCGGAGCGGCTGGCCGAGGTCGAGCCCTTCAAGACCGCCATCATCCTCAAGTTCGTGCGTGAGTGGGGCTTCGTGATCTTTGCGCTCGCGTGGATCCTGCCGGGCCTGTTCATCGAGCGCTTCTATTGCCGCTACGCCTGTCCGCTGGGTGCGGGGCTGGCCATCCCGGCGCGCATGCGCATGTTCAACTGGCTCAAGCGCTACCGCGAGTGCGGCAATCCCTGCCAGCTGTGCGCCGTCGAGTGCCCGGTGCAGGCGATTGCGCCGGACGGCGAGATCCAGCCCAACGAATGCATCCAGTGCCTGAACTGCCAGGTGCTCTACCACAGCGAGGTGCGCTGCCCGCACGTCATCCAGGTGACCAAGCGGCGCCAGCGCAACAAGCCCGCGCCCGTGCAGGGCGCGCCCGCCGCCCCGGCGCTGCCGGCGGCGGCGAGCCAGGGCTGATCCACGGCGAGCAGACCGATGCGAACGCTCAAGACCCCCTTCACCAACCTTCTGTGCATCCATCCATGGGCATGCACCCTTGAAAGCACGGATTTTTCCGAGGAGAACCATGATGACTGATGAAAAAGGCAAGGAATCCACTGGGCTGAGCCGCCGCCAGTGGCTGGGCAGCGCGGCGCTTTCGGGCGCGATGGTGGCCGGTGCCACGCAACTGCCACATGCGCTGGCCGCCGACGCGAAGAAAGGCAAGGAAAGCAAGGGCAAGCAGGACGGCATCGTCGAGCCCGGCGAGCTCGACGACTACTACGCCTTCAATTCGGGCGGGCAGTCCGGCGAGATCCGCATCCTGGGGCTGCCCTCGATGCGCGAGCTCATGCGCATTCCGATCTTTCACATCGACAGCGCCACCGGCTGGGGCCTCACCAACGAAAGCCGCAAGATCATGACCGAGGGCATGTCCCCGGCCTCGCGCGAGTTCGCCAAGCGCTTCGGCGGCGTGTTGCCCAACGGCGACGCGCACCACCCGCACATGTCCTTCACCAACGGCACGTATGACGGGCGCTACATCTACATCAACGACAAGGCCAACACCCGCGTCGCGCGCGTGCGCTGCGACGTGATGAAGTGCGACAAGATCATCGAGATACCCAACGCCGACGGCATCCACGGCCTGCGTCCCCAGCGCTACCCCAAGACCGGTTACGTCTTCTGCAATGGCGAGCACATCGTGCCCCTGCCCAACGACGGCACGGTGATGGACGACCCGCAGAAGAACTTCTGGGCCATCTTCACCGCCATCAATGGCGACACCATGGAAATCGCCTGGCAGGTGCTGGTCGACGGCAACCTGGACAACTGCGACGCCGACTACCAGGGCAAGTACGCGTTCTCCACCTGCTACAACTCCGAAAAGGGCCTGAATGTCACGGACATGTCGGCCAACGAGCAGGACTGGGCCGTGGTCTTCAATCTCAAGCTGATCGAGGAAGCGGTCAAGAAGGGCGACTTCAAGAAGATGAACGGCGTGCCGGTGATCGACGGACGCCATGGCTCCAAATACACGCGCTACATTCCCGTGCCCAATTCGCCGCACGGCTGCAACGCGGCGCCCGACGGCATCCATGTCGTCTTCAACGGCAAGCTCTCGCCCACCGTGACGGTGATCGACGTGCGCAAGCTCGACGACCTTTTTGCCGGGAAACTCAAGGAGCGCGACGTGGTGGTCGCCGAGCCCAAGCTCGGTCTGGGCCCGCTGCACACCGCGTTCGACGGTCGCGGCAACGCCTACACCACGCTGTTCATTGACAGCCAGATCTGCAAGTGGAACATCGACAAGGCCAAGCGCGCTTACAAGGGCGAGAAGGTGGACCCCATCCTGCAAAAGCTCGATGTGCACTACCAGCCCGGGCACAACCACACCACCATGGGCGAGACCAAGGAGGCCGATGGCAAGTGGCTGGTCTCGCTCAACAAGTTCTCCAAGGACCGGTTCCTCAACGTCGGCCCGCTCAAGCCCGAGAACGATCAGCTCATCGACATCTCGGGCGACAAGATGCGCCTGGTGCACGACGGCCCGAGCTTTGCCGAGCCGCACGACATGCTGCTGGTGCGCCGCGACGTCGTGCGTCCCCGGCAGATCTGGGACCGCAACGACCCCTGGTGGGAAGAAGCGCGTCAGATGGCGAAAAAGGATGGTGTCGATCTGGACAGCGCCTCCAACGTGATCCGCGACGGCAACAAGGTGCGCGTGTACATGACCGCGGTCGCGCCGGTGTTCAGCGTGCCCAACTTCGAGGTGAACCAGGGCGATGAAGTTACCGTCTATGTGACCAACGTCGAGCAGATCGAGGACCTCACGCACGGCTTCACGCTCAGCGGCTACGGCATCGCGATGGAGATCGGGCCGCAGCAGACGTCCTCGATCACCTTCGTGGCCTCTCGCCCTGGTGTGCACTGGTACTACTGCCAGTGGTTCTGCCATGCCCTGCACATGGAAATGTCGGGGCAGATGTACGTCAAGGCCAAGAAGGCCTGAGCGGCGTATGTGGCGCACTCGGCGGCTCTTGCGGTGGCTCGCGCTGTGGGCGTGCGCCGTGGCGGTGCTGCCCGCGCGCGCGGCCACGGTCGCCGTGCCGGCGGGGGCCGACTTGCGCGCCGCCATTGCCGCCGCCGCGCCGGGGGATGTGCTCGACCTGCAATCGGGGGACTATCCGGGCCCGGTGGTCATCGACAAGCCGCTGACCCTGCAAGGCCCGGCCGATCACTCGGCGCGCATCGTGGGCGCGCGCCAGGGCCGCACGCTCTGGGTGCGCGCGGCCGACGTCACGCTGCGCCGCCTCACCGTCACGCGCTCGGGCCTGAGCCTGCCGGACATGGACGCGGGGGTGTTCCTCGACAAGAGCGCCGAGCGCGCGCGCGTGCTCGACAACCGGGTCGAGGACAACCTTGTCGGCGTCTACGTCTGGGGCGCGCGCGATGCGCTGGTGCAGGGCAACACCATCCTGGGCAATACCAGGCTGCGCGTGAATGAACGGGGCAACGGGGTGTCGCTGTGGAATGCGCCGGGTACGCGCATCATCGGCAACGACATCTCGGGCGGGCGAGACGGCATTTTCTCCAACGCCAGCCGCGACAACGTCTTTCGCGGCAATCGCTTCACCCAGGTGCGCTACGCCGTGCACTACATGTACACCGATTCGAGCGAAGTCAGCGACAACGTCTCCATCGGCAACGAGATCGCTTATGCGCTGATGTTCTCGCGCCACCTCACGGTGCGTGGCAATGTGGGACTCGACAGCAGCGACCAGGGAATGAACCTCAACGCCACGCAAAACTCGACCATCGAGGGCAACGTGATCCGCGGCGGCGGGCGCTGCGCCTTTTTCTACAACTCCAATTTCAATCGGGTCGCGGGCAACATCCTGCGCGACTGCGAGGTTGGCATTCACTACACCGCGGGCTCCGAAGGCAATGTGATCACCGGCAACGCCTTCATCGGCAACCGCACGCAGGTCAAGTACGTGGGCACGCGCGTGCTCGACTGGTCGGCACACGGGCGGGGCAACTACTGGAGCGACAACAGCGCGTTCGATCTCGATGGCGACGGCATCGCCGACACGGCCTACCGGCCCAACGACATCATCGACCAGGTGGTCTGGCGCGCGCCCGCGGCGCGCCTGCTGCTCACGAGTCCGGCGGTCACTCTCGTGCGCTGGGCACAGAAACAATTTCCGGCGCTGCTGCCTGGCGGCGTGATCGACAGCGCGCCCCTGATGAAGGCGCCCGACAGGGCCGGGGTGCTGACAGGGGAGGTGCGGCCATGAGCGGGCGTCCATCGGTTTTCAATGTGGCAGGCGGCGAGCTGGCCGTGCAGGTCGAGCGGGTCTGCAAGGCCTATGGGCCGCTGCGGGCGCTCGACGACGTGAGCCTCACGCTCGCGCCCGCCAGTTGCACCGTGCTTGTCGGTCACAACGGCGCGGGCAAGAGCACCCTGATCAAGCTGCTGCTCGGGCTCATCGAGCCCGACGCGGGGCGCGTGCAGGTGCTCGGCAGCAGGCCCGCAGGCCGCGCGGGCGCGCGGGCGCGCCGCGCCGTCGGCTATCTGCCCGAGACCGTGGCGCTCTACCCCTCGCTCACGGGCGCGGAGACGCTGGCGTTCTACGCGCGGCTCAAGGGCGTATCGACAGCGGGCAATGCCGCCTTGCTTGAGCGCGTGGGCATCGGCGACGCGGCCGCTCGCCGCGTGGGCGGCTACAGCAAGGGCATGCGCCAGCGCCTGGCGCTGGCGCAGGCGCTGCTGGGCGAGCCGCGCCTGTTGCTGCTCGACGAGCCCACGAGCGGGCTCGATCCGGCCTCGCGCGGGCTGTTCTACGAGATCGTCGAGGAACTGCGGGCCCGGGGCGCGGCGATCCTCTTGAGCACGCATGCCTTGGCCGAGCTCGAACGCCATGCCGATCGCGTGGTGGTGCTGCGCCATGGGCACAAGATCGGCGATGGCACGCTGGCCGAGCTGCAGCGCCACAGCGCCTTGCCGGTGCGCGTGCGTGTCACGCTCGATGCCGCGGTGGGCGAGCGGACCGGCTGGCTGCGCATCGATGCCCACCGTTACGAGCGCTGCTGCACCGCCGCCGACAAGCTGGCCACCCTGCAAGCCGCCCAGGGTCTGCCCGGCGTGACGGATATCGAGGTCTTCAGCCCGAGTCTGGACGAGATCTATGCGCACATGCTCTCGCGAGAGGAAAAAACCGTATGAACGCCGTCCTCATCATCCTCGGCAAGGAGCTGCGCGACGGCCTGCGCAACCGCTGGGTGCTGGCCGTCACGCTGCTGCTGGCGGCGCTGGCGCTGGCGCTGGGGTTTCTGGGCAGTGCGCCCACGGGCAATGTCAAGGTCGATCCGCTCACCGTGACCGTGGTGAGCCTTTCGAGTCTCTCGATCTTTCTCGTGCCCCTGATCGCGCTGCTGCTGTCCTATGACGCCGTCGTGGGCGAGGTCGAGCGCGGCACCATGATGCTGCTGCTGAGCTATCCGGTGAAGCGCTGGCAGGTGCTGGCCGGCAAGTTCCTTGGCCATCTCGTCATCCTCGCGGTCGCGACCACCCTGGGATTTGGCTTCGCGGGCGTCACGCTGCAGCTGGCGCACGACGGAATCGAGCTGGCCGCCTGGGGGCCGTTCGCGCTCCTGATTGGCGCCAGCGTGCTGCTGGGCGCGTGCTTTCTGGCCATCGGCTACCTGTTGAGCGCGCTGGTGCGCGAACGCGCCACGGCCGCGGGTCTGGCCATCGGCGTGTGGTTGCTGCTCGTCGTCATCTTCGACATGGCGCTGCTCGGCGTGCTGGTCGCGGATCAGGGGCGCGTCCTGACCCCGTCCGCCCTCAACGCCGTGCTGATGTTCAATCCCACCGACGTCTACCGCCTGCTCAACCTCACCGGGCATGAGAACGTGGCGATGTTCGCCGGCGTGGCGGGCCTGGCCGAGCAGGTGAAGCTGCCCTTCGTCGTGCTGCTGCTCGCACAGCTCGCGTGGGTCGCGGTGCCCTTCGCGCTGGCCGCGGCCGTGTTTCAACGCAAATCCCTGTGATCATCATGAACACCCCCCGCCTTCATCGCCCTCGCTCGTTGTCCGTGCCCTTCGCGTGGCCGTGGCGCCTGTCGCTGGCTGCGGCGGTGCTGATCGCCATCGCCCTGCTCACCGCCTGCAAGAACGAGAGCGTGGTGGCGCAGGCGCCTGTTGCGCCGCTGCTGGACGTGCCGGCCGATGCCCGGGGGCACTACTGCGGCATGTTTCTGACGGAGCACGTCGGCCCCAAGGGGCAGGTGCGGGTGCGCGACCTTGCGGCGCCCTTGTGGTTCACGAGCATCCGTGAAATCTTTTCCTTTCTCGCCGCGCCGGACGAGCCCAAGGCAATCACCGGGGTCTATGTGCAGGACATGGGCCGCAGGCGGGCCGACGGGAGTTTTCCGCCCGAGGCCTGGATCGATGCGCGTTCGGCCTGGTATGTGATCGGCAGCGGCGCGCCGGACGCCCCCGCGGCCGATGACGCGATGCCCTTCGCCACGCAGGCCGATGCCGAGGCCTACCGCGCGCGCCATGGCGGCACGGTGGTGACGTTCGACACCATGCCACAGGCGTTCGTGAGCGCGGGCAGCGGCGCGCCGCCCGCTGGCGGCGGCGCATCCACGGGAGGGACTTCGTCATGACCCAGGCACACGCAACGGGCAGCACGCGCAGGCGCTGCATCGGTATCGTGGCGGCCGTGAGCGCCGCGGCCGCGGCCCCGGGGCTGCTGCACCGGGCCGAGGCTGGGGCAGCCACTCCGCCGGTGACGACCTGGCAGGGCGTGGCGCTGGGCGCGGACGCGCAGCTGCGCATCGTGCACCCCGACCGCAAGCTGGCCGAGCAGCTGGTGCAGCGGGCCGTGGCCGAAGTGCGGCGGCTGGAGCAGGTGTTCAGTCTCTACCGTGACGACAGTGCGCTGGTGCGGCTCAATGACGTGGGCATCCTGCACGATGCACCGGGTGATCTGACGCGGCTGCTGGCCACGACGCTGCAATTTTGCGCCGCCACCGGCGGTGCGTTCGATCCGACGGTGCAGCCCTTGTGGGAACTTTATGCCAGCGCCATCCGCGCCGGTCGACCCATGCCGCGCGGACGGCCTCTGCAGGCGGTGCTTGCGCGCGTGGACTGGCGCGACGTGCACCTCGATGGCGGCGACATCCGGCTGGGGCGCCCCGGCATGCGGCTGACGCTGAATGGCATTGCCCAAGGCTACATCACCGACCGCGTGACCGATGCTCTGCGCGACGCGGGGCTCGATCATGTGCTCGTGGACATGGGCGAGGTGCGCTCGCTCGCGCCCCCGCAGGCCCAGCCGTGGCGCGTGGGTCTGGCGGGAGACGATGAGGCGCGCACGCCGCTGGCGACGCTGGCGCTGCGCGAGGGCGCCGTCAGCACCTCGGCCGGCGCGGGGACGGTGCTCGACGCGCGCAGCGGCCTGAACCACATCTTCGATCCGCGCACGGGGCTGTCCGCCACGCGCTGGCGCAGCGTTTCGGTGCAGGCCGCAAGCGCCACCACGGCCGATGCGCTCTCCACCGCGTTCTGCCTGATGGACGCGCAGGCCATCGGCCGTGTCGCGGCCCGCGAGGACGCGCGGGTCTGGGTGCTGGCGCACGGCGCCAGCGGTCTTCGCCGATTGGCGTAGGGCAAAGCGGAACAGGTCCCGCGCGCGTCGCATCCCCGGCTTGGGCGGTCTGCCGCGTTGCAAATGCTCGCCATGGCTGGGACCATGTCTGCGCTTTGCGCCTGGCAGCCCATCCCGATCCAGGGCGTGCCACATCGCGGGGACTTGTTCAGCGCCGCCGTGGCGCAGGCTCAGCCGGGCTGCGCCGATGGGGCACCGGCGTGGGGCGCGAGCAGCCGCAGCAGGTCGCGGCGCACCTTCTCGATGTGCGCCGCGAGATGCGCGCACGCCCGTTCGGATTGACGCCGCCGGCACAGCGCGAGCAGTTCGTGGTGCTCTTCGCGTGCGCGGGCCATCGCGTCCTGGCGGTTCATCTGCAGACGCGTGAAGCGCTCGCTCGATTGCAGCAGCGCCGCGACGATGGACAGCGTGCGCGGCCGCGGCGCGTGGCGGTACAGGCCCATGTGAAACTGCGCATTGAGCTCGCCCCAGCGCGCCATGTCGCTCGATTGCACGGCCTGCGCGAACTCGGCGTCGAGGCCCGCCACCTCGGCCAGGTCGGCGTCACTCATGTTCGGCAGCGACGCGGCCAGCAGGCGCGGTTCGAGCAGCGCGCGCAGATCGAAGATGTCGCTGATTTCCTCGACCGAGAACGGCGAGACGATGGCGCCGCGGTGCGGCTGCATGTGCAAGAGGCCCTCGGCCTCGAGCTGGAACAGGGCTTCGCGCACGGGGATGCGGCTGACCTGAAAGCGCTCGGCGAGCGCGTCCTGGCGCAGCTGCGTGCCCGCCGCGTGCTGGCCATCGAGGATCTCCTGCCGCAGATGCTCGGCAATGGCGGTGGACAAGGTGCGGTGCTCGAATCTGGCTTTCACGGTCATGGCGAAAGGGGCGCTGCTGTGCGCGTGTGGTGAGGTGGATGGTCGTGCTGCCCCTGAGCCAGCGTGGCGATGCGGGCCGGGTCGCTCAGCTGCCGTGGCGCCGTGGGCGTCCAGCCCCAGAGCGTGTGTGCCGCCTGTCCGCAGATGCGCCCCTGGCACGAGCCCATGCCGCAGCGCGTGTGCAGCTTGGCCTGCACCCAGGTCTCGCAGCCGGCCAGTTCCTGAAGTGCCACATCTTCGCAGCGGCAGATGAGTGTGTCGGCGTCGGCCAGCCGGGTGACGGCCTCGCCGAGGGCGAAGCGCTCGCGCGCGAGGGCGGCAAAACGGTTCCAGCGCGCCAGCGCGCGCGCGAGGGGCGGGGTCACCGCGGCGCCCGTCGCGCAGCGCCCGGCGATCCGGCCTTGCAGCTGGGCGCGTTCGTTGCCGCCGATGCCGGTGCATTCGCCTGCGGCGTAGATGCCCGCGACGCTGGTCTGTTGCGTGGCATCGACGGCGATGGCGCCGTGCGCATCGAGCGCGCAGCCGAGCAGCTGCGCCAGCGGCGTGTGCGGCACGAGCCCGAAGCCGCAGGCCAGGCGCTCGCAGTCCACCCGGCGCTCATAGCCGCCGCTGCGCAAGGTGACGGCTTGCACGCGCTCGCGGCCGTGGGCCGCGGTCACCGTGCTGCCTGGCCGAAAGCCGGGATCGAGCAAGGTGGCCGCCTGCCACGCTTTGGCGGGCCAGCGCCAGAGCGCCGTGGAAAAGCGCGCCACGCTGGCCCACGAGGCCTGCTCGGCCACATGCAGGACGGTGGCGCCCGCACGGCGTGCCGTGGCGGCCGCGGCCAGGAGCAAAGGCCCGGTGCCCGCGATGACGATGCGCTCGCCGCGCACCTGCAGCCCCTGCTTGATGAGCGCCTGCAGGCCACCCGCGCCCGTGACGCCGGGCAGCGTCCAGCCGGGGAAGGGCAGCAGCAGCTCGCGCGCGCCGGTGCACAGAATCGCCCGATCGAAGCGCTGCACCCCGCTTTGCGTTGGCGTTTCGGTCAGCAGTGCGCGCTCTCCCGCCAGGCCCACGATCTGGGTGCCTGTCACCAGCGTCACGTTGGGAAAGTGCGCGAGCGCGTCGAGCAGGCGGCGGGCGGGATCGGGCGTGGCGTGTCGCGGGCCGCCGCGCCAGACCTGCCCGCCGGGGGCGGGATTGGCGTCGAGCAGCGTGATGCGCATGCCGCTGGGCGCGGCCGCGAGCGCCGCCTGCAGCCCGGCCGGCCCCGCGCCGACCACGAGCAGGTCGCAATGCTGACCGTCGGCTTCGGTGGCCGCGGTGGGCAGGGCCTGCAGGCGCGCGGGACGGGTGTCGATCACCTGCCCCTCGCCGCAGGGCGTCATGCATGCCAGTTGCTGCACACCGTCGACCTGTACCCGGCATTCGTGACAGACCCCCATGCCGCACAGCGGCGCGCGGGGCTGTCCACTCACGGAGCGCCGCGCGCCGCCCGTGCCCAGCGCGGCGGCGATGGTACTGCCGCGCGGCACGTCCATGGGGGTGCCGTCGATCTGGATGCGCACGGTGTGCATGGCGGAAGAAGTCGCGGTGTTCATGGGCGTGAAAGAAGGCGCTGCGGGCGGTAGGGCGTTGCATCCAGCGCGGGCGCACCGCCGGTCATGAGCGCGGCGATCAGTTCGGCCGTGGCCGGTGCGGTGGTGACGCCGTGGCCTTCGTGGCCCGCCGCGATCCACAGGCGCCCGCGCCCGGGGTGGCGGCCGATCAGGGGCAGGCCGTCGTTTGTTGCGGGGCGCAGACCGGCCCAGGTGCGGATCGCACGGGCCCCCGCGAGGCCCGGCAGGGTCTGCATCGCCGCGCGCAGCAGGCGGGAGACGAGGGGTGGATCGACCTCGGTGTCCTCGCGCCCGAACTGGCGCGTGGAGCCGATCAGGAGCTGTCCCGTGGGCCGTGGCTGGATGTTCACGGCCACCGAGTCGCCTTCGGCCTGGTGGGCGCTCGCCATGTAACCGAGCTCGACGAGCTGATGGCGTACCTGCCGCGGGTAGCGGTCGGTGATGACGAGGTGGCCCTTCTTGGCAAAGATGGGCAGCTCGGGGCAGAGCGCGGCGCTGCCCAGCCCAGCCGCCAGCAGCACCTGTCCGGCCTGCAGGCACCCGGCGCTGCTCTGCACGCTGGCGTCGTCGTTCAGGTGCGTGACCCGTGCGGGCGTGAACGTGATGCGGCCGGGGTGGCGCGCCAGCAGCCAAGAGGCGACGCGCGGTGCGTAGACCGCGGCGTCCGATGGCACGTGCAAGCCGCCCGCGAGGCCGGTCCGCAGCGCGGGTTCGGCCCGTGCGAGCGTGGGCGCATCCAGCCATTCGCTGGCGATGCCGGCGGCCGCGAGCGTGGCCTGCTTGTGCCGGGCGAGCGCCGCCTCGGCGTCGTTGGCGGCGATCCAGATCGTGCCGCAGCTCGTCCAGGCGCAGGCGTCGTCGAGTTCGGGTTGCCAGCGGCGCCAAAGCTGCATCGAGCGGCTCGACAGCGCCAGCTCCGCCGGGTTGTCGTCCAGGATCAGCAGGTGGCCCATGCCGGCGTGGGTGGCGGCGGCCAGCCGTGCATCGACGACGTGCACCCTGAGCCCCCGCCCCGCGAGCGCGTCGGCGCAGGCGGCGCCGATGATGCCCGCGCCGACGATAAGCACATCGGCGATCATCGCGTCGGGATGCCCCAGGCGAACGGATCGCGGTCGTCGATCAGCAGCGTGCTTTCGGCGCAGACCCAGGCGCGTCCGCGGATCGTGGGAATGATCTGTTCGCCTTCCCTTTCGTAGTGTGCCTGGAATTCGCTGCCGATCACGCTCGCCTGGCGCCAGACCTGGCCGGGGGCGAGCTGGCCGCGCGCGGCCAGACACGCGAGCTTGGCGCTGGTGCCGGTGCCGCAGGGCGAGCGGTCATACGCCCCGCCGGGGCAGAGCACGAAACTGCGGCTGTCCGCCTGCGCGTCCTCGGCGAAGAGTTCGATGTGGTCGATCTTCGCCCCATCGGCGCCGCGTATCCCCGCGGCTTCGAGCGCATCGCGGGCGCGCGTGGCGAAGTCGGTGAGCTCGGCGAGGTTGTCGGGCGCCACGCGCACGCCGTGGTCGCTCACGAGGTAGAACCAGTTGCCGCCCCAGGCGACGTCGCCCGTCACCGTGCCGTGGCCGGGCACCTGCACGCGCACGTCGGCATGCAGGCGGTAGGCGGGGACGTTTCTCACGCTCACCGAGCCGTCCTCGTGCAGTGTGGTCGTGACCTGGCCGACCGGGGTCTCGATCCGGTGCGTGCCGGGTTCGATGCGTCCCAGGTGCGCGAGCGAGGCCACGAGCCCGATGGTGCCGTGCCCGCACATGCCCAGATACCCCTCGTTGTTGAAGAAGATCACGCCGGCTGCGCACTGCGGGTCCACCGGCTGGCACAGCAGGGCGCCGACGATCACGTCGTTGCCGCGCGGCTCCAGCACCGCGGCGCGGCGCCAGGCGTCGTGCTCGCGGGCCAGCCGCGCGCGGCGTTCGACCATGCTGCCCGCGCCCAGGTTGGGGAAACCGTCCATGACGAGGCGCGTGGGCTCGCCGCCGGTGTGGCTGTCGATGATGTGGATCTGGCGCATGGTGGCTTCAATTCACATGACCGAGCGGTACTTCTGCGGACGGGTCCTGAGGGCCTGTTGCACAACCGCGATCACCTGTTCGCGCTCGGCGCCTGCGAGCGGCAGGCGCGGGCGGCGCATGTGCTCGGTGCCCACACCCGCGAGCACGTCGATGAGCTTGAGGTTCTGCACCAGCTTGGTGGAGACGTCCAGATGCAGCATGGGCGTCATCCACTGGTAGAGCGCGAGCGCCTCGGCGAACTGCCCGGCCTTCATCAGCTCGTACAGCGCCACGGTCTCGCGCGGGAAGGCGCAGCCCACGCCGGCGAGCAGGCCGTCGGCGCCCAGCGCCAGCGCTTCGTAGGCGAGGTCGTCCACGCCGATGAAGAGCTTGT
Source organism: Comamonas sp. (assembly GCA_021166775.1). Lineage (GTDB taxonomy): Bacteria > Pseudomonadota > Gammaproteobacteria > Burkholderiales > Burkholderiaceae_C > Comamonas_C. The sequence goes on along the minus strand of JAJPEQ010000010.1, from coordinate 92,926 downwards.
AGCGGTTGCCCACGACGCGGCGCAAGTCGGTGATGCGGCGCACGTTGCCCGTGCTCTCCTTGATGGCCATGAGCCACTGGCAGTCGGCGAGCTCCGCCATGTGCTCCGGCTTGAGGTCGACGACGTAGGCGAGAGGGTTGTTGTAGACCATGACAGGCAGCTGCGCGGCCTCGGCGATCGCACGCACATTGGCCATGGCCTCGCGCGGGTCGGCCGCGTAGATGACGGAAGGCATGACCATGAAGCCCTGCACGCCGATCTTCTGGCATTGCCCCACGTAGCGCAGCGCCTCGCGGGTGCTGGTTTCCGAGACGTTGGCGAGCACCGGCACGCGCGCGGCGCTGGCTTCGAGCGCGATGCGCGCGACCTCGACTTTTTCCTCCAGCGTGAGCGTGCTGGCCTCACCCAGTGAGCCGCAGGTGACGACCCCGTGGATGCCGTTGCGGATCTGCAAGTCGATGTGCCGGGCCGTGCCCTCGGCGTCGATGCGCTCGTCAGCGTGGAATTTGGTGGTGACGGCGGGGAAGACGCCGTGCAGGTCGGAGAAGTCCATCGGTCCTCCAGGACGTGGTGAGGTTAAATCGGCAACGTAGATTTTATACAATCTACAAAATTGCAAAAGAGGCCCAACTCGGTATTTTCCCTGGCGCTGGTGGAGATCGTGGTGCGATCGGCGCCTGCCGCTGCCCGGGGCGGGCGGCTGACCGCCGTCTGGCGGCGCGCGTGTGCAGCCCTCAGCGCGCGAGCGCCTGGCGCCTGATGAGCAGGACCTGATCGCTGCCTGCGCTGGTTTCCAGCCAGACGACCGGCAGCTCGGGAAACGCGGCTTCGAAGTGCGCGCGCTCGTTGCCGATCTCCAGCGCCAGCACGGCGTCCTCGCTCATGCAGCCTGGGGCCTCGCGCAGCAGGCGGCGGATGAAGTCCATGCCGTCGCTGCCGCCCGCGAGCGCCAGCCGCGGCTCGGCCTGGTATTCGGGGGGCAGCTGCGCCATGCTCTGCGCGTTGACGTAGGGCGGATTGCACAGGATCAGGTCCCAGGGGCCGGGGCAGGCGGTCAGTCCGTCGGACACCAGCAGCCGCACGCGCTGCTCCAGCGCGTGCTTCTTGACGTTGATGCGCGCCACCGCAAGCGCGTCCGACGAAAGATCGGCGCCCGTGACGCTGACCTCGGGCCAGGCCATCGCGGCCAGGATGGCGAGGCTGCCGTTGCCGGTGCACAGGTCGAGCACCTGGTGTGTGCGCTCGCTCAGCCACGGGTCGATGCTGGCGTCGGCAATCAGTTCGGCGATGAAGCTGCGCGGCACGATGGCGCGCTCGTCCACGTAAAACGGCACGCCCGCGAGCCAGGCTTCGTGCGTCAGGTAGGCCGCGGGTTTGCGGCTGGCAATGCGCTCCTCAAAAAGAAGAGCTATCTGCGCTTGTTGGGCAGGCGTTACAGCGCTATTTTTTATGGAATCCGCGCCATCGCCCAGCGGGCTGTCGAGCGGCAGGCCCAGGCTCCAGAGGACGAGCCAGGCGGATTCGTCGATCGCGTTGGTCGTGCCGTGGCCAAAGCTCACCCCCGCCGCATCCAGCCGGGCGGCGCCGCGCGCGACCAGCTCGCCCACGGTCTGGCCGTGCAGCGGGGGTGGGGTCGGGGCGCCGGGGCGGGTCATGCGGCGTGCCTATTTTTCGACGAAGGCGCGCTCGATCACGAAGTCGCCGGGGCGCGTGGTGCTGCCTTCCTCGAAGTCGCGCCTGGCCAGCAGCGCCTTGAGCGTGGCCAGCATCTCGGGGCTGCCGCAGAGCATCACGCGGTCGTTCACGGGGTCCAGCGGCGGCAGGCCGAGGTCCCGGGCGAGCTGGCCGCTTTCGATCAAGGTGTTGATGCGGCCCTGGTGCACGAAAGGTTCGCGCGTCACGGTCGGGTAGTAGCGCAGCTTGCCGCGAACGAGCTCACCCAGAATTTCGTGCTGCGGCAGCTCTTGCGTGAGATAGTCGTGGTAGGCGAGTTCGGCCTTCTGGCGCACGCCATGCACCAGGATGACCTGCTCGAAGCGCTCGTAGGTGTCGGGGTCGCGCGCGATCGCCATGAAGGGCGCGATGCCCGTGCCGGTCGCGAGCAGGTACAGGCGTTTGCCCGGCAGCAGGTAGTCGGTCACCAGCGTGCCCGTGGGCTTCTTGGCCACGAGGATGGTGTCGCCCACCTGGATGTGCTGCAGGCGCGAGGTCAGCGGCCCGTGCGGCACCTTGATGGAGAGAAACTCCAGGTGATCTTCCCAATTGGGGCTGACCACGCTGTAGGCGCGCAGCAGCGGCTTGCCGTCCACCTTCAGGCCGATCAGGCTGAAGTGGCCGTTGGAGAAGCGAAACGACGGGTCGCGGGTGGTGGTGAAGGAAAACAGCCGCTCGGTCCAGTGGTGAACGGAGAGGACGCGCTCTTCAAAAAACATGGTGTCTTGCGGGTGTGCCAGCCGGTTGCGGCGGCGGCGCGATCGCCACATGCCAAGGCGCCACGGCGGCGCCAGTCACCCGTCTGAACTGATTCGGGAAAACCCGGATTGTCGTTCAAACCGGGGCGGTTACCGCGACGGCGCTACATTACCTCTCCCGCAGTTTCTCTGACCCGGAGGGGATATGACCAAATGGTTGGCTCTGGCGGTGGCGTTTTGCGCGCTGGCAAGTACCGCCGCGAAGGCCGAAGGTCGCTACACCATCGGTGAAATCAACAGCTACAAGGCGCAGCCGGCCTTCCTGGAGCCCTACAAGAAGGGCATGGAGCTGGCGGTCGAGCAAGTCAACGCCCAAGGCGGCATCAACGGCAAGACGCTGGTGCTCGTCACGCGCGACGACAACGCCAACCCGGGCGAGACGGTGCGCGCGGCCGAGGAGCTGATTTCCCGCGAGAAGGTGGATGTGCTCACGGGTGGTTTCCTTTCGCACCTGGGTCTCGCGCTGGCGGACTTCGCGCAGCAGAAGAAGCGCTTCTACCTGGCGAGCGAGCCGCTCACGGACAAGATCGTCTGGCAGCAGGGCAACCACTACACCTTCCGCCTGCGGCCCTCGACCTACATGCAGGTGGCCATGCTGGTGCCCGAGGCGGCCAGGCTGAACAAGAAGCGCTGGGCCATCGTCTACCCCAACTATGAATACGGCCAGTCGGCCGTGGCCACGTTCAAGCAGCTTTTGAAGGCCGCGCAGCCGGACGTGGAGTTCGTGGCCGAGCAGGCGACGCCGCTGGGCAAGGTGGACGCGGGCAGCGTGGTGCAGGCGCTGGCGGACGCCAAGCCGGACGCGATCTTCAACGTGCTCTTTGCCACCGATCTGGCCAAGTTCGTGCGCGAGGGCAACACCCGCGGGCTGTTTGAAGGCCGCAAGGTGGTGAGCCTGCTCACCGGCGAGCCCGATTACCTCGACCCGCTCAAGGCCGAGGCGCCCACGGGCTGGATCGTCACCGGCTACCCCTGGTATGCAATCCACACGCCCGAGCACGATGCCTTTCTCAAGGCCTATCAGACGCGCTTCAAGGACTATCCGCGTGCCGGCTCGGTCGTGGGTTACAACGCGATTTTGTCGATCGCGGCGGGCCTGAAGAAGGCCGGCAGCAGCGAGACCGAAAAACTCATCGCCGCCTTCACCGGCCTGACGCTGGACACGCCCTTCGGTCCCATCACCTATCGCGCGCAGGATCACCAGTCGACCATGGGCGCCTACGTGGGCACGACGGCGGTGAAGGACGGCAAGGGCATCATGGTGGACTTCCGCTATGAGGACGGCGCCAAATACCAGCCCTCGGACGCCGAGGTCAAGCAGCTGCGCCCCGCCACGCCTTAGGCCGCGCGCCTCATGGATTTCTCGGGCCTGCTCGTTCAGCTGCTCAACGGCCTGGCGAGCGGCTCGACGCTGTTTCTCGTCGCCGTCGGCCTGTCGCTGGTCTTCGGCGTCACGCGCATCGTCAATTTCGCGCATGGCTCGCTCTATGTGCTCGGGCTGTATGTCGCGTATTCCTGCGTTGGGCACCTGGCGGGCGCGATCGGCTTCTGGCCCGCGCTGGCGCTGGCGCCGCTCGCCGTGGGGCTGCTGGGCGCGGCCATCGAAATCCTGCTGCTCAGGCGCATCTACCACGCGCCCGAGCTGCTGCAGCTGCTCGCCACCTTTGCGCTGGTGCTCATCCTGCGCGATGCGGCGCTGTGGCTCTGGGGTGCGCAGGACCTGCTCGGGCCGCGCGCGCCGGGGCTGGCGGGCGCGGTGCAGATCCTGGGCCGGCGCTTTCCCACGTATGACCTGCTGCTGATCGCGGTGGGGCCGCTCGTGCTCGCGCTGCTCACGCTGGCGCTGCGGCGCACGCGCTGGGGCACGCTGGTGCGCGCGGCCACGCAGGACCGCGAGATGCTTGGCGCGCTGGGCGTGCGCCAGGCGTGGCTGTTCACGGCCGTGTTCGCACTCGGCGCGCTGCTGGCCGGGCTGGCGGGGGCGCTGCAGCTGCCGCGCGAGCCGGCGAATCTGGAACTCGATCTGCCCATGGTGGCCTCGGCCTTCGTCATCGTGGTCGTGGGCGGCATGGGGTCGCTGGCGGGGGCCTTCATCGCGGCGCTCCTGATCGCCGAGCTCAAGGCGGTATGCATCTGGCTTGGCGTGGTGCAGATCGGACCGCTGACCGTGGCCTTTCCGCAGCTCACGCTGGTGGCGGAATTCCTCGTGATGGCGCTGGTGCTGGTCTGGCGCCCCTGGGGCCTGATGGGGCGCGCACCCGTGGCGGTGCGTGGCGAGGCCCCGCCGCCGTGGCGCCCGCGCGGCGGGCGGGGCGCGGCCATTGGCTGGGCGCTGCTGCTGGCGCTGCTGGCGCTGCTGCCCTGGGTGCTGGGCGTGCGCAGCTACGCGCTGGTGCTGCTGACCGACATCGCGATCGCCGCGCTGTTTGCCGCCAGCCTCGCGGCCATCGTCGGCCCTGGCGGTCTGCACTCGTTTGGCCACGCGGCCTACTTCGGCCTGGGCGCGTATGGCGCGGCGCTGTTGACGCATGCGGCCGGCTGGTCGTTCGCGGCGGCGCTGGCGCTGGCGCCGCTGGTTGCTGCGGCGGGGGCGCTCATCTACGGCTGGTTCTGCATGCGCCTGACGGGCATTTATCTGGCCATGCTCACGCTCGCGTTCGCGCAGATCACCTGGGCCGTTGCCTACCAGTGGGATGGCTTCACCGGGGGCAGCAACGGCCTCACGGGCGTCTGGCCGCCCGTGTGGCTGCAGCAGGGCGCGCGCTTTTACTGGCTGGTGCTGCTGCTCAGCAGCCTGGGGGTGTTTTTGCTGCGGCGACTGCTGCACGCGCCCTTCGGCTGGGCACTGCGCGCGGCGCGCGACTCGGGCGCGCGTGCCGAGGCCGTGGGGCTGCCGGTGCGCGGCGTGCAGTGGCTGGCGTTCACCGTGGCGGGGCTGGTCGCGGGGCTGGCGGGCGCGCTGTTCGCATTTTCCAAGGGCGGCGTGGCGCCCGATGCGCTGTCGGTTGGCGCCTCGGTCGATGCGCTCGTCATGGTGCTGCTCGGCGGCGTGCATGCGCTCGCCGGGCCGGTGGTGGGCGCGGCGGCCTTCACCTGGTTGCACGACAGCGTGGCGCTCGCTACCGACTATTGGCGCGCGCTGCTGGGCGCCATCGTGCTCGTTTTGATTCTGCTGTTTCCACAGGGAATTTCCGGTGTAGACCAATACGGACGGGCGCTGGCAGCTCTGATCTCAAGAGCAAAAAGGGCCGCGCCATGAGCCTGCTCGAAGTGCGCGATCTGCGCAAATCCTTTGGTGGCGTGCAGGCGGTGCAGGGCGTGTCGCTCGATCTGTCGGCCGGCGAGGTGCTGGCGCTGATCGGCCCCAACGGCGCGGGCAAGACGACGACCTTCCAGATGCTGGGCGGGCAGATCCGCCCCGACGCCGGGCGCGTGCGGCTCGGCGGCCGCGACGTGACGCATCTGGCGCCGCGCCAGCTCGCGCGCCTGGGCGTGGGCCGCACCTTCCAGATCGCCGAAACCTTCACGAGCTTCACGGCGCTGGCCAATGTGCAGATGGCGCTGCTGGCGCACGACGCGCGCCACTGGCGCTTCTGGCGCCGCGCCGATGGCTACCGCACGCAGGACGCGCGCACGCTGCTGGCGCAGGTGGACATGGTCGATCAGGCCGAGCGGCCGTGCAGCGAACTCGCCTACGGCGACGTCAAGCGTCTGGAGCTGGCGCTGGCGCTCGCGGGCGAGCCGCGCCTGCTGCTGATGGACGAGCCCACCGCCGGCATGGCCCCGGCCGAGCGCGTGGCGCTGATGCGGCTGGCGCGCGATCTGGCCCGGCAGCGGCGCATCGCCGTGCTGTTCACCGAGCACAGCATGGATGTGGTCTTCGGCCAGGCCGACCGCATCGCCGTCATGGTGCAGGGCGCGCTGCTGGCCGAAGGCGCGCCCGAGGCGATCCGTCTCGACGCCCGGGTGCAGGCCGCCTACCTCGGGGTGCAAGACCATGGAAATCAGAGCTTGCCGCGCAATGCAGACAAGGGTTTGAGGCCGAAAACGCCAGAAAATCACCGCACCGAAGCCGAACCGCTGCTCGCGGTGCGCGAACTGCACGCCTGGTATGGCGCGGCGCACATCCTGCATGGCGTGTCGCTCGCCGTGCGACCGGGTGAAGTCGTGGCGCTGATGGGGCGCAACGGCGCGGGCAAATCGACCACGCTCAAGAGCCTCGCCGGGCTGCTCGCGCGCACCACGGGCCAGGTGCGCTTCATGGGTCAGGAGGTGGCGCGCTGGCCCGTGCACCGCATCGCGCGCGCGGGGCTGGGCTATGTGCCGGAGGAGCGGCGCATCTTCGGCGACCTCACCGTGCTGCAGAACCTGGAGACCGGCCGCCAGCCGCCGCGTGTCTGGCCCGGCGGCGCACCGCTGGCCGAGTGGACGATCGAGCGGCTGTTCGCACTCTTTCCCAACCTGCGCGAGATGCCGACCCGCCTGGGCGCGCGCATGAGCGGCGGCGAGCAGCAGATGCTCACGGTCGCGCGCACGCTCATGGGCCAGCCGTATCTGCTGCTGCTCGACGAACCCTCGGAAGGTGTGGCGCCCGTCATCGTGCAGCAGATGGCGCAGGCGGTGCGCGCGCTCAAGGCAGGCGGGCTGGGCATCGTGCTCAGCGAGCAGAACCTGGCGTTTGCCGAGGCGGTGGCCGACCGCGCCGTCGTGATCGAACAGGGCCGCATCGTGCACGAGGCCGCGATGGCTGAATTCGCCGGGGACGCGCGGGCGCGCCAGCGCTATCTCGGCGTGGCGTGACGCAAGTCGCGGGTGTGATGCGGCGCGTGCCCGAGGGCCGGATGCTGGCCGCAGGCATTGGCCATGCCGTGGCGCCCGGCGAGGGTGCCACGGGGTCGGCTTGCCGCCTCAGCCGCGCACGCCGCCCGGCTTGCAGGCCGGATGCAAACTGGCCTGCGCCGAAGGCCGAGCGGCCACGCGGTCGAACCACGGCGTGACGCGTGCCAGCGCGCGGTCGAGGGGCTGGCCCACCGAGGCACCGAAGTCCCGCCACACGCAGAGACAGATGTCGGCCAGCGTGAAGCGCTAGCCGGTGAGCCACGGGCCCTCGCCCAGCATCGTGTCGAGCCAGGCGAGGCGATCCTGCGCCACGCGCTTGAGACTTGCGGCGGCCCCGGGCGCCACGGGAATGCGGCCGGTGAAGCGCGCCAGGCCCTCGGCCCAGTGGTAGGCGTTGTGGATGTGCTCCGTCATGTTCAGTTCGGCGCGGCGCTGCCACTGGCGCGCGAGGGCGCACGGCTCGGGCGTGGCGCCGATCAGTGCGGGGCGGGGCTCAGGACGTCGAGGATCATCATGGTGCGCGGGCCATGGTACGCGCGTCATAGAGCCAGCGGCGCAGCTTGGCGGCCTTGACCCGGCGGGCATCGGGGTGGCGCGGGTTGATGAGCAGGTTGCTCTCCTCGGGCACGATGACCGAGGGCACCTCGGCCAGGCAGCTCGCGCCCCGCTGCGCCCAGGCCATGCCCCAGGCGATGCTGATGCGCCCGGGGGGCAGCGCGTCCCAGCCGATGTGCTGCCCGGCATCGAACACGGTACGCGCGCTCCAGAGCTCGGCGGGCACGGCTATGCGTACCAGGTAGCGGTTGAGCGGCAGCGCCACGCCGCCGCCCAGGTGCACCACGATTTCCAGGCAGGCGAGCGCGCGCGTGCTGCTGGCGTAGACCAGTGGCTGGCCGCGCGCGTTCCAGCGGCCGCCGCTGCGCTCGGCGCCGGCGCCGCTCAGGTCGTCGGCGGTGTATTCGGGCGTGTCGCTGGCGATGCGCCAGAAGGCGAGGGCGGGCGCCTCAGGCATAGACGCCGAACTGCATCTGCGTGAGCAGATTGCCCAGCGCCTCGCGGCCGTCGGCGGTATCGAGCAGCTCCTGCGGGCACAGGCCGCCGAGCGCCGCCACCGGCTGAGCGATCCAGGCGGCGAACCAGCGCGGCGCGCTGAACTCCTGCGCCGTTTCGCCCGAGGCCTGCACCATGGCCTGCACCTGGCCGATCAGGCGCGAGATGCCGACGAGCTTTTCGCTTTCGGATTCGGAAAGCATGCCGCGCGCGGCGATCTTGCGCTCCACCGTGGAGCGTGCCAGGCCCGCGGCACGCATGAACTGCTCGCGCGGCAGGCCCATGGCCGCGCTCAGCTCCTGCACGGCGCGCGCGGGCACACCCTGCTTGACCATGCGCGCGCGCTCGATGGCCGAGAGCTGGAACACCTGGGCGTGCGCGGGCCGCTGCGGTGCGTCACCGGCGCTGCGATCACGGACGACGGGGGGAGCGGACGCGGAAGCGGACATGAGGGTCTCCAATTGAGATTTAATATAGTCTCAATCGAGATGGAATGCAAGGGTGGGCGGTGCGTTTCGCCCCTCCCGTCAGGCCTGCGCTGGCTGCAGCACCCGCCGGTACTGGATCGCCTCGCCCACGTGCGCGACGGTGATGTGCTGCGAGCCCGCCAGATCGGCGATGGTGCGTGCCACCCTGAGCGCGCGATGCGTGGCGCGCGCCGACCAGGCCAGGCGCGCCGCGGCGGTTTGCAGGAAGCGGCCCGCAGCATCGTCCAGCTGTGCCATGGCCTGCAGCGCCTGCCCGGCGAGCGCCTGATTGGGCATGCCCTGACGCGCGATGGCCCGCTCATGCGCGGCCGCCACACGCGCACGCACGGCGGCACTCGGCTCGCCCGGCGCGGTGCCCAGCAGTTCCTCGGCGGGCAGGTGCGGCACCTCCACATGCAGGTCGATGCGGTCGAGCAAGGGCCCCGAGAGCTTGCTTTGATAGCGCGCGATCTGCTCGGGCGTGCAACGGCAGGCGCGCTGGCGCGAACCGGCAAAGCCGCACGGGCAGGGATTCATCGCGGCGACGAGCTGAAAGCGCGCGGGAAACACCGCGCGCTGCGCCGCACGGGCGATGGTGATCTGGCCGCTTTCCAATGGCTCGCGCAGCGCCTCCAGTGCGCTGCGCGCGAACTCTGGGAATTCGTCAAGAAACAGCACGCCCTGGTGGGCGATGGAAATCTCGCCCGGCCGTGGCGGCGAGCCGCCGCCCACCAGGGCCACCGCGCTGCAGGTGTGGTGCGGGCTGGCCGTGGGGCGCTGCATCCAGTGCCCGGGTGTGAAGCGCCCCGCGAGGCTGGCGATCGCCGCGCTCTCCAGCGCCTCTTCGATGGCCATGGGCGGCAGGATGCCCGCGAAGCGCTGCGCCAGCATCGATTTGCCCGAGCCGGGCGGGCCCACGAGCAGCAGGCCGTGCCCCCCGGCCGCGGCGATCTCCAGGGCTCGGCGGGCGGCGGCCTGGCCTTTCACGTCGGCCAGATCCGGGCCGTCGGCGACGGCTTCGGGTGCCATGGGCTGCACGCGCTGCCAGCCGCTGGCCGTGTCCGCGTCGCCCATCCCGCCACTGCCGGCCGGCAGGAACTGCGCGGCCACGTCCAGCAGATGCTCGGCGGCGTAGATGGACGCATCGGGCACCAGCGCGGCCTCGCACGCGCTCTCGGTGGGCAGCACCATGCGCGCCTGCTCGCTCTGCGTGCGCAGCGCCAGCGCCGTGGCCAGCGCCCCGCGCACCGGGCGCAGCCGGCCCGAAAGAGAAAGTTCGCCGGCGAATTCCCAGCCCGCCATGCGCGCCGCATCGATCTGGCCGCTGGCGGCCAGCAGGCCGAGCGCGATCGGCAGGTCGAAGCGCCCCGAATCCTTGGGCAGGTCGGCGGGCGCCAGGTTGACGGTGATGCGCTTGTTCGACGGAAATTCCAGCCCGCTGTTGAGGAGGGCCGCGCGCACGCGTTCGCGCGCTTCCTTCACCTCCACGTCGGCCAGGCCCACGAGCGTGAAGCTGGGCAAACCGTTGGCCAGATGGACTTCCACCGTCACGGAGGGTGCGTGCAGGCCGAGCAGGGCGCGGCTTTGCACCAAAGCGAGACTCATGGCGTGAAAACTCCCCAATCTGGTGCATGGGGTCAGGACGCCCCACGCGTGTTCTGCCTTGCACTGTACCTGCAGCGCACCTGGCACGGTCTGTGCGTGGACTTGGAGTATTTGTCGCGAGGCCACCGCCATGAAAATGATCACCGCCATCCTCAAGCCCTTCAAGCTCGACGAGGTACGCGAAGCACTCTCGGAGATCGGCGTGCAGGGCATCACCGTGACCGAGGTCAAGGGTTTCGGACGTCAGAAGGGGCACACCGAGCTCTACCGCGGTGCGGAATACGTGGTGGATTTCCTGCCCAAGGTGAAGGTCGAGGCGGCCGTGGCCGATGCGCAGGTGGACCGCGTCATCGAGGCGATCGAGGCAGCGGCCCGCACCGGCAAGATCGGGGACGGAAAGATTTTCGTCGCCGAGATGCTGCAGGTGGTGCGCATCCGCACGGGTGAAACGGGCGAAGCTGCCGTCTGAGCAAGGATCTGTCATGCGAGCCTTGCACAGCCCCTCGGATGTCCTGTTCATCCTGCTGGGCGCCATCCTCATCCTGGCGATGCACGCCGGTTTCGCCTTCCTGGAGCTGGGCACGGTGCGCCAGAAAAACCAGGTGAATGCGCTGGTGAAAATCCTGGTGGATTTTTCCGTCTCCACGCTGGCCTATTTCTTCATCGGCTATGGCGTGGCCTACGGCGAGCATTTCTTCAGCGGCGCGCAGGTGCTGGCGCAGCACAACGGCTACGACGTCACGCGCTTCTTTTTCCTGCTGACGTTTGCCGCGGCGGTGCCGGCCATCATCTCGGGCGGCATTGCGGAGCGTGCGCGCTTTGCGCCGCAGCTCGTGGCCACCTTCGCCGTCGTGGGCCTGGTCTATCCCTTCTTCGAGGGCATCGCGTGGAACGGCGCCTTCGGTGTGCAGGCGTGGCTGCAGGCGCGCTTGGGCGCGGGCTTTCATGATTTTGCGGGCTCGGTGGTGGTGCATGCGATGGGCGGCTGGATTGCCCTCATGGCCGTGCTGCAGCTCGGTGCGCGCCATGGACATTACGCCAGGGACGGCGGCGTGAAGGCGCACCCGCCGTCGAGCATCCCCTTTCTGGCGCTGGGCGCGTGGATACTGATCGTGGGCTGGTTCGGCTTCAACGTCATGAGCGCGCAGTCGCTCAACCGGATCACCGGGCTGGTGGCGATCAACTCGCTCATGGCGATGGTGGGCGGCACGCTCGCGGCCACCCTGCTGGGCAGGAATGACCCGGGCTTCGTGCACAACGGCGCGCTCGCCGGCCTGGTGGCGATCTGCGCCAGCTCCGATATCGTGCATCCGCTGGCGGCACTGGTGATCGGTGCGGTTGCCGGGCTGCTCTTCGTGCGGCTGTTCACGCTCACGCAGAACCGCTGGAAGATCGACGACGTGCTGGGCGTCTGGCCCTTGCACGGCCTGTGCGGCACCTGGGGCGGCATTGCCTGCGGCATCTTCGGGCAGCAGGCGCTCGGCGGCCTGGGGGGTGTGAGCTTCGTGAGCCAGCTCCTCGGCACGGCGCTGGGCATCGTGGTGGCGGTGCTGGGGGGCTTCGTGATCTACGGGACGCTGCGCCGAAGCGTCGGGCTGCGGCTGAGTCAGGAGGACGAGTACCTGGGCGCCGACCTCGCCATCCACAAGATCGGCGCAACGCCGGATATCGCCCGGCCGTAAACACGCTCTAAAACCCATTCCCGCCCGCCTGCCTTGCACCAAGACAAGGCAGGCGCCGCGAAATCTCCCCTGATAGGTGCAGAGCCTCCGACGTTTGCGGACGGTTTCCCCGTACCCGGCGCCCGCGATGCGGCTGGCACGTTCCTTGCAGTGAGGGACTGTCTTCACTTCACGACCCGACTGGAGGAATCATGTTCCCTGTATCCCTGAGATCCCTGAGCCTGGCCCTGTGGATGGTGCCGGTGCTGGCGAGCGCGCAGTTGACGGCGAATGTTTCGCTGACCAGCAACTACAAGGTCCGTGGTCAGGACCAGGATGTGCACCGGATCAAGGCGGTGAGCCCGGCCATCCAGGGCGGTTTCGACTACGCCTTCGAGGGCAGTGGCTTCTACGTGGGCAACTGGAACGCCAGCGTGGACTGGCTGTCGGGCAACAGCATCGAATCGGATCTGTACGGCGGCTACAAATTCAGGCTGGGCGGTGCGGACCTCGATGTGGGTGCGCTCACCTACCTCTATCCCGGCAACACCAGCGGCAATACCACCGAACTCTATGGTGCGGCCACCCATGGCCCGTTCACGATCAAGTATTCGCACACCGTGTCCAGGGACTATTTCGGCTGGGCCAACGCCAGGACGTCGGGCAGGCGCGGGCGCAACACCGGTTACCTGAACCTGGCCTTTGCCCATGAGGTGGCGCCCAAGGTCACCTTCAAGGCCGCCGTGGGGTACACGCGCTTTGCCGGCGACATCCAGGCACTGGGCGTGCCCAACTACGTGGATTACAGCCTGGGCGGCACCTACGACTTGGGCTCCGGCCTGTCGCTGTCGGCGGCCGTGGCGGGTGCCAACCAGAAGGGCTATTTCGGTGATGCCAACCGGGCGCGCCTGATCTTCACGCTGACCAAAACCCTGTAAGCACCCAAGGAGTCATTCATGAAAATGATCACCGCCATCATCAAGCCCTTCAAGCTCGACGAGGTGCGCGATGCGCTCTCGGATATAGGAGTGCAGGGCGTCACCGTCACCGAGGTCAAGGGCTTTGGCCGCCAGAAGGGCCATACCGAGCTGTACCGCGGCGCTGAATACGTGGTGGACTTTCTGCCCAAGGTGAAGGTCGAGGCCGCCGTGGTGGACGAGCTCGTCGAACGTGCCGTCGAGGCGATCGAGGCAGCGGCCCGCACCGGCAAGATCGGTGACGGGAAGATCTTCGTGACCGAGCTCCAGCAGGTCGTGCGTATCCGTACCGGCGAGACCGGCGGACAAGCCCTGTAACCCCCCTTCGCGGAGATTTTCATGAAGAAATTGCTTGCTTCCCTCGCACTGGGCCTGTCTCTGCTGGTAGGCGGTGCTGCATGGGCGCAGACGCCGACCACGCCCGCTCCCGTAGCCGCTGCCGCCACTGCGCCCGCCGCTGCCGAGGCGCCTGCTGACGCACCGGTTGCGGCGGCTGCGCCTGCGCCCAGAATCGACTCGGGCGACACCGCCTGGATGCTGACGTCCACGCTGCTCGTCATCCTCATGACCATCCCCGGCTTGGCGCTGTTCTACGGCGGCCTGGGGCGGGCCAAGAACACGCTGTCGGTGCTGGTGCAGGTGTTCGTGGTGTTCGCCCTGGTGTCGCTGCTCTGGGCGCTTTATGGCTACAGTCTGGCGTTCTCGGGCGATGGCCGCTTCGTGGGCGACCTGTCCAAGGCCTTTCTGCAGGGGGTGAATCTGCAGAGCTTCGGCGCGCTTACCACCATCCCGGAATACGTGTTCTTCGCCTTCCAGGGCACGTTCGCGGCGATCACGGTGGCGCTGACCGTGGGCTCGTTTGCCGAGCGCACCAAGTTTGCCGCCGTGCTCGTGTTCGCGGTGCTGTGGTTCACCTTCAGCTACGTGCCCATGGCCCACATCGTCTGGGGCGGCGGGCTGCTGGGCGCCGATGGCGCGCTCGATTTCGCGGGCGGCACCGTGGTGCACATCAACGCCGGTGTCGCCGGTCTGGTGGGTGCGTACATGGTGGGCAAGCGCATCGGCTTCGGTCGCGAGGCCTTCACGCCGCATTCGCTCACCTTGACCATGGTGGGCGCGTCACTCCTGTGGGTGGGGTGGTTCGGCTTCAATGCGGGTTCTGCCGGGGCCGCCAATGCCGTGGCGGGTCTTGCTTTCGTCAACACCGTGTTGGCCACGGCCGCCGCCACGCTGTCGTGGAGCGCGGGCGAGGCGCTGCACAAGGGCAAGGCCTCGATGCTGGGCGCGGCCTCGGGCGCGGTGGCCGGACTGGTGGCGGTCACGCCCGCTGCGGGCTATGTCGGGCCCATGGGCGCCATCGTCATCGGGCTGATGGCGGGCTTGGTCTGCCTGTGGGGCGTGGGCGGGCTCAAGCGCATGCTCGGGGTGGACGATGCCTTTGACGTATTCGGCGTGCACGGCGTGGGGGGCATGGTGGGCGCCATCCTCACCGGCGTGTTCGCCGCGCAGAGCCTGGGCGGCACGGGTGGCGCCACCCCCGAGACTTTTCACATGGGTGCGCAGGTGTGGATCCAGGTCAAGAGCGTGCTCTTTACCATCGTCTGGTCCGCCGTGGTGTCCTTCATTGCGTATAAAACCGCCGATCTGCTGGTCGGCCTGCGGGTGGACGAGGAATCCGAGCGCCAGGGCCTGGATATCTCCTCCCATGGCGAGTCGGCCTATGCCCGCTGACGCGGCCCCTCTCCGGCGGGTGCCGCGCTGGCGGGGCCGTTTGCGATCCGGGGGCGCGGCGGCATTACCATCGCGCCATGAATGCCACCCTTGAGCAGTTGGTCGACGGCGTGCGCGCGAGCGCTGCGCGCGCGACCCCCTTGTGTGTTCGCGCAGGAGGCACCAAGTCCTTTCATCCCCGGGGCGCGCCCGTGCCGGGGGATGTGCTTGACGTGCGGCCGCTCGGCGGCGTTCTCGATTACGAACCCACCGAACTCGTCATCACCGCCCGTGCCGGCACGCCCTTGGCCGAGCTGCAGGCGCTGTTGGCCGCGCAGGGCCAGTACCTGGCGTTCGAGCCGCCGCAGTTCGCGCCTGGAGGCACGCTGGGCGGCATGGTCGCCAGCGGCCTTTCGGGTCCGGCGCGAGCCAGCGTCGGCGCGCTGCGCGACTTCGTGCTGGGCGTGGAGATCATCAACGGCCGGGGCGAGCTGCTGCGCTTTGGCGGGCAGGTGATGAAGAACGTGGCGGGCTACGATGTCTCGCGCCTGATGGCGGGCAGCTGGGGACAGCTCGGCGTGATCACCGAGGTCAGCCTGAAGGTGTTGCCACGCCCCGTGTCCGAGGCCAGTCTGCGCTTTGAATGTGCGCAGGACGAGGCGTTGCGCCGCCTGGCCGCGTGGGGCCGCCAGCCCCTGCCGCTCAATGCAAGCTGCTGGGTGCGCGCCGATGGCCAGGAGCTGCTCTATGTGCGTCTGCGCGGCGCGCGCGCGGCCGTGGATGCCGCGGCCAGCGCCATGGGCGGCGAGCGGCTGGGCGATGTGGCGGACGACTGGCAGGCCTGCCGTGATCAGCGCCTGCCGTGGTTTACCGGCATGACCGGGGATCACGCCCTGTGGCGCCTGTCGGTACCGCAGACGGCGCCGGTGCTGGCGCTGCCCGGGGGCGTGGATGCGCCGCTGATCGAATGGCACGGCGGCCTGCGCTGGGTGCAGGCGCCGCTTGCCGCCGGGGATGCCCTGCGCGCCGCGGCTCGCGCCGTGGGTGGCAGTGCAATTCTTTTCAGAGCGCCTGGCGCAGATGGGGCAGGCGCTACAGTCGATTCTTATCCAGAATCTCAGGCGCTGCGAGCCATTCATGAACGGCTCAAGCAGGCGTTTGACCCGGCGGGCATCTTCAATACCGGGAGGGCCTGACGCATGCAAACCCATCTCTCCCCCGAATTCCTCGGCACGCCCGACGGCGAGGAGGCCGAGGCCATCCTGCGCAAGTGCGTGCACTGCGGTTTCTGCCTGGCCACCTGCCCGACCTATCAGCTGATGGGCGACGAGCTCGACAGCCCGCGCGGGCGCATCTACCTGATGAAGCAGGTGCTCGAAGGCCAGGAAGTCACGCGCAAGACGCAGGAGCACCTGGACCGGTGCCTGACCTGCCGCAACTGCGAAACCACCTGCCCCAGCGGCGTGGAGTACGGCAAGCTGCTCGATATCGGCCGGCGCGTGGTCGAGGAAAAAGTGGCGCGCCCGCCGGTCGAGAAAACCGTGCGCTGGGCGCTGGCGCAGGGCCTGCCCTCGCCGCTCTTCGGCCCGGCGATGAAGTTGGGTCAGGCGGTTCGTGGCCTGCTGCCCGAGCGCCTGCGCGAGAAGGTGCCGCCGCGCCAGAGCGCTGGCCACTGGCCCACCACCGTGCATGCGCGCAAGGTGCTGCTGCTCGCGGGCTGCGTGCAGCCCTCGATGGCGCCCAACATCAACGGCGCGACGGCGCGCGTGCTCGACGCGGCCGGCATCCAGACCCTGATCGCGCCCAAGGCCGGCTGCTGCGGCGCGGTGAAGTTCCACCTCAACGACCAGGAGGGCGGCAAGGACGAGATGCGCGCCAACATCGACGCCTGGCTGCCGTATCTGGAAAGTGGCCAGGCCGAGTGCATCGTGATGAACGCCTCGGGCTGCGGCGTCACCGTCAAGGACTACGGCCATGCGCTGCGCCACGACCCGGCGTATGCCGACAAGGCAGCCAGGGTGAGTGCCGCCACGCGCGACCTCTCCGAGCTGCTGCCCGACCTCGTGCCGCTGCTCAGGGACAAAATCAGCCCTCAGCCTCAACCCTATGGCTGGCACCCGCCCTGCACGCTGCAGCACGGCCAGCAGCTGCGCGGCGGCGTGGAGCAGGGTCTGGCGGCGCTGGGTTTCGAGCTGCGCCTGGCCGCGAGCGAATCGCACCTGTGCTGCGGCTCGGCGGGCACGTACTCGGTGCTGGAGCCCAAGACCGCGCACCAGCTCAGAGACCGTAAACTCGCGCATCTTCAGGAGTCGTTTCCCGACGGGGCGCCGCAGGCGATTCTTTCGGCCAACATCGGCTGCATCACCCACCTGCAAAGCGGCACCGACACGCCGGTGCGCCACTGGATCGAAGTGCTCGACGAAGCGCTGACCTCATGACCGACGAGATCGAAACCCCACCCGCCACCGAAACACCCGCGCGCAAGCCGCGTCCCGTGCGCTCCGCCCCAGCCCTGCTGGCGCAGCTCGCGCAGTGGTATCCGCGCCTCTTTGGTGAACGGCCGCTGCCGCTCAAGCGCGGCATCTTCCAGGACCTGATGGCCGCGCGCGCGCCGAGCAAGGACGAGCTCAAGCAGGCGCTGGCCTGGCACACGCGTTCCACGCGCTACCTCGTCGCCGTGGCCGGCGGCCAGCCGCGCCATGACCTGGACGGCAACAGCGTCGAAGCCGTGGCGCCAGAGCACGTCTACCAGGCGCTGTGTGAGGTGTTTCGCCGACGCCAGCGGCGCAGCCAGGAAGACCTCGCGCCGCAGCTGCGCCAGCGCATCGCGCGCGCCTGCGAGGCCAGCGGCCTCACGCGTGAAGCCTATGCCGAGCGCGTGCGCGGACGCGACGAACAGGCCAACGAGGCGCTGGACGCGGCGCTGGCCGAAGTGGCCGAGCACGATGCGCGCGCCGAGGCGCTGTTGCGCGCCTTTGAGGCCAGTCAGGCCGAGGTGGCGGACTTTGCCGCGATGTATGGCCTGGCCGTGCCCGTGGTGCAGCGCGCGCTGACCCGTGCGCGCCAGCTGCAGCGCCTGGGCACGGATACCGCGGCGGCCTGAGGCCGTGCGCCATCAGCGGCGCGATGGCAGCGCCGCCAGCAGCGACACTGAAATGATGAGCGCGCCGCCCGCCCAGGTGCTGGCGCTGGGCTGAGCCGCGCCGGCGAGCACCGAAGAGCCGCTGGCAAACAGCACCTCGCAGAGCATCACCAGCGCTGTCGTGCCTGCGGGCAGGCGCGTGGCGCCGAACTGCAGCGCCCAGTTGGCCAGCATGAGTGCCGTGCCCCAGAGCACCACGGGGACGATCCAGGCGGGCGCCGCGTCCGGCAGGGCGGGCACCGCGCCGAGCGACGTGCCGCCCGCCGCCACGGCGAGGCCCATCAGCGCGCCGCCCGCGAACATCGCCAGCACCCGCGCCTGCGTCGGCTCATCGCGCAGGCGCCGCAGTGCCACGTTGGTCGCGGCGAACATGAAACCGCCCATCAGGGCCAGCGCATCCGCCAGCGAAAACCCGCGCGTGAAGTGCCCCAGGTCACCATCGGCGGGCCAGAGCACCAGCACCACGCCGCCGAAGGCCAGCAGCAGGCGCCCCAGCGCGCCGGCCGTCGGGCGCTCGCCCAGAAAACGCCAGGCCAGCAGGATGGACCAGGCCGGCATCAGGTAAAAGAGGATCACCACCCGCACGACGTCGCCGACCGTGATGGCCCAGTTGAAGCAGATGTTGGTCAGGCCCGCCACCAGCACCAGCAGCCACAGTGATGGCGTGCGCGCCATCCCGAGCGCGGCCTGGGGGCGGACCAGCACCAGCACCGCCGTGATCATCGTGAACATCAGCGCCGTGGCCCACAGCGGGTGCAGCCCCGTGCCCTGCATGAGGCGCAGTGGCCACCACGACAGGCCCCAGATCAGGGCATTGCACAGCAGGGCGACGATGGGTAGGAAATTGGGCATCAAAAGTGGCTGTAACGCTTGCCAGTCAAGCGCTTCCAGCTAGCAAATCAAGGGTGGCTATCTGTCGCGTCGCGCGATCACCTTGAGCCGCGACATCTCCTCGCGGAAGGTGCGCAGATTCCACTTGTACCAGCGCCCGATGAGCCACATCACCACCACCACGCTGGCACCGAACGCGGTGACCGCGCCAAAGGCCGACAGCCCCCATTTGCTGGCCGCGCTGTAGGCGCCGCCCATGAGCAGGATGGCCAGCTGTTCGTTGAAATTCTGCACCGCGATCGAGCGGCCGGAGCCCATCAGGTGGTGGCCGCGGTGCTGCAGCAGCGCGTTCATCGGCACCACCAGAAAGCCGCCGAGCGCGCCCATGAACACGAGGAACGGTACGGCAATCCAGATGCTGTGGATCAGGTTCATGGCCATCACGAGTGCGCCCATGGCGATGCCCCAGGGGATCACGCGTGGCGCGCGGTCCAGCCGGATGCGCATCGAGGCGAAGACCGCGCCGCTGGCCGTGCCGATCGCCACCACGCCGACGAGCGCCGAGGCGTTGGTCGTGCCGTAGCCCAGCGCCGCCGCAGCCCAGGCCAGTACCACGTAGCGCAGGTTGCCCGAGACGCCCCAGAACAGCGTCGTCGAGGCCAGCGAAATCTGCCCGAGCTTGTCGCGCCACAGGCGCTTGTTGCATTCCCGGAAATCGGGCAGCAGCGCCAGCGGGTTGCGCGGCATCCGCTGGCGGCGCGTGCGCGTGAGCGGGATGTGCAGGTTGAACCAGGCTGCCAGCAGGTACACGGGAATCAGCGCGAGGATGGCGGCTTCGGCGGGCAGATCCACGCCCGGCCACTGCCCGGCCAGCAGCAGCTCGGCCACCTGCGGTGCGACGAGCTGGCCGCCCAGCACCACGCCCAGGATGATGGAGGCGATCGTCAAGCCCTCGATCCAGCCATTGGCCTTGACCAGCAGCGAGGCGGGCAGCAACTCGGTCAGGATGCCGTACTTGGCGGGCGAGTACGCCGCCGCGCCCAGGCCCACCACGCCATAGGCCAGCAGCGGGTGTGAGCCCGCGAGCATCAAGAGGCACCCCAGCGCCTTGATCGCATTGCTGTAGAACATCACCCGCCCCTTGGGCATGGAATCGGCGAACGCTCCGACCCAGGGTGCCAGCAGCACGTAGAACAGCGCGAACATCGGCACCAATGCGGCGGCCTGCCAGGGGGCGGCGCCGTTGGTGCGCAGCAGCTCCACGGCCACGACGAACAAGGCGTTGTCTGCCAGCGAGCTGAAAAACTGCGCCGACATGATGGTGTAGAAACCGCGCTTCATCGGGAGCTGGCAAGGCGCGTCCGTTGGGGCGCGCCGACGTTGGGTGGGGGTACTCCGAGGAGCGACGCGCGGGTTTATATCACGCGCCGACCGGCGGGGGAGGTGCGAGAATGCCCGCGCTTTGCGATCGTCCGCACCGATGCCGACCATGCCCCGTCCCATTCTCGCCACCATCCACACCAGCGCGCTGCGCCACAACCTCGACGTGGCGCGCCGGCGCGCGCAGGGCGCGCGCGTCTGGGCCGTCGTCAAGGCCAATGCCTACGGGCATGGCATCGAACGGGTTTTCGACGCGTTTCGCGCGGCCGACGGCTTTGCGCTGCTCGACCTGGCCGAGGCCGAGCAGCTGCGCCAGCTGGGATGGCGCGGGCCCATCCTGCTGCTCGAGGGCGTGTTCGAGCCGCGCGATCTCGAAATCTGTTCGCGCCTGTCGCTGTGGCACGCGGTGCACACCGACGCGCAGATCGACTGGCTCAGCCAGCACAAGACGCAGGTGCCGCACCGCGTGTTCCTGCTGATGAATTCGGGCATGAACCGCCTGGGCTTCACGCCCGCGCGTTACCGCGCCGCCTGGGCGCGGCTGAACGCGCTGCCGCAGGTCGACGACATCGCCCTGGTGACGCATTTTTCGGATGCCGATGGCGATCGCGGCATCGCGCACCAGATCGACGTGTTCGAGGCCACCACGCGCGATCTGCCGGGCGAACGCAGCGTGGCCAACAGCGCCGCGCTGCTGCGCCACGCCGACGCGGCGCGCGTGCGTGGCGACTGGGTGCGCCCGGGCATCATGCTCTATGGCAGCTCGCCCGACTACCCGGCCCACGATGCGACGCACTGGGGTCTGCAACCGGCGATGACGCTCGCCTCGCGGGTCATCGGTGTGCAGCATCTCGAAGCGGGCGATACCGTGGGTTATGGCTCCACTTTCACGGCCGACGGGCCCATGGTGGTGGGCACCGTGGCCTGTGGCTACGCCGATGGCTATCCGCGCCACGGTGGCACCGGCACGCCCGTGCTGGTCAATGGCGTGCGCACCCGCACCCTGGGCCGCGTGAGCATGGACATGCTCGCGGTCGATCTCACCGGCTTGCCGCAGGCCGGCGTGGGCAGCGAAGTCACGCTCTGGGGGCGCGCGGGCAACGGCGCGCTGCTGCCGGTGGAAGAAGTGGCCACGGCCGCGGGCACCATAGGCTACGAGCCACTGTGCGCGCTCGCGCTGCGCGTGCCGGTGCGCGTCGAGACCTGAGCCCCATGGCCAAGGACAAGACTCTCTACACCTGCAACGAGTGCGGCGCGAGCAGCCCGCGCTGGCTCGGCAAGTGCCCTGGCTGCGGCGCATGGAACACCCTGGTCGAAACCGTGGCCGAGACGCTCGGCGCGGGCAAGAATCGGCTCGGCACCGCGCAGTACGCGGGACTCGCGCCGGCGCAGCAGGTGGCTGCGCTGTCGGCCATCGACGCGGCGCAGGTGGCGCGCACGGCCAGTGGCATCGCCGAGCTCGACCGTGTGCTCGGCGGTGGCGTGGTCGAGGGTGGGGTGGTGCTGATCGGGGGTGACCCGGGCATCGGCAAGTCCACGCTGCTGTTGCAGGCGCTCGACGCGCTGCAGCGCCTGGGGCTCCCGGTGCTCTACGTCACGGGCGAGGAAAGCGGCGCCCAGGTGGCGCTGCGCGCGCGCCGCCTGGGCCTGGCGGGCAGCCAGGTGCAGGTGCTGGCCGAAATCCAGCTCGAAAAAATCCTCGCCACCGTGAACGCGGTGCAGCCCGCCGTCTGCGTGATCGATTCGATCCAGACGGTGTACTCCGACCAACTCGCAAGCGCTCCGGGCAGCGTCGCGCAGGTGCGCGAATGCGCGGCTCACCTCACGCGCCTGGCCAAGGCCAGCGGCATCGCGGTGGTGTTCGTGGGGCACGTCACCAAGGAGGGCGCGATCGCGGGCCCGCGCGTGCTCGAACATATGGTCGACACCGTGCTGTATTTCGAGGGCGACACGCACAGCAATTTTCGCCTCGTGCGCGCGATCAAGAACCGCTTTGGCGCGGTCAACGAGATCGGCGTGTTCGCCATGACCGAGCACGGTCTCAAGGGCGTGACCAATCCCAGCGCCATCTTTCTCTCCCAGCACAGCGAGCCCGTGCCCGGCTCGTGCGTGCTGGTCACGCTCGAGGGCACGCGCCCGCTGCTGGTGGAAATCCAGGCGCTCGTCGATGGCGCCGGCGTGAGCCCCCGGCGCCTCTCGGTGGGACTCGATCGCGACCGCCTGGCCATGCTGCTGGCCGTGCTGCATCGGCACGCCGGTGTGGCCTGCGCGGACCAGGACGTGTTCGTCAACGCCGTGGGCGGCGTGCGCATCAGCGAACCGGCGGCCGACCTGGCCGTGCTGCTCGCCATCACCTCCAGCCTGCGCGGCAAGCCCCTGCCCAAGGGCTTCATTGCCTTTGGCGAGGTGGGGCTCGCCGGTGAGGTGAGGCCCGCGCCGCGCGGGCAGGAGCGCCTGAAGGAGGCCGCCAAACTCGGTTTCACGATGGCCGTCGTGCCCAAGGCCAATGCACCCAAAAACCCCATTGCCGGACTCACGATCCATGCGGTCGATCGCGTCGAGCAGGCCATGGACGCCGTGCGTGCCCTGGTGTGAGCCCCCGCAAGCTGCGCCGACTCGCCGCGCCCCTCGCGCTCGTCGCCTTGTTCGTGCTGTGCTGGCAGGCGTGGGGCTGGGCAGGCCTGTGGGCGGGCGCGGGTGGCGGGCTGTTCTGGCTGCTGCTGCACGTGACCCGATTGATGCGGATCATGCGCCGTGCGGCCGATCGGCCCGTGGGCACGGTGGCCAGCGCCGTGATGCTGAATGCCAGGCTGCGCGGCGGGGTCCACCTTCTGGATGTGATCGCGCTCACGCGGTCGCTGGGCGAGCGCCTGAGCGCGGAAGGCGCCGAGCCTCAGGTGTACGGCTGGCGCGATGCGGGCGGGGTGCTGGTGCGCTGCGAATTCGAGACCGGGCGCCTGGCGCGATGGCATCTGTTGCGTCCTGCAACCCTGCCGCCTGCGCGTGAATCGTAGAATGTCCGGCTATTCTGATTCAGTTAACAGAGGATACAGATGAGTCCCGCAGCTCCTTCGCTCGCCGATCGTGACGGAAAGATCTGGATGGACGGCCAGATGGTCGAATGGCGTGACGCCAAAATCCACGTGCTCACCCATACGCTGCACTACGGCTGTGGCGCTTTCGAAGGCGTGCGCGCCTACGACGCCCAGGGCGGCACGGCGATCTTCCGTCTGCAGGATCACACCCAGCGGCTGTTCAACAGCGCCAAGATTCTGCGCATGGCCATTCCGTTCAGCATCGAGCAGGTCAACGAGGCGCAGCGCGCCGTGGTGCGCGCCAACGGCCTGCAGTCGTGCTACATCCGCCCGCTCGTCTGGATCGGCGACAAGAAGCTGGGTGTCTCGCCCAAGGGCAACGACATCCACGTCATGGTCGCCGCCTGGGCCTGGGGCGCCTACCTGGGCGAAGAGGGCATGAAGCGCGGCATTCGCGTGAAAACCAGCAGCTACACCCGCCACCACGTGAACATCACGATGACGCAGGCCAAGACGGTGAGCAACTACACCAACTCCATCCTGGCGAACATGGAAGCCACCGACGACGGTTACGACGAAGCCGTGCTGCTGGACAACGCCGGCTTCGTGAGCGAGGGCTCGGGTGAGAACGTCTACATCGTGAAGAATGGCGTGGTCTACACGCCCGATCTTTCCGCCGGCGCACTCAACGGCATCACGCGCTCCACCGTGCTGCAGGTGTGCAAGGACCTGGGTATCGAGGTGGTGCAAAAGCGCATCACGCGCGACGAGTGCTACATCGCCGACGAAATGTTCTTCAGCGGCACGGCCGCCGAGATCACCCCGATCCGTGAGTACGACCGCCTGCAGATCGGCACGGGCAGCCGCGGACCGGTCACCGAAAGAATCCAGACGGCTTTCTTCGACGTCGTCAACGGCCGCAACGCCAAGTACGCCCATTGGCTTACCAGGGTCTGAACGCCATGCCCGAAACCGTCGTTGAACTGCTCGCCAAGGATCTGGATGGCAACGGGGGCATCCACTGCCCCAGCGCCAAGGCCGACATGAAGATCTGGAACGGCCATCCGCGCGTCTTCCTTGAGATCGCCCGTCAGCATCAGGCCAAGTGCCCGTATTGCGGAACGGTCTATCGCCTCAAGGAGGGCGAGGTGGTCAAGGGCGGGCATTGAGAGAGCGATGCACGCGGGCGTGAAGGCTCGGGTTCATTGCGTCACGGCCTGAGTGCGTCCTTTCACATCGTCCCCGTGGACGCCCAGGCTCGTCGACGTGGCGGTCTGGGCCATTCTGGCGCTCTCGGTCAGCCTGCGTTCGGGCTATTCCGTCGGTGCTGTTGTCTTGCTGGCCGTCGGCTTGTGGTGCTGGCCAGCCCTGCTCAGGCGCGAGGTGGCGCTGCCGCGCGCCATGACGCTGTGGGCGTCGTCGATCCTGGTCATGGCGCTGGTCTGGTCCATGCATATCGTGGAGGACGGGCGCTTCATCACCAGCACACTGGGTGCGGATCGGATGGTGAAGTACTGGCTGGTCCTGCTGCTGTTGCCCGCCTTGCTCGTGCGCTCGCCTGCGGTGTGGGCGCTGTTCTGGGGCTGTGTGCTGGGCGCCGTGGGCGCCGGCCTCACAGCTCTGTGGCAAACCGCGGGGCTGGACTGGCCGAGAGCGCAGGGTTACACCAACGCCATTCAGTTCGGTAATCTTGCTCTCCTGTTGGGATTGTGGTGTGGTGTGTGGGCTCTGCACGTGCCTGCGGGGCGGCGGCGTGTGGTTGCGTGGCTGGCGGCTGGCATGGGCCTGCTCGCGAGCATTGCCTCGGGCACGCGGGGAGGCTGGGTGGTGCTGCCGCCCTGCCTGCTGCTGATCCTGTGGTTCACGCTTGGTCACCCGGGGCGCGGTGCGGCGGATCGGCTCGCTCGCTCGCTGGGCTTGACCTTGGTCATCTGCGTGCCTCTGGCGTTTCTGTCGCCTGTGCAGGAGCGCGTGCACGAGGCGGTGACCCAGTATTGGAGTTCGTCCACGGCCAGCGAAGGCACCTCCGTCGGCTTGCGACTTGCGGAGTGGGAGTTTGCGTGGCAGCGGGGAGTGCGCCACCCCTGGCTGGGCGTAGGGCAGAAGGGCTACGAGGCGGATCAGCGCAAGGCGGTGGCCAGCGGGGAGTCCCCGCCGGAGATGCTCAAACTCAACCATGCGCATAACGAGTGGCTGGACATGTTTGCCAAGCGCGGCGTGATCGGCGTGGTCGGGCTGCTGGTGTTCTTCGGCCTGCCGTTGGCGCTGTTCTGGCGGGCTCTCGGGCGGCTGAGTCGGGAGGCCGCGGCACGCCCTTCGCGCCGCGCCGCCGCCCTCTGCGGCTTGGTGACGGTGCTGGGTTTCTTCGGTTTTGGCATGACACAGGTGATGTTCGCGCACAACAACGGCAACCTGATGTACCTGCTGTCGGTCTCGGTGTGGCTGGCGGCCTGCACCGGTGACCAGCGCCACCCTTTCGATCGATCACTTCACGGCCATGACTGACGCTGCCCCGCTGCGTGTGCTGCACTTCGTGTCTGGCGGCTTCTCGGGCGCCACGCAGGTGGCGATCGATCTGTGCGGGCCGCAATCGGGCCAGCAGACGCTGCTCGTGCTCAGGCGTCGCTCGATGGACCCCGCGCCGCGCATGGCGCAGCTGCGCGCGCAGGGGATCGATGTCCGGGTGGTGCCGCGCTGGTCGCATCTGGTCACCATCCTCGCGCTGCACCGGATCTGTCGTGCGTGGCAGCCCGACGTGCTGGTGGCGCACGGCTTCAGCGAGCATCTCTGGGGCCGTTACGCCGGGTTGCTGGCGGGCGTGCCGCGCCTGATCCAGGTGGAACACAACACCCGCGAGCGCTATGGCTGGTGGCGCCTGCGCCAATCCCTGTGGCTGGCGCGGCGCACCGAGCGCATCATCGGCGTCTCGCGCGCCGTGAGGGACGCGCTGGTGGCGCGCGGGCACCCGCCGGAAAGATGCACCGTCGTGCTCAACGGGATTGACCTCGATCGCTGGACCGCAGGGCTGTCGTGGGAGCAGCGCGAGGACGCCATCGTGATGCCGGCGCGTTTCGCGGGCCAGAAAGATCATTTCACGCTGATCCGGGCCGTTGCACGGCTGGCCGCGCGGGGACATGCTCCCATGGTCTACCTTGCCGGTGAAGGCAAATCCGCCTGGCGCAAGCGCGCCGAGGATCTGGTGGCCAGGCTCGGGCTGCAGGAGCGCGTCCGCTTTCTCGGGCATGTGGCGGATCTGCCCGCCCTGCTGGGGCGGGTGAAGTATTGCGTCTTGAGCAGCCATTACGAAGGTCTCGGTCTCGGACTGATCGAGGGCATGGCAAGCGGTTGCTGCGCCATTGGCAGCGACGTCGAGGGGATTCAGGAGGTACTGGCCAACGGTGAAACCGGGTTCCTCGTGCCGCATCGGGACCCCGAGGCACTGGCGCGGGTTCTGACTCACCTCCTGGCGGACGACGCCCGCTCGGCCCGTGTCGCGGCTGCGGGGCAGCGCCACGTGCACCAGACTTTTGATCGCCGCCGCATGCGCGAAGAGTACCTCGCGCTGTTTCGCGGCTGAGCGCTGGCCTGTTCAGAGCGGCCGGGTTGCCGCAGCCATTTCCTGGCACAGGATGCCGACCAGGGCGTTGGCCGGCATGGCCCGCACGGCCCCTACCCCCTGCCCCGCCCACAGCGCCATGTGCTCGCCATCACCCGCCTTGGCAGCCGCGCGGCGCACGGGGCCCATGAGCGCGTTCTGGACGGGGTAGGGCGGCAGCACCGCTTCGTGGGGCAGCAGCTCGCGCATCATGGCGTTGACGATGCCGCGCGCCCAGCGGCCGGAATACACCCGGGTCAGGCGCGTGTCGCCACCGTCTGCCCGCGCCAGCGCCTCGCGCCACGCAGGCACCAGCGCCGATTCGGGACAGGCGAGAAAGGCTGTGCCCATCTGCACCGCTTGCGCGCCCAGCGCCAGCGCGGCGGCGATGCCGCGCCCGTCCATGATGCCGCCCGCGGCGATCACGGGGATCTCCAGCGCATCCACGCAGGCAGGAACCAGCGCCATCGTGCCGATCTGGCTGCTCTCCCAGTCGCTCAGGAAAGTGCCGCGGTGCCCGCCGCCTTCGACGCCGCTTGCGACCACCGCGTCGGCGCCCACGTTCTGCCACGCCAGGGCTTCGGCCACCGTGGTGGCCGTGCCCACGACCAGCGAGCCCACGCGATGCAGGTGCCGCACCTGCTCGGGCGTGAGCAGACCGAAGGTGAAGCTGGCCACGGCGGGTCTGAGCTCGAGCAGGGTCTCGAACTGCGCCGCAAAGTCCTGGCACCACACGGACGGGGCCTGCAGCGGCACCTGCAAGCGCTCGTAAAGCGGCGCCAGGCGCTCGAGTGCGGCCTGCACTTCGGCCGCGTCCGGGCTGGGCGTGTCGAGGACGAACAGGTTCATGGCGAAGGGCTGGTCCGTGGCGGCACGCACGGCCGCCGCTGCCTCGCGCATGGCCACTGGCGAACGTGCCCCGCAGCCCAGCGAGCCCAGTCCCCCGGCCCGCGAGACGGCGGCGGCCAGCGCGGGGGTGTCCGAGCCGGTCATCGGGGCCTGGATGATGGGGCGCTGCATGCCGATGCGCTGCAGCAGGGTGGGGGTGATGCTCATGTCTGGCCTCATGAAATGTCCGTGTGTGCGATGATTTCCATTCTTATCTTACGGCGCCCGGTCTCCTGCGGTCCGATGGCGTCGCTCACCGTTTCGCATGCCTGTTTCTTCTTCCGCCGTCATGGCGCCGCGCTGGTCCGAACGCCCCTGGGCCGTGGCGCTGGCGGGGCTGCTTGCGCTGGCGGTGGCCATGGGCGTGGGGCGATTCGCCTTCACGCCGTTGCTGCCCATGATGCTGCACGATGGCGTCGTCGATCTGGCACAAGGCAGCTGGCTCGCCACGGCCAATTACATCGGCTACCTCGTCGGCGCGATGGCCTGCAGCGCGCTGCCCTGGCTGGCGCCGCGCCTGTACCGACGCTGGGGCCCGGCGCCCCTGGCGCGGGCGGGCCTCGTGGCGACGGTGGTGCTCACCGTCGCCATGGCGGCGCCGGTGCCCGCAAGCTGGCCGACGCTGCGTTTCGCGGCCGGCGTCGCGAGCGCCTTCGTGCTGCTCAACGTGGCGGCGTGGTGCATGGTGCGGCTCACGGTGCTGGGGCGGGCGTCCATGGGTGGGCTGATCTTTGCCGGCCCGGGCCTGGGGATCGTGCTCACGGGCGTGGTGGCGAGCGCGATGGTGCTGCTGGGCTGGCGCGCGGCAACGGGCTGGATGGTCTTTGCCCTGCTGGCAGTGGCGTGGTGCCTGCCGATCTGGCCGGTGCTGCGCGGGCAGCCCGATCCGGCCGCGTCTGCGGCACCGGGCACGGATGCGCCTGGGCTGCGAGGCGTTCAGGCCGCGAGCACGCCGCTGGCGCGGGCCCTGCATGCCCTGGGCTACGGCCTCGCGGGTCTGGGCTACATCGTGACGGCCACCTTCCTGCCCGTCATCGCGCGCACGGCACTCGCGCCCGGCTCGCCCTGGCCTGATCTGTTCTGGCCCATGTTCGGCGTCGGTGCCACCGTGGGCGCGGTGCTGAGCGCGCGTACGCCCGAACGCTGGGACAGGCGCTGGCTGCTTGCCTTGTGCTATGTGACGCAGGCGCTCGGGATTGCCCTGGGCCTGTGGCTGCCCACGGCGGCGGGCTTTGCCGCCGGCAGCGTGCTGCTGGGCCTGCCCTTTCTCGCGCTCGTGTTTTACGCGATGCAGGCGGCGCGGCGCCTGTGGCCCGCGTCGGCCGACAGCTTCATGAGCCTGATCACGGTGGCCTATGGCCTGGGCCAGATCATCGGCCCGCCGATCACGGCCGGCCTGCTTGCGACACACGGCCAGGCGCGAGGGTTCACGCTGGGCTTGATCTTTGCTGCGTCGGCGCTGGTGCTGGGCGCGGTGATCTACGCCGGGTCGGCGCTGCGTTGGAGGCATCTGCCATGAACTCGCTGGCGCGCCATGACGATGCCATCGTCGCCATTGCCACGGCCCCGGGGCGCGGCGCGGTGGGGATCGTGCGCGTGTCGGGGCAGGGCCTGGCGGACTTTGCCCGGGCGCTGCTGGGGCGTGATCTGCGGCCGCGCGAGGCGCATTACCTGGCGTTCCCGGATGCGCACGGTGAGGCCATCGACCGGGGGCTGGCGCTGTGGTTTCCCGCGCCCCGCAGCTACACCGGCGAGGACGTGCTCGAGCTGCAGGCGCATGGGGGTCCGGTGGTGCTGCAGCTCTTGCTTGCGCGCTGCCTGGAGGTGGCGCGGCTCACGCTGCCGCGCCTGCGCGCCGCGCAGCCCGGGGAATTCACCGAGCGGGCATTTCTCAACGACAAGCTGGACCTGGCCCAGGCCGAGGCCGTGGCCGACCTGATCGACGCGAGCACCGAGACCGCCGCGCGCAGCGCCGCGCGCTCGCTCTCGGGCGAGCTCTCCGCGCACATCCACGCGCTGCGCGATGCGCTCGTGCAGCTGCGCATGCTGGTGGAGGCGACGCTGGATTTTCCCGAGGAAGAAATCGACTTTCTTCGCAAGGCAGACGCGCGTGGGCAGCTATTGAATTTGCAGAACCAGGTGGCTGCCGTGCTGCGACAGGCGCACCAGGGGGCACTGCTGCGTGAAGGCATCACCGTGGTCATCGCCGGGCAGCCCAACGTGGGCAAGAGCTCGCTGCTCAATGCGCTTGCGGGGGCAGAGCTGGCGATCGTCACGCCGATTGCGGGCACGACGCGCGACACCGTGCGCCAGACCATCCAGATCGAAGGCATGCCGCTGCATGTGATCGACACGGCGGGTCTGCGAGACAGCGGCGATGTGGTCGAGCGCATCGGCATCGAGCGCGCATGGCAGCAGATCGAGCGCGCCGACGCGGTGCTGTTCCTGCATGACCTGACGCGTCGCGGGGACGCCGACTGCGCGGCCGCCGATGCCGCGCTGGGCCGGGAGCTCGCCGACAGGCTCGGTCGCGCGGTGCCGCTGATCGATGTGTGGAACAAGGCCGATGCCGCCGATGAGGCACCGATGGCGCCGACGCAGGCCGTGGTGCTTTCGGCATTGACCGGCCAGGGCTTGCAGGCCCTGCGCGAGCGGCTGCTGCAGGTGGTGGGCTGGCAGGCCACGCCCGAGGGCGTATTCATGGCGCGAGAGCGCCATCTGCAGGCGCTCAAGGAGGTGCAGGCCCATCTGCTGCAGGCCGCGCAGTTGCTTGAGGCACCGTTGCCGCCGCTCGACCTGTTGGCGGAGGAACTGCGCCTGGCGCAGGGCGCGCTCGGGGTCATCACCGGGGAATTCACGGCCGATGACTTGCTGGGCACGATCTTTGCGCGGTTTTGCATCGGCAAGTGAGGCCCCAGGCACTCGCCACCTCGTGGTTTGAGTGCGGCGCGTGTGCTTCCAGGTGTAAGGCGCACCCCGTTCCTCTTGCATCATGGCGCAACTCACGGTAAGTTGCGCCCGCATGACTACAGAACGTTATTCGCCGACGCCGACCGGTGGTCTGGAAGGGCTGATCGCGGCCGTCCAGCAGGTCTCCGAGGAGGACGGACTTGACGCGGCGCTCAGCCCCGCGCAATGGGCTCTGGTCGGACCCTATCTCCAGCCGATGGAGCTGGGCGCGGGCCAGGTTCTGTTCGATCAGGGCAGCAGCGACCGCTCGCTCTATCTGGTCGAGAGTGGGTCGCTGAGCGTGCATTACCAAGACCTGAGGCAGCGCGTTCGCCTGGCCATCGTCGGCAGCGGCTCGGTCGTGGGCGAAGGCGCCTTCTTTTCGCACCGCTCGCGCAGCGCGACGGTGCAAGCCAACGGCGCGTGCCGTTTGTGGGGGCTGACTCCGTTGCGGTTCGCCGAGTTGTCCAACCGGCAGCCGGCCGCGGCGCTGGCCCTGGTGATGGCGGTGGGCGCCGTGCTCGCCAAGCGCCTGGCCAACCGACGTCTGCGCGTGGCGGCGACTTGATCGCGAGACCCCGGCGGGACGCTAAACTGCGACGCTGGAACAATTTGCATCTGAGAGGTAGGGTATGTCGCTGTTGAGTTGGCTTTTCCCTTCAAAGCCGAAGGCGGGTGCGCGCCATGCCGCTGCCCCGACGCAGTCGCATGCCGTGGCTGCGGCCGATGGTCCCAAGGGAGAACGTACCCAGCGGCGTGAGCATCTCTACCTGGCGGTGCGCGACACCATGGTGCGCTCGGGGGTGCTGTCCTCGGGCTACAAGTTCAAGGTGCTGTCACTTGATGCCGATGGGCGCCAGTTTCTGGTCATGCTCGACATCGCACCGGGCTACGGGGCCGATACGGCGCGCCAGGCGGAAATGGAACAACTGCTGATGCGCACCGCCAAAACGCGCTTCCACGTCGAGGTGACAGCCGTGTACTGGCGCCTGAATGGCGCGCTGGCCAGCGTGGACAAGCCTGGTTTTTTGGCGCCTGCGGTGGCTCAGGCACCGGTGGCTCCCGCCGCGCGCGAGACGCCCGCGCCGGCGCCCGCGGCCCTGCCGGTGGCGGCACCGACCATGGCGGCGCCACCGTCCGTCGAGTCCGATTTCGAGCCCATTGCACCCGATGAAGTGGAAGCGTTCAAGCAGGCCTTGAAAAAGGCGGCGCCCCCGCATGCTGTCGCCGCGCCGACGTATGCGCGCCCGCATGTCGAGGAGGGGAACGCCGCTGGCAATGGTTTTGCCGACACCATGATCGTCGACCAGGAAGAACGCGCCTCGCGCCTGGGGGCGACGCAATACGGCGAGCTGCACTGACCACCGTCGCGCGGGCGGCGTGGTTCAGTGGCCGTTGAAGTTCACCAGGGTGAACAGCGGCAGGCCCGCCGAGCGCAGGCGCATGGAGCCGCCGAGCTCCGGCAAATCGACGATGGCGGCACCCTCGATCACGCGCGCCCCGAGTTTTTCCAGCAGTTTCTTGCCGGCCATCATCGTGCCGCCCGTGGCAATCAGATCATCGACCAGCAGCACCGTATCCCCGGGTTTGACCGCGTCGGCATGCAGCTCGACCGTGGCGCTGCCGTATTCGAGTTCATAGGTTTCCTGCACCGTGGTGTAGGGCAGCTTGCCCTTCTTGCGGATGGGTACGAACCCCAGCCCCAGTTCATACGCGAGGACCGAGCCGATGATGAAGCCGCGGGCATCCAGCCCCGCCACCACGTCCGGGCGCAGTCGTTTGTCCATGTAGCGGTGCACGAAGGTGTCGATCAGCACGCGGAACACCCGCGGGTCCTGCAGCAGTGGCGTGATGTCGCGAAACTGCACGCCCGGCGCGGGCCAGTCGGGGACGGTGCGAATGTGCGAGCGCAGGTAGTCGGTGATGCTGGGGGTGGTCATGGTGTCTGTGCCAGGGTGCGCCGCGCGACACGCGCGTTGTGCGGGGTGACGCTATTGTGCGATGGCTTGGCCTTTCGACCGAGCGTACGCCGCCGATAGAATTTGCCCATGATTTCTTTATCCGACGCCCTGAACGTCGATGCCGGGCGCGTCCTGCGACTCGGCCGCGACGCCTGTACCACCGAAGCGGCGGCGCTGCAGGACATGGCCGGGCGCCTCGGAGACGCTTTTGTGCAGGCGGTCTCGCGCATTCTGGTGATCCAGGGACGCGTCGTGGTCATGGGCATGGGCAAAAGCGGGCATGTCGGTCGCAAGATCGCGGCCACGCTGGCGTCCACGGGCACGCCCTCGTTTTTCGTGCACCCGGCCGAGGCCAGCCATGGCGATCTGGGCATGGTGACGCGCTCAGACCTGGTGCTGGCGCTCTCCAACAGCGGCGAGAGCAGTGAGATCACGAGCCTTCTGCCGGTCCTCGCACGTGAAGGCGTGCCGCTCGTGGCGCTCACGGGTGGCCTGCAGTCCACGCTGGCCCGGCATGCCGATCTCGTGCTCGATTGCAGCGTGCAGCGCGAGGCCTGCCCGCTCAACCTGGCGCCGACGGCCAGCACCACGGCGCAGATCGCCATGGGAGATGCACTGGCCGTGGCCTTGCTTGATGCACGCGGCTTTCGCGCCGAGGATTTCGCCCGTTCGCATCCGGGCGGAGCGCTGGGGCGGCGCCTGCTCACGTTGGTGCGTGACGTCATGCGCAGGGACGAAGAGGTGCCGCGGGTGGCGCCCGGGGCGAGCTTCAGCGCTCTCATGCGCGAAATGAGCGCCAAGGCCGTGGGCGCGGCGGCCGTGGTGGATGCGGGCGGGCATCTGCTGGGCATCTTCACCGATGGCGACCTGCGTCGGCGCATCGAGGCGGGCAGCGACCTGCTCGCGCTCACCGCAGGGGACCTCATGCACCAGCACCCGCGCACCATCGCGCCCGACGCGCTCGCCGCCGATGCGGCGCAGCTTATGGAGCAGCACCACATCACGAGTGTTCTCGTGACCGATGGCGAGGGCAAGCTCGTCGGCATCGTGCACATTGGCGACCTGCTGCGCGCGAAGGTGATCTGATGACCGCGCCCTTGCCTGCTCTGGAGCCCGCACTGCATTTCGCGCCCGAGTTGCTGCTGCGCGCTCAGTCGGTGCGGGGCCTGATCCTCGACGTGGATGGCGTGTTGACCGACGGCGGCCTGTACCTGTCCGCCGAAGGTGAAATGCTCAAGCGCTTTGATTCGCTCGATGGCCATGGCCTGAAGCTGCTGCGGCAGGCCGGGCTGGCGGTCATGGTGGTCAGCGGGCGCGATTCGGCGGCCCTGCGCGCGCGCCTGGGCGCCCTGGGCATTGTTCACCTGCGCCTGGGATGCGAGAACAAACTGCCCGCCGCCGAGGCCCTGTTGGCAGAACAGTCGCTGTCCTGGGAAGAGACGGCCGTGATGGGCGACGATTGGCCCGATGTGCCGTTGCTACGCCGCGCAGCGTGGGCCTGTGCGCCGGCGCAGGCTCATGCGCAGGCGCGCGCCGTGGCGCACTACGTGACCCACGCCCGGGGCGGGCATGGCGCGGTGCGCGAGCTGTGCGACCTGCTGCTGGTGGCGGGGGGACACTACGCGCGCCTGCTGGCGCAACTTTCATGACACGGCTGGTCTGGCATCGCGCCTGGGAGCAGGTCACGCTGTATCTGCCGCTGACGCTCATGGGGCTGCTGGCCCTCGCCACCTGGTGGCTGGTGCGCAACGCGCCGCAGGCGCTGCAGCCCGAGGCGCCCGCGCGTCCCGCGCATGAAGCAGACTATTTCATGCGCGATTTTTCGGTCAAGTCGTTCGATGCCGATGGGCGGCTGCAAAGCGTGGTGCGCGGACGTCTCGCGCAGCACTATCCAGACACCGATACGCTGGAAATAGACCAGGTGGATATTCATTCCACCAATGCCCAGGGGCGTGTCATGACGGCCACCGCCCAGCGTGCGATCAGCAATGCCGATGGCTCCGAGGTGACCCTGCTGGGCGATGCGGTGGTCGAGCGCGTCACGCCGGCGGCGGCCGGGCAGCGGGCGATTCCGGCCCTGAGGCTGCAAGGACAGCGGCTGCAGGCCTGGGCGCAGACCGAGCGCGTGCGCTCCGACGACCCCGTCACCCTGATCCAGGGCGGCGACACGGTCACGGCCGACACGCTCGACTACGACAACAAGGCGGGCCTGCTCAGGATGGACGGCCACGTGCGCGGCCTGGTGCAGCCCCGTCAGGGCGGGCCACGGCGGTGAGCGCGCCGCCCCTGGTCTTCATCACGGGTGCGTCCAGCGGAATAGGGCAGGCCCTTGCGGGGCACTACCTGCGCGCGGGCTGGCGGCTGGCGCTCGTGGCGCGCCGGGGCCCTGTCATGCGTTCCTGGCTGGAGAGCCGTGGCGGCGCCAGCGCCGGGGATCATGCCGTTTACGTGGCCGATGTCAGCCATGGGGACTCTTTGAGTGCCGCGGTGCACGAGTGCCTGCGCCGCCAGGGGCTGCCCGACGTGGTCATCGCCAACGCAGGCATCAGCATCGGCATGGATACGGGGGCGGCACAGGATCTCGACGTGCTGGCGCGTACGCTCGCCACCAATGTCACCGGGCTGGCCGCCACCTTCCAGCCTTTCCTGGGGCCGATGCGCGAGCGCGGCCGTGGGCGCCTCGTCGCGGTGGCGAGCGTCGCGGGCGTGCGGGGGGTGCCCGGACAGGCGGCGTATTGCGCGAGCAAGGCGGCGGTCATCAGCTACTGCGAAAGCCTGCGCAGCGAACTCGGCGGCAGCGGGGTGAGCGTGCTCACGCTGTGTCCCGGGTTCG
The DNA here is from genome assembly GCA_021166775.1 of Comamonas sp. Classification (GTDB taxonomy): domain Bacteria; phylum Pseudomonadota; class Gammaproteobacteria; order Burkholderiales; family Burkholderiaceae_C; genus Comamonas_C. The sequence goes on along the minus strand of JAJPEQ010000010.1, from coordinate 57,532 downwards.
TGGCCACACCGCTGACGGCGCGCAACCGCTACCCCATGCCTTTTTTGCTCACGGCCGACGCATTTGCCCGGCGGGCGGCGCGGGCCATTGCCTCGCGCGCCAGTTATCGCGTGATTCCGTGGCCCATGGCGATCGTGGCGCGGGTGCTGCCGCTGCTTCCCAATGGGTGGTTCGACCGCCTGATGGCGCGTCAGCCGCGCAAGCGGCGCGAAGGGGAGTAGAGCCGGCACGGGCGCTGAGAGCGCCCAACAAAAAAGCTCCCGCAGGAGCTTTTTCGTGATTGAGGTGACTCAGTAGCTGCTGCCGCCACCATCGTAGCCGCCGCGACCGCCGCCGCCACCATGACGACCACCGCCGCCGTAGGGGCTGCGGAAGCCGCCGCCACCGCCTTCACCGCGGCCGCCGCCAAAGCCGCCGCCACCACTGCGGCCGCCGCCAAAGCCGCCCGAACGCGGGGGACGAGCTTCCATGGGACGTGCTTCGTTCACCACCAGGCTGCGACCGCCCAGAGGCTGACCGTTCATGCCATTGATGGCTTGCTGCGCCTCGGCGTCGCTGCCCATTTCGACAAAGCCGAAACCCTTGGAACGGCCGGTGTCGCGCTCCATCATGACCTTGGCGCTGGTGACCACGCCGAATTGCCCGAAGGCCTGCTGCAGATCTTCGTCGCGTACCGAGTACGGCAGGTTGCCGACGTACAGTTTGTTGCCCATGAAATGGGGCTCCTAATAAACAAAAAATGGAACCACGGAGTCCCGAAACCGCCACCAGTGAATCACCTAAGAAGCCCTATGCGCGAAAACTGACGGATCACCGTAACCTTCTTGACGGACGCATGCCCGCCAATACGCTACTGTTCTTTAATTTCCACGGCGATGCAAGCGCTTTTTACGTGTCAGTGGTGCAATACGCAACACAATTGCGCAAAAAAACGGGTGTGTGGCCTCACGTTTGGGTTTGTTGGCACACCTGCAGAACCTGCGCGCCGTAGGCCTCCAGCCGCTTGACGCCCATGGCGGGGATGCCCGACAGGTCGGCGAGCGACGCCGGATTGCGGTGGGCAATCGCCGCGAGCGTCGTGTCCTGAAACACCACATAGGCCGGCAGGCCGTGCTTGCGCGCGACCTCGGCGCGCCAGGCCTTGAGGTTGATGAAGCGCATCTGTGCCTCGGGCCCGAGATCGGCCGCGGCCGCCGCGGGCGCGCCTCGGCGTGACCTGGACCTGGATTTGCCGCGCGCCAACGCGCTGGCCTCGCGCAGCAGCACCTGCTCTTCGCCGCGCAGCAACTCCCGTGCGCTGGCGCCGAGCGTCAGCGTGTCGAAGGCCCGCCCGCCGTCGAGCTGGATGCGCTGCACTCCGATCGCTTCCCGGGCGAGCAGCTGGCGCAGCACGGCGCGCAGCTGGCTCTCGCTGTACTCGGCGCCCACGTTGAAGGTGGAGAGCCGCTCGTGGCCGAACTGGCGCACCTTGTTGGTGGCTTTGCCGCGCACGATGTCCATCAGGTGCCCCATGCCGAAGGTCAGGCCGCTGGCCGCGTGCACGCGGTAGATGGTGGACAGGAGCTTGCGCGCCGCATCCGTGCCATCCCACACGGCGGGTGGGTGCAGGCAGTTGTCGCAGTTGCCGCAGGGCTTGGACGCCTCGCCGAAGTAGGCCAGCAGCCGTTGGCGGCGGCAGTCGGTGGCCTCGGCCAGCGCCAGCAGCGCGTCGAGCTTGCCGCGCAGCACGGCCTTGAACTCTTCGGACGCGTCGCCTTCGTCGATCATGCGCCGCTGATTCACCACGTCCTGCAGGCCGTAGATCATCCAGGCGTCGGCGGCCAGGCCATCGCGTCCGGCGCGGCCCGTCTCCTGGTAGTAGCCCTCGATGTTGCGCGGCATGTCCACATGGGCGACGAAGCGCACGTCGGGTTTGTCGATGCCCATGCCGAAGGCGATGGTCGCGACCATCACGATGGCGTCCTCGCGCAGGAACCGGTCCTGGTGGGTCTGGCGAATCTCGGCGGGCATGCCGGCGTGGTAGGGCAGTGCCTGGATGCCCGCGTCCACGAGCGCCTGCGCCATTTCCTCGACCCGCCTGCGCGACTGGCAGTAGACGATGCCCGCATCCTGGGCGTGCTCGTGCTCGATGAAGCGCAGCAGCTGCGCCAGCGGCTCCTTTTTTTCCTCGACGCGGTAGCGGATGTTGGGCCGGTCGAAACTGCTCACGAACAGCCGCGCCGCCTGCAGCCGCAGGCCTTCGAGGATGTCGGCGCGCGTGAGCGCGTCGGCGGTGGCCGTGAGCGCGATGCGCGGTACGCCGGGATAGCGTTCGGCCAGCAGCGCGAGCTGGCGGTATTCGGGGCGAAAGTCGTGGCCCCACTGGCTCACGCAGTGCGCCTCGTCGATGGCGAAGAGCGCCAGCGCGTCGCGCCCGCGCAGGTCGTCGAGCAGGTTCAGAAAACGCTCGCTCACCACGCGCTCGGGCGCGGCGTACAGCAGCGTGATCTCGCCACGCGCCAGTTGCTGCTCCACCCGCAGCGTCTGCTGCCAATCCTGCGTCGAATTGAGAAAGGCCGCCGCGACGCCCGCTTCGCGCAGCGCCCCGACCTGGTCGTGCATCAGCGCGATCAGCGGCGAGACGACCAGGGTGATGCCCCGGCCCGCCTGCTGGCGCGCGATGGCCGGAATCTGATAGCACAGCGACTTGCCGCCGCCCGTGGGCATGAGCACGAGCGCGTCGCCGCCTTGCACGACGTGCTCGATGATGGCCGCCTGCGGGCCGCGAAACTGCTCGTAGCCGAAAACCTCGCGCAGGATGGAAAGTGATGAAGACAAAGGACTACCGAATAAATAGCTGCTCGCGCTTGATTGGCGGGCGCTAGAGCCATATTTCTTTATGAACAAGCGTGGTGGCCATGGGCCGCGCGTCTGCCCGCGCCAGCGTGATTGTCCGGCAATCGACTTCCTACAATCGCCGCATGACTCTCCCGCACTACACCCGCGCGCAGCAACTGCCCGACATCCTGAAGCACCGCATCGTCATCCTCGACGGGGCGATGGGCACCATGGTGCAGCGTCTGAAACTCAGCGAGGCGCAGTTCCGCGGCGAGCGTTTCAAGGATTTCCACAAGGACGTCAAGGGCAACAACGAACTGCTCGTGCTCACGCAGCCGCAGTTCATCAGCGACATCCACCAGGGCTACCTCGCCGCCGGGGCCGATCTGATCGAGACCGACACCTTTGGCGCCACCAGCGTCGCGCAGATGGATTACGACATGCAGGATCTGGCGCGTGAGATGAACGTGGCGGCGGCCCGGCTGGCGCGCGCGGCCTGCGACCAGTTCTCCACGCCCGACAAGCCGCGCTTCGTCGTTGGCGCGATCGGCCCCACCCCCAAGACCGCGAGCATCAGCCCCGACGTGAACGACCCCGGGGCGCGCAACATCACCTTCGAGCAACTGCGCGCGGCCTACCATGAGCAGGCGAGCGGCCTGATCGAGGGCGGCGCCGATGTGCTGATGGTCGAGACCATCTTCGACACGCTCAACGCCAAGGCGGCGTTGTTCGCGATCGACGAGGTGCAGGAGGAAACCGGCGAGCGCCTGCCGCTCATCATCAGCGGCACCGTCACCGACGCGTCAGGCCGCATCCTCTCGGGGCAGACCGTCACCGCCTTCTGGCACAGCGTGCGTCACGCCCATCCGCTGGCGGTGGGGCTGAACTGCGCGCTGGGCGCTGCGCTCATGCGCCCCTACATCCAGGAGCTGGCCAAGGCCGCGCCCGACACCTTCATCAGCTGCTATCCCAATGCCGGCCTGCCCAACCCGATGAGCGACACGGGCTTTGACGAAACGCCCGAGGTGACGAGCCGATTGCTGCACGAATTCGCCGCCGAGGGCCTCGTGAACATCGTCGGCGGCTGCTGCGGCACGACGCCCGAGCACATCAGCGCGATCGCCAAGGCGGTGGCGCCCGTGGCCGCGCGCAGGCTGTTTTATCCGGCGCACGCGTGAATGCCGAGGTAATTGAATTTTATAGCTGTTGGCGCTTTCTGGTATTGGGCTAAAGACCGTTTTCAACCATACGAAGCAGGCGCGCTGCGAGCTGCTGGCGCAGCGTCGCATTGGCGTCCTGCAGTGGCCCCTCGATCAACAGCAGGGCCAGACCGTGCACGGCCGACCAAGCCAAGAACTCGGCGCCGGGTCGGCGCTCGGCTGGCAGCACGCCCGCCTGCACCGCGGCGTCGAGCGCGTAGCTGAGCAACTGCAACGGATCGAGGCCACGCTCCCCTACCGGCAATGCGTCCGCAGGCCACTCGGTGGTCAGCGTGTCGCCGCCGAAGAAAGCGGTGCGAAACAGCCCCACCTCGCGCCGCGCAAAAGCCAGGTAACCACGGCCGACGGCGGCCACTTGCGCTCGCGCACGCTCGGCCGGATCGGGAAGCGCCTCGGCCAGCGCCAATTCAGCCTCCATCGCGCGCGCAACCTCGGCCAGCGCGATGCCGCGCACTGCATCGAACAGTGCCCGGTGGTTGGCGAAGTGGCGATACGCGGCATTGGGCGCCACGCCGGCGCGGCGCGTGGCTTCGCGCAGCACGACGGCCTGCGGGCCGCCTTCGCGCGCCAGAGCGACCGCCGCGTCCAGCAGTGCGCGGCGCAGGTCGCCATGGCGGTAGGTATCTCGGGTCGTTGGTGACAAAGCGTTATCCGACAAAATTTGTGGGTTAAATGTGGACGGCGTTCAGTTTGAAGCTCAAGATAAGTGTACATTGTCCACAAAAGAGTCCGCGCATGGGATTCGAAGCCCATATCGACGACTTTCCGGCTGCCATTTCGCGGCCGACACCCCCCCAGGCGCGAAGCCCGCGCCGAGGGCCGCCGGTTCTTGAGTCCCACACGAGGTAATGACGTGACCCAGCCCGCGAAGAACACCATCTGCCTCTGGTATGAGCGCGACGCGGAGGAAGCGGCGCGCTTCTACGCCGAAACCTTTCCCGATTCGGCGGTCGGCGCGGTTCACCGCGCACCGGGCGACTATCCCGCAGGCAAGGCGGGCGATGTGCTGGTCGTCGAGTTCACCGTGCTGGGCCTGCCCTGCGTGGGCCTGAACGGCGGGCCGGGCGTGGAGCACAGCCACGCGTTCTCGTTCCAGGTCGCCACCGCCGACCAGGCCGAGACCGACCGCTACTGGAACGCCATCGTCGGCCACGGCGGTCAGGAAGTTGAATGCGGCTGGTGCAGGGACCGATGGGGCATCTCGTGGCAGATCACGCCGATTGCGCTGACGCAGGCCATCGCTGGCGCCGACCGCGCCGCCGCCAAGCGCGCCTTCGACGCCATGATGGTCATGAAAAAGATCGACGTCGCCGCCATTGAGGCCGCCGTGGCGGGCCACTGACCCACGGCGCCCGACACACCCGGTTCAACCTGGAGACAGCATGCAATTCACCCCCTACCTCAATTTCGACGGCAACTGCCGCGCAGCCTTTGCGTTCTATCAGGAACTGTTCAAGGGCATCGTCGTGCACCAGAGCACCTTCGGCGAGATCCCGCCGGACCCTCAGAACCCGCCCATTTCGCCCGAGGCGAAAGACCGCCTGATGCACGTGCACCTGAAGATCGGCGCGCAGTCACTGATGGGCTCCGACGCGCTGCCAGGCGCCGACGAAGGCTGCGCGGGAGCCTACGCCAAGCCGCACGGCATGTGGGTATCGATCCAGGCGGACGATGTTGCCGAAGGCAGGCGCCTGTTCGACGCCCTGGCGCAAGGCGGCCAGCTCACCATGCCGTTCGGCCGTACCTTCTGGTCGGCTGGCTTCGGCATGGTGACCGACCGCTTTGGCACACCGTGGATGGTCAACGTGGCCGCCACTTGAATCGGGAGAAACGATCATGCCCACCGGAACCGTCCGCTTGCACCGCGTGCTGCGCGCGCCGCCCGACAAGGTTTACCGCGCCTTCGCGCACGGCGCGGCCCTGGCCAAGTGGCTGCCGCCCCACGGATTCATCTGTCACGTCCATCAATTCGATGGCCGGGTGGGCGGCAGCTTCAGGATGTCGTTCGAGAATTTTTCGACCGGCCAAAGCCACTCTTTCGGCGGCGAGTACCTGAAGTTGACCCCCGGCGAACTCGTCGAGTACACCGACCGGTTCGACGACCCCGGCCTGCCCGGCCAGATGCACGTGACCGTGCGGCTGCGGGCGGTCACGTGCGGCACCGAAGTCAGCATCGAGCAGGCCGGCATTCCCGAGGCGATCCCGGTCGAGGCGTGCTACCTGGGCTGGCAAGAATCCCTGCTTCAGCTCGCCGCGCTCGTCGAGCCGGACATTCCGGGGTAGCCACTGCGCCGTTGATCTCGCCGATCCCGGACCAAGGATCAGAACATGCCCAAACTCCGCGTCCATTGCTTCACGCTCTCGCTGGACGGCTACGGTGCCGGGCCGCGCCAGAACCTCGAACACCCGCTCGGAGTCGGTGGCGAGGCGCTGCATGGGTGGATGGTGCCCACGCGCACCTTTCAGCAAAAGGTGCTGGGCAACAGCAATGGTGAGAGCGGCGTGGATGACGACTTCACGGCACGCGGGTTCGCCCACGTCGGCGCCTGGATCCTGGGCCGCAACATGTTCGGCCCGATCCGGGGCGACTGGCCCGACCACGCCTGGAAAGGTTGGTGGGGCGACAACCCGCCCTATCACACGCCGGTTTTCGTGCTCACCCACCACGAACGGCCGAGTATCCACATGGAAGGCGGCACCACCTTTCACTTCGTCACGGATGGCATCTATGCCGCGTTGCAGCGGGCGACCGAGGCCGCGGGCGACCTGGACGTGCGCCTGGGTGGTGGCGTGGCCACCGTCCGGCAATACCTGCGAGCCGGGCTCATCGATGAGATGCACGTCGCCATCAGCCCCGTGTTGCTGGGCAGCGGAGAACACCTGTTCGGCGGCCTGGACGGGGTGGCGCTGGGGTACCGCTGCCGCCAGCACGTGGCCACCGCCCATGCGATGCATTGCACCCTCACGAGACGCGCGCCGTGACGCAGGGGGCACCTGCGACAACACACCGCGACCGAAGCAGCCTTTCTCATTCAATCACCCAGGAGCCTCTCATGAAACCCAATCCCGTCGTCTGGTTCGAAATCTACGTGCAGGATCTCGCGCGCGCCCAGCGCTTCTACGAGACGGTCTTCCAGTGCGCACTGCAGGCGCTGGCGGCGCCCGCCGGGCTGGAGGGCGGCATGCAGATGCTGTCCTTCCCCGGCGACATGAGTACCATGGGCTCGGGCGGCATGCTGGTCAGGATGGACGGCATGCCCTCGGGCGGTGGCGGTACGCTGGTGTACTTTGCCTGCGACGACTGCGCCGTGGAACAGGGCCGGGTGGTGGCCGCGGGCGGCCAGCTGCTCAAGTCCAAGTTCTCCATTGCCCCGCACGGCCACATTGCCTTGGTGGCGGATACCGAGGGCAACTGCATAGGCCTGCACTCCATGAGCTGACAAGCCGCCATGAACCCGCATCCGCAGACGACAGCCACTCACTTTGCGTCGCAACGGCGCCGATCGCATCGCCCGCCGTCGTACCCGGGCCATGGCAGACGGGCCCGGCTTGTCGGCGTGTTGACTCCAAGGGCAGGCCCATGGCGACCGCCGCCCTGCACCGCGTCGACCGACTGGACCTGGGCGCCCTTCAGGTACTGCACTGCGTCGGGTGTCGCATGAACGCCGATGAAAGGTGCTGGAATTCCGACCGCCGCGTGTATTCGCGGGAATGCGCCCAATTCGTTTTAGAGCCCGGTCACAGGCCGAGCATGATCTTGAGGTTCTGCACCGCCGCGCCGCTCGCGCCCTTGCCCAGGTTGTCCAGCCGTGCGACGAGCACCGCCTGGCGGTAGCTGTCGTTGCCGAACACGCGCAGTTCCAGGTGGTTGGTGTTGTTGAGCGCCTCGGCGTCGAGCTTGCCGTTGTCCGTGGCGGGCAGCACTTTCACGAACTGTTCGCTGGTATTGGTTTTGGCGTAATACGCGGCAAGCAGCTCGTGGATATCCGCCGTCTTGGGCGCGCCCCGGAGCAGATCCAGATGCAACGGCAGCTCCACCAGCATGCCCTGGCGGAAATTGCCCACGGCGGGCACGAAGAGCGGGCGGCGTGTGACCCCCGTGTACTTCATGATCTCGGGCAGGTGCTTGTGCGACAGGCCCAGTGCGTACAACTCGAAGGGTGCGGCCTCGCCTTTTTCGTGCGCCTCGATCATGCTGCGGCCACCGCCCGAATAGCCGCTCACCGAAGGCAGCACCAGCGGGTAGTCGTCGGGAATCAGGCCGGCATCGACCAGCGGGCGCAGCAGCGCGATTGCGCCGGTGGCGTAGCAGCCGGGATTGGCTACTCGATCGGCTGCGCGTATCGCATCGAGCTGGCCCTCGGCCAGTTCGGGAAAGCCGAACACCCAGCCGGGGGCCGTGCGATGCGCGGTCGAGGCGTCGATGATCTTGATCGCGCGGCCGGTCTCGGCGGTGATCGCGTTCACCATGGCCGCGGTTTCGCGCGCGGCGTCGTCGTGCAGGCACAGGATCACCAGATCGACGCCCGCGATCAGGGCACGCTTGGCCAGCGCATCCTTGCGCAGAGCGGGGTCTATGCTCGCCAATTCGATCCGAGGCAGCGCCTGCAGGCGCTCGCGGATCTGCAGGCCGGTGGTGCCGGCCTCTCCGTCGATGAATACTCTGGCCATGGGGCGCACTCCTTTTCGCTTTTCGCCCGAACGCGCGGGGACATGCCGATCGCGCGTGTGTTGCGTCGCAACATGATACATTTACCGGTTGCCGGGATCGTGTCGCTTCTGCGCCTGCAGCTGCCCACGATAGACGACCCGAATACCTGCGGTCCTGCATGCGCTCTTCGGCAGCACGGGTAAAGACACCATCCTTCCATTGAGAGAGACCTCATGAAGATACACGAATATCAAGGCAAGGAAATCTTGCGCAGTTTTGGCGTGCCCGTTCCGCGTGGCATCCCCGCATTCACGGTGCAGGAAGCCGTGGAAGCCGCCCAGAAGCTCGGCGGCCCGGTGTGGGTGGTGAAGGCGCAGATCCACGCCGGCGGCCGCGGCAAGGGCGGCGGCGTGAAGGTCGCCAAGAGCATCGACGAGGTGAAGACCCTGGCGGGTCAGATCCTGGGCATGCAGCTCGTCACGCACCAGACCGGGCCCGAGGGCCAGAAGGTGCGCCGCCTGTACATCGAGGACGGTGCGGACATCCAGAAAGAGTATTACCTCTCGGTCGTGACCGACCGCGCCAGCCAGAAGGTGGCGTTCATCGCGTCCAGCGAAGGCGGCATGGAGATCGAGGTCGTTGCGCACAAGACGCCCGAGAAGATCATCAAGGTCTTTGTCGATCCGCTCGTCGGCCTGACCGACGCGCAGGGGCAGGAACTCGCGCGCGGCATCGGCATGCCGCCCGAATCCACCGCCCAGTTCATCGACGTCTGCCAGAAGCTCTACAAGTGCTACATGGAGACCGACGCCTCGCTGGTCGAGATCAACCCGCTCAATCGCGACAGCAAGGGCAACATCATCGCGCTGGACGCCAAGTTCAACTTCGACAGCAACGCGCTGTTCCGCCACCCCGAGATCGTCGCGCTGCGCGACCTCGATGAAGAAGACCCGGCCGAGGTGCAGGCGAGCAAGTTCGATCTGGCCTACATCAGCCTGGACGGCAACATCGGCTGCCTGGTGAACGGGGCAGGCCTGGCCATGGCGACGATGGATACCATCAAGCTCTTCGGCGCCGAACCGGCCAACTTTCTCGACGTGGGCGGCGGCGCCACCCCCGAGAAGGTCACCGAGGCGTTCAAGATCATGCTCAAGAACCCCAAGGTCAAGGGCATCCTGGTGAACATCTTCGGCGGCATCATGAAGTGCGACACCATCGCCACCGGCGTCATCACCGCCTGCAAGGCCGTGAACCTTTCCGTGCCGCTCGTGGTGCGCATGAAGGGCACGAACGAAGAACTGGGCAAGAAGATGCTGGCCGAATCGGGCCTGCCCATCATCAGCGCCGACACGATGGCCGAGGCGGCCACCAAGATCGTCGAAGCCGTCAAATAAGCCCGGGAGCATTCCATGTCGATTTACATCAACAAAGACACCAAGGTCATCACCCAGGGCATCACCGGCAAGACCGGTCAGTTCCATACGGGCAAATGCCAGGAGTACGCCAACGGCAAGAATTGCTTCGTCGCGGGCGTGAATCCCAAGAAGGCGGGCGAGAAGATTTTCGACATCCCGATCTTCGGCACGGTGAAAGAGGCTGCCGCGCAGACCGGCGCCACCGTGAGCGTGATCTACGTGCCGCCGGCGGGCGCCGCCGCGGCCATCTGGGAGGCCGTGGAAGCCGATCTGGACCTGGCCATCTGCATCACCGAGGGCATTCCGGTGCGTGACATGCTGCAGGTGCGCAATCAGATGAAGGCCAAGGAAGCCAAGGGCGGCAAGAAGACATTGCTGCTGGGCCCCAACTGCCCGGGCCTCATCACGCCCGACGAAATCAAGATCGGCATCATGCCCGGCCACATCCACAAGAAGGGTCGCATCGGTGTCGTGTCGCGTTCGGGCACGCTGACCTATGAAGCGGTGGCGCAGCTCACCGAACTGGGCATCGGTCAGTCCAGCGCCGTGGGCATCGGTGGCGACCCGATCAACGGCCTCAAGCACATCGACGTGATGCAGGCGTTCAACGATGATCCCGACACCGATGCCGTGATCATGATCGGTGAGATCGGCGGCCCCGACGAAGCCGAGGCCGCGCGCTGGTGCAAGACCCACATGAAAAAGCCCGTCGTCGGCTTCATCGCGGGGGTGACGGCACCGGCGGGCAAGCGCATGGGCCATGCCGGCGCCCTGATCTCAGGCGGTGCCGATACCGCCGAGGCCAAGCTCGCGGTGATGGAGGAGTGCGGGTTCAAAATCACGCGCAACCCGTCGGAGATGGGGCGTCTGCTCAAGAGCCTGATCTGAGTTCACGACAGCGGCCTGTGAAAAGCCAGTTGCGGGTGCGACTGGCTTTTTCCGTATGGGACGGCATGATTTGCAGTCTTTTGCGGATTTTGCGATTGATGGTGATACAAGCCGGCATCCTGCAATCCACTGCATTTCATCCATGCCTTTGTCCCTGGATTACGAATTCTGCGCGCGCACGGACGTAGGGCGGGTGCGCAGCAACAATGAAGACTCCGTGGCCGTCAGCCAGGACGCGCGCATGGTGATCGTGGCCGACGGCATGGGGGGCTACAACGCCGGAGAGGTGGCCAGCGTCATGGCCGTGCAGATCCTCAACCGGGAACTGCGCAACCGCCTGGTGGCGGCGGGCGCCGGCGCCGATGCGGCACTGGTGCGCGACATGCTGACGACGAGTGTCGATCGTGCGAACAGCGCGATCTATCAGGCGGCCAGGGCGCATGCGCACTACGCCGGCATGGGGACCACGTTGATCGTCGGCCTGTTTGGCGATCGTCGCGTGGTGATCGGCCACATCGGCGATTCGCGCGCCTATCTGCTGCGCGGCGGTATTTTCAGCCGTTTGACGCGCGACCACACCTGGTTGCAGGAGCAGGTGGACAAGGGCGAGATGACACCGCTGGAAGCGCAGCGCTCCGGCATGCGCAGTTTGCTCACTCGCGCCGTCGGGGTGGATCCGCACGTGCGTCTGGAGGTGAACGAATTTCCTGTCGAGACGGGGGACCTTTTTCTATTCTGCTCGGACGGTCTCACCGACAGCATCGACGATGCCGAACTCGCTGTTCTGCTGCGGGACCCGTCGCCCCTGCCCACGCTGACCGAGCGTCTCGTGCAGCAAGCCAATGCGTTGGGCGGACGTGACAATGTCAGTGCGCTTCTGGTTCGTGCCGGTGCTGCAGCACCCAGGGGTGCTGGCCATCCGTGATAATGAGCCGAAAGAGGAAATATTGCATGCCCAGTCTGGTTTTCCTGCTTGATGGCGCGGTGGTCAAGGAAGTAGAACTCATCAAGCCACGCACGACGCTCGGGCGGCGCCCCAACAACGATATCATTATCGATAATCTTACCGTCAGTGGTGAGCATGCGGTGCTGCACCTGCGGGATCAGGCGGTGGAGATCCAGGACCTCGGCAGCACCAATGGCACGTTCGTCAACGGCCAGCCTGTCGAGCGGCAGGTGCTGCATGATGGAGACCAGATCATCATCGGCAAGTACGAGGTGCGTTTTGCCGACGCACGCCAGCGCTTCGCAAAAGCCGTGGATGCGCCGGAGCGCACGTCGGCGCCCTCGCCTGCGCCGGTGCCAAGAGATGCCTTTGTTCGCGTGCTGACCGGCCCGGGAGCGGGGCGCGAGGTGGTGCTCACGAAGGTGGTGACCACCCTGGGGAAACCCGGCGAGGTCGTGGCTTCGGTCACGCATCGGCCGCATGGCTTCGTGCTGGCCCGGGTCGATGGCCCCGTCGCCCCCGTGATCAACGGACAGCCGGTGCTGGAGCCGCAGGCTCTCAAGGCTGGAGATCGCATCCTGCTGGCGGACGTGGAAATGGAATTTCTCTTGCGCTGACGCAGGATATGCGATGAAAGTGCGCGTGCTCGGATGCAGCGGCTCCATCGCCCGGGGCTGCCGCACGACGGCCTTCCTGGTGGGCGAGCATGTCCTCGTGGATGCCGGCACGGGCGTGGGCGAGCTCACGGCGCAGGAAATGCGCGCCATCACCCACGTCTTTCTCACGCATTCCCATCTGGACCATATCGCGGCGCTGCCCCTGTTGCTCGATACCGTGGGCACGCAGCGTGCGCGGCCGCTGCAGGTGTTTGCCCTGCCGCAGACGCTCGATGCCTTGCGCCAGCATGTGTTCAACAACGTGATCTGGCCCGATTTCACCCGCATTCCGCACCCTGGCGCTCCCCTGGTTCAATTGCAGCCCCTGGGCGTGGGTGACGTCTTTGTGGTGGCTGGCGTCACGCTGGAAGTGCTGCCCGCGCGTCACAGCGTGCCCGCCACCGGCTATGCGGCGCGCGGCGATGGCGCGTGGTGGGTTTTCAGCGGTGACACGCAGGGGCACGAACCCGCCTTCTGGCAGCGCGTGAATGCCTTGCAGGCCGGGGCACCGGGGGTGGGTGCGCTCGTGATCGAAACGGCCTTCAGCAATCAGGAGGAGGCGCTGGCGCGCAGGAGCGGGCACCTGTCGCCCGCAGGGCTTGCGAGGGAACTGGCGCAGCTTCAGCCGAAAGGGAAATTTCCCATCTATCTTTCGCACTTCAAGCCCAGCGAGGGTGCCACCATCCTGGCCGAGGTGCGTGCGCTCGAAAACGGTTTCGATCTGCAGATCGTGGATCTGCAGACCGTGGACACCCTGGACGTCTGAGCACGAGAACCCTGGCCGTCATGCCAGGTTCTGCGCCAGCCGGTGGCGCAATTCCTCGACATCCATGCCGCGGCGTCGGGCCATGTCCTGCACCTGGTCGTCGCCGATCTGGCCGGTCGTGAAATACGTGGCCTGCGGGTGCGCGAGGTAGAAGCCGCTGACGCTCGATGGCGGAATCATGGCGAAGCTGTCGGTCACCTCGATCCCGACCTCGGGGGCGTTCAGCGTGGCGAAGAGCGTCTGCTTGACCGTGTGATCCGGGCAGGCCGGGTAGCCGGGCGCCGGGCGTATGCCTTGGTATTTTTCCGCGATCATCGCGTCGCGATCGAGGGTTTCATTGGCAGCGTAGCCCCACAGGTCGCGGCGCACGCGCGAGTGCAGGCATTCGGCGAACGATTCGGCCAGGCGGTCGCACAGCGCCTTGAAGATGATGTTGGAGTAGTCGTCGAGTTGATCGAGGAATTCCTTTTCCTTCTTCTCGGCACCGATGCCGGCGGTGACGGCGAACATGCCGGCGTAGTCCTTGATGCCCGACTCTTTCGTGGCGATGAAGTCCGCGAGGCACCGGCTCGGCCGCATCACGCCATTGACCGGGGTTTTTTCGGTCTGCTGGCGCACGCCGTACCAGGTCATGAGCACCTTGGTGCGTGATTCGTCGGTGTAGAACTCGATGTCGTCGCCCACGCGGTTGGCCGGGTACAAACCGATCACGCCGTTGGCCTGCACCCAGCGGCCCTCGATGATCTTCTTGAGCATGGCCTGGCCGTCGGCGAAGACCTTGCGCGCCACCTCGCCCACCACCTCGTCCTGCAAGATTGCGGGATAGGCGCCCGCCAGGTCCCAGGTCTGGAAGAACGGCGCCCAGTCGAGGTATTTGACGATTTCCGCGAGATCGAAATTGACGAACGCGCGCCGTCCGAGCATGCGCGGCACCGTGGGCGTGTACTGCGTGAAATCGACCTGGGTCGCATTGGCGCGCGCCTGCGCCAGCGTCCACAGCGGCACGCGCTTCTTGCGCGCGTTGAGCTCTCGCACATGGGCATAGTCCCGCTCGATCTCCGCCAGGTAATCGGCTCGGCCCTCACCCAGCAGGCTCTGCGCCACGCCCACGCTGCGCGAGGCATCGGGCACGTAGATCACCGGGCCGTCGTACTTGGGCGCGATCTTCACCGCCGTGTGCACACGCGAGCAGGTCGCGCCGCCGATCAGGAGCGGAATCTGGCGGCTGGTGAAGTATTCGTCCTTGTTCATTTCGGAGGCAACGTGCTGCATCTCCTCCAGGCTGGGCGTGATCAGACCCGAGACGCCCACCATGTCGGCGCCAAGCTCCTTGGCCTTGGCCAGCAGTTCGTGGCAGGGCACCATCACGCCCAGGTTCACCACCTCGAAGTTGTTGCATTGCAAGACCACCGTGACGATGTTCTTGCCGATGTCGTGCACGTCGCCCTTGACGGTGCACACCACCACCTTGCCCTTGCTCGACACATCGATGCCCGCCGCCTGCTGCGCCGCCTTTTCCGCCTCGATGTAAGGCACGAGGTGGGCCACCGCCTGCTTCATCACGCGCGCGCTCTTGACCACCTGTGGCAGGAACATCTTGCCCGCGCCGAACAGGTCGCCCACGATGTTCATGCCATCCATCAGCGGCCCCTCGATCACCGCGAGCGGCCGCGCGCCGCCCTGCACGCAGATCTGCTGGTAGGCCTCCTCGGTGTCGACGACGATGAAATCGGTGATGCCGTGCACCAGCGCGTGCGACAGGCGCTGCGCCACCGCCACCGGCGCCTCGGGGGTGCCACGCCACTCCAGTTTCTTGCCATCGTCCCTGGCGGCGCCCTTGGCACTTTCGGCGATCTCCAGCAGCCGCTCGGCCGCGTCGGGGCGGCGGTTGAGCACCACGTCTTCCACGCGCTCGCGCAACTGCGGCTCCAGATCGTCGTAGACGCCGATCATCCCGGCGTTGACGATGCCCATGTCCAGGCCCGCCTTGATCGCGTGGTAGAGAAAGACGGTGTGGATCGCTTCGCGCACCGGATCGTTGCCGCGAAACGAGAAGCTCACGTTGGAGATGCCGCCCGAGACCTTGGCGCCCGGCAGATGCTGCTTGATCCAGCGCGTGGCCTCGATGAAATCCAGGCCGTTCCTCGCGTGCTCCTCGATACCGGTGGCAATCGGAAACACGTTGGGGTCGAAGATGATGTCCTCGGGCGGGAAGCCCACCTCGTCGACCAGGATGCGGTAGGCGCGCTCGCAGATCTCGATGCGCCGCGCCAGCGTGTCGGCCTGGCCTTTTTCGTCGAACGCCATCACCACCGCGGCGGCGCCGTAGCGCTTGACCAAGCGGGCGTGCTGCTTGAATTCCTCCGCGCCCTCCTTCATGCTGATGGAATTGACGATGCCCTTGCCCTGCAGGCACTGCAGACCGGCCTCGATCACCTCCCATTTGGAGGAGTCCACCATCACCGGCACCTTGGCGATGTCGGGCTCGGAGCCGAGCATGCGCAGGAAGCGCACCATCGCCGCCTTGCCGTCGAGCATGGCCTCGTCCATGTTCACGTCGATGATCTGCGCGCCGTTTTCCACCTGCTGGCGCGCCACCGACAGGGCCTCTTCGTACCGCTCGGCGATGATCAGGCGCGCGAACGCCTTGGAGCCGGTGACGTTGGTGCGCTCGCCGACGTTGACGAACAGCGAACCGTCGCCGATCACGACCGGCTCCAGGCCGGAGAGCTTCATGGGAGGAGGGGCAACGACAGACATTGATCTCACCTGCGCGGGGGCGTGCGCGACGTAAACAGGTGAGCGCCGTTGGAGGGAACCGGTGTTCTCAAGCCTGACAGGCACTGTGTGGCCCGCTGCAGCGCTCCTTGAAAACAAAGGCCAATTTTATCGATGAGTGACGCACGCTGCAGTGCAGGCGCCGGCGGGGCGCCGTAAGATGCTCGATCCTCGCACCACAAGGTCGACACATCATGCTCAGTTTGCTAGGCACCGCGCTGATCGGGCTCGTCGTGGGATTCATCGCGCGCGCGATCAAGCCCGGGGACGACAAGATGGGCTGGATCATGACCGGCGTGCTGGGCGTAGCGGGTTCCTTCGCCGCCACTTATGCCGGGCAGGCGATGGGTTGGTACCAGGTGGGGCAATCCGCGGGCTGGATCGCCTCGGTCGTGGGCGCGATCGTCCTGCTCGTGCTCTACGACCTGCTGCGCAAAAAATCCTGAGCTGTCCGGTCAGCGCACCGGCAGGAACTGCAGCAGGCCGGCTCCCAGCAGGCTCTGCACGTAGTTGATCGCCGCGCGGCGCAGGCGTTCATCGGCGAGTTCGGCGAGCAGGTCCAGGCGCGCGATGATCTTGCCGAATTCGCGCTCGAAGCTCAGGTTGCGTGTGCCGTCGGCCGCGATGTCGTCCGCGAGCAGCAGCGGCGCGCCGCGGTCGTCGCGCCGTTGCGCAAGAATCCACGCGGCGATCTCGATGTTGCGTGCGGCGTTGTAGATGTGTTGCGCGTCGATGTTGTCGAGCAGGTAGAACGCCGTCTTGCCGCCATGGGCGGTGACGAGCATGTCCACGGTGGCCATGATGAGCGCGGCCACGCGGTCGCCCGCGAACTCGCGCGACATGGCGAACGCCATGGCGTCGATGTCGCGGCGGCCTTGCAGGGTCGGCCATGTCTGGCGCAGATCGATCGCGCTCTGGATGCGCGCGAGCGCCTGCTCCCGGCTGGCGGCTCCACCCATGCGCCACTGCGACGGGTTGCGCCGGTAGAGCTTGCCCGCGAGCCGCATCAGGCTGTGCAGGTTGTCGCGCATCGCCAGCGTGGCCACGCGGTTGAGTTCGGATTGGGCCAGCTCCCCGTGGTTTGCGGGACTGCCCTTGACTTCGCCGCGGGGTGTGGGCGCGGAGCTCGCGCAGCCGAGCAGCAGCGCCACCGTGCCCAGGGCCAGGGCCAAGGCGTGAAGGGCGTGGCGTGTGGCGCGTGCCGCGGGCATGGCAGCGCTCTATCCGGTTTCGTGCGCGCTGGCCGGGCGCTCGAGCAGCGTGAAGGCGGGCAGGCTGCGCAGGAGCCTGCGGCCGTAGCCCGTGTGTAGCAGGCGCTTGTCGTAGCAGGTCACCTGCGCCCGATCGTCTTCGCTGCGGATCGCGCGGCCCACCCATTGGGCCAGGCGCATGGCGGTGGCGGGGACCACGAGGTCCATGAACGGATCGCCGCCGCTGGCGCGCAGCCACTCGGCGCGCGCCTCGTCCACGGGCTCGTCGGGCGGGCTGAAGGGCAGTTTGGTGATGAACAGCGATTCGCACAGCCGGCCGGGCAGGTCCAGGCCCTCGCCAAACGATTGCAGGCCGAAGATGATGGATGCCTGCCCCCCCGTCACGCGCTCGCGGTGCGCGGCCAGCAGCTTCAGGCGCGGCCGCTGCCCCTGCACCAGCACCGTGGCACGCAGCGCATCCGGCAGTTGCTCCACGGCCTGGCGCATCTGCTCGCGCGAGGTGAACAGCACCAGTGCGCCGCTTTGCACCTGCGTGAGGTCGTCCAGCAAGGCTTCGATCATCTGGCCGGTGAAGGCGGCCACTTCACGCGGCGCGGCCAGCGTGCTGCTGGCGGTCAAGGTGCCCTGGCGGGGATAGTCGAAGGGGCTAGCCACCTGCAACGTCGTCACGCCCGGCTCGTTCGCGAGGCCCGCTTCGCGCAGGAAAAAATCGAAGCTGCCGCAGCTGGTGAGCGTGGCCGAGGTCAGCACCGCCGCGCGCACGCTGGACCACAAATGCCGGGCGAGCGCGGCGCCGGGCAGCAAGGGGCTGGCGTGGGCGCGCACGACGATCCCGCCCGGGTCCGCGGTGAGCGTGAACCACTTGGCTGCCGGGGCGCCGCCCTCGCCGGGCTCCTGCAGCAGCAGGGAAGCGGTCGCGTGGATGGCCTCCAGCCGGGGCGCGAGCTGCCCCACCTGGGCATAGAGCTGCGACAGGCGCCGTGCGTCCTGCGGTTCGTCGCGTATGTGTTCGCGCAGCGCCTTGGCAACGGCGCGCAGCCCCTCGAGGAACTCGCCCGCGTGTTGCAGCACCTGCGAGATGGCCTCGGACAGCGCCTCGGGCAGCTGCCCTTGCGGCACGCGTGCGCGGTGGCTTGCGCCCGGGCCGGGCGCCCGGGCCATGGCATCGCGCAGGGGCATGCCGTACAGGTCGATGACGAGGCGCTCGGCATCCTGCAGCGCAATGCGCAGCCGGCTGCCGCACGCGGCCAGGTCCGTGGCGTCATCGAGCTGCACTTGCGCGCTCACGCGCAGGGCGCGGCTTGCGAGCTGCTGCAGCCACGCCAGGCGCGAGATGTCCATCTCGCAGGCGAACTGCGCCAGCGCGGTCTTGGGCAGGTGGTGGGCCTCGTCGATGATGAGCAGGCAGTTGTCCAGATCGGGCAGCAGCCGCGCGCCGATGGACGAGAGCAGCAGATCGTGGTTGGCCACGATCACCTGCGCGGCCACGAGCTCCTTGCGCCGCTCGTAATAGGTGCAGACGGAAAAGAGGGGGCAGTGCCGGCCGGTGCAGGTGTGCGCGACGGCGGCCACGGGCGACCACAGCGCCGGATGGGGCGGCGTGGCGAGCTGGTCGCGGTCGCCGTCCCAGCGGCCGCTGGCCAGGTCGTCGGCCAGACTCTTGTAGAAGGCGCGGCGCGCCTGGGGCGGCTGCGCGGCGTCAGGCGTGGCGTCATCGGGGAACAGGCCGTCGTCGTCGCCCGCGGCGTCGGACGCGAGCCGTTCGAGCTTGAGCTTGCAGACATAGCGCGCCCGCCCCTTGGCCAGGGCAAAGGTGAAGGGTTTTGGCAGGGCAGCGGCCAGCGCCGGCAGGTCCTTGTGCACGAGCTGCTCCTGCAGCGCCACGGTGGCGGTGGCGATCAGCACCCGCGTGCCGCGCGCCAGCGCCATCTGGATCGCGGGCACCGCGTAGGCCAGCGACTTGCCCACGCCGGTGCCTGCCTCGATGACGGCGATCGAGCGCTCGATCGCGTCGTCCTCGTCGCCCTCGCCAGCCTCACGCCGCAGCCGCGCACGCGCCAGGGTCTCGGCCACCTGCTGCGCCATCTGCCGCTGGCCCGCGCGCGCGCGCAGGCCGGGCGTGGAGGCCACCACGGCGTCGAATTGCTGCAGCGCCTGAGCGGCGAGCGTCGGGGGAGATGTCAAATGCGTGTCCAAACTGTATGTGCGGCCGGCATGCTAACCCGCATCGTGCGCGCCTTCGGGCCGTGGGCCTGGATCGGGGTGTGGACTTCCCGCGCTACGGCTCAATCCGCATGCGCGGGAAGTCTGGTGAATTCAACCCTGACCCGCAGCCCCGAGGCCCCCTGTGTGTGGGCCTCCAAGCTCACCTCTGCTCCGAACGCCCGCGCCGCCTCGCGTACGATGGCCAGGCCCAGGCCACTGCCCTCGCTGGCCTGTGGCGCGATGCGGTAAAAGCGCTCGAACACGCGCTCGCGCGCCTGCGCGGGGATGCCCGGCCCGTCGTCGGCCACGATGAGTCGCACGGTGCCGTGCGGCGCGCCGTCTTGGCGTACGCTGACGGTGACGTGCCCGCCCTCGGGGGTGTAGCGCAGTGCGTTGTCGATGAGGTTGTGGATCAGGGCATGGAGCAGCGCCGGTTCGGCCAGCACGCTGGCCGCGCCGGGCGCGAGGGGGGCGTCGAGCCCGAGGTCGATGCGCCGCTGTTCGGCCAGCGGCGAGAGGGCCGTGACGCCTTCGAGCGCCGCTTGCGCGAGATCCAGGGGAGCGAGGTGGTTCTGCACATCGCGCTGTTCGGCCTGCGCGAGCAGCAGCAGCTGATTGGTCACGGCGATGAGTCGCCGGTTGCTCGTGGCGAGTTTTGCCCACAGCTCGCGGTCCTGCGCGTTGCGGCTCTCGGGTGCGGCGGTGCGCGCGTATTCGATCAGCGAGGACTGCAGCGCCAGCGGCGTGCGCAGCTGGTGCGCGGCGTCGGCGATGAAGCGCCGCTGGGCGGCCGAATGCTCGGCGATCAGGCGGGTGGACTGGTTGATGGTCTCGGCCACGGGGCGCAGCTCGCGGTGCAGCGCGCTGGCGTCGACGAACAGGTCTAGGTGCAGCGGGTCGCGCGCCCTCAGCTGGCGCGACAGCCGCATCACCGGCCGCAGTTCGATGGTGAGCGCGATCGCCGAAATCAGCACCGTGAGCGCGAGGGCCGCGATCAGATACCACAGCGTCGGCCGCCACAGGCGCGCGAGCATCTGGTCGCGGCTGCCCGTGGTCTTGCCGACGGCGATGGTGATTTCGCGCGCGCCGTCCACGTCGTACATCGAGCGCGTCACGAGCACGGCGCGCAGCGGCTCGCCCTGCCACTGCGTGTCGTACCACTGGGCGCGGTCCGCGCCCGTGGGGTGGCGCTCGGGCGGCATCGGAAAGTCGGGCATGCCGGCCAGCAGATGGCCGTCCGCGCCGATCACGCTGAGGTAGACGCGATCGCGATTGGGCGAGGCGAAGAGGCTCAGCGCCGAAGGCGGCACGCTGGCCTGCACGGCGTTGTCCTCCCAGATCAGGCGGTCGGAAAGCACCTTGGCCGAGGCGAGCAGATCGTGGTCCTGCACGTAGTCGGCCACGGCCGCGGCGTTGCGCCAGCTCAAGGCACTGCTCACCGCCACGAACAGCGACAGCGGCAGCAGCAGCCACAGGGCCAGGCGCAGGCGCAGGCTGCTCATGGGGCCCGCCTTCAGCCTTCGCGCGCGCGCAGCAACCAGCCGACGCCGCGCAGCGTGACGATGGTGGCGCGGCTGGCTTCGAGCTTCTTGCGCAGGCGGTGCACATACAGGTCGATGGCGTCGGCGCTCGCGTCCTCGTCCACGCCGAAGAGGCTCTGCACCAGCGCCTGGCGCGAGACGGCTTCGCCCATGTGGCGCATCAGGGTTTCGAGCAGCGTGCGCTCGCGCGGCGGCAGCGCGAGCTCGGTGCCCGCGCATTCGAACTGGCGCGTGCGCAGGTCGTAGTGCAGGTCGCCGCAGCTCAGCAGGTTGGCCCGGCCCGGCATCTGGCGGCGCATGAGCGCCTGGATGCGCGCCACGAGTTCGCGCACCTCGATGGGCTTGACGAGGTAGTCGTCGGCGCCGATCTCCAGGCACTGCACCTTCTGATCGAGCGAGGCCGTGGCCGTGAGCACGATCACCGCCACCGCGTCCTGGCGCTCGCGGATGCGCCGCAGCACGCCCTTGCCCGAGAGCAGCGGCAGGTTCAGATCGAGCAGCACCACATCGTAGCGGCCCTGGCGCAGCAGCTGGTCGGCCGCGGCGCCATCGGCCACGTGGTCGACGACGAAGGACTGCTCGCGCAGCAGCTCGACGAGCCAGTGCGCGAGTTCCAGGTTGTCTTCGATCAGCAGCAGTTTCATCGGGGGTGCCCCACGGGCCTCCATTTTGATAGCTGTCAGCGCTTGCTGAAAAAGCGCTGGAGGCCCATTCGGCTCAAAGCCAAGAATTTCAGGGTTTTCACCTACGGATGCTGCGATGCAGCGAAAGCGCGTTGAAAGAGTGCGCCTCCTAGAGTCACCGTGTCCCCATTCGCATACCAAGGAGAAATCCATGCACATTCCCACCCGCCGCACGTTGCTGGCCACGCTGCTGGGCTCGCTCTTCATGCTGGGCGCGCCGCTCACGCACGCGGCCGATGCGAACACCGTCACCATCATGGTGGGCGGCATCAACAAGATCATCTACCTGCCGGCCAAGCTCACCGAGGCGCTGGGCTATTTCAAGGACGAGGGCCTGACTGTCGAGCTGCAGTCGCAGCCCGCGGGCGTGGATGCCGAGAACCAGCTCATCGCCGGCGCGGTGCAGGGTGTGGTCGGCTTCTATGACCACACCATCGACCTGCAGGCCAAGGGCAAGGAGGTCGAGGCCATCGTCGTCTTCGGCAAGGTGCCGGGCGAGGTGGAGCTGGTGTCCACCAAGGCCGCGCCGACCTTCAAGAGCATGGCCGATGCCAAGGGCAAGACGCTGGGCGTGACCGGGCTGGGCTCGTCCACCGACTTTCTCACGCGCTACCTGGCGCTGCGCCAGGGCGTGGAGTCCAAGGACTATTCCTTGCTGCCCGTGGGCGCGGGCAACACCTTCATCGCCGCGATGCAGCAGGACCGCATTCAGGCGGGCATGACGACCGAGCCCACGGTCTCGCAGATGCTCAAGACCGGCGAGGCGCAGGTGCTGGTGGACATGCGCACCGAGGAAGGTACGCGCGCGGCGCTGGGCGGGCTGTATCCGGCGCCCAGCCTGTACGTCTCCAACGCCTGGGCCGAAGCGCACAAGGAGCAGGCGACCCAGCTCGCGCACGCGTTTGCCAAGACGATGAACTACATCCACACCCACAGCGCCGATGAGATCGCCGAGCACATGCCGCGCGACTACTACGGCAAGGACAAGGCGCAGTACGTGGCCGCGCTCAAGAGCTCGCTGTCGATGTTCACCCAGGACGGCCGCATGCCCGAGGGCGGGCCCGAGACCGTGCTCAAGGTGCTCGCCACCTTCAAGCCGCAGGTCAAGGCCAAGAACATCGACCTGTCCAAGACCTATACCAACGCCTACCTGCCCGCGGCCAAGTGACATGGATGCAGTGACCAGCACGGCCGCACCGGGCAGCTCGGCGGCCATCGATTTTCGCGACGTTTCCCTGCGCTTCATCTCTGGCGACGGCACGGCCACCGTCACGCTGCGCAACTTCAGCATGAGCGTGGCGCGCGGCGAGTTCGTCGCCATCGTCGGGCCCACGGGCTGCGGCAAGTCGACCACGCTCAATCTCATCACCGGGCTCTTGCGCCCCACCGTGGGCGAGGTTCAAGTCATGGGCCAGAAGGTGGGCGGAATCGATCCGCGCATCGGCTTCGTGTTTCAGGCCGACGCGGTCTTTCCCTGGCGCAACGTGATCGACAACGTGGCCGCCGGGCCCATCTTTCGTGGCGCGGGGCGTGCGAAGGCGCACGACGAGGCGGTGCAGTGGATCGAGCGCGTGGGCCTCAAAGGCTTCGAGCACCACTACCCGCACCAGCTCTCGGGCGGGATGAGAAAGCGCGTGGCCCTCGCCCAGACCTTCATCAACCGCCCCGAAATCCTGCTGATGGACGAGCCGTTTTCCGCGCTCGACATGCAGACGCGCACGCTGATGCAGGACGAGCTGCTCGGGCTGTGGACGGCCAGCGGCGGCTCGGTGGTCTTCGTCACGCACGACATCGAGGAGGCGATCGCGCTGGCCGACCGCGTCTTCGTGCTCTCGGCGCGCCCGGCCACGCTCAAGGCCGTCTACCCGGTCGATCTGCCGCGCCCGCGCGTGATGGCGCAGGTGCGCTACGAGCCGGCCTTCATCGACCTCTCCAAGCGCATCTGGGCCGACCTGCGCGAAGAAGTCGCCATCCACTGAAGGAGCACCACCATGAATACCGCCGTTCTTCCCCACCCGGTCGTGGTGCCCGCCTCGCTCAGCGAGGAAGCACTGGCGCGCGAATCGGTGCGCGCGCAGGCACTGCTGCGCCGGCGCCGCTGGGGCATCATCACGCTGCGGCTGCTGTTCCTGTTCACCGTGCTCGGCGGCTGGGAGCTGTTTGCACGGCTCAAGTGGATAGACCCGTTTTTCTATTCGCAGCCTTCGCTGATTTGGGAGCAGATCGTCGAATGGCAGCGCGACGGCACCTCGCAGGGGCCGCTGTGGGTGCAGATCGCCGTGACGCTGGAGGAAACCGTCATCGGCTTCCTGATCGGCGGCATCGGCGGCATCGTCTTCGGCATCCTGCTCGGGCGCAACAAGCTGCTCGCCGACGTGTTCAGCATCTACATCAAGATCGCGAACTCGATTCCGCGCGTGGTGCTGGGCTCGGTGTTCGTGATCGCGCTCGGCCTGGGCATGGCCTCCAAGGTGGCGCTGGCCGTGGTGATGGTGTTCTTCGTCGTCTTCGGCAACGCCTTCCAGGGCGTGGTCGAGGCCGACAAATACCTGATCGCCAACGCGCGCATCCTCGGCGCCTCGCCGCGCCAGGTGACGACGGCGGTGGTGATTCCGTCGGCCATGTCGTGGATTCTGGCCAGCCTGCACGTGAGCTTCGGCTTTGCGCTGGTCGGTGCGGTGGTGGGCGAGTTCCTCGGCGCCAAGCAGGGCATGGGCCTGCTCATCGCCACGGCGCAAGGCGCATTCAACGCCAGCGGCGTGTTCGCGGCCATGATCCTGCTTGCGGCCGTGGCGCTGGTGGCGGACTTCGTGCTCACGCGCCTGGAAGGCCGGTTGCTCAAGTGGCGCCCGGCGGCGTTTTGAGGCCTGGTCAGTGAAAGGGCGCGTCCCGGCGCACCATGGTGATCGCGTCGAACGGGCAGCGCAGCGCGCACAGGGCGCAGCCGGTGCAGGCGTCGGCATCATCGAGCACCGAGCGCTTGGCCGCGCCCGGTGCATCGCCCTGCGCGTGCAGCGACAGCACGTGCGGCGGGCACACGGCCACGCACCAGCCGCAGCCGGTGCAGCGGTCGGGATCGATGGCGGCAATGGCCTTGTGTGCCCCTGGCATGCACGCGAGCATGCCACGACGCACAATGTCGAGGTACAAGCATCGTTTTTGCCGCCCCGGCCGGGCGTCGTCCGGCCCGGAGGCCATTTCAAGGAGACCCACATGAATTTCGCCGTGATGGACGAAGCCCCAGCCGCCACCGCCGCGCCACGCCGTGACGCGGCCTGGCTCGAGGCGCACTGGATGCCGTTTTCGGCCAACCGCAACTTCAAGGCGCAGCCGCGCATGATCGTGAGCGGGCAGGGCGCCTACTACACCGATGCCGACGGCCGCAAGATCTTCGACGGGCTCTCGGGCTTGTGGACCACGGGCCTGGGCCATGGCCGCAAGGAAATCACGCAGGCCGTGAGCCAGGCGGTGGGCACGCTCGATTACGCCCCGGCGTTTCAGTTCGGCCACCCGGCCTCGTTCGAGCTGGCCAACCGCATCAAGGCACGCATGCCTCAGGGGCTGGAATACGTGTTCTTCACCTGCTCGGGCTCGGAGGCGGCCGACACGTCCCTGAAGATGGCGCGCGCCTACTGGCGCGCCCGCGGGCAGGCGGGCAAGACGCGCCTCATCGGCCGCGAAAAGGGCTACCACGGCGTCAACTTCGGCGGCATCTCGGTGGGCGGCATGGCGGGCAACCGCAAGGCCTTCGGTCAGGGCATCGAGGCCGATCACCTGCCGCACACGCAGCCGCCGCTGGGCTCGTTTCATCGCGGTATGCCGCCGCTCGATGGCAAGGCGCTCGCCGACCGGCTGCTGGACGTGATCGCGCTGCACGACGCGAGCACCATCGCCGCCGTCATCGTCGAGCCCTTCTCGGGTTCGGCCGGTGTGGTCATCCCGCCCGCCGGCTATCTGCAGCGACTGCGCGAGATCTGCACGCAAAACCACATCCTGCTCATCTTCGACGAGGTCATCACCGGTTTCGGGCGCGCCGGCGGCTGGACGGGCTCCGA
The DNA here is from genome assembly GCA_021166775.1 of Comamonas sp. GTDB lineage: Bacteria > Pseudomonadota > Gammaproteobacteria > Burkholderiales > Burkholderiaceae_C > Comamonas_C. Next base: position 31,700 of record JAJPEQ010000010.1, on the reverse strand, counting down.
GGTGTTTGGCGTGACCCCCGACATCCTGAACTTCGCCAAGCAGGTCACGAACGGCACGCAGCCACTGGGCGGCTGCGTGGCGAGCAAGGACATCTACGACACCTTCATGCAGACCGCGGGCCCCGAGTACCTGCTGGAATTTGCGCATGGCTACACCTATTCGGCGCATCCGGTGGCGTGCGCGGCGGGCAATGCCACGATCGAATTGCTCGAGAAAGAAGACGCACCGGCGCGTGTGAAGGCACTGGCCCCCGTTTTTGAAACGCTGGTGCACGGTCTCAGGGGCGCGCCGCACGTGCAGGACATCCGCAACTACGGGCTGGCCGCCGGCTTCACCATCGAGCAGATGCCGGGCGAACCCGGGCGCAGGCCGTACGAAGTCGCCATGGCGTGCTGGCGCAAGGGTTTTTACGTGCGCTACGGGGGCGACAGCATCCAGCTCGCGCCGCCCTTCATCAGCACCGAGGCGGAGCTCGATCGCCTCGTCGGCGCGCTGGGCGATGCGCTGACGGAAACCGCCTGACACTATCGTATGAGTAGCTAATGGCGCTTGTTGTAAAAAGGTTTATGCCATATTTGATGTGAAAACGCCGCCGAACGAAACGCCACTGAACCCCGGCATCGCGCGGAGCACGGCCGCGGCGGCCCCCGCGCCGGTGCGCGTGCACTGGATGGTGCGGATGAACTGGCGCAACCGCAGCCTCTTCAGTGCCGTGCTGGTGCCGGTGTTCGCGGTGCATCTGCGCGAGGTGCACGCGGACACCGCCACCTGGGTGCTGATGCTCGTGCAGTTGCTGCTGTTTCCCCAGCTGGTCTACGGCTACGCCTCGCGCCAGCGTGATTCGGTGCGGCAGCGGCGCGCGGAGCTGGGGGTCATGCACCTCGAAGCACTGCTTTTCGCGTTGTGGTCGGCGCTGCTGGGCTTCCCGCTGTGGCCGAGCTTCATCCTGTTCGCGGCGATGTGCCTGAACTTCGTCGTCTTCATGGGCTGGCACGGCTTGTGGCGCCTGGTGCTGGTCCTGGCGGCGGGCGTGCTGCTGGGCGCGGCGCTGGTGCACCCACTGCGCTGGCAGCCCGACACCAGTCTGCTGGTCACGGGCATGTGCATGGCGGTGTTCACCGCGTTCCTGATCTCGTTCGCGCGCGACGGCTACCTGCGTGCGCTGGGCCTGCACCAGAGCCGCAGCCAGGCGCGGCGCCAGCTCGAGGAGATCAGCCTGCTGCAGGCCAGGCTGCGCGAGGCGGCCCTGCGCGATCCGCTCACCGGCCTGTACAACCGCCGCCACCTGTCGGACACCCTGCCCGGGGCCCTGGCGCGCTGCGCGCGCCAGGGCACGCCGCTCACGCTGGTGATGATCGACATTGACCACTTCAAGCAGATCAACGACCGCCATGGTCACGCGGCGGGCGATGCCATGCTGCAGGCGCTGGCGCAGCTGCTGCAGACGCAGGTGCGCGAGGGGGACATGGCGTGCCGCGTGGGCGGCGAGGAATTTCTGCTGGTGCTGGAGAATGCCGCACTGCGGCCCGCCTGGGAGCGGGCGCAGGCCCTGTGCCAGGCGTTCGAGGCGCTCGCCGTCGTCCACGACGGGGCGCGCCTGCAGGCGACGGTGTCTTGCGGCCTGGCAAGCTGTCCCGAAGATGGCACCGATGCCGACACCCTCTTGCGCAGCGCCGATCGTGCGCTGTACGCGGCCAAGGCGGGCGGGCGCAACCAGCTGCGTGCCGCAAGCGCCGTCGCTTGACTTGCCGATTGATCGTATACATCATCGTATACAGATTATTTCCGGTGGCTGCACGCCCGTGCCGCCGCCTTGGTTAAAGTCGCTCCATGACCTCAATAACGAACGCCCCCTCCGACTCTTCCGATGCCGACAAGCGCGCGATGCTGCGCCGCGCCGCGCTCGAATACCACGAGCATCCCAAGCCGGGGAAGATTTCCATCCATGCCACCAAGCAGATGGTGAGCCGCCACGATCTGTCGCTGGCGTATTCGCCCGGCGTGGCCGCGCCCTGCGAGGAGATCGTGAACGACCCGGCCGCGGCCTTTCGCTACACCGCGCGCGGCAACCTCGTGGGTGTGGTGACCAACGGCACGGCGGTGCTGGGCCTGGGCGACATCGGCCCGCTGGCGGGCAAGCCGGTGATGGAAGGCAAGGCGGTGCTGTTCAAGAAGTTCTCGGGCATCGACGTGTTCGACATCGAGATCGCCGAGAAGGACCCGGACAAACTCGTGGAGATCATCGCGGCGCTCGAGCCCACTTTTGGCGGCATCAATCTCGAGGACATCAAGGCGCCGGACTGCTTCTACGTCGAGCGCAAGCTGCGCGAGCGCATGAAGATTCCGGTCTTTCACGACGACCAACACGGCACGGCCATCGTTGTCGGCGCGGCGGTGCTCAATGCCCTGCAGGTGGCGGGCAAGGACATCACGCGGGTCAAGCTCGTGGCCTCGGGCGCGGGTGCGGCGGCGCTGGCCTGCTTGGGACTGCTCGTGAAGCTCGGGCTGCCGCGCGAGCACATCTGGGTCAGCGACATCGTCGGCGTCGTCTACGAAGGTCGCACCGAACTCATGGACGAGGCCAAGGCGCAGTTCGCGCAGAAGACCGAGGCGCGCCATCTCGCGGACATCATCGACGGCGCGGACATCTTCCTCGGGCTGTCGGCCGGTGGCGTGCTCAAGCAGGACATGGTGCGCAAGATGGCGCCGACGCCGCTGATCTTCGCGCTGGCCAATCCCAACCCGGAGATCGCGCCCGAGGAGGTGCAGGCGGTGCGTGGCGACGCCATCATCGCCACCGGGCGCAGCGACTACCCCAACCAGGTCAACAACGTGCTGTGCTTCCCATACGTGTTTCGTGGCGCGCTGGACAGTGGCGCCACGACGATCACGACGGAGATGGAAATCGCGGCGGTGCACGCGATCGCCGAGCTGGCGCGCGCCGAACAGAGCGAGGTGGTGGCCGCGGCCTACGCGGGCGAGCAGCTTTCGTTCGGACCCACCTATCTGATTCCCAAGCCCTTCGATCCGCGGCTCATGATGAAGATCGCCCCGGCGGTGGCGCAGGCGGCGATGGACAGCGGCGTGGCGAGCCGGCCGATCCCGGACATTGCGGCCTACCAGGACCACCTGCAGACCTTCGTCTATGCCTCGGGCACGATGATGAAGCCCGTGTTCATGGCCGCGCGCCAGGCGCAGCTCAAGCGCGTGGCCTTCGCCGAAGGCGAGGAAGAGCGCGTGCTGCGCGCGGCGCAGATCGTGTTCGACGAGCGCATCGCGCGCCCCACGCTCATCGGGCGTCCGGCCATCATCGCCCAGCGCATCGAAAAATTCGGCCTGCGCCTGGTGGAAGGGCGCGATTACGACGTGGTGAACGTCGAGCACGACGACCGCTATCGGGGCTTCTGGCAGACCTACCACCGCATGACCGAGCGCAAGGGCGTGACGGTGCCGATCGCCAAGATAGAGATGCGCCGGCGCCTGACGCTGATCGGTTCCATGCTGCTGCACACGGGCGAGGTCGATGGCCTGATCTGCGGCACCTGGGGCCATACGCAGCACCACCTGCAGTACATCGATCAGGTGATCGGCAAGCGCGCCGGTGCCAACACCTATGCCTGCATGAACGCGCTGCTGCTGCCCGAGCGCGAGGTCTTCATCGTCGACACCCACGTCAACTACGACCCAAGCAGCGAGCAGCTCGCCGAAATCACCGTGATGGCCGCCGAGGAAATCATGCGCTTCGGCATCAAGCCCAAGGCGGCGCTGCTCTCGCACTCCAACTTCGGCTCGAGCCAGCAGCCCAGCGCGATCAAGATGCGCCAGACGCTGGAACTGTTGCAGTCCATGGCGCCGTGGCTGGAGGTCGAGGGGGAGATGCATGGCGACGTGGCGCTGGACGCGCATGCGCGCCAGGCGTTGATGCCCAATGCGACCATCACCGGCAGTTGCAATCTGCTGGTAATGCCCAACATCGATGCCGCCAACATCGCCTACAACCTGCTCAAGACCGCGGCCGGTGGCGGCATTGCCATCGGGCCGATGCTCCTGGGCGCGGCCGCGCCGGTGCATGTGCTCACACCCAGCGCCACGGTGCGCCGCATCGTCAACATGGTGGCACTCACGGTCACCGACGCAAACGCCGCGCGCTGAGCGCGTTTGTATCCGAATGTATGGGAAAACCCGGAGTGGTTTGCCTATTTATTAGGCAATCGCTTGATTTTTGAGCAGGTTCTTGTCACACTAACGCGTTTTGATTTCGGGTAAACCCTGAGTCTGCGGATGGCTCGGGTTTGACGGGAGCGGTAGTCAATGTGGAACGCTTTTGCCAGGGGCGCGCGCCGGTGGATGGCGGCAGGCCTGCTGGGCAGCGCGTGCTTGCTGCTCGCCTCGCCCGGCGCTGCGCGCCAGAGTGCGCCGATCGATCAACCCGCCACCGTGAGTCTGGCGGAACTGCCGGCGCAGGCGCGTGTCATTCATGCACGCATCCGCGACGGCGGCCCGTTTTCCTACGACAAGGATGGTTCCGTGTTTGGCAATTACGAGCGCCAGCTGCCTGCCCGCAAGCGCGGCTACTACCGTGAATACACGGTGCGCACGCCGGGTGTGCGAGGGCGCGGGGCACGCCGCATCGTCTGTGGCGGGGCGCCGCGCACGCCCGATGCCTGCTACTACACACAGGACCATTACACGAGCTTTCGCACGATCACGCCCTGATGAGGGGCGCGGTCATTGAACAGGTACCACCATGACAACCTTCCATGCCTTGCGGCCCTCGGCGGCCGAGGATTTTGCCTTCAACGAACCCCCGAAAGAAAGAGCAGCGGAGATGGACACCCCACTTCGTCCCAATGACGAGAACCTGCTGCGCAATGTGCGGCCCAATATCGTGCAGTCGATCCGCGCGTTTCGCGTGCATGACCTGCAGGAGACGGCGCGCCAGCTCGGCCACCACTTTCTCTATGCCAATCTGGCGCACGCGCAGACCAAGCAGGACGTGCTGGACCTGCTGGCCCAGCAATTCCTGTTTCCCGCGCACTTCGGCAAGAACTTTGATGCGCTGTACGACTGCATGACCGATCCGCTGCACAAGGCGGGGCCGCAGCCGGGTTTCGTCGTGGTGCTGGAGCAGATTCCGGCCACGGCCAAATTCGACAAGGAAGCGCGCGAGCAACTGCTGGACATCTTCCGCGATGCCGCCGAGTACTGGGGTGAACGCCGCATCGCGTTTCGCTGCTTCTATTCTTTTCTGTAGCCCGTTCCGCCACCTTTGGCCCTGCGGAACGGGCTGACGAGGCCGAGCAGCCTGGTGCTGCGCAGCCTTTGGCCTTGCAAGGCGAGCAGTTTGACGCCGAATCGGGCGAGAAGATGCCCACGGACAAGCTGGTCGATGTCTCACCCCTGGCGCTGCGCATGAGCAGCCCCTTCAACAGCAGCTACTGGCTCGCCGACGCCGCCTGACGCGGCTCGGTAGGCCGCAGAGCCTGCGCGAGGGCCACGTACTCGTGCACCGGCACTTCCTGGGCGCGTCGCTGCAGGTCGAACTCGCCCGCGTAGCCGTGCTCGGCCAGCCAGGGCGCGAGCGGGTGGCGCAGGAGCTTGCGCCGCTGGCTGAATGCGGCGTGCACCAGATCGGACAGCAGCGCGGCGTCGACCGGCGCAGGTTCATCCCGGGGACGCATGCGCACCACCGCGCTGTCCACGCGCGGGGGCGGCTCGAAGCTCGCGGGCGGCACGGACAGCACGTCCTCCATCTCGTAGCGCCATTGCAGCATGACCGAGAGGCGCCCGTAGGCACTGCTGTCGCAAGGCGCCACCATGCGATCGACCACCTCCTTTTGCAGCATGAAGTGCTGGTCCTCAATCTGCCCGGCAAAGCCTAGCAGGTGAAACAGAATCGGCGTGGAGATGTTGTAGGGCAGATTGCCCACGACTCTCAATTTCAAAGCACCCAGCGCTTGCGCCACCTGCGCGAAATCGACTTTCAGTACATCCGATTCAATCACTGTCAGGCGTGGGTCGGCGCGCAGCCGTGCGGCCAGGTCCCGGTCCAGTTCGATCACGCAGAGCCTGCCCAGGCGATCGGCCAGCGGATGGGTGAGCGCGGCCAGGCCCGGGCCGATCTCCACCATGGCCTGGCCGGGCGCGGGAGCAATCGCGCGCACGATGGCGTCAATGATCGCCTCGTCGCAAAGGAAGTGCTGGCCGAAGCGCTTGCGCGGGATGTGCTTCATGTCCTCGGTTTATTGAGGCGGCTCGCGGTACTCCACGTAGGCGCGCGCGCGCTCCTCGCGCACCCAGTTGGTGTAGGCCTCGTCGAGCTTCTTCTCGCGCACGGCGCCGCGCACGAGGTCGCGCTGCTCACGCTGGGTGAGCTTGATTTCGCGCCGGTCCACGAGCTCGATCAGGTGCACGCCGAAGCGCGTGACCACGGGCTGGCTGATCTGGCCGGGCTGCAGCTGGTCGAGCGCCTGCTGGAACTCCGGCACGTAGCGGCCGGGAAAGGACCAGCCGAGGTCGCCGCCCTGCTTGGCACTGGTGTCGTCCGAAAATTCGCTCGCGAGCTGCTCGAAAGTCGCCTGCCCGCGTTCGATGCGCTGGCGCAGCTCCTGGAGCTTGGCCGCGGCCTGGGTCTCGCTGAGCTTGGCCCCGGTGCGCAGCAGGATGTGGCGCGCATGGGTCTGGATGGCCTTGGTGGGCAGGCCGCTTTGCGAGCGCTCGAGCACCTTGAGGATGTGGAATCCCGCAGCCGAGCGCACTGGGCCCACCACGCCGCCCACGGCGGTCTTTTCGGTGCTGTTGATGAACAGTTCGGGGTAGCGGTCGGCGGGGCGCAGGCCGATCACGCCGCCGCGCTGGCCTTCGGGCGCGTCCGAGTACTCCTGCGCGAGCGCCGCAAAGTCGCCTCCGGCCCGCAGCTTGCTCATGACTTCGTTGGCGCGTGTCTCGCGCTGCCTGACCTGTTCGGGTGTCGCGTTCTCGGGCACCTCGATCAGGATGTGCCCGAGGTTGACGGCCTGTGGCGCAGCGCCGGCGTTTTGCTGTTGCTGCTGCATGAACTGGTCGACATCGGCATCGCTCACCTTGACGCGCGACTCCACGTCGCGCTCGCGGATGCGCAGTGTCAGCAGCTGGCTGCGCAGCTCGCGGCGAAAGCGCTCGACGGTGATGCCATCGCGCGCGAGCTGGCGGTGCAGCTCGTCGAGCGAGACATTGTTTTGCTGCGCCACCGACTGCTCGGCCTGATCGATGGCGTAGTCGTCCACCTTGATGCCGGCTTCCAGCGCCAGTTGCACCTGGATGCGCTCGGCGATCAGGCGTTCGAGCACTTCCTGCATGAGCGGCCCGCGCGGCGGCATCGCGGCGTTCTGCGCGGTCAGTTGCTCGATCACGCGTGCCGTGCGTTCGCGCACGTCGTTGTTGGTGATGGGCTCGGAATTGACCACGGCGACGATGTAGTCCGCCTGCTGTGTCGCGGGCGCCTGCGCGGGGGCGGCCGGCGCCGGAGCCGGAGCCGGAGCCGGAGCCGGGGTCGGCGCCTGCGGCTGGGCTGCTGCGGGTGCCGGGGCGGCCTTGGCGGCGGCGGGCGTGGCCTTGCGAGCGGGCTTGTGCAGCTGTGCCCAAGCCGGAGGCAGGGCGAGCAGGGCAAGCGTGATCAGGCTGCTGAAGGTGCGAAGACGTACGCGTGGTGTCATGGCCAGGGTGGGTGCCGTGGTGAGCGGTCAATCGTAATGGGTGAAACGGCTGGGCGCGGCGGGGGTGCTCTCCAGCGTCTGGTAGCCGGGCACATTCTGCTGCAGGCTCGACAGCGGATTGTTGCCGAACGACAGGCGCGAGAGCCCCTTGAGCTCAAGCTGCAGCAGCAGCCGCGTGTTGGAGGTGCTTGCGCCCATCTGCAGGCGCTCGAGCACGACGCGTCCGGTCCAGCAGCAGCTCTGGTATTCGGCGCCGAGGATGGCATCGACGAATTTGCGGTCCGGAATGCTGTAGTTCACGCGCCCCACGCCGTACCAGCGGCCGTCGCGTGTCGCTTCATCCTTGCGCGTGCGCGAGAACAGCTCGCCCAGTGGCCATTGCCAGCCCAGATCCACCTGCTTGGTGGCGATGGAGTAGGGGCCGGTCACGTCCTGCTTGCGCACGGCGATGCTCAGCGTGTGGTACTTGGCCGGCGTATAGCGCGCGGCGACGGTGGCGCGCGTCGACTGGCGTGCCTTGGGGTTGTACTGGAAGGTGGCGTCGAACCCCCAGTGCGGGCTCCAGTGGATGCCCGCGCCCAGCAGCACGTCCGACAGGCGCTCATCGACCGCGGCGACGCCGGGCATGGTCACGGTCTGCTCGGAGAAGCGGTAGCGCTGCGCGATGCCCAGGCGCACGGCTTCGGCGCCGGTGCCGGGGTCGAGCAGGCGCGTGGTCACGCCCAGGGTCAGCAGGTTGTTGTCGGCGATGCGGTCGTTGCCGCCGAACGAATTCTCGGTGTAGATCGAGGCGAAGTTGAAATCCGTCTGCGCGGTGTCGTAGACCGGCAGCATGCTCTGGTCGTGGTGCGGCGTGAAAGTGTAGAAGGCGCGCGGCTCCAGCGTCTGCACGAAACCGCGGCCGAACCAGCTGGCTTCGCGCTCGAACACCAGGCCGCTGTCGAGGCTGAAGGTCGGCAGGATGCGGCTGATGCCGGTCTGCCCCATCGTCAGCGGCGAATCGAAGCCGTAGTGCGTGGCGTGCAGCTGCATGCGCGGCGTGATGAAGCTCGCGGGCGTGAGCCAGGGGCGGCTGACCTGCGCCACGAAATAGCTGCGCCGGGCATTGGGCTGGTTGTAGAAGCTGCGATCGCCATGAAAGTGCGTGTAGTCGCCGTCCAGGCGCAGGTCCAGCCCCGGGCCGACGCTGTCGGGCGTGTAGCTCCAGTGCAGCTGCGGCAGCAGGTCGTAGGGCGGGGTGATGGGCGCGGTGACGTCCTGCAGCGTCTGCCATTTGAGCGTGCGCAGGCTCAGCGCGTGGTTGCCCTCGGACCAGCGCAGGTTGCCGTCGGCAGCGAGCAGCCGCTGGGCAGTCACGTCCAGCGGGTTGTAGCTCGTGGAGCCGCGCTGGGGGAAGTCGCGCCAGTAGTCGTTGTCGCTGGCGCGCCGGGCGTTGATCGAAAGTCCCAGATCACCGAACGGCGAGGCGATCTGGGCGTTGTGCTTGATGTTGGCGAGCCAGCGTGAGCGATCCCTGAGCCGGTCGCCGGGCATCAGATCCAGGCCCAGCTCGCCGCTGTAGCGCGGCTCCAGATAGCGAAACTGCGAACCCAGCTGCACGCCCCGGCGCGACAGCAGCGTGGGCGTGAATGTGGCATCGCGGTTGGGTGCGATGTTCCAGTAGTACGGCTGCGCATAGACGAAGCCGCTGGTGCTGTCCAGCGCCAGCGTGGGCGGCAGCAGCCCGGACTTGCGTTTGCTCGACAGCGGAAAGCTGATCCACGGCGTGGCGAGGATGGGCACGCCCTTGAATTCGAGCACCGCGTTCTCTGCCGTTCCCTCGTCCTCGGTCTTGTCGATGGTGAGGGTGCGCGCGCGCAGGATCCAGTCGGGCTGCCAGCTGGCCTCGTCGTCCTTCTCGCAGGTGGTGTAGTTGGCCTCGTGCGCGACCGAGTGGTTGCGGTCGATGAAGTCGATTTTTCGTGCCGTGCCATGGCCGCCGGTTTCCAGCAGCCGGTAGTCGATGTCGGTGAAGAACCCGTTGAAGGTGTTGACCTGCAGGTCCAGCAGCGCCCCGTCGTAGAGGTTGCCCGCGCGGTTGATGCGCACGTGGCCGCTGGCGCGCGCGCGGTCTTGCGGGATGTCGTAGTCCAGCCGGTCGGCGCGGATCACGGTGTCGCCGCGGCGCAGTTCGGCATCGCCCTGGATGTTCACCTGCACGTCGGTCTGGCCTTCGATGCGTTCGCCGCGCACGAAGGTGGGCAGCGTGTCGGGCGGCGCGGGGGCCTTCTCGGCGAGTTGTGGCGTGAGGTGCAGCGCTGGGTCGGCGCCGTCCTGGGCCGGCTGCGCCTGGGCCATGGGCGCGCACACCAGCAGCACGCAGGTGGCGAGGGCAAGGCATCGACGAGAAAACGGGGGGTGGCGCGAGGGCACGGATGCGAGAAGATGAAGCGCGGGGGCCGCATCTGCGCGCTTGCCCTGGCAGTGGCTGCCAGGGCACCGGGCGCAGACTCGACCCATACAATGGACATTATCCATGAGCGATACGCCCATCTCCCCTTCCCCCGTCGCCGTGAGCTGGCCTGACCCCGCGCGCGAGGCGGCCTTCCAGGCGTGGCTCGCGCCGCTGATCGGCCCGCAGGGGCTGCAAGGCGCCACGCTGCGCCCCGCCAGCAGCGATGCGAGCTTTCGCCGCTACCTGCGCATCGACACCGCGCGCGGCGCCAGCCGCATCATCATGGACGCGCCGCCCGACAAGGAGGACTGCCGTCCCTTCGTCGCCGTGCAGGCGCTGATGCACGGTGCGGGCCTGCGCGTGCCCGAGATCCTCGCCTGGGACGAGGCGCATGGTTTCCTGCTGCTGTCGGACCTGGGCGCGCAGACGGCGATCGAGCGCCTCGATCCGGCCGACCCGCAGGCCGCGCACGGCTGGTATCTGCAGGCCGTCGATCTGCTGGTCGACTGGCAGAAGGCGAGCCGCGCAGGGGCCTTGCCGCCCTATGACGAGGCGCTGCTGCGCCGCGAGCTGCAGCTCTTTCCCGACTGGTACGTGGCGCGCCACCGCGGCGTGGCGCTGGACGAAAAGCAGCAGGCGGTGCTGGCGCGGGCGTTCGACGCCATCGTCGCGCACAACCTCGCGGTGCCGCGCGTGTTCGTGCACCGCGACTTCATGATGCGCAACCTCATCGTCGGCGGCGACGCTCGCCTGGGGGTGCTCGACTTTCAGGATGCGGTGTTCGGCCCCATCACCTACGACATCGCCAGCCTCATGCGCGACGCCTTCATCAGCTGGGAGGAAGACTTCGTCATCGATCTCACCGTGCGCTACTGGGAAAAGGCGAGGAAGGCCGGCCTGCTGGGCGCGGCCAGCGAGAGCGGCTGGGGCACGGACTTCGGCGAGTTCTACCGCGCCGTGGACTGGATGGCGCTGCAGCGCCATCTGAAGGTGGCCGGCATCTTTGCGCGCATCACGCTGCGCGACGGCAAGCCGAAATACCTCGCGGACGCGCCGCGCTTCATTGCCTACATCCGCGCCACCTGCGCGCGCTACCGCGAGCTTGCGCCGCTGCTGCGTCTCGTCGATCAGATCGAAGGCACGCAGGCGGTGGAAGGCTATGCGTTTGGCAGAATTTGATTCAAACCAGCCTTCAGCGCTTTCTGGACGGGCGTGAGCAGCTCTTTATTTTGATATGCCCCGGGTCTATTGCACCGAGCTCCTGACGAGCGGTCCCCTGCTTTTGCCCGCCGAGGCCGCGCGCCACGTGCAGGTGCTGCGCTTGCAGCCGGGCGCGGCGCTCACGCTCTTCGACGGGCGCGGTGGCGAGTGGTCGGCCACGGTCACGCGCATGGGGCGCAGCGAGGTGGCGGTGCAGGTCGGCGCGCACGACCCCATCGAGCGCGAGGCTGCGCGCGCGCTGCACCTCATCGTCGGCATGCCGGCCAACGAGCGCATGGACTGGCTGGTGGAAAAGGCCACCGAGCTGGGCGCCGCCAGCCTGCAGCCGGTGGTGACGGCGCGCAGCGTGCTCCGGCTCGACGGCGAGCGCGCCGCCAAACGCCAGGCGCGCTGGCAGGCACTGGCGCTGGCGGCGTGCGAGCAGTGCGGGCGCAACCGCGTGCCGTCCATCGAACAGCCGCTGCCGCTGCAGGCCGTGCTGCGGGCCTTGCCGCCCGGGCGCCGGCTGCTGTTGTCGCTGCGGCCGGGCAGCGTGGCGGCGCGGGCGGCGGCGGGTAACGCGCACGCCGTCTGGGTGCTGCACGGGCCCGAGGGTGGGCTCACGCCCGAGGAGGAGGCGGCGGCGCTGGAGGCCGGCTTTGCGCCGGTGCATCTGGGCGCGCGCGTGCTGCGCAGCGAGACGGCGGCGATGGCCGCGCTGGCGGTGCTGGCCGACTCTTGAAAAGAGAGCTGCCAGCGCTTGCCGGGCGGGCGTCAGCGTTGCCTTAAATAATCGTCCAGCCACCGCTGCAGCATGTCGAAGACCGGCGCCGGGTCGGCTTCGTTGAAGATCTCGTGGTAGAGCCCGGCGAACTCGTGCGCCATCACGAGGCCGGGCGGCGCCTGCGCCGCCAGCGCGCGGCTGCCCGCCGGGTCCACCATGCGGTCGTCGCCCGCCCACATCAGCAGCGTGGGCACGGTCCATGCGCCCGCGAGCCGCAGCGTGTCCGCGCCGGTGCAGGCCAGAAAGTGCCCCAGGCGCGTGCTGATGCGGTCGTGGCACAGCGGGTCGTTCACATAGGCCGCGACCACGGCCGCGTCGTGCGAGAGGTACTCGGGGTTCAGGCCGTTGGCGATGCACAGATGGGGCAGCCATCGGGGCAGCGTGGCCAGCAGCAGGCGCTGCAGCGCGTTGGTGAAGACGGCCAGCGCGGGCGAGGACAGCACCAGCGCATCGATGGGCCGCAGCCGGCGCGCGGCAAACGTCGCGGCCACGAGCCCGCCCATGCTGTGACCGAGCACGATCAGCGGCTCGCCCGCACGCATCGCGGCGCGCGTGGCATCGACCACGGCCGCGAGGTCGGTGAGCAGGCGGTCTTGCTGCGGCAGCACGCCGCGCCTGCCGCTGGAGCGCCCGTGGCCGATGTGGTCGTAGCCCCGCACCGCGCAGCCCAACGCGTTGAGCGCCTGCGCCACCGCGTCGTAGCGCCCACTGTGCTCACCCAGCCCGTGCACCAGCATCACGGTGGCGCGCCGCTGGCGATCTGGCAGCGGCCAGTGGCGCAGTGCCAGCGTGGCGCCGTCGGGGCGGGTCAGTTCGCTTTCGGTCATGGGCAGTCCTTTTCGGGCGTGATGCATGGTAGCGCTGGCACAATGGTTTTCTCTCCATCACGCTCAGCACCATGTTCACTGGCATCGTTCAAGCCGTGGCGGTCATTGCGGCGATCGACGACCGCACGGGCCTGCGCAGTTTCAGCATCGACTTCCCTCCAGGTTTTTGCGAGGACCTGGCGATCGGCGCGAGCGTCGCGGTCGATGGCGTGTGCCTGACGGTCACGCGCATCGCCAGCCCCGTGCGTGCGAGCTTCGACGTGATGCAGCAGAGCCTGGCGGTGACCACGCTGGGCCGTTATGCCGTCGGCACGCGGGTGAACGTGGAGCGCGCGGCCCGCGAGGGCGCGGAGATCGGCGGGCATCCGCTCTCGGGCCATGTGGATTGCGTGGGCGAGCTCATCGCCGTGCGTGCGCAGGAGAACAACCTCGTCTGGCGCATCGCCGTGCCGCCATCGCACCGGCGCTATGTGTTCGCGCGCGGCTACATCGCGGTGCATGGCGCGAGCCTCACCATCGCCGAATGCGACCGCGCGGCCGGCTGGTTCGAGGTCTGGCTGATCCCCGAGACGCGCCGCGCCACGGTGTTCGAGGACAGGCGCGTGGGCGACGCGCTGAACATCGAGATCGAGCGCAGCACGCAGGTCATGGTCGATACCGTGCGCGACGCCGTGGCCGAGCAGCTCGGGCCACTCAAGCCGCTGCTCGACCAATGGCTGGCCGAGCATGGGCGCTCGCTCGAAGAGCTGGCGCCCCACGTGCCGCGCTGAGCCGGCTTTCGCCGTGTGAGGCGTCGCGCCTGACGCCTTAGGGCGTGTCGTAGAAGCGTTTGAGGTATTTGTCGCGAAAGCTGTTGTGGCAGCCGTCGCAGCCTTGCTGCATGCGCTGCAAGGCGCTCGCGGCCGCGGCGGCGTCCTTCTGCTGGGCGGCCGCCTGCAGGTCGGTGGCGGCGGCCTTCACCTGCACGTCGTGGTTGCGAAACGTCGGCGCATCGGTGAGCAGCCAGCCGAGGATGCGTACCTTTTCGGTGAGGGGCGGCTCGGCGTGGTGCGCGAGCCGGCCGGCGCGCGTGGCCAGCTCGGCCCAGTCCTGCTGCCCAAGCGCCGCGCCCGCGGCCAGCTTGTCGCGTTCCATCTGCTGCATCACGCCGCGCAGCGCCATGGGCTCAGCTGGTTGCGCCGCGCTTGCGGCCCATGCGCCGCCCGCGCCGAGCGCCATCGCCATCGCCATCGCCAAACCGAACATCCTTCCGTGTGCCAAGCCGTGCATGCTGCCTCCGATGGCGCGCATGGTACGGCGCGGTGACGTTTTCGCGCTTGCGAGAACCTGCGTTGCGGCTGGTGCTATCGCATGCCGTCCAGCGGCAGCTGCAGCACGAAGCTGGCGCCGCGCGCGCCGTCGGGGCGGTCTTCACAGCGCACGCGGCCGCCGTGGCGCTCGGCGATCGAGCGCACCAGCGCCAGGCCCAGGCCCACGCCGCCGCTGCGCTCGCTGGCGCCGGGCAGGCGATAGAAGGGCTCGAAGATGCGCTCGCGCTGCGCCGCGGGCACGCCCGGTCCGTGGTCGCTCACGCGCAGCTCGACCATGCGGCCGGTGTGCGTGAGCTGCAGCGTGATGCGGCCCTGGCTGTATCGGCGCGCGTTCTCAAGCAGGTTGCGCACGGCGCGGCGCAGCAGCTTGACGATGCCGCGCAGTTCGGGAATGGCGGCGCCTTCCTCGATGTCGAGCTCGGCATCCACGCGCGCGCACTCCTCGGCTGCCAGACCGACGAGGTCGACCAGTTCCACCGTGCCGATGTTTTGCGCGCCCGCGTCCAGCCGGCTGGCCAGCAGGATTTCGTCGACGAGCTGGTCCAGCTCGGCGATGTTGCGCTGCAGTTCCTCGTGCGTTCCGGGGTTGGCCGCGCCATCGCGCAGCAGCGCCAGCCCCATGCGGATGCGCGCCAGCGGCGAGCGCAGCTCGTGCGAGGCGTTCGCGAGCAGCGACTTGTGCGACTGCACCAGCGCCTGCACGCGTGCGGCCGCGGCGTTGAACTGGCGCGCGAGCTGTGCCACCTCGTCGTGCCCCTGCTCGGGCACGCGCACCGATAGATCCCCCTCGCCGAAGCGCTGCACGCTGCGCTGCAGCCGCTCCAGGCGCAGCAGGAGTTTCTTGATGATGGGAAAGACACCCAGCGTGACCGCCAGCCCCACGAGGGTGAGGATCCAGAGAAAGCCGTAGGGCGGCGCGAGCCAGAACGGGCCATCACGGTGGCCCCGCGGCCCGCCGCCCGCGGGCCTGGCGCGTGGCGCCATGCGCAGCGTGTAGCTGCGGCCGTCGGAGGCCTCGATCTGGTAGGTGACGCCGTTTTCCCAGGGACCCGGCTCGCGCGAGGCCAGACCCTGCAGCAGCGGCGCGCCCTGCGCGTCGGTGATCTGCAGCTCGCGCGGCGGCGGGGCGTTGAGATTCTGCGCGTTGTGTTCGGCCGCGATGCGCCAGGCCCAGCCGACGACCAGCGCGAAGACCAGCACGCCGCCCACGGTGGCGAGCCAGATGCGCAGGTACAGGCGGCGCGAGAACGGGCCAAGCATGGGGTGTGGCTCAGTCCTGGTGCTTGGCGAAGACGTAGCCCACGCCGCGCACCGTGAGGATGCGTTTGGGATTTTTCACGTCGGCCTCGATGGCGGCGCGGATGCGCCCCATGTGCACGTCGATCGAGCGGTCGAACGCCTCCAGCTCGCGGCCGCGCACTGCCTCCATGATCTGGTCGCGCGTGAGCACGCGGCCCGCGCGCTCGGCCAGCGTCACCAGCAGATCGAACTGGTAGGAGGTGAGATCAGCCGCCTGCCCGGCGACGCTGACGGTGCGCGCGTCGCGGTCGATCTCCAGGCTGCCGAAGCGCATCACGTTGCTCGCGGCCTGCGCACCGCCTTCGCGTCGCCGCAGGATGGCGCGGATGCGCGCCAGCAGCTCGCGCGGCTCGAAGGGCTTGGGCAGGTAGTCGTCGGCGCCCACCTCCAGGCCGATCACGCGGTCCATCGGGTCGCCCTTGGCGGTGAGCATCAGCACCGGCACCTTGCCGGCCGCGCCCGGCAGCGCGCGCACGCGCCGGCACACCTCCAGGCCGTCGATGTCGGGCAGCATCAGGTCGAGGATGACGAGATCGGGCAGCTGGCCGCCCTCGGGGGCCGTGAGCCGAGCCAGACCGGCCGCGGCGGTATCGACATGCTCGACCTGCAGCGCCGACTGGCCCAGGTACTGCACCACCATCTGCGCGAGGCGGTGGTCGTCTTCGATCATCAACAACTGGGCGTTCATGGCGTTATCCTGCGGCCGGGCGGTCTCGCCGCGTTGAAGCCAGTGTAAAGCGGAGGTAAAACGTCACCATGCATTCGATAGCTGCACGCGCTTTCCTGGCAAGGGCTGGGGCACGCTTTGGCCTGAAGGTCTGGATGTCCGTCGCCACGGCCGCGCTGGTGCTGGGCGGCTGTGCGTCGCACGCCCCCGGGCCCACGGATGCCGGCGCGTTCACGAACACGCTGGGCATGCGCATGCTGCGCGTCCCGGCGGGCGAGTTCCTCATGGGCAGCAGCGAGCCGCCGCAGGTGCTGGCCGGGGTGTATCCGCAGGCCGAGGCCCGGCGCTTGACGGACCTGCGTGACGAGGCGCCGGTGCATCGCGTGCGCATCACGCGCGCGTTCTGGATGGGCGCGACCGAAGTGACCGTGGGGCAGTTCCGCCGCTTTCTGCAGCGCTCGGGCTACGTGCCCGAATCGGTGCGCGACGGCACCGGCGGCTATGGCTACAACCCGGCCTACGATCCGGCGCGCAGCGTGCGCCACGATGCCTTCGAGGGGCGCGATCCGCGCTATTCGTGGCAAAGCCCGGGCTTTGCGCAGACCGACGAGCATCCCGTGGTCAACCTGACTTGGAACGATGCCCAGGCCATGGCGCGCTGGCTTTCCGAGAGCGAAGGCGCCGTCTACCGCCTGCCGACCGAGGCCGAGTGGGAATACGCCGCCCGCGCCGGCACGCGCACGCGCTACCCGGCGGGGGACGACCCGGCGGTGCTGCTCAAGAGCGCCAACACCTTTGCGCAGGAGACGGCCCGTCTGTGGCCGCAGTGGCAGGACGAGGCTGCGCCGGGCCGCGACGGCCACGTCTTCACCGCGCCGGTGGCACGCTTCGCGCCCAACGCCTTCGGCCTGTACGACATGATCGGCAACGTATGGGAGTGGTGTTCGGACTGGTATGGCGAGGACTATTACGCGCGTTCCCCCGTGAACGATCCCCAGGGCCCGCGCGAAGGTCGGGTGCACGTGCGCCGCGGCGGCTCGTGGCACACGTGGCCGCTGTACGCGCGGGTGGCGTTTCGCAACTGGAACACGCCGGGCACGCGCTACGTGCTGGTGGGTTTGCGGCTGGTGCGCGAGATGCCCCGCGAGGCGCCAGCGCGCTGAGTTCAGCCGGCGTGCATCTCGGGCACGGGGCGATCCGAGAGCAGCGCATCGTGCGCCAGCACCACGCCATTGCGCCCTTGGTGCTTGGCGCGGTAGAGCGCTTCGTCGCTGCGCTTGATCAGCGCTTCGCACGGTTCGTCGGCGCGCAGCATGGCCGCGCCGATGGAGACGGTGATGCGCAGTGGCTCGCCCTCCCCCGGCGTGAGCGTCATGGCCGCGACGGCCTCGCGCAGGCGTTCGAGCAGGCGCGCGCCCTGTTCGTGCGTGGTGCCCACCAGCATCAGCAGGAACTCTTCTCCGCCCCAGCGCGCGAGCACGTCGGTGGCGCGGATGCACCTTTGCGCGGTGACGGCAAAGGCCTTGAGCACCTCGTCGCCGACGGCGTGCCCATGCGTGTCGTTGACGTGCTTGAAATCGTCGAGGTCGAGCTGTGCGAGCAACAGCGGCCGTTCGCCGCGCTGCGCGTTCAGGCACGCCAGGCGCATGGCTTCCTGCATGTAGCGGCGGTTGGGCAGGCCGGTGAGCTCGTCGCGCGTGGCCAGGCCCCGGATGTGATGCACGGCCTCGGCCAGTTCGCGGCGCTGGGTCTTGAGCTGCTGGCGCATCGCGCGGATGCGCAGCGCGAGCACCGTGCTGGCCACCAGCACGACGACGACCACGATCATGTAGACCGTGGCCAGGGCCGGAGCGGGCGCGTCCGGCGTGCCCCACTGGGTGACGGCACCGGCCACGGCATACAGCCCCAGGCTGTAGACCAGCAAGCCCTTGATCTGTCGCACGGACAGGCCGAAGACGCAAAACACCATGGCGAGCGAGAGCAGCGGCGGCACGATGCCGCGCGCCTCTCCGGCGATCACGTAGGCGGCGGCGTTGCAGGTGAGCGCCGCGCCGATCTGCACGATCGTGAAGGCCGGGTCGCGCCACTGGCGCGTGTGGCCGCTGCGAATGAGCGCGAAACAGCCCACCATCCACGCGCCCGTCGCCAGCGCCCACCCGTGCACGGGCGCGGACCGGGCCAGGCCGGCCGCCGCCACCCATTCCATGACCATGATGCTCGTGGCCATGATCAGCAGGGCCAGCACCGTCATCGCCAAGGGTCGGTGCAACCGCGCATCGCTGCCCAGCAGCGTGCGCACCAGATCGTCAGCGAGATTCGGGGGCCCCAGGGGCATGGCCTGCATTCGTCTCCGAGGCTTGTTCTTGTGCAATGGCCGGGTAATGTAGGTGTTTGACGACGTTTTGGAAAGTAGTCAGGCTCTGGTAAGTTTTATTTCCTGACGGTTTTTTTCTGTGCTCTGGACGCCAGCGCCACCAGCAGCAGCACCGGCAGGCCCAGCAGCGCGGTGCCGATGAAAAACAGCGGATACCCGTTCGCATCGACGAAGGCGCCGGAAAATCCCGCGATCCATTTGGGCAGCAGCAGCATCATCGAGCTGAACAGCGCGTACTGCGTGGCCGAGTAGCGAACGTTGGTCAGACTGGACAGGTAGGCGATGAACGCCGCCGAGGCGATGCCGCCCGAGAGGTTGTCGGCCGAGATCACGCCCACGAGTCCGTGAAAATCGTGCCCGCGCGTGGCCAGCCAGGCGAACAGCAGGTTGCTCGCGGCCGAGAGCGCCGCGCCCAACATCAGCACGCGCATCACGCCCAGGCGCATTGAGAGCACGCCGCCGATGAAGGTGCCCGCCAGCGTCATCGCCACGCCGAAGATCTTGGTGATGGCCGCCACCTCGTCCTTGGTGTAGCCCATGTCCACGTAGAACGGGTTGGCCATGATGCCCATCACCACGTCGCTGATGCGGTAGATGGCGATCAGCGCAAGGATCAGCGCCGCCTGCCAGCGGTAGCGCGTGATGAAGTCGGCAAACGGCTCGACCACCGCGCCTTTGAGCCATTGCAGGGCATTTTTCGCGGGCGGCATCGGCCGCGGGTCGGGCTCGGGCGAGAGCAGCACGGTGATCGTGCCCACCAGCATCGACACCGCCATCACGAGGTAGGCGGCGCGCCAGGCTTGCAGCTGGTAGCCTTCGACGCCCGCCACCTCCATGCGCGCGGCGACCCACAGCACGCCCGCGCCGGCCCAGATCATCGCCAGGCGATACCCCGTCTGGTAGGTGGCCGCGAGCGCCGCCTGGCGGTCGACGTCGGCTGATTCGATGCGAAACGCGTCGAGCGCGATGTCCTGCGTGGCCGAGCCGAAGGCCACCAGCAGCGCGAACCACACCATGGGCCCGAGCGCATCGCGCGGGTCCACCAGCGCCATGCCGACGAGCCCGGCGATCACCAGCGCCTGCGCCAGCAGCAGCCAGCTGCGCCGCCTGCCGAGCAGCCGCGTGGCGACGGGCAGCGGCAGCCGGTCGACCAGCGGCGACCAGACCCATTTGAAGGCGTAGGCCAGCCCCACCCACGAGAGGTAACCGATGGTGGTGCGGTCGATGCCCGCCTCGCGCAGCCTGAAGGAGAGCGTGCCCAGCACCAGCAGGAGCGGCAGCCCGGCGGCAAAACCGAGCGTGAGCATGCGCAGGCTGGCGGGCTCCAGATAGACGCGCCAGGCGTCGATCCAGTTGCGGCGCTCGCGCGTTTCGGACTCGGTGGGGCAGGTGTGATCGGACATGGATGTGGATGAGCGCGGGCGGCCCATTATCCGAAAGCCGCGGCCCCTTCATGTCGGCCCGTGCCGCGTGCCGTTCAGGGGTGGATGGAGCGCTTGTAGCGGCGGATCAGGCGCTCGGCCTCCTGCGGGTCCAGATAGGCCGAGGCGGCGCCGAGCGGTCCGGCCTTCTGCAGCGCCTGCGCGTCCTGCTGCAGCGGGAGCGCGGGACAGTCGGTCTGCCGCTCTCCCAGGCTTTCGCCCAGCAGGTAGCGCGTGGCTGCCAGATCCACGCAGTCGTCCATGTAGGGAAACAGCCCGTGGTGGTATTCCCCGGGAACGTAGATCAGTTGCGCCCTGGGCAGCAGGGCGAACATGCGCATCGCGCCGGGGGCGGGCGTGGCGCCATCGTATTCGTCCTGGATCAAGAGGATGGGCAGCTCCTGCAGGCGCTCGATGGCCGGCTTTTGCACGCTGGGCCTGCTCCAGAACATGCAGACGTCGTCGAGCAGCACGCCGGCGAACAGCGGGGCGCTCAGCACGCCCTGCTCATAGCGGCTGCGCCAGTGGGACAGGTCGGTGTCGGAGACATCATCGTTGCACGACACCGTCCAGAAACCTTCCCGGCCCGTGTAGCTCTCGGGCTTTGCGGGCGAGAGCCCGAGGTGTCCCGACCCTTCCCACAGGGCAGAGACCTGGGTTTGCACCAGCGCGTTGGCCGTGGAGGGGCCGGGCACGAAGTCCTTGTTTTCGACCGCCTGCTCGATGGCCTGCTCGACGGCCTGCACGATGGCCTCGTTGCGCTGTGCCTCGGGCACCCCCGACTGCGCGGTCTGCGCCGCCCTGAACACCGCGTCCAGCCATGTGCCTGCCTTGATCGTGGCCACGTACCTGTCGCTGTCGCTGCGGTCGTAGATGGCGCCGCCAAGGAGGCCGAGCGCGTTGCGAATGCGCCAGTCGAGCCGGTCGATGCGTGCCTGCACGCCCGCCGCGCTGGTGCCGAGCCCGAAGTAACCGTCATGGCGCGCGGCGTAAGGCAGCAGAACGTTCGTGTGCGCCGCCTGGCGCGCGCGCGGCAGGTCGAACAATCGCGTTTCCATCGCATCCGACAGCGGCCAGACGCTGTCCAGCACCATGCGTCCCACGCGCTCGGGGTACAGGCCGGCATACCAGGCGCCGAGCCAGGTGCCGTAGGAATAGCCGATGTAGTTCAGCCGCTCGTCGCCCAGCACGGTGCGGATCAGATCCATGTCGCGCGCCGTGGCCTCGGTGTGGATGTGCGGTGTGACCGGGTTCTTCGCGCAGGCATCGGCCACGTACTTGCCGTTGTACAGGGCGTTGTCCAGGTTGACTGGGTCCAGCGGGTCCTGCGTGTGGCCGGTGGGGCGCATGAAGGCGTTGCCCGTGCAGACGACGGAGGTGCTGTCGCCCATGCCGCGCGGTGAAAACCCGATGAAGTCGTAGGTGTCGAGCAACTGCAGCTGCAGCTTGCCCAGCGCGGTGTCCGGATTGCTGCCCGCGTAGGCGAAATACAGGCTCAGGGCATTGCCCAGGCCGTCTCCTCCGGGCCCGCCGGGGTTGGTCAGCAACGAGCCCTGGCGAAGCTGCGGCTGCGCGGAGGCGACGCGCATCAGGCTCACGGCCACGTCGCCCTTGTCCGGCGCATTCCAATCCATGGGCGCGCGCAGATACGCGCACTGCAGCCTGTCGCCGAGCCGCTTCCAAGCCTGCCTGAGCTTGTCGGTGTCGGCGCCGAGGATGGTCGGCTCGCACGTGGCCCAGTTCACGGTCTGGGTGCGGTAGGGCGCGAGCGGGTCCGCGTCGTCGCCGCCGCCGCAGCCGGTCAGCGCGGCAACGGCCAGTGCGCCGCAGGCCAGGGGACGAATGGCGGTGCGCAAGGCGGATCGGCGGGGCAGGTGCATGGGGTCTCCAGAGTTTTGAAGGCCGCGCAGCGGCTGTGCATGCAGATATTTTGCTGCGTTTTTAGTAGTATAGGGGTTGACCGTATCCCCGCCCTCCTCAGGCGATGGACATGGATGGCGATCTCGGTCGGCTTGCCGGGACTCTTCACATTCACCAGCCGTCCAGAGCGCGAAGAGCTCCAGATGGACGCCGCCTGCCGGGCTCGGCATTTGCTGGGAAACCCTAGGTGCCGCGCGCGGGCGGCGAACTATATTCATCAGATCCAGTGCAAGTCAGCGCCGCCGCGTGAAGCACAGCTAGTTTGCGGGAGTCTCTTTGTCATGCAGCTGCCTCTGCGCATCGATCCAGCCGCCGGCATGGGCCTGCAGGCGCAGGTCACCGACCAGATTCGCCAGCTGATCCTGGACGGCCGCCTGACCCCGGGCGCGCGCATGCCGGCGACCCGCCAACTGGCGCTGGATCTTGGTGTCTCGCGCAACACCGTCATGGGGGCTTTCGAGCGGCTGGCCGCCGAGGGTCTGATCGAGGCACGCGAGCCCACCGGCACGTTTGTCGCCGGGCGCATCGTGGCCGAGGGACCGGCCCTGCTGCCGCTGCCCGAGGCCACGACCAGCGTTGCCGCCGAGCGCCGGCGCCGGCGCCGGCTCAAGCTGCGTGTCGAGGGCCATCAGGTGGTGGCCCCGCACGGGCCCGCGCTGCCCTTCGATTTCTGGATCGGCCGGCCCGATGCCCGGCTGTTCCCGATGCGGCATTGGCAGGCGCTGCTGATGCGCAAGCTGCGTGGTGGCGCGCGGCACCTGTGCGACTACGGCGACCCCCAGGGCGAACTGGCGCTGCGCCAGGCCATTGCCGCTCATGTGGGTGCCACGCGCGGCATCGCGGCCGCTGCGCAGAACATCCTGGTCACCAACGGCATCCAGGAGGGGCTCAATCTGCTGGCCTGGCTGCTGATCGCGCCCGGAATCGAGGTGGTGGTCGAAAACCCCTGCTACCGCGGCGCCGCCCAGGTTTTCCGTGGTCATGGGGCGCGCCTGCGGCCGGTGGCGGTCGATCACGACGGTCTTGACTGCGCGGCCTTGCCGACGTCCGCCGCCCTGGCCTACGTGACGCCCTCGCACCAGTACCCGCTGGGCGCCACCTTGTCGATCGAGCGGCGCCAGGCGCTGCTGGGCTGGGCGGCGCAGGCGGGCGCCTACGTCGTGGAGGACGACTACGACTGCGATTTCTTTTACGACGGCACGCCGCTGCCCGCGCTCAAGAGCCTGGACCGCCATGGCCATGTGATCTACCTGGGCACGTTTTCCAAGAGCCTGGGTGCGGGCCTGCGCATCGGTTACATGGTGCTGCCGACGGAACTGCGCGAGCCGGCGCGACGCGCCAAGGCCTTGCTCAACAACTGCCAGCCCTGGCTGGAACAGGCGGCACTGGCCGCCTTCATCACCGAAGGCGGCTACGCCGAGCACCTGCGGCGCCTGCGCCAGTCCTACGCCGCGCGGCGCGACCATCTGTGCGCGGGCATCTCCCACGGCTTGCCAGGCTGGCACTGCGGCGGCGGCGGCAGCGGCATGCACCTGGTGGCGCATCTGCCGCCGCAGGGGCCCGATGCCGAGGCGGTGGAAAAGCTGGCACGTACCCAGGGGGTGGGCGTCTACAGCATTGCCCGGGGCAACGCGCTGTTGTGGAATGCGGGGCCGGATCACCCGCTGCGGCGCGTGCTGCTGCTGGGCTACGCGGCGCTGTCACAGACCGAGATCAGCGAGGCCCTGCTGCGTTTGCGCCAGGCGATCGGGGCGCACTGATGCGGGGCGCTCCGGGGCGGGCGCCGCCGCCTGCCTCAGCGCCCGACCACGCGGTTGAGTACCACCCGTACGTCGCTGGCGCCGACCGCGACGCCTTCCATCGTGCCTTCGATGTCGCCGGGTTGGGCACCGGGACTGCCCAGGCGCGAGATGCGCGCGACGATCTGCACGCGCCCCGATTGCGACAGCGCCCGGCCCTGTCCCATGGCGCTGCTGTCGTCGAGCGTGAAGGCCACCGGCCAGCCGGCCGTGCGTGTGCGCATCGCGGCCAGAGGCATGGGCGGGCCGTCGGTCGCCCGGGCGAACACGAACAGGGTGTCGGTAGGAGCCACTTGGCTGGCCAGCGCAGCGTCGAGGCTGACCGTGCCGCGGATCGACGGCGTACTCGCCGCCCCGGTTTCAACGGGGCGCTCCGCGGCCTGTGCAGGGACGGTTGCACTGGCTGGCCGGGGCTCGCCCTGGGCGCGCGCGATCAGCGCCGCAATCCGCTCGCGGTCCTCGGAGCCGTCCGGCACCAGCGATTGGAGCCGTTGCCAGTGCCGCAGTGCCAGCCCACGGTTGCCGCCCTGCAACGCCGCGAGGCCGGCAAAGGCCAGGGCATTGAGGTTGTCGGGGTCGATTTCGAGGGCGCGCTCGACCAGTCGCGTCGGCTCGCCCGACAGCTTGCGGTCGTTGGCGATCGCCAGCGTGTTGGCGTATTCGACCCACAGGTCGGCGTTGTTCCTTTGCAGAGCGGTGGCCTTGCGGTAGGCATTCAGGGCCTCATCGATGCGCCGCGCCTGGAACGACGAGCGCGCCAGCAGCACCCAGCCCTCGGCGTCGTTGCCGTCCCGTGCCAGCCGTTGCGACAGCGCGGTGATGGCGTCGTCGCCCGGGAGATGCGGGCTGCCCGCCAGCGGACGGTTGCCGTTGATGACGCTGGGCTGGCCCACCGAGAGGTAGAGCGCCACGGCAACCAAGGGCAGGGCCACCGCCGTGGCGAGGGCCGCGCCCCAGTTGGCCCGCGGGCTGGAGCCGACGCCACCCGATCGCGACAACGCCGCGTGCGACTGCAGCGCCTGTTGCTGCAGCTCCCGCAGCGCGCGGGTGTATTCGGCATCGCTCAAGGCGCCGGACACTCGCTGGGCTTGCAGTTCATCCGCCGCATCGGCCAGCACGACGAGGGCCGGATCGCCGTTCGCGCCGCGTGCGGGCACGTGGCGAAGCAGCGGCACCACCACCACCGCAAGAGCCAGCAGCACCATGGCTGCGGCCAGCACGACGAACAGGGTCATGGGCGCGGCTCCTCGGGCAACGGGGCGGCGGCGCTCTTGAGCGCATCGGCCGAAGGCGCGGCCGTGGCCCGGGCCGGCGCGATCTCGAACACCGAAAAGCCGCCCACGCGATAGACCAGCGTGGCCCCGGCGACGTCATGCTGGTCGTTGCCCATCAGCGGCAGCAGCCGTGCCGCCAGGGTCTTGCCGGAAGGGGCATCGGTCAGGGCGATGGCGCGCAGCGGCTGATCCTTGCCCTGCCACACGCCGTAGGTGGGGTACTGGTGCTGGTCGAGCCAGGCGTGCACCCGGCGCACTGAGCCATGCACGTCGCCCATGGCGCCGAAGTCCTGGAACGCCACCCCCATCTTCCTGGGTGCGAGCTGGCCGAGCAGGATCAGGTCGCGCAGATGCAGGATCAGCACCGTGGTCTTGCCACCAGCCAAGGCCTGCAGCGCGGCGATGCCTTCTTCTTCGGGCGCCAGCAGCGCGTCGGCAAAGCGCCGAAAGCGCTCCTGCTGCGGCGCTGGGTCGGCGTGGTCGGCACCGAGCCAGAAGGCGCGCTCGACGGTCTCGATGCCGCCGCGACTGGCATTCCAGCGCGCGGGCACGAACAAGGGCATGCCCAGGTGCTGGTCGAACGCCACGTCCACTGCGCTCAACAGCTTGAACTGCCGCGAGCTGTCCCACCAGGCCAGCACGGAGGCGTCGGACGGCACATGGCGCTTGAGCACCGAAGCGAGTGCCACCACGTCGTCGGGCGCGATGGTGAGGGCCAGGAACGGATCGTCGACGCGCGACTTCCACTGCAGCAGCACGGGCCCGGCAGCCGTCTCGGCGACTTCGAGGTCGGCCAGTAGCGTGTTCGATTCGCTCGAACGGACGCTGGCGCGCCGGACCGTGACCTGCTGCTCACCCAGATCCGCCCACCCTCCCAGCTCGGCCGATGCGATGGCGTCGCCCAATGTGTAGCCGTACGGCGGCGGCGCCGACAGGTGCCGCCACAGCACGACCGACCCCGCAACCAGCAGCGCCAGCCCCGTGGCCACGGCGGCGCGGCTCAGCCATCGTCGTTGGCGCTCGATCATCTGCAGGGGATCACCGTGGTTGACCATGACGTATCAACGGTCAGTGCTCGTCGCCGCCGGGTCGCCGACGCCGCCCTACCCATCCGCCGACCAGCAGCCCCCCTCCCAGCATGGCGAGCGTGCCGCCAGCAAGCAACGGGTCGATGCCCATACCCGCTAGCGGGCCGCCCGCAGCGTTGTTGAACGACGAGGTCTTCGTGCCCCCCTTGGCCCCCTCGAGCTTGTTCACACGCTGCTCCAGCGCGGCCTTCTCGCGCAGCACCGTGTCCTGCTCGTTGATGATGGCCTGGTCCTTGATCAGGTCGCTCCAGCCGTGCGAATAGGTCCAGCCGCCGGGATTGACGTGTTGCAAGCCCTTCATGTAGCGCGCGACGTGCTGCTCCCACATCTCGGCGAAGGTGCGATCCACCATGGTGGTCTGGTTCTTGTCGGCGAAGAACAGCGAGGAGAAGCCGCCCGGCTCGTCCTTCTCGGGTTCGCGCAGCGGGGGCCGATTGGTTTTCTGCCCGACCAGCAGCTGGTCGTCATAGAGCTTTTGCACCACCTTGCGGGTGTCCTCGACCAGGTTGGTGCCGGCCTTGATGCCGTCATCCATCATGGTGAGGTAGTTGGTGGCAAAGCGCGGCGAGTGGCATTGCGAGCAGGTGCCGACCCAGGCCTCCTTGCGGTCCTTGAACCACGGATCGTCCAGGTTGTCGGCGATGTTCTTGAACGGCAGGAAGCCCCAGCGCACCTTGCGCACCACGTTGTGGGTGTACTGCCCCTTGAACTCGAAGTGGCAGGTCTGGCAGGTGGGCGCGGTCTGGCCGTTCTTGCTGGCGAACTGGTCGGCCAGCCGGATGTTCCAGTCCCAGCTCGCGCCCAGCGTTTGGTACACGGTGCCGTGCTTGGAATACATGAACTGCTCGAACTCGTTGTGATCGACGCCGTTGTGGCAGGTGGCGCAGGCCTCGGGCTTGCGCGCCTCGACGGTGGAGAACTCGTGGCGCGTGTGGCAGTTGTCGCACTTGGTCTGGTTGGTGTGGCACATGGTGCAGCTGGCGGCCACTTCGCGCTGCTGCAGCGCCGCCCAGGTCGCGGTCTCGACGTTGGCGATGTAGTCCACGGTGTGCGAAGGGTGGCCCTGCGCCCACTGCTTCTGCGGCCAGACCAGCGTGTCGCGCTCGGACTCGGCTTCGGCGAACTGGCGCACGTGACAGGTGCCGCACACCGTGCGGTCGGGCATGCGCAGGTCCTTGGCGTGGTTGCCGCCCGCCACGCCGACGCCCATGTGGCAGTCGGTGCACTGCACGTCCTTGAGCGGTTGCCCCTGCGCCAGCAGGCCCTGCGAGCGCAGATTGTCCTCGACCTCGACGATCACCCCCTTCTTGTAGGCGCGCGCATCGCTGTCGGGCAGGGCGCGGATCTGGTCGAGGTTGGCGTGCACGCTCTTTTCCCACGACTTGACCCAGCCGTGCGTGACGGCGGTGTGGCAGCCCACGCAATCCTCGCGCTTGGCCTCGATCGCGGGCTCGGCGGGCGGTTTGTAGAACAGCGTGGGCGCCAGGTACGTGTCCATCGGGATCGGCTCCCAATATCTGGCGAGCTTGCCTTTGGTCAATTCGGCGCGGTAGCGCTTGGAGAGGCTGTCGAACAGCTCCTTGGGCGATGCATCGCGCGAAAGGTCGAGCGCCTTGAGCTGTTCATCGGGGACCGAGTCCCAGATGGCCGCGCTGGCCGGCAGGTGTGTGGCCAGCAAGCCAAGGGCCAGGGCGGCCAAAGTGAGCAGTCGCGAAAGCATTAGTCCCCTCCGTTCCAAACACATCCAGTGACCATGAGGTGTGGATGGGGACAACTATCGGCGCTTCTTGACTTGCACCAAGAGCCATTGCGTGCATGCGCGGTGGTGCCATGGCGGCCATGGCACCATGACAAATGCATGCCATGGTTCCACCGGGTGCGAGGCCGGCTGGCTGCCGAAGCGCGCAGGCCTGACTTGAAGCCGTTGGAGGTCACTCGCCAGACAGCACTGGCAGTACCATGGCGGCCATGCGCCCCGAGAGCCCGTTGGTTCACCCCCACTTTTCGGTGCGCCGCTACGACGGCGCGCACCACGCGCATGCGCACGATTTCGTGCAGATTCTCTACGCGCTCGATGGCCGCATGGAGCTCGACATCGCCGGGCACGCGGCCAGCGTCGACGCCGCCAGCGGCATCGTCATCCCCGCGGGCGCCGGACACGGCTATTGGGCCGAGCGCAGCGCCCGCATCGCGGTGATCGACGCGCCGGACCAGCCGGGCCTGGCGCGCCTGCGCCGCTTTCAGGTGCCCGCGCCCTGGCGCACGGCGGCGGCGCCGGCGGCCGACGCGCTGCTCGCCAACGTGGCCCTGGCGCTGCAGGCGCCGCGCCTGCTGGCCCGCAGGCCCATGGATCTGGCCCGCCTGCGCCGGCAGGTGCAATCCGCGCTGCACGAAAACTGGCCCACCGCGCGCCTCGCGGCCCTGTGCCACCTGAGCCCGCAGCGTTTTCACGCGCGCCTGCTGGAGCTGGCCGGCGCCACGCCGCAAGCCTGGCTGCGCGCGCTGCGGCTGGACCAGGCGCAGCAATGGCTGGCGCAGGGCCGCTCGCTGGAGGCGACGGCGCTGGCCTGCGGCTACGCCAGCGCCAGCGCACTGGCGTATGCGCTCCGGCGCGAACGCGGCGTGGGCGCGCGAGGGTTGCGGCGTCAATCGCTTCTTATTAAATAGCTGATTGCGCTTACTTGGTAAGCGTTAGATCCATATTTAACCCATATTTTTTGACCCCGCAGGTGCGCGCGCTCGGCCCTTGAGTCCGCGCCACTTCAAGCGTTTCTCGACAATTCCCACCCCGCGCCGCCCGCACCATCGCCGGGATGCACACCTCCCATTCTTCGGTGCGCGGCATCGGGCTCGTGCTGCTCGCGGCGATGCTCTGGGGCACCACCGGCACGGCGCAAAGCTTTGCGCCCCTCACCTTCTCGCCCTATTGGGTGGGCGCGCTGCGCCTGGCCATCGCCACCGGCTTCTTCGCGCTGCTGGCGCGCCGAGCGCCTCGGCGCGGCGCGCCCTGGCCGTGGGCGGTCATCGCGCTCGGCGGTGCCAGCGTCGCCGTCTACAACCTGAGCTTCTTCGCCGGCGTCAGGCACAGCGGCGTGGCGCTGGGCACCGCGATCGCCATCGGCAGCGGACCGATCTGGGCCGGGCTGTTGCAGACCTGGCAGCAGCGGCGCCTGCCGCCCCTGCTCTGGTGGCTGGGCACACTCGTGGGCGTGGCGGGCGGCGTGGCCATGGCGCTGGGTCAGGGCGGCGGCGCGCGTCTCACGACGCTGGGCGTGACGCTGTGCCTGCTGGCGGGTCTGGCGTATGCGGTCTATGCGCTGGCCAACAAGCGCATCGTCGCGCGGCTCGATCCGGCGCGCACCAACCTTGCGGTGTTCGGCTCGGCCGCGCTGCTTTCCCTGCCCGCCGCCTGGCTGCTCGGCGGCCCGCTGCAGGCCGACACGAGCGCCTGGGCGGTGGTGCTCTTCCTCGGGCTGGTGAGCACCGGCGTGGCCTACCTGCTCTTCACCAGCGGTCTGCGCCACATCTCTGGCGCCACCGGCGTGACGCTGGCGCTGGGCGAGCCGGTCACCGCCTTCGTGCTGGCGGTGCTGGTGGTGGGCGAGAGCCAGACGTGGCTGGCATGGCTGGGCCTCGCCGGCGTGCTCGCGGGTTTGCTGGTGGTGGTGTGGGCGGAGGTGCGGGTGCATCGGGGGGGCGAGGTCGGCCTGAGCTTGATGCAGTATCTTCCTGAGCTGCCTGTGCGGCAGTGAACCGCGAACTACCGGGACAAGGCGATGAGCGAAATTTCTGAGCTGCCTGTGCGGCAGTGAACGACCATCAGGCCGCGCAGGCGCTTGACCTCATCTTTCTGAGCTGCCTGTGCGGCAGTGAACTCTGCCGACAAAGCGAACGTAAGTCGGTTCACTTTCTGAGCTGCCTGTGCGGCAGTGAACGGTGGCGTCCTGGCAGCCCTGCTCATCTTCCTTTTCTGAGCTGCCTGTGCGGCAGTGAACATCATCCATTTGCGCGTCCCAGCCGCCACCAATTTCTGAGCTGCCTGTGCGGCAGTGAACACACGCCGGCGTATTTCGGCGATCCACTTGAGTTTCTGAGCTGCCTGTGCGGCAGTGAACGTCAAGCTCGCCGGTGAGTTCACCAAGCTGCATTTCTGAGCTGCCTGTGCGGCAGTGAACGTGTTTATGACGTGACGCTGTACTGGCATGACTTTCTGAGCTGCCTGTGCGGCAGTGAACTGTAGTTGTCCGATCCGATGGTGTAGGTCACATTTCTGAGCTGCCTGTGCGGCAGTGAACGAGGTGAAGCTGCCCACCTTGAGCCGCAAGATTTTCTGAGCTGCCTGTGCGGCAGTGAACGCCCAGCACCGGCTCGGGCTCGCCCAGATCGAATTTCTGAGCTGCCTGTGCGGCAGTGAACAGATCGTCACGATCCTCGATGCGCAGGCGGGTTTTCTGAGCTGCCTGTCCGGCAGTGAACGAGAGCGCCTCGCAGGCGTCTCCGAAATACTTTTTCTGAGCTGCCTGTGCGGCAGTGAACGATCTTCCAGCGCCGCTCCCCTTTGTCATTTATTTCTGAGCTGCCTGTGCGGCAGTGAACGTGATGCAGCGCGTCACCAGCGACGACTGGAATTTCTGAGCTGCCTGTGCGGCAGTGAACTCGCCCGCTTTGTGATTGCCCGGGTCGCGCTCTTTCTGAGCTGCCTGTGCGGCAGTGAACACCGGCGACCCGCGCGGCCTGATGCTCACTGATTTCTGAGCTGCCTGTGCGGCAGTGTACGCATGCAATCGAAAGCGGTTGCACCCGGCGCCTTTCTGAGCTGCCTGTGCGACAGTGAACTCATGCACTCCCAGATATCGGTGATGGTGAACATTTCTGAGCTGCCTGTGCGGCAGTGAACAGACGGGTCTGTATTGACGACGATTGGGGTCTTTTCTGAGCTGCCTGTGCGGCAGTGAACGCGCGCCAGCGTGGCGCAAAGCCTGCAGGACACTTTCTGAGCTGCCTGTGCGGCAGTGAACAACGCCTGCCGCTGTAACGGGGCCGAGTGTGTTTTCTGAGCTGCCTGTGCGGCAGTGAACGTGTCCGCATCTCCTGTGCTTTCTTCGCTGGTTTTCTGAGCTGCCTGTGCGGCAGTGAACACAGAGCAGAACTTGATCACCCGGGCCGCGGATTACGGCGCTGCCTGTGCGGCAGTGAACGGGCGGCGTCGTGCCCGCCCACGACGCGGGCCTTTCTGAGCTGCCTGTGCGGCAGTGAACTGACGATAAATGGCCGGGACGCCGCCGGGGTATTTCTGAGCTGCCTGTGCGGCAGTGAACAAATGCAGGCAGGTTCATCGCCTGACCTGGTTTTTCTGAGCTGCCTGTGCGGCAGTGAACTGCTGTACGGCAGGCTGGGGCGCTGCCTGGGTTTTCTGAGCTGCCTGTGCGGCAGTGAACTCTTTTGTGCGCCACGCGCAAGCCGCGTGGAATTTCTGAGCTGCCTGTGCGGCAGTGAACCTCGACCGTCACCGATTCGCAGCAATCTTGCGGTTTCTGAGCTGCCTGTGCGGCAGTGAACTCTCGTTCGGCGGTGGAGGGGGTTACGTCAGTTTTATGAGCTGCCTGTG
>JAJPEQ010000004.1 GCA_021166775.1 Comamonas sp. | reverse complement strand
ACCGCCACCGCTACGTCGACCTGATCGTGAGTCCGGAGGCGCGCGAGGTCTTCGTCAGGCGTTCGCAGGTGATCGCCGCGCTCCGGCGCTGGCTCGATGCGCGGCGCTTCCTCGAGGTCGAGACCCCGATGATGCATTACCGGGCCGGTGGCGCCACCGCGCGGCCGTTCACCACACACCACAACGCGCTGGACCTGGACCTGTTCCTGCGGGTGGCGCCGGAACTCTATCTCAAGCGCCTGGTGGTCGGCGGCTTCGAGCGCGTGTTCGAGATCAACCGCAGCTTTCGCAACGAAGGCATCAGCGTGCGCCACAACCCCGAGTTCACGATGATGGAGTTCTACGCCGCGTACTGGAACTACCGCGATCTGATGGACTACACCGAGCAGCTGTTGCGCGACGCGGCGCTGAAGGCCACCGGCTCCCTGGCACTGAGCTACGGCGGGCGAGACGTCGATCTCGCCCAGCCGTTCGCGCGCATGACGATACGTGAAGCCATCGTCGCGCACACCGACGCGGGCGATCACGTGGACGATGCCGCGTGGCTGATCGGCGCGCTCAAAAGGCTCGGCCTCAAGGAAGAAAAAGACCACCTCACGCGTCGCTCGCTCGCCAGCCTGCAGGTGCTCTACTTCGAAGAGGCCGTGGAAAACAAGCTGTGGCAGCCCACCTTCATCATGGAGCATCCCACGGAGATTTCGCCGCTCGCGCGCGCCAACGACGAGCGCCCCGAGGTGACCGAGCGCTTCGAGCTCTACATCACCGGACGCGAGATGGCCAACGGCTTCTCCGAGCTCAACGACGCCGAGGACCAGGCCGCGCGCTTTGCCGCGCAGGTGGCCGCCAAGGATGCGGGCGATGAAGAGGCCATGTACTTTGACCACGACTTCGTGCGCGCGCTTGAGTACGGTCTGCCGCCCACCGGAGGCTGCGGCGTCGGCATCGACCGACTGATGATGCTGCTCACCGACAGCGCCAGCATCCGCGACGTGATCCTGTTCCCGGCACTGCGCCGCGAGCAATAAGGAACGGGGACAAGCACAGTGCTGACGCGCCTGAAAACCGCGTTGCCGCCGTGGATGCACGACTGGCTCGACGTCATCACGCCCGCCGTGCAAATCCTGCTGATCGTGGCGGTGGCGCTGGTGCTGCATCACCTGCTGCGCCGCCTGATCTTCCGCGCCAGCGACCACTACCAGTTTCCGCACGAGCTGGTCAAACCGATCAATGGTGTCGTGCGCCTGTTGGTCCTGGGCGGCGCCACCCTGCTGGTGCTCGAACGCCTGGGCGTCTCCGCCAGCGTGCTGTGGTCCGCGTTCACCGGCTTTGCCGCGGTGGGCGCCGTTGCCTTCTTCGCAGCGTGGAGCGTGCTCTCCAACATCTTCTGCGCGTTCCTGATCTTCATGGCCGGCCCCTTTCGCGTCGGTGATCACATCGAGCTGCTGGACGCGAACACCGAAAAACCTGGCCCGCAAGGCAAGGTGATCGACATCAACCTGCTCTACATCACGCTGGAGGACACGAGCGCGCCGCCCGATGGGCGTCGATGGCTGCAAATCCCCAACGCCCTGGTCTTTCAACGCGTCGTGCGCCGCTGGCATGCAGGTCACGACGCCCCGGCACCCCGTGCCGCGCCCACCGAGACCACGCCCTCCATACCAGAAAAATCGCTCTAAAACTGTACTGGCACCTCAGGTTTTCCCCGTTGTCAAACGCCTCAAAACGGTTACTCTCTTCCCTCTCGCAGGTGCTTATCGGCACCGCAGAGGTTTTTCACTTCTACCAATTTGAAAAGAGACTCCATGAAATTCCGTTTGCATACCCTGGTTGGCGCCATTGGCCTGGCCAGCGCATCGTTGATGTTTCCCGCCCACGCGCAAATCAAGATCGCCATGGTGATTCCGGCCACGGGTCCGCTCACGCAGTACGGCGACATGATCAAAGAAGGGGTGCTCACCGCCGTTGAAATGGTCAACGCCGCCGGTGGCATCAATGGCAAGAAGGTCGAAACCGTCGTCGTGGACGATGGCTGCGAGCCCAAGCAAGGCCCGGTGGCCGCCAATCGCGTGATCAACGACAAGATTCACTACGTCGTCGGTCCGGTGTGCTCGGGCGCCGCCATCGCCGCCGCCCCGATCTACAACAACGAAGGCGTCGTCGTCGTCACGCCTTCGGCCACCTCGCCGAACCTGACCGACGGCAAGAATTTCCATTCGATCTTCCGCACCATCGGGCGCGACGACCAGCAAGGTCCGTCGGCCGCCAAGTTCATCGTCGAGAAGATCAAGCCCAAGAAAGTGGCGGTGCTGCACGACAAGCAGTCCTACGGCCAAGGCATTGCCTCCAACGTGCGCGACGACCTGAAGAAGGCCGGTGTGGACGTGGCGCTGTTCGAAGGCATCAACGCCGGTGACAGCGACTACTCCGCCGTCATCACCAAGCTCAAGAGCGCGGGGGTCGATTTCGTCTACTACGGCGGCTATCACCCTGAAATGGGCCTGCTGCTGCGCCAGGCCGGCGAGCAGGGCCTGAAGGCCAGGTTCATGGGCCCCGAGGGCGTGGGCAACCCCGAAATCAACGCCATTTCCGGCCCGGCCGTCGAAGGCATGCTGCTCACGCTGCCCGCGGATTTCTCGGCCAACCCCAAGAACGCCGCCATCGTGAAGGCCTTCAAGGACAAGAAGCGTGACCCCGCAGGCGCCTTCCAGATGACCTCCTACGCCGCGGCGGAAGTGATCATGGACAGCATCAAGGCCGTCGGCGACGATGCCAAGAAGGTTGCCGACCACCTGCACAAGACCACGTTCGAAACCCCGCTGGGCGCGACCAGCTGGGATGCCAAGGGCGACCTGAAGTCGTTCGAATTCCAGGTCTTCGAGTGGCACAAGGACGGTTCCAAGTCTCTCGTGAAGTAAGCCTGATCCTGGGCTGAGCGCCGCCGCTGTTCCGCACCACGGTTCGTCCGTGGCGGTACACGCTGGCGGCGCTGTCGTATTTGCTTTCCCGCGAGCACGTGACACACCTGTACGTGCCCCGTCCGAGGACCTCACATGTCCAATTTCTTGCCCGAGCTGCTGCAGCAGCTGTTCAACGGCCTGTCGCTCGGCGCGATCTACGCGCTGATCGCGATTGGCTACACGATGGTGTACGGCATCATCGGCATGATCAACTTTGCCCACGGCGAGATCTACATGATCGGCGCCTACGTGGGCCTCGTCACGCTCTCGGCCGTGGGCGTGCAGGGCGGCCTGCCGGTCTGGCTGGTGATCACGCTCATGATCATCGTGGCCGTCCTGGTCACGGCCGTCTACGGCTACGCGGTGGAGCAACTCGCCTACAAGCCGCTGCGAGACAGCCCGCGCCTCGTGCCGCTGATTTCCGCCATCGGCATGTCCATCTTCCTGCAGAACTGGATGGCGCTGGGCCAGGGCGCGCGCGACATGGCCGTGCCTGCGCTGATCCCGGGCGCGATGCGCTTTGAAGGTGGCAGCGGTGGCTTCGAGATTTTCATACCCTACGCCCGCGTGCTGGTCATCGCCGTCACCGTGGTGCTGATGGTGCTGCTCACGCTGTACATCCGCAATTCGCGCATGGGCCGCGCCAGCCGCGCCTGCTCGCAGGACATGCACATGGCCAATTTGCTGGGCATAGACACGAATCGCGTGATCTCCTTCACCTTCGTGCTCGGCGCCGTGCTTGCCGCGGTGGGCGGCGTGCTGATCGCGCTGGCCGTGGGCAAGCTCAATCCCTTCATCGGCTTCATTGCCGGCATCAAGGCCTTCACGGCGGCGGTGCTCGGCGGCATCGGCAGCATTCCTGGCGCCATGCTCGGGGGCGTCATCCTCGGCATCGCCGAAACGCTGGCTGCCGCCTACATCTCCTCAGAATACAAGGACATCGTGGCCTTCCTTCTCCTCGTCCTGATCCTGATGTTCCGCCCCACCGGCCTTCTGGGCAAACCTGAAGTGGAGAAAGTCTGATGGCGCACCCCACCACCACTTCCGTCGACATCCGCGGCGCCCTGCGCGGCGCCATCACCGCCACCGTGCTCGCGGCCATCGTGCTGCTGCCCTCGTTCACGCTGCACCTGGAGCGCGCGGGCGCGCGCACCACCATCGTCCCGAACTGGCCCACCCTGGTCTGGGGCTGCCTCGCCGTCTTCGTGGTGCAATTGCTGCGGCCGCTGCTCTTGCCCAGACTTCCGTCGGTCAAGCTGCCCAGCCTGCCCAGCTTCGAGCCCGGCCGGCACCGCGTGCTGATGCTGGCGGTGCTCGTGGCCGCCGTCGCCTGGCCGTTCTTCGGCGGACGCAATTCGATCGACATCGCCACGCTCACGCTGATCTACGTCATGCTGGGCCTGGGCCTGAACATCGTGGTCGGCTTCGCCGGTCTGCTGGACCTGGGCTTTGTCGGCTTCTACGCCACGGGCGCCTACACTTTCGCGCTGCTGCACCACTGGGCGGGCTGGAGTTTCTGGGAGGCGCTGCCGCTGACGGGCGCGATGTCGGCCCTGTTCGGCTTCGTGCTCGGTTTTCCGGTGCTGCGCCTGCGCGGCGACTACCTGGCCATCGTCACCCTGGGTTTTGGCGAAATCATCCGCCTGCTGCTCGTGAACCTCGTGGGTTTCACCGGCGGACCGGACGGCATCGTCGGCCTGCCCAAGCCCACGGTGTTCGGCCTGCCGATGACGCGCAATCCGGCGACGGAGGGCGGCATGACCTTCCATCAGTTCTTCGGGCTCGAATTCAACACGATACACGTCGTGATCTTCCTGTACCTGATGGCCTTGCTGCTGGCGGTCATCACGCTGTACGTCAGCAATCGCCTGATCCGCATGCCGATCGGCCGCTCGTGGGAGGCGCTGCGCGAAGACGAGATCGCTTGCCGTTCGCTCGGGCTCAACCCCATGAAGATCAAGCTCTCGGCCTTCACGCTGGGCGCGATGTTCGCGGGCTTCGGTGGCGCGTTCTTCGCGGCGCGCCAGGGCATTGTCAATCCTGAGTCCTTCACCTTCATCGAATCGGCGCTGATCCTGGCCATCGTCGTGCTCGGCGGCATGGGCTCGCAACTCGGTGTGATCGTCGCTGCCGTCGTGCTCACCGTGCTGCCCGAACTCGCGCGCGAGTTCTCGCAGTACCGCATGCTGATCTTCGGCCTGGTGATGATCGTCATGATGGTCTGGCGACCGCAGGGCCTGCTGCCCATGAAACGCCATCAGGCGGAGGTGCCTCAATGAGCGCCCCCATTTTGACGGTCAAGGACCTGAGCATGCGCTTTGGCGGCCTGCTGGCGGTGGACGGCATCGCCTTCGACGTCGCGCCCCAGGAGGTCTTCGCCATCATCGGCCCCAACGGCGCGGGCAAGACCACGGTGTTCAACTGCATCAGCGGCTTCTACAAGCCCACCACGGGCGCCATCGCGCTGGCAGGCAAGAGCATTGCGGGGCACAGCAGCCACCACGTGGCCAATGAAGGCGTGGTGCGCACCTTCCAGAACGTGCGGCTGTTCAAGAGCATGACGGTGCTGGAGAACCTGCTCGTGGCACAGCACCGCCACCACAGGCCGCCGCCCCTGTCGGGCCTGTTCAACACGCGCAGTTACCGCGAGAGCGAGCGGCTGAAGATCGTCAACGCGCTCAAGTGGCTGGACATCATGGGCCTGCGCGAGTACGCCAACCGCGAGGCCGGCAACCTCGCCTATGGCCACCAGCGGCGCCTGGAAATCGCGCGCTGCATGATCACCGAGCCGCGCCTGCTGATGCTCGACGAGCCGGCCGCCGGCCTCAATCCGCAAGAAAAGAACGACCTGCAGCAACTGATCAACCAGCTGCGGCGCGAGCACGGCGTGACGGTGCTGCTGATCGAACACGACATGGGCCTGGTGATGGGCGTGTCCGAACGGATTCTGGTCATGGAATACGGCCGCCCGATCGCCCTGGGCACGCCCGAGGCCGTGCGCAACGATGAACGGGTCATCAAGGCCTATTTGGGAGAAGCCTGATGAGCACCTCGACCCCCATGCTTCAGGTGGAGAAACTCTCCACCCATTACGGCGCGATCTGCGCGGTCAACGAGGTGACTCTGCATGTCAACCGGGGCGAGATCGTCTCGCTGATCGGCTCCAACGGCGCCGGCAAAACCTCGCTCTTGATGACCCTCTGCGGCACGCCGCGCGCCAGCGGCGGCAAGGTGATTCTGGAAGGCCAGGACATCACGCAGCTGCCGACGCACGAGATCATGCGCAAGGGCCTGGCCATCTCCCCCGAGGGCAGACGCGTGTTCCCCCAGCTCACGGTCGTCGAAAACCTCAAGATGGGCGGATTCTTTCAGGGCAAGGAAGCCAGCGAGAAGGGCGTGGCGCACGTGTTCGAGCTGTTCCCCCGCCTGAAGGACCGCGCCAGCCAGCGCGCGGGCACGATGAGCGGCGGCGAACAGCAGATGCTGGCGATCGGACGCGCACTCATGAGCGAACCGCGCCTGCTCTTGCTCGATGAACCCACGCTGGGACTGGCGCCGCTCATCATTGCGCAGATCTTCGAGATCATCGAGACCATCCGCGCCGATGGCGTGACGGTTTTCCTGGTCGAACAGAATGCCAACCGCGCGCTGTCCATCGCGGATCGCGGCTACGTGCTGGAGAACGGCCACCTCGTGCTGGAAGACACGGGCAAGAACCTGCTGTCCAACCCGGCCATCCGCAAGGCCTATCTCGGCGGCTGACGCATCCCATCCGCGCGCGAGGTCGCGGGCCCGACCCGCGCGGGGTTGCGGACCCCTTCCAGGGCGACGCTGAACAAATCCATTGCACACGTCGCCCTAGGTGGTTTCCCTGCTCCCGCCGACTACGGGTTGCAACTACGATGAAAACGCTCGCACCGTCTGCGGGCGTTTTTACTTGTACGGGAGACCAAAATGAAGTTTTGGACTGGACTGGCCCTAGCCAGTGCCGCGGCCATGCTGGCCGCTTGCGGCGGCGGCTCGGATCCGGGGGGAAACACCGACGTCGACTTGAGCGGCGCACGCGGCTCTCTCATGTACAACCCGCCGCTGCAGGTCACGGCCATGAGCGCGGCGGATTTCACCGCGCGGCTGCAAGGGGGCGGCACCAGCGGCCAGACGCTGCTGGCCGTCGCCGGTGCGCCGAAATGCGATGTGAGCTTCCGCTATTTCGAATACGGCACCGTGGGTGGCGCCGGTGAAGCCACCAACGCCTCGGGCGCGCTCATGGTGCCTTCGGGAACGGCCGCCGGATGCAGCGGTCCCCGCCCCATTGTGCTGTACGCACACGGCACCACCACCGACCGCGGCTACAACATCGCCGACATCACCAACCCCGCGCGCCCCGGGACCTCCGAAGGCACGCTGCTGGCGGCCATGTTCGCCGCGCAGGGGTTCATCGTGGTCGCGCCCAATTACGCAGGCTACGACGTCTCCACGCTCGGCTACCACCCCTACTTGAACGCAGACCAGCAATCCAAGGACATGATCGATGCGCTCACGGCCGCGCGCAAGGCGCTGCCCGCCACAGGGGGCGAGGACAGCGGCAAGCTGTTCATCACCGGTTACTCCCAGGGTGGGCACGTGGCCATGGCGACGCACCGCGCGCTGCAGGCGGCCGGCCAGCGCGTGACGGCCTCGGCACCGATGTCCGGCCCCTACGCCATGGGCGCGTTCGGCGACGCGATCTACTACGGCAACGTGGACCTGGGCGCCACGGTGTTCGCGCCGATGCTCGCCACCAGCTATCAGAAGGCCTACGGCAACATCTACACCCAGCCTTCGGATCTGTTCGAGGCGGCCTACACCCCGGGGATCGACGCGCTGCTGCCATCTCCCACACCCCTGGACGAGCTCTTTGCCCAGGGCAAGTTGCCGCAAACCCAGCTCTTCAGCAACGTGGCTCCGGCGCCCGGGTTCGAAGCCATCACGCCCCCGACCCAGCCGCCGGAGCTGGCGCCGCTGTTTGCGCTGGGCTTCGGCGGCAGCAACCTGATCACGAACAGCGCCCGACTCGCCTATCTGATGGACGCACAGGCCCACCCCGACGGCGCCGTTCCCGCCGCCACGACGGGCATGCCCGCCACCGCCTCCGACAACCCCATGCGCCAGGCGTTCGTCAAGAACGACCTGCGCGGCTGGATGCCGCAAAGCCCGGTCCTGCTGTGTGGCGGCGACGCCGATCCCACCGTGTTCTACAACGTCAACACCGGCCTGATGGCGCAGCTGTGGTCCAGCCTGGTCTCGGCCCATCTGGTGACGGTGCTGGATGTGGACTCCGCGCCAGGCGGGGCCGACGATCCGTTCGCCGCTGCCAAGGCAGGCTTCGCGCAGGCCAAGGCGGCGACGGCAGCCCAGGGCGGTGCGAACGCGGTGGTGCAGGCCTACCACGGCAGCCTGGTACCACCCTTCTGCACCGCAGCCACGCGCGGATTCTTCCAGCAGGTGCTGGCATCCGCCCAATGAAGGCACTTCACCATGAATCGCTTGCCCCAACAATTTTTGTACGGCGCCGCCCTGCTGCTGCTTTGCGGGAGCGCCTCGGCGCAGTGGGCGCTGCGCGCCGGCATCACGAACGTCTCGCCCCATTCGTCGGCCGGCGATGCCGTCGGTCCCATGCTGCCCGGGCCGCCCTCGGGCATCAGCATCGACGTCCGGGACAAGGCGACCGCATATTTTTCAGTCGCCTATGGTTTCAACCCCAACATGGAGGTGGAGCTGGCGCTGGGTTACCCGCCCACCCATGATGTCAACGCCAGGATCGCATCCTTCCTGCCCGCGCAAGTGCGGGCGTTCGATGGTCAGCGCCTCGCCCGGGTGCGCCAGGTCGCGCCCACGCTGTTTGTCAACTACAAGTTCGGCGAAGCCAACAGCACGTGGCGCCCCTTTGTCGGCATCGGCGTGAACTACACCAACTTCGACAAGCGCACCTCCACGGCCGCCAACAACGCACTCAATGGCGGACCGACGGACATCAGCCTGTCCGATTCCTGGGGCTTGGCGGCGCAGGCGGGCCTGAGCTACCGCGTCGACAACCACTGGTCCATCACGGGCTCCATCGCCACGGCCCGTGTCAAGACCCGGCTGACGACGAACACCGCAGGCGTTCAGCGCAACATAGACATCCGCTTCCATCCCGTGGTGCTCACGCTGATGGCGGGCTACACCTTCTGAACGGCGGCAGCCTGACAGGATTCAGCCGACCCGCAGGCCGGCTGGCTTGTGTCCGCCGCATCACGCGGGCGCATCTCCCAGGCACACGCCGATGTCACGCGCCATGGTCACCAGTTCATGGTCGGGCGTGACGACGCGCTGCACGTTGGCCACGCGGGCGATGGGCACGCTGGTGATGCGCGCGCCACTGAACGTGACCATCTCGCCAAAGCGGCGCGCCAGCACCAGCTCGGCCGCATGGTGGCCGAAGCGCGTGGCCAGCACGCGGTCAAACGGCGTCGGGTCGCCGCCACGCTGCACATGGCCGAGCACGGTGGTGCGCACTTCGCTGCTGAGCAGCGGCTGCAGCTGCAGACGCAGCACGTGGCCGACGCCGCCCAGACGCACGGGATCGGGGCTGCCCGCGACATGTTCACGCACCGTGAGCGCGCCGCCGCGCGCCTTGGCGCCCTCGCCGATGCAGATGATGGTGTAGCGCTGGCGCGCCTCGCGCGCGCGGCAGTGGACGGCCACGGCCTGCACGTCGTAATCGATTTCTGGCAGCAGGATGACGTCGGCCGCGCCCGCCAGGCCCGATTCCAGCGCCAGCCAGCCGGAATGACGCCCCATCGTCTCGACGATCATCACGCGGTGGTGGCTGCTGGCGGTGCTCTCCACGCGCCTGATGGCCTCGGTGGCCGTGGTCACCGCCGTGTCGAAGCCGAAGCTGCGCTCGCAATGGGCGATGTCGTTGTCGATGGTCTTGGGCACACCCACGCAGTGAATGCCCGTGGCCTGCGAGACGCCGTGCGCCAGGCTCATGGTGCCGTCACCGCCGATGGCG
The DNA here is from genome assembly GCA_021166775.1 of Comamonas sp. Lineage (GTDB taxonomy): Bacteria > Pseudomonadota > Gammaproteobacteria > Burkholderiales > Burkholderiaceae_C > Comamonas_C. The sequence goes on along the minus strand of JAJPEQ010000004.1, from coordinate 399,075 downwards.
ACGACCACGTCCAGCGCCAGCGCACGCACGTTGCGCGCCACCCGGGCGAGCGTGGCCGCGTCGCGCAGCGGATTGGCGCTGTTGCTCGTGCCCAGCATCGTGCCGCCCGTGTGCAGGATGCCCGAAACGCGCTCCCAGTCCAGCGGCTGCACGAGCGGCGTCTCGGCCATCAGTCCCTCGAAGCCGTCCTGGATGCCGAGCACCGCGCACTGGCCGTGGTGAACGAGCGACTTGGTGACCGCGCGGATGACGGCGTTCAGCCCCGGGCAGTCGCCCCCGCCAGTGAGGATGCCCACGCGCTGTATGGCCCGCGTCACGGCAGCCGCTCCAGCGCGTGCACATAGGCGGGGTACAGCATGAGTTCGTCCCAGGGCAGCGGTGGCGTGCGAGGCAGCAAGGCGGCGCGGCGCAGCTCGCTGGCCTCATCGGCCTGCCAGAGCCCCTGCGCATGCGCCCGGGCCAGGCCGTCGATCAGCTCGTCCACGGCGCGGCCCCCGCCCACGCTCTGGTTGCAAAGCAGCACCATGTCGCAGCCGGCGTTCAGCGCCTGCACCGCCGCGTCGGTGTAGCTGAGCAGCCGGCCATTGAGGCGTCGGGCGCCTTCCATGCTGAGGTCGTCGCTGAAGATGGCGCCCTGAAAACCGAAGCGCTCGCGCAGGATGTCCTGCAGCCAGCGCGCGGAGAACCCGGCCGGACGCCGGTCCACGCGCGGGTAGATGACATGGGCCGGCATGACGCTGGCGAGCACGGTGGAGAGCCACGGGTAGGGAGCGGCGTCGTCCGCGAGGATGGCCTTGAGGCTGCGCCGGTCGATGGGCACGTCGGTATGCGAGTCGGCGGCGACGAAGCCATGCCCCGGAAAATGCTTGCCGCAATTGGCCATGCCCGCCTGCAGCAGACCATGCATGAGCGCGCGCGCCAGCACCGCGACCACGCGCGGGTCGCGGTGCAGCGCCCTGTCCCCGATCACGCCGCTGCCGCCGTGATCCAGATCGAGCACCGGGGTGAAGGACAGGTCCACCCCGCAGGCGCGCAGCTCGGAGCCGAGCACGTACCCGGCCGCCGTGGCCGCATCGAGCGCCCGCATGGCGCCATGGCCCTCGCCTGCCTCGCCGTCCTGCATCCAGAGCCTGCCCAGGGCGCTCATGGGCGACAGATGAGTGAAGCCATCGGTCTTGAAACGCTGCACGCGCCCGCCCTCGTGGTCCACGCACACCAGCAGGTCGGCGCGCAGCGCCTTGATCTCGGCCACGAGCGTGACGAGCTGCGCGCGATCGACCCAGTTGCGCGCAAACAGAATCAGCCCCCCGACCAGCGGATGCGTCAGGCGCCGCTGGTCGGTGGCGGTGAGCGCAGGGCCTGCGATGTCGATGATCAAAGGGGAGTGGGCCATATCGAATCTCCTTGTTTGATAGCTGCCCGCGCTTGACTGGAAAGCGTTAGAGCCCGATTTCTCTCAAATATTTTCGACAATACAAAAACTCACCGCGTAGTCGCTCTCGTCGCTCAGACTCAGGTGGCAGTGCAGCCGGCGCTGCTCGAACCAGCCGGCCAAAGCCCCATGCAGGCGCACCGAGGGCGCGCCACCGGGCAGGCTCACGATTTCGCAGGCGTGCCAGGTCATGGGCATGACCATGCCCAGGCCAACGGCCTTGGAGAACGCCTCCTTGGCGGAAAAGCGCGTGGCCAGATAGCGCACGCCGCGATCGGGCCAGCGCGCGCCGCGCGCGCGCCAGACGGCCAGTTCTCCCTCGCACAGGATCCTTTGCGCAAAGCGCTCGCCATGGCGCGCCAAGCTGGCGCGGATGCGGCGCACGTCGCAGATGTCGGTGCCGATGCCGTGGATCATGGCGCGTCGACTGGAGAGGGCCGCTTCGGCATCACGACCGTTCACGCCCCGCGCCGTCCGCGATGCACGCGAGATAGGCCCGCACCGTGGCCGCGTAACCGGCCTCCAGTGCGTCGGCGATGAAGGCGTGGCCGATGGAAACCTCGAGCAATCCCGGCACGCGCGCGACGAAAGCAGCCAAGTTGTGCTGATTGAGGTCGTGACCCGCATTGACGCCCAGCCCGGCGTCGAGCGCCGCCTGCGCGGCGTCGGCGTAGCGCTGCAGCTGCGCCTGCTGCTCGCCACCGCCCCAGGCGGCGGCATAGGGTTCGGTGTAGAGCTCGACGCGGTCCGCCCCCACCGCGCTCGCCCCGGCCATCTGTTCGGGCAGCGGGTCCATGAACAGGCTCACGCGCACACCGAGCGCGTGGCATTCCGCAATGAGGGGACGCAAGCGCTCGGCATCCTGGGGAAAGCTCCAGCCATGGTCACTCGTGAATTGATCGTCGCTATCCGGCACGAAGGTCGCCTGGCTCGGACGCACCCGTCGGACGAAACCCATGAGGTTGTGCGTCGGATTGCCCTCGATGTTGAACTCAGCGTGGGGCCAGCGCCGGAGCAAGGCGGCGAGATCGAACACGTCCTGCGGCCGGATGTGACGCTGATCGGGCCGGGGATGGACGGTGATGCCATGGGCCCCGGCCTGCAGGCACAGCTCGGCGGCGCGCACCACGCTCGGGATGCCCAGGTGGCGCGTGTTGCGCACGAGCGCGACCTTGTTGACATTGACCGAGAGCGAGGGCAAGGAAGTGACGGCGGGAGTCATAAGGATTGCAGATCCATCAGGAGCTGGCGCGTGCGCAGCAGCGGCAAGCCGCAATGGTATTGCAGCACGGCGCGCAATTGCGGCTTGAGTTCGGCGCCGACGTCGGCGCAGGCACGCAGCACGGCCAGATACTCGCTACGGGTCATCAGCGCCTGCTGCAAGGCGAGCCATTGGCGGCCCGTCAGGGCGCTGCGATCGGCCGCGCCGGCGGCGCGCAAACCGCCTTCGGCCGTCAGCACGTAGCGGGCCTCGGCCTGCAGCTCAGCGAGCGTGGCGGTTTCCCGGTTCAGCGCCGGAAGCAGCCCCACGTGGCGCAGCAGCAGCAGTTCGAACGCGCGCAGCACCGGCTCCAGCGCCTCGCCATGTTCGCCGCCACCGAGCACGCGCACGACGCCTGCGTACACGTCGAACAAGGCCGCGTGGGCATCGTCGCGCGCCAGCAGGCGCATCAGCAATTCATTGAGATACAGACCGGAGAGCAGCGCATCGCCCACGGGCATCACATGACCGCCTGCCCACTCTGCCCCCTTGAGTGTATGCACCTCCCCCTCGCCGCTGCCCCCCAGGCTCCAGGTCAGACGCAAGGGCTGCAGCGGCAGCAGCACCGGGCGAAAACCGGACGTGGGTTTTTTCGCCCCCTTCGCCAGCAGCACGACCCGGCCGCAGCCACGCGCGAACACCTCCAGGATCAGGCTGGATTCACTGTAGTCGTAGCTGTGCAGGATGTAGGCCGGTTCATCGACGATGCGGCGGGTGGCCATGGCGTGGCTGGACCTTGAGCGTTGATTCGATGGGTGCCGCTGCAGAGCCCCGGCGATTCACGCCAGACGCCCGATGCCGCAAGCCCGGCCGCGCTCACTCATAACCAAACGAGCGCACGCGCGCCTCGTCGTCGGCCCAGCCCGAACGCACCTTGACCCACAGCTGCAGAAACACCTTGGCGCCGAGCAGCTTTTCCAGCTCTTGGCGCGCCTCGGAGCCGATGCGCTTGAGGCGTTCGCCCCCTTCACCGATCACCATGGCCTTGTGGCCGTCGCGCTCGACGATGATGGTGGCGGCGATGCGCACAAAGCGCCCGTGCTTCGGACTGGGCTCTTCCTGGAACTGCTCGATCACCACCGTGGAGGTGTAGGGCAGCTCATCGCCCGTGAGTCGAAAGAGCTTCTCGCGCACGGTTTCGCTGGCCAGAAACTTCTCGCTGCGATCGGTCAGCTCATCTTCCCCGTACCACCAGGGCTGCTCGGGCAGATACTTTTCAATGATGGCGAGCAGGCGGTCGATATCGGCCGGCTTCTTGGCCGACATGGGCACGAATTCGGCGAAAGGGTGGCGCTCCTGCATGCCCTTGAGCCACGGGGCGATCTCGCTGCGCCGGTGCACGGTGTCGAGCTTGTTGGCCACGAGCAGCGTGGGAATATCACTCTTGAGCAGCCCGAGAACGGCCGCGTCCTGCAGCGAAAAGCTGCCTGCCTCGACGACGAAGAGCACCAGGTCCACGTCGCTCACCGCGCCCAGCACGGCCTTGTTCAGCGACTTGTTGAGCGCCGAACCGTGGCGTGTCTGAAAACCCGGCGTGTCGACGAAAACGAACTGCGCGCCGCCACGCGTGCGTATGCCCATGATGCGGTGGCGCGTGGTCTGCGCCTTGCGGCTGGTGATCGAAATCTTCTGCCCGACCAGCGCATTCATGAGCGTGGATTTGCCGACATTGGGCTTGCCGACAATGGCAATCAGGCCGCAGCGCTGGCTGACGACGGCAGGCGTCGGCGCGGCAGGGGTCGAATCGGTCATGGATGTGCCTTCAAACGTTGCAGCATGGCGGCGGCGGCCACCTGTTCAGCCGCCCGGCGCGAGGCGCCTTCGCCTCGCTCGATGAGTCGCAGTTGCGCCACCTCGCACTCCACCTCGAAAACTTGATGATGCGCCTGCCCGTCCACCCGCACCACCGCATAGCGCGGCAACGGCATGTGCCGGCCCTGCAGCCATTCCTGCAGCGCGGTCTTGGCATCCTTGGCCACCTCCTGCAGGTGCGCGTCCAGCCGCACGCCCTCGAACAGCCGCTCCACCAGCGCCCGCGCGGCGTCATAGCCGCCATCGAGGAACACGGCGCCGATCAGTGCCTCCACCGCATCGGCCAGAATGGACGGACGCTCGCGCCCGCCCGAGCGCGCTTCGCCCTCGCCCAGGCGCAGCACCTCGGACAAACCCAGTCGCAGGGCGATCCGATGCAGCGAATCCTGACGCACCAGCAACGCGCGCACGCGCGAGAGTTCGCCCTCGGGCACATGCTGCATCCGCGTGAACAGCAGCGTGGAGATCGCCAGTTCAAGCACGGCATCGCCCAGGAATTCCAGGCGTTCGTTGTGCTCCGCGCCGAAACTGCGATGCGTCACGGCGCGCTCGATCAGACGCCGGTCGGAAAAACGGTGCTGCAGCCGCTGCTGCAGCTCCCCAAGGGAATCTGCGGTCACCAGTTAATCGACGGAATCCTGAAACCGGTAAACGAGATAAGCCGGCCCGAACAGTGCAATTTCACGCTCGTATTTGAAGGAAACCACCACCTTGTCATTGCGCTTGGTGATTTGCAAGTCCTTGCCCGAAATGGATGAAATATCGTCGATGGCTCCGGCGCGATCAAACGAGGCGCGTATGCCCGCCACTGTGCTCTCTTCGCGGGCCGCCTTGGTGGCCGCCTTCTTGACGGCCTGGTATTCAAGCAGGATGGGGACCGATTGCCCGACAATGGCGAACGCCGCCACCAGGAACACTCCGATGAAAATCACGCCCAGGAACGACAGGCCCCGCTGCCTGGACCGCAGCGCATTGTGCTGTACCGCCATTCATGCTCCCCTTGTCAGTCAAACGAACCAATACGCTTGAGGTTACCGAAATTCATCCAGACGAAAAAGGCCTTGCCCACGATATTTTCCTCGGGCACAAAACCCCAATAGCGCGAATCAAGTGAATTATCCCGGTTGTCGCCCATCATGAAGTAGTGCCCTGGCGGCACCTTGCACACGACGCCCTCGATGCTGTAAGTGCAGTGATCGCGGTATTTGAAGTTGCTCGCGCCCTGCACGAAGGCCGGCACGTCCTTGTTGACGAGGATGCTGTGCGTGTGCGTGCCCAGTTGCTCCTGGCGCCGTTCGAAATAGCGCATGGCATCGGCGTCGAAGAACTCGGGCAGGCTCTTGATCGGCACCTCCTCGCCATTGATCGTCAGACGCTTGTTCAGATACGCCACCTCGTCACCGGGCACGCCGACCACGCGCTTGATGTAGTCCAGGCTGGGCTGGGGCGGGTAGCGAAACACCATCACATCGCCGCGTTGCGGCGCATGGCCCTGCGTGATGCGGGTATTGAACACCGGCAGACGCAGGCCATAGGTGTATTTGTTCACCAGAATCAGGTCGCCCACCTGCAGGGTCGGAATCATCGAGCCCGACGGGATCTTGAACGGCTCGAACAGGAAGGAGCGCAGCAGGAAGACGGCCGCGATCACCGGAAAGAGGCCGGCGGTCCAGTCCAGCCACCAGGGCTGGGCCAGCATGCGCCCTTGAGCCTCCTGGAGGTTCTCGTCATCCTTCTTGGCGATGCCCATGCGATCGAGTTCGCCGCGGCGCTGCTCGGCCGCGGCTTGCACAGCCTGCACCGCGCGCCGGCGCTGCGGCAGGAAATACAGGCGCTCGGCCACCCAGTACAAGCCCGTCACCAGGGTGGCGAGCATGAGCAGCAGAGCAAAATTGCCTTCGATCGCACCAAAGTACCAGGCGCCGACATAGGCAACGAAAGCCGCAAGAATCGCGGCGGTCAGGGCTTGCATCAAGATCAATCCTCCACTTGCAGAATGGCGAGAAACGCCTCCTGCGGCACCTCGACAGTGCCGATCTGCTTCATGCGCTTCTTGCCGGCCTTCTGCTTTTCCAGCAGCTTGCGCTTGCGCGTGATGTCGCCGCCATAGCACTTGGCCAGCACGTTCTTGCGCAGCGCCTTCACGGTTTCGCGCGCGATGATGTTGGCGCCAATCGCGGCCTGGATCGCCACGTCGAACATCTGGCGGCTGATGATTTCGCGCATCTTGGCCACCACCGCGCGCCCTCGGTACTGCGCCTGGCTGCGGTGCACGATGATCGACAGCGCGTCGACCTTCTCGCCATTGAGCAGGATGTCGACCTTGACCACGTCGGACGCGCGATACTCCTTGAACTCGTAGTCCATCGAGGCATAGCCGCGTGAAATGGATTTGAGCTTGTCGAAGAAGTCGAGCACGATCTCGCCCAACGGCAGCTCATAGGTCAGCATGACCTGGCGGCCGTGGTACTGCATGTTCATCTGGATGCCACGCTTGGCGTTGCACAGTGTCATGACCGGGCCGACATAGTCCTGCGGCATGTACAGGTGCACCGTGACGATGGGCTCGCGCACTTCCTCGATGTGCCCCTGGTCGGGCATCTTCGATGGGTTTTCCACGCGAATGACCTCGCCGTCGCCCCTGAGCACCTCATAGACCACGCTCGGCGCGGTGGTGATCAGGTCCTGGTCGAACTCGCGCTCCAGTCGTTCCTGCACGATCTCCATGTGCAGCAGGCCGAGGAACCCGCAGCGAAAACCGAAGCCAAGCGCCTGGCTCACCTCGGGCTCGAAATGCAGGGACGCGTCATTGAGCTGGAGCTTTTCCAGCGCATCGCGCAACTGGTCGTACTGGTTGGCCTCGGTCGGATAGAGCCCGGCGAACACCTGAGGCTGCACCTCCTTGAAACCGGGCAGTGCCTGGCTGGCCGGTCCCGCGTTGTTGGGCAGCTTCTTTTCCAGCGTGACGGTGTCACCCACCTTGGCCGCCTTGAGCTCCTTGATGCCGCAGATCAGATAGCCCACCTCGCCCGCGCGCAGCATGTCGCGCGGCTGAGGCGCCGGCGTGAATACGCCCAGCTGATTGGCTTCGTAGGCCGCGCCGGTGGCCATGAGCTTGATGCGCTCGCCTTTCTTGAGCTGACCATCGACCAGGCGCAGGAGCATCACGACGCCGACATAGCTGTCGAACCACGAGTCGATGATCATGGCGCGCAGCGGCCCGTCCGCATCACCCTTGGGCGGCGGCACCCGGGCCACCACAGCCTCAAGAATCTCGTCCACGCCCATGCCAGTCTTGGCCGAACAGGCAATGGCGTCGCTCGCGTCAATGCCGATCACATCCTCGATCTCGGCCTTCGCCGTCTCGGGGTCGGCCTGCGGCAGATCCATCTTGTTGAGCACCGGCAGCACTTCCACGCCCAATTCCAGCGCGGTATAGCAGTTGGCCACCGTCTGGGCCTCGACCCCCTGGCTGGCATCGACCACCAGCAGCGCGCCCTCGCAGGCCGAGAGCGATCGGCTCACCTCGTAGGAGAAGTCCACGTGCCCAGGGGTATCGATCAGGTTCAGGTTGTAGACCTGCCCATCGCGGGCCGTGTAGGAGAGCGCGGCCGTCTGGGCCTTGATGGTGATGCCGCGTTCCTTTTCGATCTCCATGGAATCGAGCACCTGCGCCTGCATCTCGCGCTCGGCCAGGCCGCCGCAGCGCTGGATGATGCGATCGGCCAGCGTCGACTTGCCATGGTCGATGTGCGCGATGATCGAAAAATTTCTGATGTATTTCATCCAAAAACCGTGAAACGCGCAGCGGCGGCGCTCGAATGCATGAAAAAAGGGCGCGTCAGCGATGCGACGCGCCCCAGACCAACTGGCATCTGCGAATGAGTTGGAAAGCCATTGTAGCGGCACGCAGGCAGCAGGCCGATGCCGCCGTCGGGGGGAATTCTATCGACCCCGGTGTTTACTTTTCCGGACGGATCAGAGTGTACTGAGCCCAGTCGCCCCGGCGGAACATGACGCTGAGCGGCTTCTTCGCATCGGCCTTGGCCAGCGCCGCGTCAAAATCCTTGACCGAGCGCACGTCGCTGTTGCCCACGGCCACGATCACATCGTCCACCTTGAGCCCGGCGCGCGCGGCGGCGCCTTCGGCGCTGACCACGCGCACGCCCCCCTTGACGCGCAAATCCTTGGCCTGATCGCTGGTCACCTCTCCCACCACGAGTCCCCACTGCTGGGCCTGTGGCGACGCTTTGTCCTTGGCGGGCTCCTTGTCCGCGGTCGCGCCGGCCTCATCGGCGTCGGGCTTGACCTCGGCCACGGTCACCGTCAGGTCACGCGCGCTGCCCCGGTGAAACACCGTGACCGTGGCCTTGGTGCCGGGCTTGGTGTTGCCCACCATGCGCGGCAGATCGGAGACGCGCTCGACGGCCTTGCCGTCGTACTGGGTGATGACGTCGCCGGCCTGGATGCCGGCCTTTTCGGCAGGCGAGCCCACCTCGACGCCACGCACCAGCGCCCCTTGCGCCTTGGCCAGGCCCATGGAGTCGGCGATGTCCTTGGTCACAGGCTCGATCTGCACGCCGATGCGCCCCCGGCTGACACGGCCCGTCGCACGCAACTGGTCGCTCACACGCATGGCCTCGTCGATGGGAATGGCGAATGAAATGCCCATGAAGCCGCCCGAGCGCGAGTAAATCTGGCTGTTGATGCCCACGACCTCGCCGCGCATGTTGATGAGCGGTCCGCCCGAATTGCCCGGGTTGATCGCCACATCCGTCTGGATGAACGGCAGGTATTCGCCGGTATCGCGCTGCTTGGCGCTGACGATCCCCGCCGTCACGGTATTTTCCAGACCAAAGGGTGAGCCGATGGCCATCACCCACTCGCCCACCTTCAGCCGCGACACGTCGCCGATCTTCACGGCCGGCAGGCCTGTGGCATCGATCTTGACCACCGCCACGTCCGAGCGCTTGTCGGCGCCGACGATCTTCGCCTTGAACTCGCGCTTGTCCGTGAGGGTGACCATCACTTCGTCCGCGCCGTCGATCACGTGCGCATTGGTCATCACGTAGCCATCGGACGTGAGGATGAAGCCCGAACCGACGCCGCGCGGCTGCTCCTGCGGATTGCCTGGGCGCTGCCCGCGCCGACGCGGCATGTTGGGGATCGGAATGCCGAAGCGTCGGAAAAACTCCAGCATGTCCTCATCGGGCCCGTCCTGGGCACCGTCGCCACCGGCCTTCTCCAGGGTGCGGATGTTGGCGACCGAGGGGCCGACCAGGTCCACCAGCTCGGTGAAATCAGGCAGTCCACGCACCACGGGTGCCGACTGCGCCCGCACCGGCGACGACACCAGCGCCAGCGTGGACCCTGCCAGCAGGGTCATCGTCGCCGCCAGCACCAGCGAAGCCGCATGGCCTGCGGCGCCTATCCGAAATCTCATGATGTCACCCTCGATGTTCGACCTGCCCAGGACAACAAGAGCCGCTCATATGAGCGGCCCCGCCAAAAGACAAAAATTCCAACGACACGTTCAATGTTTGGGCGGCGCCTCGAGCGAAGCATTGCGCAGGAAGGAGTCGCGCATCATCTGGCTGCTGCCACCATAACGGCCCGTCTGCCGTATCAGTTCATCCAGCTTGGGATCGCGGATGACGTTGTGTCCATCGACCACCATGGTGGCCCCCTGCGCCGGACTTGCCACCGCAATCTGCGTGCCCCCGCCGGTCTGCGGCCCGAGACCGGCATACGCCGTCCAGCCGAGCGCCACCGCCGCCGTCAACGAAGCGAATCCGGCAGCGAGCTTCCAGTGCATCACCGATGCATTGGCGGCCCGCGCATCGGCGCGGCCCACCTGCGACACGACCACGGACGCCACGCCCGGCCGCAGCGGCAAAGCCTCCTGGGCGATTTGGCCGCGCAGGCGCTCCAGCATGGCGGTATCGAGCATCGGAACAGCCGGCACGCCACGCATGACATCGCCAATGACGTGATAGGCCTGCCACGAGGCCTGGCCCTGTTCGGTCTGCGCATAGGCGAGCGCCTCGTGGCACTCCAGCCCGACCAACTCGCCATCGGCCAGAGCCGACAGGCGCTCGCGCATCACATCTTCGTCATTCATGGCGTTACCTTCTTTCTGTCTCCAGCTGCCACCGCGTCCGGTTTTCACCAACGCTTGCCCGTTCGACTTTCCAGCAGAGGCTTGACCTTCGCCGAAATCGCCTCGCGCGCGCGAAAGATCCGAGAACGCACGGTGCCTATGGGACACCCCATGGCCTGGGCAATTTCCTCGTAGCTCAGGCCCTCGATCTCACGCAGCGTGACCGCCTGGCGCAATTCCTGCGGCAAAGCCTGCAAAGCGGTATTGACCGCCTGCGCCACTTCCTGAGCCGCCAAAAGCGTTTCGGGCGTGTCGTCGGTGGTTAGTTCACGCGTCATCACGGAAGTTTCATCGTCGTCGTCAACCGCGCTGCGCAGTGCGCTTTCGGTGATCAACGGGTCTCGCTTGAGGTCCATCAGCGTCTTTTTCGCCGTATTGACCGCGATCCGGTACAGCCAGGTATAGAACTGCGCATCCCCGCGAAACTGGTGCAGGGCCCGATAGGCGCGCAAGAATGTCTCTTGCGCGATATCCTGAACGAGATCGACGTCACGCACCATACGGCCGATCAGGCGTTCGATGCGCCGCTGGTATTTGATCACCAGCAATTCATAGGCGCGCTGATCGCCCGCCACCGTACGCTCAACCAGCTGCAGGTCACTGTTGACGGACGAGGTGGGATCTGGCGGATTCATGACACAGCCCCAGGCGCCGCGCCCGCAGCCGCGCAACTCCGGCGGGATCGGCCGTCAAACAGGACGCGGCGCAGATCGAGCCAACGGCTCGGCGCGGCAGCGCGCGCGAGCCACAGCCAACGCACGCCGCCGCGCGGGCCATCCAGCCGCACCCACAATCCCGACGGCATGTCAAGGCAGACATGCACAGCCGAACAGGGCTCATCGCCCGGCGCGCCACGGCGCACACACCACTGCCGACCATCCCAGGCCAGCTCGCCCGTGGGCATCGCACGCCACCAACGCCATGCCGACAGGCTGGCGCCACCCCAGAGCAGGAAGCTCAGAGCCCATTGCGGCGCGCCGGCACGCTGCGTTGCCAGCCATGCGAGGAGCACCACGGCCCCCGATGCGCCAAGCAGGGACAGCGCCCATGCCACTTCGCGCGACGGTGCAAACGGATAACGCACGGGCGACGGCTGACGGGAGGCTGCTGGCATCACACAAGGCCCGCGCGCCGTGCCAGGCCACCGCATTCAGACACGCCGGAAAACCAGCGTGCCGTTGGTTCCACCAAAGCCGAAATTATTCTTGACGGCGACGTTCATCACCATGTCACGGGCCGTGTTGGCGCAGTAGTCCAGGTCGCACTCCGGATCCTGGTTGACCAGGTTGATGGTGGGCGGCACCTTCTGCTCGCACAGCGCCAGCACGGTAAATACACTTTCAATGCCGCCGGCACCCCCCAGCAGGTGCCCGGTCATGGACTTGGTGGAGCTCACAACCACCTTGCGCGCCGCGTCACCCAGCGCCGCCTTGATGGCATGGGTTTCATTGATGTCCCCCAACGGGGTGGACGTGCCGTGGGCATTGAGGTAGTCGACCTCGTCGGCGTTGACGCCGGCGTTATGCAGGGCCGCCAGCATCGCCCGGCGCGGGCCATCCATGTTCGGCGCGGTCATGTGACCGGCATCGGCGCTCATGCCGTAGCCGCTGAGCTCGGCATAAATCTTCGCGCCACGTGCCTTGGCATGCTCGTATTCCTCGAGGACGAGCACACCGGCGCCCTCGCCCAGCACGAAACCGTCACGGTCCTTGTCCCAGGGGCGCGAGGCGCCCGTGGGGTCGTCGTTGCGCGTGGACAGCGCCCGCATGGCCGCGAAGCCACCCACCCCCAAGGGAGAAACCGTGGCCTCCGTGCCACCCGCCACGATCACATCGGCATCGCCGTACTCGATCTTGCGCGCCGCTTCACCGATGCAATGCAGCCCGGTCGTGCAGGCCGTCACCACGGACAGGTTGGGGCCCTTGAAGCCGAAGCGCATGGAGACATGCCCCGCCACCATGTTGATGATGGAGGCCGGCACGAAAAACGGCGTGATGCGCCGCGGCCCGCGGCTGGCGAGCTCCGCATGGGTGTTCTCGATCAGCGGCAGCCCGCCGATGCCGGAACCCACGATGCAGCCGATGCGCGTGGCCAGCTCTTCCCCCAGCGCCTCGCCCGTGGGCAGACCCGCATCGCGCACCGCTTCTTCAGCCGCCGCGATGCCGAAATGGATGAAGGTATCCATCGTGCGCGCTTCCTTGGGCGTCATGTAGGCGTCCAGGTCGAAACCTTTGACCTCGCCCGCAATGCGGCAGGAAAACGCGCTGGCGTCAAAACGCGTGATGGGGCCGATGCCGGAGCGGCCAGCCAGGATGTTCGCCCAGGCCTCACGTACCGTGTTACCCACGGGAGTGACGCAACCCAGGCCGGTCACGACGACGCGACGTCGGCTCATGCGTTCAGCTTTCCAAAGTAGCGCTGCCCCGCGCGTTTTGTCCGGCAGACGGCAGCAAGCGGCGTTTATGCTTTTTGATGGGTGTTCGCGTAGTCGATCGCGTTTTGCACCGTGGTGATCTTCTCTGCATCCTCGTCGGGAATTTCGATGCCGAATTCGTCTTCCAGCGCCATCACCAGCTCGACCGTGTCCAGCGAATCCGCACCCAGATCAGCCACAAAGGCCTTTTCATTGGTGACCTGGGACTCTTCCACGCCGAGTTGCTCGGCGATGATTTTCTTGACACGTGCTTCGATATCGCTCATGGGGGGTTCCCTCTGGGGGTTGTGAACAGACCGGTGATTCTAGCCGCACGGCATATGCCCCGCGAAGGCCGGCCATCCGGCTGGAATCACACGCCAATTTACATGTACATGCCGCCGTTGACGTGCAGCTCCTGCCCGGTGACGTAACCGGCATCCTCGCTCGCCAGGTAGGCCACGGCATGGGCAATGTCCTCGGGGCGACCGAGTGCGCCCAGCGGAATCTGTGTCAGCAGCACCTTTTTCTGCTCTTCAGGCAGACCGGCCGTCATGTCCGTGGCAATGAAACCGGGCGCCACGCAGTTGACCGTGATGCCGCGGCTGGCGAGCTCGCGCGCCAGCGCCCGGGTCATGCCGGCTACGCCGGCCTTGGCGGCCGCGTAATTGGCCTGCCCCGGGTTACCCGAGGCGCCGACCACGCTGGTGATGCTGACGATGCGCCCGAACCGCTGCTTCATCATGGGACGGATCACCGCGCGGCTGACGCGAAACACCGCCTTGAGGTTGGTATCGATCACCGCATCCCAGTCGTCGTCCTTCATGCGCATGGCCAGCTGATCGCGCGTGATTCCGGCGTTGTTCACCAGCACGTGCAGGCCGCCGTACTCCTTGACGATGGCATCCACCAGCGCCTCCACGGCGGCGCCGTCGGTGACATCCAACTGCACGCCCTTGCCCCCGCGCGTGGACAGCGCCTGGGTGACGCGCCCCGCGCCATCGGCGGTCGTCGCTGTTCCCACCACGACCAGGCCGCGCTCGGCCAGTTCCGCCGCCACCGCCGCGCCTATACCTCGGGTGGCGCCCGTGACCAGGGCGATTCGGGAAGGCGAGGTGTCGCTCATGCCAGCAGCTCCTTGATTTCAGCCAGCGACGCCGGGTCCTGCAGACAGGCACCGATCAATTCGCCGTCGATGCGTTTGACCATGCCGGCAAGCACCTTGCCCGGACCGCACTCAATCACATGACGGACGCCACGCGCCTTGATGGCCTGCACGCACTCGACCCAACGCACCGGCCCGAACGCCTGACGATACAGCGCATCGCGGATGGCGTCGGCCTGCTCGCAGGCGGCCACATCGACGTTGTTGATCACGGGAATCGCGGGCGCGGCGAAGGACACATCGGCCAGCGCCGCCTTGAGCCGCTCGGCGGCCGGCTTCATCAGGCTGGAATGAAAGGGTGCCGACACGGGCAGCGGCAGCGCTCGCTTGGCGCCCATGCCCTTGAGCACCTCGCAACCCCTGGCAACACCTTCTTTGGTGCCGGCAATGACCGTCTGCGCCGGATCGTTGAAGTTCACGGCCTCGACCACCTCGGGCGATCCGGCGCCGAAACTGGCGCTGGCCTGCGCGCAGCCGGCGATGACCTGCGAGGACGGCAGGCCAAGGATCGCCGCCATGGCGCCCGCACCCACCGGCACGGCGTCCTGCATGGCCTGCGCGCGCAGGCGCACCAAGGGCGCCGCCTGCGCGAGCGTGAGCACACCCGCGGCTACCAGCGCCGAGTATTCGCCCAGCGAATGCCCCGCAAGCGCCACCGGCTGGGCGCCGCCTTCGGCGCGCCAGACTCGCCATGCGGCCACGCCCGCCACCAGCATGACGGGCTGGGTGTTGGTGGTGAGCGCCAGCGCTTCCTTGGGGCCGTCGTGAATCAGCGCACCGACGTCTTCATGCAGCGCGTCGGAGGCCTCGCGCAGGGTCTCGAGCACCACCGGATGATCGCCCCAGGCATCAAGCATGCCCACCGACTGCGAACCCTGGCCGGGAAAAACGAAAGCAAAAGCGAGTGCCATGAAAGAATAAGAATGAAATACACTTCAAACGCTTGTCCAGCAAGCGCTGAAAGCTACATTTTAACGAGCATCGAACCCCAGGTGAAACCACCGCCCACGCCTTCGATCAGCACGTTCTGGCCGGGCCGGATGCTCCCGTCACGGACCGCATGATCGAGCGCCAGCGGGATGGACGCAGCCGAGGTGTTGCCGTGCTCGCCCACCGTGACCACGACCTTGTCCATGGGCAGATGCAGGCGCCGTGCGGTGCTTTGCATGATACGGATGTTGGCTTGGTGCGGCACCAGCCAATCCACGGCAGACTCGGTCACACCCGCCTTCTGCAGCGTGGCATGGGCCGTTTTTTCGAGCACGCTCACGGCTAGCTTGAACACGGCCTGCCCGTCCATGGTGAGCAGCGGGCTGCCCAGCACGGCGCCGCCCGAGACGTGCCCCGGCACGCACAACAGGCCCACGTGCTGGCCATCGGCGTGCAGATCGCTCGCCAGAATGCCGGGCGTGTCCGACGCCTTGAGCACCACCGCCCCGGCGCCGTCGCCGAACAGCACGCAGGTGGTGCGGTCGGAAAAATCGAGGATGCGGCTGAAGACTTCGGCGCCGACCACGAGCGCGCAGCGCGCCGTTCCCGCCTGCACCATGGCGTCCGCCACGGCCAGCGCGTAGACGAAACCGCTGCAGACGGCCTGCACGTCGAACGCCGGGCAGCCTGCGATCCCGAGCTTGTGCTGCAGGATGCAGGCCGTGGAGGGAAACACCATGTCCGGCGTGGACGTCGCCACGATGATCAGGTCGATCTCACCAGGAGCCACATCGGCCGCCTCCAGCGCCCGCCGCGAGGCCTGCTCGGCCAGATCGCTGCTGGTCACATCGGGCGCGGCGAAATGCCGGGCATGGATGCCCGTACGCTCGACGATCCATTCATCGGAAGTTTCAACGCCCCGCTTCGCCAGATCGGCAGCCAGTTCGTCGTTGGTGACCCGGCGTGGCGGCAGGTAGCCGCCCGTGCCGACGATGCGTGAATAAGGTCTCATCAAATTCCTGGCGAGGCGGGGACCGCGGGTTCACATAACCGTGTCGCGGGCAACCGGAAGCGGCGCCGCGCGAGCCACCTGCACGCGCACACGCGCCAGCAGGTCATTGCGGGCCGCATCATACGCGCGCGCCAAGGCCTGCTCGAACGCCAGCGCATCGGCCGAGCCGTGGCTCTTGAACACCAGGCCGCGCAGACCCAGCAGTGCCGCGCCGTTGTAACGACGGTGATCCATGCGCCTCTTAAGTGCAGTTAGCACCGGATAAGCAACGATCGCCGCTATTTTCGTGAAAATCGTGCGCGAAAACTCTTCTTTCAGGAAGCCGCCTATCATCGATGCAAGACCTTCGATGGTCTTGAGCGCGACGTTGCCGACAAAGCCGTCACAGACCACGATATCGGCCGTGCCCTTGAAAATGTCATTGCCCTCGACGTTGCCGACAAAATTCAGATCGCCCTGGGCCGCGGCGGCGCGCAGCAGTTCACCTGCCTGCTTGATGACCTCGCTGCCCTTGATCGCTTCTTCACCCACATTGAGCAGCCCGACCGTGGGGTGAGGATCGTTCTTGAGCACCGACACCAGAGCCGAGCCCATGATGGCGAATTGCAGCAGGTGTTCGGCCGTGCAGTCCACATTGGCGCCCAGATCGAGCACCGTGGTGGCGCCGCCGAGCGCGTTCGGAATTTGCGTCGCGATGGCCGGGCGGTCGATGCCGTCCAGGGTTTTGAGCACGTAACGGGCGATCGCCATCAGTGCCCCGGTATTGCCTGCCGAGAGTGCGGCCTGGGCCGCCCCGTCCCTGACCTGCTCGATGGCCACGCGCAGGGAAGAATCCTTCTTGCGGCGCAGCGCCACTTCGACGGAATCATCCATGCCCACCACCTGGCTGGCCGCCACGACCCGCGCGCGTTCGTGCACGAGCGCACCCAGGGCCTCGGGCCGACCCACCAGCAGCAACTGCGCATCGGGGTGCGCATCAAGAAATTGTCGGCACGCGGGCAGCGTGACCGCAACGCCATGGTCGCCCCCCATGCAATCGACTGCCAGCGTGATCATTGTTGTCGTGTGTCCTGAATGGCGGGAATTGTGTCACTGGTTCAGGGCCGCGCCGAACCAGCCTCCTGGCGTGACGCGCATCCCCTCTCCTGTCGGTCCGCGGCGTTGCGAATCTTCGCCCGAAACGACACAGGCCCGCGCTACCGTGAAGTAGCTGCGGGCCTGTGCCGGGCGCGCAACGCCGATGGCGCGCGTCAGACGTCGCTGTCGTCCGCCTTGGCCTTGATCACCTGGCGGCCGCGGTAGTAGCCGTTGGGGCTGATGTGGTGACGCAGATGCACTTCACCGGTGGTGGGCTCGACCGCCGTGCCTGGCTTCTTGAGCGCGTTGTGCGAGCGATGCATGCCCCGCTTCGAAGGCGATTTCTTGTTTTGCTGAACAGCCATGATGGGCTCCTGATGTCTTGAGGTAACTGAAGCTGCGCGTCCAGCCCAACCAGAGACGAAGCAGGCTCACGCGAAACTCCGCATTATAAAGGAATCGACCCGCGAGGGCGAACACCTATTTTTTGTGGCCGTGAGGCTTGAAATCCGCCAGGGCCGCAAACGGATTGCCGCTCCGCCCCGGTTCCTGCGCAATCTCTTCCTCGCCCGCGGACATCTTCACGGCCACCGGGCAGCGCTCATGGCGAGGCACCAGAGGCATGTCCAGAAGCAGTTCGTCCTCGACGAGCTCGTTGAGCGCGAATTCGCGCGAGAGCACCAGCAGGTCTTCCTCGCTCTCGTCGTCCTGCGCCTCGGCAGCGGCTTCATCCGCCACGAAGCGAAACCAGCGATCGACCTTGAGCGGCACATCCATGGGTTGCATGCAGCGCTGGCACACGGCCGGACACTGCGCCTGCGCCTGCAGGCGCAGCCAGATCTGGGCGCTGGCCCCGAGGCGGTCGCGCACTTCGCCTGCGGCATGCCAATCCACATACAGCTCGGGGCGAAGCTTGGGCGCCACCTGTGCCAGACGCTTGTATTTGAGCAGCGAATCGTGGCCGGAAAGCTGCCCCCGCGCCTGCGCGAAGGCCTTGACATCGAGCCGGTCGGCGAAAAACTCTCTGGTCATGCAGGCAGTGTAAGAGAATCATTGGATGACGCAAACACCCGACGGCACCCGCCCGCTGATCCTCGGCTCCACCTCACGCTACCGGCGCGAACTGCTCGAACGCCTGAAGCTGCGTTTCGACGTGGCCGCGCCCGAGGTGGACGAAGCGCCGCTGCCGGGCGAAGCGCCGCACGCGCTGGCGCTGCGCCTGGCGATCGCCAAGGCGCGGGCGGTGGCGGCGCGCCACCCGCGCGCCATCGTGATCGGTTCGGATCAGGTCGCCGATCTGGCCGGCGAACCGCTGGGAAAGCCTGGGACGCACGACAAGGCGGCGCGGCAGCTGGCACGCATGAGCGGGCAGACCGTCGTCTTCCATACGGCGGTGGCCGTGGTCTGCCACGAAAGCGGTTTCATGCAAACCGAGCTGGCTCCCGTGCGCGTGCGCTTTCGCACGCTGGCGCCGGACGAGATCGAGCGCTACCTGCAGGCCGAACGCCCTTACGACTGCGCGGGCAGCGCCAAAAGCGAGGGATTGGGCATCGCGCTGCTGGATGCCATCGACAGCGACGACCCCACGGCCCTCATCGGCCTGCCGCTGATCCGCGTGGCCCGCATGCTGCGCGCCGCCGGGTTGATGCTGCCATGACCGCGGACGCACCACGCGGCACGCTCTTCCTCGTGCCCGCACCGCTGGATTTCGGCTGCGAGCAAGAGGCGCCGCTCACCGACGTGCTGCCCGAGGCCACGCTGCGGCACGCCGCCGGCCTGACCCACTGGGTCTGCGAAAACGCCAAGAGCTGCCGCGCGTACCTCAAGCGCGTTGACGCGCACACGCCGCTGGCCGCGCCGCTGCAGCAGCAGCAGATCACCGAGCTGCCGCACGCCGTGCACAAGAAGGGCGACCACGCGGGGCGTTTTGACGCGCGCCCGCTCCTTGCGCCCCTGATGCAAGGGCAGGACATGGGGCTCATGAGCGAAGCCGGCATGCCCGCCGTGGCCGATCCGGGCAGCTCGGTGGTGCGCGCCGCGCACGACGCGGGCCTGCGCGTGGTGCCGCTGGTGGGGCCCGTATCGCTGCTGCTGGCGCTCGCGGCCAGCGGCCTCAATGGCCAGAACTTCGCCTTCGTCGGCTATCTGCCGCAGGAAGCGGGCGAACGCCTGCAGCGCATCCACCAGCTGCAGGCGCTGGTGCTCAAGCACGGGCAGACCCAGCTTTTCATAGAAACCCCCTACCGCAACGCCGCGCTTTGGCAGGCGCTGCTACAGCACCTGCAGCCCGCCGTGCGCCTGGCGCTGGCCAGCGGCCTCACCCTCGCACAGGCGCAGGTGCAGTGCAAACCGGTGCATGCCTGGCGACAGCTGCCCGCGTTTGCGCCAGCCCGGCTGCCCACGGTCTTTGCCATCGGAGCCTGAGATGAGCAGCGTTCTGTTCGAAGCCCAGGGCCCGGTCGCACTCATCACGCTCAACCGCCCCGAGCGGCGCAACGCCGTGCACCGCCCGATGGCGGATACGCTGCGCGAGGCGGTCGAGCGCTTCGAGGCCGACGAGGCGCTGCGCGTGGCGGTGCTGCACGGCACGGGTGGCCACTTCTGCGCGGGCGCGGACCTCACCACCGTGGCCGATCCGCTCCTGCGCAACGAACTCGACCCCGAGGGTGGCCTGCGCGCGCCCATGGGGCCGACGCGCATGCTGCTCACCAAGCCGCTGATCGCCGCGATCGAGGGCTACGCCGTGGCGGGCGGGCTGGAGCTGGCGCTGCTCGCCGATCTGCGCGTGGCCGCCGAGGATGCGCGGCGGGTGTGTTGTGCAGGCGCTGGGGCGTGCCGCTGATCGACGGCG
The DNA here is from genome assembly GCA_021166775.1 of Comamonas sp. Taxonomy (GTDB): domain Bacteria; phylum Pseudomonadota; class Gammaproteobacteria; order Burkholderiales; family Burkholderiaceae_C; genus Comamonas_C. The sequence goes on along the minus strand of JAJPEQ010000004.1, from coordinate 378,962 downwards.
CCACGGTGCGGCTGCCGCGCATCGTCGGCATGGGGCGGGCACTGGACCTGATCCTGACCGGGCGCGTCGTGGAGGCCGCCGAGGCGCTGGCCATGGGCCTGGTCAACCGCGTCACGCCGCCGGGGCAGGCGCTGGCCGAAGCGCTGGCGCTCGCGCGTCAGGTCGCGGCCTTTCCCCAGCAGTGCATGCTGACCGACCGCGCCTCCGCCTATGCGCAATGGGACCTGCCTCTGGCCCAGGCGCTGCGCCACGAAGGGCGCACGGGCGTGCCCCTGGTGGCCGCCGAAGGCGCGGCGGGCGCAGCGCGCTTCAGCCAGGGCGCGGGGCGCCACGGCCAGGCCGACGAAACGCGCTGATCCGCGTCTGGCGGCAGGCGCTCAGCGCAGCACCGGCAGGGTGCGCAGCGCGCGGAATGCCGCTTCGCCAAAGGCCGCGCCAAAGCGGCGCGCCAGGCGCTCGGCGACGTTGCCGCGCTGGGTGTAGTCCACGATGTCCTCGGCTTTCACCACCTCGCGCGCCACGTAGTCCAGGCTGCCCAAGCCGTCGGCCAGGCCCATCTGCACCGCCTGCTCGCCGGTCCAGAACAGGCCGCTGAAGGTCTCGGGCGTGACCTTCAGGCGATCGCCGCGGCCTTTTTCCACCACGGCGATGAACTGCTGGCGGACCTGCTCGAGCATCTTGAGCGCATAGGCGCGCTGCTCGGGCTGCAGGGGGCTGAACGGATCGAGAAAACCCTTGTTCTCGCCCGCGGTGAGCAGGCGCCGCTCGACGCCGAGCTTGTCCATGGTGCCGGTGAAACCGAAGCCGTCCATGAGCACGCCGATCGAGCCGACGATGCTTGCCTTGTCCACGTAGATCTCGTCGGCCGCCGAGGCGATGTAGTAGGCCGCGGAGGCGCAGCTTTCTTCCACGACGGCGTACACCGGCTTGTCGTACTTTTTCTTCAGCCGGAAGATCTCGTCGTTGATGATGCCCGCCTGCACCGGGCTGCCGCCGGGCGAATTGACGAGCAGCACGACGGCCTTCGCACCGGCATCGTCGAACGCGCTGCGCAGCGACGCCACCACCGCGTCGGCGCTGGTCTGCGCGTCGACCGCGATCTCGCCCTTGATGTCGATCACCGCCGTGTGCGGCGAGCTCTTGGCGACCACCGTGAGATCGCGCACGGACACGGCCCACACGATGGCGCCCAGCAGCGCCAGCCACAGCAGACGCCAGAAGATGCGCCAGCGCCGCGCCGCGCGCTGCTCGGCCACGGTGGCGAGCACGAGTTTTTCGAGCACCTCGCGCTCCCAGCCGCCCGATGACGGGGCGCCCGACGACGTGCTTTCCTTTTTGGATGCTGGCTGCGCCCACAGATCGGGCTCTGCAGGCTGATTGAGCCATGAATCACGGGATTCAGGGCGATTCGGTTCGGTCATGAACTCACACGGTTTGCGGTTGCAAGAGCGAGGCAGTATGCCAGTACACCCGGCCGTCCTCCTCGGTGAGGGCGATCTTCACGAGGGGGCCGCGCCCCGGGCCCCCGACGCAGCAGCCGGTGTCGGGCTCGAACACCGCGCCGTGCGTGGCGCACACGAGCAGCTGGCCGGTCACGTCGAAAAAATGGCCTTCGCGGTAGTCGAGCTCGGTGTAGACGTGCGTGCAGCGGTTGAGGTAGGCACGCACCTCGCCGCGCCAGCGCACGGCGAATGCGCGCAGCTTCTCGCCGCGATAGATCACCTTGAAGGGGATGCCCACGCCACCTTCGAGCAGATCGCTGCTGGCGCACAGAAGGATGCGCTCACCGACATCGCGGTCCTGCGCCATCATGCATGCTCCGCAAGCCAGCCATCGAGCCGGGCGACCGTGGGCGCGATGAACAGCGGCGAGAGCGCCGCGAATCCGTCGCTGCCATGCGCGCCGTAGGCCACGGCCACGCTGGGGCACCCGGCATTGCGCGCCATCTCCAGGTCGTGCGTGGTGTCGCCCACCATGAGCACGCGTTCGGGCGGCACGTCGAGTTCGGCCATGAGTTCGCTGAGCATCAGCGGGTCGGGCTTGCCCGCCGTTTCGTCGGCGGTGCGCGAAGCGTCGAACACGCCGCGCAGCCGCGCGCTGGCCAGCGCCTGGTCCAGCCCCCGGCGGCTCTTGCCCGTGGCCACGGCCAAAAGGTGGCCGCTGCCTCTCAGGCGCTCGAGCATGGGCAGCACGCCATCGAACAGACTCAGGTCGTCCTGGTGGCGCATGTAGTGCACGCGGTAGCGGTTGGCGAGCTCGGGGTACCTGGCGGGCGGCACATCCGGCGCCGCGCGCGCCAGCGCCTGCGGCAAGGCCATGCCGATGACCCAGGCGGCGGCCTCGCTGCTCGGCACGCTGCCGCCCACGTCACGCACGGCCTCCTGGATGCAGCGCACGATGAGCTGCGTCGAGTCGAACAGCGTGCCGTCCCAGTCGAAGGCGATCAGATCGAAACGGCGGGTGGGGAGGTCGGTCATGGCATCTCGGAGGGAATGAAGGCGGCGAGCTCTGGCGGCAGTTCGGCGTGCAGTTCCATGCGCTCGCCGCTGGCGGGATGATCGAACTGCAGCCGCCACGCGTGCAGGAACATGCGGGCAAGGCCGAGCTTGCGCAAGCGCTTGTTGAGGTTGAAGTCGCCGTATTTTTCGTCACCGACGATGGCATGGCCCTGGCTGGCCAGATGCACGCGGATCTGGTGCGTGCGCCCGGTCTTGATCGTCACCTCCAGCAGGCTCATCGCAGGCAGGCCCTGCGCGTGGCGTGGCGCCAGCACGTCGCGGCGCTTGACCAGCGTGATCGCGCGCATGCCGTCGGGGTCCTGCGCCGTGGTGGTGCGCACGCGCCGCTCGCCATCGGGCTGCAGGTACTTGTGCAGTGGCGCATCGATCACCTTGAGCCTGGCGGGCCAGGTGCCGGTCACGAGCGCCAGATAGGTCTTGCCCGTGACACGCTCGCGAAACTGCTGCTGCAGCGCGGTGAGCGCCGAGCGGCGTTTGGCCACAAGCAGGATGCCCGAGGTATCGCGGTCGAGCCGGTGCACGAGTTCGAGAAACTTCGCCTCGGGGCGCGCGCGGCGCAGCTGCTCGATGACGCCGAAACTCACGCCGCTGCCGCCGTGCACCGCCACGCCGGCGGGCTTGTCCAGCGCGATCAGCCAGTCGTCCTCGAGCAGGATGGGGAACTCGCGCGCGGGCGCCGCAGCCTGCAGGGGTGGTTTTTCGGCCACGCGCACCGGCGGCAGACGCACCAGGTCGCCTTCGGCCACGCGCGCATCGGCGCTGGTGCGGCCCTTGTTCAAGCGCACCTCGCCGCTGCGAATGATGCGGTAGACGTGCGTTTTGGGCACGCCCTTCAAGTGGCGCAGCAGGAAATTGTCCAGCCGCTGTCCGGCGGATTCGGCGTCCACCTGCAACTGGCATGCGGCCACGCCCGTTGGCGGTTTGCCCTCTATAATCGACGTCACCTGCGCGAAGAGTGTGTAAGTGGTTGAAGTGGCTAAAGTTTAGTGGCCACCAGCCCGACCGGTTGCGCAGGCTGGTGATGCCACCGGAAAGCAGATGTCTTTGGAAACAGGCACGCGCGCCCGGTCGGCGAACGCATTGAAACACAGCATACGGAATTCAAGGCTGGCGATCGTCTCATCCAGACGGAGCGCCAGCGGATCAAAGCGAAATCATGTGGGTCGTACTGGCGTGGATCGTGTCGCAGTGGCAAGGGTGTGAGCCTGCGCCTTGCGTGCAAAAAACGTCTGATGCGCCCATCTGGCGGGCGCAAAAAGCTTCAGAACTCATAGTGAAGCAAGCCCTCCTGCCTTTCGCCCTCATCCACGCCCCACCGCTTGCGCCACGCAGCTGACCGGCTTGCGTGGCCGCGGCACGAGCGCGGCATTCCCGCTCTGTTTCCATCGTTCGCCCTGGCATTTGCGGCCTCGCTGACACGAGGCCTGTCGGGTTCGTGCGGGGTGCCCAGCCCCACCCGGGCCACACAACGAAACAAGGGACACGCATCATGAAACGGATGCTCATCAACGCCACGCAGCCCGAAGAGCGGCGCCTGGCCATCGTGGACGGCCAGAAGCTGCTGGACTACGAAACCGAGATCGAAGGGCGCGAACAGCGCAAGAGCAACATCTACAAGGCGGTCGTCACGCGCGTGGAGCCGTCGCTCGAAGCCTGCTTCGTCGACTACGGCGAGGACCGCCACGGCTTCCTGCCGTTCAAGGAAATCTCGCGCCAGTACTTTGCCGAGGGCGTGCCGCCCAGCCAGGCCAAGATCCAGGATGCGATCAAGGAAGGCCAGGAGCTCATCGTCCAGGTCGAAAAAGAAGAACGCGGCAACAAGGGCGCGGCGCTGACCACCTTCATCAGCCTGGCCGGCCGCTACGTCGTGCTGATGCCCAACAACCCGCTCGGCGGCGGCGTGAGCCGACGCATCGAGGGCGAGGACCGCGCCGAGCTCAAGGAGGCGATGGATCAGCTCGAATACCCCAAGGGCATGAGCATCATCGCGCGCACCGCCGGCATCGGCAGGAGCGCCCCCGAGCTGCAGTGGGACTTGAACTACCTGCTCAAGCTGTGGTCGGCGATCGACGGCGCGGCCAAGGCGGGCAAGGGCGCGTTCCTGATCTACCAGGAATCGAGCCTGGTGATCCGCGCCATCCGCGACTACTTCAGCGCCGACATCGGCGACATCCTGATCGACACCGACGACATCTACGAGCAGGCGCAGCAGTTCATGGCGCACGTGATGCCGGAGCACGCCGCGCGCGTCAAGCGCTACCGCGACGACGCGCCGCTGTTCAGCCGCTTTCAGATCGAGCACCAGATCGAATCGGCCTATGCGCGCATGGTGACGCTGCCCTCGGGCGGCTCCATCGTCATCGACCACACCGAGGCGCTGGTCTCCATCGACGTGAACTCGGCGCGCGCCATCAAGGGCAGCGACATCGAGGAAACCGCCACGCGCACCAACCTGGAAGCGGCCGACGAGGTCGCGCGCCAGATGCGCCTGCGCGACCTGGGCGGCCTGATCGTGATCGACTTCATCGACATGGAGGAGAGCAAGAATCGCCGCGAGGTCGAGAACCGCCTGAGGGACGCCTTGCGTCAGGACCGCGCGCGCGTGCAGTTCGGCACGATCAGCAAGTTCGGCCTGATGGAGATGAGCCGCCAGCGCCTGAAGCCCGCCCTCTCCGAAGGCGCGCACATCCGTTGCCCGCTGTGCGACGGCACCGGCCACATTCGCGACACCGAGGGCTTTGCGCTGCAGATGCTGCGCATGATTCAGGAAGAATCGATGAAGGACAGCACCGCCGCCGTGCACTGCCAGGTGCCGGTGGAGGTGGCCAGCTTCCTGCTCAATGAAAAGCGCGCCGAGATCGCCAAGATCGAGCTGCGCCAGCGCATCTCGGTGGTGCTGATCCCGAACAAGTCGCTGGATACGCCGCACTACAAGCTCGAACGCCTCAAGCACGACGACCCGCGCCTGGACGACATTCAGGCCAGCTACAAGATGGCCGACGTGCAGGAAGAGCCGACGCAGATCACGCGCCGCTCGCAAGAGCCGACGAACAGGCAGACGCCGGTGATCAAGGGCGTGCTGCCCGACGCACCCGCGCCCATCGTCGCGCCCAAGCCTGCGCCGGTGCAGGCGGCACCGGCTCCGCGAGCCGCTCCGGTGGCGCCTGCCCCCGCGCCGCAACAGGGCTTCTTCTCCTGGATCAAGTCCGTGCTGGGGCTGGGCGCGCCCGCGCCGGCGGCCAGCGCCGCGGCGCCTGCCGCACCCGCGCCGGCCGAGACCGCCGCACGCGAAGAGCGCGGCGGTCAGCGCCGGGGCAATGGCTCCCGCCGTGGCGGGCAGCGTTCGGAGCGCTCCGAACCGCGCGAGGCCAATGGAGCCGAACGTCCGCGCCGCGAACCGCGTGAGCCACGTGAAGGGCGCGGCCACCGCGAGCGCGCCGAGCGCCAGAACACGCCTGCGCAAGACGGCAACGCCACGGCTGGCGCCACCGACGGCAGCGCCTCGCGCGAATCCGGCGCCGAGCGTGCTCCACGCGATCGCGAGCGCAGCCGCCGCCGCGAACCCCGTGAGCCGCGCGAACACCGTGAACGCGAGGGGGCGGACGCCGCCGCCACGCCGCCGCGCCCGCGCGAGCCGATGGCACTCCAGGCCACGGCAGAATCCGCGGCCTTGGCACCGGCCGGGGACGGCACCGACGCCGCCACGTCCACCCATGGCGAGCAGCGCGAGCGCCGTTCGCGCGATCGTTACGGACGTGACCGCCATCGCCGCAACGAACGCCCGCAGGAACCCACCGAGAACCGCATCGTCGAGCAGCCGGACAGCGAGCCGCATGCCGATTTCGAGCCCACCGTGGTCCTGGAAGAAAGCGAACTCCTGCCACCGCCCTCGCGCCGCAGCTACTTCGACACGCCCGCCCTCGATGCGCGGCCGGCGCACGGCGCACAGGCCGAGCACGGCGGAGACGAAGGCCCCACGACGCTGATCGATGTCACGGTGCCCGCGGATCCGTCGCACAAGCCGCTGCAGACCGCATTGGCGGAAGATGTCGACACGGCCGCGATGACCGCGCCCGTGGCCGCCACCCCCGTGGCCCCGACGGCCGCCGAACCCTTCGCGCTGCCCGTGCAGACCCTGGCCGACATGGCACAGGCCTCGGGCCTCGTCTGGGTGCAGTCCGACACGGACAAGGTCGCGGCCGTGCAATCGGCCATCGCTGCCGAGCCTCACCCGGTGCACGTGCCGCGCGAGCGACCGGCGCCCGCCGAACCGGACGCAGGCCCGCTGGTGCTGGTGGAAACCCGCCGCGATCTGCGCCAGGTGCAGTTGCCGTTCGACCAGCAAGCCTGAGCGTCGGCTCTTGAAAAAATAGCACACAGTGCCCGCCTGCCGGGTGCTGCGACGCCTTTTGAACCAAAAACCCGGGCACTGCGGCACCGGCGGCGAGGTCGCGGGTCTTGCGCGCTGCCGGGGCAGCGACAATGGCGGCACCAACCGCCGCGCACGCCATGCTGTTTCTACTCTCCCCCGCCAAGTCGCTGGACTATGACAGCCCCCTCCCACCGGGGCTGGCGCACACGCTGCCCCAGTTTCCGGCGCAAACCCGGGCGCTGATCGCCGATCTGCGCACCAGGTCGCCCCAGGACATCGCCGCGCTCATGTCCATCAGCGACAAGCTCGCGGCACTCAACGTCGCGCGCTACGCGGCGTTCAGCGAACGTTTCACGCAGGACAACGCCCGCCAGGCGGTGCTTGCCTTCCATGGCGACGTCTACGAGGGGCTGCAGGCGGCCAGCCTGTCCAGGGCCGATCTGCGCTGGGCGCAGGAGCATCTGGTCATCCTGAGCGGCCTGTACGGCGTGCTGCGACCGCTGGACTGGATGCAGCCCTACCGGCTGGAGATGGGTACGCGCCTGGCGGGCACGCACGGCGCCAACCTCTACCAGTTCTGGGGCCCGCGCATCGCGCAGTACCTGAACGAGCGGCTCGCGCAGCAGGCGCAGCCGGTGGTCGTCAACCTTGCGTCGAAGGAGTACTTCAAGGCGGTCGATCGCCAGGTGCTCAGCGCCCGCGTGGTCGAATGCGTGTTCGAGGATTTCAAGGATGGCCGCTACAAGCTCATCAGCTTTTACGCCAAGCGCGCGCGCGGTCTCATGGCGCGCTGGGCCATCGAGAAGCGCGCCACGCGGCCCGGGCAGCTGCGCGACTTCGACGCCGAGGGCTACGCCTACGTCCCCGAGGCCTCGACGCCCGAGCACCTGATCTTTCGCCGCCGGGCCCGCCCATGAGCACCTCCCAGACCATCACCGCCGAATTGCGCGAATGGATCATCACGCAGGCCGGCGCGGGCGTGAGCGCGCCGTCATTGATCGCCGCGATGGTGAAGTCCGGCTGGAACGAGGACGTGGCCGTCGATGCCATCGAACAGGTGCTGCGCGCGCACGTGGACGGCGCGGCGCGCCAGCAAGGCTGGCCTGCGGCGGTGCCCGTGCCCGAGCCGCTGCTGGACGACTCGCCCCTGCTGATCGACGTGGGCGACCGGCAGGTCCAGGTGCTGATGACACTCGCCTCCCCGCGCGTCGTGCTGTTCGGCGATCTGCTCTCGCCCGAGGAGTGCGAGCTTTTGATCGCGGCCGCCCGCCCGCGCCTGAAGCGCTCGCTCACCGTCCAGCGAGACACCGGCGACGGCGAAGTGAACCAGGAACGCACAAGCGACGGCATGTTCTTCGAGCGCGGCGAAACGCCCGCCATCGCGCGCATCGAAGAGCGCATCGCACGGCTCGTGAACTGGCCGGTGGAAAATGGCGAGGGCCTGCAAGTCCTGCACTACCAGCCGAGCGCGCAGTACAAGCCCCACTACGATTATTTCGATCCGGACCAGCCGGGCAGCACCGGCATCCTGGCGCGGGGCGGCCAGCGCGTGGCCACGCTCGTGATCTACCTGAACAACCCCGTCAAGGGCGGCGCCACCGTCTTTCCCGACGCGAGCCTGGAAGTCGCCCCGCACCAGGGCCACGCGGTGTTCTTCAGCTACGAGCGGCCCCACCCCAGCACCCGCAGCCTGCATGGCGGCGCACCGGTGATCGAGGGCGAAAAGTGGATTGCCACCAAGTGGCTGCGCGAGCGCGAATTCCGCTAGGAGCGTGTCGAACTTGGAGCGCCGAAAGCGATCACACCCGGCTTGCCATGAACCTGCCTGAACACTCCCCCCTGGGCCGCGCTTCGCTCTACCCCGACCGGTACGACCCCACACTGCTCTTCCCCATCGCCCGGGCGCAGGGGCGCGGCGCCATCGGCATCGAGGGCGCCATCCCCTTCTTCGGCGCCGACTTGTGGACGGCCTACGAGGTCTCGTGGCTGGACCCGCACGGCAAGCCGCACGTGGCCATTGCGCGTTTCACCATTGCCTGCGAAACGCCGAATCTCATCGAGAGCAAATCGCTCAAGCTCTACCTGAACAGCTACAACGGCACGCGCCTGGCCAGCATGGACGCGGTGCTCGAACGCATCCGCGCCGACCTGAGCGAAGCCGCCTGGCGCGGCGCCGGGCATGCCGGCACCGTGGGCGTGCAGCTGCTCGCGCCCGAGCAATTCGGGCAAGAGCGCATCGCGGAGATGGACGGCCTGCTGCTCGACCGCCTGCAGGTGGAGTGCACGCACGAGCAGCCCGCGCCCGAGCTGCTCACGGCCGCGCTGGACGAGGCGCCGGTGGAGGAGACGCTCACCAGCCATCTGCTCAAGAGCAACTGCCCGGTGACGGGCCAGCCCGACTGGGGCAGCATCCAGATCCGCTACAGCGGCCCGCAGATCGAACAGGCGGGGCTGCTGCGGTATCTCGTGAGCTTTCGCAACCACCAGGGCTTTCACGAGCAGTGCGTGGAACGCATCTTCATGGATCTGAGCGCGCGCTGCCACCCGATCAAGCTCATGGTGCACGCACGCTACACGCGCCGCGGCGGCATCGACATCAATCCGCTGCGCACCAGCCATCCCATGCCGCTGCCCCACGGCAGCCGAACGGCGCGGCAATGAGGGCCGCAAGCCGCTGACCACGCCTTCAAGCGACCGTGCGCCCATCGGCCCGGCTGGAAAGGCGAAGCGCCAGCGCTCACGGGCGCGGGCTCAGAACAGCGGCAGCTCGCGCTCCTGAGCCTGATCTTGAGCCTGCGCGCGCGCCGCCTGCCACTCGCCCTGCCGCACCAGATTGCCCACCCGCACCCCGAGCAGCCGCAGGCGCCTGTGCAGATCGGCGCGCTTGAGGCACAGCCCCGCGACGCGGCGTATCACCGCCGCGTCCGACGTGGCTTCGGCGATGGTCTGATCGCGCGTGGCGATCCTGAAGTCGTCGTAGCGCAGCTTGATGCCTATCGTGCGCCCCAGATAGCCACCGCGTTGCAGATCGCCCGCCACCTGCTCGCACAGCTCGGTGAAGATGGCGCCCAGCTGTGCCTTGTCGCGCACCGCGTGCAGGTCGCGCTCGAAAGTCGTCTCCCGGCTCATGCTCACGGGCTCGCTCTGCGTGACCACGGGCCGATCGTCGCGCCCCCAGGCCGCGTCGTGCAGCCAGGCGCCGTGCGACGGCCCGAACTGCGCCAGCAGCCACTGGCGCGGGCGCGCCGCCAGCTCGCCGATGGTGTGAATGCCGAGCTGGCGCAGTTTTTCATCGGTCTTGGGGCCGACGCCGTTGATCTTGCGGCACGCCAGCGGCCAGATGCGCGGCTGCAGGTCCTCGGGCATCACCACGGCGATGCCGTTGGGTTTGTTGAATTCGCTCGCCATCTTCGCGATGAGCTTGTTGGGCGCGACGCCCACCGAACAGGTCAGGCCCGTCGCGTCGAAGATGCTTTTCTGGATCAGGCGCGCCAGCGCCCGGCCGCCGGCCCGCTGGCCACCCGGCACCTCGGTGAAATCGATGTAGACCTCGTCCACTCCGCGGTTTTCCATCACCGGCGCGATCGAGAGGATGACCTCCTTGAAGCGCCGTGAATAGCGCCGGTACTGCGGAAAATCGACGGGCAGCAGCACGGCCTGCGGACACAGGCGCGCGGCCTTCATCAGTCCCATGGCCGAGCCCACGCCGAAGGCACGCGCCGCGTAGGTGGCGGTGGTGATCACGCCCCGGCCGACGTAGCTGGACAGGCGCGGAAAGGCGTCGAGCGCAATCTCATGCAGCCGCCCCGCCCAGGCCTGGCTGCGCGCCTCGTCCTCGGGCGTCGCACTGCCGCCGATGACGACCGGCAGGCCCTTGAGCTGCGGGTAGCGCAGCAACTCGACGGACGCATAGAACGCGTCCATGTCCAGGTGGGCGATGCGGCGGGGCAGGTCGGCGGCGGTCACGCCGGGGATTGTCGCCCGGTGGCCACCCCGGCGCCGGCCACGAGGTCGGTGATTTACTTAATTCATAGCTGCTCGCGCTTTCTCAGCAATGATTTCAGAATGATTAATGTCTCAAATCTAGTACTGACAAGCGAGAACAGCTATCAAAATCATGACGGCACCGCGACCGGATAGCTCCCCGGCACGAGGATGGAGCGATCCACGGTCTGGATGTCGGTGTGACCGCAAAACGCCATGCTCACATCCAGTTCCTTGTGGATGACGGAGAGCGCCTTGGCCACACCCGCCTCGCCAAAGGCCCCCAGGCCGTAAACCATGGCGCGCCCGATCATGGTGCCGCGCGCGCCCAGCGCCCAGGCGCGCAGCACGTCCTGGCCGCTGCGGATGCCGCCGTCCACCCAGACTTCGAGCCGCTCGCCCACGGCATCGACGATCGCGGGCAGCGCCCGGATGCTCGACGGCGCGCCATCGAGCTGGCGCCCGCCGTGGTTGGAGACGACGATCGCGTCCGCGCCATGCTCGGCGGCGAGCCGCGCATCCTCCACCTCCATGATGCCCTTGAGGATGAGCTTGCCGCCCCACTGCTGGCGCACCCAATCGACGTCCGCCCACGACAGGCGCGGGTCGAACTGCTCGTTGGTCCAGGCCGCGAGCGAGCTCATGTCCGACACGCCCTTCACATGCCCCACGAGGTTGCGGAAGGTGTGGCGGCGCGTGCCCGCCATCCCGAGGCACCAGCGCGGCTTGGTCATGAGGTTGACGAGGTTGGCGATCGTGGGCCGGGGCGGCGCCGTGAGGCCGTTCCTGATGTCCTTGTGGCGCTGGCCGATCACCTGCAGATCGAGCGTGAGCACGAGCGCGCTGCATTTCGCATCCTTCGCGCGGGCGATCATGCGCGCCATCGCGTCGCGGTCGCGCATCATGTACAGCTGGAACCAGAACGGCGCGCTGGTGTGCTCGGCGATGTCCTCGATCGAGCAGATGCTCATGGTCGAGAGCGTGAAGGGAATGCCGAACTTCTCGGCCGCCTTCGCCGCATGGATTTCGCCATCGGCCCACTGCATGCCGGTCAGGCCCACGGGGGCGATGGCCACCGGCATCGCGGCCTTCTGGCCCACCAGGGTGGCGGCGGTGCTGCGCCCTTCCATGTTCACCGCCACGCGCTGGCGGAACTCGATGCGCTGGAAATCGCTTTCGTTGGCGCGGTAGGTTCCCTCGGTCCACGAGCCGGAATCGGCATAATCGTAGAACATGCGTGGCACGCGGCGTTGCGCGACGACCCGCAGATCCTCGATGCAGGTCATCTTCTCCAGAGAAGGCATGGTTTTGTTCTTCAGTCCATCAACGCGCGGATGTTAGCGCCGCGCACGCCCCGGGAAAGCGCTCGCGCCGCCTCAGCCGCGCACGGCAACAGTCACGCGCCCGCGCACCTGGCCCGCGAGCATCTGCGGCGCGAGCTTGAGAACGTCCGCCAGCGGCACCTCCTGCGTGAGGCTCTCCAGCAGGCCGAGGTCCAGGTCGCTGGCCAGCCGCTTCCAGGCCTGCAGGCGCTCGGGGCGCGGCGCCATCACGCTGTCCACGCCCACGAGCGTGACGCCGCGCAGAATGAAGGGGGCGACCGTGGCCGGGAAATCCATGCCGGAAGCGAGGCCGCACGCCGTGACCACGCCGCGGTAGCGCATGGCCGCGCAGACGTTGGCCAGCACATGACCGCCCGCCACGTCGACAGCGCCGGCCCACTGCTCCTTGGCGAGCGGCTTGCCCGGTGCGCTCAAGGTCGAGCGCTCGACGATGTGCCGCGCGCCGAGCTTATGCAGATACTCGGCCTGCTCGGGGCGGCCCGTGACCGCGCTGACCTCATAGCCCAGCTTGGCCAGCACCGCGACGGCCACGCTGCCCACGCCGCCCGCCGCGCCCGTGACCACCACGGGGCCCGAGGCCGGCGTGAGACCCTGGCGCTCCAGTGCCAGCACGCACAGCATGGCCGTGTAGCCCGCCGTGCCTATGCCCATGGCCTGCCTGAGCGTGAACGGCGACTGCAAGGGCACGAGCCAGTCGCCCTTGACGCGCGCGAACTCCGCCAGCCCGCCCCAGTGCTTTTCGCCCACGCCCCAGCCGTTGAGCACGACCGAATCGCCCGGCTTGTAGTCGGGGTGCGAAGACGTTTCGACGACGCCCGCGAAGTCGATGCCCGGCACCATCGGAAACTGCCGCACCACGGGCGAGGCGCCGGTGATCGCGAGCGCGTCCTTGTAGTTCAGCGTGGAATACGCCACGCGCACCGTCACATCGCCTTCGGGCAGCTGCTCCTTGTTGATGCCGCGCAACTGCGCGCTGTAGTGGCCGTCTTCCTTGTTGATCCAGATGCCCTGAAACATCGTCCTTGCTCCTTGCTCCTTGCTTCTCTGCTTCTTCGCTCGCCCGCACCGGCGGGCAAGCGGGTGCGAGGAGCTTACACCGATGCCAGGACTTCGGCCTGCGCCGCCACCGGCGCGTTCTTGCGGCGCGCGAGCACGGCCTGCGCCAGGGTCTCCAGGCAGCCCAGCGAATCGTCCCAGCCCAGGCAGGCATCGGTGATGCTCTGGCCGTAGACGAGCTGGCGCGGATCGTCCTTGCCCGGCGTGAACTTCTGCGCGCCCGGCACCAGCGCGCTCTCGATCATCACGCCGAAGATGGCTTGCGAGCCGCCGGCCACCTGCGCCGCGATGTCGCCCACCACCTCGACCTGGCGCTCATGCTGCTTGCGGCTGTTGGCGTGGCTCGCGTCGATCATGAGCGAGGGCGCGAGGCCCGCGGCCTTGAGCGACTCGCACGCCGCGGCCACGCTGGCCGCGTCGTAATTGGGCTCCTTGCCGCCGCGCAGGATCACGTGGCAGTCCTGGTTGCCGCTGGTGTGCACGATGGCCACCTGCCCGTTCTTGTGCACCGAGAGGAAGTGGTGGCCGCGGCTGGCGGACTGGATCGCATCGGTGGCGATGCGGATGTTGCCGTCGGTGCCGTTCTTGAAGCCGATCGGCGCCGACATGCCCGACGCCAGCTCGCGATGCACCTGGCTTTCCGTGGTACGCGCGCCGATCGCGCCCCAGCTGATGAGGTCGCCGATGTACTGCGGGCTGATGGTGTCCAGCAATTCGCTGGCCGCGGGCACGCCCAGGCGGTTGATGTCGATGAGCAGTTCGCGCGCGATGCGCAGGCCCTCGTCGATGCGGTAGCTGCCGTCGAGGTAGGGGTCATTGATCAGCCCCTTCCAGCCGACGGTGGTGCGGGGCTTTTCGAAGTACACGCGCATCACGATCTCGAGCTGATCGCGGTACTTGGCGCGCACGGCCTGGAGTTTGCGCGCGTACTCAATGGCCGCATCGGGGTTGTGAATGGAGCACGGCCCGACGATCACCAGCAGCCGGTCGTCCTCGCCGCGCAAGATGCGGTGGATGCGCCGGCGCGTGTCCGCGATCAGGGTTTCGACCGGGGTGGCCCGGATCGGAAAAAAGCGGATCAGGTGTTCGGGAGGGGGCAGCACGGTAATTTCCTGGATGCGTTGGTCGTCGGTGGCGCTCGTCGTGGGCGTGCCGTACTGCCAGGTGTCGTTCTTGCTGCTCGGGGGGGTCATGTCGGTCTTCCTTGGGTCAGTTGATTGAAAGCCAATAAAAAACCGCCGGGCGTCTGTCGCTGCGGCGGTTTTCTTGAAGAGAAGGAACTGAATGCGTGCGCGCGTACCTCTCAACCGCCTGCGGTCGAGTACCAAAAGTAAAAGTAAAACGCGTGGTGCGTAGCCATGCGTCCAATGTAGCACGATGATTTGCCGCACCGCAACACGCGGCGTTGCCTGCACGCCACAACACAGAGGCTGTGGGTTTCCCCCGCATGAGGGAGAGATTCACAGCCTCTTAGGCCGTGCCGCCCACGGTCAGCGCGTCGATGCGCAGCGTGGGCATGCCCACGCCCACGGGCACGCTCTGGCCTTCCTTGCCGCAGGTGCCCACGCCGCTGTCCAGTTGCAGGTCGTTGCCGATCATGCGGATCTTCTTGAGTGCATCGGGGCCGCTGCCCACCAGCGTCGCGCCCTTGACGGGGTACAGCGGCTTGCCGTTTTCCACCCACCAGGCCTGGCTCGCGGAAAACACGAACTTGCCGCTGGTGATATCCACTTGGCCACCGCCGAAATTGGTCGCGTACAGACCCCTCCGGATGCTGGCGACGATCTCCCGCGGGTCCTTGTCACCCGCGAGCATGTAGGTGTTGGTCATGCGCGGCATGGGCGCGTAAGCATAGCTTTCGCGCCGGCCGTTGCCGGTGCGCGGCACACCCATGAGGCGGGCGTTGAGCGCATCCTGCATGTAGCCTTTCAAGATGCCGTCCTCGATCAGCACGTTGCGCTGCGTCGGGTGCCCTTCGTCATCGACGTTGAGCGAGCCCCGGCGGTCGGGCATCGTGCCGTCGTCGAGCACCGTCACGCCGCGGGCGGCCACGCGCTCGCCGATGCGGCCCGTGAAGGCGCTCGAACCCTTGCGGTTGAAGTCGCCCTCCAGCCCGTGGCCCACGGCCTCGTGCAGCAGCACGCCCGGCCAGCCGGGGCCCAGCACCACCGTCATCTCGCCCGCGGGCGCGGGTCGCGACTCCAGATTGACGAGCGCCGCGTCGACCGCCTCGTTCACATATTGCGTGATCTGCTCATCGCTGAACCACGCCAGGCCAAAACGCCCGCCCCCGCCGGCCGAGCCGATCTCGCGCCGCCCCTTGTGCTCGGCGATCACGCTGATCGACAGGCGCACCAGCGGGCGCACGTCGGCCGCCAGCGTGCCGTCGGCGCGGGCGATGAGCACCACGTCGTACTCGCTAGCCAGGCCCGCCATCACCTGGGCGACGCGCGGATCCCTGGCGCGCGCGGCGCGCTCGGCCCGTTCGAGCAGGCGCACCTTCTCGGTGCTGCCCAGCGTGGCGATCGGATCGAGCGCCGGATACAGCGCACGGCTCCTGGCCACCTTGCGCAGCGCCACCTTGGCGCGCCCCGCCTTGCCCGCGCTGGAGATCGAGCGCACGGCACGGGCAGCATCCAGCAGCGAGGCCTCTGAAATATCGTCGGAATAGGCGAACGCGGTCTTCTCGCCGCTCACGGCACGCACACCCACGCCCTGGTCGATGGAGAACGAGCCCGTCTTGACGATACCCTCCTCCAGGCTCCAGCCCTCGCTGCGGGTGTATTGAAAATACAGATCGGCGTCATCGACGCGGTGCGCGCGGATGTGCGCCAACGCCCGCGTGAGGTGGCTCTCGTCGAGGCCGAAGGGTTCGAGCAACAGCGCGCGGGCGGTTGCCAGGCGCTCTATCGTGGGTTCGCGTGAGATCATGCCTGCCATTGTCCTACACGCCTATAGAGGCAGTGGCAGCCCCTCGGGTTCCTGGCGCTGCACCTTGGCGATCGACAGCAGAATGCCCAGCGCCAGGCCCAGCGTGGCGGCCGCCGTGCCGCCATAGCTCACGAAGGGCAAGGGCACGCCCACCACGGGCAGCAGGCCACTGACCATGGCCATGTTGACGAAGGCATAGGCAAAGAAAATCATAGCCACCGCCCCCGCCACGAGGCGCGAAAACAGGGTGTTGGCGCGCAAGGCGATCGCCAGCCCACGCCACACCAGCAGCAGGAAGCAGACAATGAGCACGAGGTTGCCCGCAAGGCCGAACTCCTCGGAGAAGGCAGCGAAGATGAAGTCCGTGGTGCGCTCGGGAATGAATTCCAGGTGCGTCTGCGTGCCCGACATGAAGCCCTTGCCCCAGACGCCACCCGAGCCGATCGCGATCATGCCCTGGATGATGTGAAATCCCTTGCCCAGAGGATCGCGCGAAGGATCGAGCAGGGTGCACACGCGCTGCTGCTGGTAATCGTGCAGCAGCGGCCAGTTGACCCCGTCGGCGCACAGGCGCGGCTCGAACCAGACGAGCAGCACGATGCCCGCCACGCCAACGATAAGCGGCGGCAGCACCAGTTTCCAGGGCAGCCCGGCAAAGAAGATCACGGACAGGCCCGCGGCCATCACGAGCAGGGCCGTCCCCAGGTCGGGCTGCTTCATGATCAGGCCCACGGGCACGACCAGCAGCGCGGCCGCCACGATGAAATCCAGCACCCTGAGCTGTCCCTCGCGGCGCTGGAACCACCAGGCGAGCATCAGCGGCATGGCGATCTTCATGAACTCGCTGGGCTGGATCACCACGCCCAGGTTGATCCAGCGCTGCGCCCCCTTCTTGGTGATGCCGAACAGCGCCACCGCCACCAGCAGCGCCACCGCCACCGCGTACACGGGGGGCGCCAGGCTGATCATCTTCTGGGGCGGCACCTGCGCCACCACGAACAGGATGCCCAGCGCCAGCAGCAGATTGCGCGCATGGTCGGCAAAGCGGCTGCCGTAGTCGTAGCCCGAGGAATACATGGCCACCAGTCCGATGCCCATGATCACCAGCACCAGCAGCATCAGGATCAGGTCGAAGCCTCGAAACAGCGGCGCGATGCGCTGCAGCAGGGTGGGCTTTTCAAAGGTGGTCGGGGACATCGGCGCGCGATTATCCCCGCCGCTGAAACCTTCCTCGGCATCCCGAAGGCGCGCGCCTGTGTCAAAGTCCATGGCTTTGCCACACCCTGCCGCCACCGCCATGCCCACCACCCACCTGCTGTACCTGCACGGCTTTCGCTCCTCGCCGCAATCGACCAAGGCACGCCTCGTGGCGCAGGCAGTGGCGAGGCACCACCCCGGCGTGCTGCTGTGGTGCCCGCAACTGCCACCCTCGCCACGCGAGGCGATGGACAAGGTGGCGGCGGGCATCGCGCACTGGCCGGGCGAGCGCATGGCGGTCATCGGCTCTTCGCTCGGCGGCTACTACGCGAGTTGGGTGGCCCGGGAAAAGCGCTGCGCGAGCGTGCTGCTGAACCCGGCCGTCGACCCGGCGCGCGACCTGGCGCACCACATCGGCGAGCAGACGGCGTGGCACAACCCCGAGGAGCGCTTTTTCTTCCGCGAGGAGTACATAGCCGAACTGCGCGCGCTCGACGTTCGCCCGGATGTGCCCGCGGGGCGTGAGCTGCTGATCGCCGCCAAGGGCGACGAGGTGCTCGACTGGCGCGAGATGGTCGCGCGCTACCCGGCTGCCACGCAGATCGTGCTCGAAGGCGGCGAGCATGCGCTGTCCGATTTCGACCATCAGCTGGACGGCGTCCTGGCCTTTTGCGCCCTCGCGTAGCACGCCCCGCCGTCCTCGCTTATTCTTGGCGCGGCTCTTCCCACACACCACCCCGCCATGAAAATCACCCTGCTCTCCGATCTGCACCTGTCCGTTCATCCCATGGAGCCGCCGCCCACCGACGCCGACGTGGTGGTGCTCGCGGGCGATCTGCAGCGGCCCGAGCAGGCCATGGCCTGGGCGCGCCAGTACGCGCAGCCCACGCTGTTCGTCGCCGGCAATCACGAATTCTTCGGTGCCAGCATCGAGGCGACGCACGCGCAGCTGCGCCAGCACGCCGAAGGCAGCAACGTGCGCGTGCTCGAGCACGACGAGTGGCGCCACCAGGGCGTGCGCTTTCTGGGTTGCACGCTGTGGTCGGACTTCCGGCTGTTCGAGTCGGCCGAGCGGCGCGACGCGGCGCTGCAGAAGATCACCACCTTCGCACGCGACTACACGCGCATCGCGATTGCGCCGGACTTCGCCGATCTGTTCACCCCCGCCGTCTCGCAGCTGCTGTTCGACCAGTCGATCGCGTGGCTGGACAAGCGCTTCGCCGAGCCCTTCGATGGCCCCACGGTGGTGGTCACGCACTTCGCGCCGGCGCGCGGCAGCATCGCGGAAAAATTCGTCGGCTCGCCCATCAACGCGGCCTTCGTCTCCGACCTCCAGGCGCGCATCGAGCGCTGGCAGCCCGAGCTCTGGCTGCACGGGCACGTGCACGACAGCTTTGACTACCGCGTGGGCAAGACGCGCGTGGTGGCCAATCCGCGCGGCTACGCCAAGGGCGGCGTCAACGAAAACCGGCATTTCGACCCGCAGCTCATCCTCGAAGTCTGAGCCCGGCCTGAGCCCCTGCATCGCATGGGAAAATCCGGCCCATGCATGTCTTATTTGAAGAAGCGGGCAAATTCCACGCCGGGCGCATCCTGTCCGAGGCGGAAAACTCCGCGCAGGTCGAACTTGCCAGCGGCAAGCGCGTGAAGGTCAAGGGCGCGGCGCTGATGCTCAGGTTCGAGCAGCCCGCGCCGGACGAGTTGCTGGCGCAGGCGCAGGCGGTGGCCGCCACGGTGGAGCTGCCGCTGGCCTGGGAGTTCGCGCCCGAGGGCGAATTCGGCTTCGCCGAACTGGCGCACGAGTATTTTTCCGAGCAGGCGCCGGCGCCGCAGCTCGCGGGCATGCTGCTCGCGCTCTACGACGCGCCCCACTACTTTCGCCGCGCGGGCAAGGGCCGCTTCAAGAAGGCGCCGGCCGACATCCTGCAGCAGGCGCTGGCGGCGATCGAAAAGAAAAAACAGCTGCAGGCGCAGATCGACGCCTGGGCCGACGAATTGACGCAGGGCCGCTGCCCCGCACCGATTGCCGAGCAGCTCTACAAGATCCTGTTCCGGCCCGACAAGAATGCGCCCGAGTACAAGGCCGTGGTGCAGGCCAGCCGCAGCGCGCACAAGGCGCCGCTGGCGCTGCTGCAGGACGCGGGGGCGATCGCTTCGGCCTACGCGTTTCACTGGCAGCGTTTCCTGTTCGAGTGGTTTCCCAAGGGCACGGGCTTCGCCCCGGTCACGGCGCCCGAGCCGCCGCGGGACCTGCCGCTCGCCAGCGTGGCGGCCTATTCCATCGACGACTCGCAGACCACCGAAATCGACGACGCGCTCTCGGTGCAGGGCCTGGGCAGCGGGCGCGTGACGGTGGGCATCCACATCGCCGCGCCGGGCCTGGCGATTGCGCCGGGCGACGCGCTGGACGCGCTGGCGCGCCAGCGCCTCTCCACCGTCTATCTGCCGGGGCACAAGATCACCATGCTGCCGCCCGAGGTGGTGCAGGCCTACACGCTGGACGCCGAGCGCGCCAACCCGGCGGTGTCGCTGTACGTGACCTACGACGAGGCGACGCTCGCGGTGCTGGCGAGCCAGACGCGGCTCGAACGCGTGCAGGTGGCGATCAACTTCCGCCACGACCAGCTCGATCACATCGTCACCGAAGACTGGATCAGCAACCCCGGCGTTTCAAGCGAAAACACGCCCCAGCCCTTGCTGGACAAGCGCGAAGAGCTCACTTTTTTGTACAAGCTGGCGCGCCATCTCAAGGCCGGGCGCGAGGCGGTGCGCGGCAAGCCCGAGAACTTCAACCGGCCCGATTACACCTTTCGCCTTTCGGGTGTCGATGGCGAGGAACCCGATGGCAGCGAAACCGTCGCCATCGAAACGCGCCATCGCGGCGCGCCGCTGGACCTCATCGTGGCCGAAGCCGCGATCGTCGCCAACGCCACCTGGGGGCGGATGCTGGCCGAGCACGGCGTGCCCGGCATCTACCGCAGCCAGGCGAGCCTGGCGCCCGGCGTGAAGGTGCGCATGAGCCTGCGCGCGCTGCCGCACGCGGGTATAGGCGTGCCCTGCTACGCCTGGGCTACCTCGCCGCTGCGCCGCTATGTGGATCTGTTCAACCAGTGGCAGATCATCGCCTGCGTGCGCCACGGCACCACGGCCGCGCTGGCCGCGCCTTTCAAGCCCAAGGATGCGAGCCTGCTGGCCATCATCAGCAGCTTCGACGCGACCTACGGCGCCTACAACGCCTACCAGGCGAGCATGGAGCGCTGGTGGACGCTGCGTTACCTCAGGCAGCAGGGCATCACCGAGCTCGACTGCGCCGTGATCCGCGAAGGCGGCAATGGCGACTTCCTCGTGCGCGCCGACACGCTGCCGCTGGTGCTGCCGGTGCTGGGCGCTCAGGGCCTGCCGCGCGGCGCGCGCGTGCGCGTGCGCCTGGGCGCGGCCGACGAGATCACGCTGGAGCTCAGCGGCACGCTGGCGGCGCGGCTCGATGATCCGCTCGATACCAGCGACGACGCCGTGATCGACGACGACGAGGCCGACGCGCCGCAGGCGACGCTCGCGATCGCGGTGGACATGAGCGAGGGCGGCGAAGGCGCCGCGGAGACCCCCGCGCCGTGACCATGCTTCGCTTGCTGCGCCACATCAGCACGCTGCAGCTGGCGCTGGGCCTGTCGATCGCGGTGCACGCGGCGCTGCTCACGGTGCGCTTCGTCGCGCCGCAGACGTTTGACCGCATCTTCCAGGACACGCCGCTGGAGGTGATCCTCGTCAATGCCAAAAGCCAGGGGACGCCCGACAAGGCGCAGGCCATCGCGCAAGCCTCGCTGGCGGGCGGCGGGAGCGCCGAGCAGGGCCGCGCCAGCAGCCCGCTGCCCTACTCGGCGCTCACGGCCACGGGCGACGACACCGAGGATGCGCAGCGCCAGATGGACCGGCTGCTGCAGGAGCAGCAGCAACTGCTGGTGCAGGTGCGCCGCCGGCTCGCGAAGATGCCCGCGCCCGATCCGCGCCAGGTGCATCAAAGCGCCGAGGGCCGGGCGCAGGAAGAAAAGCGCCAGCAGCTCATCCGCCTGCTGGCCGAGATCGAAAAGCGCATCAACGAGGAAAACGCGCGCCCGCGCAAGCGCTACATCAGCCCCGCCACGCGCGAGGCCGTCTACGCGCTGTACTACGACCAGCTGCGGCGCAAGGTGGAGGACAGGGGCACGCGCCACTTTCCCGAGGCCGGCGGCAAGAAGCTCTATGGCGAGCTGGTGATGATCCTCACCGTGAACCACGATGGGCGCGTGCTCTCGACCGAGATCGTGCAGGGCTCGGGCAACCGGCTGCTGGACGGCCGCGCCGAGGCGATCGCGCGCACGGCCGGGCCGTTCGGTGCCTTCAGCCCCGAGCTGCGCGCCAAGGCCGACCAGCTCGCGGTCGTCGCGCGCTTCAAATTCACGCGCGAGCAGGTGCTGCAAACGCAAATCCAGGAGCCGCAATGAGCGCCGCTCTTGACACCTACTGCGTGATGGGCGACCCCATCGCCCACAGCCGCTCGCCCTGGATCCATGCGCGCTTTGCCGAGCTGACCGGTGAGCGGCTGAGCTACGAGGCGCGCCGCGTGCCGCTGGCCGACTTCGCCGACGCGCTGCGCCGCTTCGCGCTGGAAGGCGGGCGCGGCTGCAACATCACGGTGCCGCTCAAGCGCGAGGCCGCACGCCTCTCGCACACGCGCAGCGAACGCGTGGCGCAGGCGGGCGCGGCCAACACGCTGGTGCTGCAGGGCGGGCGCATCCACGCCGACAACACCGACGGCCTGGGGCTCGTGGCCGACATCGAGCAGGGCGCGGGTGTGCCGCTGGCCGGGCGCGACGTGCTGCTGATCGGCGCGGGCGGCGCGGCCGCGGGCGTGCTCGGCCCCCTGCTCGCGCGTGCGCCCCGGCGCATCGCCGTGTGCAACCGCACCGCGGCGCGCGCCGAGGAACTGGTGGCGCGCCATCTGGGCAGCGCAAAGCTATCCAAAACGGAGCTGCTCGCGCTTGACCAGCAGGCGTTGGATGCCGATTTTGATCTGATCATCAACGCCACCAGCAGCAGCCTCTCGGGCGGCCCCGTCCCCGTGCCCGCGCGCGTGCTCAGGCCCGGCGCCCTCGCCTACGACATGATGTACGGCCCGCCCGCGCAAGGTTTTCTCGATTGGGCCGGCGCCCACGGCGCCGTATCCCGCGACGGCCTGGGCATGCTGGTGGAGCAGGCGGCGCAATCCTTTTTGCTCTGGCGCGGCGTGCGTCCGCCCTCCACGCAGGTGCTCAGCGAATTGCGGGCACTCCTGGCCGCATGAAAGGCTTCACGCGCTGGCTCGCGCTCGTGCTGCTGGCGGCCCTCTCGCTGCAGCTCTTTTTCGTGCTGCGCATCGCGCTCATGGCACGCATCAACCCCGAGTCCACCAGCTTTCAGCGCAGCGCCATCGCCGAGCAATTGAAAAGCGGCCAACCGCTGCACTGGCGCCAGCAATGGCTGCCGTACGCGCAAATTTCAAACCATCTCAAGCGTGCCGTCATCGCGTCCGAAGACGATGGCTTCGTGCAGCACGACGGCGTCGAGTGGACCGCGATTGAACGAGCCTGGGAGCGCAACGCCGCCGCCCGCGAAAAGGCCGAGGCGGCCGAGCAGCGCCACCCCAACCGCCGCGCCCGCACCGTGCGCCTGCGCGGCGGCTCCACCATCACGCAGCAGTTGGCCAAGAACCTGCTGCTCTCGGGCGAGCGCACGCTGGCGCGCAAGGGGCAGGAGCTGGTGCTCGCCTACGCGCTGGAATGGCTCTTGAGCAAGCAGCGCATCCTGGAGATCTACCTGAACAACGTCGAATGGGGCGACGGCATTTGGGGCGCCGAAGCCGCCGCCCGGCACTACTGGCACAAGAGCGCCAGCGAGCTCAACGCCTACGAGGCCGCGCGTCTTGCGGTGATGCTGCCCGCACCCCGGCGCTTCGAAAAAACACCCAACTCCGCCTACCTGGCCGGGCGCACGCGCACCATCCTCGGGCGCATGCCTTCGGCGCAACTACCATAGGCCATGCGCATCCTCGGCATCGACCCCGGCCTGCAAACCACCGGCTTCGGCGTGATCGAGGCCAGCGGCCCGCGCCTGGCCTACGTGGCCAGCGGCACCATCCGCACCACGCGCCGCGGCGGCTCGGATCTGGCCCTGGGCGATCTGCCGGGGCGGCTCAAGCTCTTGTTTGACGGCATCTCGGAAGTGGCCGAGCGCTACGCGCCCGACTGCGCCGCCGTGGAAATCGTCTTCGTCAACGTCAACCCGCAGTCCACGCTGCTGCTCGGCCAGGCGCGCGGCGCGGCGCTCACGGCGCTGGTGCATGCCAATTTATCGGTGGCCGAATACACCGCGCTGCAGATGAAAAAGGCCGTGGTCGGCCACGGGCGCGCCGCCAAGTCGCAGGTGCAGGAAATGGTGCGCCGCCTGCTGCAACTGTCCGGCCTGCCCGGCACCGACGCCGCCGACGCGCTGGGCCTGGCCATCACCCACGCGCACGCGGGCGCCGCGATGGCGCGCGTGAGCGAGGTGGCCGCCCTGCACCGGCGCCAGCACGCGATGTACAAGGGCGGGCGCAGTTACTGACCGGACTGCGCGCCCGGCTGCACCTGCCCCGCGATCTGGCGCAGCGCCCGCTCGAACACCTCCACCGGCTGGCCGCCGGAGATCAGGTGGCGGTCGTTGATGATGACCGAGGGCACCGAATGGATGCCCAGCCCCTGGTAGAACTGCTCGCGCTCACGCACCTCGCCGGCGTATTCACCGCCCTCCAGCACCGCGCGGGCACGCGCCACATCCAGCCCGAGCGCGGCCACGACCTCCAGCAGCACCGCAGGATCGGACGGATTGAGCCCCTCGGTGAAATACGCCGCCAGCAGCGCATGCTTGAGCGCGCGCTGCTGGCCCGGCGCGCCCTCCTCGCCCAGCCAGTGCAGCAGCCGGTGCGCGTCAAAGGTGTTCCAGGTGCGCGTGCGCTTGTCCAGGTTGAAGGTGAAGCCCACCTGCGCGCCGCGCTCGGCGAGCACCGTGCGTGTGTGCGCGAGCTGCTCGGGCGTGGAGCCGTATTTTTCGTGCAGATGCTCCTGCATGTCCTGCCCCTCGGGCGGCATGCCGGGGTTGAGCTCGAACGGCTGGAAATGCCAGTCCAGCCGCACCTCGTCCCCGACCGCCTTGGCCGCGCGCTCCAGCGCATGCAGGCCCACGGCGCACCAGGGGCAGACCACATCGGAGACGAAATCGATCTTCAGCGTCACGGCGGGGCGGGTCATGCTCATCCTTTCATACGGCCAGCGGCCATCGTAGTTACCATGGTGCCTCGCCGCCCCGTGGCGCGCGAGAAACATTTCGCCTCTTGCAGGCATCGAAGACCGCAATCGACGCAGCCCCATGGCTTTGAAAGACTACCTCGGCGAACAGTTCCTGGGCATCCTGGCGTCCTACCAGGCCAGCGGCATCGTGCACCACATCGGCGTGGTTTACCTGCGGCGCAACAACCAGATCAGGTTCTTCATTCCGCGCGGCCATGCGCTGGCCATGGGCTCGCTCGTCACGCTGCATCTGGACAACCGCACCGGCGTGGACGAGCTCGACGCCGAGCTGCGCGTGTACCGCGCGTCCTTCAAGGGACGCATCTCGGACATCGACGAGAACTGGGTGACGATAGACCCGCTCGAATGCCAGCTCGTGCACGGGCTCACGCTCGTCGAAAACATCCGCGCGCCGGGCTACGACTACCCGCCCGATGCCCGCCCGCAACGCCCGCTGCCGGTCACCGCGCTGGCGCGGATGGCGCCGCCCGAGGAAAGGGACCACCAGAACAAGGTCGGCGTGCTCACCACGCTCACGCCCGGGCAGCCGCACACCACGGTGCTCGCCTTTCTCACGAGCGAGGACGACGACGTCTTTCTCATCATCGAGCCCGGCACCTTCAAGCTCTCGGTGCTGCAGCGCGAGCCGCGGTGCTTCTTCGTCATCGACGAACGCGCCAAGTTCA
The DNA here is from genome assembly GCA_021166775.1 of Comamonas sp. GTDB lineage: Bacteria > Pseudomonadota > Gammaproteobacteria > Burkholderiales > Burkholderiaceae_C > Comamonas_C. The sequence continues at coordinate 353,534 of JAJPEQ010000004.1, read as the reverse complement.
CGTTCGACGAGGCCATCCACTGGAACTACACCATCATGGAGTCCGTGGCACACGAAATCCCCAAGGGCACGGCGCTCTATGAAGAAGTGCGCACCGCCTTCATCCTCAAGAACCCGTGGGAGGCGGGCTTCTTCATGCTCGACGGCCTGACCATGCTGCACCTGCCGCGCCGGGCGGTGGTGATGGCGGGCGAGCCGCGCCCGCTGCCCTGAAACCCACGCACCCGCCATGCCCAACCCCTTCGACAGCCAGACACTGGCCGAGGCGCAGGCGCGCCTGCGCGTGCTGGAAGACGAGCAGCGCGTGGCCGAGGCCATCTTTCGCACCACGCAGCCCGTGATGGTGACCGACGCGCGCGCGCACATCCTGCGCGTGAACCAGGCGTTCTGCGACATCATGGGCTACCGCCCCGAGGAAATGCTGGGCAACACGCCCAAGATGTTTCGCTCCAATCACCACGACGCGGCGTTTTACGCCACCATGGTCGAGACCATCCAGCGCACGGGCCAGTGGTCGGGCGAGGTCTGGGACCGGCGCAAGAGCGGCGACGTCTTCCCCAAGTGGATGACCATCACGGCCGTGCCCGATGCGTCGGGCACCGTGACCCACATGATCGCCTGCTACACCGATCTGGCGGAGCGCCAGCGCGCCAGGGAAGAAATCGAGCGGCTGGCGTTTCACGACGTCATCACCGGCCTGGCCAACCGCGCCCTGCTGCATGAGCGCCTGAGCGAAGCCACCAGGCAGGCAGGCAGCAGCGGCGAATACGCCGCGCTGCTGCTGCTCGACTGGGACGACTTCCGATCGCTCAACGACAGCCTGGGCTACCCCCAGGGAGATGCGCTGCTGCGCCTGGCGGGCCAGCGCATCTGCGCCTGCGTGCGCGCCAGCGACACGGTGGCGCGCCCCGGCGGGGATGAATTCGCCATCGTGCTGCACCCCACCAGCGACCGGCGTGACCAGGCAGCCGCGCAGACCGAGGCCATGGGCACGCGCATCCTGCAGACGCTGGCCGAGCCCTGCCACATCGGCGGCACCGACTACCAGGGCAGCGCCAGCATGGGCGTGGTGCTCTTCGCCGACGAGCAGCTCGACGCCAACGCCCTGCTCAAGCAGGCGGAACTGGCGATGTACGATGCCAAGCACAACAGCCGGGGCAGCCTGCACTTCTTCGACAGCCAGCTCGAACAAGCCGTGAGCGAGCGCATGCGCATAGAACGCGAGCTGCGCGCGGGCATCGCCGCCGGCCAGCTGCGCCTGCACTACCAGCCCCAGGTCACGGGGCAGGAGGGGCAACTCGCGGTCGTCGGCGCCGAAGCGCTGGTGCGCTGGCAGCATCCGCGGCAGGGCCTGATCGCGCCGGGCCGCTTCATCGCCCTGGCCGAGGAGACGGGGCTCATCGCAGCGCTGGGCCGCTGGGTGCTGCAGACCGCCTGCGAGCAACTGGCCGCCTGGAAAGGCCGGCCGGCGTTCGCCCACCTGGTGCTGGCCGTGAACGTGAGCGCGGCGCAGTTCCTGGAGCCAGGCTTCACGCAGCAGGTGCTGGAGCTGCTGGCGAGCACAGGCGCGCCGCCCGGGCGTCTGAAGCTGGAACTGACCGAGAGCCTGCTGGTGCAGAACGCCGAAGCGGTGATCGCCACGATGAGCGCGCTGCAGGCGCATGGCGTCCAGTTCTCGCTCGACGACTTCGGCACCGGCTATTCATCGCTGGCCTACCTCAAGCGCCTGCCGCTGCAGCAGCTCAAGATCGACCAGGGCTTCGTGCGCGACCTGGAAACGGACGGCAACGATGCCACCATCGCCCGCTCGATCGCCGCGCTGGCCCGGGGCCTGGGCCTGACGGTGATTGCCGAAGGCGTGGAAACCGCCGGGCAGCGCGACCTGCTCGCGGCCATGGGCTGCACCACCTATCAGGGCTATTACTACAGCAGGCCGCTGGCGCTGCAGGACTTCGAGGCGTGGTGCCTGCGGCAGGCGGGCGTGGCCGCCTGACGAGCAAGCGGGCAGGCAGCCACTGTGCCACACCCATGGAGCATGGCGGGGCAGCGTAGCCCATGCCTAGCACATCTTCCATGAATCTTCTCATTACTCACGTTTTATCGTGAACAAGTGATTGATTCATCATAATTTTCAAGTTATAAATCTTCTCAACAATCTTCTCATTCATGCCTGCAGACGACCTCCACCGACTGCGTACCGCCCTCGCCGTGCGCGCCCCGGCTGCCGCCGCCGACCTGGCCGGCGCGCTGGGCGTGAGCGTGCCCACGCTGCACCGCCTGCTGCGGCGCCTGCCGCCCGGTGAGCTGGTGGGCGCAGGCAAGGCCCGGCGCGCGCGCTACGCGCTGCGCCGCCCGCTGCATGCGGGCCGGGGCCTGCTGGCCGACCTGCCGGTGTACGCCATCACCCCCGAAGGCCAGGCCGAACTGCTGGCGCCGCTGGCCCCGCTGCAAGGCGACGGCTGCTGGATGCCGTTGACCCGTAGCGGCTGGCCCGTGCCCGACGAGGCGCGCGACGGCTGGTGGCCCGGCCTGCCCTATCCGCTGTACGACATGCGTCCGCAGGGCTACATGGGTCGCCTGTTCGCCCGCGCCGAACACCGTGCCTTGGGCGTGGCGCCCGATCCGCAGGCCTGGAGCGATGACGACGTGCTGCACGTCCTCTCGCTGCGCGGCAGCGACACCAGCGGCAACTGGATCGTCGGCGACGATGCCTATGCGCTGTGGCAGGCCCAGCGTCAAGCGCTGCCCCCGCCGATCGCCCCCGAAGCCACCGCCGCCGCCTACGCCCGACTGGCCGATGAGGCCGTTGCCAGCGGCGTACCGGGTTCCAGCGCGGCGGGTGAATTCCCCAAGTTCGCCGCGCGCCGCAGCCCGCCCCCCGGCACGGCCAGCGGCACGCCGCACGTGCTGGTCAAGTTCTCGGGCGCCAACGCCGCATCGCCCACCGTGCAGCGCTGGTCGGACCTGCTGGTGTGCGAACACCTGGCGCTGGAGCACGCCGCGCGCCTGCCCGGTGTGCAGGTAGCCACCAGCCGCATCCTGCAGCACGGCGGGCGCACCTTTCTGGAGGTAGAGCGGTTCGATCGCCACGGCGAACACGGCCGCAGCCCGCTGTGCAGCATGGAAACCGCCAACGCCGCCGTGCTGGGCGACGCCTCGCGCGACTGGACAGTGCTGGCCGCGCGCCTTGTGGCGCAAGATTGGCTGGCGCCGGAGGACGCCCAGCGCATCGCCCACCTGTGGTGGTTCGGCCGCCTGATCGCCAACACCGACATGCACTTGGGCAACCTCGCCCTGCGCCCCGTGCAGGGCCACCTGACGCTGGCCCCGGCCTACGACATGCTGCCCATGCTGCACGCGCCGCTGCCGGGCGGCGAGGTGCCGGTGCGGGCGTTCGAGCCGCCTCTGCCGCTGCCACAGCAACGGGCGGTGTGGCATGCGGCGTGGGAGGTGGCGCGCGATTTCTGGCAGGCGGCGGCGGGGGATGGGTGCATCAGCGCGGGGTTTCGGGCGGTTTGCGCGGAGCATGCGTGGCGGCTGTCCTCTGCGGCGGAGCATGCGTGACGATGCAGCGATGGTTCTGCCGAGTTATCTGCGCTCCGTAGTAAATAGGAGATTGCAATGGCGGATTCCGACCCACTGCTGCCGTTCGAGCAGCATCGGCGAACGCCTGCGTTGCATCGTTTCCAGTCCCTCGGCAGCCGCAGACAAATTCACGCTGACCGCCACAATCCGGTCAATCAAATGTTCGAGCCCGCAAACCAGCGCATCGTGCACACATCTCAGAGCGACTCGACAAACTTCCCGTAGCTCAGGTGGCCTCGAATGACATCGGCGTCTTCGACATCTTCACCCTTCGTCCTCTCCAAATGGTCATAGGCACGCAACCTGTTCCGGTAGCCCTTAGTCAGCCGCGCTCGTTCCCCGTGGACCAAGAGCCCATGTACCTTGAGCCTATTGGGCAACTTATCTAATCTGGTCTTCCGTTCAGAAAGGCGCCATGGTCCAGAGCTGAAGATGGCAAACAACTCCGTTTGAACCGCCCCGGGTTTCAAGGAGGCTGTTTGGTTTAAGTCAGGTCACCACAGCAGTGGCCTGATTGGCAAGTTGCCGATAGTAGTTTGCCTCAGCCTCGGCAGGCGGGATGTACCCGATGGGCTCGAGCAGGCGATGGTGGTTGAACCACGATACCCATTCGAGCGTGGCGAACTCGACTGCTTCTTTGGTTTTCCATGGAGCCCGGCGGTGAATCAGTTCGGCCTTGTACAGGCCGTTGATGGTCTCGGCCAGGGCGTTGTCGTAGCTGTCGCCCTTGCTGCCTACCGAAGGCTCGATGCCAGCTTCCGCCAGTCGCTCGGTGTAGCGAATGCTGACGTATTGCGAGCCTCTATCGGAGTGACAAACCAAACTGCCATCGCGCTCAGGCTGACGGGCATAGAGGGCTTGCTCCAGGGCGTCGAGAACAAAGTCCGTGCGCATTGAACTGCTCACCCGCCACCCAACGATGCGCCTGGCAAACACGTCGATGACGAAGGCTACGTACAGCCAGCCTTGCCAAGTCGAAACGTAAGTGAAGTCGCTCACCCACAACTGGTTCGGCCTCTCGGCCCGGAACTGCCGGTTGACCCGGTCCAGCGGGCATAGCGCTCTTGCATCGCCGACCGTAGTGCGCACCACCCTTCCACGCATCACACCGCGCAGGCCCATGCTGCGCATCAGACGCTCTACCGTGCAGCGGGCCACGGTCACGCCTTCGCGCGCTAGTTGTCGCCATACCTTGTCGGCGCCATAAACCTGCATGTTGGCCTGCCAGACTCGTTGAATCTGCGGCATCAGCAATTCGTCGCGTTTCGCTCTGGCGCAGCGTTTGTGAGGCTCGCGCACCAGCGCGGCGTGGCGCCGATACGCTGACGGGGCAACCTGCAAGACCTTGCAGAGCGGCTCGACCCCGAAAGCATTGCGCTGCTGGTCGATAAAGGCCCTCAAGACTTGAGCCGGCGGTCGAGCTCCGCCTGGGCGAAAAACGCGCTGGCCAGCTTCAAAATCTCGTTGGCTCGGCGCAATTCTTTGACCTCGCGCTCCAGCTCCTTGACCCGCTGGGCTTCGGCTGTGGTGACGCCTTCTCGCGTGCCTGCATCGACTTCGGCACGCTTGACCCACTCGTTCAGGGTCTGCGGCACGCAGCCAATCTTGGGGGCAATGGATTCGATGGCAGCCCACAGGGATGGGTACTCCCCGCGCTGCTCCTGCACCATTCTCACTGCGCGCTCACGCACCTCGGTCGAGAACTTGTTCGTCTTCTTCATGGCTCAATCCTCTCAGAGTGTTGAGCCTCCTCAAAAACCGGGGCGATTCAATGCGCCCCAGGCTAGTGTCTTTCCGCCACGGTATGCGTGTCGCCATGCTTTTCCTCCCCGAGCAGGAGCTTGGTGCGATAAAAGCGACAGAATTTGATCGCGAGGATGCCCTCATGCGAGCGACTCCATGCTGTCGGTTGCCGACGCGCGTCCGAGCGGTGTAGTCTAAGTGCGGCGTGATCGGCACGAAGAGCTTGGACGACCACGGGGCGTTCTTGACGTTATGGAAGAAGCCGTCGCCGAAGACGAACTCCTGCCCTGCGAGTACACGGCCACGAACTTACCGCGCGACGCGATGCTGTCGGCGATCAGTCGGTGGGAGTTCCGCATGTTGAAGCCAACCAGGGCGTTGCGCTCCGACGTTGGAAAGGGCCCTCGGAGATTCTCAGCCAAGGCGACGGACGCCTCCCGGTTCATAGGTCCACGCACCGCCAGAGAAACGGCGCATTCGGTCATGCGCGCCAACTCGGCGGCGGTGCAGGGGTGAGCGATGAAGCGCTGACGTAATTCCTGTACGCCACGGACGGGCCTGCGCTCCAGGGCTTCCAGCCAACTGATCAGGTCTGGGAAAGCTTGGTCCGCCCTGTCGAACACGCGCTCGAAGCTCTGGTCCCAAACCGCGTCCTCATCGTTGCGCCCCAACTTGATGTGGTGCCCGTTGCCTATGACGTCCAGCCTAGCCGGAGGAATCCGCGTGGTACTCCCATCGGGTTTGAGCCAACCGGTCTTGCCATCCTCCCCAGCCCAGTGACGAGCCACGCACACGGGCCACCAGTGATGCCGCTCTGACTTCAACTTTGCCATCTGACGATTTTCGATGAACAGGATTACCGACGGCCGCAGCGGCGATCAGTAAATTTCACGAGCTGGGGCGCTTATTGGGTGGCGAAGCGTTCACCCAGCAAGGGGACTGCTCGATGACCAGTATGGACCGGAGCGGCCATTGGCTCCAAGGAATCGAACGACCGCCATCAGCCTTCTGCTGTCGCTCAGACTGCGACAGTGAACGGCAGCAACTGGCTGATAGCCGCCGCACCCCACACAAGACTACAAAGTACAAAAGACGCGCCCTTCCCCCTACCCTATCTTCGCCCGCAACTCGGTCTTGAGCACCTTGCCGTAGGCGTTCTTGGGCAGGCTGGGCAGCCAGCGGTAGTGCTTCGGGCGCTTGAAGCGCGCGATGTGCGCGAGGCACAGCGCGTCCAGCTCGGCATCGGGCACGGGCTCGCCGTCGGCGACGAGGAAGGCGACGACGATCTCGCCCCAGTCGGCATCGCGCTCGCCCACCACCGCCACCTCGCTCACGCGCGGGTGCGTGAGCAATACCTCCTCGACCTCGCGCGGGTAGATGTTGGAGCCGCCCGAGATGATCACGTCCTTGCTGCGGTCGCGCAGGGTCAGGAAGCCGTCGGCGTCCAGGCTGCCGATGTCGCCGGTGTGCAGCCAGCCGCCGCGCAGGGTCCGCGCCGTGGCCTCGGGGTTGTTCCAATAGCCGGCCATCACGGTGTCGCCGCGCACCAGCACCTCGCCCATCTCGCCCATGGGCAGGTCGCGGTCGTCGGCGTCGGCCACGCGCACCTGCACGCAGGCGTGCGCCACGCCAACGGAGGCGATGCGCTCGCGCCAGCGCGGGTGATCGCTGGCGGCCAGGTGCTCGCGCGCCAGCGCGGTGATGGTCATCGGTGATTCGCCCTGGCCGTAGATCTGCACGAACTTCTGCCCCATCACGTCCATGGCCCGGCGCAGGTCTTCGACGTACATCGGCCCGCCGCCGTAGACGATGGTCTTGAAGCCATCGCCGTTGCCGCCCGTGCGTTCCAGGTGCGCGACCAGCCGGTGCACCATGGTGGGCGCGGCGAAGAGCGTGAGGTGGCCGACGCGCGCGGCCAGGTCAGCCAGTTCCGCCGGGTCGAACCCGCCCGACTCGGGCACCACGTGGCGCGCGCCGCGCAGCAGGTGCGCGTAGTTGTACAGCCCGGCGCCGTGCGACATGGGTGCGGCGTAGACCATCGCGTCGCCGGCCGCGACCTCGTCCACGTCGGTGAAGTAGGCCATGGTCATCGCCAGCAGGTTGCGCTGCGTGAGCATCACGCCCTTGGGCCGGCCGGTGGTGCCCGAGGTGTAGAACAGCCAGGCCACGTCCTCGGGCGCGGCGTCGTGCAGGGCCATGGGGGTGCCGTGCGCCGCCTGCTCCCACTCGGCGCTGCCGAGCACCAGCACGCGCTCGCCCGCCGCGCAGGCCTGGCGCGCCGCGTCGTGCAGCGTGGGCGAGGTGCAGAGTACGCGCGCGCCGCTGTCCTGCAGCACGTAGGCCAGTTCCCGCGCGTGCAGCTTGTAGTTCACGGGCACGGTGACGGCGCCGCACCAGTGGATCGCGTGCTGCGCCTCAAGATATTGCGGGCCATTGGCGCTGTAGATCGCCACGCGATCGCCAGGCGCCACGGCGCAGCGTTCGCGCAAAAAGGCCGCGAGCGCCGCCACGCGGGCCGCGAGCTGACGGTAGTCGTGCAGCACCCGCGCGCCGTGCAGCAGGGCGGGGCGATCAGGAAAGAGCTGCGCGCTGCGCCGCAGCAAGCTGGAAATGTTCATGGCATGCACCTTGCATCAAGCAGCCCTCACTATAGGATCACTTGGGGATCACCTGACGCCCGCCCCGCGCACCTCGATGCGCACCGCATCGAGCCGCCGCCCCGCCGCATCGACGAGCTCCACGGTATGGCGCCCCGGCCAGGGCAACCACGCCACGCGCGCGCCCTGCCCCACGCGCCTGCCATCGATGCGCCAGGCCAGGGCCTTGCCGCCCGCGGCTTCGAACCACACGCGCTGGTGCTCGGGCGGAATGTCCGGGTCCAGCGCCAGCACCGTGTGCGGCGCGGGCGCGAGGATGCGGGCGCGCGGCGCGCCGCCCTCGCCATGGGTTTCAGATTGGTTTTCGGCCTCAACGCTTGCCCCATAAGCGCTTGCAGCTCCTGTTTTGATGGCAAACCGCGCCTGCTGCGTCCCCGCGATGAACCATTCCTTGCGCGCGGCCTCGGCGCTCGGCGCCGTGAAGCGCACGGCCTGGTGCACCACGCCCTGCGGGGGCGGCGGGGCGGCGCTCGGTGTCTTGCGATGCAGCCAGGCCATCACATCGGCCCAGATGGGCGCGGCGCCGCTCACGCCACTGACGTCGTGCATCGGGCCGCCCGCCGCGTTGCCCACCCACACGCCCACGGTGTAGCGCGCGGACCAGCCCACGGCCCAGTTGTCGCGCATGTCCTTGCTGGTGCCGGTTTTCACCGCCGTCCAGAAGCGCGTGTTCAGCACGCTGTCGGGCCCGAAGGTGGGCACGCGCGCATTCGCGTCCGAGAGCATGTCGCCGACGATGAAGGCAGCCGCCTCGGGCAGCACCTGCGCGGCCTTCGGCGCCGGCTGGCCCAGGCGCAGGCTCGCGGGCGCATACCGCCCGCCATTGGCCAGCGCCCGGTAGGCGTTGGCGAGCTGCAGCAGCGTCACCTCGCTGGAACCGAGCGCCAGGCTGTAGCCGTAGTAGCCGCCGGACTCGCGCAGCGGCAGACCGAGGGCGCGCAGCTGCGCGAAGAAGGCATCGGGCGAGACCATGACCAGCGTGCGCACCGCCGGCACGTTCAGCGAGGCAGCGAGCGCCGTGCGCACCGACACCCAGCCCTTGAACTCATGGTCGTAGTTCTGCGGGATGTACAGGCCGCCGGCCGTGGGAATCTGCGTCGGCGCGTCGTGGATCAGCGAGGCAGCCGTGAGGCGCCGCTCGGCCAGCGCCTGGGCATACAGAAACGGCTTGAGCGTGGAGCCGGGCTGGCGCAGCGCCAGCACGCCATCGACCTCGCCCGCCTGGCTGAGCGCGCCCGACGAGCCCACCCACGCCAGCACCTCACCGCTGGCGTTGTCCAGCACGACGAGCGCGCCGTCCTGCACATGGCGCCCCTGCAGCTCGCGCAGATGCCGCGTCAGCGTCTGCACCGCGACATGCTGCAGCGGCGCGCTGATCGACGTGCGCTCACCCGCGGCCGCGCCCGCGCGCAGCCACTGGCGTGCGAAGTGCGGCGCGATGCCGTCCATCGCATCGAAGGCCCGGCGCTGCAGCGCGGCGGCGCTGTACACGTCGAGCGCCTCGCAATCGGCCGGGCGCCGCATCGCGCGCAGCAGCGCGCAGGCGCGCTGCGCCACCACGGCCGCGCTGGCGTTGGGCGCGCGCACCAAGGCGGCGGCGACGGCGCTCTCGCGTGCGTCCAGGCCATGCGCCGCCTTGTCGAACAGCGTGCGGCTGAGCGCGTCGATGCCGACCATCTCGCCGCGAAACGGCACCAGGTTCAGATAGGCTTCCAGGATCTGGTCCTTGCGCCAGCCCTGCTCCAGCTCGCGCGCCGCCAGCACCTGCTGCGCCTTGGTGATCAGGCTGCGCCCGCCGCCGGTGCGCCGCAGGTCTTCATCGAGCAGGCTGGCGAGCTGCATCGTGATGGTGCTCGCGCCGCGCGTGCGCTGGTTCAGCAGGTTGCTCCAGGCGGCGGCGGACACGGCCGCCCAGTCCACGCCGCTGTGCTCGTAAAAGCGCTTGTCCTCGCTCAGCACCATCGCCTGGCGCAGGGCGGCGGACACGTCGCCCAGTTCCTGCCACGCGCCCCGGCGCACCGTGGGGTCGGTGCGCACGCGCTCGATCACCTCGCCTTCGCGCGAGCGCACCAAAGTTTCCGACGATGCATAGGCCGCGCGCACCTCCTCGAACGTGGGCAGCCCCCAGGCCGACACGGCGGGCACCGCCATGGCCAGCGCCAGCGCCCACGACGCCACGGCCTTCACGGGAACGAAACGCCTCTGCGCACCAGCGCCTCGAAGTCCGGCGCGGGCACCGGCGGGCTCAGCAGATAGCCCTGCCACGCATCGCACCCGTGGCGCTTGAGGAACACGCGCTGCGCCTCGGTTTCCACCCCTTCGGCGATCACGCGCAGGCCCAGGCTGTTGCCCAGGGCCACGACGGTGCGCGCGATCGCCGCATCGTTGGGGTCCACGAGCACGTCGCGCACGAAGCTCTGGTCGATCTTGAGCTGGTCGAGCGGCAGGCGCTTGAGGTAGGCGAGCGACGAATAGCCGGTGCCGAAATCGTCGAGCGAAAAATCAAGACCGTAGGCCTTGAGCTGGACCATCTTGGCGATGGTGTCCTCCACGTCCTGCAGCAGCAGCCCCTCGGTCACTTCCAGCTCCAGCCGGCGCGGATCGGCGCCGCTGCCCGCGATTGCGGCCAGCACCTGCGCCACGAAATCGGCCTGCGCAAACTGCCGCGGACTGATGTTCACGGCCAGCGTCAGCTCGGCCAGCCGGGGCTGGCGCGCCCACAGCGCCAGCTGGGCGCAGGCCGTGCGCAGCACCCAGTCGCCCAGCGCCATGATCAGTCCCGTCTCCTCGGCCAGCGCGATGAATTCCGCGGGCACGATGGTGCCCCGGACCGGATGGCGCCAGCGCACCAGCGCCTCGGCGCCGATGATGCGCCCGCCGTCCACCTGCGCCTGGTAGTGCAGCTCGAACTGGCCCAGCTCCAGCGCGCCGCGCAGATCGCGCTCCAGGCTCGCGCGCGCCTGCACCTGCGTCTGGATCCGCGGATCGTAAAAGCGCAGCGTGTCGCGCCCGGCTGCCTTGGCCTGATGCATGGCCATGTCCGCCTGACGCAGCAATTCATCCACGGCCTCTTCCTGCCCGAGAAAGACCGCGGCCCCCACACTGACCGTGGTGTGATAGAGCCCGCCTTCGAGCATGAAGGGCGCGCGCAAGGCGCCGAGAATGCGCTCGCCCACCGCACGCGCCTGGGTGCGCGCCTGCTCCAGCGTCGCATGCGCGCCCGCGAGCACCACGACGAATTCATCATCGCCATGACGCGCGAGCACATCGTCCTGGGCGACGCAGGCACGCAGGCGCGCCGCCACCAGCCGCAGCAGCGCGTCACCACGCTCGTGCCCGCGCGTCTCATTGAGCGTCTTGAAGTGGTCCAGGTCCAGCATCAGCACCGCGCCGCACTGCCCGTTGGCGGCGCTGGCGGCCAGCGCGTGGCCGAAGCGCTCCACCAGCATGCGCCGGTTCGCCAGCCCCGTGAGCGCGTCGTAATGGGCCAGGGCATTGATTTCATCCTCGGCCGCCTTGTGCTGGCTCAGGTCTTCCAGAATGAAAAGCTGCGAACTCTTGAGCAAAATGCCCGAGATGCCGACCGGCTTCATGCGTCCGTCGGCGCAGCAGATTTCGTATTCGTCCCACTCGACGAAGCCGCCGTGCGACTTGGCCTGCAGGCAGCGCTCCTTCCAGCGCGTGCGTGCGCGCTGGCGCACCGCATCGTCCGGGTAGGCCATGTGCCACCACTGCTCGCCGGTCATCATGATGCCCTCGCCGTAACCCGTGAGCTGGACGAACGAACGGTTGCGAAACACCACGCGGCCGCTGTGCCACATGGCAATGCCCAGCGGCAGGTGATCGAGGATGCCGCGCAGGCGCTGCTCGCTCGCTTGCAGCTCTTCGCGCATCGCGCGCTGCTCGGTGATGTCCTGGATCACGCCCACGTTGTACAGCGGCGGCCCCCCATCGCGCAGCACCGGCGCCACCGTCAGGTCCACCCAGACCAGCGATCCATCCTTGCGCCGCAGCCGCTTTTCCATGTGAAAGGCTGAAATCTGCCCCCGCCTGAGCTGGCTGCGCAGATCGTCGTTGACCGGTGTATCCAGGCTGTCGGAGACATCGGGAACGGTCAGCTTCAGCAATTCCTCTGGTGTGTAGCCGATGATGTCGCAATACTTGCGGTTCACACGCTCGAAGCGCAGCGTGCGCATGTCGATCATGGCCACGCCCACCGCCGCCTGCTCGAACATCGCGCGCAGGCGCTGCTCGCTGCTGCGGCGTCTGGCATCGGCCTCATCCACCAGCGCTGCGGCGCGCGCGCGCTGGGCCAGCAGCAACCACGCGCCCAGCGCCAGCAGCACGGACAAGGCGCCGCCCGCGCCCGCCATCCAGCGCGGCAGCGTGGCTTCGGCCGAGGACAGCAGCGGCTGCGCGGGCACATAGATGAGCCGCCAGCGCCTGCCCAGAATCGGCAGCGTGGCCTCCTGCTGCGGACCCCGCTGCTGCCAGAGCGCTCCGAGGTCGGCCGTTTCCCCCAGCCACTGCGAGGCACCCGGCCCCGGCGCCGCCCCGACGGCCCCGTCATCGCGCCACTGCAGCGCCACCGGACGGATCGCGCCACCGAACCGCAGGCCGTCGAGCATCGCACCGATGCCCACGGTGGCCGCCACCGTGCCGATGAAGCGTGGCCTGCCGTCGCCCCCTGGCGTGGCTTCGCCAAACACGGGATAGCGCAGCGTGAAGGCCCGCGACTCATCCCGGGCCCCGGCCGGATCCAGCGGCGGCGAAACCACGGGCTCCCCGGTCTCGCGCGCCCGCGCCAGCGCTTGCAGGCTTGCGGGATGGGCCCCGACGTCCATCCCCAGGAGATGGGGTTCATCCTCGCGCGACCAGAGGTATTCGACGATGTGATGCTCGGAGCGCTCGAGCACCGGATGGATGATGCGGCCTTCGACGGCCACACCCGCTTCACGCGCCTGATCACGCAGGCGCTGTTCGAAGGCGGGCAGCTCCGCGGCGCCGACGACGCGCGTGAATGTCAGGTGACGCAGCTCGGGGTAGTCCCGGGGAAAATCGCGCCCCCGGGCCACCCGATCGAACTGGCGCCAGGTGAGCTGCGGATTGGCCAGGAAGAGGTCCCGCACCCCGGCAACCAGATCGGCATACGCACGAACGCGCTGCGCGAGCGCATCGGTGGTGGCGCTCACCGCCTGCGAAAGGCGTTCGCGCTGCATCTGCTCGTTGGCCAGCAGCTGCCGGTGCGTCAGCATCCACGTGAGCAGCAGCCCCACCGCCAACACGGCGGCGGCCACCACCCAGTGTCCGAGGCTACGCACCAGTTGCACGGTCCACTCCCGCTGATCGAAGAGCGCCCGGCCACCGGGCAGAACGCCAGCTCTTTATAACAAAATCGCCGCAAACGCGGATGGGGCGGCGGGAAATGCTACTGTTTTTCCGTTTCCTTGCGCTCGACCACGACACGGGCATTGGGCGCTTCGCCGAACATCTCGGGCGCGTACAGCGCCTCGACCCGGCTCGGAGGCAGCGCAAAGCTGCCGGGGTTGTTCAGCCGCACGGTGTACTGCAGCATGCTCTCTCCCTTGGGCAGGTACTGGTAGTAGGCGCGGTAGGCTTCGAACGAGCGTTCCTCGAACGCCGGCCAGCCGTCGCCCTCGCGCGTTTCGCCGCGCGTGGCGATTTCCGAATCGCGCCCCAGGCCGCTGCCGAGGATCGTCGCGCCTGCCGGTACCGGATCGGTCACCGCCACCCACGTCATGTCGGTCTGCGCGTTCACCTGCAGCGTCACGCGCAGCACGTCGCCGCGCGAATAATGGCCCGCGGGCAGATTCTTGTCGGCCTGTTCCACCGGCGTCACCGTGCGCGTGAGGGTGTAGCCCGCGCTGAACGGCGCCTTGAGCTCGATCGCCGCCACCGACTGCACGGTGAGCCACGGTTTGCCCGTCCCCCGGTGGCTCACCCGCAATTCGCCTGCCGCCGCGTTCTGGCCCCAGGGCAGGAACAGGGTGTTGTTCAGCCAGTTGCCGGGCGCCACCGGGGCGCCGAACCAGGTGCCCTGGTGCATCGCGCCGACCTCGCCCGTGGCCTTGGCGCGCACCACCTTCGCCCAGTCGACGCTGGCCTGGGCACCACCCAGGGCGGCGCGCGTGATGCCGGTGACGGGCGCGGCCTCGAACCGGGCGCTGAACGCCTGCAGCGCCAGCGCACCCCAGAGGTTGGCCGTGGTCGTGTGCCAGGCACCGCCCTGCTGGCGCGCGATGAAGCCATTGGCCAGGCGCCCCATGTCGTCCTTCCACGCTGGGTCATCGATCACGGTGAGAATCAGGCGCGCGAGGTTCACGTCGCCGTTCTGCATCAGCCACCACCAGTAGTCGCTGCGTTCGGTGCTGAAGGTCACGCGCGTGCCCTGCCAGGACAGGCGCGCGCGCATGATCTGCATGGCCTCGCGCAGCCGCTCTTCACGCTGCGGCACCGCCTGGACGCGCTTGAGGATATTGATCCAGTCGAGTACGGCATGCGTGGGCCACTCGTTGGGCGCGATGGTGATCGAAGCCAGCCAGCGCGCATCGGCCTTGCCGTAGCGCGACAGCGCCTCGATGGCCGAGAGCTTGCGCAGATCGAGGTCCTTGCGCGGGCTCCAGAAGCGCCGCTGCAGGCGCCCCTGGACGAAGGCGGCCAGGCCCTGCTGCATCGCCTCGAGCGCATCGGGCGGCAGCGCGAATGACGCCTGCAGGCGCGAGGCTTCGTCGGCCATCGCGAGCAGATACGCCGTGAGCGTGTCGCTGCCCTGGTGCGACATGCCGGCGCTCGGCGGAAAGTAGTACGCCAGGCCATCTTCATCGAGATAGGTCGGCAGCTGCGCCGACAGCACCTGCCAGGCCTTGGCGTCATCCATGCCCACGGCCTTGCTCGCGCGCTGCTCCAGGCAGCTGAACGGGTAATTGGCCCACCAGTCGCGCACGCCGGGCAGGCCCTCGGCCAGCCTGGGCTGCAGCGCAAGCTTGAGACCGCCGCGGCCGGGCAGCGCGTCGCGCGGCGCGGCCACCGGCAGGCTCAGGCCGGCATCGAGCTGCGTGAGCGTGGCCTGCTGCACCGTGAGCGGCACGGCCGGGATCAGGCGCTGGCTCAGCTTGAGCGCATCGCGCGCCCGGCCCAGGGTGTCGTGCGCCTCGATCTCCCAGAGCAGCGCCTGCGCGCGCGTGCCCGCGAGCTGTGCCGGCGCCGTCACGTCCCACGCCAGCTCGCGCGCCTCGCCCGCGGGAATGTCCACCGTCTGCCGCTCCAGCTTGAGCAGGGTGGCGCGCGGCGCCACCTGCACCTTCATCGCCCGTTCGGTGGTGTTGCGCAGCGTGATTTGCGCGCGGAAGGCATCGCCCTCGCGCACCAGCGGCGGCAGGCCGCTGATGATCTGCAGATCCTGCGTGGCGCGGATGCTGGTCTTGCCGGTGCCGAACAGGCCCACGCCCGAATCGGCCACGGCCACGATCTCGAACGTGGTGAGCGTATCGTTGAGCGGCACCTGCACCACGGCACGGCCTTGGGCGTCCAGCTCCACCAGGGGCTTCCACAGCAGCAGCGTGTCGAGCAGCTCGCGCGTGGGCGCATGGCCGCCGCCACCGCCCGCGGGCACGGCCTTGCGGCCGTAATGGCGCCGCCCGACGATCTGCATCTGCGCCGTGGACGTGCTCACGCCCCAGGCGCGGCGTTGCAGCATGGCATCGAGCAGATTCCAGCTGGTGTTGGGCATCAGCTCCAGCAGCGCCTGGTCCACTGCGGCCACCGCCACCTGCGCGTGCGCGGCCGGTTTGCCGTCGGGCAACGTGGCCTCTATCGTCACCCTGGCCTTGCCGCGCACCTGGTAGCTGGCCTGATCGGCCCTGACGCTCACGGCGATGCGGTGCGCCTTCGCGCCCACGCGCAGCTCGGTGGCGCCCAGCTTGTACGCGGGCCTGGAGAGATCGACCATGGCCGTGGGCGCGATGTATTCCTTGCCCTCCACCCGAAACGCCCGCCACCACTCGCGCGGCGCCTTGAAGCCCCAGGTGAAGAAGCTGTACCACGACACCTCGCGCAAGCGCCCGCGCAGCACCAGCGCGCTCACGTAGACGTTGGGCGACCAGTGCTCGTCGATCTTGATCGCGATCGTCGGGTCCTTGCCGTCAAGCTGCATCACCCGCGTGGACAGGATGCCCTCGCGCTCCACGCTCACGAGCGCCGTGGCACGGCGAAACGGCATGCGCACCTGTAGCCGGGCGGTCTCGCCGGGCTCGTAGCTTTTCTTCTCGGGCAGCAGGTCGATGCGGTCGTTGTCGTCGCCGCCGAACCACAGCTCGCCCTCGCGCGTGATCCAGACCGTGGTGGCCGCCTGCGCCTCGTTGCCGTCCTTGTCGCGCGCCGTGGCCACGAGCTGGATCTCGCCGGGCTGGGCCAGCCTGGCATCGCACAGCACCAGCCCCCGGCTGTCGCTCACGCCGGTGCACACGGTCCCCAGGTCCTTGGTCCGGGTCTGGTTGTCGTAGCTGTAGAAGCCCCCCACCAGGCGCTTGCGGCTCGAGGTGGTGGTGCGCGCGATGGCCTGCACCGTGAGCGGCACACCCTTGAGCACCGTGCCATCGACGGAAAGCGCGAGCGCCTGAAAGCGCATGCGCTTGCCCGAGGACACCCAGCCCTCGGCCTTGATGCCGGCGACGACGGCCGCGGGCCACAGCGGCTGCGTGCTGCGCAGCGTCTGGACTTCGCCGTTCGGATCGGCATAGGTGGCTTCGAGCACGAGCTCCTGCGGATGGCGCGAGACGGGCAGGTCCGGCACCGTCACCTGGCCCATGCCGTTGCCGTCGAGCGTGAGCGCGAGCTTGTCGGCCACCACACGGGTGTGCTGCTCGGCCTGGCTCGACCCGGCCTCGGCTTCATCATCCTGCGCCGGCTCGCGCTCGCGCGCCACCGCGAAGCTGAATCCGGGGTAGGCATCGAACTCCAGCGCCCTGGCGCGCACCATGGCCGACACCCGCACCGGCAGCCGCGCCGCGGGACCGCCGGCCACGTAGGCCACCTGCACCGCGGTCGGCAATTCGCCGACGTGCACCAGAGGCCGGGCGTCCACGGGGCCGATGCGTCCCTCGAACACCGGCAGGCGAAATTCCTCCACCCGGAACAGCCCGCTGTCATGGCGCCGCCCGCCACGCGCCCAGCCCAGCTGCACCTGGTACTCGCCCAGTTTGGCGCCAGGCGGCGCATGAAAGGCACTGACGGCGCTCAGCCCGCCCGTGGGCGTGCGCCGCCACGCCAGCGGCTGCCGGTACTGCTGGCCACTGCCCACGTGGGTGACGATGAGCTCGTCCGGGCGCTCCTGCGGCAAGGCAAAACCGCCACCCGTCTGCACGCGCAGCAGATGCTTCATGGACACCGTTTCGCCGGCACGCACCAGCGTGCGGTCGAACACGGTGTGCACCAGCTCGTCCGGCTGTTCGGACATGCTGCTCGGCAGATTGAAGCGCCAGGGTTCGATGCCGCGCTGCCAGTCGCTCCAGGTAAAGGCCATGTCGCCCTGCGTGCGCGCGCTCACGAAGTAGGCCTGGCGCCAGTCGGGCGTCTGGCACATGGGCGCCTCGGGCGACAGACCCTGCAGCCGCGCGATGCCCTGCTCGTCCGTTTTGGCCGTGGCCAGCTCCTTGCCCTCGCAGGTGGACACGCGCACCGTGGCGCCCGCGACCGGCTCGCCCTTGTCCAGGCTCGTGACCCAGGCGAGCGCGTTTTCACGCCCCAGCTTGAAATGCACCCCCAGGTTGGTGACCAGCGCCGTGGTGCGCACGTACATGGTGCGCTCGCTGCCGTAGCCCGCGCCCAGCAGCGCCTGCCCCAGCAGGGGCGAGGCGATTTCCACCACGTTGAAGCCCGTGGGCAGCGGAATGCCGACCACTTCAAAGGGGCGCGGATCATCGCCCCTGGCTTCGGGCAGGGTCAGCGTCTTGACGCCCTCGCGCCCCGCGAGCAGGGAGACACGCCGCGCCTGAACGTACACACGCTCGTCCGGCGAGGTGTTGGCGGCATCGTCGCCCTCCTGGCCTGTCCGCGCCTTCTTTATGGGCGGCGGCAAAGGATCCCTGACCGCCTTCTCGGCTTCGTCGCGCTTGAGCCACAGCGACTCGAACTGCGCCACGCGGCTCAGCCACCGGATGATCTCGGCGTCGCTCGTGGGCGTGAGGGTGCTCACCCGGCCCGCCGCGGCCCCGGGCTGCCAGCCCTGGATCTTCAGATGCTGCTCGACGCGGCGCACGGTCACGGGCAGCAGTGCCGGGCCATCCGTCCCCTCGGCGAAGCGCTCGATGATGCCGAAGGGCGCGGCGGCGAACTTGGCCAGCGGCGGCATCGGGCCGGTCGCGACCTGGAGCGGAAAACTCTGCGCGTTGGCAAGCGGCCTGCCCGACGCATCCTGCCAGTGCGCGGGCAGCTCCAGCGTGTAGGGCGTCTCGGGCGCGAACGGGCCGGAGAACACGACGGCCTGCACCAGATCATCGGGCGCGCCGCCCTCGCCCTCATCCACGTGCGGCGAAAGCGTCTGCCCGCCGCCCTTGAGCCGGATCGCCAGCGCCAGCTTGCGCGTCACCGGCGCGTTGAAGCCCAGGCGCATCGGCCGTATCGGCAGGCAGGCCGCCTGGGCGTTTTCACGCTCGCAGGAAAAATCGGCGCTGAAGGCCTCGCGCACTTGGAACTTGAACCGGCGCACGACCTGATTGGCCACGCCGCTGGCGGTCTGCACACCCTTGTCGTACACCAGCTGCAGGTGGCTGCCCGCCGTGGCGCGGCGCGCGCACGCGAGCACCGGGTAGCGCAGCGGCTCCTTCTGCGCCTCGTCCCAGAGGCGGCGCGAGCGCAGCAGCGCCTGTCTATCCGCACCCTCGATCGCGCGCACCGGCACGCGCTCGCCTACGCCGTCCAGATCGCACCAGACGTGCTCAAGCACGCTCTGCGTCGTGGCCGCGCCGCTGAGCCCGAGGATGAAGTACTGCCCCTCTTCGATCGCACCCCAGGTTCGCGGCCAGATGTCCTGCACGATGGGACCGCCGGTATTGAATTTGTAAGCGGCAGGCCTGGACCAGGCGGCGCCGGAGGCTGACTTGAATTGGGCGCGCGGCGTGATCTCGCAGCGCACACCCGGCGGCAGATCCTGCGTGAAGTCCCAGACCCACTCGCGGTCGCTGAGCCAGCGCGCCTGTCCGCGAGCGGCCTGCGCGTCGCTGCATTGCACGGCATACGGCGCCGGGGCCTTGGGATCGCCAAAACTCACCGCGGGCGCATCGAACTTCACCACCACCTGCCGCACCTGCGCCACCTCGCCGCGCGGCGACACGCTGATGACGCCGAGCGCCTGCGCGCTGCCCACGCCAAGGGCCAGCAGACCGGCGAGCACAGCGCCGATCCGCCACTGTTTTTGGAGCATGTCCCCTCCGTCCGCTCTTGAAGGCAGCGCAAAATGTAAAACTGACTTATTGTTGCGGCAAACCCGACTTGCGAGTTTGTTGCAGTCGTGTCATTGTGCAGCGCAGAAGAACCTTCGCAACCTTTCATGTCCACGCATTTCGACGTTCAGTTCGGTCAGGATCTGTGCGACATGCTGCACGCCGAGTTGTCACTGGTGTGCAATTTCATGGACGACACCGGGCGCATCATCGCCTCCAGCGAGCGGGCGCGCATCGGGCAGACTCACCCGCGGGCGCTGCGCATCATGCGCGGCGAGCTGGGCGAATGCAGCGTCAGCAGCGAGGAGGCGGCACGCTCGGACGTGATGCTCGAAGGCATGCTGACGCCCATCGACATCAACGGCGAACGTCTCACCTGCTTCACCATGGCCGGCCCGCTGCCGGTGGTCAGGCCGCTGGTGCGCATCGTGCGCTTTTGCGTCACCTCGCTGCTGCAGACCGCTCATGCGGGGCAGCGCCACCCGCTGCCGTCCCCGCCCTCCGCGGCGCCAGCGGCCAATCTGAGCGAACTGCTGCACCACGCGACCACCACCGTGAGCTTCAGCATCGCGCGGCTGCACCAGGCGATTGAACACATCGACGAGGGCGTGTCGCTCTTCGATGAAAACCTGCGGCTCGTGGTGTGGAACCAGCGCTACCTGGAGCTGGCGGGCTGGCCCGGCGAGCAAGCCTGCCGCGGCCAGACGATGCAGGCGATGGTGCTGCACTTCCTGAGCCAGGCAGGCATGAACAACGCGCAGGTTCGCCAGCGCCTGCAAGAGCGCGTGCAGCGCCTGCGCGAGGGCAAGAGCAACGACTTCCAGTTTGAAACGCCGCAGGGGCAGGTCATCGCCGTGGCCGACCGGCCGCTGCCCGGCGGCGGCGCGGTCTCCTCCTACACCGACATCACCGAGCGCCACCGCGCCATGCGGGCGCTGCGCACGGCCCGCGAGGATGCCGAGAACCTGGTGCGCGAGCGCACGCAGACGCTGGACACCTACACCCGGCTGTCATCGGACTGGTTCTGGGAGTCCGATGAAGAGTTCCGCATCACCCATGTCTACGGTGACATCTACACCAAGCTCAGGATCACGCCCGAGTACTTCATGGCCAAGCGCCGCTGGGAACATCCGCTCATCGGCGTGAGCCAGGAGCAGCTGGCCGAGCACATCGCGCAGCACGAGCGCCATGAGACCTTCCGCAATTTCGAGTACGGCCTGGTCACGCCCGACGGCAGCACCAGCTACCTGTCGATCAGCGGCGCGCCGCGCTTTGACGCGCAGGGGCGCTTTCTCGGTTACCACGGCACGGGCATGGACATCACCCAGCGCCGGCGCACCCAGCGTCTGCTGCAGGAACGCACGGCGGCGCTGGAGCGCGCCAACGCCGAGATGGAGCACCAGGTGCGCGAGCGCACCGAGGCGCTGCGCGGCCAGCTGAGTTTTCTGCGCCAGCTGCTCGAAGCCATTCCCACGCCGATCTTCTACAAGGACACGCAGGCGCGCTACCTCGGCGCCAACCCGGCGTTCGAGCGCGTGCTGGGCAAGCCGATCGATCAGGTGATCGGCAAGACGCTGGAAGAAGTCGAACCGAACATCCTCACGGCGTACAACGCGGTCGCGGATCGCGAGCTGTTGAGCGAGCCCGGGCGGCGCAGCTACGAGGGCCCGGTGCAGTACGGCGACGGGCTGGTACACCAGGTGCAGTTTCACAAGGCGACCTTCACCGACCTGGACGGCAAGGTGGGCGGCATCGTCGGCGTGATGCTTGACATCACCGAGCGCAAGCGCCTGGAAGACGAACTGCGCCTGAACGCCACGGTGTTCGACAACAGCAGCGAAGGCATGGCCGTCCTCAGGGCGGACGGCACCGTGCTGACGATCAACCAGGCCTTCACCACCATCTCCGGGCACACGCGCGACGATGTGATCGGGCACCCCATGCCCTTGCTGGGGGACCACAAGAAGTCCGGCGGTTTTTTCGTCCGCATGAAGCAGCAGATCGACCGCGACGGCAGCTGGCAGGGCGAAGCCCCGGGCCAGCGCAAGGGTGGGGAAATCTATCCCACATGGCTTTCGGTGGCCGCGGTGCGCGATGCCCAGGGGGCTCCCACGCACTATGTCGTGGCCTTCTCCGATCTTTCCCAGAAAAAGCTCAACGAGGAACGCATCCAGCAGCTCGCCTTCAACGATCCGCTCACGGGCCTGCCCAACCGGCGCCTGCTCACCGACCGGCTGGAGCACGCGCTGGTGAACGGCCTGCGCAACCGCACGGGCGGCGCGCTGCTGCTGCTCGATCTGGACAACTTCAAGGCGCTCAACGACACGCGCGGCCACGATGTGGGCGACCTGCTGCTCAAGCAGATCGGCCAGCGGCTCGCCAGCTGCGTGCACGAGGGCGATACCGTGGCCCGCATGAGCGGAGACGAATTCGTCGTCCTCGTCGAAGGCCTGCCCACCCAGACCACGCAACTCGTCTCCCGGATCAAGACGCTGGGCACCCGCCTGCTGCGCACGCTGGAGCAGCCCTACGAGCTCGCCGGCCAGTCCCACCACCACAGCGCCAGCATGGGCGTGGCGCTGTTCGGCGACACACCCACGTCCGTCGCGCAACTGCTCAAGCAGGCGGACATGGCGATGTACCGCGCCAAGGCCTCGGGGCGCAACACGCTCTCGTTCTTCGACCCGCAGATGCAGTCGGCCGTGGACGCGCGCACGGCGCTGGAGCGCGCCATGCGCGACGGCCTGCAGCGCGGCGAATTCCTGCCCTACTACCAGCCGCAGATCGACCAGACGGGCGCCGTGCTCGGCGTGGAGGCGCTGGTGCGCTGGCGCAAACCTGACGGCAGCATCGTCGCGCCGGGCGAATTCATCGCCCTGGCCGAGGAGAGCGGGCTCATCGTGCCGCTGGGCCAGCACATGCTGGAAGCCGCCTGCCACCAGCTGACCACGTGGGCGCGAACCCGCGCGACGGCGGGCCTGTCGATCGCGGTGAACGTGAGCGCGCGCCAGTTTCACCACACGGACTTCGTCCAGCAGGTGCTGGGCATCCTGCGCGCCACGGGGGCGCCCGCCACGCGGCTCAAGCTGGAGATCACCGAAAGCCTGCTGATCGAGAACATCGAGGCCGTGATCGAGAAGATGCAGACGCTCAAGAACCACGGCGTGGGCTTCTCGCTCGACGACTTCGGCACGGGTTATTCGTCGCTCGCCTACCTCAAGCGCCTGCCGCTCGACCAGCTCAAGATCGACCAGAGCTTCGTGCGCGACGTGCTCGTGGACAGCAACGACGCGGCCATCGCGCGCATGGTGGTGGCGCTGGCCGACAGCCTGGGCCTGCAGGCCATCGCCGAAGGCGTGGAAACCCCCGAGCAGCGTGCCTTTCTGCTGGAGAACGGCTGCCGCACCTATCAGGGTTACCTGTTCAGCCGGCCACTGCCGATCGAGGCGCTTCAGCGCTGGCTGGACGACCGGGCCGAGCCGGCCCGACCCACCCGAAGAATCACTGCGGTTTGAAGCCGCTCTCGCCGATGATGCGCTTCCACGCCGCCGTGTAGGCATGCTCGCGCCGGGTGAGCTGCTCGGGCGTCATCGCATCGACCGTCAGGCCCATGGTGGTGAGCTGCTGCTTCACGTCGGGCATCTGCACCACCTTCGCCAGCGCCGCTGAAAACTGCTGGATGAACGCGGCAGGCGTGCCCTTGGGGGCGAAGAAGCCGTAGTAGGGCAGATCCTCGAAACCCTTGACGCCGAGCTCGTCGAACGTCGGCACATCAGGCAGCTGCGCCTGGCGCTGGGTGCCCAGCACCGCCACCACGCGCAGCTTGCCCGCGCGGTGGTTCTCGATGAAATCCGGCACCGAACCGATGCCCGCGGGAATCTGGTTGCCCAGCATGTCGGCGATCAGGGGGGCGCTGCCGCGGTAGGGCGCGGCCACGAGGTCGAGCTGGTAGCGCTGGCCGATGAGCTTGACGAGGAACTCGGGCGTGGACGCGGGCGCCGGGATGCCCACCGCGCTCTTGCCCTCGTTCTTCGTTTTCACCCACTGCACGTACTCGTCGAAGCTCTTCACGGGCGTGCCGCCCGAGACGGCGAAGCAGTTGACGAAGGAGGCGAAGCCGCCCACGGCGACAAAGTCCTTGTCGGGATCGAACCCGGGGTTCTTCACCACCTGCGGCAGGATGGAGATGGTGTGGTCGTGCGTGATGAAGAGGGTGCTGCCGTCCGCCTCGGCGTTCTTGAGCGTCTGCGCGGCCAGCTGTCCGCCCGCGCCGGCGCGGTTTTCCACGACCACGGCGCGGCCCAGCAGATCCTTGAGCTTGTCGGCCAGCAGGCGCGCGATGGCATCGGTGCCGCCGCCCGGAGGAAAGCCCACGAGCACGCGCAGCGGCTTGCTGTCACTGGCCCAGGCGGGCAGACTGCCGAGGGCCGCGGCGGCGGCCAGAAGGTAGCGACGGGTCAGATGCATGAAAGTCTCCTGGAGCGGGGGAATATGAATTAAGGAGCTGGTGGCGCTTTTCAGTAAACGATTTCAGGTATTTTTATATTTGAATTTCAATGCTGCAGCGCGTTGACAGCTATGCTTTTAAAGGCTCCACCAGCCGCGCACGGTGGCGCGCGATCTGCGCGCGCACCTGCACGGGGGCCGTGCCGCCTAGCGTCTTGCGGGCGTTGAGCGACCCTTCGAGACTGAGCACGTCGAACACATCGGCCTCGATCGACGCATTGAAGCCCTGCAGCGTGGCCAGCGGCAGCTGCGACAGATCCACGCCCTCGCCCTGCGCCGCCTTGACCGCGTGCGCCACGGTCTCGTGCGCGTCGCGAAACGGCAGGCCCTTCTTGACGAGATAGTCCGCCAGATCGGTGGCCGTGGCGTAGCCCTTCATCGCCGCCGCGCGCATGGCCTGGGCGTTCACGGTGATGCCGCCCTCCTTCGCGCCGGTGGCGGGGTTGACCTGTCCGCCGATCATCTCGGCGAAGATGCGCAGCGTGTCCTTGAGCGTGTCGACGGTGTCGAACAGCGGCTCCTTGTCCTCCTGGTTGTCCTTGTTGTAGGCGAGCGGCTGGCCCTTCATCAGCGTGATCAGGCCCATCAGATGGCCGACCACGCGCCCGCTCTTGCCGCGCGCCAGCTCCGGCACGTCCGGGTTTTTCTTCTGCGGCATGATGGAAGAGCCCGTGGTGAAGCGGTCGGCGATGCGGATGAAGCCCACGCTCTGGTTCATCCACAGCACCAGCTCCTCAGACAGGCGCGAGACGTGCAGCATCACCAGGCTGGCGGCGGCGCAGAACTCGATCGCGAAGTCGCGGTCGGAGACGCCGTCCAGGCTGTTTTGGCACACGCCTTCCATGGCGAGCGTGCGCGCCACGCGCTCACGGTCCAGCGGGTAGGTGGTGCCCGCCAGCGCCGCGCTGCCCAGCGGCAGCACGTTCACGCGGCGGCGCACGTCGCGCATGCGCGCCTCGTCGCGCGCGAACATTTCGACGTAGGCGAGCAGATGGTGAGCGAAGCTCACCGGCTGCGCCACCTGCAGGTGCGTGAAACCCGGCAGGATCACGTCCACGTTGCTGTCCGCCACCTCGACGAGCGCGCGCTGCAGCTCGCGCAGCAGGCCGTCGATCAGGTCGATCTCGCCGCGCAGCCACAGGCGCACGTCGGTGGCCACCTGGTCGTTGCGGCTGCGCCCGGTGTGCAATCGCTTGCCCGCATCGCCCACGAGCTGCGTGAGGCGCGCCTCGATGTTCAGGTGCACGTCCTCCAGGTCGAGCTGCCACTCAAACTGCCCGGCCTCGATCTCCTGCGTGATCTTGGCCATGCCGCTGCGGATGGCTGCAAGGTCCTGCGCGGCGATGATGCCCTGCGCCGCGAGCATTTCGGCGTGCGCCAGGCTTCCGGCGATGTCCACCCGCCACAGGCGCTGGTCGAAGAAGACGCTGGCGGTGTAGCGCTTGACGAGATCGCTCATGGGCTCGGAAAACAGCGCCGACCACGCCTGGGCCTTGCTCGCAAGCTGATCGTGGGAAGGGGGGATGGGCTGGTCGGACATGGCGGCAATAATCGGCACCGGGAGGGTCACGGTACCAGCAATGACAAAGCCGCAAATTCTATCGGCCGCCGCCCGCGGGGGTCCGGGCACCGATGCGCTGATTTTCGACGCCTGTCACGCGGGCGTGGTGCTGCGCGCCGTGCTCTTCGTGGAACTGGTGCTGGGCGTGGCGGTGCTGTTTCTCGCCAGCAGCCCCGCGCAGTGGCTGGGGCGCCTGGCCTGGCTGACCGGGGGCGCGCTGCCCGCCACGCTCGCCTGGCTGCTCGCGGCCTGCAGCCTCAAGCACATCCTGCGCGGCGCGCGTCTGCCGCTGCAGTGCATCGCAGGGGTCGTGCTCGGCATGCTCGCGGGACTGCTCGCCTGCGCGCTGCTCACGATGGTGGTGCCCGACGACGGCGAGCCACGCTGGATCGCCAGCGCCGCCAGCGGCGCGCTGCTCTCGGCGTTGCTGGTGGCCGCGCTGGTGCTGCGCGCGCGCGCGCGCACCCCGGCGGCGACGACGGCGCGCCTGACCGAGCTGCAGGCACGCATCCGTCCGCACTTTCTCTTCAACAGCCTCAACAGCGCGATCGCGCTGGTGCGCGAGGACCCGGCCAAGGCCGAGACGCTGCTCGAAGACCTGAGCGATCTGTTTCGCCACGCGCTGCTGGAGCAGGGCGAGAGCGCCAGCCTGGCCGAGGAGGTGCAACTGGCGCGCCACTACCTGGCAATCGAGCAAATCCGCTTCGGCGAGCGCATGCAGGTGGCCTGGCAGCTCGACGAGCGAGCGAGCGGCGCGCGCGTGCCGCCGCTACTGCTGCAGCCGCTGGTGGAAAACGCCGTCAAGCACGGCGTGGAGCCCTCGCCGCTCACGGCACTCATCGAGGTGCGCACCGAGCGGCGCGGCGCGCGCGTGGCCATCACCATCACCAATTCCCTGCCGCCCAGGGCGCTGGCGAGCGAGCCCGCCACGGCGGGCAACGGCATCGCGATCAAGAACGTGCGCGCGCGCCTGAAACTCCTGCACGACGTGGAATGCGACTTCAGCGCCGGCGCGCAGGACGGCCGCTACCGCGTGCGCCTCTCGGTGCCCGCCGCATGACGGGCGCCGCCATGCGCATCCTCATCGTCGACGACGAGCCGCTGGCGCGCAAACGCCTGCAGACCTTGCTGGCCGAATGCGATGCGCGCCATCAGGCGGCCCAGGCCTCGCACGCGGGCGAGGCGCTGGCGCTGCTCACGCAGCCGCCGGCCTTCGACGTGGTGCTGCTGGACATCCACATGCCCGGCATCGACGGCATGGCGCTTGCCCACCAGATCCAGCGCCTGGCGAGCCCGCCCGCGATCATCTTCGTGACGGCGCACGCCGAGCACGCGCTCTCGGCCTTCGAGCTGGAGGCGGCCGACTATCTGACCAAGCCGGTGCGCCGCGAGCGTCTGCAGCAGGCGCTCGGCCGGGTGCAGCGGCGCCACGCCCCGGCGGCGACCGCACCCGCCGCCGACGGGCCGAGCCTGCTGGTGCAGGACCAGGGCCGCACCGAACGCATCCCCCTGGCCGAGGTGCTGTACGTGCGCGCCGAGCTCAAGTACCTCACGCTCAGAACCATTGCGCGCGGCTACGTGATCGACGGCTCGCTGAGCGAGCTGCACGAACACCACCCGCAGGCCTTCGTGCGCATCCACCGCAACGCCCTGGTCGCGCGCCATGCGCTGCGCGCGCTGGAGCGCCACCCCGAACTCGAAGAGGGCGATGGCTGGGCGGTGCGCCTGTCGGGCACGACCGAACTGCTGCCCGTCTCGCGCCGCCAGGTCGCGGCGGTGCGGGAGTTGCTGCGCGGGGAATGAGCCCTGCGATCGAAGGCAAATCCGTATCAGTGAGCGTGGTGCGCCAGGCTGCTGACCAGCATCACCGCGCCCATGCCGCCGATCAGCCAGAGGATCTGCACCAGCGCCTGCGCGGCCGACATGCGCCGCTGCAGCTGCGGAATCAGGTCCGCCAGCGCCACGTAGATGAAGCTGCTGGCCGCAACCGCGAGGAAGTACGGCAGCAGCCCCTCCCAGTGGCCAACGATGAAATAGCCCGCCACCCCGCCCAGGCTGGTGGCCGCGCCCGCGAGCGAGACCTTGAGCAGCGCGGCCCGGCGCTTGCCCCGGCGCAGCACCACGAGGTCGCCCACGTGGTGCGGCACCTCGTGTGCCAGCACCGAGAGCGCGGCCACGATTCCCAGGCGCACATCGGCGACGAAGGTCGAGGCGATCATCACGCCGTCGCCAAAGCAGTGCAGGCTGTCGCCGGCGATCAGCGCCCAGCCGCCGCGGCCATGCCCGTGGTGCAGGTGTCCATGGTCGTTGTCGTGGTCGTGATCGTGGCCACGGGCGGAATCGTCGAGCACGCCGGCCTGCGTGCCGTGCTCATGGCCGTGGTGCCAGAGCTCGGCCTTCTCCAGGATGAAAAAGAACACCAGCCCGAGCAGCAGCGTGACGAAGAGCGGCTGCGCGGGGTGGTCCTCGAAGGCCTCGGGCAGCACCGCCATGAACGCCGTGGACAGCAGCGCGCCCGCCGCCAGGCTCAGCAAGTGCTGCGGCCCGACGCGCCCGCGCCCGCCCATGCCCAGAAGCAGCAGCATCGCCGCCAGCCACACGCTGCCAATACCGGCCGCCAGCGTGGCGCCGATGATCACTATCAAAATCATTGCTGTCAACGCTTGCCATTGCTTGCCAAGCGCCTGATCTACCTGTTATTCAGCCCAATCCGTGTTGCTTGAACCACGCAAGGGCACGCTTCCAGCCATCCTCGGCCGCTTCCTTGCGATAGCTCGCGCGGTAGTCGGCGTGGAAAGCGTGGGGGGCGTCAGGATAAACCACGAACTGCGCCTCGTTGGCCGGTGCGCCCGCCTTGGACAGAAGCGCCTTCATCTCGTCAATGCTCGCCTGGGGTATGCCCTCGTCCTTGCCGCCGTACAGACCCAGCACCGGCGCCTTGACCTGCGCGGCCAGCGCCAGGGGCTGTTTCGGCTGCAGGGCCGTGTCCTGCCCCGCCAGGCGCCCATACCAGGCCACGGCGGCCTTCACAGGCGCATGCGCGGCGTACAGCCAGGTGATGCGCCCGCCCCAGCAAAAGCCGGTGATGCCCAGCTTCTTCGCGTCGCCGCCATGCGCACCGGCCCAGGCGGCCGCCGCGTCCAGATCGCGCATCACCTGCGCGTCCGGCACCTTGGCGATCACCTCGCTCATCAGCTTGGCAAGTTCGCCGTAGGCCATGGGGTCGCCCTGGCGCTCGAACAGGTCGGGCGCAATGGCGAGATAGCCCTCATGCGCCAAGCGCCGACAAACGTCGGCGATGTACTCGTGCACGCCGAAGATCTCCGAGACGACGAGGATCACCGGCAGGCCCGTCTTGCCCTTGGGCGCGGCGCGGTAGGCGTGCACCTGGAAATCGCCCGAGGGGAAGTTGACCTCGCCCACCTCCAGGCCGTCGGCCGGGGTTTCGATCGCGGTCTGCGCCATGACGGGCGCGGCCGCGGCCGCGTAACCCGCCCCCAGCATCAGGCCCAGCGCCCGGCGCCGGCTCGCCGCGCCACCCGAGGGCAGCAAGGCCATGAGATCGTTCTCGAGATTGTCCTGCAGCATGCATCTCTCCTTGGAGCGCGGCACGGCGCACGGCACCTGCCGCCGGAGCGCGCACGTTATCAAATTGCGCGGCCTCGTGCCGCCAGGGAGTCAAAAGCCGTTCACGCCGCGCGCCGCAGCAGCCGCACGCGCATGGGCCGCTCGAACGTGGCGCCGTCCGCCGCGCAGTGCGGCGCGAACGCGGCCGCCGTACGGGCGCGCAGCGCATCGGTGATGTGGTGCTCGGCAAACGTGGGATGCATCATGCGCCGCTCGAACTCGGCGAAGTCGGCGTAATGCACCCGCGTGGCAAAGCGCTCCTCGGCCACCTGCATCCACGGCGATGCCGCTGCCGCCAGGGCGCGATCGAGCGCCGCCTGCGCCGCCGCGCGCACCACACCTTCGTCGTTGTAGATCTTGATCACCTCGTTGAAGGCGCCGCCGTACACCGGCTCCGAAACGTAGAGATGTCCGCCCGGTCGCAGCACGCGCGCCACTTCGGCCAGCGCCCGGTCCATCAACGCCACGGGCACATGGTGCAGCGACTTGAGCATCAGCGCCAGGTCGAACTGCGCCGCTTTCTCCGGGATCTGCTGCGCCCCCGCCTCAACGAAGCGCATGCGCTCGGGCACCTCCCGCAGGTTGCGCACCATCTGCACACGGTCGACTTCCAGACCCACGTAGCGCATGCCCGGGTGCAGCGCCAGCAGGCGCTGGGCCAGCGCCGCAGCGCCGCAACCGAGCTCGATCACGCGCGTGCCAGGCTCGGGCAGCAGGCGCCGCAAGACATCGAGTTCATCGGCCACCAGAGGGTCGTTCACGGCTCGCTCCCTTGCCTCGAGTGTTTCACGCATTGCCTTCATGCCCACCAGCGCACCAGCGCCGACGCCAGCGCCCCCAGGACCACCACCAGCAAAAACGGTGCCCGCGCCCACAGCGCGAGCGCCGCCACGCCCAGGGCCACCAGGCGCGCATCGAAGCTGAGCGCGGCGCCCGCGGCCAGGGTGTTCATCACCGTGAGCGAGGCCAGCAGCGCCACCGTGAGCGCGCCGGCGACGCGGTGCATGCGCGGGTTCTGCAGCCAGCGCGCGGGCACGGCGTAACCGGCGAGCTTGGTGGCGAATGCGATCAGGCCCGCGAGGGCGATGGCGTGCCAGAGCGTCATCGCGCGTGCCCCCACCAGCCCCAGGCCGCGCCCAGCGCGGCGGCCAGCAGAATCGGCACGCCCGGGGCCACCCAGGGGATGGCGGCCGCTGTCACCAGGCCCGCCGCCAGGGCCAGCGCCACGGGCTCGCGGCCCTTCAGGCGAGGCCACAGCAGCCCCAGAAACGCCGCCACCGCCGCGCCATCGAGCCCCCACTGCCGCGCGTCGCCCAGCGCATCGCCGAGCACCGCGCCCGCAAGCGTGAAAGCATTCCAGAGCACAAATACACCCACGCCCGCCGTCCAGAAGCCGCGCCGCTGCTCGGCCGCCTCGTCCTGGCTCAGCGTCGTCGCGGCCGATTCATCGATGGTGAGCTGCGCCATGAGCAGCCGACGCCAGCCGCGCGGCAAGAAGAGATGATTCATCTGCACGCCATAGACGGCATTGCGCACGCCCAACAGGCTGGCCGCACCCACGGCGGCTCCTGCGCTGCCGCCGCCCGCCACCACGCCGATGAAGGCGAACTGCGAGCCGCCGGTGAACATCAGCAGACTGAGCGCCATCGCCTGTCCCACGCTCAGGCCCGCAGCCACCGCCAGCGCGCCGAACGAAATGCCGTACAGGCCCGTGGCCACCGCGATCGACAGCCCCATGCGCACGGCGGGCGTGCGGCGACCGAACCTCACGCCCGCCGGGGGGTGGGCCTTGCCGCTCAATTCATCCATGCACGCAAGCGCACCGTGACGGCCATGCCGGGCATCAGGGTTTGACGATCAGGTTGTTGTGCACTGAGCTCACGCCCTTGACGCTGCGCGCAATCTGGCTCGCGACGTCCTTTTCCTGTTGCGACTTGGCGAACCCCGAGAGCTGCACCACGCCGCCGTCGATGGTCTTGACGTTGATGTTCAGGGCCGAGGTGCGTTGGTCTTCGGCCAGCCTGGCCTTGACCTGCGCCGTCACGGCGCTGCCGTCGACATACTGGCCCACCGTCTCCTGGTTGCGCGCCACCGAGCAGCCCGCGACAAACGCCAGCGCGGCCGCCGAGAACAGGGCAATCGATACCGTATGCAGGACTTTCATGATTCACCTCCTGGGGTTGCTGATCGCGGAAATCACCGCATTCATGGCGAGGGTTTCCAAAGAATATTCTGCCCCCGCTCGCAGAAATCGGCTAGTGGCGCACGGGATCAGTGGGCCTCCTCCCAATTGGCGCCCACGCCCACCTCGGCGATGAGCGGCACCGCCAGATCGGCCACGCCCGCCATCAGACGCGGCACCTCGGCGCGCACCCAGTCGGCGTCGCGCTCGGGCAGCTCGAACACGAGCTCGTCGTGCACCTGCAAAATCATCAGCACCTCGGGTTTTTGCGCGTCCAGCCGCGCCTGCACCGCGACCATCGCCTTCTTGATGAGGTCGGCGGCCGTGCCCTGCATGGGCGCGTTGATCGCGGCGCGCTCGGCCGCCTTCTTGCGCGGGCCGCTGCCACCGTTGATCTCGGGCAGGACCAGGCGCCGGCCAAAGACCGTCTCCACATAGCCCTGACGGTGCGCGAGCGCCACCGTCTCGTCCATGTAGCGCCTGACACCCGGGTAGCGCTCGAAGTAGCGGTCGATGTAGTTCTTGGCCGCCTGCGCGTCGATGCCGAGGTTCTTCGCAAGGCCGTAGCTGCTCATGCCGTAGATCAGCCCGAAGTTGATCACCTTGGCGTAGCGCCGCTGCTCGCTCGTGACCTCATCGACCGCCACGCCGAAGACTTCGGCCGCGGTGGCGCGGTGCACGTCCACGCCGTCATGAAAGGCCTTGAGCAGCGCCGCGTCGCCGCTGAGGTGCGCCATGATGCGCAGCTCGATCTGGCTGTAGTCGCAACTGGCGATCACCCGCCCCGGCGGCGCGATGAAGGCCTCGCGGATGCGCCGGCCCTCGGCCGTGCGCACGGGGATGTTCTGCAGATTCGGGTCGTTGCTGGCGAGCCGCCCGGTGACGGCCACGGCCTGCGCGTAGTGCGTGTGCACGCGGCCGGTGACCGGATCGGCCAGCGCGGCGAGCTTGTCGGTGTAGGTGCTCTTGAGCTTGGAGAGGCTGCGGTGCTCGAGCAGCCGGGCGGGCAGTGGGTAGTCCTCGGCGAGTTTTTCCAGCACCTCCTCGTCGGTCGAGCGCGCGCCGGTGGCGGTCTTCTTGACGACGGGCATGCCGAGCTTGTCGAAGAAGATCTCGCCAAGCTGCTTGGGCGATCCGAGGTTGAACGGCTGGCCCGCGAGCAGGTACGCCTCCTGCTCCAGCGCGCTGATGCGCAGGCCCAGCTCATGGCTCTGGCGCGCGAGCTTGGCGGCGTCGACCAGCACGCCGTTCCTCTCCATGCGAAACAGCGTCTCGCTGCTGGCGATTTCCAGCTCGTAGATCGCGCGCAGCTTGTCGCTGGCCTGGATCTTCGGCCAGAGCACGCGGTGTACGTCCAGCGTCTGATCCGAGTCCTCGCACGAATACGCGGCAGCCTGGGCCACCGGCACCTGCGCGAACGGGAGCTGCCGGGCGCCCTTGCCGCACAGGTCTTCGTAGCTCAGGCCGGTGCGCCCGGTGTGGCGCTCGGCCAGGCTCGTGAGGTTGTGCGGCCGGGTTACCTCCAGCACGTAGCTTTGCAGCATCGTGTCGTGCGCGTAGCCGCGCACGGTGATGCCGTGGTTGGCCATCACGTGACGGTCGTACTTGATGTGCTGGCCCAGCTTCTGGTGCGCCGCATCTTCCAGCCAGGGCTTGAGGCGCCGCAGCACCTCGGCCAGCGGCAGCTGCGGCGGCACGTCCACGCCCTCGTGCGCCAGCGGCACGTAGGCGGCGGCGCCCGGCTCCACGCTGAAGCTGATGCCCACGAGCCGCGCCTGCTGCTCATCGAGCGAGGTGGTCTCGGTATCGAAGGCGACGAGCGGCGCGGCCATGAGCCTGGCGATCCAGGCGTCGAGTTCCTCCCAGGTCAGCACCACGTCGTAGTCCACATCGCGGTGCTGCGCCTGCGCCCCGGCGTGGCTGGCCTGTTCGTCGGCGAACAGATCGCCCGCCACCGGCGCGGGCGCCGCCTCGGCATCGAGCTGGCGCGCCAGGCTCTTGAAGCCGAATTTTGAATAAAAATGCCTCAAATCGGCCGTCTGTTCTGCGCCAGCAGCGATCGAATCAAAAGCAGGCAGACTGGGCACCTCATGCGTCAGGTCGCAGTCGGTGCGCATGGTCACGAGACGTCTGCCCGTGGGCAGCCAATCGAGCGCGGCGCGCAGGTTCTCGCCGGCCGCGCCCTTGATCTCGCCCGCGTGCGCCAGCAGCGCGTCGAGCGAGCCATACTCCAGCAGCCATTTGGCGGCGGTCTTGGGACCCACCTTGGTGACGCCGGGCACGTTGTCCACCGCGTCGCCCACCAGCGTCTGAAAGTCGATCATGAGCTGCGGCGGCACGCCGAACTCGCTCGTCACCCCGGCCACGTCACGGCGCTTGCCGTTCATGGTGTCGATGATGGTGACGCGTTCGCTCACGAGCTGGCTCAAATCCTTGTCGCCGCTGGAGACGATGACCTGCATGCCCTGCGCGGCCGCGTGCGTGGCGAGCGTGGCGATCACGTCATCGGCCTCCACGCCCGGCACGCTCAGAACCGGCCAGCCCAGCAGCCGCACCACCTCGTGGATGGGCTCGATCTGCGAACGCAAGTCGTCGGGCATGGGCGAGCGGTTGGCCTTGTACTCGGGGTAGATGCCGTCGCGAAAGGTCGGACCGTGCGCGTCGAACACGCAGGCGGCATAGGCGGCGGCGTGCTCTTTTTTCAGCGCATGCAGCATGTTGATCATGCCGCGGATCGCGCCCGTGGGCGCGCTCGTCGGGTCGCCGGGCACCGCGCGCAGGTCGGGCATGGCATGGTAGGCGCGGTACAGGTAGCTGGAGCCATCGACCAGCAGCAGGGTGGGAGTGTCGCTCATGCGGCAATTGTGCCGGGTCGTCCCCGCCTGATCGAGCACCGGCACGCTTACGATCGGGCGCACCACGGAGCTCTCATGAAAACATTCAAGCGCATCTTGCTGACGCTGCTGGCCCTGATCCTCGTCGCCGGGGCCATCGGCTGGTTCAGTCTGGACAAGGAAACCCGCGGTCTGCTCAAGACCTTCCCGACCAACCGCGATCTGCTGTTCTGGAACCAGGCGCAGCGCGACGCGGCCTTCCGGGCGCTGGACCGCATTTCGCTGCTGGCCCAATGGCACACGGTCCAGCCCTCGGCCACGCCGCGGCCGCTGCCCGAGGGCAAGCCGCTCAAGCTCGACTTCGACCTCGACGCCTACATGGCGCACCAGCACAGCGCCGCCGTGCTGATCCTGCAGGACGGCAAGCTGCGCCTGGAGCGCTACGGCCTGGGCTTCGACGCGAGCGGGCGCTGGACGAGTTTTTCCGTGGCCAAGTCCTTCACCTCCACGCTGGTGGGCGCGGCGCTCAAGGACGGCCTGATCAGGAGCATGGACGACAAGGTGAGCGACTACCTGACCGACATGAAGGGCTCGGCCTACGACGACGTGACCGTGAGGCAGTTGCTCACCATGACCTCGGGCGTGCAATGGAACGAGGACTACGGCGACCCCGACTCCGACGTGGCGCGCTTCAACAACCACGTGCCCGAGCCCGGCGTCGACGCGCTCGTGAGCTATATGCGCAAGCTCCCGCGCGCCGCGCCGCCCGGCCAGCGCTGGCACTACAGCACGGGCGAGACCAACCTCGTGGGCGTGATGCTGACGGCGGCAATCAAGAAACCGCTGGCGCAATACCTGCAGGAGAAAGTCTGGCAACCCGCGGGCATGCAGCAGCAGGCGACGTGGCTGCTGTCGAAAACCGGCAAGGAAATTAGCGGCTGCTGCCTGCAGGCGGCCTCGCGCGACTTCGCGCGCATGGGGCAGTTCATCCTCGAGGGCGCGATGGTCCAGGGCCAGAGCATCGTGCCCGACGGCTGGCTGCGCGCCGCCACCACCAAACGGGCCGATATCGGCGACCCCGGTCACGGCTACGGCTACCAGTGGTGGACGTACGACGACGGCAGCTTCGCCGCGCGCGGCATCTTCGGCCAGGGCATCTTCATCGACCCGGCGCGTCAGCTCGTGATCGCCACCAACGCCGACTGGCCCAGCGCCAGCGGCGCCCAATTCAAGGCCGAGCGCGAGGCCTTCTACCAGGTCGTGCGCAAGGCAGTGGACGACGAGGCCACGGGGCGCTGAGGGCGGCGGCGGCGCCTACAATCACGGTCACCATGCGCGCCCTCCTCCTTCTTGCCCTCGCGGCTTTCGCCAGCACCACGGTGCTGGCGCAGAATACTGCTCAAAACGCCTCCAAACCGGCGTCTGACAAGGGCAACGAGCTCTCGCAACAGGAGCAGGTGGAGACGGACCACGGCCAGCGCATCGAGCGCATCGTCGTGGAGGACGCCGGCAGCCGCGTGGATGAGTTGCGCGTGGGCGGAGAAACGAAGTCCATCACCGTGCAGCCCAAGGTCGGGGGCGACGTGCCCTCCTACCAGGTGCGCCCGAGCGACGGCGCGCGCGTGTGGAACCTGGGCCGCTTCTGAGCCGCCCCGCACCCTGACCTGCCCGGCTGCGCCGAGCCCGTTCCATGGCCGTTTTCACGCCCGTTTCCGAAGCCGAGGCCAGCCGCCTGCTGGGTGAGCTGCGTCTGGGCTCACTGGTGGAGCTGCGCGGCATCCAGGGCGGCATCGAAAACACCAACTACTTCCTCACCAGCACCAAGGGGCAGTACGTGCTCACGCTGTTCGAGCGCCTCACGGCCGCGCAGCTGCCGTTTTACCTGCACCTGATGAAGCATCTGGCGCACGCGGGCATTCCGGTGCCCGATCCGCAGAGCGACGCGCAGGGCGACATCCTCTTCACCCTGGCGGGCAAGCCGGCCGCGCTGGCCACGCGCCTGGCAGGCAGCAGCCAGCTCGCGCCCACCGAACGGCATTGCGCGGCACTGGGCGGCATGCTGGCGCGCATGCACCTGGCCGGGCTGGGCTACGAGCGCGAGCAGCCCAATCTGCGGGGTCTCGCGTGGTGGAACGACACGGCCCCGCTGGTCTTGCCGCACCTGAACGCCACGCAGGCCCAGTTGCTGCAGGCCGAACTGGCCTACCAGAACCACGTCGCGCAAAGCTCGGGCTATGCGGCCCTGCCGCGCGGGCCGGTGCACGCCGACCTGTTTCGCGACAACGTGCTGTTCGATGGCGAGGTGCTCACGGGCATCTTCGACTTCTACTTTGCCGGTGTCGACACCTGGCTCTTCGACCTCGCGGTGGCGCTCAACGACTGGTGCATCGACCTGGGCACGGGGCGGCACGATGCGGCCCGCTTCGACGCACTGCTCGCGGCCTACCAGGGCGTGCGGCCCCTGCAGGCGCACGAGCGGCCCCTGCTCGCCGCCATGCTGCGCGCGGGTGCCCTGCGTTTCTGGATCTCGCGGCTATGGGATTTTTACCTGCCGCGCGACGCCCAGATGCTCCAGCCTCACGACCCCACGCACTTCGAGCGCGTGCTGCGCGAGCGCGTGATGCATCCGATACGGCTGTAGTGCCGACAGGCGGCCCCGGCGGATGCGCTGGGTTACAGTCCCCGCGCCCCGACCGATTTCTTCGCATGAAACTCCAACTCGTTCCCGCACGCACCGGCCTTCTCTGGGTACGCCTCGGCGCGCGCGTGTTCTGGCGCCAACCCATGGCGCTCACCGCGCTGTTCTTCCTGTGCATGGGCTGCATGTCGGCGGTGACCCTGCTGCCCATCGTTGGCACGGTGCTGGCGCTGGCGATGATCCCGTCCGTCACGCTCCTGATGATGGTGGCGGCCGCTCAAACGCACCTGGGCAAACAGCCGGCGCCGACGCTGCTCATGGCGGCGCTGCGCAGCGGCCGCGAGCGTGCGCGCGACCTGGTGGTGCTGGGGCTGCTCTACGCCGGGTGCTTTCTTCTGGTGCTCGCGCTGTCGGCGCTGGTCGATGGCGGCGAATTCGCCCGTGTGTACATGGGCATGGCCCAGTTGACCCGGGACATGGCCGAATCCCCGGAATTCGAAGCCGCGATGTGGCTGTCGGTGCTCCTGTACCTGCCGCTGTCGCTGCTGTTCTGGCATGCGCCTGGCCTTGTGCACTGGTGGGGCGTGCCGCCCGTGAAGGCCATGTTCTTCAGCCTTATCGCCTGCCTGCGCAATCTCGGCGCGTTCACCGTTTACGGCCTCGGCTGGACCGGCGTGTTCATGGGGACCGGCATCGTGGTGAGCCTGGTGCTCACCGTGGCAAGCGAGCTGGGCATGGGCACGGGGGTGATCACGAGCCTGCTGGTGACCACGGCCATCGTGCTCGCCGCGATGTTCTTCTGCTCGGTGGTGTTCAGCTTTCGCGATTGCTTCGAGCCGTCCGACAAGCCCGCCGACGCCACGCCCGACTGAAGCGCCGCGCCCGCCGCGACGGCACGCGGGCGGGCACGCCCCTTGACACCGGCGTGTCAACGATCCGTCATACACCCGTCACATCGGCTTCCTAGGATTCGGCACAAGAAAACAGCCACGGCTGCTTTTCTTTTCATCCGCGCGCCCCGGCACCACCCGGCGCCGGGCCTCGCCGGACATTGCACATCCTTCAGGAAAGCCCATGCCCCACACTCCCCTGATCACCCGCCGCAAGACGCTGCGACTGCTGACCCGCATGCCACTGCTGCCCCTGGGCGCCGGAGCCTCCTCGGTCGGCCTGCTGGCCGCATGCGGCGGCGGCAGCGACAACGGCGGCGCGCTCACATTCAAGTCCGCCAGCTTCACGGCCATGGCCGCGCCCACGCTGGCCCATCCGCCCGCCATGGCCACCACGGCGGTCGGCTCGGCGCTCAAGGTCACCTACGACGACGATTCCACGCAGACGTTCACGCTGGCCTATCAGCCCTTCTTCATCACGGGGGACATGGCGGCCGACGGCAAGGGCGGCAAGCTGCTGGCCGGTGGCTATTACGACATCCACAACCAGCCCCTGATCGACGCCACCGTGCCCGGCCAGGAGCGCCAGTTCTTCTCCGACTCGCCCGATGGCACCTCGCTGCTCACCGTACCCGGCGCCAAGGTGGAGGGCGTCAAGGGCAAGCCCGTGTTCGCCGTGGTGCAGTTCGAGTACACCACTTGGGCGCAGGACGGCAAGAGCGACATGTACGGCAAGCTGCCATCGCCCATCGCCGTACTCACACTGGACCAGGACGAGAAGACCGGCAAGCTCTCGCTGGTCAAGTACCACAATGTGGACACGTCGTCCGTCAACGGTCTGTGGATCACCTGCGGCGCCAGCCTCTCGCCCTGGGGCACACACCTGTCGAGCGAGGAATACGAGCCCGACGCCTTCCAGGATCGCGACCGCAACCGCATGAATGATTTCAGCCTGCACCTGTACGGCGACGCGGCCACAGCCAACCCCTACCACTACGGCCACATGCCGGAAGTGATCGTCCACGTGGATGGCACCGCATCCATCAAGAAGCACTACTGCATGGGCCGTATCTCACACGAACTGGTGCAGGTCATGCCCGACCAGCGCACCGCGCTGATGGGCGACGATGCCACCAACAGCGCTTATTTCGTGTTCGTGGCCGACAAGGAAAAAGACCTGTCCTCGGGCTCGCTCTACGTGGCCAAGGTGGGCGGCAGCACCGATTTCACCAAGATCGGCTCCCCTGCGGCTGCGCTGACCTGGATCAAGCTCGGCTCCGCCAGCAGCGCCGAAATCCGCGCCATGATCGATGGCGGCATCCAGCCCACCGACATCATGGAGGTGAAGTCGGCCGACCCTGCCGATGCCGGCTACACCAAGATCGTCGCCAACGGCAAGACCGAGTGGATCAAGCTCATGCCGGGCATGGAAAAGGCCGCCGCCTTCCTGGAGACGCACCGCTACGCGGCCTTCGTGGGTGCCAGCATGGGCTTCACGAAGATGGAAGGCACGACCGTCAATGCCAGGGACAAGGTGGCGTACTCCGCCTTGCAGAACATCGAGAAATCGATGGTCGCCGGCGACAAGACCAACGTCCCGGGCAATGGCATTTCGGTGCCCAGGCCACTCAAGGCGGGCGGGGTCATGGCGCTAAACCTCAAGGGCGGGCTCAAGGACACCGCAGGCGCCGTCATCGCCAGCGACTGGATGCCGGTGGACGTCGCTCCGCTGCTGCTGGGCGAAGACCTGCTCGATGCCGACGGCAAGACCTTCAAGCCCGACGCACTGGGCAACACCGCCGACCCCGACAAGATGGCCAACCCGGACAACCTCAAGTTCTCGGAGAAGCTGCGCACGCTGTTCATCGGCGAGGACAGCAGCCAGCACGTGAACAACTTCCTGTGGGCCTACAACGTGGACACCCGGCAGCTCACGCGCCTCATGTCCATCCCCGCGGGCGGCGAATCCACCGGCCTGCACGCCGTCGATGAGATCAACGGCTGGACCTACATCATGAGCAACTTCCAGCACCCCGGCGACTGGGGCGACATCCACAAGACGGTGCAGGCCACGCTGGAGCCGCTGCTCAAGGCCAATTACAAGGGCAAGTCCGGCGCTGCCGTGGGTTACCTCACGGGCACGGCGTCGCAGATGCGCCTGCAGGAATGAGCGGCGCCCGTCAGGCGCGGGTGTGAGCGCCGGATGGGGCGCTGCGGAAGTGGGCCACCACGGCGCCCCGCCATATGCATCGCGGATGCGCGCGCGGATGGCAGCTTGGCGGCGGTGACCCGGAAAAACAGACCCTTCATGGCCGTTTTGACCGCCGATCACGCCAGCGCCGCACCTGATGCAGCCGATCGCCCCACCAGCGCAGCAGCCCGTAGGACAACTGCACCTTCTCATCGCCCACGGGCTCATCGGGCGCGGCCACGATCCAGGCCGACTTGGCATAGGCCAGGTGCTGCGCCGGATAGACGCTGCGGTGCCCGATCACCAGATAGGCTGCCGCGCACGCCCCGGCCACGTACCAGATCGAGCCCGCGCCAAACAGCTCCACGCCCATGATGAGCGCGGCCACGGGCGTGTTCGATGCTGCCGCGACAACCGCCACCAGACCCACGGCCGCGCCCTGTGCGGGCGCCAGGCCCAGCAGCGGCGCGCACGCGCCGCCTGCGACAGCGCCGATCACGAACTGTGGCGTGACGATGCCGCCGTAAAACCCCGAACCCAGCGTCAGAGCCACCAGCAACGCCTTCCACAGAAAGCCCAGCACGGGCACGCTCTCGCCCGCCAGGGCGCGGTCCATGACGGGCAGCGACAGACCCAGGAAATCCGTGGGCGCCACCAGCACCAGCGCGGCCACCAACAAGCCGCCCAGCAGGGGCGCCAGCGGCGGCCACAGCCCGGTGCGCCAATGCAGCCAGGCGAAGGCCGTGCGCACGCCGCGATGCAGCTCGACGAACACCAGCGCCGCCAGGCCGCAGAGCACGCCCACGAGCACCGTCTTGAGAAACAGCAGCAGCGTGAAGCGCGCGTCGAACCCGATCGAGAATTCCGGATACGGCACGCCCCACCAGCGGCTCACGACAAAGGCCGTCACGCCCGCCACGATGCCGGGAAAGAGAAAATCGTGCCGGATGCGTCCGATCGCCAGCATCTCCACGCCGTAGATCGCCCCCGCGATCGGCGTGCCGAACACGCTGGCAAAGCCTGCGCTCACGCCGCACGCGACGAGGCGCTTGCGCAGCTCGGCATTGAGCCTGAGTGCCTGCCCCACCCCGGCCGCCACGCTCGCGCCGATGTGCGAGCACGGCCCCTCCTTGCCGGCCGAGCCGCCGCAACCCAGTGTGATGAGCGCCGCCACGGGCTTGACCCAGAGCGTGGTGATGGGCATGCGCCCGGCCTGCTCGTTGACCGCGACGATGGGTTCGTCGTTCAAGCCGCCGCGGCGCTTTTCCCACGCGTAGTGCAGCAGCAGCCCATTGGCCAGGCCCCCCAGCGGCAGCAGCAGCGCCAGCAGCCACCAGGGGGCGTCGTACACCCGCCCCTCGGTCATGAACAAAGCCCCGAGGAAGAGGCTGCAGCCCGTGCCCACGAGCGCGCCGGTGGCCATCGCCAGCACCAGCCACTGCACCACCGTGCCCAGCATCACGAGCGGCTCAAGCGGCGACAGGCGGCGCATGCGTGCCTCTAATCAATGACCGTGAGCCTGGCCACCGCCAGCGCCAGCCACTTGGTGCCGTGGCGCCCGAACGCCACCTGCGCGCGCGCGTCGTCGCCCTGGCCCTCGATGGCCAGCACCTTGCCTTCGCCGAACTTGGTGTGAAAGACCCGCACGCCCTGGGAAATGCCGTGCGTGGGCGGCTCCTTGCGCGTCGGCGCGGTGCCTGCCCCCAGGGCCGAAAGATCAATGCCAAATCGGCTCTGAACGCCCGACTGGCGGGCGTAGGGGGCTTCTCTATCAGGAGCAGACAGCCCCAGCATGTTGCGCCGTGGCGTGAGGCGTTTGAGCGCCTGCTCGGGCAGTTCATCGAAAAAGCGGCTCGCGACGTTGTAGCGCGTCTGCCCGTGCAGCATGCGCACCTGCGCGTGGCTCAGGTACAGGCGCTTTCGCGCGCGGGTGATGGCCACGTACATCAGGCGGCGCTCTTCCTCCAGGCCATCGCGGTCGCTCATCGCGTTCTCGTGCGGAAACAACCCTTCTTCAAGCCCGCAGATGAAGACCGCATCAA
The DNA here is from genome assembly GCA_021166775.1 of Comamonas sp. Lineage (GTDB taxonomy): Bacteria > Pseudomonadota > Gammaproteobacteria > Burkholderiales > Burkholderiaceae_C > Comamonas_C. The sequence goes on along the minus strand of JAJPEQ010000004.1, from coordinate 311,620 downwards.
ACTCCAGCCCCTTGCTCGCGTGCACCGTCATGAGCTGCACCGCATCCTGCCCGGCCTGCGCCTGGTTGTCGCCCGCCTCCAGCGCCGCGTGCGTGAGAAAGGCCACGAGCGGCGAGAGCGTCTCGCCCGTGGACTCGTCAATCGGCGCCCCGATGATGGGCGCGTCCGGATCAAGCCCCTGGCTCGCCGGGCTCTGGCCGAGCGTGGCCACCTGCTCATCGAGCGGCAGTGCCACCGCGTCGCGGCCGAACCCCTCCTGCATGACGAAGCTCTCGGCCGCGCTCACGAGCTCCTTGAGGTTTTCCAGCCGGTCCTCGCCCTCCTTGTCCTGCCGATAGTGCGCCGCCAGGCCGCTGTCCTCGATCACCTGCTCGATGATGGCGCGCAGCGTCTGACCCTCGCTCCTCTCGCGCATCACGTCCACCAGCGCCACGAAGCTGCCGAGCTTCGCGCCCGCGCTGCCCGGCACGCTGCTCACCGCATCCCAGAGCGAGCAGCCGCTGGCGCGCGCGCTGTCCTGCAGCTGCTCGAGCGTGCGCGCACCGATGCCGCGCGGTGGGAAGTTGACCACCCGGACAAAGCTGGTGTCATCAAGAGGGTTCTCCAGCAGGCGCAGGTAGGCGAGCGCATGCTTGATCTCGGCGCGCTCGAAAAAGCGCAGGCCGCCATAGACACGGTAGGGCACGCCCGCGTTGAAGAGCTGCGATTCGAGCACGCGGCTTTGCGCATTGCTGCGATAGAGCACCGCGATCTGCTGGCGCGCCATGCCGGCGCGCACCAGCTCGCCGATTTCATCGACCAGCCAGCGTGCCTCCATCAGGTCGCTTTCGGCCTCGTGGATGCGCACCGGCTCGCCCGGCCCCTGCTCGGTGCGCAGGTTCTTGCCCAGGCGCCGGCTGTTGTGCGCGATCAGCGCGTTGGCGCTGTCGAGGATGTTGGAGTAGGAGCGGTAATTCTGCTCGAGCTTGATCTGCTGGCCCACGCCGAATTCGCGCACGAAGTCCTGCATGTTGCCCACGCGCGCGCCGCGAAAGGCGTAGATGCTCTGGTCGTCGTCGCCCACGGCCATCACGCTGCCGTGCGTGACCAGCCGCCCATCGACCACGTCGCCCGCGAGCTGCTTGAGCCACAGGTACTGCAGCCGGTTGGTGTCCTGGAACTCATCGACCAGGATGTGCGCGAAGCGCCGCTGGTAATGCGCGCGGATGGGGTCGTTGTCACGCAGCAATTCGTAGGAGCGCAGCAGCAGCTCGGCAAAATCGACCACGCCCTCGCGCTGGCACTGCTGCTCGTAAAGCTGGTAAAGCTCCACGCGCTTCCTGGTCTCTTCGTTGGGCGCGGGCACGCCCGCCGGGCGCAGGCCCTCCTCCTTGCAGCCGTTGATGAACCATGCGACCTGCTTCGGGGGATGGCGCTCCTCATCGACACCATGGGCCTTGAGCAGGCGCTTGACGGCCGAAAGCTGGTCCTGCGCATCCAGAATCTGGAAGGTCTGCGGCAGACCTGCAAGCTGGTGGTGCGCGCGCAGCATGCGGTTGCACAGGCCGTGGAAGGTGCCGATCCACATGCCGCGCACGCTGATGGGCAGCATGCCCGAGAGGCGCGTGAGCATCTCCTTGGCCGCCTTGTTGGTGAAGGTGACGGCCAGAATGCCGCCGGGCGACGCCTGCCCCGTCTGCAGCAGCCAGGCGATGCGCGTGGTGAGCACGCGCGTCTTGCCCGAACCTGCGCCGGCAAGAATCAGCGCATGGCCCGCGGGCAGCGTGACGGCAGCGAGCTGCTCGGGGTTGAGGTGGGCGAGCAAGGGCGCGGCAGCCGCCGACACGGACGAATCAGGAAACATCCGGGCATTGTAGAAATGCCCCGGCGCTCACGGCACCCCAACGTCGCGCAACAGCGCCGCCGGCTCGCTCGTACCGCAGTCGGCACCCAGCACCATGCCCCAATCGCCGCCGAAACGGCTGGCGACGAAGGCCGAAGCGGCCGACGTGCTGGCGTGGCGCAGCATCAGGGCGGCCTGCGCCACCAGAACCAGCTCCTGCGCGAACCAGCGCGCGCGCCGCTGCAGCTGCTCAGGGTCGCGCAAGGCCGCCTGCAGGGCGTCGAGACGCGCGGCCAGGCGCGGCTCGGCGGCCAGCTGCGCCCGCAGATCCTGCAGCAGCTGCGCCGCCGCCTGCGGCTCGCGCGAGACGGCGCGCAGCACATCCAGGCACATCACGTTGCCCGAGCCTTCCCAGATCGAATTGACCGGCGCCTGCCTGAAAAGCCGCCCCATGGGGCCGGTTTCGACGTAGCCATTGCCGCCAAAGACCTCCATCGCCTCGCCCGTGAAGGCCACCGAACGCTTGCAATTCCAGAATTTGGCCGCTGGGGTGAGGATGCGCCGCCAGGTCACGTCGGCAGCTTCATGGCTGCCATGGCGCTCGGCCAGATCCATCGCCAGCAGCAGCGCGGCCTGCGCCTCCAGCGCCATGTCGGCCAGCACGGCGGTCATGGCCGGCTGATCCACGAGCGCCTTGCCAAACGCAAAGCGGTGGCGCGCATGGTGCAGCGCCTGCACCAGCGCCTGGCGCATCAGACCCGCGCCCGCGAGCGCACAGTCCAGGCGCGTCTGGCTGGCCATCTCCACCGTCGTGGCGATGCCGCGCCCGAGCTCGCCCACGCGCACGCCCCAGGCGTCGTGAAACTCCACCTCGCCGCTGCCGTTGGAGCGGTCGCCCACCTTGTCCTTCAGACGCAGAATGTGCACGCCGTTCTTCGTGCCATCGGGGCGCCAGCGCGGCACGAAGAAGCAGGTCAGGCCGCCCTCGGGCGCGTTGGCCAGCACCAGATGCCCATCGCACATGGGTGCCGAGAAGAACCATTTGTGACCGTTGATCAGGTATTCATCGCCCCAGGCGCCGCTGCCGGCGGCCACGGCCGTGGTGGTGTTGGTGCGCAGGTCGCTGCCGCCCTGCTTCTCGGTCATGCCCATGCCGATGGTGAGCGCGGGTTTGTCCAGGAAAACCACGTCGCGCGCGTCGTATTCGTCGCAAGCGAGCTTGGGTTCGAGCTGCGCCCACAGCGGGGCGTTCTTTCTCAGCAGGGGAATGCTCGCCTTGGTCATTGTGCTCGGGCAGGTGGAGCCGGCCTCGACCTGGCAGTGCATGTAGATCGACGCGCCATACGCCACCCAGGCCGAGGGGCGCGCATCGAACATCGGCAGGTTGCAGATGCCGTTGCGCCGGGCCATCGCCATCATGCGATGCCATGCGGGATGAAAGCGCACCTCGTCGATGCGTTCGCCCGTGGGGGAATAGATGTGCAGCTCGGGCAGGTGCGTATTGGCCTCCTGCCCCGCGCGCAAGGTGTCGGCCGCGCCATACTCGGCGCCCTGGCGTTCGAGTTCTTGCGCGCGCCAGGATGCACCGCCGCGCTGCACCGCGGCCTGCAGCAGCGGGTCGCTGGCGTAGAGGTTGTAGTCTTTGAGCTCCGGCACCTGATTGTCCGGGTGGATCCCCAACATGCGCTTCTCCTGTGATGCCAGCCGGGCCCAGGCTGGATGGCGGTTTGATTCAGACTCCGGCCGGTCTGCGGGGGCCCCCTGCAAACCCGCCGGCAACCCGGAAAAATTCTAGGCGGCGTTGCCCCGAAACGTGTTCGGATTTGACGGCCCATGAAACGCACCAGCACCTCCACTGCCCAGGCCGGGCGCAAACGCGCACCGGCCGCCGCGCCGGGCACGCGCCGCAGGCCGCGGCAGGAGCGCGCGCGTCACACCGCGCGCGCCCTGCGCGAGGCCTTTGTTCGGGTTCTGGTGGAGCGGCGCGGCTACGCCGCCGTCACGGTGCGCGAGGTCTCGCTCGTCGCGGGCACGGCCATCGGCAGTTTCTACGATTACTACAGCAGCATGGACGATCTGGCCCGCGTGAGCCTGCACCTGCGCAGCAAGGCGTTGCTGGCGGCGCTGCGCGGCGCCGATGCCGAGCACGAAGGCACGCCGCTGGCCACCAAGGTGCAGGCCATCGTGCGGGCCGTGCTCGCGCGCCACCAGCACACCCCCCGGGAGTGGGCCGCGCACTACCTGCTGGAGCGACACTTTTCCAGCCTGCAGGCCTACCTCGCGATGTACGAGCGTTTCGTGCAGGCCTGGGCGCACGCGATCGAAACCGCGAGCGACTGGCCCGGGGGGCGCAGCCCGGCTGCAGCCGCCGTGGGCGCGCAAACGCTCCTCTACGGTCTGGTGGCCCACGCCTGCATGGCCGCGCCCGAAGGCCCGGACATGCAGGCACTCGAACGCAACGCCACCCGCGCCATCATCGCCTGTGTGCACGCAGCCCAGGACGGGTGAGCGCCACAAGCCGGGCAAAGGACCTACAATCGCGTACCGGGCCCAAGTTTCTTGACGCCCGGTTTTTTGTGCCCGCGCACAGCGGGGTTCGATGAGGCCGCAGCCACCGGTCCATCCGCAAAACCGGTCTTCAGGCCAAGCGCCCCACGCGGCTGAAATCAGTCGGCCGCGCCTACCCACAGGAGCTTGGAACCTCATGGAAATCTTCGACTACGACAACATCCTGCTGCTGCCGCGCAAGTGCCGCGTGCAAAGCCGATCGGAATGCGACACGGGCATCGAGCTGGGCGGGCGGCGCTTTCGCCTGCCCGTGGTGCCGGCGAACATGAAGACCGTGGTGGACGAGACCATCTGCACCTGGCTCGCGCGGCACAATTACTTTTACGTGATGCACCGCTTCGACCTGGACAACGTGCAGTTCGTGCGCGACATGCGCGCGGCCGGATGCTTCGCGTCGATCTCGCTGGGCGTCAAGCAGGCGGATCGCGACACGGTCGATCAGCTCGAGGCCGAAGGCCTGGCGCCCGAGTACGTCACCATCGACATCGCCCACGGCCACGCCGACGGCGTGCGCGACATGATCGGCTACCTCAAGGAGCACCTGCCGCAGACCTTCGTGATCGCGGGCAACGTCGGCACACCCGAGGCGGTGATCGACCTGGAGAACTGGGGCGCGGACGCCACCAAGGTCGGCATCGGCCCGGGCAAGGTCTGCATCACCAAGCTCAAGACCGGTTTCGGCACCGGCGGCTGGCAGCTTTCGGCGCTCAAATGGTGCGCACGCGTGGCCACCAAGCCCATCATCGCCGACGGCGGCATCCGCAGCCATGGCGACATCGCCAAGAGCGTGCGTTTTGGCGCGACCATGGTCATGGTGGGCTCGCTCTTTGCCGGGCATGAAGAGTCTCCCGGCAAGACGGTGGAAGTGGACGGCCAGCTCTACAAGGAGTACTACGGTTCCGCGAGCGACTTCAACAAGGGCGAATACCGCCACGTCGAGGGCAAGCGCATCCTCGAACCCATCAAGGGCAGGCTCGCCGACACGCTCACCGAAATGGAGCAGGACATCCAGAGCTCGATCAGCTATTCAGGCGGCAACAAGCTGCTGGACATCCGCAAGGTGAACTACGTGATCCTGGGCGGCGACAACGCGGGCGAGCACCTGCTCATGTGAGGCCCGCCCTTCGCGGGACCGGCACAAAGGATCACAGGCGCAGCAGGTTGACCGCCATCTGGTGCACCTCGCCACCCGGGTCGGCCAGGTCATCCACGATGCTGTAGTGGTCCATACCCTGCAGCACGTCGGCGCGCGGTACGTAGTGCGAGCCCCAGGCCCGCTGCATCAGGCTGCACTGGCGCTGGAATTCCTCGCTTTCGTCGCCGCCCACGACGCAGTGCAGGTGCGCCTCCCGGGGCGCGGGCAGCAACGCCGGACTCAGGCGCATCACCTGCTGCTCGGTCAGGTGCAAATCCCGCTGCAGGAAGGGCGTGCACCGGATGGGCGTGAGGTCGTACACACCGGAAATCGCCAGAGCCTTGCGCACCAGCACGGCGGGCAGGCGCCGTGAGAGCAACGGCCAAGCGCTCGCCAGCAGCAACGCCGCCAGGTGCCCGCCCGCCGAGTGCCCCACGAGCGTGATGTTCCCGGGGTTGCCACCATAGTCGGCCACATGCGTCCAGAGCCACACCAGCGCCTGCTCCAGCTGACGCACGATGAAAGGCACAGTGACGGGCTGCCCGGCCGTGCCCGGGCACAGCGCGTAGTTGACCCCCACGACGCAGGCGCCCCGGGCGACGAAGGCGGGCGCCATGAAGGAGTAGTCCGACTTGTCCAGCGAGCGCCACCACCCGCCGTGCACGAACACGAGCACGGGCGCGCGCCGTGGCTCACCCGGGAAAATGTCCAGCCGCTCGCTGGGCCGCTGGCCATAGGGCACGTCGAGGTGGCAGGTCGATGCGGCGCGCGCGGCGGCCGAATCGCTGGCCCAGCGCTGCAGAATCTGCGCGTGCCCGGGCACCGCGGCGCGCGCGTTGTACATGCGCTCCAGCCACGCGGGGTCACCGTGGATCGCATCCGGCATCAGGCAGTCTCCTCAAAATCATCGCCCGGAATCACCAAAATTTGGTGCATAATCCCGCTCTCAGCGTTTGAAGCGCTCGGGCTCTTAGCTCAGTTGGTAGAGCAGCGGACTCTTAATCCGTTTGTCGTAGGTTCGATCCCTACAGGGCCCACCAAAACACATCACACCCGCCAAGCATAGTGCCATGGCGGGTTTTTTGTTTCATCGCCCGGCGAGAAAATGTCGCCACTCGATGTACAAACCTTGCGGACACGCCTTGCACTTGGCGCGTCAGAAAGCCCGTTCATGCATTCCAACGCCCCCGTGACCTGGCGCGGCCCGAGGTGGGTGCTTTCCGTGCTGCTGGCGCTGCTGGGCATGCTCGGGCCGTTTGCCATCGACACCTACCTGCCCGCGTTCTCGGCCATCGCACGTGGCCTGGACGCCACGCCCCTGGAGATGCAGCAGACGCTCTCCGCCTATCTGTTCGCATTCGCCTTCATGGCGCTGTTCCACGGCTCCTTGTCCGACAGCTTCGGGCGCCGCCCCATCGTGCTGTGGAGCCTGTCCGTCTTCACGCTCGCGTCGGCCGGCTGCGCCCTCGCACCCAGCAGCGGCTGGCTGATTTTCTTTCGCGCGGTGCAAGGCCTCTCGGCCGGGGGCGGCATCGTCGTCTCGCGCGCGGTCATCCGCGACCTGTTCGCTCCCGCGCAGGCCCAGCGCGTCATGAGCCAGGTCACGATCTTCTTCGGCATCGCGCCAGCGATCGCTCCGATGATGGGCGGCTGGCTCTCCGAGCATCTGCCCTGGCAGAGCGTGTTCTGGTTTCTCACCATCGTCGCGGTGCTGCTGCTGGCCACCATCTGGCAGGCGCTTCCCGAATCCCTGCCGCCGCAGCGGCGTCAGCCACTGCACCTCACGCCCCTGCTGCGGGGTTATTGGGAGCTGATCGCCAATCCGCGCTTCATTTTGCTGGCACTGGCCAGCGGCGTGCCGTTCAACGGCATGTTCCTCTACATCCTCGCGGCGCCCGCCTTCCTGGGCGAGCACCTGCACCTGCAGCCCGGCCAGTTCTTCTGGTTCTTCCTTCTGAACATCGGCGGCATCATGGGCGGCGCCTGGATCAGCGGGCGCATGGCGGGGCGCGTACTGCCCAAGCACCAGATCCGCCACGGCTTCGTGATCATGGTGGCGATGGAACTCATCAACCTCGCGGCCAATCTGCTGTTCACCCCGCATGTAGCCTGGGCGCTGCTGCCCATCTGCATCTTCTCGTTCGGCTGGGCGCTGATGGTGCCGGTGATCACGCTGCTGGTGCTCGATCTCCTGCCCTCGCGCCGTGGCATGGCCTCATCGCTGCAGATGTTCGTCGGCTCCACCGCCAACGGCTTCGTCGCCGGGGTGATCGCGCCGCTCGTGATGCACTCCACGGTGTGGCTGGCCGTGGCCTCGCTGCTGCTGATGCTCGTCGGCCTGCTGGCCTGGCTCTACCTGCACCGGCGCTGGCCCGACATCGGACGCGATTTCGTCTGACCGTACACGGCTTCAGCCGCATTCAGCGGTATTCAGCGGACACCCGCAGCACGACGGCGCCAGCGCCAACCGGATTGGTCAACGCCGTGCGCCTGCTCAGGCAGACAGAGGCCAGCACACGGACACACATCGACCAGCGAGCACCGCATCAGCAGCTGGTTGTCAACGATATTTAATTCAAAATATTTACAATAAACTCCGATCAAGACGCTGCCCGTCCGCATGAAGACACCGTTCTTGCGCAGCGCGGTCCGCGATTCACGACGCTTGAAACACTCAATCATGTCTCTCTGCGCGACAAGCTGGACCCAGGAAACCATCGAATCGCTGTTCGAGGTGCCGTTCATGGACCCGCTGGCCCAGGCGCACGTGGTGCATGCCGCGCACCACGATCCTCACGCCGTGCAACTCTCGACGCTGCTTCCGGTCAAGACCGGCGGCGGCCCGGAAGATTGCGCCTATTGCCCGCAGGCGCAGCAGCATGAGACAGGCGTTCAGGCCCAGAAACTGATGGAGCTGGACGAGGTTCTGGGAAACGCACGCCGGGCGAAGGCGGCAGGCGCCACGCGCTTTTACAACCACAACATAGACACCTCACCGGACTACTACCGCCAGATCATCCACACACGCACTTTTCACGACCGTCCCGACACACTGGAAAAAGCCCGTCAGGCCGGACTCAAGATCTGCGGCGGCGGCATCGTCGGCATGAGTGAAACCCGTCGCCAGCGGGCCGGCATGCTGCTTGCGCTGACGCAGCTGCCCGAGCCCCCCAATCCGTTCCGATCAACCCACTCGTGCCGCCGCTCGATCCGTTCGAATTCGTACGCACGATTGCCGTGACGCGCACCGTGCTGCCGCGATCCATCGTGCGGCTGTCGGCGGGCCGCCTGCAAATGAGCAATGAACTGCAAGCCCTGTGCTTTTTCGCCGGCGCCGCATCGATTTTCGTCGGCGAGAAGCTGCTGACCACGAGCAATCCAGACCGGGGGCACGACACCCGGCTCCTGCAGCGGCTCGACCTGCACCCCATGTCTGGGCCATCGGCGACGACACAGCCCTTGGAAGCAAGCCATTGCACCGCCACCGGGGTGACTGCATGATCTACATCGCCCTGAGCGTTTTGTGCAGCGTGACGGTTTCAGTGCTGCTGAAGCTGGCCCCGCGCTGGCAGGTGGATCTGCGTCAGGCCATCGGCGGTGGCTATCTCGTGGCCAGCCTGTTGTGCATGCTGTTTCTGAATGCCTCGTTCAATGCGGCGACCTATCGCAGCGCCGATTCCCTGTTCCTGCTGCTGGCCTTGGGGATTCTTCTGCCCAGTATCTTTCTGGTACTGGCCATCTCCGTGCAGAAAACCGGGATCGTGCGCACCGATGCCGCCATGCGGCTGTCGCTGATCCTGCCGCTGATCGCGGCATTCACGCTGTTTGGCGAACGCTTGAGCCCGCACAAGCTGCTGGGCATCGTTCTCGGGCTCGGTGCCATCGCGTGCATCGTGATCCGCCGTGAATCTGAGGACAGGTCACCAGGCGGGGCCTGGCAATGGCCGCTGCTGGTGTTCTTCGGCATGGGCGTGATCGACATGCTGTTCAAGCGCATGTCCCAAGCCGCCAGCGTGCCGTTCGCCGACACGCTACTCTCGACCTTCTCCCTGGCCTTCGTCCTGTCGGTGCTCTATCTCGCGGCTTGCTACCGCAACGGGCGCGCCCACTGGCGCTGGCGGCACGCGGGCGGGGCGGTGCTGATTGGCTGCTTCAACTTCGGCAACATCCTCTTTTACATCCTTGCCCACAGGCGGCTGGCCAGCGATCCGGCTCTGGTGTTCACCAGCATGAACATCGGCGTGATCATCGTGGCCACGGCGATCGGCGTCTGGTGGTTCCGCGAGCGGCTCAGCCGCCTGAATGTGGCCGGCCTGCTGGTAGCCACCTGCGCCGTCCTGGTGCTCGCGAGCGCGTAGCCGGTGCCCCAAGGGGGCAACTGCATCACCGCCGAAAACGCCAATACAAAACCATCGGAAAGCTCGGCTCACGCTTGCCGCACCTGTGGGCAGCAGCTCCTGAGAGCCGCTGCTTCAAAGGCGCTCACGGCCGGCGCCGGTTGGTTTCCTGCGCCTCGTAGTAGCGCGCCTTGGAGGTATACATCGCCTGATCGGCGCGATGAACCACCGCCTCGAGCGATTCACCCTCGCGCGCCACCGCCGTCCCCATGGCCAGACTCAGCGGCTGGCCCGGGTAGTACTGATTGTTCAACTCCTGCAGGCTGAGCACGCGCTCCACCAGAGCCTGCGTCACGCGCTCATCCGCATCGGGCAGCAGCACGCAGAATTCATCCCCCCCGATGCGCGCCGCACATCCGGGCAGGGTATCGACCGCCTTGGCAAGCACCTCGCCGGCACGGCGCAACACCGCATCGCCCGCCGCATGGCCCTGCTCGTCATTCAAGGCCTTCAGGCCGTTGAGATCCACCGCGATCACCGCCACCGGCCACGGCCCCTTGCGCGTGAGACGGTTGAGCTCCTCGATGTAGTACGCCCGATTGCGCAACCCCGTGAGCACATCGTGCTTGCCCAGATATTCAAGATATGCCTCGGCCTTCTTGCGGGCGGTGATGTCCACGAGCGAGAGCAGCACCAGGCTCCAGTCGTGCAGGTGATCCTCCTGCACGACAAACTGCATGTGGATGTTCAGCGGCGTGCCCGCGAGGGTGTAATTCACCACTTCCCGCTGTTGCAGCAACCGCCCCTCCCACAGATCGATCAACTGCTCGGCAAACGAGTCGAGCATCTCGTCGCGAAAGACCCGGTGCAGGCCCGCGAGCAACGCGTGTCGACTCTGCGCGCCGAACATCGTGAGCGTGGTGCGATTGACGTCGATCACGCGGATCTCGCGCATGCACTGTTCGATGAATTCGGGATGCACCTTGAGAAAGGTCTTCAGGTCCACGATGCCGCGCTCGCGGATCTGGTCGAGCAGGCGCTTGACCGCGCTGAAATCCTCGACCCAGAGCGAGACCGGCGAGTGCTCGAACAGCAGGCGTGCCTGGCGCTCGCTGTGCTGCAGCAGCAGGCGAGCCTGTTGCTCCTGCGTGTTGTCCTCCAGCGAGACCAGCACCCGATCCCAGTGCGCCTCGTGACCCGGCAGGATGCGCCCGCGAATGAACACGTCGAGGCGCCTGCCGTCGAGCGCATAGTTCACCGTCTGGTTGGAGAACTCCTGCGCACCATTCCACAACTGACGCACTTCGGACAAGGCGGCCTCGAACATGTCATCGCGAAAGACGCGATCGAGCGAAGCGACAAGCCGGGCCTGGTCCGTGGCGCCAAACAGGGTCAGCGAGCGCTGATTGACTTTGAGCACGCGAATCGCGCTGCCGTACTCGCGCACGCCTTCGGGATGTTCGCGCAGAAATGCCTCCACATCCGTGACACCCTGCCCCCGCCAGCGCTCGAACAGCGCGTGCACCGCGCTGTAATCCTCGAGCCAGAGCGAGACAGGGGCCAGGTCGAACATGTGTTCGAAATCGGTGACCGAAGGTGGTGCAGTGGGCATGGCTTACTCCAGACGACCGCGGATTATTGGCGAGAAAACCGCTGCTGGAATGCAAGGGGCCGGCTGCCCCTTCACGGCAGTCGGCCCTCCGCGTGCGCCCCGTGCGCTCAGCGCATGCCGCGCGATCGTGGTGCAGCACCGCGATCGGCACGGGCGCGCCCACCACGCCCCGCCACCGCGCCATCGCGGCGCGCGCCCGGCTGGGCACGGCCCTCGCCGCGAGGCGGCATCGCGCCTTCGCGCGGCCCGCCCTGGCGATAGCCTCCCATGCTCTCACGGCGCGCGCCAAAGCCGCCGCGACCGTTCCCTCCATGGCCACGTCCCACGCCGCCGCCAGGACGGCCCGCGCGCATCGGTTGCGGCGCGCGCTGCGTCGGCTCCAGCCCCGGCACCACGGCCGTGGTGAAGGGCTGGTGCGTGAAGGCTTCGATATCGAAGATGCGGCGACGATCGCGGAACTCGGCAAACGTGATCGCCAGGCCCTGGCGCCCCGCGCGGCCGGTGCGACCGATGCGGTGCGTGTAGTCCTCGGCCTTCATCGGCAGGCCGAAGTTGAAGACGTGCGTGATGGTGGGCACGTCGATGCCGCGTGCCGCCACGTCGGTGGCCACGAGGATCTGCACCTGGCCGCGGCGCAGCGCCATCAGTCGGCGGTTGCGCAGGCCCTGGCTCAGCGCGCCATGCAGGGCGACGGCGGAAAAGCCGGCCTGCTGCAGATCTCCCGCCAGGGCATCGCACTCGATCTGGGTGCTGGCGAAGACGATGGCCTGGTCGATCTCGGCATCACGCAGCCAGTGATCGAGCAGCGCGCGCTTGTGCTGGGCGTTGTCGGCCCAGTACAGCACCTGCTTGATGTTTTCGTGTTTTTCCTGTGGCGTGTCGATCTGCAGGCGCTGCACGCCGCTGCCGCCCTCGTGCATCACGCGCATGGCGAGCTGCTGGATGCGCGGTGCCAGCGTGGCCGAGAACATCATGGTCTGGCGGCGGTGCGCCGTGAGGCGGTGGATCTCGGCCAGATCGTCGGAAAACCCCAGATCGAGCATGCGGTCGGCCTCGTCGACGACGAGGAACTGCACCTCTTCGAGCTTGAGCTGGCCAGAACGCTGCAAATCAAGCAGCCGGCCCGGCGTGGCCACGACCAGGTTGGCGTTCTGCAACTGCGCGATCTGGCGCTGGTAGGGCATGCCGCCCACGACGCTGGCGATGCGCAGACCCTTGCAATGGTGCACCAGCTCGATCGCATCGTGCGCCACCTGCTGCGCAAGCTCGCGCGTGGGGCACAGCACCAGCGCACCCGGCACGGCAGGCTGGAAATGGCGTGCCATCAAGGGGTTCTTGCGGCGCGGGCGCTTGGGCAGGGGCTGGCCACTGGCCTCGGCCTGCGCGCAGGCGCGCTCGAAGGCCTCGTGCTCACTGGCCTTGGCCTGCACGTGCTGGGCCAGCAGGGTGTGCAGGACCGGCAGCAGGAAGGCCGCGGTCTTGCCACTGCCGGTCTGGCTGGAGACCATCAGGTCGATGAAACCTGCGTGGTCCGCGCCGTGGCCCATCGCCAGCGGAATGGCGCGCGCCTGTACCGTGGTCGGCTCGGTGAAGCCCAAGTCGGCCACGGCCTGCAGGAGCTCGGGCGCGAGGCCCAGCCTGCCGAAGCCATTTTCGGCCATGGGTGTGGAAACGGGCGCGTCAACGCCCGCAGGGAATACGGTGTTCGTCATGGTGTCAGGAGCCGCGCGGTGAAGACCGCGGCAGCCGTCAGTGGTTCATGAAAACATCAACCATCTGACGCGAACAGGGCGCTCGTTCAAAAGCGCCTTGGTGGATTGTTTGCGCTGGCTTGATGGCCAGCCATCCGGTGTGAGAAGGGAGATGCACAAGGCTTGCGCTTTTCTGCGCAAGACCGCGATTATCACACGATCAGGGTTTACCCGCAAGCCAGCCTGGAAACCGGTCACACACTCAGAAAGTGCTTGCGGTAGTGCTCGAGCTCGTCGATCGACTCATGCACATCCGCCAGGGCCGTGTGCTTCTGCGCTTTCTTGAACGACTCCGCCACCTGCGGCTTCCAGCGCCTGGCCAGCTCCTTGAGCGTGCTCACGTCGATGTTGCGATAGTGGAAATAGGCTTCCAGTTTGGGCATGTACCTGACGAGAAAACGCCGGTCCTGCCCGATGGTATTGCCGCACATCGGCGTGCTGTTCTTGGGCACGTAGCGCTTGATGAACTTGAGGATCTCCTCTTGCGCCTGCGCTTCACCGATTGTGGACGCGCGCACCTTGTCCACGAGGCCGCTCTTGCCATGCGTGCCCTTGTTCCAGGCGTCCATCGCATTCAGCAGTTCATCGCTCTGGTGGATGACCAGCACGGGCCCCTCCACGCGCGGCGTGAGCTGGGGCCCGGTGACGATGATGGCGATTTCCAGCAGGCGTTCCTTTTCAGGATCGAGGCCGGACATTTCACAGTCGAGCCAGACCAAGTTCTGGTCGGACTTCGCAAGTTCCACGGAGGTGTTGGAGGTCGGTTCAGTCATGGGCGTGATTGTGAACGATGACCTTGCGGGTGCACGGCACACGGGAAGTTTGCCGGGCATTGCCCTAAACTTGCAGCCTCATGCCATCGCTGCTGTCACCCTCGCTGCTCTTTACCTACGCTTTCACGACGGCGCTCGTGCTCGGGCTCGGGCTCAAGGTGTGGCTCGCCAGCCGCCAGATCCGCAGCGTGGCGCGACACCGCGGCGCGGTGCCGACGGATTTCGAAGGGCACGTCACGCCCGCCGCGCACCAGCGCGCGGCCGACTACACCATCGCCAAGACTCGCTTTGGCATGCTGGAGCTGGCGCTCTCCAGCGCCGTGCTGCTGGGCTGGACCCTGCTGGGCGGGCTGGATGCGCTCAATCAGACGCTGCTCGCCTGGCTGGGCGGCGGCATGCTGCAGCAGCTGGCGTTGCTGGCCTGTTTCGCGCTCATCGGCGGCGTGATCGACCTGCCACTGCAGTGGTGGCAGACCTTCGTGATCGAGCAGCGCTACGGCTTCAACCAGATGCGCCCGCGCCTGTGGGTAGCGGACCTCATCAAGTCCACTCTCGTGGCGGCGGTCATCGGCCTGCCCCTGGCGGCGCTCGTGCTCTGGATCATGCAGGCGGCGGGGTCGCTGTGGTGGCTCTGGGCCTGGGGCGTGCTCGTGGCGTTCAATCTGGCGATGATGGTGGTCTATCCGCTCTGGATCGCCCCGCTGTTCAACCGGTTTCAGCCACTGGAAGATGAGGCCATCAAGACCCGCGTGAGCGAGCTCATGCGGCGCTGCGGTTTCACGGCCAAGGGTTTCTTCGTGATGGATGGCAGTCGGCGCAGCGCCCATGCCAACGCCTATTTCACGGGGCTCGGGCATGCCAAGCGCGTGGTGTTTTTCGACACGCTGCTCAGGCAGCTCTCACCCGACGAGGTGCAGGCGGTGCTTGCGCACGAGCTCGGGCACTTCAAGCACAGGCACGTGCTGCGCCGCATGCTGGGCGTGTTCGTGCTCAGTCTCGCGGGCCTGGCCCTGCTCGGGTGGCTGGCCACGCGCGGCTGGTTCTACACCGGTCTGGGCGTGCAACCCAATCTCACGCTGGACGCCAGCGCGCCGAACAACGCACTCGCACTGCTGCTCTTCATGCTGGCGGTGCCGGTGTTCACGGTGTTCATCACGCCGCTTTTCGCCCAGCTCTCGCGCCGCGATGAATTCCAGGCCGATGCCTATGCGGCCCGGCAGGCGAGCCGCAGCGACCTGCGCAGCGCGCTGCTCAAGCTCTATCAGGACAATGCCTCCACGCTCACACCCGACCCGGTCTATGCGCGGTTTTACTATTCCCACCCTCCGGCCAGCGAGCGCCTGACGCATCTGGCCCACGTACCCTCATGACCTCCATGCTCCCCAGGAAAGACTGGTCCACGCAACCACGGCGCGCGCTGTCGGCCACTGAAATCGTGGCGGAACTGACCCACATCGAGGGCTGGGCGCTCGATGGCGACGGCGCGAATGTCGCCATCACCAAGACCTACCGCTTTGCCAATTATTTCGAGACCATGGCTTTCGTGAACGCCGTGGCCTGGATCGCGCATGTGCAGGACCACCACCCCGACCTATCGGTGCACTACGACCGCTGCGTGGTGCGCCTGAACACGCACGACGTGGGAGGCATCTCGGCCACCGACATCGAGTGCGCGCACAAGATCGACGCACTGCTCACGTGAACCCCAGCCGCGGCCTGGTCGTGGCGGCCCATGGGCGCCACTGCATCGTCGAAACGCCCGACGGCACGCGACGCATCTGCCATCCGCGCGGCAAGAAGAGCCTGGCTGTCGTCGGCGATCACGTGCTCTGGCTGAGCGCACGCCATGGCGACGGCGAAGGCACGATCGAGGAGGTGATCGATCGGCGCAATCTGCTGTACCGCCAGGACGAGGTGCGCAGCAAGTCGTTTGCGGCCAACCTGGATCAGGTGCTGATCCTGATCGCGGCCGAACCGATGTTTTCCGAAAGCCTGCTCACACGCGCCTTGATCGCCAGCGAGGCGGCGGGCGTCACCCCCCTCATCGCACTCAACAAGAGCGATCTGGTCGCCCCCTTCGCTGCCGCCTGGCAGCGGCTCTGGCCCTACCGGCACATGGGGGGCGAGGGTCGGGGTGCGCACCACTACCGCGTGCTGGCGCTCTCCCTCAAGGAGTCGAAGGACGTGGACCGGGCGATGCTGCTTGGCCTGCTCGACGGCAAGACCACGCTGGTGCTGGGGCCCTCGGGCGTGGGCAAGAGCACGCTCGTGAACCTGCTGGTGCCGGGGGCCGCCGCACTGACCGGAGAACTCTCGCGCGCGCTGGCGTCAGGCCGCCACACGACGACGACGACGACGCTGTACTGGCTCGACGAAGAGCGGCGCAGCGCGCTCATCGACTCGCCCGGCTTTCAGTCCTTCGGGCTCAACCACATCGAAGCCACCGAGCTGGCACAGCTGATGCCGGACATCGCGGCGCACCAAGGGAACTGCCGTTTCTACAATTGCACGCATCTGCACGAGCCCGGCTGCGCGGTGCTGGCGCAGGTATCAGACCGGAACGAACCCGGCGCCATCAGCACGCGACGCCACCGCATCTACCGGGAGCTGTTCGCTGAGTTGAGCGCCCAGGAATATTGATCAAAAACGGCCAAAACGCCTGCCCACAAAGCGCCTTAAGCTATAAAAATTAATTCAAAGCAAGCGCGCCAGCGTCAGCAAGGCGAGCATCAGCAGCCATACCACGACCGAACGCCAGACCAGGCCGACGACGCTGCGCAAGTGTCCGAGCTGGGGCTCCTGCCCCGGGGTCGAATCGCTGTCGCCCAGCGACCCTCCGGCTTCAAAAGCGGCGTCACCCGCATGGTCACGGCTGCGCAGCGCCACCCCTCCCAGACGCACGCTGATGGCGCCTGCCGTGGCGGCCAGCACCACGCCGTCGTTGTCGCCGGGAAAGCGCTGCGCATGAAAGCGCCAGCCCTCGATCGCCTCTTCAAAACTGCCGACGACCGCAAAACACAAGGCCGTGAGTCGCGCAGGAAGCCAGTCCATCACGGTCCAGGCACGCGCCGCCACATCGACGAGAGTCGCGCTCGGCGGGTGCTCGGGCAACGCGGCCCTGGGGCCCCAGTGGCGCGAGGCAAACTCCGCCATGCGATAGAGCACCGCACCGCTCGGCCCCAGGCCCAGCATGGCCAGCCCGGCAAACCACGCCAGCACGCCAAACACGTGCCGGTGCGCGGCAATCACGGAATACTCGATGACGTGGCGCACGATCTCGCTGCGCGGCAGCTGCTCCACTTCCACCTGCTTCCACTCGGCGAGGCGCTCGCGCGCCAGCGCCACGTCGCCATCTTCGAGCGCGTCGCGAATGTCGGTGAAATGATGGCTGAACTGGCGGAAACCGAGAGTGATGTAGAGCACCAGCACGTTCCAGGCCAGCGCCAGCGGCCAGCCGATGAAGTGCAGCAGCGCCCAGTACACCGCAAGCACCGCCAGCGTCGGCGCACCCACGGCCAGGGTCCAGGTGATCCAGCCGTGCGCCTTCGAGCCGGCATCGAAATTGCGCCGCGCCGTCAGCGCCCAGGCGCGCAGGCCCTCGTGGATCGGGTTGCTGCGCGCCAGCGGACGCGCCTGTTCGATCAAGAGGGCCAGCACGATCGCGAAAAAACTCATGACGGCAATGATAGCGGTGCGCCCAAGCGCATCATCGGCCCACGCGTCACGCCGCCATGAAACGATAGAAATTACGCAGCATGCCTGCCGTCGCGCCCCAGATGAAGCGCTCGCTCGGCCCATCCTGATACGGCATGGCATACCACTCGCGCCGCTGGCCTCGCCAGGTCAGGCTCTGGCGACGATGGTGCGCGGGGTCGAGCAGAAAGCGCAGCGGCACCTCGAAAATCTGGGCCACTTCGGCCGGGTTGGCACGCAGTTGCGCCGGTGGCTGCACCAGCGCCACCACCGGCGTGACGATGAAGGAAGAGCCCGTGACGTAAACCGGCAAGGTGCCCAGCACCTCTACGCCGTCGCACTCCAGCCCCACCTCCTCATGTGCCTCGCGCAGCGCGGTGGCGGCGGCATCGGCATCTTCCGGGTCGCTGCGCCCGCCGGGAAACGCCACCTGCCCCGAGTGAGTGGCCAGAGACCGCGTGCGCTCGGTCAGCAGTACCGTGGGTTGCTCGCGCAGCACGATGGGCACCAGCACCGCCGCGTGCGCTGCATCGCGCGCCGCATACCTGGGTTCACGCTGGATTTCGGGTGTCCACACGGGCGGTCTGGCAAACCGCTCGCGTAGGGCCTCTGGCGTCTGCGCGAGCGCCGCCACCGGCGGCAGCGGCTCGCCTGCGCCCAGGAAGGGTAGAGAGCGCGGATCGAAGTGCGGCAGAACGTAATCGGGGGAGACAGGCTTTTGCACGAAAAATCAATGAGGCAACAAAAAACCGCTACAGGCCAGCAGCACTGTAGCGGTTTGCGCCGGTGCTGCGGGCGCAGCACGGACGGAATCAGCCTTGGGCGGTATTGCCGACCTTCACGCGCGAAGGCAGCTTTTCCTTGATGCGAGCCTTCTTGCCGCTGAGCGCGCGCAGGTGGTAGAGCTTGGCGCGGCGCACGTCGCCGCGACGCTTGACCTCGATCTTGGCGATCAGAGGGCTGTAGGTCTGGAAGGTACGCTCCACGCCTTCGCCGTTGGAGATCTTGCGCACCGTGAAGGCGCTGTTCAGGCCGCGATTGCGCTTGGCGATGACCACACCCTCAAAGGCTTGCAGACGCTTGCGCGTGCCTTCGACGACGTTGACGCTCACGATGAGCGTGTCGCCGGGCGCAAAGTCGGGAATCGTGCGGTTGAGGCGAGCAATTTCTTCTTGCTCGAGGGTCTGGATCAGGTTCATGGCTTCATCCATCGATCATGTCCGCGCCGTGATTGGCTGTGGCGCCACCATGGCGCCTAGGATGCCGCGCTTCGAGTGCGCGGCGGCCGGGCAGAGGATCAAAAAGCTTTGCATTATAACAATGCGTCGTCGTCCCCTGGCCCTGGCGCCCGCAAGGCGCGATCATCGCCCGGCACGCACAGGTCGGGACGCTCGCGCGCCGTGAGTTCCAGGCGCCGAGCCTGACGCCAGCGCTCGATCTCCGCATGATTGCCCGACAGCAGCACCGGCGGCACCGCCCTGCCCCGCCAGATCTCGGGGCGCGTGTAGTGCGGGCAGTCGAGCAAGCCGCCGAGCCCGGGGCTGAAGCTGTCCTGCAGCGCGCTGTCCGCGTCGTGCAGCACACCGTCCTGCAATCGCGCCACCGCATCGAGCAGGGCCATCGCGGCCACCTCGCCCCCCGAGAGCACGAAATCCCCCAGACTGATCTGCCGATGCACATGGGCGTCGATGAAACGCTGGTCCACCCCCTCGTAGCGCCCGCACAGCAGAATGGCGCCGCTGCTCGTGGCCCAAGCCTGCACCCCCGCCTGATCCAGACGCGCGCCCACGGGCGAAAAAAGCACGAGCGGCGCCTCGGCATCATCGGCCTCGCCGCGATCGGCGCGAATGGCCGCGAGACAGCGCGCCAGAGGCTCGGCCATCATCACCATGCCCGGGCCGCCGCCAAAGGGCCGGTCATCCACGCGGCGGTAATGACCCTCGGCATGATCCCGCGGGTTCCACAGCCGCACATCCACCTGACCCGATGCGTAGGCACGACGCGTGACCCCGCTCGCGAGAAACGGCGCGAACAGCTCGGGGAACAGCGTGATCAGGTCAAAGCGCACGGCCGTCTTCAGAAATCCGGTTGCCAATCCACCGTCATGCGCCGCGCCTTCAGATCCACCTGGTCGACGAAAGCCGAGACAAAGGGAATCAGGCGCTGGCACGGCTTGCCATCCTGCGGCTCGCCTTCCAGAACCAGCGTCGTTTGCGGCCCCGAAGGCATGAGCTCCCTGACCACGCCAAGCGCCACCCCTTCGCGATTGACGACGGTCAGACCGATCAGATCCACCCAGTAGTATTCGCCATCTTGCGGCACGGGAAAAGCCGAGCGCGCCACGTGGATGCGCGCGCCGCGCAACTGCTCGGCCACGGCCCGGTCATCGATGCCCTCGGCCTGCGCCACCAGGACACCGCCGTGCTCACGAACCTCGCGCACCGCAAGCCGCACCGTGCCATCGAACGGGCACTTCGGACCGTGCGACGCAGGCAGCAAAAACCACTCGCGGGCGCTCAGGAGCGCCTCGGGTTCGCTGCTGTGGGCAAATACCTTGAACCAGCCCTTGACACCCCAGGCCTCACCGATGCGACCCACCTCGACCGCATCGTCGGGGAGAAGGGCCGTGGGCAGCTGGGGAAAGTCGCTCATGGTTTGAACAAAAACAAAACGGGCCCGTCAGACCAGCCAACGGAGCCCGCGTGGTGAACGATGCCCGCGCTTCAGGCAGCCTGCTTGGCGACTTGCTTGAGCAGACGGTCCACCGTCGGCGAAGCCTGCGCACCCACGCTCTTCCAGTAGGTGATGCGGTCCTGCACCAGGCGCAGACCTTCTTCACCCTCCTTGGCGGACGGGTTGTAGAAGCCGACGCGTTCGATGAAACGGCCGTCACGGCGTTCGCGCTTGTTGGCGACGACGACATTGAAAAACGGACGGCCCTTGGCGCCGCCACGAGAAAGTCGAATCACGACCATGGTTGTATCCTTCGGGTGGTTGCCGCGCCGGTGACCGATGCGGCTGTTCTTGCGGCGTTTGAGACACGCAACTGGCCACCCGGCCAGCGACACGCAGCAAAGCCGGTCATTATAACGAACAATCCCGATTCACCATGAAAAACAAGACGCTGGCCACCTGGCTCGCCTTCCTCGGTGGTCCCCTGGGCCTGCATCGCTTCTATCTGCACGGCCTGGGCGACTGGTTTGGCTGGCTGTTGCCGATTCCCACCGCCATCGGCCTCTTTGGCGTGCAGCGACTGCAGCAGTTCGGTGTGGACGACGAGCTCAGCTGGCTGCTGGTGCCACTGCTGGGCCTGATGATTGCCGCCTGCGCCCTCACCGCCATTCTTTACGGCCTCATGCCCTGCGAGAAATGGAACGCCCGGTTCAATCCCCGGGCCGCACCCGAGGATCCGGCCGGCGAGACGTACTGGCTGACGGTCTTCGCCGTGGCCGCCTCGCTGCTGGTCGGCGCGGGCGTGCTGATGGCGACCATCGCCTTCGGCTTCGAACACTTCTGGGAATACCAGCTGGCGCAAGCGCGCAAGATGTCGCAGTGAGGATGGCCGGTCGCCGCCGACCGCGTCAATACAGCTGCAAACTGATCCAGTACCCCACGCCGGCGATGAAGGCACTGGCGGGGATCGTCAGTATCCAGGCCCAGACGATGTTGCCGGCCACGCCCCAGCGCACGGCGCTGGCGCGCTGCGTCGAGCCTACGCCGACGATGGCGCCCGTGATGGTATGCGTGGTCGAGACAGGGATGCCCAGCCAGGTTGCGAGAAACAGCGAGAGCGCACCGCCCGTCTCGGCGCAGAAGCCGCCCACGGGCTTGAGCTTGGTGATCTTCTGCCCCATGGTCTTGACGATGCGCCAGCCGCCGAACATCGTGCCCAGCCCCATGGCCGTGTAGCAGGCGCCAATCACCCAGATGGGCGGTTCGGCGTCGCTGGCGGATGCATAGCCCGTGGCGATGAGCAGCAGCCAGACGATGCCGATGGTCTTTTGCGCGTCATTGCCGCCATGCCCCAGGCTGTAGGCGCCCGCCGAGAGGAGTTGCAGGCGCCTGAACCACCGGTCGATGCGCTGCGGCCGCACGCGCCTGAGCAGCCAGGCCATGAGCACCATCATCATCGAACCCAGGATGAAGCCGAGCAGGGGCGAGATGAAGATGAAAGCGACCACCTTGAAAATGCCGCTCGCCACGAGCGCGCCCGCGCCGGTCTTGGCGATCACCGCGCCCACGATGCCGCCGATGAGCGCATGCGAGGAACTGCTGGGGATGCCGTAGTACCAGGTGATGATGTTCCAGACGATCGCCCCGGCCAGGGCGCCGAAGACCACGTGCGTGTCCACCACGTGGATGTCCACGATGCCCTTGCCGATGGTGGCGGCCACGCTCAGGTGAAAGACGAAGATGGCCACGACGTTGAAGAAGGCGGCGAAGACCACGGCCTGCGTGGGCTTGAGCACACCGGTGGAAACCACCGTGGCGATCGAATTGGCGGCATCATGAAAGCCATTCATGAAGTCGAAGGCGATGGCCAGCACCACCAGCAGAATCACGACCCACAAGGCGGTCTGTACGGGTTCCATGTGCGAGAAGGAAGAGTTGGAAGGGGCGTGGGGTTCAGGAATTTTCGAGGATCACGCCCTCGATGTGATTGGCCACGTCCTCGCACTTGTCCGTCACCGTCTCCAGCAGCTCATAGATTTCCTTGAGCTTGATGATCTCGCGCACGTCCACCGCGTCGCGAAACAGCTTGCTCATGGCGCTGCGCAGGACACGGTCGGCATCACCCTCGAGGCGGTCGATTTCCTCGCACACCTTCAGCGCCCGTTCGATCACGGCCGGATCGGCAATGCGCCCGAGCATCTGCACGGCGTCGAGCACGAGGGCGCAGCACTTGCCGCACAGGTCGGTGAGCTGCAGGACCTCCTCGGTCACGTGCTGGAGGTCATACAGCGCCATCGCCTCGGCCGTGTCCTGCAGCAGGTCGGCCACGTCGTCCATGGTGTTGATGAGCGAGTGGATCTGCTCGCGATCGATCGGCGTGATGAAGGTGCGGTGCAGCGCGCGGTTGACTTCATGCGTCACCCGGTCGGCCGCGCGCTCGGCGTCGTCGACCTCCTGCTGGTATTTTTCCCGCTGGCGCGGATCGGCGTAATTGGCCACCAGGGATGAAAAAGCCTGGGACGCCTGCACGATGCAATGCGCGTGCTGGTTGAACATTTCAAAAAAATTGCCCTCGCGGGGCAATAATTTTCCAAACAGCATGCGCTCTCCTGGTGGGATCGAATCGGCGGCGATGCGCGCCACATGGGTGGTGCGGCGCAATCCGCAACGCCCGCAATTTTAGGGCAACGCCGAACGCATTCTTCAAGCGCGGCGCACCACCCCCTGGCCCGGGAGGTCCGCGGCTGGGCCGATACCGGCCACCGCAGCACCCATGGCCGCACCGTGCACCGTGGGGCCCCTCCCCATGCAGGGCGCGAGCGTGCGCCACTTCGCGGGAATCCATTGAACGCGGCCAGCCGGTGCAACCCGGTATTCTCCCGGTCTGTTCGGCAAGGGCCAAATCCCCTATAACCACCGCAGATTCACTGCGGGGTGCCGCGCACCGTCCTTCATGCCAGGCCATCCTCCCACCACCGCCGCTCGCACGCCCCTGACCGGGCTGGTGCTCACCGGCGGGGGCGCCCGCGCGGCCTACCAGGTGGGGGTGCTGCAAGCCATCTCGGAGCTGAGACGCGTCTGCGAGCCCGGAGCGCGTGACAACCCGTTTCCCATCATGGCAGGCACCTCGGCCGGCGCCATCAATGCGGCGGCACTGGCCTGCGGCGCCGACCAGTTCGACCGCGCCGTGCGCCGCGTGGCGCGCGTGTGGAGCCACTTTCACGTGCACCACGTCTACCGGTCGGACTCCATCAGCATGCTGCGCAGCGGGGCGAGCTGGCTGACCCTGCTCTCGCTGGGCTGGATGGTGGCGCGCTGGCAGCGCATGCGCCCGCGCTCGCTGCTGGACAACGCGCCGCTGAACGAGCTGCTGCAGCAGCTCGTGCCGCTCGTGCGCCTGCCCTTGATGATGCGGCAGGGCCACATGCATGCGCTGGCCATCACCGCGTCAAGCTACAGCTCGGGCGAGCACATCACGTTCTTCGAAGCGGGCGACCGGCTCGTGCCCTGGGTGCGCTCGCAGCGGCGCTCGATACGCGACGAAATCCGCCACGACCACCTGCTCGCCTCCTCGGCCATCCCCTTCATCTTTCCGGCCCAGGGCATCGACATCGACGGCGCCGTCGAATATTTCGGCGACGGCTCGATGCGTCAGTCCGCGCCCATCGCCCCCGCCATCCATCTTGGGGCCGAACGCGTCCTGGTGATTGGCGCCGGGCGCATGCACGAGTCAGGGCACGACCCCACGGCCGCGCCTTCCACGGGCTACCCGTCGCTGGCGCAGATCGCCGGGCACGCGCTCTCCAACATCTTCCTGGACGCGCTGTGGGTGGACGTGGAACGCATGCAGCGCATCAACAAGACGCTGTCGCTGATTCCGCCCGAACTGCGCACCAACAGCGCGCTGCGGCCCATTCAGCTGCTGGTCATCGCGCCGTCTCAGCGCCTGGACGCCATCGCGGCGCGCCACGTGCAACGCCTGCCCGTCGCGCTGCGAACCCTGCTGGGCGCGATAGGCGTGTCCTCGCAACAGCAGGAAATCCGCAGCGCGGCGCTCGCCAGTTACCTTTTGTTCGAAGAAAGTTACACTCAGGAACTTATTGCGTTGGGTCGCTCTGACGTGAATGCCCGCCGTGGCGAGGTCATGGCCTTCTTCGGCTGGAACGAACCGGACGCGAACACGCCGTCTTTGAGCTGACACACGAGGAGGCTGCACCCGCCCATGCGCCTTGCATTCGGCACCTTGCGCTACTCCAGGCTGCGACTGTCGCTGATCCTGCCGTTCGTCGCGCTGATCGCGTTGCTGACCGGCATGGTCGGCGTGCTCTGGTACTGGACGGGGACACGCACGATCTCCAATCTGTCGCAGCAGCTGATGGATGAAATGGTCGAGCGCATCAGCCTGGCGATCGATTCCAACGTGCACATGTCCGGCGCCATGCTGGAAACCGCCTTCCCCACCGGGCTGCCCGCGGGCCCCGACATCGCGCAGGATCTGCCGGCGCTGCGCCAGCGCCTCTGGGCCGCGACATCGCTGAGCGGGCGCACGGGCGACTATGTGCACTACGGCAACATCGCCGGGCAGAGCATCGGGCTGCTGCGCACCAATGCCACGCAAGCCGAAGTGCGCCTGAAGACCCGCGAGCAAGACCCGCGCACCTATTACCGGCTCGACGGCATCACCGGCACACCCGAACCGACCTCGGTCGAGGCCGCCACCTTCGATCCGCGCACCCGCCCCTGGTTCGTGGCGGCGCGCAAGGCGCAAGGCGACGTCTGGACACCGATCTACATCGACTTCAACTCGCGCTTTCTGGTCATGACGCGCTCACGCCGCGTGCTGTCCGCCAGCGGTGCCTTCGAGGGCGCGGTCGCCACCGATCTGTTTCTCGATGCACTGCAGAAGTTCGTCGCCGAACTGCCGATCACTTCGGGCGGGCAGGCGATGATCCTGGAGCCCGATGGCTCCATCGTGGCGATTTCCGGCATGCCCAATGTCCGCACGTTGCCAGACGGCACCCCGGAGCGCGTGCACATCGACTACAGCGGCAACTCCGCGCTGGCAGCCACGTTCAATGCCTTGCGCCAGTCGTTCGATACCAGCACGCCAGGGCATCGCGAATCGATTGCGGTCAACGTGCAAGGCCAGGCGGTGCAAGTGGCCTACCAGCGCATCAGCGACACGGCCGGGCTGAACTGGCTGGCCGTCGTCGCGCTGCCGCACAAGGACATGCTCGCGGGCATACGCCGCGACGTCACCCTGATGCTGGCGCTCGGGCTGCTCGTGCTCGGCGTGGCGCTGATGATAGGCTGGCGCATCTTCGGCGGACTGGCAAGCGACATGCGCCAGCTGGCGACCGCGGTGCGCCGGGTGGGTCAGGGCGACATCGACACTCCGATCACGGTGGCGCGCAACGACGAAATCGGCGAGCTTGCACGCAACTTCCGCCACATGCGCCACAGCCTGTTCACCGATCCGCTGACCGGCCTGAACAACCGCGGCGCCTTGCAGCGCATCCTCGAGGCCCTGACGCGTCCGAGCCCGGGGCAGGCGCCGTCACCTTTCGCGCTGCTGTTCATCGATCTCGACCGCTTCAAACCGCTCAACGATCGATGGGGGCACGACAACGGCGATCTGGCGTTGATCGAGGTGGCTCAGCGCCTGCGCGAGCGACTGCGGGCGGACGACATCGTGACCCGGCTCGGGGGCGACGAATTCGTGGCCGTGGTGCGCGGCATCGACAGCGATTCGCAGGCGCGCGCCACCTGCGAGCAGCTGCAGGAGGCGATCACCCAGCCGCTGCGCACGCTGCAAGGCGCCGCGGCGGACGTATCGGCCACGGTGGACGCGACCATAGGCTACGCGCTCTATCCGCGCGACGCGACCGACCCGAGCAGCTTGCTCAAATACGCCGACGAAGACATGTACCGGCACAAGGCATCGAGCCGCGCACAATGAATCGGTCCTGGCGGCGTTTCCTACAATGTCCGGTTTCGCCTTGTCCGTTTGATCGCCATGTCCGCCCGCAAGATTTTCGTCACCACCGCCCTGCCCTACGCCAACGGCAAGTTCCACATCGGCCACATCATGGAGTACATCCAGGCCGATACCTGGGTGCGGGCGCAGCGCATGGCAGGCGCCGAGGTGAACTTCGTCGGCGCGGACGACGCGCACGGCGCGCCCATCATGATCGCAGCCGAGAAGGCAGGCAAGACGCCGCAGCAGTTCGTGGCCGACATTGCCGCCGGGCGCAAGGAGTACCTGGACGGTTTTCACATCGCCTTCGACAACTGGCACAGCACCGACGCGCCGGAAAACCACGCGCTGGCGCAGCAGATCTACCTGGACCTCAAGGCCGCCGGCCTGATCGAGACGCGCACCATCGAGCAGTTCTTCGACCCCGAGAAGGCCATGTTCCTGCCCGACCGCTTCATCAAGGGCGAG
This sequence comes from Comamonas sp., assembly GCA_021166775.1. GTDB lineage: Bacteria > Pseudomonadota > Gammaproteobacteria > Burkholderiales > Burkholderiaceae_C > Comamonas_C. Next base: position 284,811 of record JAJPEQ010000004.1, on the reverse strand, counting down.
TGCCCACGCTGCCACGCCAAAGACCAGTACGGCGACAACTGCGAGGTCTGCGGCGCCGTCTACGCACCGACCGAACTCATCAACCCCTACTCCGCGCTCTCGGGCGCCAAACCCGAGCTCAAGACCTCGGAGCACTTCTTCTTCAAGCTCTCGGACCCGCGCTGCGTTGAATTTCTCAAGGAGTGGACGCAGAACGGCGTGCATGTGCAGCACGAGGTGGCCGCCAAGGTCAGGGAGTGGTTCGGCACGCGCACGAATCCCGACGGCTCCACCAGCACGGGCCTGGACGACTGGGACATCTCGCGCGACGCGCCCTACTTCGGCATCGCGATTCCCGATGCGCCAGGCAAGTATTTCTACGTGTGGCTCGACGCACCCATCGGCTACCTCGCGAGCCTGAAGAACCTGCTGGACCGGCGCGGCGAGGACTACGAGGCCTACATGGCCGACCCCGCCCTGGAGCAGGTGCACTTCATCGGCAAGGACATCATCACCTTTCATACGCTGTTCTGGCCCGCGACGCTCAAGTTCAGCGGCCGCAAGACGCCCACGAAAATCTGCGTGCACGGCTTTCTCACCGTGAACAATGGCGAGAAGATGAGCAAGAGCCGGGGCACGGGGCTCGACCCGCTCAAGTACCTGGAGCTCGGCATGAACGCCGAGTGGCTGCGCTACTACCTCGGCGCCAAGCTCAACGGGCGCAATGAAGACATCGACTTCAACCCCGAGGATTTCATGGCGCGCGTCAACGCCGACCTGATCGGCAAGTACGTGAACATCGCCAGCCGCGCGGCCGGGTTCATCACCAAGCGCTTTGGCGGGCGACTCGGCGCCGTCTCGGGCGATGGGCAGGAGCTGCTGGCCCTGCTGCGCGCGCCCGCGGCCGCGATCGTGCAGGCCTACGAAGACCGCGACACGGCCCGCGCCGCGCGCGAGATCATGCTGCTGTGCGACAAGGTGAACGCCTACGTCGACGCCAACAAGCCTTGGGAGCTGGCGCGCCAGCAAGGCCAGGACGCGCGCCTGCACGACGTGTGCTCCACCTGCATCGAGGCCTTCCGCATCCTCACCATCTACCTCAAGCCCATGCTGCCTTTTGTCGCGCAGCAGGTGGAAGGCTTCCTGCAGGTGGCGCCGCTCGCATTCGCCGATGCCGAGCACCTGCTGGGCGCGGGCCACGCCATCGGCGCCTACCAGCACCTGATGCAGCGCGTGACCGTCGAGCAACTCGACGCTCTCTTCGCCCTGCCCGAGCCGCAAAAGATCCTCCCTGGTGGAGAGGCCATCGCCCCCGAGATCAAGATCGACGACTTCGCCAAGGTCGATCTGCGCATCGCCAGGATCGTCGAATGCAAGGCGGTGGAAGGCTCGACCAAGCTGCTGCAGCTCACGCTGGACGCTGGCGAGGGGCGGCTGCGCAACGTGTTCTCGGGCATCTCCAGCATGTACCGACCCGAGCAGCTCGCAGGCAAGCTCACCGTGCTCGTGGCCAACCTCGCGCCACGCAAGATGAAGTTCGGCGTGAGCGAAGGCATGGTGCTCGCCGCCAGTCATGCGGACGAAAAGGCGCACCCCGGCATCTACGTGCTCGAACCCTTCCCCGGCGCGCAGCCCGGCATGCGGATTCACTGAAAGCATAGCTACTCACGCTTTCCGCATAAGCGTTTGAGCCCGATTTGGCTTGAAGGCCTCTGCATGCCCATCCCCTCCGACCGGCGCCGCCTGCCGCTGATGACCACGCTGGCGCTCGGTGCCGTGGCCGCCTGCAGTCGGCGCGGGCCCGGGCTGCAGGGGCCATCCCCGCGGGCGCCACGGTGCCCACGCCGGGGGATTCGCTGACGCAGGGCGTGGGCGCCGACGCGCAGCACGCCTATCCGGCCGTTTTGCAGGCGCTCAGCGGCTGGAACGTGGTCAATGCCGGCGTCTCGGGCGACACCAGCGCGCAGGCGCTGGAACGCCTGCCCCGGCTGCTGGCCAAGCACCATCCGGCGCTGGTGCGGCTCGGCCTGGGTGGCAACGGTTTCCTGCGCCGGATGAGCGCCGCCGCCAAGGAAAACGTCCGCGTGGCCTGCCGGATGTCGCAGGACCGTGGTGCGCCGGTGGTGCTGATCGCGGTGCCGCAATTCTCGCTGCTCGCCGCCAGTACGGGCAGGCTGAGCGACCACCCGCTCTACGCCGAGCCGGCGGGCGAGCTGCACATCCCTCTGTATGCGGGGGGCTGGTCGGGGGGTGCTCGGTGACACGCGCCTGCGCTCCGACCCGGTGCACGCCAATGCCGGCGACTACCGGCAGTTCGCCGAGGGCCTGGCACAGCGGCTGCGCGAACTCGGGCTGCTGGCGCGCGGACCTACCCGGCCCATTGCCCGGCGTCGGGGCTCGTGCGGCGTTGCGCAAGGCCGCTGAACGATTCGGCCATGGGTCAGCTGCGCCGCTCAGCGCCCGAGCCCGCCGGCGCGCGGCCCCGCGCCAGCCAATCGGCCAGCCGCTGCACCCCTTGCGCCAGGCGCGCCACATCCTTCGAAGCGAAACACCAGCGCAGCCAGCCTTCGCCCTCGGCGGAAAACGCCGCGCCCGGCGCCAGGCCGATTCCGGCTTCGAGCACCAGGCGCTTCGCCAAGGTCAGCGAGTCCGCTTGCCCGTCGATGCGCACGAAGGCGTACATCCCGCCCGGCGCGCTGCTGGTATGCACAGCGGGCAGCGCCTGCAGCGCAGGCACCAGCGCATCGCGGCAGGCGCGCATGTGCGCCACGATGCGCGGTGTGATCTCGGCCACGTGCCGCAGCGCGGCCAGCGCGCCTCGCTGCACGAAGACCGGCGCGCACGAGGTGTTGAACTCGATCACCTTGCCCATCTGCGCGGCCATGTCGGGCGGCATCACCATCCAGCCCAGGCGCCACCCCGTCATCAGAAAGGCCTTGGAAAAGCTCTGCACCACGACGAGACGGTCGTCAGGCTCGGCAATGTCAAGAAACGACGGCGCGGCAGCACTCGCGGTGTCGCCCCGGTAGTACAGGCGCTCATACACCTCGTCGGCCAGGATCGACGTGCCCGTCGTGCGGCAATGCGCGAGGATGGCCTGCTGCTCCTCGCGGCTCAGGGTCCAGCCCGTGGGGTTGTTGGGCGAATTGAGCACCAGCAGTCGCGTGCGCGGCGTGATGGCGGCCAGCAGCCGGGACAGGTTCAGCGTCCAGGCGCCATCGGCCTGCGGCTCAAGCGCCACGCAGCGCACCTGTGCGCCCATGATCTGCGGCTGCCCGGTCAGGTTGGGCCAGACGGGCGTGAGCACCACCACCTCGTCGCCCGCATCGACCAGCACCTGCATCGCCAGCATCAGCGCATTGACGCCGCCCGAGGTCACGGCGATGCGCTCGGCCGCCACCGGGCCGTGCAGCCCGCTGGTGTAGCCCGCCAGCGCCTCGCGCAGTTCGGGCAGGCCCATGTTGTGGGCGTAGAAGGTCTCGCCCGCCTGCAGCGACGCGACGGCGGCGGCGCGAATGACCTCGGGCGTGACTTCATCGCTCTCGCCGAACCAGAACGGCAGCACGTCGGCACGACCCATGCCGACGTTGGCCACTTCGCGGATCTTCGATCCTTCAAGATTCAATATCGCGGTGCGCATGGTTTCCTTTCTGCAGGGATCAAGCATCGCACAGAAGCTGCGGGCATGCCGCTGGCACCGGCTTGCCGCTACCATTGCCGCCCATGTTCAGTTACCGCCACGCCTTTCACGCCGGCAACCACGGCGACGTGCTCAAGCACACCGTGCTCATCGCCTGCCTGCGCCACCTCACGCAAAAGGAGACAGCGCTCACCGTGATCGACACGCACGCGGGCGCCGGCCTGTACCGGCTCGACGGCGACTACGCGCGCACCAGCGGTGAGGCGGCGGACGGCATCCTGCGCCTGCCGCAGGCCCCGGCACTCGTGCCGGCGCTGCAGGACTATCTGGACGTCGTGCGCGGCTTCAACGCCAAGGCGGGCCTGCGCATCTACCCCGGCTCGCCCTTCATCGCACAGCGCCTGCTGCGCCCGCACGACCGCCTGCGGCTCTTCGAACTGCACCCGAGCGACCTGCCCACACTGGTGCGCAACGTGGCGCAACTGGAGGCCGGGAGCCAGATCGCCGTGCTCTCTGAGGACGGGTTTGAGGGCATCAAGAAATTCTTGCCTCCACAGCCCCGGCGCGCTTTTCTGCTCTGCGATCCAAGCTATGAATTAAAGAGCGACTATACGCGCGTGCACGCGATGCTGCAGGAGGCGCTCAAGCGCTTTGCCACGGGCTGCTACGCCATCTGGTACCCGGTGATCGCGCGCCCCGAGGCGCACGAGCTGCCGCGGCGCCTGAAGGCACTGGCCGTGCGTGCGGGCAAACCCTGGCTGCACGCCACGCTCACCGTGAAGTCGGCACGCCTGCGCAAACTGGACGACGGCAGCGAGCAACGCCCGGGACTGCCCGGCAGCGGCATGTTTCTCGTCAACCCGCCCTACACCCTGCACGCACAACTGGAAGCGGCGCTGCCGCAAATGGCCGAACTGCTGGGGCAGGACGAGCACGCCGGCTACAGTCTGCAGGCCGGTTGACGCCTGCACACGGCGCTATCGGCGCTTGCCGCTGCCCTTGGGCGCCAGAAGCTGCGCCGAGATCGGACCCGCATCCACGGGCGGTGCGGCCCCCTCGCTGCCCGCCTGCATGGCCTCGCCGCCGAGCGCTGGCACACAGCCCGTCTCGCCCTCATCGGCCTGCCAAAGCTGAACCGGCTTGATCCCCAGCCCGATCATGCCGAGCTCGCGGGCGGCTGCCTGACTCAGATCCACGACGCGATCGTCGGCACCGAACGGCCCGCGGTCGTTGATGCGCACCATCACCGTCTTGCCCGTCACGAGGCTGCGCACGCACACCCGCGTGCCAAACGGCAGCGTGCGGTGCGCCGCCGTGAATTCAGAGCGGTTGAAGCGCTCGCCGCTGGCGGTGCGCCGCCCGTGCAGCCCTGGCCCGTACCAAGAGGCCAGACCCTGGTCGAGCAGAAGACTGCCGGGATGCTCAGGCCCGCCCACGGATGCGGTCTCGGGCGCGGGTGCCGGCGTCTGGGCCGCAGCAGGTGCCGTCGACTCGGCCGCCGCACCCAGTGGCCGCCCCGGGGCCGGAACGCCTGCTGCAGGCTCAGGGAACGTTTCTTCACGCACCGGCACCGTGCAGGCGATCAGGAGCAGGGCCAGCACGCTGGCACCTGCGAGCCGGGCACGACCGCGCCACGCCATCAGGCCTGCTCCGCCCGTCCCAGGCGGCGGCACAGCTGCAGCGTCGCCGCGCTCTGGTTCATGGTGTAGAAATGCAACGCGGGCGCACCGCCCGCCACGAGCTGCTCGCACAGGCGCGTGACGACGTCGAGCCCGAACGCGCGCAGGCTCGCCACGTCATCGCCAAACCCCTGCAGACGCAGACGCAGCCAACGCGGCACTTCGGCGCCGCAGGCGTCCGAGAACCGAAGCAGCTGCGTGGAGCCCAGGATGGGCATGATGCCCGGCACGACAGGCACAGCCAGCCCCGCGCGGCGCGCTTCGTCGACAAAGCGGAAGTACGCATCGGCGTTGAAAAAATACTGCGTGATCGCCGAATCCGCCCCCGCACGCACCTTGGCCGCGAAGGCCTTGAGATCGGCCTCGGGCGAGCGCGCCTGCGGATGCATCTCGGGGTAAGCGGCCACCTCGATATGGAAATGCCCGCCGGTTTCCGCCCGGATGAAGGCCACGAGGTCGCTCGCGTACTGGAACTCGCCACCCATGCCGTAACCGCTGGGGAGGTCGCCGCGCAGCGCCACCAGGCGCTTCACGCCCATGGCCCGCAGTTCGGCAAGCTGCGCGCGCACCGTCTCGCGCGTGGCGCCGACGCACGAGAAGTGCGAAGCGGCGGGCACGCCCTCGCCAAGGATCTCACTCACCGTGGCGAACGTGCCCGTCTGCGTGGAGCCGCCCGCGCCGTAGGTCACCGAGCAGAACTCGGGCCGCAGCGCATAGAGCTGCTGGCGCACGCCGCGCAGCTTGCCCACCCCCTCGGGCGTCTTGGGCGGAAAGAATTCGAAACTGACGGGCACTGGCATGGCGCTACGCCTTCAATAGCGGTAAGCATCTGATTTGTAAGGCCCTTCGATCGGCACGTTGATGTAGGCCGCCTGCTCGGGCGTGAGCGTGGTGAGCTGCACGCCCAATTTCTTCAGCTGCAGCCGCGCCACCTTTTCGTCCAGCAGCTTGGGCAGCACATAGACCTTGCCCTTTTCGTACTCGCCGGGCTTGGTGAAGAGCTCGATCTGCGCCAGCGTCTGGTTGGCGAAGCTGGAGCTCATCACATAGCTCGGGTGGCCGGTGGCGCAGCCCAGGTTCACCAGCCGTCCCTTGGCCAGCAGGGTGATGCGGTGGCCATCCGGGAAGATGATGTGATCGACCTGCGGCTTGACCTCTTCCCACTGGTATTTTTCGAGCGAGGCGACGTCGATCTCGTTGTCGAAGTGGCCGATGTTGCAGACGATGGCTTCGTTTTTCATCACCGCCATGTGCTCGTGGCGGATCACGTCGCGGTTGCCGGTGGTGGTCACGAAGATGTCGGCCTTGTCGGCGGCATCCTCCATGGTCACGACCTTGTAGCCCTCCATCGCCGCCTGCAGCGCGTTGATCGGGTCAATCTCCGTCACCCAGACCTGCGCGCGCAGGGCAGAGAGCGCCTGCGCGCAGCCCTTGCCCACGTCGCCGTAGCCGGCCACGAGCGCCACCTTGCCCGCGATCATCACGTCGGTGGCGCGCTTGATGCCGTCCACCAGACTCTCGCGGCAGCCGTAGAGGTTGTCGAACTTGCTCTTGGTGACCGAGTCGTTGACGTTGATCGCCCTGAACAGCAGCTCGCCCGCGGCCGACATCTGGTGCAGCCGGTGCACGCCGGTCGTCGTCTCCTCCGTCACGCCGATGATCTCGGCACTCTTGCGCGTGTACCAGGTGGCGTCCTGCGCCAGCCTGGCCTTGATCGCGGCGTAGAGGATGCGCTCTTCCTCGCTCTTGGGATGCGCGAGCACCGAGGCATCCTTCTCCGCGCGCTGACCCAGGTGCATCAGCAGCGTGGCGTCGCCGCCATCGTCCAGAATCATGTTCGGGCCTTCGCCTTTGCTGCCCCGCGCGCCGAAATCGAAGATGCGGTGGGTGTAATCCCAGTAGTCCGCGAGCGACTCGCCCTTGATCGCGAACACCGGCGTGCCGCCTGCGGCAATCGCCGCGGCCGCATGGTCCTGCGTCGAAAAGATGTTGCACGAGGCCCAGCGCACCTCGGCTCCCAGGGCTTTGAGCGTCTCGATCAGGACGGCAGTCTGGATCGTCATGTGCAGGCTGCCGGCGATGCGCGCGCCCTTCAGGGGCTGGCTCGCGGCGAATTCCTCGCGGATGGCCATCAGGCCGGGCATTTCGGTTTCGGCAATCGCGATCTCGCGGCGGCCCCAGCCCGCCAGGCTGATATCGGCAATCACATGCTCGGGGGAAGTGGAGAGAACAGCGCTCATGGTGTGGTCCTTCAAAAAGAAACGGAACCACGCAGGCAGGCGCCTGAAACACGAATCACCGCACCGGCACAGCGTGGGTGAGCGTCGTTGCAGGAAAGAGATTCCGAGCCTCGCGCCCCGCCATGCTGGGGGCGCTGCAACGCTCCTCGGAAAGGGGGAAATTATACGGAACGCCGTAAAATCGGCCACTTACCGCGCACCGCCGCGCCCGCCACCGCTTTGCCGCCGCGCGCACCCTCGCGGCCTCGTACCCAAGATCGTGTCTTACGCCAAAGAAACCCGGCGCCGCCGCACCTTTGCCATCATCTCCCACCCCGACGCCGGCAAGACCACGCTGACGGAGAAGCTCCTGCTGTTCTCGGGCGCGATCCAGATCGCCGGCGCCGTCAAGGGCCGCAAGGCCAGCCGCCACGCCACCAGCGACTGGATGGAGATCGAAAAGCAGCGCGGCATCTCGGTGGCGTCCAGCGTGATGCAGATGAGCTACCGCGACCACGTCATCAATCTGCTCGACACGCCCGGCCACAAGGATTTCTCCGAGGACACCTACCGCGTGCTCACGGCCGTCGATTCGGCGCTGATGGTGATCGACGCCGCCAACGGCGTGGAGGCGCAAACGCGCCGCCTGATCGAGGTCTGCCGCCAGCGCGACACGCCCATCATCACCTTCGTCAACAAGATGGACCGCGAGGTGCGCGACGCGCTCGACATCCTGGACGAAGTGGAGCGCGAACTCGGCATGCCCTGCTGCCCCGTCACCTGGCCCGTGGGCCACGGCAAGACCTTCGGCGGCATCATCGACCTGCGCACGCGCAGCATGACGGTGTTTCAGGCCGGCAGCGACAAGCGCCCGCAGGACTTCGAGGTCATCCCCCTCACCGAAACCGAGCGGCTGCGCGCGCGCTTCGGCAGCGCCTTCGACGAAGCGCTGGAGAGCATGGAGCTGGCCGTGGGCGCCTCCGCCGAATGGAACCATGAACAATTCCTAGCCGCCCAGCTCACGCCGGTGTTCTTCGGCTCGGGCGTGAACAATTTCGGCGTGCAGGAAGTGCTCAACGCCGTCGTGGACATGTCCCCGCCACCCGGCCCGCGCAAGGCCTGGACCGAGGTGAACCGCCAGCGCGAGGAAGTCACCATCCACCCCGAGGACGAGGGCTTTTCCGGCGTGGTCTTCAAGGTGCAGGCGAACATGGACGCCAACCACCGCGACCGCATCGCCTTCGTGCGCGTGGCCAGCGGCAAATACACGCCGGGCATGAAGATGAAGGTGCAGCGCACCGGCAAGGAGCTGCGCCCCACGAGCGTCGTCACCTTCATGAGCCAGCGCCGCGAGGCCGTCGATGAGGCGTATGCCGGCGACATCATCGGCTTCACCATTCACGGCGGCGTGCAGCTGGGCGACAGCATCACCGACGGGCCGAATCTGCAATTCACCGGCCTGCCCTTCTTCGCGCCCGAGCTGTTCATGACCGTGGTGCTGAAGAACCCGCTGCGCTCCAAGCAGCTGCAGCAGGGCCTGATGGAGCTGGGCGAGGAAGGCGCGATCCAGGTCTTCAAGCCCGACGCCGGCGGCAACATGCTGCTGGGCGCCGTGGGCCAGTTGCAGTTCGAGGTGGTGCAGCACCGCCTGAAAACCGAATACGACTGCGACATCCGCCTGGAAGGCTGCCCCTACACCGGCGCGCGCTGGATCAGCGCCGACACGCCCGCCGAGCTGCGCGAGTTCGAGAACGCCTACCCGCTGCGCATGGCGCACGACGCGGCGGACGCCCTCGCCTACCTGTGTACCAGCCCCTACGACGTGCGGCTGGCACAGGAGCGGTTTCCGAAAATCCATTTTCATCCGCTGCGCGAGCATGCGGGGCTGGCGTTGCAATCAGGCTGAGTCATGACTGATATGCCGCGAGTCGTGCAAGCTTCGGGCGGCACCGTCGACCGCTCGCACCACAACAACTTCGACGCCATCCGCATCGCCGCGGCGTTCGCGGTGCTCTACAGCCATCAGTTCGCACTCACGGGCCGCCCCGAGCCCTCATTCTTCGGGCTGCACAGTTGGGGCGGCTTCGCGGTCATCGTCTTCTTCGTGGTCAGCGGCTTTCTCGTCACGAGCAGTTGGTACAACGACCCGAACGTGCTCCGCTTCAGCGCCCGGCGCATCCTGCGGCTGTGGCCGGCCCTGACCGTGGTGACGGTGCTCACGGCCTACGGGCTGGGTGCCTGGGTCACTTCGCTGCCTCTTCATGAATACTGGTCCAGCCGCGCCACGCTCGATTACCTGAACATCCTCAGGATGCGCATCTACTATGTGCTGCCCGGCGTCTTCGAACACAACCCGTATGCCATGGGCGTAAATGGCTCGCTCTGGACCATCCCGCTGGAGGTGCGCTGTTATGTGGTGCTGGCCCTGGCAGGGCTACTGCGGCTGATGCGCTGGCGCAGCGTCTGGCTGGCTTGCATCGCTCTGTACATGGCGTGGTTCATCACCAAGAGCAGCGCTGACCTCACCGGCCACGTGCACTACGGACGCGAACTCAGCGCCTTTTTCCTAGCGGGCTCTGCCCTGTTCCTGCTGCGCGAGCACTGGGAGCATCGTCCGCTCACCTGGCTGCTGGCACTGGGCGCCACAGCCGCCGTTCTCTGGGCGTTCGGCTGGCGTTTCACGGCCACGCTGGTCTTCATTCCGCTCGCGGTGATCTACGCCGGCACGCGCTCGACGCCGGTGATCCGGCGCTTCGGTCGCCTAGGTGACCCGTCCTACGGGGCATACCTGATCGCCTTTCCGGTGCAGCAAACGGTCATCCATTACCTGTACCCGCGGTTCAATTTCATCACCACGCTTCTAACCGCAACGGCGCTCACGTTCGTGCTGGCCTATGCCTCATGGCACGCCATAGAAAAGACCGCGCTGCGCCTCAAGCCCCGCCGCCGACCGCCTGCGCAGCCTGGGGGCAACGGCCCGGCAGAGCGCCCCTTCAAGACCAGCCACGTAGGCTTGCCCCTGGCCCTTCTGTCTTGCGCGCTGGCCATCGCGGGGCAAAGCTATTACGCCATTCAGGCGCATACCAGTCTGATCGAACTGTCGGCTGGCATGCTGCCCATGGCGGGAGCCGCGCAGCTGCTGTGCATCACGCTCATCGTGCTGGCCGGTACTCGATCCCGGTGGCTCAGGCACGCCTTGCGCCTGAGCCTGGTCGCTGTCATGCTAGTCACCGCCGTCACCACACTGATCGCCGCCATCGGGTTCTGGCAAACCGGAGCCATTCCCAGAACCCAGCAACTGCACGGCCTCACCTGGGACATCGTCGGCCCTAGCATCCTCGCGATCGCGCGCGACCACGCGATCGCGCTCCTCCTTGGCCTGATCTCTCTGGTGGCCACCCTGTGGGGATTGCCACGCCTGTACCTGCGAACTGGCGTCCACCGCGTCAAGGTACGGCCCATGCGCGCAGCCCTCCTTGGCATCGTCTTCCTGGCCACGGGACTGGGCGCTGCGCAACTCGGCACAAGCCGCGGCGTGGCGTTCATCGCCACTCAATTGTTTTATTCGGATCTCGACGCGGCGCAAGCCCTGTCCGAGCATGCACAAGAGGCCGAGGTGCGGTTCTTCGAAACTTACCGACGCGACCTGGCCGCAACCGATGGCTCGCGACGCTACCCCGAGATGCCTGACCGCTTGCGCGGCGACAACGTCATCTGGCTGGTGCTGGAATCCGTGCGCGCCAAAGACGTGCCGCTTTACGGCGGCCAAGCGCACATGCCCAACTTCACACAAGCACGCAAGCACATGATCTTGCTCAACCATCTGTACGTGCAGGACCCGCGCTCGACCAAGTCCTACGCGCAAATGGACCTAGGGCGCTTCGGGCTGCTGTCCTGGGACACCTATTCCAACAACCTTCCATGGCTGCTGCCCAAGGACGGCTTGGCCGCTCATCTGGATCAACTGGGTTATGCCACCGCCGCGCTCGCCAATTCGGATGCCAATTACGACAACAACCAGCTTTTCCAGAAGCTGCACGGCTACCAACGCACCATGTATCGGCAGGCGATCAATGTCGGATCGTCCCACGCGGATGACCTGAAACTGCTCGAACAGGCCCGGCGCATGGTCGGCGAATTTCACTCGCCCTTCTACATGATGCTTTGGCCCATCCAGACGCACCACCCCTACGGGCGCGAATACTGGTCGCACGAATGGACGAAGGACGCGGGCAAGACCGAGGGCCAGGACATGAGCCTCTCCGATCACACTCGGTACATGAAAGCGCTGAATGAAGCAGACGACTGGTTTGGTCGATTGATCGCCATGCTCAAGGCGCAAGGCGTGTACGAGAACACCACCATCATCGTCACCGGTGACCATGGAGAAGCGTTTCGAGAGCACGAACCAGGAAACAATTTCCATGGCAACGGCGTCTACGAGGAGTCCGTGCATGTTCCGGGGTTCATCTACAGTCCGAAGATCAACGGCTTGCACCAGGACGAACGCTATCTGCGGCTGCTCGATCTGCCTGCCACCATCCTGGACATCGCGGCCGATGGCAATGGTCTGTTCAACGACGGCCGCTCGATCTTCAGAAATTACAAGCATGACATGCCCATCTTCCTGTTCAACTCCTGGGCAGGCGCGGTGGGCATCATTCACGACGGCCACAAGCTCTGGCGCAGGACCAAATTCCCAAAGGAAGTGTTCTTCGCCTCCATGCGTGACATCCAGCGCGACCCCGACAAGGAACGCGAGCCCCTGAAGCCGGGTGATGGCGCGCCCCAATTGCACATGCTGGACGATTGGGAAACCGCGATGATGGCCCGCTCGGCCCGGCTCCTGAACCAGACCGGGTCGGAACAACCACTGCTGAACGATATCGTTCGGGTGTACTGCGATGACGGACACGGGTTCCGGGAAGAACTCAAAGGCTACAGCGCCTTCACCGGACTTTCGGACCAAGTCACCATCGCCGTCAAAAGCAACTGCCGCGCGCTGCGGATCGCCCCCATCAAGGACACCCCCGTCTCTCAGGACGCCTATCTGAAGTTAGACATCACCGATCTGCGCGTGCTTGGCGATGACAAGTCATGGGCGCTGAGTGACATGGCGCTTGCATCATCCAACGCCATGGATCGCATCACCCCGGATGAATTTCGCATCACATCGGGGTCGCCCTTCATCGATTACCACCTGGATACACACAATCATCGCATCCAGGAGGTCAGCATGAACCTCACCTTCGCTTGGGTGCGCCCATCGGCCGGATCAAAGCCATGACAACATCCAACGATATCCGTCTGGAGCGCGAAGGCGTGCCGCGCACATGGTGCCGTTTTTCCACATGGACCCGCATTGGGACCTAACGCCAGCGCTGGCATGGCCCAGCCCGACCACACGCCGGGGATTTTCCAGCGTGGGTGTCTTCTTCGCGCTCAGCAGCTTCGCCGTCTATCGCTCCGCCCGCCGCACCATCCCGCGCGCGGCCTCTGGGCCTTCGCCAGAAAGCAGCTGCTGCGCATTTACCTCGGCTACTGGCCGGTGCTGCTGCTCGCACTCACGACGCTGCCGGTGTATGGCGAAAGCATGCCGACGCCACGCAAGGTGGTGATGAGCACCCTGCTGCTCTACCCCAACATCTGGGACAACTGGCTGGCGCCCGCGTGGTCGCTGAGCGTGGAGTTGTATTTTTACCTCTGGATCGCCCTGCTGACCCCGGTGCCGCGGGAATACCGCGTGCGCGCCATCACCTGCACGATGGCAGCCCTGCCCCTCTGGGGCACGGGGTGGCTGCTGGCCGACCACCAACGCGCAACAACCGCTGCGCTACGGGCTCACCGGCCTGGGTGTCGAATTCCTCGCGGGCGCCCTGCTGGAGCATGCCTGCGACAGCAGGGCGCGCCTCTTTGCCCAGCCCGTGGCGACCGTCACGGGCTGTATCGCGCTGACTCCGGCAGGCTTGGCGCTGGGCACGACTTCGCCTTACTTCGACCGTGTGGAAGTCATGCGAGAGGCCAGCTTTGGCGTCGTAGGTGTATTCCTGCTGGCGATCGTGATGATGCTGGAGCGCGCAGGGTCCAGCCGCCGCAACGGTTGGTGGCGGTCGGGAACGAACGCTTCTTACAAGCCTCTATCTCCTGTACTCCTCCCTGCTCGGTGCCAGTGGCCGCTGGCGGTTCAACCTCGACATCCAGTGGCCGCGCCTGCTGCCGGCCTATATCGTTACCCCGCCCATCGTCATCGTGCTGCTCAGTCTGCTTTGGTACCGCTGGGTGGAGCCCCCCCGTTGAGGGTACTTTCGTGAAACCGCTGACCCAATGGCGACACGGCCCAATGGAAGGCCTGTTCACCGACATTGACGACACCCTGACCACCGAGGGTGCGATCACAACCGACGCGCTGGAGGCGCTGTCCGACCTCAAGGCCGCGGGCCTCCATCTCCTCCCCATCACCGGGCGCCCTGTGGGCTGGAGCGAGCCGTTTGCCAGCACCTGGCCCGTGGATGCGATCGTGGCCGAAAACGGCGCTTGCGCTCTGGTGCCGGGCAGTGGTGGCACGCCGCAGAAGATCTATCAACAAAGCCCTGCCGAACGCAGCGCCAACTTTGCAGCCATGCAGCACGTCCTGGCGCGCATCGAGCGCGAGGTGCCTGGCGCGCACCGAGCGCGCGACTCAGCCGGCCGCGAGTGCGACATCGCCATCGACCACGGCGAATTCACGCATCTGCCGCAGGAGGCAATCGACCAGTGTGTCGCGATCATGCGCGAAGCGGGAATGAACGCGACGGTGAGCAGCATCCACATCAACGGCTGGTTTGGCGAGCACAACAAACTGCAGGGCGCGCGCTGGATCGTGCGCGAGCTGTTCGGGCGCGATCTGGATGCCGAGCTCGATCACTGGATCTACGTGGGCGACTCGACCAACGACGAGCTGATGTTCGAGCATTTCCCCCACAGCGTGGGGGTGGCCAATATTGCGCGTTTCCTGCCGCAGCTCAGGCACCCGCCACGCTACGTGACGCAGGGCGAGCGCGGTGCGGGGTTTGCGGAGTTGGCACGCAAAATTCTGAACGAAAACAGGCTCTAACCCTTATCCAACAAGCGTGAGCGGCTCTACTTTCAGAAGTAATTATCCCTGCAGGATCTTGCTCAGAAAGTCCTTGGTGCGCGGCTGGCGGTTCTCGGGGTGACCGAAGAACTCGTCCTTGCTGCAGTCTTCCAGAATGTGGCCGCCCACGTCGATGAAGATCACGCGGCTGGCGACCTTGCGGGCGAAACCCATCTCGTGCGTGACGACCATCATGGTCATGCCTTCGCTCGCGAGCTTGACCATCACATCGAGCACCTCGCCCACCATCTCGGGGTCGAGCGCCGAGGTGGGCTCGTCGAACAGCATCACGATCGGGTCCATCGACAGCGCCCGCGCAATGGCCACGCGCTGCTGCTGGCCACCCGAGAGCTGGCCCGGGTATTTGTCCTTGTGCGCCATCAGACCCACGCGGTCGAGCATTTTCAGCCCCCGCGTCCTGGCCTCGTCGCGCTTGCGCCCCAGCACCTTGATCTGTGCGATCGTGAGATTTTCGGACACCGACAGGTGCGGAAACAGCTCGAAATGCTGAAACACCATGCCGACCTTGCTGCGCAGCTTCGGCAGGTCGGTGGCCGGATCGGTCACTTTGGTGCCGTTGACGACGATCTCGCCCTTTTGCACCGGCTCCAGCGCATTGATGGTCTTGATCAGTGTGGATTTGCCTGAACCCGAGGGCCCGCACACCACCACCACGTCACCCTTGTCGACGCTCAGGTTGCAGTTGTCGAGCACCTGCACGGCTCCGTACCACTTGGAGACGTTCTTCAGTTGAATCATGTTTTCAGCCATGGGGCTTTGCTCCGGTGGATCAGCGAATGATGGCGATTTTCTTGTTGATGCCCTTGACCACGGTCGAGAGCGTGTAGCTGATGACGAAGTAGGTCACGGCGGCCATCAGGTAGGTCTCGATCGGACGGCCAAAGTTCTTGCCTGCGGTTTCGAATCCCTTGAGCAGATCGTAGGCGCCGATGGCATACACCAGCGAGGTGTCCTGGAACAGGATGATGGTCTGCGTGAGCAGCACCGGCAGCATGTTGCGGAAGGCTTGCGGCAGGATCACCAGCGTCATGTTCTGCCGGTAGCTCATGCCCAGGGCCTGGCCGGCGAACACCTGGCCGCGCGGGATCGACTGGATGCCGGCGCGCATGATCTCGCTGAAGTACGCGGCCTCGAAGGCAATGAAGGTGACGACCGCCGAATACTCCGCGCCTATCGGGCGCCCGATGAGCAGCGGCACCAGCAGGAAGAACCACAGGATCACCATCACCAGCGGCACCGAACGCATGACGTTCACGTACAGCGCCGCCGGCACACCCAGCCACTTCGTGCCCGACAGGCGCATCAACGCCAGCAAGGTGCCGAAGAACACGCCGCCGGCCGTGGCCACCGCGGTCAGGACGATGCTGAACCACAAGCCCTTGAGGATGAAGTTCTGGATCAGGGTCCAGTTGAGAATCGAGAAGTCCAGATTCAACATCTCAATGCCCCCCCGCGCCGGTACCGGCGGCGACGAAACCCGGCACGCGGGCGCGCTTCTCGATCCAGGCAAACACGCGGTTGATCACCAGCGCCGAGATGGCATAGAGCACCGTGACCGCCAGATAAACCTCGATCGGGCGGGCCGTCTCCTCACCCACCTGCAGCGCGTATTGCGTCAGCTCGGGAATGGAGACGGCAAACGCCACGGCCGAGTTCTTGAAGATGTTCATCGATTCGCTGGTGAGCGGCGGGATGATGATGCGGTAGGCCATGGGCAGCAGCACGTAGCGGTAATACTGCGGCGTGGTGAAACCCAGCGCCATGCCGGCATAGCGCTGGCCCTTGGGCAACGCCTGAATGCCGGCGCGCACCTGCTCGGCGATGCGCGCCGAGGTGAACAGGCCCAGCGCCAGAACCACCAGAATGAAGGGTGGGAAGTTCTTCATCGGCGGCACCAGCGTCGGCACGACGAAATACCACAGGAAGATCTGCACCAGCAGCGGGATGTTGCGAAACAGCTCGACCCAGGCATTGCCCAGGCGCGTCAGCCAGGGGCTGCCCGGCAGGGTGCGGATGACACCGATGATGGAGCCTGTGATCAACGCCACGGCCAGGGCGCTGAGCGAGACCGACACGGTCCAGCCCCAGGCCGAGAACAGCCAATCCAGATAGGTGATGTCGCGCCCGTGGCCAAAGCAGCCCGGCATGACATCGCCGCTCAAGGTGTCCTTGCAGAACACCACCCAATCCATTGCCATGGTCATCCTCCTGCGCTCGCCCCGCGCACGTGATTCTGTTAGAGCCAAAACGCCCACTTGAACTCAAGTGGGCGTCTCAGGGGTAGCGGGTTCCTGCTCCGTGCCTGAAAGCGACATCAAAACATTCCGATCGAGACGCAAGGCACAGCCATGGCGCGAGCACGCAGCTGCAACGATGCGCAAGGAGCGGTCTTGACGTGCAGAACGGGCACGGGGGGAGACTCTTGGAGTCTCCCCGGGCTCATGCCGCGAGCGTGTCAAACGCGATCACTTGTTGCCGTAGTCTTCCATCGGCTTGTCGTTGGGATGCGCCCACGCGTTCTTGGTGCTCTCGGACGCCGGCATGTTCATGTTGACGTTGTTGGGCGGGATCGGTTGCATGAACCACTTGTCGTACAGCTTGGCGAGGGACCCATCCTTGATTTGGCGCACGATGGAATCGTCAACGGCCTTCTTCAGCTTCTCGTCGCCCTTGGGCAACATGCAGGCGATCGGCTCAACCGAGAGGGTTTCGCCGACGATTTCAAAGTCCTTGGCGTTCTTGGCCTTGGCGATGTTGGCTGCCAGGATCGAGCCGTCCATCACGAACGCATCGGCGCGGCCCGCCTCCAGCAGCAGGAAGCTGTCGGCGTGGTCCTTGCCCTGCACGGTCTTGAAGTCGATGCCCTGGGCACGCTCGTTCTTGCGCAGCGTCTGCACGCTGGTGGTGCCGGTGGTGGTGGCCACGGTCTTGCCATTCAGATCCTTGACCGAATGGATGCCGGACTTCTTGTTGACCGCGATACGCACTTCTTCCACATAGGTGGTGTAGGCGAAATCCACGTCCTTCTGGCGCGCGCGGCTGTTGGTGGTGGAGCCGCACTCGAAGTCGATGGTGCCGTTCTGGATCAGCGGAATGCGGTTTTGCGAGGTGATGACCTGGTAGTTGATCTTCAGCGGCTTGCCCAGCTGCTTGCTGATGTCATCGACGATGCGCTCGGCCATCTCGGTGTGAAAACCGACGTACTTGCCGCCACCGAGCGTGAACGCCAGGCCCGACGAATCGCGCACCCCAAGATTGACGGCACCGCGTTCACTGATCTTGGCCAAGGTGTCGGTCGCCTGTGCAAATGCGGCACCGGTAGCCAGGAAGGTCACGGCTGCGGCAAGCAACAGTTTCTTCATAGGTATCACTCCTGAAAGTTGAGGTGAAATGTCATGCCGCCCATGAATGCGGCTGCCACATGGCAACCATACACTCCGACGGCGAACAGCAAAGGCGCCTATTGTGCACGGTACGGCCCGCGGGCCTCGCGCCACCCTTATCGGGTTTGCCCTTGGTTATGCAATATATGCATGATCATGCCGACAGGCCGCCGCTCACGGGCCCCTGGAGCGAGTCCAGGCGCCAGGCCATCGACTGTCCCGCCCGCAACGGCCTGAGCTCCGCGTCGCCAAAGGCAAAATGCGCCGCAACCGTCCAGCGCTCGCGGCGCAGGGTGACCGTTTGCGCATGGACCGGCAAGCCGTAGAACGCCGGCCCATGCAGGCTGGCAAAGCCCTCCAGCCTGTCCAGCGCTCCCGCGGCATCGAACGCCTCGGCGTACATCTCAAGGGCCGCATGGGCGGTGTAGCAGCCGGCACAGCCGCTTGCGTGTTCCTTCAGGTGCGCGGGATGCGGCGCGCTGTCGGTGCCGAGGAAGAATTTCGGGCTGCCACTGGTGGCCACCTGCACCAGCGCCTGGCGATGGACCTCGCGCTTGAGCACCGGCAGGCAGTAGTAATGCGGCTGCAAGCCGCCGGTGAAGAGGGCATTGCGGTTGTAGAGCAGGTGATGCGCGGTGATCGTTGCCGCCGTCCAGGCGTCACTTTCGGCCACGTACTGCGCCGCCTCGCGCGTGGTGATGTGCTCAAAGACGATTTTCAGCTCGGGAAAACGCTGGCGCAGCGGGATCAGCTGGCGCTCGATGAACACGGCCTCACGGTCGAAGATGTCGACCCCGGGATCCGTGACCTCGCCATGCACGAGCAGCAGCAGGCCCGCCTTCTGCATGGCCTCGAGCACCGGCGCTATCTTGCGGATATCGGTGACGCCCGCGTCGCTGTGGGTCGTCGCACCGGCCGGGTAGAGCTTGCAGGCGACGATGCCCGCCGCCTTGGCGTGCGCGATCTCCTGCACCGGCAGCGTGTCGGTGAGGTAGAGCGTCATCAAGGGCTCGAAAGCCACGCCGGGCGGCACGGCGGCGAGGATGCGCTCCTTGTAGGCAAGCGCCTGCGCCGTGGTGGTCACGGGCGGACGCAGGTTGGGCATGATGATGGCGCGACCGAACTGCGCCGCGCTGTGCGGCACCACGGCGGCCAGTTGCGCGCCGTCGCGCACGTGCAGATGCCAGTCGTCGGGACGGCGGATCGTGAGGATGTCCGTCACAGCAGCTCCAGCACGCGCTCGGGCGGGCGGCACAGCAGCGCGCCTTTGGGCGTGACGACGATGGGGCGGTTGAGCAGGATGGGGTGGCGGGCGACGGCCTCGTACAGCTCATCCTCGGTGCGCGCGGGGTGGCCGAGGTCGAGTTCGGCATACACCGCTTCCTTAGTGCGCAGCAGCTCGCGCAGGGGCACGCCCACGCGCGCCACCAGCTTGCGCAGCGCCGTCACGTCCAGCGGGTGGCCGAGATAGTCAACGATGGCGGGCTCGATGCCGCGCTCGCGCAGCAGGGCGAGCGCGCCGCGCGAATTACCGCAGCGCGGGTTGTGGTAAATGGTGGCTTCCATCGAAGTTTCCCTGGATATCAGCGCTCAAACGCCACCTGCCCGGCCACCACGGTGCAACGCACGCGCCCCGGCAGGGCATGGCCTTCAAACGGCGTGTACTTGCCCTGGCTCACCAGCGCCTGGCCCACGACCTCGAATCGTTCGTCGGGCTCGACGATGCACAGATCCCCCACGCCGCCCTCGACGAGGCGCCCGACACTCGCCTGCAGGGTGCCAAGCGCAGGGCCCAGCACGCCCGCCGCCGCCGAAGTGACCACGGCCAGCGCACGCCGCAACGGCACGGCCTCCGACGCGGCCCAGTGCAAGGCCACGGGCAGCAGCAGCTCCAGCCCCGTGGCGCCGGGCTCGGCCTCGCCAAACGGCAGCGTCTTGGCATCATCGTCCACGGGCATGTGGTCGGACACGAGCGCGTCGATCGTGCCGTCGGCCAGCGCCGCAGAGAGCGCCGCGCGGTCGCTGGCCTGGCGCAGCGGCGGCGTAAGGCGCGCGCGGCTGTCGAAGTAGCCGATCTCCTCGTCGGTGAGCAGCAGCGAATTGATGCTCACATCCGCCGTGACACTCAAACCTTCGGCCTTGGCGCGGCGCAACAGCTCCACGCCCGCGCTGCTGGAGAGGCGGCACAGGTGCACGCGCGCTCCGCTGGCGCGCACGAGGTCGAAGATGGTCTGCAGCGCAATGGTTTCGGCCGCCACCGGCACACCGGACAGTCCCAGCCGCGTGGCGATCGCGCCACTGGCCGCCACGCCCTTGCCCAGGCTCATCTCCTGCGGACGCAACCAGGCGGTGTAGCCGAAGGTGGCCGCGTACTGCAGCGCGCGCTGCAGCACCTGCGCGCTCGCCAGCGGCACCTCGGCCTGCCCGAAGCCCACGCAGCCCGATTCGGTGAGCTCCACCATCTCGGTGAGCACCTCGCCCTGGAGGCCATGCGTGAGCGCGCCCAAAGGAAAGAGCCGCGCCTGATGGAGTTTTTCAGCGCGGAACTTGAGCATCTCCACGAGGCCGGGCTCATCGAGCACCGGGTCGGTGTCGGGCGGGCAGACCAGGCTCGTCACGCCACCGGCCACGGCCGCGGCCATCTCGGATTCGAGCATGCGCTCGTGCTCGTGCCCCGGCTCGCGCAGGCGCGCCGCCAGATCGACGAGACCCGGCAGCACCAGACAGCCCGCGGCATCGATGACACGCGCCGGCTCGAACCCCTCGGGCATGCGGCCGATGCCGATGATGCGCCCGGCGGCCAGCGCAATACTGCCCACCGAGTCCAGGCCCGTGGCCGGATCCAGCACCCGGCCGTTGTCTATGCGAAGTTTCATGATTTCAAGCAGAAACAAGCCGTAATGCTTGTCCAAAAAGCGTATACAGCTATCAATTCAATAGATTTCATGCACTGTTTCCAGCCACGATGGCCATGACCGCCATGCGCACCGCGATGCCGAAGGACACCTGCGAGAGGATCACGGCCTGCGGCCCGTCGGCCACGGCGGAATCGATTTCGACGCCGCGGTTGATCGGCCCCGGGTGCATCACGATGGCGTCGGGCTTGGCCCACTGGAGTTTTTCCGGCGTCAGGCCGAAGGTCTTGAAATACTCCTCGCGCGAGGGCAGGAGCGCGCCGCTCATGCGCTCGTTCTGCAGGCGCAGCATGATGATCACATCGGCCCCCTTGATGCCCTCCTGCAGGTTGTCGAAGACACGCGTGCCCATGCTCTCGAAGCCCGCTGGCGCCAGCGTGCGCGGCCCGACCACGCGCACCTCGGGGCAGCCCAGCACCTTGAGCGCATGGATGTCCGAGCGCGCCACGCGCGAGTGCAGCACGTCGCCGACGATCGCCACCACCAGCCTGGAAAAATCCTTCTTGTAGTGGCGGATGGTGTACATGTCCAGCAGCCCCTGCGTGGGGTGCGAGTGCCAGCCATCGCCTGCGTTCACCACATGCACATGCGGCGCCACATGCTGCGCAATGAGGTAGGGCGCGCCCGACTGGCTGTGGCGCACCACGAAGAGGTCGGCCGCCATGGCCGAGAGGTTGTCCACGGTATCGAGCAGCGTCTCGCCCTTGGATGTGGACGAGCGCCCGATGTCGAGCGTGAACACGTCGGCCGAGAGCCGCTTGGCCGCGATGTCGAAGGTGGTGCGCGTGCGCGTGCTGTTTTCGAAGAACAGGTTGAACACGCTCTTGCCGCGCAGCAGCGGCACCTTCTTGACCTCGCGGTCGTTCACGCTCACGAAGTTGGTCGCGGTATCCAGGATGTGCGTGACGATCTCGCTGGGCAACCGCTCGAGCGAGAGCAGATGGATCAGCTCGCCGTTCTTGTTGAGTTGGGGATTGCGAACACGGGTCACGCTCGGACTTCCTTCACGTCGAAATGAAACGCGCCCGTCTCGGTGCGGGCCAAGGCCAGGTGCAAATCGGCAGGCAAGGCGATGCGCGCCGCGGCGAATTCGGCCGCCACAGGCAGTTCGCGCCCTCCGCGGTCGACCAGCACCGCGAGCCGCACGCACGCGGGGCGCCCGTAATCGAACAGTTCGTTGAGCACGGCGCGCAGCGTGCGGCCGGTATAGAGCACGTCGTCGAGCACCAGAATATCGGCGCCATTGACGTCGAACGGCAGCTGCGTCTGCGTGCTGGCCGACAGGCCCCGCTGCGCGAAATCGTCGCGATGCATGACGGAAGACAACACCCCGGCGCGGCCCGGCAAGGCCAGGTCTTCCTGCAGGCGTTCGGCCAGCCACGCCCCCCCGGAAGCGATGCCGACGAGGCGCGTGGGCGGGCGCAGCAGATGACGCACTCCCTCGCGCAACTGCACGTACAGCGCCTCGGCATCGAGCGCCAGATGACCTGGCACGGCCCCGGCCTGGTTCATGAAAGACTCCTCAGAAATTGCTCCAGAATGATGCAGGCCGAGGCCGCATCGGCATCGCGCGCGCCTTGCGCCAGCGCCTCCGTGGTGCTGTAGCGCTCATCCACCTCGAACACCGGCAGCCCGAAGCGACCGTGCAGCTGGCGTGCGAAGCGCCGCGCACGCAGCGTGTTTTCGTGCTCGGCGCCATCCGGATGAAACGGCACGCCCACCACGAGCGCGTCGGGCTGCCATTCGCGGATGGCCTCGGCCACCTGCGCGAAACGCGCCTTGCCTTCGGCATGAATGCTCTTCCTGGGCGTGGCCATGCCCAGCAGCCGCGTGCCCGTGGCCACGCCGGTGCGTTTCAAGCCGTAATCGAAGGCCAGGAAGGACTGCAGGGCAGCCGCTGCACTCGCAGGCGTCCCGCTCGCGCTCATGCGTGCCCCGTCTCGCGCGAGAGCATGGCGGCATGCACGCCCAGCAGGCCCAGCGCCCGGTCATAGCGCTCAGCCACCGGCGCATCGAAGATGACATCGGGGTCGGCCGGCGCCGTAAGCCAGGTGTTGGCCGCCAGTTCCGATTCGAGCTGCCCCCCCTCCCAGGCCGCATAGCCCAGGGTGACCAGCACACGCCGTGGCCCCGCGCCTTGTGACAGCGCTTCCAGCACGTCGCGCGACGTGGTCATCTCCAGCCCGCCGGGTATCGTCAGCGTGCAGGCGTAGGGCGTGGGATCGTCGCTCATATCGACCACGGTGCTGGCGGGGTGGGTGGATTGCAGCACCTCGGTGTGCATCACGTCGTGCAGCACGAAGCCGCGCTCCGTCTGCACCGGACCGCCGTGAAAGACCGGCTGGCGCGTGAGGTCGGCGCGGCCCAGCGACAGATCGACACGCTGGAACAGCCCCTGCATGTCCATGTCGCTCGGCTTGTTGATCATCAGCCCCAGCGCCCCATGGGCGCCGTGCTCGCACAGGTAGACCACGCTGTGCGCGAACGTGGCGTCGCGCAGGCTGGGCATGGCGATGAGGAAATGATTGGTCAGATTGACCGAATCCGTCGGGGCAGGCATGGGTGCATTTTATTGAACCCGTGGCCCCGCCGCGCGGATGCATCACCCCTGTGCCGCCACCTGCTCCATTTCTGCGTAGCGCTGCACCAGGCCGAGCAGCACCTCATCCGAGTAGGGCTTGCCCAGATAATGGCTCACGCCCAGCGCCACCGCGTGCTCCTTGTGCTTCTCCGCCATGCGCGAGGTGATCATGATGATGGGCAGATCGGCGAGCTTTTCATCGGCGCGGATCGCGCGTGCCAGATCAAAGCCGTCCATGCGCGGCATCTCGATGTCCGAGAGCACCACCACGGGCCGCTCCTCGCGCAGGCGCTGCAGCGCCTGCAGACCGTCCGCGGCGAGCGCCACCCGATAACCCTCGCGCTGCAACAGGCGCTGGGTGACCCGGCGCACGGTGATGGAATCGTCCACCACCAGCACCAGCGGCACCACCGCCGTGGACTGCAAGGCAGCGGCCGACTGGTCCTGTGCCCGAGTGGGCGCGGTCCTGGCGGCGCTGGGCGGTCGCATCACAGCGCGCGCCTGAGCGCCGTACACCGTCGCCAAGGCCACCGGGTTGTAGATCAGCACCACGGCGCCCGAGGCCAGCGCCGACATGCCGGCCAGACCCGGCAGGCTGGACAGCTGAGGCCCGAGGTTCTTCACCACCACTTCCTGGTTGCCCAGCACCTCATCCACATGCAGCGCCAGCCGCTGCGATGCCGAGCGCACGATCACCACCGGCCGTGTCTTGTCCGCGACCTCGGTGCTGTTGGCCGATGACTGCAGCAGCGCACCGGCCCAGTACAGCGGCGCATCCAGATAGCTTCCGGCGGCATACGCCTGCTCGAGCTCGGCGGCGGGCGCGCGGCGCACCACTTCGATGATGTTGGCCGGAATGCCGATGCTCAGGCTGCCCACGCGCACCATGACCACCTGCGTGACCGCGGTCGTCAGGGGCAGCACCAGCCTGAACGCGGTGCCCTCCCCGGGCGTGCTGTGGGTCTCGATGCGCCCCCCCAGGGACTGCACCTCCGCGCGCACCACGTCCATGCCGATGCCGCGGCCCGAGAGCTCGGTCACTTCGGACGCCGTGGAAAAACCCGGCTGGAAGATGAGATCGGCAGCGCGCGCTGCACCGACCGCTTCATCCGCCGCCACCAGGCCCAGTGCCAACGCGCGCTCGCGGATGCGTTCGACATCGAGCCCCGCGCCGTCATCGCGGAATTCGACGGACACGTCGTTTCCCTCGTAACCCACGGTGACCACAATGGAGCCCGCCGCCGGCTTGCCCGCTGCTTCACGCACCTGCGCCGGTTCGATGCCGTGACCCACACAGTTGCGCAGCAGGTGCTCGAATGCGGGCGCCATGCGTTCAAGCACGCCGCGGTCGATTTCGATGGCGCCGCCCACCAGGTCCAGCCTGACCTGCTTGCCCGTCTCGCGGTTGGCCTGACGCACGACGGCGTACAGGCGCTCGGCCAGCGAGTCGAACTCCACCATGCGCGTGCGCAGCAGCTCGCGCTGCAGCTCGCGCGCCTGGCGGCCCTGCGCCGTCAGGTCGTCTTCCGCTCCTTCCACCGAACGCTGCAGCGCTCGCTGCACCGTGGCCACGTCGTTGACCGACTCGGCCATCATGCGCGTGAGCTCCTGCATGCGCGTGAAACGGTCGAACTCCAGTGGATCGAAGGCCGCCGCACTCTCGCGCGACTGCGCCTGACGCGACTGCATCTGCGACTCGGCCTGCACTTCGATGTCGCGCAATTGAGCGCGCAAACGCTCCAGATTGCCGCCGAGGTCATCGAGAGAGCCTCGCATCTGCAGCACGCGCGTGGACAGACGGGAGCGGGCGATCAGCACCTCGCCCACGTCATTGACCATGCGATCGAGCAAATGGGAACGCACGCGCACCTGCTGGCCGCCCCCCGTGCGCGCGGCGCCGCGCACCAGCTCGACCGGCTGCACCACAGCCGCCGGAGCGACCAACGGCTGCGCGGCATCCGATGTGGCATCTGCGTCCGCCTGAGCCCCTTGCGCGGGCGCCGCCGCCTGCATTTGCGACGCGGCAGACGGCGCCTGCTGGCCTATCGCCCGCAGGGCGTCGAAGGTGGCCTGCAGGCCGTCGAAACGCGCCAGCAGGGGATCGATGCCTGCCGCCGTGGCCGCTTCGGCATCCACGCCCTCGACGGCCGACTCCATGCGGTGCGCCATTTCGCCCAGGCGCAAGGCGCCAGCCAGGCGTGCGCTGCCCTTGAGTGTGTGCAGCGCACGCAAAAGCTCGCGCCGCGCGTCCAGATTGGACGGATGCTCAAACCACTGACGCAACGCGCCTCCGAGCGCCGGCAGGAGCTCGAGCGCTTCTTCCTCAAAGATCGGGAACAGATCGGGGTCGATCGTATCGATGACATCGATGTCGTCTTCATCGGTATCGGCCGCAATCGCTTGTGCAATCGCCTGGTCGATATCGCGCTCCTGCTGGAAGACGTCCGCCCGGGGTTGCTCAGGCTCGCCGAGCGGCGGCAGATCCTGCGCCAGCGGCATGCCAACGGACGCGGCGGCGGACGGCGCTTCGGGTTCGGGCTCGGAGGCATGAGCCAGAGGCGCTGCCCGCGCGGGCAGCGCCTCGTCCGGCTCCAGGGTCGCCTCATCGCGCACGTCGTGCGGCTCATGCTCCATTTCGCCGATCTGGGAATCCCTCCATTCCTGCAACTTGTGGATCAGCGTGGCTTCCAGATCGCTTTCGTGGCCCGACTGGGCCGCCAGGGGCTGGGCGCCGCTGGTGACGTCCGTCTGCAACAAGACTTCCAGACGCTCGACCACGTCGGCCTGCGGCTCCTTCAGGAAGCCCGCTGCGAACTGGTGCAGGAGGCGGCGGATCTCGTCCACCACGTCACCGAGCACGCGCACTTCGGCGGGCTCCGCGGAGCCGACCAGCTGCAGATGCTGCAGCGCGTGCTCGAGCGTGCGCGCCAGCCGCGACAGGACGGCGAAGCCGACGGTGGCGGAACTGCCGGCCAGCGAATGCGCCATGGCAACGGCCTCTTCGGAGATGACCGGTGACACCGCCTCGGCCCACTCCTGCGCGCAATCGACCAGACGGCTGGACCAATCGTCGGCTTCACTGAGGTAGACGTTGTACAGCGCGGTTGGAACCCGCAAATCACCGATCAGCTTGAAATCGCCCTCGACGATGGTCGGAAGCGGCGTTGCCGGCCCGGTTGGTTCCCGGGCGGGGGGCTCGGCAGCAAGCGCATCCGCCGACGCGAGCATCTCGGACAGCAGGGGAGCGGACGAAGTCGGCTCCCCATCCGACACCGCGGAGGCCGGCGCTGGCGTCTGCGGCTCCAAAATACCCTCGATGACCGTGTCGGGAAAGCCAAATCCGGAGTCATGAGCCGGGTCGTGCGCCTCCTCGGCAGCCTGTTCGGGCGCCAGCTCGGCTGGCGCCGTATCCATGACCGCGGCCTCGCCTGCGCCGTCAGGTTCCGCCACTGGCGCCTGCACGGTTGCAGCGACCTCCGCGTGCGAACCGGCATGCGCCCAAGGCACGAGCACGCCCTGTGTCCGCATGGCATCGGCGGCCTCGTGAAAATCCCGGGCGCGCCACGCGAGATCCCCGCCCCGGGCCAGATCCCGCACCCATGCGCCAAAGGCCTGCATGGCGTCGTGCGCAAGCGTCCTCAAATCGGCCGACGCCGGCTTTTCGTGCACCAGCCAGTCGTTGAGCACCTGCTCCAGGGACCAGGCCGCCTCACCGAATTCATTCAGGCCCACCATGCGCGAGCTGCCCTTGAGCGTGTGGAATGCACGGCGCAGGGTGGTCTGCTGCTCGATGTCGCCTGGCTCATCCCGCAGCGCAGCGACCGCCGCCAGGCCATTGGCGATGACTTCGCGTGCCTCTTCGATGAAGATTTCTAGCAATTCCGCGTCGGGCGTCTCGTCTTCGGCAGCCGGCACCATCGGCACCGGCTCCGACACCGCCGCCTCTGCCCCGGCCGACTCCGGCGCCACCGTGGGTTCGAGCTCCGGCAGAGGCATGAAATCAACGACGCGTTCGACCATCGCCGCTTGGTCCCGCCCCGGATCAGGCCCCTGGGTGGTCTCGGGCGGCACGGCTCCCGTCACCGACCGCTGCACCGGCTCGATCGACGGCGCCGCCACATCGGTTTGCGCCGCGGCCCGCATCACCAGGGCCGGTTCAACCTCGAACTCCGGCAACTCGGATGCGCGCGCCGCCAGCACCTGCTGCGCCACCTCGGGCTCATCTTCCACACGCATGCGGGTCGTGCTGCCCATCACGATCTTGAGCTCACCCAGCTCTTCGTCGTAGACGAACAGCTTGGCCGCCATCGTGCGCTGGTAACCCAGCATGTCGACGAGGAAACCCAGGGCCCCGAGGCTGTTGCCCAGCCGTTCGAAAACCAGCGGCCGCTGCGCCTCGTCGATCTCGCCCACCAGCAGCTTCTCGATCACGTCGCGCATGCGCAAGACGGCCACCGATGCCTGATCCATTCCCAGCACCGACAGGACGCCACGCATCTGCTGCATGCCACCGGGCACCGCCGTCAGCGGCGTCGTGTCCGCGGGGTTGCGGAAAAACTGATCCAGCGACTTTTCGACATCCGCCAGCGTCACCCTCAACTCACCCACCACGCTGCCCATGGTCTGGTGGTCGCTCACCCGGCGGTACAGCTCCTCCATCCACGGTTCGAGCGGCTGGGATTCGCCTCCCAGGGTCACGCCGTCGAGGCGCCCCGCCAGAAGCTTGGCCCGCTCGGCCATGTGCTCGCGCGCCGCATCAAGCTCCTCGAACGAGGCCTGCAGGTAGAGCACGGCGGTGGCCACCTCCATGGCCAGCGCGGGCGACGGCGGCTGCGCCGCGTGCAACGGCACCGCCACCGCGCGCATGAGCGCCTCGGCCAACGGTTCGCTGTCGAGCTGCAGCTTGCGCAGCGAGTCGCACACGAGGCTGAATTGATCGGCGGCCAGCTTGATCTTGTGCTTGTCGCCACCGGCCAGGGCAGACCATGTTTCAGTGGCCGCCGCAATGCGCTTGCGCGCCTGCGCGAGCTGGGCCGGATCACAGAGCCCGAAGCGCGCGGACTCGTAATCGACCGGAGCCACGTGCTGCAGGCTCCACGCGTGACGCACCGAGCGCAGCGCCGTCACGCCCGTGGCATCTTCCGGCATGCGCGCCTGGGCGCAGAAAAAAAGCAGCTCGGGCAGCAAGCGGTCCGCCAACGCCGTCTGGCCGCGAGCCAGCGCCGTGTACTGCATCAGCACGCGCGAGGTGGTGCGTTTGACGTAGGCATCCACCGTCAGCCAGCGCCGCGCGATCGCCTCGAAGAATCCGGCGGCTGCCTTCCAGAAGATGCGCGGCTGCGTCTCCTGCTGCGCGGCGGCAAACCCCATGCACAGATGCTGCATGTCCACCGCCGCCTCGACATCCCCATTCTTGACGATGCGCAGGACCGCCGTATCCAGGTGCGAGCGCACTTCGGCGCTGTAGGGCAGCGGCAGGACGGTGCCGGGAAAAACCGGCTCGCGCATACGCCGCTCGGCAGGCCACAGATCCATCGGATGCACATGAGGCACCCCCGCGAGCAGCTGCACCTGCCGGTATTGCGGAAACAGCGCCACGGGAGAGACGTTCTTGCCCGCCAGGATGCTGTCCAGGTATTCGATCACGGCAAAGCTCGCACCCTCGAGCACCGCCACGGCCTCGTTGCCGCACATCTCGGGCTCTTGCACCAGGCGGTGCACCGCCGCCTCCATCGCCTGCAGCACGAGCGCCGTCTGCCCCATGCCCACCATGACCAGCGCGCCAGCGCACTGATGCAGCATCTGCCGCACGTTGCGCAAGGTGGCCGTGTCGTGGGAAGTCAGCTCAGACTCGCCCGAGCTTTCAATCTCGTGCGCGAAGTGCCGCAGTAGCTTGACGGCGCTGTCCAGCGTCTTGCGCAGCTCGGCATGCACCCACGCCAAGGGGCCCAGATCCTGCTCCTCATACTGAACATCACGCACCGCAGCGTGTGGTGTTCCCGTGGATGACATGGTTTGCCCTCCGAGTGTGGTGGCCTGTGGCACGATGAAGCCGCTCAGGCGATCTTGAACCGCGCCACCGATTGGCGCAATTCCTCGGCCATCTTGGAGAGTTCGCGCACCTGGTGGGCGGTGGTGCGTGTCCCCTCTCCCGTCTGTTCGGTCACGGCGAAAATGTGCTGGATGTTCTCAGCCACACCATTGGCAAGGTTCGCTTCGCGCAGCGTGGCCGACGAGATGCTTTCGATGAGCTCGGCCAGTTTGCGCGAGACGCTGTCGATCTCGGACAGCGCCGTGCCGGCACTGTCCGACAGGCGCGCTCCTTCAACCACACCGCGCGTGGAACGCTCCATGGCGGCGACCGCGTCCTGCGTATCCGTCTGGATGGCCTTCACCAGCGCTGCAATCTGGCGCGTGGCGTCCGCCGAGCGCTCCGCGAGCCGCTGCACTTCCTCGGCCACCACCGAGAAGCCGCGGCCGGCCTCGCCAGCCGACGCGGCCTGAATGGCGGCATTCAGGGCCAGCAGATTGGTCTGTTCGGTAATGCCCGAGATCAGCTCCGTGATTTCGCCGATCTCCTGCGAGGATTCACCCAGGCGCTTGATGCGCTTGGACGTATCCTGAATCTGGTCACGAATCGAGTTCATGCCGCCGATGGCGTTCTGCACGGCCTTCAAGCCTTCGTCCGCCGCCTGCCGCGATTGCTGCGCCACCGTCGCGGAGGCCTGCGCCTGAGACGACACCTCATTGATGCGCGTGGCCATGTCCAGAACCGACTGGCCGGTTTCGCGAATTTCACGCAACTGCTCGCTCGAAGCCGCCAGCAACTCGGTCGAGGTGCCGTCCACCTGGGTCGTCGTCTGCGCCACGCGCGTGGCGGTGTTCTGCACGCTGCCCACCAGCACCCGCAGTTCTTCCACGGTGTAGTTCACCGAGTCGGCGATCGCGCCGGTGATGTCCTCGGTCACCGTGGCTTCCTGCGTCAGGTCGCCCTCGGCGACGGACTGCAGTTCATTCATCAATCGCAAGATGGCGGCCTGGTTGGCATCGTTGATGCGCTTGGCCTCGAGCTCCTGCAGGCGCGCTTCCTGACGCTGCTGCTCCGATACCTTCTGGCGCCGCTCGCTGTCCAGCAGCTGCACCCGGGCAATCCCCACGCCGCACAGCAGCGTGAACAAGGCCAGCACGACGAGCAGGGCAATCTCACTGACGCCGAAGCCCGATTGCGCAGCCAATCTGCTCTGTATCCTCTCCAGGACCAGGCGCGCCGGTTCGCTGTCCAGCGCCAGCACAGCCTGCGCCATGCGCGCCGTCGAGAGGTCGCCGGCGCTGTCAAGCAGCAGGGTCACGCGCGGCTCGTTGTCCTCGTACAGGGCCATCAGAGCAGCACCCGCCGGACCCGCCATCAGCTGGGGAATGCGCTGCACGATGGATCTGAAATCCGCCGCCGCCTGATCCAGCTCGGCCTGCACGCCCACGCCAGCGCCCCCGTACACGAGATTGGAATCCAGCCCGATGCGCTGCGTCAGCATGGTCAGGCGGCTGGCCAGCTCCATCGCCTGAACATCCGAGCCCTTGAATGCGCGCTCCGCGACGGCCTGCGCCGCACGCAGCCAGTCTCCCGCGCCGTGATTGATCGCATTCAGGGCCTTGGCCGCATCCACGAGGGTCGACGTATGCGACTGCATCACCTGGACGTAGCGCTCCGCGCGCTCGGTACTGGCCCGAATGTTCTCCAGTTCGCCGAAGAAAGCCCCCCCCAGCGGTTTCACGCCCATCTCGGCATTGCCCTCGGACAGGGCCCGGAAGTCGCGCAAGAAGATGCGCGAACTGTCGGCCAGCACGCCGAAGGCCTTTGGCTCGCCCGCGGCCGCCTCGCCAAACGCCTGCACAAGACGCTGCGACTGGGTCAGGGTTTCGCCCACCGTCGCCAGCTGGCGCGCGGAGACCTGCGCACGCTGCACCAGCCACCCGCCGAAGATCACCAGCACCAGCACGCCCAGGCCGAGCAGCACGAGCAGGCGCCGCTGGTGAACCGCCGCACTCGCGCGCCCGAGCAGCGGCAGAGTGATCATGTCCTCCTGCGATTGCGGGGCGGCGGACTGGGAAAATTCCGATGGCTCGCTTCCCTGCACGCTGTCCACTCCGTCGGCGCGGAACACGGTGGACAAGCCATCTGCCTGTTGCGGATCGACCCCCAGATCCATGCGGCTGGGCTGCTCATCGGCATCCGCCGGCGCACGTCGCAAGAACTTGTTCAAGGTATCAGCCAACGCCATAGTACTTCCCCATCACGACAGTTGCGCCCGCACGTCAGGCGCCAATATTCAAAAACTCCGCATCGCCCGCGAGCACCTGCAAATCAAGAACCTGCCAGCGCCCTCCGTGTGCATCGACCTTGACGCCACCGAGATAGGCCGCCGCGCCAGGCGCCGGCTCTTCATCGGCAACGAAATCCTGCTTGCCGCGCAAACCTGCAAAGCGGTCGATCAGCAGCGCCGCGTTGACGTCCAGCAGCGAGCCCAGCGTCACCAGCGAACACTCGGACAGCGCCTGTTCGGTGCGCGTCTGTTGCGAACCCAGCAGCATGGCGAGATCGATCACGCCCGCAAGCACCCCGCGCAGATTGGCCACCCCCAGGAACCATGGCCGCGCATGCGGCACCGGCTGGGTACCGGACCAGGCGAAAATTTCGCCGGCCTGGGAAAGTGGCAGCAACAACCGATGGGGCGCGCATTCGACAGCCAGCCAGGAGGCCATCGCCACGCTTTCGGTCCTGGCCGCCTGCAGGCGCGTCAGCAGCCGAAGTTGAACGTCTTTGAGTGATTCGCGTTCTGCCATGACAGGGGCTGCGAGCGCCTCAGCTCAGGGCGTTGATTTTTTCACGCAGCTCCGCGGCATCGACCGGCTTGGTGATGTAGCCGCGAGCACCCTGGCGCATGCCCCAGACCCTGTCGGTCTCCTGGCTCTTGCTGGTGCACATGATGATGGGGATGTTCGCGTACTTTGGATCGTGGGTGAGCGCACGCGTCAGTTGAAAGCCGTTCTTGCCGGGCATGACCACGTCCATGAGGATCAGGTCGGGCATGCCTTCCTCCAGCCGGCGGTAGGCCTCGTCGGCGTTTTCCGCGGTGGTCACGTCCAGGCCTTCCTTTTTCAACAAGTCCGAAAGAAACACCAATTCGGTCTTGGAATCATCCACGACCAATACTTTTTTGATAGCCATCACTGAGCTCCTGGTTGCACGCGGCCCAATTGCTGCACGGTCTGCAGCAACTGATCTTTGGTAAAGGGTTTGGTGAGGTAATCCTGACAGCCCACCATGCGCCCCCGGGCCTTGTCGAAGACGCCGTCCTTGGATGACAGCATGACGACGGGGGTGTCGGAAAAGCGCGGATTGCGCTTGATGATGGCCACCGTCTGGTAACCATCGAGCTTGGGCATCAGGATGTCACAAAAAATGAGTTGCGGTTGGTAGTCATTGACCTTGGAGAGCGCGTCGAAGCCGTCGTCGGCGAGCAAAACCTCATGACCACCCTGCTTGAGGAAAATCTCGGCGCTGCGCCGGATCGTGTTGCTGTCGTCCACCACGAGCACCTTGATCGTGGGACCGGTAGTCGCTGTCGCCAATTTGTCCCGCTCCTTTTGATTCTGTTCTCGCCTTGCCGTGAAAAGGGCATGCAGTCCCTGCTCGAACAAGCTTAAAGGTGCTTACCGCGAAATGCAACGATTCTACGAAATGCAAGGCCAGCAAACGCCAAAGCGCTTCAACGATGCAACAGTTTCGAGCATGGCGCACGCCGCTCGACTCGCGCGCATCACCGGCGCGTCAATGACCCCGCCTGAGCCGGCCGTGCGGCGTCAGCGACGAAAATGCGGGCATGACACATCATCACGACCTCAACGCCACCTTGTTTGATCGCGCCAAAGCCCTGATTCCAGGTGGTGTCAATTCACCCGTGCGAGCCTTCCGGGCCGTGGGCGGCACGCCCCCCTTCATCGCGCGCGGCCAAGGCGCTTACGTCTGGGATGCGGACGGGCGGCGCCTCATCGACTACATCGGCTCCTGGGGACCGATGATCCTGGGCCACGGACATCCCGCGGTGCTCGAAGCCGTGCACCAGGCGATCGATCGGGGCCTGTCGTTCGGCGCGCCGACCGAGCGCGAGAGCGAGCTGGCCGAGGAGATCGTGCGCCACCTGCCCTCGATCGAGATGCTGCGGCTGGTGAGCTCGGGCACCGAGGCGGGGATGAGCGCAATCCGCCTGGCGCGCGGCGCGACGGGGCGCAGCAAGATCGTCAAGTTCAACGGCTGCTACCACGGCCACGCCGATGCGCTGCTGGTCAAGGCCGGC
The DNA here is from genome assembly GCA_021166775.1 of Comamonas sp. Lineage (GTDB taxonomy): Bacteria > Pseudomonadota > Gammaproteobacteria > Burkholderiales > Burkholderiaceae_C > Comamonas_C. Next base: position 250,925 of record JAJPEQ010000004.1, on the reverse strand, counting down.
TCGGGCCTCGCGACCTTTGGTCACGCCACCAGCGCGGGCGTGCCCGAGGTGGTGGTGCAGGACACGCTGGTGCTCGAATACAACGACGTGGCACAGCTCGAAGAGGCCTTCGCGCTGCACGGCGAAAAGATCGCCTGCGTGATCATGGAGCCGATCGCAGGGAACATGAACTTCGTGCGCGCGAGCGTGCCTTTCATGCGCGCGGCGCGCGAGATGTGCACGCGCCACGGCGCGCTGCTCATCATCGACGAGGTGATGACGGGTTTTCGCGTGGCGCTGGGCGGCGCGCAGAGCCTGTACGCCAAGGAGATTCCAGGTTTCGCGCCCGACCTCACGATGCTGGGCAAGGTGGTGGGCGGCGGCATGCCGCTGGCGGCCTTCGGCGGCCGACGCGACGTGATGGAGCAGCTCGCGCCGCTGGGGCCGGTGTACCAGGCAGGCACGCTCTCGGGCAACCCGGTGGCCACCGCCTGCGGCCTCGCGACGCTGCGCGAAGTGGCCCAACCGGGCTTTCATGAACGGCTGGCGCAGCGCACGCGTTCGCTGATCGACGGACTGACGCAGGCCGCGCAGGCCGAGGGCGTGGCGTTTTGCGGCGACAGCGAGGGCGGCATGATGGGCTTCTTCCTGCTGCCCGAGCTGCCACGAGACTATGCCCAGGTGCTGAACAGCGACAGCGCACGCTTCAATCGATTCTTCCACGGACTGCTGGAGGGCGGCGTCTACATCGCCCCGGCGCTGTACGAGGCAGGCTTCGTGAGCGCCGCGCACAGCCAGGCAGACATTGACGAGACGGTGGCGGCGGCGCGCAAAGTGTTCAGGCAGCTCTCGAACTGAGCGCCTTGCGCACGCGCGGCCAGAGCACGTTCAGGCTCAGGCCCGCCATCACGAGCAGCATGGCCGTGCCCTTCCACGCCGGGAAGGGTTCGCCCAGAAGCGCCACCGAACTGCCCATGCCGAAGACCGGCACCAGCAACGCCAGCGGCGTGACGGTGGCCGCGTCGTAGCGCACCAGCAGCCAGGCCCAGAGGCCATAGCCGAGGATGGTGTTGGCCATCGACTGCCAGAGGATCGCGCCCCAGGCGAGCAGCGGCGCGGTGGCCACGGAATGCCATAGCGGAGCGGGGCCGCCCTCAAACAGCAGCGCCAACACGATGAGCGGCGGCACCGAGAACGCACTGGTCCACACCATGTAGGCCACCATGTTCACGCGCCCGGCCTGGCGCCCCACCATGTTCCCGAGCGCCCAGCACAGGCCCGAGCCCAGCACCATCGCGATGCCCAGCCACGTCGTGGTGCCGTCGGTGTGCAGACCGATCACCGCGAAGCCCGCGATCGCGAGCGCCGCCGCGACAAGCTGAAAGAGCCGCACGCGCTCACCCTCGATCACGACGGCAAGGCCCACGGTGAAGAGCACCTGCGCCTGCACCACGAGCGAGGCCAGACCCGGCGAAATCTGCGACTGCATCGCCAGATACAGCAGGCTGAACTGACCCCCGCCGATCAACAGGCCGTAGCCCGCCAGGTTGCGCCAGGGCACCTGGGGGCGCTTGAAGAAAAAGATGGCCGGCACGGTGGCGCTGGCGAAGCGCAGCGCCGCCATCAAGAGCGGCGGAAACGACGCCAGCGCCACCTTGATGACGACGAAATTGCTGCCCCAGATCGCGACGACCAGCAGGCCCAGCAGCAGGTGGTTGACCGAGATGACCTGCCGCGCCCCGGCGGCGGCAGGCAGGGTGTCAGTGACGGAAATGACGCACTCCGGTGAAGACCATGGCGACGCCGCGCTCGTTGGCGGCATCGATCACCTCCTGATCGCGCATCGACCCGCCGGGCTGCGCCACGCAACTGGCGCCCGCATCGACGACCACGTCCAGCCCGTCGCGGAAGGGGAAGAAGGCATCGCTCGCGACCACCGTGTCCTTGAGCGTGAGGCCCGCGGCCTCGGCCTTGATACTGGCGATGCGCGCCGAGTCGAGCCGGCTCATCTGCCCCGCACCCACGCCCATGGTCATGCCGCCCTTGCAAAAGACGATCGCGTTGCTCTTGACATACTTGGCCACGCGCCAGGCAAACATCACGTCCTGCAGCTGCTCCTGCGTCGGCTGGCGCCGCGTCACCACTTTCAGATCGGCCAGCTGCAGTTCGTGGTTGTCCGCCGTCTGCAGCAGCAGGCCCGAACCCACGCGCTTGGCGTCCATCAGGTTGCGGCCCTGGCTCCAGGCGGTGACGCCGCCGGCAGCGGGCAGCGCGATCTTCACCAGTCGCACATTGGCCTTGGCCTTGAAGACGGCCAGCGCTTCGGGCGTGAAATCAGGCGCCATCAACACCTCGACGAACTGTTTGGCCACCTGCTCGGCGGCCGCGCCGTCGACCGGCCGGTTGAACGCGATGATGCCGCCGAAGGCGCTGGTCGGGTCGGTCTGGAAGGCCTTGGCGTAGGCCTCGCGCGCGCTCGTGCCCACGGCCACGCCGCAGGGGTTGGCATGCTTGACGATCACGCAGGCGGGCAGCTTGAAGCTCTTGACGCATTCCCACGCGGCATCGGCGTCGGCGATGTTGTTGTAGGACAGTTCCTTGCCCTGCAGCTGCTCGCCGGTGACGATGGAGCCGGGCGCAGGGTACAGATCACGGTACAGCGCCGCCTGCTGGTGGCTGTTCTCGCCATAACGCAAATCCTGCACCTTGGTGAAGATGCCATTGCTCTGGCCGGGGAAAAGCTGGCGTCTCGGCACATAGTTCTCGCCGAGCTTGTCGGCCTCGAAATCCACGGACGAGAGGTAGTCGCTGATCGCCCCCGCGTACTGCGCGATGCGGTTGAACGCCGCCACCGCGAGTTTGAAACGCAGCGCGTCCGAGAGCCTGCCCTGGGCTTTCAGCTCAGCCAGCACCTCGGGGTATTGCGCGGCGTCGGTCAGCACGCCCACGTCTTTCCAGTTCTTGGCGGCCGAGCGCACCATGGCCGGGCCGCCGATGTCGATGTTCTCGATCGCGTCGGCCAGCGTGCAACCCGCCTTGGCCACCGTCGCCTCGAACGGGTAGAGGTTGACCACCAGCAGGTCGATGGTGTCTATGCCGTGCGCCTTGAGCGCCGCCATGTGACCGGGCACATCGCGGCGCGCGAGCAGGCCGGCGTGCACCTTGGGGTGCAGGGTCTTGACGCGCCCGTCGAGCATTTCAGGGAACCCCGTGACCTCGGCCACCTCGGTCACCGGCAGGCCTTCGGCGGCCAGCAGCCTGGCCGTACCCCCGGTGGAAATCAGGCGCACGCCCTGCGCATGCAAGGCCCGGGCAAAGTCCACGATGCCGCTCTTGTCCGAGACGGAAATCAATGCGTTGGTCACTCTTCAACTCCAGATTTTCAAAAAAAATACGGCTCAAACGCTTATCCATCAAGCGCGGACAGCTATCAATCCAATAACAAACTCATAGCAGTCGATGATCGACCAGCTTCTTGCGCAGCGTGTTGCGGTTCAGGCCCAGCCACTCGGCCGCGCGCGACTGGTTGTTGCCCGCATGCTGCATCACCACTTCGAGCAGCGGCTTTTCCACCAGCCGCAGCAGCATCTCGTACATGTCCTCGGGCGCTTCGCCGCCCAGGTCTTCAAAGTAGCGCAGCAGGCTGTCGCGCACACAGACTTCGATACTCGCGTGGGTATGGGCAGGGCTCATGCGTGCGCTCCCTCCTGACGTTCGTGGACTGACACTTGACTCGCCTCATCGGGGCGCGGCAGACGCTGCATCCGCTGCTCCAGCCGCTCGAAATAATCCCGCACCGCGCTCCACTGGGCGCCGCTGTCCGTGACCTGATTGATGCGGCGGCGCAATTCGTCTCCACCCGGCAGGCCATGTACATACCAGGCGATGTGCTTGCGCGCGCTGCGCACGCCGGTGGATTCGCCATAGAGACTGTAGTGCTCCTGCAGATGCGCGAGCAGCAGGCGCCGGACTTCGGCCACCAGCGGCGGCGCGAGCTCTTCACCCGTATCTAGAAAATGCGCCACCTCGCGGAAAATCCACGGCCTGCCCTGCGCCGCGCGCCCGATCATCAGGGCGTCCGCCCCCGTGGCCCGCAGTACGGCGCGCGCCTTGCGCGCATCGGTGATGTCGCCATTGGCCACCACCGGGATGGTCACCGCCCGCTTGACGGCGGCAATGGTGTCGTATTCGGCCTCGCCCCGGTAGCCCTGCTCGCGCGTGCGACCGTGCACGGTGAGCATCTGAATGCCTGCACCTTCAAACTGGCGCGCCAAGCCCACCGCGTTCTTGTGCGCATCGCACCAGCCGGTGCGCATCTTGAGCGTGACGGGCACATTGCGCGGCGCACACACGGCCACCACGGCCTCGGCGATCGCGAGTGCCAGCGGCTCGTCTTGCATCAGGGCCGAGCCGGCCCACTTGTTGCAAACCTTCTTGGCCGGGCAGCCCATGTTGATGTCGATGAGCTGCGCGCCGCGATCGATGTTGTAGCGCGCGGCCTCGGCCATCATGGCCGCATCGGTCCCCGCGATCTGCACGGCGATGGTGCCCGGCTCGCCCTCGTGGTTGGCGCGCCGCGAGGTCTTGAGGCTGTCCCAGAGCTCCTTGCGCGAGGTCACCATCTCGCTGACCGCGTGGCCCGCGCCGAGTGCGCGGCACAGTCGACGAAACGGCCGGTCCGTCACGCCCGCCATGGGCGCGACAAAGACGCGGTTGGCGAGAACAACGGGGCCGATGCGCAGCGAAGTCATGGGGGAGTCAAACGGCAAGCACACCGGCTTGCGAAACCACTGATTGTAGTTGCCTGCTTTTTGTGCAACTGTCCGGTCCCGCACACCTGGCCCTGGAGTTCAAGACCTTCCTTAAACTTGCCACCCCATGCCGCCGTGGATGATCGATCTCGCCAACTGGTTCGCGCTGCCGCACAACGGCCTGGCGACGGTCTTTGTCGTCGCGCTGGTGTCGGCCACCTTGCTCCCGCTGGGGTCGGAGCCCGCGGTGTTCGCGCTGGCGCAGCTCAATCCCGAACTGTTCTGGCCCGCCATCGGCGTGGCCACGCTGGGCAACACGCTGGGCGGCGCCATCACCTGGTGGATGGGACTGGGCGCGCACCGGGCGGTGGAGCACTGGCTCGGGAAACCCGCGCCGTCACGCGCACTGGGCTGGCTGCGGCGTTTCGGCCCGGCGGCCTGCCTGCTGAGCTGGCTCCCGGTCGTCGGAGACCCGCTGTGCGCCGTGGCCGGGTGGCTGCGCCTGCCCTTCTGGCCCTGCGTGGCTTACATGGCCGTGGGCAAATTCGCACGCTATCTGGTGATGACGGCGGGCCTGCTCTGGTTCTGGCCAGCGGGCAGTTTGTAGCGCCAGGCCACGCCAGACGGCGCGCATACGCATATAGCCGCGCCATCTAAGGCGGGTTGTGCATATCGTTCAAGCAAACAATTCGTTCCCTTGGCGCGGCGGGCCGCCTAGCCTTGCGGGCTTCACTACCTGCAAAGCACCTGCACCCCGCCCGCATGCTGCGTCGCCAATGGCTCACCCTGCCCCTCGCCCTCGCGCCCTTCACCGGCGTGCTGGCGGGCGAACGCACGCTGCTCAACGCCGCGTACGACGCGACGCGCGAGTTTCATGCGGACTACAACGCGCTGTTTGCGCGCCAGTGGCTGGAGCAGACGGGCGAGCGGCTCACCATCCACCAGTCGCACGGCGGCTCTGGAGCACAGGCGCGTGCGGTGCTCGATGGCCTGCGCGCCGACGTGGTCTCGCTCGCCTTGGCACCCGATATCGACCGGCTGGCGCACGCCGGGCTGGTCGGCAGTCGCTGGCGCGAGGCCCTGCCGCATCAGGCCTGCCCCATGGCCTCGACCATCGTCTTTCTGGTGCGCAGGGGCAATCCGCACGGCATTCGCGGTTGGGATGACCTGCTGCAGCCCGGCCTCAGGCTGATCACGCCCAACCCCAAAATTTCAGGCGGCGCTCGCTGGAACTGGTTTGCCGCCTGGGGGCATGCGTTGCGCACCGGTGGCAGCGAGCAGGCCGCGCTGGGGTTCATGCGCCAGCTCTTGGCCCGCGTACCGGTGCTCGACACCGGCGCGCGCTCGGCCGCGATGAGCTTCATCGTGCGCGGCATGGGCGACGTGCTGCTGGCCTGGGAGAACGAGGCGCATCTGGCGCTGCAGGTCTTTGGCGATCAGGCGATCGAGCTCGTCACGCCGCCCGACAGCATCCTGGCCCTGCTCCCCGTGGCACAGGTGGAGCGGGTCACGCAGCGGCGCGGCACGGCCAGGCTGGCCCAGGCCTACCTCGAAGCCCTCTACGACGCCCCGGCGCAGCAACTGGCAAAGCGCCACCGCTTTCGACCCACGCGGCAGAGCACCACAGAGCTGCCACAGCTGGAGACCTTCACGCTCGAACAGGTGGCAGGCGACTGGGCCGACGCGCAACGCAGGCACTTTTCCGAAGGCGGCGTGTTCGATCAGATATGGCAGGCATCGTGAACATGGCCGCCGTCGCCCTGCCCTTCCTTTCCCGCTTCACCCGCCGCACACCCGCCGTGCTGCCCGGGCATGCTCTCACGCTGGGGCTCACCATCACCTGGCTCAGCCTCGTCGTGCTGCTGCCGCTGGCGGCGGTGATTCTGAGTGCCGCCACCCCCGGCTGGGACGCCTTCTGGCACAGCATCAGCAGCCCGCGTGTGCTGGCGGCCATCCGCCTTTCGTTTGGCTGCGCGCTACTGGCCGCGCTGGTGAATCTGGTCTTTGGCGGCCTCACCGCCTGGGTGCTGGTGCGCCACCCCTTCCCGGGCAGGAAGCTGATCGACGCGCTGATTGATCTGCCCTTTGCGCTGCCCACGGCCGTGGCGGGCATCGCGCTGGCCACGCTGTACGCGCCGCAGGGCTGGATGGGGCGCTGGCTGGCGCCGCTGGGCCTGCAGATGGCCTTTGCGCCCGCGGGCATCGTGGTGGCGCTGGTCTTCATCGGCCTGCCCTTCGTGGTGCGCACGGTGCAGCCGGTGCTCGAAGACCTGGCGCCGGAATACGAAGAAGCCGCGCGCAGCCTGGGCGCAAGCGGTGCGCAGGTCTTCATGCATGTGGTGCTGCCCGCCCTGCTGCCCGCCCTGCTCACGGGCTTTGCACTGGCCTTTGCGCGGGCGGCGGGTGAATACGGCTCGGTGATCTTCATCGCGGGCAACATGCCCCTGGTGTCGGAGATTGCGCCGCTGCTCATCGTGACCCGGCTGGAGCAGTACGACGTGGCAGGCGCCACCGCGATCGCCGTGGTGATGCTGGCGATCTCGTTCGTGCTGCTGCTGGCGATCAATCTGCTGCAGGGCGCTAGCCGCGCGCATGCCCTCGGGCGGAGGTCTGCATGAGCGCACGCGGGCGCACCCCTGGCGCCTGGCGGCGCGGCGCGCTCATGCTCGTCACGGCGGGCTTTCTGCTGCTCTTTCTCTTTCTGCCGCTGGCTGCCGTTTTTTTTGAAGCACTCTCCAGGGGCTGGGCTGCCAGCCTGGCCGCGATCACCGAAGCCGATGCGCTCGCCGCCCTCAGGCTCACGCTCACCGCCAGCCTGATCGCCGTGCCGCTGAACCTGGTGCTGGGCGTCTGCGCCGCCTGGGCGATTGCGCGCTTCGACTTTGCCGGCAAGGGTCTGCTCACCACGCTGATCGACCTGCCGTTTTCCGTCTCGCCGGTGATTGCGGGCCTGGCCTGGGTGCTGCTCTTCGGCAGCGCGGGCTGGTTCAGCGAATGGCTTGATCGCCACGACCTGCAGATTCTGTTCGCCGTGCCGGGCATCGTGCTCGCGACGGTGTTCGTCACCTTTCCCTACGTCGCACGCGAGCTGATCGCGCTCATGCAGTCGCAGGGCAGCGAGGAGGAAGAGGCCGCGATCGTGCTCGGCGCCAGCGGCTGGCGCGTGTTCTGGCACGTGACGCTGCCCAACATCCGCTGGGGCCTGTTCTATGGCGTGGTGCTGTGCAATGCGCGCGCCATGGGCGAGTTCGGCGCGGTTTCGGTCGTCTCGGGCCACATCCGGGGTCTGACGAACACACTGCCGCTGCATGTGGAAATTCTCTACAACGAATACAACAGCGCCGCCGCCTTCTCCGTCGCCTCGCTGCTGGCGCTGCTGGCGCTGGTGACGCTCACCCTCAAATCCATGGCCGAGTGGCGCTTGCGCGCGCAGGCCGCCCGGCACCTCCAGGAGCGGCTCGCATGAGCATCGAAGTACGCCACATCCACAAGCAGTTCGGCGCCTTCACGGCGCTTGCCGACGTTTCGCTCACCTTTGCCGACGGGCACCTCACCGCGTTGCTCGGTCCCTCGGGCTGCGGCAAGACCACGCTGTTGCGCATCATCGCCGGACTGGAACGCCCCGACAGCGGCCAGGTGCTGCTCGCGGGCGAGGACGCCTCGCACGCCGACGTGCGTGAGCGCCAGGTGGGCTTCGTCTTTCAGCACTACGCGCTCTTCAGGCACATGACGGTGTTCGACAACGTGGCCTTCGGTCTGCGCATGAAGCCGCGGCGCGCTCGCCTGAGCGAGGCGAAGATCCGCGCCAAGGTGATGGACCTGCTGCAACTCGTGCAGCTCGACTGGCTCGCCGACCGGCGCCCGGCCGCGCTCTCGGGCGGGCAGCGCCAGCGCATCGCCTTGGCGCGCGCGCTCGCGGTGGAGCCGCGCGTGCTGCTGCTCGACGAGCCCTTCGGCGCGCTGGACGCCCAGGTGCGCAAGGAACTGCGCCGCTGGCTGCGCCACCTGCACGATGAGCTGCACGTGACCAGCATCTTCGTCACGCACGACCAGGAAGAGGCGCTGGAGGTGGCCGACGAGATCGTCATCATGAACCGCGGCCAGGTGGAGCAACGCGGCGCGCCGCAGGCGGTGTACGACGAACCGACCACCGCCTTCGTCTGCGGTTTTCTCGGGCACATGAATCTGTTTCACGGCCGCGTGCACGGCGGCACGCTGCAGTCGGGCAGCATGCGCTTCGCGCTGCCCGGCGGGGGCGCTCCCGACGCGCCAGGCACGGCCTACGTGCGCCCGCACGACATCCAGATCGAACCCTGCGAACCGCAGCGCCGCCCGGCGCAGGCGAGCGAGCTGCGCGTGAGCCTGCACCGCGCACAGGCGCTCGGGCCGCTGGCGCAGCTCGAACTCACACGCGAGGACACGCAGGAAATCATCGAGGTCGTGATGCCCAGCCAGGAGTTCGACCGCCTGCGCGCCCGCGGCTGCCAGCACTTCATCGCACGGCCGCAAAGAGCACGTGTCTTTTTCGGCTCCAGCGCTTGATGCGCAAGCGCTGCCAGCTCTCCATTTCCTTATTCATCCCGCTGCTTAAGTTATGAAAAATCAATTCTTCCCCTGCATGAGGTCGCTCACTACATTCAGGAACGTGCCTGCCCAGCCGCAAGCATTGTTCGCATAAGAAGCAAGAGAGGGTCTTCATGACACAGATTGCAGACGCCGTGCTCGACGTATTGCCCATTTCGCGCGAGAAGGCGCAAACCGCCGCCGACCTGGTACAGGGGCTGGACCGCCCGGCACTGGAGTGGCTCGCGGGCTTCATGGCCGGCGCGGCCGCGCGCGTGCGCCACGGCGCGCCGCAGGCGGCCACGCCCGTGGCCGTCGCGGTCGGCACGGCCGTGCAGGCGCAGCTCACCATCGTCTACGGCAGCCAGACCGGCAACGCCAGGCGCGTGGCCGAAAAGCTCGCGGGCGAGGCGCGCGCCAGCGGCCTGCCGGTGCGCCTCGTGCGCGCCGACGCCTACCGCACCAGCGATCTGAAGAAAGAGAAATTCCTCTACCTCGTGATCAGCACGCACAGCGAGGGCGACGCTGTGGAGCCGCCCGACGACTCGCGCGGCTTCTACGAATTCCTCATGGGCAAGCGCGCACCGCAACTGGCTGAGCTTTCCTACGGCGTGCTGGCGCTGGGCGACTCCAGCTACGTGGACTTCTGCGGCATCGGCCGGCGCATTGACGAACGCCTGGCCGAACTGGGCGCGCAACGCCTGCTGGGCCGCGCCGACGCCGACGTGGACGTGGACTACGTGGCCACGCCCTGGTCCCAGGAGGCACTGGAGCAGGCGAAAAAGCGCCTCGCCCCGCAGCAGGCGCCGGCCTCGGTGGCACCGGGCGCCGAGGTGCTGACGCTGCACCCCGCGCACGCCCCCTGGTCGCGCGAGCGGCCCTACCTCGCCGAGGTGCTGGTGAACCAGCGCATCGTCGGCAGCGGCAGCGAAAAAGACGTGCGTCACATCGAACTCTCGCTCGCGGGCAGCGGCCTGCACTACCAGCCGGGCGATGCGCTCGGCGTCTGGCCCACGCAAGCGCCCGAGCTGGTGCAGCGCATCGTGCAGACATTGGCACTCGACGGCGACACCGCCGTCGCCCACGGCGGCGAGACCCTGCCGCTGACCGAATGGCTCGCGCACCGGCGCGAGCTCACCGTGCTCACGCGCCCCTTCGTCGCGGCGCTGGCCGAACGCGGCGGGCATGACGCGCTCAAGGCACTGCTGCAGCCGGCGGGCAACGCCGAGCTGTCCAAGCTGCTCAACAGCCACCAGCTCATCGACCTGCTGCGCGCCTGGCCCGCCACGTGGGATGCCGCCGCGCTCGTGGCGGCGCTGCGTCCGCTCGCGCCGCGCATGTACTCGATCGCCAGCAGCCAGGCGCAGGTCGATGAGGAAGTGCACCTCACCGTGGCACGGGTCCGGTTCGACAAGGAAGGAGAGGCGCGCTGGGGCGTGGGCAGCCGCTATCTGTGCGATGCCGAGGAAGGCGCGCAGGTGCCGGTGTTCATCGAGGCCAACGAGCGCTTTCGCCTGCCCGCGGACGGCGCGCGCGACGTGATCATGGTGGGCCCCGGCACCGGCGTCGCGCCGTTTCGCGCCTTCGTGCAGCAGCGCCAGGCGCAGGGTGCCACGGGGCGCAACTGGCTGTTCTTCGGCAATCCGCACCGCCACAGCGACTTTCTCTACCAGAGCGAATGGCTGCAGGCCGTGAAGGAAGGGACGCTTGCGCACCTGGACGTCGCCTTCTCGCGCGACCAGGCCGACAAGGTCTATGTGCAGCAGCGCCTGCGCGAGCACGGCCGCGAGGTCTGGCAATGGCTGCAGGACGGCGCGCACTTCTACGTCTGCGGCGACGCCGAGCGCATGGCGGGCGATGTGCAGCGTGCCCTCGTGGAGATCGCCGCGGAGCACGGCGGCAAAACGCCCGAAGACGCCGCCGCCTGGGTCCAGACCCTGCTGCTCGAAGGCCGCTACGCCCGCGACGTGTACTAAAGGATCACACGTTTTCCTGACCGCCGAGCGAAGGCGCCATGCGCCTTCGCAGGCCTCTTGCACCCTCTTGCACCCTTTTCATGACCGAATCCCTGACCGTCACCAAGAACAAGAAGCTCTCCGCACTGGAAGGCATCAAGGAGCGCAGCCGCTTTCTGCGCGGCACGATCGACCTTGGCTTGGCCGACCCCACCACGGGCTCGATCAGCGAGCCCGACACCAAGCTGCTCAAGTTCCACGGCAGCTACATGCAGGACAACCGCGACGTGCGCGACGAGCGTCGCCGCCAGAAACTGGAGCCCGACTACGGTTTCATGGTGCGCGTGCGCCTGCCCGGCGGCGTACTCACGCCCGCGCAGTGGCTCGCGCTCGATGCGCTCACCCGCGACACCAAGGGTGGGCTGCGCATCACCACGCGCCAGACCTTCCAGTTCCACGAGATCCGCAAGGAGCGCCTGCGCGACGTGATCGGCGCCATCAATGACGCGGGCCTCTCGACGCTCGCGGCCTGCGGCGACGACGTGCGCAACGTCATCTGCTCGGTCAATCCGCCGGTGGCCTCGACCCATGCGCAGGCGTACGAGTGGGCGCTCAAGCTCATGCACCACGTCAAGCCGCGCACCAGCGCCTACCAGGAGCTGTGGATCGACAGAAAGGAGCGCACCAGCGACGGTGCGCAGGACGACGAGCCGCTGCTGGGCAAGAGCTATCTGCCGCGCAAGTTCAAGTTCGGCATCGCGATTCCGCCCTACAACGACATCGACGTGTTCGCGCAGGACTTCGGCCTGATCGCCATCTTCGACAAGAAGAACGAGCTGCAGGGCTTCAATCTCGCGCCCGGCGGCAGCATGGGCGCGACGGCGGGCGATGCCAAGACCTACCCGCAGCTCGCCGACCTCATCGGCTACGTACCCAAGGAGCATCTGCTGGAAACCTGCTGGCACGCGGTGGCGGTGCAGCGCGACTTCGGCGACCGCGCCGAGCGCAAGCATGCACGCCTCAAATACACCATCGACGACCGTGGCCTGCAGTGGTACCACGACGAACTGCAGTCGCGCCTGCCGTTCCTGATCGAGCCGCCACGGCCCTACCACTTCGAGCACAACGGCGACCGCTTCGGCTGGGTCGAGGACGACACCGGGCGCTGGCACCTCACGCTGCGCATCCCCAGCGGCCGGGTGCTGGACGTGGACGGCCACCCGCGCCAGAGCGGCCTGCGCGAGATCGCGCGCATGCACCAGGGCGAATTTCGCATGACCTGCGACCAGAACGTCATCATCGCCAACGTGGCCCAGGCCGACCGCGCGGCGATCGACGCGCTGGTCCAGCAGTACGGCCTTCATGATCACGTGGGCGCGAGCGGTCTGCGCCTGCACGCGATCTCCTGCGTGGCACTGCCCACCTGCGGCCTGGCGATGGCCGAGTCCGAGCGCTACCTGCCGCGCATCGTGCAGAAAATGGAAGAGCTGCTGGGCAAGCACGGCTTGCTGGATGAACCGATTCACTTTCGCATGTCCGGCTGCCCCAACGGCTGCTCGCGCCCCTACATGGGCGAGATCGCGCTCGTGGGCCGCGCCATCGGCAAGTACGACCTGCGCATCGGCGCCGACCACCTGGGCGAACGCCTGAATGCGCTCTACAGGGAGAACGTCGGCGAAGAGGTCATCCTGGCCGCGCTCGACGAACTGTTCGGGCGCTTCGCCAGCGAGCGAGCGCCGGGCGAACACTTCGGCGACTTCGTGGCGCGCGCCAAGGTGGTGCAGCCGCCCAAGCGCCGCCCCGCGATCACCTATTGAATCCGGGCCCGACATGGAGCACTTTCCCCTGTTTCTGAACCTGCGCGGTCGCCGCGTGCTCGTCGTCGGAGCGGGCCTCGTCGCGGCGCGCAAGATCGCGCTGTTGCTTGCGGCCGGGGCGCGGGTGACCGTGGTGGCCAAGGTCGCTCACCCCAGCGTGCAGGCTGACGCCCAGCGCGGCCAGATTGAACTGCACCTGTGCGCCTTCGATGCCCAGTGGCTGCAAGGCGTGTGGCTGGTGATTGCCGCCACCAGCGACGAGGCGCTGAACGCCGCCGTGGCGCAGGCCGCCGCCGAGCGTCAGCTCTGGTGCAACGTGGTGGACGACGCCGCGCGCTCCAGCGCCCAGGTGCCCGCCATCGTCGATCGCGCGCCCCTCACCATCGCCATCTCCTCGGGCGGCGCCGCGCCCGTGATCGCGCGGCGCTTGCGCGAACGTGTCGAAGCGCTCATCGAGCCCTCCATCGGCTGGCTCACGGCCCTGGCCCGGCGCCAGCGCGCCGCCATCCGCCGCGCGCGCCCCGAGCTGGGCGCACGCCGGCGCTTCTACCACTGGCTGCTTGACGGCCCGGTGCACGACGCCCTGCGCGCCGCGCGGCCCGAAGCCGCCGAAGCGCTGCTTGAAGAAGCACTGCGCACGAGCGAACCGGCGCCGCAAGGCAAGGTGCTGCTGGTGGGCGCGGGCCCAGGCGACCCCGGCTTGCTCACGCTGCGCGGTCTGCGCGCGCTCCATGAGGCGGACGTCGTCCTGCACGACCGGCTCGTGAGCCCCGAGGTGCTGCAGCTCGCGCGGCGCGACGCGCTGCAGATCAGCGTGGGCAAGACCCCCGGCGAAGACCACGAAGCCACGCAGCGACGCATTCACGCGCTCATGATCCACCACGCAAGCCAGGGCCGCACGGTGGTACGGCTCAAGGGCGGCGACCCGCTGGTGTACGGGCGCGGCGGCGAGGAGCTGCTGGCGCTGCGCGCGCACGGCATCGCCTACGAGGTGGTGCCCGGCATCACCGCGGCGCTGGCCTGCGGCGCGTATGCGGGCATTCCGCTCACCCACCGCGCCGTGGCCGACACGCTCACGCTCGCCACCGCACACCGGCGCGAGCAGGCCGAACACGCCGGCGCGCCCAGCCAGAACACCCGCGTGTACTACATGGGCGTGGAACGCCTCGCGGCGCTGAGCGCCGAGCTCATGCGAGACAAGCTGCCCGCCGACACGCCCTGCGCGCTGGTGGAGAACGGCTCGCGAACCCACCAGCGCACGCTGCACGCCACGCTCGCCACCGTGGCCGTGCAGGCGAAGATGCACGCCATCGCCGCGCCCGCGCTGCTCATCGTCGGCGAGGTCACCCGGCTGGGCCGGACACTGGCCTGGTTCGGCGAAACGCTCACACCCGACCACACACGGCCAGGCGCTGTGCGTGCGGCGGCACTCGCTGCCTAGAAAGGAAGTCCATGGCAAGCCCCTTGACCACCGCGCTGACCGACCGCTGGAACGCACTGCTGCAATTGCTCGACGGCATTGCGCAGGAACATCCGGATGCCCTGCTCGCCTCCTCCATGGGCGTGGAGGACACGCTGCTGATCCACGCGCTGATGCAGCTGCCCACGCGCCTGGGCGTGTTCATGCTCGACACCGGCCGCCTGCACCAGGAGACGCTGGCCATGGTCGGCACCATAGAGCAGCGCTACGGCATCACGGTGCAGCTCATGCACCCCGAGCCCGAGGCCGTGAAGCACTACATCGCCACCCACGGCCTGAACGCCTTCTACGAAAGCGTGGAGCTGCGCAAGCTGTGCTGCGACATCCGCAAGGTCGAACCGCTGCGCCGCGCGCTGGCGGGCCATACCGCCTGGATCACCGGCCAGCGGCGCGAGCAGTCGAGCACACGCGCCGAACTGCCCGAGGCGCAGTGGGACGAGTCCTTCGGCCTGCACAAGTACAACCCGCTCGCGAGCTGGAGCACCGGCGAGGTCTGGGCCGTGGTGCGGGCGCTCAATATCCCCTACCACCCGCTGCACGACCGCGGCTATCCCTCGATCGGCTGCGAGTGCTGCACGCGCGCGATCCGCCCCGGCGAGGACATCCGCGCCGGCCGCTGGTGGTGGGAGCAGCGCAACAACCTTGAGTGCGGCCTGCACACCCACGTGAACACCGCCAGTCACAACGCGCACACCGACCCCACCTCCGCGACCTGATACCACTCCCCTGAAGCCATGACGAGCACCACCACCTTGCACCGCACGCACCTGGACTGGCTGGAATCCGAAGCCATCCACATCCTGCGCGAAGTCGCCGCCGAGTGCGAGCGGCCCGTGCTGCTGTTTTCCGGCGGCAAGGACTCCTGCGTGCTGCTGCGTCTGGCCGAGAAGGCGTTTCGTCCCGGCAAGTTCCCGTTTCCGCTGCTGCACGTGGACACCGGCCACAACTTTCCCGAGGTGATCGCGTTTCGCGACCAGCGCGCGGCCGAGCTCGGCGAGCGGCTCATCGTGCGCAGCGTGGAAGATTCGATGGCACGCGGCACCGTGGTGCTGCGCCACGCCACCGACTCGCGCAACGCCGCGCAGGCCACCACGCTGCTGGAGGCCATCGCGGAGTTCCGCTTCGACGCCTGCATCGGCGGTGCGCGCCGCGACGAGGAAAAGGCCCGCGCCAAGGAACGCATCTGCTCGTTCCGCGACGAATTCGGCCAGTGGGACCCGAAAAACCAGCGCCCCGAACTCTGGAATCTCTACAACACCCGCGTGCACCCGGGCGAAAACATCCGCGTGTTCCCGATCTCCAACTGGACCGAACTCGACATCTGGCAATACATCGAACGCGAGCGGCTCGCGCTGCCCTCGCTCTACTACAGCCACGTGCGTCCCGTCGTGCGCCGCAAGGGGCTGCTCGCGCCCGTGACGCCGCTCACCCCCGCGCGCGAGGGCGAAACCGTGGAGCACGTGCAGGTGCGCTTTCGCACCGTGGGCGATGTCTCGTGCACCTGCCCGGTGCCGTCCAGCGCCGTCACGCCCGCGGACATCATCGCCGAGACGGCGGTGACCACCATCACCGAGCGCGGCGCCACGCGCATGGACGACCAGCTCAGCGAAGCGTCGATGGAACGGCGCAAGAAAATGGGGTACTTTTGAGCCCAAACCCGGCAGTTGACCGCTTGTTGATCTTGGCAAAACACTATGAATACTGAATTTTTCCACTTCAAAGCAATGCATCTGCCCCGTGGCCGCGCTATGCGTCTGCCAGCACCGCGCTCGGCGCGCCATGCTGCGTTGCTCCTCCTTGCGCACACGAGTGCGCTGCGTCCTCACGCCTTGCCTGGCACGCCGATCACGGCACTGGCAAGCGCACCCAACTACCGGGTTTGGGCTCTATGAACGCCATCAACGATCTCTGGCCCGAGGCGCGCCACAAGGGCGTGCTGCGCCTGGTCACGGCCGGCTCGGTGGACGACGGCAAATCCACGCTGATCGGCCGTCTGCTGCTCGACAGCAAGGGCGTGTTCGCCGATCAGCTCAGTGCCATCGCCGGTTCGCGCTACTCGCGCGCGCCCGACGACGCGCTCGACCTGGCGCTGCTCACCGACGGCCTGGAGGCCGAGCGCGAGCAGGGCATCACCATCGACGTGGCCTACCGCTACTTCGCTACCCCCGCGCGCAAGTTCATCATCGCCGATGCCCCCGGCCACGAGCAGTACACGCGCAACATGGTCACCGGCGCCTCGACGGCCGACGCGGCCGTGATCCTGATCGACGCCGCGCGCGCCGAGAGCGGAAATCTTCTGCCCCAAACCAAGCGCCACGCCACGCTCGCGCAATTGCTGGGCCTGCGCCACATGGTCTTCGCCATCAACAAGATGGACCAGGTGCAGTGGAGCGAAGCGGTGTTCGAGCGCATCCGCGCCAGCGTCACCGAGCTGGCCCAGCGCCTGTCCATGGCCGCGCCCCACTGCGTGCCGCTCTCGGCCCTGACCGGTGACAACGTGGTGCGGCCCAGCGGCCACATGCCGTGGTACGGAGGCGAGCCGCTGCTGCCGCTGCTCGAATCGCTGCCGCTCACGGCCGATGCGTCGAAAAATTCGGTGCGCTTTTTCGTGCAATGGGTGATCCGCCATGAAGGCAGCAGTACCCGGGCTTTTCGCGGCTACGCCGGGCAGCTGCAGGGCGGCATGCTGCGCGTGGGCGACGAAGTGCAGGTTCTTCCCAGCGGCGAGGCGGCGCGCGTGCGCGCGCTGCAGCGCGGTGATGAGCCGCTGGACGCCGCTGCCGCGGGCGACAGCATCACCCTCGTGCTCGACCGCGAGATCGACGTCTCGCGCGGCGACCTGCTGGTCTCGCCCGAGGCCCCACCGCAAGTGACGCGCGAATTCGAGGCCGACCTGTGCTGGCTCGACCGCCAGGCGCTGCAGCCCGCGCGCTGGTACTGGCTCAAGCAGGGCGCGCGCCTCACGCAGGCGCGCATCACGGCCATCACCGCCCGGCGCGACATCAGCGAACTGCGCACCGTGCCGTCAAGCGAGCCGCTTCAAAGCAACGACATCGGCCGCGTGCAAATCCGCACGCGCGACGCGCTGGCCCTCGATGACTACAGCGCCGAACGTGCCACCGGTGCCTTCATTCTGATCGACGACGCCAGCCACCAGACGGCGGCGGCGGGGATGGCGCGCCTGCCCGCCTGAACGCGAGAACGGTGACGGCGACGCCGAGCAGGCCCGCGCGAGGCGCGCACCCCTAGGAGCCTGGGCGGCAGAAGGCGTCGATAGCAAAAATAGGCCCCAGCGAGCACAGTTTTTGCCGCATTTGCAGCCCAATAGCCGAGCTATTGAGCAAGAAGGTGGTGAAAAATGGGCCGCTGCGGCGCATTTGCAGCCGACGCTCCTTCTGCCGTTCAGGCTCCTAGCGCACCGGCACATCGAAATACCGCTGCGGATAGGGCTCGGGCTCCAGCGTGTAGTGCCACCACTCCTCGGGCAGATTGCGCCAGCCGTGGCGCTGCATCAGCGCGCGCAACCACCGGCGGTTGCGCTGCACATCCGGCGCCAGGGAAGCGTCGGCGGTGTGCGAGCGCTCGTCGAACAGGTCGAATGGCGTGCCCATGTCCACTTCCCGGCCGTCGGCCAGTGGCCCGGTCAGCACCTGGCGCGCACGCAAGCCGTCGAGCACCACCAGCGTCAGATCCACCGTGCTGGCACGGCTATGGCCCGAGCGCTCGGCGATGTAGCCGCGCCGGAACAGCTCCTGCTTGGGCACGCGCGGGTAATACTCGGCCTTGGTGTGCTGATCGTGCAGATCCTTGCCCCAGCGCACGAAGTCATCGACCGCGCGCTGTGGCCGGTAGCAGTCGAAGACCTTGAGCGTCAGGCCCAGCGGCTCGACGTCACGCTGCACCGCCGCCAGCGCCTGCGCCGCCGCAGGGGTGAGCCAGCAGCGCGCGGCCTCGTAACCGGCCACGGGGCGGCCCATGAAGTTGCGGCGACCGTGGTAGCGCATGTCCTGACGCACGCCCGGGGCCACGGTGGCCAGGGGCACCAGTTCGGGCGCCGTATCGGCGTCTGGCCGGACATCGGCCGCACCCGTGTGCGCGCAACCGGCCAGAACCGCCACCAGCACACCGGCCAGTGCCAGAGCGCCTGTCCATCGCCCCCGCATGAAGGCGCGATCACGTCCGTCGAAAGCCTCCTCGTCGTGTGAGTCTCCCATCGTGTCTCCTCGCGTCGATCCGGTGCGCGCACGATACAAGAATCCGGGCAAAAAGAAAGCCAGCGCAAGGCTGGCTTTCGGCATCTGGTGGTGGTACCGGGACTTGAACCTGGGACATCAGCATTATGAATGCTGCGCTCTAACCAACTGAGCTATACCACCGAAAGGCGCGCATTCTAGCCTAAATCCGCCGGTCCGCCCCGCAACGCACAGCCAAAGATACGCGGCCAATCCACCTAGGCAAAAACCTGGCGCATGTCATGCGCCACGCGCAGCGGCACGCTTGTCTCGCACGCTCACGCGTGACGTGCCTTCGTCGCGGAAATCGAACGCATCGGTCGCCACCAGCAGCTTGCTCAAGGTCGCATAGCCGTAGTTACGCGAATCAAAGCTCGCCTTGTTGCTGATCTGCGTGCCGACGGCCCCCACCCGGGCCCATCCCGACTCATCCTGCATGGCGTTGACCGCATCGCGCAGCATGTTCATCAGCGCGGTGTCCTGGCGCAGTTGCGCTGTCGGAATGCGGATGCGTGGCGCTTCGGCCGCATGCGCCCCACCCGCGGTCGAGGCCCTGGCGGGCGCCTTGGCAGGAGCCGCGCTGGAGACCGGCGCCGCAACGCGCTCGGCAGGTGCGCCGGCGCCGCTCGCGGTGTCGGCTTCCACGCTCGACTCGGCCAGCGCCTCCAGATAAAGAAAGCGCGAGCAAGCGTTGACGAAGGGCTTGGGTGTCTGCGCCGCGCCGAAACCAAAGACGGCGGCACCCTTGGCGCGCAGATGCATGACCAGCGGCGTGAAGTCCGCATCGGAAGAGACGATGCCAAAGGCATTGGGGCGCTCCGTGTAGAGGAGTTCCATCGCATCAACAGTCATCGCCATGTCGCTGGCGTTCTTGCGCTTGGAATAGTCGAACTGCTGCATCGGACGAATCGCGAAATCCAGCAGCCGCGAACGCCAACCCTCCAGCGCCTGCTTCGTCCAGTTGCCGTAGGCACGCCGGATATTGATCACGCCCAAAGTGGACAACTCGGTGAGGATTTCGTCGATCAGGTCGGCAGGCGCATTGTCGGCATCGATCAGCAGCGCGATATGAAAGGGGGAATTTTCGTTCTCCATGGCGACCACATTATGCGGGCGGATGCCGTCCGTGGCGGCCGCACCGCCACGAGCGCGCAAGCTCACCCGTTGATGAACTTCGCCGCACGCTTGTTGACGAAGGCGTCCATGCCCTCCTTCTGGTCCTGCGTGGCAAAAAGCGCGTGGAACAGCCGCCGCTCGAACATCACGCCGTCGGACAGCGTGCCCTCGAAGGCGCGGTTGACCGATTCCTTGGCGGCCATGACGGCGATCTGCGAGAAGCCGCTGATGGTGAGGGCGGCGGCCAGAGCTTCCTCCATCAGCTTGTCCAGCGCCACGACGCGGCTCACGAGCCCCGCGCGCTCGGCCTCGGCGGCATCCATCATGCGGGCGGTGAGCGCCATGTCCATGGCCTTGGCCTTGCCCACGGCGCGCGGCAGGCGCTGGGTGCCGCCGGCGCCGGGAATCACGCCCAGCTTGATCTCGGGCTGGCCAAAGCGGGCGTTGTCGGCGGCGATGATGAAGTCGCACATCATGGCGAGCTCGCAGCCGCCGCCCAGCGCGTAGCCGCTCACGGCGGCGATCACGGGCTTGCGGATGCTGCGGATGGTTTCCCAGTCGCGCGTGATGTAGTCGTTCTTGTAGACGTCGGCAAAGCTGTACTTGGCCATCAGGGTGATGTCGGCGCCGGCGGCAAAGGCCTTTTCGCTGCCGGTGAGCACGATGCAGCCGATGGACTCGTCGGCGTCGAAGGCCTTGAGGGCCGTGCCCAGCTCGATCATGAGCTGGGCGCTCAGGGCGTTGAGCGCCTTGGGGCGGTTGAGCTGGATCACGCCGACTTTTTCGGCTTCGACGCGAGTGATGATGCATTCGTAGGTCACGGGGTTCTCCTGCGGTGGGATCGGTTCCAAACAATGGAATATAGCGGCGGCCTCAGGGCATGCCCAGCCACTGGTCGGCAAGCGCCGCGTCGGTGATGCTCAGTTGCACGGTATCGCCGCCCGCATCGGGCGCGGGCAGCGTGAGCGGCAGGCGCAGCAGGCGCGCATCGCGCGCGACCAGGGCCGTGAGCTCGCGCGCGCGGCCCGCGTACAGCGGCAGGTCGTCGAGCTTTTTCAGCCGCCAGCCGCCGCCCGTCCCATCTGCGCCCGCCACCTCCACGCCCAGCCATTCGTCACCGGCCATGAGCCCGGCGCGCTCGGCGCAGCTCCCCGCGAGCACGAGCTTGATCTGCACGCCACTCGTCTCCTGCACGCGCAGGCCCAGGCGCTGCGCCATCTGCGGCGTGTCGCTCTTGAGCGCGACGCCGTGCGCGCCCAGCAATTGCGCCAGCGGCAGCTCGGCCGTGCCATGCACCCAGGCGTCGAGCTCCTCGCCCCACTGGCGCCCCGAAATGCGGCGCAGCACCTGGCGCACGTCGGCCTCGGTGATCGGCCCGCCCTTGCCGTGCGCCCAGAGGGCGCGCATCACGTCGTCGAGCGTGCAGCGCCCGCCGCGGCGCAACGCCAGATCCAGGCACAGCGCGACGAGCGCGCCCTTGGTGTAGTAGCTGACCGTGGTGGCGGGCGAGTTCTCGTCCGGGCGGTAGTAGCGGACCCAGGCGTCGAAGCTCGCCTGCGCCACGCTCTGCACGTGGCGCCCGGGCGTCTGCAGCACCTGGTTGATGGTCTTGGTGAGCAGCTTGAGGTAGGCGCCCTGATCGATCAGGCCGGCGCGGCGCAGCAGCAGGTCGTCGTAGTAGCTGGTGAAGCCTTCAAAGAACCAGAGCAGCCCGGTGTAGTTTTCCTGCGCGTAGTCGTAGCGCGTGAACTCCCTGGGGCGCATGCGCTTGACGTTCCAGGCGTGGAAATACTCGTGGCTGAACAGGCCAAGCAGCGTGGTGTAGCCCTCGGGCGCCTTGGCCTCGTCCAGGCGCGGCAGGTCGCGCCGGCCGCAGATCAGCGCGGTGCTGAAGCGATGTTCGAGCCCGCCATAGCCTTCGTCCACGATGTTGAGCAGGAAAAGGTAGTGATCAAACGGCGCCTCGGCGTCGGCGCTCCAGAAGCGGATTTCCTCCTCGCAGATGCGCTGCACGTCGCGCACGAGGCGCGCGCTGTCCAGCGACGCGCTCGCGCCGCTGATGACGAGGCGGTGCGCCACGCCGCAGGCGGTGAAGCGCAGGCTCTGAAATGCGCCCATTTCCACCGGACTGTCGGCCAGTTCATCGTAGTTGGCAGCGCGGTAGCTGCCAAAGCCGTGGCGCGCGGCCTTGACCGGGACGAGCGCCGTGGCCAGCTGCCAATCGGCATGGTCTTGCGGGCGCGCCACGTGCAGTTCGTGCGCCGCGTGCTCCTGACCATGCACGCGCAGGCACAGGCTGGTGGCATTGAAAAAGCCGCGCGTGGCGTCGAGCCAGGCCGTGCGCACCGAGCGGTCGCTGGCCAGCACCTCGTAGTGCAGCGTGAGCGGCTCGCCCCTGCGGCAGGCCACCTGCCATTCGCATTTGTTCAATTGACCGAGCGCGGCCGGCTTGCCGCCCTGCAGCGCACGCAGGCGCACGAGATGGCGCGAAAACTCCCGCACCAGGTAGCTGCCCGGTATCCACACCGGCAGCGAGACGCGCTGGCGGGCCGCGGGTTTTGCGATGGTGAGCGTGACGTGGTAGCGGTGCGTGCGCGGGTCAGGCAGTTCGATGCGGTAGTGGATCGCGGCAGAGGTGGCGTGTGGCATGAATACTTTAAAAAAAGAGAGCTGCACGCGCCCGCCAAACAAGCAATTCAAATTCTTTTGTCTTTGAATTCCTTAATGGAAAAGCGTTCGAAGCTATCAAAATAACCAGGCTACTTGGTGCTAGCCAGGGCTGCAAAGCGCTTCTCGACTTCTGCCGCGGGGATGGCGCCAGGCACCCTGCTGCCATCGCTGAAGATGACCGTGGGCGTGCCGGTGATCCGGTGCTTGCGCCCCAGCGCCAGGTTGCGCTCCAGCGCCCCGACGTCGCAACTGGCGGCCGCGGGCGTCATGTCGCGCAGCATGTGGTCCTGCCAGGCGGCGGCGGGGTCCTTGGCACACCAGATGTTGCGCGATTTTTCGGCCGAGTCGGCGCTCAGGATGGGATAGAGGAAGACGTGCATGGTGACGTTGTCCACCTTCTGCATGTCCTTTTCAAAGCGCTTGCAGTAGCCGCAGTTCGGGTCCTCGAAGATGACGAGCTGGCGCTCGCCCTTGCCATGCACCACCTTGAAGGAATCCTGCAGCGGCAGCGACTTGATGTCGATGGCGGTGAGCTTGTTCACCCGGTCCTCGGTCAGGTTGCGCCGCGCCTTGGTGTCGATGAGTTCGCCCTGGATGAGGAAATTGCCCTGCGCATCCGAGTAGTACACGTCGGTGCCGATGCGGATTTCGTACAGCCCCTTCATCGGCGTCGCGCTGATCTCGTCGATCTGAGACAGCTGCGGAATGCGCTCGGCCAGCGTCTTGCGGATCTGCGCATCCTGCGCCCAGGCGCCTTGGGCACCGGCCAGCAGCGTGACCAGAAAAAGGGGAAGGAATCGGGCGAGGAATTTCATGGTGGCAAAACAGGGCGTGCGCCCCGAGTGGAGAGATTCAGGCCACGCCCATGGCGCGGCGGGACACCCAGCCCTTGAGCGGGGTGCAACGGTCGAACAGATTCATGCCGCAATGGCGCAGCGATGGCAAAGGTGTGTCGGCGCGCGTGAAAAGCTGCTGCAGCCCGTCCATCGCCAGCTGCGCGCCCGCGACGGCGCTGCTGCGCTGGCGCTCGTAGCGGCGCAGCAGCCGCAGATCGGCCAGCGATCGCCAGCGCTCGCGCGTCTGCAGCACGCGCACGAGCGCGGCCACGTCCGCCAGACCCAGGTTCAGGCCCTGCCCGGCCAGCGGATGCACCGCATGCGCGGCGTCGCCCGCCAGCACCCACGCCTGATCGCTCGCCGGCCTCGGAAAGGCGCCACACCAGCGCGCGGCACGCGCCTGCGCCAGCGGCCAGGAAGCGCGCGGCGCGCTCACCGTGAGTGCCCCGAGCACGCCACGGCTCGCGCCCTGCAGCGCCAAAGCAAAGCCTGCCTCATCCATGGCCAGCCGATTCCGCGTTTGCCCATGCGGGAGAGACCACACCACGGCCACCGAGTTCCCCTCCGCACCCGCGAGCGGCAGAAACGCGAGGATGCTGCCGTCCGCGCCAAACCACTGGCGCGCCACCGCGCCGTGCGCCCGCTCGCAGAGCAGGCGTGTGGCGATCGCATCCTGTCCATAGGGGGTCACGGCAAATTCCACCCCGAATTCGGCGCGCGTGCGACTGGCGCGGCCTTCGCACACCACCGTGAGCGGCGCCGCCACCGGCGCGGCCACCATCTCCACCAGCGGCTGAAAGCCGATCGCCTCCTGCAGGCGCTGCTCCAGCGCCGGCACGTCGACGATCCAGGCCAGCGCCTCGACACCCTGCGCCTGGGCATCGAACTGCACCGCGCCGCCCTCATCGGCCCAGACCTGCATGCGCTGCACGGCGGTGACGTGCGGCGTCTCGGGCCAGGCGCGCACCGATTCGAGCAGGCCGCGCGAGGCGGCATTGAGCGCGTAAGCGCGCACGTCCTGTCCGCGATGGCCCGCGCCCGGCGCGACCAGCGCCACGCGCAGGCCCGCGCGCGCCAGCAGCAGCGCCGCCGCGCGGCCCACGACGCCTGCGCCACGAATGCAGATATCGAAGGATTGCGCCATGGCGGTGATTGTAGGAGGCGCACAATCGCTCGCTTTCCCGTGGCCGCCCGCATGTCCAGCACCGATGCCGCAGTGCACGCCCGCATTGCCCGACTGTTCGTCTACCCCGTCAAATCCTGCGCCGGCGTGGCGCTGGAGCAGGCGCGGCTCACCGCCACCGGGCTGGAGCTGGACCGCGCCTGGATGGTGGTCGATGCGGACGGCGTCTTCCTCACCCAGCGCGAATGGCCGCGCCTGGCGCTGGTGCACCCGCGCATCACGCCCGACGAGGTGCTGCTGCAGGCGCCCGGCATGCCGACCCTGCCCCTGCCGCGCGCGCCCGCAGGCGAACAAGGCCGACCCGCCTGCGTGCGCGTCTGGAAAGACACCGTGAACGCCTGGGACATGGGCGACGCGGCCGCGCAGTGGTTCAGCCGCTTTCTGGCGCAGGCCGGGCTGCGACTCGCGCGCTTCGATCCGCGGGTGCGGCGCCTGTCCGACCTGGCCTGGACGCGTGGCGTCGAAGCGGTGAACCAGTTCGTCGACGGCTATCCACTGCTCGTGATCGGCGAAGCCTCGCTGGCCGAGCTCAACCGGCGCCTGACACAGGCGGGGCACGGCGCCATCGGCATCGAGCGCCTGCGCCCCAACCTGCTGCTCGCGGACCTGCAGGCGCACGACGAAGACAGCCTGGCCGAGATCCGCATCGCCACGCGCGAGGGAGGCGCCGTGCTCGCGCCCGTCAAACCCTGCGCGCGCTGCCCCATTCCCAACATCGACCCGGCCACCGCCGAGCGCAGCCCCGAGGTGCTCGCCACGCTCACGAGCTACCGCGCCGACCCGCGCATGGACGGCAAACCCACGTTCGGCATGAACGCCATCATTCTGGACGGCATCGGGCGCACGCTGCGCGTGGGCGATGCGATCACGGCGGACTGGAATTTCGGCTGAAAAAAGCCGCATCCCACGGCACAATGCACGCGCCACCCTCGCCGCCACCCGCTCGCACGCCATGCCCACCTTCGCGCCCGACTCCCCGGTGAATGCCGCCACAGACGCAGCGGCGCCGCCACGCCAGCTCGGGCGCTTTCAGCTGCTGCGCCTGCTGGGCCGGGGCACGCAAGCCAGCGTCTGGCTGGCCCGCGACCCGTGGCTGGAACGCGACGTGGCCATCAAGCTGCTGGCGCCCGCGCGCGGCGGCCGCGCCGAGGCCCATCTGCAGCGCTGGCTGGCCGAGGCACGCCACATGGGCCAACTCTCGCACCCCGCCATCGTCCCGGTGTTCGAAGCCGACGTGCAGGAGCAGCAGGCCTTCACCGTCTTCGAATACGTGAGCGGCTCCAGCCTGGCCGAGCACCTGGCCGCCAAGGGGCGCCGCACGGCACGCGAGGCAGCGGCGATGATGGCGGACGTGCTCGACGGCCTGCAGGCCGCGCACACGGCAGGCATCGTGCACCGCGACCTCAAACCCTCCAACATCATGATCGACGCCCAAGGACGCGCGCGGGTGATGGATTTCGGCATCTCGGTGAGCGTGGCCAATGCCGCACAGGCGCCGCTGGCGGGCACCCCGGCCTACATGGCGCCCGAAGCCAGCGCGGGCGCGGTGCCCAACCCCGCCGTGGACATCTACGGCGCCGGACTCATCCTCGTGGAGCTGCTCACCGGCCAGCCCCTGCGTCGCCAGAGCGAGACCTGGCAGGCGCTGTACCCGAGCGCGGGCAGCCCCATCATGCTGCCCGACGATCTGGGCCCCGATGTCGACGACGCGCTGCGCGCCATCGCGGCGCGGGCGCTGGCGCGCGAGCCCGAGCAGCGCTACGCCAGCGCCGCCGAGTTCCGCGATGCGCTGCGCGCCTGGGCCAGCCCCGAGCCGGGCGCCGCGCAGCCCGTCGGCAACGCCACGCTCGATTTCCTGCTGCTGCGCATGCGCCGCAAGAGCGACTTCCCCGCGCTCTCCGACACCGTGGTGCGCATCCAGCGCGTGGCCACGTCCGAGGACGACAGCGTGGGCGACCTCACGCGCGAAATCCTCAAGGACGTCGCGCTCACCAACAAGCTGCTGCGCCTGGTCAACAGCCCGCTGTTTGCTCACGCCAACCGCGGCGGGGTGAGCACCGTCTCGCGCGCTGTCACGCTCGTGGGCTTCAACACCATACGCAACATGGCGCTGAGCCTGGTGCTGCTCGAGCACATGCAGGACAAGGCGCATGCCGAGCAGATGCGCGAGGAATTCCTGCGCGCCATGATGGCGGGGGCGCTGGCCGCCGAGATGGGCGGACGTGCGATTTCCGAATCGTCCTTCATCGCCGCGATGCTGCAGAACCTGGGGCGCATGCTGTGCTCGTTCTACTTCCCCGAGGAGGCGGCGCAGATCCGCGCGCTGCATGCCGCGGGCAAGGCCGAAGGCCCCGCCGCCACCCAGGTGCTGGGCCTCACGCTCGAAGATCTGGGCGTGGGCGTGGCCCGTGCCTGGGGCCTGCCCGACACCCTGCAGCGCTGCATGCGCACGCCCATGGGCGCGCCGCCCATGCGCCCACCGCAGCAGGGCGACGAGCATCTGCGCTGGCTGGTGCGCGCCGCCAACGAAGTGGCCGGCGCCATACTCCAGTGTGAACCGACCAAGCTGACCGCACGGCTGCAACAGTTGGCAACCGACTACCGCCGCACCCTGCAGCTCACGCCCGAATCATTTTCCGAAGCCGTGCTGCGCGCGCGCCAGCAGCTCGTGGACATCGCCAGCGCGCTCGATCTGCACGTCAGTCCCGGCAGCCCCGCCGAGCGCCTGCTGCAGTCGCCCAAGCCGCCGCCCGAGACGAAGAACGCAGCCGCCGACCCGCTTGCCGCGCACGCCCTGCACGCCGACCCCACGCTGCCCGCCCCGGCTGACGCGGCGCTCGGCGGGCTGGCCGCAACGCAGCACGCCACGCAGGTGCTGGCCGCGGGCATCCAGGACATCACCGACGCGATGGTGGACGACAGCTTCAAGCTCAACGACATCCTGCGCATGATTCTCGAAACCATGCTGCGCGCGTTGAACGCCCGGCGCATCGTGTTCGCCCTGCGGGACGCCCGTACCGACGTGCTGCGCGGTCGCCTGGGCCTGGGCGAGTGCACCGACGCCGATCTCGCGGCGCTCGCGGTGCCCCTGCACGACAGCGCCGATCTGTTCGCCACCGTCTGCCAACGCGGCGCCGACACCCTCATCGCCGACACGCGTCAGGGACGATTGCACGAGCGCCTGCCCGCGTGGTTTCGCAGCGGCCTGAACGCCCCCGCCTTCCTGCTGCTGCCGCTGCAGATGAAAGGCAAGCCCTTCGCGCTGATCTACGCCGACCACAACCGCCCCGGCGCGCTCGCCGTGGACGACCAGCTGCTGGGCATGCTGCGCAGCCTGCGCAACCAAGCCATCATGGCATTCCGCCAGCGCGGGGGCGATACCAGACATCCCTAGCCATGCGCCGCCGCGCCTACTCGATCGTTGCAATCACGGTGCCACGGCTGACAACGGCGTCCTCGTGCTCGCGGATGCGAAGGATGCCCGAGGCCGGCGCGGCAATTTCAAGCTGCGCCTTCTCGACCATGATCTCGGCGACGGTGTCACCCTTCCTGACCATGGTGCCGTCGTCGTAGGACCATGACGTGATGACCGCCTGCCGGTCATCGGCCCACAGGTCATCCGCAATCTTCACGTCGGTCATCCGCTACCCCTGCATCTTGCGATAGGCCGCGGCGATTTTTTCGGCCGAAGGCAGGGCCCAATACTCCATGGGACGGCTGTAAGGGACCGGGATATCGGGGTATGCGATGCGCTGCGGGCTTGCCTTCAGCACCGAGATGTCACGTTCGGCGACGGTGGCGATGATTTCGCCGGTCACCCCGTAGCTCATGTAGTCCTCGTCAACCACAATCAGCCGCCCCGTTTTTTTGACCGACTTGAAAACATGGTCACGATCCAGCGGCACCAGCGAGCGCAGATCCAGCACTTCGGCCCGGACGCCCTCCATGGCCAGGATATCGGCCGCATGCAGCGCCAGGTGGACGCCGAGGCCGAGGCTCACGATCGTCACGTCGGAGCCTTCGCGCACGGTCTTCGCCTGGCCGATTTCGACGGTGTACGGCGCTTGCGGGCACGCAACGGTCGCACCCTTTTCGGTGCCGAGCCAGCCCATGCCCTGCAGCCGCTTGTGAAACATGTAGATAACCGGGTTCGGGTCGCGGATGGCGGCGGTCATCAGGCCCTTGGCGTCGTACGAGTTGCTCGGCACGACGACCTTCATGCCGGGCAGGTGCGCGAACATGCCGTACAGGCACTGCGAGTGCTGGCCGCCATCCGAATAGCCGCCGCCCGTGGCGGTCATCAGCACCATCGGCACGTTGACGTTGCCACCGGAGAAGTAGCAGTTCTTGGCGGCCGCGTTGTAAACGGTGTCGAGACAGACGCCGATGAAGTCGGCGAACATCAGCTCGACGATCGGGCGCATGCCGTCCATGGCGGCGCCGACCGCGGCGCCGATGAAGCCGGTTTCCGAAATCGGCGTATCGCGCACGCGCTCAGGCCCGAACTCATCGATCAGGCCGCGGGTGTTGCCGAAGACGCCGCCGAGCGCTCCGACGTCTTCGCCCATCACGAACACGCGAGGGTCGGTGCGCATTTCGTGCGCGATCGCATCGGCCATCGCGCGCGCGATGGTGAGCTTCTTCTGCGCCGTTTCTTGCGCCGCCTTGCGGGTGACGCTTGCCACTGATTCAGCCATGTCGATCTCCTTGATTCGCCCGGGTCGGTGTGTGTGGCGTTCGGCGCCTTCACGCGAAAACGTGTGCAAGCGCCTCTTCGGGCTCGGGATAAGGGCTTTCCCGGCCAAACTGGATGGCCGCGTCGACCCGGGCGTGTGCCGCCGCTATCAGTTCGCGATCGGATTTCGGCGTCAGGACACCGTCAGCTCTCAGGCGCTTGGCGTAAGCCGGAATGGGGTCCTTGGCGATCAGCGCTTCTTTTTCTCCCTTGGGCCGGTAAGCTTCGGCGTCGCCAACGAAGTGGCCTTCGAGGCGTGAGGTTTCGAGCTCCATGAGCGCCGGCCCGGCGCCTTTGCGCATGCGAGCGATGATTTCACCTGCGGCAGCGAAGATGGCGTCCGGGTCGTTGCCAGGAACGTACACGCCGGGCATGCCGTAGCCCGCGGCGCGCACGTCGTTGCGCGGCACCGAGGTCGACTGCTTCTTGCTCACGGAAATGCCCCAGGCGTTGTCTTCCACGATGAACAGTACGGGCAGGTTCCAGACGCCCGCGAGATTCAGCGCCTCGTGGAAAGCGCCGGCGTTGGCCGCGCCTTCACCCATGTAGGCGATAGCCACTCCCGGCTTCTTCTGCAGGTGGCGCGACAGCATCGCGCCCACGGCGGGCGGCAGGCCTTGTGCAACGATGCCTGCGCAGGAGAAGTGAACCGACGGATCGAACAGGTGCATGTGGCCGCCGCGGCCGCCGCTCAGGCCGGTTTTCTTGCCCATGATCTCTGCCACCATGCGGTTCAAATCGACGCCTTTGGCGACCGCTACGTGGTGCGGGCGGTGGTAGGAAGTCACGACGTCGGTCGGCTGCAAATGCGCGCAGACGCCGACCGCACACGGCTCTTGGCCGTTGGACAGGTGCATCTCACCCGGGATGGGACCGTCGCCCATGTTGAAGACCGGCGTCTTGCCTTCGAGGTACACCTTCAGCAGCGATTCCTCGAGATATCGGCTGGTGACCATGCGTTCGTACATCCAGAGCTGCTGCTTTGCGGTCGGTTTCATGCTGGCACCTCGTTGTTGATCCCGCAATCAGTGTGGTCTCCCGAGTCCCTGAGCGATTTGACGCAGCGCAATGGTTCACGGGGACGCGACGAGTGAAAGTCAGAACAGGAGTTCCGGCAGAGCTGGGCGAGGGTGTCTGCCGTGCGCAAGCCCCGCTGAGTGCACCCGCCAAGCGACATGCCGCTGAATGAGGCTCCCGAAGCGGCTGACACCAACGATTCACACACCGTTGCCGAGTGACATGCCCGATTGGTCGTCCGTTGGCCCTCGTTTGCCAGAGTCCAGGCATGGGAATGTCCTGGGTCACCTGGAGAACGTCATGAATTCAACGCCTACGCGCCAACCAGGCACGACCGCTCGCGAAATCGGCGACATGCTGGAGCGGCTGCGCAATCACGTGCCGATGCAGCGCTGGGTCGTGCGCGCGGGAGACGTGCTGTACACGATCGGTGCGCGCTTTACGTCGCTCTTCGTTCCCAACTCAGGTTATTTCAAAGACGTCATCCTGACCGCCGACGGCCGCGAGCAGGTGGTCGGGCTGCACTTCAAGGGCGACTGGCTCGGTTTCGACGGTATTGCGGAGGGCCGCCATGGCTGCAACGCGGTGGCGCTCGATACAGGCGAAGTCTGGTCGCTGAGCTACGAGCACCTGCTGAACGCAAGCGCCAGACAGCCCGATCTGCTCACGGCGCTGCATGCGGCGATGAGCCGCCAAATCAGCCGCGACCATGAATTGATGCTGGCGCTGGCCACGTTGCCCGCCGACGTGCGTGTCGCCGATTTTCTGCGCAACTGGACGGGTTCGCTGGCCGAGCGGGGGCTGCGCACCGACAAGATCACTTTGCCGCTCACGCGCGCCGAAGTCGGCAGCTATCTGGGCATGACGCTCGAATCGGTGAGCCGCGCACTCTCGCGCCTGGATGGCGCCGACGTCATCCGCGTGGACAATCGATTCCGGCGCGACATCGAAATTCCGGAAGTCGCGGCGCTCACTGGATTCATCGAGCGCAACGGATTGGCGGCGGCGGTTCGCTGATGCTGTTCCAGAAGATCCGTTCAGGGGGTGCATGCCGCCGGCGCCCACCATCTCCTGCCGCAGCGGCAATACCCTTGCGTCTTACGACGTGGCACTCCCTGGCCCGCGCCAGCAGGGGATCCGAAGCGTGACGATCGTGCCGCGGCCCGGCTCGCTCGCCAGATCGATGCTTCCTCCCGATTGTTGTATGAAGCCATGCACCGTGCACAGGCCCAGGCCCGTGCCGCGGCCTTTCTCCTTGGTGGTGAAGAACGGCTCGAAGGCGCGTTCTCGCTCCAGCGCCGACATGCCGCTGCCGTTGTCCGCGATGGTGATGGCAACGAAGTCGTCGGCGACCGGCGCGGCGCTGAACGCCAGCAGACCGCCGTCGGGCATGGCGTCGCGGGCATTGATCGCAATGTTCAACAGGGCCGATTCGAGCTGACTGGGATCGGCGTGGCACGGCGGGCAGGCCGGCTCCACATCGACGGTGATGTGAATGCGCGGGTCCAGCGTGTGGTGCAGCATGTCGGCCAGCGCGTGCAGCGTGGCGTCGACGTCGACGCGTGCCGGCTGCAGGCTCTGGCGACGCGAGAACGACAGCAGCCTGCGGGTGAGTTCGGTGCCGTGCTGGCTCGCTCGCGTTGCCGCCGCGACCAGTCGCTGCCCATCGCCTTTGCGCAGCGCCGGCAGGGTGGCGAGCAACTGCAAGTTGCCCTGGATGACTGTCAGCAAGTTGTTGAAATCGTGCGCCACGTTGCCGGTCAGCCTGCCGATGCCCTGCAGCTTCTGCGCATGGGCGAGTGCCTCTTCGCTTTCGGCGCGCTGCAGACTGCTCGAGAGCAGATTGACCAGAGAGCGCAGGAAGTAGACCTCGTCGTCGCCGAAGCGCTGTGCCTGGCGCGAACGCAGGGCCAGCACGCCAATCGTGCGCCCGCGATCGTGCAGCGGCACCAAGATGCCGCTCACGAGCCCCTGGCGCAACAGCCAGTGAGGTACCTTGAAGCGCCGCTCCCACTGATAATCCGTGATGATGATCGGCCGCGCCTGTGCGAGCGCATAGCCGGGCGGCGTGTCAGGCCGGTTGGCCATCAGAGTGCCTTCTGCCTCTTCGTCCACGAGACCGACACCGGCGACCACGCGCAGCGCGAGTTGGTTCGGTTCGAGCTGCCAGAGAATCGACGTATCGGCCCCGATGGCGCTCGCCGCTGCCGCAGGCACGCGGCTCAGCAGCGCGTAGGGGTCACGCGTGTCGACAGCGTGCAGGCCCACGTCAGCCACGCATTCGCTGTAGCGCGCGCGCCTCAGCGCCTGCCTGACATGCTGGTACTCACCAAGGGCACGTACCGTGACCAGGCGCAGCGGAGCGTCGGCGCTCTCAAGTGCGCTGAGCGCGATTTCCACCATCACTTGGCTGCCGTCCTTGCGCCGGGCCGGCAATTCCAGCGGCACTCGCGCTGCACGTTCGTGCCTGCAGGCGGGAACCAGGTCGCCCAAGTGCATGGCGTCGAGCTCGCCCGCAGCGTAGCCGAAGAGTTCGCTCGCCGCCGGGTTTGCAAGAACGACAGCCCCTTGCGCGTCAACCAGCAGCAGCGCATCGGGGCAGGCCGAAAACACCGAGCGGTAAACCAAGCCGACCTCCTGCTGCGCCAGCATGGCTTGACTCAATCGGCCGACACTGGCGACACCAGCACGTAGCCCGCGCTGCGCACCGCTTTGATGATTTGCGGGTGGGCTGGATCGGCTTCTATTTTCCGCCGCAACCGGCCGACCTGGACGTCTATCGTTCGGTCATAAGGGCCGGCTTCGCGGCCGCGTGTGCATTCGAGGAGGAATTCTCGCGAGAGGACGCGGCCGGGATGCTCGGCAAACGCGCGCAGCAATTCGAACTCGCCGTTGGTCAGCAGCACTTCGGTGGTATCGGGCGCGGTCAGCCGGCGCGCGCCGACATCCAGCGACCAGCCGGCGAAGTTGAGGCGGCCGCGCTCGGCCTCCGGCGCCGGGCCGTCGGTCTCTTCCGGCTGCAGGCGGCGCAAGACCGCCCTGATGCGCGCGACCAGTTCGCGCAAGTCAAACGGCTTGGCCACGTAGTCGTCGGCGCCAACTTCGAGGCCGACGATGCGGTCGACGATATCCCCCCGGCCGGTGACAATCATCAGTCCACAATGCCAATGGGCGCGCAGCTTGCGCGCGATGGCGAGACCGTCTTCGCCGCCGAGTCCTATGTCAAGCAGGACCAGCGCCGGCGGATCGGAGGCCATGAGAGCAAACAATGCGCTACTGCCGCGCAGCTGGCTGACGCGGAATCCATGGCTTTTGAGGTAGTCGGCTATGAGCTGGGTGACGGCGGGCTCATCGTCAACGACCGCGACGTGGGTCTCACGCATGCGCGCCATTATGCGATTGCGACTTGACGTGGCGCAAATACTCGCCCAAGCGCTCGGCCAATTCGGTTCGTCACCGCGTTGACATACGGCAATCGTATGTACGCGCAGGCCGGCGTACTGCCCGCATCAACCCAGGCTGGCGCGGCGGATTCCGGGCCTCCCCATGTTCCTGAACAGCCCCGATAGCAGCCGATGTGCTCCGGCTGGCTATGAGGCGCATCTCAGCTGGGCCGTGTCGGTGGCGCAACAGGGTCGGCGCATCGAACGGGATTGACGGCTGCTGTCCGGGCGATTTTCTCTTGTCGCCATTGTGACAGTATTAACCCGCATCGATGTCAGTCTGCGTTGTCGACTCCGGAGCGCAACGCGTTGTTGACGCGACGCGACAGTTCGTCTCCATCAAAGTGCGTGAGATCCAGCGGCACCGCATCGCGCAGCGCCTTGCGTGCGTCGGGACCGAGTGCGTTTTTCACTTTACCGAGGAACGGACACGCAGCGAATAGCACGACGTCGCCGTACGCATGCGTCTGCAGCGCGGTGTCGATGCGCTGCGCCAGGTGGCGCGCAAATGCGAGCTGGCGCTTGTGCTGCGCATCCATGCGTGACGCCAGCATGACACCTCCCGGCCGGCTGTCGCTGCGTTCGTGACCGATGGGCCCGGTGTCGAGCTCATGCGAATGCAAACGGCTCTCGGGCGCATGCAGCGTATCGAGCATCAGCAGCCCACGCTCACGCGTGCTGTGGGCATAAAGCCAGGCGTCGGCGGCGTTGGCGACAAGGATCAGGTCGGGTTTCATGGAACTGAAGTGTGTCGGCGCCTGTGTGAGTGCGGCTTGACGCGGCGCAAATCACCAGCCAATCCGCTCATCCCGGGCAGCGCCGCGATCCGCGTACGGGCCGACGCAGGACACATGACGACCGATTGGAACAAGTCTGGTCTGCCGGTGTGCCTTGAAGCGGGTGCATGTGATCGCGTCGTGCCCCTTGATCGGCGTCAACGCGTGTGCGCGGTGCGCCGCCGATCATGTGCGCCAGCACCTTATGAAGGAATGACCTATGAACCTGCTGACACGGAGACATCTCGCCACCCTGCGCGGGACGCTGTTGGATCGCATGCATGTATTGCAAGACGAAGTGCGCGCGGGCGGACACGCGATTCGCAATGGCATCGACGGGCAGGAGGCTCGCGATTTCAAGGACGACGCAGATCGCCACGCGCACGACGCGGTTGGCGCCATGGAAGTGCAGCGCGACATCGATGAACTGCGTGAGGTGCAGGCCGCGCTTTACCGCCTTGAAACCGGCGGTTACGGTCACTGCATCGATTGTGGTGATGCGATCGCCTACGAACGCCTGCGGGTGCAACCTGCCGCCGAGCGCTGCACGGAGTGCCAGATGGCGTTCGAGGGCAGGCCTGTCGAGGCGAGCGGGTAAAGCGCTGCAAGCCATCGCCACACCGCCGCGCCAATATTCAAACTTCAAACGCACTTTCGCAGCGCCTGAATTTTCCGGGGGTTCGCATCGTTTTCCCCGGCGCCACCGTTGCCGTACGGCAACGTCTTGTCTGAGCGGCACACCGAATGGTCGCGGGTTGAGCCCACGCTGAGTCGCGGCGAACCGCCCGGGGTTGGCCCGCAGCCATGTCGGGCATGGGTGCCGCGATACACCTTGCGCCCGCTCAAGTCGCGCGGGATGCGCCATGCTGCAGCCCGATGACGCGTCGCATTTTTCCGCCTGGGCCCGGCGCAGGCGAAACGCCACAAACGACTTTCACAGCAACATTGCCGAGTCCCTGTTCTTGCAGATAGCGTTTGAACACCGTCCGGGCGCGCGCCTGCGCGGCGCGGCCGGCCTTGCCGCCATCGACGATGTTCAACAGCAGCGCGGTGTCGCCGGTCTGTTCGAGCCGGAACGCGAATACGCCCGCGCCGTCTTCCAGCACGGTCGTGAGTGCCAGTGGGGACAGCCACACCGCACGTCGCTGCGTGTCGTACAGGGTCAGCAAATCGTCGCTGCGACCTTCGACTTCCAGCCATGCTGTCGGCATGCCACACGGGCACGGATCGCCGTGCAGCGCGATGCGATCCCCCAAGTCGTAGCGGATCAGCGGCTGCACGTGGTTGGCCAGGTTGGTCAGTAGCGCCGTATGGCCGAACTGACCGTCCGGCACCGGCGCGAGGTGGCGATCGACGGATTCGAGAATGGCCCAGTCTTCGTTGACGTGCAGGCGTCCGTGCCGGCACTCGGCGGCGAGCGCCAGGAATTCCGACGCGCCGTAGCTGTTGCCGACGCGGCAATCGAAACTGGCTTCGATGCGCCGGCGCATCGCCGGCGTCAGCGTTTCGCCGCCCGTCCAGATTTCCCGCGGCGCGATGTGCAGGCGGCCGGCGCGCGCTTCTTCGGCAAGCATCAGGGCGCACGTCGGATAAGTGGCAAGCACGGTGGGCCCGAAGCGCTCGAGTTGCGCGGCCAGCTCGGTCGGCGGCAACAAGAACGAAAACCCGCGCAGCGCCGTCGCGAAACCGGGCACGCTGCGGCGCAGCCGCTCAAGCGTGACGTTGCTCGCGAAATGCCCGTCCGTGGCGCCGACGAAAGCGAAGCGTTCACCAGCCCATCCGGGCGCGAACCATGGCCACGGCTGGCGCAGCGGCGCGCGGCGCAGTGATTCGAGCGCGTCGTAAACCGCCAGAGCGCGCGCATCCTGAACAAAAAGAGCGGGCTCGCCGCTGCTGCCCGAGCTCGTCCAGACCATGTAGTCGCCGAGGAAAGGCTCGCCAATACGCGCCGGGTCGGCCGTGAAGCGGCGCAACGCGGCAAGCGTCAGCCGCGGATCGGTGACCCAGTCGCTGAAGTGACGCATGAGGTGCGTCTTGACCACCGGCTCGATCCGGGTCAGCTGCGCTTTCACCGGATCGACGCCGCGCAGTCGCCCTGCGTACACCCTGGAGCGCGCTGCCGCGCTGGCCAGCAGTGTTTGCAGACGCCGACGTTGCCGCGCCTTCAGCACTGCGGGAGTAGCCCACAGCGCCGCCGCCACGTCAAAGCCGACGGCGGCGCTGTGCGGAAAGTCGATATGGGGCGGCATGCGTGCGATTACAGACGGCGGTGCGCGCGCGAATCTTGCGCCAGCGCAAGGCGGGGTGCCGTGCGGTGCGCCAAGCTCCCGCGCAATGTGAGGGAGGAAGGCGCGCGCGTTGGTCGGGTGATGGCAAAACACCTCGGCAAACCCCCGCCAGACCTGGTGACCGAAGGAGAACACCGTGACGGTACGCAATCTCGAGCACGCATTCCGCCCGAGATCGATCGCGATCTTCGGCGCGACGGCACGCCCGGGATCGGTGGGCAGCGCGGTCACCGCCAACGCGATCGGGGGCGGCTTCGAGGGCGACATCTGGCTGGTGAACCCGCGCCACGCCACGCTGCACGGCCGCCCCTGCCATCGAAACGCACGAGCGCTGCCGGGAGTACCCGACCTGGCCATCATCACAACGCCGCCCCGGACCGTGCCGGACATCGTTGCCGAACTGGGTGCCCTGGGCTGCCGCGCGGCAGTGGTCATCACGGCCGGCCTGACGGCGGACAACGGCCTGCGCCAGGCGATGCTTGACGCCGCGCGGCCGAACCTCTTTCGCATCATCGGCCCCAATACGCTGGGGCTGATGCTGCCCTTGCTCCAACTCAACGCGAGCTTTGCACACATGGCGCCCAAGCCCGGCAACCTGGCGCTGCTGTCGCAGTCCGGCGCCATCGCGGGGGCGCTGATCGACTGGGCGGCGGCGCGCAACGTGGGCTTCTCCTGCGTGGCCTCGCTCGGCGACATGGCGGACGTCGACGTCGCCGACTGGCTCGATCTGCTGGCAGGCGACGGTCACACCCACGCCATTCTGGTTTATCTCGAAGGGATGGCGAATGCGCGCAAATTCATGTCGGCGGCGCGCGCCGCAGCGCGCCTCAAGCCAGTGATCGCCCTGAAAGCCGGACGTCACGAACTCGCCGCCAAGGCAGCCAAAACGCATACCGGCGCGCTGTCGGGTTCGGACCGCGCCGTTGACGCAGCGTTTTCCCGCGCCGGCATCCTGCGCGTGGACGGACTGGCCGATTTATTCGATGCAGCCGAAATCACCGCACGCTTCGCACCGGTCGAAAGCGCGCGCGTCGGCATCGTGACCAACGGCGGCGGCGCGGGCGTGCTCGCGGTGGATGAACTGAGCGCGCGCGCCGACGAGCTGGCCGCGCTGGCGCCGGCGACCCGCGAGCGGCTGGACGCGGTGCTGCCGCCGACC
Source organism: Comamonas sp. (assembly GCA_021166775.1). Taxonomy (GTDB): domain Bacteria; phylum Pseudomonadota; class Gammaproteobacteria; order Burkholderiales; family Burkholderiaceae_C; genus Comamonas_C. The sequence goes on along the minus strand of JAJPEQ010000004.1, from coordinate 212,925 downwards.
TGGTCGCGTGCCAATCCCGTGGACATCGTCGGCGACGCGGATGCGGGGCGCTACCGGGCCGCCGTGGACATCGTCGCGAACGACCCGGCGGTCGAAGTCGTCATGGTTTTCAACTGTCCGACCAAACTCGCATCGTCGGTTGAGGCAGCCCGTGCGGTCACCGGGCTCGCAGAAAAAGGCACGGTCGCCGGCAAGCCGGTCATCGCCTGCTGGCTCGGCGAGCAGACGGCGCGCGAGGCGCGCTCAGTGCTGACCTCGGCCGGTGTCGCGAGCTTCGCAACGCCCGCCGACGCGGCGCGCGCCCTCACTTACCTGGCCGATTGGTCCAAGGCGCAAAACGCGCTGCTGCGTGTTCCCGCAAGCGGTGGCGAAGACGTGAGCGCCGATCGCGCCAGCGTGCTCACGACCTTCAGGCGCGTGGCCGCCGAAGGCCGGCGCATGCTGACCGAGATCGAAGCCCAATCGGTGGTCGCGGCATATGGCGTGGCCGTTCCCGAAACCCTCATCGCCCGCACGCCCGCCGAAGTCGGCGCAGCGGCGACGCATCTGCTGGAAAATTCGGCGGCCGTCGCCGTCAAGCTGCTCTCGAAAGCGATTTCGCACAAATCCGACATCGGCGGCGTGGTGCTGGGGACGGAAAGCGCCGAAGCCGCGGTTGCCGCAGCGCAAACCATCGGGCGCCGCGTTGCCGAGAAGGCACCGGACGCGGTGATCGACGGCTACACCGTACAGCCGATGATCGTCCGCCGCAACGCGCAGGAACTGATCGCGGGCATGAGCGAAGACGCGATTTTCGGGCCGGTGATCCTGTTCGGCGCCGGCGGAACCGCGGTGGAGGTGATGGCCGACACCGCTGTCGCGCTGCCGCCTCTCGATGACGTGCTGGCGGGCGATCTCATCGACCGCACGCGGGTCGGCAAGCTGCTCGCCGGCTTTCGCGATCGCCCGCCGGCAAACCGGTCGGCCATCGTGGCCGCGCTCAACGGTCTCTCGCAACTGGTGGTCGATTTCCCGTGCGTCGTCGCACTCGACATCAATCCGCTGCTGGCCGATGCCGAGGGCGTCATCGCACTCGACGCCCGCGTGGAAATCGATCCGAATGCCGTGAACCAGCAGGGCCCGAATCCGCGGCTCGCGATCCGGCCGTATCCGGCGCGCTGGGAAAGGGTTGTTTCCGCGGGGGGCGCGAACTACACGATCCGCCCGATCAAGCCGACCGACATCGCGCTTTATCCGAACTTCCTGGCGAAAATCTCTCCAGACGACATCCGGCTCAGGTTCCTCGCGCCACGCCGCTATTTCCCCGACAGGATGCTCAAGCGCCTGACTCAGCTCGATTACGAGCGCGACATGGCGTTCGTCGCGATCGATGCGGACGGCGCACTGGCGGGTGTGGCCAGGCTCTGTTGCGATCCGGACCGTGCCAGGGGCGAGTACGCGCTGCTGGTGCGCTCCGACCTGCAAGGGCACGGCCTGGGCTGGAAGTTGCTGGACCAGATCGTGACTTATGCCAGGGCCGAGCGAATCGGGCGCATCGAAGGCATTGTCCTGGGCGACAACACCGCCATGCTCAAGATGTGCCAGGAATTCGGCTTTTCGGCGGCGTGCGACCCGAAAGAGCCGAGCACGACACTGGTGGCGCTGAATCTCGCTCCGATGGCGGCCGAACCTGAAACCGGGGCGGATTGAAACGTGGCGCCGACTATGAGCGGGCGCGATCCCGAAGGAGCGAGTGATGGTGGAGTTTAGTGACCGCAGCGATGCGGGAAAGAAGCTGGCGGCAAAACTGGCCACGTTCGGCCTGACCGATCCGGTCGTGATGGCGCTGCCGCGCGGCGGCGTGCCGGTCGCGGCCGAGATCGCGCGGGCGCTCGCGGCGCCGCTGGACCTCGTCATTGTCCGCAAGCTGGGCGCGCCAGGCCAACCCGAACTCGCGGCGGGGGCACTGGTCGACGGCGATCCGCCCGACGTCGTGCTCAATGCGGACATCGTGCAAGCCTGCGGGCTGAGCGACGCCGCTCTGGCGCAATTGGTTGCGCACGAAAGGCTCGAGCTGGAGCGACGCCGGCGCGCTTTTGGCAGGGCGCGACCCGTCCCGGTCACGGGCCGGACGGCCATCGTCGTCGACGATGGCGCAGCAACGGGGGCCAGCATGAAGGCGGCGATACGCGCACTCAGGCGGCGTGCGCCGCGCGAGGTCATCGTCGCCATCCCCGCTGCGCCACGGGAGACGGCAGCGGAACTGGCAGCGATGGCCGACCGCCTGGTATGCCTGGAGCAGCCCGCGCCGTTCCTGGCGCTCGGCCATCACTACCGCGATTTTCCGCAGCTCCCGGACGAGGAGGTCATCGCCATCCTGCGGCAATTCGAAGCGCCCACCCCGCCCGAACGCGTGCGTTGACATGCCGCCAAAGCCGGGGGCAAGCTTGCACGCGGGTCCCCGTCAGGGTGGAAACGAGCGCACGCATGGTCTTTCTTCTGTTGACGCTGTTCCTTTCAGGCGACGCCTGGGCTTCGTCGGTCAACCGGACCAAAGCGCTGGCGGCGGCGGTTGTCGCCACGCCTTATCCATTGATCCCCGCCGTTCCGATGGCCATCCCGAACGCGCTGCGGGCCTTCAATCCGACGTGGGCCTGACACTGTCGCGTGCGGGATTTCAGCCGCCGAACGGCAACCTCGTTCGGCCCGCAGGCAGCCGGTGGACCCAGGCTCGGCAAGGGCTCGCGCCACCTTGATCTGCGTCACGTCGGGCGCTTCCATGGGTGCCGTTCCCCAAGGAAAATGAGCGTCACCTGAGCGACGCGTCAAGGGGTTTCCATGAGTTGCAAAACCATCCTCGTCAACCTCGATATCGAAGGTCCGGTCGAACCGGTCGTCGAGGCCGCGCGTGATCTCGCCACGCACCTGCATGCCATGGTGATCGGCCTGTGCGCAGCAGACGCACGGCCACCCATGGTCACAGCCGACGGAGGTACCTTGGCGGTTGAAGTGTGGCAAAAGGAGCGCGATGAGATCAAGGCCGATATCAGGAAAATTCGCGCCACGTTCGAACGGCTGATGGCGGGCTTTGGCAGCACCGAATGGCGCGACGCGCTCGACTCGCCAACACGTGCGCTCACCGACTTGTCCAGGGTAGCGGACCTGATCGTGATGCGCGCCGCAAGCGGAGCAGCCACCGGCGACTCGGCTCGTACAGCGGCGCCAAGCAGCGTCATCCTGCAGGCTGGTCGTCCGGTCCTGGTCATGGCGCGCGGCAAGAACCGGATACCGCTCGACAAGGTGGTGGTCACCTGGAAGGACACGCGCGAGGCGCGGCGCGCGTTGGCCGATGCGGTACCACTGCTCGCGTTGGCCAACGAAGTGATCGTGGTCACGGCCACGGCGGTGATCGAACCGTGGATCCGCAAGGGCGCGGCCGACGCGACGGCATTCCTCGCTCGTCATGGAATCCGCGCGCGTACGGAAGTGCTCAAGGGATCCGACGAAAGCGCGCGCTTGCTGGAATACATTGCCGCCAGCGGCGCCAATCTGGTCGTGGCCGGAGCCTATGGCCACAGTCGATTGCGCGAATGGGTATTTGGTGGCGTTACTCGATCCCTCCTGGACAACTCGGACATCCATCGTTTCCTGTCGAGTTGATGGTCGCGCAGAACGCCAAGTGTCCGGCCCGGCGCCGGTTTGTCACCACGCGCGCCATCCGGCTGCCCGGCAGGCGACGACGATGAAAATGCTGCTCGCCTTGGCGCTGGCGCTTGCCAGGCCGACGTCGTGCGATCACGCTTCCCCGCGGCGCCGTGCGCTGAGGTGCAGCAGCTCAACCCGGCTCAGGGGTGAGCGCATCAAGATCGGTACGCCCGCCCGGTGCAGGCAGCCTGTCGTGACGCTGCCGAGGAAGGCCGCCTCAAGCGCGTTCTTGCGCCGCGTGTGCATCGCCAGGATGGATGCCCGCTGGCCGGCCACGCACCCGACGATGGCTTCGACCGGATCGCCGTGCAGCGTGTCCCAGTTGATGCGCACATTGTGCGCCTTCGCCAACTTTTCTGCCGTGGTGTGAACGAATCCGGATTCCAGGATCGCGAAATCGCTTTCGGGCACTTGCGCCCTGACGGCCTCAGACAGGGGCTCGATCACGCTCACGACTTCCAGCTCGGCGCCAATCCAGTGCGCAAATTGCGCAGCTTCATCGGCCATGCCATGGTCAGGATCGTCGCTTGCGAGCGGCAGGATGACACGCTGCAGCCTCCGAGGCCAGCGCTGGGTATCGCGTGAGCCACTCGGATGATAGACAAGCACGGCACTCTTGGCACCCCGGAGGACGCGCTGCGCCACGCTGCCAAGCGCCAACTCCAGCAGCCCCGAGCGCCCGCGCGAAGTCATGGCCACCAAGGTTTGCGGCTCGCGATACGCTTCATCGAGTATGGCGTCCGCGACATCGTCGAACCCAGGCAGGCACAACGCGCGGGCCCCGTAGGCCGTGGCCAGCCGCTTGACGTATTCGGCCGGGTCGGCGTCTGGGGGAAATCGGTCCACCACGCGCAGCAACACCAGCTCAGCGTTGGAGGCAGCGGCCAAGCCGCTCGCATAGGGAAGGATTTCTTCCGAATAGCGAGAACCGTCGAGCGGAACCAGGATGCGCTTGTACATGGCGGCAACTCCCTCGATCAGTTTGGAACGTGCCGATGAGTCTACGGGCCGCCTGTGCGACCTGGCTTGATGCCCGTCAAGGTCGGCCACGCCTGACGATGTCAGCGTGGCCTCCTGGATTCACTGCTGGAATGCGCGGATGATCGCATCGGTGCGAGGCGAGCCTTTGCGCATGAGCCTCTTGCGCTCGATCAAACCGGGAAGCCGAGCGGCAGTCTAAAGTCGACCGTCTCTCATGGGAGACTCAATGATGGCCCGCAATCCGACACCTGAAACTCCGCATCCCGACCACGCCGATCCGTGGGCACTGATGACGCAATGGCATCAGCAGCTCTGGCAGGCTTGGCCGCACGCCCTGTCTGAAGCGGCGGCCAAGGCAGCCGACGGCGACCCGTCACAGCCGGCGTGGGACCGCCAGTTCGAAGCGCTGAATGCCGCGGCACGCCAACTGACACTGGAGCAGCAGGCGCTGATCGAGTCCTGGCAAAAGCTGCAGGGTGAGTTTGCCGAGTACTGGCGCGAACAATACGCTGAGTTGATGCGCCGCTTCAACGGCGCGGCCAAGTGACCGTGAATGAGCCACATCCGACGAACGCACGCACAGGCGCAAACCCCGGCGTGCAGTCGGCAAATGGCTGCATCGCAGCGCGCTGCGGTCGGGCGAATGAAGCTCAGCATTGCGGGGCGCAAGCTCTCGGTGCGGCCCGCAACGGCTGCAGGTTCCCCGCACCGGTCGCAGGCGGCGGCCGCAGCTGTGGCGACACAGGCCCTGAAAGTCATCATCGAGCCCTGAACTCATCTGCCAGAGCCAGCCGCCGGTAGAACCAGCGCTTCACCGCTTCAACTGCGCCCAGGTAAACCACGACCACCATGGACAGCAGGCCGAAGAATTCCAGCGGCAGCGGCGTGAACCCCAGCATCGGCGCCAGCGGCGTGACCGGCAGCGCCATGGCCAGCGCGACGATGCCCAGCGAAGTCAGCACCAGCCAGCGGTTGGGCCGGCTTGCCAGCGGGCTGCCGCGCGTGCGGATGATGAAGATCACCAGCACCTGGGTGGCCAGCGACTCGACGAACCAGCCGGTATGGAACTCTGCCGCGCCGGCATCCAGCACCTGCAGCAGCAGGGCGAAGGTGACCAAATCGAACACCGAGCTGATCGGCCCGATGCGGATCATGAAATCGCGGATGAAGTTCATGTCCCAGCGCTGCGGCCGCGCCAGCTCGGATTCGTCGACGTTGTCCAGCGGCAGCGGCAGTTCCGACACGTCGTACAGCAGGTTGTTGAGCAGGATCTGCAGCGGCAGCATGGGCAGGAAGGGCAAGAACAGCGTGGCCGCGGCCATGCTGAACATGTTGCCGAAGTTGGAACTGGTGGCCATCATGATGTACTTCATCACGTTGCCCAGCGTGCGCCGGCCCTCGCGCATGCCGGCGTGCAGCACGCCCAGGTCGTTTTCCAGCAGGATCAGCGCGGCGGCCTGTTTGGCCACGTCGACCGCACCGTCGACCGAGATGCCAACGTCGGCGGTGTGCAGCGAGGGCGCGTCGTTGATGCCATCGCCCAGATAGCCGACCACGTGGCCGCGGCCTTTCAGCGCCAGCAGCACGCGATTTTTCTGCTGCGGATTGGCGCGGCAGAACAGGTTGACGTCCTCGACGCGTGCGCGCAGCGCGTCGTCGTTCATGGCGGCGATTTCATTGCCCAGCAGCACGCCGGTGACCGCAATCCCGAGTTCGGCGCACACGTGGCGCGTGACGTGTTCGTTGTCGCCGGTGACGATCTTCAGCGCCACGCCGCTGGTGGCCAGCAGCGCCAGCGCGTCCCTGGCACCGGCCTTGGGCGGATCGAGGAAGGCGGCAAAGCCGGCGAAGACAAGGTCACTCTCATCGCCGACCACGGCATCGACCAGGCTGGCAGGCGCGCGCTTGTAGGCAATGGCCAGCACGCGAAAACCCTCGTGGCCCAGAGCGTCGAATTGGACCCTCGCCTGGTCGCGCGCCGCCGGGTCAAAGTCCGTCGGCTCCGTGCCGGTATCCAGCCGGTTCGGATCGCTGTCGGGTTCGTGGCGGGTACACAGGCGCAGCACGTCTTCGGGCGCGCCCTTGAGCACCAGCAAGCGCTCGCTGCCTCGCGCCACCAGCACCGACACGCGGCGGCGCTCGAAGTCGAACGGTACCTCGTCGATCTTGGTCCAGCCGCTCACGTCCAGATGATCGTGAGCCAGGATGGCTTCGTCGAGCGGGCTTTTCAAACCACTTTCGAAGATGCTGTTCAGGTACGCCAGCTCCAGCACGCGCGCGCTGTCGCGGCCCTGCGCGTCGATGTGGCGCTCGAGGTGAATCCGCGCCTCGGTCAAGGTGCCGGTCTTGTCGGTGCACAGCACGTCCATGGCCCCCATGTCGTGGATGGCCGAGAGGCGCTTGACGATCACCTTGGCGCGCGCCATGCGCAGCGCGCCGCGCGCCAGCGTGACCGAGACGATCATCGGCAGCAGCTCGGGAGTGAGACCCACCGCCAGCGCCACGGCAAACAGGAACGACTCCAGCAATGGCCGGTGGAATGCCACATTGGCCAACAAGGTAAACAGCACCAGCAGCAGCGTGAGGCGCATGATGAGCAGGCCGAACTGGCGCGTGCCGGTCTCGAACGCCGTCGGTGGCGCCTGCCGCTGCAGGCTGCTGGCGATCTGGCCGATCGCGGTGCGCCGGGCGGTGCGCCGGATCAGCGCACGCGCCGAGCCGCTGACCACCGAACTGCCCCTGAACAGGGCGCTCGGAGTGTCCGTTTCCCAATCACCGTGCTCTGGCAGCGGACTGCTGGCCGCGTGGCGCTCGACCGGGTAGGGCTCGCCGGTGAGCACAGCCTGGTTGACGAAGAAATCCTGTGACTCAAGCACTTCGCCATCGGCCGGCACCAGGTCGCCGGCGGACAGCAGCACCACGTCACCCGGCACCAGCGCCTCGGCCAGGCAGGACTGTTCGCTCCCGTCGCGCAGCACGCGCACGCGCAGCGCCACCTGTCGCGCCAGCTGTTCGGCCGCGTCGCCGGCACGCTGCTCCTGCACGAAGTCGAGCGCCACCGACATGAGCACAATGGCCGCGATCACGCTGGCGCTGGCCACATCGCCGGTGGCGGCCGAAACGGCGCTGGCCGCAAGCAGGATCAGCACCAGCGGGTTGCGAAAGCGCGCCATGAACCGCCACGGCAAGGCCTGGCGTCGCGATGCGAGCTGGTTGGGGCCGAATCGGGCCAGCCGCTCGGCGGCTTCGCTGCTGCTCAGACCTGCGGTCGGGCTGCGGCCTGAGGCGCTCATGACATATGCTGGCCACCGTTCATGGCGACATTGCTGCCGGTCATGAAAGCAGCGGCGTCGCCGGCAATGAAAGCGACCAGCGCCGCAATTTCCGCTGCCCGCCCCAGTCGACCGACCGGAATGTCCTGGACGATCCGTTTGCGGACATCCTCGCGCAGGGCCATGACCATCTCGGTCTCCAGATAGCCCGGCGAGACCGTGTTGACCGTGATGCCATTGCGGGCGACCTCCAGCGCCAGCGCCTTGGTGAAGCCGTGCACGCCAGCCTTGGCTGCGCAATAGTTGGTCTGGCCGAATTGGCCCTTGCTGCCATTGATCGAGGAAATATTGATGATGCGCCCCCAGTTGCGCTCAAGCATGGGTTCAAGAAAAGGCCGGGTCATGTTGAACATCGAGTGGAGATCCGTGCGCAGCACGGCATCCCAGGTGGACTGGTCCATCTCACGCAAGCTCGCATCGCGCGTGATGCCGGCGTTGGTCACCAAAATGTCGACGTGGTGGCCGTCGGCATGGAGCTGGCGCGCAAGCGCCTCGGTCGATTGATCATCGGCCACGTCGACGCCATAGACGGCGAATGGGCCACCTTCATAGTCCTGCGGCCCGACCCACGCCACGGACTGGCTGTTGGCGGGCGTGCACGTGACGATGACGGCGTGGCCTGCGTCGCTCAGCGCGCGCGCGATGGCCGCGCCCAGTCCTCGGTTGCCTCCCGTCACCAAGGCGGTTCGTCCACTTTGGCCCATGGCTTCGTCCAATCTGTTGCGGCGTCGCCGGGGCTGCTGTCATCGCAGCGCCCCAAGGGCGTGCCCGCCATGGGCTGCGAGGCGCACCGGATTGAACTGGTTGCGCCTGACCGCGGCGCCGTCGGCTGTCATGGCGCCGGGGAGTTCAACTGATGGGCAGTAGCTTGCTGCCGGCGCCCTGGCGCTTGGGCAGCGTCAGGGTGAGCACGCCGTTGTCGAGCTTGGCACTCGACGCCTTGTCGTCGATTTCCCAGGCGAGCGAAAAGCCGCGCGTTGCCGTGCCGTAACTGCTTTCCTTGACCAGCACGCGTCCTTTCTCGTCTTTCGTTTCTTTTTCCTTTTTCACGTCGGCCGAGATCGAGACATAGTTGCCGTCGATCTGCACACGTACGTCTTCCTTCCTCGCACCCGGCACTTCGGCGCGCACCAGGAAATCCTTTTCACGCTCGGTCACGTCGAGCCGGATTTCCGGCGGTGCAGCCTCGAAATCGCCGACACCCCGCCGCATGAAGCGGCGCATGAAATCGGGGAACAGATCATCCACAGGGTCGAATCGGGTCAGAGAGTTCATGGTCTTGGTCCTTGACGGTTAAAGAGAAAAATTGCGCCGACACCCCATGCCTGGGCAGATCCGGCGGCGCGGCCCACCCACTCACGGATTGACGTGCAGTTCGTCGACCACTTTGCGCACGCCAGGCGCCGACCAGGCGGCGCCGACTGCGGCGGTGTGCTCCGGCCACGAGCGGACGTCACCACGCAGCGTGACAGTCGATCCGCTCACATCGACCTGCACGCGCTTGGCCTCACGCTCAGCCTGGCGTTTCAATGCACCTTCGATACTGCTGAGGACATCGGCGGGTACAGGGCGCGGACTGAGACTGATGTCATTACTGATTCCGGTGACACCCAAGAGAGGCCGCACTGCCTTTTCGGCGGCGATACGCTGGTAATTCCAGTCCACCTCCCCGGTAAGCGTGACCCAGCCGTTGTCGACGGCCGCGCGTATCTTGTCGACAGGCACCACGCTGTTCCACTTCAGCGCATTGTGGACCGCAAGAGCCAGCCCGGTGTCCTCGCGCTGGTTCTGTTGAGACAGACTGACATCGAGGTCCAGCGCTACCGTTTTCACGCCGTTGACCCGCCGCAGCGCCTTCTCGATGACCCGCTTCTGAGCGTACGTGTCGATGTGCCCGCTGACGGTCACCACGCCATCGTTGACCGCGATGCCGATGGCATTCGAGTTGATGGCCGGATCCCACTCCAATTCGGCAATCACGTCCTGCTTGATCTGATGATCGGTCTTCATGTGAATCTCCAGGCGGCGCACCGCGTTAGGACCACTTTAGGTAGCCGTCCTGTTGCCGGTATTGATATCCGTCAAACCGATCGCGAGGGCTTGTGATCCAGATCAAGGAGCTCCGGCACAGGCGAAATAGCATGGCTCTCGCCGATGGTTCGGTCGATCAGACGATGCCTGGCTTCAATGTTCGCGAAGCTCATGGAATCCGCATCGCGCTTGGGCCGAACCTCGTGGGAGCCGCATGGGCTCGGATCCAGACCCAGATACCGTCGACAGGAGTATTGAAATGAGAATTTCCAAAAGTGGTGCGCGTGCGTACCTGGTCGCGCTCGTGGTGACCGGCGGCCTCGCGGTGATGCCTGCACCGGGGTTCGCTGCGACCGATGCGGCTCCATCCGGCGAAGTGAGTTCCGAAGCGACGCCCGGGGTGCCGGCCCGGCAACCCGCGGCCGGCGGCTACGGCTATGGCAGGGGACGCGCAATGATGGGAGGCTGGGGTGGCGGCTACGGACCCGGAATGATGGGAGGCTGGGGTGACGGCCATGGACCCCGAATGATGGGTCGCTGGTCCGGTGAATATGGCCCCGGCATGATGAACGGCTGGGGTGGTGGCTGGGACAGCGGATATTTCATGGGACCGGGGATGATGCGCGGGCGGGGTCTTGCAGGTGCCGGCCTGGCGCTCAGCGACGAGCAGAAAGACAAGATCGAGAAGATCCACGCCAACGTCGCGGACACACAGTGGAATCTCGCGGGCAAGATCTTCGCCGCAGAGGGCAAGCTGCGCGAACTGCTCGCGAGCGAGGCCCCCGATCGCGGTGCGATCCAGTCGGCATACAAGGCGCTTTCGGATCTGCGCCTGCAGCAACTCGAAGCATCGCTCGACATGCGCGCCAACGTCGATGCAGTGCTCACGAAGGAGCAGCGTGAGTGGCTGCAAACCTGGCGCCAAAACGGGCCCGAGCTGCGGTGATGACGCACGCCCGGGACGGTCAGTGCGCGGGCAGCGCCCGGTGTTCATTGACGCGCATCAATACGGGAGAGTTCCGGAGCGTGCTCAATCGCGTGCACCGGGTAGCGCAAACACAAGCAACGGGGCGGCGATTTGGCGCGCTGTCGCATGACGGAAAGGGCGAATCATGAGCACGAAACTTGAGAAACGAGTCGCGATCACAGGCGTGGGGTGTTCACGCTTCGGCGACCTGCTCAACACACCGGAGATCAAGGGTCTGAGCGTCCAGGAGTTGACCGCCTCCGCCGTCAAGGAGGCACTCGATGATGCTGGCGTGACAGGGCTCGACATCGATGCCGTGTTCGCCGGGAACGCGATGGTGCACAGTTCGCAGTTGCCTGGCACATATTCGCAGCTCTCCAAATGGACGGGAACGCAGTTCAGGGCTGGCGTCCATTTTGAAGGGCAATGCTCCAGCACCAACCTGGGGGCGTCGCTCGCGGCCATGTCCATCGCCGCCGGGGCGTACGACACTGCGCTCGTCTACGGATTGGAAACGACTCGCACGAGGGTCAAGGGTTTCAGCCCGTATGAGCGCGAGCCCCTGTCGAACCAGGATACGTGGTTATGGACCGACATGGCCGTCAACCAGGCCTATGGCGTGCCACAAGGCTACGACATTTTTTCCACGTACAACGGCATCGTTGCACTCGGTTATTGCCGCAAATACGGCATCTCCATCGAAGACTATGACCGCAGCATGTTCGAGTTGTGTCGCACGCGGCGGCTACATGGTTCATTGAATCCGAAAGCGAATATTCAGGAGACGCTCGAAGCACGCGCGGCTCGGGAGGGCTACGCCGATGCATTCGAGTACTGGCAGTCGGACAAGCACAATCCCTTTGTAGCCTGGCCGTCACGCTTGCTCAGTTTGGTCACCACCGCAGATGGCGCCTCGGCGATGGTGCTCACACGCGCGGACCTGGCCAGAAAGGGCCATTCCCAGCCGGTGGAGTTCAAGGGTTTCGGCGTCAGTTACAGCGACCTTCCCTGGTACGGAGAGGACCCGACTTATTGGGAATTCGACCGCAGGGCAATCGACGCCGCCTTCGGCATGTCCGGCATCGGTCCAGGCGACATCGATTATCTGCACACGCACGACTGCTCGCATATTTGCGGAATCTGCACGGCCGAGACGGTGGGTTACCTCGAGCATGGCCAGGGCCTCGCCGCGGCGCGCGAAGGACGCTTGCGCTTTGACGGTGATCGGCCCATGTCCACCCACGGAGGCCGCCACGCCTTCGGACATGCCTGGGCCGCCAGCGCCGGTTCAGACACCTATGAGGCGGTGCTGCAGATGCGCGGCCACGCCGGAGCGCGGCAGATTCCGAAGGCGCCCGAAATTTCCGTCATTCACACCCACGGCTACGCCATGATCGGGACCGTGGTCGTCCTGGGGGGGATGTAACATGCAAGCCATCAAAGAGCAAACCAGCGCGATTCGCTGGTACTACGAAGGTCTCGCGGAAAACAGTTTCCGTGCGGTGAGATGTCGCTCTTGCGGCGCGTACACATTCCCACCGACGGGCTGCTGCGAACATTGCGCAAGCTGGGATGTCGAGCGTGTGCAACTCAGCGGGAACGCGACTCTTCTCTACGCATCCCACAACATCGTGCCGGCATGCCACCCCCGATTCGAGAAAATGGCTCCCTATGTGTACGGACATCTCCGCCTCGCAGAAGGGCCGTTCGCGCAGGCCATCGTGCTTGGAGTACAAGCCAACGCACGGGATCTTCGGGCGTTGTTTGAGCGGGGCCCTGTCGCTGCAAAGGCAGAGACGCTGCATATGGACGACCTGCCGGTGATCGCTTTTCGCGTCACCGGTTGACCGCCTTTGACGCGCGAGTGCCGGCGCTTGGCCAAGAGCACGGCCAGGCTGCGCACGCTGTTCGCGTTGGGCTATCCGTGAATGCTGCGCAAACGGCTGCGGTTGCGCGGGCATGAGTGCATCCACAGGATCCTGAATGGGCGCGAACGGGGCGCCCACGGATGCGCCTTGCGCGCCAGAGCAGCCCGGCAACCACGGCCGCCCGGCGTTGGCGTGCACATGGTTCGGCAAACGGGGGGACGGAAGCAAGCCCCAGGGAGTGTCTGCAGATACCGGAAGGGAAGCGCGCGGCGCCACGGGTTTTCAGACCTCCCTAGAATCTCCGGTATCCCCATCCCGAAAGAACCCTGCCATGAGCCTGAAATGCGGCATCGTGGGGCTGCCCAACGTCGGCAAGTCCACCCTCTTCAACGCCCTCACCCAAGCTGGCATCGCCGCGGAGAACTATCCTTTCTGCACCATCGAGCCCAATACCGGCGTGGTGGAAGTGCCCGATCCACGTCTGAAACAGCTGGCCGAAATCGTCCAGCCCGAGCGCATCGTCCCGGCCATCGTCGAATTCGTCGACATCGCGGGCCTGGTGGCTGGCGCCAGCAAGGGCGAAGGACTGGGCAACCAGTTTCTCGCGCACATCCGCGAGACCGACGCCATCGTCAACGTCGTGCGCTGCTTTGAAGACCCCAACGTGGTGCACGTCGCGGGCAAGGTCGATCCGATCGCCGACATCGAGGTGATCCAGACCGAGCTCTGCTTGGCCGACCTGGCCACGGTGGAAAAGGCCCTGAACCGCTACAGCAAGGCCGCCAAGAGCGGCAACGACAAGGAAGCCGCCAAGCTCGTCGCCCTGCTCACCCCGGTGCAGGCCGCGCTCAACGAGGGCAAGCCTGCGCGCAGCGTGCCCGTGAGCAAGGAAGATGCGCCACTGCTCAAGCCCTTTTGCCTGATCACCGCCAAGCCCGCGATGTTCGTCGGCAACGTGGCCGAAGACGGCTTTGACAACAACCCGTTGCTGCAAAAACTCCAAGAATACGCCGCCGCGCAGCATGCCCCCGTAGTCGCCATCTGCGCCAAGATCGAGGCGGAAATGGCCGAGATGGAAGACGAAGACCGCGCGATGTTCCTGGAAGAGATGGGACTGCACGAACCGGGCCTGAACCGCCTGATCCGCGCCGGCTACGACCTTCTGGGCCTGCAGACCTACTTCACCGCCGGCGTGAAGGAGGTGCGCGCCTGGACCATCCACCAGGGCGACACCGCGCCGCAGGCCGCGGGCGTGATCCACGGCGACTTCGAACGCGGCTTCATCCGCGCGCAGACCATCGCCTTCGACGACTTCATCCAGTACAAGGGCGAGCAGGGCGCGAAAGACGCCGGGAAGATGCGCGCCGAAGGGAAGGACTACGTGGTCAAGGATGGGGACGTGATGAACTTTTTGTTCAACGTCTGACAGGAAATACATCGGCATGGCGGCAACATGGCGGGCGTGATGCCGCCTCATGGCGACAATACGGCCGTGAGCTTGCACGGCCATCCACCCCACCCCGCAGGCGCGGGCGGCTCGGCGCGCGCGCTCGTCGACGCCCTGCGCGCCCGCCTGAAGGGCGCTCAGGCCGACTGCATCGAAACCCACATCTCCTGGGTGCTGCTGGCCGGCGACGACGCCTGGAAGATCAAGAAGCCGCTGAAGCTGGATTTTCTTGACTTCAGCACGCTGGAGCGGCGCCATGCCGCGTGCCTGGAAGAGCTGCGCATCAACCGCCGCACGGCGCCCGGGCTGTACCTGGACGTGGTGCCGATCACCGGCAGCGTGCGGGCGCCGCGCATCGGCGGCAACGGGCCGGTGCTGGAATGGGCGGTGCACATGCGCCGCTTTCCGGCCGATGCCGAGCTGACGCGCATCGCCGCCGAGGGGCGCCTGCGGGCGTCGCACATCGACGCGCTGGCGCGCCGCGTGGCGACGCTGCACGCGGACGCGGCGCGCGCCACACCGGCCCGTTCGCACGGCCAGCCCGAGGCCCTGGTGCGCGCCGCGCAGGACAATTTCCAGCCCCTGGCCGCGCTGCTGGCCGGCACGCCGCTGACGGTCGACGCCGACGCGCTGGCGCGCTGGAGCGCGGCCGAGGGCGCGCGGCTGACGCCCCTGATGCGTGCCCGCCTGGCCGCCGGCCAGGTGCGCGAATGCCATGGCGACCTGCACCTGGGCAACCTGTTGTGGCTGCAGGGCGACGCAGTGCTGTTCGACGCCATCGAGTTCGATCCGGCGCTGCGCTGGATCGACGTGATCGCCGACGTGGCCTTCCTGTTCATGGACCTGCACGCGCACGGCCTGGCGCCGCTGGCCTGGCGCTTTGTCAACGCCTGGCTGGACCTCAGCGGCGACCACGCTGGCGTGGCGCTGCTGCCCTGGTGCGCAGCCTACCGCGCGCTGGTGCGCGCCAAGGTGGCGGCTCTGCGAGCGGCCGCGCCGGACGATGCGCCAATGCAGGAGACAGCGCGCTACCTGCGCCTGGCGCGCGGCTTCATGCAGCCGCGCGAGCGCGTGCTGTGGCTGGCCAGCGGCGTCTCGGGCAGCGGCAAGAGCAGCCAGAGCCAGCCACTCGTCGAGCAGCGCGGCCTGGTCGCGCTGCACTCCGACGTCGAGCGCAAGCGGCTGTTCGATCTGGCGCCGCTACAGCCCAGCGCCGGCGTGCCCGGGGGCATCTATACGGCCGACGCCAGCGCGCGCACCTACGCCGCGCTGGCCGAGCGGGCGCGTGCCGTGCTGGCGGCGGGTCAGCCGGTGCTGGTGGACGCCACCTTCCTGCGCCGCGCGCACCGCGCCGGGTTCATCGCGCTGGCGCGCGAGCTCGGCGTGCCCTGCCGCATCCTGGCCTTCGATGCGCCCGAGCCGGTGCTGCGTGAGCGCGTGCGCCACCGCGCCGCGGCCGGCGGCGACGCCTCGGAGGCGACCGAGCCGGTGCTGGAGCGCCAGATCGCCGAGCGCGAGCCGTTCGCGGACGACGAACAGCCGCTCGTCACGCACGTGGACACGACGCAGGCGGTGGATTGGGCGCGGCTGCTGCCCGACTGAAGCCGCGCGACCCACGGCGTCACGAGCTTGTGTCGCCGGAAGCCTGGGGCAAGCCCGCCTCGCGCGCCAGCAGCGCCGCCTTGCGCGCCACGCCCCAGCGGTAGCCGCAGAGCTGACCGTCGGTGCGCACCACGCGATGACAGGGAATGGCGACGGCCAGAACGTTGCTCGCGCAAGCGCGGGCCACGGCGCGGGCGGCCGCGGGCTGGCCGATGCGCCGGGCCAGTTCCGCATAGCCCACGGTCGTGCCTGGCGGCACCGCGCGCAGCGCGTGCCACACGCGCTGCTGGAAGGCGCTGCCGCGCACGTCCAGCGGCAGATCCAGACCCAGCGCAGGCTGCTCGACGAAGCCCACCACCTGGGCCACGCGCTGCTCGAACTCGGGGTCACCGCCGACCAGGTGGGCGCGGGGGAACTGGTCCTGCAGCTCTCGCAGCAGCGGCTCGGGCGCATCGCCGAGCGCGATCGCGCACAGGCCACGCGCGCTTTCGGCCACGAGGATCGCTCCCAAGCTGCATTCGCCCAGCGCAAAGCGGATGGTTTCGCCCGCGCCGCCGGCGCGCCAGGCGGTGGGTGTCATGCCCAGCAGCTCATCGCTGTTTTCATAGAAGCGACTGGGCGCGCCAAAACCCGCGCCGTAAATGGCCTCGGTCACGCTGCCCTGGCCCTGCAGCTCGGCACGCAGACGCCGGGCACGCTGCGCCTGAGCGTAGTGCCGGGGCGTGACGCCGGTGTGCCGCTTGAAGAGCCGCTGGAAATGCCAGGGGCTCAACCCGGCTTCGCGGGCCAGGTCGGCCAGCAACGGCGGCGTGTCCGCGCTTTCGATGCGTCGGCAGGCGCGGGTGATGGCGTCCAAGTGGGATGAGGTGGCGCTGTGCATGGTGCGGACTGTAGGCCGCGTGCGCCGCGCCCGCCATCCGGTTCTTGCGCTGAACCGGCGGCTGCAGCTCGCCTTGCGGACGGCGGATTTGACGCGCTCGCTCTTGTCCTGGTGCTTCGTCGAACGCGCCCCGTGCGGTGGCGTCAGGCCGTGGCGCGCTGCTCGAACCGACAGCAGACCTCGGCGCCGTCGCACTCGCTCACCTGCACATGCCTCACCCGCGCCCGCACCGGGCCCTGCCAGGCCCAGGCGATCAGCGCCTGCACGGCCTCTGGCGGGCCCTGGACCAGGACCTCCACGCGCCCGTCGGCGAGATTGCGCACCCAGCCGCGCAGGCCCAGGCGCCGCGCCTGTTCGACGGTGCCGGCGCGGTAACACACGCCCTGCACGTGGCCTTCGATCAGCAGGTGGCGGGTGATGACGGAATCGTTCATGAGGCCGCCATGATACGAAGGCACCGCCCCTGAGGGCCGGCGGTGAACCGGCCCCGTTCGTTCGCGATCGATATGGATTTGATAGCTGTCAGCGCTTATGGTGCGCTCGCTACGATCCAAATAGACTGATAATCCGGCCATGCCCGACACCCCAACCCCCTGCACCCAGGACACCACCCGCATCGACGACACGCGCATCCGCGCCGTGCGCCCGCTGATCACGCCCGCGCTGCTGCAGGAATGGCTGCCGGCACCCGATGCGGCGCAGGCCCTGGTCGAGAGCAGCCGCACGGCCCTCGCGCGTGTGCTCCAGGGTGAGGACGACCGACTGGTGGTGGTGGTCGGGCCCTGCTCCATCCACGACCACGACCAGGCGCTGGACTACGCGCGCCGCCTGCAGCGCGAGGCCGAGCGCCACGCGGGCGAGCTGCTCGTGGTGATGCGCGTGTACTTCGAAAAGCCACGCACCACGGTCGGCTGGAAGGGCTACATCAACGACCCGCGCCTGGATGGCAGCTGCGCCATCAACGACGGGCTGCGCCTGGCACGCCAGCTGCTGCTCGATGTGCTGGCGCTGGGGCTGCCCGTGGGAACGGAGTTTCTCGATCTGCTGTCGCCGCAGTTCATCAGCGATCTGGTGAGCTGGGGGGCCATCGGCGCACGCACCACCGAGAGCCCGAGCCACCGCCAGCTCGCCAGCGGCCGCAGCTGCCCGGTCGGTTTCAAGAACGGCACCGACGGCGGCGTCAGGGTGGCGGCCGATGCCATCGTGGCCGCGCGGGCGCCGCACGCCTTCCTGGGTCTGACCAAGATGGGTCAGGCCGCCGTGTTCGAGACGCGCGGCAACGACGACTGCCACGTCATCCTGCGCGGCGGCAAACTGCCCAACTACGCGAAGGCCGACGTGGACGCGGCCTGCGCCCTGCTCAAGTCCCGCGGCCTACGCGAGCGGGTGATGATCGACTGCTCGCACGCCAATTCGAGCAAGCAGCACCGCCGGCAGATCGAGGTGGCCCGCGACGTGGCCGACCAGATCGCGGCGGGCGACCACCGCATCCTGGGCGTGATGATCGAAAGCCACCTGGAGGAAGGCCGCCAGGACATCGTGCCGGGCCAGCCGCTCAAGCCCGGCGTGTCGGTGACCGACGCCTGCATCAGCTTCGCGCAGACCGTGCCCGTACTCGACGGACTGGCGGCGGCGGTGCGCGCGCGCCGTGCTCTGCGCGGTTGAACGGGGCCTGCGCGCCTCAGCGCATGTTGCCCGTGTGCCCCAGCGAATAGCGCCCCGGCTGCGGCCAGATCGTCATGCCGTGCGGCTCGGCGCCCACGGGGATGGACTTGACGGCGCCGCTGGCGGTGTCGATCGCATAGACCACGTCGTCGTAGCGCCCCGAGAGCCACAGCGTCTTGCCATCGGCGCTGACGTTGCCCATGTCGGGGCTGCCGCCGCCCGGAATCGGCCAAGTGGCGACGACCTTGCGCGTGGCAAAGTCGATCACCGTGACGCCGCCCTTGCCCTTGCGCTTGCCGTGGATCATCTGCGTGCCGCGGTTGGTGACGTACAGGCTCTTGCCGTCACGGCTCGGGTACAGGCCGTGCGTGCCTACGCCCGCCTCGATGAAGCCGATCCTGGTGAACGCCACGGGGTCGATCACATGCACGCCATTGGCCATCATGTCGGCGACGAAGAAGGCCTTGCCGTCGGGCGAGCTGCGCACGTCCTGCGGCATGCCCTTTTTGGCCAGCTCCAGATAACCGACGACCTTGCGCTGCACCAGGTCGATCTTGGCCACCTTGCCGCTGAATTCGCAGGTGAAGATGGCGAAGCTGCCATCGGCGGCGAACTCCGCGTGGTTGATGCCCTTGCACTCGGGCACCGGCAGGCTGGAGTTGAGCTTCATCGTGTGCGCATCACGAAAATCCAGGCGCTTGAGCGCCTCGGCCACGACGATGGCCTCCTTGCCGTCGGGCGTGAAGTACATGTTGTAGGGGTCGTCCACCGCGATCGCCGGGCCCGCGGGCTTGCCCGTCTTCGGGTCGATGGGCGTGAGGCTGCCGTCGGTGCGGCCCTCGGCATTGTTCGTCACCCACAGCGTCTGCAGATCCCACGACGGCACGATGTGCTGCGGGCTGCGGCCCACGGGGAATTTGTCCACCACCTTGAACGTGGCCGGGTCGATCACGTAGACGTCGTTGGAGCGCAGATTGGGCACATACGCCCGCTCCAGCGCCCCTTGCGTGGCGGGGTTCAGTTGGCCCGCGCCCGTCTCGGCGTAGATGTTGACCACGCGGGTCGCGGGCGTGCCCTCCGGGGCCGGTGACGGCGTTTGCGCGCCGGCCGTGCAGCCCAGGGCCAGCAGCAGGACGCCCCCGGCAAGCCGCGTGGCGCGAGATGAAAGGGCAAACGATGTGCTCATGATGCAAGGTTCAGTGGAAAAAAGAAAAAAGAGCTTGCGTGTTCAATGTCCGCCACGCTCCTGCCGAATGGCCTGCGCGGTGCGCGCGACGATCGCATCGGCCCCGAGCTGCCCCAGCTCGGCGCTTGCGCGGCGCGGGTCGCCGCCGTAGACGCCATCGCCCGGGCCGGGCGCACCCGCATGAGCCAGCGCCTCGCGGCGCACATCGCGGGGCGCGAGCGCCAGTTGCAGGGACGTATCGGCCAGCGCCGCATGCGTGCCGATCTCGCTGGCCGCATGCCCACGCTCGCGCAGCAGCGCATCGAAACCCGTGGAACTGGCCTCGTAGTAGGCGCGCGGCGCCAGCAGGCGCGCGCCCGAGCCGGCCCAGGCCTGGTTCAGGCGGCGGGCCACGCGGTGCAGGCTGTCCTGATAACCACCGTGGTCCCCCAGCAGCACGACGGTGCGAAAACCATGCGCGCGCAGGCTCTCGGCCGCGGCTTCCAGGGTTTTCTCGAACACCTGCGCGGGCACGCTGATCGTGCCGGGAAAGCGCATGTGCCCAGTGAGCGGATGAATGCCGCCCTCGGGCACGTAGGCCACGACGGGCGCCACCAGCGCATCACCCAGCGCCCGTGCGATGCGCTCGGCCAGCGCGCGCACCCGCGCGTTGTGCTTGCCCAGCGTGAGGTAGGGGCCGCTTTGTTCGGTGCCGCCGATCGGGATCAGCACCGTGGTCTCGCCCGCCGCCAGCGCGCCGCGCACCTCGGTCCACGTCAGGTCCTCCAGCTGCACGGGCGTTGCCGCCCATGCGCCGCCGGCCAGCGCCAGCAGTGCGCATGCGAGGCCCTGGCCGGCCCACCGGGCGAGGGAAGCGAACGCGAAAGACATGGAAGATCGGCCTTGAAGGGTCCCACCAGCAACAGACGGGGCGGAATTTTCGCACCGCAGCACGACTGCCCGGTCACCGCGGTGGGTTCGACGCAACAGCCTCACGCCGCCTTGCGCAAGGTGAAATTGATGCGCTCGCTGCCCGTGAGCGGGTGGCTGGCCGCGCGCAGGGTCGCGATGCCGTGGTAGCGCAGGCGATCCACACCGCCCCAGACGGCCACGTCGCCATGAAACAGCGGCACGCGCTGCGTGGGATCGCCCCGCCGCAGACCGCCCCAGAGGAACATGGCCGGCACGCCCAGCGACACCGAGACGACGGGCTGGCTGAAATCGCGCTCGTTCCTGTCCTGATGCAGCGTGAGCCGCGAGCCTGGGGTGTAACGATTGACCAGGCAGGCATCGGGCACGAAGGCGGCAAAACCCGCGGCCGCCGCGGCGTCGCGTGCCAACTGCAGGAAGGCATCGGGCATGGGTGGCCACGGCGCGCCGGTCTGCGGGTCGTCGGACCGATAGCGATAACCCGCGCGGCTGCTCGTCCAGCCCAGCGGCCCGCAATTGGTGAGCGGCACCGACATCGCAAGCCCCCCGGGCGTGAGCATGTGGCGAAACGGCGCCTGCGCCACCACCGCCTGCAGCAGCGGCCAGAGCTCGCCCACGCGCGGCAGGGCAAAACCGCGCAGCACCACGGCTTGATCACCCAGCGGGGTGCGGCTGCCCGCCAGCGGAGCATCGTCGGCGAAGAGATCGAACGTCATGCGATCGGGGAAGCTGTCGGCACGTACACCCCGAGTGTGGCAGCATCGCCGCCATGTTCCAGGGAAATGCCGAATGAAATACGCCGAATTCGAAGTGGGCCAGGTGCTGCACGCCGGGCCGTATACCGTGAGCCAAGAGGAAATCCTCGCCTTCGCCACGCAATGGGATCCGCAGTGGTTCCACACCCGGCCCGACGCAGCGGCCACCGGCCCGTGGAAAGGCCTGATCGCCAGCGGCTGGCATACCTGCTGCATGGCGATGCGCCTGGCGGTCGACGCCTTCCTCGTGGGCTCAGAGTCCTACGTCTCGCCCGGACTGGACCAGATCCGCTGGCTGCATCCGGTGCGCCCCGGCGACACGCTGCGCCTGGCCATCACCATCGTGGACAAGCGCACGTCCAAATCGGGCCTGGGCGTGCTGCGCTGGAACTGGGAGATGAAAAACCAGGACGGCACGCCGGTGCTGACGATCGAAGCGACGAATCTCTTCAAGATCTGAGCCGGGCGCGCCGGGGCGGCGCGTCGGCACGCATGGCGCATCCGGGAAAGGCAGACATCGACATCCAGAAAAATTAACAAACAAAATGCCGGAATTGCCCGTAAAACAACCGCCTGGTACTATTTTTTCAATAGCTTGAAAAGCCCAAAACCGGATGCCTCCCATGCCAAACCGACACGGCAGGACGGCTGCATCGCATGCAGACGATGGGCCGACCGGGCGAGCCGCTCGCATCTTCCCTGGCTGCTATATATTGTTGCGTCACACACCATCCAAGAGGACCGCATGTCGATCACATCCACTCTGAAATCCACCATGGTGGCACTGGCGCTCGTGGCCGGTGGGTCGGTTTTCGCGCAGGGCACGCCCATCGACGCGGCGGCGTTCGACGCACTGGTCGCGCAGGGCCCCGTCGCAGACGCGCAGGCCATCGCGTCGAGCACCTGGGCCAGCAAGATCAAGCAGGCCGGCGTGCTGCGCCTGGGCGCCACGCAAACCTCCAACCTCTTCTCGCTGCTCAACGAGAAAGACGGCAGGATGCGCGGCTTCGACGCCGGTCTGGCCCAGCTCGTCGCGCGCTACATCCTGGGCGACGGGGCCAAGGTCAAGTTCACACAGGTGACCTCGTCCACGCGCGAACAGGTGCTCATCAACGACCAGGTGGACATGGTGCTCGCCACCTACTCCATCACCCCGGCCCGCGCCGAGAAAATCTCGTTTGCCGGCCCCTACTACACCTCGCAGGCTGGGGTGTTGGTCAAGGCGAACAACGCGGCGATTCAGTCATACAACGATCTGGCCGGCAAGAAGGTCGCCACGCAGGCGGGCTCGACGGGGCCGGCGATCCTGGCGCAGTACGCGCCCAAGGCCACCGTGCAGGAGTTCCAGACGCACCAGGAAGCGCTGGACGCGCTGCGCCAGGGACGCGTGGACGCCTACGTGACCGACTACACCCTGCTGCTCAACGCCCTGAGCCTGGGCACCGGCGACACCCGGCTGGCGGGCGCGCCCTTTGGTACGGAGGATCCCTACGGCGTCGGGCTGCCCAAGGGCTCGGACGGCGTGGCTTTCGTCAACGCCTTCCTGAAGAAGGTGGAAGCCGACGGCACCTGGGCCAAGCTCTGGACGATCTCCATCGGACAGCGCACCGGCAGCACGGCCGTGCCGACACCGCCCGCTCTTCCCTGACCGATGAGCGAGGTTTCCAGGCTTCTGGTCGACTATGGGCCTGCCTTCGGGCAGGCCCTTTTTCTGACATGGAAACTCACGATCCTGTCATTCGTGCCCGGTTTCCTGCTGGGCGTGATCGTGACGGTGCTGGGGCTGCTGCCGCTGCCGCCGCTGCGACTGGCCCTGGGCGTCTATGTCGAGATCTTCCGCAACATTCCCGCTGTCGCGCTCTTGATCTTCATCGTCTTCGCGCTACCCGACCTGCAGCTGCTGATCGACTATGAGCCCAGCGTGGTGCTGACCCTGGCGCTGGTCTGCTCCGCGTTCACGGCCGACTACCTGCGCACGGGCATCAACACCATCCCAAGCGGCCAGATCGAGGCCGCGCTCAGTCTGGGGCTGCGGCCGCTGCAGATCATCACGGTGCTGGTGCTGCCGCAGGCGCTGCGCGCGGTGGTGCAGCCCATGACCTCGCTGCTGATTGCGCTGATGCTGTCCACGTCGCTGGCGTCGCAGGTGCCGATGGCGGGCCGGGAACTGACCGCGCTCGTCTCCAAGATCGCCACCGACTCGGCCGCCGGCATGGCCGCGTTCGCGCTCGCGGCCGCGATGTACGTGGCCACCGGCCTGCTCATCGCCTGGGCCGGCGCCGCCCTGGAACACAAGGCGCGGATCCTGCGATGAGCCGCCCCCTGGAAGACGTCCTGTTCGGCGCACCAAGCCCGCGCGCCCGGGCCGTCACGCGGGCGTTCAGCGCGCTCGCGGCCGCGGCTCTGGTGCTGCTGGCCGCGGGCATCGTGGCCCGCTTTCACTTCGCGGGGCAGCTCGACGCCCGGTTCTGGAACTTCTTCGCCTGGCCGACCACCTGGGCCTTCCTGGCCCAAGGCCTGCTCGGCACGGTGGCATCGGCGGCGATGGCGGCAGCGATCGCGCTGACCCTCGGGCTGGCGCTGGTGCTGGGGCGCCTGGCGCGGCTGCGGCTCGTGCGCTGGCCGAGCATTGCGCTCATCGAGTTCCTGCGCGGCACGCCGACGCTGCTGCTCATCTACGTATGCTTCCTGGTGCTGCCGCAGGTCGGCATCAAGCTAAGCACCTACTGGATGCTGACGCTGCCCGTCGCCTTGAGCGCCGCCGCCGTGGTGGCCGAGGTCTACCGCGCGGGCGTGCTCGCCGTGCCCCGCGGCCAGACCGACGCGGCGCGCAGCCTGGGGATGACCGAAGCCCAGGTGTTCTTCCTCATCGTCTTTCCCCAGGCCCTGCGCTACATCATCCCGGCGCTGGTCGCGCAACTCGTCATCGTCGTCAAGGACACCACCTTCGGCTACGTCGTCACCTACGGTGAACTGATGCAGAACGCCAAGGTGCTGATTGCCAACTACCACGCGCTGGTGCCGGTGTACCTCGTTGTGGCGCTGCTTTACTGCCTGGTGAATTACGCGATATCGCGGGCGAGCAAGCGGCTGGGGCGACCGGTGCATTGAGCGGCACGCAGGCCACGGCGCTCACGCCTCGGGGCCCACGAAATAGTGGCGAAGGCGGCAGGCATTGCCGCGGCGGCGTATCCTGAGGCCGTCATGGGCATGTGTGGAGGCACGGCAGTATGAGCAGCAAGATTCCAGCCAGCCATGTGCGCATCAAGCGCGCCTACGAGGCGCCCTCGCCCGAGGATGGCGAGCGCATCTTGGTCGACCGGCTGTGGCCACGCGGTCTGAAAAAAGAGGCGCTGCAGCTCACCGAATGGAACAAGGCGCTCTCGCCGAGCACCGAATTGCGTCACTGGTTCAACCACCAGCACGAGTTGTGGCCCGAGTTTCGCCGCCGCTACGCCGCCGAGCTGGCCGAGCACGCCGATCAATTCAACGCGCTGCGCGAACGCGCGAACAAGGGCGTGATCACGCTGGTCTACAGCGCCCGCGACGAAACCGTGAACAACGCGGTCGCGTTGCGCGACTACCTGCTGAGTCCCGCGGGCCTGAACGTGCAATAGGAGAAGTTTCATGGAACACGCCATCTACCCCGCCAGCAGCGCCGACATCGCGCGCAAGCGCCGCGAACTCGCGCCCAAGCAGCTCGAGGCGTTTCGCGCCTTCAGCGCGGCGGCCTTTGCCGAAGGCGAGCTGGACGTAAAAACCAAGCAGCTGATCGCCGTGGCCGTGGCGCACGTGACGCAGTGCCCCTACTGCATCCGCGGCCACACCGACGCCGCGCTCAAGGCGGGCGCCACCGAGGGCCAGGTCATGGAGGCGATCTGGGTCGCCGCCGAGATGCGCGCGGGCGGCGCCTACGCGCACTCGTCGCTGGCCATTGACCAGATGGCGCAGCACGCGCAGGCGGCCGAGGCGAAGAAGGCCTGACGGGCGACGTCATCCGTCGCGCCGTCTGCCCAGCCGGGGCCACCGGGCTCTTCAGGCCGCCTCGCGCAGCTCCCTGGCCGCGGCCACCATGTGCGCGAGCGATGGCACCACCTCGCTCCACTGCCGGGTTTTCAGGCCGCAGTCCGGGTTGACCCAGAGCTGGTTCGCCGGGATGCGCCGCGCCGCCTCGCGCATGCGCGCCGCGATGCTCGCCTGCGTCGGCACGTTGGGCGAATGGATGTCGTACACGCCCGGGCCGATGCCGTTGGGGTAGGCAAAGTGCTCGAAGGCACCGAGCAATTCCATGCCCGAGCGCGAATTCTCGATGGTGATCACGTCCGCGTCCATCGCCGCGATCGAGGCGATGATGTCGTTGAATTCCGAATAGCACATGTGGCTGTGGATCTGCGTCTCGTCGCGCACGCCATTGGCCATGAGGCGAAACGCGGCGATGGCCCAGCCGAGATATTCCTGCCACTGCGCATGGCGCAGCGGCAGGCCTTCACGAAACGCCGCCTCGTCGATCTGGATGATGCAAATACCCGCCGCCTCCAGATCCAGCACCTCGCCGCGCAGCGCAAGCGCAAGCTGACGGCAGGTGGTGCTGCGCGGCTGATCGTCGCGCGCAAAGGACCAGTTGAGCATGGTCACCGGCCCGGTGAGCATGCCCTTGACCGGCCGCCGGGTGAGCGACTGCGCGTAGCGGATCCAGTCCACGGTGATGGCGTGCCTGCGCTTGACGTCACCGTAGAGGATGGGGGGCTTGACGCATCGCGAACCGTAGGACTGCACCCAGCCGTGGCCGCTGAAGGCATAGCCCGCGAGCTGTTCGCCGAAGTACTCGACCATGTCGTTGCGCTCGGCCTCGCCGTGCACCAGCACATCCAGGCCCAGCGCCTCCTGCTCGCGCACGCTGTGCGCGATCTCGGCACGCATGGCCTTTTCGTACTCGGCATCGCTCAGGCGAGCGGCCTTGTGTTCCTTGCGCGCGTGGCGAATCTCGGCGGTCTGCGGGAACGAGCCTATGGTCGTCGTCGGAAACGCCGGCAGGCCGAGCTTGCCCGCCTGCAGCGGCGCGCGCACGGCGTAGGGACTGTGGCGCTGCTGCATCGCGGGCGTAACCTGCGCCAGCGCCTGCTGCACCTGCGCATCATGCACACGCGAGGACTGGCGGCGGCTGGCCAGGGCCCTGGCATTGCTGGCGAGTTCCGCCGCCACCGCGGCGCGCCCTTCGTCCAGGGCCCGTCCCAGCACGCGCAGTTCGCCGAGTTTCTGCAGCGCGAACGCCAGCCAGGACTTGATTTCTGGGTCGAGCCGGTCTTCGCTGTCCAGATCGACCGGCACGTGCAGCAACGAGCACGTGGGCGCAAGCCACAGGCGGTCGCCGAGCTGCGCCGCGACTGGCTCCAGCCAATCGAGCAGCGCGGCCAAATCGGTCTTCCAGACGTTGCGCCCGTCGATCACGCCCAGCGACAGCACCTTGTGCGGCGGCAGCAGGCCGATGAGCTGGCGCGCATCCTCGCGGCTCGCCAACGCATCCACATGCAGCCCCGCCACCGGCAGGTGGGCCGCGAGGTACTTGTTGTCCAGCAAGGCGCCGAAGTAGCTGGCCAGCAGGATCTTCACGCGGCTGCTCTTGAGCTGGTGGTACGCGGTGTTGAACGCGTGCTGCCAGTCGGCATCGAGCTCGGTCACGAGCAGGGGCTCGTCGATCTGCACCCACTGCACGCCCTCGCCCGCCAGCGCTTCGAGCAGCTCGGCATAGACCGGCAGCAGGCGGTCGAGCAGCGCCAGCTTGCTGGAGCCGTCGTGCGCCTTGGCCAGCGCCAGGTAGGTCACCGGCCCGATGATTACCGGCTTGGCGGGAATGCCCTGCGCGCGCGCTTCATGCAGCTGTGCGAGCAGGCGCGAGGCGTCGAGCCGAAACGACGTATCCGCGGTGAGCTCGGGCACGATGTAGTGGTAATTGGTATCAAACCATTTGGTCATCTCGCCAGCCGCCACGCCGCCACAGCCACGGTGATGCCCGTCATGGCCGTGCTCAGCGCTGTCGGCGCTCCTGCCGCGCGCCACGCGAAAGTAATCATCCAGTTCATCACCGGGTTCGCCGCGCACGCGCTCGGGCAGGTTGCCGAGCGTGAAACTCATGTCCAGCACCTGGTCGTAGAACGAAAAATCGCCCACAGGCACCCAGGCCAGGCCCTGCTGCCACGCCCAGTGGCGCTGCCTCAGCTCGGCGGCCGTGGCCAGCAGCTGCTCGCGCTGGCCTTGCCCTTTCCAGTAGCGCTCCAGCGCCCATTTGAGTTCGCGCTGCGCGCCGATGCGCGGGAAGCCCAGGTTGTGCAGGGTCGTCATTGTTTTTCCTTCCGGATGCATGAATCAAATGCATCGTAGGAAAAATGATTGATGACGTAAAATGGTATTAATTCACATTTCAATGAATTTCATTCATGTCAACACTGGAGCGAATCCATCTGGCCATCGTCACCGAGGTCGAGAAGCAGGGCTCGCTCACCGCGGCGGCCGAGCGTCTGTTCCTGACGCAATCGGCGCTCAGCCACAGCATGAAAAAGCTCGAACAGCAATTGGGCACAGCCATCTGGCTGCGCGAGGGCCGGGGGCTGCGCCTGACGCAGGCCGGGCGCTATCTGCTGGCGCAGGCGCAGCGCCTGCTGCCGCAGCTCGAACTGGCCGAGCAGCGCCTGCGCCAGTTCGCGCAAGGCGAGCGCGGGAGCCTGCGCATCGGCATGGAGTGCCACCCCTGCTACCAGTGGCTGCTGAAGATCGTCTCGCCCTATCTCAAGGCCTGGCCGGACGTGGACGTGGATGTGCGCCAGAAATTCCAGTTCGGCGGCATCGGCGCGCTGCTGGCGTATGAAATCGACCTGCTCGTCACGCCCGACCCGGTCCATCGACCCGGGCTGGTGTTCGAACCGGTGTTCGACTACGAACAGGTTCTGCTCGTCGCCCGGGCGCACCCCCTGACGGATCGCGAATACCTGCGGCCACGCGATCTCGCGCAGGAGACGCTCATCACCTACCCGGTTTCAACCGATCGGCTGGACGTCTACACGCAATTCCTGCTGCCCGCGGGCCAGGCGCCCAGGCGCCACAAGACGATAGAGACGACCGACATCATGGTGCAGATGGTGGAAAGCGGCCGGGGCGTCGCGGCGCTGCCGCGCTGGCTGGCGCTGGAGTACGCCGAGCGCATGGCGGTGGTGCCGCTGCGCCTGGGAAAAAAGGGCATCGCCAAGCAGATCCACCTGGGCACGCGCGAGGGCGAACTCACGGTGGACTACCTCGCGGCGTTCTTCAAACTTGCGAAGGATTTTCGGCTGCAACGATCGCCGTAGAAGCGCGTTCAGCTATGGTTTGTATAGTCTTCTCGGGGAAGATCAAGGTCGCGCTCATGCCGCCCAGGCGCTGCGACGCGCCGAGCACCAGCTGCGCGCCATGGCGCCGGGCGATGGCCTGCACGATGGCCAGCCCCAGGCCGCTGCCCGGCGCCTGCTGCGCGCTCTGCGGCGAGCGGTAAAAGCGCCCCAGCACGCGCTCGCGCTCGTCCTCGGGGATGCCGGGGCCGCTGTCCTCGACGCTCAGGCACCAGCCCGCACCCTCGTGCCTGAGCGACACATCGACGCGCCCGCCCTCTGGCGTGTACTTGATCGCGTTGTCCAGCAGGTTGCGCACCAGCAGGCGCAGCTCCTCGGCCACACCGACCACCTGGCAGGCATCGGGGACACCCTCCTGCAGCCCCGCGTCGATGCCCCGCGCCTGCGCGCTCGCGGCCACATCGGCCAGCGCCAGCCGCACCACTCCCGGCAGATCCACCGGCTCCAGCGGGCTGCCCGCCGCTTCCTGGCGCGCCAGCACCAGCAGTTGCTCGACGAGCCGGGCGGCGCGGTCGATGCCCGCTTCCAGCCGCGCCACCGCGCGCGCGCGCGTGGGCTCATCCACCGCGCGGCGCAAGCCCTGTGCCTGCAATTTCAGGGCCGCCAACGGCGAGCGCAGCTCGTGCGCCGCATCGGCCACGAAATCCTGCTGCGCGGCGAAGGCGCGGCGCACGCGCTCGAACAGGCCGTTGAGCTCGCGCACCAGCGGCTGCACCTCGGCCGGAAGCTCGCCCTCGTCCACCGCCGAGAGGTCCTGCGGCTGGCGCCGCGCCACCTGCGCGCGCACCCGGTCCACCGGCACAAACAGGCGCCCGAGCAGCCACCACACCGCCAGCGCCAGCAGCGGCGCCATCACCGCCAGCGGCAGCAACGAGCGCCAGGCCATGCCGCGCGCGAGCCGGTGGCGCACCGCCATGTCCTGCGCCACCTGAATGACCTGCGAGCGTGTCTGCAGCGAGAACACGCGGTAGGTGCTGCCGCGCGCGCGCACCTCCTGAAAGCCCAGCACCGCGCGCTGCGGCAGCAGATCGCCCATGGCGGACTCGAAGATGCGCAGACCCTCGTTGGTCCAGACCTGCACGATGAATTCATTGTTCTGGTACTCGGGGCGCAGGCTCCCCATGCCCTTGGCGTCGGCCGGCAGCCCCGCGCGCAGGGCAAACGCCGTCTGCTGCATGTGGTAGTCGAACAGCGCATCGGCCTCATCCAAGGCCGTTTTATAGGCAAAAAGGCCTTGAACGCCCGCCGTCAAAACGATGGCAGCTATCAAAAACATGAGCAACCGCAGACGCAGCGACTGCGGCAGGTGCCAGTGCGCACTCATTTGGGCACCATGTAGCCGACGCCGCGCACGTTGAGCACGAGCGCGGCGCCCAGCTTCCTGCGCAGGCCGTGGATGAAGACTTCCACGGCGTTGCTGCCGATTTCCTCGCCCCAGCCGTAGAGCTTGTCTTCAAGCTGCTGGCGCGAGAGCACCAGACCCGGGCGCGCGATCAGCGGCTCGAGCACCGCCCACTCGCGTGCCGAAAGCACCACGGGCCGGCCCTGCACCGTCACCTCGCGCGTGGCCGGGTTGATCGTGACGCCCTTGTGCTCGTACACCGGTTCGGCGCGCCCGGCCGCGCGGCGCAGCAGCGCGCGGATGCGCGCCAGCAATTCGTCGAGGTCGTAGGGCTTCAGGACGTAATCATCGGCGCCCGCGTCCAGCCCCGCGATGCGCTCGGCGACGCCGTCGCGCGCGGTGGCAATCAGCACCGGCGTGCGGTCGCGCCGGGCGCGCAGCGCACGCAGCACCGCGAGGCCATCGCGCCCCGGCAGGCCCAGGTCGAGCAGCACCAAGTCGTAGCCCTGGGTCATGAGCGCCGTATCGGCCTGATTCCCGTCGCGCACCCAGTCGACCGCGTAGTCCTGCTCGCGCAGCAAATCGTGCACGGCTTCGCCGATCATGGCATCGTCTTCGACAAGCAACAAGCGCATGGCCGTCAGGATAAGCCATGCGCCTTGGGCATTCGCAGACCCTCAGCCGATGTTCACCGGCACGAAGATCTTGTCGCCGTCGCGCTTGATCAAGAGCGCCACCGACTTGCCTGACTTGTCCATGGCCGCGCGCACCTGGTCCATGCTCCTGACGGGCATGCCATTGATCGCCAGCAGTACGTCGCCGCCCTGCACGCCCGCGAGGGCGGCCGGGCCGCGCACATCCTCGATCAGCAGGCCATGGTCC
This sequence comes from Comamonas sp., assembly GCA_021166775.1. Lineage (GTDB taxonomy): Bacteria > Pseudomonadota > Gammaproteobacteria > Burkholderiales > Burkholderiaceae_C > Comamonas_C. The sequence goes on along the minus strand of JAJPEQ010000004.1, from coordinate 182,015 downwards.
ACGCCCGCCGCGCGCGCTTCCTGCGATTGCAGCGGCCGCAGCACCAGACCGAGCTGGCCCTTCTTCACGCCAGCGCTCGCCTGCGCGACCTGGCCGCTCCTGTCGTTGGCATTGCCCAGCGTGGCCACGAGGGTCTTGGCCGCGCCGTCGCGCCAGACTTCGAGCTGCACCTTCTGGCCGGGCAGCGACTGGCCGATGTAGGCGGGCAGGTCGCCCGAGGTGACGATGGGCTCGTCGTTGATCTTGAGGATCACGTCACCGGTCTTCAATCCCGCCTTCGCTGCGGGGCCGTCTTCATCAACGTTGGCCACGAGCGCCCCTTCGGGTTTGGCCAGCTTGAACGAATTGGCGAAGGTCTGGTTCACGCCCTGCACCGTCACGCCCAGGCGCGCATGCTCGACTTTGCCGGTCTTGACGATCTGCTGCTCCACGTGCGTCGCCACCTCGATCGGGATGGCGAACGAGACGCCCTGATAGCCGCCGGTGCGGCTGTAGATCTGCGAGTTGATGCCCACCACCTCACCGCGCGTGTTGAACAGCGGCCCACCGGAATTGCCCGGGTTCACCGCCGCGTCGGTCTGGATGAAGGGCACGTAGCTGTCGTCCGGCAGCGTGCGCCCCTTGGCGCTGACCACACCCGCCGTCACGGAATTCTCGAAACCGAAGGGCGAGCCGATGGCCAGCACCCATTCGCCGACCTTGACGTCGTTGGAACTGCCCAGCTTGACCGTCGGCAGGCCCGTGGCGTCGATCTTGAGCACCGCAATGTCGGTCTTGGGGTCGGAGCCCAGCACCTTGGCCCTGAACTCGCGCCGGTCGGTGAGCTTGACCGTCACACGATCGGCGCCCTTGACCACGTGCGCGTTGGTCAGGACGATGCCGTTGGGATCGATGATGAAGCCCGAGCCCTCGCCGCGCATGGGCCGCTGCATCTGCGGTCCGCGCAGCGCGCCGCCGGGCACGCCGAAATAGCGGAAGAACGGCGCGAACGGGTCGTCCGGGTCGATCTGCGGGCCCGGGTGCTGGCGCGAAGCCGCGCCGGAGCCGTCGTCATCGCCGTTGTCCGAGACGTTGCGCACGCCGCTCACGCTGATGTTGACCACCGCCGCGCCATAGCGCTGCGTGATCTGCGAAAAATCCGGCAGCGTAACCAGCGCAGGCGCGGCGGACGGCGCATCAGCATTGGCCGCGGCCGCCGTCGCGGCATTGCCGAAGGAGAACGCGTGCGCCGTGCGCGCCGTCATCAGCCCGGCGCCCGTGGCGCCCAGGACACCCGCCGCAAGCAATGCCGCGACGAGGCGGCGCGGAGTGGAAATCAGGGAGTTCATGGTGTGCCTTTCCGTGAGGATTGCTTCGATGGAAAGGCAGTGTCCGAGGGCCGGCTTAGAGGAAACTTAAGGCGCCTCACCGGGAAACAACGTGTGCGCCAGCTGCGCCGCCGCCTCGCGCAGCGCCTGCGCCTGCGCCTGCGCCTGCGTGAGCGTGGCGGCGGTGAAGCGCTGCGGCAGCCGCTAGAGGATGCGCTGGCGCTCGCGCGCGGGCAGCAAGGCCAGCAGCAGCTTGCCGCTGGCGCTCGCGTGCGCGGGCACGCGCGAGCCGGGCTGAAAACTCAGGCGCAGCGGCCACTGCGCCTGCACGCGGTCCATATACACCACCTGCGCGCCGTCGAGCATGGTGAGGTTGCAGGTCTCGCCCAGCCGCTGCACCAGCGACTGCGGGATGGCGTGGCGCGGCGCATTCCAGTGGCTGCCCACCAGCACCTGCAGCGCCAGGGCCGACAGGCGCGGCCCGGGTGCATAGCGCTTGCCGTCGGGCTCGCGCACCAGCAGACCCGCATCCTCCAGCAGATGCGCGATGCAGTGCACGGTCGGCTTGGCCAAGCCCGTCGCCGCCACCAGATCACTCAGCGTCCGTGCCACGGCGCGCCTGTCACCGCTTCCAGCACCGCGATGGCACGCAAGGCTGCCGATGAAGGGTCTGTCACCATATTTGTCCAAAATCAACTGAAAATGAAATATCAGGTTTCATGGCTGCATGAGAAATGTTTCACATCCATCATGCGAGCATGGCGACACCCACAGGCACCCATGCGGGGTGGCGCACCCCGCACGCAACACGACAGGAGACCGGCATGGCAGAAATCTCGGGCGGCGAAGTCCTTGCGCGCATGCTGCGCGCCGAAGGCGTGGAAAAGGTCTTCGGCATCATCGACGGCACCTACTTCGGTTTTTACGAAGCGCTGCACCGCCTGGGCATAGCGATCGTCACGCCGCGCCACGAGAGCTGCGCCGCCCATATGGCGGGCGCCTACGCGCGCCTCACAGGCAAGCTCGGCGTGTGCATGGCCAGCAACGGCCCGGGCGTGGCCAATCTGCTGCCCGGCCTGGTGGTGGAACAAGGCGAGGGCAACCGGGTGCTGGCCATCACCAGCGCGCGCCGCCCGAGCATCATGTACCCCGACCGGGGCGGCGCCTACCAGTGCTTCGACCAGAGCGGCGTGATCGCGAAAATCGCCAAATGGAGTGCCGCCGTCTCCAGTTTCGATCGCGTGCCGGAGCTGGCCCGCAAGGCGCTGCGCAAAAGCTGGCTCGGCCGCCCCGGCGTGGTGCACCTGGACGTGCCCGAGACCATCATGAACGGCAAGGCCGGGGCCGCTGCCCTGTGGGCACCGCACCAGTACCGCAACGTGATGCCGCTGGCGGCCGGGCCGCAGCAGGTGCAGCAGGCGGCCGACTGGCTGGCACAGGCGCAGCTGCCCATGATCCACGCGGGCAGCGGCGTGATCCACGCGGGGGCGTTCGAGGAGCTGGCGCGCGTGGCCGAGCTGCTGCAGGCGCCCGTCACCACCAGCTGGGCCGCGCGCGGCGTGCTGCCCGAGGATTCACCACTGGCCATCCCCATGCCTCACGTGACGGTCAATCACCTGGTGCGCAACAACGCCGACGTGGCCTTGATCGTCGGCTCGCGCGTGGGCGAAACCGACTGGTGGGGAAGACCGCCCTACTGGCGCGATCCCGCTCAGCAAAAGACCATCCAGGTGGACATCGACGGCGAGCTCATCGGCCTGAACAAACCCGCCGACCTACCCATCGTGGCCGACGCCCGGCAGTTCCTGCGCGAGCTCGCCGAGGCGCTGCAGACCCGCGTCGAGCGCATGCCGCTGCAGCAGCGGCGCGCGCGCAATGCCGACTACGCCCGCGCCATGCAAGGCGAGCGCGCCAAATGGGACAAGGCGCTGGCCGACATGGCCGTCCCCATGCACCCGGCGCACATCGGCGCGGTCTGCGGCGAGGTCTTTCCCAGGGACAGCGTGCTCGTGGCCGACGGCGGCAACGCCACGATCTGGGCCATGTTCTATCACCGCGCGCTCGTGCCCAACCGCATCGTCTCGACCTTCAAATTCGGCATGCTGGGCGCGGGCATGTCGCAGGCCGTGGGCGCGGCCATCGCGCTGCCGGGCCGGCCCGTGTGCTGCATCATCGGCGACGGCGCCTTCGGCTTTCACCCGCAGGAGGTCGAAACCGCAGTGCGCAACCACGCGCAGGTGATCTACATCGTGCTCAGCGACCGCCAGTGGGGCATGGTGAAGATGAACCAGCAGTTCATGCTGCGGCCGATCAAGACGCTACTGATGAAGCACCTGGGGCCGGAGGAGACCATCAAGGCGGATCTGGGCGAAATCGAGTTCGACGCGCTGGCCCGCTCCATGGGCGCGCACGGCGAGCGCGTCTCGGACCCGCGCGAACTCAAGCCTGCGCTGGAGCGGGCGCTGGCCAGCGGCAAATGCGCCGTCGTGCACGTGGATGTGGACCCGGTCAAGCACATGTGGGCGCCGGGCCTGATGCACTTCAAGAAGATGCACGAGGAGCCCAGGGGATAGGAGCGCGGACCGGCGCCCACGCGTGGCGCGGAGCACTCGCATATCTCGCTGTCGGCAGCGGGCGCGCGCATCAAGATGCCTGGAGGAGAGCACAGACACCAAGCTGCTGCGCCGCATCGGCCGCCCGCCGTCATGCGCAGGCGATGTGCCTCATGGCTTTCATCCGCCGATTGCAATCAGCGTTGCACTTGGCTCTTGACACCACCCTGGGAAAAAAATGGCCAGCGCTCGCGCTGGCCATTCGTGATCTTCAATCGCGATTTAGTAGCTGCGGCGGCTACCTGCGTAACCACCACCAAAGCCACCGCTGCGGGGAGGGCGCGCTTCCATCGGGCGAGCGATATTGACGGTAAGGTCACGCCCTCCCATATTCTTGCCGTTCGCCCCCTGGATGGCCGCCTCGGCCTCCGAGCCGCTGGACATCTCAACAAAGCCAAAGCCTTTAGAGCGACCCGTATCGCGCTCCGTCATCACTTTGGCAGATTGCACACTCCCAAAGGAAGAAAAATGCTGTTGCAGATCTTCATCACGAACAGAGTAAGAAAGATTTCCAACGTACAGTTTGTTGCTCATTTCGAGCCTTTCAAAAAAGCGCCCTGCGAAAAATCGGGCGCAGGTTAAAACCAGGGGGTTACAGAGGAGTCAGCGCACGCGGACCATTGCCAGGGCGCTGACATGAAACTCACGGCAGCGAGATCGGATTGATCAACCAGCAGCGACCTTGCGCAACTGCATACTCAGTAAATGTCGGGTACGAATGACCCACGTCCACACCCACCGCGATGGCAGACGGATAAGGACACGGCGACAGCTCAACTGCCACCAAAAAGCTCGCCACGATGGGGAAAGTCAGATCACCTAAAACCCTTTTGAGGTGGGGCGAGGTGAAGGTCTGCGGTGTTGGGGGAACCGCTGCCCGATTCGAACCTGTATGTAGCTAAGGTAAGCGAAATCGCTACAACATATAAATTATAACAGCCCAGCGATCCAGGCAACAGCACTGGCGTTTTTCTCGGCAAGCGAGCCTGAAGAAATCTGATGGGGCCAGTCCGCATCCGACGGACAGGTCGGCCGAGCTGGGGCAATCCGATAGGAAAAAAGGGCATCAAACCCGATGTGCAGACTGGAACCCCACCCGCGAATGACATCAGGGCAAGCAAGACCAACACCCTGCACCGACAGGCCGAATGTAAGACTGCAAACCCTTCAGACCTTCACGCTGCCGAATTTTGCCTTTCCGCAGACATCCATGTCAGACCAGACCTAAATATCACGGTCACATTCCTACCGATGATTGCGCGCCATGTGCTGCCCGCGGGTTCGGCCTGGCCCGACCTGTTCTGGCCCCTGTTCGGTGCGGGTGTGGCGCTGTGTGCGCGCGGTCCATAGCCACCCCCTGCTCCTGTTCTGGCCCCTGTTCGGTGCAGGTGTGGCGCTGGGCGCGCTGCTGTCCGCGCGCATCGCGCCCGAACGCGACCGAGGCATGCTGCTGGCCCTGGCCTACGCCATGCAGGCCGCCGCCATCGTGCTGGGCCTGGTATGGCCCAGCCGCACGGGCATGTTTGCCTTCACGGCGCAGCGCTGGCGCTAGGGGCCACTGCTGTGTCCGCCGGCGCGCGCAAGGCGCTGCCTGCCGTCGGCGCCTCTGCCCCAATGAAATGGCAGGCAGCCCAATGCCCCTCGCCCTGCGCCTGCAAGGCAGGTGCACTGTGGCCGCACTCCGGCCGCGCCATCGGGCAGCGGGTACGAAAGGTGCAGCCGGAAGGGGGATGGGCCGGGCTGGGGATATCACCCTTCAACAAGGTCTTTTCCCGCGCACCCTGCGCGCCGATCTTCGGCACCGCCGCCAGCAGGGCTTTGGTGTAGGGATGGCGCGGCTGCGTGTACAGCGTGCCAACCGGGCCGATTTCGACGATCCGGCCCAGGTACATCACCGCGACACGCTGGCTGATGTGCCGCACCACGGCCAAGTCGTGCGCGACGAACAGGTAGGACAGCCCGAGATCCTGTTGCAGGTCTTGCAGCAGGTTGATGACCTGCGCCTGGATGGAGACGTCGAGCGCGGACACCGGCTCGTCGCAGACGATCAGCTTGGGCTTGAGCGCGAGTGCGCGGGCAATGCCCAGACGCTGGCGCTGGCCGCCCGAAAATTCACTCGGGAACTTGCGCATGGCCGCCTTGTCCAGCCCGACACGCTCGAACAGCTCGGCCACGCGCTCCGGATCCACCGCCTTGCCCCGGGAGAAATTGCGCAGCGGCTCGGCGACGATTTCGGCCGCGCGCATGCGCGGGTTGAGCGAGGCATAGGGGTCCTGGAACACGATCTGCAAGTCCCGCCGGTACGGGCGGAACTGGGTGGGCGATAAGCTGGCGACGTCGGTTCCCTCCAGCAGGATGCGGCCTGCGGTCGGCTCGATCAGGCGCAGGATGGTCTTGGCGGCGGTCGACTTGCCACAGCCCGACTCGCCCACCAGCCCCAGCGTTTCCCCGTAGCCGATCGAAAAGGAAATGTCGTCGACCGCCTTGATCGGGCGCGGGCGCGGCCAGACGCCCCGCCCCGGGTAGTACTTGACCAGGTTTTGCACTTCCAGCAGCGGCGGCTTGGCGGCCACGGCGGCGACCTGCGTAAGTTCGGCGGAAAGGTGGTTCATGCGGCGGCTCTCTCGAAATCCTGCGCGAGTTGCCAGCAGGCAGCGCGGTGGGTGTCATCGGCGGCGGTCAGCCCCTCCAGCGGCGGGATCCGCGCGTGGCAGACGTCTTGCACCTGCGCGCAGCGCGGGGCGAAGCGGCAGCCCACCGCCGCCGTGCGCAGCGAGGGCACCATCCCGGGAATCTCGCACAGGCGTGTGCGCGGCTGTGTCAGTGGTGTATCGAGGTGGGGTATCGCGCCCAGCAGGCCGCGGGTGTAGGGGTGGCTGGGGCGGGCGAAGAGCTCGGCGGTGCTTGCCTCTTCGACCTTGCGCCCGGCGTACATCACCACCACCCGGTCGCAGCTTTCGGCAACCACTCCAAGATCGTGCGTGATGAGCACGATCGCGGTGCCGGTCTCGCGCCGCAGGCGATCGAGCAAATCCATGATCTGCGCCTGGATCGTGACGTCCAGGGCGGTGGTCGGCTCGTCGGCGATCAGCACGGCCGGTTTGCAGGCCAGCGCCAGCGCAATCATGGCGCGCTGGCGCATGCCGCCGGAAAACTGGTGGGGGTACTCCTTCACGCGCCGCTGCGGGTCGGGAATATTGACCAGCGCCAGCAGTTCGGCCGCACGCTCCCAGGCCGCCTTGCGGCCCATGCGCTGATGCAGGATCAGGACTTCGGCGATCTGTTCGCCTATGGTCAGCACCGGGTTCAGCGAGGTCATGGGGTCCTGGAAGATCATGGAGATCGCATTGCCGCGGATCTCCTGCATGCGCGCCTCGCTGGCCTGCAGCAGGTCTTCGCCGCGAAAGCGGATCGCGCCGCGCGCATGGGTGGTGGGCGCTGGGGGCAGCAGGCGCAGGATGGCCATGGCGGTCACGCTCTTGCCGCAGCCGGATTCGCCGACCACACCCAGCATTTCACCCGCATGCACCTGGTAGGAGATGCCTTCCACCGCGCGCGTGACGCCGTCGCGGCTGGCAAAGCTCAGGTGCAGGTCGTCGACTTCAAGTATCGGGCTGCTCATGTCGGGCTCCAGGTCAGAGTTTCTTGGCGATGCGGGGGTCGAGCAGATCGCGCAGGCCGTCGCCGACCAGGTTCACGGCCAGTACCGTCAGCCCGAGGAACAGCCCCGGGTACAGAATCACGCCGAACGCCAGTTGCACCACCGAGCGGCCGTCGGCCATGATGTTGCCCCAGCTCGGCACTTCGGGCGGCGTGCCGGCTCCGAGGAAGCTCAGATAGGCTTCGAAGATCATGGCCGAGGCGCAGATGAAACTGGCCTGCACGATGAGCGGCGTCAGCAGATTGGGCACCACATGGCGCGCCAGGATCACCGGCAGGCGCGTACCCATCGCTTCCGCCGCCTGGATGTAGGGCTGCTCGCGGATGGTCAGCACCAGCGAACGGACCAGCCGCACCACGCGCGGAATTTCCGGCAGGGCGATGGCGATCACCACGGTCTGGATGCTGGCCTGCATCAAGGTCATCAGCGCCACCGCCAGCAGGATGCCGGGAATGGCCATCATGCCGTCCATGATCCGCATGATCACGGCGTCGGCCCAGCGGCTGAATCCGGCCACGGTGCCGATCACGATGCCCACCGCAACGCTCAGCAACGCCACGCAAAAGCCGACCAGCAGCGAGACACGCGCGCCGTACAGCGTGCGCGAGAAGATGTCGCGCCCCAGAGCGTCGGTGCCGAACAGGTAGGTGGCCGAGGCCGGCTTCAGGCGCTGGACCACGTTCATTTCGGTCGGGTCGTGCGGGCTCAGCCAGGGCGCCAGCAGGGCGGCCAGCAGCATCGCCAGCAGCATCGCGAGGCCCAGCACCAGCATCGGGTGGCGTGTGGCAAAGCGCAGCAGGACCGGCCGGCGGGCCTCGCGCGCGATGCGCGCCTCCAGTTGATCGAGAGTGACATCCATCTTGAAAACTCCTGGGTACTTGCGTCTGCCGCGTCAATAGCGGATGCGGGGATCGAACAGGCTGTACAACAGGTCGATCACGAGGTTGATCAGCACGTAGGCCATGGAAGTGACCAGCACGATGCCCTGGATCACCGGGTAGTCGCGGCGCAGGATGGAGTCCACCGTCAGGCGGCCGATGCCCGGGATCGCGAACACGCTCTCGGTGACGATCACGCCGCCCAGCAGCATGGCCACGCCCAGGCCTATCGTGGTCACGATGGGCACCGCGGCGTTCTTCAGCGCATGGCGCAGCAGCAGCCGATGGCGCAGCAGGCCCTTGGCGCGGGCGGTGCGGATGTAGTCCTCGCCCAGCACCTCGACCATCGTCGCCCGCGTCATGCGCGCCAGCAGCGCGGTGTAGATCAGTCCGCCACTGACCACCGGCAGGATCAGGTGCCGGATGAAGGGCGACCAGCCCTCCGACAGGCTCTTGAAGCCCTGAACCGGCAGCCAGCCGAGCTGGGTCGAGAACCCGTAGACCAGGCCGTAGCCGATCAGGAACACCGGCAGCGAGAACGCCACCACCGAGAGCACCGTCATCACCCGGTCGATCCAGGTGCCGGCTTTCCAGGCGGCCCAGATGCCCATGGGAAGCGCGAACACGATGGCGAACAGCATCGTCAGCGCCGTGAGCCACAAGGTGGGCTCGGCGCGCTGCAGTATCAGTTGCGACACCGGCATGCCGGAGAACACCGAGTTGCCGAAGTCGCCATGCAGCATGCGCCACACCCACTGGAAGAACTGCTGGACCAGCGGCTGGTCCAGCCCCAGCGAACGGCGGATGTTCTCGATATCCTCGGCGCTGGCCGTATCGCCAGCGATGATCACGGCGGGATCGCCGGGCGACAGGCGCAGCAGCAGAAACACGATCACTGCCACGATGGCCAGCACCGGGATGACCGCGACGATCCGTTTGATCAGGAGATACATGGGGAATCTCTGGTTGCTCTGGAAACAGGGTGGGGCTGCCCGCCGGCCGGCGCGGATGTCCGCGGCCGGCCGGGGCGCATGTGCCGGTCTAGCGCCTTATTTCTTCTCGACGTTCCACATCACCGGGATGCCGACGTTCAGCACACCGCTGAGGTTGCTGCGGTAGGCCATAGGCTGGAAGAACTGGCCGAAATTCACGTAGGGCACGACTTCGTACATGCGGGTCTGGATGGCGTCGGTCAGTTGCTTGCGCGCTGCCGGGTCGCTCTCGGCCACCCAATCCGCGCGCAGCTTTTCCAGCTCCGCGTCGCAGGGCCAGCCCGACGGCGCGGCCTCGCAACTGGCCTGGGCGTAGGCATTGACGGCGGGAGAGTAGACGTCGGCGCCGACCGAATAGGTGTGGAAGATGTTCCAGCCGTCCTTCTTGGCGCGGCGCGCCTGCAGGGTTCCCCAGTCCATCGCCTGGGCCTCGACGTTGACGCCGATCTTCTTCAGGTTCTGGATGGTCACCAGGGCCGCAGCCGCCTGGATGGGCGGCTCCGACGGAGCCAGCACCACGACCTTTTCACCCTTGTAGCCCGCCTCCTTGAGCAGTTGCTTGGCCTTTTCCAGGTTCTGGCCGCCCTGGTAGGCTTGCGCCCCCGCCTGGGTGTCGTTCACGCTGCCGCACATGAAATAGGCCAGGCAGGTCGGATGACGGTACTTGGCGGGAAAGCCCGCCGCCGCCAGGTACTCGTCCTGGTTCACCAGATAGGTCAATGCCTGCCGCGCCTTGGGGTGGTTGAAGGGCGGCAACTGGTGGTTCGGCCGCAGCCAGCCCTGGTTGCCCAGCGGGTCCACCGCCAGTTTCACATTCGCGTCCTTGGTCAGCGGGTCCAGGAAATCGGCGGGCGGCAGTTCGTACACATCCATCTCGCCGCCCTTGAAGGCCGACAGCGCGGTGTTCTGGTCCGGGATGAAATTCCACTCGACACGCTCGACATGGACCACCTTGCCGCCCGCCAGGCCATCGGCCGGCTCGTTGCGCGGCACATAGTGCGGGTTCTTCACGTAGACCACCTTGCTGCCCGGCACCCATTCGTCCTTCTTGAAGATGAACGGGCCGGAGCCGGTGGTGTCCTTGATCTGCTCGGTCGCCTCGGTCTTGGCGACGCGCTCGGGCATCATGAACGGCACGTTCGAGGACGGCTTGCCCAGCATTTCGATCACGGGGCCGAACGGCTTGGCAAGCGTGATTGTGAAGGTGCTGGCATCAACCGCCTTGAGCTCGCCGATCGCCGCACCCAGCAAGCGGCCGGAGACATCCCGGGCCGCCCAGCGCTTGATCGAGGCCACGCAATCGGCGGCCGTCACCGGCGTGCCGTCGCTCCATTTAAGCCCGGCGCGCAGCGTGAAGGTCCAGACCTTCTTGTCGGCCGAGACCTCGTAGGCATCGACCATCTGCGGCTTGACTTCGCCCTTGCTGTTTTGCGCAAACAGCGTGTCGTACACCATGTAGCCGTGGTTGCGCGTGATGTAGGACGGGTTCTGAATCGGATCCAGAATCTTCAGATCACCCTGCGGGATCATGTGGATGGTCTTGGGATCGGTCGCCGCCTGCGCCATGCCGGCGCCCATCGTGGCCACGGCGAGAACGATGGATGTCAGCAAGCGGTTCGTGAAATGTGGACGGTAACGCATGGTTTGTCTCCTTGTCTAGCTTTTACGGGTGGGGGTGGAAGAAGCCTTGGTCGAGCGCCAAGTTGATCAATACGCAGGCGCCTGCCACGGCGAGCCGTCGGCGGCGAGCGTCTCGCCCTTGCGCTCTACGATCATTGCGTAGGCACGGGGTTGCCGGTGCAGGTCGAAATTGAAGGTGGTCTTCTTGTAGACCGCGCAGAAATCCAGGTCGCAGCGGGCCAGCGCCACCTCGTCGCCCTTGGTGGTGCAGGCGGCGACCACCTCGCCCGAAGGCGCGATCAGGCAACTGCCACCGATGCTGTCCACGCCCTCTTCGACACCCGCCTTGGCGACGCCCGCCACCCAGGTGCCGTTCTGGTAGGCCCCCGCCTGCATCGACAGGCGGTTGTGGAACAGGGAGAGGTCGTCATGCTCCGGCGCCGGGGCGTTGTGGACCGGGGTGTTGTAGCCGATGAGCACCATCTCGACGCCCTGCAGCCCCAGGACACGGTAGGTCTCGGCCCAGCGGCGGTCGTTGCACAGCGCCATGCCGAACACGCCGCCAAACGCCTGGACCACGCCAAAGCGGTGGCCCGGCTTGAAATAGCGCTTCTCCAAGTGCTGGAAGCGCCGCCACGGCTCGTGCTCGAAATGCCCCGGGACGTGCACCTTGTGGTACTTGTCGACGATGCGCCCCGCCTTGTCCACCAGGATCGAGGTGTTGTAGCGCACCAGCCCGCCACCTTCCTGCGCCAGCTCGGCATAGCCCAGGTAGAAGCCGACGCCCAGTTGGCGCGCCAGATCGAACAGCGGCTGGGTGGCCGCATTGGGCATCGAGGTCTCGAAATAGCTGTTGATCTCAGCCTCGTCCTCGATGTACCAGCGCGGAAAAAACGTGGTCAGCGCCAGTTCAGGATAAACGATGAGATCCGCACCCAATGCATGCGCCTCGCGCATCAGCGCGCACAGGCGTTTGACGACCTGCTCGCGGGTGTCGCTGCGCTGGATCGGCCCCAACTGGCCAAGTGCAACATTGACGATACGTGCCACGACTCTCTCCTATCCGCTATCCAAAAAAAAACAGTTTTCAAATCCCTGCCGATGCAGCCATCGTCAGGGGCGATCCGCCAGCTCCACCAGCACCTGCAGCAAGACCTGCGCACCGGCCACCAGGTCGGCCGGCTCGGTGTGCTCTTTCACGTTGTGCGAAAGGCCCTTCACGCTGGGCACGAAGATCATTGCGGTGGGGCACATGCGCGCCAGCATCTGCGCGTCGTGCCCGGCACCGCTGGGCATGCGGCGGCAGCTGCGCCCTTGCGCCCGGGCCGCGCGCTCCACGCGCTCAACCAGCACGGGGTCGAACCGCACGGGGTCGAAGCGCGCGAGCATGCGCCGCTCGCAGGCCACGCCTTCGTCGGCGGCGGCCTGCTCGGCGAACGACCACAGCTCGGCCTCCGCGGCCTGCAGCGCCGCGCCGTCGGTATTGCGCAGGTCCACGGTGAACAAAGCCTTGTTCGGGATCACGTTCACCAGGTTGGGCGTGAGCGTCAGCGCGCCCACCGTCGCGATCTGGTTGCCGCCATAGCGCTGCGTGAGCGCGCGCGCGAAGGTCGCCACGCACGCCGCGACGTAGCCGGCGTCGTTGCGCATGTGCATGGGCGTGGTGCCCGCATGGTTGGAGACGCCATGCAGCGTGAACTCGGTCCAGGAAATTCCCTGCACCCCTTCGACCACGCCGATCTGCACGCCCTCGCGGTCCAGCACCGGACCCTGTTCGATGTGCAGCTCGACGAAGCTGTCCACCCGGTTTGTGCCCACCGGCGCAGCGCCAGCGTAGCCGATGCGGCGCAGTTCCTCGCCGACCGTCGCACCGTCGATGCCGCGCGTGGCGAGCGCGTCGTCCAGCGGCATGCCGCCCTGGAACACCAGGCTGCCCATCATGTCCGGGGCAAAGCGCGCGCCCTCCTCGTTGGTAAAGAATGCCACGGCCAGCGGGCGGCGGGTGCGCACATCGGCATCGCGCAGCGCGGCAATCACCTCGAGACCCGCCAGGACACCGTAATTGCCGTCGTACAGGCCGCCGGTGCGCACCGTGTCGATGTGCGAGCCGGTCATCACCGGCGGGCCATCCTCGCGCCCCGCGTAGACGGCGACCACGTTGCCGATCGCATCGACGCTGACCTCCATGCCGAGCGCGCGCATGCGCCCAACCACCCAGTCGCGCCCCTCTTTGTCGGCGTCCGTCAGCGCCAGGCGGCAGACGCCGCCACCCGGCAGGCCGCCCACCGTGCCCAGCTCGGCCAGCGAGGCGAGCAGGCGCTGGCCGTTGATGGCGGCCGCAGTCATGCGTGCGCTCCCGCGCCAGCCAGCACCTCGGCGGCCCTGCGGCCTACCAGCTTGTGGTAGAGCACCGGATCGGTGTCACGCTCGCTGCCGAAGAACATCAGGCGGCTGTCGCCATCGATGCCGAGCGCCGCGCGCTGCCCGGCGTTCTGGGCCACGCCAAGCGCTGCCGCCAGCCCGGCCACGGCCGATTCGCCGGCGACGATCGCCGGATCACCCGCCGCCGGCGCAGCCAGCAGGCGCATGGTGTCGATGGCCGCCTCATCGGCAATCACGGCAAAGGCGTCCGCCCCCGCCTCCAGGATGCTCCAGGCCAGCAGCGACACCTCGCCGCACGCCAGGCCGGCCATCAGGGTGTCCAGATCGCCATGCACCGCAGTGACCCTGCCGCTGCGCGCGCTTTGCATCAGGCAGTCGGCACGCTCGGGCTCGACCACGATGATGCGCGGGCGCGCGCCGCCCAGGCGCTCCCAGAAGTAGCCGCAGACGGCCGCCGCCAGGCCGCCAACGCCGCCCTGAATGAAAACGTGGGTCGGCATCGCCCCCGCCTGCTGCACCGCCTCCTCCACCATGAGCTGGTAGCCCTGCATCACGTCGCGCGGCACATCCATGTAGCCTTCGTACGAGGTGTCGGAGATCACGTAGCGGCCGAGCGCCTTGGCATCCGCGTCGGCCTGGCGCACGGCATCGTCATAGTTGCCGGCGGTGCGCACCACCTGCGCGCCGTAGTGCTCAATGGCGTGGCGTCGCCCCTCGCTGACGGTGGCGTGGATGTAGATCACGCAGCGGCAGCCGAACAGTTGCGCCCCCCATGCCACCGAGCGCCCATGGTTGCCATCGGTGGCGCAGGTCACCGTGACCTGCTGCGCCAGGTCGCGGTGCGCGCCCGCCAGAAGCTGCTGCGTCGTCACGGCCTGCCCCAGGTGCTCGCCGATCACCCGACACAACAGGCGCGCCACGGCGTAGGCACCGCCCAGCGCCTTGAAGCTGCCCAGGCCAAAGCGCCCGCCCTCGTCCTTGTACTGGATGCTGGCCACGCCGATGTCCCGCGCCATGCCCGGCAGACTGTGCAGCGGCGTCAAGGCGTAGCCGGGCCAGGTCTGGATGTCCGCACGCGCGGCAGACAGGGCATCCTGGCCCAGAATGGCGCTGCGCGCAGCGCCATAGGCGGCACTGCGGTCCAGCGCGGGATTCAGGAACACATCGACGTCGATGGCGGGAATGGCAGACATTTTTCTCTCCATGAAAAGGGGGTTATTCGTCAAGGTCGTCCAGCATCTGGTGGATGCGCTCGATGCGCTGCATGCGCCTGCGGGAACTTGCGTGCGCGTCGGTCACCAGCTCCATCCCCAGGTAGTTCACGATGCTCATGGCTGCCACATAGGAATCGAAGATCGCCGAGCCCTGGGTCGGGCAATGCAGCACCACGTTGGACTGCGAAGCCACGTCGGACAGCGGTGCGTAGGTCAGCAGCACCACCGAGGCGCCCGCTTCGCGCGCCACCCGGACCACCTTGGGCAGCAGCCGGGTGCGGCGGCGGAAATCGACGGCGAACAGCACGTCGTGCTTTTCCATGTCGACCAGCACGTCCGCGCTCTTGCTGGCCGCCTCGTTGATCAGCGAAACATCCGCCTTGGCGTGGGAAAACAGCGCGTGCGCATAAAAGGCACTGGCATAGCCGTTGCGGTAGCCGACCACCCAGATGCGGCGCGCGTTCTTCAGCAGCTCCAGCGCGCGGTTCAACTCACCCGAGTCCAGGCGCTCCAGCGTCGTCGCCAGACTCCGGATGTCAGCCTCGATGTGGCTGGTGAAGCCGGGGTGGGGGTCGCCCGTCTGAGCCACACGGTCCAGGTTGAACAGTGGAGACTCCGAGGACACGCGGGCGCGGATCGCCGTGCGAAATTCGTTGAAATCCTGATAGCCGATGCGCTTGAAGTAGCGCGCCGCGCTGGCCTTGGAGACGCCGGCCAGTTGTGCCAGCTCGGTGGCGGAATAGGTCGCCAGATCCTTCTGGTGGGCAACGATCACGTCCGACAGCTTGCGGTCCGACGGCGACAGATCGTCGTAGCGGCTGCGGATCAGTTGCTCAATCGTTTGTTCGTCCTCTGCGGACAAGGCTGGGGCGGCATTTTTCATCGGAGCGTTTTTTGCGTCTGTCGGCGAAAACATTGAATAGAAACGAATGTACCATCTTAAAAAAATAATGGAACAACAATTTCATACTTATGCGGGTAAACACTCATACGCGCGTGCTGCGGGCACCATGCGGGCGGTCGGAAAGAGCGGAAGAGCGAAGAGCGTGCCGCGGGTCTGCTGAACCGCGAGGCACAGGCAGGCGTCGCCGCGCGGCTGCGGACGGCCGAAGCCGGTTTCAGTTACCGCCACATCCGGCCGTGTTACCGGGGTTGACTCACGAAGGTGGAAGACACCCCCTCATCTGCTGCACGCGACTTTGGCACGGAGGCAAGAGGGTCACTGCAAGCAAACCCGCGCGCCGCTGTAGCGGGGTAGGTACTGCGCCTATGGCAGATCGATGGCTCGCCAGAGGCCCAACCCGGGGGGGAACCGAGTTTCGGTTGTGGCTGGCGAAATCGGTGCAACTGACTGAGGTGGATAACGCAGTGCTGGCCCCGGGGTATGCAAAACAAACGTTGACCTCAACAGCCTGATCGACCGCCACAGGCGGCATTTCAACGTGCTTTGCGCGCAGTCAACCTCGTACCATGGGCTGCATGACCCCAGAAAGAAAAAAGGTTTACTGCTATTTTCATAGCAACAAACCTTTGTGCATACTGGCGGAGAGGGAGGGATTCGAACCCTCGGTAGGCTTGCACCTACGCCTGATTTCGAGTCAGGTACATTCGACCACTCTGCCACCTCTCCGCGACTCGAACCGGCGATTGTAGCGGCGAATTCAGGGGGCGAGGCGCTCCAGGCCGCCCATGTAGGGCCGCAGCGCCTCGGGAATCGTGATCGAGCCGTCCGCCTGCTGGTGGTTCTCCATCACCGCGACGAGCGCGCGGCCGACGGCGACGCCCGAACCGTTCAGGGTGTGCACGAGCTCGTTCTTGCCCTGCACATTCTTGAAGCGCGCCTGCATGCGCCGCGCCTGGAAGGCCTCGCAGTTGGAGACCGAGCTGATCTCGCGGTAAGTGTTCTGCGCGGGTAGCCACACTTCCAGGTCGTAGGTCTTGGCTGCGCCGAAGCCCATGTCACCGGTGGAGAGGCTCACCACACGGTAGGGCAGGCCAAGCTTTTGCAGGATGGCCTCGGCGTGGCGCGTCATCTCCTCGAGCACTTCGTAGCTTCTGTCGGGGTGCACGATCTGCACCATCTCGACCTTGTCGAACTGGTGCTGGCGGATCATGCCGCGCGTGTCGCGCCCGTAGCTGCCGGCCTCGGAGCGAAAGCACGGCGTGTGCGCCGTGAGGCGGATCGGCAGCTCGCTTTCAGGCACGATCACGCCGCGCATGAAGTTGGTCAGCGGCACCTCGGCCGTGGGGATGAGGTAGAGCTGGGCCGAATCGGGCACGGGCTCGGCGTCCTGCCCGCCCTTTTGCGCAGCGAACAGGTCGGCCTCGAACTTGGGCAGCTGGCCGGTGCCGCGCAGCGTCTCGGCGTTGACGATGTAGGGCACGTAGCACTCGGTGTAGCCATGCTCGGCCGTGTGCACGTCCAGCATGAACTGCGCCAGCGCCCGGTGCAGGCGGGCGATGCCGCCCTTCATCACGGCAAAGCGCGCGCCGGTGAGCTTGGTGGCGGTGTCGAAATCCAGGCCCAGCGGCGCGCCCAGATCGACGTGATCCTGGACGGTGAAGTCGAAGGCGCGCGGCGTGCCCCAGCGGCGCACCTCGACGTTGGCATGCTCATCCGCGCCCACGGGCACGCTCGCGTGCGGCAGATTGGGTACGGCGGCGAGCACGGCCTGCAGTTCGTGCTGGATCTGTTCGAGCCGCGCGGCAGACGCATCGAGCTCGCCCTTGAGCGCATTCACTTCGCCCTTGGCGGTTTCGGCGGCGTCTTTCTCGCCCCGGCCCATGAGCATGCCGATCTGCTTGGACAGGCGGTTGCGCGTGGACTGCAGCTCTTCGGTGCGCGTCTGGATGGCCTTGCGCTCGGCCTCCAGCGCCTCGAAAGCGGCGACGTTCAGGTAAGGCTGGGGGTTCTTGCGGGTTTGCAGGCGCGCAACGACCGAAGCCAGGTCTTTGCGCAGCATCAGGATGTCTAGCATAGGGCGCAATTTTAGGCGGCAGTTGCCGATAACCAGAGACAGGGGGATGCCATCATGTTCTTTGTCTTCGGCCCCACCGGGCGCCTGGCCAGGGGCGACGCCGACGCGATTACAGCCGTGAGCGGGCTCAGGCGCGTGGCGCGGCCGCAGGCGCTGCGCACGCGCTCGCGCGACGACGACGCGTTCGCACCACCCCAGCCCACGATGGAGCGCGACGCCAGCGGCGGCCCGGCCAGCCGCCCGGCGCCCATCACCGCCTACGAACAAATGGCTGCGGGGCCCGCGCAGCCGCGACAGATCGTCAAGCGCGTGGCCGGCGTGATGACGCAGGGCGCGATCACCGTGACGCCGCGCACGCGCGTGAACGACGCCTGGCAGACGATGGCGCAGCACCACGTGGCGCAGGCGCCGGTGGTGGACGAGCGCGGGCAGGTGATCGGCCTGTTGTTGCGCGCGGACATGGCGCCGCTCGATCTGCTGCCCGAGCCCGGCGCCATCGAACAGGCGATTGCGCTCGCGCGCCGGCCGGTGGCGCAGGTGATGGCCAGCCCCGTGCCCACCGTGACGCCCGACACGGATCTCAGACGCCTGGCGCGCGTGTTCCTGGAGACGGGACTGCCGGGCCTGCCGGTGACGGACGAGAGCGGGTACTGCATCGGCTTTGTCTCGCGCACCGACATCCTGCGCGCCATGGTGGCCGATCCGCCGCTGGATCTATGGACCTGAGTGCTCCTGGATGTCAGGCAGGCGCATCGCCAACACCTTGTCGATGGCCTTGCCGTCCATGTCCACGACTTCAAAGCGCCACTGCTCCCAGTGCACCACGTCGGTCTCGCTCAGCAGCCTGCCGCTGAGCCACATGAGCATGCCCGCGAGCGTCTGGTAGCGGCCCTTGTCTTCCTCGGGCAGACTGGCCAGGCCCAGGCAGTCCTTGAGCTCGGGCAGCGGGATGTGGCCGTCCAGCAGCCACGAGCCGTCGGCGCGCTGCACCGCCCAGGCGTCGCCGGGGTCGTGCGTCTTGAATTCGCCGGTGATGGCCTCCACCAGGTCCTGCACGGTGACGATACCTTGCACCTCGCCGTACTCGTCGACGACGAAGGCCATGTGCACGCCCGAGCGGCGAAAGTCGTGCAGCAGCTC
Organism: Comamonas sp.; assembly: GCA_021166775.1. GTDB lineage: Bacteria > Pseudomonadota > Gammaproteobacteria > Burkholderiales > Burkholderiaceae_C > Comamonas_C. Next base: position 163,231 of record JAJPEQ010000004.1, on the reverse strand, counting down.
CATGCTGTCGATGGTCTCGGGCACGTACAGCGGCGGCTGCAGCAGCTCGGTGTCGAGCGCCTGCGCGGCCGGGTCGCGCAGCACGCGGGCCAGCCACTGGCGCGCGCGCACCACGCCCAGGATGTGCTCCATGCCGCCGCGCACCACGGGAAAATGCGCGTGGCTGGAGTGCTCGATGCACGCAAGGTTGTGCTCGAAGGGGTCAAGCACATCCAGGAACACCACATCCGCGCGCGGCACCATGAGCGAGCCGATGCGCCGTTCGTCCAGGCGAAAGATGTTGCGCACCATCTGGTGCTCGTCGCGCTCGATCACGCCCGCACTCGTGCCCTCGGCGAGCATGGCGTGGATTTCGTCCTCGGTGACCGTCGCGCGCCCCTCGCTCACGCCGATCAGGCGCAACAGCGCCTCGGTGGAGAGGGTGAGCAGTCGCACGAAGGGGCGCGTGGCGCGCGCCAGACCGTCAATCGGCCGCGCCACGATGCGCGCGATCAGCTCGGGATGGCTCTGGCCCAGGCGCTTGGGCACGAGCTCGCCCACCACGATGGAAAAATAGGTGATGACGACGACCGCCACGCCCAGCGACAGATAGCCCGCCGTCCTCGCCTGCATTCCCCAGTCGATCAGCCAGCGGGCCAGCGGCTGCGCCAGCGCCGATTCGCCGACGATGCCGTTGAGCACGCCGATCGAGGTGATGCCGATCTGGATGGCGGAGAGAAAGCGCGTGGGGTTCTCGCCCAGCCGGGCCGCGGCGATGGCGCCCGCTTCGCCCTCGTCGATGAGCTTCTGCAGGCGCGCCCTGCGTGCGGACACCAGCGCCAGTTCGGACATGGCAAACAGGCCATTGAGCACGATCAGCGCAAACAGAACGGCGATTTCGACCATGGCTTCAGCCCAGCTGAGAGGCCCTGATTGTGGCGCCTGTCAGACGGCCGCACCGAAGATATGAGAAAAAAATGGCCCTGACCCTTATCCGTGAGTCGCTTGCAGCTATCAATTCAGAGATTTTTCGAATCCGCGTCCTGCGCGCGCACGTGCAGCGCCGAGCGCTCGGGCTGCTCCTCGCCGTCGAGCTTGAGCCCCTTGGGCAGCGGAAAGCGCATGTCTTCGGTCACGCCCTCCATGGTGCGCACCGCGACGCCGCTGATCTCCTTGATGCGCGCGATCACCTGCTGCACCAGGATTTCCGGCGCCGAGGCTCCGGCCGTCAGGCCCACGCGCGTCATGCCGTCAAACCATTCGTTCCTGAGCTCGTCGGCACTGTCGACCATGTGCGCGGGCGTGCCCATGCGCTGGGCCAGTTCCAGCAGACGGTTGCTGTTGGAGCTGGTTGCACTGCCCACGACGATGATCATCTGCACCTGGCGCGTCAGCAGCTTGACCGCATCCTGGCGGTTCTGCGTGGCGTAGCAGATGTCCTGCTGCTTGGGCTCGCGCACGGCGGGAAAGCGCGCGCGGATGGCGGCGGTGATCTCACGCGCATCGTCGACCGAGAGCGTGGTCTGCGTCACCAGCGCGAGCTTCTCGGTCTGGCGCGGCGTGATCTTCGCCACGTCCGACAGATCCTGCACGAGGTAGATGCCACCGTCGAGCTGGCCCATCGTGCCTTCGACCTCGGGATGGCCGGCGTGGCCGATCATGATGAATTCGTAGCCCTCGCGCGCAAGCTTGGCCACCTCCACGTGCACCTTGGTCACGAGCGGGCAGGTGGCGTCGTAGACCTTCAGGCCCCGGGCCACGGCCTCTTCCTGCAGCGCGCGGCTCACGCCGTGGGCCGAGAAGATCACGATCGAGCCCTTGGGGATGCCCTCCAGTTCCTCGACGAAGATTGCGCCCTTGGCCTTGAGGTCGTTGACCACGTAGGTGTTGTGCACGATCTCGTGGCGCACGTAGATGGGCGCGCCGAACTTGACCAGCGCGCGCTCGACGATCTCGATCGCGCGATCGACCCCCGCGCAAAAGCCGCGCGGCTGCGCAAGGAGGACTTCCTGGGGTTTGTTGACGCTCATAGCACTCCGATGATCTGTACTTCGAACGTGACGGGACGGCCCGCCAGCGGGTGGTTGAAATCGACGCGCAGCGCGCCGTCGTCACGCACTTCGAGCACCGCGCCGGCGTAGGTGCCGCTGCCGTCGGGCGTGGCGAATTCCACCACCTCGCCCACGTGGTAGACGTCCTCGGGATCGCCCATGTCGTCCAGCAGCTTTTTCGCCACCCATTGCTGCATCTCGGGGTTGCGCTCGCCGAAGGCCTCGCCTGCCGGCACCTCGAAAGTGGCGCGCGCGCCCTCGGCCAGGCCGATCAGGCGCGCCTCCAGCGCGGGCGACAGCTCGCCCGTGCCAACCGAAATCGTCGCCGGGCGGCTCGCGAAGGTATTGATCACGTCGCCCGCCGGGCCCGCGAGGCGGTAGTGCAGCGTGAGGAAGGAGCCGGGCTCGACCTTCGCAGGCGCGGCGGTGGCGGAGGGATCTGTCATGACAGCGTGCTCTGGATAAACTGCCGCATTCTAGGAAATACGGGCAAACCCCTATCGCCATCCCGCCATGCCACCGCTCAAAGACCTGCCTCCAGACAGCCAGCCACGCGAGAAACTGCTGGCACGCGGCGCGGCCGCCCTGTCGGACGCGGAGCTGCTGGCGCTGCTGCTGCGCACCGGCATCCAGGGCAAGGGCGTGCTGCAACTGGCGCAGGAGCTGCTGGACGCGCCCACGCACGACGCGGCCAGCGGCAAGGCCACGGGCGGGTTCGGCGGCATCGCCGGGCTGCTCGCCGCCAGCGGCGACGATCTCAAGCGCATCAAGGGCCTGGGCCCGGCCAAGCGCACCGAGCTGCTCGCGGTGATGGAACTCGCCCGCCGGGCGCTGGCGCAGCAGCTCAGGGAGCGCGCCGTGCTCGACACGCCCGAGGCCGTGCGCCACTACCTGCAACTGCACCTGGGCGCGCAGCCCCACGAAGTGTTCGCGCTGCTGCTGCTCGACAGCCAACACCGACTGATCGTCTTCGAAGAGCTGTTTCGCGGCACGCTCACACAGACGGCGGTGTACCCGCGCGAGGTGGTGCTGCGCGCGCTGCACCATGGCGCCGCGAGCGTGGTGCTCGCGCACAACCACCCCAGCGGCAGCCTCGCGCCCAGCCGCGCCGACGAGGTGCTGACGCAGACGCTCAAAAGCGCCCTCGCCTTGATCGACGTGCGCGTGCTCGACCACATCATCGTCGCACCCGGCGGCGCCCTCTCGATGGCGGAGCGGGGGCTGGTGTGATGAGCCTGCGCACCGCGCTGCTGGCCCTGCTGCTGGCGGGCTGCGCCTTCGCGCCCATGGCGCCCGCGCCGCCAGCGCAGCACACGCCCTACCTCCAGCTGCTGGGCGTGGCCGAACTGCCCACCGGCAGCGTTTATGGCGGCGCCGCGGTCGGCGGCCTCTCGGGCATAAGCTACAGCCCCGAGCGCGACGAATACCTCTTGATCAGCGACGACCGGGGCAACGACGGCCCGGCGCGCGTCTATACCGCCAGGCTGGCGATAGCGGCGCAGGGCATCTCGGCGCCGCAATTCACCGGCGTCTTTCACCCGCGCCACGCCAGCGGCCAGCCCTTCGCCCCTTGGTGGCGGCCCCAGGAGGGCATGGACAGGCCCGACGCCGAAGCGGTGCGCTGGCTGCCCGGTGGTGACACCTATGTCTGGAGCAGCGAGGGCGATTTTTCGCGCGGCGTCGGCCCGCTGGTACGAGTGAACCGGCTCGACGGCGATTTCGTGCGCGAGCTGCCGCTGCCCGCCAGCTTCGCGCCGCAGAAGGGCGAGCGCGGCCCGCGCAGCAACGGCACGATCGAGGGCTTGGCGCTGTCGCCCGACGGGCGCACGCTGTGGCTGGCCATGGAACTGCCCTTGAAACAGGACGGACCGGCCGCCACCCCGCAGGACGCCGGCGCGCCCGTGCGCCTCACCGCGCTCGACCTGACCAGCGCCGCACCGCTGCGCCAGATTGCCTACCAGAGCGACCGCGTGCCACTGCTGCGCCGCCTGCCCGGCCCGCAGATCAACGGCGTGAGCGAGATCCTGATGGAGGACGAGCAGCACCTGCTGGTGCTGGAGCGCTCCTACAGCGCCGGTGCCGGTTTCGGCGCGCGCCTGTACCGCATCGATACGCGCAGCGGCAGCGACACGCTGGCGCTCGATGCGCTCACGCCCGGCAACCACCGGACGGCGCCCAAGCAGCTGATAGCTGACCTGGCCAGCCTGGGCTTCACGCCCGACAACATCGAAGGCATGAGCTGGGGGCCGCGGCTGGCGGACGGCGGCTGCACGCTGGTGTTCGTGGCGGACAACAACTTCAATCCCGCCGAGACCACGCAGTTCATCGCCGCGCGCTACCTGGAGCCGCCAGACGGCAGCGGCCGCTGCCCGGGGAAAGCGCCATGAAAAGGCCGGTGGCAAGCACGCTGGCAGAGCTCGCGCAGCTGCGCCGGGCACTGCAGGCCGCGCGCGAGCGGCAGGAGCAGGAGCGGCGCGCAGCGCAGGAAGCCGCACGCCTGGCCTGGGCCGCGCAGCACCTGTTTGCCAGCGCCATGGGCGGCGTGACGCCGCTCACCCCCCGGCACGAGCGCCACTGGAGCACCCCGCTGCCGCCCGCGCCGCTGCCGCTGCAGCGCGCACTCGACGAGCAGCGCGTGCTGCAGGAATCGCTCAGCGACGAGTTCGACGTGGACACGCTGCTGGATGTGGACGATCAGATGAGCTTTCGCCGCCCCGGCATCGGCCCGGACGTGACGAAGAAGCTGCGCGCCGGGCACTGGAGCATCCAGCGCCAGCTCGATCTGCACGGCCTGCGCCGCGACGAGGCGCGCGAGGCGCTGGCGATGTTCATCCGCCTGGCGCACCGCACGGGGCTGCGCTGCGTGCGCATCGTGCACGGCAAGGGCCTGGGCTCACCCGGCAAGACCCCGGTGCTCAAGGGCCGGGTGCAGTCCTGGCTGGTGCAAAAGCGCGAGGTTCTCGCCTTCGTGCAGGCCCGCCCCGCCGACGGGGGCGCCGGGGCCCTGGTGGTGCTGCTGCAGCCCAACCGCCGAAAAATATGAACGAAATACGGCTCTAGCGCATATACAGCAAGCGCGAGCAGCTATTGTTTCAGCGCAGGCACCAACACGCCGCGGGCCATCAGGCCTATGCCCGCCCAGTCGCGCAGCGCGGGGCGCTCCCCAAGAAATACCCCCCGAACTGCTCATGGCGGAGCTCCCGATTTGGCAAATGGATCGAACTGCGCCGCCAGCGAAGTGGTCACTGTCACATCAACGGCGGACTCCCGAAACGCCGCCTCCGGCTTGACCTCTACCGGCCCGATCGGCAGCGGTGACATGGGGTGACCGTAGATGGCACGCACGCGCTCTTTGAGTGGCGGGTGGCTATCGAGCCGCCGCAGCCAGCGCCGCTCATTGGGCAGTTGCACCAAGAGCATGTGCTCCACCGCCGGGTGGGCCACGCCGCCGCAGGCCTGCAGATCACCGCGCCTGCCCTGCTCCTGCCCGGCGCGCTGCGTCATCACCTTGCGCAGCACCTGTCCCAGGCCATCGCGCGAGCGCGTCCATTGCACCGCACGTGCGTCCGCCAGCAGCTCGCGCTGACGCGAGACCGCGGCCTTGAGCAGGCGCCCGGTCAGCCAGCCGGCGCTGCCCGCCACCATGATGGCGCTGCCAAACCACCATGCGAGCCCGCCGCGGTCACGCACCTCGCCGCCGAAGTTGGTGATCAGCTCCAAGCCGAAGACCATGCCCGCGAGTTGCATCTTCAGGCGCGTGTCACCCTCGTGCAGGTGACTGAGCTCATGCGCCACCATGCCCTGCAGCTCCTCGCGATCGAGGTAATCGAGCGCCCCCTGCGTGACAGCGACCACCGCGTCGTCTTCGTTCCAGCCGGCCGCGAAGGCGTTGATGGCCTCGGCACGCGGCAGCACCATGACCTGTGGGCGCGGCATGTGCGCGGCGATGCACAGCTCGTCGACGACGTTGCACAGCCGCTGCTCGGCATGCGAGACGCCGGGTCGGGCCTCGCGCGCGCCGATGCGCCGCGCCAGCTTCACGCCGCCACCGCGCAGATTGGACGTCTCTATCCACCAGCCGCCCAGCACCAGCAGCAGCGACACCCCCACGTTGGTGACCATGAACCCCGCCGGAAACGGCAGCTGCACCGGCAGCAGCGCCGCCATGACGAGCCAGGCCAGCGCCAGCGCCAGATGCACCCCCACGAGCAGCAGCAGCACGGCGACGCCGAACGCCAGCAGCAGGCGCCGGGTCTCGGCGCGGGCGGCGTTTTGCCTGTCCCAGAATTTCATGCGGCGCGGGCTGTGCCGGTTCAGAACTGGACCTTGGGCACCTCGCGCTCTTCGGTGCTCTGCGTGGAACGCAGCATGGGCGCGGCGCCAAAGCCGAACAGCCGCGCGATGACGAGCGCGGGGAACTGCGTGGCCGCGTCGTTGAACTCCAGCGCCTGGTCGTTGTAGGCCTGGCGCGCAAAGCCGATGCGGTTCTCGGTGCTGGTGAGCTCCTCGGAGAGCTGGCGCATCGTCGCGTCGGCCTTGAGTTCGGGGTAGTTTTCGGCCACCACCAATAGGCGCCCCAGGCTGCCGCCCAGCAGGGCCTCGGCCTGCCCCAGCTGCCCCATGCGCGCCGCATCCGTGGGCGCCGCGCGTGCCGCCTGCGCCGCGCCCACCGCCTGCCCGCGCGCGGCGATCACGGCCTGCAGCGTCTCTGCCTCGTGCTTAAGGTAGCCACGCGCCGTCTCCACCAGATTGGGCACCAGGTCGTGGCGGCGCTTGAGCTGCACGTCGATCTGCCCGAAGGCGTTGGCGATGCGGTTCTTCAACACCACCAGCCGGTTGTAGGCGCTGACCACCCAGACCAGCAGCACCGCGAGCAGCGCCAGCAACACCCATCCTGCCTCAGACATGTGGTTCTCCTTCTTGTGTCATGGTGCCCTTGCCCGAAGCGGGAGGCGCAGCGGGCGCTCATTGTGTCTCAGGCCCCCCGAAGCCCGGGCGCACCTGCATGCTGCGATCCCAGTTGGGGGTGGGCACGCCATCGCCCGCCGGCTGCTGATTGCGCGAATTCGAGCGCCACACGCCGCCCGACCAGTTCAGCTTCGGCTCGGTGCGATACCAGAACCAGCGCCCGTCCGCATCCTGCGCCAGCCAGTTCCAGCCCTCGCCTTCGGGCGCATCGGCCCAGTCGGGCACGCCCCCCGCATTCACCGCCTGATTCACGACCACTTCCTCCATCACTGCGCGGCCTCGCGCAGCGTCTGCACCACGGGCCGGCGCAGCACGTCGCGCAGGCCCCACCAGCCCGCCGCCAGCGCCAGCAGCGCGCCCGCGGCGCCGCCCGCCAGCGGCACCCACAGCGGCGCCGTCCACGTGAAGTCGAAGACGTACAGCGCCAGCAGGCCCCCCACCAGCATGGCCACGCCACTGGCGAGCAGACCGGCGAGCAGACCCACACCGGCCAGCTCGGCCCGCTGCACCTGGCGCAGCAGGCGCTCGCGCGCGCCCAAGGCACGCATGATGGCAAATTCCCTTGTCCTTTCTTCGCGTGTGGCCGTCACCGCCGCGAACAACACGATGAGCCCCGCGGCCAGCGTGAAGACAAAGAGGAATTCCACCGCGCGCACCACCTGCGCAAGCACGCCCTGCACCTGCGCCAGCGTGGCGCTCAGATCCACGTTGGTGACATTGGGAAAGCGGCGCACCAGCGCGTTGTCGAAGCCCCGCTCCGGCGGCGCGCGGTAGGCCGCCAGGTAGGTGACGGGCACGTCGGGCATGTCCGCCAGCGGGTAGAGCACAAAGAAGTTGGCGCGCATCGAGCTCCAGTCCACCTTGCGCAGGCTGGTGATGCGCGCCTCGCTCGTCACGCCCGCCATGTCAAAGCGCAGCACGTCCCCGAGCTTGAGCCCCAGGGTCTGGGCGATGCCCTCTTCCACGCTCACCGCGCCCGCCTCGCCCGGCGTCCAGCGCCCGGCCACGATGGTGTTGTGCTCGGGCGCCTGCAGCGTGTGCGAGAGGTTGAACTCGCGCTCGACCAGCCCCTGCGCACGCTCGTCGGCATAGTCGGCGGCGCTCACGGCGCGGCCGTTGACGGCCACGAGGCGGCCGCGAAACATCGGATACCAGTCGTAGCGCGTCACGCCCGAGCGGGCCAGCAGGGCGCGAAAATCCTCGGCCTGATCGGGCTGGATGTTGATGACGAAGCGGTCGGGCGCGCTGGCGGGCGTGGCCTGCTGCCAGCTCGCGATCAGGTCGGTGCGCAGCAGCACCAGCAGCACCAGCGCGAGCAGACCCACGGCCAGGCTGCTCACCTGCACCACCGCGTAGGCCGGGCGCGCGGCGATCTGGCGCGTGGCCAGCACCAGCCAGCGCGGCGCGCGGGTTTCATGCACGGCCTTGCGCAGAACCCACACCACCAGCCACGCCAGCAGCGCGAACAGCAGCACGGCCGCCGCAAAGCCGCCGACGGCGATCAGCCCCAGGCGCCAGCTGCGGCTGACGATGAGCAGCAGCGCGGCAAAGCCGCCCACGCCCAGCAGCAGCACCGCCGCCGACGCCGGCTTGATCGCGCCCACGTCGCGCCGGATCATGCGCAGCGGCGGCACGCGCGCCAGCTGCAGCACCGGTGGCAGGCCGAAGGCCATGAGCAGCGTGAGCCCCACGCCCATGCCCAGCAGCGCGGGCCAGCCGCTGGCGGGCGGCAGCCCTGCGGGCACCAGCGCCGCCAGCAGCCAGACGAAGACCCAATGCACGCCCCAGCCCAGAACCACGCCCAGCGCGCTGGCGAAGAGCCCGGCCAGCCCGAACTCGACCAGATAGGCGCCGGCGATCTTGCGCTGCGCGAGCCCGAGAACACGCAGCAGCGCCGCCGCATCGACATGCTGGGCCGCGAACGCGCGCGCCGCCAGCGCCACCGCCACGGCCGCGAGCAGGGCCGCGAGCAGCGCCACGAGATTGAGGAACTGCCCGGCACGGTCCAGCGTCTGGCGCATCTCGGGGCGGCCGCTGGCGAGCGACTCGACGCGCACGCCGCGCACGCCCTTGATCTGCTGCTGCGCCCAGGCGGCGTAGCGCGCCACGGCCGGGGCATCGCCCGCCACCGCGTAGCGCCAGGTGATGCGGCTGGCGGGCTGCACCAGTGCCGTGGCCTGCAGATCGGCCTCGTTCATCATCACGCGCGGCGCAAAGCTCATGAAACCACTGCCGCGGTCGGGTTCGAGCGTGATGATGCGCGCGATGACGAGGCGCGCATCGCCCAGCCACAGCGTGTCGCCCACCGCCAGATCGAGCGCGCCCAGCAGCGGCGCGTCCACCCAGACCTGCCCCGGCGCGGGAATGCCTTCGGTCGGCGTGCCCGCCTGATCCGGGCCCGCGGCCGTCTGCATGCGCCCGCGCAGCGGATAGCCGGGCGCCACGCTCTTGAGCGCGACGAGGCGGCTGGCGCCGCCCTGGGCCTCATCGGCGCGCGCCATCGTGGGAAAGGCCAGCGTGTCCACGCCCTCCAGGCCCAGCGCGCGCGCCTCGTCCATGAAGGCGGCGGGCGTGGCCTGGTCGCTCACGATGACGACGTCGCCGCCCAGCAGCTGCACCGCGTCGCGCTGCAGGCTGCCCTGCAGCCGGTCGGCGAAGAAACCGACGCTGGTGAGCGCGGCCACGGCCAGCAGCACGGCCAGCATCAGCAGGCGCAGCTCCCCCGCGCGCAGGTCGCGCCGCAGGGTGCGCCAGCCCAGCGCGAGGGCGCAGGGTGCGCGGGCGTGCGTCGGAGAAAGAAGCGATGGCATGGAAGAGGATTGTCCCTAAAGTGAGGGCAGGCAAGCGCCCGTGGCGCGGCTGTGGGAATATTTGCCCCGTATCCCGCATCCAATGGTGCAACCACGAAGACAAGGCAGCGACATGGCAACACACACCGTGCATCTGAAATCAAAGAATGAAGTCGCCAACGGCACGATGGCGTTTCACTTCGAAAAACCCGCCGGGTTTGACTTTCGCCCGGGGCAGGCGCTGGACGTGATTCTGGTCGGCCCGGGCGTGGACGCCGGCAGTGCCGATGGCCGCCACGCGTTTTCCATCGTGAGCGCGCCGCACGAGGACGAGATCGTCGTGACCACGCGCATGCGCAACAGCACGTTCAAGAAGGCGCTCGGGAGCCTGCCCCTGGGCGGCACGGTGCAATTGGACGGCCCGTTCGGCTCGCTCACCATGCACAAGAAGGTCGAGCGCGCCGGCGTGATGATCGCGGGCGGCATCGGCGTCACGCCCTTCATGAGCATCGCGCGCCACGCGGCCGAGCAGCACAGTGTCCAGCCCCTGGTGCTGCTGTATTCCAACCGCCGTCCCGAGGACACGGCCTTTCTGGCCGAGCTGCAGAGCCTGGAAAAGAAAAACCCGCACTTCAAGCTGGTGGCCACGATGACCGACATGGACGCAGCCAGCGAGCCTTGGAGCGGCGCCACCGGCTTCATCGATGCCGCCTTCATCCAGCAGGCGGTCAAGGGCCTGCCCTCGCCCGTGTTCTACGTCTCCGGCCCGCCCGGCATGGTGGAGGCGATGCGCCATACGCTGGAGCAGGCGGGCATCGACGAGGACGATGTGCGCAGTGAAGAGTTCTACGGCTATTGAAAGGCCAGCGCATGGACACGGCAAGCATCCTGCCCGCGGACACCGCCGAGAGCGCCACCGCGGCCAGCGACACCGAGTTGATCGCGCGTGCCATCGCGGGCAAGCGCCATGCCTTCGAGGCCATCATGCGTCGACACAACCAGCTGCTGTTTCGCACGGCGCGCTCCATCCTCAAGAACGATCCCGAGGCCGAGGAAGCGGTGCAGGAGGCGTATCTGCAGGCCTGGCGCGCGCTGGCGACATTTCGGGCCGACGCCAGGCTCTCCACCTGGCTCGTTCGCATCGTGGCCAACGAGGCGCTGGGGCGCCTTCGACGCAAGCACGGCGAGGTCATTCCCCTGGATGCGGCCATGCTGATCCCGGACCCCGACGTGCAGGCCCGTTTCACGGCCGACCCCAGCCAGCAACCCGAAGGAAAAGCCATGCGTGACGAACTTCGCAAAATTCTGGAAGAACGCATCGATGGCCTGCCCGACATCTACCGCACCGTCTTCGTGCTGCGCGCGGTGCAGGAACTGAGTGTGGAAGAAGTGGCGCACGCGCTGCAGATTCCCGAGCCCACGGTGCGCACGCGCTTCTTTCGCGCGCGCAGCCTGTTGCGCGAGGGGCTGGCCAGCGACATCGACAGCACCATGAGCCACGCATTCGCCTTCGATGGCCAACGGTGCGACCGCCTCGTGGAGCTCACGTTGCGGCGCGCCACGCACGAAGGGCTGATCAGCGCGGCCTGACCGGCCGAACGGCACGTCGGCGCCACGGCGCAGCAAGCATGAACACCGTGTCGGGTTTCCTCGGGCGCAGGCTGGCGCGCTTTCTCTCGCGCGAGAGCCCGCGCCACGACGTGCTTTCCACCACCTCGGGCGCGCGGCTGATGGCGCTGATGCAGCCGGGCGACGTGCTGCTGGTCGATGGCAACACGCGCATCAGCACCGCGATCAAGTACCTCACGCAATCGAGCTGGTCGCACGCGGCGATGTTCGTCGGCACGGCGCCGTTCGCGGGCACCGATCACGCCGAGCACTGCCTCGTGGAGGCCGACCTGAACGCGGGCGTGCGCAGCCTCGCCATCGAAGAGTACACGCAGGTGCCCACGCGTATCTGCCGCGCCGTGGGACTGAGCGAGGCCGAGCGGCAGGCACTGGTGGCTTTCGTGCTGGCGCGCATCGGCCAGCGCTACGATTTGCGCAACGTGCTCGACCTGGCGCGCTACCTGCTGCCCACGCCACCCGTGCCCGTGCGCCTGCGGCGCAAGATGATCGCGCTGGGCAGCGGCGAGCCCACGCGCGCCATCTGCTCCACGCTCATCGCGCAGGCCTACCAGGCCATCGACTACCCCATCCTGCCCGTCATCGAAGAGCGTGCGCGGCCCACCGCGATCTGCCCGGCCTGCACCGAGGAAGTGCTGCACATCCGCAACTACTCGCTGTACACACCGCGCGACTTCGATGTCTCGCCCTATTTCGAGATCATCAAGCCCAGGCTGGCCGAGGGTTTCGACTTTCGCCACCTCGTGTGGGATCGCGCCGACGCGCCCGAACCGGCCTCCATCGTCGCCACGTCCCCGGGGTGACAAAGCCCCCTTGCCATTGGCGCTACAAACACTGTCTGGCATGCTGCGCAAGAACGGCAGCCCGACAGGAGACAAACCCTTGGCACAACAACAGGCAGATGCGGCGGTCGTGGGCGGCGGCCTCGCGGGCATCGTCACCACGCTGGATCTGCTGCGCGCGGGCCGACGCGTCGTCCTGATCGACCGCGATACTCCCGAACGCTTTGGCGGTCTGGCGCTCTGGGCCTTCGGCGGCATGGCACTCGTGGGCACGCCGCTGCAGGCGCGCATGAAGATCCCCGACACGCCCGAGCGGGCGCTCGCCGACTGGCTGCGCTTTGCCGAATTGGCCGAGGACGATGCCTGGCCGCTGGCCTGGGCGCGCCACTATGTCGAGCACAGCCGCGCGCAGGTCCACGACTGGCTGCTCTCGCACGGCCTGAAGTTCATGCCCGCGGTGAACTGGGTGGAACGCGGCATGCAGGGCGACGGCAACAGCCTGCCGCGCTACCACATCCTCTGGGGCACCTCGCGGCACATGACGCGCACGCTCATCGCCGCCCTGCGCGAGGCAGGCCAGGGGCGGCTCACCGTGCTGCACCGCCACCGCGCGACGGCGCTGGACCGCGCCGGAGGACGGCTGGCGGGCGTGCTGGCCGTCGATGAAGCCACGGGCCGGGAGGCGCGCATCGACGCCCCCGTCGTGGTGCTGGCCACCGGGGGGCTCAACGGCAGCCACGAGGAGGCGCGGCGCAACTGGCCCCGGGACAGGCCCCGGCCCGCCGCCATGCTCAACGGCGCGCATCCGTTTGCCGACGGGCGCATGCACCGCTGGGCGGGCGAGCACCTGGGCGCGCGCATCACCCATGCGGGCGAGATGTGGAACTACGCGGCGGGCATCCCGCATCCGTTCCCGCATTTCCCCGGGCACGGCCTGTCGCTCATTCCGTGCAAGTCGGCGCTGTGGCTCGACCACACCGGACGGCGCATCGGCCCCGAGCCGCTGGTGACGGGCTTTGACACGCATGCCCTGTGCCAGCGCGTGGCGGCGCAGGCCAGGCCCTGGACCTGGCAGCTCATGAACTGGCGCATTGCCGCCAAGGAGTTTGCGATCTCGGGCGCCGAACACAACGCGCGCATCCGCGAGCGGCAGTTTGCGGCCTTCCTCAAGGAGACGCTGCTGGGCAACCATCGGTTGCTCAAGCAGATGCAGCGCGAAAGCCGCCATTTCCTCGTGGCCGAGACGCTCGCCGCGCTGGCGCTCAAGATGAACCAGCTCACCTGCTCGCACGACATCGACGCCGCCGTGCTGCAGGCCACGGCCGATGCGTTCGACGCGAATTTCGCGCTGGGAGCCCGACTCGAAAACGACGATCAGATCCGCCGTATCCGCCACGCGCGCCAGTGGGGGCCAGACCGCCTGCGCACCTGCAAGCCCGCGCCGCTGCAGCAACCGGGCAGCGGCCCCTACATCGCCATCCAGACGCAGCTCATCACACGCAAGAGCCTGGGCGGGCTGCAGACCGATCTCGCCAGTCGCGTGCTCGACGCGCGGGGCGAGGCCATCGCCGGGCTGTATGGCGTGGGCGAGGCCGCGGGCTTTGGCGGCGGCGGCGCAAGCGGCAAGCGCTCGCTCGAAGGGACCTTCCTGCCCGGCTGCATCCTGACCGCGCACGCTGCCGCGCGCGACATCGCCCCGGGAGCGCCGTCATGAGCCTGGCCTACCCCGCCACCACCGCAGACTGGCAGCGCCTGGCGCGCCGGCGACTGCCACGCTTTTATGCCGACTACATCGACGGTGCGGCCGGCGAGGAGCGCACGCTGGCGGCCAACGTGCAGGCCTTTGCCGAGCTGCGCCTGCGCCAGCGCGTGCTGGTGAACGTGGAGCACGCAAGCACGCAGGCCACCCTCGCGGGCGAAAGCTGCGCGCTGCCCCTGGTGCTCGCGCCCGTGGGCCTGGCGGGCATGGCCGCGCCGCGCGGCGAGGTGCTGGCCGCGCGCGCGGCCAGGGCGGCGGGCGTGCCGTTCACGCTCTCCACGGTGGGCATCTGCCCGCTGGCGGAAGTGACAGCCGCCACGCACGCGCCCTTCTGGTTTCAGCTCTACATGCTGCGCGACCGCGGCGCCGTCAGCGCGCTGCTGCAGGACGCGTGGACCAGCGGCTGCCGCACGCTGGTGTTCACCGTCGATCTGCCCACGACCGGCCTGCGCTGGCGCGACGTGCGCCACGGCATGGCCGACGCCGGCGCGCGCGCCGCACTCATCAAGGCGCTGCACGTGCTCGCGCGCCCTGGCTGGGTGAGGCGCGTGGCCGTGGGCGGCAAGCCGCTCACCTTCGGCAACCTGGCGGCGCAGGTGCCCGGCGCGCGCGACCTGGGCGCCTTCAAGGCCTGGGTGGACGCGCAGTTCGACCCGAGCGTGAGCTGGCGCGACATCGCCTGGCTGCGCGGGCAATGGAAGGGACGGCTGCTGCTCAAGGGCATCCTCACCGTGGACGACGCACAGGCGGCGGTCGATGCCGGTGCCGACGGCCTCATCGTCTCCAACCACGGCGGGCGCCAGCTCGACAGCGCGCCCGCCACCGCCAGCGTGCTGCCCGCCATCGCGCAGGCCGTGGGCGAGCGCACCGAAGTGCTGATCGACGGCGGCATCCGCAGCGGCGTGGACGTGTTCAAGGCGCTGGCGCTGCGCGCGCGCGGCGTGCTCATCGGCCGCCCCTGGGTCTGGGCCCTGGCGGCCGAGGGCGAAGCGGGCGTGCGCCGCCTGCTCGCCCACTGGCAGCGCGAACTGCAGACCACGATGATGCTCACCGGCGTGACCCGGGTGCAGGACATCGGCGCCGACCATCTGGAGCGCTACTTTGTGAACAAAATCAGGCTCTGACGCTTGCCCACCAAGCGCGAGAAGCTATCAATAAAAGAACCCTCCATCCGCCCACGCATCGGAAGAAGAAAGCCTCAGCCATGAACGGAGCCCACGCCCTCATCCACACCCTGGCCGATGCCGGCATCGAAGTGGTCTTCACCAACCCCGGCACGAGCGAAATGCACTTCGTCGCCGCGCTGGACGACGAGCCGCGCCTGCGCGCCGTGCTTGCGCTCTTCGAGGGCGTGGCCACGGGCGCGGCCGACGGCTACGCGCGCATGGCGGGCAAGCCCGCGGCCACGCTGCTGCACCTGGGCTGCGGTCTGGGCAACGGCCTGGCCAATCTGCACAACGCGCGCAAGGGCAGGGTGCCGGTGCTCAACATCGTGGGCGACCATGCCACCTACCACGTCAAGTACGACGCGCAACTGCAGTCGGACATCGAAACCGTCGCGCGCAACGTCTCGCCCGGCTTCGTGCGCACCTCGCAGAGCACGGCCGCGCTCGCGCAGGACGCCATCGACGCCCTCGCCGCCGCGCGCGGCCTGCCGGGGCAGGTGGCCACGCTCATCCTGCCCGCCGATGTCTCGTGGAGCGAAGGCGGCGCACCCTGCCCACCCGCGCCGCCCACCCCGGCGCCCCCCGCGGACGACGCCACCATCGCGCAGATCGCCGCGCTGATGCGCACGGGTGAAAAAGTGGCGCTGCTGCTGGGCGACCACGCGCTGCGCGAGGCGGGCCTGATGGCGGCCGCGCGCATCGCCGCGCACACGGGCGCCAAACTCTTCGCCGAGTGCTTTCCCACGCGCATGCAACGCGGCGCGGGCCTGCCGGACGTGGAACGCATCGCCTACCTCGCGGAGCTCGCGGGCGTGCAGCTCGCGCCCTTCAAGCACCTCGTGCTGGTCGATGCCAAGTCGCCCGTGTCCTTCTTCGCCTACCCCGGCAAGAAGAGCGACCTCGTGCCCGAGGGCTGCGCCGTGCACACCCTCGCGAGCCCCGCGCAGGACGCCGCCGCGAGCCTGCAGGCGCTGGCCCGCGCGCTGGGCGCGGACGGCGCCACGCCCGCGCTGCACGCTGCGCGGCGCCCGGTGCGCCCCACCGGCAGGCTCACGGCCCCCAAGGCCTGCAAGGCCATCGGCCATCTGCTGCCCGAGCGCGCCATCGTCATCGATGAAGCCATCACCTCCGGCCTCATGCTCGGCGTGATGACCGCGGGCAGCCCGCGCCACGACCTCCTCACGCTCACCGGCGGCGCCATCGGCCAGGGCCTGCCCAATGCGGTGGGCGCGGCCATTGCCTGCCCCGACCGCCCCGTGCTCGCGCTCGTGGGCGACGGCAGCGCCATGTACACCCTGCAGGCGCTGTGGACCATGGCGCGCGAGCAGCTCAATGTGACGGCCATCATCTTCAACAACGCCAGCTACTCGGTGCTCAACGTTGAGCTGGAGCGCGTGGGCGCACGCGGCGAAGTCGGCAGCAAGGCCCGCGCCCAGCTCGACCTGGGCGGCCCGGCGCTTGATTTCGCGCGGCTCGCGCAGGGCATGGGCGTGCACGCCGCGCGCGCCGACAGCGCCGAGGCGTTTTGCACCGCCCTTGAATACGCGCTGGCCCAGCCCGGCCCGCATCTGATCGAGGCGCTCGTGCCCGAGTCGCTCGCGGGCGCCAAGCGCCGCGTGCTGCCCTGGATGCTGCGCGCCCTGCCCAGCCTGCCGCCGCAGGTGGCGCAGGCGATCAAGCGCAAGATCGCGCCGTAGGCCGTTGGCAGCGCTTACTGCGCCGAGGGCAGGTCCTCGCGGTTGCCCGAGCGGCGCACGCGCCCGTCCGGCCCGAAGGTGGCGGTGAACACCATGGCGCGCGCGGGGCCGTCCAGCCACTTCCAGTCCCAGTCGGTCTCGTGCGTCAGCTCGTACGTCACCTTGCGCGCGGGCTGGCCGAGCAGGCGGCGCACGGCAAGCATCTCCATGCCCGGTTGCACCTGCGAAAAATTGGCTGGCACCAGCACTTGGCGCAGCTGCACCATCGTGCCGCTGGCGTCCATGGCGATCATGTAATTGGCGTGCCCTTCGGGCTGGCGGCTGTATTCCAGGGTGCTCGAACCGTCCTCTTCGGACCACACCCTGGAGGGCATGCCCAGCCGGGCGCGCACGTCCGCCTCGGTGGAAACGCCTTCCTGCAGTTCAGCCAGACGCTGCTGATCGCATCCGACGAGGACGAGCGAACCGGCCACAAGAGCCATCAGGACGCCCAGGGTACGCACAAGAGCCAGCATGGTGTCAGTAAAATGGCGGGTTACCGGAGGTTGCCAGCCATGTATCTTATTCGCCGCCCGGACTACCAGTCCGACACCACGCAGTTCATTCACCGGCTGCGCGAGCAAAAACCCGGCCTGGAAGAACGCCAGCTGCAGGGGCGCAATCTGCTGTGGGACAAGGATGTGGACCGCGAACTCTGGGGTGACCTGCACGCCTCCAAGATCCGTCAGAAGGCCTACGTCTACTACTCGTTCGACGAAAACGGCTACGACTCCATCCCGACCTGAACCTGACCGCGATCCAGCGCAATACAGATGGTCGCGGACAGCTCTGAAATAAATAGCGACGCCCCTGTGGTCGTGGACCAGGTGGCGCTGGCCAGGCTCTATGGCGAGCCGCTCTTCGCGCTGCCGCAGGATCTGTACATCCCGCCCGATGCGCTGGAAGTCTTCCTGGAGGCCTTCGAGGGGCCGCTCGATCTGCTGCTGTACCTGATCCGCAAGCAGAACTTCAACATCCTCGACATCCCCATGGTGAGCGTCACGCGCCAGTACCTGGCCTACGTGGACGAAATCCGCAGCCGCAACCTGGAACTGGCCGCCGAATACCTGCTGATGGCCGCGATGCTCATCGAGATCAAATCGCGCATGCTGCTGCCCACGCGGACCGCACAAGGCGCGCAGGAGGCCGAAGACCCGCGCGCCGAACTCGTGCGCCGCCTGCTCGAATACGAAAAATTCAAGCTGGCCGCGCAGCAGCTGGGCGAGCTGCCGCAGTACGGACGCGACTTTCTCAAGGCGCAGGTGACGATAGAGCAGAGCCTGCAGCCACGCTTTCCCGAGGTCTGCATCGCCGATCTGCAATCGGCCTGGCAAGACGTCCTGAACCGCGCGCGCCTCGTGCAGCGCCACCATATTCCGCGCGAGGAGCTGTCGGTGCGCGAGACCATGAGCCATGTGCTCAAGCGCCTGCAGGGGCGCCGCTTCGTCACGTTCGAGGAGATCTTCGACCCCGCCAAGGGCGTGCCCGTGCTCGTCGTCACCTTCGTCGCGCTGCTCGAGCTCGCGAAGGAAGCCCTGATCGAAGTGACACAGGGCGAAGCCTATGCGCCCATCTATCTGCGCCTGGCCTATACGCCCAGCTGAACCATCAGCGCCCGCGTGGACGGATCCACCCCATCCCAGTTCCCTGAGCGTTCGCGCTCGAACAGATCACGCGCCAGGCACTTGCCCAGCTCCACGCCCCACTGGTCAAAGCTGTTGATGCCCCACACGGCCCCCGAAACGAAGACCCGGTGCTCATAGAGCGCGATCAGCGCGCCGAGCGCCGCCGGATCGAGCCGGTCGAGCAGTACAAAGGTGCTCGGCCGGTTGCCTGGGGAGCGCCGGTGCGGCTCGCTGGCGCTGCTGCCCGCCATCAAGGCCCGCGCCTGCGCCACCGCATTCACCACCAGATCGTGATGGTGGCCGGGCAGGCTGCCACCTGGCTCGCGCACCGCGATGAACTCCACCGGCACCACATCCTGGCCCTGGTGCAGCATCTGGAAGAACGCATGCTGGCCGTTGGTGCCGGGCTCGCCCCAGATCACCGGTGCGGTGGGCACGTGCAAGGGGCGGCCCTCGCGCGTCACGCCCTTGCCGTTGCTCTCCATTTCCAGCTGCTGCAGATAGGCCGGCAGGCGCCGCAGGCCATGGCTGTAGGGCGCGATGCAACGGCTCGCAAGGCCGCAAAAATCACGGTACCAGACGTCCATCAGGCCCAGACGCAGCGGCAGATTCGCCTCAGGCGCGGCGGCGAGGAAATGCGCATCCATCTCGTGCGCGCCCGCCAGCAGCGCGCGAAACGCCTGCGCGCCCACCGCAATCGCAATCGGCAGGCCGATCGCCGACCACAGCGAATAGCGCCCGCCCACCCAGTCGCGAAAGCCCAGCGTGCGCGTGATGCCAAAGCGCGCGGCCGCCTCGGGCTGCGCCGTCAGCGCGACGAAGTGGCGCGCAATCGAGTGCGGATGCGCCGCCTCCTCGCTGCCGCCCTGCGCCAGGAACCAGTCCCGCGCGGCATGCGCATTCATCATGGTCTCGGCCGTCGTGAACGACTTGGAAGCCACCAGGAACAGCGTGGCCTGCATTCGCAGAGGGCGCAGCACCGAGCCGATCTCCGCGCCATCGACGTTGGCCACGAAGTGAATGCGCTTGCCACCATGGGCCAGGCCCTGCAGGGCCTGCACCACCACCTCGGGCCCGAGGTAAGAGCCGCCGATGCCGATGTGCACCACGTCGGTGATCGAGCCGTCCGAGCGCACCTGCTCGGCCAGACGCAGCATCGCCTGCAGCGTCTCGTCCACCTCGCGCAGCGCCTCGCGCACCGAGGCATCCCAGCGCCGCTGCGGTGCCGAGCCCGCCAGACGCCCGCCGTCCAAGGGCGTGCGCAGCAGCCAGTGCATGGCCGCGCGCTGCTCGGTGGTATTGACCGCCTCGCCCGCGAACATCGCGTCGCGCCACGCCATCACGCCGCACTCCCGCGCCAGCTGCAGCAGCAGCGCGGGCGTATCGGGCAACAGCCAGTTCTTGGAGAGATCAGCCCAGAGATGCGGCGCGCGCTGGCTCAGCGCCGTCAGACGGTCGCCGTCGCGCTCGAACTGCGCGCACAGGTCGATCGCGCGCACCTCCTGCCGCCAGTGGGCCTGCAGCCGCGCCCAGGCGGTTGTTTCATGGCACAGGAGCATGATTCATGCCGCCTGCTGCATCAACGCCTCAAGCTTGAGCGCATCGGCGGCGAAGGCACGTATGCCCTCGGCCAGCTTCTCGGTGGCCATCGCATCTTCGTTGAGGGCATAGCGAAAAGCCGCCTCATCGAGCTGCACATGCGGCACGGCCAGAGCGCGCGCCGCCTCGGCATCGAGCGCCCGCGCCAGCGGCGCGTCGCTCGCCGCCAGTTCGGCCATCAGGGCCGGCGCAATGGTGAGCAGATCGCAACCCGCGAGCGCGCGAATCTGGCCCGCGTTGCGAAAACTCGCGCCCATGATCTCGGTGGCGATGCCAAAGTGCTTGTAGTACTCGAAAATGCGGCGCACCGACTGCACGCCAGGGTCGTTCGCCCCCGCCATGGCAGCCTCATCCCAGTGCGGGCCCGCGGCCTTCTTGAACCAGTCGTAGATGCGCCCGACGAAGGGCGAAATCAGCTGCACCCTGGCCTGCGCGCACGCCACCGCCTGCGTGAAGGAAAAGAGCAGCGTCATGTTGGTGTGGATGCCGCGGCTCTCGAGGCGCCGGGCCGCCTCGATGCCCTCCCAGGTGCTCGCCACCTTGATGAGCACCCGGTCGATGTGCACGCTCTCGGCCTGGTACAGCTCGATCAGGCGTTCGGCGCGCGAAACCATGGCCTCGGTATCGAAGGACAGACGGGCATCGACCTCGGTCGAGACACGGCCCGGGATGTGCGCCAGCGTCTCGCAGCCAAAACGCACGATGAGCCGGTCCATCTGCTCACCCAGTTCGCGTTCGTGCCAGCGCGCGGTGTTCTCGCGCAGCAGGTGGGCGTATTCACTCTTTTGCACCGCCTTGAGGATGAGCGAAGGGTTGGTCGTCGCATCCTGCGGCGCAAAGCGCGCCAGTTCGTGGAAGTCGCCCGTGTCGGCCACCACGGTGGTCATCTGCTTCAAGGCGTCAAGTTGATTCACGCGGCTTCCTCCACTTCAATAAAAAGAGCTTGTTGCGCTTTTGGGACAAGGGCCAGTGAACTATTTTGCCTCAATCCCCCGAGGGCAAAGGCATGGCCTGTTCGATCAGACTGGCGTGCAGCGCCGCGCCCAGCGGCAGCACCTCATCGTTGAAGTCGTAGCGGCTGCTGTGCAGCCCCACCCCGCCGCCCTGCCCCAGGCGCAGATAGGCGCCAGGCTTGTGCTGCAGCATGAAGGAAAAGTCCTCCGCGCCCATGCTCGGCTCCAGGGCGCGGGTGACGTTGCTCTCACCCACGAGGCCCGCCGCCACGTCGCCCGCGAAGCGGGCCTCGGCAGCGGTGTTGATCGTGGCCGGGTAGATGCGCTCGTAGCGCACCGTGACGCTGGCGCCCAGGCCCAGCGCGACCGCGCTGCAGACCTCCTTGATGCGCTGCTCCATGAGATCCTGCACGGCCGCACTGAAGCTGCGCACCGTGCCCACCAGCGTCGCCTCGCCCGGCAGCACGCTGAACGCTCCCAGGTCGCCCGCCTGCATGGCGCAGATGCTGAGCACCGCGCTGTCGATCGCGCGCACGTTGCGCGAGATGATGCTTTGCAGCGCCGCGACGATGTGGGAAGCCACCAGCACCACGTCCACCGTCTGATACGGATGCGCCCCATGGCCGCCCTTGCCGGAAATCTCGATGGTGACGCGGTCCGCCGCGGCCATCATCGCCCCCTCATTGAGGCCGACGGTGCCCGGCGCCATCATCGGCCAGTTGTGCATGGCATAGACCGCCTGCACCGGGAAGCGCTCGAACAGGCCGTCCTCGATCATCACGCGCGCGCCGCCAAAACCCTCTTCACCCGGCTGGAAGATCAGCACCGCCGTGCCGTCGAACCGGCGCGTGGCCGCGAGGTAGCGCGCCGCGCCCAGCAGCATGGTCACGTGCCCGTCGTGCCCGCAGCCGTGCATCAGACCGTTCTTGCATGATTTCCAGGCGAAGTCGTTGTGTTCGGTCATCGGCAGCGCGTCCATGTCGGCGCGCAGCCCCACCATGGCGCGGCTGCCGCGGCCGCGGCCGCGGATCACCGCCACGATGCCGGTGCGACCGATGCCTTCATGCACCTCGTCCACCCCGCAGACACGCAGGGCTTCACGCACGCGCGCGCCGGTGTGAACCTCCTCGAAACCGAGTTCGGGGTGGGCGTGCAGATCGCGCCGCAAGGCCGTGAGTTCGGGATGAAACTGCCGGATGGCCGCAAACGCCGACCCGCCGGCGTGGTAGAGAGCGCTCATGCTGCCCCGCGAATGAGAATCCAAAAAAAAGCCGCCCGAAGGCGGCTTTGGCTGAATCAGATGCTGCCCGCAGGGGCAGCAGCCTCATCAGAAGTTGTGGCGGACGCCCACACCGTAGTTGTTGCCACCATCCAAACGGAGGTAGTCGGCGTACACGAAGGTGCGCTTGGACAGGCTGTACTTGCCTTCGAGCAGGGCGTTGGTGTACTTCTTGACCGGGTTCTTGGTGTCGCGGGTCAGGTCGAGCGTGACGGAAGCCGGGCCGAACAGGGCCGTGCCGCCGATCGAGAAGCCACGGCGCACGGTGTAAGCGTCGCTGTAGGACGCCGCCACGATGAACTGGCCGAAGTTGTAGCGGCCGCCCAGCGACCAGCCGGTCTTCTGGGTTTGGGTCTTGTTGGCGGTGATGGCCACGGACATCGGGCCATTGGCGTAAATCGCGTTCAAGTCCCACTTGGCGTTGCCACCGTTGTCGGCGCTGAAAATGTAGCCCAGCGAACCAGAGAAGCCGCTGATGTTCGGCGTGGTGTAGGTGAACTGGCTGCTGTTGCGAGGACCATTGCCGCCACCGAAACCGAAGGTATTGCCGACGACCGTGTAATTGGCTGCGCCGGTCAGTTCCCAAGCCGCAAAACCGTAGAACGACGGGTTCAGCGTACGGCCCATCAGGAAGGTACCCCAGCTGCCACCCAGGTACATGTTGGCAGCGCGGCCCCAGAAGCCACCACCCGAACCCGCGAAGTCGCCGTTCTTCAGCGTCAGGCCGGATTCGAAGTTGAAGCCCGCCTTCAGACCACCACCGAGGTCTTCCACGCCCTTGACGCCCAGACGGCTGTTGCCGTTGTTGAGCAAGCCAGCGCTCGTCATCTGGGTCTTGCCATTGGCAACCTTGCCGAGGCCGGCATCGGCCACACCGTACAGAGTCACCGAAGATTGCGCCATCGCAAAGCCCGAGGCGCCCAAGACTGCCAAGGCAATCAGAGATTTTTTCATTAC
Organism: Comamonas sp.; assembly: GCA_021166775.1. Lineage (GTDB taxonomy): Bacteria > Pseudomonadota > Gammaproteobacteria > Burkholderiales > Burkholderiaceae_C > Comamonas_C. The sequence goes on along the minus strand of JAJPEQ010000004.1, from coordinate 139,962 downwards.
CAATACTCCAAGGTTAAATAGAAGGCTCCGGCCTACAAGACTTTGTCCATGCGAGCGCTGCCTCGCCGGGCCAACCTCCTGGTGGGGAAGTTGTACGTATTGCAACAGAGACCGGCCGGATAAGCAAAGCAATTTGCCGCCAATCCGTTCCAAAGCCGAGGTTTTGTTGTTCACTGGCAACATCGACGATGAACGCTGTTAAATCTCCACCAGATCGAATCCCGTCGTGACCACTGCGGTTTTGGACAGCATCGCCAGGGCCGAGCAGTATTTCTCGTGGCTGAGCGCGATCGCGCGGCCCACGGCCTCGCGCGGCAGCGCATGGCCGCTCACGGTGAACTGCAAGTGGATGCGCGTGAACACCTTGGGATCGATCTCGGCCCGCTCGGCCGTCAGGCGTACGCTGCAGCCGCGCACATCGTGGCGCCCGCGCCGCAGAATCATCACGACATCATAAGCGGTGCAGCCTCCAGCGCCCGCCAGAACGGTCTCCATCGGGCGCGGCGCCAGGTTGAGGCCGCCGTTTTCCGGGTGGACCTCATCAGGGGCCCCATCCATGGCGATGATGTGGCCGCTGCCGGTTTCCGCCACGAAGCCCATGCCCGAGCGCGCGCCGTGCGTGCCGCCGGTCCAGCTGACAGTGCATTCCATGCTGTTTCCTTTACGTTGGGTAGCAGCGTCCGATTTTCGCGCCGACGGCGCCAGGGCGGGCGCGGCACTATCATTGCCGCCGCTGTTTATTGCATTGCAACATCGCACCGAATCATGGACGCCGCCCTCACCCCCTTCGACTACCTGAAGAAAATCCTCACGGCAAGGGTGTACGACGTGGCCATTGAATCCACGCTGCAACCGGCCAAGGCCCTGAGCCGGCGCCTGCACAACAAGGTGCTGCTCAAGCGCGAGGATCAGCAGCCGGTGTTCTCCTTCAAGCTGCGCGGCGCCTACAACAAAATGACCACGCTCACACCCGAGCAGCTGGCCAAGGGGGTGATCTGCGCGTCGGCGGGCAACCATGCCCAGGGCGTGGCATTGAGCGCGGCGCGCATGAACGCGCGCGCGGTGATCGTGATGCCAACCACCACGCCGCAGGTCAAGGTGGACGCGGTGAAGAACCTGGGCGGCGAGGTGGTGCTCACGGGCGAGAGCTATTCCGACGCCTACGAAGAGGCCGTGCGCCTGCAGCAGCAGCAGGGCCTGACCTTCATTCACCCGTTCGACGACCCCGAGGTGATCGCCGGGCAGGGGACGGTGGCGATGGAGATCCTGCAGCAGGTGCAGCAGCTCGCCAGCAACCGGCTGGACGCGGTGTTCGTGCCCATCGGCGGCGGCGGCCTGATCTCGGGCATCGCCAACTACATCAAGGCCGTGCGACCCGAGATCAGGGTCATCGGCGTGCAGATGTCGGATTCGGACGCGATGGCGCAATCGGCTCAAGTGCATGAACGGGTGCATCTGGACGACGTGGGGCTGTTTTCCGACGGCACGGCGGTGAAGGTCGTGGGCCAGGAGACCTTTCGCATCGCGCATGCGCTGGTAGATGACTACGTGCGCGTGGACACCGACGCGGTGTGCGCGGCGATCAAGGACATCTTCACCGACACGCGCAGCATCGTCGAACCGGCCGGGGCGCTGGGCGTGGCCGCGATCAAGCAGTACGTGGCGACGCACAAGACGAAGGGCGAGACCTACGCGGCCATCCTCTCGGGCGCAAACATGAACTTCGGGCGCCTGCGCTTCGTCGCCGAGCGTGCCGAGATGGGCGAGGAAAAGGAAGCCCTGTTCGCCGTGACCATCCCCGAGGAACGCGGCAGCTTCAGGCGCTTTTGCGAGATCGTGGGCGCGCTGCCGGGCGGGCCGCGCAGCGTGACCGAGTTCAACTACCGCATCAGCGATGCCAGACGCGCGCACGTGTTCGTCGGCCTCTCGACCCACGGCCGCGGCGAATCGGAAAAAATCGCCAAATCGTTCGAAAAGAACGGCTTCGCGGCGCTGGACCTCACGCACGACGAAATGGCCAAGGAGCATCTGCGTCATCTGGTGGGGGGGCATTCGGATCTGGCGCGCGACGAACGCCTGATGCGCTTCACCTTCCCCGAGCGGCCGGGGGCGCTGTTCAAGTTCCTGAGCCTGATGGCGCCCACCTGGAACATCTCGCTGTTTCACTACCGCAACCAGGGCGCGGATTACGGCCGCATCCTCGTGGGCATGCAGGTGCCGCCGCAGGACGGCGCGGCATTCGATGCTTTCCTGAAGGCCCTGGACTACCCCTACATCGAGGAAACCCTGAACCCCGCGTACCGGCTCTTCCTGCAGGCCAACGGGCACTGAGGAAGGTCTTCGGAAAACCCCCGCCGACTCAGCGCTTGCGCGGCAGCTCCAGCGTCATCGTGGCCGGCCCATCCAGCGCCGCGCCCAAGCGCGCCTCGCGCGCGCCCAGCGATTGCACGACGAGACCCGGCTGCACCTCGGCGCCGACGCGGTAGGGCTTGGCAGGCTTGCCGTCGATCGCGATCAAGGCCGCGCCGTGGCCGCTGCGCGTGCCTGCGAGCACACCGCTCAGCACGAGGCGCGCGGGGGCCTCGGCCACCGTGCCCTGCGCTGGCAGCGCATCGGCACCAAGCAGGCGCGCCAGGGCCTGCGCATCAACGGCGGGCGTCGGCTGCGCCGCCAGCGGGGCACTGGCCTGCATCGACGGCTGCGTCAGCTTCAAGCCCCACCACGCAAGGCTCACACCGCACAGCGCCCACAGCGCCGCGGTGCACAGGCGCTGGCTCCAGAGTCGGCGGGCAGTTGCAGGCATGGCGCCATTATCATTGACCGGATCAACCCGTTTTTCCGCGAGAGCCCTCCCGTGTTCCTGTCTCCCACCTTCACCCGCCTGCGCCGTGCCGCGGGCTTCACCCTGATCGAACTCATGGTGGTGCTGGTCATCATCGGCGTGCTCGCGGCGCTCATCGTGCCCAACGTGCTCGACCGCGCGGACGACGCGCGCGTCACGGCCGCGCGCACCGACGTGACCAATCTGATGCAGGCACTCAAGCTCTACAAGCTGGACAACCTGCGCTATCCCACCACCGAGCAAGGCTTGCAGGCGCTCGTGGCCAAGCCGACGGCGGCGCCGCTCCCGCCCAGCTGGCGGCCCTATCTGGAAAAGCTGCCCAGGGATCCCTGGGGGCACCCCTACCAGTACCTGAACCCGGGCATCAAGGGCGAGGTGGACGTGATGTCGCTGGGGGCGGACGGACAGCCCGGAGGCGAGGGCAAGGATGCGGACATCGGCAGCTGGCAGTAACGCCCCTGCGTGCTCCCGCCTACGCTCAGGCAAGGCCGGGACGGGCGTGGGACACCCCGGGGCCCGCGGCTTCACGCTGCTGGAGCTGCTGGTCGTCGTGTCCATCATGGCACTGGCCACGGCGGGCGTGGGCTTCGCACTGGCGGACGGCGGCCGCACCCAGATGCAGCGCGAGGGCGATCGCCTGGCGGCGCTGCTGGAGTCGGCGCGCGCGCGATCGCGCGCCACGGGCAGCGTGGTGAGCTGGCGCGCGGACGCAACGGGGTTTCACTTCGACGGCGTGGCGCCCGGGAGCCTGCCCGAGCACTGGCTTGAGCCACGCACGCAGCCGCGCACACCGAGAACGCTGTGGCTGGGACCCGAGCCGCTCATCGGCGCGCAGGAAATCACCCTCGTCAACCCCGAGCTGCCAGGCCAGGCGGTACGGGTGGCGAGCGACGGGCTGCGCCCCTTCACGGCGCAGGCGCTGCAGTGAGCCGCACGCGTGCCCACGGCTTCACGCTCGTGGAAGTGCTCGTGGCGCTGGGCATCGTCGCGATCGCGTTGCTCGCGGGCTCGCAGGCCACTTCGGCGCTGGTGCGCAACAGCGAGCGTCAGACCGATGTGACGCTGGCCCACATCTGTGCCGAAAACGCGCTCGTGGCCGTGCGCCTGGCCCGGCAGATGCCCTCGATCGGCGACAGCAGTTCGGCCTGCGCCCAGGCGGGGCGCGACTACCTCGTGACGCTGCAGGTCACACCCACGCCCAATCCGCAGTTTCGCCGCGTTGACGCGCGCGTGAGCCGCGATCAGGCCCCGGTCCTGCGGCTGTCCACCATCGTGGGGCGCTATTGATGCACGAGCCATCACGCAAGCGCGGCGCCGGTTTCACGCTCGTGGAGCTACTCGTGGCGATCGCGGTGCTCGCGCTGCTGGCCATCGCGAGCTGGCGTGGCCTGGACGGCATGGTGCGCGCGCAGGATCAGACACGCGAGCACACCGACGCCGTGCTCACGCTGCAGACCGTGCTCGACCAATGGGGCGCCGACCTGGATGCGGTGCAAACGCTGGAGCACGCCAGTCCGATCGCCTGGGACGGCCAGGTTCTGCGACTGACCCGGCGCAGCCCTCGCCCGCTCGATCCGGGGGTGATCGTGGTCGCCTGGGCGCTGCGCGCGGACGGCGGCACGGACCAGTGGCTGCGCTGGCAATCCGCGCCCGTGGCCACGCGCGCGGACTGGAACGAAGCCTGGCAGCGCGCGGCGCTGTGGGCGCGCAGCCCCGATGCCGCCACGCGCCGCGGCGAGACGGTGCTGATGCCGCTGGCGCACTGGCAGCTCTTCTTCTACCGCGATGGCAGCTGGGCCAATGGGTTGTCCAGCGGCGCCACGAGCCAGCCCGGTGACACGCAGGCGCCGCCCGTCAACGCCAACGCGGTCGCGCTGCCCGAAGGCGTGCGCCTGCAGCTCACGCTCCCCGGCGGCGGATCGCCCTCGGGCCAGATCACGCGCGACTGGATCAACCCCGTGGTGGGCGGGAACAAATCATGACGCGGCGGCCCGCGCGGCAACGGGGCGCGGCCCTGCTCACGGCCATGCTGGTGGTCACGCTCGTGGCCAGCTTCGCGGCGACCGCACTGTGGCGGCAGTGGCGCGCGATCGAGGTGGAGACGGCCGAGCGCGCGCGCGTGCAGTCGGCCTGGATCCTGATCGGGGCGCTGGACTGGGCACGGCTCATCCTGCGCGAGGATTCGCTGGCGCGCGGCGACGGCACCGACAACCTGGCCGAGCCCTGGTCGGTGCCGCTGCAAGAGGCGCGCCTGTCCACTTTCCTCGCGGCCGACCACGGCGCGGTGACGGACGCGAGCGCCGACGTGGGCGACGCCTTCCTCTCGGGCAGCATCACCGATCAGCAAGGGCTGCTGAATCTGCGCAACCTGGCGCAAGGCAATGCGGTGGACCCGGCGGCGCTGCGCCAGTTCGTGCGGCTGTTCGGCTATCTGGGGCTGGACGCGGGGCTCCTCGACCGGTTGGCGAGCCACATGGTGCAGGCCACGCGCACCGACACCCCGGACGCGCCCGATGCGCCCCTGCTGCCGCGCAGCGTCGATGAACTCGCCTGGTGGGGCGTGCCCGCCGCCGCCATCACGCGACTGCTCCCCTACGCGACGCTGCTGCCGGTGCGCACGCGCGTGAACCTCAACACCGCCGGAGCCGTCGTGCTGTGGGCGAGCATCGACGACATCTCCATGGCCGACGCGCAGCAGCTCGTGCAGGCGCGCGATGCGCATTACTTCACGAAAGTGAGCGACGCCGCGAGCCGCCTGCCCAAGCCCAACCTGATCCGCGTGGACACCCACGACGTGGCCTCCAGCTACTTCGAAGTGCGCGGGCAATTGCGCCTGGGCACCATCGTCGTACAGGAGCGCTCGCTCGTGTTCAAGCAGCGCGGCGCGGCGCGCACGCTCTGGCGCGAGCGCGGGGGCTGGCTCACCACGGCGCAGGCACGGCTCGACCCTACAATGCCTGGCGCATCCACGCCATGAGCATCCTGATCCTTTCCCTGCCCCCGTCCGTGCCTGTGGCTGGCGTCGAGTGGCATTACGTGCTCTCCAGCGACGGCCGGCGCGTCCTGCGCAGCGGCCATTGCAGCGCGCAGCTGCTGCCCGCGCCCGGGCGAACGGGCGAGACGGTGGCGGTGGTGCCGCTGCGCCAGCTCTCGTGGCAGCGCGTCACGCTGCCGCAGGGCGCCCTCGCGTCATCCCAGCGCCTGCGTACCGTGCTCCAGGGCATGCTGGAGGAACAGCTGCTGGACGACCCCGACAGCCTGCACTTCGCGCTGGCGCCACACGCCGCGGCAGGCGTGCCGATCTGGATTGCGGTCTGCGATCGCGCCTGGCTGCGCGCCTGCCTGCACACACTGGAGGTGGCCGGTCACCGCGTGGATCGCATCGTGCCGGCCCATGCGCCCGGGGCCACGGCCAGCGGCGGCCCCGAATGCACCCTCATCGGCACGCCGGGCGACGCCTTCGCGGTGCTGACCGGCGTGGGCGAAGAGCAGGCGGTGAGCGTGATGCCTCTGCAGGCGCAGGGGCTGGCCGACCGGGTGGCGCCCGCCACGCCGCTGCGCGCCGAACCCGCGGTGGCGGAGCTGGCGGAGCGCACCTTCGGCCGGCCCGTGGCATTGCAGTCCCTGGACGAAGGTCTGCTCGTGGCGGCGCGCGGCGCCTGGGATCTGGCCCAGTTCGATCTGGCGAGCAACGGCCGCCAGCGCGCGCTGCGCTGGCTGGGAACGAGCGCCAACGCGCTGTGGCGCGCGCCCGAGTGGCGTGCCGCGCGCTGGGCGCTGGGCCTGCTCATTGCCGGGCAGGTCGCCGCGCTCAACCTCTGGGCCTGGCAGGACGCGCGCGCGCTCGCGCGCCAGCAGGCGGCGGTGCGCGGCGTGCTCACGCAGACCTTTCCGCAGGTGAAGCTCGTCGTCGATGCGCCGGTGCAGATGCACAAGGAAATGGCGCTGCTGCGCCAGCAGGCAGGCGCGCTCTCGGCCCGCGATTTCGAGAGCCTGCTCGCGGCCGCGGCGTACGCCCTGCCCGCGGGCCAGGTGCCCGCGCGCATCGATTACGCCGATGGTCAACTGCGCCTGTCGGGCCTCACGCTCTCGGCCGAGCAGCGCGTGGCGCTCGATCGGCAGCTTGCTGCGCGACAGCTCGGCACGCGCACGGAAGAGGGCGTGCTCATCGTTCACGCCGCGCGGGACACGCCATGACGGACGGCGCGGCGCTGAAGGCGCTGAAAGCACAGTGGACACGGCTGGCGCCGCGCGAGCAGACGCTCGTGCGCGCGACCGGGGCCCTGGTGCTGCTGGCGCTGCTGTGGTGGCTGCTGCTGGCGCCGCCGCTCAAGGCGCTGCGCCAATCGGCCGCGCGCCACGCCGAGGTGAACGCGCAGTGGCAACAGATGCAGCAGATGCAGGCCGAGGCCGAGCAGCTGCAGAACGCACCGAAACACGCGAGCGCCGATGCCCCCGCGCAGCTGCGCGGCATGACCGAGACGCAACTGGGGCCGGCCGCGCGCCTCACCATCGCGGCGGGGCAAGCCACGGTCACCCTGACCGAGGCGCCGGCCGCCGCCGTGGCCGCCTGGCTGGCTCAGGTCAGGGCCGGCACACAGGCCACGCCGGTTCAGGCCCAGCTCACGCGCGCGGGCAACACCCAGCCGCCACGCTGGAGCGGCACCCTCGTTCTGGTCCTGCCGACGCCGTGATGCCCGCACGCCGCACGACCATCCCCTCCGGCGCTCCCTGGCGCTGGGCCCTGGCGGGCCTGCTGCTCGGTCTGCTGCCCACGCTCGCCGTGCAGGCACCGGCGCGCTGGCTGGCCTCGGCCGTACAGCGCACGAGCCAGGGGCAACTGGTGCTCGCCAACGCCCAGGGCACGCTGTGGAACGGCTCGGCCCTGCTGCAGCTGACCGGCGGCAGCGGCAGCAGCGACGCCCTCACCCTGCCCGGCACCGTGCACTGGCGCCTGCGGCCCGCGTGGGAAGGCCTGCATGCCGAGCTGAGCGCCGATTGCTGCACCCCCACGCCCGTGCAGCTGGCCGTGGCGCTGGGCTGGGGGTCGGCGCGCGGACGGGTGGACGACCACCAGAGCCGCTGGCCCGCCGCGCTGCTCGCGGGGCTGGGCACGCCCTGGAACACGGTGCAGCTGCAGGGCCAGCTGGCGCTCAGCACCACGGGCCTCACCCTGGCGTGGGCGCACGGGCGCACCGAAGTGGGCGGACAGGTGCAGCTGGACCTGCTGGGCATGTCCTCACGGCTGTCGACCCTGCACCCCATCGGCAGCTACCGCGTGAGCCTGCACGGGGGCGAGGCCACGCGCCTGACGCTCACCACGCTGGACGGGGCGCTGCGGCTGTCGGGCAGCGGCCAGTGGGTAGGCCAGCGCCTGCGCTTCACGGGCGAGGCGACGGCCGCGCCCGGCAGCGAAGCGGTGCTCGCGAACCTGCTCAATATCATTGGACGGCGCAGCGGCGCGCGCTCCGTCATCACGATCGGTTGATTCCATGCTCACCAGCCCCCCATTTTTCGTGCGAAACACTCTTGTAGTGATAGCTGCTTGCGCTTTATGGACGGGCGCCAGCGGCCAAAATCGTTCAAAACCCGCGCAGGCCACGCCCAGCGTGCAGGCGAGCGAGCCGGTGACGCTGAACTTCGTCAATGCCGACATCGACGCCGTGGCCCGCACCATGGCCACGATCACCGGACGCAATGTGGTGGTCGATCCGCGCGTGAAGGGGCAGCTCACGCTCTCGACCGAAAACCCGGTGTCGCCCAAGGCGGCGTTCGACCAGTTCCTCGCGGCGCTGCGCCTGCAGGGCTACACGGTGGTGGAGGCGGCGGGCCTGTACAAGGTGGTGCCCGAAGCGGACGCCAAGCTGCAGACCGACAGCGTGAGCGTCTCGACCGGCGGCGGGCGAGGCGTGGCCGCGGGCGGGCAGATCGTCACGCAGATCTTCAAGCTCAATTTCGAGAACGCCAACAACCTCGTGCCGGTGCTGCGCCCGCTCATCAGTCCGAACAACACGATCAACGTGAACCCCGGCAACAACTCGCTGGTGATCACCGACTACGCCGACAACCTCAGGCGCATCGCGCACATCATCGCGGCCATGGACGTCTCGCACGCCACCGACGTGGAGGTGATCCCGCTGCGCCATGCGATCGCCTCCGAGTTGGCACCGCTGGTCTCGCGCCTGATCGAGGGCGGCACGCCAGCGGCAGGCGCTCCCGCCACGGCCGCGGCGCAGGGCGACAGCTCCTACAAGACCACGCTGCTGGCCGAGCCGCGCAGCAACGCGCTCATCGTGCGTGCCGCCAATGCGGCGCGCCTGGCGCAGATCCGCGCGCTGGTGGCGCAGCTCGATCAGCCGGCCGCCGCCAGCACCGGCAACGCGAGCGGCAACATCCATGTGGTGTACCTGAAAAACGCCGACGCGGTGCGCCTGGCCACCACCTTGCGCGCCGCGCTGGCGGCCGAAACCCAGGCGCAGGGCACGGGCAGCCCATCCGTCGGCTCGAGCGGCGCCAGCACCACGCAGGCCCGCGGCAGGACGCTCGGCAGCGTCGGCAGCATGGGCAGCGCCGCCACGGGCCTGAGCTCGGGCACGGGCGGCGGTCTGGGCAGCGGCCTGGGCAGCGGCGCAGGCGGCACGGGCAATGTGCAGGAGGCCGTCTCCACCGGCGGCATGATCCAGGCCGACCCCAGCACCAACTCGCTCATCATCACCGCGCCCGATCCGTTGTATCGCCAGATCCGCGCCGTGATCGACAAGCTCGACGGCAAGCGCGCGCAGGTGCTCATCGAAAGCCTGATCGTGGAGGTCAGCGCCAACAAGGTGGCCGAATTCGGCATCCAGTGGCAAGGTGTGCTGGGCAGCTACGGCAGCACGCTGGGGCTGCTGGGCACCAATTCCAGCGCCGCCGGGCCCAACATCCTGGACCTGGCGCTGGCGGCCGCCAGCGGCAACACCACCAATCTGGCGCAGGCCAAGCCCGCGCCGGGCTTCAACGCCGCCATCGCGCCGCGCATCAACGGCAAGTACTACCTCGGAGCGCTGGCCAACTTCCTGGAGAACACGGGCGACGCCAACGTGCTGTCCACGCCGAACCTGCTCACGCTGGACAATGAAGAGGCACAAATCATCGTCGGCGAGAACGTGCCCTTCCCCACCGGCCAGTACACCAACACGGGCGGTGCCAACGGCTCGGTCAACCCCTTCACGACGGTGGACCGCAAAGACGTCGGCCTGATGCTGCGCGTGCGCCCGCAGATCAACGAGAACGGTACCGTCAAGCTCACGCTCTACCAGGAAGTCTCCAACGTGGACAAGTCCACGCTCACCAACACCTACGGGCCGTCGACCAACAAGCGCTCGATCGAATCGACGGTGCTCGTGGACGACGGCAGCATCGTCGTGCTCGGCGGCCTGCTGGAGGACAGCTATTCACTGGGCGAGGACAAGGTGCCGGTGCTCGGCGACGTGCCGGTGCTGGGCAATCTGTTTCGCAACGAGAAACGCACGCGCCAGAAATCCAACCTCATGGTGTTCCTGCGCCCCGTCGTGATCCGCGACGGCGCCACCAGCGACACGCTGGTGCAGGACCGCTACGACGCCATCCGCGCGCTGCAGCAGGCGAGCCAGCCCGAGCCGCGCGCCGTGCTGCGCGGCGTGAGCGACGCGCCGGTGCTGCCGCCGCTGCCGAGCAAGGGCGGCGCGGGCGAAGTACCGCTGCCGCTGCCACCCAGCATCACGCGTACGGCGCCCGCCTCCCAGCCCAAAGCGGCCAGCCAGCCGCTTTCAGGTGACCTGCCGCCACCGCAATAGTGTGAACAGGCCCTGACCATGCGCCACCCATTGCCCTACGCCTTCGCCCGCGCCAGCCAGCTGCTGCTGGAAGACGACGGGCAGCGGCTGACCCTCTGGCACGGCCCCGAGCCGCGGCCCGGGCCGCTCTCGGAAGTGATGCGCAAGCACGCGGTCACGCAGGTGCTGCCGCTGCCCGCGGCCGAGCTGGCGCAGCGCATCAGCGCCGCCTATGCCCAGAACGAATCGAACGCCGCCACCGTCGTGAGCGAGGTCGAGGAAGAGGCCGATCTCTCGCGCATGATGCAGGAGCTGCCCGCGGTCGAGGATCTGCTGGAGAGCGCGGGCGACGCGCCCATCATCCGCATGCTCAACGCCTTGCTCACACAGGCGGTGCGCGACGGCGCGAGCGACATCCACATCGAACCCTACGAGCGCCATTCGAGCGTGCGCTTTCGCATCGACGGCCAGCTACGCGAGGTGGTGCAGCCCAACCGCGCGCTGCATGCCGCCCTCATCAGCCGCCTGAAGATCATGGCGGACCTGGACATCGCGGAAAAACGCCTGCCGCAGGATGGCCGCATCAGCCTGCGCCTGGGCACACGCGCCGTGGACGTGCGCGTCTCCACCCTGCCCAACGCCCACGGCGAGCGCGCGGTCCTGCGCCTGCTGGACAAGAGCGAAAGCCGCCTGAGCCTGGAAGCCGTGGGCATGCAAGGCGAGGTGCTGGCGCGGTTCGAGCATCTCATCGCCCAGCCGCACGGCATCCTGCTCGTGACCGGGCCCACGGGCAGCGGCAAGACCACCACGCTGTACGCCGCGCTCTCGCGCCTGGACGCCACGCGCAGCAACATCATGACGGTGGAAGACCCGATCGAATACGAACTGCCGGGCGTGGGCCAGACCCAGGTCAACAGCAAGATCGACCTGACTTTCGCCCGCGCGCTGCGCGCCATCCTGCGCCAGGACCCGGACGTGATCATGATCGGCGAAATCCGCGATTTCGAGACCGCGCAGATCGCCATTCAGGCATCGCTCACCGGCCACCTCGTGCTCGCCACGCTGCACACCAACGACGCCGCGAGCGCCGTCACGCGGCTCACGGACATGGGCGTCGAGCCCTTCCTGCTCTCCTCGTCACTGCTGGGCGCGCTGGCGCAACGCCTCGTGCGCAAACTGTGCACCACCTGCCATGGCGCGGGTTGCGAGGCCTGCGGGCACACCGGCTACGCGGGACGCACCGGCGTGTTCGAGCTGCTCACGGTGGACGAGACCATACGCAGTCTCATCCACCGCGAATCGGGTGAAGCCGAGATCCGCGCGGCCGCGCAGGCCGCGGGCATGCAGCTCATGCGCGAGGACGCCGAACGGCTCATCACCGCCGGCATCACCAGCCGCGAGGAAGTGCTGCGCGTCACGCGCGATTGAACCGGCGCCTAGCGCTCGTAGCGCGCGGTCAGCGTCGCCTCGCCCAGCTTCGCGAAGTGAATCATGAAGCCGACGTAGGCCGCGGTGGCACCCGGCGGCACGTCGAGCCGGTCCACCTTGAGCGCATGCAGCGTGAAGATGTAACGGTGCGGGCCGTGCCCCGGAGGCGGAGCGGCGCCGCCGTAGCCGGGGCTGCCGAAGTCGGTGTTGCCCTGGCGGGCCCCCGCGGGCAGCAGCTTGCCGTCCGCCGCACCCGCGCCGCGCGGCAGGCCGGTGCAGCTGGCGGGCAGGTCATACACCACCCAGTGCCACCAGCCCGAGCCGGTGGGGGCGTCGGGGTCGTACATCGTGAGCGCGAAGCTCCTGGTGCCCTCGGGCGCGCCGCTCCAGCTCAGGGCGGGCGAGAGGTTCTCACCGCCCGCGCCCATGGCGCTGTGCACGAAGGTCCTGGCCAGCATCTGCTGCTCGGCCACATCCGGACTCGTCAGGACAAAAGCCATCGTCGGTCTCCTTTCACGTCTGAACGGGCATTATGGGCACGTCCGCCACGCAATGGCATCCCACCGCACAATGGCGATCATGTCGACCCCCAAGCTTTCCATGCTCGACCTCGTTGCCGTGCGCGAAGGCGCCACGGTGGCTCAGGCCCTGGACATCGCGGTGCGCACGGCACGCCGGGCCGAGGCGCTGGGCTTCACGCGCTACTGGCTCGCCGAGCACCACAACATGCCGGGCATCGCGAGCTCGGCCACCGCCGTGCTCGTGGGCCATATCGCGGGTGCGACGAACCGCATCCGCGTGGGCTCGGGCGGCGTGATGCTGCCCAACCACGCACCGCTCGTCGTGGCCGAGGCTTTTGGCACGCTGGCCACGCTCTATCCCGGGCGCATCGACCTCGGGCTGGGGCGCGCGCCGGGCACGGACCGCGTGACCATGCGCGCGCTCAGGCGCGATCGCATCGAAAGCGAGGAGGACTTCCCACGCGACGTGAGCGAGCTGCAGCGCCTGCTCGGCCCCGCGCAGCCCGGGCAGGCGATCACCGCCGTGCCGGGCGCGGGCACCGAAGTGCCGATCTGGCTGCTGGGCTCCAGCCTCTTTTCCGCGCGTCTGGCCGCGCACAAGGGGCTGCCCTACGCGTTCGCCTCGCACTTTGCCCCGCGCCTGCTGCAAGCGGCCCTCGCGGTGTACCGGCAGGAATTTCGCCCCTCCAGCGTGCTCGCCCAGCCCTGGGTGATGGTCGGCGTGCCGGCGATCGCCGCCCCCACGGACGCCGAAGCCGAGTATCTGGCCAGCAGCACCTACCAGCGGGTGCTGGGCATCATCACCGGGCGGCGCGGTCTGCTGGCGCCGCCCGTGCACGACTTCATGGCGCAACTGGGAGAAGCCGAACGCATGGCCATCGCCGATTTTCTGGCGCTGGCCGTGATCGGCGGGCCCGACACGGTGCGCGCCGGCCTGGCCGCGATTCATGAAGCCACGCAGGCGGATGAATTCATGATGGTCTGCGACATCTTCGACGCCGACCTGCGGCTGCGCTCGCTCGACATTACCGCGCAGGCGCTGGCCGTCTGACGCTACCATTGCGCCACCATGCCCGCGTTCTCGTTCGAAGCCCTGGACAACGAAGGCCACGTGCGCCGCGGCACGGTGGAAGCGGACACCGCGCGCGCCGCGCGCAGCCTCCTGCGTGCGCAGGCGCTGGTGCCGCTGGAGGTGGCCACGCTCGCGAGCAGCCACGCCGGCGCGCCCACGCTGTCCGAGCGGCTGCTCACGCGGCCGGTCTTCAATGCCACCGCGCTCGCGGTCTGGACACGTCAGCTCGCGGGCCTCGTGGGCTCGGGCCTGCAGCTCGAGCGCGCGCTGACCGCGCTGGCCGACGAGGCCGACAACGAGCGCCAGCGCCACCTGCTGGCGACGCTGCGCGCCGAGGTCAACGCGGGCAGCCCCTTTGCCCAGGCGCTGGCGCAGTTCCCGCGCGAGTTCTCCCCCATCTACTGCGCCGTCATTGGCGCGGGCGAGGCCAGCGGCGGTCTCGCGCAAGTGCTCAATCGCCTGGCCGATGACCTGGAAGAGCGCCAGCAACTGCGCGCCAAACTCATCGGCGCGGCGCTCTACCCGGCCATCGTCACGCTGGTGGCGATCGCCATCGTGCTGTTTCTCGTGGGCTACGTCGTGCCCCAGGTGGCGAGCGTCTTCGCAGGCAGCAAGCACGCGCTGCCGCTGCTGACGGTGGTGATGCTGGCGATCAGCGACTTCGTCCGGCACGACGGCTGGATCGTGCTGATTGCTCTCGTATTGATAGTAATTGGCGCACGATTGGCGCTGAAAAACGACGGTTTTCGTGAAAATTTCGATGGCTGGTGGCTGCGCCTGCCCATCCTCGGTCGCCTCTCGCGCAGCTACAACGCCGCGCGCTTTGCCGGGACGCTGGGCATGCTGGCGGGCGCGGGCGTGCCCATCCTGAAGGCGCTGCAGGCGGCGGCCGAGACGCTGTCCAACCGCGCGCTGCGCGCCGACGCGTTCAATGCGCTGGTGCTGGTGCGTGAAGGCGCGCCGCTGGCCTCGGCCCTGGCGCGCAGCAAGCGCTTCCCCTCGCTGCTGGCGATGTTCGCACGCCTGGGCGAGCAGACCGGGCAGTTGCCGACGATGCTGGAGCGCGCCGCGCGGCAGATGGGCAACGAAGTGCAGCGCCGCGCGCTGCAACTGGCCACCCTCCTGGAGCCGCTGCTCATCGTCGGCATGGGTCTGATCGTGATGCTGATCGTGCTGGCGGTGCTGCAGCCCATCATCGAGCTCAACCAGTTCGTGAAGTAGAGACCATGGCCAACACCCTGAACGGCAAGCTGGTGGTGGCGATCTCCTCGCGCGCCCTGTTCGATTTCGAAGAGGAGAACCGGCTGTTCGAGACCGGTGACGAAGCCGGGTACATGCACTACCAGCTGGAGCACGTGCGCCAGAGCCCCG
Organism: Comamonas sp.; assembly: GCA_021166775.1. Lineage (GTDB taxonomy): Bacteria > Pseudomonadota > Gammaproteobacteria > Burkholderiales > Burkholderiaceae_C > Comamonas_C. The sequence continues at coordinate 124,935 of JAJPEQ010000004.1, read as the reverse complement.
GCCCGGGCGTGGCCTTCGCGCTGGTCAACAAGCTGCTCGCCTTCAACACTGAAGCCGCGCAGCGCGTGGAGGTGGTCATGCTCTCGCGCAACGATCCGGCCAGTGGGCTGCGCGTGTTCGCCTCGGCGCAGGCCGCGGGCATGCGCATCGAGCGCGGCGTGTTCACGCGCGGCCGCGACCCGTTCGCCTACCTGCGTCCCCTGGGCGCACACCTGTTCCTCTCGGCCAACGCCCAGGACGTGCAGCAGGCCCTGAGCATGGGCTACGCGGCGGCCCGCGTGCTCACCGAGTCCAGGCCCGCAAGCCAGCACTATCCGCAGGAGGTGCGCATCGCCTTCGACGGCGACGCGGTGCTGTTTTCCGACGAAGCCGAGCGCGTCTACCAGGAAGAGGGTCTGCCCGCCTTCGTGCAGCACGAGGCGCGGCTCGCGGACACGCCCCTGGCCGAGGGGCCGTTCAAGCCCCTGCTGGCCGCACTCAACCACCTGCAGCGCCAGGCGGCCGCGTCACAGACCATGCGCATCCGCACGGCCCTGGTGACCGCGCGCAGCGCCCCGGCGCACGAACGGGCGGTGCGCACCCTGCTCGACTGGGGCATCACGGTCGATGAGGCGATGTTCCTGGGCGGGCTGGAAAAGGGGCCGTTCCTGCGTGAATTCGAGCCCGACTTTTTCTTCGACGATCAGCGCAGCCACGTGGCGAGCGCCGCACAGCATGTGCCCGCCGGCCACGTGAGCAATGGCGTGGCCAACGCCGCCGGCCACAAAAAAGGGTAGCGTGAGGCTACCCTTTGAATCCGGGCTCTGCAGACGCTCCCCACCAGGCAGGCGCACAGTTGCCCGGCGCGCCAACCCGAGGCTCAAAGACCCCCGGTACGCTTGATGGACGGGTCGGCGTAGGTGAGCGGCTTGTCGGGCGCAGGCGGCGGCACCTGCTGATTCAGGCGCGCATCCAGCGTGGTCTGGTTCATGTCCTCCGCCAGCTGCACCGCCTGGCCGCTGGCACGCCACATGGACTGCACGATGTCAATGAGCTGCTGGTACAGGGGCGGATCACGCGGCGGCGGCTCGACCTCCTGGGGCTTTTCCTTCTGCGGCTCGGCCAGCGTCCAGTCGCGCTGGATGGGATCGGGCAGGCCGGTTTTCTCGGACAGGCGCACGATCGCGCCCGCGCCCAGCTCGTTGGTGGATTCAACCGGATTGGCCGGGTTGATCGGTCGCACGGGCACGGCCCCAGAGGCGCCCGTGGAATACAGGTCGCTTTGCGGACGCGACTGCGACCACTGCGCGGCGGTTCGTTCTACAGGTGACAGTGGCATGGCGGTGCTCCTCGATGGCGGCAGCGACCAGCAGATACAGCTAGCACTACGTCGTACCTGCATTACGGCAAACAAGAGGGCAAATGAAGGTTTTTTCAGATTTTGTTACAAAATAGCTGGCCACCCGATCCGCGGTCGCCGTCACGGTTCGGGATAAAAACAGCCTAAAACAAATACCTGTACTGCGCTTGCAGCTATAAAAACCGCTCAAGAAGTTTGCGTGAGCCCTTGTCCAGCTGGGTGAGGTCGGCGATCTGGAACTGAACGCCATCGCTCGCACTGATGCGCAGATGCGTGCGCGGAGCCAGGCGCCGGATGTCTTCCTCGCCCTTGAGCACCAGCGTGGCGGCGCCGCGATCGGTCTGAACCTGCCAGGTGCTGGGCGTGGAAAAGCTCGACACCGAGACGATGCGCGTGATCGCGGGCAGGAACTCGCGCACGCGCAGGTCTTCCTCGATCAGCGCGCGCACCTCGGGCGCAAGCTCAGCCAGCCGCGCTATCCAGATCAGCTCGTTGCCCTCGGGCCCGACAAGCGACAGCCCCTCGTCGGGCGCGGCGATCGGAAACGCCCGCACGGGCGTGACGCCCACGTGCTCGCTGCCGTCGGCCATGTGCAGCACGAGGCGCCCATGGGCGTTGCGCCTGAGTTCATACAGACGGCTCATGCGACCACCTCCTCTTCTTCGGCCGCGCGGCGCACCTGTGCCTGGTACAGGCGCCAGTAGGCGCCTTCGCGCGCCATGAGTTCATCGTGCGGGCCAACCTCGACGATTTCGCCGCGATCCATCACCACCAGACGATCGGCCTTGCGCAGCGTGGACAGGCGGTGGGCGATGGCGATGGTCGTGCGCCCCTGCACCAGGTTGTCGAGCGCCTTCTGGATTTCTTTCTCGGTCTCGGTGTCGACGGCCGAGGTCGCCTCGTCCAGAATCAGCACGCGCGGATCGATCAAGAGCGCGCGCGCGATGCTGATGCGCTGGCGCTCACCGCCCGACAGGCCCTGGCCGCGCTCGCCCACGAGTGAGTCGTAGCCCAGCGGCAGGCGCAGGATGAAGTCGTGCGCGTGGGCGGCGCGCGCGGCGGCGATGATTTCTTCACGCGTGGCATCGGGCTTGCCGTAGGCGATGTTCTCGGCCACGGTGCCGAAGAACAGGAAGGGCTCCTGCAGCACCAGGCCGATGTGGCGGCGCCAGTCGCTGACTGCCATGCGCCGGATGTCGACACCATCGACGCTGATCGAGCCGTCGGCCACGTCGTAGAAGCGGCTGATGAGGTTCACCAGCGTGCTCTTGCCCGAGCCGCTGTGACCCACGAGTCCGATCATCTCGCCCGGGCGGATGGTGAGCGACAGGTTTTTGATCACCGTGCGGCTGCCGTAGCGAAACACCACGTCCCGCAGCGCGATCGCCCCCTCCACCCGGGGCAGGCGCACCGGGTTGACCGGGTCGGGCACGTTGCTCACGTGGTCCAGGATGTCGAAGATGCGCTTGGCACCGGCGGCGGCCTTCTGCGTGACCGAGACGATGCGGCTCATGGAATCGAGCCGCGTGTAAAAGCGCCCGATGTAGGCGATGAAGGCGGTAAGCACGCCCACCGTGATCTGCTCGTGCGCCACCAGCCAGATGCCGAAGGCCCAGACCACGAGCAGGCCGATTTCGGTCATCAGCGTGACGGTGGGCGAAAACAGGCTCCAGGTCTTGTTCAGCCGGTCGTTGGCCTGCAGGTTGCGCTGGTTGGCCAGGCGAAAGCGCTCGGCCTCGCGCGATTCCTGGGCAAAGGCCTTGACCACGCGGATGCCGGGAATCGTGTCGGCCAGCACGTTGGTCACCTCGCTCCAGATGCGGTCCATCTTCTCGAAGCCGGTGCGCAGGCGGTCGCGCACGCCGTGGATCATCCAGGCGATGAAGGGCAGCGGCACCAGCGTGACGAGCGCGAGCCAGGGGCTGATCGACACCAGGATGACGGCCGTCATCACCATCATCAGCACGTCGGTGGCGAAATCGAGCGCGTGCAGCGAGAGAAAGACGTTGATGCGATCGGTTTCCGAGCCGATGCGCGCCATCAAGTCACCCGTGCGCTTGCTGCCGAAGTAATCGAGCGACAGGCGCAGCAGGTGCTCGTAGGTGGCGGTGCGCAGATCGGCGCCGATGCGCTCGGAGACCAGCGCCAGCACCCAGGTGCGGGCCCAGCCCAGGCCCCAGGCCAGCAGCGCGGACGCGAGCAGCCCGCTCAGATACAGCGCGACGAGCGAGGCCGGAATGTGCTTGCCGTCCTGAAACGGGATCAGCACGTCGTCCATCAACGGAATCGTCAGATAGGGCGGCACCAGCGTGGCCGCGGTGGACAACAGCGTGAGCACGAAGCCCAGCAGCAGCTGCTTGCGGTACGGCCTGGCAAAGCGCCACAGCCGCAACAGCACCCAGGTGGAGGCGGCGGGCTCCTCTTCGCGCGCGCCGCAGACGGGGCATTCGTCGCTGCCCTCGGGCAGGGGCGTGTGGCAATGGGGACAACGGCCCTCCTCCTCGGCGGAGGGCGCCTCGGCATGGGGCTCGCCCAGATGCTCGATGCTGCGCGTGAAATGGTGCTGAAACTCCAACGCCTTCGAATGATGCGAGAGCGTGAAGCGCCAAAGCGCCAGCCGCCCCCGGGCACCGTGCAGTTCCAGCGTGCCCACGCCCGCGGCGTCAAACTCCTGCAGGGTGAGGTCCTTGGCGAGCGGCCACTGCAGCCATCGGCCCTGCCCGTCGCGCGCCAGCAGGCGGGTGTCGGTCAGCGCCAGGGAGCCCGGCGCGAAGCGCAGATCGGCGTCAAGGTCAACCTCGAAAGCGGCCCGTACGTTTTCACTGGGTGCCAGCACGTCCTGCCAGCCATGATTCATAGGTTGCGTCAGGGCGTCCGGGCCACCCTTTTGATCGTGATGTTGCATTGTTCGTTGTCTGGACACCGCGTGCGCGCCGCAGCCGCCTCATGGGAGGCGGCTACCCGGATGAAGGCCGGGGCACACGCACGACGTACAACGCACAGTAACGCAAATGGCATGCAAGTGGCTGACAGCGGCTTGCGGCATCATTCGCATCCGCGCCCCGGCGCACATTTCTTGAAACTTGACCATACGAGCCATGCCACGCTTTGAAGACATCCAACTGCTGCGCGCCACCTACCTGCGAGGGCCAAGCATCTGGACCTACCGCCCGGCGCTGGAAGTCTGGCTGGCGCTCGGAGCGCTGGAGCAATACCCCTCCAACAAGGTGCCCGGCTTCAACGAGCGCCTGACCGCCTGGCTGCCCGATCTGGTCGAGCACCACTGCGGCGTAGGCGAGCGCGGCGGCTTCATCGAACGGCTGCACGAGGGCACCTGGATGGGTCACGTGCTCGAGCACATCGTCATCGAGCTGCTCAATCTCTCGGGCATGCCGGCCAAGTTCGGGCAGACGCGCGAGACCTCGACGCGCGGCACCTACCGCATGGTGTTTCGCTGCCCCGAGGAAGCAGTGGCGCGCACGGCCCTGGCGCAGGGTCACGCGCTCATCATGGCCGCGATCAACGACGAATCATTCGACCTCAAGAGCGCGATCCAGGCCATCAAGACCACGATAGACGACAACTACCTGGGGCCGAGCACAGCCTGCATCGTCGACGCCGCGCTCGAGCGCCACATCCCCCACGTGCGCCTGAACGACGGCAACCTGGTGCAGCTGGGCTACGGTGCGGCGCAGCGGCGCATCTGGACGGCCGAGACCGATCAGACCAGCGCCATTGCCGAGGGCATCGCGCAGGACAAAGATCTGACCAAGCGCCTGCTCGCGGCCGCCGGGGTCCCTGTGCCCGAAGGCATCATCGTCGCGAGCGCCGACGAAGCCTGGGAAGCGGCGCAGGACATCGGTCTGCCCGTCACGGTCAAGCCCAGCGACGGCAACCACGCGCGCGGCGTGACGCTGGAGCTGCACAGGGAAAAAAACATCCGCGCCGCCTTCCCGCTGGCGGAGAAGGAAGGCTCGCAAGTCATCGTCGAGCGCTTCATCGAAGGCACCGAGCACCGCGTGCTCGTGGTCGGAGGCAAGGTGGTGGCGGCCTGCCGCGGCGAGCAGGTCTTCGTCGTGGGCGACGGCCAGCGCACGCTCGCGCAGCTGGTGCAGGAGCTCAACCGCGACCCGCGCCGCGGCGTTGAGGAAGAATTTCCGCTGGAACTGCTGGATCTGCAGCTGCCCAACATCCAGCTGGAGCTGGCGCGCCAGGAAGTGACGGCCGACACAGTGGTGGCGGTCGGCCGCAAGGTGCTGCTGCAGCGCAACGGCAACATGGCCATCGACTGCACCGATGACTTGCACCCGGACGTGGTCTATCACGCCGAGCTGGCGGCGCGCGTCGTGGGTCTGGACATCGCGGGCATGGACATGGTGCTCAGGGACGCCAGCCGCCCGATGAAGGAACAGGGCGGCGCCATCGTGGAAGTGAACGCCGGCCCGAGTCTGCTGATGCACCTCAAGCCCTCCAGCGGCGCGCCGCGCCCGGTGGGGCAGGCGATCGTCGAGCACCTGTTCCCAGGCAGCGGCGAAAAAGGCAGCCACGCCGGGCGCATCCCCATCGTGGGCGTGGCCGGCACACGCGCCAATGCCTTCATCGCGCGGCTCGTGGGCTGGCTGCTGCAGCTCTCGGGCAAGCTCACCGGCATCGCGAGCAGCGAGGGCATGTTCATCGCCGGACGGCGCACGCAAACCAGCAACACCGCCCACTGGGCCGGCGCGCACCGCCTGCTGACCAACCGCCTGGCCGAAGCGGCGGTGATCCAGAGCAGCGCGCGCTCCATCCTCGACGAAGGCCTAGCGTACGACCGCTGCCTGGTCGGCATCGTGACCGACATGGATGGCTGGCAAGAGCTGGCGGACCACGACGTGCGCGGCCCCGAGCAGATGCCGCGCGTGCTGCGCACGCAGATCGACGTGGTGCTAAACGACGGCGCGGGCGTGCTCAATGCCGACATCGAGGCTGTGGCGCAGCTGGCCGAGCTCTGCGATGGCGAGGTGCTGCTGTACGCGCTCTCGGCCGACAACGCCGCACTGGCACGCCACCGCGCCACGGACAACGGGCGGGCGGTGTACGCGCGCGCGGGCGAGATCTGCCTCGCCACGGGCGCCAAGGAGCGCGTGCTGGGCACGCTTGCCGCCCTGCAGCTCGCACGTGGACCGGCGCCCGACACATCCGCGCTGCTCGCCGCGATCGCCGGCGCATGGGCGCTCGGGATCGCGCCCGATCTGATCGCGGCCGGCATCAAGACCTTTGAATACCACGATTGATAGCTGTCAGCGCCCGCCAGGCAAGCTTCAGAGCCCTATTTTTATCTGAATCAGCACCATGCAAATTCTTCGCACCCGCGCCCTGCGCGGCCCCAACCTCTGGACCCGCAGCACCGCGATCGAGACCATCGTGCACTGCGAACCGAGCGAGCACGACATCGCGGCCATCGCCGGGTTCGAAGACCGCCTGCGCGCGCGCTTTCCTGCCATCGGCGCGCTCGCGCCCCATGGCGCGGAACTGCCGGTCTCGCTCGCCCACGTGATGGAAGCGGCCGCGCGCCAGCTGCAGGCGCAGGCGGGCTGCAGCGTCACCTTCAGCCGCACGCACGAGACGGTGGAGGCCGACACCTACCAGGTGGTCGTCGAGTACACGGAGGAAGACGTGGGGCGCAAGGCCGTCGAGGAGGCCGAGACGCTGATTCGCGCCGCGCTCGCCGACACGCCGTATGACGCCGCGGCCACGGTTGCCCTGCTGCGCGAGCTCGACCAGGACGTGCGCATGGGACCATCCACGCGCAACATCATCAACGCGGCGATTGCGCGCAACATCCCGTTCAGGCGGCTGACCAGCGGCTCGCTGGTGCAGCTGGGCTGGGGCGTGAAGGCGCGGCGCGTGCAGGCCGCCGAGCTCGACGCGACAAGCGCCGTGGCCGAATCCATCGCGCAGGACAAGGACCTGACCAAGCGCCTGCTGCACGCCGCGGGCGTGCCCGTGCCGCTGGGCCGCCCGGTGGCGGACGTGGACGATGCCTGGGCCACGGCGCTGGAGGTGGGCCTGCCAGTCGTGGTCAAACCCCAGGACGGCAATCAGGGCAAGGGCGTCACCGTGAACATCACGACGCGCGAGCAGCTCGAGGCTGCCTACGCCACGGCGCAGGAATACAGCGGCGAGGTGATGGTCGAGCGCTTTCTGCCGGGCCACGACTTTCGCCTGCTCGTGGTCGGTGGCCAGATGGTGGCTGCCGCGCGACGCGAGCCGCCACAGGTGCTGGGCGACGGCGAGCACACGATCCGCGAGCTCGTGGCCATCGTCAACCAGGACCCACGCCGCGGCAGCGGCCACGGCAGCGCGCTCACCAGGATCCGGCTCGATGAGATCGCTCTCGCGCGCCTCGCCAACGAAGGACTGACGCCCGAGTCGGTGCCCGCGCAGGGCCAGCGCATCGTGCTGCGGCACAACGCCAACCTCTCCACCGGCGGCAGCGCCACCGATGTGACCGACGACGTGCACCCCGACATCGCGGCACGCGCCGTCGATGCGGCGCAGACCATAGGCCTGCACATCTGCGGCGTGGACGTCATCTGCGAATCGATGCTCAGGCCGCTGGAGGAACAGGGCGGGGGCATCGTCGAGGTCAACGCCGCGCCGGGCCTGCGCATGCACCTCTCGCCCTCGTTCGGCAAGCCGCGCAACGTGGGCGCACCCATGATCGACGCGCTGTTCGCGCCGGGCGAGGACGGGCGCATCCCGGTGGTGGCCGTGACCGGCACCAACGGCAAGACCACCACCACGCGCCTGATCGCCCACCTGTTCAACGCCCGCGGCTGGAACACCGCGATGACCAACACCGACGGCGTCTACGTCGGCGGGCATCAGATCGACAGCGGCGACTGCTCCGGCCCCAAGAGCGCGCGCAACGCCCTCGCCCACCCCGACACGGAGGCGGCGGTGCTCGAATGCGCGCGCGGCGGCATTCTGCGCGAGGGACTGGGCTTCGACCAGTGCCAGGTGGCCGTGGTCACCAACATCGGCGCGGGCGACCACCTGGGACTGAACTACATCACCACGGTGGAAGACGTGGCGGTCTTGAAGCGCGTGATCGTGCAGAACGTGGCGCCCACCGGCTGGGCCGTGCTCAACGCGGCCGATCCGCACTGCGCGGCCATGGCGCACGTATGTCCGGGCAAGGTGATCTTCTTCGCGCAAGACCGCCACCATCCGGTGATGGTCACGCACCGCGCGCAAGGCGGTCGCGTGGTCTACGTGGACGAGGGGCGCATCGTGGCCGCCGAAGGCTCCTGGCGCGAGAGCATCCTGCTCCGCGACATCCCGCTCACGCATGGCGGGCTGATCGGCTTTCAGGTGGACAACGTGATGGCGGCCGTGGGCGCCGCCTGGGGCACGGGCCTGCCGTGGGACACGGTGCGCCGGGGCCTGGCGAGCTTCGAGAGCAGCACCGACAGCGTGCCGGGGCGCTTCAACGTCATGGACTACCACGGCGCGACCATCATCGCCGACTACGGCCACAATCCCGACGCCATCCGCGCGCTGGTGCAGGCGACGCAGGCCATGCCCGGCACGCACCGCGCCGTGGTCATCAGCGGCGCGGGCGACCGGCGCGACCAGGACATCACCGAGCAGACGGAAATCCTGGGCAGCAGTTTCGACGACGTGATCCTCTACCAGGACGCCTGCCAGCGTGGCCGCGCCGACGGCGAGGTGCTCGCGCTGCTGCACAAGGGCCTGCAGAACGCCAAACGCGCCAGCTACGTGACCGAAATCCACGGCGAATTCATCGCCATCGACCACGCGCTGGCGCGCCTGAAGGCCGGTGACCTGTGCCTGGTGCTCGTCGATCAGGTTCAGGAATCGCTGGCCCACCTGCAAAAGCGCTGCACGGAGGCGCACCTGTGACGCCCGGCTTGCGGGCGATCGCGGCGGGTGCGCTGGCGCTGGCGTGCGCCGCGGCATGGGCCGCCTCGGGCGAAAAGATCGGCAGCGTCGACACGGCCTTTCAGTGGCTGGGGCGCGACCACGACATCCTCGTCGAGGCCTGGGACGATCCGCGCGTGAATGGCGTCACCTGCTACCTCTCGCGGGCGCGCATGGGCGGGATCAAGGGCACGCTGGGCCTGGCCGAGGACCGGGCCGAGGCATCGATCGCCTGCCGCCAGATCGGCCCCATCCAGATTGCCCAGCCCCTGAAGCAGCAGGAAGAGGTGTTCAACGAGCGCATCTCGCTCGTCTTCAAACGCCTGCGCGTGGTGCGCATGGTGGACGAAAAGCGCCATACGCTCGTCTACCTCACGTATTCGGACAAGCTCATCGACGGCTCGCCGCAAAACAGCGTGACCGCCGTGCCGGTCGATCCGGCCACGCCGATACCGCTCAGAAAATGACGCTACCAGGCCGCAACCGGCCTGGCAAAGCCCTGGGGCGCCTCGCGCTCACTGTCAAAACTCGCCAGCTCCCACGCATCGGGCTGCGCGAGCACGGCGCGCAGCAGCTGATTGTTGAGCGCGTGGCCGCTGCGAAACGCGCTATAGGCGGCCAGCAAGGGATGGCCGACGAGGTAGAGGTCACCCATCGCATCGAGGATCTTGTGCCGGGCGAATTCGGCGTCGTAGCGCAGGCCGTCGGCGTTGAGCACCTTGTAGTCGTCCATCACGATGGCGTTGTCGAGCCCCCCGCCGAGCGCCAGGCCGTTGGCGCGCAGCATTTCCACATCCTTGGTGAAGCCGAAGGTGCGTGCCCGCGCAATGTCGCGTGCGTAATTGCCTTGTCCCAGGTCGAACTCCGCGCACTGCTCGGTGGAATCCACCGCCGGGTGGGCGAAGTCGATTTCGAAGCGCAGCTTGTAGCCATGAAAGGGTTCAAGCCGCGCCCATTTGAGTTGATGCCCTTCCCCCTCGCGCACCTCGACGGCACGCTTGATCCTCAGGAAACGCCGGGGCGCGTTCTGCAGCTCGATGCCCGCGCTCTGCAGCAGGAACACGAAGGACGCGGCGGAGCCATCGAGGATGGGCACCTCCTCGGCCGTGATATCCACGTAGAGGTTGTCCAGCCCCAGGCCCGCGCAGGCCGACATGAGATGTTCCACGGTATGCACCTTGGCCCCGTGCGCGCCTATGGTCGAGGCCATGCGGGTATCGACTACCGCCTCGGCGCATACCGCAATGTCCACCGGCTCGGGCAGATCGATGCGGCGAAACACGATGCCCGTATCGGGCGCGGCGGGACGCAGCGTCAGCTCCACTCGCTGGCCGCTGTGCAGCCCCACGCCGACGGAGCGGGTGAGCGTCTTGATCGTGCGTTGCTGCAACATCCGGCAATTTTAGTTTCATGATGCGCCGTCGGCGCGACGCCAATGACGGATGACGAGTGCATGAACGCCCGTGCATTCGTCGTGTCGGCGCAGCCGCCGTCATCGAGCGAAGCGAGGTCACGCCGCGCCAGAGGCGCGGCGTCATCTCAATCGGCCTGCTTGCGCAGGAACGCCGGAATCTCCAACTCGTCCATGCCGCCCGAGGACATCGCATCCACGCGCGCCGTGGCCTGCGAACGGTTGGTGCGCCAGACGCTGGGCACGGCCATGTTGGCGTAGTCGCCGCGCGCGGCCCCGCCGCCGAGCGCGCCCGCCATCGTCGCCGGGGTGTAGGGCAGGTTGTCGGTGCCGGTGCGTTGCCCCCCCTGCACCACCTGGATGCTCTGGCGGCGCGCGGCGACGTTGGACAGGCCCGTGGCCACCACCGTCACGCGGATCTCGTCCACCAGGCTGTCATCGTAGGCGGCGCCGAAGATCACATGCGCATCGGGCGAAGCGTAGGCGTTGATGGTGTTCATCGCCAGGCGCGACTCGGAGAGCTTGAGGCTGTTCTTGCTGGCCGTCACCAGCACCAGCACCCCCTTGGCGCCCGAGAGATCGATGCCTTCGAGCAGCGGGCAGGCGATGGCCTGCTCGGCCGCGATGCGCGCGCGGTCGGGCCCGCTGGCGGTGGCCGTGCCCATCATGGCCTTGCCCGGCTCGCCCATCACGGTGCGCACGTCCTCGAAGTCGACGTTGATCTGGCCGTACTCGTTGATGATCTCGGCGATGCCGCCCACCGCGTTCTTGAGCACGTCGTTGGCGTGCGCGAAGGCCTCTTCCTGCGTGATGTCGTCGCCCAGCACCTCGAGCAGCTTCTCGTTGAGCACGACGATGAGCGAATCAACGTTCGCTTCGAGCTCCGCCAGCCCCTCGTCGGCGTTCTTCATCCGGCGGCTGCCCTCCCAGGCAAACGGCTTGGTGACGACGCCGACGGTGAGGATGCCCATCTCCTTGGCGATCCTGGCGATGATGGGCGCCGCGCCCGTGCCCGTGCCCCCGCCCATGCCGGCGGTGATGAAGAGCATGTGCGACCCGGCAATCGCCTGGCGGATGTCTTCCTCGGCCTGCTCGGCCGCGTCACGCGCCTTCTCGGGTTTGCTGCCGGCGCCCAGGCCGTTGTTGCCCAGCTGCACCGTCTGGTGCGCCGAACTGCGCAGGAGCGCCTGCGAATCGGTGTTGGCGCAGACGAACTGCACGCCCTGCACATTGCGCGCGATCATGTGCTCCACCGCGTTGCCGCCTCCGCCGCCCACGCCAATGACCTTGATCAGCGTGCCCTGGTTGAATTCTTCGGTTTCGATCATTTCGATGGCCATGTGACTGCTCCTGAATGAATATGAATAACGGTGATGACTGATGATGAAAAATGAAACGGTGCAATCGTGTCGGGAGGCGGCTTGATGCACCATCGCCATCGACCCCGCTTTCGGCGCGGCACGTGCGGGCGCGCCGCCAGCGGCGGCAGGCAGATCCGGAGACGCTCGGGCGGGCGCATCAGAAATTCCCCACGATGAAATCCTTGAAACGCCCCAACGCGGTCTTCATCGAGCCGTTCCTGGAAGCGACCTTGAAACCTCGCATGTGCGCCAGCCGCCCCTCTTCGAGCAGACCCATGACGGTGGCCGCGCGCGGCTGCGCCACCATGTCTGCGAGCGCGTTGGCGTAGTGCGGCAGGCCCCGGCGCACGGGCTTGAGAAAGATGTCCTCGCCCAGCTCCACCATGCCCGGCATGACGCTGGAGCCGCCCGTGAGCACGATGCCCGAGGACAGCACCTCCTCGAAGCCCGAATCGCGGATGACCTGCTGCACGAGCTGGAAGATTTCCTCCACGCGCGGCTCGATCACACCCGCGAGCACCTGGCGCGTGAGCATGCGCGGCTCGCGATCACCCAGGCCCGGCACCTCGACCTGCGCCTCGGGGTCGGCGAGCAGCTGCTTGGCGCAGCCGTGCTCGACCTTGATGTCCTCGGCGTCCTTGGTGGGCGTGCGCAGCGCCATCGCGATGTCGCTGGTGATGAGGTCGCCCGCGATCGGCAGCACCGCCGTGTGACGGATCGCGCCGCCGGTGAAGATGGCGATGTCGGTCGTGCCCGCGCCGATGTCCACCACCGCCACGCCCAGCTCGCGCTCGTCGTCGGTCAGCACCGCCTGACTGCTCGCCAATGGGTTGAGCAGCAGCTGCTCGACCTCCAGGCCGCAGCGGCGCACGCATTTGATGATGTTCTCGGCCGCGGCCTGAGCGCCGGTGACGATGTGCACCTTGGCCTCCAGGCGGATGCCGCTCATGCCGATCGGCTCCTTGACCTCGTTGCCGTCGATGATGAACTCCTGCGGCTCCACCAGCAGCAGGCGCTGATCGCTGGAGATGTTGACGGCCTTGGCGGTCTCAACCACGCGCGCCACGTCCGCCTGGCTCACTTCCTTGTCCTTGATCGCCACCATGCCGCTCGAATTGAGCCCGCGGATGTGGTTGCCGGTGATGCCGGTGTACACGCGCTGGATCTTGCAATCGGCGATCAGCTCGGCCTCCTTCAGGGCCTGCTGGATGCTGTGCACCGTGGCCTCGATATTGACCACCGCACCACGCTTGAGGCCGTTGGATGGCGCCACACCCAGTCCCGCGAGCTTTAGGCTGCCATCCTGCAGCACCTCGGCCACGGCCACCATGATCTTGGCGGTGCCGATATCGAGGCCCACGATGACGTCTTTGGTTTCCCTTGGCATGTGCTTGCGTCCTACCCTCGGTGGTTGGTGGATGCGGGGCGCCGCGCCGCCGCAGGATGGGGCGCATCACCGCTCACCGTGGTCACCCCCTGCAGGCGCAGGGCGTAGCCATTGGCGTAGCGCAGATCCGCGTATTCGAGCTGGGTGACGCGCCGCCCCTGGCGCCGCGCCACGCCGCCCAGCGTGTCGGTGAGGCGCTTCAGGCGCGCCAGCAGCACTGGCGCTTCGCCCGTGCCGAGCTCGAGCGCCGCGCCGTTTTCCAGCTGCACGCGCCAGCTGCCGTGCGCGCTCAGGGCCAGGGACTCCACGGGCCGCTGCAGCGGCTCGAGCGCGGGGGCAAGTTGCCCCAGCATCGCGAGCATCGGGGCCGACTGCTCCCTGGGACCGACCAAACGCGCCAGGCGCTCATCCTCCAGCGCCGCCGGATCGGCCTCGAACACCTCGCCCTCGCGATTGACCAGCGCGCCACTGTCCGCCTCGCCCCAGAGCGCGGCCGCATCCTGCTCACGCACGCGAACGCGCAGGGCGTGCGGGAATTCGCGCTGCACCTGCACGCTTCTGACCCACGGCACCTGCTCGAAGGCGCTGCGCACCGCCTGTAGATCCATGGTGAAGAAGTTGCCCACGAGCACGGGCGTTACCTTGGTGCGCAGCACCGTCATGTCCACGCGCGCCAGCTCGCCGTCAACCGTGACCTTGGTCAGGGCAAAGAGTGGCAGACGCGACATCCAGTTGCCCAGCACCAGCATGAACGCCACAGCGCATCCGAGCAGCAGCACGGCCGTCGTCCAGTTCATGAGGCGCACATCGACGGGCAGGCGCAGGGCTTCGCTCATGCCGCTCCTTCCCGCCCTTGCCAGGCATCGAGCGATGCGCTCGCGAGTATCTGCAGGCACAGATCTTCGTAACTGACGCCACAGGCTCGCGCCGCCATGGGCACGAGCGAATGCCCGGTCATGCCGGGCGAGGTGTTGATCTCCAGCAGGAAGGGCTTGCGATCGCTCGCGCGCACCATGATGTCCACACGCGACCAGCCGCGACACGCGAGGCTGCGGTAGGCCGCGAGCGACAGGCGCTGCATTTCCTGCTCTTCCTCGACGGGCAAGCCACTCGGGCAGTCGTAACGCACGACGTCGGTGTAGTACTTGTTCTGGAAGTCGTAATTGCCCTGGGGCGCGACGATGCGTATCAGCGGCAGCGCCCGGGCCTGGGCACCCTGGCCGAGCAGCGCGCAGGTGGTTTCATCGCCCGCAATGAACTGCTCGCACAGCACCTGCGGATCGTGGCGCGCGGCAAGCTGCCAGGCGCCATCGCACTGCTCGGCCGACACCACCTTGGTTAACCCGAGCGTGGAGCCCTCGCGCACCGGTTTGACGATCATGGGGCTGCCGAGCTCGGCAAAGGCCTGTGCCACCTCGGCGCTCGACGTGGCTAGGCGCCAGTCAGGCGTGGGCAGGCCCTCGAAGCGCCAGACGCGCTTGGTCATGGTCTTGTCCATGGCCATGCTCGACGCCATGACCCCGGGGCCAGTGTAGGGAATTGCGAGCAACTCCAGCGCCCCCTGCACCGTGCCATCCTCGCCGTGGCGACCGTGCAGGGCGATGAAGCAGCGCGCAAAACCCTGGGCCTTGAGGAGCGACAGGTCGTGCTCCGCCGTGTCGAAGCCATGCGCATCCACACCCCGCGCACGCAAGGCCTTGAGCACGCCCCGGCCCGACAGCAGCGAAATCTCCCGCTCGGCCGAATCGCCGCCCATGAGCACGGCCACCTTGCCGAACTCGGAGGGGTCTGTTTTTTGATCAAATCGCGTCATGGTGCCTTCCCCTCCTGCGCAGGCAGCTCCTTGTTTTGGAGCATCTGCGCGGTTCGCCCGGCGGCGGCCCCGATCGAGCCCGCGCCCATGCACAGCACCACGTCGCCACCGCGGGCGAGCCGAGCGATGCGCTCGGGCAGTTCATTCACGTCCTCGACAAAAACCGGTTCCACCTTGGCCGCGACGCGCAAAGCACGCGCCAGCGAGCGGCCATCGGCGAGCGCAATCGGCTCCTCACCCGCGGCGTACACCTCGGTGAGCAGGACGGCATCGGCCAGCCCGAGCACACGCACGAAGTCTTCGAAGCAGTCGCGCGTGCGCGTGTAGCGATGCGGCTGGAACGCCAACAGCAAACGCCGGCCCGGGAACGCGCCGCGGGCGGCGGCAATCGTGGCGGCCATCTCGGCCGGATGGTGACCATAGTCCTCGATCAGCGTGAACCGCCCACCGTCCTCGGCAGGCAGCTCGCCATGGCTCTGGAAGCGCCGCCCCACGCCCGTGAAGTCGCGCAGGGCCGCGAGAATGGCCTTATCGGGCACGTTCAGTTCGGTGGCCACGGCAATCGCGGCGAGCGCATTGCGCACGTTGTGCTCGCCCGCGAGGTTGAGCACGACCTGCAGATCGGGCAGGGTCACGCCGTTGCGCCGCTGCACGGTGAAATGCATCTGCGTGCCCACCGCGCGCACGTCCGTCGCCCGCACTTCGGCCGCGTCCGACAGGCCATAGCGCGTGATGGGGCAATTCAGGCGCGCGGCAATCTCGCGCACCGCCGGGTCGTCCACGCAGAGCACGGCCGTGCCGTAAAACGGCATGCGATGCAGGAAATCGACAAACGCCTGCTTCAGGCGCCCGAAGTCATGGCCATAGGTGTCCATGTGGTCGGCGTCGATGTTGGTGACCACGGCCATCACCGGCAGCAGCTTCAGGAAGGACGCGTCCGACTCATCGGCTTCGACCACGATGTACTCGCCCTTGCCGAGCTTGGCGTTCGTCCCGGCGCTGTTCAGACGCCCGCCGATCACGTAGGTGGGGTCCAACCCCGCCTGGGCCAGCACGCTCGCCACGAGGCTCGTCGTCGTGGTCTTGCCGTGCGTGCCGGCGATCGCGATGCCCTGGCGCAGGCGCATGAGTTCGGCGAGCATCACCGCACGCGGCACCACCGGGATCTTCTTCTCGCGCGCGGCCTGCACCTCGGGGTTTTCGCTCTGCACCGCCGTGGACGTGACCACCGCGTCCGCTCCGGCCATGTGCGCGGCCGCGTGGCCGATGTGGATGGCGATGCCCAGCGCCCGCAGGCGCTGCAGCACGGCGCTGTCGCTCTGATCCGACCCGGAAATCGTGTAACCCAGGTTGTGCAGCACCTCGGCGATGCCGCACATGCCGGACCCGCCGATGCCGACAAAGTGAATGTGGTGAATGACGTGCTTCATGCCGCCAACTCCTCGCATGCCGCGACGACCTCGCGCGTCGCCTGCGTCTTCTGCATCTTTTTCGCCGCCAGCGCTTTCTGGACAAGCGCGGACCGCTCCCATTTCTCGATCATGTTCGCCAGGCTCCGCGGCGTCAGGTCCGCCTGCGGCACGAGCCAGCCCGCGCCCGCGTCGACGAGCAAGCGCGCGTTCGTTGTCTGATGGTCATCGACCGCAAACGGAAACGGCACCAGAAGCGCCGCGCAGCCCACCGCCGCGATCTCCGCCACGGTGCTCGCACCCGCGCGGCAGATGAGCACATCGGCCTCGGCACAGGCCTGCGCCATCTCGGCGATGAAGGGCACGAGCGTAGCCTGCACGCCCGCGGCCTCGTAGTTGGCGCGAAGTTGCTCCAGCTGTTTTTCACCGCTCTGGTGCGTGACGATGGGGCGCCGGGATTCGGGGATCAAGGCGAGCGCCTGGGGCACGACCTCGTTGAGCGCGCGCGCGCCGAGGCTCCCGCCGACGACGAGTAGCCTGAGCGGGCCACTGCGGCCCGCGAAGCGCGTCTCGGGGTCGGGCTGTTCGGTGAAGGCCACACGCAGCGGATTGCCGACCCACTGGCCCTTTTTGAAGACACCCGGAAAGGCCGTGAAGATGCGGTCCGCCACGCCAGCGAGCACCTTGTTGGCCAGGCCCGCCACCGAGTTCTGCTCGTGCAGCACCAGCGGCTTGCCCGCCAGCACCGCCATCATCGCACCGGGGAAGGTCACATAACCACCCAAGCCGATCACGACGTCGGGCTTGACGCGGCGCACGACCGCGAGCGCCTGCCAGAACGCGCGCAGAAGCTTCAGGGGCAGCAGCGCAAGCGTGATCACCCCCTTGCCTCGCACCCCGGAAAAATCGATGGTCTCCAGCGCGAACCCCTCGGCGGGCACGATGCGCGACTCCATGCTTGCGGGCGTGCCCAGCCAATGCACCTGCCAGCCGCGCGCACGCAGCTCGTGCGCGAGCGCCAGCCCCGGGAAAATGTGGCCACCGGTGCCGCCGGCCATGACGAGCGCGACCTTGGAGCTGCTCATGCGCGTGCCCCCCTCATCAACAATTTGTTCTCGTAATCCACCCGCAGGACCACGGCGAGCGCCACGAGATTCATCAGGATCGCGGAGCCGCCGTAACTCACGAGCGGCAGCGTGAGCCCCTTGGTGGGCAACGCTCCCAGGTTCACCCCCACGTTGATGAACGCCTGGAAGCCCATCCATACCGCCACGCCCTCGGCCACGAGGCCGGAGAACACGCGGTCCAGCGCAATCGCCTGGCGGCCGATGAGCATGATGCGGCGCGTGAGCCAGAAGAAGGCGACGATGAGCGCGAGCACACCGACCAGGCCCAGTTCCTCGCCGATGACCGCGAGCAGGAAATCGGTGTGCGCCTCGGGCAGCCAACTGAGTTTTTCCACGCTGCCACCCAGCCCCACGCCGAAGATCTCGCCACGGCCGATGGCGATCAGCGCGTGCGAGAGCTGGTAGCCCTTGCCCAGCGCATGGTCCTCGCTGAACGGATCGATGTAGGCGAAGATGCGATCGCGCCTCCACGGCGAGGACCAGATCATGAGCGCGAACGCCGCCACGAGGATGAGCGCGATCAGGAAGAACATGCGCGCATTCACGCCGCCGAGAAACAGAATGCCCATGGCGATCACCGCGATCACCAGGAAGGCGCCCATGTCGGGCTCGGCCAGCAGCAGGGCACCGACGATGGCCACGGCCGCGGCCATGGGCAGCACGGCGCGGAAGAACCGCTCCTTCACTTCCAGGCGCCGAACCATGTAGCCTGCGGCATAGATCAGCACGGCGAATTTGGCGAGCTCCGACGGTTGGAAGTTCATCAGCCCCAGGCTGAGCCAGCGCCTCGCGCCATTGACGACCGTGCCCACGTGCGGGATCAGCACCACGATGAGCATCACGATGGAACCGATGAAGAGCCACGGGGCGATACGCTCCCACGTATCCATGGAAAACTGAAAGGCCAGCAGGCCCGCGACGAACCCCACCGCGATCGCGGTAACGTGACGCACGATGAACGTGGTGGACGTCACATGTCCGAAGCGCGGGTTGTCCTGCATGGCGATCGAGGCCGAATACACCATGACGACGCTGAACGCGAGCAGCAGCACCACCACCCACAGAAGCGACTCGTCAAACCCCAGCACACGCGCGGGCACGGCGGCGGTGCGGCGCAGCTCCATGCCGCCGATGCGCACCGGGAGGCGATCCACGCTCTCGCCGCGCTCGGCTCCGCGGCGGGCAAAGAGGCGCTGCCAGAGGCCGGGTTTCGCGACCGCGTTCATGCGCCGCCCCCCACCAGCGGCTGGCCCCGATCATCCGCCAGCGCCTGCACCGCCTCGAAGAACACGCGCGCGCGGTGCTTGTAGTTGTCGAACATGTCCATGCTCGCGCAGGCGGGCGAAAGCAGCACGGCGTCCCCGGCATGCGCGGCCGCGGCTGCCTGTTGCACGGCCCGCTCGAGCGTCGCGGCATCGATGAGCGGCACCGCGCAATCGGCGAGGGCGGCGCGGATCTGCGCCGCATCGCGCCCGATGAGCACCACGGCACGGGCATGGCGCTGGACCGGCGCGGCCAGTGGCGAGAAATCCTGTCCCTTGCCATCGCCGCCCAGGATGACCACCAGGCGGCGCTCGCCGCCCAGACCCACAAGAGCGGCGACGGTGGCACCGACGTTGGTGCCCTTGCTGTCATCGAAATACTCGACGCCATCGATCACGCCGACCGATTCCACGCGGTGCGGCTCGCCACGGTACTCGCGCAGCGCGTAGAGCATGCCGGCCAAGGGGCAGCCTGCCGCCTGCGCCAGCGCCAGCGCCGCGAGCGCATTCATCGCGTTGTGGCGCCCGTGGATGCGCAAGGCATCGAGCGGCAGGAGGCGCTGCATGAAAAGCTCCTGCCCCATGGGGTCGCGCCGGCCCGCATCCTGCGCGTCATGGGCACGCACGAGCCAGGCCATGCCGCCCACGACCTCGATGCCGAAGTCGCCAGGAGCGCGCGGCAGATCGCTGCCAAATGTCAGATGCGCTCGCTGACGGGGCTTTTGCAGCTTCACCGGCACGGGCGGCGGCAGCATGTCCATCACCCGCCGGTCTTCGCGATTGAGCACCATCAGCGCCCGGGTGCCGAAGACCCGGGCCTTGGCCGCCGCATAGGCCTGCAGGCTGCCGTGCCAGTCGAGATGGTCCTGCGTGACGTTGAGCACGGTGGCGGCCGTGGGCTCGAAACCCTGCACGCCGTCGAGCTGAAAACTCGAGAGCTCCAGCACCCAGACTTCGGGCAGATTCGTTTGCGCCAGACGCTCGCCCAAGGTATCGAGCAGCGTCGGGCCGATGTTGCCGGCCACCGCCACGCGGCGCCCCGCATGCGCGGCAAGCCTGCCGGTGAGCGAGGTCACCGTGGTCTTGCCGTTGGTCCCGGTGATCGCCAGGACCTTGGGCTCATAGCCGAAATCGCGCGCCAGCTCGCGCAAGGCATCGGCAAACAGATCCACCTCCGTCACGACCCGGGCCCCGGCCGCATGCGCGGCGTCGGTGACGACGGCGATGTCCGCGGGCCGCAGCCCGGGTGAGCGCGCCACCACGGTCGCCCCCTGCGCCAGCGCCGCCGTGAAAGCGCCGCCGTGAAACCCCACTCCGGGCAGCCCGGCGCGCAGGTCCGCCAGGTGCGGCGGCGCCTCACGCGTGTCGGCCACCGTCACCTGCGCCCCACGCGCGGCGCACCAGCGCGCCATCGCCAGGCCCGAGTCCCCCAGACCCAGAACCAGCACACGCTGCCCCGTCATGGGCTGCCAGTTCGTACCCGCGATCACGGGGCGCGGTGCATCGGCCACGGCCGGCGGCTCCTGCGCGACCAGCATCGTGGGAGCCGTCGGCACGTCGTCCTGCGCATGCACCTCGGCAAACAGGCGCGCCACATACTCGGCCGCTTCGGCGGCCCTGGACGGCACCGCTTCGAGCACCGGGGAGAGATCGTGGGTCGGTTCGTTCATCGCAGTTTCAGCGTGGCCAGACCCACGAGGCACAGCAGCATGGTGATGATCCAGAAGCGCACGACGACCTGCGTTTCCTTCCAGCCGCTCTTTTCAAAATGATGGTGCAGCGGCGCCATCTTCAGGATGCGCCGGCCTTCGCCATAACGGCGCTTGGTGTACTTGAACCAGGTAACCTGTGCCATCACCGAGATCGCCTCGACGACGAAGATGCCGCCCATGATCGCGAGCACGATCTCCTGACGCACGATCACGGCAATCGTGCCGAGCGCTCCGCCCAGCGCCAGCGCGCCGACGTCGCCCATGAAGATCTGCGCCGGATACGTGTTGAACCAGAGGAAGGCCAGACCCGCGCCGGCCATCGCCGCGCAGAACACCAGCAGTTCGCCCGAACCGGGGATGTGCGGGAACAGCAGGTAGCGCGCGTACACCGCGTTGCCCGTCACGTAGGCAAAGATGCCCAGCGCCGAGCCGACCATGATCACCGGCATGATCGCCAGGCCATCGAGCCCGTCCGTCAGGTTGACCGCGTTGCTCGCGCCCACGATCACGAGGTAGGTGAGCACCATGAAGCCGAGCACGCCCAGCGGGTAGCTCACTTCCTTGAAAAAGGGCACGAGCAGTCCCGCCTTGGGCGGCAGATCGAGCGAGAACCCCGACTGCACCCAGGTGATGAAAAACTCGAACACGCGGGCATTGGAGTTTTCCGAAATACTGAACACCAGGTACAGCGCCGCGAGCAGCCCGACCACCGATTGCAAGAAATATTTCTGGCGCGAGCGCATGCCCTCGGGGTCCTTGTTGACCACCTTGCGCCAGTCGTCCACCCAGCCGATCGCGCCCATGGCAAGCGTCACCGCGAGCACGATCCAGACGAAGCGGTTGGACAGATCGAACCACAGCAGCGTCGAGACGGTGATGGCCAGCAGGATGAGCACGCCGCCCATCGTGGGCGTTCCGCTCTTGGACAGATGCGTCTGCATCGCGTAACCGCGGATGGGCTGGCCGATCTTGAGTGCCGTGAGCATGCGGATCACGCGCGGCCCCGCCACGAGGCCGATCAAGAGCGCCGTCATCGCCGCCATCAGCGCACGCAGCGTGAGGTACTGAAACACCCGCATGAAGCCGAACTCGGGCGAGAGCCCCTGCAGCCACTGACTGAGCCACAAGATCATGCGCCGCCCTCCTCGATCGCGCGCACCACGCGTTCCATGCGCATGAAGCGCGAGCCCTTGACGAGCACGCTGCCCGCACACGGCAGCGCCTCCCGCACGGCGGCAATCAGTGCTTCGACCTCCGAGAAATGGTGTGCCCCGGCACCGAACGCCTGCACGGCATGGTGCGTCAGATCGCCCAGCGCAAAGAGCTGTTCCACCCCGCGCGCCTTCGCCTCGCTCCCTGCCTCGGCATGAAACCGGGGCCCCTGGCTGCCCACCTCGCCCATGTCGCCCAGCACCAGCAGGTGCGGCGCGGGCAGGCCAGCGAGCACGTCGATGGCGGCGCGCACGGAATCGGGATTGGCGTTGTAGCTGTCGTCCACCACGGAGACGACATGCCCGCCCTGGCGGACGGCGAAGGCGCGCGAGCGGCCCATGACGGGGGAAAAAGCGGCCAGGCCCTGAGCGGCGACGGCGGCAGGCACGCCGATGGCAAGCGCGCACGCCGTCGCGGCCAGGGCATTGACCACATTGTGTTGCCCGGCAATGCGCAGGCGCGTATCGAACTCGCCCGCCGCGGTGGCCACTCGCACCGCCCAGGCGCCGTCGCGCCACGCCTGACGGATGCCGTGCACGTCGGCGGCCCCCTCGCCCGCAGCCTCACCCGCAAACGTCACGCAGCGCCGTCCGCCCGCCAGCTCGCGCCACAGTGGCGTGTAGGCATCGTGCGCGGGAAACACCGCGACGCCGTCCGATGGCAGCGCCGCCAGCACCGCGCCGTTTTCGCGCGCCACCGCTTCGACCGTGTGCATGAACTCCTGATGCTCGCGCTGCGCGTTGTTCACCAGAGCGACCGTCGGCTGCGCGATCGCGGCCAGCTCGGCGATTTCACCCGGGTGATTCATGCCCAGCTCCACCACCGCGGCGCGGTGATGCGCGCGCAGACGCAGCAGCGTGAGCGGTACGCCGATCGCATTGTTGAGGTTGCCGCTGGTCGCGAGCGCATCCTCGCCCAGCCAGGCACGCAGGATGCTCGCCACCATCTGCGTCACCGTGGTCTTGCCGTTGCTGCCGGTCACGGCAATCAAGGGCAGATCGAAGCGCGCGCGCCAGCCGGCGGCCAGAGCGCCAAGCGCCGCGAGCGTGTCGGGCACCTCGATGCCGGCCAGCCCCGCCGCTTCGAGGCCGGCCCGCGCAATCGCCGCGACCGCACCCGCCGCGCGGGCCTGCGGCAGAAAATCGTGCGCATCAAAGCGCTCACCCTTGAGCGCGACAAAAAGATCACCCGCCGCCAGCGAGCGCGTGTCGGTGTGCACGCGCGTCAGCTCGATTGCGCCATCGCCCACGAGCCGCGCCTGCGGCAGGCGAGCACGGATCAGCTCATACGCCTGCTGCAGCGTGCACATGCCTTGCGTCGACGATGCCGCGCGCCGCGCGAGCGCCTGGCCGGCCTGTGCCAGATCGGAGAACGGCCGGCGCACACCGGCAACCTCCTGGTAGGGCTCGTGTCCCTTGCCGGCAATCAGCACCACGTCGTCCGCATCCGCTTGCGACAGCGCCTGCGCGATGGCCGCCGCCCGGTCGGGCTCGGTGCTCATGTGCTCTCCCGCCCGCATGCCGCGCACGATCTGCTCGATGATGGCGTCTGGCACTTCGCCGCGCGGGTTGTCGCTCGTCACGATGACGCGATCCGCTCCCTGCTGCGCCGCCGCGCCCATCAGGGGGCGCTTGCCCGCATCGCGGTCGCCCCCGCAGCCGAACACGCACCACAGGCGCCCGCCGCGGCTCGACGCCACCGGGCGCAGCGCCGCCAGCACCTTGACGAGCGCATCGGGCGTGTGTGCATAGTCCACCACCGCCAGCGGCCGGCCCGGCTGCGCGATCTGCTGCATGCGACCGGGCACGGCCTCGAGATCGGCGCAGGCGGCGCAGGCGGCAGCCAGCGAAACACCGAGTGAGCGCAAGGTGGCGATCACGCCCAGCAGGTTGCAGACGTTGTAGCGCCCGACCAGGCGCGTGGACAAGGGCACCGCGTCGCCGCCCTCGATCACCGAAAAGGCCAGGCCCGCGGCGCCGTGGTGCAAATCCTCGGCCTTCAGGCGCGCGGGCGCATCGACGGCCACGCTCCACAGATCCAGCCCGCGAGCGGCGAGCTCGGCATGCAGGGCGGCGCCATGCGGGTCTTCGATGTTGATCACCGCCGAGCGCAGCCCCGGCCAGTCGAACAGCATGCGCTTGGCCTCCCAATAGGCCTGCATGCTGCCGTGGTAGTCCAGATGATCCTGCGTGAGGTTGGTGAAGATGGCGGTATCGATGCACGTGCCTGCCAGACGCTGCTCCACGAGGCCGATGGAGGAGGCCTCGATCGCACACGCGCCCACACCGGCCGACACGAGGCTGGCGAGCACCTGCTGCAGGTGCAAGGCATCGGGCGTGGTCAGGCCGGTATCCTGCAGCGCGGGCGCAATTCCCACACCCAAAGTGCCTATGAGACCGCATCCACCCAGCGTTGGCAGCTCTGCTTTCGAGAGTTGCTGCAAGGCGTGGGCCAGCCACCACGCGGTGCTGGTTTTGCCATTGGTGCCGGTCACGGCCAGCACCTTGAGGTGGCGGCTGGGCTCACCCAGCCAGCGCGACGCCAGCACCCCCACCTGGGACTTCAGGTCTGGCAAAGCGGCGACGCGATCGGCGGCAAGCTCAA
Source organism: Comamonas sp. (assembly GCA_021166775.1). GTDB lineage: Bacteria > Pseudomonadota > Gammaproteobacteria > Burkholderiales > Burkholderiaceae_C > Comamonas_C. Next base: position 100,372 of record JAJPEQ010000004.1, on the reverse strand, counting down.
GCGCCTGGGCACCCGCGGCGTCCACCAGACAAGCCGCGGCGCCGCGCGCCAGCGCCTCCCGCACATGGGCGCGGCCATCGGCCTTGCGCCCGGCCCAGGCGAGAAAGCCATCGCCCGCCGCGATCTGCCGGCTGTCCGAGCGCAATTCGCCGCTCACGCGCTGCCTCAGGAAGGCGAGGGCCTCGTCCACATCCGGAAGAAGTTGCGGCATCACAGCAGCGGCTCCTCGATCGGGTTGGAGACGATCAACGGCTTGACCGCCAGATCGGGCGCCACACCCATGAGGCGCAGGGTCTGCTGCACCACTTCGCTGAAAACCGGGCCGGAAACGGAGCCGCCATAAAAGACGCCCGCCGAAGGCTCGTCCACCATCACCGCCACGATGATGCGCGGGTTGTCGATGGGCGCCATGCCGGTGAACCAGGCGCGGTACTTGCCGACCGCATAGCCCTTGCCCGCCTGTTTGCGCGCCGTGCCGGATTTGCCCCCTATGGAATAGCCCATGGTCTGCGCCTTCTGCCCCGTGCCCCCTGGGCCGGCGGCCAGCCACAGCATGTGGCGCACGAGTTCGGCCGTCTTCGGCGAGAAGACCTGCATGCCCTCGGGCCGCGTGTCGCTCTTGAGCATCGTCGCGGGTATCACCCTGCCGTCGTTGGCGAACACGGTGTAGGAGCGCGCCATCTGAAAGAGCGAGGCCGACAGCCCATAGCCGTAGGCCATGGTGGCCTGTTCCACCGGCTTCCAGGTCTTCCACGGACGCAGGCGCCCGCTGGCGACTCCGGGAAAGGCGATCTGCGGCTTCTGGCCGTAGCCCAGCTCCGTGTGCACGGTCCACATCTCCTGCGGCGACATGCGCTGGGCCACCTTGAGCGCGCCGATGTTGCTGGATTTCTGGATCACGCCATCAACGGTGAGCACGCCGTAGTTGTGCGTATCGGAGATCGTGAAGCCGCCGATCGCGTAGCGGCCGGGCGTGGTGTCGATGATGGTGTCGTGCTTGACGCGCCCGAGCTCCAGCGCCGTGCCGATGGTGATGGGTTTCATCGTGGAGCCGGGTTCGAAGGTGTCGGTGAGCGCACGGTTGCGCAATTGCTCACCCGTGAGCCGGCGCCGGTCGGCCGGGTCGTAGCTCGGGTAGTTGGTCAACGCCAGCACCTCGCCCGTATGGGCGTCGAGCACCACGACGCTGCCCGCCTTGGCCTTGTTGGCAATCACCGTGTCGCGCAGCTTCTGATAGGCGAAGAACTGCACCTTGCTGTCGATCGACAGCTGGATGTCGCGCCCATCGACCGGCGGCGTTTCGGCGCCAATGCCCTGAACGACGCGCCCGCGCCCATCCTTGATCACACGCAGCGACCCGGCCTTGCCCGCCAACTCGCTGTCGAAGGCCAGCTCCATGCCTTCCTGACCATGGTCTTCCACATTGGTGAAGCCCACGACGTGCGCCACCGACTCGCCCTCGGGGTACTCGCGCTTGTATTCCTTGCGCAGGTAGATGCCCTTGATACCCAGCGCCATGATCTTCTGACCCACATCCCAGTCGAGCTGGCGCTTGATCCAGACGAAGCTCTTGTCCTCGTCGCTGAACCGGGCCAAAAGCCTGTCCAGCGGCATGTCCATGAGCTGCGCCGCCTGCTTGAGCCGCTCGCGCACCGTGGGCTGCTGATCGTCCACGTCCTCGGGGATGGCCCAGATGCTCGCCGCAGGCACGCTGGAGGCGAGGATCAGACCGTTGCGATCGAGCAGACGGCCGCGATACGCGGGCAATTCGATCGTGCGCACGAAGCGCACTTCGCCCTGACGTTTGAAGAAATCGCTGTGAATGACTTGCACATAGGTGGCGCGCGCGGCCAGTGCAACAAAGCCGAAACCCACGAGGGCCACGACGAACTTGCTGCGCCAGACGGGCGTGCGCGCCGCCAGCAAGGGACTGGAGACGTAATTGACGCGGCGCCGGCTCACGGCTTGCCTCCCGCAGCGGGTTCGAGCGGACTGCCATCAGCGGCCACATACAGCGTGGTGGCGGGCGTGGGCGTGCGCATCTTGAGCTTGTCGCTCGCCAGACGCTCCACGCGCAGCGGCGTGGCCTGCGCGCGCTTTTCCACCAGCAGGCGCTGGTGCTCCACTTCGAGCTGACGCGCCTCGACGCTGACGCGGTGCCACTCGGTGCTGAGGCGCCGCGATTCGTACTGCACCCGCACGAGCCAGATGCTGCTCGCCATCACGGCCAGCAGCAGCGCGATGCTGATCCGCGTCATGCCGCGGCCTCCGTGCGCTCGGCCACCCGCATCACGGCACTGCGCGCCCGGGGGTTGGCCGCCAGTTCATCCGCACCGGGCTTGAAGCGCCCCAACACCTTCAAGGGCATGACCCGATGCGCGGCAAACGGGGCGTGCCGATCCACCACTTCGCGCGAGTGGCGTGCCATGAACTGCTTGACGATGCGGTCTTCCAGCGAATGAAAGCTGATCACCACCAGACGCCCGCCGGGCGCGAGCACACGCAGGCTCGTCTCTAACGCCTGCCGGAGGTCCTCGAGTTCGGCATTGATGAAAATCCGAAGAGCCTGAAAGGTGCGTGTCGCAGGGTTCTGCCCGCGCTCGCGGGTGCGGACCGCGCCAGCCACGAGGTGGGCGAGCTCGGCAGTGGTCTGAACAGGCCCCTGCTTCTCGCGCCGAGCAACAATCGCCTTTGCAATGGCGCCAGCAAACCGTTCTTCACCGTAGTCACGTATCACCTCCGCTATTGCCGACAGCTCGGCGTGCGCCAGCCACTGCCCCACGCTCTCGCCGCGCGTGGGATCCATGCGCATGTCGAGCGGCCCATCAAACCGGAAACTGAAACCTCGTTCGGGCGCGTCGATCTGCGGCGAGCTCACGCCCAGATCCAGCAGCACACCCGCCACGCTACCTGCGGCAAATTCCGCGAGCTGCGTGAAACTGCCCTGGCGAATGGAAAACCGCGCATCCTGGATGGACGAGGCGGCCGCGAGCGCTTCAGGATCCTTGTCGAACGCCACCAGCCGCGCGCCCGACCCGACGCACTCGAGAATGCGCCGCGAATGCCCGCCACGCCCGAAGGTGCCATCGATGAAGATGGCATTGGGTGTGCGCACCTCGCCCACGAGGGCGGCAACCGCCTCTTCGAGCAGGACGGTGGTGTGTGGCTGTCCCGGATTCACTTGCCACTCTCAGAAGGAAAAGTCCTTGAACACATCAGGCATCTGCGCCTGCATGGCCGCGGCTTCCTTGGCCTCGTAGGTGGCCTTGTCCCAGAGCTCGAAGTGCGTGCCCATCCCGAGCAGCACCGCCTCCTTGACCAGGCCGGCTGAGGCACGCAATTCCGGCGAGACCAGCACCCGGCCCGTGCCATCCATTTCCACGTCCATGGCGTTGCCAAGGAAGATCCGCTTCCACCACTGCGCCTGCATGGGCAGCTGGGCGATGCGTGCGCTGAAGGCCTCCCACGCCGGACGCGGGAACACCATCAGGCAGCCATCGGGATGCTTGGTGATCGTGAGCTGGCCTGCCGCGTCCAGCGCCAACGCGTCGCGGTGGCGCGTAGGGATCGACAAACGCCCCTTGGCATCCAGACTGAGCGAAGACGCACCTTGGAACACGGAATTGAACCCTTCGAACCGACACCCGCCGCGACAACCCCCTTTTGAGGGTGATCACGGCACTTTTTACCACTTCATTGCACCTTTTTGCACTGTAGCAGGAAAGTGAGGCTGCGCAAGGGGAAAACCCGGAAAATTCACGAATGAAATCAAAGGTTTAGCGCCTTATGTTCAAAACGAAGGGCTGGAAAAACCTTGATAGACAAGAGCTTGGATCACATAGCGCATGTGATCCATGAAGCGCGACCGAAGTCGGCCCCGGCTCGTCACAGGATGTAGCGCGACAGGTCCTCGTTGGCACTGAGCGACGCAAGGCGCGCATCGACGAACGCCCCATCGATCACCACGGTCTGCCCCGAGAGGCGCGTGGCGTCGAAACTCACCTCGTCCAGGAGCCGCTCCATGACGGTGGCCAGGCGCCGCGCGCCGATGTTCTCGGTACGCTCGTTCACGTCATACGCGATCTGCGCCAGGCGCGTGATGCCCTCGGGCGTGAACTCCAGCGTCACGCCTTCGGTGGCCAGCAGCGCCTGGTACTGCTTGACCAGGCTGGCATGGGTCTGCGTGAGAATGGCTTCGAAATCCTGCACCGAGAGCGAGCCAAGCTCGACACGGATCGGAAAGCGCCCCTGCAGCTCGGGAATCAGGTCGCTGGGCTTGGCCAGGTGAAACGCGCCGGAAGCGATGAACAGGATGTGGTCGGTCTTGACCATGCCGTATTTCGTCGAGACCGTGGTGCCCTCCACCAGTGGCAGCAGGTCACGCTGCACGCCCTGGCGTGAGACATCGGCGCCGCTGGTTTCCTGGCGCGCGACCACCTTGTCGATCTCGTCGATGAAGACGATGCCGTTTTGCTCCATGTTGGCCATGGCGCGGCTCTTGATTTCATCTTCGTTCACCAGCTTGGCCGCCTCTTCGTCGGTCAGGAGCTTGAGCGCCTCGGCAATCGCCAGCTTGCGCGTGCGGCGCTTCTCCTGGCCCATCTGACTGAACAGGCCGCGCAGCTGTTCGGCCATTTCCTCCATGCCTTGCGGGCCCATGATCTCGACCTGCGGCCGCGCATCGAGCACGTCGACCTCGATTTCCTTGTCGTCGAGCTGACCTTCTCGCAGTTTCTTGCGAAACACCTGGCGCGCCGTGTTGTCCGTCGGCGGCTCCTCGGTACGCGAGGCGTCGAGCCCGACGCTGCGCGCCGGGGGCACGAGCACATTGAGGATACGCTCCTCGGCCGCATCCTCGGCGCGCGCGCGCATCTTCTTCATCTCGTGCTCGCGCATCTGCTTGACGGCCACCTCGGCCAGGTCACGGATGATGGCGTCCACATCCTTGCCCACGTAACCGACTTCGGTGAACTTGGTCGCCTCGACCTTGATGAAGGGCGCATCGGCCAGGCGCGCCAGGCGCCGCGCGATTTCGGTCTTGCCCACGCCGGTCGGGCCGATCATGAGGATGTTCTTGGGGGTGATTTCGGCGCGCAGGCCGGCATCGACCTGTTGGCGGCGCCAGCGATTGCGCAACGCAATGGCCACGGCGCGCTTGGCACCCTGCTGTCCAACGATGTGGCGATCGAGCTCGGAAACGATCTCCTGGGGGGTCATGGAAGACATTTGTGATCCAAATCAGGCTTCAGCGCTGTGCCAGCAAGCGCGAGCAGCTATTGAACAAGAGACTACAGCGTCTCTATCGTGTGATGCATGTTGGTGTAGATGCACAGCTCACCGGCAATTTCCAGCGATTTCCTGATGATCTCCACCGCCGACAGATCGGTGTTGGCCAGCAGCGCCTTGGCTGCCGAATGCGCGTAGGCACCACCCGAGCCGATCGCGACGATGCCCTGCTCGGGTTCGAGCACATCCCCGTTGCCGGTGATGATGAGCGAGGCGGTTTCATCGGCCACGGCGAGCATGGCTTCGAGGCGGCGCAGCACGCGGTCGGTGCGCCAGTCCTTGGTAAGCTCGATGGCGGCGCGCGTGAGCTGGCCCTGGTGTTTTTCCAGCTTGGCCTCGAAACGCTCGAACAGCGTGAACGCATCCGCCGTGGCGCCGGCAAAACCGGCGAGCACCTTGTCGTGGTAGAGCTTGCGTACCTTGCGCGCCGAGCCCTTGACGACGATGTTGCCCAGCGTGACCTGGCCGTCACCGCCGATTGCCACCTGCACGCGACCGTCAGGAAGCTGGCGGCGCACGCTCAGAATGGTGGTACCGTGAAACTGTTCCATAACTTCGCCATGTGACGGCGCCCCCCCATTTTGCAAGGGGTCGAGGTCAGTTCTTGCGCGGCTCCACCCAGGCGTGCTCGCCGATGCCGATCACGTTGAAGAACACCGCAATCAGCCGGTGCAGATTGTGGAAGTGCAACTCCCGGCCCTGCGCCTGCTGGACCGCAGCCCAGTTCAGCACCGAGCCGACGGCGGCGAAATCGATGCGGATCAGCCGGTCGCATGCGATCACGAAGGGACGCCCCTTGGGCATCAGCGCCTCCAGGGGCGCGAGCTGGGGTTGCGCATCTCCTTCGATCTCTCCGGCGAGTTCGGCCACGGGCGCCGCATCATCCATCGCCTGCGGCCTCCCCGGCGCCGCCATCGCATCAGCGTCGCCCAGCCCTTGTGTCGCGGGCGCGTCTTCTCCCAGCAGGCGGCATTGGGGGTCCACCCACGACGGTGGAGACACCTCGTAAGTGACGCAATAGTCGAGCGCCACCACCTCGAAATCATCGGCCTGGTCGGTCAGGCGCAGCAGCGCCATGCGCAGCAGCCACCACTGCGGGTCTACGGTGCGGTCCTCCGCCACGGTCTGCGCCTGCAGCACCTTGTGCAGCGCCGCCAGTCCCTGAAAACGCAACGCCACCTTCTGGTTGGCCCAGGCGCCAAACAGATCGACCAGCGCCGCCAGCGCGGGCGCCTCGATCGTGACCAGCCGCCCCCAATTGAGCGTCCACGGAGGAGCGGAGCGCGAGAGCGAGACTTGCAGCGCGGTGATGGTCTGCTGCCCCAGGGTGGCAGGCGCGTTCCAGACCAGTTCGCGCTGTGGCTGCGCCTCGGTGTGGGCCGCGGGGGCCACGCCCAATTGCTTGGGCATGGAAAACCACAACGGGGCGGAGCGCCCGTAGCGCGCCGCATAGTCGATGGCCAGCGCATCGAAGGGCTCCTGCTGGCCCGTCGCGCGATAAAGATCGAACAGGGTCATCCAGATTTCGTGCTGCTCGGCCGTCTCGTCCTTGGCATGCCGGACCAGCACTTCGTTCAGACAGCGTGCCGCGCCCGCGTAATCGGCGTTGGCAAACAGGATCGCAGCCTCTTCAAGATCAGGTTCGTGCACGAATTTTTCCTCTCTGGGCGCGTTCTGGGCGGCGGCTGCCTCTTCCGCCACGGACGATGCAAACGGATTGAGCGAATTGTCATCGCGAAACAGGGCGCTAGGCACTTCGCTGTTGATGGTGGAGTCGGGCTGCAGCGCAGACGCTGCCGTGGGCGCAAAAGCCTGCAGGGGATCACGCCAGGCGCCCCCCCGCGATTCCGATGCCGACATCGGGGGCGGCAAGGTGGTCTCACCCAGTGCGCTGGGCGTGTCTGCGCCCACGTGACGCCCGGCTTCCTGACCGATCGGCTGCCGCCCCGGCGGGGTGGTGCGCTGCGCCTTCCACCACTGCTGCGACATCTGCTGCTCGATCGCATTGATCTTGCGCAGCGTCTCCGCGCGTTCCGAGCGCTCGCCGAGGCCGGTGCTCATGAAGGAGGTGCGCGCCGGCGTGTCATCGTGCATCACGCCTGGAGTACCCTCCTTGCGACGCAACTTGCGCAACTGATCGAATTCGCGCTTGCGCACGAAATCATTGCGGCGCTTGCGCTCAATCATCTCCTTGAGCTTCTGACGCGTGTACTGCGACTCCGGACTCCCGGCCAGAGAGTCCAGTTCCGTCCAATCCACGGTGGGATTGCGCACGAAGCGCACGACCTTGGACAGCAGGCCACCAGGCACCGTGTCTTCCTTGGTCATGCGCTGGTGTCCCTATGCCCTGTCCGCGGCAATCCTGCCCGGTTCCTCAGTCACCGAACATTTTTTGCTTGAGTTCGCGCCTTTGCTGTGCTTCGAGCGAGAGCGTGGCCGTGGGCCGCGCCAGCAGACGGCCCACGCCGATGGGCTCGCCGGTTTCGTCGCAGTAGCCGTAGTCGCCCGCATCGATGCGCGCGATCGATTGTTCGATCTTCTTGAGGAGCTTCCTCTCGCGATCGCGCGTGCGCAGCTCCAGCGCATGCTCTTCCTCGATCGTCGCGCGGTCGGCGGGGTCGGGCACAACCACCGTGTCCTCGCGCAGGTTTTCCGTCGTGGCGCCCGCGTTGTCGTGGATGTCCTGCTTGAGCTGCACCAGCTTCAGGCGAAAGAAGGCCAGCTGCTTCTCATTCATGTACTCGCTCTCGGGCATGGCAAGCACATCCTCATCCGTGAGCTGTTCCACGGGCTTGGTCTTCCAATTGTTGGCCAGCTTCGAGTCTTTCTTGGCGGCCGCCACAGGTTTTTGCAGGGTCGTATTCATGGTGAGGGTACGCTGGCTAGAGTGAAGGAAAAGCAGGTCAATGCGACGATGGTAACGCCACTTGAGTGCAAGCAAAAGCCACTGCCCCGCAAGCGCCGGTCACGCTGCGGCAACGGCCTGCCCCGCAAGCCTGCGGGCCGCCCCGTGGACGGGCGGCGATTGTATAGACCGAAGAACGCAAAGGGCCGCCGAATGCGCCGAGGGAATACCCCTACCCATGCCTGCCGGCGCTACGCCACGGACAGGCGCCTGGGGCTCACGCCGGTGTCAGGCACTGCTCCAGCCCCTGAAAGAAGATGTCTCTGGGCAGGTCGATGCCGATGAACACCATGCGGCTCTGGCGCGGTTCGTCCTTGCCCCACTCGGGGCCCAGATCGCTGCCCATGAGCTGGTGCACGCCCTGGAAGATCACCTTGCGCTCGGTCCCCTTCATCGCCAGCACGCCCTTGTAGCGCAGCATGCGCGGGCCGTAGATGTTGACGATGGCGCCGATGAAATCCTCGAGCTTGGCCGGGTCGAACGGCCGGTCGGTGCGGAAGACGAAGCTCTTGACGTCGTCGTCATGGTGGTGGTGATGCAGGTGGGCGCAGTGCTCGCCGTGCTCGTGGCCATGATCGTGGTGCTCGTGCTCGTGCTCATCCTCCTTGAGCAGTTCGGGATCGACTTCGAGCTTGTCGTTGAGGTTGAAGCCGCGCAGATCCAGCACCTCCTTGAGCGGCACCTCGCCAAAGTGCACTGCGCGGATCGGCGCGCGCGGGTTCATGTGCTTGAGGCGATGGACGAGCGCGTCCTTGTCCTGCTCGCTCACGAGATCGGTCTTGGAAAGAAAGATCTGATCGGCGAAACCCACCTGGCGGCGCGCCTCCTGGCGCGTGTCCAGTTGCTCATGGGCGTGCTTGGCATCGACCAGCGTGATCACCGAATCCACCAGATAAGACTCGGCGATCTCGTCATCCATGAAAAAGGTCTGCACCACCGGGCCAGGGTCCGCCAGGCCCGTGGTCTCGATCACCACGCGCTCGAAATCGAGCAGGCCCTTGCGCTTCTTGGCCGCCAGCAGCCGCAAGGTGTCACGCAGGTCTTCGCGGATGGTGCAGCACACGCAGCCGTTGCTCATCTGCAGGATCTGCTCTTTCGACTCGGTGACCAGCAGATCGCTGTCGATGTTTTCCTCACCAAATTCGTTTTCAATCACGGCGATTTTCTGGCCGTGGGTTTCCGTGAGAACGCGTTTGAGCAGCGTGGTTTTGCCCGAGCCGAGAAAGCCCGTAAGAATGGTGGCAGGAATGAGTGACATGATGAACCCGGAGAAAACAAGAATGTCCGCGCTGAAGCGGCGGCAACAGTTACTATTTTATTGAAATGCAAAATTTCCGATTACACGCAATGCGTAATCAGCTATAAATACGATAGTGATTTGGAAATCACGACCGTCGTGGCTCCCGTCGGGCGAGCCGCAGTTTCATAATACGGCATACGTGTGGTTACATTCTTAAACACACATGATCCTGACTTCGGAGAAACGCGATGTCGCTCCACAATTTGAAAATCCGAACCCGGCTCACCGCGGCCTTCGGCCTGATGGTGGCCCTGATCCTGGTCATCGGCGGCACCGCCGTGCTCAAGAGCCAACTGCTGATTGGCGAATTCGGCAAGGTCGTCCATGATTACTACCCACGTGTGACCGAAGCCTACGAAATCAAGGTGGCCGTGGCGGCCAACGAGGTGGCCCTGGCCAACATGCTGGCCTACCGGGAGCCGGACAACGTCAAGGCGCAGATCACCGCCCTGCGCGGCACGCGCAATCGGATCTCGGAACTGTTCAAGAAGCTCGATGGCGTCATTACCAGCGACGAGGGCAAGGCCGCGCTGGAGCGCACCAGGGCGCCGCGCACCCAGGTGACGGCGCTGCAGGACAAATTCCTCGATGCCGTGGACATGGGCCTGACGGGCGATGCCGCAACGATGCTGGAAAAGGAAATGCCCGGGCCGCTCAAGACCTACAAGGAATCGGTCGACGGCCTGCTCAAGCTGCAGAACCAGCTCATGGAACACGCCGCGGATGTCGCCACGGCCTCGGTGCGGGACATGCTGTGGATCGTGGCCCTGGCCTCGCTGATCGCAATCGCGCTCGGGGTGGCGCTGGCGTGGTCCATCATCCGCTCCATCATCCGGCCACTGCACCAGGCGGTGGGCGTGGCCAATGCGGTGGCCGACGGCGACCTCACCCACCACATCGACGCGTCGGGCGACAGTGAGACAGCGCACCTGCTTCAGGCACTGCGCCGCATGCAGGAGGGGCTGATCAAGGTGGTTTCGCACGTGCGGCAGGATTCCGACGGCGTGGCCACGGCCAGCGCGGAAATCGCCCAGGGCAATCAGGACCTGTCGGCGCGCACCGAAAGCCAGGCCAGCGCGCTGGAGCAGACCGCCGCCTCGATGGAAGAACTCAACTCCACCGTGCGCCAGAACGCGGACAACGCGCGCCAGGCCAACCAGCTGGCGCAGAACGCTTCCGGCGTCGCGAGCCAGGGCGGCGCGGTGGTGGCCGACGTGGTGCGCACCATGAAGGAGATCAACGAAAGTTCGAGCAAGATCGCCAACATCATCCAGGTGATCGACTCCATCGCGTTTCAGACCAACATCCTCGCGCTGAACGCCGCGGTGGAAGCGGCGCGCGCGGGCGAGCAGGGGCGGGGCTTTGCCGTGGTGGCCAGCGAGGTGCGCTCGCTCGCGGGGCGTTCGGCCGATGCCGCGCGCGAGATCAAGCAACTCATACAGGCCAGCGTGGAGCGCGTGGGCGTGGGCTCCGCGCTGGTGGACAAGGCCGGCCACACCATGAGCGAAGTAGTACAGGCCATCCAGCGCGTGACCGACATCATGGGCGAGATCAGCGCCGCCAGCAATGAACAGAGCCAGGGCGTGGCGCAGGTGGGCGAGGCCGTGGCGCAGATGGATCAGGCCACGCAGCAGAACGCGGCGCTGGTGGAAGAGATGGCGGCGGCCGCCTCCAGCCTGAACACGCAAGCGCAGCAGCTCGTGGGCGCCGTGGCCACCTTCCGCCTGAAAGACACGCCGGCAGCAAGCACCGTGCGCGCCGCCCCCGCGGCCCGGGGCCCGGCTGCGCCGGCGCTCCCCGCCCAGCCACGGTCCATGCCTGCGGCCTCGGCACGCCCCGTGCGCGTGACGGCCCAACCGGCCCCGATCCAACCCCAGCCGCCCGTTGCGGCCACACGCCGATTGCCACAGGGCAACACGCAGGGCAGTACCAAGAGCCATGCCAAGGCGGGCGCTCAGGACGACGGCGACTGGGAAAGCTTCTGAGGAAGGGGGGCCTTTCCATTCCGCGCACGCCGCGCCGCGCACGCACGCAACAAGGCCCCGGGTGGCATACGCCGCCCGGGGCCTCTTCTTTCGACGGATAGCGCTGCGCTTACTTGCGCCAGTAATTGTTGGCTGCGGCGACGGTCTGGAAATTCAGCGCGATCACGTGCGAGGCAGCCGTGAGGCCCCCCGCGTCATTGGCGTATTCTGGGCGCAGCTTGTGCAGCACCTCGCTGTCGGGCTGGGTGTACTTCACGCCGCGGCGGCTCAGGGTGATGGCCAGCTCGAATCCCTGCTGAGGGGTCTCGGTAATCAACGAAGTCAGCCAAGCATCGGCCATGTTTCTCTCCTTGAGGGCATACGGTGGAAAGCGGTCATTGTGCGGCTTTCCCCGCGAGCCCGGGGGCCACGGGCGAAAACCGGGACGCGAACTATGGTTTTCGGTGCGCGCGCGGATGCGCCTGGTCGTACACCCGGGCCAGATGCTGGAAGTCGAGCCGCGTGTACACCTGCGTGGTGCTGATGTTGGCGTGACCCAGCAGCTCCTGCACGGCGCGCAGGTCGCCGCTCGATTGCAGCAGATGGCTGGCAAACGAGTGCCGCAGCATGTGCGGATGCACCGGAGCGCTCAGGCCCGCATGCTGGCTGCGCACACGCAGCCTCATCCAGATGGACTGGCTGCTCAGGCGCGTGCCGCGCTGCCCGATGAACAGGGCCTCGCACGGCTCGGCCGCGAAGGGCTGCAGGCGCAGCGCCAGCCAGCTCGCCAATGCCTTGCGCGCCGCCTGTCCCAGGGGCACGACGCGACGCTTGGAGCCCTTGCCCAGCACATGGACTTCGGCCGCCTGCAGGTCGAGCCAGCCTCGCCCCCGCGGCTCGGCGACGTGCCCCGGCGTGGCATCAAGCCCCGTGAGCTCGCTCACGCGCAGGCCGCAGCCATAGAGCAATTCGACCATCGCGCTGTCGCGCGCCTCCAGCCAGGGATCGGCCGCCGGCTCGGCGAAGTCCGCCAAGTGCACCGCCTCGTCCACGGCCAGCGCCTTGGGCAGCAGCCGCGTTGCCTTGGGCGCGCGCACATCCTGCGCCGGGTTTGCGGCAACCAGCCCCTGGCGACCGGCCCAGGCATAAAACCCGCGCCACGCCGACAGCGTCAGGCTCAGGCTGCGCGCGCTTTGCCCGCGGGCATGCAGCTGCGCCAGATAGCGGCGGACGTGGGCACCGGTGAGCGCAAGCAAAGTCTGTCCCTGCGCCAGCGCAACCAGCCGCGTGAGCTCCTGTTCATACAGCTGCGCCGTGCGCGGCGCGAGGCGTTTTTCCACCCGCACGTGCTGCAGGTACTGCAGAGCCAGCGGCGGCAGGATCTGCGCCATAGGGCCTGGCCTCAACGGGCGCGCAAGCGCGTCAGCGCCGCGGATGCGAGTTCCGCCATGTGCGTGAGAAATTCGGTCCCCATGGTGCTGTCGAAACGGTCCGGATCATCGGACGCGAGCACCAGCAGACCAAAGGCCGGCTGGGTGGCATCGTCGATCGCCCCGGAGCGCAGCGGCAGCATGGCCACCGATCGCACCTGCGCGGCCTGAGGCAGCCAGCCTATGGCCTCGAAGCCCAGGTTGGGGCCGCAAAACGGCATGGTCAGGGATGAGGCGAACGAGCGCACGTCCTCGCTCACGTCCTGCGCCCAGGGCGCATCGGCCCACGGCGGCGCCACATCCCACAGCCGCAGCGCCGACTTGGGCACGTCAAACCATGCGTGCACCCCGTCCTGCACCGCCGCAACGAGCGACGCGGGATCGGCCACCGCCAGCAGCTGACGGCTCCACTGCTGCACCTTGGCGGCGATGGCGGCATTCTCGCTGCCATGGCGCACCATCTCCACGATGCGGGCCTCCAGCGCCTTGATCTTGTCGCGCAGCATTTCGGCCTGGCGCTCGATCAGGCTTACCGCCCGCTGCCCATGCTGGCTGGTGAGCACGATGCTCGTGAGCAGTGGCGCGTGGCGCTCGAAAAATTCGGGGGTGTTGGCAAGGTACTGCGCAATATCATCTTCGGTGATCGGCGGGACGGCGGGAGAGGTCATGAACTTGGCAATCGCAAAAGGCTACAGGCCGCCATCTTAAGGAATACACCATGCGCTGGCTACTGAGGCAACCTTGCGGCGCGCCTGACGCTGGGCGGGAGGTCATGCAATAATTGATAGCGCACGTGCGACCGTTGCGTCGCCACTGCCTGGCCCGCCTTTTAACGCACACGAGGTTCCACCCATGAATGCCTTGTATCAGCCACGCGCCGCCGCCGTCATTTTGCGCACCGTTCTGGCATTGCTCCTGCTGTTTCACGGCTGGGCCAAGATCAGCGGCGGGGTCGGATGGCTCGTAGGCGTGATCGAAAAAGCCGGGATGCCCGGGTTCTTTGCCTACGCGGTCTATCTCGGGGAAGTGCTGGCGCCGCTGCTGCTGCTCGCCGGTGTCTTCGTGGTCCCCGCGGCGCTGCTGGTGATGATCAACATGATCGTCGCCGTCGTGCTGATGCATCAGAGCCAGCTGCTCACGCTCAACTCCTCGGGCGGCTGGGCGCTGGAGCTGCAGGCGTTCTACTTCGTCTCGGCGCTGGTGGTGCTGCTCACGGCCCGACCGCGAAGCTGAGGAGCCGCACGCATCGGGCGCAGTGTCCACATAATGACACCATGCCACGCCCGAGCCAAATTCTGTATCCGCAGCGCGAACCGGCCGCGCTGCTGCCGGCAGCCACGGTGCTGCTGCTGCGCGACGAAGCCCAGGCCGGCCTGCAGGTCCTGATGACTCGCCGCTCGCCACGAGCGAGCTTTGCGCCCGGTGCCTACGTGTTTCCAGGCGGCGGTGTCGACGCCGCGGACGCCGCAAGCCATGGTCTGGCCGACCACCGGCCGGGGCAGACGGGCGAGGTGCTGACCCAGGCGATCGCCGCGATCCGCGAGAGTTTTGAAGAGCTCGGCGTGCTGCTCGCTCGCCACGGTGACGGCACCTGGGCCGACGAGCATGACGTGGCGGCTCTGGATCGCAAGGCACCCTTTTCCAGCCAGTGCGCGGCCCGCGGCCTGACGCTGGCGGCCGACGCCATGCATCTGCTGGCGCACTGGAACACCGACCGCGATCTGCCACGACGCTTTTCCGTGCCCTTCTTCGTCGCCCGCATGCCACCAGGCCAGAGCCCGGTGGCCGACGACGCCGAGCAGTTCGCGCCCGAATGGGTCAGCCCCGCCGACGCCCTCGCGCGCCATGCGGCAGGGACATTCTTCATGATCTACCCGACGATACGCACGCTGGAGCGCCTGCGCGACTTCCCCGGCGTGGATGCGGTGCTGGCCGCGCTTCGGACCGAAAAACCGCTGTGGACGAGCTGCCCGCGCGCGGGCTTCAAGCATGGGCATGAACAGCGCTTCATGGAGCACGAAGCGGAATACGGCGAACTGGCGCTCGTGTGTCCCGATGGACAGATTCACCACGCGCTCGACTGGCAAAACGACCACGCCGTGCCGCTGCTGCGCAACGTGCAGCGCCTGACGGCCGCCAACCCCGGCGCCATGACCGGCCCCGGCACCAACAGCTACGTCGTGGGCGAGCCGGGCACGGGCTGCATCGTGATCGACCCCGGTCCCCGTGACGACGAGCACATCGAGCGCCTGTGGCGCGCCGCGGGTGGCGACGTGCGCGCCATCGTCTGCACCCATTCGCACGCCGATCACTTCCCGGGCGCCCGGCCGCTGCAGGCGCTGTGCGAACACGCAGGACGGCCGCGCCCGCCCATCCTGGGCCTGACCTCGGGGCCGCATGCCCGCGCCCACAGCGAATTCACACCCGACCGAGAGCTATCCAATGGAGAGCTGCTCACGCTTTCCGGGAAAGGGCTGGAGGGCGATATCACTCATACGCTTGAGATCGTGCACACGCCCGGCCACGCCGCCAACCACCTGTGCCTGCTGCTGCGCGAGGACGGCCTGCTGTTCTCGGGCGACCATATCCTCAACGGCAGCACCACGGTGGTGGACCCGCCCGACGGCAACATGACGGACTACCTCGAGTCGCTGGACCGCCTCGATGCGCTGTGCGTGCTATGGAACGTGCCCTTCATCCTGCCCGCGCACGGCCATGTGCTGGGCGATGCGCGCGGTGCCATCGCGCACCTGAAGGCCCACCGACTGGCGCGCGAGGCCAAGGTGCTCGCGGCAATGCAGCGGCTGCCCGACGGCACGCCGGAGCAATGGGTGGCGCTGGCCTACGACGACGTGCCCGCGCGCATGTGGCCGCTGGCGCAGCGCTCGCTGCTGGCGCATGTGGAGCGCATCCGCTCCTTGCAGCCGGGCAACGACTGAGTCCTGGCAGTGCCCGGCAGGGTCTGCCTCGCATCCGCCTGCGCATATTCATATGACGCGAATGTCTGAAACCTTAGCCAAATCGCCTATATCTTCCAAGTCTCTTCTGACTTTTCGGAATTTGCGATGAAAGCCGACACCATCCTGCAGACCATAGGCAACACCCCGCACGTGCGCATCCACCGGCTGTTCGGTGACGCCGAGGTCTGGCTCAAGTGCGAACGCGCCAATCCCGGCGGCTCGCTCAAGGACCGCATCGCCCTGGGCATGGTCGAGGCGGCCGAGCAATCGGGTCAGCTTCACCCCGGCGGCACCATCATCGAACCGACCAGCGGCAACACGGGCGTGGGCCTGGCGATGGTCGCGGCCGTCAAAGGCTATCGACTCATCGTCGTGATGCCCGAGAGCATGAGCGTCGAGCGCCGCCGCCTCATCAAGGCCTACGGCGCAGAACTGGTACTCACGCCCAAGGAAAAAGGGACGACCGGTGCGGTGGCACGCGCCCAGGAGCTCACCGAGCAGACACCTGGTGCCGTCATGCTCAACCAGTTCGAGAACCCGGCCAACATCGAAGCGCACGCACGCACCACCGCACAGGAGGTGCTGGCCGACTTCCCCGAAGGGCTGGATGCCATCATCACCGGCGTGGGCACGGGCGGGCACCTCACGGCGCTGGCCCGTGTCCTCAAGCCACACTGGCCGCAGCTCAAGGCGTATGCGGTAGAGCCGCGCCAGTCGGCCGTGATCAGCGGCGGCCAGGCCGGCCCGCATGGCATCCAGGGCCTGGGCGCCGGCTTTGTGCCGAAGAACCTGGACACCAAAGCCATCGACGGCGTGATCACCGTGGCCGACGAGGACGCCCGCGAATGGGCGCGCCGCTGCGCGCGCGAGGAAGGCATCCTCGTGGGCATCTCCACCGGCGCGGCGCTGGCCGCCATCGCACAGCAACTGCCCAAGCTACCCCAGGGCGCCAGGGTGCTGGGAGTGAACTACGATACCGGGGAGCGCTACCTGTCGGTCGACGGCTTCCTGCCTGCGGCCTGAACGCACAGCGGTGGCTGAGGCCACCGCCCCAAAAAAGTGTGAAGCCCGCCGATAAGCCGGATTCTGTGCATGCGGTTGCCCGCATGTGACCGCCATTAATCTGGGCCGGGGGTCGCCCCACCGGCTCGATGCCACCTACCCGCACACTCCGGGGGCCCCGTCAACGTGTGCCTACTTGGTGTTGCTGCGCGTAGAGATTGCCCGTTGCACCCCCGGTGGTCTGCCTCGCGGCACTCCCCCGGGACTCGTCTCTGTTGCTCTGATCCTCACCTCGCGGTGGACAGCCGTTGGCTGCTACGCTGCCCTGTGCAGTCCGGACGTTCCTCCAGTGCCTGGTTTCCCAGCTTGCACCGGCGGCGGTCTGGCGTGCTTCACGGGCATGATTATCGACGAGCGCGCTACGATGCGCACATCGCCCGAGGATATTTCGCATGCCCGCCTTTGCTCCCATGACCACGCTCGCCGAAGCAGGCCAGGAACTTGCCCGCCACCGCTGCACCTCCGTGCAGCTCACGCAGACGGCCCTGGAGCGTATCGGCTCGGGCGAAGGGCCTGTCACCTTCACCCACGTCTTCACCGACAGCGCGCTGGCCGAAGCCCGCGCCAGCGACCTGCTGCGCGCCGCGGGCATCGTGCGCTCGCCGATGGAAGGCCTGCCCATCTCGATCAAGGACCTGTTTGACGTTCAGGGCCGGGTCACGCACGCGGGTTCCCGGCTGCTGCGCGACACCGTCCCCGCCGCGCAGGATGCGGTCGTCGTCGCACGCCTGCGCGCCGCGGGCGCGGTCATCGTGGGCAGCACCAACATGACGGAGTTCGCGTTCTCGGGCATCGGCATCAACCCGCATTACGGCACACCGCGCAACCCCTGGGGCCGGGACGGCGCGGGGCGCATTCCGGGGGGCTCATCGTCGGGCGCGGCCATCAGCGTGACCGACGGCATGGCGCTGGCCGCCATCGGCACGGACACGGGTGGGTCGGTACGCATTCCCTCCGCCTTGTGCGGCCTCACCGGCTTGAAACCCACCGCACGGCGCATTCCCACCGGCGGCGCGCTGCCGCTGTCGACCACGCTCGACTCGATCGGCCCCCTCGCGGCCTCGGTGCGCTGCTGCGCGCTGCTGGACAGCATCCTCGCGGGTGAGTCCTGGGCCGAACCCGTGCCGGCCGCGCTTGCGCACATGCGGCTGCTGGCGCCGGGCAACCTGGTGCGAGACGGCATGGACACGGCCGTGGCCGATGCGTGGGAGCTGGCGCTGGCGCGCCTGGAACGCGCCGGCGCGCGCATCACGCACGCGCCGCTGGAGCCGCTGGATGAACTGGCCGCGATTCACACCCACGGCACGCTGTCCAACGCCGAAGCCTGGGCCTGGCATCGTCCCTATTTTCCCGACCAGCAAGACGAATACGACCCGCGCGTGGCCTCGCGCATCATGGTGGGCAGCCGCATGAACGCCGCCGATTACATCGACCTGCTGAACGCACGCCAGCGCTGGATCGGCGAAATGCACCGCGCCCTGGCCGATTACGACGCCTTCCTCATGCCCACGCTGCCCGTCGTTGCGCCGGAGATCGCGCCGCTTCAGGCCAGCGACGAGGCGTTTTTCGCCGCCAACGCGCTGATCCTGCGCAATCCGTCCCTGGTGAATTTCCTCGATGGCTGCGCCGTGTCGCTGCCGATTCACGCTGCAGGCAGCGCGCCCGTAGGCCTGAGCCTGGTCTGCCCGGGCGGGCACGACCGGCGCCTGCTCTCGCTCGCGCTGGCCGTGGAGGCGGCGCTTACCCGCGCAGCGCCTTGAGTGCCTCCACCCGCTGCTCGATCGGCGGGTGCGAGGAAAACAGCGCGCCGATGCCGCCCGTGATGCCCATGGCCTGCATGCTCTTGGGCAGTTCACCCGGCTGCATGCCGCCCAGGCGGTACAGCGCGTTGATCATGGGCTGCGTCTGACCGAGCAGCTGCGCCGAGCCCGCGTCCGCGCGGAACTCACGCTGGCGCGAGAACCACGCCACGATGATCGCCGCCACGAAGCCGAAGACGACATCGAGCACCAGCGTCGTGATCATGTAGCCAATGCCCGGGCCGCTGTCGCGGTCGTCGCCCCGGCGCAGGAACCCGTCCACCACATAGCCGATCGCACGCGAGGCAAACACCACGAAGGTGTTCATCACGCCCTGGATCAGCGTCATCGTCACCATGTCGCCATTGGCCACGTGCGCCATCTCGTGGCCGAGCACGGCGCGCACTTCCTCGCGCGTCATGCCCGAGAGCAGGCCCGTGGACACCGCCACGAGCGCCGAATTCTTGAACGCGCCGGTGGCGAAGGCGTTGGGCTCGCCCTCGTAGATACCCACCTCGGGCATGCGCACGCCGGCCTTGTCGGCGAGCTCGCGCACGGTCTCGACGATCCAGGCCTCGTCGGCGTTGCGCGGCGCGCTGATGATCGTGACGCCCATGCTCATCTTGGCAATCATCTTGCTCATGAACAGTGAAATGAAGGCGCCGCCAAAGCCCATGACGAACGCAAAGCCCAGCAGGTTCGTCATGTCCAGGCCGTTGGCCGTGAGGTAGCGGTTCACGCCAAGCAGGCTCGCCACCACGCCGAGCACCGCCACGACGGCGATGTTGGTGAGCAGGAACAGCACGATACGTTTCATGTGAAAGGCTCCAGACGAGCGTCAAAAGGTCCGTGAAAGATGGGTACTGCCTGCCGCGCTTCAAGAGGCGCGCGCCAGGCAGCGCTGCGTGGAGTCGGCATCCAGGCGAAAGTTCTCGCCGCCTGCCCGCACTCCGGCGCGCCACGCGCTGACGGCGGCGCCTCAGGCATCGTCCTCGCCCCGAGGCAACCCGGCCTGCTTCTGCAGATAGCTCCACAGCGTCTGCGCCAGCGTCTTGGTCGGCTCGCGGCGCGAAGGCCTCTTGCGGTAGGCACGCACGTCCATCACCATGCGCAGGCTCTGAGGAGCGTCCTTGGGCGCGGCGCTCGCGAGCTTGCGCGCGCGCACCTCGCCCCGCACGGCGCTGTGCGGCAGGAAGGCGATGCCGTGGCCCTCGAGCGCCATGGCCTTCAGTCCCTCGGCCATGTCGGTCTCGTAGACGCGGTCCAGATGCACGGCGCTGCCCGCCTGGCGCAACACCAGATCCGTCATGCGCCCCAGGTAGGCGCCGGGGGCGTACCCCAGGAACGGCAGCGGATGGCTGGTCGTGCCCGGCAGTCGATACAGGGGCTCGCCATCACTGCCCGCCCTGGCATAGGGCGCGAGGGGCTCCTCGCCGATCAGGATCATGTCGAAGTGCTGCGGATCGAGCTGCAGCGGCTGCGAAGGGTGGTGGTAGGTGATGAGCACATCGCAGCTGCCTTCCATCAGGCGCACGACCGCGTCGTGCACGTTCAGTGCGATCAAACGGCTCTTGAGCGGCCCGAAACCCTTGCGCAAGCTCGTCACCCACGAGGGAAAGAAGGTGAGCGCGAGCGTGTGCGGCACGGCAAATTCGATCACGTCGTCGCTCGGCGCGGTATGCGCGCGCAGCACGGCCCGCGTGTTCTGCAGCGTCTGCAGCACTTCCAGCGCCTGGTCGTACAGCGTGTCTCCCGCGGCCGTCAGGCGCGTGGGGTAGGACGTGCGATCCACGAGGTCGGTTCCGGCCCAGGCCTCCAGCGCCTGGATGCGGCGCGAGAACGCCGGCTGCGTCACGTGGCGCAGTTGCGCCGAGCGGCTGAAACTGCGCGTTTCAGCCAGGCTGACGAAATCTTCGAGCCATTTGGTTTCCATGGCGCGCATTATCCAGTCAGCCCGCCGTGACTCGGCACGCCGCCGTTTACGTGCAGAATAGCTCTCCGGCTTCACGCAAACGCACGGCAGGACCGTACCCTCTGAATGCACATCGATGTCTTCTGAACCGACCGACGAGCCGCAGCACACCCACCGCCGCACCCCCGACGGCGAACCGCGTTCACTGCGGTTCGACGATGCGTGCATCGTGGTCACCATGGCGCTGCTGGCGCTGATCACCTTCGCCAATGTGCTGGTGCGCTATTTCACCGATGCCTCGTTTGCGTGGACGGAGGAAATCTCGGTCTTCCTGATGATCGTGCTCGCCATGGTCGGCGGCTCGGCCGCGGTGGCGCGCGACACGCACATCCGCATCGAATTCTTTGCCGAAAGCGGCTCGGCCGCGCGGCGCAGGCGCCTGGCGCAACTGGGCGCGGCGCTGGTGGCGCTGCTCTTTGCCTTCATCGCGGTGATCAGCGTGCGCATGGTCTGGGACGATTGGCGCTATGAGGAAACCTCGCCGGGCATCGGCGTGCCACAGTGGTGGTACTCGATCTGGCTGCCCCTGCTCTCGGCGCTGATGTCGGCGCGCGCGATCGGTCTGTACCGCAGGCGTTCGCGCCAGAGCGATGCGCAGTACCTCGCCCGGGACGAGGAGCGCGCACCGTGATCGCGACGCTGCTGTTCACGGCCTTCGTCGTCTTCATGTTCCTGGGCGTGCCGATCGGCGCGGCCCTGGGCCTGGCGGGCGCGGCGGCGATCGCGCTGGCCAACCAGGACGCGCAGTGGTTCGGGCTGCTCGCGGTGCCGCAGAACTTCTACGCCGGGCTGGGCAAATACCCGCTGCTGGCCATTCCCATGTTCGTGCTCGTGGGCTCGATCTTCGACCGCTCGGGCGTGGCGCTGCGCCTGGTGAATTTCGCCGTGGCTATCGTCGGGCGCGGGCCGGGCATGCTGCCGCTGGTGGCGATTTCGGTGGCCATGTTCATGGGCGGCATCTCGGGCTCGGGCCCGGCCACGGCCGCGGCGGTGGGCGGCGTGATGATCGCCGCGATGAGCCGCGCGGGTTACCCGGCGGCGTTTTCAGCCAGCGTGGTGGCGGCGGCGGCGTCGACCGACATCCTGATTCCGCCGTCGATCGCCTTCATCGTCTATTCGGTGCTGGTCTCGGGCGCGTCGGTGCCCGCGCTTTTTGCCGCGGGCATGTTCCCCGGCGTGCTCGCGGGCCTGGCGCTCATCATTCCGGCGGTGTGGCTGTCGCGCAAGCACAAGATGGGGCGGAACGAAGCGAGCGAGCCGCGCCCGCCGTTCTGGAGAAGCCTGCGCGAAGCCTCGTGGGGGCTGCTCGCGCCCGTGGTGATCCTGGGCGGCATGCGCATGGGTTGGTTCACGCCGACCGAAGCAGCCGTGGTGGCGGTGTTCTACGGTCTGTTCGTCGGCATGGTGGTGCACCGCACCATCGGCCTGCGCGATCTTTACGAGATCCTGCGCGAGGCGGGCGAACTCTCCGCCGTGATCCTCATCGTGGTCTCGCTCGCGGGCATTTTCGCGTTCTCGCTCTCCACGCTGGGTGTGATCGATCCGGTGACGAACGCCATCGTCCATTCCGGCCTGGGCGAATGGGGCGTGATGGGCTGCATCCTGGTGCTGCTGCTCATCATGGGCATGTTCCTCGACGGCATCTCCATCATGCTGATCTTCGTGCCCCTGATGATGCCCATCCTGCGGCATTACCAGTGGGACGTGGTGTGGTTCGGCACCATTCTGGTGCTGTGCATCGCGATCGGCCAGTTCACGCCGCCGATGGCGGTGAACCTGATGGTGTCCTCCAAGATCGCCCAGGTGCGCATGGAATCGACCACGCGCTGGGTGCTCTGGATGGTGCTGGCGATGACGCTGGCCACGCTGCTCGTCATCGCCTTCCCGCAAATTTCGCTCTGGCTTCCGGCCAAGCTGGGATACTGATTTCTTTCCAACCACGACAGGAGACGCTTCCCATGAAACTTCGCACCTTCCTCACCGCCACGGCAGCCGCTGCCTCGTTGCTCACGCTGGGCCTGCCCGCCGCCCATGCCCAGAACAACTACAAGAGCGAATACCGCATGTCGCTCGTCGTCGGCACGGCCTTCCCCTGGGGCAAGGGCGGCGAAATCTGGGCCAACAAGGTCAAGGAAAAGACGCAGGGGCGCATCAACATCAAGCTCTATCCCGGCGTGTCGCTGATCCAGGGCGACCAGACGCGCGAGTTCTCCGCGCTGCGCCAGGGCGTGATCGACATGGCGATCGGCTCGACCATCAACTGGTCGCCGCAGGTCAAGCAGCTCAACCTGTTCTCGCTACCCTTCCTGATGCCTGACTATGCGGCGATCGACGCGCTCACGCAGGGCGAGGTCGGCAAGGACATCTTCAAGACGCTGGACAAGGCGGGGGTGGTGCCGCTCGCCTGGGGCGAAAACGGCTACCGCGAGCTGACCAACTCCAAGCACGCGGTCAAGACCCCGGCCGACTTGAAGGGCCTGAAAATCCGCATCGTCGGCTCGCCGCTGTTCATCGACACCTTCACCGCGCTGGGCGCCAACCCCACGCAGATGAGCTGGGCCGACGCGCAGCCCGCGTTTGCCAGCGGCGCGGTGGACGGGCAGGAAAACCCCTTGAGCATCTTCACGGCGGCCAAGCTGCAGAACGTCGGCCAGAAGTACCTGACGATGTGGGGCTACGTGGCCGATCCGCTGGTCTTCGTCGTCAACAAGGACGTCTGGAACTCGTGGACACCGGCAGATCAACAAGCCGTTCGCGAAGCCGCGCTGGAAGCCGGCAAGGAAGAGATCGCGCTGGCGCGCAAGGGCCTGGTCGAACCCGGTCAGCCGCTGCTCAAGGACATCGCGGGCATGGGCGTGACGGTCACGCAGCTCACCCCCGCGGAGCGCGAGCAGTTCGTGAAAATCACGCAGCCCGTCTACAAGAAGTGGAAGGGCCAGATCGGCGCCGGACTCGTGGACAAGGCCGAGAAGGCGATCGCGGCGCGCAAGCACTGAAGACCGTCGGGCGTTGGGCGCCTGGCTTGGTCTTTGGCCTCTCTCGCCAAGCGCTCAACGCCCATCTCGACCTGGGTGCTCGCGCCCAGGTCCCCTCCCATCCAGCTGACATGTTTTTTTGTCCTGATGCCTCAATTGCTTGACCTGTTCCGCGTCATGGTGCGCATTCGCGCCTTCGAGGACGCGGCCGAGGCCGCGAGCCAGGGCGGCGTCTCCTGGGGCGGCGCGGCCACCGACAAGGTCGCCGACGTGCGCGTGAAGGGCCCGCTGCACCTGTCCACCGGGCAGGAGGCCGTGCCCGCGGGCGTGTGCGCCCACCTCAGGGCAACGGATCTGCTCACTTCCACGCACCGCGGCCACGGCCACACCCTGGCCAAGGGGGCCGACCCGACGCGCATGATGTGCGAGCTGTTCGGGCGCGCGCGCGGCTACAACGGCGGCAAGGGCGGCTCGATGCACATCGCGGATTTTTCCATCGGCATGCTCGGCGCCAACGGCGTCGTGGCCGACGGCCTGCCAATCGCCGTCGGCGCGGCGCATGCGCTGAAACTGCAACACCTCGACGCGATCGCCGTCGGTTTCGTCGGCGACGGCGCGCTCAACCGCGGGCCCTTCTTCGAGGCGCTGAACTGGGCGCGGGTCTTTCGCCTGCCGGTGCTCTTCGTCTGCGAGGACAACCGCATCTCCGCCACCACGCCCTCGGCCGCGATGACCGCGGGCGAGAACGCCGCGAGCCGCCGCGCCGAAGCCATGGACATCCCGGCGCTGCGCGTGGACGGCAACGACGTCGAGGCGGTGAGCGCGGCTGCGGCACGCCTGACCGCCGAGGTCCGCTCAGGGCAAGGTCCGCGTCTGCTACACGCGATCACCTATCGCCTGAAGGGCCACGTCTCGGTCGATGCCGCCGCCTACCGCGACGCGGCGGAAGTCGAGTCGGCGCTGAAGAACGACCCCATCGCGAACGCCCGTGAACGCCTGAAGGCGCAAGGCCTGGGGCCTGCAGCCGAACGCATCGAGCGCGAGGCGCGCGATGAAATCGCCGTCGCCGTGGCCACGGCCACGAACGCCCCGCCACCGGCCGCGGAGGCCGCCTACGCCGACGTCATCACCGCCGGTCAGGGGGTGTGGCAATGAGCGCGCGCACCCTGAGTTACGCGCAGGCCGCCTCGCTGGCGCTGGAAGAAGCCATGAGCGCCGACCCCCGGGTGGTCGCGCTCGGCGAGGACTTGGGCCGCGGCGGCGTCTTCGGCCAGTACCGCACCACCGACGGCAGGCCGCTGGCGGCGGCCTTCGGCAGCGATCGCGTGATCGACACGCCCATCTCCGAGGCCGCGATCATGGGTGCGGGCGTGGGCATGGCGCTCGCGGGCCTGCGCCCCGTGGTCGAGCTGCGCGTGGTCGATTTCGCGCTCTGCGCGATAGACGAACTGGTGAACCAGGCTGCGAAGAACCGCTTCATGTTCGGCGGCCAGGGCCGCGTGCCGCTCGTCGCGCGCATGCCCATCGGCATCTGGACGGCCTCGGCCGCACAGCACTCGCAATCCCTGGAAGCCTGGTTCGCGCATGTGCCCGGCCTCGTCGTGCTCGCACCCGGCACGCCCCAGGACAACTACGGCCTGCTCAAGAGCGCGCTCGCGGGCGACGACCCGGTCGCCTACCTGGAGCACAAGGAGCTTTGGGGCCTGCAGGGCGAGGTGGACACCGCCACGCCCGTGCCCATCGGCCCCTGCCGCATCGCGTTCGACGCGGGCACGGACCTCACCCTCGTCTCCTGGTCACGCCAGGTACAGGCCTGCGTGCAGGCCGCCGAACGGCTCACCCAGGAGGGCGTGCATGCGCAGGTGATCGATCTGCGCACGATCTGGCCCTGGGACCGCGAGACGGTGCTGGCAAGCGCCGAGAAAAGCGGACGCCTGCTCGTGGTGCACGAGGCGGTGCAGGCCGCAGGCTTCGGCGCCGAAATCGCCGCCACGGTGGCCGAGCACACGCGCGCCCGCGTGGCGCGCCTGGGCGCGCCGCGCATTCCGGTCGGCTATGCGCCTGTGCTGGAGGCCGAGTCGCGCATCGGCACGGACAAGGTGCTGCAGGCGGCGCAGCGGCTGCTGCGGCGCTGATCCAAACGCTGGCGCGCATCCACCGTTGAAGGCCGAGATGCTCTCGAAAATGGGAGCATGCCGCGCCCTTCCAGCATGCGTCAAGTGGCAATTTCGCTTGAATTCCTCTGCAAGGCCCACATCCGCGCGTACCGTCCTCCAGCGGCCAGCAGATCGTCATGCGTGCCGCGCTCGACGATGCGACCCTGCTCCATCACCAGAATCTCGTGCGCATCAACCACGGTGGACAGGCGGTGCGCGATCACCAGCGTGGTCTTGCCCCGCGCCGCGGCACGCAACTCGGCCTGGATGGCGCGTTCGTTGGCCGAATCGAGCGCGCTCGTGGCCTCGTCGAAAATCAGGATGGGCGGGTTCTTGAGCAGCGTGCGCGCGATCGCCACGCGCTGCTTTTCGCCGCCCGAGAGCTTCAGGCCGCGCTCGCCCACCGTCGCACCGTAGCCTTGTGGGGTGGAGGCGATGAAGTCGTGAATGTGCGCCGCGCGCGCGGCCTGCTCGACCTCGGCCTGCGTCGCGCCGGTGCGGCCGTAGGCGATGTTGTAGGCGATGGTGTCGTTGAACAGCACCGTGTCCTGCGGCACGATGCCGAGCGCGCGGCGCAAACTCTCCTGCGTCACGCTGCGGATGTCCTGTCCGGCGATCGTGATGCGCCCGGCCTGCACGTCGTAGAAGCGAAACAGCAGACGCGCGAGCGTCGATTTGCCCGCACCCGAAGGGCCAACGACGGCGACCGTGCGGCCCGCCGCGATCTCGAAGCTCACGCCTCGCAGAATCGGCCGGTCGGGCGCATAGGCAAAGTGCACATCCTCGAAGCGCACCGTGGGCTCCTCCAGCGCCACGAGCGGCTTGGCATCGGGCGCATCGCGCACCTCGCGCTCCTTGTCCATGAGCGTGAACATGCGCGCCAGATCGGTCAGGCTCTGCTTGATCTCGCGATAGATCACGCCAAGGAAATTGAGCGGGATGTAGATCTGGATCATGAAGGCGTTGACCATCACCAGATCACCGACCGTGAGCCGCCCATCGACCACCCCCTGCGTCGCCAGCCAGAGCATGGCCACGAGCGCCACCGCGATGATGAGCTGCTGGCCGCTGTTGAGCAGGCCCAGCGACGATCGACTCTTGAGCTGCGCGAGGCGAAAGCGCTCCAGGCTCTCATCGTAGCGACGTGCCTCGAAAGCCTCGTTGTTGAAGTACTTGACGGTCTCGTAGTTCAGCAGTGAATCGATCGCCTTGGTGTTGGCGGCCGAATCCGAACGGTTGGCCTCGCGGCGAAATTCGATGCGCCACTCCGTCACCCAGACCGTGTAGCCAATGTAGAGCACCAGCGCGGTGAGCGTCACGGCGACGAAGCGCCAGTCGAACTTCGCGCCCAGCACGCCCAGCACCAGCAGCACCTCCACCAGGGTGGCGATGATGTTGAAGAGCGCGAACGACACCAGCGACTCGATGCCGCGCACCCCGCGTTCGATGTCGCGCGTCATGCCCCCCGTCTGGCGCTCCAGATGAAAGCGCAGCGACAGGTTGTGCAGATGCACGAAGGTGGCCAGCGCGATCGAACGCGCCGCGCCGTGCGTGGCCCGCGCAAACACCAGTTCCCGCAGTTCGTTGAAGACGGAGGTGCACAGGCGCAATCCGCCGTAGGCCAGCAACAGACCCACCGGCACCACGAGCAACGCGGCCGCCGTGCCGCTCTTGACGTCCATCGCGTCGATCAGGTCCTTGAGCAGCAGGGGCACGCCGACATTCGCGAGCTTGGCCACCAGCATGAAGGCGATGGCCGCGACCACACGCCATTTGTATTCCCACAGGTAGGGCAGGAGGCGCGAGAGCGTGCGCCAGTCCGACGTCCCACGCGCATGGGCGGGTACGTCGATGAAGGAGTAAGGGGGGCCTCGGTGGCGCATGAATGTCGGTCGACCGGTTACGGAAACAGGCCGATTCTTGCCTATGGCAAGAAACGGCGCTGCACCCAGGCAGCGCCCCTGCCGCTCGCGGCAACCCGGCCTCCCCCGGGCCGGGGCCCTCTCAGGTCGTCACGACCGGCTTGCCCGCCGCGGGCACAAAGGCATCGGAGAAGCAGGCGTCCTCGGACAGACCCTGGCCGATGAAGGCCGGCACGGCGTTCTCCACCATGCGCACCGAGCCGCACAGATAGACCTCGTGGCCGCTCAGATCAGGGAAGTCGGCCAGCATGGCCTCGTGCACCAGACCGGTACGCCCCTGCCAGCCATCGCCTTCGACAGGCTCCGAGACCACGGGCACGACCGTGAAGTTGGCATGCTCGCGCTGCCACTGCTCGCACAGCGCCAGCATGTACAGATCCTGCGGATGACGCACGCCCCAGTACAGGCGCATGCTGCGCTTGACGTCGCGCGCGAAGGCATCCTCGACGATGCTCTTGATCGGCGCAAAGCCCGTCGCCCCGGCCACGAACAGAATCGGGGCCGGACCATCGCGCAGCGTGAAGCTGCCCAGCGGCCCCTCGAAGCGGATGAAGTCGCCCTCCTTCATGCTCTCGAACACCCGCGTGGTGAAGAGCCCGCCGGGCATGTGGCGCACGTGCAGCTCGATGTCGTTGCTCACACCCGGTCGGTTGGCAAACGAGTAGGCGCGCCGCTGCCCATCCTCGAGCAGGATGTTGACGTACTGCCCGGCGGCAAAATCCAGCGCCGCCTCGCCCACCGGCAGGCGCAGCACCACATGCATCACGTCGGGCGCCAGACGCTCCATCGTCTGCACGGTGGCGGAATATTCCTTGACCTTGTGCGTGACGTCGGCGCTCAGAATTTCCACGTTGATGGCCATGTCCACGCGCGGGATGGCGCAGCACATCAGCGCCATGCCCCTGGCCTTCTGCTCGTTGCTCATGGCGGTGAGCTGGTAGGAACGATGGTCGTAGGTGCCCTGTTCCACGCTGCAGATGCAGCGGCCGCAGGCCCCATTGCGGCACTCGTAGTCCAGGCCGATGCCCGCGCCCAGGCCGGCATCCAGAATGGTCTCGCCAGGGCGCACCTTGAACTGCGCCCGCACGTTGCCCGGACCATGCACCACCACCTGGTGCACCTCCTTGGCCGGGTTGCGGCGCCAGCGGATCGGCAGCCACGGCTGCAGGGCCACGAAGAGGCCGACGACGACGACCAGAGCCCACACGCGGCCCAGCGGCCATTCGGACATCAGGGGAAACAAGGGCAGCAGGAACCAGTCCAGCTGGATGCTCGCCACCGCGCGCGACAGATCACTGATCCCGCCCTGACTGTGCACCGGCACCACCAGCGAGAGCCCGAGCAGCGTCGCGAGCAAGCCCCAGACGATGGGCCGGGGCGGCGTGGTACGCGCCTTGGGCACGCGCTGCACGTGCACCCACATGATCATCAGCACGATCAGCGGCAGGCCGATGTGCATGAACGACAGCAGCGTGAAGAGCCGCCCGCCCACGTGATCCGAGTAGAGGAAGTTGCGCATCAGCGTGCCGTCGAAGATCGGCAGCCAGTCCAGCCACTCGAAACTCGTCACCGTCACGTACTGCGCCATCTGGTCCCAGGGCAGCATGTAGCCGTTGATGCCCGAGGCCCAGACCATCACGATCAGGACGACGCCGGTGATCCACGAGAACCAGCGAAAACCGCGGTAGCGATTGAACGCGAAGTAGCGCAGCATGTGCAGGCCCATGGTGAGCACCATCGCGTCGGACGCGTAGCGATGCACGCTGCGCATGATGCCGCCCAGCCACCACTGCTTCTCTGAAATGGCCACCACCGAGGCATAGGCGTCGGTGATGCCCGTTTCGAAAAAGGCGTACAGATACAGGCCCGAACCGGCCACCACCCAGAACAGGAAGAAGGTGATCGCGCCCAGGTGATAGTAGGGGTTGATGCGATCGCCAAACGCCAGGTTGAAGAGGTTTTCGACGCGCAGGAAGATCCACTGCAGCAGACTCTGGAATTTTTCTATCATGCCCCGTGCTCCTTCAACGCGCCAACCCGGCTGGGGCGCGCATCGCTTGCAGCACCACAACGACAAACAACAAACCGCCGATGATGGCGATCAGGCCACCCAGCCCCATCAGGCCCATGCCGGCCACCTCGCCCGCGCTGCGCAGCACCTGCTCGGCCCCCGCCACCTTGCGCTGCACGCCATAGCCGCCGGACCACACGAGGCCGATGATGTGCATGAGCTGGCCGATGCCATAGACCCAGGGCTGCCACACCGCGAGGCGGCTTTGCGGCGCCTGATAGCCCATGCTGGGCAGCACGCGATAGACCGCCCCCATGAGCGCCAGCGTGACGCCGACGATGCAGCCGTGGTAGTGCGCCGGAATGCGCACATTGCTGCCACTGATGAAGATGCCGATCACGCCACCGGCGGCGAACAGCAGGATGGATGCAAGCAATGCGGCGCGCAGCGGGCGCAGCAGCGGCTCGTGAATGCGCGCCGTGGTGATGCCCAGCACCACCGCCATGCCCAGCGGCACGATGGCCGGGCCACCCCCCAGGCGCATCGCCCAGGTCAACAGATTGCGATGCTCCACGGAAGTGATGTCGTGCGACACATAGGCGTAGGGCGTGGCGAACACCCCCACCAGCGCCAGCAGGAACATCAGCACCACCACGCGCGGCGTGAGCCGGATGCGCGCGCCGCAGGCGCTCGCCAGCCACAGCCAGGCCACCAGCATGAGCAGCGTCCAGGTGAATTGCAGCGCATGCCCGCCGCCCCAGAACACGATCTCGTAATAGGTCTTGGCGTCCAGGTCGGGGCGCAGAACCCACCACGACCAGCCAAAAGCCAGCAGCGCCACCGCCGCCGAAACCGCGGCCGCGCTCAGGCCGAAGTGCAGCGCGCCATGGCCGTCATAGTGCAGACCCAGGCGCGGCGCCGCATTGAGACTGCGCAGCACCAGCAGCAGCGCGCCCAGGCCGAACACGGCCAGCCCCGCGAGAAACAGGTCGGAATCGAGCACCGGGATGTAGTTGGACATCACCGGTTCGCCCGGATCGATGAAGGGAGCCAGCGCCATCGCCAGCGTGCCCGCGGCTGTCACCCACAAGCCGGCCCACCCCAGGCGCTGCACGTTGGCGCGCCCGTAAAGACTCCAGAGCATGCCCGCCATGGCGACGAACCAGACGATGACCGACAGGTCCACATGCAGCACCAGTGCCACGTGAAAAAAATTGGCCGCGGGCAGCCACTGATTGACGCCCGGCGTGCGCGAAGCCACCAGCAAAATGGCGAAGAGGCCCGAACCGATGAGCGCCGCCAGACCCAGCCAGAGCCAGCCCCGCGCCAGTTGCACACGCGCGTCTCCCGTGATGCGCAACTGGTAGTCGGCCCCCGCGCGTGCCGGCATGGGCGCGGCAGCGGCGGCGCGCGAAAACCCGTGCATGGAAACCGTGCTCGTATTCATTGGAAGACGATGCCTCCCTTGCCCTGGTCGTAGTCGATCACGAGCACCTGCGCCGGTTTGAGATCGACGGTCTTCTCCATGCTCTTGAGCGACTCTTCGATGCCCATCCGGTCCTGAAAGCGCACGACGATGCGGCGCTCGCCCGCGGGCACGTTCAGACGGCGGTAGATCGTGGAGGCGCCGTCATGCGACAAACCCGAAGGCCGGGCCGTGTGGTTGAGCACCGGCTGGCCATCGATCTCCACTTCGATATGCACGGGCGAGCGCTCGCGCCCGCACTTCATGGCCCGGCGCATGTTCGGCGCCATCTTGGCCTTTTCCGCCTCGGTGTAGGGGCGGCAGTCTTCCAGCCGCTGTCCGTAGTGCAGGAAGCTCACCTTGATCTCGGCCGTATCGGGCGGCAAGGGGTGATAGGTGGGCCAGCGCGAGAGCACCCCCAAGGCGACGGCAAAGCAGCCGTAGAGCACGGCCTGCCCAACCCAGTTCAACGCGCGATTCATGACGCCATCTCCTCAAAACCAGCAGCTGCGCCCGTCGTTTGCCGGCGCAATTCATCCAGTGCGGCGGCAAGCGCCGCCTCGTCACCCACATCCGCCCAGACCACGCCCAGGCCATGCTCCGGCACCTGCAGCCTGAGCCTGGGCTCGCGCACACGCGCAAGACGCTCGGCCGTCCAGCGCTGGCCCAGACGATAGGCGCAGGCCCCCTCACGACAGCCCGCGACCAGCACACCCGTAGCCCCGGCGCGCAACGCCCACTCCACGAAGGACGGCGGCAGCATGCCCGCGCAGATCAAATCCATGTGAACCACATCAGGGGCCTGAACGCGCGCTTGCGCTCCCTCGACGCAGTCGAAGACGACGAACTTACCCGGCCCGGGCAACAGGGCGAGCCGATGTACAAGCTCGGCGCGAAGTGTATCGATGGAAAGCTGCGGCATGTCGATGCCCGTAACCAGTTCGTGGATACTGCGAAAGGGCGTGGATGACGGGCATGAGCCAGCGCAGATGCCGCAACTCACGCACAGATCGGGATCCACCTGCGCCATCAGCGCCCCCGGCCTGCCGCTCACGTGAGGCACCATGGTGATGGCCGAATAGGGGCAGTCGTCAAAACAACGCTCGCAGCCGCTGCAATGCTCGGGGTAAACCTTGGCCACGGGTGGCCGCTGGCCTGCCGGCAGGAACGGGGGCAGCAGCAGCAAGGCCAACGCGGCCGCCACCAGGGCCCAGACGAACGGCGCCGACGTCGCATCCACCAGCGGATGAATGAAGAGCAGCAGCCAGTCGAGGTGCAACGCCTGCGCCGCCGTTCCCAGGCTCGCCTCTCCCTGGCTGGCCACCGGCGCGGCCAGCGACAGCACCAGCAGCATCAGCAACATTCCCGCGGTGAGGGTGCGCGGAGGAAACACCTGCGCCCGGGCCAGGCGCTGCACGTGAAACCACAGGCCGAACATCAGCATCAGGGGCATGCCGATGTGCACGAAGAGAAAGAGCGTGAACAGGCGCTCACCCAGCGCCTGTCCGCTGAGGAAATTGCGTGCCAGCGGTGCCGCGAACAGCGGCAGCGCGTCGAGCCACTCGGCGGTGGAGATGGCCGAATACTGGCCCAGGCGATCCCAATTGAGCCAGAAGCCGCCGATCGCGCTGGCAAAAATCAGCAGCACCAACGGCACCCCCGTGAGCCAGACGGCGCGGCGCGCGTGCGTGTAACGCCCCAGCGCCCACTCGCGCGCCACATGCAACAGCAGGACCAGCACCAGCGCATCGGCACTGTAGCGATGCAGCCCGCGCAGCAGCGTGCCCAGCCCCCACGGCACCTCGGCGAGGCCTGCGATGGAGGCATAGGCGCCCGCGGCGGACGTGTCAAGCACCATGAAGAGCACCACCCCGCTCGCCAGCAGCAGCCAGAGCAGGAGCGTGGCCACCGCACCCAGGTGCTTGAGCGGATTGGCGCCGCCAAAGGGGCGGTCGAACACATGCTCCAAGGCGCGCACCCACGGCGTGAGCGCACTGATCTGCGGCGAAACGCTGGAATCCCGAGCTGAAGGAGGAGGCACCAATCCTGGCACGCTTGGCGATGGGACGAGCGTCAGGTGGCGCCTCGGCTCCCTTTCCTGCGCGCCCTGCCGGCACGCCACTCATTGAAGAAAAACAGCATCATCACGATGAAGAAGGTGATGCCGCCAGCAATCTGCAGGGGCAGCGAGTAGTCGACCTTGTAGCCCCCGGTTCTCGGGTCGTAGACGGTGCACAGGATGCGCACGCGATCCATCAGGTTGTCGAGCAGCGCGCTCGATGGCCGGTAGGTCTTGCCCGCGAGCAGCATCTTCAGCGGTTCGCCCAGATCGCCCGCGGCGAGCTTTTCGCCATAGACCTGGTGCACGATGCGTCCCTCGGCATCGAGCACGGAGACTTGCAGCACATGGTCGAAACCGGCCGAGGTGGCCGCGTAGACAAAGCCGAAATCCTTGGCCAAGGCCGCCACGCTGGCCATCGGCGGACTCAGAAAATCCCAGTTCGGGTTGCTGATGCCGTTCTGCCTGGCAAAGGATTTGAGCGCCTGCGGGCTGTCCTCGGGTTGATTGAAGCCCACGCTCACCACATTGAACTGATTGGGTCCCACGGCCTTCTGCAGGTCATTGACGGCATTCTGCAGCGACCGCGTGGTGGTGGGGCAGATCGAGAAACACCCTGTGTAGATGAAGCTCACCAGCAGCGGCTTGCCGCGGTAGGACGACAGCGCCACCGGCTTGCCCTCGCGGTTGAGCAGGACATGCTCGCCGATCTGGCGCCCCACCGCTTCCTGGCTCACGCGCAGGGCGTAGCTACCATCCAGCCCGGTTCGGGCCGCATGCTGGCCCTGGGCCCAGGCAGGCGCGACCATCGTTAGCGTGAGTCCGCAGGCGAGCAGCACGCGGCGCCAGTATCGGCGCTGGGTGGCTCGCTGGGACACGACGTGCTCCTTCAGCGCAGGGCCGCGTCGATGCACGCCGCGATGAGCAGCACGCTCAACTGAATCAGGGAGGCAAAGAAGGCGCCCATGGCCGCCGAGCGCACCGTGGGCTGACGCACCAGACGCCACGACTTGTAGACGAAGTACAGCCCCCCTGCCGATGCCCCCAGGCCGTAGACCCAGCCAGCACCAAAGAACACCGGCGCCACCGAGGCCAGAAACAGCAGCACCGTGCTCACGAAGACGATGTGCGCCGCGCGCGGCGCACCCACCACGACTGGCAGCATGGGCACACCGGCAAGGGCATAGTCCTGGCTGTTGGCGATCGCCAAGGCCCAGAAATGCGGGGGCGTCCAGAGGAACAGCACCAGCGCGAGCAGCCACGGCAGAGGCCCGAGCGCCGGGTCGATCGCGGCGGCGCCAGCCAGGACGGCAAAGCTGCCCGCCAGTCCCCCGATGACGATGTTCATGGAGGTGCGGCGCTTGAGCCAGAGCGTGTACACCACGCCATAGAAGAACGCGCCCAGGAAGACATACAGCGCGGCCGCGCCGTTGAACGCCATCCAGGCCGACGCCACGGCGCCCGCCAGCATCACGGCCATCAGCACCAGCCAGCCCGGATGGTGCGGCAGCGCCCCGGTGGCAAACGCCCGCCGGGCCGTGCGCTTCATCAGCCGGTCACTCTCGAACTCGACGTACTGGTTGTACGCCCCGGCACTGGCCGACGCCGTCAGGACCGACAGCGCCAGCACCAGCACCTGCAACCAGGTCACCGAGGGCCCCGGCGTGATCACCATGCCCACCAGGGCGGTGATCATGATGAGCACGCCGATGCGCAGCTTGAAGAGCGAGATGACGTCTCGCGCCACCTGCGCCATGCCGCGCCCGGTCACCTGAAGCGTGGAGGGTTCCATCGTCCGATTATCCGCTGACACCCTGCAAACGCTCAGCTGAGCCCCCAGAGCTGGCCGAGGTACTTCCAGTTCACGAAGTAGTACAGGATGAAGGTCAGCAGGAAGATCATGGTGAGCACGAAGGTGCCGGGTGCCACGAAGCCCGCCGAGCCGTAGGTCTGCAGCGGCGCGCTGGGCGCGGCGCGGTTGAGGAAGATGAAGGTATTGCTCACCTTGCCGCCGTCGAGCTTCTTGCCCCACAGCAACGAGCCCACCACCAGGTAGATGAAGAGCGCGCCACCAATGATCGCGATCACGCCGGTGATGCCGACGAGGCCCATCATCAGGTAGGCCGCGCCGGGCCATTCATAGGCCAATGCGTTGCCGTTGAAGGCCATGTCCCAGTGGCGGCGGGAGACCCCGAGCGTGCCCGCGCCCATCATGACGATGGTGAAGGCGTACATCGCGAAGCCGAACAGGAAGGGCTGGATCCGGGCCAGGCCGGGATTGATGAGCTCGCGCCTGAACAGCACGGGCACGAGGAAATAGGTCAGGCCCATGAAGGTCAGCGAGGTGCCGATCACGACGGTGGCGTGGAAGTGCCCCGGCACGTAGATGGTGTTGTGGATCAGCAGGTTCAGCTGCTCGGTGCCCATCATGACGCCGGTGATGCCGCCCAGGAAGCCGAAGCCCACGAGCGAGATGAAGATGCTGGAGAACACCGGGTTGCCCCAGGGCGCCTTGCGCAGCCATTCGAACAGACCCTTGTTGAACCCGCGGTTGCGCTGTGCCACTTCCATGGCACCGGGCACCGACAGCGCGTGGATCATCGAAGCCAGCACGGCAAAGTACATGAAGTAGCTGGTGTTGACGATCTTCCACTCGGTGCTCACGCCCGGATCGGCAAGGATGTGGTGGGCGCTGGCCAGCTGCAGGAACAGGATGTACAGCAGGAAGGCGCCACGGCTCACGCGCTCGGACATGGGCTTGGCGCCCAGCACGATGGCGGCCACCGCATACCAGATCGAGATGTGCGTGGCCACGTTGATCTGCTGCGAGGAGTGGCCCAGAGCCCACCAGATGATGCGGTAGGCGAGCGGGTCGACGTGATCGACGAGACCCCAAGACATGAAGAGCGTCGGCACGAGGATGATGGCCCCCGACAGCAGCGTGAACACGGCGATGATGGCGGCCGTCATGGCGCCGAAGGTCACGAGCGGCATCGAGCCCTCATACGTCTTTTCGCGCTGCGCGACGACCAGCGTGCCGAAGAAGACGCCACAGGCGACGAGCGCGCCGACGGCGAACACGACGAGGCCGAGGTAGAAGGACCAGTGCGCCATCATGGGCACATACGAGGTCATCATCACGCTCGATTCACCCTGGAACACCGCGATGTTGTTGATCACGGCGCCCGCCAGCATGAGCGCGTAGGCGGCCCACGCGATCCTGGGCGTCGCGATGCGGCAGCGCAGCAGCGTGGAGGCCGCGAAATACATCACGGCGACCTCGAAGAAGATCATCCAGTAGATGAGCATGTCCAGGCCGTGGGCCGTGAGCACCATGTAGAAGGTGTCGGCCGCCAGCAGGTGCACGGCAGGCCAGCGCGTGAGCACCACGCCCAGCGCCAGGATGCCGCCCACCATGAGGGCGACGACGGCGGTAAAGGCATTGATCTTGATGAGCTTCTCGGCCTGGTCTTCGAATTGCAGACCGGAGCGAGGGCAGGTACGGTAGGTGGTGGAGACGGTCATGTCGGTTTCCCTCGCTTTACTTCACGTACAGGCGACCGACCATCTCGTGGTGCCCGATGCCGCAGTATTCGTTGCAAACGATGGAGAAGGTGCCCGATTCATTGGGCGTGATCTTGATCACGTGCTCATAGCCAGGCACCACCTGGATGTTGATATTGGTGGGCTGCAGCGAGAAGCCGTGGTTGTAGTCCATCGATGTCAGGTGCAACTTGTAGGTCTTGCCCTTTTCCAGTTCGAGGATGGGCC
Source organism: Comamonas sp. (assembly GCA_021166775.1). GTDB lineage: Bacteria > Pseudomonadota > Gammaproteobacteria > Burkholderiales > Burkholderiaceae_C > Comamonas_C. The sequence goes on along the minus strand of JAJPEQ010000004.1, from coordinate 63,335 downwards.
ACCAGTTCCACAGGCGCCCGATCATGTAGACATCGGAGCCCTCGGGCGCGGACACCACCGGAATTTCCTGGTCGGTTTCCTTGCGCACCGTGTACTTGGCGACGAAGGCCTCGGCACGCTCGGCGTACTTGGCGGGATCGACCTTGTAGGTTTCGGTGGAGAGATTCTGTTTGCCGAAGAAGTGCCAGCCCACCATCATGGCGAACATGATCATGCACCAGACGAAGGCGATGGCTATCCAGAGGGTCTCCTGGCGATCCATCGGGTGTTTCCACCACAGCCGCTCCGAAGGAGGCAGTATTGCAGTCATGGGCGCTTCCTTTTTATTTCGCCAGGGGAATGGTCAAGGTGTCGATGAAGCCCCAGAGGTTGTAGACAACCATGGGGATCATCACACCCAGGAACAGCAGCAGAAATGGGCTGTCCAGCAGCCGCTGCATGAAGGGAATGGGTTCGTTCTCGTCTTCGTCGTGTTGGCTCATGCTGATTGCTCCTTGGCAAGGCCGGCAGAATCCGGATTTGGGGACGCCGCAGTCTACAGGGATGGAAAGTCCGCAAACGTGATCTGGATCAAGTTGTGAGAGGATGTACACACCCATCGCAGGGGTATCCAGACGCCATGCCACCGCGTCTTGGACAACGGCCGCGGCTTGCGCGCACGCCACGCGGCATGCGCTAGATTCGCGTACCGTTCGTGATCGAGCCCCGGGAAATTCATATGCCACCTCCCCATTTGCATCCGTCCACCGCGGACGTCCAGCGCACGCACTCATGGCTGCGACGCCTGGCCTGGCTGTGCGCCGTCATGATGCTGGTCATTACTAGCCTCTCAGCTTTTATCCGGCTCGTCAATACGGGTGTGGGCTGCACGCCCTGGCCCGCATGCTACGGGCAGCCCGGCACCCACGCAACAGGCGGGGAGCAGGCCGGCGCTTCGCAGGCCGCCGTCGCGACGGCACGCGCCGCGCATCGCGTCATCGCGTCAAGCAGTCTGGTCGTGATCCTGGCGTTGCTGGCACTGGCCCTCAAGCGGCGACTGCACCAGCAGGCGCGGCACGCCGCTGCCCTGCTGGCGCTGGCCCTGTTCCTGGCCGGGCTGGGCGCGGGCGCGCGCAGTTCGCCCCTGCCCGCGGTCACGCTGGGCAACCTGCTGGCCGGGCTGGGCATGATCGTGCTCAGCGTGCGACTGGCGCGTCTGCCCGATGCAGCCGACTCCGGCACGGGCGCCTCGCCCCTGGCGCGCTGGGCCTGGGTGGCGCTGGCGCTGGCCTTCATGCAGGCCGCGTTCGGCGCCATGGTGAGCAGCACGCACGCCGGGCTCTCCTGCCCGACATGGGGCATGTGCGATCTGTCGCAGGCCTCATGGCAGGCATTGAACCCCTGGCTGGCGCCCGCGGCCGGCACCAGTGCGAGCCATGCCGGCGGCGCGCTGATCCATCTGCTGCACCGCGCCGCGGCACTGGCGCTGCTGGGGTTTCTCGCCTTCATGGCGTGGCGCGCGATGCGCCTGGACAAGCCCTGGGTGGCCACCGCCTGCGTGGCGCTGCCCGCGTTGCAGATCCTGCTGGGCCTGGGCCTGGTGGCACAGCAACTGCCGCTGGGCGGCACGTGGACGCACAACCTGCTGGCCGCGCTGCTGCTGGCGCTGCTGGCCATCCTGACCACGGCGCGGCGCTGACGCCCGAGCACGCATGACCGACAATCGGCGGCTTGTATTCCAAGGACGATCACAGCCCATGCCGCACCGCGACGACGCCATCCACACCAGCCTGCCCACCGACAAGGAGCTCGTGCTCAAGGTGATTCCGCTGCCGAGCGACACCAACGGCAATGGCGACATCTTCGGCGGCTGGGTCATGTCCCAGGTGGACTTGGCGGGTTCGGTGCTCTGCGCCCGCATCGCACAGGGGCGCATCGCGACCGTCGCAGTCAACGAATTTGTCTTCAAGCAGCCGGTGCGCGTGGGCGACCTGCTCTCGTTCTACTCCAGCGTGCTGCGCATCGGGCGCACCTCGATGACGGTACAGGTGGAGGTCTTCGCCGAGCGCATCCGGGCGCAGGGCCAGTACGTGAAGGTGACCGAGGCGCGCCTGACCTATGTGGCCATCGACGACCAGGGCCGCCCGCGCGCGGTGCAGCAGACTCCCTGATCCAGGCGAACGCACAGGAACCCACCGCCCGGCTCCGGCAGCCGCGCGCATCAGGGTTATTACGCGGTGCGCAATCGGCCGCGAGCATGCATGATCGGCATTTACGCAAAGCGCGTGCTTTGTAAAAATAAAGGGAATGCGTCGGTGCAGTTTGTCCAACTTCTGATCAGCGGTGTCGCACAAGGGTGCATCTACGGCCTGATCGCGTTGGGTTTCGTACTGATCTACAAGGCCACCGAAATCGTCAGCTTCGCCCAGGGCGAGCTCATGATGGTGGGCGCCTTCATCGGCGTGGCCGTCATGGCCTACCTCGAATTCCCATTCTGGCTGGCCGTGATCGCCAGCATGGCAGCCATGGCGCTGCTGGGGCTGCTGCTCGAACGCGTGGTGATCCGGCCGGTGCTGGGGCAACCCGCGTTTTCCATCGTCATGCTCACGATCGGCATCGGCTACCTGCTGCGCGGGCTGGTGACGATGATTCCAGGCATAGGCACCGAGACACTGACGCTGGCCGTCCCCTACAAGGACGTGACGATGGCCTGGGGCTCCTTGATCCTGGGGGCCGAGCAGCTCGCGGTGATCGCGGTGACCACCGTGCTGTGCGCCCTGCTGTTCATGATGTTCCGCTACACGCGCATGGGCGTGGCGATGCAGGCCGCCTCGCAGAACCAGCTCGCGGCCTACTACATGGGCATCCCGGTGCAACGCATCAACGGCCTGGTGTGGGCACTGGCAGGCATGGTGGCCGCCGTCGCTGGCCTGCTGCTGGCGCCCATCACTTTCGTCTACGCCAACATGGGTTTCATCGGACTGAAGGCCTTTCCCGCGGCCGTGGTCGGCGGCTTCGGCAGCCTGCCCGGCGCCATCGTCGGGGGGCTGGTGATCGGCATCATCGAATCACTCTCGGGCTTTTATCTGCCCGAGGGTTTCAAGGACGTGGCGGCCTACATCGTGGTGCTCGCCATGCTGATGGTGCGGCCCAACGGGCTCTTCGGCGAACGCCTGGTCAAGAAGGTCTAGGTCCGGATCATGAGATTCATCTTCAAGACCAGCTACCTGCAGGACATCCGTCTCGCCCGGCACGGCGGACACGTGTTCTGGTACGGGCTGCTGTGCCTGGCGCTGCTGGCGGCGCCCTGGGGACTGCCCGAGTACTGGCTGGCGCAGCTCACCTTCGTGCTGATCTACGGCATCGCCGGGCTGGGGCTGATGCTGCTGTCGGGCTACACAGGGCAGTTCTCGCTCGGGCACGCGGCCTTTCTCGGCGTGGGGGCGTACACGCAGGCGCTGCTCACGGCGGCGGGGTGGCCCTTCTTTCTGGCGCTGGCCTGCGCGGCGCTGCTGGCCGCGGCCGTGGGCATCGTCGTCGGGCTGCCGGCGCTGCGCGTCAAGGGCATTTATCTTGCGATCGCGACGCTGGCGTTCGGCTTCATCGTCGAGGAGGCCTTCGCGCGCTGGGAGTCGGTGACGGGCGGCAACAAGGGCATCTTCCTGCAGCCTCCGCAGATCATGGGCCATGCGTTCGAGTCATCCGAGGCGTTCTATTTCCTGTGCCTGGCGATCGCCGTGGTCTGCACCCTGGCCATCCTCAACCTGCTGCGCGCATCCACGGGCCGGGCCTTCGTCGCGATCCGCGATTCGGAGATCTCGGCGCAGAGCATGGGCATTCACCTCGCGTACTACAAGACGCTGTCGTTCGCGCTCTCGGCGGCGCTGGCGGGCATCGCCGGGGCGCTGTACGCGCACAAGCTGCAGTTCATCACGCCCGAGCAGTTCGGCATCGTGCAGTCCATCGACCTGCTGCTGATGATCGTGATCGGCGGACTGGGCTCGGTGCACGGCGCCTTCCTCGGGGCGATGTTCCTCATCTTCATGCCGCAGCTCATCGGCCTGGGCAAGGACTGGCTGCCTGAATCGATCGGCCAGTCGCCGGGCCTGCAGACCTTCGTCTACGGCGCGGTGCTGATCGCCTTCGTCATGTTCGAGCCGCTGGGCATCTACGGGCGCTGGATCAAGGTGCGCGCCTGGCTGCAGCTCTTTCCCTTCTACCGCCGCGGCATGTTCAAGCGCCAGAAGAGTTTCCAGAAATCGGAGCGCCTGAGATGACGGGCGGCGACATCCTGCTTTCGGCCCGCAACTTGAGCGTGCGCTTCGGCGGCCTGCTGGCGGTCAACGACGTGAGCTTCGATGTGCATGAAGGCGAAGTCTTCACGCTCATCGGCCCCAACGGCGCGGGCAAGACGACGGTGTTCAACCTCATCAGCCGCATCTACCAGCCCACGAGCGGACACATCACCTGGGCCGGGCCGCACGGCGAGCTCAGACTCACCGAGCAGGCGCCGCACACGGTGGCGCAGCTGGGCATCGCGCGTACCTTCCAGAACATCGAACTGTTCGAGCACGCCAGCGTGCTGGCCAACCTCCTGATCGGCCGCCATACGCGGCGCGAGACCGGCCTGTGGCGCGAGCTGCTGTTCACGCCGCGCACGCGCGCTGCCGAGGTGCGCGCCCGCGAGAAGGTCGAGGAAGTGATCGACTTCCTGGACTTGCAGCACTTCCGCGACACGCTGGTCGGCGGCCTGCCCTACGGCGTGCGCAAGGTGGTGGAGCTGGGCCGCGCGCTGGCGACCGAGCCGCGGCTGCTGCTGCTCGACGAGCCCTCTTCGGGCCTGAACGTGGAGGAGACGGACGACATGGCGTTCTGGATCGAGGACATCGCGAGCGACCTGGGCATCACCGTGCTGATGGTGGAGCACGACATGTCGCTGGTCTCGCGCGTCTCCGACCGGGTGCTGGCCATGAACCAGGGCGAGGTGCTGGCGCTGGGCACGCCGGCCGAGGTGCAGGCGCATCCGGGCGTGATCGAGGCGTATCTGGGCACCATCGACGACGTGAGCAATCTGCGCCGCCCGGCCGGGCAGCAGGTGGGAGGCCGGGCATGAGCGCGCCGGAAACCAGCGCGCAACCGCTGCTGCAACTGCAGAACGTGGAGAGTGCCTATGGCCCAATCAAGGCCATCCGCGGCGTGAGCCTCACCGTGCATCCCGGCGAGATCGCCACGGTGCTGGGCAGCAACGGCGCGGGCAAGACCACCATCCTCAAGACCATCTCGGGCATCATCGATCCGCTCAAGGGCAGCGTGCATTTCAAGGGCGGCAACATCACCGCGCAGGACCCGACGAGCATCGTGCGCCTGGGCCTGATGCATGTGCCCGAGGGGCGCGAGGTCTTCCCGCTTCTGTCGGTGCGCGACAACCTCATGATGGGCGCCTACACGCGGCGCGACCGCGACGCGGTGGCGCGCGACCTGGAGCTGGTCTACGGCTACTTTCCCGTGCTCAAGGAGCGTATGCAGCAGGACGCGGGGCTGCTCTCGGGCGGGCAGCAGCAGATGCTGGCGATCAGCCGCGCGCTCATGGCCGCGCCCGAGCTCATCCTGCTGGACGAGCCCAGCCTCGGCCTGAGCCCGCGCCTGACCAAGGAGATCTTCGAGATCGTGGTGCGCATCAACCGCGAGCGCGGCACCACCATCCTGCTGGTCGAGCAAAACGCCAACATGGCGCTGAACGCCGCCGATTTCGGCTACGTGCTGGAAAACGGCCGCATCGTGATGGAAGACCGCTGCGAGCGCCTGCGCGAGAAGGAGGACATCAAGGAGTTCTACCTCGGCATGAAGGACACGGGCATGCGCGGCGAGCGGCGCTGGAAAAGGAAGAAGACCTGGAGATGACGGCATGAGCGTGCTCTGGAACCCCGACTGCGCGCCGCGCGAGGGTATCGCCATGCCCGGCGAGACCATCGCCACGATGTTCTGGAACGCCGTGGCCGCGCGCGGGGACAAGGTGTGGCTGCGCGAGAAGAAGCTTGGCCTGTGGCAGGCCCGGACCTGGACGCAGGTGGGCGAGGCGGCGCGCGAGATCGCGGGCGGCCTGATGGCGCTGGGCTTCGAGGCCGGGCACACCGCGTCCATCCTCTCCAACACCATTCTGGAATGGGTGCTGTGCGACCTGGCGGTGCTCTCGTGCGGCGGCGTGGCCAGCGGCATCTACCCGACGGACGCGGCCGAGCAGGTGCACTACCTCACGCACGATTCGCACAGCCGCATTCTCTTCGTCGAGGACGACGAGCAGCTGGACAAGGCGCTGGCGGTGCGCGAGCGTCTGCCGCTGCTCACAAGGATCATCGTCTTCGACATGGAGGGGCTGCACCAGCTGCACGACGACGGCGTGATGAGCCTCGATGCCCTGCGCGCGCTGGGGCGCGACTGGAATGCCCAGCACCCGGGCGCGCTGCAGGCGCGCGTGGCGGCGATCAAGCCCGAAGATCTTGCCATCCTCGTCTACACCTCGGGCACGACGGGCAAGCCCAAGGGCGCGATGCACACGCACGACGCGCTGGTGCAGACGGCGCGCGGACTCAACACCATCATCGCGCGCGGCGAGGACGACGAGGCCATGGCCTTCCTGCCGCTGTGCCACATTGCCGAGCGCATGGGGGGCGAATATCTGTCGCTGTACACCGGCTGCAAGCTCAACTTCGTCGAGAACCCCGACACCGTGCCCGAGAACGTGCGCGAGATCGCGCCCACGGTGTTCGTCGCCGTGCCGCGCGTGTGGGAAAAGTTCTATTCGGGCGTGATGATCTCGCTCAAGGAAAGCACGCGGCTGCAGCAGGCGGCCTACGCCTGGGCCGTCGGCGTGGGGCGCGAGATCGCCGACAAGGTGCTGGCGGGCGAGGCGGTGCCCGCGGGCCTGAAGTGGCGCTTTCATCTGGCGCGCTGGCTGGTGCTGGACAACGTGCGCAAGATGATCGGCATCCACCGCGCGCGCCACCTCGTGACGGGCGCCGCGCCGATTTCGCCCGAGCTCATCAAGTGGTATCTGTCGCTGGGCATCCCCATGCTCGAAGTCTGGGGCATGACGGAGACCTGCGGCGTCTCGACTGCGATGCTGGCCAGCCGCATCAAGCCCGGCTCCATCGGCCCGGCCGCGCACTACAACCAGGTGCGCATCGACCCGGCCACGGGCGAGATCCAGGTCAAGGGCCCCAACGTCTTCGCCGGTTACCTCAACCTCGCGGACAAGACCGCCGAGACCTTCACCGAGGACGGCTGGCTGCGCACCGGCGACGTGGGCACGGTGGATGCCGATGGCTACTACCGCATCACCGACCGCATGAAGGACATCATCATCACCGCGGGCGGCAAGAACATCACCCCGAGCGAGATCGAGAACGAACTGAAATTCAGCCCCTACATCACCGACGCGGTGGTGATCGGCGACAAGCGCGCGTACCTGACGGTGATCGTCATGATCGACCAGGAGAACGTCGAGAAGTACGCACAGGATCACGACGTGCCGTTTTCCAACTACGCCAGCCTCACGCGGGCTTCGCAAGTGCAGGCGCTCATCCAGGGCGTGATCGACGAGGTGAACGCGAAGTTCGCGCGCGTGGAGCAGATCAAGAAATTCTTCCTGCTCGACACCCAGCTCACGGCCGAGGACGAGGAGCTCACCCCGACGATGAAGCTCAAGCGCAAGCTCGTGGAGAAGAAATACGCGCCGCAGATCGACGCCATGTATGGCGGCGGCACGGGTAAACCCTGAGCCGCACCCGAGCAAGAGCACCCACAATCATTTCGTTGAACCAAGGAGACCCGACCATGCACCTGAAGACCACCCTTGTGGCCGCCGCCTGCGCCCTGGGCTTTGCCGGCACCGCTCTGGCGCAGAACCTGGGCGTGAGCAAGACCGAACTCAAGCTGGCCACCATCCAGGATCTCTCGGGGCCGCTCGCGCCCATCGGCAAGCAGGCGCGCGACGGCATGCAGTTGCGCGTGGACGAGGCCAACGAGCAGGGCGGCATCAACGGCCGCAAGATCGTCTTCAAGGTGGAAGACGACGGCTACGACCCCAAGCGCGCGGTGCTGGCGGCGCAAAAACTGGTGAACCAGGAGAAGGTGTTCGCCATCGTCGGCCACATCGGCACGGCGGCCAACCTGGCCACCTTCCCGGTGATGTTCCCCAAGAAGGTGATCAACTTCCTTCCGCTCACGGCCGCGCGCGAGATGTACGAGCCGCTGAACCCGCTCACCTACGCCTTCATCGCGCCCTATTACCAGCAGATCCGCGAGGCCGTGCCCGAGCTCGTGAAGGAAAAGAAGCTCTCCAAGGTCTGCACCATCTACCAGGACGATGAGTTCGGCGCCGAAGTGCTCAAGGGCACCGAGGACGGCCTCAAGGACATCGGCATGCAGCTCGTGGAGAAAGCCAGCTTCAAGCGCGGCGCCACCGATTTCTCATCGCAGGTGGCCAAGACCAAGGCCGCGGGCTGCGATCTGGTGACGCTGGGCGGTGTGATCCGCGAGACCATAGGCACCGTGGCCACCTCCAGGAAGATGGGCTACAACCCGGTGTTCCTGGGCTCGGCCGCGTCGTACAGCGAGCTCATCCCCAAGCTCGGCGGCAAGGCCATGGATGGCCTGTACGCCACGATGGCCGCGCAGGTGCCCTACGCCGATGACACCAGCAACAAGCAACTCGCGTTCTGGGCCACCAAGTACAAGACCAAGTACAACGAGGACGGCGGCATTTTCTCGGCCTATGGCTACATCGTCATGGACATGTTCCTGCAGGCGGTCGCCAAGGCCGGCCCCAACCTGACGACCGACGCCTTCATCAAGACCATGGACGGCATGAGCTACCCGACCGACATCTTCGGCAGCGCCCCCGCGCATTACACCGCCACCAACCACCTGGGCAGCACGGCGTGGCGCCTGTCGCAGGTCGAGGATGGCAAGTGGAAGGTGGTCTCGCCCTACCACACCAAGTAGGCGCCCTCTCACCTGCACGCAAGCCGCCTTCGGGCGGTTTGTCGTTTGTGCGACTTGCAATTTGCCGGTCAGCTGTCAGAATTTGACCAAGCATTTGCTTTGGAAAAATACCATGATCGCCCGCACCCTGTTTGATTCCGGCCACCTGGCGTTCGCCGACAGCTTTCGCCGCTTCATCGACAAGGAAGTCACCCCGCACCACGCCGCCTGGGAAGAGCAGGGCTACGTGGACCGCGCCGTCTGGAACAAGGCCGGCGCCAACGGTTTCCTGTGCCTGAGCCTCCCCGAGACCTACGGCGGCGCGGGCGCGGACAAGCTCTACTCGGTGGTGCAGATGGAGGAGATCGCGCGCGCAGGCTGCACCGGCATCGGCTTCGGGCTGCACAGCGAGATCGTCGCGCCCTACATCCTGCACTACGGCACCGAGGCGCAGAAGCGCAAATACCTGCCCCGGCTCGCCAGCGGCGAGATGGTGGGCGCGATCGCGATGACCGAGCCCGCGGCCGGCAGCGACCTGCAGGGCGTGAAGACCACCGCGCTGCTCGCGCCGGACGGCAGCCACTACGTGCTCAACGGCAGCAAGACCTTCATCACCAACGGCTGGCATGCGGACCTGGTCATCGTCGTCGCCAAAACCGACCCGGCCGCGGGCGCCAAGGGCACGAGCCTGCTGCTCGTGGAGCGCGGCATGGCGGGCTTCGAGAAGGGCCAGCGCCTGAAGAAAGCCGGCATGAAGGCGCAGGACACCTCCGAGCTGTTCTTCAACGACGTGCAGGTGCCGGCCGAGAACCTGCTGGGCGGCGCGGCGCTGCAGAACAAGGGCTTCATCTGCCTGATGGAGCAGCTGCCCTGGGAGCGGCTGCAGATCGCGATCACCGCCGTCGCCGCCGCGCAGGCCGCGATCGACTGGACGGTGGATTACGTCAAGCAGCGCAAGGTCTTCGGCCAGAGCGTGGCCGCCTTCCAGAACACGCGTTACCAGCTGGCCGATCTGCAGACGCAGGTGCAGGTGGCGCGCGTGTTCGTCGACAAATGCTGCGAGCTGATCCTCAAGGACGAACTCGATACCGCCACCGCGAGCATGGCCAAGTCCTGGACCACCGACCTGCAGTTCAAGGTGATGGACGAGTGCGTGCAGCTTTTTGGCGGCTACGGCTACATGTGGGAATACCCGATCACCCGCGCCTGGGCCGACGCGCGCGTGCAGCGCATCTACGGCGGCACCAACGAGATCATGAAAGAGGTGATCTCGCGCGGCATGGGCCTGGGTGGTCGCTGAGTTGAACTTCTCTATTGATAGCTGTCCGCGCTTGTCGCATAAGCGCCGGCGGCCTTTTTTTATTCAAACCGGAGATACTCCATGACATCCGCCTTCGTATTCGAAGCCCTGCGCACTCCGCGTGGCAAGGGCAAGAAGGACGGCCACCTGCACGAGGTCAAGCCCATCGACCTGGCCGTGGGCCTGCTCAAGGAACTGCAGGCGCGCCACGACTTCGACACCGCCGCCGTCGATGACGTGGTCATGGGCATCGTCTCGCCCGTGGGCGAACAGGGCTCGGTGCTGCCGAAGGTGGCGGCGCTCAAGGCCGGCTGGGCCTGGACGTGCGCGGGCGTGCAGATCAACCGCTTCTGCGCCTCGGGCCTGGAGGCGGTGAACCTGGCGGCGCAGAAGGTCGCGAGCGGCTGGGAAGACCTGGTCGTCGCGGGCGGCGTGGAGAGCATGAGCCGCGTGCCGCTGGGCAGCGACGGCGGCGCCTGGGCGCAGGACCCGGCCACCAACATGGACACGCTGTTCGTGCCCCAGGGCATAGGCGCGGACCTGATCGCCACGCTCGACGGCTTCACGCGCGGCGACGTCGACGCCTTCGCCGTCGCCTCGCAGCAGCGCGCCGCCGCCGCGCGCGCCGCCGGCCACTTCAGGCGTTCGGTCGTTCCGGTGCGCGACTTCCTCGGCCAGACCATTCTGGAAGAAGACGAATTCATCAAGCCGCAGACCACGCTGGAGGTGCTGGCCGCGCTCAAGCCCTCGTTCGCGCAGCTCGGCGACATGGGCTTTGACGCCGTGGCGCTGCAGCGCTACCCGCAGGTGGCGCAGATTCAGCACGTGCACCACGCGGGCAATTCCTCGGGCATCGTCGATGGCGCCGCCGCCGTGCTGATCGGCAGCGAGGCCGCCGCCAGGACCCACGGTCTCACGCCGCGCGCGCGCATCGTGGCCACCGCCGTGAGCGGGGCCGACCCCACCATCATGCTCACCGGCCCCATGCCCGCCACGCGCAAGGCGCTGGCCCGCGCGGGCATGAGCATCGAGCAGATCGACCTCTTCGAGGTGAACGAAGCCTTCGCCGCCGTGCCCATGCGCTTCATGCGCGAGATGGGGGTGCCGCACGAGAAGGTGAACGTCAACGGCGGCGCGATCGCCATGGGCCATCCGCTGGGCGCCACCGGAGCGATGCTGCTCTCCACGCTGATCGACGAGCTGCACCGGCGCCAGCTGCGCTACGGCCTCGTCACGCTGTGCGTGGGCGGGGGCATGGGCATCGCGACCATCGTCGAGCGCGTCTGAACAAGGAACACACCATGGACACCATCCGCTACGAACTGATCCCGGCCCACGGCGAAGGCCAGGTGGCGCTCATCACCTTCGACGAGCCCGGCTCGCCCGTCAACACCATGTGCCAGCGCTGGCAGGATGACCTGGCCACCGTGACCGCGCAGGTGCTGGCCGAGCGCGAGCGCCTCGGCGCGGCGCTCAAGGGCATCGTGCTCGCCTCGGCCAAGAGCAGCTTCTTCGCCGGGGCCGACCTCAAGGCCATCTTCCAGATGAGCGAGGCCGACGCGCCGCGGGCCTTCGAGCGCATCGAGCACATGAAGCGGCAGATGCGCACGCTGGAGACGCTGGGCCTGCCCGTCGCCACCTGCATCAACGGCACGGCGCTGGGTGGCGGCTGGGAGGTGGCGCTGATCGGCCACCACCGCATCGCCGTCGATGACGCGAAGATCCAGCTCGGCCTGCCCGAAGTGACGCTGGGCCTGATCCCCGGCGCCAGCGGCATCACCAAGATGGTGCGGCTGCTGGGTCTGATGGGCGCGCAGCCCTGGATCATGGAAGGCAAGCTCTTCAACCCGCGCAAGGGCAAGGAGCTGGGCCTGGTGCACGAGCTGGTGGCCGACGCCGGCGCGCTGCGGCCCGCCGCCCTCGCGTGGATCGCCGCCCACCCCGCATCGCGCCACCCCTGGGATGAGAAGGGCTACAAAATGCCCGGCGGCACGCCCGCGAACCCGAAGATTGCCGCCGCCCTGGCCGTCGCACCCGCGATGCTGCGCAAGACCACGCGCGGGCGCTACCCCGCGCCCGAAGCGGCGCTCAGCGCCATGGTCGAGGGCGCGCTGGTGGACTTCGACACGGCGCTGCGCATCGAAAGCCGCTACCTCGCCAAGATCATGACGAGCCAGGTCGCGCGCAACATGGTGGGCACCTTCTTCTTCGACCTGAACGCGATCAAGAGCGGCAAGTCGCGCCCGGCGGCGGCCGAGCGCTTCAAACCCGCGAAGGTCGGCATCCTCGGCGCCGGCATGATGGGCGCGGGCATTGCCTGGGCGCAGGCCAGCCGCGGCATCGCCACCGTGCTCAAGGATGTGAGCGTGGAAAAGGCCGAGGCAGGCAAGGCCTACAGCGCCAGGCTGGCGCACAAGCGCGTCGAAAAAGGCCGCATGACCGAAGAGGCGGCGCAGGGGCTGCTGGCGCGCATCACGCCCACGGCCGACGCCCAGGCGCTTTCGGGGTGCGATCTCATCATCGAGGCCGTGTTCGAGAACCGCGAGCTCAAGGCCCGGGTCACGCAAGAGGCCGAGCCGCAACTGGCCGCCCACGGCTTCTTCGCGAGCAACACCTCCACGCTGCCCATCACGGGCCTGGCCCGGGCCAGCCGCACGCCGGAGAAATTCATCGGCATCCACTTCTTCAGCCCCGTGGACAAGATGCAGCTCGTGGAGATCATCCGCGGCAAGGCAACGAGCGACGACACCGTGGCGCGCGCCTTCGACTACGTACAGGCCCTGGGCAAGACGCCCATCGTGGTCAACGACGCGCGGGGCTTCTACACCAGCCGCACCTTCGGCACCTACGTGATGGAGGGCGCCACCCTGCTCTCCGAAGGCATTCCCGCCGCCGTCATCGAGAACGCCGCGATGCAGGCGGGCATGCCCGTGGGGCCGCTGGCGGTACTCGATGAAACCGCGCTCAGTTTGAGCGTGCATGTCATGGACCAGACCCGCGCCGACTTCGCCGCCGAGGGCAAGCCCTACCACGCCACGCCCGGCGAGCTGCTGGTCGAGCGCATGGTGAAAGAGCTCAAACGCCCCGGCCGCGCGGGCGGCGGCGGCTTCTATGACTACCCACAGGGCGGCAGGAAGACGCTCTGGCCCGAACTCAAGGCCCTGTTCGAGCAGCCCGGCGCCGCTTGGAACGTGCCGGATATCCAGGACCGGCTGCTCTACCGCCAGGCGATCGAAACCGCGCGCTGCCTGGCCGAGGGCGTGCTCACCAGCGTGCACGACGCCAACATCGGCTCCATCTTCGGCATCGGCTTTCCCGCCTGGACGGGAGGCGCCATGCAGTTCATCTACGGCACCGGGGTCGATGTTTTCCTGGAGCGCGCGGCGCGGCTGGCCGACAAGCACGGGGACGGTTTCGTGGTGGGGCAGCCCGTTCGCGAGGCGTTGGAGCGGCACCGCCCCGTGTGGTGACACGCCCGGGCCGCGCGCGAGGGACTTGTTCAGGTCGCCCTAACGCCGAAAACGCTGGCGCGTGAGCGCCAGCGCCACCCAGAGCCCGACGACGGCATAGGCCGCCAGCACCGCCGTCCAGCGCCAGGGCTGCTCGGGCCACTGGCCCAGGAAGAGCGGGCGCGCCAGCTCGACCGCGGCCGTGAGCGGCAGCCAGTCCGTCACCACGCGTGCGGCCTCGGGCAATTGCTCGCGCGGAAAGAACACGCCCGAGAGAAACATCATGGGCGAGAGCACCAGCGTGAAGTAATAGGTGAAGAAGTCATAGCCCGGCGCCTTGGCATTGAACACCAGCGCCATGCTGGCAAAGGTGATGCCCGCGCCCAGGAGGATGGGCACCGCCAGCCACATGCGCGGCGCGCGGCTGATGTCCAGCGCCCAGATCACCCCCAGGATGATGGTGACCGAGAACAGCGCCTTGAAGCCTGCCCACAGCATCTCGGCCAGCACCACGTCGTCCAGTTGCACGGGGGTGTTCAAGATGCCGTCCCAGGTTTTTTGCACGTGCATGCGCGAGAAGGCCGAGTACAGCGCCTCGAAGCTGGCGGCGTTCATCGCGCTCATGCACACCGAGCCGCTGGCCAGGTACAGGATGTAGGGCACCTGCTGGCCGTGCGTGTCCACCTGCCCGATCATGCTGCCCAGGCCGTAGCCAAAGGCGACCAGCCAGATCAGCGGCTCGCCGATGTTGGCCAGCAGGCTGGGAATCGCGAGCTTGCGCCACACCAGCCAGTTGCGCCGGAACACCGGCCACCAGCGCATCGAGGGGCGCGGCGGGGCCCAGAGGGAAAGGTCGTTCATATCGGAGCGGAGGGGGTTCGTTCGCAGCTTCTCAGCCATCGTCGCGAATCTTCCGGCCCGTCAGCTTGAGGAACAAATCCTCCAGGTTGGCCGGCCGGTGCAGCGTGCGCAGTTGCGGGTACGCTTCCAGCGCCCGCAGCAGCGCACGCGCGTGGCGGGTGTAGAAAAAAACCGTCTCGCCGCTGGTTTCCACGCGCTCGGCGTGGTCGGCCAGTGGCGAGCGGGCCAGCGCCAGCGCGCCGCTGCCGTACAGCTCGACCACCTCGGGCTCCAGGTGCTCGGCAATCAGCGCGCGCGGCGCGCCTTCAGCGATCTTGCGGCCGCGGTCGATCACCAGCAGGCGCTGGCACAAGCGCTCGGCCTCGTCCATGAAGTGCGTCGTCAACAGGATCGACTTGCCTTGCGCCAGCAGCATCTGCAGCCGCTCCCACATCAGGTGGCGCGCCTGCGGATCCAGCCCCGTGGTCGGCTCGTCGAGCAACAGCAGGTCGGGGTCGTTGATGAGCGCGCGCGCCAGCGACAGGCGCCGGCGCATGCCGCCCGACAGCTCGGCCGGTCGCGCGTCGGCATTGTGCGCCAGCGCGGCAAAGTCGAGCAGCCGCGGCACGCGCTCGGCCAGGGCCGCGCGGCCCAAGCCAAAGTAGCGGCCAAAGACAAACAGGTTCTCGACGCAGCTGAAGTCGGGGTCGAGCGAATCGAACTGCGACACCACGCCCAGCCGCTGCTTGATCGCCAGCGCGTCGCGCGGCATCTCCAGCGCCGTGCCATCGGCGCGCGCAAAGAAGCGGATCTGCCCCGAATCGGGCGCGCTCAGCCCCAGGGCCAGGCGGATGGTGGTGGTCTTGCCCGCGCCGTTGGGCCCGATCACGCCCAAGCATTCGCCCGGCGCAATGGCCAGCGACACGCCATCGACGACGCGCGTGCCGCCATAGCTCTTGACCAGATCGCGGATGTCGAGCAGCAGCATGTCAGACATGAGCCGGCCATTGTGCCAGCGCGGCGGCCGCGGCGCGCGGCCCGGTGGCTGTATCCTGTGGTTCCTGCCCATCCGCCCGTGACACCGCACCGGTGTGCAACGCATACACCATGAAGCGCAAATTCATCATCCTCGGATCGCTCGCGGCGCTGGTGCTGGCCTACCTCGTCGCCGCGCCCTGGATCACCGTCTACCAGATCAAGGCCGCCGCGCAGGCGCATGACGACGTCGCCCTGGCCGAACACGTCGACTTCCCGAGCGTGCGCGCCAGCCTGAAGGACCAGTTGAACGCCAGGTTCATGCGGAAAATGACCGACGGCGGGCAGCTGCAGGACAACCCGCTGGCGGCACTGGTCGCGCCGCTGGCGGGCGCCATGGTCGACAAGATGGTCGACTGGTATGTCACCCCGGCGGGCGTGATCGAGCTGCTCGATGGCCAGCCGCCTCGCGAGGATGCGGGGCGCGGCGCGTCACGGGACGGCGCCCGCGCCGAGCACGACCAGCCCCTGGCGGGCGCGTCGATGTTCTATACCTCGCCCGGCACCTTCGTCATTCAAACCCGGGCAGACGCGGGCGTCAGCCAGTTCGTGCTGCGCCGGCGTGGCCTGGGCTGGAAACTCACGGCCATCGTGCTGCGCTGACCGCGCGGCGATGCCACCCGACTGCACGCGGAACACGCCATGACCACGGCCACACCACCCAGCGCCCACCGGATCGTCGCCGTGGCGGGCGCGACAGGGCTCGTCGGACGCACGCTGGCGCGCCTGCTCTGCGCCGATCCGTCGGTGGCGGCGGTGCACGCGCTCGCACGCCGCGCGCCCGACTGGTATCACGCCAAGCTCATCGCGCACCAGGTGGATTTCACGGCGCTGGCGCCACTGCCCGCGCTCGACGAGGTGTACCTGGCGCTGGGCACGACGATCAAGGCGGCAGGCAGCCAGGCGGCGTTTCGCGCGGTGGATTTCGACGCCAACCTGGCCGTGGCGCGTGCCGCGCGCGCGGCGGGCGCGACGCGCCTGGGCCTGGTGAGCGCGCTCGGCGCGAACCCGCGCTCGCGCGTGTTCTACAGCCGCGTCAAGGGCGAACTCGAAGACGCGCTGGCCACGCTGGGCTTTGACGCGCTGGTCATCGCCCGGCCCTCGGTGCTGCGCGGCGATCGCCTGGCGCTGGGTCAGGCCCTGCGCCCGGGCGAGCGGTGGATGGATCGCATCGGCGGCTGGCTGCGCCCGCTCGTTCCGGCCGATCTGCGCGTGATCGACGCCGCCGACGTGGCCGCGGCGCTGGCGCTGCACCTGCCCGCGGCGCAAGGCCGCGTGCTGCTGACCTCGTCGGCGATGCAGGGCGCGCGCCTGCGCCTGGGCAGCGACGGCGGCAGCCCAGCCCGCTGACCGCAAATTCAAACCAAATACGGCTGCAACCATTGCTGGTCAAGCGCCAGCAGCTATCAAATCAAAGAACGATCTTGTGGCCATGGCCGCAAGGCTCAAGACGGACGCGCCACCGCCGCCGCGCCGCGCGGCAGCCAGCGCCAGAACATCCAGGCAGCCGTCAGGCCCAGGCCGCCCGTCACCACCACGCCGCCCGCCAGCGTGATCAGCGCGGTCAGCAGGGAAAGCAGCAGCGGCCCACCGCCGCCGCCCATGTCGGTGATCACGCGCCACAGGCCCAGGAACTGCGTGCGCCCCTTCAGCGGCGACGCATCGGCCCCGATGGTGAGCACGATGCCCGCGCCCATGCCATTGCCCACGCCCATCAGGAGGCTCACGGCGAGCAGGCTGGCGAAACCGCTGGTGAGTGGCATCAGGCAAAAGCTCGCGCCCATGATGAGCATGCTGGGCAGCGCCACCGCGCGGCGCCCGCGCTGGTCCATCACCCGGCCCGCGGGGTAGAAGAGCAGCATGTCCACCGCGCCCATCAGGCCGTAGATCAGCGACGTGGTCGCGGCATCCAGCCCGATGTGGCTCGCCCAGAGCGGAATCACCACCTGGCGGCAGGCGCGGATCGCCGCCACCAGCGAGGTCGCAACGCCCAGCGTGGCCAGCACCGGGGCATGGGCGCGCATCATGGGCCAGGCGGCGGGCACCGCTTGCTGCGCGCCATCGGGCTGCGCGCGCGCTTGCAGGTCAGGCACGAGCAGCGACAGCGCCCCCGTGGCCAGCATCACGATGAGCGCCGCCCAGTACGCGCCCGACAGCCCCAGCCCGTGGATGAAGGCGGCCCCGAGAAACGGCCCGGCGAACATGCCGATGCGGTGCACGCCGCCCAGCAGGGCCATGGCGCGCGCGCGCAGGTGCACGGGCGCGGCCTCGACGAGGAAGCTCTGGCGCGCCAGCATGAACACCGCCCGCGCCAGCCCCACCATGAAGACACCCAGGCCCAGTACCCAGGCCCGCCGCGCCACGAGACACAGCACCAGCGCCACCAGCGCGAATGCCGCGGCACCCACCATCGCGCGCCGCTCGCCAAAGCGCGTCGCGAGCCACGCCGCCGGCACGTTGGCCAGCAGCGAGCCCAGACCGATCAGCGCCACGATCAGCCCCGCCGCCGCCAGGCTCGCGCCCAGCGCCCGGGCGCTGAGCGCCAGCACCGGCAGGATGGTGCCCTCGCACAGGCCGAACATGAGCGAGGGGCCAAACGCCGGGATGGCCATGCGGCGCAGGCTGAAGTCTTCGGGGGAGGAAGGCATGGGGAAGCGGCGATTGTCCGCGCTTTGAGCCAGCGGCGCCGGGCGCCACGCACCTCGCATCAATCATCGATACGGCAAGGCATCTCGAGCACCAGCGCAAGTCGCGAACCATAATGCGCCATGTTCGAGGGGATGTACGCCAGCACGACCAACATCACACGGATTTCACCGATGCCGGTCGGATCAGCGTCGATGCCTATCAGCCGCACACAGACCAACCCAGCCACTTCGAGTTCTCGCTGATGCCCAACAACCAGGAAGAAGATCAAACCGCGATCAAGGCAGCCTGGACGGATGCCGAGATCGAGCAGGTCGTTCGGGACTACTTCGCGATGCGCTCGCTCTTCTTGCAGGGCCAACCCTTCGTCAAGGCGCACTATTACAAGGAAACGGCAAAGCGTCTCGGGCGATCCGTCGCGTCGATCGAGCACAAGTACATGAACATCAGCGCGACGCTGGAGCGCCTGAGCCTGCCCTGGGTCAGCGGGTATGCGCCCCTGCGCAACTTCCAGAACGCCTTGCTGAAGGCCGTGGAAACGCGCGTCGCTCAAGAATGGGACGGTCCCATCATTCCCGAGCAGGCAAGCTGGAAGGCGGCTGACATTCATGCACTGATGATCGAACCGCCTCCGCAAATCAATATGGCGCTGACCTCCACGCACGAGGAACTTGAACGCATCGCTCGGCGCTTTGACCCAGCACTGCGCGATGAGCGCAACCGCAAGCTGGGGCGCGCGGGTGAGGAACGTGTGCTCGAATCAGAACGCGCCCGCCTCACCGCCCATGGACGCGCGGACCTCGCAAGAAAAATCGTCTGGGTCGCACAGGAACAGGGTGACGGTGCGGGTTACGACATCTTGTCGTTCGAGCCCAATGGCGAAGAGCGTTTTCTGGAAGTGAAGACCACCGTCGGTCACCAACGCACGCCCTTCTACCTTTCAAGCAACGAGCGAGACTTCGCGCAGGAAGCGCCGGATCGATTCCGCATCTTCAGGCTGTACGGCTGGGGCACCGAGCCACGCGCCTTCCTGATCACGCCGCCGCTAGAGTCCAGCCTGATCCTGAACCCGACGGCGTACCGCGCTTCTTTCGGCTAATCCCCGCTCACGCCATCGTCATCAGCTGCGCATTGCCCCCCGCCGCCGCCGTGTTGGTGCTGATGGACTGCTCGTGCACCAGCGCCGCGAGGTCGTAGCCGCGGCCCGATTGCAGCTCAAAACTCGCGCGGCTTTCCACGCGCACGATGGCGCCTTCGCGCGCCGCTACCTCGGCAAGCGCCTGGGCCAGCGCGTCGCCGTCGCCCTCGAAGAGCAGTGCGGTGACGGGCACGGCGGCATCGCCCAGGTTCTGGCGCGCGCCGGGCTTCAAGCGCCTGGCGTCTTCGCCCAGCGCACCGCGCAACGCCTGCCACACGCTGGCGCAGGCGGCATCGCCTTCGGGCAGCACCACATGGCATTCGTTGCCGCTCGCCAGCGCCGCGGCCACCTGCGCCAGCAGCCCCAACGCGGTGGCGGGCATGGCCCACACCGGGCCGCGCGGCAGCAGGCGGTAGACGTTGGATTCGCCGGTGGGGCCGGGCAGCAGCCAGCGCTCGTTCATGCGCGCCGCGCGCCGCGCGGCATCGAGCAGCACGCGGGCCTGCGCCGCCTCGGCCTCAGGCAGCGTGGTGGCGAGCAGCCGCTCGATCGACGCGAGCTCTGGCGCCGCTGCCGCGCCGTGGCCGGCGCCTTGCTCGGCGGCCTGCCCGCGCGGCAGCAGCGCCAGCGCGTCACCCGGCTCGCCCTGCACCAGGCGGTACAGGTACAGCGGCCCGCCCGCCTTGGGGCCGGTGCCCGACAGGCCCATGCCGCCGAAGGGCTGCACGCCGACGACGGCGCCGATGATGTTGCGGTTCACGTAGACGTTGCCCGCGTGCACGCGGTCGGTGAGGTGGTCGATGGTCTCGTCGATGCGGCTGTGCACGCCGAAAGTGAGGCCGTAGCCGGCGGCGTTGATCTGCCCGATCAGCTCGTCGAGCCGCTCGCGCTCATAGCGCAGCACGTGCAGCACCGGGCCGAAGACCTCGCGCGTGAGCCGCGCGGGGCTGTCGATCTCGATGATCGCCGGCGCCACGAAGTGGCCGTTGCCGCCGTTTTGATGCAGCCGCGTGACCTTCTGCCCGGCGGCCTGCATGGCCTCGATGTGCGATTCGATCTGCGCGCGCGCCGCTTCGTCGATGACGGGGCCGATGTCGGTGGAGAGGCGATCGGGGTTGCCCATGCTCCACTCCTGCAGCGCCGCCTTGAGCATCGTCATCTGGCGCTCGGCCACGTCCTCCTGCAGGCACAGCAAGCGCAGCGCCGAGCAGCGCTGCCCGGCCGAATCGAAGGCCGAGGCCAGCACGTCCAGCACCACCTGCTCGGCCAGCGCCGAGGAATCGACCACCATGGCGTTGAGCCCGCCGGTTTCAGCGATCAGCGGAATCACGCGCCCCGAGGGCGACAGGCGCGTGGCGAGCTGCCGGTTGATGAGCCGCGCCACCTCGGTGGAGCCGGTGAACATCACGCCCGCGACCTGCGGGTGCGCGACGAGCTGCGCGCCCACGGTCTCGCCGCGCCCGGGCAGCAGCTGCAGCACGTCGTGCGGCACGCCGGCCTCGTGAAAAATCGCGACCATCGCGGCCGCGGTGAGCGGCGTCTGCTCCGCCGGCTTGGCCAGCACCGCGTTGCCCGCCGCCAGCGCCGCCGCCACCTGCCCGGCGAAGATCGCGAGCGGAAAGTTCCACGGGCTGATGGCCAGCACCACGCCCAGCGGGCGCTGCGCCGCGTTGTCGAAATGCGCAGCCACCTGCGCGCCGTAGTAGCGCATGAAGTCGGCCGCTTCGCGCACCTCGCCCAGGGCCGCGGCCAGCGTCTTGCCGGCTTCGCGCTGGACCAAGCCCATGAGCGTCTGGCCGCGCTGCTCCAGCAGATCGGCGGTGCGCAGGAGCACGTCCGCGCGTCCCGACGGCGGCATGCCGGCCCAGATCGGCAGCGCCTGCGCGGCGCGCCGGGCCGCCGCATCCACGTCCGGCGCGCTTGCCTCGCGCACCCAGCCGACGACATCGCCAAGCTCCGCCGGGTTGCGCACCGGCTCCCACGCCGGGTCCCGTGCCGGATCGGCCGGTGTGGCCACCCCGGGAGCGGCCGCAAACCACGGTCGGCTGGTGCTTTGCAGCAGCGCCACGGCCAGCGACGCCAGGCGCTGCTCGTTCGCCAGATTCAAACCCTGCGAGTTGGTGCGCGCGAGCACGCCCTGCCCGGCGTAGAGGTCGATCGGCAGCGCAATGCGCGGGTGCGGCGCGCCCAGCTGCCCCTCCTCCTGCGCGATGCGCAGCACCTCCTGCACCGGGTCCTGCACCAGTTCGGCCACCGGCACGGAAGCATCGCCGATGCGGTTGACGAACGAGGTGTTGGCGCCGTTTTCCAGCAAACGGCGCACGAGGTAGGCGAGCAGCGTCTCGTGGTTGCCCACGGGCGCGTAGATGCGGCAGGGCCGCGCCAGCTTGCCCTCGGCCGTGGGGCCGACGACCTGCGCATACAGCGGCTCGCCCATGCCATGCAGGCATTGAAATTCGTACTGGCCGCTGTAGTAGCTGCCGCCCACGGCCTGCGCCAGATGGTGGATGCTGGCGAGCGTCTGCGCATTGTGCGTGGCGAACTGCGGGTAGACGGCGTCGGGCGCGGACAGCAGCTTTTTCGCGCAGGCGAGGTAGCTCACATCGGTGTAGGCCTTGCGCGTGTAGACCGGGTAGCCGGCGTGGCCGTCGATCTGCGAACGCTTGATTTCGCTGTCCCAGTACGCGCCCTTGACCAGGCGCACCATGAGGCGGCGGCGGCTGCGCCGCGCCAGGTCCACAAGATAGTCGATGACCTGCGGGCAGCGCTTCTGGTAGGCCTGCACGACGAAGCCGATGCCGCTCCAGCCCTTGAGCGAGGGCGCGGCGCACAGCGCTTCGAGCAGATCGAGCGAAAGCTCGAGCCGGTCGGCCTCCTCGGCGTCGATGTTCATGCCGATGTCGTACTGGCGCGCCAGCTCCGCCAGGTGCAGCACGCGCGGCAGCAGTTCGCTCATCACGCGCTCGTACTGGCCACGCGCATAGCGTGGGTGCAGCGCCGAGAGCTTGATCGAGATGCCCGGCCCGTCGAAGATGCCGCGCCCATTGGAAGCGCTGCCGATGGCGTGGATCGCCTGCTGGTAGTCGGCCAGGTAGCGCTGCGCGTCCTGCTCGGTGGTGGCGGCCTCGCCCAGCATGTCGTAGCTGTAGCGAAATCCCTGCTTCTCGTGCGCGCGGCTGTTGGCCAGCGCCTCGGCGATGTTCTGGCCGGTAACGAACTGTTCGCCCATGAGCTTCATCGCGCGGTGCACGCCCTGGCGGATCAGCGGCTCACCGCCCTTGCCGATGACGCGCGTCAGGGCCGCCGAAAGCGTCTTTTCGCTGCTGGTGGCGGTGAGTTTGCCCGTGAGCACCAGGCCCCAGGCCGCGGCGTTGACGAAGAGCGAGGGCGAGCGCCCGACGTGCGCGCGCCAGTCGCCGTGACTGATCTTGTCGCGGATGAGCGCGTCGCGCGTGGCCCGGTCGGGGATGCGCAGCAGCGCCTCGGCCAGGCACATCAGCGCCACACCCTCCTGGCTGGACAGCGAAAACTCCTGCACCAGCGCCGCCACGCCGCTGGTGACAGGCGCCTCGCGCAGACCTTGCACCAGGCGCGTCGCGAGCGCGCGCACCTGGGCGGCCTGTTCGTCGTCGTGCGCACGCGCCTGCGGCAGCAGCGCCGCGAGGCACTCGGGCTCGGGCCGGTGCCAGCCGGCGGTGATGGCCGCGCGCAGCGGCGTCTGCGGCAGGATGGACTGAGCGAAGGCCAGGAAGGGTTGCACTTCGTGCGGTGCCGGTGGTGACACTTCTTCGGCCTCGTCCGGGGCGCTGCCGGGCAGGCCCTGCAGGCGGATTTCATGCACGCCGCGTTCGATCGCATCCACGTACAGCAGCGCCGCCTGCTTGACCAGCCAGTGCGGCGTGCGGCCGATCTGCTGCGCGGCGGCATGGATGCGCTGGCGCTGCGTGTCGTCGACTTTGATACCCAGAGTGGTGGCGGACATGCGGCTCTCGATGAACGGTGAAAGGAAAGCGCCGATCTTGCGCCCGGGCACAGGGAAAAGGTAACTAGGGTTAACCCTTTGTTCTACTTTTCTTCCAGAACGGGAAAGCGCCGAGGTGCGATCAACAACACGAGCAGCATCAGCACGGCGATCACGCTCATGCCCACGTAAAGCTGGTCGGTCGCGACGCCGATACCCGCGCGCAGATACCCCGCCACGGCCGTATCGGTGGCGGGGGAGTGCAGCGCGCCGATGACCGCGTCCACATCGGCAGGCAGGCGTGCGGCCAGGGTCTGCGGCGCGGCCGCGAGATGCGCGCCCAGCGTGGCGTTGAAGATGGCGCCGAAGAGCGCCGCCCCCAGACTCTGGCCGAGGTAGCGCGAGAACATGTGCGAGCCCGTCACCACGCCGCGCCGCCCCCAGTCCACCGTGGACTGCATGCCCACGAGAATCGGCGTGGAGAAGAACCCCAGCCCCGCACCCAGCAGGATCTGGTCGAGCAACACCAGAGCCACCGGCTGCGGTCGCGGCATCCACAGGAAGGCCAGCGAGGACAGCAGGATGAGCGCACAGCCGCCCAGGCCCGCATCCCGAAAACCGAGGCGCGCATACAGCGGCGGCGACAGCGCCGAGGCCACCGGCCAGCCCATGCTGATGGCGGCGAGCACCAGCCCGGCCGCGATCGCGCCCAGCGACTGCACCGATTGCAGGAAGGTGGGCAGGTAGACGCTGGGCGCCATCATCACCAGACCCATGCCGATGGCCGCGAGGTTGGAGCCCAGCAGCTCGCGCCGCCGCCACAGCCAGCCGGGCAGCACCGGCTCGGCGGCGCGCCGCTGCACCCACACCAGCGCCGCGATGGCCAGCGCGGCGAGAGCGAACACCAGCGCCACGGGCCACGAGGCCCAGGGCCAGCGCTGCCCGCCTTCGAGCACGCCGAAAATCAGCAGGCCCAGCGCCAACAGCAGCAGGGCCGCGCCCGCCCCGTCGATGCGCGCCTCGCGCCGATGAAATGCCTCATGCAGCGCGCGCCCGATGAGCGCCAGCGCCACCGCGCCGATCGGCAGGTTCACGAGGAAGATCCAGCGCCACGAGGCGTATTCGGCGAACGCCCCGCCCAGCAGCGGCCCGGCGATGGCGGCCATGCCCCAGACGCTGGACAGCCAGCCCTGCACCGCGCCGCGCTCCTGTACGGTGTAGAGATCGCCCGCGAGCGTCATCACCGTGGCCATGATGGCGCCCGCGCCCAGCCCCTGCAGACCACGAAACGCGATCAGCGCAGGCATGTTCCACGCGGCGGAGCACGCCACCGAGCCGAGCAGGAACAGCACCGTGCCGCCCAGCAGCACGGGCTTGCGCCCGAACAGATCGGAGAGCTTGCCGTAGATCGGAATCGTGACCGTCT
This sequence comes from Comamonas sp., assembly GCA_021166775.1. Lineage (GTDB taxonomy): Bacteria > Pseudomonadota > Gammaproteobacteria > Burkholderiales > Burkholderiaceae_C > Comamonas_C. The sequence goes on along the minus strand of JAJPEQ010000004.1, from coordinate 38,579 downwards.
GCGCCACGAGGTAGATGGAAAACACCCAGCTCACGAGCGCCAGCCCGCCGAGCTCGCCCACGATCTGCGGGATGGCGGTGGAGACGATGGTGGTGTCCATCGCCGCCAGCATCATCATCGCCATCAGGCCAGCGAGGATCCTGCCGCGACGGGCAGCCGCAGAAGAGGGAATGGCAAACATGGCGCGATTTTTCGCTCACCGGCACCAGTGAGCAGCAGTCTCAACTGATGCCTGAACAACAAAAAGCGACTTGAAAGCCGCTTTTCAATGGCATGCGCCACGAGACTTGAAGGAACGCCGAACGCTCGGTTTCACCAAGCGTCGCAGGGCCTATCGAAGGCTCACGCCGCCACATCCACCTTGTTTGAACCGCGATTTTTCCGGCGCAGTAAACCGCCTCCAAGCAGTGCCGAGCCGAATAACAAGGCTGCACCTGGTAGTGGCGTGACCCCTACGGGCACATCGCCACCGACAAACTGCGCGGAAAGCACGATTTGCCCGGCTGTCGTATTAAAACCAAAAGGCTCGTTGAACATGAACGTGACCGCATCGGCAGCAATCGACGACACGAACATGTTCAAGGGGTTGACCAGGAAATTGATGCTGGCGAGGCCGCCACCCGAAAACAGAAGACTGGACAAGGTGATCGTCGTCGGCGTGCCTTCGGTGGCGCAGTTCGCTGCCAGGGTGCACCAAGGATTTCCCTCGTTCACGCTGATCTGGAATATGTCCTGATCAGCCCCCGCATTGAAATCAAAATTCAAATAGGTATAGGGATAGTACACATCGGTACCCGCTCCCGCCACCGCTGAGCCACTGGCATTGCCATTGCCCGGCGTTGATACAACTTGGTAGTCCACCGTGCTGCCGGTCAGGGAAATCGGACTGGCATGGCTCACGCCCGCCGTCGCAGCCAAGACACCTGCCGCCAAAAAGACCAGATTTTTCAACATGAAGCTCTCCTTGAATTCCCCCGAGTTTTCAAATCATAGGGTTGGCCAATCAAACCTGGCAAGCCTATTGTGTTAGTCCATTTGGATCAAGAAACACCACCGATTGACAAGCACCGATGCCATCGGCCTGCCCGTGAAAGTCTCCCGGCTTGGGCCCCTCGCAATCGCCCAAGCGCGCATGACAGCGCGTCAACGAAGCGGATCAGGCTCGGGTAATTGAAGTCGGCACAAGTCGCTCGCCCACGCGATCAGATCGCCCTGCCGCAGCTACTGGCCGCCAGCTGCGCGTTTCACGCTCCTTCGCTATCCCAGGCCTCCTGCGCCAGGGCCTCGAACTGCTTGCGCAGCACGTGCTTCTGCACCTTGCCGGTGGAAGTCGCGGGCAGCTGCTCGACGAAGCGGATGAGCTTGGGCACCTCGAAGCCCCCCAGGTGCTGGCGGCAGTGCGCGAGCAGCGCCGCTTCGTCGAGTTCGGCGCCGGGCTTCTTCACCACGAAGGCGCAGACCGCCTCGATCCAGCGCGGGTGCGCCACGCCGATCACGCCCACGCCCGCCACGCCCGGGTGCGCGAGGATCACGGCCTCGACCTTGACGCTGGCGACGTTCTCGCCGCCGCTCTTGATCATGTCCTTCTTGCGGTCCAGGAACATCATCTGCCCATGCGGCCCCCACATGCCGAGGTCACCCGTGTGGTGCCAGCCGAAGCGCTGCGCGGCGGCCGTGGCCTCGGGGTCCTTGAAGTAGCCGAGCATGGCGTTGGCGCCGCGGTGCACGATCTCGCCGGGCTGGCCCTCGCCCAGCAGGCGGCCCTCGTCGTCCATCACCGCCGTCTCGTTGTGCGCCAGCGAGCTGCCCCAGTAGTTGGCGTCCAGATCGGGATGGTCGAGCGGGCGGAAGGTCATGGTGCCTGGATACATCTCGGTCTGCCCGGTGGCGAGCATGACGTTGGCCGTCATGCGCTCGGCGATCTGCGCGATGAGCGGCTTCGGAATCGGCGCCATCGCATACATCGCCAGGCGCAGTGACGGCGCGCGAAACGCCGGGTCGGCCAGCAGCGCGCCATACATCATCGGCAGGCCGGTGAAGACCGTGTAGTGCTCGCGCGTGATCGAATCGCGCACCTCCTCGGGCACGAAGCCGCGCAGCAGCACCACGCAACCGCCGGCCGCATGCACCGTCGCCACGAGGCAGTGCTGCGCGCAGTGAAACAGCGGCAGCACGCCCGAGAACACGTCCTGCTCGGTCACCGAGAGGCCAGCCATGTTGCCCATGACGGCCGCGGCCACCGAGGCATGCGAGTGCACCACGCCCTTGGGCCGGCCGGTGGTGCCGCTGGTGTACATGATGAGCGCGCTCTGCTCGCTGTCGATCGTGACCTCGGGCAGATCGGCGCCGTGCCCGCGTTCGGCCTGCGCCAGTGGCGTCGCCCCATCGACGGGCGCCGCGGCCATGGTGAGGATGAGCGGCACCGCGAGATCGTGCAGCACCCGGGCCAGCGCGGGCATGGCCATGAAGGCCTCGTCGACCACCACGGCCGCCACCTCGGCATGCCGCAGGATGTAGGCGATGGTCTCGGCGTCCAGGCGCACGTTCACCGGCACCCAGACGTTGCCGGACTTGTGGATGCCGTTGTAGGCCACGATCATGTCGGCCGAATTCAGGCACAGCATGCCCACCTGCCTGCCGCTGCCGATCTGCTGCAGCAGGTGGTGCGCGAAGCGCGAACTGCGCGCGTCGAGCTCGGCGTAGTTCAGGCGCAGCGCGCCATCGACGACGGCGGTGCGCTCAGGGAATTTGAGTGCGCTGCGGTGGATCATGTCGCCCAGCGCGACGCGGCGGATGCGCCGCTGCTGCGGGGATGGGTCCATCTCGTTCATGATCGGTCTCCTTGGGTTGTCAGATTCCAAGCCAGGTCCGCGGGCACGCGCACGGGCAGCGTGAGCAGCATCTGCGCCATACCCTTGCCGAGCGCGTCGTTGTTCAGCGAGGCCATGCCGCCGCCGCCCAGCGCCTGCTCGCAGACGAAGTTGAAGGCGGCGATGCCCGGCACCTCGTGGCGCGTGACGCGCCCCTGGATGGCGTGCGCCAGATACGCCTTCACGCGCTCGGGCGTGAGCTGCGCGCGCAGGAGGGGCAGCCACTCGGGTCGGCGTGCGATCACGCCGATGTTGGAGGTGTCGCCCTTGTCGCCCGAGCGCGCCCAGGCGAGGCGGATCAGCGGAAGTTCCACGGTTGCCGCTGATTCCGTATTGATAGCTGCTCGCGCTTGTCCTGCCTGCGCTTCAGCCTGATTTGATTCAGAACCGTCACCCCTGCCCTGTCCCAGCGCAAGAGCGGGTGAATCGAGCGTGGACAGCGCCACCTCCACCCCATCGAGCACCACGCGCGCTGCAAGCTGCGCCTTGTCCAGCAAGAACGCGTACTGCCGGATCAGCGGCGAGACGCTGGCGCGCCCGCCCGCCCCGGTCGTGCCGGGCGCAAACGAGGTGCCCGCGGGTGCGATCTCGCGCGCCAGCAGCTCCAGCGCGCGCTTGTCCGCATGGCAGGCCGTGAGGCGCAGCACCGCCTCGCGCGTGGCGAGCGCCCCGGGCGCGGCGAGCGGACCCCAGCCGCTTTCGGCGCCCAGCACCTCCAGGTGCGTGCGCGACAGCGGCGCCAGGCCCTGCGCGGCGAGCAGCTCGCCCACGCGCTCGAAAATCGCCTCGCCGGTGCGCCTCGCCTTGGCCACGGCCTGCAGGCCCACGATGGTGAGCTGCGCCGAGGTCTTGTAGCCGTCCAGATACGTGGCGCTGACCTTGTAGCTGCCCGTCGGCGCCAGGCCGCGCGCGCCGGTCACGCGCACGCGATCGGGCCCGGTCTGCACCATCGTCACCTGCGTGAAGTCGCAGACCACGTCGGGCAGCAGGTAGGCCGCGGGGTCGTGGATTTCGTACAGCATCTGCTCGGCCACAACCTGCGGCGCCACCAGCCCGCCCGTGCCCGCGGGCTTGGTGACGGTGAAGCTGCCATCACGCTCACACTCGACGATGGGGTAGCCGATGTGCGCCCAGTCGGGCACGGCCTGCCAGTCGGTGTGCAGCCCGCCCGTGCCCTGGCAACCGCATTCGATGATGTGGCCCGCGAGGCTCCCGCCCGCGAGGCGGTCGAACTCATCCGCCTGCCAGCCGAATTCATGCATGAGGATGCCCAGCGTCACCGCCGAATCGACGCAGCGCCCGGTGATGACGATCTGCGCGCCCGCATCGAGCGCCGCCTGGATCGGCCGCGCACCCAGGTAGGCATTGGCCGTCACCACCCGCGCGGGCAACGGCGCGCCGCTCTGCAGCTCAGCCACCGGGGGCTGTTGCTCGCGTAGTGCAGGCAGCAGCGGCATCACGTCGTCGCCCGTCACCACGGCGATCTTGACCTGCACGCCCAGCTCCTCGGCCAGCGCGCGCAGCGCCTGGGCGCAGCCCTCGGGGTTCACGCCGCCGGCGTTGCTCACCACGCGTATGCCTTTCGCCACGACGTCCTTGAGCACGCTGCGCATCGCCACGGTGACGAAGTCCGTCGCGTAACCCAGCTCGGGCTTTTTCATGCGCGCGGCCGCGAGGATGGACATGGTCAGCTCGGCCAGGTAGTCGAACGCCAGGTAGTCCACCTGGCCGCTGGCCACGAGCTGCGGCGCGCCCACGCTCGAATCGCCCCAGAAGCCCGAGGCGCCGCCGATGCGAATGATCTTGTCGCTGTTCATCGTCCGCTCCAATTCGGCGCGCGTTTTTCACGGAACGCCGCCTGCCCCTCGGTCGCGTCCTCGGTCTGTGCGATCAGTCCGATCTGGCTTTCGGTGAAGGCCATGGACTGCTCGAACGGCAGGCCCTCCAGGTGCTTCATCAGGTACAGGCCGCGGCGGATCGCGCTGGGCGATTTGTCCACGATGCGCGCGAGCAGCCTGTCGATGGCGCCGTCGAGGTCCTCGCTGACCTCGTTGACGAGGCCGATCGCCAGCGCCTGCCGCGCAGCTATCGGCTCGCCCGTGATGCACAGCTCGGCCAGCGCACGCCGGCCGATCAGGCCCTGCAGCACCGTGAGCACCTGCGCGGGGAACACCCCCACCTTGACTTCGGGCAGGCCAAAGCGCGCATGGGGCGCGGCCACCGCCAGGTCGCACATCGCCAGCAGCCCCATGCCGCCCGCCATGCAGGCGCCGTTGACGCGCGCGATCAAGGGCACGTGCACGGCATGCGCCGCGCGCAGCAGGTTGGCAAAGCCCTGTTGCGGCTCGGCGTAGTCGAACTGAAACGACTTGCCCGTGGCCAGGTCGGCCCCGGCGCAGAAAGCCTTGTCGCCCGCGCCGCTGAGCACGATGGCGCGCAGGCCGCGGTCCGCATTCGCCTGCGTCAGCTCGCGGGTCAAGCCCGCGATGACGGCGGCGCTCATGGCGTTGCGCCGCGCTTCCCGCGCGATGGTCAGGCGCAGCACGCCGCCCTCGCGCGAGATGCTCAGTTCTTCCGTGTCTGCCACAGCCCCCTCCGGTCAAAAACCCCACTGGCGCGCCGCCAGTTCCTTCATGATTTCCTCGGTGCCGCCGCCGATGGTGACGACCTTGACCTCGCGGTAGATGCGCTCGCACACCGTGCCACGCATGTAGCCCATGCCGCCCAGGATCTGCACGCCCGCGTCGGCGCAGAACTGCATCGTCTGCGTCGCCTGGTTCTTGAGCGTGCAGACCTCGGCCACCCAGTCCGCGCCCGTGTCGCCCGCGTCGGCGCGCGCGGCCACGGCTTCGAGCCAGGCGGCACTGGCGCAGATGCGCTGGCGCATGTCCACGAGCTTGTGGCGGATCACCTGGTGCTGGACGAGCGGCTGGCCGAACGCCGTGCGCTGGCGCGCCCAGGCCAGCGCCTCGTCGTAGCAGGCCTCGGCAAAACCCACGGCCCCGGCCGCCAGGCCCAGGCGCTCGCCGTTGAAATTGCTCATGATGGCCTTGAAGCCCTCGCCCTCGCCGCCCAGCAGGTAGCGCGCGCTCACGCGCACGCCGTCGAAACGCAGGTGCGCGGTGTCGGAACTGAGCCAGCCCATCTTGTCGAGCCGTGTGCGCGAAATTCCGCTGCTATCGCCCGGCACCACGATCAGGCTGATGCCGCCCGCGCCCTTGCGCGTGGCGTCGGTGCGCACCGCCAGCGTGATCCAATCGGCGCGCATGCCGCTGGTGATGAAGATCTTTTCGCCGTCGATCACATAGTCGTCGCCGTCGCGGCGCGCCGTGGTGGTGAGCTGGGCCACGTCCGAGCCGCCGCCGGGCTCGGTGATGGCGAGCGCCGCGATCTGCTCGCCCGCGAGCACCGGCGGCACCACCTCGCGCTTGACTTCGTCGCTCGCCAACGCCACCACCAGCGGCAGCGCGATGTTGTGCGAGAACAGGCTCGCCTGCACGCCGCCCGAGGCGCCATGGCGGCACAGCGCGCGCCAGGCAGGCATGCGCAGTGCATGGGGCGCGGGCGTGCCGCCCAGCGCCTCGGGGTAGCCCAGGCCCAGCAGGCCGAGCTCGGCCGCGCGGCGGTACAGCAGCCGCGGGAACTCGCCCGCCGCATCCCATGCGGTGGCGTGCGGCGCGATCTCGCTGCGTGCAAAGCGCGTCACCGCATCGACGAGCTGGGCGCGCGCCTGCGCGAGTTCTTCGGCACTCCAGTTCATGCGGCCTGCTCCTTCGCCGCCGGGGGCGCAAAGCGCAGCAACGCCTGGCCAGGGCTGACCTGCTGGCCCACTTCGACCAGCACCTCGGCCACTGTCACGTCCGCGCGCGGCGACAGGCCGTGCTCCAGCTTCATCGATTCGATCACCACCGCCGCCTCGCCCGCCGCCAGCGGCTGCCCTGGCCGCGCGGCCACGCGCACCACGCGGCCATTGAAGGGTGCCTTCAATTCCGTGGCTGCCAGCGCGCCACCCGCGCCCGCTTGCGGCAGATAGGTGGCATCTTCAAACCACCAATCCACACCGCCCGCCTGCGCGTGCCAGCGCTGGCCGCCCTCGCCGCCGGGCACGGCCACGGCGCGCACGCGCTCGGAAATACCGCCCTCGATGCAACGCAGGCTCCCATCCGCGAGCGGCTGCACGGCGATGGCGCGCGGCGGCTGGACATCTCCCTTCCTTTGTGGGAGCGGCTTCAGCCGCGAAAGCGCTTCTTCGCGGCTGAAGCCGCTCCCACCAGAGGGGTCGGGCGACGGACTACCGACTTCCTGCACCTGCCAGCCACCGGCCACGGCACGCACCGGCAGCGTCACGGACGTTCCCCGATAAACGAGCCGGCGCGGCGCGGCAAAGCCGCAGGCCAGACCACGGTTCAGAGGCAAAATGGCCGCAAGCGCCCACTGGTCATGCGCGGCACGCTCTTTTTCGAGGAGCGATGTGCGCAGGGCATCGCCGTGCTCATCGAGGAAGGAAATCAGCGCCTCGCCACGGGCAAAGCGCGCATCGCCGAGGCACTCGATCAGGAAGGCCCGGTTGGTCGGCAGCCCCAGCACCTCGGTGCGCGCCAGCGCGTCGGCCAGCTGCGCGATGGCCTCGGCGCGCGTGGGCGCATGCACGATGAGCTTGCCGAGCATCGCGTCGTAGAACGGCGTGACCTCGCCACCCGCGGCGATCGCATGGTCGAAGCGCAGCGGCGCACGCGTGAAGTGGGCGGCCCCCGCAGGCTCGGCGAAGTGCGCGATGCGCCCGGCGTGCGGTGCGTAGCGCTCGTCCTCGGCGCACAGCCGCACCTCGATCGCGTGGCCGCTCAGGTGCACCTGCTCCTGCATCAAAGGCAGCACCTCGCCGCGCGCCACGCGGATCTGCCACTGCACCAGATCCAGCCCCGTCACCGCCTCGGTCACCGGGTGCTCGACCTGCAGCCGCGTGTTCATCTCCATCAGGTAGAAGTCCTCGCCTTCGAGCAAAAACTCCACCGTGCCCGCGCCCACATAACCCGCGCCCCGCGCCAGCCGCGCGGCGCACTCGCCCATGCGCTCGCGCAGCCCGGGCGAGACGGCGGGCGAAGGCGACTCCTCGATGATCTTCTGGTGGCGCCGCTGCACCGAGCAGTCGCGCTCGCCCAGATGGATGACGTGACCGTGCGCGTCGGCGAAGACCTGCAGCTCCACGTGGCGCGGGCGCATCACCGCGCGCTCGATCAGGAGGCGGCCGTTGCCGAAGCCCGCCAGCGCCTCCGAGCTTGCAGCTTGCAGGGCCGCGGGCAGTTCGGCGGCCCCTCGCACCAGGCGCATGCCGCGCCCGCCGCCGCCGGCCACGGCCTTGACCATCACCGGGTAGCCGATGGCCTGCGCCTCGCGCGCAAAGCGTTCGACCGATTGATCCTCGCCCGCGTAGCCCGGCAGCACCGGCACGCCCTGCTGCACCGCCAGACGCTTGGCCGCGCCCTTGTCGCCGAGCGCGCGGATCGCCTCGGGCGGCGGGCCGATCCAGGTCAGGCCCGCATCCCGCACGGCCTGCGCAAAACCTGCGTCCTCGCTCAGAAAGCCGTAGCCCGGGTGCACCGCATCGGCGCCCGTGGCCCGCGCTGCCGCGAGCAGCTTGTCGATGCGCAGATAGCTCTCGGCCGAGGTGTGGCCGCCCAGCGCCACCGCCTGCGTGGCCTCGCGCACATGCGGGGCCTGAGCGTCCGCGTCGGAATACACGGCCACGGTGGCGATGCCCATGCACTGCGCCGTGGCGATCACCCGGCGCGCGATCTCTCCTCGATTCGCAATGAGGATCTTCTTCATGCCCCCGCCCGCTTCGCCATCCCCATGGTCTTGGCGATGATGCCCATCATCACCTCGTCGGCGCCGCCGCCGATCGAGCCCAGGCGCCCGTCGCGGTACAGACGCGAGACGCGGTTGTCCCAGGTGAAGCCCATGCCGCCCCAGAACTGCAAACAGGTGTCCGCCACCTCACGCGTGAGCCGCCCGGCCTTGAGCTTGGCCATGCTGGCCCACTGCAGCACGTCCTCGCCCGCCACGTAGCGCTCGCCCGCCGACCAGGTGAGCGCGCGCAGCGCCTCCACCTCGGTCTGCAGCTCCACCAGCTTGAACTGCACCCACTGCTGCTCCAGCAGCGTGGCGCCGAACATCCGGCGCTGGCGCGCGTATTCGATGGTCTCGCGGATCGCCACGTCCAGCCCGGTGATGGCATTGGCCGCGGCCCACAGGCGCTCTTCCTGGAACTGCTGCATCTGGTAGATGAAGCCCTGGCCCTCCTGGCCGATCAGGTTGCGCCGTGGCACGCGCACCTCGTCGAAGTAGATCAGGCCGGTGTCGCTGGCGTGCATGCCGATCTTCCTGATCTTCTGCGCGACCTCGATGCCCTTGGTCAGCTTGCCGCTCGGGCCATCGCGCATGGGCACGATGATCAGGCTCTTGTTCTTGTGCATGGGGCCCTCGCCGGTGTTCACCAGCATGCACATCCAGTCGGCCTGCAGGCTGTTGGTGATCCACATCTTCTGCCCGCTGATCACGTAATCGTCGCCGTCGCGGCGCGCGCGGCTGGTGATGCCCGCGACGTCGCTGCCCGCGCCGGGCTCGGAAACGCCGATGCAGCCCACCTGGTCGCCCGCGATCGCCGGGGCCAGGAACTCGCGCCGCAGTTCATCGCTGCCAAAGCGCGCCAGCGCCGGGGTGCACATGTCGGTCTGCACGCCCACGGCCATGGGGATGGCGCCGCAGTTCACGAGGCCCATGGTCTCGGCCATCAGCATGCTGTAGGAGTAATCGAGCCCCATGCCGCCGTACTCGACCGGCTTGGTCAGGCCCAGCAGGCCCAGATCGCCCAGGCCCTTGAAGACCTCGTGCGCGGGGAACATCTGCGCCGCCTCCCACTCGTCGACGTGCGGGTTGATGTGCTCGGCGATGTAGCGCTTGAGCGTGTCGCGGATCTGTTCGTGTTCGGGGGTCAGTTGCATCACAGGTCTCCTGAAAGATTCACATCCGCGCCACGCCGAACTGCATGGGCCGCAGCGCGCGTGCCGCGCCCTCGGCGATGGTGTCCAGGCAGAACCCCAGCACGGCGCGCGTGTCGCGCGGGTCGATCACGCCGTCGTCGAGCAGCCCGCCGCTGGTGTAGAAGGCATCCTGCTGGCGCTCGAACATCGCGACGATGGCGTCGTACTGCTTTTGCAGGCGCGCGGCATCGGGCTCCATGCCTTTGCGCCGCAAGCCCTCCTCGGCCACGATGCGCATGGTGCCCGCCGCCTGCTCGCCGCCCATCACGGCGGTCACGGCGCTGGGCCAGGTGAAGAGAAAGCGCGGCGCGAAGCCCCGCCCGCACATGCCGTAGTTGCCCGCGCCGAAGCTCGCGCCGCACTGGATGGTGAGCTGCGGCACGGTGGCGCTGGTCACCGCCTGGATCATCTTGCTGCCGTGCTTGATGATGCCGCCCTGCTCCACGTCCTTGCCCACCATGTAGCCGGTGGTGTTCTGCAAGTAGACGATGGGGTGGCCGAGCTGGCACATCCACTGGATGAAATGCGTGGCCTTGTTCGCGCCCGCGATGTCGATCGGCCCGTTGTTGGTGATGAGGCCGACCGCATGGCCGTGGATCGCCGCCTGCGCGCAGACCGTCGCCATGCCGTAGCCGCTCTTGAATTCGAGCAGCGCGCCGCCGTCGACGAGGCGCGCCGCCACCTCGCGCATGTCCACCGGCTCGCGGTGGTGCGCGGGCATCAGCGTGAGCAGCTCCTCGGCCGGCCAAGGCGGCTCGGCATACGCTGTCTTGATAGCTGCTTGCGCTTGTCCATCAAGCGTTTGAGGCCGATTTGACCATTGAAGCTGCGCCACCACCCGCCGCGCGATGCCCAGCGCCTCGCGGTCGCCCTGCGCCAGGTATTCGCCCAGACCCGAGACGCTGGTGTGCATCAGCGCGCCGCCCAGCTCCTCCTCGCTCGCCACCTCGCCGGTCGCCGCCTTGAGCAGGGGCGGGCCGGCGAGAAAGGCGCGCGAGCGGCCCTCGACCATGATCACGATGTCCGACAGCCCCGGCATGTAGGCCCCGCCCGCGGTGCCCGAGCCGTGCTGCACGGTGATCACCGGAATGCCCGCGCTTGAGAGCCTCGCGAGGTTGCGAAACAGGCTGCCGCCATCGATGAAGGTGTTGACCGCGTAGTTCGCCAGGTTCGCGCCCGCGCTCTCGACCAGGTGGATGAAGGGCAGGCGCTCGGCCAACGCGATCTCCTGCACGCGCAGCACCTTGTACAGGCCCATGGGCACGAGCGCGCCCGCGTCGATCCCCGAATCGCTCGCCACCACCATGCAGCGCGTGCCCGAGACAAAACCGATGCCCGCAACCACGCTGCCGCCGGGAATCGAGCGGCTCGCATCGTCGGTATCGCGCAGGTAGCCCGCGAGCGACGCCAGCGGCAGCCACGGCGCCCCGGGGTCGATGAGCAGCGCCACGCGCTCGCGCGGCAGCAGCTGGTGGCGCCTGGCAAAGCGCGGCGCCGCCTGGGCCGAGGCGTCGGCCGCGCGCTGCTCGAGCGCGCGCAGCGCACCGATGCGCGCGAGCATGTGCGCGCGCCGCTCCTGCGCCTGGGCGCCGGCGGCGTTCCAGCGCGATGCGAAAGGCAGGTTCATGCCGGTTTTCCCGTCTCTTGATCCGCGAACAGCCGGGGCGTGACCGCGCGGTGAAAGCCGTCGAACGGGCGCACCGCATCGCGCTGGCGCACCTCCTCGCTCGGCAACTGCAAGGCCCAGCCCATGCGCGCCTGCGGGCGCGCGCCATCGACGCGCAGCACGCTGCCGCTGATGAAGCTGGCCGCGGGGCTGAGCAGGAAGGCGATCGCCGCGGACACCTCGGCCTCGGTGCCGAAGCGCCCCTCGGGCACGGTCTGGCGCATGGTGCGCAGCAGCTCGCCCACCTCGCGCGGGTAGTGGTCCATGCCGCTGGAGGCGATGTAGCCGGGCGCCACCGCGTTCACGCGCACGCCGCTCCTGGCCCACTCGAGCGCGGCGGTCTCGGTGAAACTCACCATGCCCGCGCGCGCCGCGCCGCTGTGGCCCATGCCCGGCATCGAGCCCCACATGTCGGCGACGATGTTCACCACCGCGCCGCCGTGCGCCTGCATGCTTTGCAGATAGCACTCGCGCGCCATGAGAAAGCCGCCCGTGAGGTTGCTCGCCACCACCGCCTCCCAGCCCTTGGCGCTGATGGCCTCCAGCGGCGTCATGTACTGCCCGCCCGCGTTGTTCACCAGGTGGTCGACGCGCCCGCGCCCGGCCACCACGGCCGCCACCACCTCGCGCACGCGCGCCTCGTCGCGGATGTCGCAGACCTGCCAGCTCGCCTGTCCGCCGTCGGCTTCGATCTCGCGCCGCACGGCTTCGAGCTTGTCCTGCTTGCGCCCGACGAGCACCACGTGCGCGCCCAGCGCCGCCAGTTCATGCGCCGTGCAGCGCCCTATGCCCGAGCCGCCGCCGGTCACGATGGCGGTGCGGCCGGCAAACAGCCCGGCCGCAAAGATGGATCGATAGTTCATGCCTGCCCCGCAAACAAGCGCAGCGCCTCGTCGGTCAGTTCATCGAGCGAATGGCTGCCGCGCGCGTGAAACCACTGCACCGACCAGTTCAGTGCACCAAAAATGAAGAGCCGAGCCACCGCGGGCTCGGCGCGCAGAAAGCCGGCGTCAAAGAGCTGCGCGAGCGTGGGCATCCACGCCGCCTCGTAGGCATCCTTGATCTGCGAGACGCCCTTTTTCTGCGCCGCCGTGAGCGAGCGCCACTCGTAGAGCATCACCGGAATGAAACCGCTCGCCGGCCCCAGCAGGATGTCGAAGTGATGACGCACCAGCACCCGCAGGCGCGCATGCGCATCGGCCTCGGGCGCGAGCCTGGCCAGCGCCTGCCGCTGGCTCGCCGCCGCCATTTCCATGCCCTCGCGCATCACGGCGTACAGCAGCGCGCTCTTGCTCTTGAAATAATAAAAGGGCGAGCCGCTGTGCATGCCCATCGCCGCCGCGATGTCGCGCGTCGTCGTCGCCGCATAGCCCTTGACGAGGAACAGCCGCGCCGCATGCTCCATCAGCTCGTGCCGGCGGTTGCCTTCGTCGGGATGCTCGGCGCTCTTGCGCGGACGCCCGCGCGGACGCCGCGGAACTGGTTGAACGAGGGAAACATGCGCGCGGGATTCGGCCATGCGCGCAGCGTAGCAAAGCTTTTTAATTTAATCAAGCGCTTGCTTTGTAAAAATATCGGCGGCGGAGATCACGCTCCTCGACGTGGCCGCGGCAGCCACGAAAAAAAAGCGGCTCGCGAGCCGCTTTTTTCTCCCCGGGTGAGCACCCCGGCGATCACATCCCGCTGAAATCCGGCTTCCTCTTCTGCATGAACGCCGAAAACGCCTCCTTCGCGGCCGGCGAGCGCATCAGCCGCGAGAACGCCCCCGCCTCTTCCTGCATGCGGGCGAGCACCTCTTGAGTCTGCGCGCCCTTCATCAGCCGCTTGGTCTGCATCAGCGCCGACAGCGGCTTGGCCGCGAGTTTCCTCGCCTGCGCCTGCGCCACCGCGTTGCACTCGGTCGGCGGCACGACGCGGTTGACCAGCCCCACCTCCAGCGCCGCCTCGGCCATGAAGGGCTCGCCCAGCATCAGGGCCTCGGCCGCGCGGTGCATGCCCAGCATCTTCGGCAGCAGCAGGCTGGACGCCGCCTCGGGGCACAACCCCAGATTGACGAAGGGCAGGGCGAACGCCGCGTTGTCGCCCGCGTAGACCAGGTCGCAGTGCAGCAGCAGCGTCGTGCCCACGCCCACGGCCGGGCCGCAGACCGCCGCGACGAGCGGCTTGGGAAAGGTGGCGATGGCATTCAAGAAGCGCCACACCGCGCGGTCGGTGAATGGCGCCGGCTGCGTCTCGCCGCCCTGGCGCAGGAAGTCGCCGATGTCGTTGCCGGCGGAAAACACCGTCACGTCGCCCTGGAAGACGACGCAGCGCACGCTCGCCTCCTCGGCAGCGGCGTTCAGCACCTCGGCCATCGCGCCGTACATGGCCTCGGTGAACGAATTCTTCTTGTCCACGCGGTTGAAGGTGATCGTGGTCACACCCGCCTCATGGTGCACCAGGATGTCCGGCTCGCTCATGTGTTCACTCCTTGTAGTAGACGATCTGATGGGACGTGGCCAGCATCTGCCCCGCCGCGTTCCACAGCTGCGCCGTCTGATCGAAAAACCCGTTGCGAAACTCCTGCCCGCGCGCCTGCGCCAGCAGCCAGCCCGCGCCGGTCTGCGCCAGCAGTTCGCTGCCCGCATGAAAGTACGCCGTCATCGACACCGTGCCCGCCGGCACCTGCAGCGCGCGGCGGCGCCACACGCGCGGGTAGAACACGTCGCACAGCGCCGCCAGCGCCGGAAAGTCCAGCGTCCGCCCGGGCGTGTCGCGCACCCAGAGCTGGCTCAGGCTGTCGCCCTCGGCCCCGTCCCAGCGCGCGGGCGGCATGCCCGTCACGGGACGCATCGCATAGCGGTTGACCCATTGCACGGCAATGGCCTGCTCCACCTGCGCGCAGGCCTCGGGCGCAGGCACCCTGGGCATGGGCAGGTCGGTCGCGCTCCAGGTGTCGCGGCGCGCCGCCGTCACCGCGGTGGCGCTGGTCATCACCTGGGGCGCGCCATCCTTGCCGATCTGCCGCAGCGTGATCGACCAGTGCTGGGTCGAGCGGTTGGTGCGCAGCGGCGTCGCCTGCACCTCGAACGCCCCCTCGGCGATCGCGCCCGCGTAGTTCACCGTCATCGACAGCGGCTCGCCCAGGCGCGCGGGGTGCTGCATCACCGCCTGCAGCAGGGTGGCGGCGGTGATGCCGCCAAACGGTCCCACCATGTTCCAGTAGGGCGCGGTGGTGCGGCCGGTGAAGATATCGGCCGCGCCCGGCGTGAGCGCCAGCGCATCGTCGAGCGGATGAAGAGAAGTCGTCGCAGTCATGACGCCGTAGTGTGCCCACAATCGGCCGCCGCCCCGGTCGTCTGCGCGACGGCGCACCAGCGGCGCAGCGCCGCCTCGGCGCGCGGCCACAGCAGCGGCTCGAAGCGCGCCTTGAAAAAGCCCAGGTGGCCGATGCGCTGGCCCTGCGCGTCGTCGGCGGTGAGGCATGCGCTGGCCTGCTCGGCGTTCGCATACATCGCCAGCAGATCACGCGCGCCCTGCTCGCTCATCATCTCGTCATCGTGCATGCGCAGCAGGTGGATGGGGAAACGCACGCGCGCATACGCCTCGCGCGCGTGCTCGGCGCCCATGCCATAGAGCGGGTTCAGGCACCAGCGGCGCCACTGCCAGGCGATGGCGGCCGGCAAATCGCCGATCATTCCCAGGCGCGCACCGGGGAAATAGCCGCACGCCATGGTGGCAAGCGGCATCACCAGATACCAGAACGGCAGGATGGTGCGTCTGAGTTGCGGCGCATTCACGCGCCAATAGCCGCTGCCCGCGGCCACCGCCAGCAGGCCGTCCACCCGCTCGGGGTGGGCGAACAGGCCTGGCAGCTGCGCGCCCAAGCTGTGGCCGACGAGCAGCAGCGGACGCTGCGGCAGCGCCTCGCGCGCGTGAGCGATCACCGCCTCGTAGTCCGCCGCCCAGTCTTGCAGCGTCGCGCGCACCGAGCGCATCGGCCCCTGCAGCGACTGCCCCTGTCCGCGCCAGTCGAAGGTGCTGACGTGAAAGCCCTGGCGCGCGAGCCAGGCCGCGAAGTCCTGGTAGTAGCGCTGCGGCACGCCGATGGCGCCACCGATGACCACACTGGCGCGCGCGGCCGCGCCGCCCTCGTGCCGTGTGACAGCCACCGGCGCGCCGCTGGCGCTGAGCGTGAAGGTGCGCATGACGGCGGCGAAGCGGGGCTTCAGACGCGCTCGAAGATGCCCGCCGCGCCCTGTCCCATGCCCACGCACATCGTGACCATGCCGTACCTGAGGTTCTCGCGCTGCAGCGCGTGCACCACCGTGGCCGAGCGGATCGCGCCCGTGGCGCCCAGCGGGTGGCCGAGCGCGATCGCGCCGCCCATGGGGTTGACCACGTCGGTGTTCAGACCCAAGGTGTTGATCACGGCGAGCGACTGCGCGGCAAACGCCTCGTTGAGCTCGATCCAGCCCATGTCCTCGTGCTTCAGGCCCGCGAGCCTGAGCGCGGCCGGAATCGCCTCGATCGGGCCCACGCCCATGATTTCGGGGCGCACGCCGCGGCTGGCAAAACTCACGAAGCGTGCCAGGGGCTTGAGGTTGAAACGCTTCACCGCCGCCTCGCTCGCCAGGATCAGCACGCCCGCGCCGTCGCTGGTCTGGCTGCTGTTGCCCGCCGTCACCGTGCCGCGCGCGGCAAACACCGTGCGCAGCTTGGCCAGGCCTTCCATGGTCGTATCGGGGCGCGGGCCTTCGTCCAGGTTCACAGTGCGCTTGGCTTGCGTGGGCTCGCCCGTGGCCAGATCGACGCCGCGCTCGGTCACCTCGATGGGCGTGATCTCGTTGGCAAAGCGCCCGGCCTGCTGCGCCGCGATCGCGCGCCGGTGCGATTCGAGCGCGAACGCATCCTGGGCGTCCCGCGTCACCTTCCACTGCTGCGCCACCTTCTCGGCCGTCAGGCCCATGCCGTAGGCGATGCCCACGTCCTCATCGCCGCCCGCGAAGATGGCGGGCGACAGGCTGGGGCTGTTGCCCATCATGGGCACCATGCTCATGCTCTCCACGCCCGCGGCGATCAACACCTCGGCCTCGCCCACGCGGATGCGGTCGGCCGCCATCTGCACCGCCGACAGGCCCGAGGCGCAGAAGCGGTTGACGGTGATGCCGCCCACGCTCTTGGGCAGGCCCGCGAGCACGGCGGCGATGCGCGCCACGTTCAGCCCCTGCTGCGCCTCGGGGATGGCGCAGCCGGAGATCACGTCTTCCACGGCCTTGGGATCGAGCCCCGGCACCTGCGCGAGCGCCGCGCGGATGGTGGTGGCGAGCAGGTCGTCGGGCCGCATGTTGCGGAAAAAGCCCTTGTGCGATTTGCCGATCGGCGTGCGCGTGGCGGCGACGATGTAGGCGTCCTGGATTTGTTTCATGGTCATGTCCTCCTTGCGCCTTCAGTTGCGCACCGGCTTGCCGGTGCTCAGCATCCCCAGAATCCGCTCCTGCGTCTTCGGGTGCTGGATCAGCGCACAGAAGGCCTTGCGCTCCAGGCTCATCAGGTACTCCTCGTTGACCAGCGTGCCCGCGTCCACATCGCCGCCGCAGACCACTTCGGCGATCAGGGTGGCGATGTGCTGGTCGTGGTCGCTGATGAAGCCGCCGCCGCGCATGTTCACGAGCGAGCCACGGATGGTGGCAATGCCGCTCCTGCCGGCCACCGGGAACGTGCGCTTGAGCGGCGCGCGCCAGCCGCCGCGGGCCATCGCACGCGCCTCGTTGATCGCGACGAACAAGAGCTCGTCCTTGTGCGGCACGATGAGGTCGCAGTCCAGCAGGTAGCCAAGCTGGCGCGACTCGATCGCGCTCGTGCCCACCTTGGCCATGGCCGCCGCGGTGAAGCCTTCGGTGAGGAAGGGCAGCAGGTCCTTGCCGGTGGATTTTTCGGCGTTCTCCGCCGCGCGGCGCGCGATGTAGGTCAGGCCGCCCGCGCCCGGCACCAGGCCCACGCCGACCTCAACGAGGCCGATGTAGCTCTCCATGTGCGCCACGCGCCGCGCGCTGTGCACCGCCAGCTCGCAACCACCGCCCAGCGCCATGCCGTGAATGGCCGAGACCACCGGCACCTGCGCGTAGCGGATGCGCAGCATCAGGCCCTGCAGCTCCTGCTGCAGGCCGTCGATGGCATCGATGCCCGCGGCGGCGAGGGCCGGCATCGCCGCCTGCAGATCGGCGCCCACGCTGAAAGGCGCATCACCCGACCAGATGACGAGGCCCGCGTAGTCGCGCTCGGCCAGATCCAGCGCCTCGGAGAGCTCCTCGAACACCGCCGGGCTGATCGCGTGCATCTTGCTCTTGATCGAGGCGATCAGCACGCGCTCGCCGTCCTGGCAGTTCTGATCCAGCGTCCACACGCGCACGCCGTCGCCGTCGCTGATCGTCGTGCCCGCCACGCGCCAGTCGGGCAGGTGGTCTTCGCCCCGCAGTTTTTCAGGGAAATACTGCCTTTCATAGACGGGCAAAGCGCGGCGCGCCATGAATTTTCCCGCCTTCGGACTCCACGAGCCCTGCGCCGTGTGCACCCCGCCCGCGTCGGCCACCGGCCCCTCGAACACCCACCTGGGCAGCGGCGCCTGGCACAGCGCCTTGCCGGCATCGATGTCCTCCTGCACCATCTTCGCCACCTCGAGCCAGCCCGCTTCCTGCCACAGCTCGAACGGCCCCTGCTTCATGCCGAAGCCCCAGCGCATCGCCTGATCGACGTCGCGCGCGGTCTCGGCGATGTGCTCCAGATGCACGGCGGCGTAGTGAAAGCCGTTGCGCAGAATCGCCCAGAGGAACTGCCCCTCGGCGCCCTTGGCCTCGCGCAAGAGCTTGAGCCGCTCGGCCGCGGGGCGCTTGAGCATGCGCGCGTACACGTCGTCGGCCTTGGCCCCGGCACTCACGTAGTCCTCGCTCTCCAGCTCGAAGCGCAGGATGTCGCGCCCCACCTTCTTGAAGAAGCCCGCCTTGGTCTTCTGCCCGAGGTTGCCCAGCTCGATCAGCTTGGCCAGCACGGGCGGGGTCTTGAAGCTGTCGTAGAACGGATCGCTCTCCAAGCTCAGGTTGTCCTGCATGGTCTTGATGACGTGCGCCATCGTGTCCAGCCCCACCACGTCCGCCGTGCGGAAGGTGCCGCTCGATGCGCGCCCGAGCTTCTTGCCCGTGAGGTCGTCCACCACGTCGAACGTCAGGCCGTATTTCTGCACCTCCTGCATGGTCGAGAGGATGCCCGCGATGCCGATGCGGTTGGCGATGAAGTTGGGCGTGTCCTTGGCGCGCACCACGCCCTTGCCCAGGCCGCTGGTGACGAAGGCTTCAAGGTGGTCGAGCACCTGCGGCTCGGTCGTCGGCGTCTTGATCAGCTCCACCAGCGGCATGTAGCGCGGCGGGTTGAAGAAGTGGATGCCGCAAAAGCGCGGGCGCAGTGGCTCGGGCAGCGCCTCGGAGAGCTTGGTGATCGACAGGCCCGAGGTGTTGGAGGCGAGCAGCGCGTGCTCCGCCACATGCGGCGCGATCTTGTGGTACAGGTCCTGCTTCCAGTCCATGCGCTCGGCGATCGCCTCGATCACCAGGTCGCATTCGCCGAGCAGCGCCATGTGCTCTTCGTAGTTGGCGGGCTGGATCAGATCCACGTCACCCGCCACGCCGATCGGCGAGGGCTTGAGCTTCTTGAGGTTGGCGATGGCCTTGAGCGCAATCGCGCTCTTGGGGCCATCCTTGGCGGGCAGGTCGAACAGCACGACCGGCACCTTCACATTGACGAGATGCGCCGCAATCTGCGCGCCCATCACGCCCGCGCCGAGCACGGCGACTTTTTTCACGTTGAATCGGGTCATGGCTCTCTCTGAAACGCTGAATCACTGCACGCGCTTCCACACCTGCGTGCGGAAGAACGGCCCGATGAAACCACGCACCTGCAGCTGCTTGCCGCCGTCGATCGGGGTGAAGGTCGCGCGGTAGTCCTTGCCGTTGTCGGGGTCGAGAATCCTGCCGCCCTCCCAGACCTCACCGCCCTCGGCCTGCTTGCCGCCGCGGATGATCTCCATGCCGATCTTGGGCTGGTCCTTGCGGTCGTCCGTGCACTCGGTGCACAGCGGCTCGCTGCTGGGCTGCAGACTCTTGACGACGCGCCCGCTGAGCGCCCCATCCTTGTCCACGATCTGGATTTCGGCCTTGGGCTGGCCGGTCTTGTCGTCGATGCTGTTCCAGGTGCCCAGGGGGGTCATCTGGGCCCAGGCCGGGAACGAGAGTGCTGTCACAAACAGGGCTGCAAGCGCTTGCCTCATATGCGTTTCCTCGTGTTTTTGCTTGAATTCACCGAAAAGCCACTTCAGGCCAGCACGGCGTCGGTGTCCATCAGCGTCTTGCCGCCCGCGCGCGCCGTGCGCATCAGCGAATGAATCTCGGGGAACAGCTTGGCAAAGTAAAAACGCGCCGTCTGCAGCTTGGCCGTGTAGAACGGATCCTGGCTGCCCTCGGCGATCTTGCGCAGCGCCACCTGCGCCATGCGCGCGAACAGGTAGCCGAACACCAGGTGCCCGGCCACGCGCAGGTAGTCCACGGCGGCCGCGCCCACCTCGTCGGGGTTTTGCAAACCCTTGAAGCCGATCTCGGTCGTGAACTTGGTCATCTGATCGCCCAGGGTGGCGATGGGGTTGATGAACTCGGCCATGGCCTCGTTCACGCCCTCTTCCTGCACCAGCTGCTCCACGAGCTTGCCCAGCTTCCTGAGCACCGCGCCCTGGTCGCCCAGCACCTTGCGCCCGAGCAGGTCCAGCGACTGCACCGTGTTCGTACCCTCATAGATCATGTTGATGCGGGCATCGCGCACGAACTGCTCCATGCCCCATTCCTTGATGTAGCCGTGGCCGCCGAACACCTGCATGCAGGCGTTGGTCGCGGCAAAGCCGTTGTCGGTCACGAAAGCCTTCACGATGGGCGTGAGCAGCGCGACCAGCGCATCGCTGTCCTTGCGCACCTTCTCGTCGGGGTGGTGGTGCGCCTTGTCCACCAGCACCGAGCAGAACACCTGCAGCGCGCGCGCGCCGTCGGCCCAGGCCCGCGCCGTGAGCAGCATCTTGCGCACGTCGGGATGAAAGATGATGGGATCGGCCTCCTTGTCCTTGGCCTTCTTGCCCGAGAGGCTGCGCATCTGGATGCGGTCCTTGGCGTAGGCGAGCGCGTTCTGGAACGCCACCTCGGTCAGACCCAGCGACTGGTTGCCCACGCCCAGGCGCGCCGTGTTCATCATCACGAACATCGCGGCCAGGCCCTTGTTGGGCTCGCCCACCAGGGTGCCCACGGCGCCGTCCAGGCTGAGCGCGCAGGTGGCGTTGCCGTGGATGCCCATCTTGTGCTCCAGCGCCGTGCAGTAGATGGCGTTGCGCTCGCCCAGGCTGCCGTCGGCATTGACCTTGAACTTGGGCACGACGAAGAGGCTGATGCCCTTGCTGCCCTTAGGCGCGTCGGGCAGTCGCGCGAGCACCAGGTGCACGATGTTGCTGGTGAAGCCGTGCTCACCCGCGCTGATGAAGATCTTGTTGCCGGTGATCCTGTACGTGCCGTCGCCCACGGGCTCGGCCTTGGTGCGCAGCAGGCCCAGGTCGGTGCCGCAGTGCGGCTCGGTCAGGCACATCGTGCCCGTCCACTCGCCGCTCGTGAGCTTGGGCAGATAGGTCTTTTTCTGCTCTTGCGTGCCGTGCGCATGCAGCGCCTCGTACGCGCCGTGCGACAGGCCAGGGTACATCGTCCATGCCTGGTTGGCGCTGTTGAGCATCTCGTACAGGCCCTGGTTGACCGCATACGGCAAGCCCTGCCCGCCATACTCGGGCTCGCACGAGAGCGCCGCCCAGCCGCCTTGCACATACTGTTGGTAGGCCTCCTTGAAGCCCTTGGGTGTCGCCACCTCGTGCGTTGCCGGATCGAGCCGGCAGCCCTCGGTGTCGCCGCTGATGTTCAGCGGAAACGCCACCTCGGCGGCGAACTTGCCCGCCTCTTGCAGCACCGCGTTGACCGTGTCGACATCGACCTCGGCATAGCGCGGCATGGCCTTGAACTCGTCGGTCACGTGAAACACCTCGTGCATCACGAATTGCATGTCGCGCAGCGGCGGCGTGTAAGTGGGCATGTGGACTCTCCTGAGTGGTTGCTGTGGTTGAGGATTTACACGGCGTAGCGTGCAAGGATGTTGTCGAATCCCCGGTGCGCGCGCTCGATCGCGCCCGGCACCTTCAAGAAGCGCGCCTCGTAGTGCAGCGCCAGAATCAGGCCGTGGATGCCGAACAGCATCTGCGCCTCGTCGGTGTCGGGCCTGAGCTGCCCGCATTCGCGCGCCTGCACGATGGCGCGGCGCACGGCGGCAAGCCAGATGCGCACCGACTCGGCCAGCGCATCGCGCACCGGCCCCGGGCGGTCGTCGAACTCCACCGCGCCGCTGATGTAGATGCAGCCCGAATCGAGTTCCACCGAGGTGCGCTGCATCCAGTGGTCGAACAGCGCCTTCAGGCGCGGCAGGCCGCGCGCCTGCTGCATCGCGGGCTGAAACACCTCCTGCTCGAAGCGCTGGTGGTATTCGTGAATGACCGAGATCTGCAGCTCCTCGCGCGAGCCGAAGTGGGCGAACACGCCCGACTTGCTCATGCCCGTGGCCTCGGCGACGGCGCCGATCGACAGCCCCTCCAGCCCCACCTGCGTGGCCAGCTGCAGCGCGGCATCCACGATGGCGGCCTTGGTCTGCTGGCCCTTGTGCGCGGCGCGAGCGCCGCCTCGGCGCACCGGGGGCGTGTGAGAGGAGAGGAGAGAAATGGGCATGGAATAAAACGAACGGTCGTGCTATTTTGCACGAAAGTCCGGTGCAACGCCAGCCCCCTCATACCCAGTGTGCCCGCGCCCGCGCCGGGGCCGGCCCTCAGCCCCGAATCATCGTCCCGTACGCCTGATCGGTCAAAATTTCCAGCAGCATCGCATGCGGCACGCGCCCGTCCACGATGTGCACCGCGTTCACCCCGGCCTTGGCCGCGGCGATCGCGCCCGCCAGCTTGGGCAGCATGCCGCCCGAGATCGTGCCGTCATCGATGAGCGCATCGATCTGCGCCGCGGTCAGCTCGGGCAGCAGTTGACCCTGCTTGTCGAGCACGCCCGGGATGTTGGTCAGCAGCAGCAGCTTTTCGGCCTTGAGCTCCGTCGCCAGGCGGCTCGCCACCACGTCGGCGTTGATGTTGTAGCTCTCGTTGTCCGCGCCGAAGCCGATGGGGCTGACCACCGGAATGAAGGCGTCGTCCTGCAAGGCCTTGACCACGCTCGAATCCACCGCCACGATCTCGCCCACCTGCCCCACGTCATGCTCCACGCTCGGGTCCTTGGGGTCCAGCAGCTTGAGCTTTTTCGCGCGGATCAGCCCGCCGTCGCGCCCGGTCAGGCCCACGGCCTTGCCGCCCGCCTGGTTGATCAGGCCGACGATGTCCTGCTGCACCTCGCCCGCCAGCACCCACTCGACCACCTCCATGGTCTCGGCATCGGTCACGCGCATGCCCTGGATGAAGCGCCCCTGCTTGCCCAGGCGCTTCAAGGCCGCCTCGATCTGCGGCCCGCCGCCGTGCACCACCACCGGGTTCATGCCCACGAGCTTGAGCAGCACCACGTCCTCGGCAAAATCCTGCTGCAGCGCCGGGTCGGTCATGGCGTTGCCGCCGTACTTGATCACCAGCGTCTTGCCGTGAAATGCACGGATGTAGGGCAGCGCCTGGGCCAGGATCTCGGCCTTGTCGCGGGCGGCGATGGAAGCGAAGTCGGTCATGTCGGGTCTCCGGACAAATTCAAAACTCTCAGCCACGGTGGGAGCGCCTTCGGCCGCGAACGGCAAAAAAGAAAGGCATTGCGAAAATTGTGCCGCACTGCCGCCTCAGAACCTGAGCCAGTCCGGCACCCGGAACCGGATGATGGCCACGTAAGCCACCACATAGCTCACGCAAAACAGCAGGCACACCGCCAGCAGCACCGGCGTGTTGCTCCAGAACAGCACGGCCGGCACGACCGACAGCATGGTGAAGGCCCACAGATAGGGCGCCGTGCGGTTGTTGCGCTTGAGCATGCGCCGCGCCTCGTCCTCGAACAGCACGCTGCGCACGATGCGCCGGTAGATCAGCTGATGAAAATGCAGCGCATCGGCCATGCCCGGCGACTCGCCGCGCGCGAGCTTGCGGTAGATGGAAAACACCGTCTCCCACACCGGGTAGATCAGCAGCAGCGCCGGAAACCAGGGCGACACCTGGGGGTGGCGCTGCACCAGCGCGATGCTCGCCAACGCCACCACGCCGCCCCAGAGATAGGCCCCGCCATCGCCCGCGAACAGCAGGCCGCGCGGATAGTTCCACACCAGGAAACCCGCTGTCGCCCCTGCCAGGCACACGACGATGGCCGCCAGCTGGCGGTCGCCCACCTGCAGGCACACATGCGCCAGCGCCAGGCTGATGATGAAGGCCACCATGCCCGCCAGACCGTTGTAGCCGTCGATGATGTTGAACGCATGCGGCAGGCCCGCCACCGCCAGCAGCACGATGCCCATGCCCAGCCAGGGTGCCATCCGCAGCACGGCATCGAGCCAGTGCAAATCCAGCCGCACTACGTTCAGACCAAGCAGCCACAGCGCCAGCAGGCCCGAAATCAGCGTCATCGTCAGGCGCCAGCCCACCTTCAGGCGCTGTGTCATGTCCTCGAGCACGCCGCACAGCACGGCCGGCAGCAGCACCACCAGCCACAGCAGCACGTCCGGACCGAGCCGCAGCGAGCCCGGGTCTCCGCCCAGCGTCTGCCAGGCGCCGACGAGCCAGCCCGCGCCCAGCCCCGCCAGCAGCGCCACCCCGCCCAGGCGCGGAATCTCCCCCGCATGAAAGCGCTGCGGCTTGCGCGCGCCGTAGCGCACCGCGCGCCGCCCCAGCCAGCGGATCACCAGCGCCGCCGAGCACAGGGTCACAAGAAACGCCACGACAGCCAGCACGATCATGACCGCCCTTCACGCGCCAGCGCCGTCCGGCCGACCGGCGCCAGGCGGCAAGCCGCCCGAAAACTGCGTGAGCACCACAGCCGCAGCAGGCTGCGCACATGCCAGGCCAGATGCACCACGCTGCGCCGGCTCGCGCGCCGCCCCGCGTGCACCACGCTCACCGGCGCGCGCACCAGGCGCAGGCCCGCCAGGCGAAGGCGCAGGCACAGGTCCACATCCTCGCAATACATGAAATAACGCTCATCGAAGCCGCCCATCCGGCGCCATACCGGCAAGGGCAGCACCAGGCAGGCCGCGTTCACCCAATCCACGCGTGCCTCGCCGCGGCCGAGCACGCGCCTGCGCCACAGCGCCAGCGGCGTGGGCAGCGCACGCTCGCTGTCCTGCACCTGCCCATCGCCATCGAGCTGCAGCGGGTAGGCCGCGCCCACGCCCGGCGCGCCCGCCAGCCGCGTCAGATCGGCAAACGGCTCCATGGGCAGCCGCACGTCCGGATTGAGCACGCAGACGAAGGCCTCATCGGCACCCTGCAGCGCCCGGTTGTGGTTGGCGCCAAAGCCGCGCGAGCGCGCATTGCGCCGCACCTGCAGCGCAAACGGCCACGGCGCGTCGGCCTCGACCGGGTCGGGCTCGCCCGGCGCATTGAGCGTCAGCACCACGCGCGTGACCACGCCCGCCGAGCCGCGCGCCAGATCGGCCAGCAAGGCCCGCACGGCCGCGCCGTGCCCGTGGCTCACCACCGACACGACCAGCCCTCTTCCCGCGGTCGAAACTGACGCTCCCATAGGGCGGCTATTGTCGCTGCAAGCCGATACAGCCCATGGCGGGACCCAGGGATAATCGCGCTCCATGACACAAACCATCACGGATCTGCACGTCTACCTGCGCAGCATCCGCGAGGGCGAGCGCACCTCGCTCTCCGTCCTGGCTGGCCTCACCCCGGCGGGCGCCACCGTGCTCGACCTGGGCTGCGGCAGCGGCGCGCTCGGCCAGCATCTGCGCGAAACCCGGCAGTGCACCGTCGACGGCCTGACCTGGAGCGAGCTTGAAGCCGCGCACGCGCGTCCGCACTACCGGCGCGTGGTCGTCGCCAACCTCGAAACCTGCAATCTGCCGGAAACATTCGAGCACAACACTTACGACATCATCGTCTGCGCCGACGTGCTCGAACACCTGAGCGCACCCGAGCGCGTGCTCGATGCCTGCCGCCTGCTGCTCAAGGGCGGCGGCCAGTTGCTCACCTCGGTGCCCAACGCCGGTTACGCCGGCCTCATCGCCGAGCTGCTGCAGGGCGAGTTCCGCTACCGCGAGGAAGGGCTGCTCGATCGCACCCACCTGCGCTTTTTCACGCGCCGCTCGCTCGGGCGCTTCCTGGGCGAGCACCGCTGGGCATTGCGCGAGCTCGACACCATCCGCCGCGAGCTGCCCGATTCGGAGTTCAAGGCACGCTTCGACGACCTGCCGCCCGCCGTCGCGCGCTACCTGCTGGCCGCGCCCGATGCGCTCACCTACCAGTTCATCGGCGTGGCCGAACCGGTCGAAGAAGCCGCTTCGAACGACATCCCGGCGGACACCGCGCCCGCCTCGGCGCTTTTCACCGCGCAGCTCTATGTCTCCTGGGGGCAGGGCTTTGCCGAAGAAGACAAGCGCAGCGCCACGGGCATCATGGGGCTGGATCGGCAGACGCTGCGCTTCGATCTGCCCACGCGCGATGCGCCCCCAGCCACCATCCGGCTCGACCCGGCCGACCGACCCGGCTTCCTGCGCCTGCACGGCCTGCGCCTACTCGATGCCCAAGGTGCCGTGTTGTGGCGCTGGAGCAGCGAAGAGCGCGAGCCGCACCTGCTCGCCCATGCACGCCTGCAGCACATTCTCTGGCAGGCGCCGCTGCCCGCCAGCAGCCCCGCGCTGCTGCTGCTCACGGGCGACGACCCGTGGATGGAGCTGCCCATTCCCGCGCCGCACATGGCCGGCGCCGCCAGGCTCGAAGCCGACCTGGGCTGGCCCATGTCGGCCGACTACCTGGCCCTGTCAACCACCGTGCAGCCTCTGCAGGCGCGCATTGCCGAACTCGAACCCATTGCACATCACTTGGCAGAGCAGCTCCAGACAAGTCAGACGGAAGCGGCCCACTGGCATCGCCAGAGCCAGGAATTCCAGCGGCAGTCTGCCCAGTGGGGCAATGAATCCATTCGTCTGCGCCATGAATTGCGTGGCCTGAGCGAGCACCTGACCACCATCGAAAATTCCACCATCTTCCGGGCCACCCGCCCCATCGTCCACGCCAAGATGAGCCTTGATCGCCTGCTCGGCCGCGGCAGCGCCAAGCCAGCGGCACCTCCCGTCTCGCATCCGATCGCGCCACCCGCACACCCGGTGGACATCATCGTCCCGGTCTACAAGGGCCTGGCCGATACCCAGCTGTGCATCCGCTCCGTGCTTGCCGCGCCCGTGCGCTGCGCCTGGCGCCTCATCGTCATCAACGACGCCAGCCCCGAGCCCGAGGTCACCGCATGGCTGCGCGAGATCGCGGCACAGGACGAGCGCATCACGCTGCTGGAGAACGAGGAGAACCTCGGCTTCGTCGCCACCGTCAACCGCGGCATGCGGCACTCGGGCGAGAACGACGTGCTGCTGCTCAACAGCGACACCGAGGTGGCGAACGACTGGCTCGACCGCCTGCGCGCCGCCGCCTACGGCGATGCGCGCGTGGCCAGCGTCACGCCGCTCTCGACCAACGCCACCCTCTGCAGCTATCCGCGTTTTTGCGAGGCCAACGCGCTGCCGCCCGGGCACACCACCGCGAGCCTGGACGCGCTGTGCGCTCGAACCAACCCCGGCGCGGTGGTGGACGTGCCCACGGGCGTGGGTTTCTGCATGTACATCCGCCGCGACGCCCTGCGCGAGATCGGCCTGTTCGACGTCGAGCACTTCGGCAAGGGCTATGGCGAGGAAAACGACTTCTGCCAGCGCGCCGCCGCCCAAGGCTGGCGCAACCTGCACCTGCTGGACACCTTTGTGCTGCACACCGGCGGCGTGAGCTTCGGCGACAGCAAGAGCCCGCGCGAGCGCGCCGCCATGCAGACGCTCGACCGCCTGCACCCGCGCTACGCGCGCGAGGTGCAGGCCTTCGTGGCGGCCGATCCGGCGGCACCGTACCGCCTGGCGATCGACGTCGCGCGGCTGCAGGCCACGCATCTGCCGACCGTCCTCGCCGTGCTGCACGACCGCGCTGGCGGCACGCTGCGCCACGTGCGCGAGCTGGCCCTGCACCTGGCCGATCAGGCGCAGTTCCTCACGCTCACCCCGGCCGCAGGCGGCTGTGTCCTGCTGCGCATGGCAGACAGGAACGAAGGCTTCGCACTCGCCTTCCGCCTGAAAGACCAGGTCGATGAACTGCTCGCCATCCTGCGCCAGCTCGGCGTGTGCCATGTGCACTTTCATCACCTGCTCGGACACGACGCACGCGTGCGCGACCTGCCCGCGCTGCTGAACGTGGCCTACGACTGCACGGTCCACGACTACTACAGCTACTGCACCCACATCAGCATGACGGGCACGAGCGGCCGCTACGAGGGTGAAGACACCCCGGGCCAGTGCAACTGCTGCCCGCCCAGCATGGCCGCGCCCGGCGACGCGCCACCCGGGGCCAGCACCGTCGCCCAATGGCGCGGTGCCAACGCGCAACTGCTCACCGGCGCGCGCCACGTCTTCGCCCCCAGCGACGACTGCGGCCGGCGCATCGCCGCGTTCGCGCCGGCGGCACACCTGCTCGTCGTGGCGCACACCGACATCGCGCCCGGCACCCCGTTGCCCGAACCCGCACCCGAACCGATGCAGGGCGACCGACCCCTGAAAATCGTCGTCATCGGCGCGCTCAGCGTCATCAAGGGCGCCGATGTGCTCGAAGCCGCCGCGCTCGAAGCCGCGCGGCGCGGCGCCCCGCTGGAATTTCACCTGCTCGGCTACTGCTACCGCCACCTGCAGACCCAGCCGCGCGCGCGGCTCACGGTGCACGGCGAATACCAGGACGAGGACCTGCCCGGCCTGCTGGCCTGGCTCAAGCCCGATCTGGTCTGGTTTCCGGCGCAATGGCCTGAGACCTACAGCTACACGCTGAGCGCCGTGCTGGCCGCGGGCCTGCCCGTGGCCGTGCCCGACGTCGGCGCCTTTGCCGAGCGCCTCGCGGGCCGCGCCTGGAGCTGGGTCGCCCCCTGGAACCAGAGTGCAGCGCAATGGGTGGAGTTCTTCGGCGCGCTGCGCAGCACGCACTTCATCGACGCCACCGCGCCGCAGCTCCCGGCGGGCACCGGCACCGCCGCCACCGACTGGCGCTATGACCGCGACTACTCCAGCGGCCTGCAAGCGCCCGACGCACTGGCGCCAGCACTGGACGCCGCCACGCTCGCGCGCTACCTGCCGCAGCCCGGTGCCAACACCCTCGTCAAGACCGGCCTTCTGGGCGGCCTTGTCTGGCTGCGTTCGCTGCCCGTGCTGCGCGCGGTGGCACGCGCCGTGCCCGCGCACTGGCAGCGCCGCGTGAAGAACTGGCTGCAGGCCTGAGGCTCGCGAGTCTTCGCGGCTGAAGCCGCTCCCACAGGAACAGAGCACCCCGTTGCGGTGGTTTGTGGGAGCGGCTTCAGCCGCGAATGCCCCCCTACAAGCCGTGACGAAAGTCACTTGTCCCCCTCTTCCCCGCCCCACAGAATGGCTGTTCGTGCCTACGCGCACGCTCGCGAACCATGAAATAGAGGGATCACCGATGAAGATCACGCAGTTTCAGCGCTCCACCGCACTTGCCGGCAGCATCGTCCTGGCCGCCAACGACTTCACGGTGCAGAACGGCGCCTGGGTCGTTACCTCCGAGGTAGACGGCAATCCTGGCCGGGGCATGGCCATCGACGTGCAGGACGGCATTCTCGTGATGCAGGTCTACAACTACAAGAAATCCGGCGCGCCCACCTCCCACCTTGCCGTCGCGCCATACGCGCACAACGAGGCGGGCGGACACCTCAAACGCTATGAGGGCGGGCGCTACTTCGGCGGCCCGGCGCTCAGCGGCCATGAGGTGGCCGACGTCGGCGCGGTGCAGTAGCGCTTCAGCTCACCCACCCAGGGCACGATCCAGTTCCCCGGTGAATCGCCCGTGGCCATGCAGCGCTACCGGTTCGGGGCCACCGCTCCGTCTCCCGAATCCCTGTTCGGTGGCTGGATGATCTTCGATCCGGAAAGAAGGCAACTGCGGTATTACGATCTCAACGCTGCGTATTCGTCCGACCCGAACACCGCAACCGGCACAGGCGCCCTTCTGAGCATCCGCTGCAACTACCCGGGCGGTGGCGCGATGGAAGCGGTCAAATGCACGGACCAGACCATGGTGTCCATCGACAACTACCGCTTCACGCCGGTCAGCGGCCGCGCCATCGGCCTCCACGACAACGCCAGCGGCTCCAGCACCGTCTATGTCCTGCGCGTGAAAGATCGGCACGGCACGCTGGCAGGCCTGGGTAAATTCTGAAAGTCGGTCGGCCAACGCGCACATGTGTCTGCCCGAGACTGGCCACCGACCAGACCTTCGCGGCTGAAGCCGCTCCCACAGGGCACGGACACAAGCTGGGTATTGGTGGGAGCGGCTTCAGCCGCGAACAGCCGCGCGCCCATCCCCGCGACGAAGGCGCCGCTGCGCCCACTCGATGCACGGGCGCTCCACCCTGAACCACGACAGCCACGCCAGTACCAGCACCAGCACCAGCGAGAGCGACATGCAGGCCCACAGCGGCCAACCGGCGCTCAGGCTCCACTGCGTCACCGCCTGCTGCACCGGAAACGCGTAGATGTACACGCCGTAGGACAGATCGACGCGCCCGCGCCGGGCGCCGCCCTGAGCCGATGCCGCCACGTGCGCCAGGTAAAACGTGCCCAGCGCGATCAGGCCCCACACCGCCACCTGGCGCACGGTATCGCTGGTGACCCAGAGCGCCACGCCCGCCGCCAGCAGCGCCGCCGCGGCCATCCAGTGCCGCACCCGCACCGCGTGGGCGGCAAACGCACTGCCCATGAAAAACGGCACGCCGAATCCGCAAAAATCCTGCCAGCGAAAGACCTGCGCGAGAGGGCCGCCACCCGCCTCCAGCGCCGCATCCCAATGCCAGCGGCGCGCCACCCACCAGAGCAAAGCCAGCGCCAGAGCCATCGCACCATAGGCCCGGCGCTGCCCCCGAACCAGCCAGGCCAGCAGCGCCAGCAGCAGGTACATCGCCAGCTCGTAGCGTATGGTCCAGAGCGAACCATTGACCGCGCGCGCAAAAGGGTTGGACTCGAACACGCCCGGCAGCGTCTGCACCGTCGCCAGCGCCAACGCGTTGTTCACGAAATTGAGCCAGGTGCCGGGCGCGCTCCAGTAAGCGACCGAGGGCAAGGTGGTGACCACCCACCCGAGCACGAACACCGAAAACCCCACCGCCACGATCAGGCCCGGGAAGATGCGCGCCAGGCGCTTGGTCCAGAACGCGCTCCAGACAGGCTGGCGCTGCCAGCTCTGGCAGACGAGGTAGCCGCTGATGAAGAAAAAAACATACACCGCCAGCGAGCCCAGGCTGTGCCCGGGAAACGGCACGGGCAGATGCAGCCGATAGAGAAAATCGCCATGCGCGGCCAGCACCGCAAGCGCGGCCGCCAGGCGCAGGGCATCGAAGCGATTGGAGGACATCACGCAGCCCGGCCGCATGGCGGCAGCAAGGGTTTGCCGTCTTTCCGCCCTGCCATCGAAGCGAGCGCCACGGTCATTCGCCCTTGCGCAAGAGCAGGAAAATCTCGTTGTTGCGCAGCACCTCGGCACCATGGCGCTCGACCAGCTCGGGCGGGGGTTGCACATCCACGCTGCGCCGTTCCTGCCGCTGCACTGCAAAGCCCGCCTGCTGCACCAGCGCCACCAGCTCGTCCGCCGTCAGACGGTTGAGCTCGCGGTACTGCTCGAAGACGAAGCGCTTGTAGCCATCGACGCCAAAGTCGGCGAAGCCGAAATCCACCTCGTCGGCGGCGATCGGCCCCTGGTGCGCCTCGATCTCGCGCCACAGTTCGTCTTCCGGCACCAGCAGATGCTGCCATGGCGTCTCGATGTAGCGGCGCAGGTGCGAGCCCCAGGGCGAATGGAACAGCGGCTCGATCTGCAGGAAGAACACCCCGCCCGGGCGCAGGCAGGTGTGCAGGTCGCGCAGGATGGGCAGCAACTGCTCACGCTGCACATGCTCAAAGGTGGACCAGCTCATGATGCCGTCAAAACCTTGATGGCGCCCCGCCAGTGCCGTGCCAGGTGCTATGGTTTCAAAGGTCAGCGCCGCTGGAATGCGCGCCATGCCAAGCTGCTCGCGCGCGATGCGCGGCAGCTTGGCGTACTCGCGGCGGATGTCCACGCCGTGGATGCGCGTCGCGCCATGGCGCAGCACCAGCGCCAGGTCAGAGATGCCATCGCCGCAGCCGAAGTTGAGCAGCCGCGCGGTGCGCAGATCGAGCGCATCGGCCAGCCAGGCATGCACCACCTCGGCCGCATAGTCGAAATGCGCTCGAAACCACTCGTCGCCGATGCGCGAGGCATCCCACGGTGCCAGTCCGAAAAAGCGCTCGCGCAGCGCCAGCCACGCGTGCCTCATGACGCGCTCTTGCGCAGCACCCACGCATCCTGATGGTTCCAGAAATGCACCGGGGCGAAATGCACCAGACTCTCGGCGCCGCAAACCTCGGCGATGCGCGCGCGCACGAAAGCCTCGCTGGTGAAGGCCGTGCCGTACTCCTGCGCCGCGATCGCATGTGATTCGCTCGACGGGGCGAAGAAGAAGCCGTCCTCGTCAAGGGCCACGCTGTCGAACGCCGCCGCCTTGGCGCCGTGGGTGGACAGCACCAGCAGCCCCCCCGGCGCCACCGCGCTCCACAACTGCGCCAGCCAGCGCGCCCAGGTGGTGCGCGGCAGGTGGCTGAACAGCGAGAGCACGAACACCAGATCGAACGCCTGCGGCCAGCGCACCTGCTCGGGCACGCTGGCCGAGGCGAAGCCACGCACCGCGAAGGTGTCGCGGGCAAAGGCCACGGCGCTGTCCACCACGTCCGACACCGTCACCCGCCCGGCGCCGATGGCCTTGACCAGATGACGCGTGAAGCGGCCGTGGCCGCTGGCGAATTCGAGCACGTCCGACATCTTCACGAGGGGCTGATCCACGCGTTCAAGGAGCAGCATCAACTCGGCCAGCGTGCGCCAGCCGTCGGCCAGATAGTCGCGCAACGGGTTGCGGCTGGAGGCATGCCCCAGAAAGAAGCGAAAGATGTCGTCGTCGGGGCTGATGGTGCAGTCGAGCCCCATCACATTGCGGTACGAGCCCACGAGATCGTGCGCCTCGATCAGCGCATGGGCCGCCAGCAGCACATCGCGCTCATCGCGCGCGCGCGCCAGCACCTGCGCCGCGCCGACGCGGTCGCCGCGCGCCAACAGTTGTTCCCCTTCGCGCAGCAGTTGCTCGCCGGGGGTTGGGTGGTGTGTCATGCGGGTATTTTCGGGGATATCGGGGCATTCGCGGCTGAAGCCGCTCCCACAGGGGGGGAGGACTTGTCTGCTTCGAGTTGGTGGGAGCGGCTTCAGCCGCGAACAGCACGACTCACATCCAAACGGCATCCCAATGGGGATAGTCTCCCACCCGCTCTGCCAGCCCGGCGCGCAGCGGGTTCGCGATCACGTAGCGAGCCACGGCGCGGATATTCTGCCCATCGCGTAGCGCGTGATCATGAAACCCTGGCTGCCACAAAGATTTGCCCGCCATGCCGCGACAGTGATTGATGGCGGCAGCGCTGCGCGACTTGAAGCGCTGCATCAACCCCGACAAAGTGCCGCATTGCAACTGAACCAGCCAGCGCAAATGATCAGGCATCAAGACAAAAGCCAGCGTGAACGACAAGCCCGCCGCGTCGCAGTCATGTAAAGCGCTGATCGCCATCCGGGCATGGGGAAAATGTGCAAACACCGTCTGCCTCTCACGTGCCACCGTGGTCAGCAGGTAAGCACGGCCAATGTCTGAATGGCGGCCGGTGCGCAAACGGTGGCTGGTGGCGAGGACATTCATCGGTGCATCATGTTCAACATTCGCGGCTGAAGCCGCTCCCACAGAACAAGCTAGATGCCTGCTGACTGTTTTTTGGGAGCGGCTTCAGCCGCGAAAAAGCCACCCCATCACTCCCACCGATGCGCCAGCCGCACCAGCCCCGGCAGCGGCTTGGGGTAGATGAAGCGAAAGTGCCTGAACTGAAACCACTGGTCATACACCGCCAGGCCCGTCTCGTCGAACAGGAAGGCGCTGATCACGTAGCTGCCGCTGTGCAGCGGCAGGTCGGGAAAGGTCAGCACCGAGCGCCAGGTGCCGTCGGGCAGCCGCACCGGGGCGGCGCCGTCCTCGTGCGTGGCCAGCGACGTGATGCCCACGCCCCGCGACTGCTCGATCATGAAGCCGATGTGCGGGCGCTCTTCGCCGCGTCCGCGCACGGTGAGGGTTACGACCAGGTCCTGCCCCTGCAGCAGCGGCGGCTGGCCGTCACCCTCGTCGTGCAGGTGGGCCACGTCGACGGCCACGATGCAGGCGCTGCCCGCATCCGCCGGGGGCACGGGCACCGGCGCGGCGGCCAGGGGCAGTTCGGGCGGCCCGGCGGCGGCCTCGGCCTCGCGCGTGTGCAGGTCGTAGGCGGCCAGCACCGCCTCGGTCTCGCCGAACTGCTGCACGCGCCCGCCGTCCAGCCACAGCGCCGCGTCGCACAGGTGGCGCACGTGGTAGGGGCTGTGCGAGCAAAACAGGATGGTGCAGCCGTTTTCGCGGAACGCGGTGATGCGCTCCACGCACTTCTTCTGGAAATGCTGGTCGCCCACGGCCAGCGCCTCGTCGATGATGAGCACGTCCGGCTGCACGGCGGTGACGAGCGCGAACGCCAGGCGCACCGTCATGCCCGAGGAATACGTCTTCACCGGGCGGTCCAGCGCCTCGCCCAGCTCGCAGAACTCGATGATCGAAGGCTCCAGCCGCGCCATCTCTTCGCGTGCGATGCCGATCAGGCTGCCGCCGAAGTACAGGTTATCGCGCCCGCTGAAATCGGGGTGAAAGCCCGCGCCCAGCTCCAGGATGGCCGTCACGCGCCCGATGCGGCTGAGCTGCCCGGTGGAAGGCTGCAACGTGCCCGCCAGCAGCTTGAGCAGCGTGCTCTTGCCCGCGCCGTTATCGCCGATCACGCCGATGCACTGGCCGCGGCGCAGCGTGAACGATACGTCCCGCAGCGCCCAGTGACTGCGGTGCGTGGCGCGGCCCGTCACCAGCGCCTTCAGGCGCGCGCGCGGCGAGGGATAGAGCTTGTATTCCTTGCCCAGGCTTTCAACCTGGAGCACGGTGTCGGTGGCGGTCATGAGGGGCGTATTGTGGCCGAGGCGTTCGCAGCTCAAATGAGCCCCCCCTCCACAATGTCAGAAAGCAGACATTGCACTTGCGGTTTGAATCCAGCAGAAGATCGCTTACGATGTCGAATATTTTAAACATATTGAACCGTCGTTCATCATGAACCTGATCGAAATTGGCCATACCGTCGGCGCCCGGCGTGCCGAGCTGGGTCTGACCCAGGCGCAACTGGCACACCTGAGCGGCCTGTCGCGCCAGACCGTGGTTGGGCTGGAACGCGGCACCTTGAGTGATCTGGGTGTCAACCGTGTTGGGCAGGTGATGGCCGTACTGGGGCTCGATAGCGCCCAGCCGGATACCCAGGCGCGGCGCAAAAAACGCGGCTTGTGGATGGCGGCCAAGACAGCCAGTGTCAGCTATGCGCATGAACTGGCCCCCGAGGTACTGGAGCAGGCCCTGGCCAGTGGCGATGTGCCGCCTGCGTTCGCCCCACACCTGACCCATTTGCTGGATGAGGCCCCCGTGCCCACCGTCGTGATGGCGGTGGAGGAGGCTGCGGCGCATGCGCATCGCCCACCTCGGCAGATCTGGCGCAACGTCGCAAAACTCGCGCAGGCGCTATCCGTCCACCGCCGGGCACTGTGGGCATGAAATCCGATTCGCTGCCCAGCGGGGCTTGGGAGAGCCTGTTTCCGCGTGCGTTGGCGTTGATCGACGAGATCAGCCAGTACGGTGGCATAACAGACCCGTTCTGGACCTTGGGCGGTGGAACCGTGTTGATGTTCCGCTACCGCCACCGGATGAGCAAGGACATCGACATTTTTGTGCCTGATCCGCAGTACCTGGGCTTTGTCACCCCACGGCTGAGCGACACGGCGGCGGATATGACCGGGGATTACACGGAACAGCCGGGCATGTTCGTCAAGCTCCAGTTCGAAGAGGGTGAGGTGGACTTCATATCCGCCCCCAATCTGCTGGATGACGCCTGGGAAATCTGGAACCTTGGAGGCCGTGTCGTCAAAGTGGAAACGGCTGCCGAGATCATCGCCAAGAAGATGTACCACCGTGGCGACCGCGTCACGGCGCGCGACCTGTTTGATTTGGCGCTGGTGGTCGAGCGAAAGCCGATGCAGCTGCTGGCAGCAAAGCCATTTTTGCTGCGTCATCGGAATGCCTTCCTGGCTCAGATCCGGCAGCCACATCCCAGTTTGCGGGCTGCGTTCGACGCGATCGCTACGCTGGAATACTCGCCGCGCTTCGATCACTGCGTGGCCGTGGCTGGTAAATTTCTGGACAGCCTGTAGCCGCGCTCCATTCAAACTTCAGCCCAGTCAAGCTCGCGCTTCACTTCGTCCACAAGCCGCAGCCCCCGTCCCTGCCTCGGTGCTGGCGGCGAGACGCCGCCGCTCTTCGGGCTGTCCATCTGCGCGCAGGCGCAGAGGGAGCCGCAGCCCTCAGCCCCAAAGGGGGAAGGAGAAAACACCTACAACCAATCCACCAATTGATCGCGGCTGCGCGCCACCAGGGCGTTGAGCAGCAGCGCCGCCAGCGCGATCCAGGCCAGCGCCACCAGCCAGGTACTCACGGGCGGCCAGGCGCCTGCCAGCAGCACCTGCTGGTAGCCGATCACCAGCGCCGTCATCGGGTTGAGCCACAGCACCCAGCGCCAGTTGACGGGGAACAGGCTCAGCGGGAACAGGATGGGCGAGAGATAAATGCCCACGGAAAGCATGAAACCCACCAACTGCCCCACGTCGCGCAGCGCGGCGGTGAGGATGGCAAGCAGGTAGGCCAGCAGCAGGCACAAGAGCAACTGCAGCGCCATCAAGGGCAGCAGTGCCACGATGGCCGGGCGCAGCCCGTGCGCCGGGATGTAGGCCAGGGCGACGAGCAGCATCAAGGGGCCGTAGATCAGGCTGCTGGCCAGCACCGCGCGGGTGGTGAAGAGCACTGGCGGCAGCGGGTTCTTGCGCAACAGCTCGCCCGCGTCGATCAGGCTGTTCATGCCGCGCGAGAGCGCGTCGCAAAACGCCATCCACGGCAGCGCGCCGACGACCAGGAAGGCGCCCACCGCGCGCGTGGGCGCGCCCTCGCCCAGGCGCATGGCGAACACCACGTCGAACACCAGGTAGTAGGCCGCCACCGTCAGCAGCGGCTGCAGGTAGGGCCAGGCGATGCCCAGCGCCGTGCCCTGGTGGCGCTGCGCCAGCTCACGGCGGGTGAGCACCCAGGCCAGCGCGCGCGCGCGCCGCAGCGCCAGAGCCTCGGTCCACAAAGCGCTCATGAAGAACAAGGGAAAAAGGAAAACCTGCGATTGTAGGAGCCCCTGTGGGAGCGGCTTCAGCCGCGAAAGCGCGAGCGCACGCCTTCGCGGCTGAAGCCGCTCCTACAACGCGAAAGCGAAAGCATACCTTCGCGGCTCAAGCCGCTCCTGCGAGAGACTATTTCTTGGGGGCGGGCTCTTGCGCGGCTTCGGCCTGTTTGAGCGACGCGGTCGCGGCCTTCAGAGCGGCTTCGTCGAGCTTCATCGTGGCTTCGAGCTGGCCGGCCAGTTCGGTGCGGCCCTTCTGGACTTCAGACTGCTTGACCTTCGCGAGCAGGGTGTCCTTTACCTCGTCAAATGATTGCGGCCCCGCGGGCTTGCGGGCCTCCAGTTGCAGAATGTGATAACCGTACTTGGTCTTGACCACACCGCTGAGTTCCCCCGGCTTCTTGAGCGCGAACGCCGCCTCGGTGAATTCGGGCACCATGCGACCGGGCGCAAAGAAGCCCAGATCCCCGCCCTTTTCAGCGCTGCCCGGGTCGGCGGAAAACTCCTTGGCCAACGCGGCGAAATCGGCGCCGGACTTGAGCTTGGCCAGCAGATCGGCGGCCTCCTTGGCGGCGGCGGCATCGTCCTTGTCCTTGGTGGGCGCAATGAGGATGTGGCGCACGCGCACCTGCTCAGGGTTCTGGTAGTCCTCGGGGTGGGCCTGGTACATGGCTTTGGCCAGCGCCAGCGCCTTGTCGTCGGGCGGGGTGTTGCCCTTGTCCACCACCTGCGCCAACAGTGCGTCAGAGAGCACCTTGTCGCGCGCCAGCGCCAGCTCGGCGGCGATCTCGGGGCGCTTGTCCAGCCCCTGCTCCTGCGCGCGTTCAGCCAGCGCGCGGCGGGTGTAGAGGTTAGTGACCAGGCGCTGCATCGCCTCGGGCCGTGCCAGCAACTGCGGGCGCACCTCGGGCGGCACACGCTGCAGGTCGGCCTGCAGGTCGGCCGGGCTGACCACCACCTGCCCGGCGCCGGGCACGCTGCCCTGCGCCAGCGGCTGGGCCGCCTGCGCCGACAGGGTCAGACAGGCCATGCCCAGCCAGGCGACGATTCGCGCGCGCCCAGCGGGTGCGCGAAGCTTGATAAACGAAAAATGCATGTATCCACCTCAGAAAATGCCGTGTGCGTGGTCTCGCCGATCGAGCCGATGAGCCAGCCCGTGCTGCAAAAGACCATCCCTGTGGGAGCGGGGTAAGCCCCGAAAACGCCGGCCCACCCCCGCGCCGCGGTATCCCCTCCCAAAAACCCCAACAGAAAACAAAA
>JAJPEQ010000013.1 GCA_021166775.1 Comamonas sp. | reverse complement strand
GATCAGCGCGGAGTAGCTGCCCTGCTGGTGCGTCACCGTCTTGCGCAGGTCGAAGGCGGTGAGCTGGTGCTCGATCACCGCCTCGCAGCCCCAGCCGGGGTTGCACCCCGTGAGGTCGGCCTTGCCGTCGCCGTCGCTGTCGAAGAGCTGAGCGAGCTTGGGGTCCTTCAGCTGGCCGATGTTGGTGATGTGGTACTTGTCCGCGGTCTTCTTGTCGATCAGGTAGCCCTGCGCGGCGTTGGGCGAGAAGATGCCCTTGCGAAACAGCTTGGCGTCGCCGCCCGCGTTCTTGTAATAGTCGGCATGGATCGGGTTCCAGTGGTCGGCGAGAAAGGTCGCGTCGCCGTTGCCGATGGCGATGTGCGCGGTGGGGTATTCCACCTCCTTGATCGGCTGCACGTCGTAGCCCAGCTGCGTGAGTGCCTTCATGACGAGCAGGGTCTGGAAGGTCTCCTCGGCGATCGAGCTTTTGAGCGGCAGCACCTGGACGCCCTTGCCCGGCAGGTCGGCGGCTTGGGCAGCGACGGCAACGCCGGTGGCCAGGGCCGTCATGATCATGAAGCGGCGGATGCGGGAGTGCGTTGTCATGGATTTCTCCTTGGGTATGAATTTGAATGAAAAGTGGCCTAAACGCTTGCCCAGCAAGCGCTGCAAGCTATGGTTTCGTTGATTTGCGCAGCAGCAGGCCCAGCGGCCCGCCGTGCCACCAGCGCTGGCCGCCGCGCCGGGGCTCGCCCATGGCCTGCGTGATGCGGTCGAGCACGATGGCCAGCAGCACGATGCCCAGGCCCCCGACGGTGGCCAGGCCCATGTCCAGGCGCCCGATGCCGCGCAGCACCATCTGCCCCAGGCCGCCCACGGCGATCATCGAGGCGATGACCACCATGGACAGGCTGAGCATCAGCGCCTGGTTGATGCCCGCCATGATCGAGGGCATGGCCAGCGGCAGCTGCACCTTGAACAGCAACTGCCAGGGCGAGGCGCCATAGGCGCGGCTGGCCTCGATCAGGTCGGGGCGCACCTGGCGGATGCCGAGATTGGTCAGGCGCACCAGCGGCGGCAGCGCGAAGACGATGGTGACGATCACGCCCGGCACGTTGCCGATGCCGAACAGCATGACGACGGGTACCAGGTAGACGAAGGCGGGCGTGGTCTGCATCGCGTCGAGCACCGGGCGCGTGAGGCGCTGGGCGCGCTCGCTGGCCGCGAGCAGCACGCCCAGGGGCAGTCCGATCAGCACGCAGAAAAAGAGCGAGGTGAACACCAGCGCCAGCGTCACCATGGTGTCGTTCCAGATGCCGAGCAGCGCCACCGCGAGCAGCGACAGCGCCGTGGCCAGCGCCAGCCATCGCCCGGCGAACTGCCAGGCGATGAGTGCGATGAACAGCAGCATCAGCGGCCAGGGCACGGCCAGCAGCCCATCGGTGATGCCGGAGAGGATCGCGTCGATGGGGGTGCGCACCGCCTGAAAGAAGGGGCGGAAATGCGCCACCACCCAGGCCAGCCCATCGTTGATCGGGCCCTGCACCGGCAGGCCGTCGGTGCTGATCTGGTGCCAGAGCGTGGCCAGGCTGGTGCCGTCGCCATCGGGGGGTGGCGTAGCGCTGGCGGGTGCATCCAGCCAGCTCGCGCCACCCTGTGCGCCGTCCATCGCGCTGCCCCAGGCGTCCGGGGCGGCGGCGGAGGCATCGGGGGGTATGGTGGGCGCGCTGGCCGCGCTCCACGGATCGGTGTTGGCTTCGTTGGCCATGAGGGCTTCCTTTCGTGTCACGCGGCCTTGACGACCGGGTCGATCGCCTGGTGCGGAAACTGCGGGTTCAGCTGCAGCGGCGCCACCTCGGGCTGCGCGGGCAGCACGGGCGGCGTGTCGCGGTCGAGAAAGCGCATCAGCGTCGTGCGGCTCACGACGCCCAGGTACTGTCCGGTCTCGTCCACCACCGGCAGCGGGCAGGGTGCGTTGGTCATCGCACCGTACAGGTCGGCGACCGGTGCATCGGCCGGCAGGGGCGGCGCGTCCGTGAGGAAGGCGTGCTTCAGCCCCAACGGACCATGATGGCCGCGCAGGGCGTCGCGCAGTGACTGCGACGAGACCGCGCCCAGGTACTTCCTGCGCGGACTGAGCACGTAGGCCACGTCGCGGTCCGAATCCTCCAGAATGCGTAGCGCCGCGCGGCAGCCCCGGTCGCCCAGTTCGGAGATCACCGTGAGCGCCTGGCGCGCAATGTCGGCTGCCTTGAACACGGCGGCCGCATCCACCCCGCGCACGAAGTCACGCACGTAGTCGTCGGCCGGCGCGCGCAGGATTTCATCGGGCGTGCCCACCTGCACCACGTGTCCGTCCTTCATGATGGCGATGTGGTCGCCGATGCGCATCGCCTCGTCCAGATCGTGCGAGATGAAGACGATGGTGCGGCGCTTGACCTGCTGCAGCCGCAGCAGCTCGCTCTGCATTTCGGCGCGGATGATGGGATCGAGCGCCGAGAACGCCTCGTCCATCAGCAGAATCGACGGGTCGGCCGCGAGCGCGCGCGCCAGGCCCACGCGCTGCTGCATGCCGCCCGAAAGCTCGTCGGGGTAGCTCGCCTCCCAGCCCGCCAGGCCCACCTGGGCCAGCGCCTCCCTGGCGGCGCTCTCGCGCGCGCCGCGGTCCACTCCGGCCAGCTCCAGGCCGAAGGCGGTGTTCTCCAGCACTGAAAGGTGCGGCATCAGAGCGAACGACTGGAACACCATGGAGATGTCCCTGCGTCGCAGCTGCCGCAGCCGTGTGTCGTCGCAGTCGAGGATGTTTTCGCGATCGACCAGCACGCGCCCGCTGGTCGGGGCGATCAAGCGGTTGAGCAGGCGCACCAGCGTCGATTTGCCCGAGCCCGACAGGCCCATGATGACGAAAATCTCGCCGGCGGCGATGGTGAAGCTGGCGTCGAAGACGCCGATGGACTGGCCGGTGCGTTCCAGGATCTCCTGTTTGCTCGCGCCTGCTCGGGCCAGGCGCAAGGCTTCCCCTGGCGCATCGCCGAAGACCTTGAACACCTTTTCTACGGTGATGGATTTGGCCATCCGATGGGTTCTTTCTCGTGGATTGAACTCACCCCGCGGTCACGCGGACGCGCGGAGCACGATGGCCGAAGCGTGCAAAAAATACACACAACCCCGATGCAGTGACATCGCCCAAAGTGCATGCCTGTGATGGGACGCACACGGAGGACGTTGCCGAGGAAGTTGACCGCCTTCCGGGACGGCCGGGCGGCTCGAATGGCACGCGAAGGGCGGTGCGCAAGAGCCTGTGCGCGGAAGCTGTCCGGTCTTGAAAAAGGCCGGGCCGGGCATCCAGAGCATCGAGGCCGAAACTTCGGCCGTGGCGAGCACTTCGTGCCTGTGGGGCGCGGCGCTCAACCGTGTTTCACGCAGACCTGAACAGCGTCAAGGT
The DNA here is from genome assembly GCA_021166775.1 of Comamonas sp. Classification (GTDB taxonomy): domain Bacteria; phylum Pseudomonadota; class Gammaproteobacteria; order Burkholderiales; family Burkholderiaceae_C; genus Comamonas_C. Next base: position 885,920 of record JAJPEQ010000013.1, on the reverse strand, counting down.
GGCGTGAATGACCTGCATTGCAGGTTGTAAAACACGCGTTGATTATAAGTGCCGAATCTTTAGCCGGAAATTGACGCGGTCTCGCTCGACCGATTTGCAGGCAAAACCCGGCGATCTGCCAGAATTCACCGCAGGTTCGCGTATCGTCGCGCGGATGTGTCTATTCTAGGGTGATCGATGAACGAACGAGCGGACCGTGTGCCGTCCATTTCCTGCGTCATGCCGGCGTACAACGAGGCGGTGTCGTTGCCGGGCGTGGTGGCGCGCACCTTGGCGGCGCTGCGGGCACTGTCGCCGCGTGTGGAACTCGTGGTGGTCAACGATGGCAGCCGCGACGCCACCGAAACGGTGATGCGCGATCTGTGCACGCGCGAGCCCGCCTTGCGCTTCGTGCAGCTGTCGCGCAATTTCGGCAAGGAGGCTGCGCTCTCCGCGGGCATCGCGGCCGCGCGCGGCGAGGTGGTGGTGCTGATGGACGCCGACGGCCAGCACCCGGTGGCGCTGCTCGCCGACATGCTGCGCCAGTGGCAGCAGGGCGTCGACGTGGTCTATGCCGTGCGGCGAACGCGCGAGGATCAGTCGGCGCTGCACCGGCGTCTGGTGGCGTGGTTCTACGGCATCGTGAACTGGGGCGGACGCGTGCGCATTCCGCGCAATGCCGGGGATTTCCGCTGGATGGACCGGCGCGTGGTCGATGCGCTGCTCAGGCTTCCCGAGCGCCACCGCTTCATGAAGGGGCTGTACGCCTGGGTTGGCTTTCCGAGTGTGGCGCTCGATTACGAGCCGCTGCCGCGCGCGGCGGGCCAGAGCCATTTCGGCCTGATGGGCGCGCTCAGCCTGGGCACCACCGGCCTCTTCGCCTTCACCGCGGTGCCGCTGCGCCTGCTGGGTCTGATGGGGGTCTTGCTTGCGTTCTCGGCCATGGGCTATGGTCTGTGGGTGATCGTCGACTATTTCCTGTATGGCATCGATGTTCCGGGCTACGCCACGCTGGTGGTGGGCATGATGTTCCTGAGCGGCGTGCAGTTGATGTCCATCGGTCTGCTCTCGGAATACGTGGCGCGCATCTACGACGAGGTCAAGCAACGCCCGCTCTACCTCGTGGCCGATGAGATTGGTGAGGGGTTGTCGGCGGGCGACACGCGCACGCCATGAGCCTGGTGCACCCCCGCGAGGGTCTCTGGTTTCTCGTCGTCGGCGCGGGCGCCGCCGCCACGCACGCCGCGGTGTTCTGGCTGGCGCAGCACCTCATGCTGGCCGAGGTGGCCAATGCCGCAGGTTTCATCGTGGCCTTTTTCGTGAGCTTTTTTGGCCACCGGTTCTTGAGTTTTCAGGATGCCGGCACGGGCGTTGGCCAGAGCCTGGCGCGGTTTGCGACGACGGCCATTGCGGGCTTCGCCGTCAACGAGGCTGTCTTCACCCTGTTGCTGCGCGGGGCACTGTGGCCCTCATGGCTGGCGTTGTTCACCGCCATGCTGGTCGCAGCGGCGCAAACTTTCGTCCTGAGCCGCTTCTGGGCCTTCCGGCGCTGAGGCGTAGAGGCGCCAGCGCGCGCCGCGCTCGACGGCCTTCCAGCCGGGCGGCGCGCGCATGTCCCGGGGCGTGAGCAGCCACGCGCCCTTGCGCTGTGCCGCTGCGGTCAGTTGCGCGGGCTGTTGCAGGATGCGTGCGGCCGCAGCAGGCTCGAAGTCACCGGCTTCGAACAGTTCGCGCTGCCAGTTGTCTCCGGCTTCGCCGCGCAGCCGTGGCCAGTCCTGCACCACGATGATGGGCTGCGTCAGGTGCGCGATGAAGGGCAGGTCATACGGGTAGCTGCCGCAGGCGTACACCGCATCGCCCGGCTGCATGCGTGCCGCCAGCACGCTGGCGACGTCGCCGCTCAGGCGCGCGGGGTCGCGCCCCGGCCCGAGCGTGAGCGCGATGGCCGCGCCCGCCGGGATCAGCGCCAGCAACGCGAACCAGCGCTCGCCATGCCGGCGTCCGGCCATCACGCGCTCCCAGCCGAGCGCGGCCAGCAGCGCCAGCGGCGGCAGCACGGGCAGCGCATAGCCCGCGAGCTTGGAGCGCGGCAGCGAAAAGAAGACCACGATGGCACCGACCCAGATCCAACATAGCAATCGGACTGCATGTGCTCCTGAATAAGGAGCTGACGGCGCCTCATCCGTGAGCTTCGCGCCCGAAAACGGGATGAAGCACGTCCATGGCAGCAGCATCACGGCGAGCACGGCCGGATAGAACCACGGGCCGTGCGGGTTGTTGAAGGTGGTGCCGGTGTAGCGGCTGAACTGCTGCGTGCCGAAGAGGTAGCTCCACAGCCCCGGATAGCGCTCGCCCGCCAGCACGAACCAGGGCAGCGCCAGCGCGGCGAAGATCAGCAGACCGCTCACCCAGGGCAGGTGCAGCACCTTGCGCCACTGGCGCGTCCAGCTGATCCAGATGAAAAGCACGAGGCCCGGCAGCGCCACGCCGATCAGCCCCTTGGTGAGCAGCCCGAGTGCGCAGCAGGCGAACCCGAGCCGTGCCAGCCCGGCATGGGGCCGCGCACCGTGCAGGAAGGCGAGCGCGAGGCACCAGATGGCCGAGGCGATGAAGGCCGCCACCAGCATGTCGTGGTTCACGTACTGCCCGCCGACGAGAAAGCCGCCGCTGGCCGCGAGCATCAGCGCCGCCCGGCGCGCCACGGCGGCGCAGCCGATGCGCCGCGCGGCCAGATACAGGCCCACCACCATCAGCAGCGCCGCGGCCGCAGGCACCAGGCGCGCGGCCCAGGGGTTCACCCCCAGCACCGCCATGCTTGAAGCCTGCAGCCAGTGCAGCAGCGGCGGCTTGTGAAAGAAGGGCAGGCCGTCCAGGCGCGGCGTGAGCCAGTCGCCCGAGATGAGCATCCAGCGGCTGATCCCGGCGTAGCGCCCCTCGTCGGGCACGCTCAGGGGGCGCAGCGCTGCCAGCGCCAGCAGCAGGGCCAGCAGCAGCACCAGCCAGCGCCAGAACGGTCGGCCGTTTTGCGTCGTGGATGCAGGGGTCTGGATCGAGGTCATGCGGTGAAAAGAGCGCTGCCGCGCACGAGGGTGGCCTGGGCACGGGTCAGTTGTTCGGTGAAGAGGGCGCTGCCCAGATGCGCCCATTCGTGCGCTCGCGCATCGGCGATCGGGTCGGGGGGGGCGGCGGCGTCGGTCTCGCCGGTGCCGGGGTGGCACATCAGCACCGTGCCTGCGGGCGAGGCGCTGAGCCAGCCGGCCATGCGCCGTGCGTAGGCCGCCTGATCGCCGCTGAAATTGTAGATGCCGGATAAACCGGCGGTGCTCGGCAGGCCTGCGTGAAAGGCTCTGCTTTCGAGAGCGTTGGCGCCCATGCAGGCCATGACGCGGCTCTTGAGGTCGCGCTGGCCCGCAGGCGCGCGCGAGAGGCGCAGCCAGGGCTTTTTTGCGCCGTAGCGCCGCGCAAGCAGCTCCACCAGGGGCTCGCGTATGCCTGCGAACTGCTGCACGTGCTGGTGGCCGTCCACGTGGTCGGGCGCGGCCTGCCAATGCGCTTCGAAAAGGTCGAACTGGCGCTCAATCACGGTGCGTGCGCCGCTGCGCTCGAAGCCGCCCAGCCAGGCGCGGCGCATGGCCCGCGCGAGCGTCAGCCCGTGGCCCGCGGCCTGCGCGTAGGGACTGGTCCAGTCCAGGTGCAGGCCCACGTCGAGCCGCTCGCGCAGCTCGGCCAGGGGCGCGGCGTCCTGGGGCCAGCGCGGCGAGAGCACCATGGCGCTGGTCGCGCTCAGCCGCCCCTGGCGCGCCAGTTGCACGATGGCGTGGCTCACGCCCGCCTCCTGCGCGTAGTCGTCGGCGCATAGCACGAGCGGCTTGAGGTTCTGAGCTGCGTTCATGGCTTGTGGACCGGATCGGCGCCGACGCGCCAGGCCCAGCCTGGAATCGCCGGATGCGCTCCGTCGGGGACGGTGGGCGCGGCAAACAGCGTGATCACGCGCCGGGTTTTCAGTTCGTCGGCCTCGATCCACGGACTGATGGACAGGTCGCCATGGATGAGCACGCGCGGGTGCTCGGGCAGGCGCAGCGCCAGTGCCCCGGCCTCCTTGTAGGGGCCGCTGATGATGTCGATCGGCCCGCCCAGCGCCTGGTGCGCCGGTTCGGCCACGGCGCGCGCCAGCGCGTCCGATGGGAAATTGCGCCAGTGTTTGGAGTGCCAGCGCTCGGGCCCGTGCATGGACGACAGCCACAGTTGCGCCGCCAGCACGGCCTGCACGATGAGGAAAACCGTCCAGGCCGCGCGCAGGACGCGTGGCGCGGCCCAGTCCACCCGCATGCGGGCCATCACGGCGGCCACCGTCCAGAGCGTGAAGGCTGTGAGCCATTGCAATTGCAGGTCGGTACCCAAGGCCAGGCCCAGCAGCGCCATCAAGAGCGCGGGCGCCGCGCCCCAGAGCAGCAGAAAGCGCCGCGATTCATCGCTGGAGTCGGCTCCGCCGGGGGGTACGCTTCGGCGCTGGCCCCACCACGCGGCGCCCAGCACCAGCCACGAGAGGATAGGGCGGTTCAAGAGCCAGTCGGCGAGCCAGAGCAGCGTGTGACGCAGACGTGCCCCGGCGCCCAGGCCCACGCCCAGAGAGGTGTTCTCGGCGTAGTGCAGCGGTGCGAAATCGTGCTGCCAGAGCCAGAACACGTGCGGCAGAAAGACCAGCACTGCCACGCCGGCGCCCAGCCACAGCCCGACACGGTGCACCGGATGGCGCCAGCCTCGCAGATGCAGCCACCACAGCAGCACGCAGGCGCCGGCCACGGCCGTCTGGTACTTGGACAGCATGCCCAGCCCGGCGCACAGGCCCAGCAGCGCCCAGGTGGCCAGGCGCGGGCGCTGTGTCAATCGCCAGCACGTCCAGGCCATGCCGACGATGAACGGCATCATCACGACGTTGTGGTTGAAGTAGTACAGGCGCCCGTTGTAGAAGGTCACGCACAGACTCGCGAGCAGCGCCACGTGCGCAAACGCCGCGTCGCGGCACTCGCGCAGAACCTGCCAGAACATCAGCAGGGAGGCGAGGGTGCAGGCCGCGCCCAGCACGTAGATGGGCCACGGCCCGTGTCCGCCCAGCGCCGCCGCACCCGCCGCCAGCCAGGTGGGCAGCGGTGGGTGCTTGTAGTAGCCCCATTGCAGCGAATGCAGCCAGATGGTCTGCTCGATGTTGTCCAGCGGCGGCGTGACCGCACTCGCGCCCAGCAGCGCCAGCCAGACGACGCCGAAGGCGAGCGCCAGCGTCAGCGCCGCGAGCAGGGGGGATCGCACCGGCGTCGGGTGGACGGTGCGAGCAAGCACTGCGCCGTGAGGGTGGGCCCGAGAGGTCACTTCCCGGTGTCTTTGACGATGTCCGCGCAATGAAAGCCGAAAGCGCCCGCGCGCCGGTCGGCAAAGTAGTATTCCAGCGTTTTCTTCACCGTGCGGAACGCGAGCTGCCCCCACGGGATTTCGTCTTCGGCGAAGAGCCGCGCCTGCATGGTCTCGAAACCCGGCGTGAACCGCTCGCTTTGCAGTGTCGCGCGGTAAAACAGATGCACTTGGTCCACATGCGTGACATTGAGCAGCGAGAAGAGCGGACCCATCACGATGTCGGCCCCGGCTTCCTCATCCGTTTCGCGCGCGGCGCCCTGAGCCGTGGTTTCGCCCAGTTCCATGAAACCCGCGGGCAGTGTCCACAGCCCCTTGCGCGGCTCGATGTTGCGCTGGCACAGCAGCACGCGCTCGCCCAGCACGGGGAGGGTGCCCACCACCATCAGCGGGTTTTCGTAGTGGATGGTGCCGCACCGGGGGCAGACGGCGCGCGCGCGCGTATCGCCGTCGTCGGGAACGCGGTAGACCACGGAGGTGCCGCATTCACGGCAGTGTCGGATGGGACGGCGGGGGTACATGAATTTGAATGAAATAGCCTTCAAGCGCTTGCCAGGCGTCCGCAAGCAGCTACTGGAAGATGAGCAATCAGGCGACGCGCACGTGCAGCGGCGTGAGGCCCGTGATGCCCCCTTCGAGCACGTCTCCTCGCTGCACCGCACCGACACCAGCGGGCGTCCCGGTGTAAATCAGGTCCCCGGGCAAGAGCCGCCAGGCGCGGCTCAGGTGGCTGACGATCTCGGCCAGGTTCCAGATCATCTGGTCGATGCGCCCGCTCTGGCGCGTCTGGCCGTTGACCTTGAGCCAGATCTCGGCGTGGGCGATGTCGGCGGCCTGCGCCACTGGCGTGATCGGCGCGATCGGCGCGCTGGCATCAAACCCTTTGGCGATGCACCATGGGCGTCCGAGCTTCTTGGCGTCGGCCTGCAGGTCGCGCCGTGTCATGTCCAGACCCACGGCATAGCCCCAGATGTGCCCCGGCGCGTCGGCCACGGCGATGTCGCTGCCGCCCTTGCCGATGGCCGCGACCAGCTCGATTTCGTGGTGCAGGTCGCTCGTGAGCGTGGGGTAGGGCATGGTGGCGGTCTGGCCTGCCGCCGCGGGCAGCACGGCGTTGGCCGGTTTCATGAAGAAAAACGGGGCCTCGCGCCCGCTCGAACCCATTTCGCGCGCATGGTCGGCGTAGTTGCGTCCGACACAGTAGATGCGGTGCACGGGAAAGCGCTGTTCGGTGCCGGCGACGGCGACGCTGGCCTGTTCGGGCGCGGTGATGACGTAATTCATGGCTGGGGTAAGTGGTGAACCGGGTGGTGCAAGCGCAAAGTGTGCCACGCGTTGTCTTATGCTGCGCCCATGCCCGCGAAGATTGATGACTGGATCATCCCCGACTGGCCCGCGCCCGCGCGCGTGCATGCGCTGTGCACGACACGCGCGGGCGGCGTGAGCGCCGCGCCCTGGGACAGCCTCAACCTCGGCGATCACGTCGGAGACGATGCGCATGCGGTGCGGGCCAACCGCCGGGTGCTGGGGCAGGTGCTGGCTCGGCCGGGCGCGCCCGCCAGACCCGTCTATCTGAATCAGGTGCATGGCGTGCGCGTGGTGACGCTGCAGGCGTGCAGCGCCGACGGCATGGCCTGTGACGCGGCCGACACGCGCACGCCCGGCATCGCGTGTACCGTCCTCGTGGCCGATTGCCTGCCGGTGCTCTTTGCCCACCGCTCGGGCACCTGGGTGGCCGCGGCGCATGCGGGCTGGCGCGGGCTGGCGGCGGGTGTGCTGGAGCAGACCCTCGTGCGGGCGGGTGCTGCCGGGCACGAGATTCTGGCCTGGCTCGGCCCCTGCATCGGCCCGCGGGCGTTCGAGGTAGGCGCCGAGGTGCTTGCGGCCTTTTGCGCGCACGATGCCGATGCCGCGCGCTGCTTCGTCCCCGGTCCGGCGCCTGGCAAGTACCTGGCCGATCTGGCGGCGCTGGCGCGCCAGCGCCTGGCCCGTTGCGGCGTCACGCAGGTGCACGGCAACGATGGCTCGCCGCCTTGGTGCACCGTTGGCCATCCCTCACGGTTCTTTTCGCACCGGCGCGACGCCATCCGCCTCGGCGGCAGCGGGCGCATGGCCGCCTGCGTCTGGCTCGGTGCCGCCTGAGGTCGCGACGCGCTCGGCCTCCTGGCGCGCGCGCAGTGCCCGCTTGCGTGCAGGTGTGGCGAGGATGTAGCCGACCAGGGCTGCGGGCAGCACGCCATAGAACAGGAACGTGGTCAGGCCGCCGAACACCGTGCCCTGGGGCGCGGTGGCCTCCACCAGGCCCATGAGCAGGGTGACGTACAGCCAGGCAATGAGGGCCAGTAGCATACGAAAATTGCAGTGAGTGTGAGTGTTTCCAGGGCGATTGTCAGCATATAGTGCTTCACCAATGCAACCCTGTACGAAGGAGGCCGCATGACGTTTGACCCGAACTGGGCACGAGACTCGCAGAAGCTGCAACAGCTGTGGAGCCAGGCCTGGGGCCAGATGCTGCAGTCCTTCGAGCCGGTGGATGTGAGCGCGCTGGCCACGAGCATACGACCCCTGCAGACCGTGGCCCTCTCGCCGGAGAAGCTGGCACGGCTGCAGCAGCAGTACCTGGACGGCTTGCATGCTCTGTGGAACCGGAGCTGGGGCACGGGCGGCTCAGCGGGCGGCGATGCCCGCGACGATCGACGCTTTGCCTCGGACGAATGGGGCAGGAACCCGCTTTCGGCCTTTGCCGTGGCTGCCTATGAACTGCAGGCGCGCACGCTCACGGCCATGGTGGATGCGGTGCAGGCCGATGAAAAAACCCGCGCGCGCATTCGCTTCGGCGTCGAGCAGTTTCTTGCCGCGAGCGCCCCCAGCAACTTCCTCGCCCTGAACGTCGAGGCGCAGAAGAAAGCCATGGAAACGCAAGGCGAGAGCCTGGCGCAGGGCCTGGCCAACCTGCTCAAGGACATCCAGCAGGGCCACATTTCGATGACCGACGAGAGCCGCTTCGAGGTCGGCAAGAACGTCGCCACGACCGAGGGCGCGGTGGTGTTCGAAAACGAGCTGCTGCAGCTCATCGAGTACAAGCCGCTCACCGCCAAGGTGCACGAGCGCCCCTTCCTCGTGGTGCCGCCGTGCATCAACAAGTACTACATCCTCGACCTGCAGCCGGACAACTCCTTCATCCGCTACGCCGTGTCGCAGGGGCACCGCACCTTCGTCGTGAGCTGGCGCAACCCCGACATGACGCTCGCCGACAAGACCTGGGACGACTACATCGAAGGCGCCGTCATCCGGGCCATCAAGACGGTCAAGGAGATCAGCGGCGCCGGAAAAATCAACGCGTTGGGTTTTTGCGTTGGCGGCACCATGCTCTCCAATGCGCTCGCGGTGCTCGCGGCGCGCGGGGATGATTCGGTCGCCAGCGCCACCTTTCTCACCACGCTGATCGACTTCACCGAAACCGGCGTGCTCGACGTCTTCATCGACGAGAACTTCGTGCGCCTGCGCGAGCTGCAGATGGGGCAGGGCGGCCTGATGAAGGGGCAGGATCTGGCCTCCACCTTCAGCTTCCTGCGGCCCAACGATCTGGTGTGGAACTACGTCGTCGGCAACTATCTCAAGGGCGAGACGCCGCCCGCGTTCGACCTGCTGTACTGGAACTGCGACAGCACCAACCTGCCCGGCCCCTACTACGCGTGGTATCTGCGCAATTTCTATCTGGAAAACAAGCTTGTGCAGCCCGGAGCGCTCACGGTCTGCGGCGAAAAGCTCGACCTGCGCCAAGTCAAGCTCCCGGTCTATGTGTACGGCTCGCGCGAGGATCACATCGTGCCGATCGGCGGCGCCTACGCGTCCACCCAGTTGCTGCCGGGCAAGAAGCGCTTCGTCATGGGCGCGTCGGGCCACATCGCCGGGGTGATCAACCCGCCCGCGAAGAAAAAGCGCAGCCACTGGCTGCGCGAGGACGGCCAATTCCCCGCTTCGGTGGACGATTGGATCGCGGGCGCCACCGAGCACCCCGGCAGTTGGTGGGACGACTGGGCTGCGTGGCTCAAGGGTCATGCCGGCAAGCAGATTGCCGCGCCCAAGGCCTATGGCAAGGGGGCGCGTTTCAAGGCGATCGAGCCCGCGCCGGGGCGCTACGTTCGCCAGAGAGCATGAAACCCGTGCGCATGAGGCCGCTCTGACACAATGGTTTTGCAAGGGCGGAAATGTGTCGCCGCTACAGCGAATTTTTGGAAAGGACCATCATGGAAGACATTGTCATTGTTTCGGCCGTTCGCACGCCCGTGGGCAAATTCGGCGGCTCGCTCGCGCATGTCGCGGCCACCGATCTGGGTGCCATCGCCATCAAGGAAGCGCTCGCGCGCGCCAAAGTGGGGCTCGACCAGGTAAGCGAAGTCATCATGGGCCAGGTGCTCGCGGCCGGCTGCGGTCAGAACCCCGCGCGCCAGGCGATGATGAAGGCCGGCGTCGCGAAGGAAACGCCCGCGCTCACCATCAACGCGGTCTGCGGTTCGGGCCTGAAGGCGGTGATGCTGGCCGCGCAGTCGATTGCCGCGGGCGACAACGAGATCGTCGTCGCCGGCGGCCAGGAAAACATGAGCCTGGCGCCGCACGTGTTGAACGGCTCGCGCACTGGCCAGCGCATGGGTGACTGGAAAATGACCGACACCATGATCGTCGATGGCCTGTGGGACGTCTACAACCAGTACCACATGGGCATCACGGCCGAGAATGTCGCCCGTCAGGAAGGCATCACGCGCGAGATGCAGGATGCGCTGGCGCTGGCCAGCCAGCGCAAGGCCGCTGCTGCGCAGGACGCAGGCAAGTTCAAGAATGAGATCGTTCCGGTCGAAATCCCGCAGCGCAAGGGCGACCCAGTCCTCTTCGACGCCGATGAGCATCTGAACCGCAAATCCACCGCCGAGGTGCTGACCAAGCTCAAACCCGCCTTCGACAAGGCGGGCAGCGTCACGGCGGGCAACGCCAGCGGCATCAACGACGGCGCCGCCGCCGTGGTGGTGATGACGGCGAAGAAGGCCGCGGCACTGGGCCTCAAGCCGCTGGCGCGCATCGCCAGCTACGGCATGAGCGGGCTCGACCCGGCCACCATGGGCCTGGGGCCGGTGCCCGCGACGAAGAAGGCGCTGGCGCGTGCGGGTTGGGGCGTGGGCGACGTCGATCTGTTCGAACTCAACGAGGCCTTCGCGGCGCAGGCCTGCGCGGTCAACAAGCTGCTGGGCGTCGATCCGGCGAAGGTCAACGTCAACGGCGGCGCGATCGCGCTCGGTCACCCGATCGGCGCCAGCGGTTGCCGCATCCTGGTCACCCTGCTGTATGCGATGCAGCACGCGGGGGCCAAGAAGGGCTTGGCCAGCCTGTGCATCGGCGGCGGCATGGGTGCGGCCATGGCGGTCGAGCGGCTCTGATGGTGCACGCTGGCGGGCGCCGTGCTTGGTGTTTTCCATGGCATGGTGACCCGCCAAACTGCGTTAGAGTGGAACGCAGCACTACACAAGGAGCACAGCCATGGGTCAGAGAACGGCGTACGTCACCGGCGGCATGGGCGGCATAGGCACCGCCATCTGCCAGCGTTTTCACAAGGATGGCTACAAGGTCATCGCCGGTTGTGGCCCCACGCGCGACTATCAAAAGTGGCTCGATGAGCAGAAGGCCCTGGGCTACACCTTCCACGCGTCGGTGGGCAACGTGAGCGATTGGGATTCGACGGTGCAAGCCTTCGCAAAGACCAAGGCCGAGCATGGTCCCATCGACATCCTTGTGAACAACGCCGGCATCACGCGCGACCGGATGTTCCTCAAGATGAGCCCCGACGACTGGCGGCAGGTGATCGACACCAACCTCAACAGCATGTTCAACGTCACCAAGCAGGTGGTGGCCGACATGGTGGAGCGCGGCTGGGGACGCATCGTCAACATCAGCAGCGTGAACGGCGAAAAGGGCCAGGCGGGGCAGACCAACTATTCCGCAGCCAAGGCAGGGATGCACGGCTTCACGATGGCACTGGCGCAGGAAATGGCCACCAAGGGCGTGACCGTGAACACCGTGGCGCCGGGCTACATCGGCACCGACATGGTCAAGGCGATCCGCCCCGATGTGCTGGAAAAAATTGTCGCGACGGTGCCTGTCAAGCGCCTGGGCGAGCCGAGCGAGATTGCCTCGATCATTTCGTGGCTTGCGTCGGAAGAAGGGGGATACGCCACTGGCGCCGAGTTTTCGGTCAACGGCGGCCTGCACATGGCTTGATGGCCTGGGTGCGCCAATGAAAAGCCCCGCGTTGCGGGGCTTTTTCGTGCGCCGCCACGTGCTGTGATGGATGGCGCCCTGCGGCGCGTGGAATTACAGACGTTGGCAGCGGGCAGGTGCGCGCTTGCGATCGCGTTCGTCGTCGGGCCAAAGGGCGGACAGGGCGAAAGGTTTGCTTGCAGTGAACATCAGCATAACTCCTTAGACATACACCACAACGCCGACCCCGCGGAACGCGTTGACAGGGTCATGACAAAAAATCCGGGTTTCTACCTATCTCCAAAATTTCCTGAAATAAACATTCCAAGTGTTTGATAATTAAACAGTTTTATTTTCATCACTGAATTTGAGCGGCTTCCGACATCTGTTCGATGAGTTCGGAAAGCTTGAGCCAGCGCTCTTCCGACCGGGCGAGCGCATCACCCGCGGCCTTCAGGCGCCTGCCGGCCTCGGCAATGCGCGATGGCGCCAGCGGCGTGGCCAATTCGGCCTCCAGCGCCGCCTTTTCGCTCTCCAGCGCCGCCATGTCTTGCTCCAGTTGCGCCAGCTCTTTCTTCATCGGCCGGGTCTTTTCCGCGAGCTGCTGGCGCGCCTGCGCTGCCTGCCGCCGTGCCTCGCGCGGGTCCGCGGCAAGGCTGGCTTCCTCTTTGCCGGTGTTCTTGCCTTCCTGGCGTGCCTGCTCGCGTAGGCGCCGCGATTCATCCAGCAGGTAGCGCTGGTAGGCATCGAGATCGCCATCGAAGGGGTGCAGCTCGCCGCGCGCCACCAGCCAGAAGTCGTCGCAGACCGCGCGAAGCAGGTGCCGGTCGTGGCTCACGAGCATCACGGTGCCGTCAAAGTCGGCGATCGCCATGGCCAGGGCTTCGCGCGTCGCCAGGTCCAGGTGGTTGGTCGGTTCGTCGAGCAGCAGCAGGTTGGGGCGTTGCCAGACGATGAGCGCGAGCACGAGCCGCGCCTTCTCGCCGCCGCTCATGCTGCCCACGCTCTGGCTCACCATGTCGCCCGTGAAGTTGAAGCTGCCCAGGTAGTTGCGCAGTTCCTGTTCGCGCGCCTGTTCGCCCGTCGCGCCAGTTTCACGGGCGAGTCGGATCAGGTGCTCCAGCGGCGTGTCCTGCGGTCGCAGCACGTCCAACTCCTGCTGGGCAAAGTAGCCGATGGCCAGACCCTTGCCTTCGGTGACCGTGCCGCCGAGGGGCACGATCGCATGGGCGATCGTCTTGACCAGCGTGGATTTGCCCTGTCCGTTGGCGCCCAGAATCCCGATGCGCTGCCCCGCAAGCACCGTCTGTGTGACGCCGCGCACGATGGGGATCGGCTGCCCGTCGGGCGCGTAGTAGCCGAAGCTCGCGTCTCTCATGGCCAGCATGGGGTTGGGCAGGCTGGCCGGTTCGCGGAAGGTGAAGGAGAAATCGGCCTCGGCGAGCACGGGCGCCACCTTTTGCATGCGCTCGATCTGCTTGACGCGGCTTTGCGCCTGTCTGGCTTTGGTTGCCTTGGCCTTGAAGCGGTCAATGAAATGCTGCAGGTGAGCGATCTTTTCCTGCTGGCGCTCGAACGCCGCCTGCTGCAGCACGAGCTGTTCGGCACGCAGTTCTTCGAAGGTGCTGTAGTTGCCCCCATAGCGCGTGAGGCGGGCGTGTTCGACGTGCAGCGTCACACGGGTGACGGCGTCGAGGAATTCGCGGTCGTGGCTGATCACCAGCAGCGTGCCCGGGTAGCGTGTGAGCCAGCCTTCGAGCCACACGAGCGCATCGAGGTCCAGGTGGTTGGTGGGCTCGTCAAGCAGCAGCAGATCGCTGGGGCACATGAGCGCGCGAGCGAGCTGCAGCCGCATGCGCCAGCCGCCCGAGAAACTGTTGACCGGCTGCTGCAGTTGCCAGGTGTGAAAGCCCAGCCCGAGAATCAGCGCCTGCGCCCGCGCCGTGGCGTCGTGGGCGCCCGCATCCTGCAGGTCGGCGTGTGCTTGGGCCATGGCCAGACCGTCGGCGTCGCGCTCCGCGGTGGCAAGGCGCTCCTGCAGCTCGGTCAGACGCGTGTCTCCGGCAAGAACGAAGGCCGTGGCCGGTTCGCTGGTCTCGGGCATGTCCTGCGCCACGCTGGCCAGGCGCCACTGCGCGGGCCGTGCGATATCGCCGCCGTCCTCGTGCAGCTCGCCGCGAAGCAGCGCGAACAGCGAGGATTTTCCGGCGCCATTGCGCCCGACGAGGCCGACGCGCTCGCCCGGTTGAATGGTGCAGGTGGCGCCATCGAGCAGCACTTTGGTGCCGCGGCGCAGGGTGACGTTTTTCAGGGTCAGCATAAAACCTCAGCCCGCACGCAGGCGGGCCGATCAGGGGACGTGTGGGCGGGCGGCATCCGCCGGTTCGGTGTCAGCCGGGTTTGACGTCGAGCACGATCTCGGTGAACGACGGCCCGGTGTTCTCGGGCGATTCTTCGACCTGCTTTTGCGACTGGGCGGCCTTGGCCGCCATGCTGAAATCGTTTTGCAGACGCCAGATCAGGTTGGTGGGAGAGTCGGAGTTGGCCAGGCCTTCCTTGCGCGTGATCTTTTCCTCCATGATCAGCCTGGCGAGCGACTCCTCGAAGGTTTGCGAGCCCTCGGCCATGGATTTTTCCATGGCTTCGCGAACGCCCGAAAAATTGCCCTGCTCGATCAGGTCGCTCACGAGTTTCGTGTTGAGCATGACTTCCACGGCCGGCACGCGCCCGCCGGTGGTCGTGCGCACCAGACGCTGCGAGATGATGGACTTGAGCGCCGAGGCCAGATCCGTCAGCATGGTGGAGCGCACCTCCACCGGGTAGAACGACAGAATGCGGTTGAGCGCGTGGTAGCTGTTGTTGCCGTGCAGCGTGGCCAGGCACAGGTGACCCGATTGCGCGTAGGCGATGGCGGCCGACATGGTCTCGCGATCGCGGATCTCGCCGATCAGGATCACGTCGGGGGCCTGACGCAGCGCGTTCTTGAGCGCTGTCTGCAGGCTGCGCGTGTCGCTGCCCACCTCGCGCTGGTTGACGATGGACTTGCGGTTCTTGAACTGGTATTCGATGGGCTCTTCCACCGTCAGGATGTGGCCCGTCACTTCGGCGTTGCGTTTGTCGATCATGGCCGCCAGCGACGTGCTCTTGCCCGAGCCCGTGGCCCCCACCACCAGGATGAGGCCGCGCTTTTCCATGATGAGCTCACTGAGCACCGGCGGCAGACCCAGATCGCAGAGCTGTGGAATCTGGTAGGTGATGAAGCGGATGACGACCGCATAGCTGCCGCGCTGGCGCATGGCGCTGACACGAAAACGCCCGACGCCGGTGAGCGGCACGCCCATGTTCAGTTCGCCGGTTTCTTCCAGCTCCTCGATGCGCTCGGGCGCGACGATCTCGGCCAGCAGCGCCTTGGGAGCGTCGGGCGTGAGCACCTGACTATTGATCGCCACGCATTCACCGTTGATGCGTATGAGCGCGGGAGCATTGGCCGAAAGGTAGACGTCGGAGGCCTGCTTTTCCCCCATGAGTCGCAAGATGCGTTCCATCGTACCCATTTGTTGCTCCTCCTCGCTACCAACAGAGAGGCCATTATCGGCGATGGTGCCGTTTGTCGGCCGGGCAATGAAAGCAGGCTTGGCCGCCCCCGGCGCCGTTGCCGTGGCGGGCATACCACACGGAATTTGATGAGCGGATGATCATTGTCTGTACACTGTTTACCAATCGTTGCATCAGAGAGGAGCTGACATGCTGGGTACGGTGATATTGCGCCCCGGGATATGGCTCATGGAGCGGTTCGCGCTGGGCGGCAAGTTTGCCGTGGTGGCCGTGGCGACAGTGTTCGCCCTGTGGCTGGCGAGCACCGCGCAGACCTGGCCGGTGGGAGTGATGTGGACGGCATGCCTTGTTGCGGGGGCAGTGGTGCTCTATCTCCTGCTGTGTCTCTGGCAGGGTCTGGCGCACGGTGTGGCCGAGCTTGACAGGGTCATGGACAGTGTGGCGCATGGCGATCTGACGGTGCGCGCTGCCGTGCCTGGAAGAGGGCAGGTGGCGCAGCTGGGCAGTCGGCTCAACCAGATGGTGCTGACGCTGTCGTCCATGGTGGCCGATATCCGCAGCAACGCGGCACTGGTGGCGCACGCCGGACAGCAGTTGCTGCACGATAACCGGCAGCTGGCGCAGCGTACCGAGCAGCAGGGAGAAAACCTGGAGCGCACCACCGCCAGCGTCCATGAACTCGATGCGGCGCTGCAAAACGATGCCGAGGCCGCGCGTGAGGCCGACCGACAGGCAGCCCAGGTGCGTCAGGCGGCCGACGCGGGCGTGCAGGCCATGGATCGTGCGGTGGAGTCGGTGCGGGCCATTCAGAACGATGCCCGGCGCATGAACGAGATCATCGGTGTGATCGACGGTATCGCGTTTCAGACGAATATTCTTGCGCTGAACGCCGCCGTGGAAGCGGCGCGCGCGGGCGAGCAGGGCCGGGGCTTCGCGGTGGTGGCCGGAGAGGTCCGTTCTCTCGCGGGGCGATCCGCGGAAGCGGCGCGCGAAATACGGGGGCTCATCGGCGCCTCGGTGACGCAGGTGCAGGCCAGCGCCGAGCAGATCCGCGCGGCGGGCGAAGGCATCGAGGCGATGGCCAGTGGCATCCGCTCGGTGGCCGACCGGCTTGGCGGCATTTCCAATTCCGTGCAGGAGCAGCACCTGGGCCTGAGCGAGATCGGCGAGGCAGTGGGGCAGATCGAGTCCATTACCGAGAGCAATGTCGACATGGTCGATGAGGCGTTGCAGCAGGCGCAGGCCCTGCAGGCGCGCGCGTCAACGCTCACGGACGCCGTGAGCAAATTCCGGCTGCAGCAGGGCACGGCGGAGGAGGCGATCGCGCTGGTCGAGCGTGCCTACCAGTTGTTCGGGACGGTTTCCAGGGATGTGTTCTTGCGAACCATCACCGACCGGACCCAGCCCTACCACGACCGTGATATGTATGTTTTCGTCATTGATGCGGCGGGCACCTACCTGGCGTTTGGCGGCAATCCGGCTCGGGTGAACACGCGGGTGCAGGATGTCCCGGGTGTGGATGGCGACGGCCTGACCCGGTCCATCGTGGAGCAAGCTCGACGTGGCCCCGGTTGGGTTGAGTACGATTATGTCAACCCGGCCAATGGCCAGGTGCAGACCAAGATGTCGTTCGTCCGCCTGGCCGGTGAGGGACTCCACCTGGGCTGCGGGGTTTACAAAACGCTGGCCGCGACGTGAGCGCCGCCCCGCGCGGAGCGGTGCTCAGGCCTTCTGCTCCCCGCGGGCGCGTGCCAGGATGGCTGCAATGGTGGCATCCCTGGCCTGCGCCGAGGAGTGTTCCGGTCCCTCGGGTGTCGTGGC
The DNA here is from genome assembly GCA_021166775.1 of Comamonas sp. Classification (GTDB taxonomy): domain Bacteria; phylum Pseudomonadota; class Gammaproteobacteria; order Burkholderiales; family Burkholderiaceae_C; genus Comamonas_C. The sequence goes on along the minus strand of JAJPEQ010000013.1, from coordinate 868,910 downwards.
GGGGGGCTGTTGCGTGACGGTGCGTCGCACGCGTGGCTCAGTTCTTCTTTTACTGGCGTTTTCCCGCGCCTGCCGCTGTTCGTAGCGCGTGCGTGCCTGCTCTTGCAGCGCTGGGGACCAGGCCTGCCAGCCCGTGTGCTCGCCCGTCACGTTTTCCATGTTGATGCAGTCCACCGGGCATGCCTGCACGCACAGTTCGCACCCGGTGCAATGCTCGTCGATGATGGTGTGCATGCGCTTGTGGATGCCCACGATCGCATCCGTGGGGCATGCCTTGACGCACAAGGTGCAACCTATGCACCAGTCCTCGTCGATGACGGCCAGGGCGCGTGGTCCCTCGCGGCCATGGTCGGGGTTGAGCGGCAGGGCCGGCCTGCCGGTGATGGCCGCTATCCGCGCAACGCCCTCGGCCCCGCCGGGGGGGCACTGGTTGATGGCTGCCTCGCCGCGGGCGATGGCCCGTGCGTAGGACGCGCAATCGGGATAGCCGCAGCGTGTGCACTGCGTTTGCGGCAGCACGGCGTTGATGCGCTCGGCGAGCGCATCCAGGGCTGCGGTATCCGTCTCGCTCACGCTGACCTGCGTTTGCGCTGCACCGGTTGGGCGTTGCGCGCCGCCGATTGGCTGGCGCCGATGAACTCGCGCACCACGGGGTAGACCTTCTCGCGCCAGCGGCGGCCGCTGAAGATGCCATAGTGGCCTGCGCCCTGCACGGTCAGATGCTTGCGCTTTTCCTTGGGGATGCCGGTACACAGATCATGCGCCGCCTCGGTCTGACCCGAGCCGGAGATGTCGTCCAGTTCGCCTTCGATGGTGAGCAGCGCCGTGCCCGTGATGTCTTGCGGGCGCACGCGCTCGGCCCGGCCGGTTTCCGAAACCACGTCCCAGGTGCCGTTGACGAGGCTGTAGTCTTGGAACACGACCTTGATCGTGTCAAGGTAATAGGCCGCATCCATGTCCAGAACCGCGTTGTATTCGTCGTAGAACTTGCGGTGCGTCTCGGCGCTGGAGTCGTCGCCCTTGATGAGGTTGAGGAAGTAGTCGTAGTGGCTGGAGGCGTGGCGGTCCGGGTTCATCGCCATGAAGCCGGCATGCTGCAGAAAGCCCGGATAGACCTCGCGCCCGCTGCCGGCGAAGCGGTTGGGCACCTGGTAGATGACGTTGTTTTCGAACCATTCGAAGCTGTGCTGCTGCGCCAGGTTGTTCACCGTCGTGGGCGAGCGCCGCGCGTCGATCGGGCCGCCCATCATGATCATGCTCTGTGGTGTCTGTTCGCCCCGGCTGGCCATGAGCGAAATCGCGGCGAGCACGGGGACCGTGGGCTGGCAGACGCTCATGACGTGGCAATAGCCGTAGATGCCTTGCACGTGGCGGACGAATTCCTGCACGTAATTGATGTAATCGTCCAGGTGAAAGGCCCCGTCGGAGATGGGCACATCGCGGGCGTTCTTCCAGTCGGTGATGTAGACCTTGTGCCCGGTGAGCATCATGCGCACGGTCTCGCGCAGCAGCGTGGCGTGATGGCCCGACAGCGGCGCCACGATCAGCACGACCGGTTGCGTCTTGAGCTTTTCAAGCGTGGGCGGGTCGTCCGAGAAGCGCTTGAAGCGGCGCAGCTCGCAAAAGGGTTTGTCGATTTCGATGCGCTCGTCGATGGCGACGTCCACGCCATCCACCGGCACCTTGCGGATGCCGAATTCGGGCTTTTCGTAATCCTTGCCCAGCCGGTACATCAGGTTGTAGCCCGCGGCCATGCGGTGCGCAAGCTGCGTTTCGCTGAACGGCCACTGAGGGTTGCTGTAGAACCTGGACAGTCCCTGCGCCATGTAGGAGACAGGCTCCATGAGGGTGCGCTGTGTTTCGTAGAGCGTGTAGAGCATGGCAGTACCGTAACTATGTTGCGGTGCAATATATCAATATTTGAGCCGGACTGTTGTCCGCGTATACACCGAGAAATTGTCACGCATGTGACTTCTATGTCGCAAGTAATTACAATTTTCTATGAAATAGATAGCAATCAACGCACGACTTGGTTGACATATTCTCCAGAGGAAGAAGCAAAGCTCTAACTCGTATACCGCGGGTTGAACGCCCGGGTGGAGCATGAAGCGGCGCGTCCAGGCAACGCTTGGACCGGGCTTTTGGCGCCGCGACAGCTGTCTCGTGGATGCGGACGAAGGCAGCGGGCGCCAAGGCCGAGCCGGTGTCGAGCATCCTTGTCCTTGTGAGCGGGCCGTGCCGTGCAACGAGCCTGCTCGCCGCCATCTTGCGTGCATCGCCCTGGCGCGTGTGCCCGGCGCCTGGGTGCGACAGCCCACCCACCGTTTGTTGACCGGATCAGCACCCGCAGCGCGTGAAGACCCTTTCCGCTTCATGGAATGGTGTCTGTCCGTGGCATGTGAATCGGCGGGTTAATGGTAAGACCAATAATCAAAATTTAAGAAAATCGACCATGAAATACGGGTAAACCCCGAAAAAAATCCAAATTTTCATTGTAAAAATTGCGCCGCTTTCGCTGCAATCAGTAATGGTATTACCAAAACGCAGCATTGGCTCATCCGGCAAATCGCCCTGATCTGCCACTTCACATCGATTCAACATCCTCGGAGACCCTACACATGAAGCATCCATTGAAGACGGCAGCCGTAGCGGCCCTGCTGGCGGGCGCCGCACTGGCGGCCAGTGCTCAGGAAACCGTGCGCTGGGGCATTCCCATGTCCTTCGGTGCCAACCTCACCGCGCTGGGCGACACCATGCCCTGGGTCTCAGAGCAGTTGAAGAAGGTGACAGGGGGGTCGGTCAATCTGCAGGTATTCGAGCCGGGCAAGCTGGTGCCCGCGTTGGCGATCTTCGACAGCGTGTCTTCGGGCAAGGTCGAGGCCGGTTACAGCTGGATGGGATACGAGATCGGCAAAGTGCCCGTCTCCGCGCTGTTCGGCGCCGTGCCCTTTGGCATGGAAACGCCGCAATTCGTCGCCTGGATGTACTACGGCGGAGGCGATGCGCTGCTCAAGGAGGCCTACAAGCCGCACAACGTCTACCCCATCCTTTGCGGCTCGATCAGCCCCGAGGCGGCAGGCTGGTTCCGCAAGGAAATCAACACCCCCGAAGACCTCAAGGGTCTGAAGTTCCGTGCGGCGGGGCTGGGCGGCAAGATTTACCAGAAGCTGGGCGCATCGGTCACCATGCTGCCGGGTGGCGAGCTCTACCAGGCGCTGGAAAAGGGTGTGCTCGACGGTACCGAGTTCTCGCTGCCCACGGTGGATGAACAGCTTGGCTTTGCACGGGTGGCGAAAAACTACTACATGCCCGGGTGGCATCAGCCATCGACCAATCAGTTCCTGTACGTGAACATCGCGGCGTGGAACAAGCTCAAGCCGCAGACGCAGGCACAGATCGAGACCACCTGCACTGCGGGCGTGACCATGGCGCTGGCGAAGGCGGAAGCCCTGCAGGGCGCGGTGCTGGAAAAATTCGAGAAGGAGGGCGTGAAGGCGCGGCAGTTCAACAAGACCATGCTCGACGCCTTTGCCAAGGCGTCCGACGAGGTGCTGCAGGAAGAGGCCGCCAAGGACGCCATGTTCAAGAAGGTGCTGGTGAGCATGAACGCCTTCCAGAAGCAGAACGCCCAGTGGCACCACCTGGGTTACCTGCCGCGCGATTACAAGCAGTGATCGGGCACGCGGTCGCGGCCGCGGCCGCTCTTTTCGTTTGATGTCCCTGCCTCACCGGCGCAACGCGGCGCCGGTGATGGCATTTCTTGCGGGGTTTTTCATGGCGACAGTTCTTCCTGAGCCGCCCGTTGCGGGCCCGTCGGGCATCGCGCTGCCCGTCACCGGGTTTTCACGTGCGGTGGACCGGTTGATTGGTTGGATCGGCGAATTTGCGTCCGTCCTCTGGACGGTTCTGGTGGCCGTCATCGTGCTGCAGGTCTTGCTGCGCTACGTCTTCGGGCTGGGTTCGATCATGCTTGAAGAGACTCAATGGCATTTGTATGCCGTGGGTTTCATGCTGGGCCTTTCCTTCACCGAAGTGCGCGAGCGCAACGTGCGCATCGACGTGCTCGCCGAGCGGTTTTCATACCGGGCGCGGCTGCGGATCGAGCTGCTGGGCATCGTGTTTCTGCTGCTGAGCTTCACGGCGCTCGCGATCTGGTACAGCGTACCGTTCGTGCTCACCTCCTGGCAGCTCAACGAGGTGTCCGCCGCGCCCGGAGGGCTGCCCTATCGCTGGGCACTCAAGTCCTTTCTCGTGAGTTCGTTCATCTTGCTGGCCCTGGCGGGGCTGGGCCGCCTGACCCGCGTCTGGGTCGCCCTGCGTACCCGGGCGTCTGGTGCGACAACCCCACGCTGAGGCCGCACATCATGCCGTTTTACGAAGTTCTCTCGCTCATCCTGATGAGCTGTTTCATCGCCGCGCTGTTCCTCGGCTATCCGGTGGCCTGGCTGCTGGCCGGCGTGTCGGTGCTGTTTGCGGCGGTGGCCATCACCTTGACCACGCAGTTCGGCCTGGACACCTTTTTGCTTACCAGTTGGGTGAAATTCTCCGGCATCATCGATCGGTTTGACGCCATCATGTCCAATTGGGTGCTGGTATCCCTGCCCATGTTCGTCTACATGGGCCTGATGCTGGACCGCTCTGGCGTGGCCGACCTGATGATGCGCAATTTCGTCAAGGTGTTCGGCGGCATTCGCGGTGGCCTGGGCCTGACGGTGATCGTCATCGGCATCCTGCTGGCGGCCTCCACGGGCATCGTGGGCGCATCGGTGGTCTTGCTGGCGATGCTCTCGATGCCGATCATGCTGCAGCACCGTTATTCCAAGGCGATGGCCTCGGGCATCGTTGCGGCCTCGGGCACGCTCGGGATACTGATCCCGCCTTCGATCATGCTCGTGCTGATGGCCGACCAGGTGTCCATCTCCGTGGGCGACCTGTTCATGGGCGCGGTCGTCCCTGGCCTGCTTCTGGGCGTGCTGTACATGATTTACGTCTTCATCGTCGGCGTCGTGCGCCCGGACATCGTGCCGCCGCGCCCGGCGGACGCGCAGAAGCTGACCCTGCGCCAGGTGGGCATGGCGTTCATGTCCGCGTTGCCGACCTTCGGGCTGATTCTGCTGGTGCTGGGCTCCATCTTCTTCGGCATTGCCACTCCCACCGAGGCCTCGGGTCTGGGGGCGGCGGGCGCGATTTTGCTGGCGGCGCTCAATCGCAAGCTCAGCTGGCAGGTGATTCGCCAGGTGGGGATAGAGACCACCCTCACCACCAGCTTCATCTTTGCCATCTTCATCGGAGCGACGGTGTTTGCCTATGTGCTGCGCATGATCGGCGGCGACGAGTTGATCACCGAGTTTTTCAAGGGGACGGGTCTGGGCCCCACGGGGCTCGTGCTGCTGGTGCTGGGGGTGGTGTTTGTCGCGGGGTTCTTCCTCGACTGGTTCGAGATCGTGCTCATCGTCCTGCCGCTGCTGGCGCCGGTGATCAAGATGAACGGCACGGACATGACCTGGTTCCTGATTCTGATCGCCCTGATGCTGCAGACCTCTTTCCTGACGCCACCCGTGGGCTTTTCGCTGTTCTATCTCAAGGGCGTGGTGCCCAAAGGTGTGACGATACGGGACATCTACGTCGGCATCATTCCCTTCGTGCTGCTGCAGGTCACCATGGTGGCGTTGTGCCTGCTGTTTCCCAAACTCATCCTGTGGCTGCCGCAGCAGATGTACAGCTCGGGCGGCTGACGCAGCGCCGCAATCGTTCGAGTCCGCCTGCAAGCAGTCGTTTTTACCCCGATGATGGCAGGCCATGAACCGCCTGCAATCTTCCTCCATCGCTCCCATGCGCCTTGTCGATCACGTCGTGGAAAAGCTCCTGACTCTGGTTCAGTCCCGGGGACTGCGGCCCGGACAGCGCCTGCCGGCCGAGCGGCAGCTGGCCGAAGAGCTGCAGGTGTCGCGTACCTCGGTGCGCGAGGCGATCCAGAAGCTCGTGAGCCAGGGCATTCTGTGCTCCAGGCGTGGCGACGGCACCTACCTGCAGGCGCACCCGACAGCCGAATGGCTGCGAGGGGCCATGGCCCCGATCGCGGGGCTGATGGATGCCGACCCCTACTACCGCTACGACGTGTTGGAGACGCGCCATGCGCTGGAAACCAGTACCGCGTGGCTGGCCGCGCAGCGCGCCACGGCGCAGGACAAGGCGCACATCGAGCGGTGCTTCAAGGTCATGTTGCAATACCAGCAGAGCGGCCATGCGGAACTGGCGGCGCGGGCCGATGCGCAGTTTCATCTGGCGATCGCGGAAGCCTCGCACAACCTGGTGCTGGTGCAGGTGATGCACAGCCTGTTCACCCTGGTGCTCTCCACCGTGGAGCGCAACCGCCACGACATGTTTCGCCTGAGCGAGCCGCAAACGCTGCAGGAGCTGACCGAGCAGCATGAGAACCTGATGCAGGCCATCGTGCAGGGCGATGCCCAGCGCGCCCGCGCCTGCATCGGCGTGCATCTGGAGCACGTGCGCGCCACCATCGTGCGCCTGGATGAAGACCGCGCCCGGCGCGAGCGCTCCATGCGCCTGCCGCTGGATCTGGTGCCGCCGCTGCTGCCCGATGACGCCCCCGATTGACCGACCAGAGAGCCTTGCCATGATCATCTCCTGCGGCGCCGACTACCGCGCGGCAGCGCGGCGCATTCTGCCGCCGTTCCTGTTCCATTACATCGATGGCGGCGCCTATGCCGAGCACACCTTGCGGCGCAATGTGCAGGATCTTGCCGGCGTGGCCTTGCGCCAGCGCGTGCTCAAGGACATGAGCCGGCTGGACACCGGCATCGAGCTGTTTGGCGAAAGGCTTGCGTTTCCCGTGGCGCTGTCGCCTGTCGGCTTGACGGGCATGTACCGCCGACGCGGGGAGGTGCAGGCCGCCCGCGCGGCTGACGCCTGCGGCGTGCCCTTCACCATGTCCAGCGTCTCGGTGTGCCCGATCGAGGAGGTGGTGCCGCAGATCAGGCGCCCCATGTGGTTTCAGCTCTATGTGCTGAAAGACCGCGGCTTCATGCAGAACGTGCTCGAGCGCGCTCAGGCCGCGGGCTGCTCCACGCTGGTGTTCACGGTGGACATGCCGGTGCCCGGCGCCCGCTACCGCGATGCCCATTCGGGCATGAGCGGACCGTGGGCTGCGCTGCGCCGCTATGTGCAGGCCGCGCTGCATCCGCGCTGGGCCTGGGACGTGGGGCTGGCCGGGCGTCCGCACGACCTGGGCAATATTTCCACCTATCGTGGCCACCCGACCGGCTTGCAGGATTACATGGGTTACCTGGGCGAGAACTTCGACGCTTCCATCGCCTGGAAGGATCTGGAGTGGATACGCGCGTTCTGGAAGGGCGCGATGGTCATCAAGGGCATTCTCGATCCCGAGGATGCCAGGGATGCCGTGCGCTTCGGGGCCGATGGCATCGTCGTTTCCAACCATGGCGGGCGCCAGCTCGATGGCGTGCTCTCGTCGGTCCGGGCGTTGCCGCCGATCGCCGATGCGGTCAAGGGGCAGATCAAGATATTGCTCGACTCGGGTGTGCGCAGCGGTCTGGATGTGATGCGCGCCCTGGCCCTGGGGGCCGACTGCGCCATGATCGGCCGCGCCTACGTCTACGCGCTGGCCGCGGCAGGCGAGGCCGGTGTGAGGCACCTGCTCGACCTGCTGGAAAAGGAATTGCGCGTGGCCATGACGCTCACGGGCACCGCCAGGGTGGCGGACATCACCCCCGATCTGCTGGCGCCCGCCGCATGAGCGCCGCTTGCCCCGGTGCGGCGCTCGATGCCCGCGCACTGCTGGCGCTGCTGCGCGAGATCGTCGGCACGGCGCATGTGCTCACGGGCGAGCAGGCCACGCGGCGTTTTCGCAAGGGTCATCGCACGGGCGACGGTCGTGTGCTTGCCGTGGTGCGCCCGGCCACCTTGCTGCAGCAGTGGCGGGTATTGCAGGCGGTGACGGCCGCGGGTCGCATCGTCATCATGCAGGCGGCCAATACCGGGTTGACCGGCGGTTCCACTCCCGACGGGGATGGGTATGACCGCGAGGTCGTACTGATCAACACCCTGCGCATCACCGGCGTGCAATTGATCGCCGGGGGGGCGCAGGTGGTCTGCCTGCCCGGGGCCACGCTCGACCGCCTGGAGCGGGCGCTGCAGCCGCTGGGGCGTGAGCCGCATTCGGTGATCGGTTCCTCGTGTATCGGCGCGTCGGTGCTGGGCGGCATTTGCAACAACTCGGGCGGCGCGCTGGTGCGGCGCGGCCCGGCCTATACCGAATTGGCGCTGTACGCGCGCCTGCGCGGCGACGGCACGCTGGAGCTCGTCAACCATCTGGGGATTGCGCTCGGCACCACGCCGGAAGAAATTCTCACGCGACTGCAGGCGGGTGACTACGGCGAGGCCGACATCACGCACGATCCGCAGCGCGCGGCGTCTGATCGCCGTTATGCGCAGGACGTGCGGGCCGTCGATGCCGATACGCCGGCGCGCTTCAACGCGGACCGCTCGCGCCTGTTCGAGGCCTCGGGTTCGGCCGGCCGGCTTTGTGTGTTTGCCGTGCGGCTGGACACCTTCGCCAAGGAGGAAAGCACGGTGTTCTATATCGGCAGCAATGCGCCGGACGACCTGACGGCCGTACGCCGTCATCTGCTGACGGCCCTGCCGAGCCTGCCCATGGCCGGGGAATACATACACCGCACGGCCTACGACATCGGCGAGAAATACGGCAAGGACACTTTCCTCTTCATCCATCACTTCGGCACGGCGCGCATTCCCGCCGCGTTTGCCCTGAAAAGCCGCATCGACGGCTGGCTCGAACGCCTGGGCCTGCATGGGGTGGCGGACCACGCCTTGCAGTTCGTGACCGGGTTGCTGCCGAGCCACCTGCCCAAGCGCATGGGCCAGTGGCGCGAGCGCTACGAGCACCACCTGCTGGTGCGTGTGGCTCATGACGCGGCGGATGCGGCGCGCGGCTTTCTCGCCGATTATTTCGGCGCCAGCGACACGGGCGGCTGGTTCGAGTGCACGCCGGACGAAGGACAGAAGGCCTTTCTGCACCGCTTCGCCATTGCCGGAGCGGCCATCCGCTACCGCGCGGTGCACCGGCGCCAGGTCCAGGACATCGTGGCCCTGGACGTGGCCCTGCGCCGCAATGACCGGCAGTGGGTGGAGCATCTGCCCGAGGCAATCGAGCGCGATGTGCTCCACAAGGTGTACTACGGACATTTCCTCTGCCACGTGTTTCACCAGGACTACATCGTCAGGAAGGGCGTGGATCCGCTTGCGATGGAGCACCGCATGTGGCGGCTGCTGGACGAGCGGCGCGCCGAGTACCCGGCCGAGCACAACGTCGGGCATCTGTATGTGGCCAAGCCCGCGCTCGCCGATTTCTACCGCGAGCTGGACCCCACCAACACCTTCAATCCGGGCCTGGGGCAGACGCCCAGGCTGCGTGGGTGGGCCCGTTGCCATGATGAGGCCGGGGGCTGGCCTGCAGGCTATCGCGAACGGTGAACCGCCTTGTCGGCGGCGGTCCGCTGTTCACGCTCAGACCGTCTGGTCCGCCGGCGCGTGCGCATCCTCATGGGGGAGCGGTGCGCCGCGGGTGGCGCGTGCGCCGACTTCGCGTGCGGGCAGATCCTTGAGCCTGTGGTCGCTCCAGACCTGGCGCCAGTGGCGCGCGCCGGGCAGGCCGTTCCTCAGGCCCAGCATGTGGCGCGCGATGGCCTGCCAGTGCGTGCCGTGCTCGCGCGCTTCGCGCTCCATGTAGTCGACCATGGCCTGCTCGACCGCCTCGCGGCTGTGCGCGGGGTCGGGACCACCGAAGAAGGCGCTGTCCCAGGTCGCGAGCAGCCAGGGGTTGTGATAGGCCTCGCGGCCCACCATCACGCCATCGACGTGCTGCAGCTGCGCCCCGATGTCGGCATTCGTCTTCAAGCCGCCGTTGACCACCAGGGTCAGGTGCGGGAAGTCCTGCTTGAGCCGCGCCACCACCTCGTAGCGCAGCGGCGGAATCTCGCGGTTCTCCTTGGGCGAGAGGCCCTTGAGCCAGGCGTTGCGCGCATGGGCGATGAAGACGCGGCAGCCCGCATCGGCCACGGTGCCGACGAAATCGCGCACGAAGCCGTAGTCTTCGATCCGATCGATGCCGATGCGGTGCTTGACGGTGACGGGGATGTGCACCGCATCGACCATCGCCCGGACGCCATCGGCCACGAGCTGCGGCTCGCGCATCAGGCAGGCACCGAAGGCACCACGCTGCACGCGCTCGCTCGGGCAGCCGCAGTTGAGGTTGATCTCGTCGTAGCCCCAGTCCTGCCCCAGCCGCGCGGCGCGGGCCAGGTCCGCCGGTTCACTGCCGCCGAGCTGCAGCGCCACGGGGTGTTCGGCCGCGTCGAACCGCAGGTGGCGGGGCACGTCGCCATGCAGCAGGGCGCCCGTGGTGACCATCTCGGTGTACAGCCGTGTGTGGCGCGTGAGCAAACGATGAAAGTAGCGGCAGTGCCGATCCGTCCAGTCCATCATCGGCGCCACGCTCAGGCGCCAGGGGTGTTCGCAAGGGGTAGCGGCAGAAGGAATGGACACGGGCGGAGGTGGAACGTGAGGCTCGCCGATTTTAACAAAATACGGCCTTGGAGCGCTCTGGCAAAGCGCTAACAGCTATTACAAAAGTAGCTATTCAGACTGCAGCCACAAGCCCGTTGGCAAAGTGCGTGCGCATGGCCCGCATGGCCACGTCCGGTTGTCGGGCCGCCAGCGCCGCCATGATCGCGCGGTGCTCCAGCAGCGAATCCTGGATGCGTCCGCGCTTGAAGAGCGAGTTGTGGCGGTTGAGCTTCATCACCTTGCGCAGGTCGTCCACCATCTGCTCGCGCCAGCGGTTGTCCGCCAGCTCCAGGATGCGCCGGTGAAAGCGCTCGTTGATGGCGAAGAAGCGCTCGTGCTCGTCCGTGGCGTGTTCCAGCTCGTCGTGCAGCGCCTGCAGGCTGGCGATGTCGGCGCTGCTGGCCTTGCCGGCGACGACGCCGACCGCGTCGCTCTCCAGCAGGGCCAGCAGGTGGTAGACGTCGCGCAGGTCCTTGTCGGAGGTTTCCGTCACGTAGGCGCCGCGGCGCAGTTTCATCGTCACCAGCCCTTCGGTGGCCAGCACCTTGAGCGCCTCGCGCAGCGGCGTGCGGCTGATGCCGAATTCCTCGGCGATTTTCAGTTCGTCGATCCAGCTGCCGGGCGCCAGTTCGCGCTGAAAGATGCGCTGACGCAGCTGCTCGGCGACTTCCTCGTAGAGCGCGCGGGGGGTGAGGGCGGTGACGGCGGGCATGGCCTGACTGTACCGCAAAACGACGATTGAATTAATAATTATAAATTCTGGGTTCTGCTAAACTCCGTCCACTTCGTCTGGTGTGCCCTCCGGGTTCGCGCCAGAATGCTTTACCGCCAGCCACCACTGCCGACCGTCATCATGAGCGCTTCTTCCCCTGATTTCCCCTCCGCCGACCTTGCCGCCTGGACCAAGGCTGCCGCCAAGTCCGCTCCGGGCGGCGACATCAGTCGGCTCGACTGGCGCACGGCCGACGGCATCACCGTCAAGCCGCTCTACACCGCGGCGGACACCGCCGGTCTGCCTTACGCGAACACGCTGCCCGGGTTCGAACCCTACCTGCGCGGGCCGCAGGCGACGATGTACGCGGGCCGCCCGTGGACGATCCGCCAGTACGCGGGTTTTTCGACCGCCGAGGAATCCAACGCCTTCTACCGCAAGGCGCTGGCCGCGGGCGGGCAGGGCGTGTCCGTCGCGTTCGACCTGGCCACGCACCGCGGCTACGACAGCGACCATCCGCGCGTGACGGGTGACGTGGGCAAGGCGGGCGTGGCGATCGATAGCGTGGAAGACATGAAGGTGCTGTTCGACGGCATTCCGCTCGACAAGGTGAGCGTGAGCATGACGATGAACGGCGCGGTGCTGCCGGTGCTCGCGGGCTACGTGGTGGCGGCCGAGGAGCAGGGCGTGCCGCAGGACAAGCTCTCCGGGACGATCCAGAACGACATCCTCAAAGAGTTCATGGTGCGCAACACCTACATCTATCCGCCCCAGCCCAGCATGCGCATCGTGGGCGACATCATCGAGTACACGGCGCGCCACATGCCGAAGTTCAACTCGATCTCGATTTCCGGCTACCACATGCAGGAGGCCGGGGCGAACCAGGCGTTGGAACTGGCCTTCACGCTGGCCGACGGCAAGGAGTACGTGAAGACCGCCATCGCCAAGGGCATGGATGTGGACGACTTCGCCGGGCGCCTGAGTTTCTTCTGGGCCATCGGCATGAACTTCTACCTGGAGATCGCCAAGATGCGCGCCGCGCGCCTGCTGTGGTGCCGCATCATGAAGGGGACGGGCGCCAAGAAGCCCAAGAGCCTGATGCTGCGCACGCACTGCCAGACCAGCGGCTGGAGCCTGACCGAGCAGGACCCGTACAACAACATCGTGCGCACCACCATCGAGGCCATGGCCGCGGTGTTCGGCGGCACGCAGAGCCTGCACACCAACAGCTTCGACGAGGCGATCGCGCTGCCCACCGAGTTCAGTTCGCGCATCGCGCGCAACACCCAGCTCATCATCCAGGAAGAGACGCACATCACCAACGTCATCGACCCCTGGGCCGGCTCCTACCTGATGGAAAAGCTCACGCAGGACATGGCCGATGCCGCGTGGAAGATCATCGAGGAAGTCGAGGACATGGGCGGCATGACGGCCGCGGTGGACAGCGGCTGGGCCAAGCTCAAGATCGAGGCGGCGGCGGCCGAAAAGCAGGCGCTGATCGACTCGGGCAAGGAGGTGATCGTCGGCGTCAACAAGTACAAGCTCGATCACGAAGACACGGTGGACATTCTCGAGGTGGACAACGTCAAGGTGCGCGAGAGCCAGATTGCGCGTCTTCAGGAATTGAAGCAAAAACGCAATCAAACCCTTGTCAATCAAGCGCTGGACGCTCTCACGAATGCAGCAAAAACGGGTGAAGGCAATCTGCTGGATCTTGCCATCCAGGCCATCCGCCTGCGCGCCACCGTCGGTGAGGTGAGCGACGCGCTGGAAAAAATCTTCGGGCGCCACCACGCCGACACACAAAAGGTGACCGGTGTGTATGCAGCCGCCTACGATTCCCCCGAAAGCTGGAACGCCATCAAGGCCGAGATCGACGCCTTCGCCGAACAACAGGGCCGCCGCCCGCGCGTGATGGTGGCCAAGCTCGGCCAGGACGGGCACGACCGCGGCGCCAAGGTGGTGGCCACGGCGTTTGCCGATCTGGGTTTCGACGTGGACATCGGCAGCCTGTTCCAGACGCCCGAGGAATGCGCGCGTCAGGCGATCGAGAACGACGTGCATGCGATCGGCGTGAGCACGCTCGCGGCGGGCCACAAGACGCTGGTGCCGGCCATCATCAACGAATTGAAGAAACAGGGCGCCGACGACATCGTCGTCTTCGTCGGTGGCGTGGTGCCGCGCCAGGACTACGACTTTCTCTACCAGGCCGGTGCCAAGGGCATCTACGGGCCGGGCACGCCGATCCCGGCCTGTGCCAGGGATGTATTGGAAAAAATCAAGGCGGCGCTGGCCTGAACCGGCAGCCCGCGACACGAACCTGCGGCACCACAGTCCGGACCGACACCCTTGGCCCATCCGCTGCTCGAACCCCTGCTGCGCGGCGCGCCCATGCCGCGCCGCCGCGCCATGGCCAAGGCGATCACGCTGCTGGAATCCACGCGCGCCGACCACCGCGCGCAGGCCGATGCGCTGCTCACCGCGCTGCTGCCGCACACGGGCCGCGCGCTGCGCCTGGGCATCAGCGGCGTGCCCGGCGTGGGCAAGAGCACGTTCATCGAGGCGCTGGGCATGCACCTCGTCGGCCTGGGTTTGCGCGTGGCGGTGCTCGCGATCGACCCGTCTTCCACCGTATCGGGCGGATCGATTCTGGGCGACAAGACGCGCATGCAGCAGCTCTCCAGCCAGGAGAGGGCCTACATCCGCCCCAGCCCCAGCAGCGGCACGCTGGGCGGCGTGGCCGAAAAAACGCGCGAGGCCATGCTGGTGTGCGAGGCCGCGGGCTTTGACGTGGTGATCGTCGAGACCGTGGGCGTGGGCCAGAGCGAGACGGCGGTGCACGGCATGACCGACATGTTCTGCGTGCTGCAGCTGCCCAACGCGGGCGACGACCTGCAGGCCATCAAGAAGGGCGTGATGGAGCTGGCGGACCTGGTCGTCATCAACAAGGCGGACATCGATCCCAGGGCGGCGATCCGTGCGCGCACGCAGATCACCTCGTCGCTGCGCCTGATGGCCATGCAGGGCAACCCGGCACACGATCCGCACGACGCCACCCGCTGGAGCCCGCGCGTGCTCACGCTGAGCGCGCTCAAGGGCGAGGGCATCGCCGAATTCTGGGCCGCGGTCACTGAATTTCGCCAACTGCAGACCGCCAATGGCCAGATCGCCGCGCGCCGCGAGCGCCAGGCGCTGGCGTGGATGTGGGAGCGCATCGACGCCGGCCTGCGCGCGGCGTTTCGTGCGCACCCGCGCGTGCGCGAGCTGCTGCCCCGGTTGCAGGCCGATGTGGCGGCGGGCCGCGTGGCGGCCAGTACCGCGGCAAGAAATCTGCTTGCAGCCCAAGGTGGATAAGCGCTGCAAGCTATTTTTTTAAAGAGTCATTGCATTTCAACCGAGGAAGACCATGCAGACCATCCTGGAACAACTGGACGCCAAACGCGAACTCGCGCGCCTGGGCGGCGGGCAAAAGCGCATCGACGCCCAGCACGGCAAGGGCAAGCTCACCGCCCGCGAGCGCATCGAGCTGCTGCTCGATGAAGGCACGTTCGAAGAGTGGGACATGTTCGTCGAGCACCGCTGCGCCGACTTCGGCATGCAGGACAACAAGATCCCCGGCGACGGCGTGGTCACCGGCTACGGCATGATCAATGGGCGCCTGGTCTTCGTCTTCAGCCAGGACTTCACCGTGTTCGGCGGGGCGCTCTCCGAGGCCCACGCCGAGAAGATCTGCAAGATCATGGACCAGGCCATCAAGGTCGGCGCACCGGTCATCGGCCTGAACGACTCGGGCGGCGCGCGCATCCAGGAGGGCGTGGCGTCGCTGGGCGGCTACGCCGAGGTGTTCCAGCGCAACGTGCTCGCCAGCGGCGTGGTGCCGCAGATCTCCATGATCATGGGCCCGTGCGCGGGCGGCGCGGTCTACAGCCCCGCGATGACCGACTTCATCTTCATGGTCAAGGATTCGAGCTACATGTTCGTCACCGGCCCCGAGGTGGTCAAGACCGTGACGCACGAGGAGGTGACGAGCGAGGAGCTGGGCGGCGCGCTCACGCACACCACGAGGAGCGGCGTGGCCGACATGGCGTTCGAGAACGACGTGGAGGCGCTCCTGATGCTGCGCCGCCTGTACAACTACCTGCCGCTGAACAACCGCGAAAAGCCGCCGGTGCGCCCGAGCAAGGACCCGATCGACCGCGCCGACCTGAGCCTGGATACGCTGGTGCCCGCCAACCCGAACCAGCCCTACGACATGAAGGAGCTGATCCTCAAGACGGTGGACGACGGCGACTTCTTCGAGCTGCAGCCCGAGTACGCGAAGAACATCGTGATCGGCTTCGGGCGCATGGACGGGCAGCCCGTGGGCATCGTCGCCAACCAGCCGCTGGTGCTCGCGGGGTGCCTGGACATCAAGAGCAGCATCAAGGCCGCGCGCTTCGTGCGCTTTTGCGATGCCTTCAACATTCCCATCATCACCTTCGTCGATGTGCCCGGCTTCATGCCCGGCACGTCGCAGGAGTACGGCGGCATCATCAAGCATGGCGCGAAGCTGCTGTTTGCCTATGCCGAATGCACCGTGCCCAAGGTCACCGTCATCACGCGCAAGGCCTATGGCGGCGCGTACGACGTGATGAGCTCCAAGCACCTGAGGGGCGACGTGAACCTCGCCTGGCCCAACGCCGAGATCGCGGTGATGGGCGCCAAGGGCGCGGTGGAAATCATCTTTCGCCAGGACAAGAACGACCCCGTCAAGCTCGCCGCGCGCGAGGCCGAATACAAGACGCGCTTCGCCAACCCCTTCGTGGCGGGCGCGCGCGGCTTCATCGACGACGTGATCCAGCCGCACGAAACGAGGAAGCGCATCTGCCGCTCGCTCGGCATGCTGCAAAACAAGACGCTGGAAAACCCGTGGCGCAAGCACGGGAACATGCCGCTGTGATCGGAGCAGAGAGAAGAACCATGTTTACCAAAATCCTGATCGCCAATCGCGGCGAAATTGCCTGCCGCGTCATCGCCACGGCCAAGAAAATGGGCATCGCCACCGTGGCGGTGTATTCGGACGCCGACGCCGGCGCGCGCCACGTCAAGCTCGCCGACGAGGCCGTGCACATCGGCCCCGCGCCCTCGCGCGAGTCGTATCTGCAGGCCGACCGCATCATCGCCGCCGCCAAACAGACCGGCGCGCAGGCGATTCACCCCGGCTACGGTTTCCTGAGTGAAAACGAAGGCTTCGCGCGCCGCGTGGAGGAAGAGGGGATCGCCTTCATCGGCCCCAAGCACCACGCGATCGCCGCCATGGGCGACAAGATCGCGTCCAAGAAGCTGGCCAAGGAAGCGGGCGTGAGCTGCATCCCGGGCTGGAACGAGGCCATCGATTCGCCCGAACACGCGGTGGAGATCGCCAGGAACGTCGGCTACCCGGTGATGATCAAGGCCAGCGCGGGCGGCGGCGGCAAGGGCCTGCGCGTGGCCTTCGATGACAAGGAAGCGTTCGAAGGCTTTGCCTCGTGCAAGCACGAGGCGCTCTCGGCCTTCGGCGACGACCGCGTGTTCATCGAAAAATTCGTCGAGCAGCCGCGCCACATCGAAATCCAGGTGCTGGGCGACGGCTTCGGCAACGTCATCTACCTGAACGAGCGCGAATGCTCGATCCAGCGGCGCCACCAGAAGGTGCTCGAAGAGGCGCCTTCGCCCTTCATCTCGGAGGCCACGCGCAAGGCCATGGGCGAGCAGGCGGTGCTGCTGGCCAAGGCCGTCAAGTACCAGAGCGCGGGCACGGTGGAGTTCGTCGTCGGCAAGAACCAGGACTTTTACTTCCTGGAGATGAACACCCGCCTGCAGGTCGAGCACCCGGTGACGGAGAGCATCACCGGCCTGGACCTGGTGGAGTGGATGATCCGCATCGCCGCGGGCGAGCAGCTCACGGTGACGCAGTCGCAGGTGCGCCGCGACGGCTGGGCCATCGAGTGCCGCATCAATGCCGAGGACCCGTTCCGCAACTTCCTGCCCTCCACCGGGCGCCTGGTGCGCTTCGAGCCGCCGGAGCAGACCATGTTCCAGGCCGACATGAGCCAGCGCTACGGCGTGCGCGTGGACACCGGCGTCTTCGAGGGCGGCGAGATCCCGATGCACTACGACTCGATGATCGCCAAGCTCATCGTGCACGGGCAGGACCGCAACGACGCGATCCAGAGGATGCGCGCCGCGCTCAACGCCTTCGTGATCCGCGGCGTCGAAAGCAACATCCCCTTCCAGGCGGCGCTGCTGGGCCATCCGGATTTCGCCAGCGGCCACTTCAACACCGGCTTCATCGCCGAGCACTACCCGCATGGCTTTCATGCCGAGGATGTGCCGCACGAAGACCCCGACTTCCTCGTCGCGCTCGCCGCCTACATGCACCGGCGCTACCGCGCGCGCGCCTGCGGCATCAGCGGCCAGATGGTGGGGCACGAGATCACCGTGGGCGAGGCCTTCACCGTCGTCGTGCTGGGCCCCGAGGGCCAGCACGTGCCGCACGAGGTCACGGTGAGCGACTATGTGGATGGCGCCGGCTCCAGCAATGTGCAGGTGGGCCGCAAGAGCTACAAGATCAGCAGCAGCGCGCACCTGGGCAGCATCCGCGTGCAGGGCGCGTGCAACGGCATGGGCTTTACCGCGCAGATCGAGCGCGGCCTGCCCGGCCAGCCGCTGGCGCTGCGCGTGCGCCACAACGGCACGCAGATCGACACGCTCGTGCTCACGCCGCTGCGCGCCCGGCTCTTCGCCCTCATGCCCTACAAGGCGCCGCCGGACATGAGCAAGTACGTGCTCTCGCCCATGCCGGGCCTGTTGGTGCAGGTCGCGGTCAAACCCGGCCAGAAAGTGCAGGCGGGCGAGCGCGTCGCGGTGATCGAGGCGATGAAGATGGAGAACGTGCTCTTTGCCAGCGCCGACGGCGTGGTCAAGGAAATCAAGGCCGCGCAGGGTGAGAGCCTGGCGGTCGATCAGCCCATCGTCGAGTTCGAGTAGGAGCGCGCGCTGCCCACGCTCACCCTCGCCATCCACGCGGTGCCCGGCGCGCGCAGCACCGAAGCCGCCGGCGCGCACGGCGATGCGCTGCGCGTGCGCCTGGCCGCGCCGCCGGTCGATGGCAAGGCCAACGCCGAACTGACGCGCTGGGCGGCCGGGGCCTTTGGCGTGGCGCGCAGTCGCATCGAACTGCTGCGCGGCGCCAGCGGCCGCACCAAGCTGCTGGCGGTGCAGTTCGACACCCCGCAGGCGTTGGAGCAGGCCAGCCAGCAGGTGGCGCGGTGGATGAATGGATCTGAATGAAATCGGGCTCTAAAGCTTACCCATCAAGCGCCAGCAGCTATCAAACGAAGAGTCGAAAGGAAGATGCAATGACACGTCCCTTCAAGGTGCTGGGTATTCAGCAGGTGGCCATCGGCGGCACCGACAAGGCGGCGCTCACGCGCCTGTGGGTCGATCTGCTGGGCCTGGTGCCTGCCGGCAACTTCCAGAGCGAGCGCGAGAACGTCGATGAAGACATCGTCACACTGGGGCAGGGCGCGCACAAGGTCGAGGTCGATCTGATGCAGCCGCTCGACGCCGCTAAAAAGCCGGCCGTGCACATCCCGCCGCTGAACCACATCGGCCTGTGGATCGACGACCTGCCCGGGGCGGTGCAGTGGCTCACCGCGCAGGGCATGCGCTTCGCGCCCGGCGGCATCCGCAAGGGCGCCTCGGGCTACGACGTGTGCTTCGTGCACCCGCGCGGCAATGAGGAATTCCCGCTGAGCGGCGAGGGCGTGCTGCTGGAGCTGGTGCAGGCGCCGCCCGAGGTGGTTGCGGCGCTGGGGTGAGGAGGCGCGGGCGCACCCCTGCACGCCGTGCCGGGTGCGCAGCCGGCGCATCTCGTGATCCTGCCCCCGTCAGGCGAGTGAACAGGCCCTAAAACGACGGCGGCACGTGCGCCGGATCGAGGCGGATGTCGATCAGCACCGGCCCCTTGCCGCTGCGCTTCGTGATCGCCTCGCGCACGGCATCCAGATCATCCAGCGTTTTCATGGTCACCCCCACGCCGCCCAGCGCTTGCGCGACGGGGGCGAAGTCCGGCCACTGAAAGAGCGCGATCGACGGATCCATGCCGCGCGCCGTGAACTGCACGTACTCGGCGCCGTAGCTGGCGTCGTTGAGCAGCAGCACGACGATGTCCATGCGCTCGCGCACGGCGGTGTTGAACTCCGTCAGCCCCCCGAGCATGAAGCCGCCATCGCCCACCACGGCCACGGTGGGCAGCCTGGGCTCGGCCGCCGCCGCGCCGATGGCGTGCGACAGCCCCAGGCCGATCGCGCCGAACATCGTGGTGTGCACGAAGCGGCGCGGCTCGCTCACGTGGAAGGCGTCCCACGCGTGCGCCATGTGGCGCCCGCCGTCGGTCACCAGCCGGTACTCGCCCCCCATCATGTGGCTGATGGCCTGCAGCACCTGGTGCACATTCATCGCTTCGGCGGTGGAAGGCTGCCGGATCGGCCGCGGCAGCGCCACGGCGGCGGCCGCCTCGCGCACGCGCGCTTCGCTGGCAAAACCGGAAGGGGCGATCTCCGCCTCGTCCAGCCAGTAGACCATGCGCTCGGCGGTCGAGGCGCAGTCGCCCAGCACGTTGGCGTCGGCCACCATGTGCTTGCCGAACTCCTGCGGATCGTCGTTGACGAAGACGACGCGCTTGTCCTTGACCAGCGCCCCCAGCGCCGTGGTGATGAAATTCAGGCTCGCGCCGAAGGTGACGATGCAGTCGGCCACGGCCATCGGGTCCAGCGCCTCTTCGCGCGCCGAGATGCCGAGAATGCCCAGACTCAAAGGGTCGCCATGGAACAGGTCCTTGGCCCGCAGCGTGGTCAGCAGCGGCGCATCGAGCCGCCGCGCCAGCGCCAGCACCTGCTCGCGCGCCTCGCCCTTCACCACGCCCAGCCCGGCCAGAATCACCGGCCGCCTGGCCGTGGCGATCATGCCGATGGCGGCATCGAGCTCGTCGCTGTCGGCCACGCGGCCCACGCGATGCGGCTGCACCAGCCGCGCATGGCGTTCGGGCACCACGTCCTGCCACTGGAAGTTGTGCGGCGGCATGTTGAAGACGATGGGGCGCTGCTCCACCGCCGCGCGGCGGAAGGCGTTGACCAGATCGTCGGCCACGCTCTCCAGGCTGCTCGCGCCTTCGTACCCGGCGCCCGTGGCCACCACCAGCTCCTGGTGGTTCGCCTTCTGGAAGTGGTACTTCTGCGACGAGGGCGCATCCCCGGTGATGAGCACGAGCGAAGTGCGCGCCTTCACCCCCTCGAGCAGCGCCGTCATCGTGTTGGTGAGCCCGGGCCCGCAGGTGACGGTGGCCACGCCGATCCGCCCCGAAACCGATGCATGGCCCAGCGCCATCAGCACCGCGCCCATTTCGTTGGCCGCGCCGATGTAGCGGCCACCCGCCTTGATGTAGGCGTCGACCACGAAGAGGTTGGCGTCTCCGATCAGACCGAACAGCGTCTGCACGCCCAGTTCGCGCAGCGTGCGGGCCACGGCTTCGTTGATTTTCATGGGGCGCTCCTTGCCGGTGGCGTGTGCTTTGTGCGCGACGCACGGTGCGACCGATGATAGTCATGCGCCAAGCATGAAAAGTGCTATCCGATGGGGCAAGACGCAATGGATCTGATCAGAACCCATCCACCGGCGCGTAGCCCACGATGTTGAGCCGCGCATTCAGCAGCGCCACCCATTCCTTGACCTTGCTGCTGGTGAGGGGCAGGTAGAGCAGCCTGGCGGGGTCAATGCCGGATGGGCTGGTGGCGTCGCGCAGGATTTCGGCGGCTTGGGGGCGGCGGGCGATCAGTTCGGGCAGGGGTTTGGCGTGCGCCTTCATGGCGGCAAGCTGGTCGTTCCAAGGCGTCCACCAACTGGGCCGCATGGCTGGGGAGATGCCCGCCAGGCCCAGGTTCACGCTTTGCATCATTTCAGCCGCATTCGCCGTGCGCCCGGTTTCCACCTTCACGATGCCGAAGACCGGCAGCCGGCCTAGGCTCGGCGGGTTTTAAAGGGATGCAAATTGCCCGCATACCGGCCAACGAATCATCAAACGGCAACAGCAAGGCACGACGTAGGTACATCACCACGATCTCTTGTGCAGGTGGGATCTGTATTCGCAGACGGTAGGCCCGTGTGGGAGCGGCCATGCTCGCTGTCACGCTTTTTCACTTGCAGATCGTCTGCTTTCCACTTGCAGATCGTCTGCTCGCCAACGTCGTGGCACTCAGCTAAAACTCGGGTGGCCTCACTGTTAGCGATGATCTTGGCGCGCACGGCAGGTGTGGTCCGTGCGTTTTTGCGCAGAGAGATTTGTATCGCGGACTCCTGCTTGATTGCAGGGAATGTGCAAGTTTTCATGCAGAACTGCACAGGCCATGAACAGGAGTAAGCGATTTTTATCTATCCAGTTTATCGAGAGGCAGGCAATATTTAGATTCTTATTTGTGAAATAAAAAAAGGGAGCAAGCTCCCTTTTTACTCTCATCACCCGAAATTAGGTGCGGCACTCAGCCGGAACATACTTGTCCTTGATCGTGCCCTTTTGCACAGCGGCATTGCTGACGGTACTGCCCGTGGAAGCGCAAACCCAGGTAATCGAGCCTGCCGTAGGAATAGTCGATGCAGTTGCCGTGCCAGCCAATGCGGCACCAGCGGTGCGACTGCCATCCAAGGGGGTCAATATCAAAGTTGCTCCACCGTCAATCGCAGCGACGTACGTAATGGTGATTGCACCCGTCGTTGCGTCAATCCCAACGCTTGCAACGTTCTTCGTAGCAGCCGGTGCAATCCAACCGGATGCAAAGGGCGCGCCGTTGGCAGCATTTTCCGAAACTGCAGTCTTGGCACTCCCAGCCAAAGTCAAGCCTTCGGTTACTTTGGCGCGCACGGTGTAATCCTGATACGCCGGCAGCGCCACAGCCGCCAAGATACCAATGATCGCCACCACGATCATCAATTCGATCAAGGTGAAACCTTGTTGCACTTTCTTCATCGTTTTCATATTTCTACCCTTCAAGGAAAGAGGTTGAACCCAGGAGACACTCCCCACACGGTGCGTCGCCGCACGTTTGGGTTGCAAGCATTTCGCGTGCCAAGCAAGCTCGGACGCTGCGGCGATGATAGAGCAAGGGGTAGGCAGGTTGGACCGGGGAAAACGTCAGGCTTTGTGGGGCGGCACGGGCCGCTGTCGCATGATGTGGTCGTCAGGCGAGAATTTGTCGTCAAAATAACGCGACAATGACCTTGGTTCGGCGCAGTGTGTGGATCCCCCGCGCGTAGCGCCGCCTTTGTTTGCAATGAACAACACTTTTACCCCACCCCATGCGGTCAGCCAGAACACGGCCGCGGCCCTCACCGGCCGCAGTGTGCGCACCTGGCAGCGCCGCGTGGAGCAGGGGCTGGTGGAGCGCCTGGGCGAGGGGCGCACGCTGGTGCCGTATGCGGCACTGGTGCCGGAACTGGCGGTGCCGATCGCCCCGGCCGACCTGCCGCTGCTGGTGCGCGCCGATCAAGGCGACGCGGCCGCGCAGGCGCAGGTGGGCGCGCTGTTGGCCCTGGCCGTGTTGCAAGCCGCGCCCCGCGGGCAGGCCGACCTGGCCGACAGCGGCACGAGCGCCGGCGTGGCGGCGGCGCGGTATTTTCTGGAACAGGCCGCGCAGCAGGGCGAAGCCGACGCCATGCACTGGTTGGGGCTGCTGCACGCCGGCGGCTTGTGCGGCGACGATGCGGGCGAGGCGCTGGCGCTGATGTGGCTGGCCCGCGCCTCCGCGCATGGGCATGCGCTGGCGCGCGAGCAACTGGCGGCGCTGTTGCCGCGCTAGGATTCATGGCCGCTGTGCCGCGTTGGCGTGCAGCGGCTTTATGCCCCACGTGGGGGCGCGGCGGTCTCAATCGGGCTTTTTCATCGGGCAGGTGCGCAGCCCCAGCAGCGCGTACGCCGGGCAGAAGCGGAACACGCCTGTGAGCACCGGCACGATGCCGATGTAGCCCCACCAGCCCACGGTGCCCGTCGCGGCCAGGGCGATGAGCACCAGGCCGACGACGATGCGCAGGATGCGGTCGATGCCGCCGACGTTGACTTGCATGTTTTTCTCCTTTCAGCAGCCGGGCTTCAGGCCCAGCTTTGCGAGCAGGTTGGCCATCAGGCACCATTGCGTGAAGGCGCTTTGCAGCAGGTTCAGGCCGACGAAGGCCGTGAACGCGAGCCACCACTGGCTTACGAAGATGGGGCTGCCCTGGATGCCGAGGGCGAGCGAGAGCAGGATGAAGAAGCCGGCGACGGCGCGGGTGACTCTCCAGGTGGTCATGGTGATTTACTCCTTGGGTTGAACATCGAACAAATCAGCGGTACTGGCGCAGGTAGCGCGCCTCGAAATGCGCCTTGGCCCAATGCATGGCGCGCAGGTGGGGCAGGGTGATGTGGCGCTTGTCGGTGCGCCAGACAAGCTTGCCATCTCGCAGCGTGTCGATGATGCACAGCAGCTCGGCCTTGAAGGTGGTGGTCTCGGGTCGGCCCGCCAGGGCGTCGATGAGGTTTTGCGCGGCGGCCGCGGCCTGCAGGTCGGCCATGTGGGCCTGCTTGGGCGCCCAGTCGGGGCCGGGGAAGCTCCCCGCGTCGCCCACCACGTACGTGCGGTTCCAGCCCTGCACGCGGCACTGCGCGTCGGCGGCGATCAGGCCGCCGGGCGAGCGCGGCAGCTCGGTGGCGTCGAACCAGGCGTTGCCGGTCATGCCGCTCATGAAGAGGATGAGGTCGGCGGGGATTTCGCCGCCTTCGGTCACGACCTTGTCCGCTTCGAAACGCAGCGGCTTGTGGCCCAGGTGCGTGGCGATGCCGCGGCGCTGCATCTCGGCGAGGATGTCCCGCACGGCCTTGTCGCCCAGGCGCTTGCCGGGCTCGGTCTTGGGGTGAAAGAAGGTGAGGGTGAATTTCTCGCGCCGGCCTTCGCGGCGCAACTGCGTGTCGATGCCGAAGAGAAACTCGAACATCGGCCCGCCGCGCACCGCGCCCGGCTCCTTGGGGTTGCCGGCAAAGCCCACGGCGATCGAGCCGCCTTGCAGGGCCTGGAGCCGGTCGCGGATCTGTTCGGCGGCGGCGATGCCTTCGCAGGGCGTGATGGCGTGCTCGATGCCCGGCAGCTTCCTGATGAAGCGCCCGCCGGTGGCGATCACGAGGGCGTCGTTGGCAAGAGTCTCGCCGGTGCTCGTGAGCACGGTGCGGCCGCCATCGGCCAGGCCCGTGACCTCGGCGGCGACGTGGCGCACGCCCATGCGCTCGAAGAAAGGCGCCAGCGGCACGACGAGCTGCTCGCGCGTGCGCTCGCCGCTGGCAATCCAGATGATGCCGGGCAGGTAGTGCAGCTCGGCGCGCGGCGAAATCAGCGTGATGGGGTGCGTGCACAGGCGCTTGCGCAGTTCGCGCACGGTGGACAGCGCACCGAAGCCGCTGCCGAGGAGGGTGATGTGAGGCGTGTTCGCGGAGTTCATGGTTTTTCCAGGCGCTCGATGCCCAGCGCCTTCAGGACGTGCTTCTCGTAGAAGGGTTCGTGCGAGCCGGTCTTCATCTTGTGCATGAAGTATTTCTCGAAGGCAATCTTGGCCAGGTGCACCCACTTGCCTTTCTTGAACCAGTTGACGTTGCGCGGGGGGATCTGCGGCAGCGCGACGAAGGCGGCGCCGGTGTCGCCCATGTCCGCCAGGCAGATGGCGTTCCAGGTGGCCTTGGCGGTGGCGGCCTCGGGCCGGCCCGCGAGTTCGGCCGCGCTGTTGTGGCAGATGGCCGAGACCATGGTCTCGATCATGTAGCCGGTCTTGGGCGCGCCCGTGGGCACGGGCGTGACCTCGACGGGCGGGATGGCCACGCACACGCCGGCCGAGAAGATGTTGCGGTACTTCTTGCTGCGCTGGTATTCGTCGATGAGCACGAAGCCGCGCGGGTTGCACAGGCCCTCAACGGCGGCCACGGCATCCACGCCCTTGAAGGCGGGCAGCATCATGCTGAATTTGAAGGGCAGCTCGTGCTCTTTCTTGGGTTGGCCCGCGTCGTCCAGTTCGGTGACGAACATCTTGCCGGCCTCCACGCGCGTGGTTTTCGCGCTGGTGATCCACTTGATGTCGAAGCTGCGCAGCTCGCTCTCCAGCAGCGTCTTGGAGTCGCCCACGCCCGCGAGGCCCAGGTGGCCGATGTAGGGCTCGCTGGTGACGAAGGTGATCGGCACCTTGTGGCGCAGCTTCCTCTTTTGCAGGTCCTTGTTGAAGATGAAGGCGAACTCGTAGGCCGGGCCGAAGCACGAGGCGCCGGGCATGGCGCCGATGATGGCGGGGCCGGGGTCCTGCAGAAATTTCTGGTACTCGGCCCAGGCGTTTTCCGCGTGCTCGACGGTGCAGATCGATTGCGTGTGGCCGTTCAAGGGGCCGCTGCCGGGCACTTCGTCGAACGAGAGCTTGGGGCCGGTGGTGATGATGAGGTAGTCGTAGGCGAGCTGCTGGCCGCCTTCGAGCTCCAGCGTGCGGCCTTCGGCGTCGATCTTGTCCACGCGCCGGGCGATGAAGGCGATGTCTTTTTTGGCCAGGTGCGGGGCGATGGGCAGCGTGGTCTGCGAGCGCTCGCGCCAGCCCACGGCCACCCAGGGGTTGGAGGGCACGAACTGGAAGTAGTCGGTCGCGTTGACCACGGTGATGCGGTGCGTCTTGTCCAGCGTGGCGCGCAGTTCGTACGCGGCGGGCATGCCTCCGGTGCCTGCGCCAAGGATCACGATATGAGCCATGGTTGTCTCCTGGTGGGTGGGGGTGAGCGTGGGTGGATGTTCGTTCAGGGCTGGGCGGCGGGCTGCGTGGAAAACGCTTCGCCCACCTCGCGCAGCACGTTCTCGTCGAGCTGGCCCGCCGATTGCGCCAGCTGCAGGCGGGCAAGCAAGGTGCTGACCCGCGCCTGCGAGAGCTGCAGCCGCGTGGCCGCGGTGTCGTTGCGGGCGCGCAGCACGTCCAGCAGGGTGCGCTCGCCTGCCTCATAGCCGGTGTGCGTGGCGTCCTGGCGCAGCTCACTGGCGGCCAAGGCCGCCTGCAGGGCCGTGATCTGGCTGGCGCCGGTGTGCATGGCGAGCCAGGCCGTTTGCACGTCGCGCGCGAGCTGCTCGCGCGTGGCGTCTTCCTGCGCCTGCGCGGCGGCCAGGCGCGCGGCGGCCTCCTGCTCGCGACCGGACTGCATGCCGCCCGTGGAGAGCGGGATGGTGAGCTGCACGCCCACCATGGCGTTCACGCTGGTGTTGCGTGCCGAGCCGAAATCGCCATGGCCGTCCAGCCGGTCGTGCGCGGACTGCGCGATGAGATCGACCGTGGCGCGCTTGCCCGCGGCGGATTGGTCCAGCGCCGCGCGCGCCAGGTCGGTGGCCAGCCTTTGCTCGCGCAAGGCGGTGCTGGTGTCCAGCGCCAGTTGTTGCCAGACGGCGAGCGCGCGCGGCTCGGGTTCGGCCGCCAAGGGCAGTTGCACCGCCAGGCTGGCCGCGGGCAGGCCGGTGGTGTCGGCCAGCGCCTGGGTGCGCGTCTCGATGTCGGCCTGCGCGGCCGCGACCTG
Source organism: Comamonas sp. (assembly GCA_021166775.1). Lineage (GTDB taxonomy): Bacteria > Pseudomonadota > Gammaproteobacteria > Burkholderiales > Burkholderiaceae_C > Comamonas_C. The sequence continues at coordinate 841,950 of JAJPEQ010000013.1, read as the reverse complement.
GGCCTGCAGCTGCGCGAGTTCGGCGCGCGCTTCGTGCACGGCGGTGATGGGCGCGGCGCCGAGCGTGAAGCGGTCCTGCGCCTCCTGGGCGGCGCTTTGCACGGACTGGATCTGGCCTTGCAGCACGCGCAGTTTCTCTTGCGCCATCGCCAGGCTCAGGTAGGCGCTGGCGGTGCGCAGCATCGCGCCCTGCCGCGCGCTGTGCAGCGCGAGTTCGGCGCGGTCCGCCTGCAGGTTCAGCTGCCTTTGCTGCGCGCGCCGTTGCGGGTTGTATAGCGGCTGGCTGGCCTGCAGCGCCACGCGCGTGGCCGCGCCGCCGTGGATGGAGGTGGCGAAGTCCACGCCGCTGGAGGTGCCCAGGCCGGGCGCGGAAAACTGTGCGCCGCGCATCGTCGTGTCGCTGGCGCCGAGGCCGGCCGACGCGGTCAACGCCACCTGCGGGCGCCACAGCGCCGCGGCCTGCTGGCGCTGCGGCTCGGCCACGCCCGCGGCGGCGCGGGCGGCGGCGAGCGGGCTGTCGTGCTGTTCGGCGGCCTGCCAGGCTTGCAGCAGCGTGAGCGCCTGGGCGGTGGGAGCGAGCACCCAGATCGCGGCGAGCAGCAGCACGGATTTCAAGAGAAATACGGCTCCAGGCCTTGATGGCATTGCGCGAGCAGCTATGGTTTGGCGAGTCATTGCGCCCCTCCTTGCCCGCGCACCACGTCCACGTGCTTGCGGTAGGCCATGTAGTAGAGCAGGGGAATCACGACGAGCGTGAGCACCGTGGAGACGGCGATGCCGAAGATCAGCGAGATCGCCAGGCCGTTGAAGATCGGGTCGCTCAGGATGAAGAAGGCGCCGAGCATGGCCGCCACCCCGGTCAGCAAAATAGGCTGCGCGCGCGTGATCGCGGATTGCACGATGGCCTGCTTGAACTGAGCGCCCGCCTGCACCTGCAGCCGGATGAAGTCCACGAGCAGGATGGAGTTGCGCACGATGATGCCCGCCAGCGCGATCATGCCGATCATGCTGGTGGCGGTGTACTGCGCGCCCAGCAGCGCGTGCCCCGGCATCACGCCGATGAGGGTGAGCGGAATCGGCGCCATGATGATGAGCGGCGTGAGGTAGGAGCCGAAGTGCGCGACCACCAGCAGGTAGATGAGGATGAGGCCGACGGCGTAGGCTGCGCCCATGTCGCGGAAGGTCTCGTAGGTGATCTGCCACTCGCCGTCCCACTTGAGGCTGTAGGCGCGGTAAGGGTCGCTGGGTTGGCGGATGAAGTATTCGTCGATGGAGCCGCCGTCCGGCGCAGTGATTTTGCGGATCGCCGCGCGCGAGGCAAACATGCCGTACAGCGGGCTGTCCACCCGGCCCGCCATGTCGGCTACGACGAGGTTCACCGGCAGCAGATCCTTGTGATAGACGGGCTGCTCGCGCAGCGTGTCGCTGAGCGTGACGAGCTCGCGGATGGGCACGAGCGCGCCGGAGCTGGTGCGCACGGGCAGTTGCAGCAGCGCGTCCAGGCTGCCCTGCTGGTCGGCGGGCAGCTGCAGCAGCACCGGGGTGGCGTACTTGCTCTGGGCGTCGTGCAGCCAGGTGGCGGCCTCACCCGCCAGGCCGGCGTGCAGCGCGGCGACGATGAAGGCCTGCGGCACGCCCATGGCGGCGGCCTTGCGCCGATCGACGAGCACGAGTTTCTTCGGCGCGTCGGCGATCGAGGAATCGTCCAGATCGACGATGCCCGCCGTTGCGCCGAGCGCCTGGCGCACCGACTTGGCCACGGCGCGCCGACCTTCGGCCTCGGGGCCGTAGATCTCGGCGACGACGGGCGAGAGCACGGGCGGGCCGGGCGGCACTTCCACCACCTTGACGTTGGCGCCCATGCGCGCGCCGATCTGCTGCAGCGCCGGGCGCACGCGCGTGGCGATGGCGTGGCTCTGCTCGTGGCGTTCGTGCTGGCCCAGCAGATTCACCTGGATGTCGCCCACCTGCCCGCCGCTTCGCAGGTCGTACTGGCGCACCAGTCCGTTGAAGTTGATCGGCCCGGCGGTGCCGGCGTAGGCCTGGAAGTTCGTCACCTCGGGCACGGTCGCGAGGTGGTTGCCCAGTTCGTGCAGCACGGCGGCGGTGCGCTCGGGCGGTGTGCCCGCGGGCATGTCCACGATCACCTGGAACTCGCTCTTGTTGTCAAACGGCAGCATCTTGAGCTGCACCCAGCCGATGGCGGGCAGCAGCAGCGAGACGGCAATGAGCAATGCGACGGCCAGGCCCATCAGCGCGCGGTTGCGGCCACCGCGCGCATCGTCCAGCAGTGGGCGGAATACGCGCTCGAACAGCGGCGCAAGCCAGGCGGCCAGCCCCGTGTGCGCCTGGGCGGCGCTGCCCGCGTGGTGCTTCATCCAGTGCTGCGCCAGCCAGGGCGTGACGGTGAAGGCCACGGCCAGCGAAATCACCATGCCCATGCTCGCGTTGATCGGGATCGGCGCCATGTAGGGGCCCATGAGGCCGCTCACGAAGGCCATGGGCAGCAGCGCGGCGATGACGGTGAAGGTGGCGAGGATGGTGGGCCCGCCCACTTCGTCGACCGCGCCGGGGATGAGCTGCAGCAGCGTTTTTTCAGGGTGCAGCGCCTGATGGCGGTGGATGTTTTCGACCACGACGATGGCATCGTCGACGAGGATGCCGATGGAAAAGATCAGCGCGAACAGCGACACGCGGTTGAGCGTGAAGCCCCAGGCCCACGAGGCAAAGAGCGTGGCCGCCAGCGTCAGGCCCACGGCCGCGCCGACGATGAGCGACTCGCGCCGCCCGAGCGCGAAGAACACCAGCGCCACCACCGAGAGCGTGGCGAAGATGAGCTTCTGGATGAGCTTTTGCGCCTTGTCGTTGGCGGTGGCGCCATAGTCGCGCGTCTCCGCCACCTGCACGTCGGCCGGGATCACCGTGCCCTGCAGCTGCTGCATGCGGGCCATCACGGCGTGGGCCACGTCGATGGCGTTTTCGCCCGCCTTCTTGGTCACGGCCAGGGTCACGGCCGGGTATTCGCTGGCCTGGCCGTCCTTCACGATGCCGTGCCAGACGTAGCGCGTGGCGGGGGGCGGGCCGTCCTGCACGCTCGCCACGTCCTTGAGGAACACGGGCTTGCCCGCGTGGCTGCTCACCACGATGTCGGCCACCTCGCGGGCGCTCGTCAGGTGCGCTCCGGCCTCGATCGCCACGCTCTCGTTGCCGCCCAGCAGCTCGCCCACGGGCAGGCCCTGGTTGGCGGACTGCAGCGCGCCGCGCAGTTGCTCCAGCGTCACGCCGCTGCCCGCCATGCGCGCCGGGTCGAGTGCCACCAGCACCGCGCGGCCCGGCCCGCCGATGGTCGTCACCGTGCGCGTGCCGGGGACGCGCTTGAGCTCCACTTCCACGCTGTGCGCCACGCGCTCCAGGTCATACGCGCCGGTGCCGGCCTGCTGGCTGTAGAGCGTGAGCGTGACGATGGGCACGTCGTCGATGCCCTTGGGGCGGATGATGGGTTCGAGTGCGCCCAGGCTGCGCGGCAGCCAATCGGCGTTGCTGCGCAGCACGTCGTGCAGGCGCACCAGCGCCTCGGTGCGCGGCACGCCCACCTTGAACTGCACCGTGAGCACGGCCGTGCCGGGTTGAGAGACGCTGGAGACGTGCTCCACGCCCTGCATCTGCGACAGCACCTGCTCGGCGGGCGTGGCGATCAGCGCCTCGACCTCGGCCACCCCCGCGCCGGGGAAGGGCACGATCACGTTGGCCATGGTCACGTCGATCTGCGGCTCTTCCTCGCGCGGCGTGACGAGCACGGCGAACAGGCCCAGCAGCAGCGCCACGAGCGCCAGCAGCGGCGTGATCTGCGCGTTCTGGAAGGCCCGGGCGATGCGGCCCGAAAGGCCCAGGGGGTGGGGCGAGGCGCTCATCTCAACGCACCCTGGCGGCGGTCTGCGGCTCGGTGGCCACCTGCTCACCGGCGCTCACGCCGCTGAGGATCTCGATCTGCTCGCCCATGGCCTGCCCCAGGCGCACCTGGCGCAATTGCGGCTTGCCGTTGCTGCCCTGCACGTACACGCCGGTCATCTCGGCGCGGCGCACCACGCTGCGCGCGGGCACGAAGAGCCGTTCGCCGGCTGACGGGCTTGCGCCCTGGAACCACAGCCGCGCGAAGGCGCCGGGCATCGCGCCCGACGTGTCGGCGGGCAGGGCCACGCGCACCGTCGTCGTGTGGCTTTGCGCGTCGGCGGTGGGCAGCCACTGCACCTGATCCCTGGCGACCGGCGTGCGGGGGCCGGAGGCGCCGGGCAGTTCCACTTCGACCTGCGAGGCGGTGCGCAACTGCTCGGCTTGCTGCTGTGTGAGCGCGGCCGACACGCGCAGGCGGCTCGGGTCATACAGGCTCACGAGCGGCTTGCCCGGCAGCGCCATGTCGCCCAAGGTTACGGGCACGCTGGCGACCACCCCGTCAAACGGTGCCTGCACCACGTGCAGGCCGGTTTGCGTGGCGGCCACACCGGCCTGCGCCTGCAGGGCCTTGACCTGCGCCTGGCTGGCCTGCCACTGCGCGCGGGCGTTGTCCAGCGCCGCCTGGCTGATGTAGTTCTTGGCGAAGAGCTGCCGCTGGCGCTCGTATTCCTTGGCGGCCACAGTGGCCTGGGCTTGCGCCGCCGCCACCTGCGCGCTGCTGGCGGCGGCGCCCTGGGCCGCCATGCGTGCGTCGATGCGCAGCAGTTCCTGCCCGGCCTTCACGTGGTCGCCGGCATGCACGCGCAGCGCGACGATGCTGCCCGCCACCTGGGCGGCGAGCGTGGCCTCCCGCACCGCCTCCACCCTGGCATCGCCGCTTTGCAGGGGCGCCTGCGTGCTCGATTGCACCGGCGCCCAGGCCAGCGGCGGGGTGTCGGCGGCATGCCCGCCCCCGACCAGTGCAAAGGCCAGGGCGGGGGCCATGAAAGCGGTGCTCAAGCGGAGGATGGACATTGGGGTGTTTCTCGCAAATTTGATGTTGATTATTTACGCATTCATGCAATTAGTCAATAAAGTATAATGCAGCCATGGAGATTGCGACATGAAGCCCATGCCCCCTCAGGTGATCGATCAGGTGGCCTCTTATTTTCAGGTGCTGTCCGAGCCCATGCGTTTGCGGCTGCTCAACCTGCTGCGTGAACGCGAATACAACGTGGGCGAGCTTGCCCAGGCCTGCGGCACCACGGCGGCGAACGTCTCGCGCCACCTGTCACTCATGACCAAGCATGGCATCGTCGCGCGCGAGGAGCGCGGCACCAGCGTCTATTTCAGCATCGCCGATCAGCGGGTGGACGACCTGTGCGAACTGGTCTGCGGCAGCATCGCCAGCCGCATGCAGGCGGTCAGCGCCGTGCATGATGCCCTCAAGACCATGCTCTGAGACGCGCGCCATGCCTTAGAATCCCCACCCTCGTGCGGGTGTAGTTCAATGGTAGAACGGCAGCTTCCCAAGCTTCATACGAGGGTTCGATTCCCTTCACCCGCTCCAGATTCACGCGCAAGCCATGTGCGCGCCCTCAGTTCATCGTCAACCAAGGCCCTGGAAAGGAACCGTGGCTCAACGTGGACAGCCTCGGGGTCGGACTGCGGCCCCACGAAATTCCGCATGAGCCGACAGACCCCGCCGTCAAGCACGAAGCCATGATGGCGCAGGTGATCGGTTGACGTTCATCAACGTATCAGCGGAGTCACCATGCCTGTCCAGACCCTTGAGCCCTTGGTCGAGCGCGTGCGCTACCCGTTCACTGCGCGCCACGTGCAGCTGCTCGCGCGTGAAGCCCTCAGCCCCGGTTTCGTGCGTCTGACGCTGGGCGGGCCCGATCTCGCGGGCTTTGCCAGCCCCGGTTTTGACGACCATGTCAAGCTCGCCCTGCCGCAGGAGGGGCGCGACAAGCCCAACCTGCCGGTGCTTGTCGACGGCATTCCCATCGTCGAGGGCGCGCGAGCGACCATGCGCGACTACACGCCGATGCACCACGACGGCGCCCGCCATACCGTGCAGCTCGAATTCGCGGTGCATGGAGACGGCCCGGCCGCGCACTGGGCGCGCACGGCGCCCCTGGGCCAGTGGGTGGGGCTGGTCGGGCCGCGCGGGAGCATGCTGATTCCGATGGAGCTCGATTGGCACCTGCTGCTGGGCGATGAATCGGCCATGCCCGCCATCGAGCGCCGCCTCGCCGAGTTGCCCGAGGGCACGCAGGCGATCGTGCGGGTGCAACTGGCCGATCCGGCCGACGGGCGCGCGTGGCGCAGCCGCGCGACGCTGGACTGCGTGTTCACGGATTCACTGGCGCAGGCGGTGCGGCAGTTGGCCGTGCCCGCCGGCGCGGGATTCGTCTGGGGCGGGGGCGAGCATGCGCTGATGGCCGCGCTGCGCGAGCCGCTCCTGAGCAAGGGCGTGGACGCCCGGCGCATCCGCCTGTCGGCCTATTGGAAGCGCGGCGTGGCCGGTCACGCGTCGCGTTCGATCACGGCCTCCAGGTAGGCCCCGGGCACCACCAGCGACTGTGGGCCGGCGCGGTTGAAGCGTGCCAGCAGCTCCAGCAGCTCGCTTTCGAGCTGCTCCTGCTGGTCGCTCGCCAGCGCGGCGAACGCGCGGTGCACCGGGCCGTACCAGGCGCGGAAAACGTCCACCCAGTGCCGCGCCGACTCGTAGCGGAACATGAAGTCGCGCCGTTGAATCCGCATGTCGCAGCCGGGAAACAGCTCGCGCAAGCCGGTTTCCGTGCCCCAGCGCACGGACGGTTTCAGGCCGGCGGGCGGCGGGGGCAGATGACGGCTCACGGTCTTGAGTGCCTGGCCGATGAAGCCTTCGGGTGTCCAGCAGGCCAGCCCGATGCGCCCGCCCGGGCGCACCACGCGCCGTAGCTCGGCGGCGGCGCGCTCCTGGTGGGGGGTGAACATCACGCCCACGGTGGACAGCGCCACGTCGAAGCTGGCGTCGGTGAAGGGCAGCGCCTCGGCGTCGGCCTCGCGGAAGCTGATTTGCAGGCGTTCGGCGGCAGCGCGCTCGCGCCCGCGTTCGAGCAGCGCGCCCACGTAGTCGGTCGAGGTGACGTGGGCAAAGCGCCGCGCCGCCGCCAGCGTGGCGTTGCCGTTGCCGGCGGCCACGTCGAGCACGCGGCTGCCGGCGCGCAGGTCGATGGCCTCGCAGAGGTTCTCGCCCATGATCTGCAAGGTCGTGCCGAGGATGGCGTAGTCCCCCGAGGACCAGACGGCGTGCTGGCGCTGCTTGAGGGCGCTGTAGTCGATGGCGGGGGCTTCGAGGGGCATGGTGGTCATGAAGGTCTCCAGTGCAAGCGAGCAGGGGTGGATCGGGCGTGCCCATGCTGCGCGGTGGAGGGGTCGGCTACAAGTTCTGCTTATGAACCCGTGCGGTTCAACTTCTGAACTGGCGCGCAGGGCGCGGTCGGGGTAGATTGGCAGGCACGGGCACGCCTTGTGCCGGGAGATCGCCCATGTCGGCCGGCAGCTACCGTCAGTTCTGTCCCGTGGCCATGGCTGCGGAGGTGTTGTGCAGCCGCTGGACGCTGCTGTTGGTGCGCGAGCTGATGCTGGGCTCCAGCCGCTTCAACGACCTGCGCCGGGGCGTGCCGCGCATGTCCTCGGCCTTGCTTGCCAAACGCTTGAGGGAGCTGGAGGCCGCTGGCATCGTGGCGCGCGCGCCGGCGAGCCATCCCGCCAATCCGCATGAATACCGCCTGACGTCCGCGGGACTGGAGCTGCGCCCCATCGTCGAATCCATGGGCGTCTGGGGGCGGCGCTGGGTGACGACCGAGGCCACGTTGCGCCATCTGGACGCCAACCTGCTGATGTGGGACATCCGCCGCAACGTCAGGGCCGAACCGCCCCCCCTGGCCCGCACCACGATCGAGTTCATCTTCAACGACCGCGCGCCGCCCGAGCGCACCTACTGGCTGGTTGTCGAACGCGGGCACGATGCCGATCTGTGCCTGCTCGATCCGGGCTTCGACGTCGATCTGTACGTCAGCACCGACCTGCGCACGCTGACCGAGGTGTGGCTGGGCTATTCGGACTGGTCGCGCGCGCTGGGCAGCGGCGCGCTGCGCCTGACCGGCACGAGTGAGCTGGCGGCCCAGCTGCGCGCCTGGCTGCCGGGCAGCACCTTCGCGGCGGCGGGGACAGGCGCGCAGCGTGAGGGCCGCGTCGGGCCGGAAAGATAAAATCGCCTTCTTTGCTCCCGCACCACGGCGGCGGATCGCCGAATGGTGTCGGGTGCTATAGTTGATGTAGCTGCTCGCGCAGATTGGACAGGCGCAGAAGCCGGAAAATTCCATGAAAAATCCCCAGCCTCCCATGTCGGTCGCCGACATCCGTCAGACCTTCCTCGACTTCTTCGCCGCGCGTGGGCACACCATCGTGCCGTCCAGCCCGCTGGTGCCCGGTAACGACCCGACGCTGATGTTCACCAACAGCGGCATGGTGCAGTTCAAGGATGTGTTTCTCGGCACCGACCAGCGCCCGTACAAGCGCGCCACCAGCGTGCAGGCCTGCCTGCGCGCCGGGGGCAAGCACAATGACCTGGAGAACGTGGGCTACACCGCGCGCCACCACACGTTTTTCGAGATGCTGGGCAATTGGAGCTTCGGCGACTACTTCAAGCGTGAGTCGATCGAGTGGGGCTGGGAGCTGCTGACCCAGGTCTACGGCCTGCCGCCCGAGCGGCTGCTGGCCACGGTCTACCACGAGGATGACGAGGCCTACGACATCTGGACCCAGGTGATTGGCCTGGACCCCTCTCGCGTGATTCGCATCGGCGACAACAAGGGTGGGCGTTACAAGAGCGACAACTTCTGGATGATGGCCGACACCGGCCCCTGCGGCCCGTGCTCGGAAATCTTCTACGACCATGGCGCGCACATTCCCGGCGGCCCGCCCGGTTCGCCCGACGAGGACGGCGACCGCTTCATCGAGATCTGGAACCACGTGTTCATGCAGTTCGACATGGCCGAGGACGGTTCGGTCACGCCGCTGCCCGCGCCCTGCGTCGATACCGGCATGGGGCTGGAGCGCCTGGCCGCGATCCTGCAGCACGTGCACAGCAATTACGAGATCGACCTGTTCCAGGCGCTGATCGCAGCCGCCGCGCGCGAGACCGGCTGCACCGACCTGGCCAACCCCTCGCTCAAGGTGATCGCCGATCACATCCGCGCCACCGCGTTTCTGGTGAGCGACGGCGTGATCCCGGGCAACGAGGGCCGTGGCTACGTGCAGCGGCGCATCATCCGCCGTGCGATTCGCCATGGCTACAAGCTGGGGCGCAAGACGCCGTTCTTCCACAGGCTCGTGGCCGACCTCGTCGCGCAGATGGGCGAGGCCTATCCGCGCCTGAAAGAGCAGCAGGCGCACATCACCAGCGTGCTGCAGACCGAGGAAGAGCGCTTCTTTGAAACGCTGGCGCACGGCATGGAGATCCTCGACGGGGCTCTGGCCGATGGCGTGACAACGCTGCCGGGCGACGTGGCCTTCAAGCTGCACGACACCTACGGCTTTCCGCTCGACCTGACCAACGACGTTTGCCGCGAGCGCGGCGTGGCGGTGGATGAAGCGGGCTTCGACGCCGCCATGCAGCACCAGAAGGACACGGCGCGCGCGGCCGGCAAGTTCAAGATGGATCGGGTGCTGCACTACGAGGGCGCGGCCAACACCTTCACCGGCTACGAGCATTTGAGCGAAGCCGCGAAGGTGGTGGCGCTGTACTTCGAGGGCGAGAGCGTCACCCAGTTGAAGGCCGGGCAGGCGGGCGTGGTGGTGCTCGATACCACGCCGTTCTATGCCGAATCGGGCGGCCAGGTGGGCGACCAGGGCGTGCTCTTGGGCGAGGGCGTGCGCTTTGCCGTGCACGACACGCAGAAAATCAAGGCGGGCGTGTTCGGCCACCACGGCGTGCTGGAGAGCGGCAGCCTCAAGGTCGGCGATGCGCTGCAGGCGCAGGTCGATGCCGGGCGGCGCGCCGCCACCATGCGCAACCACAGCGTCACGCACCTGATGCACAAGGCGTTGCGCGAGGTGCTGGGCGCGCACGTGCAGCAGAAGGGCTCGCTCGTCGATCCCGACAAGACGCGCTTCGACTTCGCGCACAACCAGCCGGTGACGCCGGCGCAGATCAGGGAAGTGGAGCGCCGCGTGAATGAAGAGGTGCTGGCCAACACCGCCACGCAGGCGCGCGTGATGGACATCGAAGCGGCCAAGCAGACCGGCGCGATGATGCTCTTCGGCGAAAAGTACGGCGAAAGCGTGCGCGTGCTCGACATCGGCACGAGCCGCGAGTTCTGCGGCGGCACGCACGTGGCGCGCACCGGCGACATCGGCCTGTTCAAGATCGTAGCCGAGAGCGGGGTGGCCGCGGGCATACGCCGCGTGGAGGGCGTGACGGGCGAGAACGCGCTGGCTTATCTGCAGTCGCTCGAAACCACGGTGCACGATGCGGCGGCGGCGCTCAAGGCGCCCGTCGCGGAGCTGACGCAGCGCATCGCCGCGGCGCAGGACCACGCCAAGACCCTGGAAAAGGAAATCGCCCAGCTCAAGGGCAGGCTCGCCGCGAGCCAGGGTGACGAGCTCGCGGGCCAGGCGGTGCAGGTCAAGGGCGTCAAGGTGCTGGCCACCGTGCTGCCCGGCGCCGACGCGCGCACGCTGCGCGAAACCATGGACAAGCTCAAGGACAAGCTGAAGACCGCCGCCATCGTGCTGGCCGCGGTCGACGGCGACAGGGTGCAGATCGCCGCGGGCGTGACCCAGGCGGAGACCGCCAGGCTCAAGGCGGGCGAACTGGTGAACTTCGTCGCCCAACAGGTCGGCGGCAAGGGCGGCGGCAAGAGCGACCTGGCGATGGCCGGCGGCAACGATGCCAAGGCCCTGCCCGCGGCCCTGGCGGGCGTGCGGGCCTGGGTGGCAGAGCGACTGTGAGGCCCGATCGCCGCGCGCTGCTGGCGGCGCTGCTGGCGGGCGGCTTGCCGCTGGCCGGCCGGGCGCAGTTCCGGTTGCAGCGCTGGCCGGCCGGCACCCCGGCGCCCGCGCTGCCGTCCACCGACATTCAGGGAAGCGAGCAGCGTCTGGCGGCGCTCAAGGGCCGTGTGGTGCTGGTGAACTTCTGGGCCACGTGGTGCGGCCCCTGCAAGGAAGAAATGCCCACGCTGCAGACCCTGGCCGAGCTCGAGGGCGAGCGCATCGCGGTGCTGGCGGTCAACTCGCGCGAGCGCCCGGCCACGGTGCGGCGCTATCTCGCGGCCACGCAGCTGAAGCTGCCCGTGCTGCTCGACCCCCGGGGCGAGGCGACACGGGCCTGGCAGGTCGAGGCGTTTCCCACCACGATCCTCATCGATACCGCAGGCCAGCCGCGGCTGGTGGTGATCGGCGCGGTCGACTGGACCGGCCAGGACGCCGCCCGCTGGATCGATGCGCTGGGCGAGCGCCGGACCTGAGCCCGTGGCGGGCCGTGCGACCTGCCGCCGGATTGCCGATAATCACCCTCGCTTGCGCCCGGTCGGGCTGCAAGTCACCTGCCTTCGAGGCATTGGCGTTTGCGGATTGCTCCAACACAACGCCTCTCATGCGCCGACAGGTGTATTCACTGCATGAAAGGGTTCTCTGAATGAACTTGCATCGCCGCTCCATCGTGGGGCGCGCGGCCGCCATCGGCATGGCCGCCGCGCTTCCCGTCACCTGGTCCGCCGCCGCGCGGGCGCAAACCCCCAGCCGTCACTTCTCGCCGCAGGCGGGCGATTGGCGCACCTTCGATGTCACCACGCGCGTCGATCTGCCCGCCACCACCAGCACCACGCGTGTGTGGGTGCCTCTGCCGTCGGTGCAGACCGGCTGGCAGCTGCCGATCAACGACACCCTTGACAGCAACGGCAGCGCCCGCTTCGCGAGCGACGGCGCGCAGGGCGTGCGCATGGTGGTGGCGGAGTTTGCCGCCGGCACCGCGCAGCCGCAGGTGCAAGTGACCAGCCGCGTGCGCACGCAAAGCCGCGTGCTCGGCGGCCTGCGCGAACCGGGCGGCGCGGACACGCTGCGCCAGGCGCTCAGGCCCACGCGCCTGCTGCCCACCGACGGCATCGTGCGCGCCACCGCGCTCAAGGCCACGCAGGGCGCGCGCGGCGACGAAGCGAAGGCGCGCGCTCTCTATGACTGGGTGGTGGCCAACGCCTGGCGCGAGCCCGAGGTCAAGGGCTGCGGCGAGGGCGACATCAAGACCATGCTGGAGACCGGCAACCTGGGCGGCAAGTGCGCCGACATCAATGCGCTCTTCGTCGGCCTGTGCCGCTCGGTGGGCGTGCCCGCGCGCGACGTCTACGGCATTCGCGTGGCGCCGTCGAGCTTCGGCTACCAGCAGCTCGGCGGCAAGTCGGCCCATCTCACCGGCGCGCAGCACTGCCGCGCCGAGGTCTATCTGCAGGCGCATGGCTGGACGGCGATGGATCCGGCCGACGTGGCCAAGGTCATGCGCCAGGAAACACCGGTGTGGATCAAGGACGTGAAAGACCCGCTGATTGCGCCGGTGAACGCGGGCCTGTACGGCGCGTGGGAAGGCAACTGGATGGCCTACAACACCGCGCACGACGTGAAGCTGCCGGGCAGCCGGGGCGACGCGATCGGCTTCCTGATGTACCCGATGGCCGAGGACGCCGACGGCTGGTTCGACCACTACGACGCGGCAGGCTTCAAATACCAGATCAGCGCCGCGCTGGTGCAGGCCTGAACGGGGCGGCCATGGAGACGATCACCTGGGACGATTTCAGCCGGGTCGAGCTGCGTGTCGGCCGGGTGATCGCGGCCGAGGCGTTCCCGCAGGCGCGCAAACCCGCGTACAAGCTGCAGGTGGATTTCGGCCCCGACATCGGGGTGAAAAGATCCAGCGCGCAGATCACGCAGCGCTACACGCCGCGGGATCTGGTGGGACGCCTGGTGGTGGCGGTGGTGAACTTTCCCGCCAAGCAGATCGGCCCGCTCATGTCCGAATGCCTCGTGACCGGCTTTCACGATGCCGACGGACATGTGGCCCTGTGCGTGCCCGATGCCGAGGTGCCGCTGGGCACGCGATTGCTCTGACGAAAACCGCACCCATGAGGCGTATTTATCTTCTTTTGATAGTGGCAGGCGCTTTATCTGCCTGCGCTGGCGGCCAAAATCATGTTGAACCAGCGAGCCAGGTCGCGGCGCAGGCGCGCGTCAACCCCGCCTGTCCCGACTTGGCGCGCTGGCAGGCGCGCCAGCTCTACGGCCGCTGGAGCGTGGAGCTGCCGCGCCTGGGCGAGCACGGCACGCTGGTGCTGCGCCAGCACCCCGAGTTTGCCGCGAGCCTGCGCGGCGAATTCACGCTCGGCGGCGTGCATTCGATCGCCTCGGGCGATGTGGAAGAGGGCGACTTCAACCTCGATGAATCGCGCGACGGCAAGACGCTGTCCGCGTTCTGGACCGGGCGCCTCGATGACGCCAGTTGCGGCCGCGAGATCCATGGCACGCTGCAGCGGCTCGATCGCCCGGGGCAGCGCGGCGTGGACACGCCCTTCGTGCTCAGGCGCGTCGGCGCCGCCAGCGGCGGGTAAGCGGCAGAGCCCCTCAAGGGGCAACCTCACTATAATTGCATAGTCAAACTATGTAATTGAAGCAATCGTGCCGAAATCCGACCATGGCCCGGGGAGCGCCGCCGAACTGCTGGATGTGGTCGTGCGGCTCAACCGCTGGGTCACGCACCATTCCGATTGGCCGCTGCCGCTGGCGCAGGTGCGCGTGCTCTCGCAGATCGACGAGTGGGGGCAGGCGCGTACCAGCGACCTGGCGCGGGTCGAGCACTGCAGCCAGCCAACGATGACCACGCGAGTGCAACGCCTGCAGGCCCGGGGCTGGGTGGCGCGCGCCAGTGATCCGCTCGATGCCCGGGCCACCATGCTCACCCTGACCGAGGAAGGCCGCGCGGTGCTGGCCGATGCGCGCGCCACGCGCGCCCGGGTGCTTGAGGCGCTGATGGCGCACATGAATGCACCCGAGCGCGAGCGCGTGCAGGCGGCCACCCGCACCTTGAGCGCCTTGCTCGACATCGCTTATGCCAGCCACCGGCACGAACAGAACAAGACCCCATGAATTTTCTGCACCAACCCAAGGCCGTGCTGGCCGTCGCCTTTGCCTGCGTCATCGCCTTCATGGGCATTGGCCTGGTGGACCCCATCCTCAAGCCGATTGCCGACTCGCTCGGCGCCACGCCGTCGCAGACCTCGCTGCTGTTCACGAGCTACATGGCCGTCATGGGCCTGGCCATGCTGATCACCGGCGTCGTCTCCAGCCGCCTGGGCGTCAAACGCACGCTGCTGCTGGGGCTGGCCGTCATCATCGTGGGCGCGGGTCTGGCCGGTGCGTCCGATTCGATCGCCGCCATCGTCGGCTGGCGCGCGCTCTGGGGCCTGGGCAATGCCTTGTTCGTGGCCACGGCGCTCACGGCCATCGTCAGCAGCTCGCGCGGCTCGGTGCGCGAGGCCATCGTGCTCTATGAGGCCGCGCTGGGCGTGGGCATCGCGGCTGGGCCGCTGATTGGCGGCGTGCTTGGCGCCATTTCCTGGCGCGGGCCGTTTTTTGGCGTTTCGGTGCTGATGGCTCTGGCGCTTCTGGTCACGGTCTTCCTTCTGCCGCAAGCCGCCACGCGCCCCCAACCCAGTTCGCTGCGTGATCCGTTTCGGGCGCTGCGCCACCCGGGCCTGCTGGGCGTGGCGCTCACGGCGCTGCTCTACAACTTCGGATTCTTCACGCTGCTGGCCTATACGCCGTTTCCGCTGAACATGGGGGCGCAGCAGGTGGGCCTCGTGTTCTTCGGTTGGGGCGTGGCGCTGGCGTTTGCGTCCGTCTTCGTCGCTCCGCGCCTGCAGGAGCGCTTTGGCACGCTGCCCTCGGCCTTGATGGCTCTGAGCGGTTTTGCGCTGGTGCTCGTCGTCATGGCCATCTGGACCGAGAGCCAGGCGGTGCTCGCCGGTGGCGTGGTCGTGGCGGGGCTGTTTCTGGGCATCAACAACACCCTGGTGACGGAGACCGTGATGAATGCCGCGCCGGTGCAGCGTGGCGTGGCCTCGGCCGCCTACAGCTTCGTGCGTTTTGCCGGGGGCGCCGTCGCCCCCTGGCTCGCGGGTTTTCTGGGCGAACACATCAATGACCACGTGCCCTATTGGGTGGGTGCGGCGGCCGTGTGTGCTGCCGTGGTCATGCTCGCATCGAGCCGGCGCCACCTGCGTCACATCGACGCGGTGCTCACGCACGTGCTTGCCTGAGCGAGCGGCTTACGCGGGGTAGGCCATGCATGCCCCGTGCACGACGATGCTGCCCCGCGCGTCGTGCGCGGGCGCCTGCAGCGTGGGCATGCGAAGGCGCAGCTGCAGGCCATGGGCCACGAGGCTCACGACGGTGTGGTCGCCCCGGAACGATTGGCTCAGCACCTGCGCCGAAACGCCGCTTGAGGCGGGGCTCCAGCACAGCTGTTCAGGACGCAGCATCGCCTGCACCTGGCCGTTCAGGCCCCGCACTGCTTCATGCAGCGCCAGCTCTCCCAGCGCGCAGTGCACGACGCCATCGCGTGCCTGGCCGGGCAGAAAAATCGTCGAACCCGTCAGGCGCGCCACGGTGGCGTCCGCCGGGCACCAATACACGTCCCGGGGGCTCGCGCACTGGCGTATCGTGCCCGCCTGCATCACGGCCACCTGGTCGGATGTGGCAAAGGCTTCCACCGGGTCATGCGTCACGAGGATGGTGGTTGCGCCGGTGCCGCGCAGCATCTGCACCACCTCTTCGCACAGGCTGTGGCGCAGGTCCAGGTCCAGGGCGTTGAAGGGTTCGTCGAGCAGGATCAGCGAGGGCTGCGGAGCCAGTGCCCGGGCCAGCGCCACCCGTTGCTGCTGCCCGCCCGAGAGCTCGTGCGGATAGCGCCCGCCCAGGCCCTGCAGGCCGGTGAGCGCGAGCACCTCCTGCAGGCGCTCCTGGCAGTTGCAGCGCCGGTTCAGGCCGTAGCGGATGTTTTCCTCCACCGTCAGGTGCGGAAAAAGAGCGCCTTCCTGCGGCACGTAGCCGATGCCGCGTCGCTCGGGCGGAAGGAAGTGGCTGGCCGATGCCACCACGCGCCCGTCGAACGTGATCGTGCCGTCATCGACCGGCTCGAAGCCCGCGATCAAGCGCAGCAGCGTGGTCTTGCCGCAGCCTGAGGGGCCCAGCAGCGCAAGCACCGATCCGGATTCAAGGTGCAGCTCGATGCCGCGCAGCACCTCGGTGGTGCCGTAGGTCTTGCGCAGCCCCTGCGCCGCGACCGTGCTCATCGCGACTGCTGCAGCATGCGGCGTGTGAAGACCCACACCGGCACGATGGAGAGGACCACCAGCATGGCGGCAAAGGGCGCGGCGGCGGCGTATTCGCCATCGTTGGTGTAGGCCCAGACTTCGGTGGCCAGCGTCGCCGTGCCCGTGGGCGCGAGCATCAGCGTGGCGGTGAGCTCGCGCACCATCTGCAGCGACATCAGCGCCAGCGCTGCGCCCACGCCCGGCGCGATGTTGGGCAGCACGATGGAGAGGAACACCTGCGAGGGCCGTTTGCCGAGACTGCGCGCCACGTTTTCGATCTGAGGGGGCAGCAGCTCAAGGGAGCCGCGCAGCGACGATTGCGCCAGCGGCAGGTACAGGATGGCGTAGGCGACGAGCAGCACGAGCGGGCTCTGGTAGAGCGCGGGCACGAGGCGCAGCGAGAGAAACACCAGCGCCAGCGCCACCACCACGCCCGGCAGGCCGTGCACGATGTACGGCAGGCGCTCGGCCGCCTGGGCCCATTGGCTGCGCCGGCGCACCGCCAGCAGCACCAGCGGGATCGCGAGCACGCTGGTGAGCAGCGCGCCGCTGCTGGCAAAGGTGATGGAGCCGCGAATGGCCGGCCAGAGCGCGTCGAAGCCGCCGCCGGCCGAGCTGCCCGTGAACAGCCAGTAGCCGAGCGCCGCCAGTGGCACGCCCAGAGACAGCACGCCCAGCATCGCGAACGCGCCGAACACGCCCAGCCGCCGCATGCCCCGCAGCTGCACGAGATGGGGCGCACGCATCGCGCCGCGCCCCACGCGTGCCACGCGCCGCTGGCCGCGCAGGCGCATTTCCAGCCACGCGGCGGGCAGGCACAACAGCATCAGCACGATGGACAGAGCCGCGGCGGTGGAGCTGTCGAAATGCAGTTCATACGATTCAAAGATCGCCGTGGTGAAGGTCTGCACGCGCAGGAAGGCGAGCGCGCCGAACTCGGCGAACATGTGCGTGAGCACGAGCAGCGACCCGCCACCCAGGGCCGGCATGAGCTGGGGCAGCAGCGCGCACCGAAACGTGCGCCACGGCCCCGCGCCGAGCGAGCGGGAAATGTCCTCGAAACCGGGATCGGCTCCGCGCAGCGCCGCCGCCACGGGCAGATACACCAGCGGGTAGCTCGTGAGTGCCAGCACCATGATGGCGCCGCCCAGGTTCTGCAAACCCGTGCCGATCGACGCCCAGGCATAGCTCGCCACGAAGGCCGGCAGCACCAGCGGCAGTCCGGCGGCGATGCGCCAGAAGTTGCGCAGCGGCAGGTCGGTGCGCTCCACGCACCAGGCCACGCCCAGGCCGATGACGATGGTCAGCAGCGTGACGCCCGCCCCCAGGCCCACGGTGTTGAGCAGCAGTTGCAGCGTGCGCGGACGCAGCAGCTCGGCCGCAATGTCTGCCAGGCCCGCTTGCGCCGTGCGCAGGCCCACGTAAACGAGAGGCAGAAGAATCAGCGCGACCGGCACCATGGCCGCGATCAGCAGCCAGGACACGCGCCAGCGCCTGCGCTGCGCCGACCGGTGCGCGCCGGGCCGCAGCAGCGCCGCTGCGCCGTTCATCGTGAGCTGCGCGCCCTGCGTGTTCATGTCATGCCCGCGGCGACCTCACGCCAGCCCGGCTTCCCGGCGCAACTGCAGCGCTTCTTCCGCGCCCTTGAGGTTCGCCGGGTTGACCTTGGGCGGGTGCAGATCTTCAAACGGCTTGAGGCCAAAACCGGGCGCCACCTGTGGGTTCATCGGCCATTCCGCCGCTGCCCTGGCAAGGATTTCCTGGCCCGCCACGCCCGTCATGAACTGGACGAGTTGTTGCGCAGCCTGCGCCTGTTTGGAGCTCTTGAGCACGCCCGCGGCCGAAACGGTCACGAGCGCCCCGGGATCACCGTTGCCGGAAAAATGCAGGGCCGATTGCATCTTGTCCATGCCCTTTTCCTGCGCCAGGTTGTACCAGTAGTAGTTGTTGATGAGCGCCGTGGCGATGTCGCCGCGCTCCACCGCCGCCATGGCGGCCTTGTTGCTGCCGTAGACCTCGCCGTAGCGCTTCAGGCCCTTGAGCCAGTTCAGGGCCGCATCGCGCCCCTTGAGACTGCTGATGGCCACGATCTGCTGCTGAAAGGCGCCGCTCGTGGGCACAAAGGCCACTCGGCCCTTCCAGGCGGGCGTGGCCATGTCCAGAACGGAGTCGGGCAGGTCGCCTTCCTTGATCATGGACTTGTTGAACGCGGTCACGCGGCAGCGCGCGGTCACGCCGGTCCAGAAGCCCTTGGGATCGCGGTAATCCTTGCGCACCTGTGCCAGTGTGGCGTCTTGCAGCGGCGCCAGCAGCCCGCGCTCGGCCAGCGCGGCCATGGGGGGGCTTTCTTCGGAATAGAAAAGGTCGGCGGGTGAGCGCTCGCCTTCCTCGATGATCTGGTTCGCCAGCTGAATGCTGCTGCCCTTGCGGCTTTCCACGCGGATGCCGGTGGCCGCGGTGAAGGCATCGAGCAGCTTGAGCGTCGTCGTCTTGTGCTGGCCGTTGTAGACGATGACGGGGCCCTGGTCAGCGGCCTGCGCCAAACCGGGAAGGGTTGCGGCCACTCCCAGCGAGAGGCCGTGTTGAAGGAAGGAGCGGCGGGCGAGCTTGTTGGGCATGGGGGTCGTCAGCAGTGGGTTTGCTGTATTTTAAACAAAAATAATTCTTATTTGTTATTGTATTGTCGCCCGAGTTCCGCGATCATCAGCCCGGGACGGTGAGCGGGCCGTTTTCCTTGATTTCTTCCATCACCACGTAACTGTTGCTTTGCGCGGGCACGGGAATCTGGCGCAGGATGTGGCCCAGCAGTTCGCGGTATTCGCGCATGGCGGTGAGGCGCACCTTCACCAGATAGTCGAAGCTGCCCGAAATCAGGTGGCACTCCAGCACCCGCGGCTCCAGCAGCAGCGCCTGGCGCACGGCGTCGAAGATCTGGGTGGATTTGGACGAGAGCGTGAGCTCCACGTAGACCAGCAGCGTGCGCCCCAGCGCCTCGGGGTTCACGCGTGCGTGGTAGCCCTCGATCACGCCCTCGCGTTCCAGGCGTTTGACACGTTCGGTGCAAGGCGAGGTGGTCAGGCCGATGCGCTGCGCCAGTTCGGTCATCGGCAGGCGGCCTTCGCGTTGCAGGGCGTCAAGGATTTTCCGGTCGATTCGGTCAATATCAGCCATGTTTACTTTTTATTGGAAGTTCAGTAAGTGATTTTCACTGAAAAATTACAGATGGGCCACTCAATTCGGTGAGACTTTCTGAGTCTGTCTGCCTAAACTTTCAGCATATCAAAAGGCTGAAAAGTCGCGGAGGCAATCATGAAGGTTCTGGTTCTCGGTGGTGGGGTGATCGGTGTCAGCACGGCGTATTACCTGGCGCGCGCGGGGGCGGACGTGACGGTGCTCGAGCGCGAGGAGGGCGTGGCCCTCGAAACGAGCTTTGCCAACGCCGGCCAGGTTTCGCCCGGCTACAGCACGCCATGGGCCGCGCCCGGCATTCCGATGAAGGCGCTCAAGTGGATGTTCCAGAAGCATGCGCCGCTCGCCATCCGCCTCGACGGTTCGATGTTCCAGCTGCGCTGGATGGCGCAGATGCTGCGCAATTGCACCAACGAGCGCTATGCGGTCAACAAGGAGCGCATGACGCGCATCGCCGAGTACAGCCGCGACTGCCTGCGCCAGCTGCGCGAGGACACGAGTATCGAGTACGAACAGCGCACCATGGGCACGCTGCAGGTGTTTCGCACGCCCAAGCAGCTGGCCGCCGCGCACCGCGACACCGAGGTGCTCGATGAATGCGGTGTGCCCTACCGCATGATGACCGACCCGGCCGCACTCACCGAATACGAGCCCGCGCTGGCGCATGCCCAAGGTCTTGTCGGCGGCCTGCAGCTGCCCGGCGACGAGACGGGCGACTGCCAGCGCTTCACCACGGCGCTGGCCGACAAGGCGCGTGCCTTGGGAGTGAAATTCCGCTTTGGCGTGCGGATTGCCGAAGTCCGCCAGCGCGGCGGCCAGATCAGCGGTGTGCGCCTGCAGGGCGAGGCCAACGAAGTGCTCACCGCCGACCGCTATGTGATGGCGCTGGGCAGCTACAGCCGTGCGATGGCGCAAACACTCGGCCTGGATCTGCCGGTCTATCCGGTCAAGGGGTACTCGCTCACCATCCCGCTGGTGGATGAATCCCGCGCACCGCGCTCCACCGTCATGGACGAGACCTACAAGGTCGCGATCACGCGGTTCGATCAGCGCATCCGCGTGGGCGGCATGGCCGAGCTGGGCGGCTTCGATCTGCGCCTGAACCCCGCGCGGCGCGCGACGCTGGAGATGGTCACCAACGGCCTCTTCGCCGGTGGTGGCGATGTGCCCGCGGCCACGTTCTGGACCGGCCTGCGTCCCATGACGCCGGACGGCACGCCCATCGTCGGCGCCACGCGCATTTCCAATCTGCTGCTCAACACGGGCCATGGCACCTTGGGCTGGACCATGGCGGCGGGTTCAGGCAAGCTGGTGGCCGACCTGACCCTGGGCCACACGCCCGACATCTCCACCGAGGGGCTGGGCCTGAATCGCTATGGTCGTGATAGTGGGCGGCGCTTGGTGGGCGCTGGCCACAGGCCGGTTCATGCCTGAAAGAACTGACCTGCCTCAGGCGGCGGGCGCCAGCAGCGCCAGCGCCTGAGTCGCGGCCATCCATTCCTCATTGGTCTTTTCCACACCCACGAGCACGCGGCTTGCGAGTGTGGAAATCGTTGCGGCATGCCGTGCATTGGCCTCGGGGTCGAGCCGCACGCCCAGCCACGCGAGCTGCTCGCAGATGCGCGCGCGCAACGCGTCGTGGTGTTCGCCGACGCCGGCGGTGAAGATCAGCATGTCCAAGCCCCCGAGCACGGCGGTGAGCGCGCCGATCTCACGCACGATGCGATGCACGTAGAGCGCCAGCGCCGCGTGCACGCGCGGGTTCGTCGCCTCCAGCGGCAGCAGCTCGCGTGGGTCGGGTGACACGCCAGAAACGCCCAGCAGGCCGCTGTCGTGGTAGAGCACCCGCGCCATGGCCTCGGGCGTGAGGCCGTGCTCCTGCATCAGATGGATCACCGCGCCGGGGTCGAGCAGTCCGCAGCGCGTGCCCATCATCAGGCCGTCGAGCGCGGAAAAACCCATGGTGGTGGCCACGCTCTGCAGCTTGTTCATCGCGCACAGGCTCGCGCCGCTGCCCAGGTGCGCGACGATGGTGCGCCCGCGCGCCGCGCTGCCGTGGCGCTCGGGCAGGGTGTGCGCCATGTATTCGTAGGACAGGCCGTGAAAGCCGTAGCGGCGCACACCGCTCTCCCACGCGGACCAGGGCAGGGCGAACATCTGCTCCACCTCGGGCACGGTGCGATGAAACGCCGTGTCGAAGCACGCCACCTGCGGCGTCTGCGGGTGCTGGCCCAGGATCAGACTCATGGCCTTGAGCGGGAAGGGCTGGTGCAGTGGCGCCAGCGGAATCAGGCGGCGCAGCTCGTCGATGACCTCCTGGGTGATGCGTGTGGGCGCGAAGTAGTGCCGGGCGCCATGCACCACGCGGTGCACCACGCCCATGGGTCGTGCGCCGCGCAGCCGCTCGCCGATGCGCGCGAGGATGATCTGCAGCGCGGCGGTCGTGGGGTGCTCGGCGTCGAGCGAGATCGCCTGCGGCGCCTGGCCCGCCACTTCGAGCGTGGGGTGGGCCTGGCCTATGCCCTGCACCTTGCCGCTGAATCCGGGCGAGCGTGGCAGGGGGTGTGCGTCGGCGTCGAACAGCGCGAACTTGATGCTCGACGATCCGCAATTGAGCGCGAGGATGCAGCGCTCGGGCATGGCCCCGCGGGTGTGATTCATGCGGCGGTGTAGCCGCCATCGACCACGACGGTGCTGCCGGTCATGAAGCTCGCGCCTTCGCTGAGCAGAAAGGCCACCACGTGCGCCACTTCCTGCGCAGCGCCCAGGCGCCCGATCGGGTGCAGCGTGGCGAGTGCCGCGTGCGTGGCTTCGTCCAGCACCTTGAGCAAGGGGGTTTCGATGTAGCCTGGGTGGATGGAATTGATGCGTATGCCCTGGCTGGCGTAGGCGAGGGCCGCCGAGCGTGTGAGCCCCGTCACGCCATGCTTGGCGGCGACGTAGGCGGGAGCGCTGGGATTGCCCACGAGACCGAGGATGGACGACATGTTCACGATGGCCCCGCCTCCGGCCGCCAGCAGGGCGGGAATCTGCGCGCGCATCGCGTGCTGCACGCCGCTCAGGTTCACGTCGATCACGTGCTGCCAGTCCTCGGCGGAAAGTTCGCCGCTGGGCGCGAGCTGCCCGGAAATGCCGGCGTTGTTGAACGCCATGTGTAGCGCGCCGAACCGCTGCTGCGCACAGCGCACGGCCGATTCTGCGTCTTCGGGCCGGGCCGTGTTGCCGGTGTGCGCCGCTGCCTGCCCGCCGGACGTGGTGATGGCCTGCGCCACGCGCGTCGCGGCATCGTGGTTGATGTCGGAGACGACGACGTTCAGCCCGTTGGCCGCGAGCAGACTGGCCGTGGCCTCGCCGATGCCCGAACCCGCTCCGCTCACGAGGACGGTGTGACCTTTGAAGCTGTAGTGCATGGTGATTCCTCCGTGGTGAAAAGGGAGTTCATGGGGGATTGAGGCGCCAGCGCTCGGCCAGCAAGACAGCAATGGCGCACGAAGCCAGGCGCGTGACGCGCGAGTCAGAGCGGCTGGTGAGTACCAGCGGCACGCGCGCGCCCATCACGATGCCTGCGCTCTGTGCCCCGCCCAGGTATTCGAGCTGCTTGGCCAGCATGTTGCCGCTCTCCAGATCAGGCACGACGAGGATGTCGGCCTGGCCCGCCACCGGCGACGTGATGCCCTTGACGCGTGCGGCCTCGGGCGAGACGGCGTTGTCGAAGGCCAGCGGCCCGTCCAGCAGCGCGCCGCTGATCTGGCCGCGGTCGGCCATCTTGCACAGTGCCGCGGCGTCCAGTGTGGCGGGCATGTGCGGGTTGATGGTTTCCACGGCGGCGAGGATGGCCACCTTGGGCTGCGCCACGCCCAGCACGTGCGCCAGGTCGATGGCGTTGCGCACGATGTCGGCCTTGTCCAGCAGCGTGGGCGCGATGTTGATGGCTGCATCCGTGATGATGAAGGGGCGCGGATAGCTTGCGGTCTGCATCACGTAGCAGTGCGAGAGACGCCGCTCGGTACGCAGGCCCACATCGGGCGCGAGCACCGCGCTCAGGTATTCATCGGTGTGCAGGCTGCCCTTCATCAGCGCCTGCACGTCGCCCTTGCCGGCGAGCTGCGCGGCCGCCGCGGCCGCCGCGTGGCTGTGTGCCACGTCGATCACCTCGCAGCCCGAGATGTTGAGGCCTGCTTCGGCCGCGACGCGTTCCAGCTTGGCCCGTGGCGCCACGAGGACCGGCGTGATCAGGCCGGCGGCGAGTGCGTCGATCGCTCCGCCCAGGCTCAGCGCATCGCAGGGATGGACGACGGCGGTGCGCGCCGGTGCCATGCCGTGTACACGGCTGAGCAGGCACTGGACGCCGTCCTGCGGGGAGGGCGGGGGGGTGGTGGGCATGGGGCTGCTTTCGTTCGGAGCCAGACCGCATGCTAGCCGTATGGCGTCAGGATTTGAACAATTGATTGAGCTCGCGTCCTGTCGCCGCGCCTTCAAAGCCGTCGAAGCGCCCCTGCTCGGCCAGAGTCCGGGCGGCGCGCATGAAACCGCCCCAGGCTGCGCGTGCCAGACCGCCCCCCACGCTCACGCGGCGCACGCCGAGCTCGGCCATGTCGGCCATGGTGAAGGCGCTGGCGCCGCCAATGAGCACGTTGACCGGCTTGGGCGCGCAGGCGGCCACCACGGCGGCGATCTGCTCGCGCGTGTGGATCCCGGGCGCGTACAGGCAGTCGGCGCCGGCGTCTGAGTAGGCGCGCAGCCGGGCGATCGCGTCGTCGATGTCCGGGCGGCCGACAAAGAAATTTTCCGCGCGGCCGATCAGCATCACGTTCTGGCCGCTGGCATCGATCGCCTCGCGCGCGGCGCGCATGCGTTCGGCGCCTTGCGTGATGTCGAACAGGGGCGCGTCGGGGTGGCCGGTGGAGTCTTCGATCGACACGCCCGCGATGCCGGTATCGATCGCCTGGCGCACGTGGCGCGCCACCTCTTCCGGGCTGCGCGCGAAACCGTTTTCGAAGTCGGCGTTGATCGGCAGGTCGGTGGCGGCCACCATGTCGCGCAGGTGGGCCAGCACGGCTTCAAGCGCCATGCCGCCGTCAAAAGTGCCGTGGGCCCAGGCGCAGCCCGAGCTGGTACTGGCCAGCGCCTTGAAACCGAGGTGCGCGAGGTATCGGGCCGAGCCGAGGTCCCATGGATTGGGAATGGCGAAGCAGCCCGCGGCGTGCAATTGGCGGAACGTGGCGCGGCACGCCTGAATCTGCGAGGGAGTGGGTGTGGTCATGATGGATGCCTCCTGCGGGCCATCGTAGTGCGCTTTGGTCCCGTGCGTTCGCGCCGCCGACAAGTTTCCATGCCTGCTGGTCAAATGCTAGCTGCAGGCGCTTGCCCGGTGGGCGCGAGAGGCCGATTTGCGCCGACAATCACACCATGGCCCGACAATTGCTCATTGTCTATCACACGCTCACCGGTGGCACCTTGCAGATGGTGCAGGCGGCGCAGGTGGGTGCCTGCGCCGAGGCGAACGTGCGGGTGCACGTTCTGCAGGCGCGGCAGGCCGTCGTGGACGATGTACTGGCCGCCGATGGTTACGTGTTTGCCACGCCCGAGAATCTGGCCAGCATGAGCGGCATCATGAAAGACTTCTTCGACCGGACGTACTACGGCGTGCTCGGACGCGTCGAGGGGCGCCCGTACGCGAGCCTGATCTGCGCGGGCAGCGACGGGGAGGGGGCGGCGCGGCAGATCGCGCGCATCGCCATGGGCTGGCGCCTCAAGGCCGTGGCCGAACCACTCATCGTCTGCACGCATGCGCAGACCCCCGAGGCGATTGCCGCCCCAAAGCAGATCGAAGCGCCAGAGCTCGAACGCTGCCGGGCGCTGGGCGAGGCGCTGGCCTGCGGGCTGGCGCTGGGAATTTTCTGACGCCCGGCAATGCAAATGGAACGAAACATGAAGCAGGATTGGCGCGGCATGAGTCCGCGGCGGCGCGGCGGCTGGCTGGGCCCGATGTCGGCGCAGCGCGCGGTATTGCTGCTCACGCTTTACCTGCTGTCGGCCGCGAACTGGCCCTTGTGGTTGGCGCTCGTGCGCATAGGCACCGATTCCAGCACCGCGCTGGGGCTCATCGTCCCCATGCTGGGTCTGCAGGTGGCCGCCACCGTGGCCCTGCTCGCCGTGCTGGCGTGGGCGCGCGGTGTGCGATGGCTGTGGTGGCTGACGGCGATGGTGGCCGCGTTCGCTCAGTACTACATGCTCACCTACAACGTGGCGATGGACCCGGGGATGCTCGCCAACGTGCTGCAGACCGACGTACGCGAAGCGCGAGACCTGATCTCGTGGCGGATGGCTGCTGCGGTCGCCGGGGTGATGCTGCTGCCCACCTGGTGGCTGTGGCGCGTGCGCATCGTGGTCGTGCCGTGGTGGAAACAGCTGCTCGCGAACGTCGTGCTGCTCGCGGCCGCGCTCGCGCTGGCGGCTGCCACGATCACCTTGAGCTCACGCAACCTGGCGCCGCTCATGCGCAACCACGTGGAGGTGCGCTACCTGATGAACCCCGCGGCGCCGCTGTTTTCCACCGGCGTGGCCGTGTACGAGCGCTGGTTCAGCCGTCCGCGCGCACTGGTGAAGATGACCGAGGGAGCGGCGCTGGGGCCGAGCTACGCCCACGACAGGCGGCCACTGCTGTTCGTGCTGGTGGTGGGCGAGACGGCGCGGGCCGATCACTTTTCGCTCAACGGCTATGCGCGCGACACCAACCCCGAACTTGCGCGTCGGGACGTGCAAAGCTGGCGCAATGTGTTTTCGTGCGGCACGAGCACTTACTCGTCTTTGCCGTGCATGTTCTCGCCGCTGGGGCGTGAAGCCTTCGTTTCGCGCAGCGAGGACTACGAGAATCTGCTGGATGTGGCGCAGGCCGCGGGTCTTGCGGTGCTGTGGCTGGACAACCAGAGCGGGTGCAAGGGCGTGTGCGATCGCGTGCACCATGCCCAGGCGATCGAGGGCTTGAATGCCGAGCAGCGCAAGGCCTTGTGCGACGGCGGCGAGTGCAGCGACGAGGCGATGCTCGTGGGGCTGGATGCGCGCATTGCCGCGTTGCCCGAGGCACAGCGCGCGCGGGGTGTGTTGCTGGTGCTGCATCAGATGGGCAGCCACGGACCGGCCTATTACAAGCGCTCGCGCCCCGAGCAGAAGAAGTTCGGACCCGAGTGCCGCACCGAGGTGCTCTCCGATTGCGATCAGCAGGCACTGCTCGATGCATACGACAACTCCATCATCGCCACCGACGCCTTCCTCGCCAGAACCGTGGACTGGCTGCAGACGCGCTCGGCGCATGACGACACCGGCCTGTTCTACGTGAGCGACCATGGCGAATCGCTCGGCGAATATGGCCTGTTCCTGCACGGGATGCCGTATGCCATCGCGCCGGACGTGCAAAAGCACGTGCCCATGGTCACCTGGTTCAGCAAGCCGCTGCGTCAGCGCCTGGGGCTTTCCGAGGCATGCCTGCGCAAGGAGCTCGATGCGCCGCTCACGCACGACAACCTGTATGCCACCGTGCTCAGCGCGCTGGATGTGCGCTCGCCCAGCTACAGGCGTGCGCTCGATGCCCTGGCCTCGTGCCGCTCGGGCGATTGAAGGGTTTCGGGTAATCCTGTATTGACGCTGGTGATGCGGAGCAGATACTGCGACGCGTCACCCGCCCGACTCGCGCCGGACGTGTAGGCACGGCATGGGGCGCACACGTCCAATCAGCGTGCACACCTCTTCACGAAACCGATTTCGGATCGAGGAAGATACATGAGTCTGGATCAAGCCATTTGCGCGGCGCTGACGCGTCGCAAGGTCTTGCAAACCACCGCTGCCATGGGTGCGGTGACGATGGGGTTTCCCGCGATCGTGCGTGCGCAGGGCGATCAACCGGTGAAGCTTGGCGTCGACAACCCGCTCACCGGCACCTATTCCATCACGGGCCGCAATGAACTGCACGGCATGGAATTGGCGGTCGAGCAGATCAATGCCAAAGGCGGCATCCTGGGGCGGCCGGCCAAGCTCATCGTCGAGGATTCGACCAGCGGTGACGCGGGGGTGGCGGTGCAGAAGGCACGCAAACTCATTGACCGTGACAAGGTGGATTTCCTGGTCGGCAACGTGAATTCCGGCCTAACCATGGCGATATCGTCCGTGGCCTACGAGAAGGGCGTGTTCCTGATGGATCCGGGTGGACACGCCGACCCGATCACAGGCAAGGAGTGCCACTGGAATGTGTTCCAGGTCGATCCTTCCACCACGCTGCTGGTCAATGCCATTGCACCGTCGCTGATCAAGCGCTTTGGCAAGAAGTTCTACTTCCTCGTGCCCGATTACGCCTTCGGTCATGGGTTGCTGGAAGCCTACAACGCCAATCTCAAGAAGTACGGCGCCACCAACGTCGGCACCGACCTGATTCCCCTGGGCACGACGGAATACTCTTCCTACCTGATCAAGGCGCAGGCGGCCAGTCCGGATGTGATCGTCATTCTGCAGAACGGCGAGGATCAGACCAACGTGCTCAAGCAGGCGGTGCAATTCGGGCTGGACAAGAAGTTCCACATCGCAGGGGCCAACATCGAACTCGAAACACTCGAGGCGCTGCCGGAAAACGCCCGCATCGGCAACTGGGTTATCGAGTGGTACTGGAATCAGCCTGGCGTGGCGCATGTGAACGAATTCACGCAGGCCATCAAGAAAAAAACCGGCCACGTGCCGACCGCGCGCACCTGGTTCGGTTTCACCGCCATCCACGCTTGCGCACTGGCGGCCAATACGGCCAAATCCCTGGTGCCGGCGAAGATGGCGCGCGCGCTCAACGGCTTCACGCTGCCGCCCGAGGTCGCGCTGCAGCCGCATCCCACGGCCTTCCGTGCCGAGCAGCACCTGCTGATCGGCACGCTCTGGGCTGGTCACGCGCAGGCCTCGGGCAGTACGCCGGACGACCTGTTCAAGATTGACGAAGTGATTGAAAGCAAGACCATCGCGCCTTCGGTGGAAGAGACCGGCTGCAAGATGACCTGGCCGACTTGAGCGCCGCGCGTACCTGAGCATGGCGTGGCGCAGCCCTTGGCGGCCCGCCCTGCATCGTCGCGGCGGGCAGCGATCACGTTGCGAGCCGCGCTGCCTTGGTCCGACGGAGTCTCTGCGTGACGCAACTCATACTTCTGAACATCTTCAACGGGTTGGTGATCGGTGCTTTCTATGCCTTGATGGCGCTCGGGTTGTCGCTGATCATCAACTTGACGAACGTCATCAATTTCGCTCACGGCGGCTTTCTGGCCGTGGGGGCTTACTTGGCGTATACGCTGCAGCCGTATCTCGGGTTCTGGGGCGCGCTCATCGTTTCGCCCTTCCTGACGGCGCTGCTGGGCATCGTCGTCGAGCGGGCACTGATTCGCCCGCTCTACAGCCGCGACCCGCTCTACAGCCTGCTGCTCACCTTCGGGCTGGCGTTTGTCATCCAGGATTCCGTACGGATGATCTGGGGAGCGCAGGGCCTGCCCGTGAAGGTGCCGCAGGCGCTGCAGTCCCCGCTCAGTTCGACGCTGTTTTTCCTCACCGGCTACCGCGTGTTCATGGTGGTGCTGGTGGCTGCTGTCGTCGTCGCACTGTTCATCATTCTGAAGAAGACGCGGCTGGGCATGCGCATTCGAGCGGGGACGCTCGACCTGGAAATGGTGTCGGCCCTTGGAGTTGATGTGCGCATCCTGCGCAATCTCAACTTCGGTCTGGGTATTTTCTTCGCCGGCCTCGCCGGTGTGCTCGCGGCCGGCATGCTGGGCTTGACGCCCACGATCGGCGACCAGCTCATCATGCCGAGCTTCGTCGCGGTCATCGTCGGCGGCCTCGGAAGCCTCGTCGGGACGCTGTTCGGCGGGCTCTTGATCGGTGTCGCTGCCGGTGTCGTGACGGTGTTCTTCCCGTCCGCGTCCGAAGCCACAATCTACGTGATGATGGCGCTGGTGCTGCTGTTTCGGCCCTATGGCCTGTTTGGTGAAGAGGGCGGGACCAAGCTGTGAGCACGATGAATACCCGCAACCTTGTTCTGGGCGCATTGCTCTGGCTGCTCCTGCTGACGGTGCCGCTCTGGGTCGTCGCCGCGGGGGGCTACATCGATTTGGCCTCGCGTGTGCTGGTGATCGGGCTGGCCGCGCTGGCGACCAACCTGCTGGTGGGGCATTCGGGGGTGATGGCCTTCGGCCATGCCGCCTACTTCGGCATCAGTGCCTATGCGACCGGCCTGATCATGAAACACCTGGTGCCGAGCACGCCCGTCGGGCTGCTGGCGGGCATCGTCGTCGGCACGGCCGGTGGTGCGGTCATCGGCTACCTGCTCGCACGTCTGCGCGGCATCTACTTCGCGTTGGCGACCATTGCCTTCGGGCAGGTGTTCTTCTTCATTGCGTTCCGCTGGAATGCGGTGACAGGGGGCGACAATGGCCTCACCTTCCAACGCCTGCCCATCGACTTTGGAATCGGGCAGTTGGACCTGACGTCAAGCACCGTCTACTACTACTTCGTGCTGGCCCTCTTCGCTCTTTGTGCCGCGCTCATGGCGGCGTTCCTGCGCTCGCCCTTCGGCCACACGCTGCTGGCCATGCGGGAAAACGAGCGCCGAGCCCGGTTCCTCGGCATTCCCGTGAATCGCCACCTGTGGATCGCCTATACGGTTTCATGCCTGTTCGTGTCGGTCGCGGGTGCGCTCTATGGCCTGCTCAACAATTTCGTCAATCCACACGACCTGCACTGGACCCAGTCGGGCGATTTCGTCCTGATGGCGGTGATCGGTGGCATGCGCTCGTTCTGGGGGCCCCTGATCGGGGCGGCAATTTTCGTGGTCGCGCAGGACTCGCTGTCCAGCATCACCGACAACTGGATGTTCTACATCGGCCTGATCTTCGTGCTCGTGGTGCTGTTCCTGCCGCGTGGCATTGCCGGGCTGCTGCAGAGGAAAGCGTCATGAGTTTGCTTGAAGTACGTCAGGTGACGCAGCGTTTCGGCGAACTTGCGGCCGTCAGGGATGTGTCGCTGAGTGTCGAGCCGGGTGAATTGCACGCGATCATCGGTCCCAACGGTGCCGGCAAGACCACCTTCTTCAACATGATCAGCGGTTTTTACCGGCCCACCGCCGGCAGCATCGTGTTCGACGGCGTCGATGTCACCGCGGTCGCAGCGAACCAGCGTGTGGCGATGGGCATGGCGCGCACCTTCCAGATCACCGAAGTGTTCCCCGAACTCACCGTGCGCCAGAACCTGCGTATTGCCGTCGAGGTTGCCGAGGGGCAGCGCCTGAAGTTCTTCGCCACGCGTTCGCAGAGATCGGCCACCGAGGCGCGCGTGGACGAGTTGCTGGAATTGGGGGGGCTGGGGGCACATGCCGAACGCCATGTGGGCGAGTTGGCGCATGGCGACCAGCGCACGACGGAAATCATGATGGCGCTGGCCACGCGGCCCAAGCTGCTGCTGCTCGACGAGCCGGCTGCCGGCATGGGCACCAAGGAGACGTTCGATACGGCGGTGCTGATCCGCCGCCTGCACCGGCGGCACAAGCTCACCATCGTGCTGGTGGAACACGACATGCGCGTGATCTTCAATCTTGCCGATCGCATCACCGTGCTGTCCGAGGGCGAGGTGCTCGACCGGGGCACGCCCGATGAAATTGCCGCGAGCGAAAAAGTGCAGGTGGCCTATCTGGGGGAAAAGCGTGAAGGCACTTGAAGTTCACCAGCTCAATACGTTTTATGGCAAAAGCCATGTGTTGCATGGTGTCGATCTGGAGGTTGCCGAAGGCGAACTCGTGACGCTGCTGGGGCGCAATGGCGCCGGCAAGTCCACCACGCTGCGCAGCATCATGGGGTTGACCCCGGCACACTCGGGCTCCGTCAGGATCTTCGGTACCGATGCGACGCGCCTGCCGTCATTTCGCGTGGCGCGCCTGGGCGTCGGCTTGGTGCCCGAAGGCAGGCGCGTGTTCTCGCATCTCACGGTCGAGGAGAACCTGAAGGTTCCCGTGGATCGGCCCGGGCACTGGAACATGGCCCGCATCTATGAGCTCTTCCCGCGCCTTGCAGAGCGCAAAT
The DNA here is from genome assembly GCA_021166775.1 of Comamonas sp. Lineage (GTDB taxonomy): Bacteria > Pseudomonadota > Gammaproteobacteria > Burkholderiales > Burkholderiaceae_C > Comamonas_C. The sequence goes on along the minus strand of JAJPEQ010000013.1, from coordinate 810,326 downwards.
TTCATCAGGGGCGCCAGCTCTCGGGTGGCGAGCAGGAAATGCTCTCGATCGCGCGCGTGCTGCTGCTCAACCCAAGGCTTCTTCTGCTCGATGAGCCGTCTCAGGGGCTTGCGCCGATCATCGTGCAAAACGTCTTCAACGTGATCAAGGCGGCGCGCGATGCCGGCACCTCGGTGCTGCTCATCGAGCAAAACGTGCGTGCGGCCACGCAGATCGCCGACCGTGCTTACGTTCTGGACCGGGGCATCATCACGTACAGCGGTCCGGCGGCCGAGTTTGGCCAGGACGAAAAGCGCGTGCAGGAGCTGGCCGGAGCGAGCGCGCAGAAATGGGAGTTCCCTGACGACTGAGCCGCCTCGCGCGTCGTGCCGGCCGCCGGCCTTCAATTTCTGTTGCGCGCCCTCACGCCTTCTTCTCGCGAGGCAGTCTGCCCATCAGGTAGAACTCCGGGTTGGGCATCATGTTCGCAAAGCTCGCCATGCGGTTGGACAGGCCGAAGAACGCGGTGATCGCGGCGATGTCCCAGATGTCTTCGTCGTCGAATCCGTGGGAATGCAGCGCCTGAAAATCCGCATCCTCGATTTCATTGGAGCGCAGGCAGACCTTGAGGGCGAAGTCCAGCATCGCGCGCTGGCGCGGCGTGATGTCGGCCTTGCGGTAGTTCACCGCCACCTGGTCGGCCACGAGCGGTTTTTTCTCGTGGATGCGCAGGATGGCGCCGTGCGCCACCACGCAGTACAGGCACTGGTTGGCGCTGCTCGTGGCCACCACGATCATCTCGCGCTCACCCTTGGTGAGGCTGCCTTCCTCCTTGAGCATCAGCGCGTCATGGTAGGCGAAGAACGCACGCCATTCGGTCGGTCGGCGCGCGAACGCGAGGAAGACGTTGGGGATGAAGCCGGCCTTTTCCTGGACTTCGAGGATGCGCGTCTTGATGTCTTCGGGCAGACTGTTCAGGTCGGGGGCGGGGTAGCGTTCGGTCATGGGTTTCTCACGGGCGTGGCGCCAGCCTGGGGCGGCGCGTAGATGTATTCACGGTTGAACGGATATTCGCACTGGGCGCCGGGCAGGGCCGTGCCGTCGCGTTGTCCGTTCGGGCGGGTCATGAGGATCTGGTGCAGCGCCACCCAACCCTGCTCGAATCCCAGCGCGCAGCCGGCGAGGTACAGGCGGTAGGCGCGCAACACCTTTTCGCCCCTTTCGGCGCCGTGCTGCGCGGTGAGGATGTCGCGCGCCCTGGACAGCTGGGCTTCCAGCGCGTCGGACCAGGCCCAGAGGGTGCGTGCGTAGTGCGGCCGGATGTTTTCGGTATCGAGCATTTCCAGGCCGGCCTTGCCGATTTCGTGTAGCGCCACGCTCACGTGCAGCAGCTCGCCGCCGGGGAAGATGTAGCGGTCGATGAATTCGCCCATGCCCGCGCCCAGCTCGGTGTTGTCCACGCCACCCGCGGTGATGCCGTGGTTCATCGCTAGGCCCCCGGGCTTGAGCAGGCGGCGCAGCGTGGCGAAGTAGGTGGGCATCTGCGCGCGGCCCACGTGCTCGAACATGCCGATGGATGAAATCTTGTCGAAGGGCTCATCCACCTGCAGTTCGCGATAGTCCTGCAGCAGCACGCGCACGCGGCCCGTGAGGCCGCGCTCTTCTATGCACTTTTGCACGTAGGCGTACTGATTTTTCGAGAGCGTGATGCCGGTGCCATCGATGCCGTAGTGCTCGGCTGCCCACAGCAGCATGCCGCCCCAGCCCGAGCCGATGTCGAGCAGCCGCTCGCCGGGCTTCAGGCGCAATTTGCGGCAGATGTGATCGAGTTTGGCCTCCTGCGCCTGCGCCAGGGTGAATCCGGGTTCGCGGTAATAGGCGCATGAGTACACGCGGTAGGGGTCGAGCCAGAGCGCGTAGAAGTCGTCCGAGACGTCGTAGTGGAACTGGATGTTTTGGGAGTCTTTGGCGGTGGTGTGGCGTGTCTTGGAGACATACCATGAAAGCGCCTGGCGCCACCACGCCGTGTGCTCGTCCTGCGCCGGGTCGGCCTGCAGCAGCGCCTGGGCCGCGGCCATCAGATCCCGGATGCGGCCGCTGAGCTCCACACGCCCCTCGACAATTTCGGAGCCGACGGTGCCTATGGCCCCCGTGGCCAGGGCGGCGACCGCGGTCTGGTCGTGCAGGTTCAGCCGGAGGGCGCTGTCGGCTGGGCCGATGCGGTCTCCGCGAGGGAGCACGATAGAGATGGGTACGGGTGATTTTGCAAGCCGAGCCTCAAGAGAGTCATAGGGCGGCCTCATTGCCAGACACTCCTTCTTCCGTGGGTATTCGTTCGAGTATCGCCCTCTTCGTCGCAGGTGGGAAAAGGGAATAACCCTGAGCGGGATCCAAGATTTTTAATCCTGCCACGGAATGCATGGCAATGTGTTGAGGTGGCTCAAAATGCAAGAGGCCGCGGAGCCTGAGCTCCGCGGCCTCTTGCCGACCAGCGCAGGCGCTGGATTACTTGAGCGAGAGGATCCAGTCCACCAGCTGCTTGGCTTCAGCTTGGCTCACGTTCTTGTTGGCGGGCATGGGGATCGGACCCCAGACGCCCTTGCTGCCTTCCATCACGGCCTTGATCAGCTGGGCTTCGGCATCCTTCTGGCCGGCGAACTTCTTGGCGACGTCCTTGTACGACGGGCCAACCACCTTCTTGTCCACGTTGTGGCACGACAGGCAGTTCTTGGATTTGGCCAGCGCGGAGGCGTCTTGGGCGAATGCTGGTGCGGACGCGGCGAATGCGAGAGTCAGCGCAATCAGGGCAGCTTTCATGGGTCTTCCTTCAAAAGGTTGGTGGAAATACGGTTGAGACAACGCTATTCTAGTAACCTCAGTTGACCTGATCGATCAATTCCCCTGATCTTTGACCTGAGGTGGCCTGTGTACACATTGATTCTGGGCGTGATTCTGGTGGCGTTGAAGTACCTCGAGATCGGCCCCGTTGCCACCTGGTCGTGGTGGTGGGTGCTCACGCCCTTTGCCGTAACGGCTGCCTGGTGGGTCTGGGCGGATTCCACCGGCTACACCAAGCGCAAGGCGATGGAAAAAATGGACGAGCGCAAGCGCGAGCGCGTCGAACGGCAAAAAGAATCGCTGGGCATGGCGCCGCGTCGGCGGCGCTGATGCCCAGCGTCTGACGGTGGCGGGTCTCAGTCGAAGGCGTCGAGCACGGCGCCGCGGCTGGCTGTGGATGCGTTGCGCGCGAACTTGGCGAGCACGCCCCGGGTGTAGCGCGGCGCAGGGGCCTTCCAGGCGGCGCGTCGGCGCGCGATTTCCTCGTCGCTCACGTTCAGTTGCAGCAGCAGCTGGCGCGCGTCGATGGTGATCGAATCGCCCTCGTGCACCAGCGCGATGGTGCCGCCCACGGCCGCCTCGGGCGCCACGTGGCCGACCACCATGCCCCAGGTGCCGCCGGAAAAACGCCCGTCGGTGATCAGGCCCACGCTCTCGCCCAGGCCCTCACCGATCAGCGCGCCCGTGGGCGCGAGCATCTCGGGCATGCCCGGGCCGCCCTTGGGGCCGAGGTAGCGCAGCACCATCACGTCGCCGGCCTGGATCTTGTGATCCAGGATGGCCGCAAGCGCCGATTGCTCGTCGTCGAACACGCGCGCCGGGCCGGTGATGACCGGATTCTTCAGGCCCGTGATCTTGGCCACGCACCCTTCGGGGCTGAGGTTGCCCTTGAGGATGGCCAGGTGCCCCTGCTCATACAGCGGCTTGTTGATCGGGCGGATCACATCCTGGTCGGCGCGCGGCTCGTCGGGCACGTCCTTGAGGGTTTCGGCGATGGTCTTGCCGGTGATGGTCATGCACTCGCCGTGCAGCAGCCCCGCGTTCAGCAGCATTTTCATCACCTGCGGGATGCCGCCGGCCTTGTGCAGGTCCACCGCCAGGTACTTGCCGCTGGGCTTCAAGTCGCAGAACACCGGCACTTTCTTGCGCATGCGCTCGAAGTCGTCGATGCTCCATTCGACGCCCGCCGCGTGCGCGATCGCCAGGAAGTGCAGCACCGCGTTGGTCGAGCCGCCCACGGCCATGATCACGGCCACCGCATTCTCGATGGACTTGCGCGTGACGATGTCGCGGGGCTTGAGGTCTTTCTTGATCGCCTCGATCAGCACCTTGGCCGATTCGCGCGCCGAATCCACTTTCTCGGAGTGCGGGTTGGCCATGGTGGACGAGTAGGGCAGGCTCATGCCCATGGCCTCGAAGGCGCTGCTCATGGTGTTGGCGGTGTACATCCCGCCGCACGAGCCGGTGCCGGGAATCGCGTGCTGCTCGATCTCTTTGAGCTGTCCGTCGCTGATCTTGCCCGCGGCGTTCTCGCCCACGGCTTCGAAGACGCTGACGATGTTCAGGTCGCAGCCGTTCACGCAGCCGGGCAGAATGGTGCCGCCGTACACGTAGATGCTGGGCACGTTGGCGCGCAGCATGCCCATCATGCCGCCGGGCATGTTCTTGTCGCAGCCGCCGATGACGACGCAGCCGTCCATCCACTGGCCCTGCACGCAGGTCTCGACGCAGTCGCTGATGACCTCGCGGCTCACGAGCGAATACTTCATGCCTTCGGTGCCCATGGCCATGCCGTCGCTGATGGTCGGCGTGCCGAACACCTGCGCATTGCCTCCGGCCAGCTGAATGCCCTCGATGGCGGCGTCCGCCAGGCGCTGCAGGCCGCTGTTGCACGGCGTGATGGTGCTGTGGCCGTTGGCCACGCCGACCATGGGTTTCTTGAAGTCACCCTCCTTGTAGCCCATGCCGTAGAACATCGAGCGGTTGGGTGCGCGGGCCTTGCCTTCGGTAATATGGGCGGAGCGGTGGTTGATGGCTTTGGGATCGGTCATGGCGAAGCAGGGGTGGCGTGTCGGCCACGGGTTGAAGGAGACTCTGCCAAGTGTAGTGCGGCCAACGCGGCTCGCCGAGGGGGTGGGAATGGCGGCGCGGTGGGTCGCAGAGGCTTTTGGAAGGACTGGACATGGATGAACGGCATGCGCGCGTGAGCGCGAGCTTCGAGCGGCAGGGACTGATGAAGACCCTGGGCGCGCGCCTGGCAAGGGTGGCCGACGGCGAGGTGGACATCGACATGCCGTTCGGTGGCGCGCTGTCGCAGCAGCACGGCTATGCGCATGCTGGCTCGATCACCAGCATCGTCGACAGCGCCTGCGGCTATGCGGCGCTGACTCGCGCGCCCGTCGGCTGCGGCGTGGTGACCGTGGAGTTCAAGGTGAACTTCCTGCGCCCCGCGATTGGACGGCGCTTCCTGGCCGCGGGCCGCGTAGTGAATGCCGGCAAGACCATGGGCGTGTGCACCGGCGAGGTGCGCGCGTTCACCGGCGAGGGCGGCGACCACAAGGTGGTGGCGCTGATGCAGGCCACCATGGCGTTTGTCAGGGAAGGGGCCTGAGGAAAGAAAACGCCCGGACTGGTGAACCCTGCCTGGGCGGCGCGCATGCTCAACGGGGTGCGGGTGCCGGGTGCAGCCGCGTTTTCCCGCCATGCGGCTGCTGCACAATCGCCGCCATGCTGATGTACCCCCATATCGATCCGGTGGCGCTGCAGATCGGGCCGCTGGCGATTCACTGGTATGGCCTGACCTATCTGGCTGGTTTTGCGCTGTTCATGGGGCTGGGCACGCTGCGCCTGAAGCACCAGCCCTACGCCTCGCTCACTGGCGATCAGGCGTGGTCGCGCAAGGACGTGGAGGACATCCTGTTTCTCGGCGTGCTCGGCGTGATCCTCGGTGGGCGGCTCGGCTATTGCCTGTTCTACAAGCCCGAGTACTACGCCACACACCTGCTGGAGGTGTTTCAGGTCTGGCATGGCGGCATGAGCTTTCATGGCGGCATGCTGGGCGTGGCCGTGGCGATGATCTGGTATGCCCATTCGCGCCATCGGCCCTGGCTGCAGGTGATCGATTTCATTGCGCCGTGCGTGCCCACGGGCCTGGCCGCGGGGCGCATCGGCAACTTCATCAATGGCGAGCTGTGGGGGCGCTTCGCCTCGCCCGATCTGCCCTGGGCCATGGTGTTTCCGCAAAGCGGCTCGATGCTGCCGCGCCATCCGTCGCAGATCTACCAGTTCCTGCTCGAAGGCCTGCTGCTCTTCGCGCTGCTGTGGCTGTACGCGCGCCGCCCGCGCCGGCGCGGCGAGGTGACGGCCGCCTTCCTCGTGGGTTATGGCGTGCTGCGCTTCATTGCCGAATTCTTCCGCGAGCCCGACGATTTCCTCGGCATCCTGTCGCTGGGCATGAGCATGGGCCAGTGGCTGTGCCTGCCGATGATCGCGGCGGGCGTGGCCTTGTGGTTCTGGACGCGGCGCGCCGAGGCTGGGCATGCCCGGTAGCATCCTGCTGCAACGGGTGGATGACGCGGGCATCGTGCGCGTCACCCTGCGCCATGAGGGGCGCCTGAACGCGATGACGCGCGCCATGTGGCGCGAGCTGCGCGCCGTGTTCGAGCGCATTCAAGCCGACGAGGCGGCGCGCTGCGTGCTGGTTAAAGGCGATGGCGCGGCCTTCTGCGCCGGGGGCGATATTTCCGAATACCCGGCGTTTCGTTTCGACGCGGCGCGGCTGCGCGACTTCCATGAAAACGAGGTCTGGGGTGGCCTCTCGGCCATGCTCGCGTGCGACGTGCCCATCGTCGCGGTGATCCGCGGCGCCTGCATGGGCGCGGGCGTGGAGATCGCGAGCTGCTGCGACATCCGCGTCGCGGAAACGCACGCGCGCTTTGGCGCGCCGATCGCGCGCCTGGGCTTTCCCATGGCGCCGCGCGAAGCGGCGCTGGTGGCCAGCCGCGTGGGCGACGCAACGGCGCGGCAGATGCTTCTGGAGGCGGCCGTGCTCGATGCGCCGCAGATGCTGGCGCGAGGGTTCCTGAGCCGTGTGGTAACAGCCGACGTGCTGATGGACGAGGCGCAGGCCACGGCCGATCGCATCGCGCGGCTGGCGCCGCAGGCGGCGCGCCTGACCAAGCAGACGCTGCGTGGCGTTTTTGAGTCAAAAGTGACTGAAACGACCTCTGGACAAGCGCGAGCAGCTATGAATGTTGATAGCTCTGACCCGTACGCCTACGCCGACAGCGCCGAGCACCGCGAGGGCATCGCCGCCTTTCTCGACAAGCGCAGGCCACGGTTTTGATTGCCTTGAGGTGACCCGGATGCAGTTCCCTTCGCAAAATCTGTACAGTGCCTTGCGCGCGGCCTTCCCCGCGGATCTGGACCAGACGGCGGTTTACGCCAGCGCGTGCGATGGCAGGCCGCTGAACTACTCCTGGCGTGACCTGGATCGCGCGAGCGCCTGCATCGCCAACCTGCTGCTGTCGCTGGATTTGCCCGAGGGCAGTCGCGTCGCGGTGCAGGTGGAAAAATCCGTAGAAGCCTTGCTGCTGTACCTGGCGACGCTGCGTTGCGGTTTCATCTTCCTGCCGCTCAACACCGCCTACCAGCAGGCCGAGATCGACTACTTCATCGGCGATGCGACGCCCGCCGTCGTCGTTTGCACGCCCGAGCATTTCGGCTGGGTTTCCAAGATCGCCTTCAAGGCGGGCACGCGCCATGTCTTCACGCTGGGGCAGGAGCGCAACGGCAGCCTGCTGGAGCGCGCCGCGCACTGCAGTGATGCGCACACGCCCGTCAGGCGCACCAAAGACGATCTCGCCTGCATCCTTTACACCAGCGGCACCACGGGGCGCAGCAAGGGCGCGATGCTCACGCACGGCAACCTGCTGTCCAACGCGCTGGTGCTCAAGGACTACTGGGGCTGGAGAACGCCTGAGCAAGGCGGCGACGTGCTGATCCACGCGCTGCCGATCTACCACGCGCACGGCCTGTTCGTGGGCGTGCACGGCGCGCTCATCAATGGCAGTCCCATGATCTGGTTCAACCGCTTCGATGCGCGGGCGGTAATTGCCGCCATGCCGCGCGCCAGCGTCTTCATGGGCGTGCCCACGCTCTACGTGCGCATGCTGGCCGAGCCCGCGCTCACGCGCGAGGCGGCGGCGCACATGCGGCTCTTCATCTCGGGCTCGGCGCCGCTGCTGGTCGACACCTTTGCCGCGTGGCAGCAGCGCACCGGCCACACCATCCTCGAGCGCTACGGCATGAGCGAGACGGTGATGCTTTGCTCCAACCCCTATGCGCGTGACGTGCGTCACGGCGGGCAGGGCGAGCGCCGGGGCGGCACCGTGGGCTTCCCGCTGCCGGGCGTTGAGCTGCGCGTGGTGGACGATGCGGGCGCGGCCTTGCCCGCGGGCGAGATCGGCGCCATCCAGGTGCGCGGCCCCAACGTCTTCAAGGGCTACTGGCACATGCCCGAAAAGACCGCGCAGGAATTCGCCGAGGGCGGCTGGTTCAAGACCGGCGACGTCGGTCAGCAGGACGCGCGCGGCTACGTCACCATCGTCGGGCGTGGCAAGGACCTCATCATCAGCGGCGGCTTCAACGTCTATCCGGCCGAGGTCGAGAGCTGGATCAACGAGATGCCGGGCGTGGCCGAGAGCGCGGTGGTCGGCGTGCCGCACGCCGATTTCGGCGAGGTGGGCGTGGCCGTCGTCGTGCCGCGCGCGGGCGCGAAACCCGATCCCGAGGCCATCATCGCCCGCCTGCGCGACACGCTGGCGCACTTCAAGGTGCCCCGCCGCTGCTTCGTCGCGAGCGAGCTGCCGCGCAACAGCATGGGCAAGGTGCAGAAGAACCTGCTGCGCGAGCAGTACCGAGAATTGTTCCTGAAAGCGTAGCTGCGCACGCTTGATGGACGGGCGTTTTCGCCCGATTTTTATCTCAACACCAACACCGGAATTTCCGAGTGCGTGAGCACGTTCAGCGTCTCGCTGCCCAGCAGTACGCGCTTGACGCCCTTGCGCCCGTGCGAGGCCATCACGATCAGGTCGCAGTCGTGTTTTTTGGCGGCGGCGATGATGGCCTCGGCCACGAGGTCGGACTTCACGACCAAGGTCTTGACGAGCACGCCCGCCTGCTCCCCGTCGTTCTTGACCGCTTTCATCAAGGCCTGCGCCTGCGCCGACCAATCGTCCTCGATGCGCTTGATCTCCAGCACATCGAGCGGCAGGCCGCCGTCAAAGAACTTGCGCGGATAGCGCGGGATCACCTTGAGCGCGATGACCCTGGCGCGTGCCAGCGCGGCCAGCTTCAGGCCGCTGGCCACGGCCTTTTCCGAAAGGGGCGAACCGTCGGTGGCGATCAGGATGCGTTGGTACATGGCGAGGCTCCCGGTTGAACTCTCGGGCGCCGGCGGGCTCTGTACAGGCCAGGCCACCCGACGCCACGGCCCGAGGATAACCAGAGCGCTCGCCAATGGCGTGAAAATCCGCCTGCTTTTTACAAGAGAAAGAACAACGTGCTGTTTTCCTGGATCGATCAATCTCCGCGCCGCGTGCTGGCGCTCATCAGCGCGGCCTGCGTCGCCATGTTGGCGTTCGGCCTGTATCTGCAGTACGGCCAGGGGCTGGAACCCTGCCCGATGTGCATCGTGCAGCGCTATGCCCTCATAGGCGTGGCCGTCTTCACGGGCCTGGCCAGCGGCCGCGCGGGCCTGGCCTGGCGCGTGCTCTGGAGCCTGCTGGCGCTCGCGGCGGCAGGTTTTGGGGCCTTCGTCGCGGCGCGCCAGAGCTGGCTGCAGTGGTATCCGCCCGAGGTGGCCACCTGCGGGCGCGACTTCTACGGCATCATCGAAAACTATGCATTGAGCCGCGCCATTCCCATGATCTTTCGCGGCTCGGGCGATTGCACCGTGGTGGACTGGCGCTTCCTTGGCGGCTCGATCGCCAACTGGTCGTTCATCTGGTTCACGCTCTTTGCCCTTGTGCTGATCGCCGTGCTGGTGCGCGCCGCGGCCGGGCGGCGGGCGTGATCGAATCTGTGCTACAGTAATTCTCATGAATTCGCACGCCATCCTGCACCCTCAGACTCCCGCGCTCGCCGCGGCGGCTCTGCTTGTGCTACTGGCGCACCTGCTATCGGTGACGGGCTAGGCGCATTCGTTCATTTTTCAGTCGAATACCCAACGGCCCGCATGCTCCAGCAGCGGGCCGTTTTCATTCACGTTGCTGGTGGTCTCACTCACAGGGGCACAACCCATGACCGACAAACTCATCATCTTCGATACCACTTTGCGCGACGGCGAGCAGTCTCCTGGCGCTTCCATGACGCGCGACGAGAAGCTGCGCATCGCGCGCCAGCTCGAACGCCTGAGGGTGGACGTGATCGAAGCGGGGTTTGCCGCCAGCAGCAATGGTGACTTCGAGTGCATCCAGGCGATCGCCCGCACGGTGAAGGACTCGACGGTCTGCTCGCTGGCGCGCGCCAACGACCGCGACATCGCGCGCGCGGCCGAGGCGCTCAAGGACAGCAGCAATGCGCGCATCCACCTCTTCATCGCCACGAGCCCGCTGCACATGGAAAAAAAGCTGCGCATGACACCCGACGAGGTGTTTGAGCAGGCGCGCCTGTCCACCCGCTTCGCGCGCAATCTGCGGGACGACATCGAATTCAGCGCCGAGGACGGCTATCGCAGCGACATCGATTTCCTGGCGCGCATCTGCGAGTCGGTGATCAACGAGGGCGCGACGACGATCAACATCCCCGACACCGTGGGTTACGGCATTCCCGAGCTCTATGGCAACTTCCTCAAGACACTGCGCGAGAAGGTGCCCAACAGCGACAAGGCGATCTGGAGCGTGCACTGCCACAACGATCTGGGCATGGCCGTGGCCAACAGCCTGGCGGGCGTGAAGATCGGCGGCGCGCGCCAGGTCGAGTGCACCATCAACGGCCTGGGCGAGCGCGCGGGCAACTGCTCACTCGAAGAAGTGGTGATGGCCGTGAAAACCCGCAAGGATTACTTTGGCCTGCAGGTGGGCATCGATACGACGCAGATTCTTGCCGCCAGCAAGCTCGTGAGTTCCACCACGGGTTTCGTCGTTCAGCCGAACAAGGCCGTGGTGGGCGCCAACGCTTTCGCGCACGCCAGCGGCATCCATCAGGATGGCGTGCTCAAGGCGCGCGACACCTACGAGATCATGCGTGCCGAGGACGTGGGCTGGAGCGCCAACAAGATCGTGCTCGGCAAGCTCTCGGGGCGCAACGCCTTCAAGCAGCGGTTGCAGGAGCTGGGCGTGGAGCTCGAATCCGAGGCCGAGACTCTGGCCGCCTTCTCGCGCTTCAAAGAACTGGCCGACCGCAAGAGCGAGATTTTCGATGAAGACATCCTGGCCCTCGTGAACACCAGCGTGCGGCCGGCGGAACATGAGCAGTACCGCTTTGTCTCTCTGTCGCAACACAGCGAAACCGGCGAGCGCCCGAAGGCGGACATCGTCTTCACCGCGGGCGGCAGGGAGGTGCGCAGCAGCGCGGAGGGCAACGGGCCGGTGGACGCCTCGCTGCGTGCGATCGAGGCGCACGTCAAGAGTGGCGCGGAGATGACGCTGTACTCGGTCAACGCCATCAACGGCTCGACCGACGCCCAAGGCGAAGTGACGGTGCGCCTGCAAAGCGGCGGGCACGTGGTCAATGGTTCGGGTGCCGATCCGGACATCATCGTCGCCTCGGCCAAGGCCTATCTGAGCGCGCTCAACCGCCTGTACCATGGAGGCGACAGGGTGGCCGCACAAGGATGAACTTCAGTTCAAACGCTTTTTAGGTGTGCCGCGCAAGATATTGTTCTTGCGCGGCTTTTTTTGTGTCTGTACACTTGCATACAGTTTTGGTCGGTTTTGGGAGTTCTTTCATGCGCACCTGCCTGCGTTCCGGTTCGCGTTATCTGCAATGGATAGCGGTTTTGCTCGTCGCGCTTGCAATGGTGGCGCCGGGCGCGCAGGCTGCAGGCAAGAAGGCACATCACCCCAAAAAGGCGGTCGCGAGCAGCCAGGCCAAACCCGCCCCCACCAAGTCTGTGCACAAGACGGTTGCCAAGCGCAAGAGTGCCCCGGCCAAGGCGGCGCGCCGCAGCAGGACGGCGGCGCAGATGGCCGCCGTGCCCGCGGTGATGTCCGTGGGCCAGAAGATGGGCTTGCACGCCTCGTCGGATCCGCTGGATCTGGCCTCCAGCGCGGCACTGGTGGTTGATCAGGATACGCACGAGGTGCTGCTCAGCAAGAACGACGACGCGGTGCTGCCCATCGCCTCGCTCACCAAGCTGATGACCGGGCTGCTGGTCTCCGAGGCGCACCTGCCCATGGATACGCCCATCACCATCACGCAAGATGATGTCGATACCGAAAAGCACAGCCGCTCGCGTCTGTCCGTCGGTGCCACGCTCACGCGCGGCGAGCTGTTGCATCTGGCGCTGATGTCCAGCGAAAACCGCGCCGCGCACGCCCTGGGCCGCACCTATCCGGGTGGGCTGCAGGCCTTCGTTGAGCACATGAATGCCAAGGCGCAGTTGCTCGGCATGCACGACACGCACTACGTCGAGCCCACGGGCCTGTCCAGCAACAACCGCTCCAGTGCGCGTGACCTGGCGCGTCTCGTTGGCGTCGCCTACCACGACCCGCTGCTGCGTGAGCTCACCACTTCGCGCGGTTACGAGGTGGAAGTGGGCAAGCGCACGCTGCAGTACAACAACACCAACCGCCTCGTGAAGAACCCGTCGTGGGACATCGGCCTGCAAAAGACCGGTTACATCTCCGAGGCCGGGCGCTGCCTCGTGATGCAGGCGGAAATCGCTGGGCGCAAACTCATCATGGTGTTCCTCGACTCGGCGGGCAAATTCAGCCGTCTGGCCGATGCCGAGCGTGTGCGCTCCTGGGTGCAGAAGCTGCCGCACTCGGGCGACCGCACGGCGGCGAGCACGTTCGCCGCAAACGGCTGAAGCGCACGCAACGCTTGGAAAAGACATGGCCCCGAGGGGCCATGTTTCATTTCGGCGCCAGGCGGATCGCGCCGTCGAGGCGTATCACCTCGCCATTGAGCATGTCGTTTTCGAAGATGTGGCGCACCAGCTTGGCGTAGTCCTGCGGCGTGCCAAGGCGGCTGGGGAAGGGCACGCCCGCGGCCAGCGCATCCTGTACCTCCTGCGGCATGCCGAAGAGCATGGGGGTGCCGAAGATGCCCGGAGCAATCGTCATGTTGCGGATGCCGCTGCGGGCCAGGTCGCGCGCGATCGGCAGCGTCATGCCCACCACGCCGCCCTTGGAAGCGGAATACGCCGCCTGACCGATCTGTCCGTCGTAAGCCGCGACGCTGGCGGTGGAGACGATCGCACCGCGCTCGCCCGTGGCTTCGGGTTCATTCTTGCTCATTGCCTCGGCCGCCAGGCGGATCATGTTGAATGTGCCGATGAGGTTCACCGTGATCGTTTTGGTGAAGGTCGAGAGCTGATGCGCGCCGTTTTTGCCCACGGTCTTTTCCGCGGGAGCGATTCCCGCGCAGTTCACCAGCCCCATGAGCTTGCCCAGCGAAACCGCCTTGGCGACCACGGCCTGGCCATCGGCTTCGTTGCTCACGTCGCAGCGCAGGAAATGACCGTTGATTTCACGTGCCACCGCCTCGCCCTTGTCCGCTTGCATGTCCGCGATCACGACGGTCGCGCCCAGCGAGGAGAGCATGCGTGCCGTGCCTTCGCCCAGGCCGGACGCACCGCCGGTAACGATGAAAATCTTGCCTTTGATATCCATGGTGTCCTCTAGAGTTTGACGTAAACGTCAATTATGGCTTGAGCGTGTCCGGCCCCTGTCTTGGAGCCTGTTCAAGAACAGGCTCATATCGATCGGGTTGGAGGCGGGCAAAAAAAAGCCCGGTACGAGACCGGGCTTGAAGGGATCCAGAAATTGACATTTCGTGAGGATCCAAGGAGACAACCGACACAATGACTTGGCAACCAAGTCAAGTGAGGCAATGATAAGGGAAAACCCTTGTATTGATCAATGCCCCTGTTGTATTTCTACGATCAGCGCTTGCGGCCGGCAGCGGCCACCTTGCTGGCGGTGGTGGACACGGCGTTGAAGTTGGCTTCAGCCATGTCGGTGGCCTGCTTGACCGCCTTCTGCACCGATTCAAACGCGTTGTTGGCAGCCGACACGGCGCTCTTGAACACGGCGACGGTGGTTTCGGTACCGGCGGGAGCGTTCTTGGCGGTGCTGTCGACAAAGTTGGCGAACGTGCGCTGGGCTTCGGTGGCCTGGGTTTCAAAAGCCTTGCCGAAGGCGGTGCCGGTGCCGGTGGCGATGTCGTACAGGTGACGGCTGTAGGCCAGGGTCTTTTCAGCCAGGGGCTGGAACAGGCTGGCTTGCAGCGTCAGCAGCTCTTGCGCGTCCTTGGCGGACAGCACGGCCTGAGCGTGGGCATTGGCTTCCGCCAGCGCGGCGCGCGAGGCGGTGACGTTCAGTTCGACGAGCTTTTCAACGCCTTCAAAGGCTTTGCTGGTCAGGCCAAACACGGTTTCGAGGTTGGCCTTTTGAGCGGCCAGAAATTGTTCTTGCGGCAAGGACATGATGGAACTCCTGATCAAAGATATCGCCATCCTTGGCGATGGTTCATGGAACTGCTCTGATCAACACTTATGTTGCAGTGCAGCATGAACCGAATTATAAGGACGTCCTGGCCGATTGCAAGGCTTATTTGTTGCGATGCAACATTTTTTGTTGCCACATGTTTTTCGTGCCATGGCGTCAGGAGGCTGAGCGGCGATGCACCTGCTGGCAAAATGTCAGACTCATGTCCTCCATTTTTGATACGCCAGCGGCGGCGAAAGTTGCATCTTCGCGCCCGATCGCACCGCTGCGCGGCAGCTACCGTGCGTTCAGATCCATCGGTACGCGCTGGATGGACAACGATGTCTACGGCCACGTCAACAACGTCGTCTACTACAGCTGGTTCGACACGGCGGTCAACGCCTGGCTGATCGAGCAGGGTGTACTGGACATTCATGGCGGCGACACCATCGGTCTCGTCATCGAGACGCATTGCAACTACTTTGCCTCGGTTGCCTTTCCGCAGACGGTGGACGCGGGCCTGCGCGTGGCGCATCTGGGCACGAGCAGCGTGCGCTACGAGGTAGGTCTGTTCGCGCAGGGTCAATCGCAGGCCGCGGCAGCGGGGCATTTCGTCCACGTCTATGTGGGGCGCCAGGATCGTCGGCCCCGGCCGCTGCCGCACAAGCTGCGTGAGGCCCTGCAAGCCCTGCGCATGCCCGATTGAATGGGAGATCCGATGATCATCCAGAGCCTGCTCGACACCGACCTGTACAAATTCACGATGATGCAGGTGGTGCTGCATCACTTCCCGGGTGCGCAGGTGGAGTACCGCTTCAAGTGCCGCACGCCGGGGGTGGCGCTGGCGCCCTATGCGCAGGAGATCCGGGATGAAATCCGCGCGCTGTGCAGCCTCAAGCTGCAGGATGCGGAGCTCGCCTATCTGGGGTCGATGCGCTTCATCAAAAGCGATTTCGTGGACTTTCTGGGTCTCTTCAAGCTCAACGAGAAATATATCCACGTCACGCCTCTGTCCAATGGCGAGATCGACATCACCATCATCGGGCCATGGCTGCACACCATCCTGTTCGAGATTCCGGTGCTCTCCATCGTCAACGAGGTCTACTTTCGCAACCAGCATCCCAGGCCCGACCACGACGAAGGCAGACGGCGGCTGGCGATCAAGGTGGAACAACTGCATGGCGCGGGCCTGCAGGAGCTGAAGATCGCGGACTACGGCACGCGCAGGCGCTTTTCGCGTGCCTGGCACGAGGAGTTGCTGCGCACGCTCGCGGGCAAACTGGGCGTGGAGGACAAGCGGCGCAACGTGACGGGCAAATTCGCCGGCACCAGCAACGTGCTGTACGCGATGAAGCTGGGCCTGACGCCGCTGGGAACCATGGCGCACGAATACCTGCAGGCCTGCCAGGCGCTGGGGCCGCGCCTGCGCGACACGCAGGTCTATGGCTTCGAGGTCTGGGCCAAGGAATACCGCGGCGACCTGGGTATCGCGCTCTCGGACGTCTACGGCATGAACGCCTTCCTGCGCGACTTCGACCTGTACTTCTGCAAGCTCTTCGACGGCGCGCGCCACGACAGCGGCGACCCCTTCTCCTGGGGCGAGCGCATGCTGCAGCACTACCGCGACAACCGGGTCGATCCACTGTCCAAGGTGCTGATCTTCAGCGACAGCCTGACGGTGCCGCGCATCATCGAGCTGTACGAGCGCTTTCACGGGCGCTGCCAGCTGGCGTTCGGCATCGGCACCAATCTCACGAACGACCTGGGTTACGAGCCGCTGCAGATCGTCATCAAGATGACGCGCTGCAACGGCCAGCCCGTGGCCAAGCTGTCGGATGCGCCGGGCAAGAACATGTGCAACGACGAGAAATACCTCGCCTACCTGCGCCAGGTGTTCAATATCGCGGCGCCGGTCTGAGTGCCTGGCGCAGACATCAGCAAATAAAGGAGGAAGGGATGGGTTCCATGAAGGCGGTGCGCGCATTCGCCCTGGCGTTGCTGGGGCTGCTGCCCCTGATGGCCGGCGCGGCCGAGGTCGATGGCAGCCAGCTGGCGCCGTGGTGGGGCGTGCCGTTCGCGGGGGTGCTGCTCTCGATCGCGGTGCTGCCCATGCTTGCGCCCATGGTCTGGCACCACCACTACGGCAAGATCACGGCCGGCTGGGCGCTGGCGTTCTTCGTTCCGTTCGGGCTGAGCTTTGGCTGGGCGAGCGCGGGGCAGGGGCTGGTGCACGCGCTGGTGGCCGAATACATCCCGTTCGTGATTCTGCTCACGGCGCTGTTCACGGTGGCGGGCGGCATCTACATCCGCGGCAATCTGCGCGGCACGCCCGTGCTCAACACGGGCATTCTCGCCGTGGGCGCGGTGCTTGCGAGCTTCATGGGGACGACGGGCGCGTCGATGCTGCTGATTCGCCCCCTGATCCGCGCCAACGACGACCGCAGGCATGTGGCGCACGTGGTGGTCTTCTTCATCTTCATCGTCTCCAATGCCGGCGGTTCGCTCACGCCGCTGGGCGATCCGCCGCTGTTCCTCGGCTTTTTGAAGGGCGTGACGTTTTTCTGGACCGCACAGCACGTGATCTTCGAGACGCTGTTCCTCGTCGCGGTGCTGCTGGCGCTGTTTTTCGCCCTCGACAGCTGGTACTTTCGGCAGGCGGGAGAGATCGCCCGAACCGACCCCACGCCCGACTCGCCCCGTGGTGATCTGGGGTTCGACGGCAAGCTCAACTTCGTCCTGCTGGCCGTGATCGTCGGCCTGGTGCTGCTCAGCGGCGTGTGGCAGTCGGATATCCGGTGGGAGATCGCGGGCACCGTGGTCGAGCTGCCCTCGCTGGTGCGCGACGCGGGCATGGTGGCCGTGGCGATGATCTCGATGGCCATCACGCCGCATGCGGTGCACGAGGCCAACCAGTTCAGCTGGGGGCCGATGCAGGAGGTGGCCAAGCTCTTTGCCGGCATCTTCCTCACCATCATTCCGGTGATCGCCATGCTGCGCGCCGGGGTCCACGGGCCGTTCGGCCCCATCGTCGCGGCCGTCACGGGCGCCGACGGCCAGCCGATTCCGGCCATGTACTTCTGGGCTTCGGGGGTGCTGTCCTCGGTGCTGGACAACGCGCCGACCTACCTCGTCTTTTTCAACACGGCGGGTGGCGACGCCGCCACGCTCATGAGCACGCACGCGGCCACGCTCGCGGCGATCTCCATAGGCTCGGTGTTCATGGGCGCCAACACCTACATCGGCAATGCGCCCAATCTCATGGTGAAGTCCATCGCCGAAGACCGTGGCGTGAAGATGCCGAGCTTCTTTGGCTACATGCTGTGGTCGTGCGGCATTCTGGTGCCGCTGTTTGTCGTCATCACCTGGCTGTTCTTCTGAGGATGTTGCCGTGTCCAAACCGCGTGTGCTCGTCGCCTGTGCCGTCTTTCCCCAGGTGCTGCAGCGCCTGAGGGAGCACTTCGAGGTCGAGGCCATCGCCGAGGGCGAGACCTGGCGCCAGGACGAGTTCACGCGGCGCCTGGCAGGCCGGGAAGGCGCCTTCATCACGGGGACCCACCGCATCGATGCGGCGGTGCTGGCGTCCAATCCGCAGCTCAGGATCGTCGCCAACATGGCCGTGGGCTACAACAACCTGGATGTGGCGGCGATGCGATCCGCGGGCGTGGTGGGCACGAACACGCCCGACGTGCTTACCGAAACCACCGCGGATTTCGGCTTCGCCCTCGTGATGGCGGCCGCGCGGCGCATGCTCGAAGCCGAGAAATTCCTGCGCGCGGGGCTGTGGAAGCGCTGGCGCTACGACATGTTCGCGGGCTCCGAGGTGCATGGCAGCACGCTCGGCATCCTCGGCATGGGCCGCATCGGCCGCGGCATCGCCCGGCGCGGCGCGTACGGCTTCGGCATGAAGGTGATCTACCACAACCGGCACCGGCTCGACGCCGACGTGGAAGAGGCCTGCGGGGCGCGCTTTGTCGGCATGCAGGAGCTGCTGGCCGAGTCCGACCACCTCGTGCTCGTGCTGCCCTACACCAGCGAGGCGCACCACATCATCGGCGCGGCGGAACTCGCGCGCATGAAGCCGACGGCGACGATCGTGAACATCGGCCGCGGTGGGCTCATCGACGAGAACGCGCTGGTGCTGGCGCTCGAGGCGGGGCGCCTGGCGGCCGCGGGGCTGGACGTGTTCGAGGGTGAGCCGCGCGTGAATCCCGCGCTGCTCACGCTGCCCAATGTCGTGCTGACGCCGCACATCGCGAGCGCCACCGTGCTCACGCGCCTTGCCATGGCCGACCTGGCGGCGGACAACCTGATCGCCTTTTTTGATGGCCGGGGTGCGCTGACGCCGGTGACTTAAGATAAAAAGTGTCTCTGGCTCAATACTGGCAAGCGTTGACAGCTACTGATACGATAGTTCCCCATGGCTCTTGAATCGATCGTTGCGCTGGCGCTGCTCGCGCTGGCGCTGCTGCTGCTCATCGCGCTGCTCGTGCGTCGCCCGCGCGTGACGTTGCCGCCCGAGTGGCCCGAGCGTCTGCAGACGCTGGAAGCGGCCATGCAGGCCACGCAGCTCACGGTGGCGCGCAACGATGGCGCGCTGGCGGGCATGGGCGAGCAGCTGCGCGCCTTCACCCAGACCACGCAGGGCATGCTCGACGAGCGCCTGGCGCAGGCGCGCGAGGACGCACGTGCCAACCGCGGCGAGTTGCAGGCCGCCTTCGGTCACCTGCAAATCCATCTGGAGCAGTTGCTCACGCACGCACGCGGCGAGCAGACGCAGGCGCTGGCCGCGTTTCGCGCCGAGCTCTCGGCCACGGCGCAGCAACTGGCGGCGGACAGCGTGCAGTCGCGCGAGGGCGTGGCCGCGAGCACCCAGGCCATGGGCCAGCGCGTGCAGGAGCGCTTTGACGCGCTCGCCCAGGCCATGCGCGGCACGCTCGATTCGCTCAAGGGCGACCTGCACGCCCAGCTGGGCGCGATGTCGCTGGCGCTGAAAGACCAGCTCGGACTGACCACGCAGGAACTGACGCGCCAGCTCTCGGGTCTGGTCGCCAGTCACCAGCAGGGCGGCGAGGCGCTGCGCAATGCGCTCAACGAGCGCCTGGCCGCGATCCAGACCGACAACGCTGCCCGGCTGGAGGAAATGCGCCGCACCGTCGACGAAAAACTGCACGCCACGCTGGAGCAGCGCCTGGGTGAATCCTTCAAGCTCGTGAGCGAGCGGCTCGAGCAGGTGCACAAGGGCCTGGGCGAGATGCAGACGCTCGCTGGCAGCGTGGGGGACCTCAAGCGCGTGATGACCAACGTGAAGACGCGCGGCACCTGGGGCGAAATGCAGCTGGGCGCCATCATCGACAACGTGCTCACGGCAGAGCAGTACGCGCGCAATGTCAAGACCGTACCGGGCAGCGACGAACTCGTGGAATTCGCCATCCGCCTGCCCGGGCGCAGCAGCGAGGCGCCGGTGTGGCTGCCCGTCGACTCCAAGTACCCGGTGGAGCACTACCAGCGGCTCATGGATGCGCAGGAGTCGGCGGACAAGGTCGCGATCCAGGCCGCGGGCAACGCCTTCGAGACCTCGATCCGTGCCGAGGCGAAGAAGATCCACGCCAAGTACGTCGCGCCGCCGCACACCACCGATTTCGCCGTGCTCTACCTGCCCACCGAAGGGCTCTTCGCCGAGGTCATGCGCCGCCCGGGCCTTGTGGAGGCGGTGCAGAACGAGACGCGCGTGATGATCACCGGCCCGGCCAATTTCGCCGCCATGCTCAGCAGCCTGCAGATGGGTTTCAAGACGCTCGCCATCGAGAAGCGCTCCTCCGAAGTCTGGGGCGTGCTCGGCCAGGTCAAGACCGAGTTCGCCAAGTTCGGCGAGGCGGTGGATGCCACGCGCAAGTCCATCGACGCGGCGGCGCGCAAGTTCGAGCAGGTGGACGTGCGCACGCGAGCCATCCAGCGCAAGCTGCGCGATGTGCAGGAGCTGCCCGCGCCGGACCCCGCGGCCGTGCCGACCCTGCCCGCCGAGGACGCTGACGACGTCCAGGCATGACAGAGGGGCAGCACGTGCCCCTTTGAATCGGCGTGGCTCGGGTGCTCAGGCCAGCGTATCGGCCCAGATGTTGTGTGCCCAGGCGAGCGCGAAGCGCCCCTCCATTTCGCTGGCTGCCGGCGACACCCCGCCCGAGCCTGGCACGGTGAGCATGGTCTTCTTTTGCGTGTCGTAGCGGTGCACGCTCGCCACGTGCACCACGTCGCTGGGGCTCACGAAGCTGTAGCAGGTGTTGTTGTAGACCGGCAGGCTGCCCGGCTGCTTGCCCGAGAGCAGTGCCACGATGGCCGCGGCCGCCACCTTGCCGTGCTGGTTGGCCATGTGGCCGGACTTGGGCATGAGCGGCGCGCTCTGGGTGCAGTCGCCCAGGATGTGCACCCCCTTGGCCTGGGCGTGCTCCATCGTCAGCCAGTCCACGTCGCACCAGCGCTTGTTGGCCGTGGCCAGGCCCGCCTGCGTCACCACGTCGCCCGAGCGCATCGGCGGGATCACGTTGAGCACCTGCGCCTTCACGTCATCGCTGAACTCGAACTTGAGCGTGTTCGTCGCGACGTCCACGTCCACCAGCTGGTGCTTGGGGCGGTACTCGATGAGGCCCTTGTAGCGGTCCGCCCAGGCTTTCTTGAACAGCGCGCCCTTGGAGGTCACGTCGTCGTTGGCGTCCAGGATCAGCACCTTGGATTTGGGCTTGGCCTGCTGGAAGTAGCTCGCCACCTGGCAGGCGCGCTCGTAGGGGCCGGGCGGGCAGCGGTAGGGCGCGAGCGGGATGCTCATGGCAAACACGCCCCCGTCGGGCATGGCCTCGAGCTGGCGGCGCAGGGCCAGTGTCTGCGGGCCGGCCTTCCAGGCGTGCATCACCTTGTCCTGCGCGCCGGGCTTGTTCATGCCGGGCAAGGCTTCCCACATGAAATCCACGCCGGGCGAGAGGATGAGCCGGTCATACGCCAGTGCGGCGCCGCTGGCGAGCCGGACCTGGCGCTTGTCCAGGTCGATGCCGCTCACGCGGTCGCGCACGAGCTTGACGCCATGGCGGGCGCCGAGCTTGTCGTACGGCGTGGTGATGTCGGCCAGGGTCTTGCTGCCACCGAGCACCAGATTGGAGATGGGGCAGGAAATGAAGGCGGCGTTGGGCTCGACCAGCGTGACTTCGACCTTGCCTTCGGACCACATGCGGATGTACTTGGCGGCGGTGGCGCCGCCGTAGCCGCCACCGACGACCACGACTTTGCCCCCTGCGCCGCCGCCCATCGAGGCGCAACCGGCCGTGAGGCCGAGGGCTGAAACCGCTGAAATAGCCGAACCGGCACGGATGAATTGACGACGATCCATGGGGCGCCTCCTTACTTCTTCTGTGCCGACAGATAACCGGCGATGGCCGCCAGCTGATCGTCGGAATAGCCCTTGGCGAGCTGTTGCATGATGGTGGACGGGGCCGCGCCGCTCTTGTAGGCGAGCAGCTTTTCCGTGATGTCGGCCTGGCTCTTGCCGGCCAGTGGCGGCATGCCCTGTTCGGCATGGCCGTTGGTGCCGTGGCAGTTGGCACAGCCCGCGGCCCAGCTGCGCACCTGCAGCGGGTCGTTTTGCGCATGCGAGTAGCCGGCGGTTGCCAGCAGGCCGGCCGCCAGCGTGGCGTAGAGCACTCGTGTCATCTTGGGTCCTCCTTGGGACGGGTGGGGGGCAGAAGGTGGGCGAACATGCGTGAACGCTGATGGATGGTAAGAGCTCGCTGCCATCCGCGGGTGGGGGTTTGCCCGCGTAGACAGGGAAGCGTGAATGTCGGAAAAACCTGAGTTGGCTGCGGGGTGGCTGGTTTTATGCGAGGTGGCGCTGTGACATAGTCGGGTTTTCCCGAGGTGCCATGAACGATTGCCAGACCATCGATTGGGATGTACGCAGCGATGACGTACAGCGCAACCAGCTCGCCGCGTATGACTGCTTGCGTGAGTCGCACGGTGTCGCCCGCTCCGAGGCGCTGGGCGCCTCGGTTTTCGGGCATGCCGACGTGCTGGCCGTGGTGCAGGATCACGCGCGCTTCAGCAGCGTGGTTTCCAGCCATGTGGCCGTGCCCAACGGCATGGACCCGCCGCAGCACACCGTTTACCGTCGGCTGATCGATCCCTATTTCGCCCCCGAGAGGGTCGCCGCCATGCGGCCGGTGTATGGCGGCATTGCCGCGGCCTTGCTCGACGAGGTGCGGCAGGCTCATGGTGGGGCGGCGTTCGACTTCGTCGCCGTCTGCGCGCTGCCGTATGCCGCGCGTACCCAGTGCGCGTTCCTGGGCTGGCCCCAGGCACTGGAAGGCGAGCTGGCCGCCTGGATCGCGCAGCACCACCGCGCCTCGCTGGCGCAGGACCGTACCCGCCTGGGCGAGCTCGGGCAGCAGTTCGAGGCGCTGATCGATCGCATGCTCGACGAGCGCCACGGCTTAAGCGATGCGGCCGTGCGCGACGCCACCCAGGCGCTGATGCACGAAGTGGTGGACGGCCAGCCGCTCTCGCGCGGCGCGATCGCCAGCATCCTGCGCAACTGGACGGTGGGGGAGATCGGCACCATCGCTGCGTCGGTGGGCATCATCGCGCAGTGGCTGGCGTGCCATCCCCACCTCCAGCAGCGCCTGCGCGACGAGCCGGCCTTGCGGGCCGAGGCGATCGAGGAAATCCTGCGGCTGCACGGGCCGCTCGTCGTCAATCGCCGAGTGGCCCGCTGCCCGGTGCATGTCGGCGGGCATGAATTCGAAGCGGGCGAGCGCGTCACCGTGCACTGGACGGCCGCCAACCGCGATCCGCGCGTGTTCGAGGCGCCCGAGGAGTTCCGCTTCGGGCGTGACCAGAGCCGCAATCTGCTGTACGGCGCGGGCATCCACGTCTGCCCCGGTGCGCCGCTTGCCCGCGCTCAGCTCGCCGTCTGGCTGCGGGCCCTGCTGGAGGCTACGCGCACGTTCGCGCTGGCCAGCGCGCAGCAACCGAGCGAATATGCCCAGTACCCAGCCATGGGGTTCGCGCGCCTGCCCCTGATGCTGCGCTGGGCCTGATCTATATCTGGTAGAAGGTGCGGATGATCTCCCACGCCTCGCGTGGGTCGTCCGTGACGTGAAAGAGCTTGAGGTCCTCGGCGTTGACCGTGCCCTCTTCCACCAGCACGTCCAGGTGCAGCACCCGCTGCCAGAAGTGGCTGCCGAAGAGCACGACGGGCACGGGCTTGGCCTTGCGCGTCTGCACCAGCGTGAGCACCTCGAAGAGTTCATCCAAGGTGCCGAAACCGCCAGGAAACACCACCAGCGCCTTGGCACGCATCATGAAGTGCATCTTGCGCAGCGCGAAATAGTGGAATTTGAACGCGAGCGAGGGCGTGACGAACCGGTTGCAGGCCTGCTCGTGCGGCAGCGCAATGTTCAGGCCGATGTTGGGTACGCCCACGTCGTGCGCGCCGCGGTTGGCGGCCTCCATGATGCCGGGGCCGCCGCCGGTGCAGATCGTCAAACGCTCGGACGGCGGCTTGCCCAGGCTGTGTTCGGCCACGTAGCGGGCGAAGCGCCGGGCCTGTTCGTAGTAGCGGGAGTTTTTCACGTCGCGCTCGGCCAGCGCGATGCGTTGCGCGTCCCCGCTGGCGCGGGCGCTTTCGAGCTGCTCGGCGGCGTCCTCCGGGGGCAGCGCGCGCGCGCTGCCGTAGACCACCACCGTGCTGTCGATGCCCTGCTCGATCAGGTTCAGATCGGGCTTGAGCAGTTCGAGCTGAAAGCGGATGCCGCGCGTCTCGCGCCGCTGCAGAAACTCGGGGTCGATGAACGCCAGGCGGTAGGCGTTGGGCTTGAAAGGGTCGCCATCGGTGGTGTTGCGGTGCAGTTCGCTCCAGATTTCCATCAGGCGTGTGTCTTGCAGTTCGGTGTTGGATTCCATGGTGAACTTCAGGAAAATGTGGCTCCAGCCCCTTGCAGAAAAGCGCCAGGCGCTATCGCAAGAATAGTATCAGGCTCAGTTCGAGGCGGCTCTGACGAACCCGGCGATGCTGTTCAGGCCCAGCCAGGTCATGGTGAGCGAACCTGCCAGGTGCAGCACGGCCACGACCAGCGCGTGCCCGAGGCGCCCTTGCGTGAGCAGCCCCACCACCTCGGCCGAGAAGGTGGAGAAGGTGGTGAGCGCGCCCAGGAAGCCCGTGACCACGGCGAGCCGCCAGAGCGGGTCGAGCTGCGGCAGTGCCTGAAGCACCGCGATCACCAGCCCGATCAGATAACCACCGATCAGATTGGCCGCCAGCGTGCCCCAGGGGAGAAAGGCCCCCGGCGTGTTGAGCCAGACGCCCAGCCACCAGCGCGAGAGCGCGCCCAGACTGGCGCCGATGCAGATGGCGGCAATCGCTGGAAGATTCGTCATTGGAGGTGGGTGGATTCGAAGACTTCCAACAGCCGATCCAGTCCCCCTTCATCGATCGCCACATGCGCCTTGGCGCGCACCGCGGGTTTGGCGTGGTAGGCGACGGACAGCCCCGCCGCGCCCATCATCAGGAGGTCGTTGGCGCCGTCGCCCATGGCGATGGCCTGAGACGGCGCGATGCCCATGAACGAGGCCAGCTCCAGCATCGCGCGGCGTTTTTCGGCGCCGTCGCAGATGTCGCCCCAAGGCTGGTCCACCATCCTGCCCGTGAGCCGTCCGTGCTGCACCTGCAGCACGTTGGAGCGTGCAAAACGAATGCCCAGCCTGTCCTTGACGCGATCCGAAAAGAAGGTGAAGCCGCCCGAGACCAGCAGCGTCGTGATACCGGCCGCGTGCACGGCGCTCATGAGCCGTTCGGCGCCCGGGTTGATGCGCAGGCGCTCGGCGTACACCGTCTCGAGCTGCGCCACGCTCACGTCCTCGAGCAGCGCCACGCGCTGGCGCAGGCTTTCCTTGTAGTCGCGGATGTAGCCCTGCATCGCTGCCTCGGTGATCGCGGCCACCTCGGCCTTGCGGCCCACGACGGCGGCAATTTCGTCCACGCATTCGATGCTGATCAGCGTCGAATCCATGTCGCAGGCCAGCAGTTTGAAATCCGAAAGGTGCAGCGGCACGGTGACGCCCTGCACGACGAGGCCGGGCGCGAAGGTGCGCGGTGAGGCGGTGTTGGTCATGCGCTGATTATGGCAACGCCGGACAGGCCGCTCGCAGGCGCTCAGGCGAAGCGCTCGAAGACCTCGCCCAGCTGGTCGCGCCAGCGCGATGTGTCGCTGGCGTCGGCAAAACTCGCCTCGAAACCGTGGGCCGCGAGCTGCCATGCGTGGTGGCTGTTCATGCCGGTGGCGGCGAACACCTGCGTGAGGTTGTCGTTCATGTAGCCGCCGAAGTAGGCCGGATCGTCCGAGTTGGCCGTGGCCACCAGCCCTGCGTCCAGCAGCGCCTTGAGGTTGTGCCGGCGCAGATCGGGGAAGACCTGCAGCTTCTGGTTCGACAGCGGGCAGACGGTGAGCGGGATGCGCTCATGGGCCAGGCGCTGCATCAGTGCGTGGTCGTGAACCGCCTGCACGCCGTGGTCGATGCGCTCTGCCTTCAGGAGGTCGAGCGCCTGCCAGATGTAGGCGGGCGGCCCTTCCTCGCCCGCGTGCGCCACGACGTGCAGGCCCAGCGCGCGGCAGCGCGCGAACACGCGCTCGAATTTTTCCGGCGGGTGGCCGAGTTCGCTCGAATCGAGCCCCACGCCGATGAAGTGCTCGCGCACGGGCAGGGCCTGCTCCAGGGTTTCGAACGCCTCGCGCTCTGAGAGATGGCGCAGGAAGCTCAGGATGAGCTGCGCGCTGATGCCGTGCTTTTCCCGTGCGTCCCGGCAGGCGCGCGAAAGGCCATGCACCACCGTTTCCATGGCAATGCCGCGCGCGGTATGCGTCTGCGGGTCGAAGAAGATCTCGGCGCGCACGACGTTGTCGCGAGCGGCCCGCGCAAGATAGGCAAGGGCCAGGTCGTAAAAGTCTTCTTCTTTTTGCAGCACGCCAGCGCCCTGGTAGTACAGATCGAGAAAGCTCTGCAGGTCGGTGAAGGCGTAGGCGCCGCGCAAGGCGTCCACGCTGGGCCAGGGCAGGGCGATGCCGTTGCGCGCGGCCAGTGCAAACGTCATCTCGGGTTCGAGCGAGCCTTCGATGTGGATGTGCAGCTCCGCCTTGGGCATGGCGGCGAGCAGCGCGGGCAGGCGTTCGGCGGCGATGGTGGGATGGGGGATGGACAAGGGCGGTCTCCGTCTGGCAATGGTTCGCTGGAACATAACATTGCCAGGCCGTGCCGCCGCGAGAAGACGGCCGCGCGTTTCGCATAGACCTTATTCACGTCGGCCTGCGACAAAAATGCGGGCGCGCGTCCTCGTCGGCGCTCGATCCCGCCGGTGGGTGGCCTGCTTGCCCGTGCGTTCATCCGGCCTGGGCGTACACGTCCGGCCGATGGCGCGGGCGCTCGCCAACGCGCCCGGGGTGGAGATACCGAGCTGGTTTGCTATTGAATAAGAAGCTGTTCGCGCTTGCTAAAAAACGAGTCCAAAATGAAAAATATTTGAAATCATCTTTCAATAAGCGCGGATAGCTATCTTTTTCAAGAGCCCTCAGTTGGCAAACGCCGCAATCCCCGTCTGTGCGCGGCCCAGGATGAGCGCGTGCACGTCGTGCGTGCCTTCGTAGGTGTTCACCACCTCCAGGTTCACCAGGTGGCGCGCCACGCCGAACTCGTCGCTGATGCCGTTGCCGCCCATCATGTCGCGCGCCAGGCGGGCGATATCGAGCGCCTTGCCGCAGCTGTTGCGCTTGATCAGCGAGGTGATTTCCACCACGTTCTGGTGCTCGTCCTTCATGCGGCCCACGCGCAGGCAGGCTTGCAGACCCAGCGTGATTTCGGTCTGCATGTCGGCCAGTTTTTTCTGGATAAGCTGGTTGGCGGCCAGGGGCCGGCCGAACTGCTTGCGGTCCAGCGTGTACCGGCGCGCGGTGTGCCAGCAGAACTCGGCCGCGCCCAGCGCCCCCCAGGCAATGCCGAAGCGCGCGCTGTTCAGGCAGGTGAAGGGACCCTTCAAGCCCCGCACTTCGGGGAAGGCGTTTTCTTCGGGCACGAACACGTCGTCCATGACGATCTCCCCCGTGATGGAGGTGCGCAGGCCCACCTTGCCGTGGATGGCGGGGGCGGTGAGGCCCTTCATGCCTTTTTCGAGCACGAAGCCGCGGATCGGGCCGACGGCGCCGCCTTCGGACACTTCCTTGGCCCAGACCACAAACACGTCGGCCACCGGGCTGTTGGTGATCCACATCTTTGCCCCAGAGAGCTTGTAGCCGCCATCGACCTTGTAGGCGCGCGTGGCCATGCTGCCGGGGTCGGAGCCGTGGTCGGGCTCGGTCAGGCCGAAGCAGCCGATGAACTCACCGCTGGCGAGCTTGGGCAGGTATTTCTGCTTCTGCGCCTCGGTGCCGAATTCGTTGATGGGCACCATCACCAGCGAGCTTTGCACGCTGGCCATGGAGCGGTAGCCCGAGTCCACGCGCTCGATCTCGCGCGCCACCAGGCCGTAGCTCACATAGTTCAGGCCAGCGCCGCCGTACTGCGTGGGGATGGTGGGGCCCAGCAGGCCCAGCGCGCCCATTTCGCGAAAGATGGTGGTGTCCATCTTCTCGTGGCGGAAGGCTTCGAGCACGCGCGGGGCCAGCTTGTCCTGGCAGTAGGCGGCAGCGGCGTCGCGGATGGCGCGCTCGTCTTCGCTGAGTTGCTGGTCGAGCAGGAAGGGGTCGTTCCAAGGGAAGGCGGCGTGGGCCATCAGGGTCTCCGGTGCTGTCAAAAGGATGAGGGGTGGGTCAATCAAGGGTGAGCCACGCATGCGCTGCAAGCACGCAGGGCTCAAGCGTTTGCATGGTAGAAGAGGATATTCGAATATTCTTAAGTGGCCATCGACGTGTATACATGCAGATGTACCAGGGTCAGGGGGACTGGTCGCTGGCGGCCGTCCTTGCTTGGCTGCGCGCTGACGCTGCATGACTCCGCAAAGGGCCCAGCGGCATCCGGACATCGCAAGGGGTGCGCCGGCGCGTTTAATCGCGCTGTGCCGCGCGCATTGAGCCCCATTGCATCCAAGGAGACACCATGAACCACGCCTTCATCTGCGACGCCATCCGTACCCCCTTTGGCCGATACGGTGGTGCCTTGAGCAATGTGCGCACCGACGACCTCGGCGCCATCCCCCTCAAGGCCCTCATGGAGCGCAACCCGGGCGTGGACTGGGCGGCGGTCACCGACGTGCTCTACGGCTGCGCCAACCAGGCCGGCGAGGACAACCGCAACGTCGCCCACATGGCCAGCCTGCTCGCGGGCCTGCCGCTGGAAGTGCCCGGCGCCACCATCAACCGCCTGTGCGGCTCGGGCCTGGACGCCGTGGGCACGGCCGCGCGCGCCATCAAGGCGGGTGAGGCCGGGTTGATGGTCGCTGGCGGCGTGGAGAGCATGAGCCGCGCCCCCTTCGTCATGCCCAAGGCGGAAAGCGCCTTCAGTCGCAGCAACGCCGTGTACGACACGACCATCGGCTGGCGCTTCATCAACAAGCTGATGAAGGAAAAATACGGCGTGGACTCCATGCCCGAGACCGCCGAGAACGTGGCGCAGGAATTCCACATCGAGCGCGAAGCCCAGGACCGCATGGCCCTGCGCAGCCAGCAAAACGCCGCGGCGGCGCAAAAGGCCGGCCACCTGGCGCGCGAGATCGTGCCCGTCACCATCGGGCAGAAGAAGGGCGAACCCATCGTCGTCAGCCGCGACGAGCATCCGCGCGAGACCAGTTTGGAGGCGCTGGCCAGGCTCAAGGGCGTGGTGCGTGCCGACGGCACAGTGACGGCGGGCAACGCCAGCGGCGTGAACGACGGCGCCTGCGCGATGCTGCTGGCCGATGAAGCCAGCGCCGCCCGGCACGGCCTGACGCCCAGGGCTCGCGTGGTCGGCATGGCCGTGGCCGGTGTGGCGCCACGCATCATGGGGTTTGGCCCCACGCCCGCCACGCTCAAGGTGCTGGCCCAGACCGGCATCACGCTGGAGCAGCTCGACGTGATCGAACTCAACGAAGCCTTCGCCGCTCAGGGCCTGGCCGTGCTGCGCGCCCTGGGGCTGAAGGACGACGACGCGCGCGTCAACGCCTGGGGCGGCGCCATCGCTCTGGGCCACCCGCTGGGCGCCAGCGGCGCGCGCCTGGTCACCACGGCCGTGAACCGCCTGCACGCCACGGGCGGGCGCCATGCGCTGTGCACCATGTGCATCGGCGTGGGGCAGGGCATCGCCGTCATTCTTGAGCGCGTGTGAACACATGACCCCTGCCGGGCATCCCCGTCCGGCCGGGCCTGCGCGGGCCCATGGAAGACGGCGTGATGGTCGCGGGCGGCGGCCCCGGGGGCTGTTCCCCATTTTTCCAATGAAAAAGCCCGTCAGGTGGTGACCTTGACGGGCTTTGTTTTTTACTGTTGGTAGGCGCGATTGGATTCGAACCAACGACCCCCACCATGTCAAGGTGGTGCTCTAACCAGCTGAGCTACGCGCCTGTCCTACCAAAGCACGCGATTCTAGCAAGAAATCGGCAGTTGCCTGGCAAATTTCAGCGCCGCCGTGCCGAGCGCACGCCATCGACCGCGCCGACGATGGCCAGCACCTTGTTCAGCCGCTCGGCGTCCGTGATTTCCACGGTGAAGGTCATCCAGGCCGTGCCCTTCACCGATTGGGTCTGGACGCCGATCACGTTGGTCTTCTCGCGTGTGAAGACGTCGGAGATGTCGCGCAGCAGTCCCTGACGATCGGCAGCCTCGATGGCGACGTCCATCGGATAGACCCCGCGCTCGGGGGTCGCGTCGCTGCCCCAGGCGACGTCGATCACGCGCTCTTCGTGGCGTGCGGCCAGCTCGCGGAAATTGCTGCAGTCAGCGCGGTGCACGCTCACGCCCTTGCCGCGCGTGACGAAGCCGCGGATCTCG
This sequence comes from Comamonas sp., assembly GCA_021166775.1. Taxonomy (GTDB): domain Bacteria; phylum Pseudomonadota; class Gammaproteobacteria; order Burkholderiales; family Burkholderiaceae_C; genus Comamonas_C. Next base: position 779,869 of record JAJPEQ010000013.1, on the reverse strand, counting down.
TCCGGCGGGGCGGGCTTGCAGCACTTGGCCAGCTGTGTCATCAGAGAGCCGACGCCCACGACCAGCACGGCGCCCTGGCCGTTGTCCGCGGCGCGCGGCTTCTTGCGCGCCGGCGCTTCCTGCGGGGCCGCGGCCGTTGGCACGGGGTGCAGCAGCTGCTCGATGGAACGCAGCGACAGCTCATCCTTGCCCACCACCTCGAACAGCGCATCCGCCGTCTTGAAGCCGAGCTGCGCGGCCAGATCGTCGTGCTTGAGGGCGGTCTTGCCCTCGCGTTGCAGGAGCTTTTCCACCAGCTCGCGTCCGCGCGCGATGGTGCCTTGGAGCTGCTCGGCGTTGAACCAGGCCCGCACCTTGGCCTTGGCGCGGGGGCTGGTGAGGTAGCCCAGTTCGGGGTTGAGCCAGTCGCGCGAGGGGCGGCCTTCCTTGGCGGTGGTGATCTCCACCGTCTGGCCGTTCTGCAGCACGGTGTTGAGCGGCGCCATCGCGCCGTCCACCTTGGCACCGCGGCAGCGATGGCCCACGCTGGTGTGCACCGCGTAGGCGAAGTCCACGGGCGTGGCGCCCTGCGGCAGCTCGATGACCGCGGCATCGGGCGTCAGCACGTAGATGCGGTCTTCAAACAGGTTGCTGTGGCTGGCGTTGCCGGCCAGATCGCGCTCCCACGCCAGGAGCTGGCGCAGCACGGCGATCTTGGCGTCGTAGTCGCTGGCCGCCGAGACGCCGACATAGCCCTTGGTGCCCGCTTCCTTGTAGGCCCAGTGCGCGGCCACGCCGCTTTCCGCGTGATCGTGCATGGCCTGCGTGCGGATCTGGATTTCGATGGCCCGTCCGTCCTTGTCCCGCACCACGGTGTGCAGTGACTGGTAGCCGTTGGCCTTGGGCTTGGCGATGTAGTCGTCGAACTCCGCCTCGATGGACTGGTGCTGGCTGTGCACCCAGCTGAGCGTGGCGTAGCAGTCCTTGACGCTGGGCACGATCACGCGCAGGGCATGCAGGTCATAGACCTGATCGAACGGCAGCGATTTGCCGCGCATTTTCTTGACGATGCTGTAGATGTGCTTGGGCCGGCCTGAGACCTTGGCCTGGATGCCCTGTGCTTGCAGCTCGGCTTCCAGGCGCGCGCGCATCTGCTCGACGAAGGCCTCCCGCTCCACGCGTTTTTCGTCGAGCAGATGGGCGACGTCGCGGTAGGTGTCGGGCTCGAGCTCGCGAAACGCGAGGTCTTCGAGCTCCCACTTGATCTGCCAGATGCCCAGGCGATTGGCCAGCGGCGCGAACACCTGCAGGGTCTCGCTGGCCATGGCGGGAGAGGCGCGCTGCTTGGTGGCCGCGTAGTAGCGCATGGTCTGCAGGCGCGAAGCCAGACGCAGCAGCACCACGCGCAGATCGCGCGAGAACGCCAGCAGCATCTTGCGCACGTTCTCGGTCTGCAGTTGCGCGCTGTCCACCTGCATGCGCGTGGCGTGCGCGTCGCGCGCCTGGCGTTGCACGCGGATCAGCTTGGTCGTTTCGATGGCCAGTTGCGCGAAGTTCGGGCTGAAGGCCTTGGCGATGACTTCTTCCGGGCGCGTCAGGTGCGGGCAGGCGTGCACGAGGTAGATCGCCGCCTGCATGATCTCCGAGCTGCCCAGGCTCTTGAGGATCTGGGCCACCGCATCGGCATGCGCCAGCGTGTTTTCTCCGGAGTCCAGCATTTCGCTGGCAAGCAGCGGCTGCGCGAACGCGCGCGCGCGGGCCAAAGCCAACGGCGGGTGCAGATCGAGGTCGGTGACCGCGTTGGCCGTGGCGGCAATCAGGTGCGGCAGCGGCTCGCGGGTTTGCGCCGTGGTGGCGGCGGCTTGCGCGGGCGGCGCCGCGAGCGTGTTGCTCTTCATGCGCTGCCTGCGGTTTCCGGGGCCAGCAAAAACTGCGTGACGGCCGCCACCTGGTCGGGGGCCACGAGCGTGGGCGCATGCCCTATGCCTTCGAACTCCACCATCCTGGGGCGAGGCCCCCGCGCCAGCATCCGCGCGGCGGTCTGCGGGGTGAGCAAATCCGACTGCTTGCCGCGCAGCAGCAGCACCCGGGCGCCAATCTGGTCGTAGAGCTGCCACATCAGCGCCTCGCCTTCCTGCACGCTCTGCGACGTGAGCGCTTTGAATGGGACGGCGATGGCCGGGTCGTAGTGCAGCCTGAAACCGCCTTCGGGTGCGGGGCGCAGCATGGGACGGCTGAGCGCGAGCCATTGCTCGGGGGTGTGCGGTCCAAACGAGGTGGAAATGGCCCAGAGTGCGTCCGCGCCCTGCTGCTCGGAGGCAAAGCGCAGTGGGGCGCCCAGGTACTGTCCGATGCGCTGCAGCGCGTCCCACGACAGAGCGGGGCCCACGTCGTTGAGCACCAGACGGCGTATGGACGTGGGCAGCGGCAGGTCTTGCTGGCCCGCGAGCATCATGCCGATGAGCCCCCCCATGCTCGTGCCCACCCAGTCCAGCGTGGTGATGGGGCCCTGCTGGCGCAGCTGGGTCAGCAGGGTCAGCATGTCGGCCGCATACAGCGGGATCTGGTAGCCCTGCGGGTCGGCCAGCCAGTCACTGTCGCCACGGCCCGCCACGTCCGGGCAGACCACGCGCGCGTGCGGCGCGAGCGCGGCAGCGAGGGTGTCGAAATCCCGCCCTTGGCGCGACAGGCCGTGCACGCAGACGATGATGCGCGGGCATGCCGGATCGCCGGTGGCATTCCACTCCCGGTACGCCATGCGGTGGTTCGTCGCTGAACCCCGCGCGGCGGCGCCCGGGCAGGTGACGTAATGGAGCGTGGGTTCAAGTGCGGTGTTCATGTTGCAGTGCAGCGCGGCGCCTGATAATGTCTGCGTTGCATCCTAATTCATTCGGAGATTTTGTCATGTTGAAAGGTAAGACGGCGCTGGTCACGGGCTCGACGAGCGGCATTGGTCTGGGCATTGCGACGGCGCTCGCACGGCAAGGGGCGAACATCGTGCTCAATGGCTTTGGCGATGCCGATGGGCCGCGCGCCCAGGTGCTCGAAGCGGGCAGGACGGCGGGCATCAAGGTGGGTTATCACGGCGCCGACATGAGCAAACCCGGCGACATCCAGAGCATGATGGATTACGCCGCGAAGGACTTCGGCCGCGTCGACATTCTGGTGAATAACGCCGGCATCCAGTACGTCAGCGCCATACAGGACTTCCCCGTGGAACGCTGGGACGCGATCATCGCCATCAACCTCTCGAGCGCGTTTCATACGACGCGCCTGGCGCTGCCCGCGATGCTGGCGGCCAACTGGGGGCGCATCATCAACGTCGCTTCGGTGCACGGCCTCGTGGCGTCGGCGCAGAAGTCGGCCTACGTGGCGGCCAAGCACGGCATCGTGGGTCTGACCAAGGTGACGGCGCTGGAGACGGCGCCCACGGGCGTGACCTGCAATGCGATCTGCCCCGGCTGGGTGCTGACGCCGCTGGTGCAAAAGCAGGTGGACGCCAAGGCCGCGGAAAAGGGCATTTCCAACGAAGACGCCAAGAAGCTGCTGCTGGGCGAGAAGGAGCCCTCGATGCACTTCACCACGCCCGAGCAGCTCGGCGAACTCGCCGTGTTCTTCTGCTCTCCTGCGGGCGACAACGTGCGCGGCGTGGCCTGGAACATGGACGGCGGCTGGGCCGCGCAATAAAGCGCAGCCGTGATTTGGCGGCGGCCGCACTCGCAAAACCTGTAACAGAGGGTCAGCAGGGGCGGCAGACACGGCATTTTTGCGTGTTTACAGGCCAGAATCGGCGCTGTTACAAATGCCCGGAGGCCACATTCATGACATCAGGCACCAACCGCACCGACAAAATCCTCGTCGTCGATGACGATGCCCGCATCCGCGACCTGCTTCGTCGCTACCTGACGCAGGAAGGCTTCGAGGTAATGGTGGCCGAGGATGGCAAGGCGCTCAACCGCCTGCTGCTGCGCGAGACGGCGGATCTGATCGTGCTCGATCTGATGATGCCGGGTGAGGACGGCCTGTCCATTTGCCGACGTCTGCGCGCGGCGCATGACCGCACGCCCATCATCATGCTGACCGCCAAGGGCGAGGACGTGGACCGCATCGTCGGGCTGGAAGTGGGGGCGGACGACTACATCGGCAAACCCTTCAACCCGCGTGAATTGCTGGCGCGCATCCACGCGGTGCTGCGCAGGCGTCCGCCGCAGGAGGCGCCCGGCGCGCCCTCGGGGGAAAACGAAATGGTCACCTTCGGGCCTTTCACGTTCGATCTGGGAACCAGGGCGTTGCAGAAGAATGGCGAGGAACTGCCGCTCACCACGGGCGAATTTGCCATGCTCAAGGCGCTCGTGCGCCACCCGCGCCAGCCGCTGTCGCGCGAAAAGCTGGCGCTGCTGGCGCGCGGGCGCGAGTTCGAACCCTTTGACCGCAGCCTGGACGTGCAGATCTCCCGCCTGCGCAAGCTGGTCGAAATCGACGCCGCGTCGCCGCGCTTCATCCAGACCGTCTGGGGCGTGGGCTACGTGTTCGTCCCCGATGGCGGCAATTGAGTCCAGGCTGGCTACATCCATGGGCGTGGATCACGATACGGCCTTTGCCGATACGTTTGTCGACAGCCAGACTGCGGTGAGCATCCAGGGCGAGCGCAGGCGTGCCCCGCGCAGGCGCGTTGGACTCAACCTGTTCTGGCGCACCTTCTTTCTGCTGCTGCTGCTGCTCGTGGGCAGCATCCTCGTGTGGCTGCAGACCCTGCGCGCGCTGGAGCTGGAGCCGCGCACCGTGCAGGCGGCGCAGCAGATCGCTTCGCTGGTGAACCTGAGCCGGGCGGCGCTGACGCATTCGGATGCGATCGCGCGCGTGGCGCTGATCAAGGCGATGGCCGATCAGGAGGGCGTGCGCCTGGTGCCGCGCGAGCCGACAGACCGCTTCGATCTGCTGGAGCCTTCCCCCCTGGCGCAGCGGCTCACCATCGAGCTGACGCAACGCCTCGGCCCGGGCACCATCGTGGCCAGCCACGTCAATGGGGAGTCGGGCCTGTGGGTGGGCTTCACGATCAATGGTGATCCAAACTGGCTGCTGCTGGACCCTTCGCGCCTGACGATCGCCGGTGGCGGAACCTGGCTCATCTGGCTGGCCACGGCCGTGGTGCTGTCGCTCGCTGGCGCGGCCATGATCGCGCGGCTCATCAACCGGCCGCTCAAGCAACTGTCGGACGCCACCAACCGGGTGCGCCGTGGCGACTTCGCGGCCAGCACGCTCGACGAGGGCGCGGTGACGAGCGAGGTGCGCGAGGTGAACATCGGCTTCAACCGCATGGCGCAGATGCTGGCCAAGCTCGATCAGGATAGGGCCGTCATGCTCGCGGGCATTTCGCATGATCTGCGCACGCCGCTGGCGCGCCTGCGGCTGGAAACCGAGATGAGCGTGAACGACGAGGAAGCGCGTGCGCACATGGTGGAAGACATTGCCCAGCTCGATGCCACGATAGACAAGTTCCTCGATTACGCGCGCCCCGATTCGGTGGCGCTTTCGGCGATCAATCTGCATTCCGTGGTTTCGACGTGCGTGCACGCCCTGCGCAACGAGGGGCAAATGCAGATCAGCACCCACGTGGCCGAGGACATCTTCGTGATGGCCGACGAGATCGAGCTCGCGCGGGTGGTCTCGAACCTGCTGGAAAACGCACGCCGCTATGGCAGGACGCCCGGCGATGAGACCACGGTGCTGGACATCACGGCCGAGGCCACGGATACATGGGTGAATCTGCAGCTGCGCGACCACGGGCAGGGTGTGCCGCCGGAACAAATTGCGCGGCTGATCCAGCCGTTTTTCCGGGGGGATGCCGCGCGCACTGCGGCTGCGGGCGCGGGACTGGGGCTTTCGATCGTCGACAAGACCGTGCAGCGCATGGGAGGCGCCTTCGCGCTGTTCAATGCCGAGCCGGAATCGGGGGGCGGGCTGGTCGCGCGGGTCGAACTGCGCCGTGCAAATCCGCCGGCGGACGAGGCACGGGGCATGCGGAATCAGGCCTGACGCAGAGGGCGGTGGCCCCGCGGTCGGCACAACGAAAAGGGCTTGCCAGCGGCAAGCCCTTTTTGTATGAAGCAGCGCCGGATCAGACGCGCTTGCGGTATTCGCCGGTGCGTGTATCGATTTCGACGCGGTCGCCCTGGTTGACGAAAAGCGGCACGGCAACTTCGAATCCCGTAGCGATCTTTGCAGGCTTGAGCACCTTGCCCGAGGTGTCGCCCTTGACGGCCGGCTCCGTCCAGGTGATTTCGCGCTCGACGCTGGTGGGCAGTTCCACCGAAATGGCCTTGCCTTCGTAGAACACCACTTCGGCGGTCATGCCGTCTTCCAGGTAGTTGATGGCGTCCGACATGTTCTCGGCTTCCACTTCGTACTGGTTGTACTCGCTGTCCATCCAGACGTACATGGGGTCGGCGAAGTAGGAGTAGGTGCAATCCTTCTTGTCCAGGATCACGTTGTCCATCTTGTCGTCGGCGCGGAAGACGACCTCGGTGCCCATGTTGTTGAGCAATCCCTTGAGTTTCATGCGCACCGTGGCGGCGCCGCGGCCACCGCGGGCGTATTCGGTCTTGAGGACGATCATCGGGTCTTTGCCCTGCATGATCACGTTGCCTGCACGGATTTCTTGAGCGATTTTCATGGCCTGTGGGGTCCAGTGTGTGGTGCCGCTCCTGAGCTGGGGCGGGTAGGCCTGGAAAGCCGGCCTTCCAACCCCGGAGGGCAGGAAGCCGACGGGGGGTGCTTGCAAGCGCACTGCGCGTGAAGCACAAAGACCGCCATTCTAGCTTTTTTCTTTCACGAACCGGAAGAGCTGCGTGACGAGGTCATCCTGCGTCAGCAGGTGCTGGCGCGCGGCTTGCACGCAGGCGGTCCATTGACTGTGCAGGCTCGTGTCCAGCACGTCGGGCATGGCGCCCTGCCGCATGCCGTTCCAGAGGTGGTGAATCTCTCTCATGGAGGGCGGCGCGTCCAGCCAGTCCAGGAAGGCGTCGAGTTTGGCATGGTGGGCGTTGTCCTGCTGCGGGTAGATGTGCCAGAGCAGGGGCCGACCGGCCCAGAGCGCGCGCACGAGCGAATCTTCGCCGCGCACGCAGTTGAAGTCGCTGGCCCAGAGCAGTTCGTCGAATTCGGGCTGGCTGCATGGCGCGAGATCCTTGATGAAGGGCCTTGGCCTGCCGCCTCGCGCCGCGTGCACGGCCGCGCTGGCGCGCCCGGGTGTGACCAGCAGACGCGCGTTCTCGTGCTGCGCCAGATCGCCCAGCCAGTCGGACAGAGTCGCGGGCTCGTAGCAGAACAGGCTGATCGCGAACTGCGCATCGCCGATGCCGTGGCGGGCGCGCCATGCCACGCGGTTGAACCGGGCCTGGCGCTCAAGCAGATCGGGCTCGCGCAACAGGCCGCCGGTGCGTTCGGTGAAGCCAGGGTAGAAATACCAGCGCACCAGGCCCTTGCCCGCGCCGCTCATCACGGGCGAGGGCAGGCCGTGGCTGCGCTGCACGTAGGACTCGGCGCTCAGGTAGTCCAGGTTGATCCACGGGGGCGTGCGTTGGCCGGCGTTGTTGGCGCGGGTGAGCGCCGCCGCGAACACCTCCGGGAGATCGCAGCCAAAGGTTTCCAGCACCACGTCGCCCACGCCGCCCGGCGGCAGGGCGTCGGGCCATGGCCGCACCTGAACGCCAGGCGCGCCTTGTGGTGCCATCCACGCGAGGGCGCTCGCGTCGTCCGTCCACAGCCGCACCTGCTGGCCGCGCGCGGCCAGGTCGGCGGCCAGGCGCCAGCCCACGCCGATGTCGCCCCAGTTGTCGACGACGCGGCAAAAGATGTCCCAGCACCATGTCATGCGGGCGATGGTAATGTGCGGCCTGTCTGTCGGTAAACTGTGAAATGAGCATGCAGCAGAAAAACGAATCACCGCTGCCGCTTGCGGGCGTGCGTGTGGTGGAAATGGGGCAGTTGATCGCCGGGCCGTTCTGCGCCAAGACGCTGGGGGACTTCGGCGCCGAGGTGGTCAAGATCGAAGCCCCGGGCACGGGCGATCCGCTACGGGGCTGGCGGCTGATCAAGGAGGGCACGTCGGTCTGGTGGCAGGTGCAGTCGCGCAACAAGAAATCGGTGGCGCTCGATCTGCGCCAGGCCGAGGCGCAGGAGATTGCACGCCGTCTGATCGCCGAGGCGGACGTGCTGGTCGAGAATTTCCGCCCCGGCATGCTGGAGGCTTGGGGCATGGCACCCGAGGTGCTGCAGGCGGCCCATCCGGGGCTGGTGATCCTGCGCATTTCGGGTTACGGTCAGACGGGGCCGTATCGTGATCTGCCGGGTTTCGGTCTGATCGGCGAGGCGATGGGGGGCTTGCGCCACCTGACGGCCGAACCGGGGCGCGTGCCGGTGCGCGTGGGGGTATCCATCGGCGACACGCTCGCCGCGCTGCACGGCGTGATCGGCATCCTGATGGCGCTGTACCACCGCAAGGCGCATGACGGCACGGGGCAGGTGATCGACGTGGCGCTGTATGAGGCCGTGTTCAACTGCATGGAGAGCCTGATGCCGGAGTACGACGCCTTTGGCGTGGTGCGCGAACCCGGCGGCAGCGCGCTGCCGGGCATCGCCCCCAGCAACGCCTATCCCTGCGCGGACGGCTGGGTGCTGGTGGCGGGCAACGGGGACAGCATCTTCAAGCGCCTGATGACCGCCATCGGTCGGCAGGACCTGGGCGGTGCGCCCGACCTGGCGCACAACGCGGGCCGGGTGGCGCGCGTGGCGGAAATCGACGGTGCGATCGCCCACTGGACACGAACGCGCACGGTCGATGCCGTGGTGCAGGCGATGGCCCAGGCGCGTGTGCCGGCCGGCAAGGTCTATACCGCCAGGGACATCGCGCAAGACCCACACTACCGGGCGCGCGAGATGCTGCTGGAACAGCCCACGCGCGACGGCTACAGCGTGCGGGTGCCGGGCATCGTGCCCAAGCTCTCGGCCACGCCGGGGCGCGTGCGCACGAGTGCGCCGCACCTGGGCGAAGACACCGATGCGGTGCTGGCGCAATTGGGCCTCGCACCCGAGCAGATCGCGGCGCTGCGCGCGCGCGGCATCGTCCAATAGGACGGGCGCCCGATTCCATTTTTGTTCCAGGAGGTGCTCTTGAAATCGCTGATTCACGGCCTGCGCGGCATGCGGCTTGCCGCGGCAGGCGCCTTGGTGTGCCTGGCCACGGTGGCCGCGGCCGCGTCGCCGGACTTCGGCATCGTTTCGCCCGAGCCAGGCACCACCGTGAAAAGCCCGGTGGTGCTGCGCACGACCGTGGTCGATGCCGAGCTGGGTTCGCCCAGGGATGGGCTCTATCACCTGCACTATTCGGTCGATGGCGGCGAAGAGGTGGCGCTGTACCGCAAGCATGATGTGTCCATCGCGCTGCGGCCGGGCATGCACGTGATCACGGTCGAGCTCGCCGGCCCCAACCACCGGGCGGTGCGTGCGCCCAAAAAAGTGGCGTTCATGGTGAATGAATGAAGGGGATGCCGCCGCGGGTGTTGCGCCATGCGCTGGCCGCCCGCCTGGGCCACGGCGCGGCGGCGTTCAGCGTGGCGCTGCTGCTGCTCACGGGCTATGCGCTGGCCGAGGCGCTGCCACAGTGGGTGACCGGCTGGTTGGGCGGACATGCCGCGGCGAGCGGCGCGCACGATGTGTGGGGGCTGGGTTTTGCCGTGGTCGCCATGGTGCTTCTGGCCACGCGATGGCGCGCAAGTTGCCGCTGGCTGGGGCGCTTGTGCCGTGTGCGGCGCCAGGATGTCATCTGGCTGCGCGAGTTTCTGCGCGATTTTTCCGGCGCGCGTGAGCCCAGGGCGTGGCACGCGGGGCGGCTCGACCCGCTGCAGCGTTGGGTCCTTGCGCTGGTACTGGCCATGCTGCTCGTGGTGACCACCAGCGGCGTCTGCCTCTACCTTGCACCGCCGGGCTGGCGCTGGGTCTTCGTCGTGGCCGTCAGGGTGCACATTGATGCCAATGTGGTGCTGGTGGCGGCTTTGGCTGTGCACGTGCTGGCCGGGCTGGGCATTTTGCCGACGCATCGCGGCATCTGGCGCAGCATGTTCGGCGACGGCGCGGTTCCCCTGGCGACGGCGCGGCGCCTGTGGCCCGCATGGACGGCCGCTCAGTCTGTTGCGCAGCGCGAGGAGGCCGAAGGCGGGCCGCGCAGCCGGGCTTGATGGGGAAGGGCCGGTGGTGCACGGCCGCTGCGTGAGCCGACCTCGGCGCCGGCCTCACTGCCGCGCCATCTCCGCCTGGCCGATGCCGTGGCCGTCCAGCGGCTGCTGCGACTGCAGATCCACCGTGACGCAGAGGAGCCGCCCGGTGAAGGCGAACGGCGCCGCGTAGTGCGACACCGGGCTGGCACGGTCGCGGCCGATGTCCAGACCCGACCAGGAGATCAGCGTGGCAAAGCCGAAGCGGCACGGCCCCTCGGCCACGCAGTCGTCGTCGATCCACAGGCGGGCGTGGCGGCTCGCGGGCACGATGGCCTGGCCATGCCCGGGCAGCGGCACGCACTGCAGCGGGCCCAGTTCCATCTGCACGGCCAGGCGCCGGTGGCCGGGCGCGACCGGGCGGCCTGAGCGCAGCAGCTGGTGCACGCCGCCGACGTTCAGGTCGTGCACCAGGTGGCCACCCTGCAGGTACAGGCTGTAGCCGCTGGTGGCGTCGCCGTGGGCGACGAGCACGCCCTCGGCGCCGCCTTCGGGGATGAGCACTTGCGCCTCGATGCGGTAGCTGCGTGCGCGCAGGTCGGGCGCGACGTCGCTGGGCAAATGGCCCATGCCGTGGTGGAAGACGAAGCGCGTGCGCGCGCCCTGGGCACGCTGGGCGTTCTCGGCGAAGCGCGCGCCGAAGCGGTCGTCCAGCGGCAGTACCTGATTGGCCTCGGCCTCCTGCCACCAGAGCTGCTGCAGCTGCGCCAGGCGCTCGGGCTCGGCGGCGGCCCGGTCGTGGTTTTCGGCGAAATCTTCGTCCAGGTGGTACAGCTCCCAGCGGTCGGCGTCGAACGGCGTGCCCGGCGCGTGCCAGGCGACGGCCTTCCAGCCCGCGTGCCAGATGCCGCGGTGGCCGAACATTTCAAACAGCTGCGCGCCGGTGCGGCTGCGCGGCGCCGGATCGGCCAGCGTGGCGCGCAGGCTCTCGCCGGTGATGGGCTGCTGGGCGATGCCGTGGATCGCCTCGGGCGCATGCACGCCGCAGCAGTCCAGCAGCGTGGGCAGCAGGTCACGCGCGTGCCAGAAGCCGTGGCGCAGTTCGCCGCGCGCGGCGATGCCGCGCGGCCAGGCGAGCACCAGTGGGTCGCGGATGCCGCCGCCGTGCGTGTTCTGCTTGTAGCGCTTGAGCGGCGTGTTGGATGCCATGGCCCAGCCGTGCGGGAAGTTGGCGTGCGAGGCGGGGCCGCCGATGTCGTCCAGGCGCGCGAGCTTCTCGGCCATCTCCTCGCGGCGCAGGTTGTACGGGCCCATGGCGTTGACGAAGCCGGCGACGCCGCCTTCCTGGCTGGCGCCGTTGTCCGACAGCACCAGCACCAGCGTGTCGTCCGCCATGCCGCTCGTCTGCAGGAACTGCATCAGGCGCGCGAGCTGCTGGTCGGCGTGCGTGAGCATGCCGGCGTAGGCGCTCTGCAGGCGGGTGAAGACGCGCTGCTCGTCCGCGGTGAGGCTGTCCCAGGCGGGCACGCCGTCGTTTCTGGGCGGCAGCTCGGTGTCTTGCGGCACCAGGCCCAGCACCTTCTGGCGCGCCAGGCGCTGGTCGCGCTCCACGTCCCAGCCGTGGGCAAACTGCGCGTCGTAGCCGCGGATCAGGTCCTGCGGTGCCTGGTGCGGCGCGTGGCAGGCGCCCGGCGCCAGCCACAAGAGCCAGGGTGCGTCGGGCGCATCGGCCTGGTGCTCGGCCAGCATGCGGATGGACTGGTCCACCAGGTCGCTGGTCAGGTGGTAGCCGGTCTCGAAGCTGCCGGGCGGGTCGATGTGGGTGTTGTCGCGCACCAGCTCGGGCGCGAACTGGTCGGTCTCGGCGTCCAGGAAGCCGTAGAAGCGGTCGAACCCCCGCCCCAGCGGCCAGCCGTCGAAGGGCCCGGCGGGACCGCTCTGCGTGAGCGGCGTGACATGCCACTTGCCCACCATGTAGTTGCGCCAGCCGTGCGGGCGCAGCAGCTCGGCGAGCGTGCCCGCGTCGGGGCTGATTTTGCCGCGGTAGCCGGGAAAGCCGCTGTCGAAGTTGGCGAGGCACCCCACGCCGACCGCGTGGTGGTTGCGCCCGGTGAGCAGCGCGGCGCGCGTGGTCGAGCACATCGCGGTGGTGTGAAAGCCGCTGTAGCGCAGGCCGCGCGCGGCAATCGCGTCGATGGTGGGCGTGCGTATGCTCGAGCCGTAGCAGCCGAAGTCCGAGAAGCCGACGTCGTCGAACAGCACCAGCAGGATGTTGGGCGCGCCCGCCGGTCGCAGTGGGGCGGCGGGCCAGTGCGGCGTGGAGTCGGCGATGGTCTTGCCGATGCGCGGGTCAGTCATGAGGTGTCTCCTTACCTTCTTTGATAGCTGCCAGCGCTTGACCAGTAAGCGCTAGAGCCCGGTTTGGCTCGTATTTTGGAGGATCAGATCGGCCGCGCGTTCGGCGATCATGATGGTGGGGGCGTTGGTGTTGCCACCGATCAGCGTCGGCATCACGCTCGCGTCCACCACGCGCAGGCCCTGCACGCCGCGCACGCGCAGCTCGGGGTCGACGACCGAGTCGGCGTCGGCGCCCATGCGGCAGGTGCCCACCGGGTGGTAGATCGTGTCCACGTGCGCGCGCAGGAAGGCTTCGATGGGCGCATCGTCACCCTGCCAGTCGGGCTCGGCGTTCAGCGGCACCTGGGCATGCAGGCCGAGCGCCTTGGTGCGCAGCAGGTCGGCCGTCTTGCGGGCGGCGCGGATGAGCGCGGCCACGTCGTCGGGGTGCGTCAGAAAGGCCGGGTCGATCAGCGGTGCGGCCAGCGGGTCGTTGCTGGCGAGCTTGACGCTGCCGCGCGACTTCGGGCGCAGGATGCAGGCGTGCAGGCTGAAGCCGTGGCCCAGATGGCGTTTTCTTCCGTGACTGTCCACCATGCCCATCACGAAGTGCCACTGCGCGTCGGGCCGATCCAGATCGGGCCGCGTGCGGAAGAACCCGCCACTTTCGGCGTAATTGGTCGAAAGCAGGCCCGACTGGTCGCGCTTGTACTGCCCCCAGGCGCGCCAGAGCGTGCTCAGCCCCGCCAGGCTCAGGCCGAAGAGCCGCGTGTCATGGACGCGGCGCGTGAGAATGGCGTCGGGGTGATCCTGCAGGTTGGCGCCCACCTGCGCGCGCTCGGCCACGCAGGCCAGCCCCAGACGCTGCAGCTCATCGCCGGGGCCGATACCCGAGAGCTGCAGCAGCTGCGGGCTGCCGAACGCGCCCGCGCTCACGATGACCTCACGGCGCGCCGCAAGGTGGCGCTTGCTGCCGCCTTCGATGATCTCCACGCCGCTGGCGCGCCGCTCGTCGAAGGTGACGCGCGTGGCGTGCGCGTTCGCCATCAGCGTGAGGTTGGCGCGAGCGCGTATCGGGTCGAGGTAAGCGTGCGCGGCGTCCGAGCGCACGCCGCGCTCCTGCGTCACGTGGTACAGGCCCACGCCGTCCTGCTGCGCGCCGTTGAAGTCGTCGTTGCGTGCGTGGCCGCATTCGACGGCGGCGTCCAGCATCAGCTGGTTGAAGCCGCTGGGCGAGCGCAGTGTGCTGACTTTGAGCGGCCCGTCGAAGCCGTGCACGCTCGCGTCGGCATCGGGCACGAGGCACCCCTCGGCGCGCTTGAACCAGGGCAGCACCTCGCTCCACGACCAGCCCGTGCAGCCGTCCGCGGCCCAGCCGTCGTAATCGCTGGCGTGGCCGCGGATGTAGCACATGGCGTTGATGGCCGAGCTGCCGCCCATCACCTTGCCGCGCGGCTGGTAGCCCCGGCGCCCGTTCAGCCCCGCCTGCGGCACGGTCTCGAACGCCCAGTTGAGCTTGTGCGTGGGCACGGTGCCGATCAGCCCCGCCGGGATGCTCACCCAGCGCCCGCCGCTGGCGGGGCCGGCCTCGACCAGCGCCACGCGCACGCCCGGGTCGCTGCTGAGCCGGTGGGCCAGCACGCAGCCGGCCGAGCCGCCGCCAACGATGACGTAATCGAAAGTGAGTGCCTCATCCATCGTCCGCTCCTTGGAATGTGAATCCGCCTCACTGTGCCACGCTCGCGGCATCGACCACGGGAAAGGCACCACTGAAGTGGTCGAGCAGACCGAAGAAGCGCGCAAGCAGCCCCACGTTGCCCGAGAGCTGCAAGCGGCCGCTGGCGATGGCGTCGGGTGCGGCGAGCTGCTTGAGCAGCAGCGCATCGAGCGTGGCGCGGTCGGTCCGCGCGAGTGCATCGGCGGCGGGCGCGGCATCGAGCCGGATGCTGCTGAGCGCGCCGTTGGAGAGCGCGCACAGCCAATGCTCGCCGCTGTCGCCGAAGTGCCAGGCCAGGGTGAATGCCAGACCCTCGGCGCGCGGCGCGACGACGCGCATCGCGAGCAGATCGAACAGCAGATCGTTGGGCAGCGCCGAGAGCATCGCCGCGCCCGCGCCGCTCTGGGGCCTGGGTGGCCCGGCGCGGTATTCGTGCGCGCCCAGCAGGCAGGCGTTGCGCCAGGTGGCCGACTCGGCCTGAAAGCCCAGCTGCTCCAGCGCTGCGGCGGCGAGCAGCCGCGCGTCCTGGTTCTGCGGCTCGGCGTAGACGAGGTGCGCCATGACCTCGGCCACCCAGCGAAATTCGCCGCGCTCGAAATCCTCGCGGGCGCGCGCCAGCAGCGCCTCGGCCCCGCCCATGTAGGCAACGTATTTGCGCGCCGCCTCGACCGGCGGCAGCTTGTGCAGATTGGCCGGGTGCGCGTCGTACCAGCTCAGGTAGTTCTGGTAGATGGCCTTGACGTTGTGCGAAACCGTGCCGTAGTAGCCGCGCGCGTGCCAGCGGCTGGCCAGCCCCGGCGGCAGCGCCAGGCGCTCGGCGATCTCGGCGGGCTTCAAGCCGTGGTTCATCAGCCGCACGGTCTGGTCGTGCAGGTAGCGGTACAGGTCGCGCTGCTCAGCGAGAAAGCGCAGCGCGCGCTCGCGGCCCCAGGTGGGCCAGTGGTGCTGCGCCAGGATGACCTGGGTGCGCGGGCCGTAGCGGTGCAGCGCCTCGTTCAGGTATTTGGACCAGGCGAGCGCGTCGCGCACCTTGGCGCCGCGCAGCGGGCACAGGTTGTGCAGCGTGTGCGTGGCGTTCTCGGCCAGGTTGAGCGCGCCTTCGCTGGGGATGAACAAGTGCATCTCGGCCGGCGCCTCGGTCTCGGGCGCGAGCTGGAATTCGAGCGTCAGGCCGTCGATCTCCATCAGCTCGTGCGGCTGGCTGATCTCTCTCGTTGGCGCGATCAGACCGGGCCGCCCGCGTGGCATGGTCTTGCCCAGGCCCGCATCGACCTGCGCCGCGGGCCCGACCGGCAGCGTGTGGCCGAACTGGAACTGCGCGCGCCGCCCCATGGCCACGCCCGCGAGCACGTTCTCGGCCACGGCCGCGCGCATGAAGCCCGCGGGCGCGATGACCTGCACGCGTCCGGCGTCCAGGTCCGCCTGGCTCACCAGCCCGGCGACGCCACCGAAGTGATCGACGTGGCTGTGGCTGTAGATCACCGCCCGCAGCGGGCGCTCGCCCCGGTGCTGGCGGTAGAGCCTGAGCGCCGCGGCCGCAGTCTCGGGCACGGTGAGCGCGTCGAAGGCCAGCACGCCGGTGTCGGTCTCGATGAAGGTGATGTTGGCCAGGTCGAAGCCGCGCACCTGGAAGATGTGCTCGGTCACCTGAAAGAGGCCGTGCTCTCGATTGAGCCGGGCCTGACGCCACAGGATGGGATTGACCGTGTCGGGCGCCTGCCCGGCGGCCAGAAAGCCGTAGGCCGCCAGGTTCCAGACGGGCGCGCCGTCGGCCCGCGTGATGGCGGCATCGGTCAGGCTGCCGATGAATCCGCGCCGCGCGTCGGCAAAGTCTTCGCCATCCTCGCCGGGTTGCGAGGCCGCCACCAGACGTTGGAAATCGACGGTGGCGCGGTGGGCGCAGGAGGTGGGCAGATTCATGCGGTGCATCCTTGTCGTGCGGCCTGTCGGTCTATTGCCAGCGCAGCAGCCAGCGCTCCAGCCGCGCCATGCCCTTGACGACGACCATGCCCAGCGCAGCCAGCAGGAACAGCAGCGCCATCACGCCGTCCATGTTGAAGTTCGATTGCAGGTAGGCCAGCGTCTGGCCCAGGCCGTGCTCGGCGGCGATGATCTCGGCGCCGACCACGCCGAGCATCGAGAAGATCAGACCCAGGCGCAGGCCCGAGAAGATCACCGGCACGGCCGAGGGCAGCGTGACCTTGTAGAACAGTTGCAGCGGCGTCGCGCCCAGCGAGCGGCTGAGCGTGAGGAAGTCCTGCGGCACGCCGCGGATGCCGGCCACGGTGTTGGCCAGCACGATGAAAAAGCTCAGGCTGGTGCCCATGGCCACCTTGGACGACAGCCCCAGCCCGAACCACAGCAGGAACAGCGGCGCCAGCGCGAAGCGCGGCATGGCGTTGATGACCGTGAGGTAGGGGTCGAGCGCGCGCTCCATCGGCGGCCACTGCGTGAACGCCAGCCCCAGCACGATGGCCGCCGCGCTGCCGAGCAGGAACGAGATGAAGGTGCCCGCCAGCGTGTAGCCCAGCTCCAGCCACAGGTCGCCACGCACGAAAAAGCCGCGCCACAGGTACAGCGCGATCTCGCTGGGCTGGCCGAACAGCGTGCGATCCAGCCAGCCGGCGCGGCTGCCCCATTCCCACAGGCCGAAGAAGACGATGAGAAACAGCAGGTGGTGCAGCGCGCTGGCGCCGCTGCCGGTGCGTGGGGATGCTGCGGGCAGCGCGGCGTTCAGCGGTGGGGCGGCGCTCATGCCGGTGCTCCTTCGGTCGATTCCTCGGACAGGCGGATGCCGCGTTCGAGCTGCTCCCACACCTGCGAGTACAGCCGCAGGAAGGCCGGGTCGCGCTGCAGCTCGCGCACGTGGCGCGGGCGCGGCAGGTCGATGGCCATGTCAGCGACGATGCGCCCCGGGCGCGCACTCATCACCACCACGCGGTCGGCCAGCGCCACCGCCTCGGCCAGGTCGTGGGTGATGAAAACCACGGTACGCCGGGTCTCGCTCCAGAGCTGCAGCAGCAGGTCTTCGAGCTGGATCTTGGTCTGCGCATCGAGCGCGCCGAAGGGCTCGTCCATCAGCAGCACCTCGGATGGCAGGCAAAAGCCCCGCGCCAGGGCGCAGCGCTGGCGCATGCCGTGCGACAGCGCCTTGGGGTAGGCGTCGGTAAAGCGCCCAAGGCCCACGCGCTCCAGTTCGCGGCGCGCCAGTGCCTCGCGCTCGGGCCGCGGCACGCCGCGCAGTTCCATGCCAAAGCAGGCGTTCTCCAACGTCGTGCGCCAAGGAAACAGGCAGTCGCGCGCCATGGTGTAGGTCACGCGCGGGCTGCCGGCCTGCGGCGCTTCGCCGCCGATGGTGATGTGCCCGCGCTGCACCGGCAGCAGCCCGGTGAGGTGGTTGAGGATGGTGGTCTTGCCGCAACCGCTGGGGCCGACGATGGCGACGAACTGCCCGGAGGGGATCTCCAGGCTGACGTGGTCCACCGCCAGCACCGCGCCGCCGAAATCGACGCACAAATCACGAATCGAAATCGCTGCCATGGGGCGTTCTCCCTGCGTTGTGCGGTGATGGCGTGGTCACTCTTGCGGCGCGCCGTCCCAGACCAGGTCTTCCACCGTGGGCGTGCCCGGCAACTGCCTGGTCTGCTGCATGTAGGTCAGCGTGGACTGCACGGCGCTGCGGCGCACCATGGTCTTGTAGGTGCCGCTGTCTATGCCCAGCTTGAGTGCGTGCCTGGCGATGGCGTCGCCCTGAGGCATGTCGTAGGGGAAGTACTGGGCGGAGATCTTCAGCACCTCGGCCTCGTTGGCGCGGTGGTTGACGAAGTCGGCCGCCTGCCGCGAAATCTTCACCACCGCCTGGGCCACGTTGGGCTGCGCGGCGATTTGTTCGGCGCGCATCACGAGCGCGACGCCCGCGCCGTACATCGAGCGCAGCAGCGCAGGCTGGTCCGCCGTGGCGCCGCGGTAGACGACGCGGCAGGCGCGGCTCATCTCGCACATGGTGCCCGCCGGCTCGAAGCTGACGATGGCGTCCACCTGGCCCTGGCGCAGCGCGGCGAATGCGGTGTTGGGCGCGCCGACGGCCACATAGGTCACGTCATCGGTCTGCTGGTCGGCCTGCTGCATCAGCCAGGCAAAGAAGGATTCGCTGGCCGAGCCGCGCGCGGTCACGCCGATCTTCTTGCCCTTGAAGTCCTGCATCACCGCCGGGAAGCCCTGTGCCTCGTGCGCCAGCGCGAGGCCCGCGGCCGCATCGATCTGGAAGATGTTGGTCACCGCCGAGCCCACCACCGCGTGCAGCCTGGCGCCGCGCAGCACGGCCGAAGCCAGCACCTCGATGGGCGTCTGCGCCACGTCGATCGAGCCCCCGATCAGTGCCTGGATGCCCAGCGGCGCCTGCGGGATGGGCTTGAGCTCGCAGGTGATGCCCGCGGCCTCGCACCAGCCCTTGCTGCGCGCCACGCGGATCAAGAGGTTGCCGTGACCGGGGTAGTCCTGAAAGCGCACCACGGGCCGGTGATCGGCCGCGGCGGCGGGCAGCGCAACGACGGCGGCACCCGCGGCCAGGGCCAGCGCGGGCAACAGGCGGGTGAGGAGGGTTCGTGGGCTCATGATGTCTCCTGGGGGGTGGGTGGGGAAGGGCGTGAACGGGTCTGGCGCGGCGCTCGGGGTGTCGAGGGCGGGGGGCTTGCGCTCTCGGGGAGAGCGAGACCGAGGTAGGCGAGCACCATGGCGACGAGCTCGGTTTCAAACGCCGCGTCGTCCAGATGCAGGGGGCCGGGGTCGGTGAGCACCGCGTTGATCAGCACGCCCTGCATGAGCTGGTGCGCGAAGATCAGCCGCTGCCGTGCCGCCGGCCCGGTCCAGCCGGCGTGCTGCGCCATGGTCTGCAGCAGACGCGCACGGCTGGCCTCGCGCAGGCGGATCAGCGGTGAGAGGCTGCGTTCGGCCGGCGTGAGCCGCCTGAGCTTGAGCATGGCCGTGGCGTACAGCCCGCGGTGCTGGCGAAACGACTGCACGCCCATGCGGACCCAGTGGCCGACGAATTCGGCGGCGCTCTCCCGCGTGCGTGCCGCATCGGCGTGAAACGCCTCGGTGCGGCGCACCATGGCCTGCACGAGCAGTTCGAGCAGCACGTCGAAGTACGCGTCCTTGTTGTGAAAGCGCGTGTAGAAGGTGCCGGTGGAACAGCCGATTTCGGCGGCGATGTCGCTCACCTTCACCTCGTCCCAGTCGTGCGTTTCCGTCAGGCGCAGGCCGGCGCGGATCAGCGCCTTCTCGCGCTCACGGCTGCGCTGTTGTTGCGGCGCGTGCACTCCGGCGTGGGTTGGAGTGGCCAGGTTTTCAGGCATGGAACATCGGAAAAGTCGAAATATGAACATGAATTCATATTCATGATATGGCTGGTGTCGATGGCTGAATAGCGGGGTTTTCCCCGAGGGGGTCCCTTGGAGCGGGGAGCCAGAGCAAAGTGTTCACGTGAACACTTTTCACTCGATCACCCCACGCCGTGGGGGATTTTTGTGATCCGGGGGTGGCGCTGTCTTTGGGCAAAGTCCCCACGGATGGCCGACAAGCCGCAAAAAGAAAAACCCCTGACTCTCGCGAATCAAGGGTTTTCATGTGGTGCCGGAGAGAGGAATCGAACCCCCGACCTTCTCATTACGAATGAGCTGCTCTACCGACTGAGCTACTCCGGCCAAGCCCGCGATTATATAGGCATAGTCGCCTTGCTTTGACGTTCAATCGCGTGGGTGTCACCCGGCGGAAGGCAGGCTGAGGATGAGCCCGCGGATGCCGTCCCAGACGATCTGCACGCCCACGGCCAGCAGCAGGAAGGCCATGAGCCGCAGGAAGACGAGCTGGCCGACCTCGCCGAGCTTGCGCAGCAGCGCGGTGGCGTAGCGGTAGGTGAGGGCGACCACGGTGCCCACGATCACCATGCCGGCGAGTGCGCCCGCAAGGCTGGCCAGGGTTTCGGTGATGCGCGGGGTGCGCAGGCTCGCGCCCACGGCGATGGCGGCGGCGAGCGAGCCGGGGCCGCAGGTGATGGGAAACGACAGCGGGTAGAAGGTGTCGGGGCGCGCGTTCTGGCGCGTCAGCGTCTGCGCCATCTGCGAGCTGTCGTCGTGCGCCGGCTCCTGGGTGTTGAGCATGAGCCAGGCGTTGTAGGCGACGATGATGCCGCCCGCCACGCGCACCACGGGCAGCGAGATGCCGAAGAGATCGAGCACCAGCGAGCCCAGCACCATCGTGCTGGCGAGCAGCAGCGTGACGTAGCGCCCGACCGTGAGGGCCAGGTGGTTGCGTTCGTCACTGCCCATGCCCTGCGTCCAGGCGACGAAGATCGGGGCCGTCGCCAGCGGGTTGATGATGGGCAGGATGGCCGCGATGGCGAACAGCAGGCTCTTGCCGGCCACGGCCAGCAGCGCAAGCAAGGTAAGTTCCATGAAGCCGGGTGGCGTGCCGTGTTCAGGTGGCGCTGTGGTAGCTGGTCACGCGTTCGACTTCATTTTTCGAGCCCAGGATCACGCTCACGCGCTCATGCAGCTGGCCTGGCTGGATGTCCAGGATGCGCTGCCTGCCGTTGGTGGCCGCGCCGCCCGCCTGCTCGATGAGCCAGCCCATGGGGTTGGCCTCGTACATCAGGCGCAGCTTGCCGGGCTTGTGGGGTTCGCGTTTGTCCCAGGGGTACATGAAGAGGCCGCCGCGCGAGAGGATGCGGTGCACGTCGGCCACCATGCTCGCGATCCAGCGCATGTTGAAATTCTTGCCGCGCGGGCCCTCCGCGCCGGCCAGGCACTCGTCGATGTAGCGGCGCACGGGTGCGTCCCAGTGGCGCATGTTGCTCATGTTGATCGCGAATTCCTGCGTGTCCTCCGCGATGCGCACGTTCTCGCGCGTGAGGATGAAGGAGCCCTGCTCGCGGTCCAGCGTGAACATTGCCACGCCGTCGCCCACGGTGAGTACCAGCGTGGTCTGCGGGCCGTAGACGCAGTAGCCGGCCGCCACCTGGCGGTTGCCCGGTTGCAGAAAGTCGGCGTCTTGCACGCCGGGGTGGCCTTCGGGCTTCCTGAGCACGCTGAAGATGGTGCCTATGCTCACGTTCACGTCGATGTTGGATGAACCATCGAGCGGGTCGAACAGCAGCAGGTATTCGCCCTGGGGGTAGCGGTTGGGCACGATGTAGATGCCCTCCATCTCCTCGCTGGCCATGGCCGCGAGATGCCCGCCCCATTCGTTGGCTTCGATCAGCGTCTCGTTGGCGATGATGTCCAGCTTCTTCTGCATCTCGCCTTGCACGTTCTCGCTGCCCGCGCTGCCCATGGCGTCGCCCAGATCGCCCTTGTTCACGGCGAAGCTGATGCGCTTGCACGCGCGTGCCACGACTTCCAGCAGCAGGCGCAGCTCGGAGGGGATGTGTCCGTGCACGCGCTGCTGCTCAACGAGGTAGCGCGTGAGGCTGATGCGGTGATCGACCATGGTCTGCTCCTTCAATCGGCGAGGGCGTGCGTGACGAGTTCGCGCACGTCGTTGGAGAGCTTGGGCGCGGCGGCCACGCGCTCGATCGCGGCGCGGGCGCTGTCGCGGTAGGGCTCGGCGAGCTTTTTCCAGCGGTCGAGCGCGCGGGCCAGGCGCGCCGCGACCTGCGGGTTGAAGGCATCCAGCAGAAGCACCTGATCGGCCCAGAAGGCGTAACCCGCGCCGTCCTGGCGGTGGAAGGCGCCGGGGTTGGCACTGCAGTAGCTGAACACGAGGCTGCGCGCACGGTTGGGGTTCTTCAGAGAGAAGTCAGGGTGCTTCATGAGCCGCCGCACCGCGGGCAGCACATCGCCATCGCGATCGGTGCGGCCGGCCTGCAGCGCGAACCACTTGTCGAGCACGAGGGCGTCGTCCTTGAAGCGTTCGTGAAAGCGCGCAAGCGCCGGCTCGGCCAGTTCGTGCCCGCTGCCCACGAGCGCGCCGAGCGCGCTCAGGCGATCGGTCATGTTGCCCGCATCCTTGAAGCGCTGGTAGGCCTTGCCCGGCCAGATCGGGTCGCCGCTTTCGCGCGCGGCCAGGCACAGCATGGCGAGCGCCAGGCCCGTGAGTGCACGCGCGCCGCTGCTGGCGGCATCGGGCCGATAGGCTCCGCTGGCCTGGTGCGATTCGAAGGCCCAGACCCAGTCGGCCTGCAGCGCCTGCGCCAGTTGCAGACGCAGCGCCTCGCGTACCGCATGGATCTGCTGCGGATCGACGACGCCCAGCTGTTCGGCGATGTAGGTCTCGGAGGGCAGGGTGAGCACCAGCTCCTTGAAGGCGGCATCCAGTTGCGGGTGGCGCAGCACGGCGCGCAAGGCCTCGATGACGCGTTCGGACATCAAGGTCTTTCGGCCTTCATCGCTCGTCCTGTCAGCGCAAGCAGCTATCGATTCGATGGCAACGCGCAGCATCAGGCGTTGGCCCGCTTCCCAGCGGTTGAAGGGGTCGCTGTCGTGCGCGAGCAGCGTGAGCAGGGCGTCGTCACTGTCGTCGCAGTCGAGGATGACCGGGGCGCTGAAGCCGCGCAGCAGCGACGGCACCGGGGCGCTGGCCACGTTCACGAAGGTGAACCGCTGGCTGGCCTGGGTCAGCACCAGGGTGCGATCCGTGCCGCCGGCGACGGCTTCGCCTTCGAGCTGCAGGGCCAGCTGCGTGCCATCTTGCGCGACAAGGCCGAGCGCCACCGGGATCACGAAGGGCAGCTTGTCCGGCTGGCCGGGCGTGGCTGCACAGCGCTGGCTGAGCGTGAGCGTGTACGTTTGCGCGGCGCTGTCGTAGTGGCCCTCGGCCTTCACGCGCGGCGTGCCGGACTGGCTGTACCAGCGCTTGAATTGATCGAGGTGCGTGGCAAGCTGGCTGCCGGGGTTGGCGTCGGCGATGGCCTGCGCGAAATCGTCGCAGGTGACGGCGTGGCCGTCGTGGCGTTCGAAGTACAGCTTCATGCCCCGGGCGAAGCCCTCGTGGCCGCCGACCAGCGTGCGCTGCATGCGCACGACCTCGGCGCCCTTTTCGTAGACCGTGACGGTGTAGAAATTGTTGATCTCGACATAGCTGTCCGGTCGCACGGGGTGGGCCATGGGGCCCGCGTCCTCGGGGAACTGCGCGGTGCGCAGCACGCGCACGTCCTCGATGCGGCGCGTGGCGCGCGCTGAAGGGGAGCCCGCCATGTCCATCGAGAATTCCTGGTCGCGAAAGACCGTCAGGCCCTCTTTGAGCGAGAGCTGGAACCAGTCGCGGCAGGTGACGCGGTCGCCCGTCCAGTTGTGGAAGTACTCGTGGCCGACGACGCCCTCGATGTTGGCAAAGTCCAGGTCCGTCGCCGTGGACTGGCTCGCCAGCACGTACTTGGTGTTGAAGATGTTCAGGCCCTTGTTCTCCATCGCTCCCATGTTGAAGTCGCTGGTGGCGACGATCATGAAGCGGTCCAGATCGAGCGACAGGCCGAAGCGCGTCTCGTCCCAGGCGATGGCGGCCATCAGCGAGTTCATCGCGTGCTCGGTCTTGCCCAGGTCGCCCGGGCGCACCCAGACCTGCAGCAGGTGCTCTTTACCGGCGCGGCTGGTGATCTGCTGCTCGCGCGCGACGAGCTGCCCGGCGACGAGTGCGAAGAGGTAGCAGGGCTTCTTGTGCGGATCGACCCATTTGGCGAAGTGCCGGCCGCCCTCGAGTTCGCCCGATTCGACCAGGTTGCCGTTGGACAGCAGCACCGGGTAGCGCTTCTTGTCGGCGCGCAGCAGCACGCTGAAGCTGGCCATCACGTCGGGGCGGTCGAGGTAGTAGGTGATGCGCCGAAAACCCTGCGCCTCGCACTGCGTAAAGAAGGTGCCGTTGCTCACGTACAGGCCCATGAGCTGGGTATTCTTCTCGGGCGCGCAGGTGGTGAAGATTTCGAGCTCGAAGGGTTCATTGCCCTCGGGCAGGTTTTCCAGAACGAGCTGGTTTTCCTCGATCTTGAACGAGGTGCCCGCGCCGTTGACCAGCACGCGCGCGAGGTTGAGTTCTTCACCATCGAGGCGCAGCGCCTGCGGTGGCACCTCGGGGTTGCGGCGCAGGCGCATCTTGTTGAGCACGCGCGTCTTCGCCGGGTCCAGATCGAAGCTGAGATCGACCGTGTCGACCCAATAGGCTGGAGGCTGGTACTGCAGGCGGTAGACCGTCGTGGGGCTGCCTTCTCTCATCATTTCGTATTCCTTTCGTCGGCGTCTCAGACGCCTTGCTTGAGCGAGGCTTCGATGAAGACGTCCAGGTCCCCATCGAGCACCTTCTGCGTGGCAGAGACCTCGACATTGGTGCGCAAATCCTTGATGCGGCTGTTGTCCAGCACATAGGAGCGTATCTGATGGCCCCAGCCGACGTCGCTCTTGGTGTCTTCCAGCGCCTGCTGCTCGGCCATGCGCTTGCTCATCTCCAGCTCGTAGAGCTTGGAGCGCAGGCGCTGCCAGGCCACGTCGCGGTTGCTGTGCTGGCTGCGCCCGTCCTGGCAGATGACGACGGTGTTGGTCGGCAGGTGCGTCAGGCGCACGGCCGAATCGGTCTTGTTGATGTGCTGGCCGCCCGCGCCCGAGGCACGGAAGGTGTCCACGCGCACGTCCGCCGGGTTGATGTCGATTTCGATCGAATCGTCGATCTCGGGGTAGACGAAAAGGCTGGCGAAGCTGGTGTGGCGCCCGCCCGAGCTGTCGAAGGGACTCTTGCGCACCAGACGGTGCACGCCGGTTTCGGTGCGCAGCAGGCCGTAGGCGTATTCGCCCTCGATGTGGATGGTCGCGCTCTTGATGCCCGCCACGTCGCCCGGCGTTTCCTCGTCGACCGTGGCCTTGAAGCCCTTGCGTTCGGCGTACTTGAGGTACTGGCGCAGCAGCATGCCGGCCCAGTCGCAGGCCTCGGTGCCACCGGCGCCGGCCTGGATGTCAATGTAGCAGTTGAGCGGGTCCGCCTCTTTGTTGAACATGCGGCGAAATTCCAGCTCCTCGATCAGCGGCTTGAGCTTTTCGACCTCGCCCTCGATGGTGGCCAGGCCCGTCTCGTCGCCTTCTTCCTTGCTCATCTCGTAGAGCTCGGTGTTGTCGGCGATCTCCTGCGTGAGCTTCTGCAGCGTGAGCACCACGCCGTCGAGCAGCTTTTTTTCCTTGCCCAGTTCCTGGGCCTTCTTCGGGTCGTTCCAGACGCTGGGGTCTTCCAACGCGGCGTTGACCGTTCTCAGGCGTTCGTACTTGGCATCGTAGTCAAAGATACCTCCGCAAGTCCTCGGTGCGCGTGCCGAGGTCTTCGAGGGTGGTGCCGATCAGGTTGATTTGTTCTGCGTCCATGGGGAAATCCTTGAGTGCCGTATTCGGAATAACCCTGAATTGTCCCATGGTGCGCCGTGACATGCAGATCGCATCGGCGCCGCGGGCGGGCCGCCGTTCATGCGGCGAGGAAATGCTCGATGAGCCCGGCCACGGCCTGAGGCTGGTCGTGGTGCAGCATGTGCCCGGCGTCGGCCACGGTGGCCGTTTGCAGCGTGCGCACGTGGCTGAGCCGCTGGTGGTGCTCCTGCCGGGTGAAGCGCCCGTTCCACCACTGGCCCAGGCTGTCCGCCTCGGCCTCGATGCACAGGACGGGCGCGGCGATGGCCGCGTACAGCGCCAGCGCTTCGTCCACGCGGTACAGCTGCGCGCTGGTGACCTTGTGCGCGGCGTCGCCCAGGATGTGCCAGCGCCCGTCGTCGCCCGGTCGCGCCCAGTGTCCGGCCAGCCAGGCGGCCTTGTCGAGCGTCAGGCGCGGGTTGGTCCTGATCAGGCGCTGCGCCACCGCGTCGCGGCTGTCGTAGGTCTTGAGCGTGAGTTCGCCCTGGCGATGGTGGCGCACTTCGTCCAGCCACTGCGCGTAGCGGCCGGGTGCCTGGCTGGCCTCGGTGGCAGGCAGGCCGAAGCCTTCGAGATTCACTAGGCGGCGGATGCGCCCGGCGCGTGCCCCGGCGTACATCATGGCAATGTTGCCGCCCATGCTGTGGCCGACGAGGTCCACCGGCGCGCCGGGGCACAGCGCATCGAGCAGCGCGTCCAGATCGGCCAGGTAATCGACGAAGTGGTAGCAGTCTACCGGCGTGGCGGGCATGGACAGGCCGAAGCCGCGCCAGTCGGGCGCGATCACGCGCCGCCCCTGCATGAAGACATCGCTGAACGCATCGGCGACGAACTGCCACGAGGCGCCCACGTCCATCCAGCCGTGCAGCAGCACGAGTGGCGGCAACTCGCTGGCGCGCGCGCCCCAGGCGCGCAGGTGGCAGGGCAGGCCGCGGATGGGCAGTGTTTCTGTGACGGGGTGAAGGCGTGGCTGATACATCGCGCCGATTATTCGCGAGTCGCCCGGCGGCGCAGCCACGGCCGCGACTTCGTACACTGGGCGACGTCTCACGCGCTGGTGAGAATATCCAAGCAAAATATGCTTGAAACCTTTATGGATAAAGCGGTCCAAGCTATCAAAATAGAGAAATGGCCAAGAAAGACAAAACGCACCACGTGAGCGAGACCCCCGCCACCCAGATGCTGCGCACGCGCGGCGTGGCGTTCACCGAGCATGCCTACGATTACGTGGAGCACGGCGGCACCGGCGAGGCGGCGCGCCAGCTCGGACTGGACGAGCATGCGGTGGTCAAGACGCTGGTGATGCAGAACCAGGACGCGCAGCCGCTCATCGTGCTGATGCATGGCGACTGCAGCGTCTCCACCAAGAACCTGGCACGCGCCATAGGCGCCAAGCACGTCGAGCCCTGCAAGCCCGAGGTGGCGCAGCGCCACAGCGGCTACCTGGTGGGCGGCACCTCGCCCTTCGGCGTGAGGAAGGCGATGCCGGTGTATATCGAAGAGAGCATCCTCGCCTTGCCGCGCATCGCCATCAATGGCGGGCGCCGCGGCTACCTGGTGCAGCTCGATCCGCAGGTGTGCGTGCGGCTGCTCGGCGCCCGGCCGGTGCAGTGCGCGCTGAGTGACGCACCCCATTAGCATGATGGCCACTCTCATCGTCGGCATGCTCTGCGTGCACCTGCTGTGCTTTGCCGTCATGTTCTGGCTCATCAGCACGCGCCTGCAGGGTGACAAGCTGGGCATGAGTGCGTTTGCCGTCGGCAACGCCCTGCTGGGCCTCGCTTATGTGCTGCAGCTCCTGGGCGGGCCGCCGGGCTGGAACGCGGCGAGCGTGCTCAACCACACGCTGACGCTGTCCGTGCCGCTGGTCTATGGGGTGGGTGGCCTGCGCTTCTTCGGCCGCGCGGCGCCTTTGCTCAGGCCGCTGCTGGCGTGGGCGCTGGCGTGCACGGCGGCGCAGGCGCTGGTGCAGTGGCTGGCGGGGTCGGTGGCGCGCTACGCCATGCTGTCGTTCGTCTCGGCATTGGTGTTTTTTGCGATGAGCGTGGCCGTGGTGCACGCCATGCGTGAGCTGGCGAAAGACCTGCGCGTGGAAATGGCGCTGTTCGCGCTCCTGATCGGCGGTCTGGGCGTGCTCAACGCCATCAAGGGCGTGCTGGTGGTTCGCGACGGGCTGCAGGCGCTGGACATGGGGCAGCGCTTTCAGATCGGGTTCTACATCTACATGTCGTTTCTCGCGACGGTGCTCGCGCCCTCGACGATCTGGCTGGTGCTGCGCCGCCTGACCGATGCGCTGCGCGACGCCGCCGGGCGCGACCCGCTCACGCAACTGCTCAACCGGCGCGGTCTGCTGGCCGGGCTGCAGGGGCATTTCAGCTCGCGCGCGGCCGCTCCCGCACGCTTGCTGATGCTCGACCTCGACCATTTCAAGCACATCAACGACGCGCACGGCCATCAGGTGGGCGACAGGGTGCTGAGCCATGTGGCCGAGGTGCTGCGCCAGACGCTGCGCGGCGGCGATCTGGCCAGCCGCACCGGCGGCGAGGAGTTCGTCGTTGTCTGCCTGGACGGTGACGACGAAGGCGCGATGCGCCTGGCAGAGCGCTTGCGTTCGGCCATCGAGCAGCAGGCGGTGAGGGTGCCGGGCACGCACGAGCCGCTGCGCTGCACCGCGACGCTCGGCGTCTCGCTCGCCTTCGATGGCGTGGGCGGCTTCGACGCCGCCCTGCGCGAAGCCGACGCGGCGCTGTACCGCGGCAAGGCGGCAGGGCGCAATCGCGTCGAGCGCGCGCGCACCGGATGGCAAAATGCGCCACCGCGATCGTGAGCGCTTTTCAGTTCGGCCCGAGAGCGGCTTGATCGCTCTTGCCCATCGCCTAATTTCGAGAGAGTCGTCTCGTGTCCCTAGCCTATTCCGCTCTGGCGATCATCGCCGCCTATCTGCTTGGTTCCCTGTCGTTCGCGGTGATCGTGAGCCGCGTCATGGGCCTGTCGGATCCGCGCAGCTACGGCAGCAAAAACCCGGGTGCGACCAACGTGCTGCGCTCGGGCTCGAAGGTGGCGGCCATCGTCACCCTGCTGCTCGATGCGGCCAAGGGCTGGCTGCCGGTGTTTCTGGTGCGCGTGTTCGGCGCGCGCCATGGCCTGGGCGATGGCACGGTGGCGCTGGTGGCGCTCGCGGCGTTTGCCGGGCACCTGTGGCCGGTGTTCTTCGGCTTCAAGGGCGGCAAGGGCGTGGCCACGGCGCTGGGCGTGCTGCTGGGCGTGAGCGGCTGGCTGGCGCTGGCGACGCTGGCCACCTGGCTCATCATCGTCGCGTTTTTTCGCTGGGTGTCGCTCGCCTCGCTCGTCGCCGCGGCGTTTGCGCCGTTCTTCTACGTTCTGACGGCGGGCGTGGCGTGGGAGATGCATCCCGGCATCGCGCTGGCCATCACGGTCATGGCGGGGCTGCTCGCCTGGCGCCACGCGGCCAACATCAAGCGCCTGCTGCAGGGCAGGGAGCCCAAGCTGGGCGCCGGCAAGAAGGCCTGACAATCCTCAGAAGAAGGGGAACGTTGCCGCTGCATTGCGCACCGGCGGCTGGTTGGTCACGCGCGCGGCGTACAGCCCCAGGCGCACCATCATGTGGTGGTTGATCTGCGTGGTGACGGCCGAGCGCGCCAGCGCGGCCTGCACCTGCGGCTGGCCCCGCACGGTGTGGTAGAGCATGGGCGCGTCCAGCGGCTCGCCGTCGGCACGGGCCACGCTGGCGACCAGCGGGAAGTTCACGCGCTCGCTGCGGCGCAGCACCACGGCCGTGTCGCCATTGGTCAGGCGCACGAAAGTGCCGGGAGGGCACAGCCCGACGGTGCGCATGAGCGCCACCACCACGTCATCCTCATGCTGCCCGGTGTGACCGGCGATTTCCCGCACCGAATCGCTCGCGGTGCGCCCCGAGCGCGATTTGCGAGGCGAAATCATTGCCGCATAGCGGTCTATCGTCGAGAGGATGTGCGCCAGGCGTGTTTCCGTCGGCAGGCTGGAAAGCGCGGTGTGCGCGGGGGGCGGATGGTGGTGTGCGGCCACCACGTCCAGCCACAGGTCGTCGCGGATGTCGAGCTCTTCCAGCAGCGTGACGCTGTTTTGCGGGTGCAAGCCGATGGCGTCCTTCTGAGCGGCGCTCAAGGGCTCGCTTTGCAGCGCCAGCTCGTTTTGCAGCGTCGTCATGCTGATGTTCATCGTGATGGCGGCGCGCACCAGACTGTCGCGCTCGTGGCGCTGCAGTTGCAGCTCCTGCGCGAGGATGTGGCACAGCGTCGCGCAGACCAGCGCATGCGAGGCGCTGTAACCCACGGTGGAGGTGCTCGCGAGCTGGAACATCAGGTACAGCGCCGCATCGTTGTCGTGCCCGACGATGTCCTGCAGCCACTGGTCGCACAGGCGCGTCTTGGCCGTGAATCCGAGCACCAGCCTCGGGTGCGTGAGCAGCGCGGAGAGCGCGGCCTCCAGGTCGAGCCACTGGGCGAGCAGATCTTCGTACTCGTCGTCGGCGGGTTCGGTGGCCATGGTCTCAGCGGCTTTGCAGGGTGAGCTCGCCGCCCTTGCGCGTCATTTCGTAGGGCTGCAGAAAGCTGTTGCCCAGCAGCACGTAGGGCATGGGTTCCTGCGTGACGATGGCCTGCACGTCGCGCTGCTCCAGCGGGCCGATGCGCACACTCGCGAGCGTGACCAGCCAACCCTGCGCCGTGCCGTTGGCGGTCTGCATGCGCACGGATTTGCCCTGCTGCAGTTTCACGCCCAGGCGCTCGGCTTCGGCGCGGCCGATCGATACCGCGGTGGCGCCGGTATCCACGATGAACTGCACCGGGTGGCCGTTGATGCTGCCGCTGTCCACGAAATGCCCACCTGCGTTGGCATAGAGCACCAGGCTGGTCCTGGGGCCGCTGCGTGCCCCGACGCTCACCGGTGCGCCGCCCAGGTGCAGCACCTGCCGCTGGCCATCGATCTCCAGCGTCACCTCGTCGCGGCCCACGGCGAGCACGCGCATGCCATCGAGCGTTTGCCCCACGGCCACGGCCTGGGGCGCGCCTGCCGCAGTCACCAGCAAGGCCTTGCCGCCCAGGATGCCCGCGAGCTGCACGTTCTGCGCCATGGCGGGCGCAGCGCACAGCAAGGCCAGGCACAGGGCGACGGCGTGTGGCATCGCGGTGTCAATCGCGGAAGTTGTCGAAGGACAGGGGCAGGTCCGCCACGTCCTTGCGCAGCAGCGCCATCGCCGCCTGCAGATCGTCGCGCTTGGCACCGGAGACGCGCACCTTGCCGTCCTGGATCGCCGCTTGCAGCTTCAGCTTGCTGTCCTTGATGAGCTTCTGGATCTTCTTGCCCTGCTCGGCATCGATGCCGTTCTTCACCTGGATCAGCTGCCTGAGCTTGTCGCCACCGGCCTTCTGCGGCTTCTGGATGTCCAGAAAGCGCACGTCCACGCCGCGCTTGGCGAGTTTGGCGCGCAGGATGTCCTGCAACTGCTGCAGCTGGAAATCCGCGTCGCCCGTGAGCGTGATTTCCTTGTCCTTGAGCTCGATGGCGGCCGACGTGCCCTTGAAATCGAAGCGCGTGCCCACCTCCTTGACGGCGTTGTCCACGGCGTTCCTCACTTCGACGAAATCGGCTTCACAAACGGTATCGAACGATGGCATGGCTCTCCTTTGACTCGCGCCGGCTGCGGCGGCATTCTTGCGCAGGGCCGGTGCGACAATTCCCGGGATGTTAGTCGAGAAAAACGTTTCGTTGCAAAGCGCCAACAGCTTCGGCATCGCCGCGCGCGCCAAGCGTCTGGTGCGCGTGCGCAGCCAGGACGATGTGCGTGAAGCCGCCACGCGTTTCGATCTGGCGCGCAAGCCTTTTTTCGTTCTCGGCGGCGGCAGCAACACGGTGCTCACGTCGGACGTGAAGTCCGTCGTGCTCAAGGTGGAAATTCCGGGCATGGCGCTGGTGCGGGAAACCCCCTCGTCGTGGATCGTGCAGGCGGGCGCGGGCGTGGTCTGGCATGAACTGGTGGCGTGGACGCTCGAGCAGGGCTGGCCCGGGCTGGAAAATCTGGCCATGATCCCCGGCACGGTGGGCGCCGCGCCCGTGCAGAACATTGGCGCCTACGGCGTGGAGCTGCAGGACCGTTTTCATTCGCTCACGGCCGTCGATTGCCTCACGGGCGACGTCTTTGAACTGGACGCCGCGCACTGCGCGTTCGGCTACCGTGATTCGGTCTTCAAGCATGCCGCCCCGGTGGCGGCGGAAGGCGCCGGCTGGCAGCGCGGCATGGGCCTGGCGGGGCGCGCCGTCATCACGCAGGTGTGCCTGGCGCTGCCCAAGGCCTGGCGACCCGTGATCGACTATCTGGACCTGCAAAAGAAGTGCGAGGAAACGGGTGTGGCCCAGCCCGATGCGCAGCGGATTTTTGACTGGATCTGCGCGATCCGCAGCGCCAAGCTGCCGGACCCGGCGGTGCTGGGCAACGCGGGCAGTTTCTTCAAGAACCCCACCGTCACGCCCGAGCAGTGCCGCGACATCATCGCGCGCGAACCAAAAATCGTGCACTACCCCATGCCCGATGGCAGCATCAAGCTGGCCGCGGGCTGGCTGATCGATGCCTGCGGCTGGCGCGGCAAGACCGTGGGCCGTGCCGGTGTCTATGAAAAACAGGCCCTGGTGCTGGTCAACCGAGGCGACCGCAGCGATCCGCAGGCCAGCGTGACCGGCGGCGAGGTGATGACGCTGGCCAAGGCGATCCAGACCAGCGTGTATGAGCGCTTCGGCATCCGGCTGCAGCCCGAGCCCGTGGTGATTTGAGCAGAGCTCGGACGCGCGTGTGTGCCCGTGTGTGTGCCGGGGCCGAGACTGGCTCGTGCGCGTCCTGCCTATAATCGCGCCCCGTTTTCCCCGTTGGCATGGGTTCCCTCGCCCCCATTCATCAAAAAGGACAAGCCATGAACCGGCTTCAGGTGCCCGCGTCGCGCGTGCCGCTCTATCTTTCCATCCTCGTGGCGCTGCATGTCGCCATCGTCATCGCCAGCAACTACCTGGTGCAGCTGCCGATCAGGCTGTTCGGCTTTCACAGCACCTGGGGCGCGTTCAGCTTCCCGTTCATCTTCCTCGCCACCGACCTCACGGTGCGCCTCATCGGCAAGCACAGCGCGCGGCGCGTGATCGGGAGGGCGATGCTGCCTGCGCTGCTCGCCTCCTACGTGGTGGGCGTGCTGTTTCATGATGGCGGCTTCAACGGGCTGGGCGCGCTGGCGGAGTTCAACACCTTCATCTTTCGCATTGCGTTCGCCAGCTTTGCCGCGTATGTGCTCGGGCAGTTGCTCGACATCCAGGTGTTCGACCGCATCCGCCAGAAAAGCCGCCTCTGGTGGCTGGCGCCCGCGGCGTCCGCCGTGGTGGGGCAGTGGTTGGACACGGCGGCGTTTTTCTCCATTGCGTTCTGGCACAGCACCGATGCCTTCATGGCCGCGAACTGGGTGGAGATCGCCTGGGTCGATTACGCCATCAAGCTCGGCGTGAGCCTGCTGCTCTTCGTGCCCGCGTATGGTGTGCTGCTGGCGGCCATCACACGTTGGCTCAAGCCCGTGCAGCCTGCGGCCGTGGCGCCATGACGCCCGACCCGCGCCGCGCGCTGGTGCTGTTTTCGGGCGGGCAGGATTCGACCACGTGCCTGGCGTGGGCGCTGTCGCGGTATGCCGAGGTTCAGACCATCGGCTTTGACTACGGCCAGCGCCACCAGGTGGAGCTGGCGTGCCGCGAGCGCCTGCGCAAGGGCCTGCGCACCATGCGCTGGGGCGGCGTGCTGGGTGAGGACCATGTGCTGCACGTGGGCGTGCTCAAGGAACTGGGCGCCAGTGCCATGACCGATGACGTGGCGATCGCGCTGCAGCAGGATGGTCTGCCCAACACCTTCGTGCCGGGGCGCAACCTGCTGTTCTTCACGCTCGCGGCGGCGCTGGCGTACCGGCGTGGCCTCACCGTCCTGGTGGGCGGCATGAGCGAAACCGATTATTCCGGCTACCCCGACTGCCGCGACAACACCCTCAAGGCCTTGCAGGTGGCGCTGAGCCTGGGCGTGGATCGCCCGCTGGTCGTCGAAACCCCGCTGATGTGGCGGGACAAGGCCGCCACCTGGGCGCTGTCGCACACGCTGGGCGGCGATGCGCTGGTCGAGCTGATACGGCTCGAATCGCACACCTGCTACCTGGGCGAGCGCGGCGTGCTGCACGACTGGGGTTATGGCTGCGGCCAGTGCCCGGCGTGCGAACTGCGCTCGCGTGGATGGCGCGCCTGGGCACAAGGAAACGCCAGCGTGTGATCTGGCTTTTTAATAGCTGCAAGCGCTTGTATGGAAAGCGCTTGAGCCGTTTTTGATGCTTGTTCTGGCGCCGCCTTGCGCGGTCAGAACTTCACATCCGCCCGCAGCCAGAGCGTGCGCCCCGGCTCGTTGATGCGCACGCCGCCGGGGTAGCCGAAGCCCGCGTTGCCCGCCAGGTTCAGGTGCTCGGCATAGGTCTTGTCGAAGACGTTGTCGATGCCGAAGGACAGCTTCAGGCGCTGGTTCACGCGGTAGTCCGCGTGCAGCGAGAACACGCCGAAGCCCGCGCTCGGCCCCAGGTCGCGTCCGACGACGTTGCCTTGGCCCAGGGCGGTGCGGCGCTGTGCGGCCACGAGGCGCCACAGCACGCCGGTGCTCCAGGGGCCTTGCGCGTAGTCCAGGCCCAGCCGGGCTTCGAGCGGCGGCATCTGCGGCAGCGGGCGCTGGTCGGTGGTGTTGCGTCCCCAACTGTAGGCCAGCGTGCCCTGCAGCGTCCAGGCGGCGCTCAGGCGCCGGCTGCCGCCAAGCTCGAAACCGGCGGTTTGCGCGTTCACGTTGCGCACGCTCGAACCCATGCCCGGGTAGTCGAACAGGATGTAGTCCTGCACCCGCCCGACGTAGGCCGAGCTCCAGAGTTGCCAGTCCTGGCCCTTCCAGTTCATCCCAGCATCGATCTGCGTGGTCTTCTCCGGCTGGAGCGTGGCGAAGGCGTTGCCGCTGGCCGCCGCGCTGTTGCCGGGAGAGATCAGCTCCCAGTAGTCGGGAAAGCGCTGCACATGGCCCAGGCCCACGTAGGCCGTGGTGCCCGGCTGCAGGGTGCGCTCCCAGCGCACGAAGCCGCTGGGCAGGGCCGAGCGCGTGCGGTGGTTGTCGTCAGCCGAGGCGGGCATGCCCATCTTCCCCATGCCCGAATTGCTGGTGGGATAGCGCCAGGCCTGGGAGTGGTCCAGACGCAGGCCGCTCACCCAGCGCGTGTCGGGCCGGGCCTGCCAGGCGGCTTCGGCGAACACGCCCAGGTTGTCGAATTTGGCGTCGCCCTTCCAGGGCTGATCGGCGTAGGGCATCGCGGGCGTGCCACGGCGCGCCTCGTGCGGGCTGAGCGAAAAGTCCAGCCCCGTGACCAGCGACAGGTCAGGCGCGGGTTGCAGGGTGGCGGCCAGGCGCCCCCCGGTGGTGGTGCGCCCGACGTTGCTGGCCATGCCGCCGGCCATCATGCCGGTGGCGGGCGGCGTGCGCAGCGTGAAGTTGTCCATCACGTGGTCGGCCCGGTTGCGGTAGAGCTGCGCCTCCAGCCTGGTGAGCCAGGGCGTGAGGTGGTCTTTCTTGAGGCGCAGGCCCAGGCTGTCGCGGCGGAACTGGGTGCCGTCCATGCCGCGGCCGCCGTAGCGTGCCTGGCCGTTGCCCGTGCCCGCGCTCAGTTCCATCAGCGTGTGGGCATCGGGCGTCAGGCCCACGGCCACGTCGGTGTTCCATTTGTCCCAGGCCGAAGGCACGCGCCGGCCCTGGCCATCCGCGTAGTCCTGGCTGTGCGAGTGGTTGGCCGTGGCGCGCAGGTACATGCGTTCGCTGCCCGCTGCCAGTTCGGCCGTCTGGTCGTTGCGCCCCGCGCTGGCGCCCAGCAGGCTGGCGCTGAAATGCACGCCGCCCTCGCTGAAATCGGGCTGCTCGCGGTCGAAGCGCACCAGGCCGGCCGAATTCCCCGGCCCCCAGATGACGGTCTGCGGCCCCTTGACCAGGGTGAGGGTGTCGAAGGTCTCGGGCGAAATGTAGGAGCTGGGCGCATCCATGCGCCCGGGGCAGGCGCCCAGCATCAGCGTGCCGTTGGTCAGCAGCGGCAGGCGCGAGCCGAACTGGCCGCGAAACACCGGGTCGCCGTTGGAGCCGCCGCTGCGGATCGCCGAGAAGCCCGGGATGGTCTTGAGGTAGTCGGCCGCGTCGCTGGCCGGTACCGGCTGGCGCGGCTGCCTGGGGTCGGCCACGACATGGGCTGGGGAAGCATCATGCACGGCGGTGACGACCACCTCGGGCAGCGTGTGTGCGGTCGATGGAGGATCTTCGGCCGCCATGGCAGGGCTGGTCAGCAGCAGCGCGCAGGCCAGCGCGCACGGGATGAGGGCGGGGGGCGAAGCGGAACAGGTGCGCGCGCCCGTGGAAAGAAAGGTCGGGGTCATGAAAGGCATCCACGCCCGAACACCAGCCACGCGCGCAGGCGCGGGCCGCGTTCGGACAAACAAAAAGAGAACTGCGCCGGGCCGCGAGGGTCTGGCGCGAGGCGAAATGTCAGGCGTGGAAGAAGGCGGGTGGTCCGCGCGCGGGCAGCGGCGCCTGCGCGCTCCAGGCCAGCGTGACCTGGGTGGGGCTGCGGCGGTCCTGGTGGGCCGCCGGCATCGGTGCGCGCCCGGCTACCAGCGCGGGTGTCGGCGGCGTGGCCAGACCGATGCACAGCAGGCAGTCCGGCGCATGGTGGTGCGTGTACCCGGCGGGTGTGTCCGCATCGCCGTTCTGGCCGTGCAGCGCGTGCGCGCCCTGCGTGGAGCAGACATCGGCAGCTTGGAGCTGCGCCAGTGCCGCGCGGGTCTGCACGCCCGCGACCAGCGCCACCAGCAACGCCAGCGCAAGCACCGTGAAAACCACGGCGTGCAGGCTTCGGCGTTGGCGCAGGCGCTGGAGCATGCGGGAATTATCGCCGCACGTGCAAAGCCCCCGTCTGCGCGGTCGGGTGGTGATTTCTCTTTTTGAGGGCTGGTGGCGCTACACATCGCCATCGTCATCGCCAGCCACTGGCTTGGCGTGGGCCTGCTGCCCTTCGTGCCTGCGCGTGGCGTGTTGCTGGCGGTCATGACGCCCGATGCGCGCCGCGCCGACTTGACAATTTTGGTAGATTCAAGCGATGCACGCTCACCGTCTGCGCTCACGTGGCCTGGCCTGGTTGTTGCTGCTCGCGCTGGTGGTGGCGCAGTGGCTCGGGCTGGCGCACGGCGTGTTGCATGCGCGCGCCGAGCTGGCGGGCGAACCGGCGACGCAGGGGGCGCTGCGCGCGCGCCCGGCCGCGCCGGTGCTTCAGCGCCATGCATGGCTGGGCGATCTCTACGGCGCGCACGACCGCGCCGGCGAGTGCCGCCTGTACGACCAGCTGGCCAGCGGGGGCCATGCGCCGCCGATGGCGCAGCCCGCTTTGCCGCCAGCGTGCGCGCCGGCGCTGCCGCCGTGCTGGGTGCAGCGCAGCTGGGCGGCGGCGCCCAGGCCGCTGTTTCAGGCGCGCGGGCCGCCCGCGCGGGCTTGAACCTCTCTCGTTTCTTTGCGTCCTGCGCGCGATCGCTCTGATCGCGGCCGTGCGCTGCGTCCCTCATGGGCGCGGCGGTCGGTCGGCGTGGGGCGCGGTTCAACCCCGCATTCCCTTTGACCCATGTCCATTTTTTTCGTTCTCTTTCGCCGCCATGCGGTAGCCGGCGCGGTGCTCGCGCTGGGCGCCGCTGGTGCCCACGCCCAGCAGGCCGCCGGGGCCACTTCACCGGCAGGCGGCGCCGATGCGGCGCTGCCCGAACTCACCATCACCGGCAACCCGCTGGGCGAGGCACGCATCATCGCCCCGGCCAGCGTGCTCACCGGTGAAAACCTGTTGCTGCAGCGCGGCACCACGCTGGGCGAGACGCTGGCCGAGCAGCCGGGCGTGGCCAGTTCCTCGTTCGGCCCCAATGTCGGGCGGCCGGTCATCCGGGGGCTCGATGGCGACCGCATCCGCATTCTGAACAACGGCGGCGCCAGCATCGACGCCTCGTCGCTCAGCCAGGATCACAACACACCGATCGACCCGATTGCCGTCGACCGCGTCGAGGTACTGCGCGGCCCGGCGGCGCTGCTGTACGGCGGCAGCGCGCAGGGCGGGGTGGTGAACGTGATCGACAACCGCATTCCGCGCGAGCCGGTGGCCGGCCCCGAGGGCGGCGTGACCGGCCGCGTCGATACGTCCTACGCCAGCGGCGCTCAAGAGAAAAACGCCGCTGTGCTGCTGGAGGGTGGCAACGACCGCTACGCGCTGCACGTGGATGCCTTTGCCCGCCGCGCCGGTGACACTGCCGTGCCGCTGCAGCTCGAATGCGAGCGCCCCGGTTCGCCCGCGCTGGCGCGGCGCATCTGCAATTCGGCCCACCGCGTGAGCGGCGGTGCGGTGGGTGGCACGGCCTTCTTCGATCGCGGCTACCTGGGCGCATCGATCGCCGATTACCACAGCGACTACGGCACCGTGGCCGAGGACAACGTGAGCATCGGCATGCGCTCCACCCGCGCCGCGCTGGAGGGGCTGTGGCGCAACCCGGGTGGACTGGTCGAGAGCCTGCAGGGCCAGTTCAGCCACGGCGACTATCGGCACACCGAGTTCGAGGGCGATCAGCCCGGCACCACGTTCAAGCACCGCGGCAACGACCTGCGGCTGCAGGCGCGCCACCGCGCCTTCGGCAGCCTGCGTGGCGTCTGGGGCGTGCAGGCCGAGGACAGCGATTTTTCGGCGCTGGGCGAGGAAGCCTTCGTGCCACCGAGCCGCACGCGCTCGCTGGCGCTGTTCGCGCACGAGGAACTGGGCACGTCCTGGGGCAAGCTGACGTTTGGCGCGCGCGCCGAGCGGGTGCGCGTGAGTTCGCTGGCTGCGGCGGATGACGAGCGCTTTGCCGCCGGTGAGCGGCGCTTCACGCCCGCCAGCGCGGCGGTGGGGGCGCTGATCGATCTGGCGCCCGGCTGGCAGCTCACGGGCAACCTGGGCTACACCCAGCGCGCGCCCAAGGACTACGAGCTGTTCGCCAACGGAGCGCACGTGGCCACTGGCGTCTGGGAAACGGGCGACCCCACGCTGGGCACGGAAAAATCCACCAGCATCGACCTGGGCACGCAGTGGCAGGACGGCCCCCGGCGCTTTGCCGTCACCGCGTTCGCCAGCCGCTATGCGCGCTACATCGGCCTGATGCCGACCGGGGCGACGAAGGGCGATGCGGATCTGCCCGAATACGCCTACACCGGCGTGAAGGCGCGCTTCGTCGGCCTGGAGGCCAGCGCCACCACGCGCCTGCTTGGCGCGCAGGGCCTGACCGACCGCGCGGGCGCGTCGGTGCTGGATCTCGACCTGCGCGCCGACCTGGTGCGCGCCACCAACGTCAGCACCGGAGAGCCGCTGCCGCTCATCGCCCCGGAGCGGCTGGGCGCCACGCTGCGCTGGGCCATGGGTGCCTGGGGTGCGCGCCTCGGGTTCGACCATGCGATGGCGCAGCGCCGCGTGCCCGAGGGCAACCGAGAGACCGGTGCCTACACGCTCTGGAACGCCGCGCTCACGTACCGCCAGAAGGTCAGCCGCGCCGAGCTGCAGTGGTATGTGCGCGTGGACAATCTGACCAACCGGCTGGCCTACAGCGCCACGTCCATCCTGACGCAGACCGCCTTCCCCAAGGCGCCGCTGCCCGGACGCAGCGTGCGCGTGGGGGTGCAGGCGATGTTCTGACCGGGTTCAGCCGCCCGCCATGGAGCTGGGCGGCTGTTCCTGATAGTGTAGCTACTGACGCTTGATGGTCAAGCGCTGGAGGCCGATTTGGTGCTTATTTCTTGGTGCCGCCGTCTTCGAGCTGCGCCAGCGCCGCGTTGCCACCCAGCGACAGCAGCCCGGCGCGCGCATACACCCCGAGCTTGTCCCGGGTGTCGGAGATGTCCAGGTTGCGCATGGTCAGCTGGCCGATGCGGTCCAGCGGCGAGAACGGTGCATCCTCCACCTTTTCCATCGACAGGCGCTCGGGCGCGTAGGTCAGGTTGGGGCTTTCGGTGTTCAGGATGGAGTAGTCATTGCCGCGGCGCAGCTCCAGCGTCACGCTGCCGGTCACGGCGCGCGCCACCCAGCGTTGGGCGGTCTCGCGCAGCATGATGGATTGCGGGTCGAACCAGCGGCCCTGGTAGAGCAGGCGCCCGAGCTTGAGGCCGTTCACGCGGTACTGCTCTATCGTGTCTTCGTTGTGGATGCCGCTCACCAGGCGCTCATACGCGGTGTGCAGCAGCGCCATGCCGGGGGCCTCGTAGATGCCGCGGCTCTTGGCTTCGATGATGCGGTTCTCGATCTGGTCGCACATCCCCAGGCCGTGGCGCCCGCCGATGCGGTTGGCCTCCAGGAACAGCTCGACCGGGTCGTCGAACGCGTGGCCGTTGAGCGCCACCGGGCGGCCTTCGTCGAAGGTGACGGTGACTTCCTCGGCCAACACCTGCACCTCTTCCTTCCAGAAGGCCACGCCCATGATGGGGTTGACGATGCGCATGCCGCTGTTCAGGTACTCGAGGTCTTTGGCCTCGTGCGTCGCGCCCAGCATGTTCGAGTCGGTCGAATACGCTTTCTCCGCGCTCATCTTGTAGCCGAAGCCTTCGCGGGTCATGAAGGCCGACATCTCGGCGCGCCCGCCCAGCTCGTCGATGAAAAGCTGGTCCAGCCAGGGCTTGTAGATCTTGAGCGACGGATTGGTCAGCAGCCCGTAGCGGTAGAAGCGCTCGATGTCGTTGCCCTTGAACGTGGAGCCATCGCCCCAGATG
Organism: Comamonas sp.; assembly: GCA_021166775.1. Lineage (GTDB taxonomy): Bacteria > Pseudomonadota > Gammaproteobacteria > Burkholderiales > Burkholderiaceae_C > Comamonas_C. The sequence continues at coordinate 739,363 of JAJPEQ010000013.1, read as the reverse complement.
TGCACATCGTCTTCCTTCATCGCGGCCACCAGCATGGTGCCGGTCACGGCGCGGCCCAGCGGCGTGGTGTTGAAGTAGGTGGCGCCGCCGGTGCGCACATGGAACGCGCCGCACTGGATCGCGGCGATGCCTTCCTGGGCGAGCTGGGTGCGGCAGTCCACGAGGCGTGCCTTCTCGGCGCCGTATTCCATGGCCTTGCGCGGAATCGCGTCGTAGTCGCTCTCGTCCGGCTGGCCCAGGTTGGCGGTGTAGGCGTAGGGCAGGGCGCCCTTGTTCTTCATCCAGCGCAGCGCGGCGCTGGTGTCGAGGCCGCCGGAGAAGGCGATGCCGACCTTCTGGCCGACGGGAAGCGATTGCAGGATGGTTGCCATGGCAGCTTGCGCGACACGCCGGGGCGGCGTGCCGCTGGTGTCGTTGGAATGAAAGCCGCCGATTTTAGGGCGGCGCCGAACCAGGCCCCGCGATGCGGGGCGCCGCCCACGCGCTTCAGCGCCAGCCGCGGTGGTGGCCGCGGTCCCAGCCGCCGCCGTCGCGGTACTCGATCGTCGCGCCGATCGCCGGAGCCGGGTACACGGGCGTGGCGTAGACCGGCGTCTCCGTGACCACCACGGCCGGCTGCGGCGCTTCGTAGTAGCTGTAGCCGGGGGCATAGCTCGGTGCGGGCGCAACGGCGGGCTGCACCGTCACCGGGATCCACTGGCCCGGGTCGGACTGCGTGCGCGTGGTGTACTGGCGGCCACCGTATTCATAGACCACGTCGTAACCGAGAAACTGGTTGTCGTAGCGCGTTTGCGTGGTACAGCGCTGCACGTTCTGGTAGCCGGGGCTGCCGCCTTCGACCTGGTTGCCCAGCAGGGCTCCCCCGATGACGCCGACACCGGTGGCCAGCGCGCGCCCGCTGCCGCCGCCGATGGCATTGCCCACGAGTCCGCCGGCCACGGCGCCCAGCACCGCGCCCGCGCCGCTGGTCTGGCGCCCGCCGCTGTAGACAGTTTCGTTGTTGCACACCTGCTGCGGCACGGCCACCTGCTGCGAAACCGGCGTGACCGAGAGCACGCGGCCCATTTCGCGCCCCTGCGGCTGGGCCTGCGCCTGCAGCGAAAGCGCAGCGGCGCTGGCGACGAGCGCGAGCGTGAGGATTTTGTTCATGGCGGAAACTCCTTTCGGATGGTGTCAACGTCTTGACTACCTAACGTTGGAGTGTGCCAAAAGGTTGAGGTTGCAGCGTCAAGGCCCATGACGGACAAGGTAAAGCTGGGTAAAGAGGGGGGGGGGTAAAGGCAAGGCCGAACGTCACGCGATGCGCGTGGCCCAGTGGGGCGCGTCGAACCCGACGGTCACGGCCTCGCCCCACTCGACCACCGGGCGCTTGATCAGCGAGGGCTGGGCCTGCATCAGCGCGCAGGCGCTGCGTTCGTCGTCCACGCGGGCCTGGATGCCCGCGGCCAGCCCGCGCCAGGTGGTGCCGCGGCGGTTGAGCAGGGCTTGCCAGCCGACGGCCCGGGCCCAGCGGTGCAGGTGCTGCGCATCCACCCCGCTTTTCTTGAAATCGTGGAAGGTGTAGGGCACGCCGCGCTCGGTGAGCCAGGCGCGCGCCTTTTTCACCGTGTCGCAGTTCGTGATGCCGTAAAGGACGATGGGCTTGGGGGTACTCATGGGCATGATCATCGCCCAGCCCCGCGTGCACGACAATCTGCGGTTCCATGAAAAATCTACCCGACACTCTGGATGGCTGGCTGCACTATTGCGAGCATCTGCATCCACACACGATAGAAATGGGCCTGGACCGCGTGGCGCTCGTCAAGGAGCGCCTGGGTCTGCACCTCGACTGCCCGGTGATTACCGTGGCGGGCACCAATGGCAAGGGTTCGACCTGCGCCATGATCGAGGCGGTGGCGCTGCAGGCGGGCTACCGCCCGGGCGTGTACACCTCGCCGCACCTGGTGCATTTCGAGGAGCGCTGCCGCATCCATGGCGAGACCGTCAAGCCCGAAGAACTGCTGCCGCATTTCGAGGCCGTGGAGCGCGCGCGCACCGAGGGCGGCGAGGTGCAGCTCACGTACTTCGAGTTCACGACGCTGGCCATCCTGCGCCTCATCAGCCTGGCCCGGGTGGACGTGGCGGTGCTGGAAGTGGGCATGGGCGGGCGGCTCGATGCGGTCAACGTGATCGACGCCGATTGCGCCGTGATTACCATGATCGACGTGGACCACGCCGAATTCCTGGGGCCGGACCGTGAAAGCATAGGCCGCGAGAAGGCGGGCATCATGCGCCCCGGCCGACCGGTGGTGGTGTGCGACCCGGTGCCGCCCGAGAGCGTGATCGAGCACGCCAAGGCGATCGGCGCGACGCTCTGGCGGTTTGGCACCGATTTCAACTATTCGGGCGACAAGCTGCAATGGTCCTGGGCCGGGCGCGGGCGGCGCTACGCGGGCATGTCCTACCCGGCGTTGCGCGGCGCCAACCAGCTCTTCAACGCGTCGGGGGCGCTGGCGGCGCTGGAGGCGATCCGCGAGAAGCTGCCGATTTCCGCCCAAGCGGTGCGCGCGGGCCTCGCCCTGGTGGAGCTGCCGGGGCGCTTTGAAGTGGCGCCGGGCCAGCCCGTGGTGGTGCTGGACGTGGCGCACAACCCGCATGCCGTGGCCACGCTGGCCGCGAGCATGAGCACCATGGGGCATTTTCGCCTCACGCACGCGGTGTTCGGCGCCATGGCCGACAAGGACATCACGGGCATTTTTGAAAAGATCGGCCCGCTGATCGACCGCTGGTACTTCACCGATCTGCCGACCCCGCGCGCCGAAACCGCGGCCCACTTGCAAGAGCGCTGGGAGCGTTTTCACGCGCAGCAGGAGGCGCTGCAGACGCCGCCCGCGGTGGTGCAGGACGATGCGCCGCGCATGGATCTGGCCGAGGCGGTCAAGCAGCAGGACGACAAGCCGCACCTGTCGGTCACGCGCTCGCGCCGCGGCAGCAGCGGCGAGGGCGGCGGCGGTCGGCGCATCGTCAAGAGCGAGGTGTTCGCCGATCCGCAAACCGCGCTGGATGCAGCGATCGCGGCCTCTAGGCTCACTGATAGAATTGTCGTCTTTGGATCGTTTTACACGGTGGGCGGCATCCTCAAGAACGGCATGCCGCAGATGCACGGTAAACACTTCGATCTCTGACCTGGCGAGCCCCCGGTTCACATGGCATTTTTCAAGTTTCCCTGGGCGAATCAGCCACAAGAACCAGCCAAGGCTTCATCCGGACGAAGCCGCGCGCCCCGAGGTGAAAGTATTGAAGAGCTGCGCCGTCGCGCGCGTCAGCGCCTTATCGGGGCGGTGATCCTGGTGCTGGTGGGCGTCATCGTGTTCCCGCTGGTCTTCGATACCGAGCCGCGCACCGTGCCCGTGAGGGTGAATATTGACATTCCTGACCGCAATGCCAGCGCGCCTCTGGCGGTGCAGGGCGCTTCCGCGGCGGCGGACAACGGCAAGGCCGCGGCCGACGCGGGCCTCGTGGCGGGTGAAGAGCAGGTGGACGGCAATCCGCCCAAGGCGGCCGCCGCGGTAGCCGCACCGCCTCCCATACCCATACCCGTCCCTGCGCCGGTGCAGGCACCCTCTCCCTCTGCCCGACCCCCGGCTGCGGTGGCGCCAGAGATCAAGTCCGAGCCCAGGACAACGCCCCAGGCCGAGAGCAAGGCCGAGCACAAGGCCGAACCCAAGCCCAAATCCGAGGTGTCCGCGGCGGCGCCGAAGAAGCCGCACGGCGCCAGCGAGCCCACCTCCAGTGCGGCGAACGGCGACGCCGCCCGTGCCCGCGCCCTGCTCGAAGGACACGCGCCCACGGCCGTGGCGGCGGCTCCCGCGGCCAGCGCTCAGGGCGAACGCGTCGTCGTCCAAGTGGGCGCGTATGCCGACCAGGGCAAGGTGCGCGAGGTGCGCGCGCGGCTGGAGCGCGCCGGCATCAAGTCCTATGCGCAAGAGATTCAGGGCAAGGATGGCACACGTACGACGCGCGTGCGCGTGGGCCCGTTTGCCAGCCGTGCCGAGGCAGCCAAGGCCCTGGGGCGCATCAAGGGCCTGGGGCTCGATGGCGTCGTTCTGGCGCTGTGATGCGCGGTGCACGCGACGAAGCCCATGGCCGCGCTTGACTGGGGCTTGCTGGCGGTGTTGATGGTTTCCCTGGTGCTGGGTGCGTGGCGCGGCCTGGTGTTTGAAGTTCTGTCGCTTGTCGGCTGGGTGCTGGCCTTCGTGGTGGCGCGCTGGTGGGCGGTGCAAGCGGGCGCGCTGCTGCCCTGGGGCGAGGCGCAGGCGCCGTGGCGTCCGGTGGCGGGGTTCATCCTGCTGTTCATCGTCGTGGTGTTTGCCTGCGGCCTGCTGGCCGCGCTGGCTCGCAAATTGATCACCGTGGCCGGATTGCGGCCGGCCGACCGTGCGCTGGGCGCCTTGTTCGGCGTGGTGCGGGGGCTGGCGCTGCTGCTCGTCATCGTCTGGGCTGCGGGCTTCACGCCCGTGCCTGCCGAGGCCTGGTGGCAGCAGTCGCGCGTGGTGCCCGCGCTGCAGGGTGTGCTCCAGGGTCTTGGGCCGGTGTTGCCGCGCGAGTGGGTGAGCGTGCGGCCCGTGTGAAGCGTGAGGGCGCCGCGCAGGCCGCCCACAAAGGAAAAAACCATGTGTGGAATCGTCGGTGTCGTCGGTCGCAGTGCCGTCAACCAGCTCATCTATGACGCCTTGCTGCTGCTGCAGCACCGGGGGCAGGACGCGACCGGCATCGTCACCGAGCAGGGCCGCAAGTTCTTCATGCACAAGGCCAAGGGCATGGTGCGCGACGTCTTTCGCACGCGCAACATGCGCGCCCTGCCGGGCACGAGCGGCCTGGGGCAGGTGCGCTATCCGACGGCGGGGAGCAGCACCAGCGAGGAAGAGGCGCAGCCGTTTTACGTCAACGCGCCGTTTGGCATCGTGCTGGCGCACAACGGCAACCTGACCAACGCCAGCCGCCTGCGCCGCGAGCTGTTCGACAACGACCATCGCCACACCAATACCGGCAGCGACTCCGAGGTACTGCTCAACGTGCTGGCGCATGAACTCGGGCGCGCCACGCAAGGCGCTCAGCTGCAGGCCGACGAGGTGTTTGCCGCCGTGCGCGCGGTGCACCGGCGCGTGCAGGGTTCGTACGCCGTGGTGGCGCTGATCGCTGGTTTTGGCCTGCTGGCGTTTCGCGACCCGTGGGGCATCCGCCCGCTGTGCATGGGCAGCGGCGACGACGGCACCGTGATGGTGGCGAGCGAATCCGTGGCGCTGGAAGGCACCTCGCTGCATCTCGTGCGCGACATCGCGCCGGGCGAGGCCGTGCTCGTGCACGAGGACGGCCGCGTCGAATCGGCCCAGTGTGCCGAACACGCCGAATTGCACCCCTGCATCTTCGAGTATGTCTATCTGGCGCGCCCCGATTCCATCATGGACGGAATCTCGGTCTATCAGGCGCGGCTGAACATGGGCGAGACGCTGGCCAAACGCGTGATCTCCACCGTGCCGCCGAGCGAGATCGACACCATCATCCCGGTGCCCGAATCGAGCCGCCCCAGCGCCATGCAGCTGGCGCAAAAGCTCGGCATTCCGTACCGCGAGGGCTTCGTGAAGAACCGCTACGTGGGCCGCACCTTCATCATGCCGGGGCAGGCCACGCGCAAGAAATCGGTGCGCCAGAAGCTCAACGCCATCGGCAGCGAGTTCAAGGGCAAGCGCGTGCTGCTGGTCGATGATTCCATCGTGCGTGGCACCACGTCCCGGGAGATCGTGCAGATGGCGCGCGACGCGGGCGCGACCAAGGTCTATCTGGCCTCGGCCGCGCCGCCGGTGCGCTTTCCCAACGTCTACGGCATCGACATGCCCACGAGCGAGGAGCTGGTCGCCAACGGACGCACGGTGGAGGACATCCGCGCCTACATCGGCTGCGACGCGCTGATCTACCAGGATCTGGAGGCCATGAAGCGCGCCATCGGGCAACTGCGACCCGCCATGGCGGGGTTCGAGGCCTCGTGTTTCGATGGCGTCTACATCACGGGCCTGACCGAGGCCGACCTGGCCCAGCTGCGCTCCGAGCGCACCCGCGAGGCCGGCGCCGACGAAGCGGACGATGCGCAGGAGTCGCGGCTGTCGCTGCCCAATGCGGAAGCTTCATAAAAGTGAGTAGCCAACGCTTGTCAGTGCTCGATTTAAGATACAAAACATTCAGAATCATATGTGGACAGGGCGTTAACAGCTCCTGTTTTTGAAAACCATGACCCAGGAACGATCCGATTTGCCCGAGGGACTGCACCCCGAAACCTACGCCGTGCGCGAGGCGGTGGCGCGCAGCAGCTATGGCGAGCACAGCGAGGCGCTGTTCCTCACCAGCAGCTTCGTGCAGCACGACTGCGAAAGCGCGGCGCGCCGCTTCGCGAAAGAGGAGCCGGGCTACACCTACACGCGCACCGCCAACCCCACGGTGGCGAGCTTCGAGCAGCGCCTGGCGAAGATGGAAGGCACCGAATGCGCGGTGGCCACGGCCACCGGCATGGCCGCCATCCTGCTCGTGGCGCTGACGGTACTCAAGGCGGGCGACCATGTGATCGCGTCGCAGTCGATGTTCGGCTCCACCATGAAGCTGCTGGGCAGCGAGATGGCGCGCTTCGGCGTGCAGACGTCCTTCGTCGCGCAGACCGATGCGCAGGCCTGGCGCGCGGCCGTGCGGCCGAACACCCGACTGCTGTTCGCCGAAACGCCGACCAATCCGCTCACCGACCTGTGCGACATCGCCGCGCTGGCGGACATCGCGCACGGCGCGGGCGCCTTGCTCGCGGTGGACAACAGCTTCGCCTCGCCGGTGCTGCAGCGCCCGGTGCAGTTCGGCGCCGATCTCATCGTGCACTCGGGCACCAAGCTCCTCGACGGGCAGGGGCGCGTGATGGCCGGCGCCGTCTGCGGCACCGAGAAACTCGTCGATGGCGTGATGGGCACCTTCTTGCGCAGCGGCGGACTCAACCTCTCGCCGTTCAACGCCTGGGTGGTCCTGAAGGGTCTGGAAACCCTGGCGCTGCGCGTCAAGGCGGAAAGCGCTGCCGCATTGGAACTCGCCACCTGGCTCGAAACCCACCCCAAGGTCGCGCGCGTGCACTACCCGGGCCTGGCCAGCCACCCGCAGCATGAACTGGCGATGCGCCAGCAGCGCGGCATGGGAGGCACGGTGCTCGCGTTCGATGTGGTCGGCACCTCGCCCGAGCAGCTGCGTGCCAATGCCTTTCACGTGATCGACCGCACGCGCGTGTGTTCGGTCACCGCCAACCTCGGCGACGTCAAAACCACCATCACCCACCCGGCGAGCACCTCGCACGGGCGCCTTTCCGAAGCGCAGCGCCAGGCGGCGGGTGTCAAACAGGGCCTGATCCGCATCTCGGTGGGCCTGGAACACATGGACGACCTCAAGGCCGATCTGCTGCGCGGTCTGGACACTTTGCAATGACCCAAGAAAAAGTACGCACCCGCTTCGCCCCGTCGCCGACGGGTTTCATCCACCTGGGCAACATCCGTTCGGCGCTCTATCCGTGGGCGTACGCGCGCGCCATGAAGGGCGACTTCATCCTGCGCATCGAAGACACGGACCTGGAGCGCTCCACGCAGGAAGCGGTGGACGTCATCCTCGAAGGCATGCAGTGGCTGCAGCTTGACATCGACGAGGGGCCTTACTACCAGATGCAGCGCATGGCGCGCTACAAAGAGGTGTTGGAGCAGCTCAAGGCCGGCGGCCACGTTTACCCCTGCTACATGAGCCAGCAGGAGCTCGACGCGCTGCGCGAGCGCCAGATGGCTGCCAGGGAAAAGCCGCGCTACGACGGCACCTGGCGCCCCGAACCGGGCAAGGTGCTGCCACCGATTCCGCCGGGCGTGAAGCCCGTGCTGCGCTTCAAGACGCCGCAAACCGGCGTGGTCGGCTGGGACGACCGGTGCAAGGGCCGCATCGAGTTTCAGAACAGCGAGCTCGACGATCTGGTCATCGCCCGGCCCGACGGCACGCCCACCTACAACTTCTGCGTTTGCGTGGACGACATGGACATGCGGATCACCCACGTCATCCGCGGCGACGACCACGTGAACAACACGCCGCGCCAGCTCCACATCTACGAGGCGCTGGGCGTCAAGCCGCCGGTCTTCGCTCACCTGCCCACGGTGCTCAACGAAGACGGCGAGAAGATGAGCAAGCGTCGCGGCGCCAAGCCCGTCACCTGGTATCGCGACGCAGGCTACCTGCCCGATGCCATGGTCAACTATCTCGCGCGCCTGGGCTGGAGCCATGGCGACGCCGAAATCTTCAGCCGCGCCCAGTTTCTGGAGTGGTTCAACCTCGATCACCTGGGCAAAAGCGCCGGGCAATTCGACGAGGCCAAGCTGCGCTGGGTCAACGCCCAGCACCTGAAGGCGCTGGACGAGGCCGAGCTGGCGCGCCTGGCCACGCCTTTCGCCGAGCAGGAGGGTGTCGCCGCCGCGCGGCTTGACGAGCGCCTGCCGCGCATTTGCGCGCTGTTCAAGGACCGCTGCGAGACGCTGGTCGACCTGGCCCGCTGGGTGCGCCTGTTCTACGTCGATGCGATCGAATGCAACGCCGAAGACGCCGCGCAGCACCTCACGCCCGCGGCCGAGCCGCTGCTGGCCGCGTTCGCGCAGGCGATCCACGACGTCGAGTGGACGCGCGAGGCGATCAACGCCGCCATCAAGGGCGTCTTGAAGGCGCAGGGCGCCAAGATGCCGCAGCTCGCCATGCCCGTGCGCGTGCTCACGATGGGCGTGGCGCACACGCCTTCGGTCGACGCGGTGCTCGAATTGCTGGGCCGGGAAAAAATCCTCGCGCGACTCCAAACACGCTGAAATTCCACGCTACAATGCGCGTCTTTCCTGATAACGATCAGATCGCAATTCAGATCGAAGCGCTCAGGAGAGAAAGAACGAAAGTTCCTGGGAATTTGACCCTATCGTCTAGAGGCCTAGGACATCACCCTTTCACGGTGAGTACCGGGGTTCGAATCCCCGTAGGGTCGCCAAGTTGTACGGCACTTGGCTGCTTTGTTTATCAGAGCAGCAAAAGCTGTGCTGGAGTGGTAGTTCAGTTGGTTAGAATACCGGCCTGTCACGCCGGGGGTCGCGGGTTCGAGTCCCGTCCACTCCGCCAACATTGGGGGTATAGCTCAGCTGGGAGAGCGCTTGCATGGCATGCAAGAGGTCAGCGGTTCGATCCCGCTTACCTCCACCAATGCTAAAAAGGCCAACCGTTCGCGGTTGGCCTTTTTTTCATCCGCCTGTGCGCACCGTGGTCGTGTGCCTTCACGGCAGAGATGGAACTTTTGCGCGGCGTATGCGTTGATGGTGCCAATGCCTGCATCAAGTCCTCCTGATGAAACCGACTGCATTGCCCGAGCCCAGCGCGGTGAGGTCGCGGCGTTTTCCGAGCTGGTGACCCGTTACCAGGATCGCATCTACCGTTTCCTGGTGCGCATGACCCGCTCGCAGGAGGATGCGCGTGAGCTGACCCAGGAGACCTTTCTGAGCGCCTACCAGGCCATTGCGCGCTGGCGCCCGGAGGCGCGCCTGTCCACCTGGTTGTTTCGCATCGCGCGCAACCAGGCGCTGGATCGGCTGCGCCGTGCGCGGCACGTGGAGTTCGTGGCGCTGGACGAGGTGCTGCACGAGCAGCTGCCGGCGGACACGCCCACGCCCGAGGCCGTGCTGCAGGCACGCCAGCGCGTCGCGGCGCTGGAGGGCGCGCTGGCGCGGCTGTCGGTCGAGCACCGCGAGATCCTGCTGCTGCGCGACATCGAGGACATGCCCTACGAAGACATCGCGGAGGTGCTGGGCATCAGCCTGGGCACCGTCAAATCCCGCATCGCCCGTGCGCGCACCGGGCTGCTGCAACACATGCCACGCTGATCGCAAGGAGCCATCATGACCTGCCCTCGCACCGAAGACCTTTCCGCCTATGCCGACCAGGCCCTGCCCGCACGCCGGCAGGCCGCGCTGCGCCAGCACCTGCTCGGCTGCCCGGCGTGCCGCCAGCAGCTCGATGCGCTGCAGGCGCTGCGCCAGCAGCTGCGCGCGCTGCCTTCGCCCACGCTGGGCTTTGATCTGGCGGCGCAGCTGCAGGACCGGCTGCCGCGGCGTCCCCCCAGGCCCCGGCGTGTCGGCTGGAGCCTGCCGAACTGGCTGCCCGCGGGCGTCGCGACCGGCGCGGCCCTGGTGTCGGGCCTGTGGCTGGGCGGCTTGCTGCTGGGCACGGGAGCGGCCATTTCCACGACGGCCGTGACGACCGGCACCGCGATGGCCCGCGTGTTCGATCCCGTGCCACCTGGCGGGCTGTGCGCCGCCGCCGAAATTTGCCGACTGCCGAGGAACCTGCCATGAAACACCCCGCCTGGATCCGCACCCTGCTGGCCGTCTCGCTGGCGCTCAACCTGGGCGTGCTCGCGGCGCTGGCGTTGCGCCCCGCCCCCGTGGCATCGCCGCCATCAGCGAGCCAGCCGGCCGTGCACCTGCCCGACTACCTGCAGCTCACGCCCGAGCAGCGCGCGCGCTGGGACGCTCTGGAGGCGCCTTTCCTGCACGACCTGTCGGCCAATTGGAGCGACATACGCCGCCACCGCGACGCCCTGGTGCGTCACATCTTCGCCGCCACGCCAGACCGCGCGGCCATTGACGCCGAGCAGGCCACCATCGGCCGTCTGCAGGCCGCGCAGCAACAGCGCGTGATTGCCCAGCTGCTGGCCGAGCGCGCGCTGCTGGAAGAAGGCCAGCGCGAGCGGCTGCTGCACCTGCTGCTGAGCCGCTACGCCGAGGAGGCGACGGAGGAGGAGCTGCTGCACCGCAAATGAGATCTTGAGTACGTTTGCAGGCGCCAGCGTCAAAAACGCAAAACAGATGGAACATTCCCGCGCGCCCTTCGTTGAAGACAGCAAGGCCGCCACGCAACCCGCGTAGCCGCCTTGCATCGTTCAACTTTCAACGGAGCGTTTCCATGAAAAAATTCACCGCACTGCTGCTGGCCGCCGCCTTGGCCGCCCCCCTGGCCTCCATGGCCGCGACCGCGCATGACCACCACGGCAGCGCCGAGACCCATCAGTTGCAGCTCAACGCCGGCGAGAAATGGGTCACCGACGCGCCATTGCGCCAGGCAATGACGGCCATTCGTCAATCGACCACGCAGATCCTGCCCGCCGCCCACGCGGGCAAGGTGACCGCGGCCGACTACAACGCTTTCGGCGACGCCGTGGGCAAGCAAGTCACCTTCCTGGTGGAGAACTGCAAGCTGCCCCCCGAGGCCGACGCCCAGCTGCACCTCATCGTCGCCGAGCTGGTGGAGGGTGTGGAAGCCGCGCAGGGCAAGCAGGGCGACGCCAAGCGCGCCGCGGGCGTGGTGCAGATCGCCCAGGCCTCCAACGCCTACGGCAAATATTTCGACCACAGCGGCTGGAAGTCCATCGAGCTGCCTCACTGAGTCATCGGCCAGATTCCGAGAGAGCCGAGGGCGAAAAAGGGCAGGCGGACCGCTCGGGCTCTGCGCCTGACTCCCCTGGCACGCGCAGGATGCGCGCGGATCCCGCGTGTTCGGCCTGATCCAGAAATGAAAACGCCCAACTGGAAACAGTTGGGCGTTGAATTTTGGTGGAGAGGAGGAGGATCGAACTCCCGACCTCCGCATTGCGAACGCGGCGCTCTCCCAGCTGAGCTACCCCCCCACGAAGGAACGCTATTCTAGTGCAATTCAGACCGCTCTGAACGGTGAATGTCGTTCTTCATGGTCTGGCTTGCGCCGCCCGGGCGGTGGCGGCATCGCGTGGGTGCCGTTGCGGCCGATCGGTGGGCGCGGCCCATGGGGCGGCGGATGGCGGTTGGGGTGGGAGAGGTGACGAGCCTTACCCCCGGCACTGGTTCCACAGTTGGGGCTGCTTGGTTCCCCACCTGACCCGGTTGGCTGCTTCGCCATGCGGGGAGGCCCGTCAGGGTCAATTGTATGCGGATGGGGGCATCGCTGGGTAACGGAGCCACATAGAATCCCTGCCCATGTCCTACCTCGTGCTCGCCCGCAAATACCGCCCTCGCAATTTCTCGGAGATGGTTGGGCAGGAGCACGTGGTGCGGGCGCTGACCAACGCGCTCACGCAGCAGCGCCTGCATCACGCCTACCTGTTCACCGGCACGCGCGGCATCGGCAAGACGACGGTCTCGCGCATTCTGGCCAAGTCGCTCAACTGCATTGGCGCCGACGGGCAGGGCGGCATCACCGCCACGCCCTGCGGGGTGTGCCCGGCGTGCACGGCGATCGACGCCGGGCGTTTTCCCGATTACGTGGAGCTCGATGCCGCGTCCAACCGCGGCGTCGATGAGGTGCAGGGCCTGCTGGAGCAGGCGGTCTACAAGCCGGTGCAAGGGCGCTTCAAGGTCTTCATGATCGACGAGGTGCACATGCTCACCAATACCGCGTTCAATGCGATGCTGAAGACGCTGGAGGAGCCGCCCGAGTACCTGAAGTTCGTGCTGGCGACGACCGACCCGCAGAAGGTGCCGGTCACCGTGCTCTCGCGCTGTCTGCAGTTCAACCTGCGGCCGATGGCGCCCGAGACCATCCAGGAGCATCTCGTGCAGGTGCTGCAGGCCGAATCCATCCCCGCCGAGGCGCAGGCGCTGCGCCTCATCGCCCGCGCGGCGCGCGGCTCGATGCGCGATGCGCTCAGCCTCACCGACCAGGCCATTGCCTTCGGCAGCGGCAGCCTGCAGGAAGCGGCCGTGCGCCAGATGCTGGGCAGCGCCGACCGTGCCCATGTGTTCGCGCTCATCGATGCGCTCGCGCGCGGCGACGGCGCGGCGGTGGTGCGAACCTCGGACGAGCTGCGCGTGCAGGGTTTGTCGGCCGCCTCCACCTTGCAGGACATGGTGGCGGTGCTGCAGCGCATGGCCGTGCAGCAGGTGGCTCCGGATGCAGCGCGCCCGGCGGGCGACGCCGATCCGGACGGCGCCGAGATCGCGCGCCTGGCGCAGGCCATGCCCGCCGATGAAGTGCAGCTGCTCTACAGCATCTGCCTGCATGGCGTGGATGAGCTGGGCCTGGCGCCCGACGAATACGCCGCGCTCACCATGGTGCTGCTCAGGCTGCTGGCGTTTCAACCCGCGGACGCCGAAAAAAAAAAGCTGACGCCGCCTGAAGCGCCGGCCCTTGCCCCCGTTGAGGAGGCGCCGGTGCCACCGGCGCCTCGGCAGGCGCCCGCGGGAGCGCCTGCACCGCTTCGCCTGCCGGTACGCTCGGCCGAGAATTTCAAGGAAAAACAGGCTCCAGCGCCCACCAGTCAAGCGCGAGGAGCTACTGAAACCATAGAAATTCCGGTGCACGAGTTGCCCCAGCAGCCCGAGCCCGAGGCGGCCGCATTGGCGGTGCCTTCCGGCCGGTACCGCGGCACGCAAGACGGTGCCTTCTGGCATGAACTGGTGCAGCAGATGGTGGCGCAGCAGAGGATCAGCGCCCTTACGCGCGAGCTGGCCTTGCAGTCCGAGCTGCTGGCGCGTGATGGCGACCACTGGCATCTGCGCGTGGAGAGCGCGTCGCTCAACCAGCCGGTGGCGCGCGAGCGCCTGTGCGCGGCCCTGCAGGAGGCTGGGCAGGCGCGCGAGATCAGTGTCGAGGTCGGCCCCGTGGCCGACAGCCCGGCGCGGCGCAACGCGCAGATCGCCGCCGAGCAGCAGGCGCGTGCCGAGGCCATCGTGCGCAACGATCCGCAGGTGCAGCAGCTGATGCGTGATTTCGGGGCGAAAATCGTGCCCGGCAGCATCAGGCTGGCATAAGCATTTTTGGAACCCACAAGGAAAGACTCATGTTCAACAAAGGGCAGCTCGCCGGTCTCATGAAGCAGGCGCAGGCCATGCAGGACAACCTCAAGAAGGCGCAGGAAGAGCTCGAACGCATCGAGGTCGAAGGCGAATCGGGCGCGGGCCTGGTCAAGGTTGTCATGACCTGCAAGCACGACGTCAAGCGCATCACCATCGATCCCAGCCTGCTGGCCGACGACAAAGACATGCTCGAAGACCTCGTCGCCGCCGCCTTCAACGCCGCCGTGCGCAAGGCCGAGGAAACCTCGCAGGAGAAGATGGGCAAGATCACCGCGGGCATGCCCGGTCTGCCGGGCGGCATGAAATTTCCGTTCTGAAAGCGCCAGCCACGGCACTCGACGTTCGGCCTGGATCGGTTCTGACTCCATGCCCGATCTGACATGAACGACACCCACAGCCTCGACACGCTGATCCAGGCGCTGCGGCGCCTGCCCGGCGTGGGCGTGAAGTCCGCCCAGCGCATGGCGTTTCACCTGCTGCAGCACGACAGGGCCGGGGCGCTCGTGCTCGCGCGCGCGCTGCAGCAGGCGGCCGAGCACACCGGGCATTGCGAGCGCTGCCACACGTTCACCGAGGGCCGCATCTGCGCCATCTGCGCCAATGCCGAGCGCGACGCCACGCGCCTGTGCGTGCTGGAAACGCCCGCCGACCAGGCGGCGATGGAGCGCACGGGCGCCTTTCACGGCCTGTATTTCGTGCTCATGGGGCGCCTGTCGCCGCTCGATGGCGTCGGCCCGCGCGACATCGGCATGCAGCAGCTGATGGAGCGCGCGCAGGACGGCGTGGTGCAGGAGGTGATCCTCGCCACGAGCTTCACCGCCGAAGGCGAGGCCACCGCCTACGCCATCTCCGAAGCCCTGCAGCGCCGGGGCGTGCGTGTCACGCGCCTGGCGCGCGGCGTGCCGGTGGGCAGCGAACTGGAGTACGTGGATCTGGGCACGATCGCGCATGCGCTGGCGGATCGGCGGTAGCAGGATGCGACCGCACAGGCCGTGCGCCTGCCCATGGCGCCGTGCGGCGTGAGTCTTGTTCGATGGCAGGCCCCCCCCGGGGCGCTTGATCGATACAGGCGGACGGGCGATCAGGCCTGCCCCAGCGTTTTCACGAATTCCCGAGTGCGCACATCCTGGGCATTCCCGAAGATCGCCGCGGAGTGGCCCGCCTCCACCACCACGCCGCCCTGCAGGAAGACGGTGTGGCTCGCCACCTGGGCCGCCAGGCGCAGGTCGTGCGTCGCCATCAGCATGGTCATGCCTTCGCGCGCGAGGTCGCTGAGCACGGCGACGACTTCGGCGGCCAGGCCCGGATCCAGCGCCGAGGTGGGTTCGTCGCACAGCAGCACCGCCGGCTCGGGCGCGAGCGCGCGGGCGATGGCCACGCGCTGCTGCTGGCCGCCCGAGAGGTTGGCGGGCCAGGCGTCGGCCTTGTCCTTCAGGCCCACTTTCTCCAGCAGCGCCAGCGCGCGCGCATGGGCGCGAGCCTTGTCCCAGCGCTTGACGGTGACGAGGCTCTCCATCACGTTCTGCACCGCGCTCTGGTGGGCGAAGAGCTGGAAGTTCTGGAACACCATACCGGTCTGCAGCCGGATGCGCTGCACCGCCTCGTGGCTGGGGCGCGTGCCGGGGGTGAAGCGGATCTCTTCCTGCCCCAGCGTGAGACTGCCCGCGTCGGGGATTTCCAGCAGGTTCACGCAGCGCAGCAGCGTGCTCTTGCCGCTGCCCGAGGGGCCGATGAGCGCGGTGACCTGCCCGGGCGCGATCTGCACGCTCACCGCGTGCAGCACTTCGTTGCCGGCGAAGGTCTTGTAGATGTCCTTCAGGGCGATCATCGCTGGCCCTCGGCAAACACGGCGTGGCGGCTGAAATGGCGCTCCAGCCGCACTTGCGCGGACGAGAGCACCGAGCACAGCACGAGGTAGATGAGCGCCGCCTCCACGTAGAGCACCAGCGGCTCGTAGGTGACGGAGGCGATGCGCTGCGCCGCCTGGAAGATCTCGGGCACGGTGATGACGGCGGCCAGCGACGTGTCCTTGACCAGCGCGATGAAGGAGTTGGCCAGCGGCGGCACCGCGACGCGCGCGGCCTGCGGCAGGATGGTGCGGCGCATGGCCTGCGCGCGCGTCATGCCGATGGAGTAGGCCGCGTCCCACTGCCCGCGCGGGATGGCCTCGATGGCCCCGCGGATCACCTCGGCGTTGTAGGCGCCGATGTTGAGCGAAAAGCCGATCAGCGCCGCCGTGAAGGGATCGAGCACGATGCCCATGCTCGGCAGACCGTAGAAGATCACGAAGAGCTGCACCAGCAGCGGCGTGCCGCGGATGAGCCAGATGTAGAAGCGCACCAGCAGCACGACGGGAGCGGGCGCGAAGAGCCGGGCGAGCGCCGCCCAGAAGGCCAGCGCCAGCCCCGCCGCGAACGACAGCAGGGCCAGCGGGACGGTGAACTGGACCCCCCCGACCAGCAGCGGCCAGAGGGATTGCCACATCAGATGGAGCCAGTCGGGCACGATCCTCGTCAGGCGGATTGTTGCGCTGCTTCAGTGCAGCTTGGTGGAGAGGTCTTCGCCGAAGTAGCGTTCGGAGATCTTCTTGTAGGTGCCGTCGGCGATGAGGTCGCCGATGGCCTTGTCGATCGCGGCCTTGAGCTGCGCCTGGCCCTTGCGCATCAGGATGCCCGAGACGCCGAACTCGGCGCTGTCGTCGCGCGCGACCACCTTCACCTTGGCCTGCGGCTGCTGCTTCTTGAAGTCGAGGTAGGACAGGTAGTCGTTGACCGTGGCGTCCACGCGGCCCGCCAGCAGCAGCGCGACGGCATCGTTGAAGCCCTGCACCGCCACCACCTGCGCGCCATTGCGCTCGGCCAGCTTGGCGAAATTGCTGCTGATGCTGTTGGCCGAGCGCTTGCCCTTGAGGTCGGCGAAGCCCTTGATGTCGGCGTTGTCCTCGCGCACGATGAGCGCGGCGGCCGAGGCGATGTAGGGCCGGGAGAAGTCGTACTTGGCCTGGCGCTCGGCCGAGATGCCGACCTGGTTGATGACCACGTCGTAGCGGTTCACGTTCAGGCCGGCGATCAGGCCGTCCCACTTGCCTTCGACGAACTCGGCCTTGACGCCGAGCTTGGCGGCCACGGCGCGGCCGATGTCCACGTCGAAGCCCACGAGCGCGTTGTCCGATGCCTGGTGGAAGGTGAAGGGCGCATAGGTGCCCTCGGTGCCGATGCGGATCGTGCCGGCCTTCTGGATCGCGGCGAGGTCGTCGGCGGCCGTGGCGGGTGTCAGTGTCAGCAGGGACAGGAGGGCCAGGAGGGACAGGCCGACGGCCAGCCGGAATCTTTTCAGCAATTGCATGGTTTGAACCTTCAGGGGTGTGCGCGATGCGCAAGAGGCGCTCGAGTATGCGCTCGATGGGCGGCGTTGTCCGGCCGTGCTTCAGATGCTTTGCGCATGTGCTTATGTCCACCCTGGCCGGCGTGCGCGTCAGACACCTTCGCGCGACAGGATGCCGCGCAGCATGGTTCGCAGCAGCGGCTGCAAGGTGTCGTCGCGCGCGGCTTCGGCGTTCAGGGCGGCGGTCAGAGTCTCCCAGTGGGCGGCCACGGTGGCGACGACATCGGCATGCCAGCGCGTGCCCCGTTCGTTGGCCTGCGCCGCGGGCGTGCGTCCCCAATGGGCCAGCACCAGGTAGCGCGTGCAGGCGTCTTCGACCATGCGGCGCAGCAGCTCATCGATGCTGCCTTTTTGCGCGCCCTTTTTCTGCAGGGTGCGCATCGCCCAGGCCGTGGTGCCGCCCAGCAGCGCGCCCAGGACCGTGCCCACGCCCAGTGTCAGGCCGCCCGTGCCCGCGTCGATCATCGCGCCCACCTTGGCACCGGCGGCAACCCCGGCGGCCGCGCCGGCCGATGTGCCTACCGCCAGGGCGGTGGTGTCGCCGCTGGCCGTCAGCGCGCCCTGCGGGGTCGGTGGCGGTGGCCCGGGCGCGGGCGCCATGGCCGCCGTGTGGCCGTGCAGGTCCCGCAGCGCGGCGTCCAGCGCCTGCAGCAGCTCGACGTAGCGGGCGGCGTTTGTGCCGGTTTTCACCAGCGCGGCGCAAGCGTGCAGGTGCGCGGCCAGCCGTTGCAGCGACTCGGTGAAGAGGGCCTCGTTGCGCGCCTGCCACGTCTGGCCCAGGCGCTGCAGTGCGTGCCGGCGCGTGGGCAGCAACGCGGCCAGGCGCTCGAACAGGGCGCCGTCGCACACCCAGCTGGCGCCGAATTGCGCGCTGGCGAGCGTCAGCAGCGGGGCTTGCCGCCAGGCGGGCGGCAGCGGGGGCGCCGGGCCGTCGCCCCAGACGACCACGGCGTCGACGGACGTGGCCGCGTCCGCGGGCTCAATCAGGCACAAGCGGTCGCCCTGTGCGCTCATCGTGGTGCCGTGCTCGGCGTGCAGCGCCCGCACGGTGGCGAGCGTGGGCCGCAGGGTGGGCGTGGTGCACAGCAGGCCGATCCGCAGATCATCGGGCAGGGCCTGGCGCAGGGCGTCGAAATCGCTGCCGCGGGTGTCCAGCGTGCACTGTCGCGCCCACTGCGCCTGGCGCCAATGGGCCCAGGCAGCCAGCAGCAGGCGTGGCAGCACGACGACGAGGGTCAGCAGGCCCACATACATCCACACCCAGCGGGCACCGGCCGCGCCTTCGCCGGCGAAGTTCTGCGCAGCGGCCACCTCCTGCAGCGAGAACGGTGTCAGGCCGAACAGCAGCGTGAGCGGCGCGAACAGCAGGCCCACGATGGCGTGCACCTGATCCGCATCGAGGAAGGTGCTTTCCCAGCCGAAGTGGTAGCTCACCACCAGGCCGCGCAGCAGCAGCGACAGCGCGATGCCCGCGGCCCAGGCTGCAGCGCACAGGTGCAGCACGCTGGCAACCTGTTGCGTGAAGCGCGCGCGCGTCAGGCCAGACCAATGGGTGATGAAATCGGCGGCGATGCGCGCGGGCAGCCCCCGGCGCGCGCGCTGGCCCGCGTGCGCCCGGCGGCGCAGCAGCCACTGGTGCAGCGCGGACGGCGAGGCCGGCGGCTCGTGCGCGTCGTGCGCGCGCCGGGCGCGCCAGGCGTGCCAGGCGTGCCAGGCGTGCCAGAACAGCAGCGCATAGACGACCAGGTTCCAGCCCAGCACCAGCAGCAGCGGGGGCGAGAGCAGATCCACCTGGTGCGCGTTGGCGACGCGGTCGAGCACCAGCCCCAGCAGCAGCGCCAGCAGCGGCAGGCCGCGCGCCAGCCAGCGCCCCTGCGCGCCCGCCTGCCGCAGCAGGGCGACGGTGGTGTCGCGCCCGGCGGCCCGGTCGACGGCGGCCGCCGCACGTTCGCGCACCACGTCGGCCACGTCCACGCGCGGCACGCCGCGGCCGCGTGCGGCATCGACGGCCTGGCGCGTGATCTCGTCCCATTCGGTCTGGCTCACCAGCGTGCGCGCTTCGTCGGCCCGCTCGATGGCCTGCGCCAGCGTCACATCGCGCAGCTCCTGCGGGCTCAGGCGCATCGGGGGCTCGTTCATGGCGCCAAATTCTGCACCGCCGCCAGGCCGTGCCGCACGGCGCCTTCGAGCGTGGCGGGCCAGGGACCGTCGACGTAGTCGCCACAGGCCTGCAGGCCGGGCGCGATGGTGCGCGGCGGACGCGCGAGCGCGGGCGCGCAGATGAAAGCGGCGCGTTTTTCCACCACCGTCTGCAGTGGCTGCAGCGCGCGCAGGCCCAGTTGTTCCCGGGCCTGTTTCAGCACCTGATCCGATAGCGTGTCGCGCTCGCCGGAAAAGGCGCTGACCACGAAAGCAAGCACGCCCGCCGGACCGCCCAGGCGTGCCCGGTCAAAGACGAACTGCGCGGGCCGCGTGGCCGTGGCGCGCAGCGCCAGCATGGCGCGCGCCAGCATCGGGCCGCGGGCATCGGGCTGTTCGGCATACACGGTGGCGATGGCGCCGAAGCCGAGCGGGTCGGCCGCGCTGGCCCAGGCCTGCAGCGGCGCGCGCGCGAGGGCAGGTGCGTCGGCTTCGCGCACGAGCCGCGCGGCCTCGGTGCTGGTGCAGGCCAGCAGCACGGCGTCGAAGGGCTCGTCATCGACCTGCCAGCGGCCCTCGTGCATGGCAAGCCGCCGCACACGTGAGCCCAGGCGCACCGCGTGGCCGTGCCGCGTGAGCCAGCGCAGCGCGGGTTCGGGCAGCAGCGCGCCCAGCGGCGCGCGCGGCAGCAGCAGGTGCGAGCCGCCGCGCCCGGCAAACAGGCTGTCGCGCAGCACGGTGAGGAACACCTGGCCGCTGGCGGACTCTGGCGGCGTGTTGAGCGCGGAGACACACAGCGGCGCGATGAATTCATCGGCCAGCCGCCGGGGCAGGCCCGCGCACAGCTGCGCGACGGTGGTGCCGGGCGCGCAGCGAAAGCCCCGCATGCGCCAGTGCGCGGCGCGGCTCAAGAGCGCGAGCTTCTCGCGCCACGACCAGCCGCGCGCGCGGGCGATACCCGTGAGCGCATCCCAGGGCGGCGCCCGGTCGGGCAGGGCGAGACCGCTGCCGTCGGGAAAGCTCAGCGCCAGTGGCTCGCGATGCAGCGCGGTTTGCGGATCGACGCCCACCAGACGCATGAGTCGCAGGCATTCACCGTACGCGCCGATCAGGATGTGCTGGCCGTTGTCCAGTTCCAGCGTGCTGCCGTCCGCGCGCGTGACGGCCAGGGTTCGGGCGCGTCCGCCGACGTCGCGAGCGGCTTCGATCAGCGTGACCCGGTGACCCGACTC
This sequence comes from Comamonas sp., assembly GCA_021166775.1. GTDB lineage: Bacteria > Pseudomonadota > Gammaproteobacteria > Burkholderiales > Burkholderiaceae_C > Comamonas_C. The sequence continues at coordinate 718,722 of JAJPEQ010000013.1, read as the reverse complement.
GGCGGCGTTCAGCGCGGCGGCGATGCCGCCCCAACCGGCGCCGACGACGCAGACCCTCACAGGCGCCCCAGCGCCTGTACCTTCCACGCGAGCCAGAGCTTGCGCAGCGGCGTGAGCGCGATGCGCTGGTGCAGCACGTGAAAGCCGTCCGCCTCGATTTCGGTGAGTAGCGTGCGGTAGATGCTGGCCATCATCAGGCCGGGCTTTTGGCTGCGCCGGTCCGCCGCGGGCAGCAGAGACAGCGCCTCGTCGTAGGCCTGGTGCGCGCGCTCGGCCTGAAAGCGCATCAGCCGCGTGAACGCCTCGCCATAGCGGCGCTGGGCGATGTCTTCGGGCGTCACGCCGAACTGGCGCAGCTCGGACTGCGGCAGGTACACGCGCCCGCGCCGTGCGTCTTCGCCCACGTCGCGGATGATGTTGGTCAGCTGCAGCGCCAGCCCGAGCTGGTGCGCGTAGTCGCTCGTGGCCTTGTCCTGCTGGCCGAAGATGCGCGCCGACACCTCGCCGACGACCCCGGCCACGTAATGGCAGTAGTTGGCCAGTCCCTCGTAGTCTTCGTAGCTGTCGTACCTGAGGTCCATCTCGCAGCCTTCGATGATGTCCAGCAGCTGCTGATGCCCGATCTGGTAACGGCTGGCGTAAGGCATCAGCGCGCGCATCACCGGATGCGTGGATTGCCCGCCGAAGGCCTGCGTGACCTCGCTGCGCCACCAGTCGAGCTTGGCGCCGGCCACGCCCGGGTCGCGCACTTCGTCGACCACGTCGTCGACCTCGCGGCAGAAGGCGTAGAACGCGGTGATGGCCTCACGGCGCTCGCGTGGCAGGAAGAGAAAGGCGTAGTAGAAGCTGCTGCCGGAGGCCGCGGCCTTGTTCTGGACGTACTGCTCGGGTGTCATGAGGGCGTGATTGTCCCATGCAGGCAGGCGTCCGCCCTGGGTTTGAGGTTTTAAGTCAAATTGGCCCGCAGCGCTTGTCTGGAGGGCGCTGCCAGCTATCAATCGAGGATCACATCGCCGCGGCGCGCGCCAGCATGAGCGGCAGGTGCCAGGCGCGCAGGCGCGGGCGCCGAAGCAGGCTCGCGCCGCGCAGGGCCTGTACCTGGCCCAGCACCGCGAGACCCCCCTGCACCACGAGGCGCAGCTCCCAGCCGATGCGCCCCGGCAGCCGGTGCACCAGTGGTGCGCCTTGCAGCATCAGGGCACGCGCCCAATCGGCGCCGTCCATGATGAGTGCGTCGCTGGCGGGGGTGCGCCGCTGTGCCGTGAGATCGGCGCGCGCCACGCCGTGCGCGGCGCAGTCGGCATCCACCAGATAGTGGCGCCCGCGCGGCAGGTCCACGCTCAGGTCCTGCCAGAAGTTGATGAGTTGCAGCGCGGTGCAGATCGCGTCGCTTTGCCTGAGCGCCGCCTCGTCGCTTACGCCGTACAGGTGCAGCAGCAGCCGCCCCACGGGATTGGCCGAGCGGCGACAGTAATCCAGCAGCGCCGCGCGGTCGGGGTAGGTGGCGTCGCGGTCCGTCATCTCCACGTCCTGCGCGAAGGCGTCGAGCAGATCGCCGAGCGGCGCCAGGGGCAGGGCGTGGCGCTCGATCGCCATGGCCAGCGGGGTGAACACCCGGGCCCAGCGCGCGCTGCTCGGCCGCCCCTGGGCGCAGGCGAGCAGATCGGCGCGGTAGGCCTGCAGGTCCGCCAGGCGCTGCGCCGCCGGCGCGTCGCCTTCGTCGGCGATGTCGTCGGCCGTGCGCGCGAAGTGGTAGATCGCCGCAATGGGCGCGCGCAGCCGTGGCGGGCACAGCCACGAGGCGACCGGAAAGTTCTCGTCGTGCGTGATGGGCGCGGCGATTGCCTCAGGCATGGCGCAGAAAGTCGCGCAGCGCCATCGTGGTCTCGTTGGGCGCTTCCGTCATCTGGTGGTGCCCCACGGCCAGGTGCTGCACCTGCACGGCACGGCCCGCCGCGCGTGCGGCGTCGATCAGGGGCCGCGCGGCCCCGGGTGGCGTCATCTGGTCGAGCCTGCCGAGCAGGAACAGCACCGGGCAGGTGATCGCGGCCATGGCCGCCGGCCCGCCCGTGTATTGGTCGCAGGCCATGAAGCCGCGGTGAAACACGTTCACCTCGCGGTTGCCGCGCATCACCTTGCGCCCCAGCGCGGTGCTTGCGCCGTAGACCCACAGGCCCGCGCCGGTGGGCGAGGCGAGCGTGCTGCGCGAGAAGACGTTGATCATCTTGAGTGCCGTCTCGGGGTCGCTCTGCGAGGCTTCGATCAGCGCCGGCGAGACCTTCATCGGCGCGGCGGTGCCGATCAGCGCGAGATGGCTGACGCGCCCCTTCAGGCGCGCTGCCGCTTCCATCGCAATGAGCGAGCCCCAGCTGTGGCCGATGAGCGCGGCCTTTTGCGCACCCGCGGCATCGAGCAGCGCGGCGATGGTGGCCGCGGCCTGCTCCACGCTCGCGGGCGCCTCGCCGCCGCTGCGCCCGTGGCCGGGCAAGTCGATGGCGAGCACGTTGAACCCGTGGTTGGCCAGGTGGCGCGCCTGCCAGATCCAGACGCTGTGGTCGCCCAGCACGCCGTGGATCAGCACCACCGTGGGTTTGGCCGGGTCAAACGTTTTGTCGCCGGTGTAGCAGTACAGCGGTGCGCCTTGTACTTCGTAGAACATCACGCACCCGCCTTTCCGTCGAACTTTTCCGCGGCCTTGAGCGCACGCTTGAGGTCGTCGATCAGATCGTCTGGATCCTCCAGCCCGATCGACAGGCGTATCGTGCCCTGCGTGATGCCGCCCGCGAGCAGCGCCTCGTCCGTCATGCGAAAGTGCGTGGTGCTCGCCGGGTGGATCACGAGCGAGCGGCAGTCGCCCACGTTGGCCAGGTGGCTGAAGATCTTGAGCGTTTCGATGAACTTCTTGCCCTGCTCGCGGTTGCCCCTGAGGTCGAAGCTGAAGACCGCGCCCGCGCCACGTGGCAGCAGTTTTTGCGCGATTTTGTGGCTGGGGTGGCTTTCCAGCAGCGGATGGCCGACGCGCGCGACGAAGGGGTGGCTGGCGAGGAACTGCACCACGCGCTCGGTGTTGCGCACGTGCCGTTCCATGCGTGCGCCCAGGGTTTCCACGCCCTGCAGGATCAGCCAGGCGTTGTGCGGGCTTATGCAGGCGCCGAAGTCGCGCAGGCCCTCGCGGCGCGCGCGCAGCAGGAAGGCGCCGACGCTAGACTCCTGCGCGAACACCATGTCGTGAAAGCCGTCGTAGGGCGCGGCCAGTTCCGGAAAGCGTCCCGAGGCGTCCCAGTCGAAGCCGCCGCCGTCGACCAGCACCCCGCCCATCACCGTGCCGTGGCCCGAGAGGAACTTGGTGGCCGCGTGGTAGACCATGTCGGCCCCGAGCGTGAGCGGGCGCATCAGGTACGGCGTGGTGAAGGTGGAGTCGACCAGCAGCGGGATGCCTGCCTCGTGCGCGATCTGCGCCACGGTGGGGATGTCCAGCACCTCCAGGCCCGGGTTGCCCACGGTCTCGCCCAGCAGCAGCTTGGTATTGGGCCGGATGGCCGCGCGCCAGGCGTCCACGTCCGTGGGCTTGACGAAGGTGGTTTCGATGCCAAAGCGCCTGAGCGTGTAGTTCAGCAGATTCTGCGAGCCGCCGTACAGCGCGGTGCTCGCCACGATGTGGCTGCCCGCGCCCATGAGTGTGACGATGGCCAGGTGCAGCGTGGCCATGCCGCTCGCGGTGGCGATCGCGCCCGCGCCGCCTTCAAGTGCCGCCACGCGCTGCTCCAGCACGTCGGTCGTCGGGTTGGACAGGCGCGAGTAGACGTGGCCCGGGCGCTCCATGTTGAAGAGCGAGGCCGCGTGGTCGCTCGACTCGAAGACGAACGAGGTCGTGAGATAGATCGGCGTGGCGCGCGCGCCAGTGGTCGGGTCGGGCCGCGCGCCCGCGTGCACTGCGAGCGTGTCAAAGCCGGGATCGGCGTAGCCGGGCATTCCTGGTCTCCCTTGTCATGCGTGAAGCCATGCATTGTGGGCTATATTTGCCGGTGCTCCCCTGCACAGACCATCCACCATGAAAGTTCGCGACATCCTGCGCCTCAAGGGCGGCACGCTCTACACCATCACGCCGGAAGACACGCTGGCGGACGCCGCGCGCACCATGTCGGACAACGACATCGGCTCGCTCGTCGTCATGGCGCACGAGCGCGTGGTGGGCATCCTCACCTTCCGCGAGGTGATCAACGCCACGGTGAAGAACGGCGGCCGTTTCGACGGCCTGTCGGTCTACCGCAGCATGGATCCGGGGCCGCTCATCTGCACCATGGAAACCGAGCTCGATGAGGTGCGCCGCATGATGCTCGACCGTCACGCGCGCTACCTGCCAGTGATCGACAACCGCCAGCTCATGGGCGTGATCAGCTTCTACGACGTGGCCAAGACCGTGGTGGACAGCCAGAACCTCGAAAACAAGCTGCTCAAGGCCTACATCCGCGACTGGCCCGAGGAATCGGCGGTTTCCGAAAAGAAGGCATGAAGCCTGCCGTCCGCCCGGCACGAGCGGCCGCTGCGTATCGCGAATCACAGGATCACTCATGAGCGGCAGCACCCTCGGCACCCTGTTTTGCGTCACCAACTTCGGTGAATCCCACGGCCCGGCCATCGGCTGCGTGATCGACGGCTGCCCGCCGGGCATGGCGCTCGATGCCGCCGACATCCAGCGCGATCTGGACCGGCGCCGCCCCGGCACCAGCCGCCACGTCACGCAAAGAAACGAGCCCGACGCGGTGGAAATTCTCTCGGGCGTGTACGAGGGCCAGACCACAGGAACGCCGATCGCGCTGCTCATCCGCAATCAGGACCAGCGCAGCAAGGACTATGGCGACATCGCGCTGCGGTTTCGCCCCGGCCATGCCGACTACACCTACTGGCACAAGTACGGCCTGCGCGACCCGCGCGGCGGCGGGCGCTCGTCGGCGCGGCTCACCGCGCCCACGGTGGCCGCGGGTGCCGTGGCCAGGAAGTGGCTGCGCGAGCAATACGGCACGCAGTTTCGCGCCTGCATGACGCAGCTCGGCGAGCTGGAGATCCCCTTCGAGAGCTGGGAGCACGTGCCGCGCAACCCGTTCTTCGTGCCTGTGGCCGACGTGCAGCGCTACGAAGACTACATGGACGCGCTGCGCAAGGCGCACGACTCCTGCGGCGCGCGCATCCGCGTGCAGGCCAGCGGCGTGCCCGTGGGCCTGGGCGAGCCGCTGTACGACAAACTCGACGCCGACATCGCCAAGGTGATGATGGGACTGAACGCGGTCAAGGGCGTGGAGATCGGCGCGGGCTTCGCGAGCGTCGCGCAGCGCGGCAGCGTGCATGGCGACGCGATCACACCCGAGGGCTTCGAGACCAACCACGCGGGCGGCATTCTGGGCGGCATCAGCAGCGGGCAAGACATCGAGGTCAGCCTGGCGATCAAGCCCACCAGCTCCATCCTCACGCCGCGCCCGTCGATCGACATCAACGGGCAGCCGGTAGAGGTGGTGACCAAGGGGCGGCACGACCCCTGCGTCGGCATCCGCGCCGCGCCCATCGCCGAGGCGCTGCTGGCGCTGGTGCTGATGGACCATGCGCTGAGAAACCGGGCACAGTGCGGCGACGCGCGATGAAGTGGTGCGTGTGGCTGCCTCCTTCCTCTTGGGTGGGTGCGCTCGATCGCTTCTTTTTGCATAGCTTCTTGCGCAGTTTGCATGCGGTCTAGAGGCCGGTTTCATTCATATTTTCGCAGCGCGGCCTCCGTGGCCGCGTCGGCGGGGTAGAACAGCTCCACCGTCAGTTCCGCCAGCGTGACGTCGCGCGGCGAGCCGAAGGTGGCCTGGGTGGTGAACAGCGACAGCGCGCCACCCTCGGGGCTGCCCGGCGGCATCAGCACGCAGGGGATCAGCAGCGACTCCTCGTACGTTGGCCGCGCGGGCTGCGCGGCGCGCAGTGCGGCCACGTTTGGGTAGGCCGCCAGCTCGTCGGCCAGCACGGCCAGCGCCGGGTCGTCGGCCGCCAAGCGGGCGCGGTCCAGCTCGTGCAGCAGGTGGCGCCCCCAGTCGTCGAAGTTCAGCGTCAGCGCCGCGAAGCCTTCGGGGTGCAGGCTGGCGCGCAGCATGTTCACCGGCGCCGCAGCCAGGTGCGGCGGCAGCAGGCCCAGCAGGCGCCGGGCGGCGGCGTTGGCCAGCACCACGTTCCACTGCCGGTCCAGCGCCACGCCGGGGTATGGGTCGTGCGCCGCCAGCAGGCGCTCCAGCGCGGCGCGCACGGCCTGCAGGTCGGGCGCGTCCAGCGGCGTCTCGGTATAGCGCGGCGCGTAGCCGGCCGCCAGCAGCAGCGTGTTGCGCTCGCGCAGCGGCACCGCCAGGTGCTCGGACAGGGCCAGCAGCAACTCTGGGCTGGGGCGCGCGCGCCCGGTCTCGACGCACGACAGGTGTCGTGCCGATACGCCCGCGTCCAGCGCCAGCGCCATCTGGCTGAGCTTGCGCCGTTCGCGCCGGGAGCGCAGCAGCGGTCCGACTTCGCGGCGCGGCGTCAGGTGCGCCACCGGGTGCGGGTGGGCGGCGGTCATCGCGTGAACGGGTTGGCGGTGGCGAACCACAGGCTGATGCCGGTGGCGATGATGAAGGCGCCGTCCAGCAGGCCGGCCGCCAGGAAGAAGCGGGTCTGCAGTTCGGGCCCCAGCCCCGGCTGCCGCGCCGAGGCTTGCAGGAAGCGTGCGGCCGACAGCCCGATGCCGATGCACGAGCCGGCCGCGGGAATGGCGATGAGAATCGCCACGGCGAGGGGAAGAAGATCCATGGACATGGGGGACTCCAGCGTGTTCATGCGGCAGTGTCGCAAAAGACGGCGCGCCGATGCGCCGACCCGCAGGCAGTGTGTGCAACCGCGCGCGGCGTGGCAATGACCTGTCAGGTCATTGCTTCGGGACCGGCCCCGCTCGAAGATGAGGACCGTCTTTGAACAGGAGTCATGCACATGCACGCCGACACCACGCACCCCTTCGACGAAGCGACCCGCCTGACCCCTGGGGCCGACGGGTGGACGTGCCACACGCACGACGCCTATGCCAACATGCACGGCCCGTTCGGCGGCGTCACGGCAGCCACGATGCTGGGTGCGGCGCTCGAGCGCGCCGGCGCCGTGGCGCAGCCGGTGGCGATGACCGCCAACTTCTGTGCGCCGATCCGGCCGGGCGCGCTGCTGGTGCGCGCCCGCGAGGTGCGCGCCGGCAAGTCGGTGCAGCATCTGGCGGTCGAGATGCACCAGGACGACGGGACGGTCGTGGCCTCGGCGAGCGTGGTGCTGGCCGCGCGCAGCGAAAGCTGGGCGCACCAGGTCCCGCGCATGCCCGACGTTCCCTGCGCGAGCGAGGTGGCGCCGCTGGACACCCGCGGGTACCGCCTGGCGTGGCTCCAACGATTCGAGTTCAGGTTCATCGAGGGAGCGCCGGAACTCGGCCGCACGCCACGCCGCGAGCCCGCTTCCGCAGCGTCCACGCTCTGGATCCGGGACGCGCCGGCACGGGCCCTCGATTTCAAGTCGCTGGCGTCGTTGTGCGACACCTTTTTCCTTCGCATTTTCCAGGTGCGTGGCGTGCTGGTGCCGGCGGGCACCGTGTCGGTGACGATGCACTTTCACGCCGGCGCGGACGACCTCGCGCGCCAGGGCGAGCGGCCGCTGCTCGGGCGCGCGTGGGCCAGCGTGTTCCGGCGGAATTTTTCGGACCAGGCGGCGCAGCTCTGGTCGGACGACGGGAAGCTCCTGGCGACCAGCACGCAGATCGCGTGGTTCAAGCAATGAGAGCGCTGTCCGCGGCCTCTGCAGCGCCGCCGGCGCGGCGTTCGCGGCGTCGGCCCGCATCAGTGGAAATCACGGCTGGCGATGGAGCCCGCCAGCCGGCCCAGCAGCGGCGTCAGGTCGCGCAGGCGGCGGGCGACGAGGTGGCGCACGTGGCCGCCGCCGTCCTCGGCGCGTTGCCATTGGCCCTGCACCGCCAGCAGCTCGGCGCGCAACAGGGCGTTGCGCTGGCGCTCGTCCATGCGCACGCTCTTCCAGATGATGACGTTGACGGGGCCAGTCTCGTCCTCCAGCGTGACGAAGATGGTGCCCTTGGCGGTGCCGGGCTGCTGGCGGCCGATGACGAGGCCGCAGGCGGTGGCGGCGCGGCCGTGGGGCAGCGCCGCCAGCTCGGCACCGCTCATCACGCCGCGCCGCGCCAGCCACGCGCGCAGCAGGGCCAGCGGGTGGCGGCGCAGCGTCAGGCCGAGGGCGGCGTAGTCGTGCGCGATCTCCTCGCCCTCGGGGGCGGCGGGCAGCGCGAGCGGGGCTTCGTGCAGGGGCGCGTCGCGCAGCAGCGGGCCGGTGTGGGGGCCCACGGCGCTCCAGGCCTGCTGGCGCCGGTGGCCGGCCAGGCTGGCGAGGGCATCGGCGGCGGCCAGACGGTGCAGGTCGCGCGTGTCGAGTGCGGCGCGGCGCGCCAGGTCGTCCACGTCGGCGAAGGGCGCCTGCGCGCGGGCCTGGGCGATGCGCCGGGCTGCCGCCTCGCCCAGCCCCTTGACCAGGCACAGGCCCAGGCGTACGGTGGGGCGGATGTCGCTTGATTCGTTTCTGATAGCTATTGACGATTGTCCAGCAAGCGCCAAAGGCTGATTTGACTCATGTATTTCCAGCGTGCAGTCCCAGTCGCTGGCGGCGGCGTCGGGCGCCAGCACCCGCACGCCGTGGCGGCGCGCGTCCTGGATGAGCTGCGCCGGGCCGTAGAAGCCCATGGGTTGCGCGTTGAGCAGGGCGGCTAGGAAGGCCTCGGGCTCGTGGCGCTTGAGCCAGCTGCTCTCGTAGGCGATCAGGGCGAAGCTGTAGGCGTGGCTTTCGGGAAAGCCGTATTCGCCGAAGCCCAGGATCTGCTCGTAGATGCGCTGGGCGAAGTCGGCGCCGTAGCCCCTGTGGCGCAAGCCGTTCTTCAGCAGGGCCTCGAACCGGTGCACGCCGCCGTGGCGCTTCCAGGCGGCCATGGAGCGGCGCAGCGCGTCGGCCTGGCCGGGCGTGAAGCCGGCGGCGATGATCGCGATCTCCATCACCTGCTCCTGGAATATGGGGATGCCCAGCGTGCGCTCCAGCGCCTTGGCGAGCGCGGGCGCGGCGTCGGGCGGCTCGTGCGCGGAGCGCTCGCAGTCGAAGGTCCGCTCGCGCCGCCAGCGCTCGCGCGCCTTCAGGTAGGGGTGCACCATGCCGCCGGTGATGGGGCCGGGCCGCACGATGGCGACCTGCACCACCAGGTCGTAGAACCTTTCGGGCTTGAGGCGCGGCAGCATGCTCATCTGCGCGCGGCTCTCGATCTGGAAGGTGCCAACGGTGTCGGCACGCTGGATCATGGCGTAGGTGGCCGCGTCCTCGCGCGGAATATCGGCGCGCGCGAAGGGCCGGCCGCGCCGTTGGCCCACTAGGTCCAGGCAGCGGCGCAGGGCGGTGAGCATGCCCAGGGCGAGCACGTCCACCTTCATCATGCCCAGCGCTTCGAGGTCGTCCTTGTCCCACTGGATCACCTGCCGGTCCGGCATGGCGGTGGGCTCGACGGGCACCAGGCGCACGAGCGGCGTCTCGGTCAGCACGAAGCCGCCGACGTGCTGGCTCAGATGGCGCGGGCGGCCGCGCAACTGCCCCGCCATCTCCAGCCACAGGCGCGCCAGCGCGGGTGGCAGCGGCGCGCCCAGGGCGGCGGCCATGGCGTCCAGGCGGGCCGATACCTCGGCGGACGACAGGCCAGCGTCGAACCACTGGTGGTCCTTGGCGAAGGCGTCGACCAGCCGCGCATCGACGCCCAGCGCGTCGCCGGCGTCGCGCAGCGCGCTGCGGGTGCGCCAGGTGATGACGGTGGCGGCCAGCGCGGCGCGGTGGCGACCGTAGGTGGCGTAGATGTGCTGGATAACCTCCTCGCGCCGCTCGTGTTCGAAATCGACGTCGATGTCGGGCGGCTCGTTCCTGCGCTCCAGGCTGATGAAGCGCGCCAGCAGCGGGTGCGAATCGCGCGGATCGGCCTCGGTGATGCCCAGGCAATAGCACACCACCGAGTTGGCAGCCGAGCCGCGGCCCTGGCACAGGATGCCCTGCGCGCGCGCCCAGCGCACGATGCCGTGCACGGTGAGGAAGAACATTTCGTAGCCGCAGGCGGCAATGAGCGCCAGCTCCTGGTCGATGAAACCCCGGATGCGTGGCGGCACGCCCTGGGGAAAGCGCCAGGCCGCGCCACCCCGCGTGAGTCGCGCCAGCGTCTCGGTGGGTGTGAGGCCGGGCAGCAGGTTCTCGCGCGGATAGTTGTATTTGACCTCCTCCAGCCGGAAGCGGCAGCGCGCGGCGATGGGCAGCGTGGCGGCCAGCAGCCCGGGCGGGTAGAGAGCGGCCAGGCGCGCGAGCGGACGCAGGTGGCGCTCGGAGTTGGGCTGCAGGGCCAGGCCGCACTGGCGCAGCGGCCGGCCCAAGCGAATGGCGCACAGCACGTCGTGCAGGCGCTTGCGGGCGCGCACGTGCATCTGCACGTCGCCGGCGGCCGCCAGCGGCAGGCCCGTGGCGTCGGCCAGGCGCTGCAGCGCGGCCAGCCAGGGCGCGTCGTCGGCGTCGGCGTGCAGCTCGGCCAGCAGCGCGGATATCAAACCGAATGTGCCTCCAGCGCGGATGGGGCAAGCGCTGGCAGCTATCGGATCGAGAATCTCCGGCGCTGCGCGCGCCGGTGCCCACAGCCGCTCGCAGCCGGGCAGAGCGGCCAGCGCCTGGGCCAGCGGTGGCAGGCGGTAGCCGCCCTTGGGTGCGGCGGCGCGGCACCGGGTGACGAAGCTGCACAGGTCGCCCCAGCCCTGCAGGTCGCGCGCCAGCGCCACCAGTGTGCCCTGCTCGCCAGGCGCCTGCGTGGCCTGGAAGCGGAATTCGCTGCCATAGAGCAGCCGCATCGGCTTGGCCACGCCCAGCGCAGCGCGGGCGGCGTGCAGCGGCGCCCGCTCGGCGTCGCCCGGGTCGGCGGCCGAGCGCTGCAGATCGCCCAGCGTCTGCCAGGCGCGCACCGCGCCGGCCACCGAGCATTCGTCGGTGACGGCCAGCGCCGCGTAGCCCAGCGCCCAGGCGCGCCGCACCAGTTCTTCGGGGCTGCTGGCGCCGCGCTGGAAGCTGAAGTGCGTGAGGCAGTGCAGTTCGGCATAAAACAGGCCCCCGCGCTCCGCTGCTTCGCATGTCGCGCTGTCCCCCGAGGGGGTTTCGCCCGCCTTGGAGTGGCCCGGGCGCAGGACGTGGATGACGGCCGACTCGTTCATGGCTTATCCGTACAGGCCGTGCAGGAACCATCGCGCGCCGGGCTGCTGCGTGGTGGCGCGCTCACGGTACACCCACAGCAGTTCGGCGGCCGCGCCCTGTGCCACGAAGTAATCACGGGCAGCACCGGTTTTGTCCCACCACCCTGCCTCGATACGGCGCGGTGCGGTCAGCAGGCGCAGCGCGGCGCCGCGGTGTCGCGGCTGGCCACCCTGCACGGCCAGGGGCTGCGGTTCAGGCAGCAACCAGGTGGGAGCCAGGGCATCCGGCCATGGCGCGGGCAGCACATCCGGCGCGGCCGGCGGCCCGTCTTCGGCAGGTTGCCAGACCTGCCGGCACTCGGGCCGATGGTCGGCGCGCGGCACGGCGCGGCGCACGTGGCCCGCGCCCAGGCGTGCACTGACGCGTTCGACGAAGACGTGCAGCGGCTCGCCCTGGCGCGGCTCATCGGGCAGCAGGCTGTGGCTCTCGGCGCGCCAGGGCGCGGTGTGCAGCGCGCGCAGGCTCAGATCGGCGGCAGGGGCCATCAGGGCGGTGCGCGCCAGGTGCTCGGCCAGCAGGCGGCGCAGGTGCTCCATGCGCTGCACCGGCTGCGCGGTGCGCACCACGAGCGCCTGTGTGGGCGGCAGCGCCTGCCCGTTCAGGCGCCGCGCGTCCAGCCGCCAGCGCAGTTCGACAGCGAGCACGCCGAGCTGGCGTGCCTGCAGCCACGGTTGCAGGCCGGCGAGCAGGCGGTTGGCGGCCCACAGCAGGGCAGGCGCGTCGTCCACGCGGGTCGGCAGCTCCAGCCGCTGGACGAAGCGCTCGGGCAGCGTGGCCCAGGGGTAGTGGTCGGGCCCACGGCCGAAGGCTACGTCCAGCGCCTGTCCCAGCGCGGGGCCGCAGCGCCGCGCCAGCCCGGCGCGCGGCAGCGCCGCCGCGTCGCCCCAGGTGCGGCAGCCCAGTTGCGACAGCAGCGGCAGGTGCGGGCGCGCGGCGCCGAGCGCGTGCAGCGGCAGCTCGGTCGCGCGGGCCGCGCTCGGCTGGCCCATGACACGCAGACGCAGACGCGCTAGGGCTACCAGACTGGTAGCTGCTTGCGCTTGACTGGCAAGCGCTGGAAGCGGATTTTCTTCATGAATCCGGCGCAGCAGAGCGCGCCGCCCGCCCCACAGGCGCAGCGTGCCCGAGACCTCCAGCAGCAGCGCCTCGTCCACCCAGGCGACGTGCGGGGTGAAGCGCAGCGCCCACCAGGCCAGAGCCTCGGGCGTGGGCGCTTCAAGGGCGGGATCGGGCCGCCACTGCAGGGCGATCCACAGCCTCATGCAGCGGCTTCCTGGGCGCGCTCACCGATCGGGCCGTGCAGGGCGGCGCTCACCTGCCCCGGTGCGTGGGCCGCCAGCAGCGCGCGCAGCGCTGGCGGCTGCGAGGGCAGCATCAGCGGCCGGGCCAGCGACGGCCCGCGCCGCTTGACGATGTCCACCGCCAGCGGCGCTGGCGCCGCGCCCCGCGCCGTCTCCAGGCGCAGCCGCAGCGGGGCGGGCGAGGCCGCGTGCGCCTGCGTCGCGGGGCGCTGCACGAAGCACAGGACGTCGCCGCGCTGCGCCGCCGCCAGGTGCAGCCGGCGCAGGTCGCCCGCGCGCGCCTGGGGCAGCCAGGCCAGCAGGGCGGTCACGTCGGCGCAGCGCAGTGCCTGCTCGGCCGCCCACAGGCGCGACGTCGGCGCCTCGGCTGCGAGCCACAGCACGCCGGCGGCGCGCACGCCTGCCGCCGCCAGCGCCGGCGTGAACGGCGGGCAGGGTGGCTGGACCAGCGCCAGCACCCCGCCCCCGGCCCGCTGGCGTGCCGCCAGGGCCGGCAGCAGCAGGGGCCAGACGGGCGTGCCGGGCGTGGCCGTCAGCAGTTCGACCAGGGCGCCCAGCGGCCAGCCGCCGTCTGGCAGCTCTGCATCCAGCGGTGCATGCCCACTGGGTACGGTGCCGCCCTGGGCGCGCGCCAGGGCGTCGGCGCGCCACACGCCGGCGGGCAGGGGCGGCACGGCGCGCAGGGCGGAGGAAACGAGGGGAGAGACCGTCACGATGGCTGTATTTTCATACAGTCATCGAGCGCTTGGCAAGTCACAAATCGCTACTCGCCCACCTTGTCCACCAGCGCCTTGAATTCGTCGATGTGCTCGAAGCTGCGATAGACGCTGGCGTAGCGCACGTAGGCCACCTTGTCGAGCTTTTGCAGCTCCAGCATCACCATTTCGCCCAGCCGGTTGGAGAGCACTTCGCGCTGGCCCAGTTGCAGCAGACGCTCTTCGATGCGTTCGATTGCCGCGTCCACCTGCTCGGTGCTGACCGGGCGCTTGCGCAGCGCGATGTGGAACGAGCCTTCGAGCTTGTCACGCCGGTACTCCACGCGCCGGCCATCCTTCTTGACGATGGCCGGAAAGTTCACCTCGGGGCGTTCATAGGTGGTGAAGCGCTTTTCGCAGGCCGTGCAGCGGCGCCTGCGGCGCACGTAGTCGCCACCTTCGGACTCGCGCGTCTCGACGACCTGCGTCTCCGGGTGGCTGCAAAAGGGGCACTTCACGCCGCACCCCTCGCGCGTCAGCGATAGACCGGAAAGCGCTGGGTGAGGGCGTTCACCTTGGCGCGCACCGCCGACAGGTTGGCTTCATCGTGCGGCTTGTCCAGTACATCGGCCACCAGATTGGCCGTCAGGCGCGTTTCCTCTTCCTTGAAGCCGCGCGTCGTGATGGCGGGGGTGCCCACGCGCACGCCGCTGGTCACGAAGGGTTTTTCCGGGTCGTTGGGGATCGCGTTCTTGTTGATCGTGATGTGCGCCAGACCCAGCGCCGCCTCGGCCGCCTTGCCGGTGATGCCCTTGGAGCGCAGGTCCACCAGCATCACGTGGCTTTCGGTACGGCCGCTGACGATGCGCAGGCCGCGCTCGGTGAGCGTCTGCGCGAACACCTGGGCGTTCTTCGCCACTTGCCGGCCATAGACCTTGAATTCGGGCGAGAGCGCTTCCTTGAACGCCACGGCCTTGGCCGCGATCACATGCTCCAGCGGTCCGCCCTGCAGGCCGGGGAAGATGGCGGAGTTGATGGCCTTCTCGTGCTCGGCCTTCATCAGCACGAAGCCGCCGCGCGGGCCGCGCAGACTCTTGTGCGTGGTCGAAGTGACCACGTCGGCGTGCGGCACCGGGTTGGGGTACTCGCCCGCGACGACCAGACCCGCATAGTGCGCGATATCGACCCAGAAAATCGCGCCGATTTCCTTGGCGACCCTGGCCATGCGCTCGAAATCGATGCGCAGCGCATACGCCGAGGCACCACCGATGATGAGCTTGGGCTTGTGCTCGCGCGCCTTGGCCTCGAAGGCGTCGTAGTCGATCTCTTCCTTCGCGTTCAGCCCGTAGGAGACGACGTCGAACCACTTGCCGCTCATGTTCAGCGCCATGCCGTGCGTCAGGTGCCCGCCCTCGGCCAGGCTCATGCCGAGGATGGTGTCGCCGGGCTTCAAGAAGGCCAGCAGCACCGCCTGATTGGCCTGAGAGCCCGAGTTGGGCTGCACGTTCGCCGCCTCTGCGCCGAAGAGCTGCTTGACGCGGTCGATCGCCAGCTGCTCGACCACGTCCACGTTCTCGCAGCCGCCGTAGTAGCGCTTGCCGGGGTAGCCCTCGGCGTATTTGTTGGTGAGTTGCGAGCCTTGCGCCGCCATCACGGCGGGCGAGGCGTAGTTTTCGCTGGCGATCAGTTCGATGTGTTCTTCCTGGCGGCGGTTCTCGGCCTGGATCGCGGCCCACACTTCAGGATCGGTTTGTTCCACGAGGATATTGCGTTGGTACATGGCAGGTGATAGCGGTGTCTTTCCCTTGGCATGCAAGGGCTGCCCAGGCGAACGACAAAACGCGCCACGGCTTGTGCCCGCGCGCGGTACGCTTCCCCGTGGTGTTGTGCCGTTTGCGGCGGTGCCCACGTCAGTCGCGTCACCCGGGCAGGGCGAGCGCAGACCTATCGCCAGTCGCGTACCGCGCGAGTGTAGCGCGCCACCCCGGCGACTGGGCAGCGTTCTCTCAGAGGCCGCTGGTGAGCAGCGCCACCTTTTGCACCTGTTGCGCCTGACCTGATGCCCGGGTCGCGGGAGCGGCCTTGGTGGCCACGACCGGCGACTTGGCCGCGGCGCTGGCAGCCTGGCGCAGCCGCTCGTGCTCGGCCAGCACCTTGGCGGCGTAGCCTGTGTCGTCGGGCAGGTTGGCCGCGCCCACATAGGCACGCAGTCCACCTTCGACGGAGCCTGCGCGGGCAATGCATTCCTGCAATATTTTCACGCCCACGCGCAGATTGGCCACGGGATCGAAGGCCGCAAAACGGCCGCCGAAGTCTTCATATTTGTCGGTGTGCACGCGCGTCATCACCTGCATCAGTCCTTGCGCGCCCACGTCGCTCTGGGCGAAGGGGTTGAAGCTCGATTCGACGGCCATGACGGACAGGATCAGCGTCGGGTCGAGCTTGGTGCGCGCACCGATCGCATAGGCTTCGCTCACGAGCACCGCGAGCGGCTCGGGTGCCACCCGGTATTTCTTGCTCAGCCAGTAGGTCACCGCGGCCTGTTCGCGTGGCAGATCCTTGGGGTTGCTGGCGGTGGCGCGTTCGCTGGCGAACGGCTCGGTGGCAAAGCCGTCCGTGGCCACCTGCTGCTCCTGCAGCCATCCCATGAGCTGCTGTTGACCCATCTCGCGCAGGTCGGGGCGTGCGGCGAGCGTGATGAGGGCAAAGGCGACCGCCAAGCCCAGCAGCGCGAGGCTGCTGTGGGTGATTTCAAAAAAACCAGCGGCAATGTCGCCGGTGAAGGTGCGCAAGCCAGAGACGGCACGCAAGCCTGCCTTCTTCATGGAGGACCCTTTCGGTTTGGGGCGGTCTGCCATCTGTCCGAATCGAGCAGATCCGCTTTGTGGGACCGGACACACGGTCCGGCGTTACGCCATCCAGGCTGTTCGGAAGGGAATCGACGCGTTCGGATCGTGCCGATGCGATGGATGGCGCCTGCGGTGATAAGGGTTTGTACTGACTTTTCGTGGAATTGGGCGGATTCTATGGAGTCTCCAAATACCAAGTCAATACTAAAAAATTAAAATATAAGATAAAAAAATAATTAAAATAATGCGGTTTGCATGGAAATTTTCTGGTCGCAGCCGACCTGCGTGGTCAGAAATCTCAGAGTAATTTTGCAGATGCAACACTGCTCGCAAGGCATTGCAAATTGCAACGCCCCCATGGCCATGCCGCCTCAAACCTGATAAGGTAGTCTCGCCTGCACGACGCAGGTATCTGCTTCGGGGCGCGTACCTGTGGCGGGCGAAGCGCGAAGCGTCAGCCAGGCCGCTGTGTGCACGCTGCGGGGCCCCAAAGGAGGCAATCATTTGCCTCCGGTACGCCGGACAGCAATCTCCGGGGTACCCAGGGTGGACGGGCTGTCATGCCTGCCATCAAGCCCGGCGCTCGGGGCTCCCCCGCCGCCGGGCTTTCTATTGCAATTGTTGCCATTTGCTTTGCGATCTGGCGTGCACAATTTCCGCTTTGTCGCGGGATGGGTGGTTTGATGCAGCTCAGGAGCTGGTTGGTGGCGCACGCCATCGGAGTGCGTCGCGCGGGGTGGTCGGCTGCGGTCGTCGTGCTGCTCTATGTCCTGGCCTGGCTTGCCGTGCCGCCCATCGTGCGGTCGCAGTTGCAAAAGCAGGGCTCCGCAATGCTCGGGCGGCCCGTGACGGTGGCCCGGGTCACGTTCAATCCGTGGACGCTGGAACTCATGGTGCGCGATGTGGCCGTGGCCGGTCTTTCGGGAAAGGCGCCGCAACTGCAGGTTGCGCGCATTTACGTCAATATGACGGTGCAGTCCCTGTGGCGGCTTGCGCCTGTGATCGATGCACTGCAGATCGACGACCCCGTGCTGCGGCTGGCGCAAACCGCACCCGGCACCTTCGATGTCGACGATGTCGCGCAGCGCGTCGCAGGCCGCGGAGGCCCGGGCGAGCAGCCGCCCCTGCGCTTTGCGCTCTACAACGTGCAGCTGCGGGGGGGCGCGGTGGATTTTGATGATGAGACGGTGCATGTGAAGCATGCACTGCGCGGCCTCACCCTGGATCTGCCCTTCCTGAGCAACCTGCCCGCCGATCGCGAGGTCAAGGTCTTGCCCAGGCTCGCCTTCGAACTGGATGGAAGTGCCTTTGATACGTCGGCCGAGGCGACGCCGTTTGCCGAGACTCACCAGGCACAGGTGCGCCTGCGGATCCGGGATTTCGACCTTGCGCCACTGGCGGCCTACATCCCCGCGTCCCTGGGGGTGAAACTGGATTCGGCGAAGTTCAACGCCGATCTCGGGCTGGATTTTTCCGAGCAGGCCCATGCCCCCGAGATCAAGCTCTCAGGGAGCATGCAGCTTGAAGATGCGGGCTTGTCCGACGCGCAAGGCCGGAAATGGCTCGCGTTCGACGCCTTGAAGGTCACGCTGGGCGATGTTCGCCCCTTGGAGCGGCAGGTGGAGATCGCGTCCATTGAGCTGAAGGCGCCGCATGTTGACCTGCTGCGCGATGCGTCGGGGAGCGTGCCGCTGCCGGGCCACGCACGGGGGCTGGCGGCGCAACCGGAGCCGAAGGCAACGACTTCGTCCGCGGCTGCATGGAAATTTGCCCTCGGACAGTTCGCGATGACCGATGGCGCGCTGGACTGGCACGACCAGAGCCTGCGCGGGGCCGCGGCCGAGGCCACCTGGCAGGTGCGCGACTGGCAGGCGCAAGTGCACGGCGCCGTCTGGCCGTCCGACCGGCCGGCGCGGTTCAGCTCGACACTGCGCCTTGGCGGTGGCGCGGCAAGCGGGGAGCCGTCATCCATCGAAGTGCAGGGGCAGGCCTCGGACAGTGCCGTGCAGGCCTCGGCCAGCGCCAGTGGCGTTTCCCTGGCGCTCGCCGCGCCGTACCTGGCGCAGTACATCCGGCCGGCGGTGTCGGGCACGCTGGACGTCAAGGCCGACCTGGCGCTGCAGGGGGATGCGCTCACGCTCAGGCTGCAGCAGCTGCAGCTGAGCCAGGTGAGTGTCTCATGCGCAACGCGCAAGGGCTGTGCCACGCTCAGGCAGGCCGGCGTGGTCAATGCGCCAGCCGATGAGCAGCTGGCGCTCAGGCAGCTGGAGGTGGCCGATGCCACCATTGATCTGCGCCGCCATCAGGTGCAGGTGGGGCACGTGGCGCTGACGGGGCCTCAGGTGCTGGTCGAGCGCGACAAGGCGGGCGCCTGGATGTTCGATGACTGGCGGGTGCCAGCGCCCGCCGGGCAGACCCGTTCCCAAGGTGATTCCGCCCCGTGGAGTGCGTCGGTGCGAGAGGTGCAGCTCAAGGAAGGCACCGTGGCATGGCGTGATGCGGGCGCGCGCAGCCCCGTCTCGCTCAATGTCTCGGCACTGCGTGCGGATGCGCACGACCTGACGTGGGACGACGGCCGCCTGCCCGCGTTCGGCCTGCGTGTGCAGGCCCGCGTGGGCGCGGGCAAGGCCGATCCCGGGCAGCTGAACTGGGACGGCTCCGTCGGGCTGGCACCCGAAGTGCGCGTGAAGGGCAGCCTGCGAGCCAGAAATCTCCCGCTGCAGGTGGTGCAGGCCTATCTGCCCGACGAACTGAACGTGGACGTGTTGCGTGCCGACGGCGATTTTTCGGGGGATGTGAACCTGGCTCAAGCCGGGGAGGGCCTGAGCGTGGGCGTGCAGGGCGACGCGGCGCTCGGGGATGTGCAGGTGCGCCTCAAGCCGCGCGCAGGCGCGGATGAGCCCGATATCGGAAACGGCGAACAGCCGGGCGCCGACCTGCTGCGCTGGAAGACCCTGTCGCTGCGCGGCCTGTCGCTCGCGCTGCAACCACGGCAACCGCTGGCGCTGGATGTGCGCGAGACGGCGCTCACGGATTTTTTCGCCCGCGTGATCGTGCAGGAAAACGGCCGCATCAATCTGCAGGATATCGGCCGGGCCGCCAGCGCCGATGCAGCCGGGCCGACGGCTGCAGCGCCGAGTCCGCAGGCCGATGACGGTGCCGTGGCGCCGCGCATCCACTTCGGACCGGTGGCGCTGGTCAATGGCACCGTGGATTTCACGGATCACTTCATCAAGCCCAACTACTCGGCCAACCTGACCGAACTCACGGGCGGGCTGAGCGCGTTTTCATCCGAAGCCTCGGCGGCGGGCGCGGCGCCGCAAATGGCACAGCTCGAGCTCAAGGGCAGGGCGCAGGGAACGGCCACGCTGAACATCTCCGGACAGATCAATCCGCTGTCCAAGCCGCTGGCGCTCGACATCGAGGGGCACATGCGCGATCTGGAGCTGCCCCCGCTGTCGCCCTACAGCGTGAAATACGCCGGTCACGGCATCGAGCGCGGCAAGCTCAGCGTGGACGTGACCTACAAGGTGCTGCCCGACGGGCAATTGACGGCGAGCAACAAGCTCGTGCTCAAGCAGCTCGCATTCGGCGACGAAGTCAGCGGCGCCCCCAACAGCCTGCCGGTGCGTCTGGCCGTGGCGCTGCTGGCCGACCGCAATGGCGTGATCGACGTGGACCTGCCCATCAGCGGCTCGCTCAACGACCCGGATTTCAGCCTCGGGCCGGTGATCATGAGAGTGATTGGCAACCTCATCATGAAGGCGGTCACCGCGCCGTTTTCGCTGCTGGCCCGTGCCTTCGGCGGTGGTGACGAGTCGGGCAATGTCATCTTTGACCCTGGCAGCAGCGCGCTCTCGGCCCAGGCGCTCGAGCAGTTGGACGCCATCGCCCGGGCGCTGGCCGACCGGCCGGCGCTCAAGGCCACGGTGGTGGGCTGGGCCAACCCGGATTCGGAACTGCAGGGCTACAAGCATGAACGCCTCATGGACATGCTGCTGGCCGAAAAGCGCCGCGAAGCGGTGCGGGCCGGGCAGGACGCGACCCAGGTCACACAGGTGGGCGACGATGACTACGCGGTGCTGCTCAAGCGCGTCTACCAGCGCGCGGACAACATCAAGAAGCCGCGCAACGTAATCGGCTTCGCCAAGGACATTCCCCAGGCGGACATGGAAAAGCTGTTACTCTCCAGCATCGCCGTATCCGACGATGCCATGCAGCAGTTGGCACTGGCGCGCAGCGTGGCCGTGCGTGATTATCTCGCGGCTCGGAACGTTCCCATGGACCGCCTTTTCATTGGTGCCAGCAAGCTCACCTCGTCGGCCGGGCGCGGCCAGGACGGCGTGCCGCACGTGCAGCTGGAGCTGGCGGTCGATTGACGCTTGTGCGGCGTGGGCCGCAAACCACGCCACAATAGCCCCCTTGTCTGCTCACGCGCATTGCGTGGCGGGATGAGGGTGGCGCGTGCCATCCGATTTTTTCGCTTTGCCATTCATGTTTCCCTTTTCTAACTCCAGCCCCGCACCCGAGCCTGAAGCCACTGCAACAAGCGGCAAGCCCGCTGTCACGCATCCGCTGGATGCCCTCACGGGTGGAGCCTTCTCCGCGGCCACCTCTGGTGAACGCGCGGCGCGCATCCGCGACTGGCTTGCCAGTGACCCCTCCGTGGCTCAGCTGCAGGAGGTGTTCAAGGAGCTGAGCGCGCGCGACAAGGGCGCGGCCAAGGCGATCCGCGAGCGCCTGGACGAACTGCGCCGGGCGGTGGCGCAGGAAGCCATTGCCGCCGATTGGGCGGCGAAAGCGCAGGCGCTGCTGGCGGCCCCGCGCCTGAACATTGCGGATGCGCTGGCCTGGCAGCGCGACGCGGCCAAGGCCGGTGCGCCGCTGTCGCGCGAGCCCCTACAAACGCTCAAGGGCCAGCTGGCCGAGCGCGTGAAGGCCGTGGAAGACCTGCAGCATCGCGTGCAGGTGCAGCGCGAGGCGGCGGTGCTGATGGCGCAGCGCATCGAGGTGCTCTCCACCAAATCCTGGCGCGACGCGCAGGCGGCGTTTCAGGCCTTGTCCGAAGACGTGGCGCACTGGCGCGCGCAGGCCGGGGTGATTACGCAGGACGTGATCTGGCCGAGCGTGGATCTGCGTTTCCCGCCGCAGCTGGAAGCGGCGCAGACGCAGCTGGGTCTCGTCTGGGAGGCGTTTGGCGCGGCGCTGACGCAGGCCGCCGCGGCCAGCGAGGACGTCAAGGCCCCCTTGCCTTCCGTGCCGGTTTGGGCCGATGAATTGCGCGCGGCCCGGGGGGAGGTGGTGGCTGCGGCCGAGCCCACGCCCACGCGCGCGCCGGTGGATCCGCAACGTGTGGCCCAGGCCGTACAGGCCGTGACCGATGCATTGACCAAGCTCGAGACCGAAACGGCGCAGGGCCACGGCAAGGCCAGCGTGGGCGCGGCCGCGCAGTTGCGTGCGGCATGGAAAAGCCATGGCCGCTTCGTCGATGCCGCGCTGGAGGCCCGGGTGCATGCCGCCCTGGTGACGGCGGGCGAGCTCGAAGGCTGGCAGCGCTGGAGTGCCGACCAGATACGCGAGGAACTTCTGGCCAAGGCCGAAGGCCTGCTGGGCCGTCCCGAAGGGCAGGCGCTGGGCGGGCGCAAGCTGCAGGAACTGCTGCGCCAGCTGCGC
This sequence comes from Comamonas sp., assembly GCA_021166775.1. Taxonomy (GTDB): domain Bacteria; phylum Pseudomonadota; class Gammaproteobacteria; order Burkholderiales; family Burkholderiaceae_C; genus Comamonas_C. The sequence goes on along the minus strand of JAJPEQ010000013.1, from coordinate 696,858 downwards.
GAGCAATGGAAGCAGGCGGATCAGGGAGCCGTGGCCAACCATGCGCTCTGGAAGAAATTCGACGAAGCGTGCAATGCCGCGCACAAGGTGGTCGAGGCGTGGCTGGAAAAATCCCGCGCTGAGGCGCAGGAGCACAAGGCGCAGCGCATGGCACTGATCGAAGAGGTCCATGCCTGGGCCAGCGCACATGCGGACTCGGGCGACTGGAAGGCCCACATCCGCGCGCTGCATGACTTTGGCGAGCGCTGGCGCGCCGGTGGTCATGTGGGCGAAAAGCTCTTCACCGAGCTGCAACCGCTATGGAAACAGGCGATCGCCACGGCGGGCGCGCCTCTGGCCGCCGCGCAAAGGAGCAATCTCGAGCAGCGCCATGCGCTGATTGACGAGGCCGTCGCCCTGGGGGCGGCTCCGGCTTTGCGTATTGACGCCGTCAAGGCGCTGCAGCAGCGCTGGCAGCAACTGGCGCAAGCGGTGCCGCTCGAGCGCCGCCAGGAGCAGAAGCTCTGGGACGCGTTTCGCAAGCCGATCGACGAGGCCTTCGCGCGCAAGAGCGAGGAACGCGAGCGCGTGGCGGCGCAGCTCAGCGCCCATGATCGCGCCGTGCTCGATGCATCCAGGGCGCTGGAAGCGGCCAACGCCTCGGGCGAGGCGGGCAAGATCCAGGAGGCCATGCAGGCGCTGCAGCTGGCGCTGCGTGGTGAGCCGTCACCTGCTGCTACCGAAAGATCTGAACAAAACCAGGCTCAAACGCTTTCTGGACAAGCGCAGGAAGCTGCACCTTCGATAGCGAATGAATCCGAGCCTTCATCTGTTCCCGAAACGACGGCGGCGCCACAGCCTTCGACGCGGCGTGTGGTGGCGGTGCGGGGCGACGACCGGCCGGGCGCCAACAAACCCGGGCCCGCTTCAGGGCGAGTCCCCGAGCGCAGGGACCCGCGCCAGCGGCGACCGGGTTCCGAGCGCTTTGAGCGGCCGGGCGGCGCGGACCGCGGACCGCGCGCCCCGCGCCTGGGCGATGCCGCGTTCCGTGCGCAGCGTGATGCGCTGGAGCAGGCCCAGGGGGCGCTGCGCAAGCTTGCCGCGCAGGCGCACGGCGAAGCGCTGTCACACCTGGTTCAGGCCTGGGAAAAACGTGACGCCGCCCTGTTGCCCGCCGCGCGCGAGCTGGGCCGTCAGTTCAATGCCGCGGCGCATGCCGCATGGGCCCGGGCGCTGAGCAGCGAGCCCGTGGCGGTCAGTCCCGAGGCGCTGCTGCGCCTGGAAATTGCAGCTGAAGTGCCCACGCCTGCCGAGCACCATGAGGCGCGTCGTGCGCTGCAGCTGCAGCTGTTGACGCGCCGCAATGATCCTTCGCCGCTGCAGACCTGGGTTCAGGACGTGGCGCAGGTGCTGGCAGCGGCGGCCGACCCGGCGAGCGAGCGGCGCCTGCAGGGCACGCTCAAGGTGCTGCTGCGCAAGTGAATGGCGCCAGCAGCAACAAAAAAGGCCGCTGCGTGAAGCAAGCGGCCGATTTTCATTTTCATTGCCAAGTGTTCTTCTACACTTGGTGCCCAGGAGAGGACTCGAACCTCCACGGAGTTACCCGCTAGTACCTGAAACTAGTGCGTCTACCAATTCCGCCACCTGGGCATTTCAGGAAGTCGCAGATTGTATAGCAAAAAAAACGAAATTCAGAACACCGCCAACGAAGAAATTGAAGGCAGCGTTCAAGGTCACCGCGATGGTCACGGTTTTGTCATTCGTGACGACGGTGAGGGCGACATTTACCTGCCCCCGAACGAAATGCGCGCCGTCTTGCACAAGGACAGGGTGCGCGTGCGTATCGTGCGTCAGGACAAGCGTGGGCGGCCCGAGGGGCGGGTGCTGGAAATCATCGAACGACCGGCGCAGCCCATCATCGGCCGACTGTTGCACGAAGCCGGCATCTGGCTCGTGGCGCCGGAGGACAAGCGTTACGGGCAGGATGTGATGATTCCCAAGGTCGCCACGGGCAACGCCTCGGTGGGGCAGGTGGTGGTGGTGCAGCTTACCGAGCCGCCCGCGCTGTACGGCCAGCCGGTGGGCCGGGTGGTGGAGGTGCTCGGCGAGGTCGATGACCCGGGCATGGAGGTCGAAATCGCGGTGCGCAAGTACGGCGTGCCGCACGTCTTCTCCGATGAATGCCTGGCTCAGACGCAGGCCTTGCCCGATGCGGTGCGCGTGGCCGACTGGCGCCAGCGCGTGGATCTGAGCGATGTGGGTTTTGTCACCATTGACGGCGAGGACGCGCGCGACTTTGACGACGCGGTGTACTGCGAACCCACGCGCATCGGCCGCGCCAAGGCATGGCGTCTGCTGGTGGCGATCGCCGACGTGAGCCACTACGTCGATTCGGGCGGCGCGATCGACACCGACGCCTACGACCGCGCCACCAGCGTGTACTTTCCGCGCCGTGTGCTGCCCATGCTGCCCGAAAAGCTCTCCAACGGCTTGTGCTCGCTCAACCCGCTGGTACCGCGCCTGGCGATGGTGTGCGACATGGTGGTGACGAGCAAGGGTGCGGTGCATGCTTATCAGTTCTACACCGCGGTGATCGAAAGTCACGCCCGCCTGACGTACACCGAGGTGGCGGCCATCCTGGCCAACACCCGGGGCCTCGAGGCGGGCCGCCATGCGGACCGTGTCAAGGACCTGCTCCATCTGTATGAGGTGTATCGCGCCTTGCTGGCCGAGCGTCATGCGCGCGGCGCCGTGGATTTTGAAACCACCGAGACCCAGATCGTCTGCGACGACAACGGCCGCATCGACAAGATCGTGCCGCGCGTGCGCACCGAGGCGCACCGCTTGATCGAGGAGGCCATGCTGGCAGCCAACGTCTGCGCGGCCGACTTCATCGCCGAGAACAAGCGCGCCTGCCTGTACCGGGTGCACGAAGGGCCGACGCCGGAAAAGCTCGAGATCCTGCGTGGCTATCTCAAGGCGTTGGCCGTGCATGCGCAGCTTCCCGACGAACCGCCTCCGAGTGCCTTCCAGGCGATCGCCGAAGCCACCAAGGACCGGCCCGACGCGGCGCAGATCCACAGCATGCTGCTGCGTTCCATGCAGCAGGCCATCTACACGCCGATCAACAGCGGGCATTTCGGTCTCGCGTTCGAGGCCTACACGCACTTCACGAGTCCGATCCGGCGCTACCCCGACCTGCTGGTGCACCGCGTCATCAAATCCATTCTGGAGGGCAAGAAGTACCAGCTCCCGCCGCTGCCCATGCCGGGAGAGGCGCAGCACAAGCTGGCGCGCCAGTGGGCCGCCAAGGGGCGGCAGGAGGCGCCTCCCGGTTCGGGTGCCGCGCCCCGCGACCAGCAGGGCTGGGAGGCCGCGGGTCTGCACTGCAGCGCCAACGAGCGCCGCGCGGACGAGGCCAGCCGCGACGTCGAGGCCTGGCTCAAATGCCAGTACATGCGCGAGCATCTGGGCGAGGAGTACGGCGGCATCGTCAGCGCCGTCACCAGCTTCGGCATCTTCGTGACGCTCGATACGCTGTACGTCGAGGGGCTGGTGCACATCACCGAACTTGGCGCAGAGTATTTCCGCTTCGACGAGGCGCGCCAGGAACTGCGCGGCGAGCGCACCGGCGTGCGCTACGGCGTCGGCACGCGCCTTCGCGTGCAGGTCAGCCGTGTCGACCTGGACGGGCGCAAGATCGATTTCCGCCTGGTGCAGGACGATGCGGGCGATGCCAGGGCGCTCAAGGCACCCGCGGCGAAGGCAGAGCGTGGCGGCAATGGCGGCAAGCGCGATGCCGGCGGCGGCAAGCCCGCCAAAAACGCGGAGAAGAAGCAATTCAAGGACAAGCCCCCTCGCGACAAACATGGGCGGCACGCAACGCGGCGGAAACACTGATGAATACGGGTGCAGGGAAAGTCGCCGTCGTCACCGGCGCGGGCTCGGGCATCGGCCGCGCCGCGGCGCTGGCGTTTCTGAAGGCCGGTTGGAGCGTGGCGCTTGCCGGGCGGCGCCCCGGGCCGCTGCAGGCCGTCGCGGATGCGGGCGGCGCGGGTCAGCGTGCGCTTGTCGTGCCCACTGATGTGGCCAACCCCGCCGAGGTGCGCAGGCTCTTTGATGCCACCGTGCAACGCTTCGGGCGCGTGGATCTGCTCTTCAACAACGCCGGCACGGGTGCGCCTGCCGTGCCGCTGGAAGAGCTGACCACGGAGCAATGGACCCATGTCGTGAACGTCAACCTGAGCGGCATGTTCTATGGCATCCAGAACGCCTTTCGCGTCATGAAGGCCCAGAGCCCGCGCGGCGGGCGCATCATCAACAACGGCTCGATTTCCGCGCACGCGCCGCGCCCCCATTCCATCGCCTACACCGCCACCAAGCATGCGGTGACGGGCTTGACCAAATCGGCCGCGCTCGATGGTCGCGCCTTCGATATCGCCGTCGGGCAGATCGATGTGGGCAATGCCGACACGCCGTTGGCGCATCAGCTCACGCAGGGTGTTTTGCAGGCGCACGGCGTGCTGGCCGATGAACCTCTGATGGACGTGGACGTCGTGGGTCAATCGGTGCTCCACATGGCTGAGCTGCCGCTTTCGGCCAACGTGTTGTTTCATACCGTGATGGCAACAAAAATGCCATTTGTCGGCCGGGGATAAGCGCCGTGCGCTCTGTTTTGCGCAGCATTGCGCTGTCGCTGCTGATGTATGCGACGTTGGCACAGGCGGGCGGCCAGGCGCCTTCTTCGGACATGGCGGACAGAGTTTTGCCCTGCACCGCCTGTCACGGCAAGGAGGGGCGCGCCACGCCCGATGGTTACTTTCCGCGCATCGCGGGCAAACCCGTGGGTTATCTGTACAACCAGTTGCGCAATTTTCATGAGGGGCGGCGCAGCTACCCGCAAATGGCGCATCTGCTGACCTACCTCACGGATGACTACCTGTACGAGATGGCTGCCTGGTTTTCGGCGCTGCGCCTGCCATATGCCGCGCCGCCACCCTCCGTGGCCAGCCCGCGCATGCTGCGCGAGGGCGAGGCCCTGGTGCGCCATGGCGACGCGGCGCGCAAGATTCCCGCGTGCGTGCAATGCCACGGCGAGCAATTGACGGGAGCGGCTCCTTTCATTCCGAGCCTGCTGGGCCTGTCGCACGATTACCTCGGCAGCCAGCTGGGCGCATGGCGTACCGGCCAGCGCCATGCGCAGGCGCCCGATTGCATGGCGGACATCGCCCGGCGCCTCTCGCTGGAGCAGGTGCAGGCCGTGATCAGCTGGCTGTCGGCGCAGCCCGTGCCCGGCGATGGCAGGGCGCAAGAGCGCACGTCGGACAAGCTGCCGCTGGACTGTGGCAGTCTGGACGCGAAGCTGCCGCAGCCCCCCACGGGGAGTGCGCGATGAACGTGCGCCGCCTGATCATGGTCAGCGTGCTGACTGCCACGCTGGTGTTGGCGCTGGGCGCTTATGCGGTGACTGTGTTCAACCGGCTGGATGAGACACCGATCGACCCGCAGGCGGCGGTCTCCGGGTCACCTGAACTGATCATGCGCGGCGCTTATCTGGCGCGTATTGGCGACTGCGTTTCGTGTCATACGCGTCCCGGTGGCGCGGCCTATGCCGGAGGCCGTGCGGTTCAGACGCCGTTTGGCGCGGTGTTTGCCGGCAACCTCACGCCCGATGACGCGACCGGCCTCGGGCGCTGGAATGCCGATGAATTCTGGCGTGCCCTGCACCATGGCAGGTCGCGCGATGGGCGGCTCCTGTACCCGGCGTTCCCTTACCCCGATTACACGCACGTCACGCGCAGCGATGCCGACGCCATCTTCGCCTTCTTGCGTAGCCTGCAGCCCGTCACGCAGCCCACGCCCGAGCCGGCGCTGCGCTTTCCCTACAACACGCAGGCGGCCCTGGCCGTTTGGCGCGCGCTCTACTTTCGTCCAGCCAAAACGGATGTGGCGCTCGATCGTGGTGCCTATCTGGTCCGGGGTCTGGGGCACTGCGGCGCCTGCCATACGCCGCGCGATGCACTCGGCGGTCCGCTGAAGGATCGCCCGCTCGCCGGTGCCCTGGTGCAGGGCGAGAACTGGTGGGCGCCGTCCTTGGTTTCGAGCAGCCAGGCGGGCATGGCCGACTGGCCCGTAGCGGACATCGTGGCCCTGCTCACCGACGGTGTTTCGCCGCGCGGCGGCGTGTCGGGCCCGATGGCGGAAGTGGTGTTCGCCAGTCTGCAGCACCTGAGCCCGCAGGATGCACGGGCCATGGCCGAGTGGTTGCGGGCGCTGCCTCCCGCCAGCGAGCCTGCTGCGAAGAGCAAGGTCGCCTCGGCTGCCGTGATGGCGCGCGGCGGCGAGGTGTACCGTGATCAGTGCGCGCAATGCCATGGGGATGAGGGGCGCGGCAAAGCCGGTGCCTTTCCCGCATTGGCCGGCAATCGGGCGGTGCGCATGGCCGAACCGCTGAACCTGATCCAGATCGTTCTGCACGGCGGCTACCTGCCCGCCACCCAGGGTAATCCGCGGCCTTTCGGCATGCCGCCCTTTCGGCAGACCCTGAGCGACGCGGATGTGGCGGCCGTGCTCTCGTACGTCCGCGGCAGCTGGGACAATGGGGCGGGGCGTGTCGATGTCATGGATGTGCACCAGGTGCGGGAACGTCGCGAATGACCGAAATGTCCGATCCAGGCTGGGTGGTATGCCTGTGCGCGCAATGGTGCAATGTCTGCCGCGGGCTGCGCGAGAGTTTCGATGCACTGGCGCCCGCTTTGCCTGGCGTGCGGTTGGCGTGGGTGGACGTGGAAGATGAGGAAACCCTGGTGGGGGATTTCGACATAGAGACTTTCCCCACCGTCCTCATGGGCTCGGGCATGCAATTGCGCTTTGCCGGGGCGGTCCAACCGCAGGCTGCGGTGATTGCCCGCCTTGCGACGGGCCTGCTGGGCTCTGGCGGCGTGGCACTCGACAACGAGGAGGCGCTGGCGGTGCTCAGGCGCGTGATCGCGAGCCGTGCCTGACCCGGCGCTTTCGGGCGCCGCAAGCTGTTGAAATCTCGGGCATTTCACACTACAATAGTGGCTTCACGACCAAAGCGGGCGGGTTACAACCGCCCGTTTTTTTTGGCCGATCGGTTTTGGGCAGCGGGGATTGCGCCGCGAGGGCGGCACAAAGACACAGCAGTGGCATTGCAGCAAGTCGTACAGCAGACCGTCAGCGGTCTCGGTTTTGACCTCGTGGAGATCGAGCGCTCCGCGGGAGGGTTGCTGCGCGTCACCATCGATGTGCCGTGGCAGCCGCTCCAAGCCGGGCAGGAGCCCGCACCCGAGCGCTTCATCACGGTGGACGATTGCGAGCTCGTCACGCGCCAGCTGCAGTTTGCGCTGGAAGTCGATGGGGTGGATTATCAGCGGCTGGAGGTCTCGTCCCCGGGCATCGATCGGCCGCTGCGCCACGAGGCCGACCTGCAGCGCTTCGAAGGCGAATGGGTGGACATCACGCTCAAGGCGCCACTGGGCGCCGCGGCGGGTGGGCAGATGGCGGCCAATCGCAAGAAATTCCGGGGGCAGCTGGCGCGTGGCGCCGAGGGGGGCTGGCAGGTCACCTGGAGCGATGAGCCGGCGCCCCGACCCGGGCAGCGTGTGAGCAAAAAGCGTGAGGCTGCGCCGCTGCAGGTGCTTGGCTTCACCTGGGACGAAGTGCGCGAGGCGCGTCTGGCGCCGGTCGTGAACTTCAAGGGGCGCACGCCGCGCAAGGCGGCGCCCGATGACAACACATGAATGGTGAGGTGGCCATTGCGTGGGCCGCCCGAAATTATTTGAAAACAGGAGTGCCTTGGCATGAATCGCGAGTTGTTGATGCTGATCGAAGCGATTTCGCGTGAAAAAAGCGTGGATCACGACATTGTGATGGGAGCGGTGGAATCGGCTCTGGCGCAGGCGACCAAGCGACTCTACGAGGGCGACGTCGACATCCGCGTGGCCATCGATCAGGAAAGTGGCGATTACCAGACCTTCCGTCGCTGGCTGGTCGTGCCCGACGAGGCCGGACTGCAGAACCCCGACGCGGAGGAGCTGCTCATGGACGCGCAGGATCGCGTGCCCGGCATCCAGGTGGGCGAGTACATCGAGGAGCCGGTGGATTCGGTGCCCATCGGGCGCATCGGCGCGATGGCGGCCAAGCAGGTGATCCTGCAGAAAATCCGCGACGCGGAGCGCGAGACCCTGCTCAACGATTTCATGAGCCGGGGCGAGAAAATTTTCTCCGGCACGGTCAAGCGCATGGACAAGGGCGACATCATCGTGGAGAGCGGGCGCGTGGAAGGGCGTTTGCGTCGTGGCGAAATGATCCCCAAGGAAAACCTGCGCACGGGCGATCGCGTGCGCGCCATGATCATGGATGTGGACCTTACGCTGCGTGGCGCGCCCATCCTGCTCTCGCGCTCGGCGCCCGAGTTCATGATCGAGTTGTTTCGCAATGAAGTGCCCGAGATTGAACAGGGCTTGCTCGAGATCAAGAGCTGCGCGCGTGATGCGGGCAGTCGCGCCAAGATCGCCGTACTCTCGCATGACAAGCGGGTCGACCCGATCGGCACCTGCGTCGGCGTGCGCGGCACGCGCGTGAACGCGGTATCCAACGAGCTCGCGGGTGAGCGTGTGGACATCGTGCTCTGGAGCGAGGACCCGGCCCAGTTCGTGATCGGGGCGCTGGCCCCCGCGAATGTGCAATCCATTGTCGTTGACGAGGAAAAGCACGCGATGGACGTGGTGGTCGACGAGGAAAACCTGGCGATCGCCATCGGCCGGGGCGGGCAGAACGTGCGCCTGGCGTCCGAGCTCACAGGCTGGAAGATCAACATCATGGATGCGGCCGAGTCCGCACAGAAAGAGGCCGCCGAGACCAGCGAGGCGCGCCAGCTCTTCATCGAGAAGCTGGACGTGGACGAGGAGATCGCCGACATCCTGATCCGCGAAGGTTTCGAGAACCTGGAGGAGGTGGCTTATGTGCCGCTGCAGGAGATGCTCGATATCGAAGGCTTCGACGAGGACATCGTCGAAGAGCTGCGTACCCGCGCCAAGGATGCGCTGCTCACGATGCAGATAGCGCGCGAGCAGATGGTCGGCAAGGTGAGCGAGGACCTGCGTGAGCTCGAAGGGCTCGATGCGGAGCTCATCGCCAAACTCGTGGCCGGCGGCGTGACCAAGCGGGATGACCTTGCCGATCTTGCCGTTGATGAATTGATGGAACTCACTGGCCAGAGCGAGGAAGACGCCAAGGCCTTGATCTTGAAGGCTCGCGAGCACTGGTTTGCCGCGGGTGATGAATAAGGCCGGGGAGGACCAAACCGAATATGTCGAGCATTACCGTCGCCGAGTTCGCTGCTGAACTCAACAAGACACCCGAAACCCTGCTGGCGCAATTGCGCTCCGCGGGCGTGACCAAAATGACCGCCACCGATACCGTCAGCGAGGCCGACAAGCAACAGCTGCTGGCCCATTTGCAGGCCAGCCACGGCACGGCCGTGAGCGAGCGCCGCAAGATCACGCTGGTCAAGCGCTCCACGAGCGAAATCCGCCAGTCCGATGCCACCGGCAAGGCGCGCACCATCCAGGTGGAAGTACGCAAGAAGCGCACTTTCGTCAAGCGCGAGGGGGGACCCGAAGGGGCCGTGGAGGCACCCGCGCAGGCGCCGGCACCGATCGCGCCAGCGGTGGATGAGGCGGAACTGGAACGTCGCCAGGCCGAAGCCGCGCGCCAGAGTGAACTGTTGCGTCGCCAGGAAGAGGACGGTTCGGCCGCGCGCGAAGAGCGTGAGCGCAAGGAGCGTGAAGCCGAGGAGCGTGCAGCCGCGTATCTGGCCGAGCAGCGCGAGAAGAAGGAGCGCGAGCAGGCCGAGGCCGAGGCCGCCCGTCGCGAGGCATCCAGGCACGCGGCCGAGCGCAAGGCCCAGCAGACACAGGCCGAGGAAGCCGCCGCGACCGAAGCCGACACCAAGGCGGCCGAGGAGGCCGAGCGCGCCGAGGATCACGAGGAGCGTCGGCGCAAGGCGCTGGCCGAGGCCGAGGCCATCCGCGCCATGATGGCCGCGCCCAAGAAGGTGCTGGTGGCGAAGAAGCCCGAGGAAGCGCGCCACGCCAAGGACAAGGACGCCGCCAAGACCGATGCCAAGAAGGGCACGCTGCACAAGACGACGGCGCCGGCGGCACCGTCGGCCAGCAAGGAGGTCAAATCCTCCAAGCTCTCCTCCAGTTGGGCAGGCGACAGCGAGAAAAAGAAGGGCATCAAGACCCGTGGCGACACATCGAGCGGCGTGGGCGCCAATCGCTGGCGGGCTGGCGGCGGACGCAGCGGGCGCCGCGGCGGCGGCCGCGAGGATCGGCATCTGCATAAATCGGCGGTGCCGACGGAGTTTCGCGCGCTCGAGGTGCATGTGCCCGAGACGATCACCGTGGCCGAACTGGCCCACAAGATGGCCGTGAAGGCCTCCGAAGTGATCAAGGTGCTCATGAAGATGGGCCAGATGGTCACGATCAACCAGCCGCTGGACCAGGACACTGCGATGATCATCGTGGAGGAAATGGGTCACACGGCGATCGTCGCGGCGCTGGACGATCCCGAAGCCTTCACCGCCGAGGAAGTCTCGAGCCACGAAGCCGAAGCGTTGACGCGCGCTCCGGTGGTCACCGTCATGGGCCACGTGGATCACGGCAAGACCTCGCTGCTGGACTACATCCGCCGCACCAAGGTGGCGACGGGCGAGGCGGGTGGCATCACGCAGCACATCGGCGCCTACCATGTGAAGACGCCGCGCGGCATCGTCACCTTCCTCGACACCCCGGGCCACGAGGCGTTCACGGCCATGCGCGCCCGCGGCGCGCAGGCCACCGACATCGTGATTCTGGTCGTCGCGGCCGACGATGGCGTCATGCCGCAGACCAGGGAGGCGATCAAGCACGCACGCGCGGCCAAGGTGCCGATCGTCGTGGCCATCACCAAGGCGGACAAGCCCGAGGCCAACCCCGACCGCGTCAAGCAGGAGCTGGTGGCCGAGGAGGTCGTGCCCGAGGAGTACGGCGGCGACGCGCCCTTCATCGCGGTGTCGAGCAAGACCGGCATGGGCATCGACAGCCTGCTGGAAAACGTGCTGCTGCAGGCCGAGGTGCTGGAACTGAAGGCGCCGATCGACGCCATGGCCAAGGGTTTGGTGATCGAGGCGCAGCTGGACAAGGGCCGCGGCCCGGTGGCCACCATTCTGGTGCAGTCGGGCACGCTCAAGGTGGGCGACATCGTGCTCGCGGGCCAGACCTTTGGTCGCGTGCGCGCTATGAACGACGAAAACGGCCGTGCGATCAAGGAAGCGGGCCCGTCGATTCCGGTTGAAATCCAGGGCCTGTCCGAGGTGCCTCAGGCCGGCGACGAGTTCATGGTGCTCGGCGACGAACGCCGCGCGCGTGAAATTGCCACCTACCGTGCGGGCAAGTTCCGCAACACCAAACTGGCCAAGCAGCAGGCGGCCAAGCTCGAAAACGTCTTCGCCGACATGCAGGCGGGCGGCGTGCAGCACTTGCCCATCATCGTGAAGGCGGACGTGCAGGGCTCCCAGGAAGCGCTCTCGCAGTCGCTGCTCAAGCTCTCGACCGACGAGATCAAAGTGCAGCTCGTGTACGCGGGCGTGGGCGGCATCAGCGAAAGCGACGTGAATCTTGCGATCGCCTCCGGGGCGATCGTGATCGGCTTCAACGTGCGTGCGGACGCCAATGCGCGCAAGACGGCCGAGATGAACGACGTGGACATCCGCTACTACAACATCATCTACGACGCAGTCGATGAGCTCAAGGCCGCGATGTCGGGCATGCTCGCGCCCGAGCAGCGCGAGGAGGCCATCGGCACGGCCGAGATCCGAACCGTGTTCGTGGCCACCAAGATCGGCACCATTGCCGGTTCCTACATCACTTCGGGCCAGGTCACGCGCGGCTGCAAATTCCGCCTGCTGCGCGATCACGTGGTCATTTACACCGGCGAGGTGGAGTCGGTGCGCCGCCTGAAGGACGATGTCAAGGAAGTCAAGGAAGGCTTCGAGTGCGGCATCAAGCTGCGCAACTACACCGACATCAAGGAAGGCGACGAACTCGAATTCTTCGAAGTCAAGGAAGTGGCACGCACGCTGTAATCCAGCGAGCATCTGGCACACAGGCTGTCATGAAGAAGCATTCCGGCCCCCATCGCGACCTGCGCATCGCCGACCAGATCCAGCGCGATCTGGCCGAGCTGATCCGCGGGCTCAAGGATCCGCGCGTCGGCATGGTTACGCTGCAGGCGGTGGATGTCACGCCCGATTACGCGCATGCCAAGGTCTTCTTCAGCGTGCTCGTGGGCGATGGCGAGGCCTCGCAGGAGGCGCTGAACCAGTCTGCCGGTTTCCTGCGCAACGGCCTTTTCAAACGCCTGCAGATCCACACCGTGCCCACGCTGCATTTTGTCTATGACCGCACCAGCGAGCGTGCGGCCGACATGAATGCGCTGATCGCGCGCGCCGTGGCCTCGCGCTCCAAAGACGAGGACGCATGACGGTGGCTGCCCCTCGCATCCGGGTGCAGCGGCGCCCGGTGCATGGGGTGCTGCTGCTGGACAAACCACTGGGCCTTTCGAGCAACCAGGCGTTGCAGAAGGCCAAGTGGTTGCTGCGCGCCGAAAAGGCCGGCCATACCGGCACGCTGGACCCGCTCGCCACCGGCGTGCTGCCGCTGTGCTTTGGCGCGGCCACCAAGTTCAGCGCGCTGCAGCTTGAAGCGCCCAAGCGCTACCACGCAGTGGCGCTGCTGGGCGTGACGACGAGCACCGGTGACGCCGAGGGCGAGGTGCTGACCCGCTCGGACGTGGACCCCGCCGCGCTCACGCCCGAGCGCTTGCAAGCCGTGGCAAGGCAGTTCACCGGCCGCATCCAACAGGTGCCGCCCATGCACAGCGCACTCAAGAAAGACGGCAAGGCCTTGTACGAATACGCCCGTGCGGGTGTCGCGGTGGAACGCGCGGCGCGGGATGTGGAAATATTTGAACTGAATCTGGCTTCATCGATTACCAGTCAAGCGCAGCCAGCTATCGAAATCGAAGTATCCTGCAGCAAGGGCACCTACATCCGCACGCTGGCCGAGGACATCGGCCAGGCCCTGGGCTGCGGCGCGCATCTCACACGGCTCAGGCGCACCGAAACCGGCGGCATCGACCTCACGCGCTGCACCACGCTGGCCGCGCTTGAAGCCCTGCCGCAGCAAGAGCGGCTGAGCGCGCTGCTGCCGGTCGATGCGCTGCTCGCCGATCACGTCCCGATCACGCTGGCCGAGGAGGACGCGGGTCGCTTCCTTTCCGGCCTGCGCCGCCGCGGCCCCTGGCCCGACATCCGTGCTGCCGCCGTCTATGGCGAGCGCCCGAACGCGCTGCTGGGCGTCGGCCACGTCGCGGCGGGCGAACTCATCCCGGACCGGCTCCTGAGCCCCATTGAAATCCAGCAAATCCTGCAAGAAGAAGCACTGACATCATGAGCAAGCAAATCCGCAACATCGCCATCATCGCCCACGTGGACCACGGCAAGACCACGATGGTTGACCAGCTGCTGCGCCAAAGCGGTACCTTCGCCGCGCACGAAAAAGTCGTCGATACGGTGATGGACAACAACGCCATCGAGCGCGAGCGCGGCATCACCATCCTGGCCAAGAACTGCGCCGTCACCTGGAACGGTACGCACATCAACATCCTGGACACGCCCGGCCACGCCGACTTCGGCGGGGAGGTGGAGCGGGCGCTGTCGATGGTGGACGGCGTGGTGCTCTTGATCGACGCACAGGAAGGCCCGATGCCGCAGACGCGCTTCGTCACCAAGAAGGCGCTGGCGCTGGGCCTCAAGCCCATCGTCGTCGTCAACAAGGTGGACAAGCCCGGCGCGCGGCCCGACTGGGTGGTGAACGCGGCCTTCGACCTGTTCGACAAGCTGGGCGCCAACGACGAGCAGCTCGACTTTCCGGTGGTCTATGCCTCGGGCATCAATGGCTGGAGCTCGCTCACGCAGGGCAACCCGGGCGAACAGTGGGGGCCGGACATGTCCGCGCTGTTCGAGACCATCCTCAAGCATGTGCCCTCGGTGCAGGGCGACCCGAACGCTCCCTTGCAGATGCAGGTCTCGGCGCTGGACTATTCCACCTTCGTGGGCCGCATCGGCGTGGGCCGCATCAACCAGGGCACGCTGCGCGCGGGGCAGGAGGTGCTGGTCATGGCTGGGCCCGACGGCGAGAAGTACAAGGCGCGTGTGAACCAGATCCATCAGTTCCAGGGGCTGGACCGCGTGCAGGTGAGCGAGGCCGGGCCGGACGAGATCGTGCTGATCAACGGCATCGAGCACATCGGCATCGGCGAGACGCTGACCGATCCGGACAATCCGCAGCCGCTGCCCATGCTCAAGATCGACGAGCCGACACTGACGATGAATTTCTGCGTCAACACCTCGCCGCTGGCCGGGCGCGAGGGCAAGTACGTCACCAGCCGCCAGATCTGGGATCGGCTGCAGAAGGAGCTGCGCTCCAACGTCGCGCTGCGCGTGAAGGAGACGAGCGAAGACGGCATTTTCGAGGTTTCGGGCCGTGGCGAATTGCACCTGACCATCCTGCTGGAGGAAATGCGCCGCGAAGGCTACGAGCTGGCCGTCTCCAAGCCGCGCGTGGTGTTCAAGGAGATCAATGGCGAGAAGTGCGAGCCGATCGAGCTCGTCACTGCCGACGTGGAAGAGCAGCACCAGGGCGGCGTGATGCAGGCGCTGGGCGAGAGGAAGGGCGAGCTCGTGAACATGGAAAGCGACGGGCGTGGGCGCGTGCGCCTCGAATACCGCATTCCGGCGCGCGGCCTCATCGGTTTCACCAACGAGTTCCTGAATCTGACGCGTGGCACCGGCCTGATCAGCAACATTTTCGACAGTTACGAGCCACACAAGGGCGAGATTGGCGGGCGCAAGAACGGTGTGCTGATTTCGATGGACGCAGGCGAAATTTTCACCTATGCGCTGGGCAAGCTCGACGATCGCGGCCGCATGTTCGTGAAGGCGGGCGACCCGGTCTACGAGGGCATGATCGTCGGCATCCACAGCCGCGACAATGACCTGGTGGTGAACGCCACGCGCACCAAGCAGCTCACGAACTTTCGCGTGAGCGGCAAGGAAGATGCGATCAAGGTCACGCCGCCGATCGACCTCACGCTGGAATACGGCGTCGAATTCATCGAGGACGACGAACTGGTCGAGATCACGCCCAAGAGCATCCGCCTGCGCAAGCGCCACCTGAGCGAGCATGAGCGCAAACGCGCGGCGCGCGAAGATCGCTCCGAATAAGGCACCCATTCAAGGAGACCGCATGGACCAGCCGGAAGTCCTCACCGAAGTACGCGGCCAGATCGGCTGCATCACGCTCAATCGCCCCAAGGCGCTCAATGCCCTGTCGCTGGGCATGGTGCGCGCGCTCTACGCCGCGTTGCGGCAGTGGGAGCATGACCCCGGGGTGCTGGCCATCGCGATTCGCGGCAGCAACAGGGAGGGGCCGTTCGGCGCCTTCTGCGCCGGGGGCGACATCCGCTTCCTTTACCAGGCGGCCCGGGAGGGCGACCCGCGCGTGGAGGACTTCTTCACCGAGGAGTACATCCTCAACCATCTCACGCACCACCTCACCAAGCCCTACATCGCCTTCATGGATGGCATCGTCATGGGCGGCGGCATGGGCATCAGCCAGGGCGCGAGTCTGCGCATCGTCACCGAGCGCACGAAGATGGCCATGCCCGAGACCGGCATCGGCCTGTTTCCGGACGTGGGGGGTGGCCATTTCCTTTCGCGCTGCCCCGGCCGCGCGGGTGAGTGGCTGGCGCTCACGGGAGAAACCGTGGGTGCGGGTGACGCGGTCGCACTCTGCTTGGCCGATGTCGTCCTGCCTTCACAGCGACTCGCGGACCTGTGGGAGGCGTTGTGCGTCCAGACCTTTGCCGATGGCGCCGCCGTGCAGAAGTGGATCGCTTCGCAAGCCATAGCGGCTGACGCAGATCACACGTGCGATTTTGCCAAAATTGACCATTATTTCTCGCTGCCCGACGTGCCTGCGATCGTGGCGGCGCTGGAAGCCGCGGATGGCGAATGGGAGCGCGCCACCGCAGCCTTGCTGCGCCAGCGCTCGCCGCTGATGCTGCACGTGGTGTTGCGGCAGATCCGCCGCGCACGCGCCATGACCCTGGCCGAGGATCTGCGCATGGAGCGCGATCTGGTGCGCCACTGCTTTCATCTGCGCCCGGGCCAGAGTGAGACGCTCGAAGGCATCCGAGCGCTGGCGGTGGACAAGGACCGCAGCCCGCGTTGGAACCCCGCACGCATCGAGGACGTCGATCCGCAGTTGGTGGATGCGTTCTTCGCAAGTCCTTGGCCTGCCGCCTTGCATCCCCTTGCCGCCCTGGCGTGATCCGGCATCCGCCTATCTTCGCTGAGGATGAAAGGGGTATTCATGCAGACCTCTGACCGTGTGTTTCCCGAATGGGATGTTTCGCACTGGTTCAATACCGATCACGCCCTGCGTCTTGCGGATTTGCGCGGGCAGGTGGTGCTGGTGGAGGCGTTCCAGATGCTGTGCCCCGGCTGCGTCTCCTTTGCGCTGCCCATGGCCAGGAAGGTGCACCAGCTCTTCGGCGCGCAGGGTGTGGCGGTGATCGGCCTGCACACCGTGTTTGAGCACCACAGCGCGATGCAGCCGCATGCGCTGGAGGTGTTTCTGCACGAATACCAGATTCGCTTTCCCGTGGGGGTCGATGCGCCGCTCGAAGGCAGCTCCACGCCCACGACCATGGCGCGCTGGCAGCTGCAAGGCACACCCAGCACCTTGCTGATCGACAAGGCCGGGCGCCTGCGCGCTCACCACTTCGGCAGCATCGACGAATTGCAGCTCGGCGTTGTGCTCGGGCAGTTGCTGTCCGAGGGGGCGCCGTCTGGGGATGCGGCGCCGTTGCCGGACGAGGCCTCATCTTCCGTTTGCGACGAGCAGACCTGCGCTGTGCCTGGCGCGGGCAAGCCATCCTGATGCCCGCCGAACCGGCGGGCTGGGGCACCCGCCATTGACCTGATCTTCAGCGGTCAGCGGTGGCGGCTTTTCATGGCGCGCTCCACCTCGCGCTTGCCCTCTCGCTCCTTGATGGTGCTGCGCTTGTCGTGCTCGGCCTTGCCCTTGGCCAGCGCGATCTCGCATTTGGCGCGACCCTCTTTCCAGTAGAGCTTGAGCGGCACGAGCGTGTAGCCCTTTTGCTCCACCTTGCCGATGAGCCGTCGGATTTCATCCTTGTGCATCAGGAGCTTCTTGGTGCGCGCGGCCTCGGGATTCACATGCGTGGACGCAGTCTTCAGCGGCTGGATCTGGCAGCCGATCAGGAACAGCTCTCCATCACGGATGACCACATAGCCTTCGGTCAGCTGCGCCTTGCCTTCGCGCAGGGCCTTCACTTCCCAGCCTTGCAGCACGATGCCGGCCTCGTGGCGTTCCTCGAAGAAATAATTGAACGCGGCCTTTTTGTTCTCGGCGATGCGCGTGGAGGGTTCGGGTTTCTTGGCCATGAAAAGGTGCGTGGGTAGCGCCACTAGAATCGGCGCTGCCTGAGGGGCACCCATTTTAGGCTGGTGCCCCGTGCTTTTCGCGCATGAAGACCGTCCACAAATCCGTCCTGATCTGGTACAGCCCGCAAGAGATGTTCGATCTGGTGACGGACGTGCCCAGCTATCCGCAATTTTTGCCTTGGTGCGACCACGCCGCGGTGCGCAGCCGCGATGAAACCGGCATGGTGGCTGAAGTGGGGATCGCCATGGCCGGTGTGCACAGAACCTTCGTCACGCGCAATATCCACGAGCTGGGTCGTCGCGTGCGGATGAGCCTGGTGGAGGGGCCGTTTTCGCGGCTCGATGGCGATTGGCAATTTCACTGCGTGGGCGACGGCACCCAGCGTGCCTGCAAGGTCGAGCTGCAATTGCACTATGGCTTCAGCAGCCGGACGCTGGCCGCGCTGGTGGGGCCCATCTTTGACCGCATTGCAGCCTCGCTCGTGGAAGCCTTCGTGGCACGGGCCGAAAAGGTCTATGGCTGAAATGGTTTCCGTGGAGGTGGTCACGTCCGCCGCGCCCCGACAGACGCAGGCGTGGCGGCTGCGCCTGCCCGTCGGCGCGACCGTGGCCGATGCGCTGCGTGCCTGTGGCCTCCAACCCGACGACGCGCGCCACATGGCCGGCATCTGGGGGAGGGCCGTGGCGCTGGAGGCGATCGTGCGAGAGGGCGACCGCATCGACTGGTGCCGCCCCCTGAAGGTGGACCCCAAGGTGGCCCGGCGTCAGCGCTTTGCGAGCCAGGGCGCGCGCACCGCAGGCCTTTTTGCCAGACGGCGCGGCTGAACCCGTCCGCCTATTTGCAATCCCTTTGAATGATCTGCTCGGCGCGTTGCAGCTCGGCGGTGCGCGTGGCGTCGTCCATGTAGGCGCGTTCGCCTTGGGCATTGGTGGTGGCCACGAGGCGTCCGGGCTCCAGCGTGATCTTCGCCTGGCGCGCGCGCTGGCAGTTGTCGGCCCGTGCCTGCGCATCCTTTTTGGCCTTGGCTTCTTCTTGCGCCTTCTTTTGGGCCTTTTCCTGCTCTTCGGCCTTGGTCTTGGCCTCTTCCAGAGATTTGTCCGTTCCCGATGCGCCTGTTGCGCCCGCGCCGGTTTGCGGCGCTGGCGCCGCCGTGCTGCCATCGGTTTGGGGCGGCGCGCCGGATGCATCGCCCTTGGCCTGCGGTTCGGCTGCCGCGGTGGCCGGTGCTGCCGTGCTCGCGCGCGCCGGTGTCAGCGCCCGAGGCTCCTTGAGGATGTTCTTTTGCGGGACATCCATGGGCGGCGGACGGTCGCTGAACACCTTGCGTCCGTCCTTGTCCAGCCACTGGTATTGCGCCGAGGCGGCGGCTGCCCAGGCGCAGGCCAGCGCCAACAGAAAAAACCGATGCAGAGTCATGCGCGCAGTGTAGCGGCGAGCGCCAGCGGCGACCAGCCCGGTGCCGAGGGGATGCCAGAGCGCTGTCGCGGCATGGGTACAATCCGTTTTTTGGAGCTTTCCCATGCGCCTTCTAGGAAAAGCGCTCACCTTCGACGATGTGTTGCTGGTGCCCGCATATTCCCAGGTCCTGCCCAAGGACGCCTCTCTCGCGACGCGCCTCACGCGCAACATTTCCCTGAACATCCCTCTCGTGTCCGCCGCGATGGACACGGTGACCGAGTCGCGCCTGGCGATCGCCATCGCCCAGGAGGGCGGCATCGGTGTCGTGCACAAGAACATGACGGCCGAGCAACAGGCGGCCGAGGTCTCCAAGGTCAAGCGCCATGAATCGGGCGTGGTGCACGACCCGGTCGTGATTACTCCCGAGCACACGGTGTTGCAGGTGCTGCAGCTCTCCGAGGAGCTGGGCATTTCGGGTTTCCCGGTGTGCGACGGCGGCAAGGTCGTCGGTATCGTCACCAGCCGCGACGTGCGTTTCGAGACACGCTACGACGTCAAGGTGCGCGAGATCATGACGCCGCGTGAACGCCTGATCACCGTCAACGAGCACGGCGGCACCACGCCGGCGCAAGCCAAGGCGCTGCTCAACAAGCACAAGCTCGAACGCCTTCTGGTCGTGAACGACGCCTTTGAACTCAAGGGCTTGATCACCGTCAAGGACATCCACAAGCAGACCACCTTCCCGAACGCTGCGCGAGATGGCGCGGGCAGCCTGCGCGTGGCGGCGGCCGTCGGCGTGGGCGCGGGCACCGAAGAGCGCGTCGAGCTGCTGGCCAAGGCGGGCGTGGATGCCATCGTCGTCGATACCGCGCACGGCCACAGCCGGGGCGTGATTGACCGCGTGCGCTGGGTCAAGAAAAATTATCCGCAGGTCCAGGTGATCGGCGGCAACATCGCCACCGGCGCTGCGGCCATCGCGCTGGTCGAAGCCGGCGCGGACGCGGTCAAGGTCGGCATCGGCCCGGGCTCGATCTGCACCACGCGCATCGTAGCCGGCGTGGGCGTGCCGCAAATCATGGCGATCGACAACGTGGCCACCGCGCTCAAGGGCAGCGGCGTGCCGCTGATCGCCGACGGTGGCATCCGTTTTTCAGGCGACATCGCCAAGGCGCTGGCCGCGGGCGCCAGCTCGGTGATGATGGGGGGCGTCTTCGCGGGCACCGAGGAGGCGCCGGGCGAGGTCATTCTGTTCCAGGGCCGCTCGTACAAGAGCTACCGCGGCATGGGCTCCATCGGCGCGATGCAGCAGGGCAGCGCCGACCGCTACTTCCAGGAGTCGAGCAGCGGCAATCCCAACGTCGACAAGCTCGTGCCCGAAGGCATCGAAGGCCGCGTACCTTACAAGGGCTCGATGGTCTCCATCGTCTACCAGATGACGGGCGGCGTGCGCGCCGCGATGGGCTATTGCGGCTGCGCCAGCATCGCCGAGATGAACGACAAGGCAGAGTTCGTCGAGATCACCGCCGCCGGTATCCGCGAGTCGCACGTGCACGACGTGCAGATCGTCAAGGAAGCGCCGAACTACCACGGCAACTGACCCGCTCTTGCACAGGCCCGAACCCGCGAGGTGTTCGGGCCTTTGCTTTCCCTTTGTGAAGCACCACATGGCCCACGACAAGATTCTCATCCTCGATTTCGGCTCTCAGGTCACACAGCTCATTGCGAGGCGCGTGCGCGAGGCGCATGTGTATTGCGAAGTGCATCCGTGCGATGTCAGCGACGAATGGCTGCTCGCTCAGGCGGCTGGTGGCCATCTCAAGGGTGTGATCCTCTCGGGCAGCCATGCCAGCGTCTATGAAGAGAGCACCGATCGCGCGCCGCAGGCGGTGTTCGATCTGGGCGTGCCGGTGCTGGGCATCTGCTATGGCATGCAGACCATGGCGCAGCAGCTCGGCGGCACGGTTGAAGGCGGTCATCAGCGCGAGTTCGGCTATGCCGAGGTGCGCGCGCGCAGCCACACCGCGCTGCTCAAGGACATCGCCGACTTCACCACGGCAGAAGGCCACGGCATGCTCAAGGTGTGGATGAGCCACGGTGACAAGGTCACCGCGCTGCCGCCGGGCTTCAAGCTCATGGCCAGCACCGAGTCCTGCCCGATCGCGGGCATGGCCGACGAGACGCGTCACTTCTATGGCGTGCAGTTTCATCCCGAGGTCACGCACACCGCGCAGGGCAGGGCACTGCTCGAACGTTTCGTGCTCGGTATTTGCGGCGCAAGCGCCGACTGGGTGATGCACGACCACGTGGCCGAAGCCGTGGCCCGCATCCGTGCGCAGGTCGGAAGCCGGCATGTGCTGCTGGGCCTTTCGGGCGGCGTCGATTCCAGCGTGGCCGCGGCGCTGATCCACCGCGCCATCGGCGATCAGCTTACCTGCGTGTTCGTCGATCATGGCTTGCTGCGCCTGCACGAAGGCGACATGGTGATGGCCATGTTCGCGGACAAGCTGCATGCGAAAGTGGTGCGGGTCGATGCCGGACCCCTTTTCATGCGAGAACTCGCAGGCATCGATGACCCCGAGAAAAAACGCAAGACCATCGGGCGATTGTTCGTGGATGTGTTCAAGGCCGAAGCGCACAAGCTCAAACAGGCCGGCGGCGCGGACATCGCGTTTCTGGCTCAAGGCACGATTTACCCCGACGTGATCGAGTCGGGCGCGAGCAAGAATGCCAAGAAGGCGGTCACGATCAAGAGCCACCACAACGTCGGCGGCCTGCCCGAGCAGCTCGGCCTGGAGCTGCTGGAGCCGTTGCGCGATCTGTTCAAGGACGAGGTGCGCGAGCTGGGCATCGCCCTCGGCCTGCCGACCGAGATGGTGTATCGCCACCCCTTTCCCGGCCCGGGCCTGGGCGTGCGCATTCTGGGTGAGGTCAAGCAGGAATACGCCGACCTGCTGCGCCGTGCCGACGCCATCTTCATCGAAGAGCTGCGCGCCTGCATCGACGAGAAGACCGGCAAGAGCTGGTACGAGCTCACGAGCCAGGCCTTCACCGTCTTCCTGCCCGTGAAAAGCGTGGGTGTGATGGGCGATGGTCGCACTTACGACTACGTGGTGGCACTGCGCGCCGTGCAGACCAGCGATTTCATGACGGCCGACTGGGCCGAACTGCCCTACGGCCTGCTCAAGAAGGTGAGCAGCCGCATCATCAACGAGGTGCGCGGCATTAACCGCGTGACCTACGACGTCAGCTCCAAACCGCCAGCGACGATCGAGTGGGAGTGATTTGGCATCTGGCATCGGCTGGCACCGAGTAGCACGAGAACACACCTAAGCCCGCGTCACTGCGGGCTTTTTTATGGTTTCGTTCGGCACCATCAGGCAATCTTTGGCATCGCTAAGCACCGTTTTTTCATGGCATGATGAATGGCATTGAATGCTTCAATGCCATGAAATGCCGTCGATACCATGTAGCAACCTTTCTGGTGCTCATGGTATTGACCTGACGTAGCGCAATGATTTCATTGTGTTTTTACGCCAGGATGGGCTGATTTCAGATCATGGTATTTGAGCCGAATTAGGGCGAGAACCATGCTGACCGATACCAAGCTGCGTAACCTCAAGCCGAGGGACAAGCTCTACAAGGAAAACGACCGCGACGGCCTCTATGTGGCCGTCACGCTCGCCGGGGCGATCCGTTCCGCTACAACTACTCGATCCACGGCCGGCAGGAGACCATCACCTTCGGCCGCTACGGTGTTGGGGGCATCACCCTGGCGGAAGCCCGCGAACGGTTGGGCGAGGCCAAGAAGATGATCGCGGCCGGGAAGTCGCCGGCCAAAGAGAAGGCGCGGGACAAGGCCCGCGTTAAGGATGCGGAGACGTTCGGGGCGTGGGCGGAAAAGTGGCTGTGTGGCTAGCCTCGGCGTCGGCCAGAAATGTGGCCACGGCTTCAGCGGTGGTCAAGTCCTCGGCCGGGTCAAAGGGTGTGAGGGGCTCCAGGCCCGCATGGAGGCAGCGGGCCAGTTCGATAGCTTGAGCGACGTCAGCCAGCCGGGCGCGCACCTGGTCAGCAGTAACGGCGCGGACTGGGTCGGCCTTCAACGCATCGTAGGCCGGGCCGATTCGCTTATGCAGCCAATGTTCCATATCCACATTCTCTGTTTTCTCTTTGCCCATCGCACACCTTACGCTGACGTTGCCCAACCTGTCCCAGAAGAGATCGCAGGCTACTACGCGGCCTGCTTTTCCCTGGAGTGAAAGACGCTGACCACCTTCCTGGCGTCAACCATCTGCATCCTGACGACGGCTAAAGCACATGGCCTTGCCGTCGAACCGGTGACGCGAGCTTGCCGCAACGCGCGGTGCCGGTCGAATCTATGGCCTCCTACCCGAGATTCGGGGTTCATTTGAGTGGATTGAATGGTAAACTTGGCCAAACTTTGGAAAATTTCGCCGTGCGACACCAAGCGAGCCGCCTGACATGAACCAACCCGATAGTGAAATTCTCACGCTGGACGAAGTGGCGGTCTACCTCAAAGCAGGGAAGAAGACCGTGTACCGGCTGGCCCAGCAGGGGGAAATACCGGGATTCAAGTTGGGTGGGACTTGGCGGTTTCGTCGCAGCGAATTGGATCGCTGGATTGCGGCACGGATAGCCGAGAAAACGCAGGACAAGCCATGAGCGCCCCTTCCCAGAAAAGCAGCCGCCTGGCGGCCTCGCTCAGGGGGGCGGCCACAAGCCCATTAGCGAGTTCAAACCGCCAGCCCGCCTGATCTAGGAAAAGAAGAGAGCCGATTGCATGCTGATACCCACAAAAAAAGCCGCCGACAAGCCAGACAATGCCAGCGCAGGATTAGCGATAGTTTTGGTGGGCGAAGATGAATACATCTTTTGCCCCGTCAGAGAGAAGGCTTACAAAGTCAACAACAAGCCCGAGGAGAAAGTTCGTTTCTGGTGGCTCTATCGCCTCAAGAATGACTACGGCTATCCCTTCGACCAGTTGGCAGTTGAGGTGCCAGTCAAGGTGGGCTCCACTGAAGCTAAGAAGAAGGCTGATATCGTTGTCTATACCGATGCCTCCCACAAGACTCCGCGTATCTTCATCGAAGTCAAAAAGCCGAATCGAAAAGATGGCGTAGACCAGCTAAAGGTGTACATGAACGCCACAGGCTGCCGTCTGGGCGTGTGGAGCAACGGCGCGCCACCGCACAGCTATCTGCTTCGCATAGAACCCACAGAGACGCGCGAAGAAGCGGACTGGCGCGAGCTGCGCAACATTCCTCGACGCACCGAGAATCTCGACGACGTTGACTCGCCCATCACGCGCAAGGAGCTTGCGCCGGTCACCGACTTCCTAGACATCCTCCGCGAGTGCGAGGACTACATCAAGGCCCATGAAGGGGTTAGTCCCTTTGAAGAGCTGTTCAAGCTCATCTTTGCGAAGCTCTACGACGAGCGGGCAAACCTCAAGAACGATGATTCACCGGCCAAGTTCCGGGTTGGCGTTTTTGAGTCGCCAGAGCTTGCGCGCCGTCGTATAGACAATGACCTCTTTGAACCTGCCAAGAAGCGATGGAGTGGCGTGTTCAAAGAGGGCGATGAAATCCAGCTATCAGATCAGACATTGGCTTTCTGCGTTTCAGCTCTACAGAAGACCTACCTTCTTAAGTCAGATTCTGACGTATTGGGTAGTGCGTTCGAGGTGATGATTAATCCAGGCATGAAGGGCGATAAAGGGCAGTACTTCACCCCGCGTCACGTTATTCAGATGTGCATCGACGTGCTCGATCCCAATGAGCACCAAACCATCTATGACCCTGCTTGTGGTAGCGGCGGATTTCTCATCGCAGCGATGGATAAGGTTTTCAAGAAGATTGAAGACGGGCGCGATGATCGAAGCGAGATTCTAGAAAATCAGAAGGATTACGCTTCTCAAAACGTCTTTGGTATGGATTATGACCATACCATCGCCAAAGTGGCCAAAGCCTACATGCTAATCTGGGGTGATGGGCGTTCAAACATCGCCGTTTCTGATGGCCTCAATGAAGATTCATGGACTGATGATGCTTTATCAAAATTTACCCATGGAACGGGGAAAGCGCGCCGATTAAGGAAGTTCGACCTGATTGCCACAAACCCGCCTTTTGCTGGCGATCATGCCGCCGAAGAAACGATCGCGAAGTACGATCTTTCAATTAGGCAAAGTGCTAAAGGCCCTGTGCGAGCGCAGAAGGTTGCTCGTGACAAGCTATTCGTAGAGCGGTGCATAAAGATGTTGGCCCCTCTTGGTAGAATGGCTATTGTCTTGCCGCGCGGAACTCTCAAGAATTATTCTGATGAAAACGTACGCAGATATATTTTGAAATACACCCGAGTGGTCGCTGTTGTTGGTTTAGGGGGGGAGATGTTCAAGCCCTTCACGAACACAAAAACTTGCGTTCTATTTCTGCAGAAGCGCCCTGAGCCTTTGACTTCAGTTGATGAGGCGAAGGACGACCCGAAAGTCGTCTATGCTGTCACAGAACGGCCAGGCAAGGACAAGAGCGGTAGGCTTATCAGGGGAAAAGACGGAAATATTATCTCCGATCTCCCAGATATTGCTGCTTATATCAAGAAAAAAGCTACCTTTCTGAAGGCTTGACCTATGGCGCTCTTCGCAATTCGTACTCTTAAAGAAACTCTCTTGACCCTGAATGATGACGAGCTAGAGCTAGCCGAGAATCATATTTTTGAGCCTGAGTATCATCAGGATAAGTATGTATCAGCTTGCGAGGACGTCGCCGCCCAACCTGGCGCTTTTCAGTTAGGGTCAGCTCCCGGCCTCGTTGCCCCTCTGGTGCGCGGCGCGCAGCCGAGTTATGCGGACGATGAGAAAGAGCCCGAGTCCCTGGAGTTCGAGGGCCTGGTTATGCCAGATGGGAGTATTCTAGATTCAGATGGAAATAAGCGTAACGTTTGCGCTTTGAAGTCAAACTGCGTGCGCAGAGGCTATGTGGACTATAGCTTGGCGCGTTCTGTATCTCGTGAATTCTACGAAAAGAAGAAAAAGGCCCAGATTAAAGAAAACGATATTCTTATCAACTCTACTGGTGATGGAACGATTGGGCGGGTTGCTGTCTTCAATTCCAAGTTCCCGGCAATGGTTGATGGTCATATATCCATTGTTAGATTTAGGGATCCTGATGATGCGTGGTATGTGGCAGCTTTTCTTCTTTCTGACTTGGGCCAACGCCAGATTTACAGGTACATCAACGGATCGAGTGGTCAGGTCGAAATCTACCCTCAAGACCTGGCGCGTATTTGGGTTAAGCCTCCGAAGTCACCAGCTCACAAGAAAGCCGTAGCGGACGGGCTGAGGACAGCAGCTGGTTTGCATCTTGACTTCTACAGAAAACTGCAAACCGCCCTAACCGCAGTCTGAAAAGAGGCAAGTCACTACCCTGGTCGACTTATTCTTAAAAGCCTGTGGAATCGCGAACAACAGTTCAAGTGCACGATTTGCCGTGGCCATAGGCCAAGCTGACCGCCAGGAGGAAGTCGCATGACGACGCTGCATCAGGAAGATCAAGACGAACCGTTTTTCATCACAGACGACGTGGCGGCAGAGATGGCCGCTGCCGGCTACGAGTTCAAGCCGCCAGGCCATGTTAGGACTAAGAGCGTGCGTGACCTTTTCGGATGGCGGTTCGGCGAAACCTTGAAAGAGGCCATACGCAGGCACCAGGGAAAGGCTGATGCAGCTAGCGAGTGTGAACCGAGAGGCGAAGGCGTATGACGACGGAAGCAGAAGCTTTCGCCAACCTCCTTGCGTGGTCTACTGATATTCCCGGCTGGCAGCGCGACGCACTGCGCCGACTTGCAACGCAAGCGGCTCTGGAGCCGGCCGAGATCGATGAGCTGGCTTCCATCTGCAAGGGCGACAGTCCGGCGGTCCCGCTGGAAGCGGGGCACCTTCGCGGCCCGAACCGCGACCAGGGGGAGGTGTATCTGCGGCAGGTGCATGGAGTCCGGCATGTCAATGCTCTGGCTCCCGATCAACGGCTGACGTTCCACCGTGTCGGTTTGACGATCATCTATGGCGACAACGGATCGGGAAAATCCGGCTACGCGCGGATTCTCAAGAAGGTATGTCGCGCCCGTATGCCTGGCCGAGCCGAGGAAATCGCGCCCGACATCTATGACGCTGCGCCAGGCACGCCGAGCGCCACGATCGAATACGCGATCAGCGGCCAAAACCGCACTTGCGCTTGGCAGCTTGGACAGGCTGCCGACACCGCGCTTTCAGGCATCAGCGTGTTCGATTCCCGCACCGCGAACGTCCACGTTGACGATACGAATGACGTGGCTTACACGCCGTTTCCGCTCAAACTGCTGGGTGCGCTGGCGCAGCTCTGTAAGTCGGTCAAGGACAAGCTGGCAGCAGAGATTGCGCAGATAAAGGCGCAAACGCCCGAAGCGATCAGGACGCCGGCATGCAGCAGGGATACAGCGGTTGGCAAGCTCATGGCCCGGCTCACCGCCAACACTGCGCCGGCGACGGTTGAAGCGTTGGCCACGCTCACGCAAGCAGAGCAAGACCGATTGGCGCAACTCACGGCGGACCTGGCTGGTGACCCGGCTCGCGCGGCGCGCCAGCTTGCGGCGTTGAAGACCAAGGTTGACGGGCACGTTGCGCGCCTGGATCGGCTATTTGCTTCAATTGGTGACGATACTGCCAATAACCTGCGCCGCCTTGCCGCTGATAGCAATGCCGCGCGCCGGGCGGCAGAAGCTGCTTCCAGTGCGCTTTTCCGCGACGAACCGTTGCCGCAGATCGGGTCGGAGGTTTGGCAGGCACTATGGGCCAGTGCCCGAGCATTTTCTGACGCGGAAGCTTATCCCGAACGGCGATTCCCCGTCACAGACCCCGGCAGCGTATGCGTGCTTTGCCAGCAGGAATTGACGCCCGTTACCGCTGACCGGCTCAATCGCTTCGAGGCTTTTGTGCGCGACGACAGCCAGCAACGTGCCGAGGCTGCGCGCGTCGCATACGACAGGGCGCTGGCAACGTTCAAGGGTGAGGCTGTTTCGTTGGCCGAGTTGGCGAACATTGTGGCAACCGTCCGCGACGAACTGCGCCAGGATGCCTTGGCGATGGAGATCAGGGGCGCGACCCTTCGAGCCCTGTGGCGTCATCGCCAGATCACGCGACGCCACGCAAGTCCAAGCGCCGCTATTGACATGCCCGTTACGGAATATTCGAACCAGGCGCTGGTCGATCAAGCAGCGGGCATTGAGACTCGGGCGAACGCACTTGCCGCGGAGGCTGGCGCTCCAGCTCGCGCCGCCTTGCTTACCGAAAAGGCCGAGCTTGTGGATCGGCAATGGCTTGGTGGCATCAAAGCCGATGTTCTCGCCGAAATCGAACGCCAGAAGAAAATCGCACTGCTTGAGACGGCCCAGCGGGACACTGCTACCAACCGCGTCACCACAAAGAGCACCGAGATCGCTCAGGCTTTGGTGACGGACGCGCTACGCGCGCAGTTTGCTCGCGAGGTGGCGAGCTTCGAGATTGCTGGCCTCGCTGTAGAGCTTCGACAGCAAAACAGCGTTCAGGGCATCCCTCGCTTCAAGGTCGCACTTACGCGGAAGCCCACGGCTGCGGTGGGACAGGTTTTGAGCGAGGGCGAGCATCGCTGCGTTGCCTTGGCCGCGTTCATGGCCGAACTCGCCACCACCGAAAACAAGTCCGGCATCGTCTTTGACGATCCCGTTTCCTCGCTCGACCACATGCACCGGGAGGCCGTAGCTAAACGCCTGGTTGCTGAGGCCGCTCATCGCCAGGTCATTGTCTTCACTCATGACCTGGCGTTCCTGTTCGAGTTGAATCGCGCGGCTGACGATGCGCAGCCAAAGCCGCCGGTTGCGATTAGCTCCATCAGCCGGGGGGCTGACAAGGCAGGCTTCTGCCGCAGCGAGCCGCCATTCAAAGCGCGTCGGGTCAGTGACATCACCACAAGTCTGAGCAATCAGCTTGCCGGTGAACGCTACCATTTCGAGCAAGGCAATCAAGACGAGTGGCGAAAGTCCGTCAAATTCATCGCCGCGACGTTGCGCGATACGTGGGAGATCGCGGTTGAAGAAGCTGTCGGGCACGTCATCCGGCGGCTGTCCAACGAAGTGAAGACGCCTGGCTTGGTCAAGCTTACCGCGATCACGGTTCCCGACTGCGAGGCCATGCGTGACGGCTTTGGTCGCTGTTCCGAGCTGCTGCACAGCGCCGCCGCTGCGTTGAACCGCCCTCTGCCGAGGCCAGAAGCACTGACGGCCGAGATCGATGCCTTGGCGGCCTGGGCGGACAGCCTTCGGCAGCGTCAGAGTGCTGCGAGGTTGCCCTGAATCCTTGGCGTCACCAAAGTGCTGCGGAGCTGAGCGTGGTATTGTTCATGGCACTTACAGAGCAGCCGTTAGTAAGGCATTGATGTATATGGTGATTTTGTGGCTATTTATGATCGAGTGGGAGTGAATTGACCCCCTTCGGGCCCCGTCATGGCACGTCTGCGCAGGTTCGCTCGCCCGTTTGACGGGGGGCGCAGGCCCAGGCAAACATGCGCTCAGTGCGCCGGGTCCTGGCGCTCCTGCGGCACCCAGATCAGCGCTGAGGTATCGACACCCAGCGCCTGCGCCCGCGCCACGATGGCATCGCGCTGATCGGAGGGCAGTTGCCTTTCGCGGGCCAGGATCCAGGCGTAGCCGGTATCGGGGCCGAGCACCAGCGCCCAGCGGTAGCCACTGTCCAGCGCGACCACGTGGTAGCCGCCATAAAACGGCCCGAAAAAGGACACCTTGAGCGATCCGGTGGTGGGCGCGCCTGTGAACAGGGCCTTGCCCACGGCCTCGCGCCACTGGCCCGTGGCTGGTACGTAGCCGCGGTTGACCACGCGCACGCTGCCGTCGGTCTGCATGGTGTAGGTGGCTGAGACATCGGTCATGCCGCGCTCGAAGGCATGGTCCAGGCGCGCCAGCTCGTACCAGCGGCCCTGGTAGCGTTGCACGTCAAATGGTGTGACCGCCGTCACGCCCGGCGGCGGGCGGGTGCCGGTGCATCCGGTCGCGAGCAGGGCAGCGCTCGCCAGCAGCAGCGCCAGCAAGCAGCGTCGCTGGCGGTGCGACAGGTCTGCAAAAGCCCTGAGATGGGTGGGCGAAACGATGGGCATGTGGGGTCTCCTGCAGGATTTCAGCGGGCGTGGCGCCACTGCGCCACCAAGGGCTGGAGGTTGGACAAATGCTGTACGGCGCTGATGCCCGTCAGCGGCCTCTGATACAGCGCGCTGCATGCGCCACCCACCCACAGCGTGGTGCTTGCCGGCAGCTGGGTGCGCAACTCGCGCAGCCCAGCATGCACCATGGCCGCCTTGTGCACGTTGCTGAAGCTCAAGGCCACCACGTCCACCTGGTGCGCCCGCGCCGCCTGGGCGACATCGGCCACCGGCGTCTGCGTACCCAGCGACACGCAGGCGCAGCCTTCCAGCATCAAAAGCGCTTCCACCATCAACAACCCCAGGCCGTGCTGCTCCTGTGACAGGGTGGTTAGCAGCACCTTGGGCCCCTGCGACGCTGGTTGCGGCGTCAGCGAGGCAATGGCCTGGCGCAACACGCCGGTGAGCACCTCGGTGTACAGGTGTTCCTCGAAAACCTCGAAGCGCCCTTGGGCCCAGGCCTCACCCACTGCGGTGGTCAAGGGGGCCACCAGGTCGGTCACGAAAGGCGCCAGACCCATGCGCATCTGGGCCGCGCTGAGCCCGTGCCGCAGCGCCCGGGGATCATGCCTGCCAATCGCCTGAAGCAGCGCCTCTTGCAAAGAATCCGGGGCACGGTTGGTCGATATTGTCTTGGACAAATATTCTGACAAAGCAGGCGCGTGTTGGGTCAGCAGCGCCTGCAACTGCGCGTGATCCAGACCCACGATCTTGCCCGGCCGCATGCCCGCATCCAGAAGCCTGCGAATCAACCTGAGCTGCTGGACCTGAGTCGCGCTGTACCGCCGGTCGCCCGCGGAATCGCGCACTGGCTTGGGAAAGCCGTAGCGCCGTTCCCAGACACGCAAGGTGTCTTTGCCCAGGCCGGTCTCACGTTCCACGGTGGCAATGGGCAAGCCAAGAGAGTTCGAAAGGGACTCGCCCAGGGTGGGGGAAGAAGACAGAGAGTTCATGGTTGATGGCGAAGTTTGTAATTATTGTCCAAGACAAAAATGATTTTGTCTAGTACATTACGCCACAACGCGATGAGCCGGCTGGGCGCGCGAAATCACCACGAATGGGGAAAAGGACATGAACGTCGCAGTCATCGGATCGGGCATCTCGGGTTTGGCGGCCGCGCACCGGCTGCGCAGACACGCGCGAGTCACGCTGTTCGAGGCGGGGCGCCATTTCGGCGGCCACACCCATACCGTGGATGTGACCCTGCCCGATGCGCGCGGCCAGACCGTGACGCACGGGGTAGACACCGGCTTTCTGGTGTTCAACGAGCGCACCTACCCCGGCCTGATCGAGCTGCTCGATGAGCTGCAGGTGCCCACGGCCCCCTCGGACATGTCGTTTTCCGTCCAGGTGCCGGGCGCGGGCGCCGTGGGTGCCGATGCGCTGGAATGGAGCGGCTCCAGCCTGGCGACCGTGTTTGCCCAACGGCGCAACCTGCTGCGCCCGCGCTTTCTCGGCATGCTCTCTGAGTTGTTGCGCTTCAACCGCCTGTGCACTGCGCTGGCCGAAAGTGGGCAGGAGCAGGCGCTGGCGCAGCCGCTGGGCGATTTTCTGGATCGGCATGGCTTTGGTGCAGCGTTTCGCCATTGGTATTTTTTGCCTATGCTGGGCTGCATCTGGAGCTGTCCGACCGACCAGATGCTGCGCTTTCCGGTGGGCACCATGGTGCGCTTTTGCCACAACCACGGCTTGATCCAAGTGCGCAACCGGCCGCAATGGCACACCGTGGCAGGCGGTGCGCGCCAGTATGTCCAAGCCATCGTGCGCGGGCTGGATGCGCGCCTGGCCACGCCAGTCACGCACATCACGCGCAACGCCGCAGGCGTGTTCGTCCGCACGGGCAGCGGCGTGGAGCGCTTTGACGCCGTGATTCTGGCCGTGCACAGCGATCAGGCCCTGCACCTGCTGGCGCAGCCCAGCGCCGACGAGCGGCGGGTGCTGGGCGCCATCCGCTATCAGGCCAACCGCGCCGTTCTGCACACCGACACCCGCGTGATGCCCCGGCGCCGCGCCGCCTGGGCGGCATGGAACTACGAGCGCGCGGCCGATGGTGCACAGGAATCGGCCCGGGTGTGCCTGCATTACTGGCTGGGCCGCCTGCAGCCGCTGCCCTTTGCCCAGCCGGTGCTGGTGTCGCTCAACCCGGTGCGCCCCATCGACCGCGCGCAGGTGCTGGGTGAGTTCGATTACGAGCACCCGGTGTTCGACCTGGGCGCGCTGGCCGCGCAAAAGCAGGTGCCGCAGCTGCAAGGCGCGCAGCGCACCTGGTTTGCCGGCGCCTGGGCGAGCTACGGCTTTCATGAAGACGGCCTGCAGTCGGGCTATCGCGCCGCCGACGCGCTGCTGGCGCAATTGCGTCGCCGGGAGGCGGCATGAGCACCATCGCACCCGGTGCTGGCGCGCCGGTTCGTGTGCCGCACATCGGCTTTGGCCATGTGTGGCACACCCGGCTGCGCCCGCGCAAGCACCGCTTCATCGTGCCCACGTTCTTCCTGCTGCTGCCCATGCGCACGCTGCGTGAGCGGCCCGAGGCGGCGGGCGTGCTGGCGCTCAACCGCGCGGGATGGCTTTCGTTTCGCGACACCGACCATGGTGGCGGCCGCGGCCCGCAGCAGGGCGGCGCACTGGCCTGGCTGGAAGCGTTGCTGCACAGCGAAGGCGTTACCGATGCGCAGGGTGAAATCTGGCTGCAGTGCTACCCGCGCGTGCTGGGCTACAGCTTCAAGCCGGTGAGCTTCTGGTACTGCCACCGCATGGATGGCAGTCTGCGCGCCATCGTGGCCGAGGTGAACAACACCTTTGGCGAACGCCACGCCTACCTGCTCGACCACCCGCACTATGGCCAGGAGTTGCGGGCGCGCAAAGTGTTTCATGTCTCGCCTTTCTGCACGGTGGAGGGTGGCTACCGCTTTGAGTTTCGCCGGGGCGGGGCCGATGGGCTGCAATCGGCGAGGGTGCGCATCGACTACCACGACGCGGAGGGCCCCGTGCTGCTGACCGGCATGGCCGGGCGGCTGGAGCCGCTGACCGCCGCCAGCCGCCGCCGCGCCCTGTGGCGCTACCCATTGCTGACCCTGGGCGTGATGGCCCGCATCCTCTGGAATGCGCTGCTGCTGTGGCTCAAGCAGGTGCCGTTTCACACCAAGCCGCAGGCGCCAGCGTTGCCTGTTTCCCGTTCGTCTGCAACCGACCGCTGATCATGAACACGACCACCACGGCCTTGCCCTTCCATTTGCCCGCGGGCCTGCCCGCCCGTGCACGCCACGCGCTGCGCCTGTTGCAGCGCCTGCAGCACGGCACGCTGCATCTGGAGCTGCCCGATGGCAGCACCCTTGAGCTCGGCCAGGGCGGCCAGCCGCACGCCAGCTTGCGCCTGCACGACTGGAGCGTGTTTGGCGCCGTGCTGCGCTCGGGCGACATCGGTCTGGCCGAGGGCTATATCGATCAGCACTGGAGCACGCCGCACCTGGCCGACCTGCTGCGCCTGCTGATGGCCAATCGCGACGCGCTGGAGTCGCTGGTGTACGGCGCCTGGTGGGGGCGGCTGGCCTACCGGCTGCGCCACCTGCTCAACCGCAACACGCGCACCGGCAGCCGGCGCAACATCCACGCCCACTACGACCTGGGCAACGCCTTCTACCAGTTGTGGCTGGATCCAAGCATGACTTACTCGTCCGCCTGGTTCCAGGGCGATCTGGCGGGCGATTTCACCGCCGCGCAGCATGCCAAGGTGCGCCGCGCGCTGCGCAGCGCCGCAGTGCATCCGGGCCACCGCGTGCTGGAGATCGGCTGTGGCTGGGGCGCGCTGGCCGAGATGGCGGCGAGCGAGTTCGGGGCGCACGTGACGGGCGTGACACTGTCCACCGAGCAGCTGGCGTTTGGCCAGCGGCGCCTGCACGACGCTGGGCTAACCGACAAGGCCGAGCTGCGCCTGCAGGACTACCGCGACATCCAGGACGCCCCCTTCGACGCCATCTGCTCCATAGAAATGGTCGAGGCCGTGGGCCAGGCCTACTGGCCCAGCTACTTTGGCACCGTGGCACGCTTGCTCAAACCCGGCGGGCGCGCGTGCGTGCAAAGCATCGTCATCGATGACGCGCTGTTCGAGCGCTATGTGCAGGGCACGGACTTCATCCAGCAATACGTCTTTCCGGGCGGCTGCCTGCCCAGCCCGGCGCGCTTTCGCGCGGCGGCGCAGCAGGCCGGGCTGCGCGTGGTGGAGGAATTGGCCTTCGGCGCGGACTACGCCGAGACCCTGCGCCGCTGGCACCGCCAGTTCACGCGGCAGCGCGCCCAGGTGCTGGCTCAGGGCTTTGATGCGAAGTTCCTGCGCACCTGGGAGTTCTACCTCGCGTACTGCGAGGCCGCCTTCGACAGCGGCAGCATCGACGTGGTGCAGTTCACGCTGGTGAAAGACTGAAAAAGATAGCTGCTTGCGCTTGTCACATATGACTTACAGCCTGTTTTCATCATGGAATTGCATGGCGCGGTCCGGCGTGCTGGTCGTGGCGGTGGCCGTTGCCTGCGCTGGCGCTGCGCTTGCTGCGGCGGCAGAGAACGCATCGGCGCCGCCCGCCTTCATCCGCCAGGCGCTGCCCGGTGCCAGCCTGTCGGGCCAGGGGCAGATGCGCTTTCTCGGGCTGCGCATCTACGGCGCCCGCCTGTGGGCAGGCCCTCGGTTCAAAGCGGCCGACTTTGGCGCCTACCCGCTGGCGTTGGAGTTGACTTACCACCGCGCCTTCACCGGCACTGCCATCGCCCAGCGCTCCATCGAGGAGATCGAGCGCCAGGGCGAACTGGCGCCTGCGCAGGCCGATCGCTGGCGAGTGGCGCTGGCCGCCGTGCTGCCCGACGTGCAGCCGGGCGATCGCCTGACAGGCCTGTATCAGCCCGGGCGCGGCATGCGGCTGTGGCGCGGCGAGCAGGCGCTGGGCGGGATTGATGACGCCGAGCTGGCGAGCCGCTTCTTCGGCATCTGGCTGTCGCCGCGTACGTCCGAGCCCGGCCTGCGCAGCGCCTTGCTGGCGCGCCACCCAGGAACCGGGCCATGACCCGCGGCGGGTCATCTGATGCTGCGCAGCTGCTGCCCTGGCGCTCCGGGCTGGCCTATGGGCTGATGGGTCTGCCGCTGGCCTTTGCCGCGCTGCCGCTGTATGTGGTGCTGCCGCATTACTACGCCAGGGATCTCGGCCTGCCGCTGGCCACGGTGGGGGCGCTGCTGCTGCTGGTGCGATTGATGGATGCGGGGGCCGAGCCGCTGCTGGGGCGTTTGAGCGACCTGTTGTACCGCCGAGCCGCGCATGCGGTATTGTGGGTGGCTGGCGCCTCGGCGCTGTTCCTGGGTGGCGGCATGGCGGGACTGTTCTTTCCGCGGGTGCAAGGGCCGTCGGCGCTGGCGACCTGGATGGTGGCGGGGCTGCTGTTCACCTGCCTGGCGCACAGCCTGCTGGTCATCGCCCACCAGGCCTGGGGTGTGCGCCTGGGGGGCGACGCCGTGCAGCGCAGCCGCATCGTGGCCTGGCGCGAAGGACCGGGACTGATCGGCGTGGTCACAGCCAGCGCGCTCTCGGTGGCTTGGGGTGCGGGCACCATGCTGGGGGTGTTTGCGCTGGCATTGCTGGCCGGCTGGCTGGCGCTGTGGCGGGCACCGCGCCCGCCGTTGACCACCGAACCGCGTGAGCGGCACGAACCGCGCAAGCTCCAGCTTTGGAAGCCGCTGACCCAGGCCGCGTTTCGCCGACTGCTGGCGGTGTTTTTGTGCAACGGCATCGCCAGCGCTATCCCGGCCGCGCTGATGCTGTTCTTCGCCCAGGACCGGCTGCGGGCCACGCCGCCGCAGATCGCGCTCTTTCTGGTGCTGTATTTCGTCAGTGGCGCGCTGTCCCTGCCGGGCTGGCTGCGGGTGGTGCGCCGCTTCGGGCTGGAGCGGGCGTGGCTGGCCGGCATGCTGCTGGCCGTGGCCGGCTTTGGCTGGGCCGCCGCGCTGCAGGGCGGGCAGGTGGCGGCCTTTGCCGTGATCTGCGTGCTGTCGGGCGCGGCACTGGGGGCCGATCTCGCCGTGCCCGGCGCGCTGCTGGCCTTGCTGATAGCGCGCCACGGCGCGCAAGGCGCGCATGACGGTGCATACCTGGGCTGGTGGAACCTGGCCACCAAGTTCAATCTGGCGCTGGCCGCCGGGGCGACGCTGCCGCTGCTGCAATGGTTGGGCTACCTACCGGGCAGCCAGGACCCCCTGGCGCTGCAACGCCTGGCATGGATGTACGCGCTGCTGCCCTGCGCGCTCAAGCTGCTGGCGGCCGCGCTGCTGCACCGGCTGCTGATCCGCTCACCAACCCCCACCCTAGGAGTGACCCCATGAACACCCGCCGCCATGCCCTGCTGGCCCTGCTGGCAGGCTCTGCCGTCCTCGCGGGCTGCGCCAGCCCGCAGGTGACCGACTATGCCCAGCAGCGCCCGCTGCTGGAGCTGGACCGCTATTTCAACGGCCGCGTCCTGGCCCACGGCATCTTCCAGAAGCGCGGCGGCGAGGTGGTGCGCCGCTTCGCGGTGGTGATGGACTGCCACTGGGAAGGCAACCAGGGCGTGCTGGACGAGGCCTTCACCTACGCGGACGGCAGCACCCAGCGCCGCGTCTGGCGCCTGACCAAGCACGCGGATGGTCGCTACACCGGCCGTGCCGATGACGTGGTGGGCGAGGCCCAAGGGCAGGAGTCCGGCAACGCTTTCCGCTGGAACTACACGCTGCGCTTGCCGGTGGACGGCAAGGAGGTCGAGGTGCAGTTCGACGACTGGATGTTCCTGGTCGATGAGCGCGTGATGCTCAACCGCGCCACCATGAGCAAGTTTGGCGTCACGCTGGGCGAAGTGCTGCTGTCCTTCACCAAGACATAGCGCCGTGCCCCTCAACCCCCCCATCACCGACTGGCGCGGCCAACGCGTGTGGCTGGTCGGCGCGTCCAGCGGCATCGGGCGCGCCGTGGCCTCCCTGCTGCACGCGCGTGGCGCCCAGGTGTGCGTGTCGGCGCGCCAGCAGGCATTGCTCGATGCCTTCGTGCGAGAGCACTCCGGCAGCCAGGCGCTGGCGCTCGATGTGACGGATGCGCAGGCCGTCGCCGACGCGGCGCAGCAACTGCTGGCCGGCGGCCCATTGGACCTGGTGTGCTATTGCGCCGGCCACTACCGCCCCATGTCGGCCGACGCGCTGGAGTTGGCTGAGCTGCTGCAGCACCAGCGTGTCAACGTCATGGGCGCGCTGCAGGTGCTGGCCGCCGTGGTGCCCGCGCTGCTCCAGGCCGCCGACGCCGGGCGCAGGCCACACCTGAGCTTGGTGGCCAGCGTGGCCGGTTGGCGCGGCCTGCCACAAAGCCTGGCGTACGGGCCCACCAAGGCGGCGCTGATCAATCTGGCGGAAAACCTGTTTCTTGACCTGCGCCCCCAGGGGGTGGGCGTGAGCCTGGTCAACCCCGGTTTCGTCGATACCCCGCTGACGGCACACAACCAGTTTTCCATGCCGGCACTGCTCACGCCGGAGCAGGCGGCGCTGGCCATCGTGCGCGGCTGGGAGCGAGGGCAGTTCGAGCTGCACTTTCCCAAGCGCTTCACAGGCGTGCTCAAGCTCATGCGCTGCCTGCCGTACCGTTGGTATTTCCCTCTGGTGCACCGCTTCACGGGGCTCTGACCATGCGAACTTCATCCTCGCTTGCTGGCCGCGGCACGCAGGCCGCCATCCAGGCCACCGCGCAATCCGCCACGCAGCGCCTGATCGCCTTGTACGAGCAGCTTTCGCCCGCGGATCTGTCCCGGCTGGACGCCCATTACGCACCTGACGCGCATTTCAAGGACCCTTTCAACGACGTGCGCGGCGTGCCGGCCATCGCGCGGATTTTTGCGCACATGTTCGCCACGCTGGAGCAGCCGCGCTTTACCGTCACCCAGCACCTCGTGCAGGGCGATCAGGCCTTTCTGGCCTGGGAGTTCCGCTTTCGCATGCGCCGCTGGCGACCGCGGGTGGAGCAATGCATCCACGGTGCGACCCTGGTGCGCTTCGATGCGCAGGGCCGCGTGACGCTGCATCGCGACTACTGGGACACCGCCGAAGAGTTGTACGAGAAAATTCCGCTGGTCGGAGCCCTGATGCGCTGGCTGCGCCAATCCGCCTCCGCCACCACCACCACCAAGGATGCACATGCTCACCGTCCACCACCTTGAAACGTCGCGCTCGCAGCGCATCCTCTGGCTGCTCGAAGAGCTGGGCGTTCCTTACGAAATCCGCCTCTATCGACGCGATCCGGTGAGCCGGCTGGCACCGGCGGAGCTCAAAAAAATCCACCCTTTAGGCAAGTCACCCGTCGTGACCGATGGCGATGCCGTCGTGGCCGAGTCAGGCGCCATCATCGAGTACCTGGTGGAGCGCTTTGGTGCCCAGGCACCGGCTGAACTGGCGCATCTGGAGCCCGCTCGCGGCACGCCGGAGCACCGCCAGTGCCGCTTCTGGATGCATTACGCCGAGGGCTCGCTGATGAACTGGCTGGTCATGAAGCTGGTGTTTGTCACCATCCCGCGCCAGCCCATGCCGTTTTTTGTGCGTCCCGTGGCCCGGGCGCTGTGCGCCAAGGTGCAGCAAAAGCTCATCGATCCCAACGTGCAGACCGCGCTGGCGTTCATGGAGGCGCACTTGACGCAGCACCCGTGGTTTGCGGGCGAGCACCTCACCATGGCGGATTTTCAGATGAGCTTCGCCGTCGAAGCCGCCCTGGCGCGCGGTGGCAACGAAGCGGCCTGGCCGCATCTGCTCGCCTACCGCCAACGCATGCGCGCGCGGCCGGCCTACCAGCGGGCGCTGGAAAAGGGCGGCCCCGTACTGATGCCAGCGTGAGCCGATGCCGGGGCGAACGGTGACACGCAGCGTAGGGAAAAGGGAGGTTGCCACCACGGGCGCAGGCGCGCTGGTATGGCTGCGCCGCGACCTGCGCTGCGACGACCATGCCGCGCTGTACCACGCGCTGCGCCGCTACCAGCGGGTGTATTGCGTGTTCGTGTTCGACACCGACATCCTGGATGCACTGCCCAGCCGCGAAGACCGGCGCGTGCAGTTCATCCACGCCAGCGTGCTGGAGCTGCACGCGCGCCTGCGGCAGCTGGCCGCGCGCAGCGGCGCCCCGGGTGGCGGACTCATCGTGCGCCATGGCCGGGCGCTGCAGTGCATGGCTGAACTCGCGCAGGCGCTTGGCGTGCGGGAGGTATTGGTCAACCGCGACTACGAACCCGAGGCCATCGCGCGCGACCGGCGCGTGGCCGAGGCCTTGTGCGCGCTGGGCATCGCCTTCAGCGATTACAAGGATCAGGCGCTGCTCGACCAGGGCGAGGTGCTGACCCAGCAAGGCCGGCCCTACAGCGTGTTCACGCCCTACAGGCGCGCCTGGCTGCAGCGGCTGGACGATTTCCAGCTCAGAGCCTACCCCGTCGATCGCTACGCTCAGCACCTGGCGCCGCCGCCCGCAGGTGAAGACCTGCCCACGCTGTCAGACCTGGGCTTTGGCCCCACCAACCTGCACGAGCTGGCCCTGCCCACGGGCATGAGCGGCGCACAGCGGCTGCTGCAAGACTTTGTGCCGCGCATGGCGGCGTACAAAGAAGCACGCGACTACCCCGGCCGCAAGGGCGTGTCCTACCTGTCGGTACACCTGCGCTTTGGCACGGTCTCGATCCGCCAGCTGGCGCGGCTGGCGGCAAAGCAGGCCGAACAGGGCTGCGAGGGCGCGCAGACCTGGCTGTCCGAACTGGCCTGGCGTGACTTCTACTTCATGATTCTGTGGCATCACCCGCAGGTCGTCACGCAGTCGTTCAAGCCCGAGTACGACCGCGTGCAGTGGGATCCAGCGCCCGAGCTGTGGCAGGCCTGGTGCGAAGCGCGCACCGGCTATCCGCTGGTCGATGCCGCCATGCGCCAGCTGCTGCAAACCGGCTACATGCACAACCGCCTGCGCATGGTGGTGGCAAGCTTTCTGACCAAGGACCTGGGTATCGACTGGCGCCGTGGTGAGCGCTTTTTTGCGCAGCACCTGAACGACTACGACCTGGCTGCCAACAACGGCGGCTGGCAGTGGGCGGCCTCCACGGGCTGCGACGCACAGCCCTGGTTTCGCATCTTCAACCCGGTGACGCAATCGCAGCGCTTCGACCCCGAGGGCAGG
Organism: Comamonas sp.; assembly: GCA_021166775.1. Classification (GTDB taxonomy): domain Bacteria; phylum Pseudomonadota; class Gammaproteobacteria; order Burkholderiales; family Burkholderiaceae_C; genus Comamonas_C. The sequence goes on along the minus strand of JAJPEQ010000013.1, from coordinate 656,448 downwards.
TTCATCCGCCGCTACCTGCCTGAGCTGGCGCGCGTGCCCGATGCGCACATCCACTTTCCAGCCGCCATGAAGCCGGCCGAGCTGGCGACCTGCGGGTTGCGCCTGGGCGTGGACTACCCCTTGCCTGTGGTGGACCATGCGCGGGCAAGAGAACGCACGCGGATGCGGTTCTCGGTTTTGCCGGAACGTGCTGTTTCATGAAACCGAAGAAGCCTGGAGCGACACGAAGACCCGACAGGCTTCGTCACGGCGCAGGGGGGCCACGCACACAGGGTGAAACAGTCCAAGGCCTGTGTGTTCACCACCCCATCTTGCGAGCCTTGCACCGGATAATTCGGGCTCGAGCTTTGCGAGAACGGGTGGACCATGGCAGACAGCGTGCAATGCGTGGTGGTGGGTGCGGGCGTGGTGGGCCTGGCGATCGCGCGTGCGTTGGCCTTGCAAGGGCGCGACGTGCTGGTGCTCGAAGCCGAGGACGCGATCGGCACGCAGACGAGCGCGCGGAGCAGCGAGGTCATCCATGCAGGCCTCTATTACCCGGCGGGCTCGCTCAAGGCGCGCCTGTGCGTGCAGGGTCGCACCATGCTCTACGACTACTGCGCACAGCGGGGCGTGCCGCACCGGCGCTGCGGCAAGCTTGTCGTCGCCACCTCAGAGCAGCAGACCGATGCGCTGCAGGCCGTGGCCGAGCGCGCGCAGGCCAACGGTGTGCGAGGGCTGCACTGGCTCGACGGCGCGGCCGCCCGGCGGCTTGAACCTGCGCTCGCCTGCCATGCGGCGCTGGTTTCGCCCGACACCGGCATCATCGACAGCCATGCACTGATGCTCGCGTTGCAGGCCGATCTGGAGCGCGCGGGCGGCACGGTGGTGCTCAGGACGCAGGTTCAGACCGTGGCCCGCGTGGCGGGAGCGCTGCGGGTACGCACGCACGACGGCACGGCGATCGATACGCGCCTGCTCGTGAATGCGGCCGGCTTGAATGCGGTTGATCTGGCGCGGCGCATCGAGGGTTTGCCGGCGGCCTGCGTGCCCGTCGCCTTCCACGCCAAGGGCAGTTATTTCTCATGTGCCGTGCGCGTGCCGTTTTCCCGTCTGATCTACCCCTTGCCCGAGTCCGCGGGCCTGGGCGTGCACCTGACGCTCGATCTTGCGGGCCAGGCCCGGTTCGGGCCGGACGTGCAGTGGGTCGATGACCCGGGCGACCTGCAGGTGCAGGCCGAACGCGCACTGGGGTTTTACGGCGAGGTGCGCCGCTACTGGCCTGAGCTGCCCGATGGCGCGCTGCAGCCGGGTTATGCAGGCATGCGCCCCAAAATCAGCGGGCCCGCAGAGCCCGCGGCGGATTTTCTGATCCAGGGGCCGCGCGAGCATGGCGTGCCTGGGCTGGTCAACCTCTTTGGCATCGAATCGCCGGGGCTCACGAGCTCACTGGCCGTCGGCGCGCATGTGGCGGGGCTGCCCGGCCTGTAGTGAACGGCCGCCCGGCGTTTTCAGAAGGCGGTGGGACCGTTTTTCAGACCCAGATCCGCCGGGGGCAGCTGCCCCAGCTTGTGCGCCAGTTCGATGGCCGACTCCACGCCCATTTTCTCGAAGATGTTGGCGCGGTGGAATTCCACCGTGCGCGCGCTGATGCCCAGGTGCTCGGCGATGTTCTTGTTGTAGTGGCCGCGCAGCAGCTCGCCCAGCACCTCGCGTTCGCGCGGGCTCAGGGACGCCAGCGCCTGGCGCAGGCGCTGCAGCTCGCGCTCGCCGGCGCTGCGTGTCAGCAGCGCTTGCATGGCCTGCTCCACGCGGTCCACCAGCATGTTGTCCTGGAAGGGCTTTTCCAGAAAGTCCCAGGCGCCTTCCTTGACCGCCTGCACCGCCGTGGCCACGTCACCATGCCCGGTCAGGAAGAGCACGGGCCAGGGGCAGCCCAGGGTCTTGAGACGCTCGAAAGTCACGAGGCCCGAGAGCGGCTGCATGCGGATGTCCAGCAGCACCACCGCCAGGCCCCACTGGCCCTGCAGCGCGCGGGCGGCATCCAGAAAGACGTCGCCGCCCTGCCATACCCGGGTCTTCCAGCCGCGTGAATCGAACAGCCAGGCCAGGCCGTCGCGCACGTCGGCATCGTCATCGACGATGTGGATGTCCATGGCGGTGGTGTTCATGCGTCGCTCTCCAAGGGCAGGATGGCGGTGAACAGCGCGCCGCCCAGCAGTGCGTCGCGCTCCACCTGGATGCGCCCGTGGTGCGCCTCGGCAATCGAGCGGCAGATGGCCAGGCCCATGCCCATGCCACCGTGCTTGGTGCTGAAGAAGGCGTCAAACAGCCGGGCCTGGGCGGCCTCGGACACGCCGGGGCCGCTGTCGGCCACCGCCAGGCTCGCTTCGCCCGTGGTCGTGTCGGCCTGCAGGCGCACCTGTACCCGGGCCGGGGCGGTCGCGGCTTCGCCCGCCCAGTCCAGCGCGTTGGAGCACAGGTTGTGCACCAGGTGTTCCAGCAGCAGGGCGTCGCCGCGCACCAGCACGGGGCGGCTTGGCAGCTGCAGGGCGATGGGCGTGGCCTGGCCTTCCTGCGCCGTGCTTACCGCGCGGCGCACCAGCGCCGCCAGGTCCAGCCGCGTCAGGTGCAGCTCGCGCTTGCGCGCAAAGGCGTTCACGCGCTGCGTCACGCCGCCGGCGCGCTCGGCCAGCTGCGCCATGCGCCGCACCACGGGTTCCATGTCGGCCAGGGCAATCGTGCCCGCGCGCAGGCGGTTGAGTAGGCCGTTGGCAAAGCTGGCCAGCGCGCCCAGCGGTTGGTTGAGCTCGTGCGCCAGCGTGGAGGCCACCTCGCCCACGGCCACCAGGCGCTCGGAGGCTTCGAGCTTTTCCTGCTGCTCGGCGGCCAGCCGCTGCGCATGCTTGCGTTCGCTGATGTCCAGCACCGAACTCATCCAGCCGAGCTGGCGTCCGTCGGCGGCAAGCAGCGGCGCCTCGTGAATCAGCACGTCCACCAGGTGGCCGTCGCGGTGGCGGTACTGCGCCTCCAGGCCCTGCGGCTGCGTGCCCGCATGCAGGATGCCGCCGTGCAGCACGGCCAGCTCGCCCGCCTGCTCGTCCGGCCAGTAGGGCATGGGCGCGCGCGCGCCGCGCAGCTCCTGCGCGCCGTAGCCCACCATGGCGCAGAAGGCCTGGTTCACGTAGAGGATGGTGCCCTGCAGGTCCCAGGCGCGCATGCCTATGCTGACTGAGCGCTCCATGGCCGAGCGCAGCGCCACCTCGGCCTGCAGGCGCTGCTGCACCTGCTGGCGCTTGGCAAAGTCGCGCCGCAGCGCCAGCAGGCTCACCAGCAGGCCGAGCAGGAACACCAGGGCGACGGCGAAGAACAGCCGCGGCGTGGAGGAGGTGTGCGAACCCAGCGGCGTCACCTGCAGCAGCAGCTCCACGCCGGGCAGGTTCATGGGCGTGAGGTAGCTGGCGCCGTCCGGCGCAGTGCCGCCCGGCAGGCCCGCGTCCGCCACGATGCGCACCTGCTGCTGCGCGATGAACCAGGGCGGCAGCAGGGCGACCAGCGCCTGCTGCATGGACAGCGCCACCACGTAGAGCCCGGCCAGGCGGGCGCCGTCGAACGAGGGGACGGCCAGCCAGACGCGCCCGTCCTGGCCGCCGTCCGCATCCCGCAGGGGCCCGGCGTAGCTTGCCCGCCGCAGGCTGGCGGCGGTGTCCTGCAGCAGCTGCAGCTGCTGGTGGTTTTCGGCATTCGACTCCAGGTCGGCCCGCCAGATGGCGAGGTCCCCGGCGCTGCCGCGCGGGTCGCCCGGCTGGGCCAGCCAGGCCTGCGCCTGCACCACGGCGGGACTGCGCCACAGCAGGCCGGCAGGGTGGGTGTCGGCCTCGCCCTGGCCCGGCGTCTGCAGCGCCTGCGGGCCATCGATCGCGAGCTGGCGCGCGCGCTGCGCCAGATCGCCTTCAAGACGGCGGAAGTGGAACTGCACGCTTTGCTCCAGCCACTGCGCGTCCGCGCCGCGCCGGCGTTCTTCTTCCTGCACTTCGACACGGTGCAGATACCAGGCCAGGGCCAGCACGGTCAGCACGGTCAGCAAGGCCAGGCCCAGCATCCAGAGCGTGGCGCGCCGGCCGCCGCGCTCGCCCAGGGGGCGGGTGGCGGCGTGCAGGAGCGCGAAGTCTTCGGCGGGATGCGGGGCGGTCAGCGGCACGGCTTTGGATAATAGCGGCCGTGCCTGCTTCGCTCGCTTCCCGCCGCCGTCTGCTCGGGGCCCTCGCGGCCACGGCCGTGCCGCTGCCCGCGGCCGCGCAACCGGCGCGCGTGACCATCCGCCTGTCGCACGTGGTCACGCGCCAGACCCCCAAGGGGCTGACCATGGAGCGCTTCCAGCAGAACGTGCAGCAGGCGAGCGCGGGGCGCATCCAGGTGGTGATCTACCCGAATTCGCTGCTCTATGGCGACGCCGACGAGATGCAGGCACTGCAGCTGGGCGCGGTGGACATGCTGGCGCCTTCGCTGTCCAAGTTCGGCGCCATCGGCTTTCCCGAGTTCGAGCTGTTTGATCTGCCCTTCCTGTTCGGCGCGCGCGCGCAGGTGCACCGCATCACCCGGGGGCCGGTCGGGCAGGCGCTGCTCGACGGCCTGGCGCACCAGGGCCTGGTGGGCCTGGGCTATCTGGACAACGGCTTCAAGCACATGAGCGCCAACCGGCCGCTGCTGGCGCCGCAGGACTTCGCGGGCCTGCGCATGCGCGTGCAAAGCTCGCGCGTGATTGCGCGGCAGATGCGGGTGCTGGGCGCGCGCCCGGTGGTGCTGGCCTTCGGCGAGGCGCGGCGCGCGCTGGCGCTGGGGGTGGTGGACGGCACGGAAAACCCGATCTCCAACTTCTGGACCCAGCGCATGCACGAGGCCCAGCTCGACCTGAGCCTGACCGCGCACGCCTGGCTGGGCTACGCGGTGGTGGCGCAGCGGCGCTTCTGGGATTTCCTTGGCGCGCACGACCGCCACCTCGTGTTGACGGCGCTGCAGGAGGCGCTGGCCTGGGGCAACACCATTGCCCAGCAGGAAAACGACGCCGCCCTGGCCGCGCTGCGCGCCAGCGGCGCAACGCGCATCCACCTGCTGGACGAGGGCCGGCGCGAGCGCCTGCGGCAAGGCACGCAGGCGGTGTACGAGCAACTGGAGCCGCGTACCGCCGCCTGGCTGGAGCGGGTGCGCGCGGCTCTCGAAACTTAGGGCAAGGCTGTCCGGGAGCGGTGTCTTCGGAGCGCCCTTAGGTGTAAACCCTAGCTGTGGAAGGCCACAGTTACGCTTGGCATCCGGCTGGCCTAAAGTGCAAGGCTTGTTCGTTGTACCTGTTGCGAGGAGACTTCCGATGCGATTGCCCCTGAAACACATTCTGGCCTGCGCCGTGCTGGCTTTCGGCGCCACCGTGGCGGCCCATGCGCAGCCCATCGTGGTCAAGTTCAGCCACGTGGTGGCCGACAAGACGCCCAAGGGGCAGGCCTCGCTCAAATTCAAGGAACTGGCCGAGGCCAAGCTGCCGGGCAAGGTGCAGGTTCAGGTCTTCCCCAACTCGCAGCTGTTTGGCGACGGCAAGGAAATGGAAGCGCTGCTGCTGGGTGACGTGCAGATGATTGCGCCCTCGCTGTCCAAGTTCGACCGCTACACCAAGAAGATCCAGCTGTTCGATCTGCCCTTCCTGTTCGACGACATGGCCGCGGTGGACCGCTTCCAGGCCAGCGAGGCGGGCAAGTCGCTGCTCGACTCGATCAAGGGCCGCGGCCTGCAGGGCCTGGCCTTCTGGCACAACGGCATGAAGCAGCTGTCGACCAACAAGGACAAGCTCGAGCGTCCCGAGGACGTCAAGGGCCTGAAGTTCCGCATCCAGGCGTCCGACGTGCTGGAGGCGCAGTTCCGCGCGATGAACGCCAACCCGCAGAAGATGGCCTTCTCCGAGGTCTACCAGGCGCTGCAGACCGGCGTGGTCGACGGCCAGGAGAACACCTGGTCGAACATGTATTCGCAGAAGTTCCACGAGGTGCAGAAGACCATCGCCGAGACCAACCACGGCGTGCTCGACTACATGGTGGTGACCAACTCCAAGTGGTGGGAAGGCCTGCCCGCCGACGTGAGGAAGGGCCTGTCCGAGGCCATGGCCGAAGCCACCGAATACGGCAACAAGCTCGCCGGCGACTTCAACGAGCGCGACAAGAAGCTCATCAGCGAGGCCGGCAAGGCGCGCATCCAGCAGCTGACCAAGGACGACGTCGCCGCCTGGCGCAAGGCCATGGAGCCGGTGTGGAAGAAGTTTGAAGGCGACATCGGCAAGGACCTGATCGACGCGGCCCTCAAGTCCAACCAGTGAGCGTCAGGGGGCCTTGCATTTGCCAAGCCCAAAGAGGGAAGCGACCCGCACACTGGGTCGCTTTTTTTGGCCTGTTAATTTCACTTGAGGGTATCCGAGCATGCGCTGGATGGATCGACTTGAGGAGTACTTCCTCGCGCTGATGCTGGCGGGCATGACCCTGGTCACCTTTGGCCAGGTGGTTGCGCGCTACGTGTTCAACTACAGCTTCACCTGGGCGATGGAGCTCACCGGGGTGATGTTCGCCTGGATGATCTTCATCGGCGCGTCCTACGGCGTGCGCGTGAGCGCGCACATCGGCATCGACGCCTTGATCAGGGTCATGAACCCGCGCCTGGCGCGCGCCGTCGCGCTGGCGGCCACGGCGCTGTGCATCCTGTATTCATGCGTGCTCGCCTTTGGGGGTTGGCAGTACCTGTCCAAGCTCTACACCGTGGGCGTGTACATGCAGGACATTCCGGTGCCGCAGTGGGTGCCCAAGATCGTGCTGCCCTTCGGTTTCATCCTGCTGGCGCTGCGCTTTGGCGTGGTGTTCTACAAGCTCCTGAGCGGGCAGGACGTGCACCTGCTCGGCGACGAGGCCGAAGACGCGCTGAAGATGCGCGAAGAGATGGAGGCCAAGCCATGAACACCCTGGTTCTCTTCGTGCTGCTCTTCGTCTTCATGTTCATGGGCATGCCCGTGGGCGTGGCGCTGGGCCTGTCCTCGCTGGCGGTGATACTGGGCTTCACCAACGATTCGCTGGCTTCGCTCACGCTCAAGATCTACGAGACGTCCGAGCACTACACGCTGCTGGCGATTCCCTTCTTCATCGTCGGCGGCGTGTTCATGACTACGGGCGGCGTGGCGCGGCGCATGATCCGCTTTGCCAATGCCTGCGTGGGGCATTTCCCGGGCGGCCTGGCCATGGCCTCGGTGCTGGCCTGCATGCTGTTCGCGGCGGTATCGGGCTCTTCGCCCGCGACGGTGGTGGCGGTGGGCTCCATCGTGATTGCCGGCATGGTCAAGGCCGGCTACAGCAAGGAATTCGCCGCGGGCGTGATCTGCAACGCCGGCACGCTCGGCATCCTGATTCCGCCCTCCATCGTGCTCGTGGTCTATGGCGCGGTCACGGAAACCTCGGTGGGGGCGCTGTTCCTCGCGGGCATCCTGCCGGGCATCGTGCTGGGGCTGATCCTGATGGTGGCCATTTACTGGCGCGCCCGCGTGCTCAAGCTGCCGCGCCAGCCCAAGGCCAGCATGAACGAGGTGTTCGTCGCCGGACGCCAGTCGCTGTGGGGCCTGCTGCTGGTGGTCATCATCCTGGGCGGCATCTATGGCGGGGTGTTCACGCCCACCGAGGCGGCTGCGGTGGCGGCGGTCTATGCCTTCGTCGTGGCGGTGTTCATCTACCGCGACCTCAAGTGGGGCGACATTCCCGGCGTGCTGCTGGAATCGGCCAAGGTCACGGTGATGCTGATGTTCATCATCGCCAATGCGCTGCTGTTCGCCCACGTGCTCACCACGGAGCGCATACCGCAGCAGATCGCCGAATCGATCGCCGGCATGGGCATGGCCCCGTGGCAGTTCCTGATCGTCGTCAACATCCTGCTGCTGGTGGCGGGCATGTTCATGGAGCCCACCGGCATCATCCTGATCATGGCGCCCATCCTGTTTCCCATCGCCGAGAAGCTGGGCATAGACCCGGTGCATCTGGGCATCATCATGGTGGTGAACCTGGAGATCGGCATGGTCACGCCACCCGTGGGGCTTAACCTCTTCGTCACCTCGGGCATCACGCACATGACGATAGGGCAGGTGGTGCGGGCGGCGCTACCCTGGACGCTGCTGCTGCTGATTTTCCTGATGATCGTCACCTACGTGCCGGCGCTGTCGACCATCGTGCCGCAATTGCTGCACTGAAAAAAATAGCGGCTGACGCTTGCCCCACAGGCGCCAGCCGCGTTTTTGATGCCAAAACCGGATCAGACCGCGTCCAGCGCCTGGTTCAGGTCCGCGAGCAGGTCGCTGATGTGCTCTATGCCGATCGACAGGCGGATCATGCCCTCGCTCACTCCCGCGCTGAGGAGTTCCGCCGCGTCGAGCTGGCGGTGCGTGGTCGATGCCGGGTGGGTGGCCAGAGACCGCGTGTCGCCGATGTTCACCAGGCGGTAGAACAGTTTCAGCGCGTCAAGGAAGCGCGCCCCCGCGGCGCGCGGATCGCCCTCGGTCTTGAGGTTGAACGAAACGATGCCCGAGGCCTTGCCACCGAGCAGGCGCTGGGCGATGGCGTGGTCCGGGTGGCCCGGCAGCCCCGCGTAGCGCACCCACTCCACCTTGGGGTGCTGCTCCAGCGTTTCGGCTATTTTTTGCGCGTTCTCGCAGGTGCGCTCCATGCGCAGACCCAGGGTTTCTATGCCCTGCAGGATCTGCCAGGCGTTGAACGGGGAGAGCGCCGCGCCGGTGTTCCTCAGCGGCACCACGCGCGCGCGGCCGATGTAGGCCGCCGGGCCCAGCGCCTCGGTGTAGACCACGCCGTGGTAGCTCACGTCGGGCTCGTTCAGGCGCTTGAAGCGCGCCTTGTGCTGGCCCCAAGGGAATTTGCCGCTGTCGACGATCGCGCCGCCGATGCTGTTGCCGTGGCCGTTGAGGTACTTGGTGAGCGCGTGCACCACGATGTCCGCGCCGTGCTCGATCGGGCGCAACAGATAGGGGCTGGGCACGGTGTTGTCCACGATCAGCGGCACGCCGTGGGCATGGGCCACGTCGGCCAGCGCGCGGATGTCGGTCACGTTGCCCAACGGGTTGCCGATGGATTCGCAGAACACCGCTTTGGTGCGCTCGTCGATCAGTGTACCGAAGCTCTCGGGTTTGCGCGGGTCGGCAAAGCGCACCGTGATGCCCTGCTGCGGGAAGGTGTGCGCGAACAGGTTGTAGGTGCCGCCATAGAGCGTGCTGGCGGCCACGATGTTGTCGCCCGCCTCGGCAATCGTCTGGATGGCCGCGGTGATGGCCGACATGCCCGAGGCAAACGCCAGCGCGCCCACGCCGCCTTCGAGCGCAGCCAGGCGCTTTTCCAGCACGTCGGTTGTCGGATTCATGATGCGCGTGTAGATGTTGCCTGGCACCTTCAGATCGAACAGATCGGCGCCGTGCTGCGCGTTGTCGAAGACGTAGGAGGTGGTCTGGTAGATCGGCACCGCGGCCGACTTCGTCGTGGGGTCGGGGGTGTAGCCGGCGTGGACGGCCAGGGTGTCAAGATGCATGGGTGTGGCCTCGAAGCATGAAAAGTCTCCATTGTCGGTGCGCCGGTGCAAAAATCGAACGATGGTTTGGCTATGTGCTTATGGCGGAGACCGTCATGACCTACCATCGCCAGCCACTGTGCAGGAGATCGTGATGCGTTTCGGTTGGGGACTTGTGGGCTTGCTCGTAGTGCTGGTCATCATGGCGGTGATGGTCAGAAAGCAGCTGGCCGGTACGCAGCAGGCGTTGCCTGTTCCCGTGCAGCAAAATGCGCCAGCAGACGGCAAGGCCGCCACGGTGCCCGTGCAAGGTCGACAGATCGAGCAACAGGTCAAGCAGCAGGTGCAAACACTCACACAGCCGCGCCCCATGCCCGATGAAGCCCAGTGAGCCGCAACCCTGCGCACGTGACGAGCACTGGATGCGGCTCGCGCTGCAGGGCGCGCGCGTGGCTGCGGCGCAAGGCGAGGTCCCCGTGGGTGCCGTGGTGGTGCGGGATGACGAATGGCTCGCCACTGGCTGGAATGCCCCGGTCGCCGGGCATGACCCCACGGCGCATGCCGAAATCAGGGCCTTGCGCGACGCGGCGCGGGTGCTGGGCAATTACCGGCTCGATGGCTGCACGCTGTACGTCACGCTCGAACCCTGCCTGATGTGCGCGGGCGCCATGCTGCATGCGCGCCTGGCCCGCGTGGTCTTCGGCGCCGTGGACCCCAAGACGGGCGCGGGCGGCTCCGTGCTCGACGTTTTTGGTGACAAGCGCCTGAACCACCAGACGCAGGTGTGCGGTGGCGTGCTGGCGCACGATTGTTCCGTATTGCTGCAGGAGTTTTTCGCGGATCGCCGCTCGGAGCGGCGCGCCCGGGCCGAGCCGTTGCGAGAGGATGCGCTGCGCACGCCTGAAGCGTGTTTCGCCGCTTTGGACGGCGCCGAGCACGCTCGCTACGTCCGTGATCTGCCTGCCCTCGATGGCCTGCGTCTGCACTACGAGGACTGGGGATCGCCTGGCGCACCCACCGGCTGGCTGCTTGTGCATGGCCCGCGTGGTTGGAGCCTTGAGTGGCGGCACCTGGCCGCGGCGCTGGCCGAGCTGGGCCAGCGGGTGATCGTGCCCGACCTGATTGGCTTTGGCCGCAGCGACAAGCTGAAGAAGGAGGCGGCGTACAGCCTGCAGGGGCAGGCCGGGGCGCTGGCTCAACTGCTGCGGCGACTGGGCATGGAGCGCGTGGTTCTGGTGGTGCCGGGCAGCGAATGGGCGCGTGCCTGGGCAACGCGGCTGCAGCCCCTGTGCGTGGGCACACAGGTCGTGCCGGAGCCCGTGCTGACTCCGCAGGCGGCGGATGCGCCATACCCCGACGCCGGTCACCGTGCAGGGCAGCGCGCCCTGGCGCGCCGGCAGGCCCATGAAGAGACGGAGCGGGCTGTGGAGGCAGCCTCGCTCACCACCGTGCAGGCCTTGGGCCTGCCGACGGCGTTCACGTTCGATGGTCCCGAAGACGCCCGCCTGCTGGCTCGGCGGGCTGTGGAATACTTTGCGCTCTGATACATCCCGATGGAGCGGGCGGGCGCCACAGTCCGCCGAGACACTTTGGCTACCGATCACCACCACGCTTGCGGCCACGACCATGGCCCGAAACACATCTACGTTTATTCCCCCGCCAGCGCCGTGCGCGACAAGGCCGCCTTCAGGCGCGCCATTGCACGCCTGAAGGCCCTGGGGCACGAAGTGGAAGTCGATGCCGACGCACTGGCCGCGCATACGCGATTCGCGGGTGACGATGCCACCCGGCTCGCGGCCATTCACCGTGCCGCCGCCAGCGGCGCCGACGTGGCGATGATCTCGCGCGCGGCCTACGGCTATACACGCATCCTGCCCGGCATCCAGTACAGGAAGGTTGCCAAGGCGATCGAGCGTGGCATGCGCTGGATTGGCATGAGTGATTTCACGGCCTTCCAGAGCGCGGTGCTGGCCCGCACGGGGGGCGTCACCTGGGCCGGCCCGTCGGTGGAAATCGACTGGGGCCCCAAGGAGCAACCCGACGACATCATGGTCGCGTGCTTCGATGATCTGCTCACCGGCCACGGCGAAGGCACGGGCTGGCGCCTGACCAAGGAAAAGCCCCGGGCCGACGGCAGCCCGGCGGTGCCGGACCTTTTCATCCGCTCGGCGCCGTTGTGGGGCGGCAACCTCGCCGTGCTGACCTCGCTGCTGGGCACGCCGTATTTCCCGCAGATCAAGGGCGGCATTCTGTTCGTCGAAGACATCAGCGAGCACCCTTACCGCATCGAGCGCATGCTCACCCAGCTGCTGTATGCCGGGGTGCTCGCCCGGCAAAAAGCCGTGGTGCTGGGCCAGTTCACCCAGTACAGGCTGGCCGCGCACGACAAGGGCTATAAACTGCAGAGCGTGGTGGACTGGCTGCGCGCGCAGATCAAGGCGCCGGTGCTCACCGGGCTGCCATTTGGTCATGTGCCGACCAAGGTCGTGCTTCCGGTGGGATGGCCGGTTTCACTGGCCGTGCAGGGCAGGGATGCCTTGATGGTGTGGGGCCATGTCCACTGAAAACATCGGATTGACAATGCTCAATGATGCTTTTCGCGATTTATATTCATAATGAATAAGGTGGTGACGGATCGCCCCGCATTGCCACATTCCAATAACCTACAGGGAAACGCCCTCTGACCACAAGCACCAGCCAGATCAGGACCGTGGTGTTTGCTGACATCTCAGACAGCACCGCACTCTATGACGCATTGGGCAATGCGGAGGCCACGCGTGCGGTGACCGCGCTGACGCGGCAAATGGGCTTGGCCATCAAGCACGGCGGTGGGCGGGTTGTCAAAAAACTGGGCGACGGGGTGCTGGGCGTCTTTGGCGACAGCACCACCGCCGCCATGGCCGTGGTGCAGCTCATGCGCGAACAGCACCTGGCGATGTGCACACTGCCGCAGTCGCATCGCCTCGCGGTGCGCGTGGGGCTGTGCAGCGGCGACGTGGTCGAGGTGGGGGGAGACACCTATGGCGACGCCGTCAATGTGGCCGCGCGCCTGTGCGAGTTGGCGGGTCCTGGTGAAATTCTGAGTACGCAGGCCACCGTGCAGAGCGTATCGCACGAGGGTGTGGGCCTGGTGCGCATGGGCCACATGGAGGTGCGCGGCAGGGCCGAGCCCGTGGTGGCCTACCAGATCGAATGGCGCGAGGATGACAACACCGAGATGCTCACCGTGCAGGACGGCCTGCCCAGCGAGATGGGCACGTTGGGCGTGGTGGCATCCCGCGGCAGGCTGCAGTTCGACTGGAACGACACACGCCTGTCCTTCACCGCGGCGTCGGGTGCGCTCTACATCGGGCGCGGTGCGAACTGCCATGTCCGTGTCGACGACCCGCGCATCTCGCGCATGCATGCGCGCGTGGATTGGCGCCAGGGCAGCGCGGTGTTGACGGATCTGAGCAGCTTTGGCACCTGGGTGCGTTTCTCGGACGGGACTGCGCCCGTGCAGCTGCGTCGCGAAAGCTGTCTGCTGCATGGTGTGGGCGAGATCGCGATGAGCGTGCCCTTTGCCGACGAGGGCGCGCCCGTGCTCAGGTTCACCGTCTCCAGCATGGGGACGCTGACGGAATAGGCGCGCGCAGGGCGCGGCTTCAGCTTACGGGTGTCAGCAGAGTGCTCTGGAATTTTCCGGCCAGCTGTGCAATCGCCAGCGCGGCAGGGCAGCCCGGCATTTGCTGCAGCAGCAGCTGACGGCGCATCACGGCGTCGCGCACGCTCGGATCCGCCGGAATATCGCCCATGTGAATGAGCCGCAGGGGCTGGCCCGTGCTCGTGGCCACGAAGCGGTTGAGCACCTGTTGCAGCTGCCCGGTGATGGCCCGGCCGTCGCCCGGGCGCACAGTCTGATTCACGACGAGGCGAATGTGAGTGCGGTTCTGCTGCGCTGCGAGCACCTTGATGGCGGCATAGGCGTCGGTGAGCGACGTGGGCTCCGGGGTAGCCACCACCAGCACCTCGGAGGCCAGCGAGATGGAAAACAGCACCACGTCCGAAATGCCGGCGCCGGTGTCGAGCAGCATCACGTCATAGTTGGGCGTGAGCGTCTGGATCACGTGCATCAGTTCGCCGCGCACTTCGGGCGTCAGACGGGAGTACTCCACCATGCCCGAGCCCGCGAGCACCACGGAAAAGCCGCCCGACGTCGGCTGCACCACGTCTTCGAGCTGGGCCTTGCCCATGAACACATCGTGCAGCGTGAGCTTGGGGTAGAGATTGAGCACCACATCCAGATTGGCCAGACCCAGGTCCGCATCCAGCACGAGCACGCGCAGTCCGCGCCGGGTCAGCGCGGCAGCGAGGTTGGCCGAGACGAAGGTCTTGCCGACGCCGCCCTTGCCGCTGGTGATGGCAACGATGCGCGCGCCACCCGACTTGACGGGGGCTGGCTCGGCACGGGTGGCAGCAGGGCTTGGCAGCACGTCGGGCATGGAAGGGGTCTCAGTGGGAGCTGCCATTGGAGAAGGTCTGACCGGGCATCAGGTCGCCCCAGCCGGACGAGAGAGAAAGCGGGGCCAAAAGCATGTTTTTCTCTTCGGCGGTCACGGTGCTGTCGCGTGGCTCGTCGATACAGGTGCGGTTGCGCCCACCCGCCTTGGCCTGGTAAAGCTGGTCATCCGCGCGCTCGGTCCAGACCGAAGGGGTGCTGCGTATCCACTGGATCGCGTAGGCGCCGCCGATGCTGATCGTGACCTGCAGGCTTTGCTCTGACATTGTCTCGATCGGTATCGCCTGTACGGCCTCGCGCACGCGATCGGCCACGCGGTTGCCAAAGGAAAACTGGCAGGCGGGCAGGATGACGGCGAACTCTTCGCCGCCGTAGCGTGCCACGGTGTCCATGGGCCGCATGCACGAACGGATGGCCCGTGCCACTTCCTTCAGCACGGCGTCTCCCACGAGGTGGCCGTGGGTGTCGTTGACCTGCTTGAAATGATCGATGTCGATCATGAGGAGCAGCGCGGCCTCGCCGGTGCGCGCCACGCGGTCGATTTCGCTCTCGATCACGGCGTCGAAGTAGCGCCGATTGTGCAGCCCGGTGAGCGGGTCCTTGAGCGAGAGTTCGCACAACCCGTCGATCAGCGCCTGCAGGTACGGCGTCGATGGCCCGTCCGCGGACGGCAGGCGTTCACCCCATGCCTCGGCCACCAGGGCGTGAGCAGTGGTCAGGCGCAGGTCGTCGAGATCCATGAAAAAGCCAGAAGCACAGCGTGATGGGACAGAGCGCCGACAGTGTAGCAGCGTGGCTTGCCGTTGCGGCCTCAGGCCACCGCATGGGCGGCGCTCGCCAGCGCGCTGATCGCCTGTGCGTCGGTGCGGTGCACCACCAGATGCCCGCTTGCCTTGAGCGCCTGCGCGGCTTGCAGCGTCTTCTCCACCGGTAATTTGAGGCCGCTGACGTGAAACAGGCCGCCGCGGCTTTGCATGAGCAACTGCAGGCGCACGAAGGCCTCCACGCCAGTCACATCAATGCGGTTGATGGGCTGTGCGAACAGGCACAGATGGCGCACGCCGGGGCGGGAGGCCAGTTCGTCGCTCACCCGCTTTTCCAGCGCCGTGGCAGAGGCGAAGTCCAGCGCCGCGTCCATGCGCAGCGCAAGCACGTCGCCCGCCAGTGGCGGCAGGCGCCACAGCTGGCGGTCACGCAGAGTGCCGTCCGCGTGCAGCCCGACCTCGATGATGCGCGGATGCAGCCGCTGGTACAGAAAATGGCTCAGGTTCACGAGCAGGCCGATCAGCACGCCCCAGTACATGCGCGGGGCACTGAGCAGCGTGACGGCGAAGGTGAGCAGGCCGGTGACGCTTTCCACGCGCGAAAGGCGCCACACGCGCAGCATGCTCATGGGCTTGATCAGCCCCTTGATGGCCACGATCACGACCGCGGCAAGCACGGATTGCGGCACATGAAAGAGCAACGGCACCAGCCAAAGCAGCGCGGCGAGCACCAGGGCAAACGCAAACAGCGTGGCCCAGCCGGTTTGTGCCCCGGCGTAAAGGTTCAGCGCCGAGCGCGAAAACGAGGCGCTGGTCGGAAATGCGCCGCACAGGCCCGAGCTGACCTTGGCAAGACCATGGGCGATCAGATCCTGGTTCTGATTCCACCGCGTGCCACCTTGGGCGTGATCGACCTTGGCGCTCGAGGCGGTTTCGAGAAAGCTCACGAGCGTGATCACCATCACCGGCATCACGAGCGCGCCGAACTCGTCCCAGCTCAGCCATCCGGGCAGGAACGGGTGCGGCAGGCCTTGGGGCAGCGTGCCAATCACTTTGCCACCGTGCGCCGCGAAGCCCAGCAGCCAGCTTGCAGCGGCAGTGATCGCGATGACGACGATGGCCGCGGGGAAATTGCGTCGCCAGCGCTGGGCCAGCCAGAGCAGGGCCAGGCTTGCCAGCCCGAAGGCGGCAGCGTGGCCGTCCAGCAGCCGCCAGGACGGTGCGGCCAGAACGTCGTGCCACGAGGCCGTCAAACCCAGCAGCGCGGGCAGTTGCGAGATCACGATGAGCAGGGCCGCCGCCTGCGTGAAGCCGTTCAGCACGGGCGAGGTGACGAGGCTGAGCAGCCAGCCGAAGCGCACCACGCCCAGCAGCGCCTGCAACAGGCCGCAAAGAATGGCGAGCCACACGGCCAGCGTCACCCAATGGGCGCTGCCTGGTTGCGCCAGGCCGACGAGCGAGGTGCCGGTGAGCAGGCTCGTGAGCGCGGTGGGCCCCACGCCCAGGCGCACCGACGAACCCCAGAGCACAGCGACCAGCATGGGGATGAGCGAGGCATACATGCCAGTGATCAGCGGCATGCCCGCAAGCTGCGCATAGGCCACGCCTTGGGGCACGAGCATCAGTCCCACAGTCATGCCGGCCCAGAATTCTCCGCGCAGCAGTGTGCGGTCGGGGCGCGGCCAGCCCAGAAAGGGCAGCCAGGTGGTCAGGGCGGGGCGTGAGGGCATCGCGGTATTTTCGCAGCGCTACCATGGCGGCATGACGCACACCCTTCATCCGCACGTCGCCACCGAGCTGATCCACCACGACTACCAGCCACCCCAGGGGTTTGAAGGCGTGCAGCCGCCGGTGCACAAGGCCTCGACCGTACTCTTTCCGAATGTGGCCGCGATGCGCGCGCGCCACTGGGAAGACCGCAGTGGCTACACCTATGGCCTGCATGGCACGCCCACGAGCTACCTGCTGGAGGAGCGGATCGCGGCGCTTGAAGGCGCTCGCCATTGCACGCTCGCGCCCAGCGGTCTGGCGGCGATCAGCGTGACGGCGCTGTCGCTGCTGGCGCAGGGCGACGAAGTTCTGATGCCCGACAACGTCTACGGCCCCAACAAGGCACTGGCCAAGGGCATGCTTGAACGCTATGGCGTGCGTTGCGGCCTGTACGACCCGCTCGATGTCGAGGACCTGCGTCGCCGGATCACTGGCGCCACGCGTCTTGTATGGCTGGAGGCGCCGGGTTCGGTCACGATGGAGTTTCCCGATCTCATCGGACAGGTGCGCGCCTGCCGCGAGCGGGGCGTCATCACGGCGCTGGACAACACCTGGGGCGCGGGTCTGGCGTTCGCGCCATTTGACCTGCTGCGCGATGGATCTTTGGGTGTGGATGTGTCCGTGCACGCGCTCACCAAATACCCCAGCGGCGGCGGCGACGTGCTCATGGGCGCCGTCACCACGCGCGAGGCCGCGCTGCACGAGCGCATCCAGCGCGGCCACATGCATTTGGGCATGGGCGTGGGCGCCAATGACCTCGAGGCGGTGCTGCGCGCGCTGCCCAGCCTGCCGCTGCGCTATCACGCGCAGGATGCGGCCGCACGCAAGCTCGCGCACTGGCTCGCAGGCCAGGGTCCGGTGGCGCAGGTGCTGCACCCGGCGCTGGCGGGCGCGCCGGGGCACGAGCACTGGCAGGCGCTGTGCAAGCACGGTCATGGCCACGACGGCGCGGCAGCGGGGCTGTTCAGCATGGTGATCGACACGCGCTTCGCCAGTGAACAGGTCGATGCCTTCTGCGATGCGCTCAGACTCTTTCGCCTGGGTTACAGCTGGGGCGGGCCGCTGAGCCTGGTGATGCCCTACCGCTTGCCGGACATGCGCACGCGGGCCACGCCGCACCTGAAGCCGGGCACCGTGGTGCGCTTGGCCATCGGCCTGGAGAATGTGGACGATTTGCGCGCCGATCTCGCTCAGGCCATTAAGCATGTTTTCGAGGCTTGACCATTACTGGAAAAGCGCTGTTAGCTATTTATAGTATAGCGTCATCAACGTAACAGAGGCGCGAGTGCCTTCCAAACGTTGTCCAGCATGATGGGCTGCGCCTTGGCGTTGGGATGAATGCGGTCTGCCTGGAAGAACCCGGCCGCGTCGGGGCGGTCGGCGATCCCGGCGAGCAGGAAGGGCACGAGCGCGGTTTTTTCGGCGGTGGCCACGGTTTCGAACGTGGCGGCAAAGCGCCGGGTGTAGTCGGCGCCGTAGTTCGGCGGCACCTGCATGCCCACGAGCAGCACGCGCGCGCCGGCGGTGCGGGCCTGGCGCGCCATCCAGGCCAGGTTCTCCTGCGTGTTCTTCAGCGGCAGGCCGCGCAACGCGTCGTTGCCGCCGAGCTCGATCACCACCAGCGTCGGCTGATGCTCGCTCAGCAGCTTGGGCAGGCGCGAGCGCCCACCGGGCGTGGTGTCGCCGCTCACGCTGGCATTGACGACCTCGGCGGTGATTTTTTCCTTGGCCAACCGCTCGCGCAGCAATTGCACCCAACCGCTGTCGCGTGGCAAGCCGTATTCGGCGCTCATCGAGTCGCCCAGCACCAGGATCACGGGGCTGCGTTGGGCGGCCGCAGCGGCGCTCGCGCATGTGGCGGCGGCAAGCACGATAAAGTCGCGCCGGTTCGCCATGCCCTGTTTCATTTGAAAGTTCTTCATGTCCGTCACTTCTTCCCCTGCTGCCGAACTTGTCGCCGTGGAGCACGTGGGCAAGACCGTGGTCGATGCCACGGGGCAGTTCGACATTCTCACGGATATCCATTTTTCGCTGGCTCAGGGCCAGACGCTGGCCATCGTCGGCGCCTCGGGCTCGGGCAAGAGCACCTTGCTGTCCATCATCGCCGGTCTGGATGTGCCCACGCGGGGCACGGTGCGTCTGGCGGGCAAGGACCTGTTCGCCCTGAACGAGGACGATCGAGCGGCCTGGCGTGCGAGCAAGCTGGGTTTCGTGTTCCAGAGTTTTCAACTGCTCAACCACTTGAGCGCACTGGAAAACGTGATGCTGCCGCTGGAGCTCGCGGGAAGGCGCGACGCGCGCGCGCGGGCCACCGACATGCTCGACCGCGTGGGGCTGGCGCAGCGCGTCGGAGCCTTTCCGCGCGTGCTCTCGGGCGGCGAGCAGCAGCGCGTGGCGCTGGCACGCGCTTTCGTGGTGCAGCCGGCGCTGCTGTTGGCGGACGAGCCTACCGGCAGCCTGGACTTCGCCACCGGCGAGAGCGTGATGCAGCTCATGCTGCGGCTCAATCGCGAGCAGGGCACGACGCTGGTGCTCGTCACGCACGACCGCGGCATCGCCGACCGCTGCGAGCGGCGCATCACGCTGCAGGCCGGGCGCATCGTGGCCGACGATCAGAGCTGAAAACCCACCGTCGCCACGATGCCTTCACCGATGTCGCGCAACCAGCTTGGTGCCTTCGCCGAGGCAGGCGCGCCGTGGCGCGCGATGTCGCAAATCCATCGCCCCAGCCAGTCGATGTCGGCGCGGTCGTAGAACGCGGCCATGGCCTCGTAGTTGATGAAGAGGCTGCGGCTGTCGAGGTTGGCCGAGCCGCACAGCGCCAGCACGTCGTCCACCACCACCGCCTTGGCGTGCAGCATGCCCGGCAGCAGCCGCACGTTCACACCCGCCTGCACCAGCGTGCGCATCGCGCGTCCACGCGCCCAGTCCGCCAGGCGGTGGTTGGAGCGCCGTGGCAGCACCAGTGTGATGGCCAGACCCCTTCGAGCCGCGAGCACCAGCGATTCGAGCAGGCCTTCGTCCGGCACGAAGTAGGGCGTGGCCAGCAGCAGCCGCTGCTCGGCGTGAAAGGCGCTGGAGACAAGCAGCGCGTGCAGGATGTCTTCATGGAAGTCAGGCCCGCTCGGCACCCAGTGCGCGAGGTGAGCCGCGCCGGGCATGGTGCCGGCTGGCGTGGTGGCGGCCTCGCGCCGGGCAAAGCGCTCGGCATAGCTCAGGCGCGGCGCGCGGCGCGTGCCACGGGCAATGCGCCAGTCGCTGTCAAAGAGCGCTTGCGCCTGCACGGCAAGCGGCCCCTGCGCGACGAAGCTCAGGTCAATCCAGGCCGGCTCGCCCCCCTTGCCGGTGAAGTATTCGTCGGCAATGTTGCGTCCGCCCGCCCAGAGCAGCTCGCCGTCGGCGATCACCACCTTGCGGTGGTTGCGCAGGTTGGTCCGCCCGCGCCCCGGCAGGCCGAGCGCAGGCACGAACAGCCGCGTGCGCACGCCCGTGGCCTTGAGCATCGCGTCGTGCCGGTGCGCGCTTTTCAGGCTGCCGATGCTGTCCACCAGCAGCCTTACGTGCACGCCGGCACGGGCGCGCTCGGCCAGCGCGGCGGCAATGGCCGCGCCCGTGGCGTCGTCTCCGAGCACATAGGTGCAGATGTCCAGCGTCCTGCGGCTGACGGCAATCACTGCGTGCAGCTGTGCCAGCGCCTGCTCGCCATGGGCGGCGAATTGCACCGAGACCTGAGGCCGCGCTCCGGCCACGCCCACGGCGGCCAGCAGCCGCGTGGCCCACAGCGGCGCGGCATGCGCCCACGGACCTGCGGGCGCGGGCTGGCTGCGCGTGATCGGGCGCAGGAGCTTGCGTGTGCCGAAAATCAGGAACAACGGCAGACCAAGATACGGAAAGGCTGCAATCCCCAGCACCCAGGACATGGCCGCGTAGGGATGGCGCCTTTGACGGCGGATGCGCGTGACGACGACATAGGTCAGCAGACCCGCGGCCACGAAGGCGCTGTGTTCGAGCGGCGAGATATGGGGCAGGGGCAGCATCGGTGAAAAGGGTGTGATGGCTCGATGATGCCCGAGTGCGGCGCGCTGGCGCACGGATAATCCCCGTCATGGCTGATCTCAAAGTGTTGTTTGGTTTTCACGCGGTGAGCGTGCGCCTGAAGACCGCGCCACAAAGCGTGGTGGAAATCCTGCATGACCCGTCGCGGCGTGACGCGCGCATGCGCCAGTTCGTCGAGCGGGCGAAGGAGGCGGGCGTGCGCCTGGTCGAGGCGGACGGCCTGCGCATTGCGCGTCTGGCGGGCACGCATGGCCACCAGGGCGTGGCCGCGCGGGTGCACGAGATCGCGCGCAGCCGCTCGCTCGACGATCTGCTCGACGGCATCGCCGGGCCGCCGCTGCTGCTGGTGCTCGACGGTGTGACCGATCCGCACAACCTCGGTGCCTGCCTGCGCGTGGCCGACGGCGCGGGCGCGCACGCCGTGATCGCACCCAAGGACCACGCGGCCGGCATCAACGCCACCGTGGCCAAGGTGGCCAGCGGCGCGGCCGAGACGGTGCCGTACTTCATGGTCACCAACCTCGCGCGCCAGCTCATGGAACTCAAGGAGCGCAGCATCACCATCATCGGTACGAGCGACGACGCTCCGCAGACGCTGTATCAGGCCGACCTGCGCGGGCCAGTCGCACTGGTGCTCGGTGCGGAGGGACAGGGCATGCGCGAACTCACGCGCAAGCGCTGCGATGCGCTGGTGTCGATTCCCATGCGCGGCGCGGTCGAGAGCCTGAACGTCTCGGTGGCCAGCGGCGTGTGTCTGTACGAGGCCCTGCGCCAGCGCGGCTGATTCCGCTGTGGACGACTACGTTGCCTGTGCTTGCGAAGAGGGCGAAAACACCAGCACCTCTCCCGTGGCCAAGGCGGTCATGACACGGTTGCGCCCGGTCTTTTTGCCGCTGTAGAGGGCCGCGTCGGCGCGCTGCATCAGAGCGTCGGGATTTTCCTCGCCGCCGTGCCACTGAGCCACGCCCACGGTGGCTGTCAGCTGCAAGCTGCATTCGCCAAAAGGTATCCGCAGCGTCTGCAGAGCCTGCAACATCCGCTGCATCACGGCCGCGCAGGCGTGCAGGGAGGTATTGGGCATGAGGACGGTGAATTCCTCGCCGCCCAGGCGCCCGGCGATGTCCGCGCTGCGCAGCTGCTCACGCAGCAGTTGAGCCGTCGCCTTGAGCACCGCATCGCCGGCAGCATGCCCGTGCTCGTCGTTGATGCGTTTGAAATGGTCCAGATCCACCATCGCCAGGCTCAGAGGCGTGCGCTCGCGCCGCGCACGGGCCAGCTCGTGCTGAAACAGCTTTTCATATTCGCGCCGGTTGTTCAGGCCCGTGAGCGGATCCACGCTGGCCTGTATGCGCAAGGTTTCTTCCAGCGCGGCACGCTGCGCCGCCTCTTGCTGCAGCATGGCGTTGGCCCGCCGGGTGGCCATGATCTGGGCATATTGCCTGCGCTGCAGAATCTGCATGCGCCGCGCCGTGATGTAGCCGGTGAAGATGGGCAGCGTGAGCACGAGCAGCAGGATGAGCTGCTCGTGCGGCTGCCAGCCGTGGCTGTAGCCGACCATGACGGAAATGGAGATGGCTGCGGCCACCGCCACGCTCAGGGCATACAGCAGGCGGTTGGGCATGAATACAAACAGCATGATGAGAATGAGCGGCGTCAGCGCATAGGTCCAGATGGCAATTTCCGGACGCAGCAGGAACACTGCCAGATATCCCGCCAGACCCACGCCCAGCAAGCCTGTTGCCCCCAATCCGCGTGTGGCCACCATGGGGTCGCGCAGTACGGCGCGCAGCAGCGCCAGGACGCACAGACCCACCACCACGCGCATCGCCAGCATGCCCCCGAAGCGCGCAGACCAGCCCATGGAAACAAAGTCCGGCACCACGAACACCGTCATCAGCGCCAGCCAGGTGCACAGTGAGACGACCAACTGGCGCGCCATGAAGTGCTTTGCATGCTGGCGGTAGCGGGTCTCGGTCTGGGTGTCCAGAAACTCGGCGCTCCAACGGGCAAGGCGCCACTGCGGGTCCGCGGCATGGGGGTCCGTGTCGGTTTGAACCGACAGGCTGAGCATCGTCGTCAGATCGTCGCGCATCCCATCCCATCCATTGGCATTTCGTGCTCATCTCCCGCCCGGGACGAACCGCTGACCGGTTCCTCGCGCTGGCCGTTGGCCAGCCACCATGGCGGTGTAATGTAACGTATTGTTTTTCCGATGTTCCGCATCCGGCGTCATTTAGAAAATCATAGCGATCGGAAAAACGTTGACGCCCGCTTGAGCGCTTCGGATACTGCCGGGCGTGGCTGAACTGTCCCCCTCCACCGTCTGGCTGGCCCGCCTGCGCGAGCGCTTCGGGCGACGCACGCTCCATGCCCTGCTGGGTGCCGTGCTGGCGCTGCTGGCGCTGGCCGATCTCACGCGCTGGCAGGCGCTTCAGGTGCTGGACAATCGCGTGGGCGATGCGCTCCTGCGCTGGGATGCCGGTCGGCGTGCGCCGCCGCCCGACGTGGTGATCGTCGATATCGACCAGCCCTCGCTCGTCGACCCTCGCATGCTGGAGCTGGCCGGTACCTGGTCCTGGCCACGCGCCATCCACGCGGAGCTGCTCATGGCGCTCACCGCACGCGATCCGCGCGCCGTCGTGCTTGACCTCATCCTGTCACCGCCCGACCGCCTGCGTCCGGAAAACGATGCGGCGCTGGCCGACGCCGTGCGCGACCCGAGGATTTTCGTGCCGATGATCCTGATGGAAGACTCGGCCCGGCAGGCACCGTTGGCGCTGGCGCCCCCCGCCATGGGCATACGCGCCGGCCCCGAGGCCGACCCTCAGGCGCGCTACGGCATCGATGCTCCGATCGCGCTGCCGCCCGAGCTCTGGCGTACGGGCTACATCAATTTCATCAAGGACGCCGATGGCATGGGGCGCGGCACCGAGATGGGACGCATGGTGCAAGGCTGGTGGCTGCCTCACATCATCGGCCGCGTGGCCGATCTGCTGCATCTGCCGGAGCCCGCCGCGCCGCGCTTTCGTCTGCACTGGTACGGCCATGAGTTCACGCGCGTGTCTTATGCCGAGGCCTACCTTGCCACCCAGACTGAAGGCGAGGCGCTGCCATTCGATCCCCGGGGCAAAATCATCGTCATCGGCGCCACGGCCAGCGGGCTGCTGGACTTCGTGCCCACACCGGTGGCCGCCACCACGCCCGGCCTCTTCATGCTGGCCACGGCCCTGGCCAATCTGGAAGGCGGCGACTGGCTGCGTGAAGTGCCCGGCTGGGTGAACCCCGCGCTGGCCGTCGTGCTGATCGCCATCGTGGGCGTCGCGTTTGCCGCGCGAGCCTCGCCCGTCTGGCCGGTTGCGTTGCTCGCGTGCACCGCCGCGGCGGCGCTCGGTGGCTCGGCCCTGCTGCTGAGCGTCAATGTCTACTGGATGCCCGTCTCCGCTCTTGCCATGGGCTTGCTCGCGCTGCTGGCCTTCGGTCTGCTGTCTTCGCGCCTGGAGATGGCGCAGCGCCACCATGTGCAGGCCATGTTCTCGCGCTTCGTCGACCCGCACATCGTCGAGAGTCTCTCTCAAGAGCGGAACGTGGCTCGCGCCGAGGTGAGCGCCAGCCGCGAGGTGACAGTGCTCTTTTCCGACATCCGGGGCTTCACGAGCCTGTCCGAGCACCGCAAGCCCGAGGAAATCGTGGCGCTGCTCAACCGCTACTTCGAGATGCAGGTGGACGTGATCTTCCAGCATGGCGGCACGCTCGACAAGTTCATTGGCGACGCCATCATGGCGTTTTGGGGCGCGCCCATGCCGCAAGCCGATCACGCGGCGCGCGCGGTGCGTGCGGCGCTGGGCATGTCCGAGGCGCTCGAGCGCTTTGCTGCCGACGTGGCGTGCGAGCTGCCGGGCACGAGCTTCGAGATCGGCATCGGCATCCACAGCGGCCCGGCGGTGGTCGGTTTTCTCGGCACCTCGCGGCGCCTGGATTACACCGCGATCGGCGACACCGTGAACCTGGCCAGCCGCATCGAAGGCTGCACCAGGGGTGTCTCGCGCATCCTCGTCTCCGACGCCACCCGGCGGCTGTGCGGGCAGGAATTCGGCTTCAAGGACCATGGTGCATTCAGCGTCAAGGGGCGCGATCAGCAGGTGCTTTTGTACGAACCCTTGCCTACAATGGCACGGGAAGAGGGCCCGGCAACAGGGCGCGACGGAGATCGGGGCGACACATGACTGACTTGCGGCAGTGGGGCGGCTGGCATGCATGGGTACTGGCCGTGTTGATGGCCTGGAGCCTGCTGGCTGCGGCGCAAACGCATGAGGTGACGACGGCCACCCCGCTGCGCGCCACGCCTTCGCTCAATGCCAAGGCGCTGAGGCAGCTGGACGTGGGTGCGCCGGTGCAGGCGCTGCAGACGCAGGGCGGCTGGCTCAGGGTCAAGGTGGGCGAGCAGCAAGGCTGGGTACGGCTCACGCACGTGCACGCCGTGGCGGCGGCGCGGCCCGCGCCGCAGGGCGCTGGCAATGCGCTGGCCAGCCTGTTCACCGGCACGAGCACGGCGCCGACGGCCACCACCGGCACACGCGGTCTCACACAGGAGCAGCTGGCCAACGCCCAGCCCGCGCCGCAAGAGGTGCGGCAGCTCGATCGTTATGCAGTGAGCGCCGCGGATGCCCGGCGGTTCGCGCGTGGCGGCAGGCTCAGCGCCACCCGGATCAGCGACTACGACGGAGCCTCGCAATGAGAGCCACTCGGGTCGGGCGCTGGCTGGCCCTGGGCGCCTGCGCTGCCGTGCTGGCGGGCTGTGAAACCATGTCCGGTGGCGGACTTTCCGGCCTGTCTTCGGCGCTGGGCGGGCTGGGGGTCGGCTCGGGCGGCACCGCGAGCGGTATCCAGAACGTCGTGCAGGGCGCCTCGGCCGCGTTCAAGGATTACAGCCCGCAGGAAGAGCGCGAGCTGGGCTCGGGGTTTGCCTCGGTGCTGCTGGGCGCGCGGCCGCTGGTGCGCGACGATCAGCTGCAGCGCTACGTCAATCGCGTGGGCCTGTGGGTGGCCGAGCAAACCGACAGCCCCAAGGACGCGCAGGGTCGGCCCGTGGCCTATGACTGGCGCTTTGGCGTGATCGATTCCGACGCGGTCAACGCCTACGCCACGCCCGGTGGCTACGTCTTCATCACCAAGGGCCTGCTGCACACGCTGCATTCCGAGGCGGAACTGGCGGGCGTGCTCGGCCACGAGATCACGCACGTGGTTCGCGGCCATTACCTGGCGGCCGTGAAAAAAGGCGGCTTCGCGCAGATGGCGGGCGGCATCATCGAGGCCCGAAGCGGCAGCGGCGCCCTGAGCGGGGCGATGATCAACATGGTGCGCAACATCTATGCCAAGGGGCTGGATCAATCCGACGAATACGACGCGGACCGCTACGGCATGCTCTGGGCGGCGCGGGCCGGCTATGCGCCTTCGGGCCTCATCCAGTCGCTGCAGGCGGTGTCAGGCGGTTCGGCGCAAGATGCGAATTACCAGATGCTGCTGGCCACGCACCCTCCGGCTCAGGAACGCATTGCACGCCTGAATCCCCTGATGGCCGGGAAATTTGCGGGCATCGACGGGGTGAACAACGAGGGCAGGTACCGGACGGCGCTGCGCGCGCTCGACTGAGGCCGGGCCGCCCACCCCCCGTGCCCAAGACGCACGCCATCGGCAGGCCCATCGGAGGGCTGCAAAAGCCCATCGGCACGCACGCAGGTGCCGCGATGCGAAGGCATCGCCCAGGTGGTGGCGATCGGCCCGCCGTGTTTTCCAGCCGGGAGACAAGCGGCGCAGGCACAGCCCTGCATACCTAATTCGAGCACGCATGACACGCGAACGGCCATCAGATCCCATGAACGACACGCCAGCGATGGAGCAACTGCTCCTCGTCCTGGATCAAATGGGATGCGGGCGCTGGGAGTGGCTGCTCGACGAGCGCCGTCTGCGGTTTCATGGCGACTTCTTTGCGCAGTTCGGTGTCCATGACCGCCCCGAACATGAGCGCACCGCATGGTGGGACAGCCTGCGTCACCCTGACGATGCCCGGCGCCTTCAGCGGCGGCTGGCGCAGGCCCGTGATGGAACGGCATCAACCTACAGCGCGGAGTTTCGTGTTCGCAACCAGGCGGGCCAATGGGTCTGGGTGCTGTCGCAGGGCCGCGTGGTCGAGCACGACGCCCGTGGCCGGCCGCTGCGCGTCGCGGGCATCACCCAGGACGCCAGCCCTCTTCATGCCGTGCAGGAACGCCTCAGGGGCTCGCAGGCCAAGATCGCAGCCATCTATCAGATGCTGCCGATGCCCGCGGGCATGCTGCGGCTCGGGGACGGGCGCTTTCTGGAGGTGAACACCGCGTTCTGCAGGCTGTCGGGGCTGAGTCGGCAGCAAAGCCTGGGTGCGGGCCGGGCGCGCCTGCGTTTCTGGAATGCCGTGGATCACCGCCGTGACCTGCTCGCGCGGCTGCGCACCAGCGGCACGCTGGACCAGGTGCCCACCAGCTTGCACCTGCGCGGGCGCACGGTGCAGGGCTTGATTTCGGCGCAGCAGATTCTCTTCGAGGGTGAGGACTGCATCGCGTTCGTGTTCCAGGATACGACGGAAGAACAGCAGCGCAGCCGCCGCCTGGAGGCATTCAATTCCCTGCTGCAGCAGGCGGGGCGCATGGCCGGCCTGGGCGCTTGGGAAATCACCATCGGCCACGGCATCACTCTCTGGACCGATACGTGCTATGCCATCCATGGGCTGCCCGTCGGCTCCCCGATCCCGGACAACTACATTGACATGCACGTGGCTGCGCGCTGGCGCACCCCGCTGCGCGAGCAGTTCCTGATGGGGCTGCGCACGTACGAGTCCTGGTCCATGCAGCTGCAGATCATGCGCCAGGATGGCCGCCAGGCTTGGGTGCTCATGGGTTGCGAGCCCGTGTTGGAAAACGGCCGCATCCGGTATTTGCGCGGCATCATGCAGGACATCGACGAGGCCCACCGCCGGGAGGAGCAGCTGCGCGAATCCGAACGGCACCTTTCGCACATGTTCCGCATGGTGGCGATGCCCATGGGCATCTCGCGGCGCAGCGACAACAAATACCTGCTGGTCAACCCCGCCTGGGAGGCGCTCACTGGCATTCACCAGGAAGAGACCGAGGGTCTGAGCGCGCTCGAGATGGGGCTGTACGAGCCGCGAGACCGTGCCCGCATGATCGCCGCCATCGATGCCCAGGGGCAGCTGGACAACTTCGAAATCAATCTCTACATCCGCGGTGGCGAGCGACGCACGGTGGTGCAATCCATCCGTGAGCTCGATTACCATGGCGAGCCCTGCTGGCTGTTCTCGGCACAGGACATCACGGAGCGCATCGAGAGCGAAAGGCGCATCCGTGAACGCGAGGAGCTGCTCTCGCTGACCGTGTCGGCCGCGGCGCTCGGCCTGTGGGACTGGGATCTGGTGAGCGGCCACATCACGGGCGACGACCGCTGGCAGAGCATGCATGGCCTGGGCCCGTCGCCGCATGCGCGTCCATGGCCCGCGTCGAGCCGCGGCATCACACCGCGGGATCGACAGTCCATCCAGAAGGCGCTGCAGGCGCACGTGGACAACCCGGCGCAGCCCTTCGACCAGACCTGGCGGGTAGGCGACGGAAAAAAGGCGGTGCGCTGGATCCGCAATCTCGGAAAGATCGTGAACCATGATGCGCAGGGGCGGGCCGTGCGCATGCTGGGCATCAGCCTGGACGTGACGCAGCAGCTGGAGCAGCAGGAGCAGCTGCGCTACCTGGCGCACCACGATGGGCTCACACAATTGCCCAATCGCCTGATGCTGGCCGAATACCTGCAGGAGGGAATGAAGCAGGCACGGCGCGACGGCTCGCTTCTGGGCGTGGTGTATCTGGACCTGGACCGGTTCAAGCCGGTCAACGACAGGCTGGGGCACGACACGGGGGACCGGCTCCTGGTCAACGTCGGCAAGCGCCTGAGCGGCGCCCTGCGCAACAACGACTGCATCGCCCGCCTGGGTGGCGACGAGTTCGTCATTCTGCTGCGCGAGCTGAAAAGCCGCGCCGACTGCGAGCGCAAGCTCCTGCAACTGATGGAAATGCTCTCCCGACCCTACGCGTTGCAGCCGCATGAGGTCAGCGTCACCGCCAGCATGGGGTACACCCTCTACCCGCTGGACACGGCCGATGCCGACGCCGACACGCTTTTGCGCCACGCCGATCAGGCGATGTACCAGGCCAAGCAGGCCGGGCGCAACCGCTTCTGCGGCTTTGATGCGCAGCACGCCCGCAACCAGCAAGAACAGCAGGCGCAGCTGCTGCACCTGGAGCAGGGGCTGGCACGAGACGAGTTTGTCTTGTATCTGCAGCCCAAGGTGGATGTGGCCCTGGGCCAGGTGGTGGGCGCCGAGTGCCTGATTCGCTGGAACCACCCGGTGCGGGGTGTGCTCGCCCCGGCAGACTTCCTGCCGGCCCTCGTGGGCAGCAGCCTGGAGATCACCTTTGACCGCTGGGTACTGGAGGAAACCCTGCGCAGTGTCACGCGTATCCAGGCCGCCGGTTGGCAGCTTCGCCTGGGCGCCAATGTGTCCGCCCAGTGTCTGCAGCAAACCGGGTTTTCCGAGAGGGTGCTGGACAGTCTGGGCCGCTACCCCAACATCGACCCCGCCCTGATCGAGCTTGAAATCACAGAAAGCGCGGCGCTGTCCAACATGGCGCACGTCTCCTCCGAGCTGAACCGGCTGCGCAAGCGGGGCATCAGCGTGGCGCTGGATGACTTCGGCACGGGCTATTCGTCGCTCACCTATCTGCGCCGCCTGCCGATGGACACCCTCAAGATTGACCAGAGCTTCGTGCGGGACATGCTTTCAGACCCGGAGGACATGACCATCGTGCAGAGCATCATCGGCCTGGCTCGGGCGTTTGATTGCGCGGTGATTGCCGAGGGCGTGGAAACGCCTGAACAATCGCGGCGCTTGCTGCAGATGGGCTGCCCGTTGCAACAGGGTTATTTTCTGGCGCGGCCCATGCCTTTGCCGGCCTTCATCGAGTGGGTGCGCGAGTGGGCGCAGCGCGGCAGCGCAGACAGCGTCACGCAGGCCTGAGGCCCCGCACGTCACCCGCGCGCGGGTGTGCCTCAGCGCGGCCCGGACACGCTCTCGCTGGCGATCTGCGAGCAGAGCGTGCGGCACAGAGCCACCACGTCGTAATTGTTGATGCGGTAGAAGATCTGGTTGCCGCGGCGCTCCTTGTCGAGCACCTGCGCCTGGTAGAGCATGTTCAGGTGCTGGCTCAGATTGGGCTGCGTGGTGTCGATCTCCGAGAGGATTTCGGTGACGTTCTTCTCGCCGTGGCACAGCGTACTGATGATCTTCACGCGGATGGGCGTGGACATGAGCCGGAAGATTTCCGCCGCGCGCTGAAACACGGCGTCCGTCGGATGGTGTTCTTCCTCGGGCTGTACTTCAGCGGCCGCGCTGGGTCGGTGCATGGTGGTGGCAGTTACGAATCTTGAGAGCCAGCAAGAAGCTGGGCGATCGGCAGGGGTTTGCCGAAATGGTACCCCTGAAAGGCGTCGCAGTGGCGCGCGCGCAGCCATTCGAATTGCGCAGGCTCCTCGATGCCTTCGGCCACGACGCGCAGGTCCAGCGTGTTGGCCAGCGCGAGGATGGTCTGTGCGATCGCGGCGTCGTTGGGGTCGGTGAGGATGTCGTCCACGAAGGATTTGTCGATCTTGATGATGTCCAGCGGCATGCGCCTGAGGTAACCGAGCGATGAATAGCCGGTGCCGAAATCGTCGAGCGCGAAGCGCACGCCCAGCGCGCACAGCCGCTGCATCTTGGTGATGCTCTGCTCCATGTCCTCGTGGAACATGCTCTCGGTGAGTTCCAGGCACAGCAGATGGGCATCGGCGCCGGTCTCCTGCAGGATGTCTTGCACCGTCTGGACGAACTCCGCGTCCCTGAACTGGCGGGCGCTGATGTTCACGGAGAGCGTGAGCCGACGCATGGCGGCATCGCTTGCCCACAGCGCCAGCTGCCTGCAGGCGGTGCGCAGCACCCAGGTGCCGATCGGCATGATCAGGCCCGATTGTTCGGCCGGCTCGATGAACGACAGCGGTTGCACCCAGCCGCGCGTGGGATGGCGCCAGCGCAGCAGCGCTTCATAGCCCAGGGGTTGCTGTTCTCGGTCGACGATGACCTGGTAGTGCAGCTGCAGTTCACGATTGGAGAGGGCGCCGCGCAGGTCCGACATCAGGCTCGCGCGATGCTCGACCTCGGTCTGCAGGCTGGGGTCGAACAGGCTGATCTGATTGCGCCCGCGGGCCTTGGCCCGGTACAGCGCCATGTCCGCATGCTTGAGGATGTCTTCCTGTGCGGTGGCAACGCCCTGGAACAGCGACACCCCCATGCTGATCGAGGTGTGCACGATGCGGGCATGGAGGTGAAAGGGCCGCTCCAGCGCTGCGCGTACCTTTTCGCCGATGGCAAGCGCTTCTTCGCCTGCGCGGACCACGTCGCCATTGAGGCCATTGACCAGAATGATGAACTCGTCGCCCCCCAGGCGCGCCACGGTATCGGTCGTGCGCAGGTTGCCTTGCAGGCGCTGGGCCACGCGGCGCAGCAGCTCGTCGCCCTGGTCATGCCCCTGTGTGTCGTTGACTTCCTTGAAGTTGTCCAGATCCAGCAGCATCACCGCGCCGTATTTGCCGCTGCGCGAGCTGGTGGCGCAAGCCTGTTGCACGTGGTCGACGATGAGGCGCCGGTTGGGCAGGCCGGTGAGCTCGTCGTACAGCGCCATCTGCCGTGCCTGCTGTTCGGACTGCTTGCGCTCGGTGATGTCGGTGCACAGCGTGATGTGCTGGATCGGGGCCCCGTCGTGCGTGGCGAAGGGCACGACCGTCGTCTGGGTCCAGAACAGGGTGCCGTCCCTGGCGCGGTTGCAGACTTCGCCGGTCCAGACCTGCCCGCCCTGCACGATGGTGTCGATATGCTCGTAGAACTCCGCCGGATGCATGCTCGAGCGCGTGATCGCCATGTCCCGGCCGATGAGGTCGCTGCGGTGGTAGCGGGCGATGTCGCAGAACCTGTCGTTGACCTGCGTGATGATGCCCCGCGCGTCGGACACGATCACGATCGCATGGGCGTCCAGCGCCGCCTTCAGATCGGCCGCTTCTTGCAGCGACAGCGCCGTCATCAGGCGCGTGTTTTCCTGCTCGGTGTTGTCCACCAGCGTGAGCAGCACACCGTCGATCGCGCCATCGGCTCCCAGGCGCGGCGCGGCCCGTACGTTCAGGCTCAGCAGGACGATGCCGCCCGCTTCCTGGCGCAGGTCAAACTGCACATGCTGGCCATGCAACGCGCTTTGCAGCTGGGCGTGCGCCATCGCCTGCTGCTCGGCGGGCACCAGCGCGAGCCAGGTGGCTTGCATGAGCCGCTCCATGCTCATGCCGGTGCGCTCGGCGTGCGCCGGGTTGGCGTAGCGGTAGCGCAGTTCCTTGTCCAGCAGGACGACTTCGATCGGCATTTCGGTCAGCGTTTCCGTCATCTCCCGGTTCTGCTGGGCAATGGTGCGCTGCGACTCCTCTAGCGACTGGTGTGGATGGGCGACGCCTATGGTGTGCCAGGCCTCGTAGAGGAACCCGTAGGCGAGCGCCCTGACGACGTGGGCCACGACATTGGCGCCGTCGAGTTGGCTGTAGTGGGTCGTCAGGAGCGCGGCGCTCAGGCCCAGCATGACGCAGGCCACGGCGATCTGCAGCGACAGCAGCAGGGGGCGATGCCGCCAGTGCCTGAAGAACAGCAGCGCGCTCAGGAGGTACAAGGCCGTGACCGCGACCTCGACGCTCGAGCCCGCCATCGTGGCCCCATGGGCGGGGCGGTAGAACAGGGCGGGCAGCGCGGGCCCGGATGCGCCCAGCCAGGCCAGGGCCGCGGCGGTGAGCAGCGCGGCAAGAAACCAGGGCTTTCTGCCGCCGCGCAGGCCGACCAGCAGGGCGATGGCCAGAAAGTAGACCGCTTCCACGACGCGCGCGACCAGCCGGTAGAAGTACGGCAGCGCCAGGCCCTCGGCGGCGCTGTACCCCGGCATGCCCTGGTAGCTGTAAAGCGCGAGTGTGTCCAGCGCGGCGATGAGCGTCCAGCCGAAGACGACGATGTTGGCCGTCTTGATGTGGTGGGTACGCACATCGTTCCAGGCCAGCGAGGCCATGCCCACCATCATCGCAATGGAGAAGATTTCCGCCAGCAGATGCACGCCCAGCACCGTGCGTTGATTGGCGAGGGCGGCCGGCCAGTCGGGCCACAGCGCGGCCGCTGCACTCAGCACGATGGCTGCGGCGCAGGCTCCAAGATAGGCGCGCTCGGCGTGATGGGGCAAATCCTTGTCTCCGAGGGGCGTGGTCATGCGCGGGTACGATGACTTTTTCATAGCATCGTAACTCCAATCGGTGAACATGCAGCCCGATTTCTGGCGGGCTCGCAAGGCTCAATCCGTGGTGTTGCGCCGCGTGAACACGAGATCCCACACCCCGTGGCCCAGCCGCAGACCGCGATTCTCGAACTTCGTCAGGGGGCGATAGGCCGGGCGGGGGGCCCATGGAGCAGCCGTGTTGACCAGCAGCGGCTCGCCCGACAGCACCTGCAGCATCTGCTCGGCATAGGGCTGCCAGTCGGTGGCGCAGTGCAGGTAGCCGCCGGGCTTGAGCCGGCTTGCCAGCAGCGCCACGAGCGGCGGCTGGATCAGGCGGCGCTTGTGGTGGCGTTTCTTGTGCCAGGGGTCGGGGAAAAAGATGTGCACCCCATCCAGTTGCCTGGGGGCGATCATGTGCGTGAGCACCTCCACCGCGTCGTGGCGCACGATACGGATATTGGTGATTTCCTGCTCGCCGATGCGCTTGAGCAGCGCGCCGACGCCGGGTTCGTGCACTTCGCAGCACAGGAAATTGTCTTCGGGGCGGCTGGTCGCGATCTGCGCCGTGGCTTCACCCATGCCGAAGCCGATTTCCAGGATCAGGGGCGCGGCGCGGCCAAAGGCGGCATCGGCGTCCAGCACGGCTTGGGCGTAGTCCAGCAGGTAGCGCGGGCCTAGTTCTTCGAGCGCCCTGGCCTGCCCGTGCGTGGTGCGGCCCGCGCGCAGCACGAAGCTGCGGATGCGCCGCGGGGGATGTTCGGGCGCTGAGGGAAGGGGGGTATCGTCGGTCACGGCGCGCGATTGTAGGTGCCCTGCCAGGCGCGAACCCACCACGCCAGCGCCTCGCAGACGCCAGCGGCGCCAGGGTAGGGCGGCAGACCCAGCACCCGGGCCGCGGCCGCCAGCACCCGCAGCGGCGCCGAGGTGTCGAGCGCAGGCGCGCCATGCTGCTTGGAGAGCTTTTCTCCGTCGGCGGCCAGCAGCAGCGGCGTGTGCAGGTAGCGCGGGCTGGGCAGGCGCAGTGCCGCTTGCAGCAGCATCTGGCGCGGCGTGTTGTCGGCCAGGTCTTCTCCGCGAACGATGTGGTTCACGCCCTGGTCCGCGTCGTCCACCACGACAGCCAGTTGATAGGCCCAGAGGCCATCGGCGCGGCGCAGCACGAAGTCGCCCACGTCCTGCGCGACATCCTGGCTCTGAGGGCCCAGACGCCTGTCGCGCCAGCTCAGTCTGAAATCAACTATTGAAAAAGGAGCTGCTTGCGCTTTTGGGTATTGGCCTTGATGCCAATTTGACATGAATTTCTCGGTGTGAAAACGCCACGCTCGCGCACGCTTGCCGTTCAGGCCCTGACGGCAGGTGCCGGGGTAGGGGCGTTCATGGTGGCGCTCGTGCGTGATGCCGCGCGCCGCCAGCGCCGCGTCGATGTCGCGGCGCGTGCAGCCGCAGGGGTAGGCGAGGCCCTGCGCCAGCAGCTCGTCCAAGGCCTGTTGGTAGCGGTCGCCGCGCGTGGACTGGTACAGCGGCGGTGCGTCGGGCAGCAGATGGCAATCGGCCAGCTGGGCGAGGATGCGTTCGGGTGCGTCGGGGGCGCAGCGCGGCGTGTCCACATCCTCGATGCGCACCAGCCATCGGCCATCGGCCGCACGCGCATCCAGCCAGCTCGCGAGCGCAGCCACGAGCGAGCCCGCGTGCAAGGGGCCTGTCGGAGAGGGGGCGAAACGGCCGATGTACATCGGATCACGCGCCAGACTTTCGGCCACGCGCCATGCGATGCCTGCGATTTACCCGTCGAGCATCCCCAGCGCGCACTCCAGCCCCGAAATGAAGGCGTCTTCCAGCCGATGGCCCAGGCACCAGTCGCCGCAGGCGCCCAGACGCAGAGACGCGTCCCAGACGTAGGCCTGCCCCAGCGGCGCCCGCGTCTGCGCATGGGGCCAGAGCAGCGTCTGCGCGTCGCTGGGCGTGGCATGGATGCCGGTGACTTCGGCAAACGCCTTGAGCAGCTTGTCCTGCACGCGCTGCGGGCTGTCGCCCTGGTGTTCCTCGGACCACGCGGGGCTGGCCTGCACCGTCCAGCGCTCGACCTGCGTGCGGCCGGGTTTGGACGATTCACGTGCCAGCCAGGCCACGCGGTGGTGCGTGCTGCGCGCGGCGTTCCACTGCGGCCCGAGCGTGGTCAGGCCCGGGCGCACGGCTTGCGCAAAGGTGAGCATCAAGGTCCAGCAGGGTGCGATGCTCACTTGCGAGAGCGCACCGGCCCAGGCCGGTTGAATGCCGCACGCGTGCATCAGCGCCAGCGCCTCGGGGGCGGGCAGGGCCAGGACCAGACCGTCGAAGGCACCCGCCTCCTGCGTCGCGCCCGCGTTGCCCGGGCTGACCCGCACATGCCAGCGCGCGCCGTCTTGCACCAGGCCCGTCACACGCTGCCCGGTGCGCAGTGCGGCCAGTGGGCGGCTGAAGGCGCCCACCAGGGCATCCATGGTGGGCTGGGCCACCCAGTGCGCTTCGCCCGGAGGCGGGGCGGCGCTCACGACGCGCCCGGCGCTGTCCAGCACGCGCACCGTGTTCGCGCTCCACGGACGGCACAGGCCGGAAACCGTTTCCAGCGCCTTGGCAAAGCGCGCGTCGCGCACGGTGAAGTACTGCGCGCCGGCATCAAAGCTGCCTGCGGCCGTGTGCACGGTGCGGGTGCGCCCCCCCGCCGCGTCCATCTGCTCGAACACCGTGACCGCATGGCCTGCCTGCTGCAGGGTGCGGGCGCAGGCCACTCCGGCCATCCCCGCGCCGATGACGGCGTAGTGCGCTGGGTTTCGGTGGCGTTTGGCGGGTGGCTTGACGGGCATGGTGAACTTTCGTGGGTGCGGTGGCTGCACTCTACACGCGTTCAAGCTGAAAACGGCGGTGGGATGCACCCGTCAGGAGGGGCTTGCAAGGGCGATGGCCACGTTCGTGTTCATCACGCTGACCGAGCAGCCTCCGCGGTCAGCCGGCGTTTTCGGGTTCAGGGGCTATGTGCCGTGGTGGTTTTCCAGCAGGGCGCGGCGCGTCACGGGGCTTTGCAGTTGCGCGAGCCACCATTGCAGTGCTCGTCCGCGCGTGCGTTTGCCAAAGTCGCACCAGGCATAGGACAGGCGCGTGGTGCGCGCCACGCGGCTGACCTGGCGCGCCACGAGCAGCCCGGCGTCGAGGTAGGGGCGCGCCATGGGTTCGGGCAGGTAGCCCGCGCCCAGTCCCCGAAGCTGCGCACGGATCTTGGTGGCCAAGCCATCCACCGTCAGCACCTCCTGCCCGGGCAGCAGCCCGATCGTCGCCGGGTGCTGGCGCGCGGAATCGGCCACGGCGATCATGCGGTGGCGCGCCAGGAGTGCATCGGAAAGGGGCTCCGCGGCGCTTGCGAGCGGGTGGTGCGGCGCGACGGCGAAGACGAAACGCAGATCGCCCAGCGGTGCGGTGCGCAGGTTCACGAGAGGCGGCGCCTCGATGGCCACGCCGATGGCCAGGTCCGCCTGCCCCTGGGTCAGGCGTTCGAGCGTGCCGGTGAGTGTGTCTTCGCGCACCGTCAGGCGCGTGGGAATGTCCAGCGCGTAGAACGCCTCCACGAGTTCCAGCAGCGTGGTGCGTGCGATGGCGCCATCGACCGAGAGCGTCAGCTGCGGTTCCCAGCCCGTGGCCACGCGCCGCACGCGCTGGGCCACGGCATCCATGTCGGCCAGCAGCCGTTCGCTCTCGCGCAGAAGCTCGCGCCCGGCCTGCGTGGGCACGGCCCGGCGACTGCTGCGGTCGAACAGCAGCACGTCCAGGGCCTCCTCGATCTGGCGCACGCGCCAGGTCAGGCCGCTGGGTGCAAGATCGAGCGCGCGCGCCGCCGCGGCAAAGCTGCCGTGCGTGACGATGGCCTGCAGCAGGCGCAGATTGTCGGGGGTGAGGATATTGCTGCTGATTTGCATTGTTCGTGGGCATTCATTCAATTCATTTGAATGATGCATTCAAATGCGGCCCCTGTGCAAAGCCGGCCGCGCTCCCTATATTGGAAAGATCAGGCATTCACAGGAGAAGTACGATGCTCACCGTTCGCAAGGCACAGGACCGCGGCTATGCCGATCATGGCTGGCTCAAGTCCTTTCACAGTTTTTCGTTCGCCGACTACTACGACCCCAGGCACATGGGCTGGGGCAATCTGCGCGTGATCAACGAAGACCGCATCGCGACGGGCAGCGGCTTCGGCACGCACGGGCATCGCGACATGGAGATCATCAGCTACGTGCTCTCGGGCAATCTCGCGCACAAGGACAGCATGGGCAACATCAAGGGCATCCCGCCCGGCGACGTGCAGCGCATGAGCGCGGGCAGCGGCGTGATGCACAGCGAGTTCAACCACGCCGAGGGGCAGGAAACGCACTTTCTGCAGATCTGGATCCTGCCCGATACGCAGGGCCTCACGCCCGGCTATGAGCAGGCGAGCGTGTCCGAGGAGGCCAAGCGTGGGAAATTGCACCTGATCGCGGCGCCCATGGGCGCTGGAGGCACCGTGGGCCTGCATGCGGACGCGCGGCTTTATGCGGGCCTGTTCGACGGCGGTGAATCCGCCCGACTGGCGATCGCTGCGCAGCGCAAGGCCTATGTGCATCTGGTGCGCGGACAGCTCACGGTCAACGGCACGACACTCGCAGGCGGTGATGCGCTGCTGTTGCAGCAGGAGACCGAGATCACGCTTGGCGACGGCAAGAATGCGGAGGTGCTGGTGTTCGACCTGGCGCCCTGATGTGATATGAATAGCTGCTCGCACTTGGTGGGCGGGCGCTGGAGGTCGTTTTGGCTTGGGGACGACGCCAAATTTCAATCGCCAAAGCGCTTCCACGCGCCGTCCAGCAGCAGCTCGTAGGGCTTGAAGCGCGTCTTGTAGCTCATCTTGGAACTGAGCGCGATCCAGTAGCCGAGGTACACGTACTGCAGGCTCATGGCGCGGGCCTGCTCGATCTGCCAGACGATGTTGTAGGTGCCGTAGCTCGCGCCGTCGTCGGGCTCGTAGAAGGTGTAGACGGCCGAGAGGCCGTTGTCCAGGATGTCGAGCACCGAAACCATCTTGAGCTCGCCGGGCTCGCCGTCCGCGCGCGGCTCACGGAACTCGATCAGACGCGAATTCACCCGGCTTTGCAACAGGAACTGCGTGTACTGGTCGATGCTGTCGTGGTCCATGCCGCCACCCGCGTGACGCACGGCCTGGTAGCGCAGATAAAGCTGGTAGTGCTCGGGCACGAAGCACAGTCGCAGCGAGCGCGCCACCAGCCGCCGGTGGCGCTTGAGCGCGCGGCGCTGGCTGCGATCGAGCCTGGATTCCTGCGCCAGGATGCGGATCGGCGTGCAGGCGTTGCAGCCTTCACAGTGCGGACGGTAGGTGAACAGGCCGCTCCTGCGAAAGCCCTGCGCGACGAGCTCGGAGTACACGCCGCTGTGGATCAGGTGGCTGGGCGTGGCCACTTCCGAGCGCGCCACGTGCCCGGGCAGATAGCTGCATTCGTAGGGCGCCGTGGTGTAGAACTGCAGCGCCTGCAGCGGCAGGTCGTTGAGTTGGGTCATGGTCGATCGCCTGGCAATAGCTCGTCCCAGCATTCTGGTGCAAAACGCCAATCCATCACTGGCTGTGTGCGTGCCCGCGCCACATGTGTCAGAAAAACCTCACGCTCGATCTCGCGCGCGCCGAGCGACGCGAGATGCGCCGTGTTCTGCTGGCAGTCGATCAGGGCCACGTCTTCGCGCCGGCACAGCCCGACCAGCGCCGCGAGCGCGATCTTGGAGGCGTCGCTCGCGTGCGCAAACATCGATTCGCCAAACACCGCGCGCCCCAGCGCCACGCAGTACAGCCCGCCCACGAGCCGACCGTCCACCCAGGTTTCCACGCTGTGTGCGAAGCCTGCGCGGTGCAGCGCCTCGTAGGCCTGCACCATGCGCGGCACGATCCACGTGCCCGACTGTCCCTCGCGCGGCGTGTTCGCGCAGGCATGGATCACGGCGGAAAAATCGCTGTCGATACGCAGCTCGCACGAGTGCGAGGCGCGAAAGCGCCGCAGGGTCTTGCGCAGAGAGTGGTGCAGCCGAAACTCGGCCAGCGGCAGCACCATGCGCGGCGCCGTGCTCCACCAGAGGATGGGCTGGCCCTCGCTGAACCACGGAAAGATGCCCTGGCCGTAGGCCGCGACGAGGTGGGGCACGTCCAGCGCCCCCCCGGCTGCCAGCAGCCCGGGCATGGGGGTGTCCGCGCCCCAGCTCGCGGCCGCGGGCGGAAAAGGGTCTTCAGGTGTGAGCCAGGGGATGGAAGTCGTCATGCCTCGCGCCTGCCGTGCACCCGGGAAGGGGCGGGACGCTCAGAGCCCGAGCTTGTGCGCCACGTAGTCCGCATCCTTGTCGCCGCGGCCCGAGAGGTTCACGAGGATGTTCACGTCCTTGCCCAGCGTCGGCGCGGTGCGCATGGCCCAGGCCACGGCGTGCGAGCTCTCCAGCGCCGGAACGATGCCCTCCACGCGCGACAGCCGCATGAAGGCATCGAGCGTCTCTTCATCGTTGGCCACCTCGTACTGCACGCGGCCGATGTCCTTGAGGTAGCTGTGCTGCGGGCCCACGCCCGGGTAGTCCAGACCCGAGGCGATGCTGTGCACGGCGTCCGGCTCGCCTGCCGCGTTGTTGAGCACGTAGCATTTCATGCCGTGGATTTCACCCGGCTTGCCCATGGTGAGCGTGGCTGCGTGGCGCCCGGGTTTGTTCGTGCCTTCGCCCGCGGGCTCCACGCCCACGAGCCTGACGCTTTCATCGCCCAGAAACGCCGTGAACAGCCCGATGGCGTTGGAGCCGCCGCCAACGCAGGCCGCCGCGTAGTCGGGCAGCTTGCCGTGCTTCTTGAGGAATTGTTCGCGCGCCTCGCGCCCGACGATGCTCTGAAAGTCGCGCACCATCATGGGGAAGGGGTGCGGGCCGACGACGGAGCCGATGGCGTAGAAGTAATTCTTCGGGTCTTTCAGGTATTCCTCGAAGGCGTTGTCCACCGCTTCCTTGAGTGTGGCTGCGCCGCGCGTCACGGGCACCAGTGTTGCGCCCAGGATGCGCATCTTGGTGACGTTGGGGTGTTCCTTTTCGATGTCCACCTGACCCATGTGGATCTCGCAGGCAATGCCCACGAGCGCGCAGGCCGTGGCCAGCGCCACGCCGTGCTGGCCCGCGCCCGTTTCCGCGATCACCTTGGTCTTGTTCATGAACTTGGCCAGCAGCGCTTCGCCCAGGCAGTGGTTGATCTTGTGCGCGCCCGTATGGTTGAGGTCTTCGCGCTTGAGGTGAATCTGCGCGCCGCCGAGCTGATCCGACAGGCGCCGGGCATGGAAGATGGGGCTGGGGCGGCCCACGTAATCCACCTGCAGATCGTGCAGTTCTTTCTGGAAATCCTCGCGCTGCGTGATCTCGGCGTAGGCCTTGGCGATGTCGTCCATCGCCTCCTTGAGGAACGGCGGCACCAGTTGGCCGCCGTAGGGGCCAAAGAAGCCATGGGCATCGGGCATGGGTGCGAAGTTCGTCGTCATGGGCTGTTCCTCGAATGGTTGGTTGGAAAAAATTTGGCGCTGCAGGCGTCAGGCGCCGCGCAGCGGATCCGCCGAGGCCTCGGAGGGCCTTTGGATGAGTTCGATCTTGTAGCCGTCGGGGTCCGTCACGAAGGCGATGACCGTCGTGCCACCCTTGACCGGTCCGGCCTCGCGTGTCACTTTGCCGCCCGCGGCCTTGATTTTTTCGCAGGCGGTGTAGGCGTCGGGCACGCCGATGGCGATGTGGCCGTAAGCCGTGCCCATCTCGTACTCGGTGGTGCCCCAGTTCCAGGTCAGCTCGATTTCCGCCTGTCCCGGGTTGCCGCCCTCGTAGCCGACGAAGGCCAGGCTGTACTTGTATTCGGGGTTTTCGCTTGTGCGCAGCAACTGCATGCCGAGCACCTGGGTGTAAAAATCGATAGCGCGCTGCAGGTTGCCCACGCGCAGCATGGTGTGGAGGAGTCGCATGGCAACATTATGGCAAGCGTGCTGCGACAATTCCTGCTTTGAATGCGACTGAAAACCCGATGACCGACGTCAGCTCCCCGTCCACCGAATCCATCCGCCTCACCAGCCTCTCGCACGGTGGCGGCTGTGGCTGCAAGATTGCGCCGGGGGTGCTGCAGGAAATCCTCAAGAGCAGCGCCGCGGGCCTGGTGCCGCCCGAGCTGCTCGTGGGCAACGAGACCTCGGACGACGCGGCGGTCTACCGGCTCAACGACGAGCAGGCGCTGGTGGCCACCACCGATTTTTTCATGCCCATCGTCGATGACCCGTTCGACTTCGGCCGTATCGCCGCGGCCAACGCGATCAGCGACGTGTACGCCATGGGAGGCAAGCCCGTCATGGCATTGGCGCTGCTGGCGATGCCGGTGGCGAAGCTGTCGCTGCAGACCATAGGCCAGATCGTGCGTGGTGGCGAGGCCGTGTGCCGCGAGGCGGGCATCCCGATCGCGGGCGGGCACACCATCGATTCGGTCGAGCCGATCTATGGCCTGGTGGTGATGGGCCTGGTGCACCCCGCGCGGGTCAAGCGCAACGCGAGTGCGCAGGCGGGCGACGTGCTGATCCTGGGCAAGCGCCTCGGGGTGGGGGTGTTGTCGGCGGCGCTCAAGAAAAATGCGCTCGACGCGCAAGGCTATGGCGAGCTGGTCGCCAGCACCACGCAGCTCAACACCCCGGGCGTGCCGCTGGCCGAGATGGCGCACGTGCATGCCCTGACCGACGTCACCGGCTTCGGCCTGGCGGGCCACACGCTGGAGCTGGCCCGGGCCTCGGGCCTGGAGGCTGTGGTGCACTACGCCGCGTTGCCGATGCTGCCCGACGTGGAGCGGCTGGCGACGGCGGGCTTCGTCACCGGTGCATCGGGGCGCAACTGGGCGGCATACGGCGCCGAAGTGCGGCTCGACGCAGCGCTGCCCGAGGTGGCGCGCAACCTCGTGACCGATCCGCAAACCTCGGGCGGCCTGTTGGTGAGCTGTGCGCCCGGCGCCGTGTCGGCGGTACTGGAAATTTTTCACGCGCAGGGCTTCGGGCACGCCGCGGTGATCGGGCGGATGCAGGCGGCCGCCGTACCTGGATTGACCGTGTTGCCCTGACGGCGGCCAGAGCGCCGCCGCTGCGGCCTTGTGCAAGAACGCAGCGTCGGCACGCGCGGGCGTGCCGGGGGGCGCTCAAAGTGACTTCAGATACTCGGTCAAATCGGCCTTCTGCGCGCTGGTCAGCCCGAGCTGGTTTTTGGTGTCGTAGGCGTTGACCACGTCGGCCAGCGTCGCTGCGGAGCCGTCGTGAAAGTAGGGCGCGTGCT
This sequence comes from Comamonas sp., assembly GCA_021166775.1. Lineage (GTDB taxonomy): Bacteria > Pseudomonadota > Gammaproteobacteria > Burkholderiales > Burkholderiaceae_C > Comamonas_C. Next base: position 614,005 of record JAJPEQ010000013.1, on the reverse strand, counting down.
GCCAGACGCCCCTGAGCGGTGAGGTGCGCCACTGCTGCGTGGCCGAGCGCATCACGTAGTCCTTGTCTACCGCGGCGGTGGCCTCGGCCGGATGGAGCTTGCCCTGCATGGCATCGGTGAAGGCGTCGCCCGAATGGCAGCTCGCGCATTGACCGGCGCCCTCGAAGACGCCCTTGCCGCGCGCGGCGGCGGCCGTGTCGAACGATCCCGCCGGGGCCGCCGGGGCCGGTATCGAATACTGGTAGGCCTGCAGCGCGGGCAGGACGCCCGTGACCCTGTCGGGCAGCTTGCCGCCGTTGGTGTTGTCCACGTCCTTGTAGCCCCCGAGCTTGCCGTTCAGCCGGGCGTCCGAGAAGGTGCCCAGGCCGCCCATCTGCGTCACGCTCACGTAGCGGTTCCAGTACGCGACCGGCCCGGCCGGCTCGTGGTTGGCGTCCGCATCGCCGGTGAAGATGCCCTTGGTGAGCTGCGCCAGGCCGTAGGCCGGCGGGATCACCGTGGGGTTGCTCTGGCCGTCGAAATTCCAGCGTGGATCGTATTTGCCCGCGCCCCAGGTGTTGAGCACGTCCTTGGCCTTTTGGGGTACGGCGGGCGACAAGGCGATGATCGCACCGGGGTTGAGATCGCGGTTGGGCCATCCGTCGAGGCGTTTGCCGACGATGCCTTTGAGATTCACGGCACTTGCGGCCACCGGAAGATCCAGGTCCTTGGACACGGTGGAGTGGCACAGCGCGCAGGTGATGCCGACGCGATCCAGGTGCAGCCGATTGTCCGTGCCGGTGCTGACCGTTCCTTTGACGCCTACCACGGCATCGAGGCTGATCAGCGCGAGGGTGGTTTGCGGATCGTTGAGCGCGATGCTGCCATCGAGCACGCCCGAGACCACGTTCGCCGGAAGTTTCTCGACGTCGATCTTCAGGCCGACCGACGCGGCGGTGAGCGGATCGACGGTCTCGATGACCTTGTGCATCATGAGCTGATCGGTCCATTTCGCTTCGTCGCCGAAGGTGTCGTAGCGAAAGACGTCTTGCCCCGCGCGGGCCAGTTCAGGCCGCAGAAACTGCGCCTGTGGCGGGTCGGCAGACACCTGCGGGCCACTGTCGTCGCCCCCGCCGCAAGCGGTCATCGACAGCGTGGCGACGGCGAGTGCGCTGAGCAGCCATGGGGATGGCACGGCGCGGCGCCACGGGGTGGAGGTGGTTCTGTGCATGTCTCGGTTCCTTGTTGTCAGGGCCGTCAGGCCGGAAGGCGGCCGGTTGACGACCACCTTCGGCATTGGATGCAGCGACTCGCGAACCTGTTTCGAGCCACCCGCGCGCGGCGTGCGCGAGACGATGGTGGAGAACCCGCCGATCCCCATCGAGCGCGCCCAAACGAGCGCGCCCAGACGCAATCCGCCTCGGCCTTGTGCCGTGGTCCGATGGGAGTGGGCGGGCAGGTATTTCTTGGGCGGCGGTCCGGCCCGGAAACCGCCTGATCCTGGGGCTGGCCTTGCCTGGTGCCCCCTGCGACGGGCGTTGCGCCCCTCGTTTACTGCTTGAACGCCTCGATGGTCGCACCAATGCGCACCGACTTCGGCATGCCCACTTTCACGAGGTAATCCATGCCCCATTGCGTGCGGTCGATCACGGCCTCGAAGTCGCCGCCGCAGGCCTCGGTCTTGGCGCGTGGATTGGCATAACAACGGAACTGCAGCGCCTTCAGCGTGAGCGGGTGCGTTTGGCCGAGCAGCGTAAGCTGGCCAGGCACCTCGACCAGACGCTCGCCGTCGAACACCAGGTGGTCGGAAACGAAGCGCATGGTCGGGTGCTTGGCCACGTCGAACAGATCGGCCGTGCGCAGGTGCTCGTCGAAACCCTTGGAGCCGCTGTAGACGCTGGCGGTCTGCACGACGATGTCGATCGTGCCGGCTTTGGCCTCCTTGTCGAAGCGCACGCTGCCCGACACCTCGCCGAAGCGCGCGCGGTTGATTGCGGCGCCGTTGTGGTCGATGGCGAAGGTGGCGTAGGTATGGTCGAGGTCGATCTTGTAATCGGTCGGCGCGGCATGGGCGACCGACAGGCCTGCCGCCCATGTGATCGAGGCGAGGATCAGGGGAAGCACGCGAGCTTGCATGATGAAGGCCTTTCTGGAACTGGGTTGTGGAAAGACCAGGGTGGCTACACCCTTGCCTGCATGTTTCATCATGGGTGGGCGAGGCGCGCCGTCGATACCCGGGCCGACCCGCCATTTTTGCAGGGAATGCCGCAGGCGTCACGGCCGCGCCGGAGGGCCCTGCGGATCAACCGCACGCTCTTCGCCGGCAGGTCACGCGATCCCGCCAGGCGGTCCGGCGCGCGTGACCGTCAGCGTCTGGCCGGATCGAAGTGCTTTGCCATCCCCATCCAGCACTCGTGGTACTGGCGCTGGCGCTGCGGAGACTCGAGCGCGAAGCGCGTGGTCTGGATCATCACCGGCGTTTCGAACATGATGGCCATCGTGTCCCTGACGTAATCGGGTCGGCTTGTGTCGTGCGTGCTGGCCTTCTCGAAGGTGCCCGTGTCCGGCCCGTGGCCGATCATGGGGTTGTGCAGCGAGGCGCCGCCGGGCAGAAAACCCTCGGCCTTGGCGTCATACACGCCGTGTACCAGGCCCATGAATTCGCCGGCGATGTTGCGGTGGAACCAGGGTGGGCGGAAGGTGTCCTGCATCGCCAGCACACGCGGCGCGAACACGGCAAAGTCCAGCGTGTCAACGCCCGGCGTGCTGCTCGGCGCGTGCAGCACGAGGTTGATCGACGGGTCCGGGTGGTCGTAGCTGATCGAGCCCATCACGTTGAACTGGCGCAGGTCGTACTTGCAGGGCGCGCCGCTGCCGTGCCAAGCCACGACGTCCAGCGGTGAATGGCCGATCGGCGCCTTCCACAGCCGTCCCTGGAACTTGGCCACCATCTCGAAGTGGCCCTCCACGTCTTCGTACGTCGCCACGGGCGTGAGGAAGTCGCGCGGGTGCGCGAGGCCGTTCGACCCCATCACGCCCAGATCGGGCAGGCGCAGGTGGGCGCCGTAGTTTTCGCAGACATAGCCGCGCGCCGCGCCGTCGGGCAGATCCACGCGAAAGCGCACGCCGCGCGGGATGAGGGCGATCTCCTGCGGCTCGATGTCGATCACGCCGAATTCGGTGGCGATGTGAAGGCGCCCGTGCTGCGGCACGATGAGCAGCTCGCCGTCGGCGTCATGAAAGTAGCGCGTGCCCATGCTCCGGTTGGCCGTGTAGATGTGCACCGCGCAACCGGCGTTGCCGCCCATGGTGGTCATGCCGTCGATGAAGTCCACCTGGGCAGCAGGGCCGGGCAGGGGCAGCGGGTCCCAGCGCAGCGGGTTGGGCGGCGTGGGCACCTCGTCAAAGTGGCTGAGCCAACGCGGCGCGATGTCGCAGAGCTCATACGGTTCCTGCACCGCAGCCGGTCGGATGCGATACAGCCACGAGCGCCGATTGGCATGACGTGGCGCGGTGAAGGCCGTGCCCGAAAGCTGCTCGGCATAGAGCCCGTAGGCGGCTTTCTGCGGCGAGTTGCCGCGCCTGGGCAAGGCACCGGGGAGGGCTTCGGTCGAAAATTCGTTGCCGAAGCCGGACATGTAGCGTGATTCATCCATGACAGGCTCCTGTGGATCGATGGATGAAGGTTAACCCTTTACACCGCGACGGGAGCCTTGATGGCCGGGTGGTGCTGGTAGCCGTGCACCTCGAAATCCTCGTACTCGTAATCGAAGAGGGACGCCGGTCTGCGCTTGATGTGCAGCGTGGGGTAGGGGTAGGGCGTGCGCGCCAGCTGCGTGCGCACCTGCTCGAAATGGTTGCTGTAGAGGTGGCAGTCGCCGCCGGTCCAGATGAAGTCGCCCACGGCCAGGTCGCACTGCTGCGCCAGCATGTGCGTGAGCAGCGCGTAGCTGGCGATGTTGAAGGGCACGCCCAGGAAAATGTCGGCGCTTCTCTGGTAGAGCTGGCACGAGAGCTTGCCTTCGGCGACGTAGAACTGGAACAGCGCATGGCAGGGCATGAGCGCCATGCTGGGCAGGTCCGCCACATTCCAGGCCGAAACGATGAGGCGGCGGCTGTCCGGGTTGCTTCTGAGCTGCTGCACCACCTGCGCGATCTGGTCGATGTGCCCGCCGTCCGGCGTGGGCCAGCTGCGCCACTGCACGCCATAGACTGGGCCGAGGTCACCGGTTTCGGGATCGGCCCATTCGTCCCAGATCGTCACGCCGCGCTCCTGCAGCCAGCGTGCGTTGCCGCTGCCCTGCAGAAACCACAGCAGCTCGTAGATGATGGACTTGAGGTGCACCTTCTTGGTCGTCACCAGCGGAAAGCCCTCGCTCAGGTCAAAGCGCATCTGATGGCCGAAGACACTTTTCGTGCCCGTGCCGGTGCGGTCGCCCTTGGCCACGCCGTGCTCGAACACGTGGCGCATCAGGTCTTCGTATTGCGAGCGGACGGGGCGTGCGGTCATGGTGAGTGAAATCGCTTGTCTACACTTGATGGATATGCGTTGGAAGCTATTATTTAGAGAGTACACATCCGGGGTTCATGAGGCCCTGCGGATCGAGCGCCTGCTTGATCGCACGCATCATCGCGAGCGCCACGGGCGGCTCGTAGCGCTCGAGCTCGTGCACCTTGAGCTGACCCACGCCATGCTCGGCCGAGAACGAGCCGCCGAACTGCGCCACCGCGTCGTAGACGAGCTGGTTCACGCGCGCCTCCTGCTCGCGCAGGAAGCGCTTGCCGTCGTCACCCTCGGGCGCCTGCACGTTGTAGTGCAGATTGCCGTCGCCCAGGTGGCCGAAGTTCACCAGCCGCACGCCGGGGATTTCGCGCTGCAGGAGCGCATCGGCGTATTCCACGTAGGCCGGGATGCGCGAGGCGGCGATCGAGATGTCGTGCTTGATGTTCAGGCCCTCTTCGGCCTGCGCCAGCGGGATGCTCTCGCGGATGTGCCAGAGCTCGTGCGCCTGCGCCAGGCTCTCGGCCACCACGGCGTCGAGCACGCAGCCGTCTTCCAGCGCCACCTCCAGCAGATGCTCGAAACGTGCGCGCGCATGCGCCTCGCTTTCGCTGTCGGCGTTTTCCAGCAGCACGCAATAGGGCGCATCCGCCACGCCGGCGAACGGCACGCGCAGCTGCGGCATGTGCCGCACCACGAGCGAGAGCGCGAACTGCCCCATCACCTCGAAACCCGTGAGCGAGGCGCCCAGGTTCTGGTGCGCCAGGCCCAGCAGGCGCACCGCGGCCTGCATCGACGGCACCGCGGCCCAGGCCGTGAGATCGGCCACGGGCTTGGGAAAGAGCTTCATCGTCGCGGCGGTGATGACGCCGAGCGTACCCTCGCTGCCGATGAAGAGGTGGCGCAGGTCGTAGCCGGTGTTGTCCTTTCTCAGGCCCGAAAGGCCGTTCCAGACCTCGCCCTGCGGCGTGACCACTTCCAGCCCCAGGCACAGCTCACGCGTGTTGCCGTAGCGCACCACCTGTGTGCCGCCCGCGTTGGTGCCGAGATTGCCGCCTATCGTGCAACTGCCTTCCGCGGCGAGCGAGAGCGGGAACAGCAGCCCCTCCTTGTCGGCGTATTCCTGCAGGCTTTGCAGGATGCAGCCGGCCTCCACCGTCACGGTGAGGTTGTCGCGGTCGATGGCGCGGATGTGGTTCATGCGCGTGAGGTTCAGCACCACCTGCGTGCCGGAATCGTCGGGCGTGGCGCCCACCGACAGACCGGTGTTGCCGCCCTGCGGGATCAGCGACGTGCCATGGGCGGCGCAGGCGCGCACCACGGCGGCCACCTGTCCGGTATCGGCCGGGCGCACGACGGCGAGCGCCTTGCCCTTGCGGCGGCGGCGCCAATCCTGCTCCCAGGCGGTGAGGTCGCCCTCGGAGAGCACGTGGTCGCCGCCGACGATGGCGCGCAATTCGTCAAGGAGTGGGCTGGATTTCATGATGGGTTTCATCAACAAGATGCGCCGCGCGCTGGCGCAGGCGGATATGCATCACGCAGGCTGCGAAAAGCAGCAGGCTCAGCAGAATTTCGATCAGCGCCAGCCAGCGGCTGGGGGCGGGGTCGCTCCAGGCGCGCACCACGCCCTCGGTGAAATACAGCCACACCAGCAGGCTGACCCAGCGGTAGGTGTACATGCGGCGCTTGAGCAGGCCCGCCAGCGGCAGCGCCAGCGGCAGCGCCTTGAGCGCGATCCACGAGCCGCCCGGGCGCAGCGGCGCCAGCCACAGCTCCCACGCCAGGCACAGCAGCATCAGCGTCATCAGGCTGACCACGGCCAGGCGCTGGCTCAGCACCACCCGGGCAGGCACCGGATGAGGCGTTGATACGGTGGAGGCGGGGGCGGTCGGCATGGTCTGGAGAATCTGGGATCATACGGGGTGATGAGAGTCACACGCGCCACTCTGCAACGGGCGTTTCGCCGCTTCGTGAATTTCCCCTGGCTCGGGGTGGCGCGGCTGCTGGCCGAGCGCTACCGCGAAGACCGGCTGGGGCAGACGGCGGCGAGCCTGACCTTTACCACGCTGCTGGCGCTCGTGCCCTTCGTGACCGTGGCGCTGGCGATTTTTTCGGCCTTCCCGATCTTCGGCAAGATGCAGGAGGTGCTGCAGCACTGGCTGACGCAGAGCCTGTTCCCCGAGACGATTTCCAAGCCGGTGCTCGGCTATCTCACGCAGTTCGCCGCCAAGGCCAGTCGCCTTGGGGCCGTGGGCTTCTCGTTTCTCATCGTCACGGCGCTGGCGCTGATTCTCACGATCGATCGCACGCTCAACACCATCTGGCGCGTGCCTCGGCTGCGCCCGCTGGGCCAGCGCGTGCTCATCTACTGGGCAGCGGTCACGCTCGGGCCGCTGGTGCTCGCCGGCGGCCTCGTGCTCACGGGTTCGGTGGCGTCGGCCGCGTCGCACAGCCTCAAAGGCACGCTGCCCGGCGGGGTGCAGTTCGTGTTTGCCACGATCGAATTCATGCTGCTGGCGGGTGGCATGTCCGCGCTCTACCACTACGTGCCCAACACGCCGGTGCGCTGGCGCCATGCGCTCGCCGGCGGGGTGTTCGTCGGGCTGGGCGTGGCCATCGCCAAGAAGGGGCTGGCGCTGTATCTGGCGTCCGTGCCCACCTATTCGGTGATCTACGGTGCGTTTGCCACGCTGCCCATCCTGCTGCTGTGGGTGTATCTGGCCTGGCTCATCGTGCTGCTGGGCGCCGTCATCGCGGCCTACCTGCCGCGCCTGCGCCATGCGTTGGCCCATGGCAAGGAAAAGCCCCAGGCGCCGTTCGCGCTCGCGGTGCAGGTGCTGCAGCAGTTGCATGCCGCTCGCGGCAACCCGCAGCACGGGCTGACGGGCGCGCAGCTTGCGCTGGCGCTGCGCGTGGGGCAGCCGCAGCTCGCCGGTCCGCTGCAGGCGCTGCTGCAGCTCGATTGGATCGTTCAGGTCAATGAAGTGGCGGCCGGTGCGCGCGATCTTGCCGATGCGCGCTACCTGCTGCTGGCCGAGCCAGCGAGCACGGCCATGCACCCTCTGGTGCAGCGCTTGCTCATCGAGCGGGCCCCGCCGCTCGAGCGCTTCTGGGGCCAGACCGGGATGGATGTGCTCATGCTGGCGGACGTGCTGGAGCGCAAGACCCTCAGCGCGGGCTCAGTGCCTTGAGCTGATAGAGCGCATCCAGGGCCTCGCGCGGAGAGAGCTGGTCGGGGTTGATCTGGCCAAGCGCTGCCTCGACGGCGCTCGGCACCTGCATCGGCGGCTCGGGCGGCGGCGCGAACAAGTCCACCTGCCGCTGTGCCTGCTGCGCGCGCTCCTCCAGCGCTGCCAGGGCGTGGCGCGCGTGGTGCAGCACGCCCGCAGGCATCCCGGCGAGCCTGGCCACCTGAATGCCGTAGCTGCGGCTCGCGGGACCGGCCTGGATCTCGTGCAGAAAGACGATGTCCTGGCCGTTTTCGACCGCGCCCACGTGCAGGTTGATCGCGTGCCGCGCCGTCGCGGGCAGCTCGGTCAATTCGAAGTAGTGCGTGGCAAACAGCGTGAAGGCCTTGCTCTTGTCGTGCAAGTGCGTGGCGATGCTGCCGGCCAGCGCCAAGCCGTCGAAGGTGCTGGTGCCGCGGCCGATCTCGTCCATCAGCACCAGGCTCTGCGGCGTGGCGGCGTGCAGGATCTGCGCGGCCTCCACCATCTCCAGCATGAAGGTCGATTGCGCGTTGGCCAGGTCGTCGGCCGCGCCGATGCGCGTGTGGATGGCGTCGATGGGGCCCAGGCGGCAGCTCGCGGCCGGCACGTGGCTGCCCATGCTCGCCAGCAGCACGATGAGTGCCACCTGGCGCATGTAGGTCGACTTGCCACCCATGTTGGGGCCGGTGATGATCTGCATGCGCTGGTTCGCGTGCAGGTGCGTGTGGTTGGGGATGAAGGCGCCGCTCGAGGTCTCTGCCAGGCGCGCCTCCACCACGGGATGGCGCCCGCTTTCGATCTCGATGCACGGCTGTTCGGTGAATCGCGGCTCGCACCAGTTCAGCGTCAGCGAGCGCTCGGCCAGGCAACAGAGAACATCCAGCCGCGCCAGTGCCTGCGCCACGCGCGTGAGCCGGGGCACATGCGGCTGCAACTGGTCGAGCAGTTGCTCGTAGAGCCATTTTTCGCGCTGCAGCGCGCGCTCCTGGGCCGACAGCGCCTTGTCCTCGAAGGCCTTGAGCTCGGGTGTGATGAAACGCTCGGCGTTCTTCAGCGTCTGGCGGCGGCGGTAGTCGTCGGGTACCTTGCCCAAGTGGCTGCCGGTGACCTCGATGTAGAAGCCGTGCACCTTGTTGAACTGCACACGCAGGTTGGGGATGCCGCTGCGCTCTCTTTCACGCGCCTCCAGGTCAAGCAGAAAGCCGTCGCAGTGGCTCTGGATGGCGCGCAGCTCGTCGAGCTCGGCATCAAAGCCGCTGGCGATCACGCCGCCCTCGCGCACCAGGGCCGCGGGCTCGGGGGAGATGGCCGAGCGCAGCAGCGCGGTCGATGCGGGAGGCGGCTGCACCTGTTGAAAAATTTGAGACAAATAGGTCTCAAACCCTTTGTACGTATGCGCGAGCAGCTCTGTTTTTTCAAGCGTTTGGGTCAGCGCCACGAGTTCGCGCGGGCGCACCTGCCGGAGCGCGATGCGTGCCGTGATGCGCTCTACGTCGGCCACACCCTTGAGCTCGGCGCGCAGCTTCTGCCATGCGCCGCCGCGCAGCTCCTGCGTGGCCGCCAGGCGCTGGCACGCCGCCGTGCGATCGCGCGCCGGTTCGAGCAGCCAGGTCCGCAGCAGGCGGCTGCCCATGCCGGTCATGCAGGTGTCGAGCAGCGAGAGCAGCGTGGGGGACTCTTCCCCGCGCAGCGTGCGGGTCAGTTCCAGATTGCGCACGGTGCTCGCGGGCAGGCTGATGAGCGCCTCGCTGCGCTGCACCTGCACGCTGTGCAGGTGGGTGAGGCGCTGTCCCTGGGTGTGCTCGGCGTATTGCAGCAGGGCGCTGGCGGCGGCGTGGGCCTCGTGCAGATCCTGCGCCTCCCAGGCCGCGAGCGTGGCCGCGCCCAGGTGCTCGAGCAGTGTGCGCTCGCCCAGGGGCCCGTCGAACTGCCAGTCCGGACGCGGCGTGATCGGGCAGGCCAGGGCGCCACTGGTGCGCCCGTGCTGCAGCTGTGCTTCGAAGCGCTGGGTGCAGCCGGCGCTGTAGATCAGCTCGCTCGGGCCGATGCGTGTGAGCCAGCCGGCCAGTTCGTCCAGGCTGCACTCGGCCAGGAACACCCGTCCCTGCATGACGGAAAGCCAGGCCAGGCCGCAGCGCCCACGCTTGCCCTGGTGCACGGCCAGCAGCAGCGATTCGGCCTTCTCGCCCAGCAGCTCGCTGTCCGTCACCGTGCCGGGCGTGACCACGCGCACCACCTTGCGCTCGACCGGTCCCTTGGCGGCGCCGACATCGCCCACCTGCTCGGCAATCGCCACCGATTCGCCCAGCTTGATGAGCCGCGCCAGGTAATTTTCCAGCGCATGAAAGGGCACGCCCGCCATCACCACCGGCGCCCCGGCCGACTGCCCGCGCTGCGTGAGCGTGATGTCCAGCAGACGCGCGGCTTTTTCCGCGTCACCGTAGAAGAGTTCGTAGAAGTCGCCCATGCGATAGAGCAGCAGCGTGTCCGGGTACTGCGCCTTGAGGGCGAGGTATTGCGCCATCACGGGCGTGTGGTTTTCCAGACCTGTCTGCGGCTCGTGGGCATCGCTGCCCGCCATGGATGTTTTCTGCGTCATTGCCGGGTGCAAAACTGTGTCATTTCACGCGATGGCGTGGGCTCGTCGCGAAACGGGAGCCGCAGGTGACCGAATTGGCACCACAATGGCGTGGTTGCGCCAGCCTGCGGCAAACAGGGCATTGTCCACGACCCCCCGATGGCGCGCATGCATACCGATGCGTTTCAATCGCGTTCCTTCAATAGCTCTGGTTCACGCCCATGTTCCACGGTCTCAGCGCATTTCCTCTGACCCCGCTGCGGGGTGGCTCGGTCGATGAGGCCGCTTTCGCGCGCCTGCTCGAGCGGCTGGCTGCGGCCGGTGTCGATGGCATCTGCGCGCTCGGATCGACGGGCAACTACGCCTACCTCGATCTGGCGGAACGCAAGCGGGTGGCGCGGCTCGCCGTGCGGCACGCGGGTCATGTCCCGGTGATGGTGGGCATCGGCGCGCTGCGCACGCGCGACGTGCTCGAGCTGGCGGACGATGCACAGCGTGCCGGCGCACGCGCGGTTTTGCTGTCGCCCATGTCCTATCAGAAGCTGTCGGATGAAGAGGTCTTCGGTCTCTATCAAACCGTCACGCAAGCTCTGTCGGTTCCACTGGTGGTGTACGACAACCCGGGCACGACGCACTTCGAGTTCAGCGACGCGCTGCACGGCCGCATCGCGCAGCTGCCGCAGGTCGCTTCCATCAAGATTCCGCCGGTGAGCCCGGATCCGGCAAGCGCCGCGGCGCGGATCGATCGCTTGCGCGCGCTCGTGCCGGCGCACGTGAGCATCGGCATCAGCGGCGACGCGGTCGCGGCCACCGCGCTGCTGGCGGGCTGCACCGTCTGGTATTCGGTGATCGGCGGTCTGTTTCCCGTGACGGCGCTGGAAATCACCCGCGCCGCGCAGTCCGCGGACGCGCCGCTCGCGCATCGCCTGTCCGGGCGTCTGCAGCCGCTGTGGGCGCTGTTTCGCCAGCACGGCAGCTTGCGCGTCGTCGCCACTGCCGCCGAGCTGCTCGGCCATGCGCCGACGCCATGCCTGCCGCCGCCGCTGCGGGCCCTGCAGGGTGAGGACAGGCAGCGGCTCGCCGTGCTGCTCGCCCAATTGCAGCTCGATTGAACATAAAAAAAACCGCCCGAAGGCGGTTTGCATGGGTGTTCGGGCGCTTACAGCACGGCCGCAATCGCCTGGGCCACGTGCGCCAGGTTGCGCGTATTGAGCGCCGCCACGCACATGCGCCCGCTGTCGGTGCCGTAGACGCCGAATTCGCTGCGCAGACGCAGCATCTGCTCCTTGCTCAGGCCCGAATAGCTGAACATGCCCACCTGCGTGGTGATGAAGCTCATGTCCTTCTTGACGCCCGCGGCCTTCAGGCCGTCGACGAGGCCGCGCCGCATGCTCTTGATGCGCGTGCGCATTTCGCCCAGTTCTTTTTCCCAGAGCGCGCGCAGCTCGGGGCTTTGCAGCACGCTGGCGACGATGCTGGCGCCGTGGGTCGGCGGGTTCGAGTAGTTGGTGCGCACGGTGATCTTGAGCTGGGAGAGCACGCGGTCGGTCTCGTCCTTGCTTTGCGTGACGACCGAAACCGCGCCCACGCGCTCGCCGTAAAGGCTGAAGCTCTTGGAAAACGAGGTCGAGACGAAAAAGCTCAGGCCCGAGGCGGTGAATTTCTCGATGGCGGTGGCGTCTTCCTTCAGACCCTGGCCGAAGCCCTGGTAGGCCATGTCCAGGAAGGCGACGAGCTGGCGCTCCTTCACCACGCCCACCACCTGGTCCCACTGTGCGGCCGTAAGGTCATAGCCTGTGGGGTTGTGGCAGCAGGCGTGCAGCACCACGACGGTGCCGGGCGCGGCGGCGCGCAGGTCGGCCAGCATGCCTTCGACATTCACGCGCCGGCCGGCGGCGTCGTAGTAGGTGTAGGTGCCGACTTCAAACCCGGCGTTGCGGAAGATCGCGGTGTGGTTGGCCCAGGTGGGGTCGGAAACCAGCGCCTTGGCGCCAGGGTTGAGCTTGTGCAGAAAGTCCGCGCCGATCTTCAGGCCACCCGTGCCGCCCAGGCTCTGCACCGTGGCCACGCGCCCCGAAGTGACGACCTCCGACTGCGCGCCGAACACCAGCGCCTTGACCGCCGTGTCATAGGCGGCAATGCCGTCCATGGGCAGGTAGTTGCGCGCCTTGGGGCTTTCCAGCATGGCATGCTCGGCCTTGCGCACGCATTCAAGCAGCGGCAGCTTGCCGTTATCGTCGAAGTACACGCCCACGCCGAGGTTGACTTTGTGGGGGTTGGTATCCGAGGCGAACTGGTCGTTGAGACCGAAGATCGGGTCGCGCGGTGCCATTTGCACGGCGGAAAACAGAGACATGGGACGTCCTGGAGGTTGAAGGAAGAGAGGCTGGACACCAGCTACGATGGCCAACTGCCAATTTTAACGATCGCGGCTTCGCGACGTTGACGCGTTCCATGCATGAAGCACCAGCCAGTCCCTCAGCCGCCGAAGGCCGGTTTGTCGAGTTTCCCGATTCGCCGTTCCAGCTGTTTCAGCCCTATCCCCCCGCAGGTGATCAGCCCGAGGCGATAGAAAAGCTCGTCGACGGTGTGCGCGACGGCGAAGCCTTCCAGACGCTGCTGGGCGTCACCGGCTCGGGCAAGACCTTCACCATGGCCAACGTGATCGCGCGCCTGGGGCGGCCCGCGATGGTGTTCGCCCCCAACAAGACACTGGCGGCGCAGCTCTACAGCGAGTTCCGCGAATTCTTCCCGAAGAACGCGGTCGAGTATTTCGTGAGCTACTACGACTACTACCAGCCCGAGGCTTACGTGCCGCAGCGCGACCTGTTCATCGAAAAGGACAGCGCCATCAACGAGCACATCGAGCAGATGCGCCTGTCGGCCACCAAAAGCCTGCTGGAGCGCCGCGACGTGGTGATCGTCGGCACCGTCTCGGCGATCTACGGCATCGGCAACCCCGAGAGCTACCACCGCATGGTGATGACGCTGCGTACCGGCGACCCCATGGGCCAGCGCGATGTGATCGCGCAGCTCGTGCGCATGCAGTACCAGAGAAGCGACATGGATTTCGCGCGCGGGCAGTTCCGCGTGCGCGGCGACACCATCGACGTCTTTCCCGCCGAGCATTCGGAGCTGGCGGTGCGCATCGAGCTCTTTGACGACGAGGTGGAAAGCCTGCAGCTTTTCGATCCGCTCACGGGCGTGGTGCAGCAGCGCATTCCGCGCTTCACGGTCTATCCGCGCAGCCACTACGTGACACCGCGCGACACCGTGATGGCAGCGGTGGAAACCATCAAGCAGGAGCTTGTGGAGCGCGTGAAATTCTTTGTCGACCAGGGCAAGCTCGTGGAGGCGCAGCGCCTGGAGCAGCGCACGCGCTTCGACATCGAGATGCTCAGCGAAGTGGGGCACTGCAAGGGCATCGAGAACTACACCCGCCACCTCTCTGGCGCGGCGCCGGGTGAGCCGCCGTCCACGCTCACCGACTACCTGCCGCGCGACACGGTGATGTTCCTCGACGAAAGCCATCAGATGATCGGGCAGCTCAACGCCATGTACAACGGCGACCGTTCGCGCAAGACCACGCTGGTGGAATACGGCTTTCGGCTGCCGTCGGCGCTGGACAACCGGCCGCTCAAGTTCGCCGAATTCGAAGCACGCATGCGCCAGGTGATCTTCGTCTCGGCCACGCCGGCGGACTACGAAAAAGAGCATTCCGGGCAAATCGTCGACCAGGTGGTGCGCCCCACGGGCCTGGTCGACCCCGAGATCGAGGTGCGCCCCGCCACCAGCCAGGTGGACGACGTGCTGCAGGAAATCCGCCTGCGCACGCAGGCGGGCGAGCGGGTTCTGATCACCACCCTGACCAAACGCATGGCCGAGCAGCTGACCGAATACCTGTCGGAAAACGGCGTCAAGGTGCGCTACCTGCACTCCGACGTGGACACGGTGGAACGCGTGGAGATCATCCGCGACCTGCGCCTGGGCACGTTCGATGTGCTCGTGGGCATCAACCTGCTGCGCGAGGGCCTGGACATTCCCGAGGTTTCGCTCGTGGCCATTCTCGATGCCGACAAGGAAGGCTTTCTGCGCGCCGAGCGCAGCCTGATCCAGACCATAGGGCGCGCGGCGCGCAACCTGCACGGCAAAGCCATCCTTTACGGCGACCGCGTGACCGACTCGATGAAGAAGGCCATCGACGAGACCCAGCGGCGCCGCGTTAAGCAGACCGCCTACAACCAGATGCACGGCATCGAGCCGCGAGCCATCGTCAAGCAGGTGCGCGATCTGATCGACGGTGTCTACAGCGAAAAGGCCGGGCGCGATGCCGAAAAGGTGGCGCAGGCGGCGCTGCAGCGCGCGCGCGTGGAGGACATGTCCGAGAAGGAAATGGCTCGTGAAATCAAGCGTCTGGAGCAGGCGATGTTCCAGCATGCACGCAATCTGGAATTCGAGCAGGCGGCACAGGCACGTGACCAGTTGACGCTACTGCGGAATGCGCTTTTCGGTTCTTGAAAAAAATCAAGTCCATCAAAAATTACCTGAGAAAATTAGTAGAGATTGGTGATATAGTTGTACAAAACAGTCAAGTAATCGGGGCATTCGCAGCGCATCAAACCATTCAGTGGTGCCCGTCCTCCCCGGCGGTCTGACTGTCCCGTGTTTCACCACTCAGGAGCCCTTCATGCGTCTCACCACCAAAGGCCGTTTTGCCGTCACCGCCATGATCGATCTGGCCCTGCGCCAGAATGCTGGCCCGGTGACGCTGGCAGCCATCAGCCAGCGCCAGCGGATCTCGCTGTCGTACCTGGAACAGCTCTTTGGCAAGTTGCGCCGGCATGAACTGGTTGAGTCCACGCGCGGCCCCGGCGGCGGCTATACGTTGGCGCGCAAGGCCGGCGAGATCACCGTGGCCGACATCATCGTCTCGGTGGACGAGCCGATCGATGCCACGCAATGCGGCGGCAGTGAAAACTGCATGGGCGGCGGCAAGTGCATGACGCATGACCTGTGGACGGCGCTGAACCAGCGTGTCGTCGAGTTTCTGGACTCCGTCACGCTGCAAAAGCTGGTCGACGAGCAGCTGGCGCGCGGCATCCGCATCGAGGACCGGCCTGCGGCGCGGCGCGCCATTTCCACCACCCCGGTGGTCAAGCCGATCCGCGTGAACGCGCCCAACTCGGTCTTCGCGCTGGGCAGTGCGTTTGCAAAGTAAGCAGGGCGGGTTGAGAATTGGCCGCAACTATGGCCGATTCCCTTCCCGTCTATCTTGATTACGGCGCCACCACCCCTTGCGATCCACGCGTGGTCGATGCCATGGTGCCATGGCTGCGCACGCGTTTCGGCAACCCCGCATCGAACACCCACGCCTGGGGCTGGGAGGCTCGTGAGGCCGTGGAGCAGGCCCGCAGCCACGTTGCCACCCTGATCGGCGCCGATCCGCGCGAGATCGTCTGGACCAGCGGCGCCACCGAATCCATCAACCTCGCCTTGAAGGGCGCGGCCGAATTCCACCAGGCCAGGGGCAGGCACCTCATCACGCTCAAGACTGAGCACAAGGCAGTGCTCGACACCTTGCACGAGCTCGAGCGCCGCGGCTTCGAGGTCACGTTTCTCGATGTGCGTCCCGACGGCCTCGTCAACCTCGATGCACTCAAGGCCGCGATACGCCCCGACACGCTCCTCGTGAGCATCCTGCTCGTGAACAACGAGATCGGCGTGATCCAGGACGTCGCAGCCATAGGTGCGCTGTGCCGCGAGCACGGCGTGCTGCTGCACGTCGATGCGGCGCAGGCCACGGGCCGGGTGCCCATCGACATGACCCGCCTGCCCATCGATCTCATGAGCATGACGGCCCACAAGACCTATGGCCCCAAGGGCGTGGGCGCGCTGTACGTGCGGCGCAAGCCCAGGGTGCGCCTGCTGGCGCAGATCCACGGAGGAGGGCATGAATACGGCCTGCGCTCGGGGACGCTGCCGACGCACCAGATCGTGGGCATGGGCGAAGCCTACCGGCTGGCGCGGCTCGAGATGCAGGACGACGAGGTTCGTGCGCGCGCGTTTCAGCGGCAGTTGCTCGATGGTTTGACCGATCTCGGTGAAGTGTTCGTCAATGGATGCCTGGAGCACCGGGTGCCGCAGAACCTCAATCTGAGTTTCAAATACATCGAAGGCGAAGCCTTGATGAGCGCCATCCACGGCGTGGCGCTCTCGTCGGGCTCGGCTTGCACCTCGGCCAGCGCCGAGCCCAGTCACGTGCTCAGGGCGCTGGGGCGCAGCGACGAGCTGGCGCACAGCAGCCTGCGCATCACCACCGGACGCTTCACCACGCAGGAGGACATCGACATCGCCATCGCGGCCATCCGCAACGCGGTGACGCGCCTGCGCGGCATCAGTCCGCTGTGGGAAATGCACGAGCGTGGCGCCGACGTGGATGCGATGCAGTGGAGCCTCGCTTCCTGATGGCCGCCGCTACACTCACGGCAATGGCGTATTCACCGCAGCTCATCGACCATTTCGAACACCCGCGCAACGTGGGTTCGCTGGACGATCGCCACTGCGACGTGGGCACGGCGCTGGTGGGCTCGCCCCAGACGGGCGAGGTGATCAGGCTGCAGATCCGGATCGACCCTGCTGCGGGTCTGATCGATCAAGCCTGCTTCAAGGCCTACGGCAGCAGCGCCGCGATTGCCGCTTCGTCACTGGCCACCCAGTGGCTGCGCGGCAGGTCGCTCGATGCGGCCGCCGCGATCACCCATGCCGATATCACGCGCGAGCTGGCGCTGCCGCCCGAGCGCGTGCATTGCGCCCTGGTGGTCACGCAGGCGATCCAGGCCGCAGTGAGCGACTATCGAGCCAAACACAACGAATCGAACACCTGACATGACGACTGCGGCCTTGCGGCAAATCGTGCTGGATACCGAAACCACGGGCCTGTCCGCCGAGCAGGGCGACCGCATCGTGGAACTCGGCTGCGTGGAGCTCGTGCAGCGGCGCCTGACGGGCAACAACCTGCACCTGTATTTCAACCCCGAACGTGACAGCCACGAGGATGCGCTCAAGGTTCATGGCCTGACGCGGGAGTTCCTGAGCAGCAAACCCACCTTCGGTGCCTGTGCCGATGAGATCATGCAGTATCTGCAGGGGGCGCAGATCATCATCCACAACGCCGCCTTCGACATGGGCTTCCTCGAAATGGAGTTTGCCCGCCTGAAGCGGGCGCCGCTCGCCCAGCAGGTGGGCAGCGTGCTCGATACCCTGGCCCTGGCGCGCGAACTCTACCCGGGCAAGCGCAATTCGCTCGATGCGCTGTGCGATCGCCTCGAAGTGGACCGCTCGGGCCGTACCCTGCACGGCGCACTGCTGGACGCCCAATTGCTGGCGGACGTCTACATTCAGATGACGCGGGGGCAGGAGTCGTTGCTCGGTGCCGAGAACGTGAAATCTGCTTCGCAGGCCGTGACGGTGCAGGCCTGCGATCTGAGTGCATTCATCCTGCCCATGCCCGTCGCGGATGAAACCGAGCTCGCGGCCCACCACGCCATCCTGGCGGACATCGACAAGGCCAGTGGCGGCAAGACCGTTTGGCGCAGTGCTCTGGAAAAGCAGGAATCTGTGCCATAATCCGCGCTTTCGCGAAACGCGATGGGTGGTTAGCTCAGCGGTAGAGCACTGCCTTCACACGGCAGGGGTCACAGGTTCAAACCCTGTACCACCCACCAAGACAAAGAGGCGCTCCGTTGCTACAAGCTTCGGAGCGTTTTCTTTTGCGCAAAGCGGTGTGGGCACAGTGGTGGGCCGCCAGAGGGCGATGCCCGCGGCTCGGTCACTGATCGAGTGCACCGACGCCCCGGCCACTGGCCTGGTGCTGCTGAACGAATGGCGCAAACTGAGGCGCGGCCAGCGGCTGGCTCAGGTGGTATCCCTGGATTTCGGTACACCCGTGTTCCAGCAGGAAGTCCCGCTGCTCGGCGGTCTCCACGCCCTCGGCGAGGGTGCGCACACCGAGCCCGCGGGCCAGCTGGATGATGGCGACGACGATGGCCTGGTCGTCGGGGTCGACGTGAATGTCGTGAACGAACGACTGATCGATCTTGAGCTTGTGAATCTTGAAGCGCTTGAGGTAGGACAGCGACGAGTACCCGGTGCCGAAATCGTCGATGGCCAGTTGCACGCCCAGCGCGCGCAGCTCCTGCATGTGTTGGGTGGCCGCGTTGGGGGCCTTGAGCGCCACGGCTTCGGTCAGCTCCAGCGCCAGGCAGTGGGCGGGCACATCGGCTTCGTGCAGCGCATGGCGCACCAGCGCGGGCAGGTTGGCCTGGCCGAACTGCACCGCCGAAAGGTTCACCGACAGCACCATGGGCGGCAGGCCCGCGTTCAGCCATTGACGCAGTTGGTCCAGGGCCGTGCGCAACACCCACTCGCCGATCGGGATGATCAGGCCGTTGGATTCAGCCAGTGGAATGAATTCGGCCGGTGGGATCACCCCCCAGCGCGGATGCGTCCAGCGCAGCAGGGCTTCCGCGCCGATGATGGCGCCCGTGCCCAGGTCCTGCTGCGGTTGATAAACCAGGTGCAGTTCGCCGTTGGCGAGCGCCTGCTTGAGCGCATTGTTCAGTGCAAGCAGCCGTGTGGCGTGTTCCTGCATCTGCGCGGTGAAAAGGCAGGCGTGGTTGCGCCCCTGTCGCTTCACCTGATAGGCGGCGGCCTCGGCGCTCTTGAGCAGCGCCTCAAAATCGCGCCCGTGCTGCGGAAAGAGCGCCACGCCGATGGAGGCCGTGCTTGAAATCGTGTGCTCCGCGAACTGCATGGGCTCGCAGAGCAGCGCAAGCAGCCGCTGCGCGGTTTGCATGGCTTCGTCGGCCTGCACATTGGGCAGCAGCAGCGTGAATTCGTCGCCGGAGTGGCGTGAGACGATGCTTTGCTCATCCAGCGCCGAGCGCAGTCGCCGCGCCGTTTGCACGAGCAGCTGGTCGCCCACCCCGTGGCCCAGCGAATCGTTGATGTCCTTGAAGTGATCCAGGTCGATCCAGAACAATGCGATGTGCGTCTGCCGCTGCGCCATCTGCTCGAAGAGCCGCATCAGCTTGTGCCGGCTCGGCAGGCCGGTGAGCTGGTCGTAATTGACCAGGTGCTCGATGCGCCGACTGGCCTCGCGCTCGGCCGTGACATCGATCTGGTAGGACAGGTAATGGGTGACGGCACCGCTCGCGTCGCGCAGCGGATGGATCAGGAGCAGGTCCACGGTTTCCTCGCCCGCCTTGGTGAGGTTGATCACCTCGCCGCGCCAGGGCCGTCCTTGGACCAGCTCGGACCACATGGCCCGGTAGGTGGCTTCGGAGGTCTTGCCCGATTTCAGCAAGCGGGGATTGCGCCCCATGACCTCGCTGGCGCCATAGCCCGTATGCTGCGCGAAGGCCGGATTGACGTAGGTGATGCGCGCATCCAGGTCGGTGATGATGATGGTGGCCGGACTTTGCGCTACCGCGTACGAGAACATGCGCAGGGTCTGGGCGGTTTTTTCACGCTTCGTCACGTCCCGCGAGATCACCACGAAAAGCGGCCTGTCCCCCTCGTCCACCATCGCGCGCGCCACCGACAGCTCAAATGAGCGAAGCTCGCCGCCGGGAAGCTCGAGCGCGATGATTTTGCCGCGTGATATGCCCTGGTGTCCGGCCTCCTGAAGCGCCTGCAGCACGGTCTGGGCCTCGCGCGGACGCATGACGTCCTTGACGGTCTTGCCTATCAGCCCGTCGGCGCCCGCCAGCAAGCCGCCGGCGCTGCCGGCGTGAACCTCAAGATAGCGGCCTTCGCCGTCCACGACGAACAGCAGATCGGGCAGGGCCGCAAGCATGGCCCGCTGGCGCGTCAGCGCGGTCCGCAGTTGTCCATAGGGCTGGCGCACGGTGTTGGCAAAGGCCGCACGGTACAGGTAGACAAAGGCCAGGACCTTGTACAGGTGACCGACCAGGTTGTAGAGGTCGCTGGCGCGTGCATAGCGGGCAAAAAATACCTCGCTCATGGCGGCGATGGCGGCGGCCATGAAAAACAGCGCCGCATTGGGGAAACCAGGCTCGCGCAGGCGCTGCCAGAGCTTGAAGGCGGCGAGCAGGTACAGCGTGATCAAAACGTACTCGCTGCCGACCTTGAAGCCCGTGAGGCCCTGGCCCGGGACGTAGGTGCGTGGCAGCCACGCCGCGTTGCCCAGGATGGCCAGATGCACCAGCGCGACGGGCACCAGCACGGCGGCAAGAATCAGGGCGGGTGAGTGCGTGCGCCGGGCGAGCGCACGGCTTTGCCAGGCAAAGGCCAGCAGGCCAAGGGCATCGAGCAGGCGCGCGGCCAACCAGAAGAGGATGGCCTTCTCGGTGGAGCCGGGCGTGACGTAGTCCGGCATGCCGGCGTAGGAGAGCGCGTGGGAGACATCCAGCAGCGCCGACCCGAGAAACACGCAGGCGAGCAGCATGGTGCAGGGAGCCAGCGACTCGTGCCGCAGGCTCCATACCGTGGCGAAGATCATCGCGCTGATGACGACGGCCAGGGTTTCCAGCGCCGTGTGCAGCGGCAGGTAAGTCTCAGGCGCAAGCGTCCTGTCGGGCAGGGGCAGCAGGCTCAGAGCCACCATCAGCACGGCCAGTCCGCCCACGATGCGCAGGGCATGGCGGGCGGGCGGTGGAGGAGAGGCCAAGGTGTTGTTCATTGCCCCCGGTGGCTCGAAGCACGAGGAGCCACTTTAACAGTCGGCGCCTTTTCTGATCATGCAGCGCTCGTGGTGCGCAGGCGCGGTGGACGCATCAAGGTGTGCGACCGGCCGCGCGCAGCGCACGCGCCACCTGCATGACCAGCGAGGGGCCGCGGTAGATCAGACCGGTGTACAGCTGCACCACGTCGGCGCCCGCGCGAATTTTTTCGACGGCATCCGCCGCCGAGAGAATGCCGCCCACGCCAATGATGGGAAAACCCGTCCCGAGCCGCGCGCGCAGCTGGTGGATGACCGCGTTGGACGCCTGTTTGAGCGGTGCGCCGCTCAGGCCACCCGTTTCCTGGGCATGGGGCAGCCCGTGCACGCCGTTGCGATCGACGGTGGTGTTGGTGGCGATCACGCCATCCATGCCATGGCGAAGCAGCGCATCGGCAATCGCGCCGATCTGCTCGTGCGTGAGATCGGGCGCGATCTTGAGGAAGACCGGCACGCGCCGCCCCTGCGCGGCGGCCAGCGTCTCGCGCTCACGGGCGATCGTGCCCAGCAGGGCGTCGAGCGCCGCGTCGTTTTGCAGGCTGCGCAGGTTTTTCGTGTTGGGCGAGCTGATGTTGATGCTGACGTAGTCCGCGTAGGGGTAGACGCCGCGCAGGCCCAGCACGTAGTCGTTCACGGCCTCTTCGATCGGCGTGGTGGCGTTCTTGCCGATGTTCAGGCCGAGAATCAGCGGCGCGCCCGCCGCGCGCACGCGCGAGCGCCTGACGTTGGCGATGAAGGCATCGAGTCCGTCGTTGTTGAACCCCATGCGGTTGATCAACGCCCGCGCCTGCGGCAGGCGAAACATGCGCGGCGCAGGGTTGCCCGGCTGCGCCTTGGGCGTGACGGTGCCCACCTCGATGAAGCCGAAACCCATGGCGGCAAAGGCATCGATGCAGCGCGCGTTCTTGTCCAGCCCGGCGGCCAGACCGACGCGGTTGGGAAATGTCAGACCCGCCAGCGTGATGGGGTCATGAACGCGCGGGCAAGCCCAGGTGCGTTCGGCAATGGTGCCCGCGGTGGCCGCCAGCAGCTTGAGCGTGAGATCATGGGCCGCTTCGGCATCCATGCGAAAAAGCAGGGGACGGGCAAGGGTGTAGGGCAGCGGCATGGGGATAATCCGAACAAAACCAACCGATTTTCCGCCATGACCGATCACACAGCGCTGACACAGGATGAACTCAAGCAACGGGTGGGCCAGGCGGCCCTCCAGTACGTGGTGCCGGGCGAAATCCTGGGGGTGGGCACGGGCTCCACGGTCAATTGCTTCATTGATGCGCTGGCGACGATGAAGGCGCGCATTCCCGGCGCCGTGTCCAGCTCCGAAGCGAGCAGTGCGCGGCTGCGGGCCCTGGGCATTGCGGTGCTCGACGCGAACGAGGTGCAGCGCCTGTCGGTCTACATCGACGGCGCCGACGAGATCGACGGCCACGGCTGCATGATCAAGGGCGGCGGAGCGGCGCTCACGCGTGAGAAGATCGTCGCGGCGCTGGCCGATCGCTTCATCTGCATTGCCGATGCCAGCAAGCGCGTGGATGTGCTGGGGCGGTTTCCGTTGCCGGTGGAAGTCATTCCGATGGCGGTGGCGCATCTCACGCGGCGTTTTGCCGCACTGGGCGGCGTGGCCACGGTGCGCTTGAAGGACGGCACGCCGCTCGTCACCGACAACGGGCAGCACATCCTGGACGTGCGGGGCCTCGCCATCGCCGATCCACTGGCGTTCGAGACCGAGGTCAGCCAGTGGCCGGGCGTGGTCACGGTGGGGGTGTTCGCGCATCAGCGCGCCAGTATTTGTTTGCTCGGAACCCCCGAGGGCGTCCGGACGATCGACTTCGGATCATGACATCGCCGCTCCGGTACCGGTGCCAGCGTGGCCGATCCGGCCGAACGGCCCCGGCGCGGAAGGCTCAGAAAATGATTCCGGCAGGATTGGACGGGTTGGGCGTTCCAGGCGCAGGCGTGGCTGGGGCTGTCGTGCGTGCGTGCGGCTGCCGAGGTTCGGGCTGGGGAACGACATTGCTCGGCACCACCGGGGTACCGCGCACCACCAGGGGAGCCGAGGCAGAGCGCTGGTAGCCGGCGGGCAGTTCGCTCGTCCTGGGGTAGCCGGCGGCATCCAGGTACTGGCTCCATTCGGTGTCGGAGAAGCCCTTGATCCGCTGTGAGCCGATGGTGATGACGGGCAGCGAGGTATCGCCGGCCAGGCCTTGCAGCGCCTCGATGTCTTCGTTGCTGGTGACCGTGCGCTCCGCGAACGGAATGCCGCGGCTGATCAGGAGGTTGCGGCCATTGACGCAGGGGCTGCAATCCTTGCCCGTGTACAGCACCACCGGATAGCGCGTCGCCGTCTGACGCAGGGCAAAGGGCAGGGCGTCGTTGGCATGGAGATCGGCGCCGGTCTGCGCGCCCTCGTGGGCGCTGACCTTCGCGCCCTGGGACAGATCCTTGGGCGCCCGGTCGGAGAAGGTGACACGACCATCCGGCCCCTCGATGCGGTAGACGGCCTGCGCCTGCACCGCGCCCGCCAGCAGCGCCGACAACGCGGCCACGAGTGCGATGGTGTGCGTGCGGTCCATGGGGTTCTCCTCGTGTCTTTGAAAAAAGATAGCTAGTCCCGCTTGTCAGTCAATATCTTCAAATATAAATAGCTTCAGAAGCTTTTCTGGTACAGCGTGAACAGCTCACTTTTTATCAGGCCATGCCTTGATGGCGCAGCAGGGCGTCGAGCTGAGGCTCGCGGCCGCGGAAGGCCTTGAAGGATTCGATGGCCGGGCGGCTGCCGCCTGTTTCCAGGATTTCCTTGCGGTAGCGGCGCCCGGTCTCCGGACTCGGTTCGCCATTGGCGCCACGGGTTTCTTCAAATGCCGCGTAGGCATCGGCCGAGAGCACCTCGGCCCATTTGTAGCTGTAGTAGCCGGCCGCGTAGCCGCCGCCGAAAATGTGGCTGAAGCTGTGCGCGAAGCGGTTGAAGGCGGGCGGCTGCAGCACCGCCACCTCGGCGCGCACCTCGGCGAGCAGCCCGGCGATGTCCTCGCGCGCGTGCGCCCGGGTGTGCAGCAGCATGTCGAAGAGCGAAAACTCGATCTGGCGCAGTGTCTGCATGCCGGCCTGGAAGTTCCTGGCCGCCAGCATCTTGTCGAAGAGCGCGCGCGGCAGCGGCTCGCCCGTGTCGACGTGCGCCGTCATGTGCCTGAGCACCTCCCACTCCCAGCAGAAGTTTTCCATGAACTGGCTGGGCAGCTCGACCGCGTCCCACTCGACGCCGCTGATGCCCGAGACATCATGCTCGTTGACCTGCGTGAGCATGTGCTGCAGGCCGTGGCCGAATTCATGGAACAGCGTGGTCGCGTCGTCGTGCGTGAGCAGCGGCGGCTTGCCGTCGACGCCGTCGGCGAAATTGCAC
Organism: Comamonas sp.; assembly: GCA_021166775.1. Lineage (GTDB taxonomy): Bacteria > Pseudomonadota > Gammaproteobacteria > Burkholderiales > Burkholderiaceae_C > Comamonas_C. The sequence goes on along the minus strand of JAJPEQ010000013.1, from coordinate 589,597 downwards.
ACCAGGTAGGCCACGGGTGTCTGCAGCGTGCCGGAGTCGGGGCGCTGCCAGCGACTGCGCGCGTCGTCCATCCAGGCGCCACCGCGCTTGCCGGGCCGCGCCGGTTTGTCCAGGTAGAACTGACCGACGAGCGCGCCATCGCGCTCGATGCGGTAGAACTCCACGGCGGGGTGCCAGACGGGCGCCTCGTCGCGGCGGATCTGCACCTCGAACAGCGTCTCGACGATCTTGAACAGGCCCGCGAGCACCTTGGGCGCGGGGAAGTAGGGTTTGACCTCCTGCTCGTTGTAGGCGTAGCGCGCCTCCTTGAGCTTTTCGGAGATGTAGGGCCAGTCCCAGGCCTGAAGATCGGCCAGTCCCAGGCTTTCTTTGGCGAAGGCGCGCAGGTCCGCGAGGTCTCTTTGCGCATACGGACGCGCGCGCCGGGCCAGGTCGCGCAGGAAATGCAGCACCTGATCGGGCGAATGGGCCATCTTGGGCACGAGCGAGACCTCGCCGAAATTGGCGTAGCCGAGCAGCTCGGCCTCTTCCTGACGCAGCGCCAGGATATCCTGCATCACCGTGGTGTTGTCGAAACGGCTCGCGTCGCCCTCGGCCTGATCGGAGGCGCGCGTGACGTGGGCGCGATAGAGCTTTTCACGCAGGGCGCTGCTGTGCGCGAACTGCATGATCGGCAGATAGCAGGGCATGTGCAGGGTCAGCTTGTGACCTTCCCGGCCCTCGGCCTGGGCCGCGGCGCGCGTGGCGGCCAGCACATCCTGCGGCACGCCAGCCATTTCCTCGGGCGTGGCGAGGCAGCTGAAGGCATCGGTCGCATCGAGCACGTTTTCGCTGTATTTTTGCTGCAGCTCGGCCAGGCGCTCCTGCACCTGGGCAAAGCGCTCGCGCGCCGCGCCCGTGAGCTCCGCACCCGAGAGGCGAAAGCCGCGCAAGGCGTTGGCGAGCGCCTGGCGCTGCTCGGCGTTCAGTCTGGCGGGGTCCATGGCCTTGTATTTGGCATACAGCCGCTCGTCCGCGCCCAGGCGTGTCCAGAAGGCCGTCACCAGGGGCAGAGCGGCGTTGTAGGCGGCGCGCAGCTCGGGTCTGTCCATGACGGCGCTCAGGTGACTCACGGCGCTGAAGGAGCGGCTGAGCTGCTCGGTCGCCACGTCCAGCACGCGCGCGATGGCGCTCCAGTCGGCGGGAAAGTCGTCGGCCGTCACCTGCGCCAGTGCCGCCTCGCAGCGCTTGAGCAGTTCATCGACAGCGGGCGCCACGTCGGCGGGGGTGATGCGATCGAAGGCGATGGCACCCGAGAAATCGAGCAAGGGATTGTTCATGCAGGTGCAGATGGGCGTCGGCCCGTGAAAGTTCAAGCCAGGCCTTCACATGAGGCCAGCGTGTTCATGAGCAGCATGGTGATGGTCATCGGCCCCACGCCGCCAGGCACGGGGGTGATCCAGCCGGCCACTTCCTTCACGCCGTCGAAATCCACGTCGCCGCAGAGCTTGCCTGCATCGTCGCGGTTCATGCCCACGTCAATCACGACAGCGCCGGGTTTGACCATGTCCGCCGTCAGGACATGGCGCTTGCCCACCGCCGCCACGACGATGTCCGCCTGGCGCGTCATCGCCGCGAGGTCTTTCGTGCCGCTGTGGCAGATGGTGACGGTGGCATTGGCCGCGAGCAGCATCATGGCCATGGGCTTGCCGACGATGTTGCTGCGCCCGATCACCACGGCATGCCGGCCACGCAGGTCGCGCATGCCGATGGACTCGAGCATCTTCATGCAGCCGTAGGGCGTGCAGGCCTTGAAGCCGGGCTCGCCCACCATGAGCGCACCGGCGCTGGCCACGTGAAAACCGTCCACGTCCTTCGTGGGCGAGATGGCTTCGATGACCTTGTGGCTGTCGATCTGCGGCGGCAGCGGCAGCTGCACGAGGATGCCGTGGATGGCCGGGTCGGTATTGAGCGCGTGGATGCGCGCCAGCAACTCGGCCTCGGTCATCGTTGCATCGTGACGCTCGAGCACCGAGCGGATGTCCACGTCCTCGCACGCCCTGACCTTGTTGCGCACATAGACCTGGCTGGCCGGGTTGTCACCCACGAGGATGACGGCCAGCCCTGGCACCTTGCCCTGCGCCTTGAGCGCCTGCGCGCGGCGGGCAATGTCCGCGCGCAACTGGGAAGAGAGTGCCTTGCCGTCGATCAATTGGGCCGTCATCGGGTACCTTGTGGTGCATGGTGGGGTGGGAGATGCACGGCGGCCGTGCCGAATGCGGGCGCCGCGCGATGGGGGCGGGGATCAGATTTTCGCGGGCGTCGTGCTGCCCAGTGCGATCTTGAGCAGGTCGGCCACCGTGTTGGCGCCAAGCTTTTCCATGATGTTGGCGCGGTGCGCCTCCACGGTCTTGATGCTGATCCCGAGGTCGTCGGCGATCTGCTTGTTCAAACGCCCGGCGACGATGCGTTCGAGCACCTGTGATTCGCGCCCCGTGAGCTTGGCCATGAGCGCCTCGTGGCTCGCGGCGAGCTGGTGGTCGGCGAAGCTCTCGCGCGCGCGATCGAGCATGCGCTCGACCAGCTCGGAGAGTTCCTTTTCGTTGAAGGGCTTCTGGATGAAATCCAGCGCGCCTTTCTTCATGGTGTCCACCGCCATGGGCACGTCGCCGTGGCCGGTGATGAAGACGATGGGCAGGGGAGATTTGCGTTCGAGCAACCTGTCCTGCAGCTCCAGCCCTGTCATGCCCGCCATGCGCACGTCGATGATCAGGCAGGCCACCTCGCGCGGATCGTAGCGGGTGAGGAAGGTTTCGGCCGAATCGAAACAACGCACGCGATAGCCCTTGCCCTCAAGCAGCCATTGCAGCGAATCGCGCACCGCCTCGTCATCATCGACGACATAGACCGTGCCTTTTTTCGGGGACATCAAATTCATGCATGGGCCTTTCACATCGTTATTGCTTCGAAATCGCTAGTAGCGTTCTCAGCGCCGGCCAGCGGCAACCAGAAAGTGAACAGGCATCCCGTGACCTCTTTGGAATTGTAGAGGTTCTCCGCCTTGAGCCTGCCCTGATGCGATTCGACGATGCTGCGGCACAGGTTCAGGCCCATGCCCATGCCTTCGCTCTTGGTGGAGTAGAAGGCTTCGAAGAGGTGCTCGAGCACGTCCGCGGGAAGGCCGGGCCCGCTGTCTTCCACGCTGAACTGGATCACGTCCACGCCATCGACCTGGCGCGGCACCACGCGCAGCTCCACATTGCGCTGCGCCAGGGGGCGGTCGGCGTGCGCGATGGCCTCGGCGCCGTTCTTCATCAGGTTGATCAGCACCTGCTCGATCAGGATGCTGTCGGCCATCACCGGCGGCAGGCGCGCCGCGACGTAGTGCGAGAGGCGCACGTTGTGGCGGCGCAGCTCGATGGTGGCGAGTTCCACCGCCTCGGCCACCATTTCGACGACGTTGGCCAGTTGCCGATTGGGTTCGCTCTTTTTCACGAAGGCGCGGATGCGCTGGATGATCTGCCCGGCGCGCTGGGCCTGGTGCGCCGTCTTGTTCAGCGCGCCCAGCAGCGCCTGTTCGCTGATTTCCCCGCTTTCCACGCGCGAGATCATGCCGCTGCAATAGTTGCTGATGGCAGTGAGCGGTTGGTTGAGTTCGTGCGCCACGCTGGACGCCATCTCGCCCATGGTGATGAGGCGGCTCAGGGACTGCGTGCGTTCTGCCTGGTGCGCGGCCACCTCCTGCGCATGGCGGCGAGCCGTGATGTCGGTGGCAATGACCATCTGGGCGATGCGCCCGTCCACCCAGTGCAGATAGCGCGAGCGCACCTCCAGCCACTTGCCCAGATCGGGCTGGTAGATCTCGACGTTGTCCGACTGGGCCTGCGTCATCGTGTGGCTTGGAAAGCCCATGAGACTGTCTTCGTCGTCCGGCGCCTCGGCATGCACCACCCCGGCCTGGGCCACGAGCTGCAGGTGGCCCTCGGTGAGCGAACCGAACCACTGGCGGTACAGGCGGTTGGCGAACAGCAGCTCCTTGCTGCCCAGCGGGGCAACGGACACCGAGGCGTCGAGCGACTCCAGCACGATGGTGAAGCGCTCGTGCGAGGCCACGAGCTGCTCGCGCACGCGGTTGGGCTCGGTGATGTCGGTCATCGACGTCATCCAGCCGGTGTGCCGCCCGTGACCGTCGATCAGCGGTGAGACGTACAGGCGCGCATCGAAAATCGTGCCGCTCTTGCGCTGCACACGCACCTGCAGGCCGCCGGGCACGGCCTTGCCCGAGAGCTCCTCGTGCAACTTGTTCTGCTGCGAATTGCGCTCTGCCTCGGGCCAATAGCTGTAGGGCGGGGTCTGACCCACGAGTTCTTCGGTGGACCAGCCCGTCATCTGGCAGAACGCCGCGTTCACGTAGGTGATGCGGCCTTCGAGATCGAGCGCGCGCATGCCCGTGAGGATGGAGTTTTCCATGGCGCGGCGAAAGTTCGTCTCGGCAATCAGCGCCTCCTGCGCCTGCATGCGCCTGCGCGTGTGCCGCCAGGTGCCGAGCAGCAGCCAGGCGGTCATGATGCTGAGCGCGCCCACGAGCCAGAACAGGCCGCTGCCCACCACACCCAGCGAGGTGCGGTAAGCCTGCGCGCGCAGCACCAGCGTCTGCCCAGGCAGGACGATGGGCGCCTGATAGACGTTGGTGGGGCTGCTCCAGGGGAAGAAGGCGCGCACGCGGGGCTGCAGCGGTGAGCCGGCCAGCAGCTGGTGCTGCGTATTGACCAGCGTCACCGCATAGCGCGAGAGCACTTCCGTGGGCGTGCCATAGCGCAGCAGGCTGTCCACCGAGTATTCGGCGAGCAGCACGCCCGCGAAGCGATCGTGTGTGGTCAGAGGCACCTGCAGCTGCAGCAGCGGAACGGGTTTGTCCGGGGTGAGCTCGGGCAGCAGGTAAACCGGCTGTTCCAGCTGCTGCACCTGGCGAAAGCCCTGCTGCGTCGGGCCCGGGCGCAAAAGCTCACCCGTCAGGCGCATCTGGCTGCCTGCGAGTGTGGGCGCCGACTGACTGATGCGCACGCGGCCGGTCTCGTCGATCCAGGTGAGCGCCTGCATCTCCGGGTACTGCGTCGTCATCAGGTCCGCCTGGATGGCGAAATCCGAGTCGTTCAAGCCCTGGGCGGAGAGGTCGCGGGCGATGCGCATGACCTGCTCCTGGCGCTCGGACAGGCGCAGGCGCAGGCGTTGCTGGGCGTACTCCACATCACGCTGTAGCGCCTCGCGTTCGCGCTCGATTTCCTGCGAGTGCAAATACCAGAACGAAGCCGCGATGGCGACGAAGAACAGAAACACCGACACCAGTGGCGCGAGGGCGGCAAAGCGGTCTTGGCGGTGCGGCGAGAGTTCACGCCACCACCGCCGCCAGCGCCGCGGTGGCAGTTGCTCCGACAACGGCATGGCCTCGGCGCGCATATGAGGGGAAACCATGAGCGAAGTTTAAAGACCGACAGGGTGATCCAGAAGATTTTATTCAGGGTTTTCCTAGGTATTTTCATATAGTGAGATCGACTCATACTATTTGAAATTTCATAAAACTATGCGACACTCGAGCACCTATCCTGACATCCACATTGCCATCAAGGAGACTGAAGATGAGTGACGCCATCAATGGCCAGGCGCGCGCGGACGCCGATGCACAAGAAACGCACGAATGGATGGACGCACTGTCCGCGGTCATCGAAAAAGAAGGTCCCGAACGCGCTCACTTTCTTCTGGAGCAGCTGCTGGAGCATGCGCGCGAGCACTCCATCGACATGCCGTTCTCCGCGACCACCGGCTACGTGAACACGATCGAGCCCGAGGAGGAGCAGCGCAGCCCTGGCAACATCGAAATCGAAAAGCGCCTGCGCGCCTACATGCGCTGGAACGCCATGATCATGGTGGCGCGCGCCAACCGCATCCATACGGACGACGGTGGCTCGCTCGGCGGGCACATCGGCTCGTACGCCTCGGTGGCGACGATGTTCGAGACCGGCTTCAACCATTTCTGGCATGCCGAGAGCCCCGAGCACGGCGGCGACTGCATCTATCTGCAGGGCCACAGCTCGCCGGGCGTGTATGCGCGCGCCTTCATGGAAGGGCGCATTTCCGAGGACCAGATGCTGCACTTTCGCCAGGAAGTCGGCTACAAGGCTGGCCTGCCGAGCTACCCGCACCCCTGGCTCATGCCCGATTTCTGGCAGTTTCCCACGGTCTCCATGGGCCTGGGGCCGCACATGGCGATCTACCAGGCACGCTTTCTCAAGTATCTGCACGCGCGCGGCATCGCCAACACCGAAGGGCGCAAGGTCTGGGTGTTCCTGGGTGACGGCGAAATGGACGAGCCCGAGAGCAAGGGCGCGATCGACCTGGCCTCGCGCGAGCATCTGGACAATCTGATCTTCGTCATCAACTGCAACCTGCAGCGCCTGGACGGCCCGGTGCGCGGCAATGGCAAGATCATCCAGGAGCTGGAAGGGCAGTTCCGCGGCGCGGGCTGGAACGTCATCAAGTGCCTGTGGGGCAGCAGCTGGGATCCGCTGCTCGCGCGCGACAAGGATGGCATCCTCAAGAAGGTGATGATGGACACGCTGGACGGCGACTATCAGACCTTCCGCGCGCAGGATGGCGCCTACATTCGCGAGCATTTCTTCGGCCGCGACCCGCGCCTGCTCAAGATGGTCGAGCACATGAGCGACGACGACATCTGGGCGCTGCGCCACGGCGGCCACGATCCGCAGAAGGTCTACGCGGCCTTTCATGCGGCCAACGAGACCCGGGGTCAGCCCACGGTCATCCTTTCGCGCACCATCAAGGGCTATGGCATGGGCGCGGCCGGGCAGGCCAAGATGCCGGTGCACCAGATCAAGAAGCTGGGCGATCCGGCCATCGTCGCCTTCCGCGACCGCTTCAACATCCCCGTGCCCGACAGCGAGCTGGCGGACCTGCCGTTCTACAAACCGGCCGACGACACGCCGGAGATGAAGTACCTGCACGCGCACCGCGAGAAGCTCGGCGGCTACCTGCCGAGCCGGCGCGTGCGATCCGACGAGAGCTTCACCGTGCCCTCGCTCGAGACCTTCAAGGCCATCCTCGAGCCGACGGCCCAGGGACGCGAGATCAGCACCACGCAGGGCTTCGTGCGCTTTGTCGTGCAGCTGCTGCGCGACAAGGCGCTGGCGCCGCGCGTCGTGCCCATCGTGGTGGATGAGGCGCGCACCTTCGGCATGGAAGGGATGTTCCGCCAGATCGGCATCTACAACCCGGCCGGCCAGCAGTACACGCCGGTGGACAAGGGCGAAGTCGCCTACTACCGCGAGGCCAAGGACGGCCAGGTGCTGCAGGAGGGGATCAACGAGGCGGGTGGCATGTCCAGCTGGCTCGCGGCGGCCACGAGCTACAGCGTGAGCAACCGCATCATGATCCCGTTCTACGTGTACTACTCGTGCTTCGGCTTCAACCGCTTCGGCGATCTGGCCTGGGCGGCGGGCGACCTGCACGCGCGCGGCTTCCTGCTGGGCGGCACGGCCGGGCGCACCACGCTCAACGGCGAAGGCCTGCAGCACCAGGACGGCAACAGCATGCTGATCTTCAGCTCGGTGCCGGCCTGCAAGAGCTACGAGCCCTCGTTCGCGCACGAAGTGGCGGTCATCATGCACGACGGCATGAAACGCATGGTCGAGAAACAGGAGGACATCTTCTACTACCTCGCCATCCACAACGAGAACTACGCCATGCCGGGCCTCATCCCCGGCACCGAGGAGCAGATCCTCAAGGGCATGTACCTGTGCCAGCCCGGCGCCGAGGGCGGCAAGCGCGTGCAGCTCATGGGCAGCGGCACCATTCTGCGCGAGTCCATCGCCGCGCAGCAGCTGCTGGCCACCGACTGGGGCGTGCAGGCCGACGTCTGGAGCTGCCCGAGCTTCAACGAACTGGCCCGCGACGGCTGGGATGCCGAGCGCTGGAACATGCTGCACCCGGGGGAAGCGCCGCGCGTGCCCTTCGTGGCGCAGCAGCTCGCCGCCCACCCGGGCCCGGTGGTCGCATCCACCGACTGGGTGCGGGCCTATCCCGAACAGATCCGCGCCCATTTGCCCAAGGGGCGCAGCTTCACGGTGCTGGGCACCGACGGGTATGGACGTAGCGACTTCCGCTACCGCCTGCGCGAGCACTTCGAGATCGATCGCCATTACATCACGCTGGCCGCGCTCACCGCACTGGCCGATGAAGGTGCGATCGACCGCTCCAAGGTCGCCGAAGCGATCGCCAAATACGCGATCAAGACCGAAAAAATCAACCCGCTGCTGGCCTGAAGGAGGGACAAGACCATGGCAATCAAGGAAGTCAAAGTCCCCGATATCGGTGATTTTTCGGAAGTGGGCGTCATCGAGCTGCTGGTGCAGCCCGGTGACACGATCAAGGCGGAGCAAAGCCTGATCACGGTCGAATCCGACAAGGCCTCGATGGAGATTCCGTCGAGCGAGAGCGGCGTGGTGAAGGAGCTCAAAGTCAAGCTCGGCGACAAAGTCAGCAAGGGCGCGGTGGTGCTGCTGGTGGAAACCCAGGATTCGGCATCAAATCAGCCTGCAGTGCCCGCTGCGCCTGCGCAGGAAGCTCCTGTATCTGCAGCAATTGCACCTGCTCCTGCGGCTGCCGCCGCACCCACCGCCACGGGCCGCGTGGAAATACGCGTGCCCAACATCGGCGACTTCAAGGATGTGGGCGTGATTGAACTGCTCGTGGCCGTGGGTGATACGGTCAAGGCCGAGCAAAGCCTCATCACCGTGGAATCCGACAAGGCCTCGATGGAAATTCCGTCGTCCGCCTCGGGTGTGGTGAAGGAGCTCAAGGTCAAGCTGGGTGACAAGGTCAACATCGGTGATCTGGTGGCAGTGCTGGAAGGCGCCGCCGCCCCAGTCGCCCCAGCCGCCCCTGCTGCCAGTGCACCGGCATCGGCACCCGCGCCATCTCCTGCCGCCGCACCCGCAGCGAAAGCACCGGCTCCCGTGGCGGCAGCAGCGCCCGTCGTGGCGCCTGCACACCAGCCGGGCCAACCCGTTGCCGGCCTGCCGCACGCCAGCCCGTCGGTGCGCAAGGCCGCACGCGAGCTGGGCGTGCCACTCGCCGAGGTCAAGGGCACAGGCCCCAAGGGCCGCATCACGTTGGAAGACGTGCAGTCCTTTACCCGCTCCGTCATGGCAGGCGCCGTGCAGACGCAGGCGCAGGCGGGCAGGGGAGGTTCGGGTGTGGGTCTTGATCTGCTGCCCTGGCCCAAGGTGGATTTCGCCAAGTTCGGCGCCATCGAAACCAAGCCGCTGCCCCGCATCAAGAAGCTCAGCGGCGCCAACCTGGCGCGCAACTGGGTGATGATCCCGCACGTCACCAACAACGACGAGGCGGACATCACCGAGCTCGAAGCCTTCCGCGTGCAGACCAATGCCGAGAATGAGAAGGCGAAGAGCGGCATCAAGGTGACCATGCTCGCCTTCGTCATCAAGGCGGTGGTCGCCGCGCTGACGAAGTACCCCGAGTTCAACGCCAGCCTCGACGGCGAGAATCTCGTCTACAAGCACTACTACCACATCGGCTTCGCGGCCGATACGCCCAACGGCCTCATGGTGCCGGTGCTCAAGGACGTCGACCGCAAGGGCATCCTCACGATCAGCCAGGAGATGTCCGAGCTCGCCAAGAAAGCGCGCGACGGCAAGCTCGGCACGGCGGACATGCAGGGCGGGTGCTTTTCCATTTCGTCGCTCGGCGGCATCGGCGGCACGCACTTCACGCCCATCATCAACGCGCCGGAGGTCGCCATCCTCGGGCTGTCCAGGAGCGCGATGAAGCCGGTGTGGGACGGCACGCAATTCGTGCCGCGCCTGATCCTGCCGCTGTCGCTGTCCTACGACCACCGCGTGATCGACGGCGCGGCCGCCGCGCGCTTCAACGCCTATCTGGGCCAGGTGCTGGCGGACTACCGCCGCATCCTGCTGTGAAAGGAGCCTGAGATGGCAGTGATGGACATCAGGGTTCCCGATCTCGGCGACTTCAAGGACGTGGGCGTGATCGAGGTGCTCGTGGCCGTGGGCGATCAGATCCGCGCCGAGCAAAGTCTCGTGACCGTGGAATCTGACAAGGCTTCGATGGAAATTCCATCGAGCCACGCGGGCACGGTCAGGGAACTCAAGGTCAAGCTCGGTGACAAGATCAGCGAAGGCAGCGTGCTGCTGACGCTGGAAGTCGCCGACGCCGCGGCGCCAGCGCCTGTGGCTTCAGAACCAAAACAGGCCCCGGCGCCCGCCAGCCAAGCGTCGGCAGCTCCTGCTCCAGTAGCGGCCAACTTCGCGGGCCATGCCGACCTCGATTGCGACGTGCTGGTGCTCGGCGGCGGCCCGGGCGGCTATTCGGCGGCGTTTCGCGCCGCCGACCTCGGTCTTTCGGTCGTGATCGTCGAGCGCTATGCACAGCTCGGCGGCGTGTGCCTGAACGTGGGCTGCATTCCGTCCAAGGCGCTGCTGCACGTGGCCTCGGTCATGGATGAAGTGGCCCACCTCAAGACCGCCGGCATCGATTTCGGTGCGCCGCGGGTGAACATCGACCAGCTGCGCGTTCACAAGGAAAAGGTCGTCGGCAAACTCACAGGCGGCCTGGCTCACATGGCGAAGATGCGCAAGGTCACGCTGGTGCGCGGCTACGGCAGCTTCGTCGGTGCCAACCAGCTGGCGGTCGAGGAAACCACGGGCAGCGGGCAGGAAAAGACCGGCGGCAAAAAGGTGGTGCAATTCAAACGCGCCATCATCGCCGCGGGCAGCCAGGCCGTGCACCTGCCCTTCATGCCCAACGATCCGCGCATCGTGGACAGCACGGGCGCCTTGGCCCTCAACGAGGTCCCCAAGCGCATGCTGATCCTGGGCGGCGGCATCATCGGCCTGGAGATGGGCACCGTCTACAGCACGCTGGGCGCACGCCTGGACGTGGTGGAAATGCTCGACGGGCTGATGCAGGGCGCCGACCGCGACCTCGTCAAGGTCTGGCAGAGGATGAACGCGCCGCGGTTCGACCACATCATGCTCAAGACCAAGACCGTCGGTGCCCGGGCCACGGACGCGGGCATCGAGGTCAGCTTCGAAGGCGAGGGCGCTCCTGCGCCGCAAACCTACGACCTGGTGCTGCAGGCCGTCGGCCGCAGCCCCAACGGCAGGAAGATCGCCGCCGAGAAGGCCGGCGTGGCCGTCACCGACCGCGGCTTCATCAACGTCGACATCCAGATGCGCACCAATGTGCCCCACATCTTCGCGATCGGCGACATCGTCGGTCAGCCCATGCTCGCGCACAAGGCAGTGCACGAAGGGCACGTCGCGGCCGAAGTGATTGCCGGAGAGCTGCAAGGCCGCAAGGAACTGGCCAGCGCCGCCTTCAACGCCCGCGTCATTCCCAGCGTGGCCTACACCGATCCGGAAGTCGCCTGGGTGGGCCTGACCGAAGACCAGGCCCGCGCACAGGGCGTGAAGATCACCAAGGGTCTGTTCCCCTGGACGGCCTCGGGCCGGGCCATCGCCAACGGGCGCGACGAGGGCTTCACCAAGCTGCTCTTCGACGCTGAAACCCACCGTATCGTGGGTGGCGGCATCGTCGGCACGCACGCGGGCGACATGATCGGCGAGGTGGCCCTGGCGATCGAGATGGGCGCCGACAGCATCGACATCGGCACCACCATCCATCCGCACCCCACGCTGGGCGAGAGCATCGGCATGGCCGCCGAGGTGGTGCACGGCTCGTGCACGGACGTGTTGCCCCAGCGGCGCTGACCGCACCACGTGCAACCGTCGTCTGCGGCTCGGCCACCCGGGCCGCAGACGCCTGGCGTCTGCCTGCGGGCCGGGTCAGACGTAGTCGTCGGCGTTGGGTTGCGCCTTCCAGTCGATCGGATCTTGCTGCAGCACCGTATCGATGTCCATGTCCAGGGCAACGCCCACCTCGCCGGGGAAGGTGGCCGCCAGTTCGCGCGGCGTGAATCCGGCTTCGCGCGCGCGCGCGCGCCAAACTGCCAGGTGGAGGATGGCGGCAAGGGGCTCGTACACCTCGTCATCAAAAGGCGCGTTGTGATGGCGCATTGCATCCACAAGCACATTGGGCAGGTGCCACTGCTGTGCAAGCGCCGCACTCACCGCCGCATAGCCATATCCCCAGGCGCGTTTTTGCACCTTGCTGCGGCGCAGATCGAGAGGCGCAACGACGCTGCTGGCAGCGCTGCTGCCTTGCGGATCACGCAGATGCAGCACCAGCTCACCCAGGCCATGCAGCAGGCCGGCCGTGTAGGCGATGGTCTGATTGCGGTGCACGATACCCGCCAGTGAGCGCGCGAGCCGGGCCGTGTTGACGCTGTAGCGCCAGAAGTGCTGCAGGTTCATCCCCGGTACCGAACCGGCGGTCGTCCCGAGAAAAGCCTCGGCGACAAAGGAACGCAGCTGGACGGCATCGAGTATCACAATGGCTTCGGGGATGCTGCCCACCTTGCCGGACAGCGGGTGCGAGTGCGAATTGGCCTCGCGCAGCAGACGCGCCGCCAAGGCCGGGTCCGACAGGAACAGGTGGTTGATGCGGCGCAGGCTGGGCTCGGGCTGCGCCAGTTCCGTCGTGAGCAAGGCAACGGCACGCGGCAGGCTGGGCAGCGTGCACTCCGTTGCCATGACATCGTCGAGTTCCATCCACTTGCGTCCGTTGGGGGGCCGAGGACGATTATCCACAGTCACGTGGATGAAACTGGGGATGCCCGGCAAGGCCGCTCGGCAGTGTCTCCGAAGTTCAATTCAGAGGCGGATGAGGTAATTGATTGACGCTCTTGTTCCACGGGTCCAATTCAGGCCGATTCCAGCGGGTCGTGGGCCAGGTACTGCCACTTACCAACGGTTATGCCTCATGGGGAGCCGGTCGGTGGTGGCGAAGGGTTAGAGCACCTGCCGCCGATTCCGCCTTTTCGGGAATGAGCCACCCAGCTGCTCCGAGGTCCAGCGCATCCCCCATTTGTTCGCCCAATCCAGAACTTGATCCGCAGGCATGGGTCGGGCAATGAAATAACCCTGTGCCAGATCGCATTCGGTTTTTTGCAGAAAGCTCCAGTCGTCAGCGTCTTCCACGCCTTCGGCCACCGCTTCCATGCCCAATTCTTTGGCAAGCGTCAAGCTGGCGAAGAAAATAGCGCGCAGGGTTTCGTCGCTGTGGGCGCCGTGGACGAAGCCTTGGTCAACTTTCAGCTCATGAAAAGGTACATCACGCAACTGTGCCAGCGATGAGTGGCCAGTGCCGAAATCGTCAATGGAGAGCTTGAACCGACGCAAGCGCAAGCGCGTCAGAATTTCCAACGGCGCACGCAAGTCCTTCATCAACTGGCTCTCCGTTACCTCCAGGACAACGGACTGCGGTTCTACCCCGGCTGCAGCGGCTGCAGAGGTGATCTGTTCGGGGAATTCCAATGCCGTGAGATTGTCCATTGATACGTTCACGGCCACCTTCAGGCTGACGCCCTGACGAGCCCATGATGCGCAATCGCGCAAGGCCTGCACCAGTACTGCTTGAGTGAGCGCATTGATCAACCCGTGGGCCTCGGCCAGACCGATGAACTGGTCCGGGTACACCATTCCGTCTACTGGATGACGCCACCTCACCAGCGTCTCCACGCCAACCACCTTTCCATCGGAGATCGAAACTTTTGGCTGGTAGTAGTTGATCAGTTCTCCGGCCTGGATGGCCAGAGCCAGCCGTTGGGCCCCATAGCCCTTACCTTGCAGTTGCTTGGTCACGCGCGCTGGGGGTACCCATCTCTCCACCAGTTGGAACAGCGCTTGCGGAGATACGGGCTTCTGCAGGCTCCCCAACACTTCAATCCGGTGCGCCTGAACCAGCGTGCGGGCGGAGTGCAGCGTGCGCTCGTCTTCCCCGCTGACCAGGATCAGGCTGCCGGAGTACCCGTGCTCCACGAGCTTGCGCACAAACTCCACGCCATCCATGCCGGGCATATTCAAGTCACAAAGGATGAGCTGCGGAGCGTGCGCGGTATCGTCCACCAGTTCCAGTGCCGCTTGACCGTTATCACAGGTGTCGACTCGAGTGAAACCCAAATTTGCCAATTGTCGGGACAAGAGCATCAGCGTGAAGGGCTCGTCGTCGAGCACCAGGATGTGGACATCGGGTCTACTGCTCATGGCGCACCATCCAACATGTCCTTGGACAAAATCTCGGCCATGTGCTGATCGACTGCGTCCATCTCCTGCCTGAAATGTTCAAACGCCAATGACAAAGCGTCGATCCGACCTGCTGCGCCAGTCTGCTCCATGTCGGCACATAGATCACCAAGCGCCATGGCACCTACCGAGCGTGCAGCCGATTTAAGCTTGTGTACTGCTGCCACGGTCTTGGCTGCGTCTTTAGCTCGATAAGCTTGTTCCACTTCGTGTGCAATGCGTGCCGCACTGGTGCGAAAGGTCTGGAGAAACTCGCGTATGAGCTGCGGATCATCTCCTACCAGCCTGCGCAAGACCTGGATGTTCACGGGCTCAGCAGAGGAGGATGGGCCGTCGGTGGCCACTTCACCGTCGGCAAGGGCGGGGGGGACCGGCTTCGGTAGCCAGCGCTCCAGCAAGTCTTGCAGATCCGATAACGGCGCTGGTTTGCTCATGTAGTCATCCATCCCGATATCTTTACAACGCTGCGCCTCTGTCTTGAGAGCATTCGCTGTCAAAGCAAGAATGCGAACCGGTGGCTCTACCGGTTCCCCGGCATGGATCCGTGCGTTGGCACGTTCCTGTTCCTCGGCGCGAATGACGGAGGTGAGTTGGTAGCCGTCCATGCCAGGCATATGCAGATCGGTCATGATCAAAGCATAGTCTCCGGTGCGCCAGCGGATCAGGGCTTGCAGGCCATCGCTCGTCAGGTCTGCAGTCAATCCCAGCAGCGAAAGCTGCTGCATGATGACTTTTTGGTTGATGTCATTGTCTTCGACCACCAAAATCAGTCGTCGCTGGCGACGAGCTTCTTCTCGTGACAGCGCCACTGGCGCAGGTGGGTACCGCGCGGGTGCCAGCGTGTTCTGGTCGTCTTGGTAAGCAGCACGACCAGCCGCAACCGCTACAGCACGCAGGAGTGAGTTGCGAGTCAGCACATTGCCGTCAATGGATACACGATCCGCGTCGAATTGCTGTGGATAGCGATGAGGACCGTGGCTGATAACCACAAAGCGCACATCAATCTCCGGATGGGAACGTGCCACGGCGCGCAGATGGTCAAGCGGGGTAGGGCTTTCAGTGTCGGTATTGACCACCCAGACCCATGGGCCGGGTTGAAGGTCCGGCGCCAGTTGGTTGGCGGCATCCAGGCCCACCGCATGTTGGGTGTGCGCACCTGCATTGACCAGATAGGCCACAAGATCACAAGACAGCGTCTTGCCGTTGCCGATGACCAGACAAGACAGGCCGGCTACCAGGGATGGAGAAGACGGTTCTTTATCAACAGGACTGGACACACAGGCAAGAGGCAGGGACAAGATGAACGTAGAGCCGATGCCAGGCGTGCTGGTGACGGAAATTTTTCCGCCCATGCGTTGCGCCAGACTGCCAGAAATGGCCAGACCCAGCCCGGTACCTCCAAAGCGCCGAGTGGTGGAAACATCCGCCTGGGTGAAGGCTGTGAACAATGTCGCCAGCGTGGCTTCGCTCATGCCGATGCCGTTGTCGATGATTTGGAAGTCGACGGTCACGCTTTGAGCGCTTTTCTGCGCAAGCACTGCACGAACGGCCACCCGTCCGGCGACAGAGCCGCCTGCAGAGAACTTGATGGCGTTGTTTATCAGGTTGATCAATATCTGGCGCAGGCGCAGTGCGTCGCCTAATACATAGGGAGGAATCTCGGGATCAGTGAACAGGGTCAATTGAACACCTTGTTTTTCTGCCAGGCGGTTCAACATGACGCAGACCTTCTCCACGACTTCACCCACGGCCATCGGCTCGCTTTCAACATCGAGATGACCGGCCTCAATCTTGGAGAAATCCAAAATATCTTCAATGATGCTCAAGAGAGAGAAGGCTGACTCGCGGATCAGATCCACCATTGCCACCTGTGGCGTTTTCAGACTGGAGCGCGCCAGCACATCAATCATGCCAATGACACCATTCATGGGGGTTCGAATCTCATGGCTCATCGTGGCCAGGAAATTCGACTTTGCCTCGGCTGCCGCATTGGCTTCGTTTCGCGCCGCTTCGAGTTCCGTGCTGCGCTGGCGTTCTCGGACATTGGCCGTAGCCAGGCCGCCGTAAAGACGGCTGTTTTCGAGCAACAGGACGATCAGCACGAAGGACGAGGCCAACAGCCCGTAAACGCGTCCGCCATAGAAGCCGAGGTCGAAGCGCGCTCCGTTCAGAACAGACGCAAGAGCTATATCCAAAAGCCAAGCGACCAACGTCACCATCAGCCAGAGATCCAGCACACTGTAGACCTTGCGCCATAAGGTCACCAGCGCCACCAGAGACAAAGCCCAAGTACCCGCGGCGGCCCAGATTTTGCCGGAATCATCTTGATTTCCACGCATCAGTGTCGGCAAGACGTCGTGGCCCACAGTGGTCAGCAGCATCAGCGCCGTCGCGAGCATGGCAGCGCACAAGATGGAAAGTGCGATGCCACGACGCGCAGACCCGGCCGTCTGGTTTTGGGGATCCGATCCGGGACCTGCCTGGCTCTTCAACCGAATGTAGACAAGGACAAACAGAGGGAAACCGCCGTGCCACAAGAAATACAACCAGGCCGTGGTCTGTGAACCGGATCCCAGCGCGCCGGCGGGTGCAAAAAGACCAGGAAAACTCAGGCCATGGAACACCGCCATAAAGGCGCTGAAAAGGTAGCCAGTCCCTAGTGCCAACAGCGCACGGGAGCGCAGAAAGCTGTACTGTCCCAGTAGCAGCACTGCCGTGATCAGATCATTGGTGACAAGGGCTGTTTGATATATGGGAATGAAGGCGCCAACCTGCGGCAACGCCACCCGCGAAAAAGGCGCGATCGCCAAGAAAATCAGAAGGGAGGAAAAAATCGCCGCACCAGCCATGCGCCGATGGCGCGTGTCTGCAGGCAGCGTAGACAGGAATGCCAAGCTGTTGTCAGGGGGTGTATCCACAGAATGCGCAATAGCCAAAACAGTGTCCCTCTGCAATCGTTGCCGACGTTCACAGGTGCCTTTATGACGGGTCTTGGCGAGCACCGTTTATGCTCATCCAATTGATGGCATCGCCTAAATGCAAGTGCCAATAAGAGGCAAAAAGATTCACCCGCAGATGACGGATGATTTTGCACTATGTTCTCGGCCTTGTCCTATCGCTCAAAGGCGTCTGATCTCTTGATGCGGCCTGCTGCCGCCTCGGGCTTCCGAGGCGAGTATCCGTCAATGATCTCAAGCCGCCGACCAACCCATAATGGGAAGCAACGAGGGAATAGCGTTTTTCTCACATTGAACGTCAGTTCGGGCGTCAGTTCGATGGCTGCTGGAAAGATGCGGGTTTTCTCTTCTTGCCACAGACCTCCGGTCACCAGCGCTTGTACGGAGAGGCGATCGGATCATCTCAAGTAATTATTAACATAATATACAGAGTTGGCGCGCTTGGGCCAGTAGGGTAGTGCGAACGTCGTTTGATTTCACCCGTTCGGCCATCTGGTCAAGAATGACGCCCGCCGGTGCTATTCCTAGTGCTTTCGCTACTGCAATGCTAGCGGTTTCATCTAGCGTCGATCCTTTTGCGCGGTACTGGCTTATCGCTTGACGTGTCAAGTTCAGTAGCTTCGATACCGCGTAATCGCTAGGCAAGTTCCGCTCGGTTTTGACTCGATCAATCCATTCGTGGGCCTTCATTTCGTGCCTCGTGTCGCGGTTTTGGTACTCTGTAGGATAGTCAATGGCCTATTAACCTGCAATTGTCAATGGTCATTTGACATGTAAACGTTGCATTGACATACATTCCGGCTCCATCGCCTTATGGAGCCTGCAATGCAATTCGCCCCTTCTCGTTTTTGCCCCTCTGCCGCTCAAACTGCGCCGTGTTGCATGCAGGCTTCAGGCGCGGGGCAGGGGGGCACCCCGTCAGCATTTCAGCTCTCTGTAGCGCTGCCTCTGTCGCAAAAGTCTGAGCTGCACGGCCTTCAACGTGTCGCCGGTCGCGCGCTTTTCCCGTTCCTCCAGCGCTTCCATGGTTTTGTCCAGTGCTTCGCATTGCGCGTGCTCGGCTGGCGTCAAGTGCCTTTCGCTGCGCTCGTATCGCGGTTTCATGGCCTCGTATGTCTGCCCGTGCAGCGGGCGCATGCTTTCGGTCATCAAGCGCCGTCGCTCATCCTTCCTGACCTCTTTTCCCTTCTGGCTTTTCCCCGAGTAGGTGTCAAACCCTTGGCTCGGGGTGGCGTCGATCTTCTTTGCTCCGAGACAAGGGGCGTCGGTGTAAACGGTCTTTCCTCCCTGGTCGCACCGGTATACCTGTCCGTAGGCCATGGTGCATGCCATGGCGATCAGGGCGGCAGTGAAACATCGTCGCATGTGTCCTCTCCTTCAAACGTGGGCGCATGGCTCTCCATCGCCGACTTCCTTGCCCGTCAAAACTTGCGCGCTGTCCTCGTGCAGCGCGCGGCGGCGGGCGGCTGGGACGGTAAGCGTAGCGCGGCCACGTCGCCCGCCGCCGCGCGCGAAGCGAGCGCCCCCCATGGTAATCACGGGGAGAACAATCAATGACACGCCCGTCAGGTGCCATCTTGAACAAGCACGCCGGGACGTGTGCCCTCGTGCTCGATGGTGATGAAGTCAAGGCCCGCCTGATGGCTGAGCGTATCGAGACCAAAGCGCCTGTTCATGTCGATTGGGTACGGTTCACCGTTTTGCTTCGTCGCACGGATGTCCTCGGCGTCGAAACCCCTTCAACGCCTGATGTATTCGATCCGTCGTTTGACGTTGAACCGTGGTCGGTTCGTGAGATTGAGCAGTACAACGAGCGCCGTGCACGGCTTGTAAGGTACTTGCACGATCTTCCTGATGCGGATCAAGCGCCCGCAGCGCAGGCGTTCGCTCTCGCTCAGCAAGTGGCATCGATCCTCGGTGCAGATTTCAGCGTGTGCCCGGACATAAAAAAGGGCCACGATTTCTACAAGCATCGTTACAGCATCGAACGTGCAGGCACTGAATGCGGGTGGGTTGGCTTCCTCGCCAGCGGCGACAGTCCGCGCCAGCGTGCGCAGTCCGAAACCCTGCACTGCAACCTCTACGGCAGTGCGTGCACCTTTGCCGATCACGGCTGGCGCGATCACTTGGCAACCCTCGTTGACGACGTACAGGGCAAGCTCACGCGCGTTGATTTGGCGCTTGATTTCTTCGATGGTCTGCAGGGCGGCATGGAGCGGGTCAAAGCTGACTATGAGGCGGGCCTGTGCGATGTCTACGGCAAGCGCCCGAAGTGCAATCTTGTAGGTGACTGGTGCTCGGGTAAGGGTCGCAGCTTCTACGTTGGAAGCAAGGAAGCGGGCAAGCAAACGAACCTCTACGAAAAGGGGCATCAGCTCTTCGGCCTGGACGATCAAAGCGGGTGGGTGAGGGCGGAGCTTCGCTACGGCAACAAGCTCCGTTTCCTGTCCACGGACATGCTGCGCAACCCTCAAAACTACTTCGCAGGGGCCAGTGATTGGCATGCCGCCTTGCTCCGCGAAGCTGAATCACGAGCGGTGCCCGTGGGTGTGCCTGTTGAGAAAGAGTTGCAGGCGCAAACCATCACGGCTGAAGTCTCCCGGAACCTCAAATGGCTGCGCGATGTTGCGGGTAATTCGCTTGCACTCGCGTTTCAGTGGTTGCCTGAATCCGATTTCATGGAGTTGGTCACTGGCCGCGATATGCCGGGCCGTCTCCGTCGGTTTAAGCGTGACGAATTGCAGGCGCATTACAGCGCGCGAATCGTCACATCTCGGCTGGATGCGCTGGCCACGCATTCGTGCAGCTAATCGGCCAGAAAGTAATCATCATGCAATTCAAGTCGGAAGTCATCGTCCACGGTGTTAAAGAATCGCAAGGCTCCATCGAAGGCCGCGATTTCAGCAGCACCACTTTTCACTGCGAGGTTGACCTGGCGGAAAACTCTGCGGGCCGCTCTATTGGCAGGGCCACTCGCCCCTTCAAGATCAACGACGCAAAGGAATTCGACAAGTGGGCGCATCTTGGTGCATCCCTGCCGATCAAGGCTGTCGCCACGTTTGAAATGGCGGCGGCTGCGCAGGATGGCACGCGCATGGTGCTGGTCGATATCCGTCCGCTGGAACAGGCCAAGAAAGCTGCCTGATGCGCTACGTCATCCAGTCGGCCATGTCGGGCGCTTTCCTCGCGCCCAACTTTGACGATGGTCAGCCTGAGTGGGTCACTTTGCTTTCTGATGCTGTGCCGCTGGATGACCTCGAAACCTGCGCTCAGCTGATTGAAGACCATTTGGATGCAGGCTCTCGCGCGGTCGTCGTTGACCTCTGGCGTCTCGTGGGGCGTGTCTATGGCTGACCCTCAAATTATTCAATGCGCCACGGATTGCACCGTGACCGTTGTTCACGAATTGGCTTTGCCCGTGCTCGATTTGAGCATGGCCGATGCCGCATCAATCAGCAGCGCCATCCTGCTGGTGTGGGTCGTGGGTTATGCATTTCGCATTCTCATTCGCGCCCTTAACGTTGATGGTGATTCCAACTCAAGTGAGGTAAATCAATGAAGTTCTCTGTCAATTTTGCTCGTGTCGCGGGTGGTGCTCTTGCCCTGGCTGGCTCGGCTGCGTCCAATGCTGCGGCTATCGATGTGGCCGATGTGGTCACCGATATTGCTGCTCAGGCGGCGCCTGTCGGCCTGATCGGCTCTGCGGTGCTCACGCTCTATGTTGCGATCAAGGCATTTAAGTGGGTGCGCCGCGCTCTGTCGTAAGCCCTACGGCTCCTGCTTCGGCAGGGGCCTTTTCAATGCGCTGACGCATTGGAAAGGTCTGATATGGGGATATTTCTATTAATCGCAGTATTGGGGGCGGCATGGCTAATATTTACCGCCTGATCTTTACGTTTTTTGCCTGTGTTATGTCGTTTAACGCGTGGGCAGTTATTGATAAGGTTCCTGTTTCTTATTCGGCTTCTAGTTCGTATGCGAACAATGGTAATAATGTCACTTCTCAGACTCCGGGCGGTGTTTGTATTGATATGTCTTCGTTGTTGACTTATCAGGGCTGGTCTGTTGAGCAGAGTCCTTATGAGGGTACAACGTACGGCGTTTGTGTGATAAAGAATGGTTCGGGTGTCGTTCAGGGTTATGCGGTTATTTCCGGCGTTGGTTCGATGTGCCCCGCTAATTCGAGCACATCTGGGTCATCGTGTTCGTGTAATTCTGGCTTTGATGAAGTTAGCGGTTCTTGCGTCCCTGCATGCCATGAGGATGAATATCGCGACGGTGGCGGCGATTGCCGCAAGATAAATCCATGTCCAGCAGGCCAGCACGAAGAATTCGGCGTCTGTGTTCCTGACAACTGTCAACCGGACGAAATCCGTGTTAATGGTCAATGCGTGAAAGAACCTCCATGCCCTGAGGGTGAAACGCGAATCGATGGGGTATGCAAAAAGAGTAATAAATGCGAGGCAGGTCGCGAAAGGGGCATGCGAGACATTGGCAATTCTCAAAGCTGGTATTTCTGCGAGGCCGGTTGTGAATTGTTGGTTGTTGCCAGCTTTGATATGACCTATGAAAAGGACGGCAAGCGTATAACAGAAAACTATGGCATGGCCAAGGAAACCGGCAGTGAATGCACGGGGGGATCGTCTCAGCCGGGGGATGGTAATGGCGGTGGTGAACCGGGCGATGGTGGTGGTTCCGGTGACGGTGGCGGAAATGACGGCGGTTCTGGTGGCACGGGTGGAACAGGCGGCACTGGTGGGTCTGGCGGTGGCACTGGCGGCAGTGGCGGTACTGGTGGTTCTGGCGGTGGTACTGGTGGGACGGGCGGCGACCCGGGGACGGGCAATCTCGGCGGTTCTACGGATTCTGGCGGCACGGACGGCAAGGGGCAGGAGTCGGGCGTCGGCGGTAATGAACCGATAGGCCAGGACAAGCCGCCTGAGGGCTGCGAAGAGGGTTTTGTTGAGCGCAACGGCAAGTGTTATGAGACGAGGGAAAAGGAACCCGATAGCGACGGTAAATGCCCTCAGGGCTATGTGAAAGTTAACACGTCTTGCGTTCCGCTCGTTCCTACTGAGGGCGGCGGTAATGGCGACGGTGGTGGCGGCGATGGTTCCCAGAGTGCTTTCGGCGGTACGTGCATGGCTGGTTTCCGATGTGAAGGGGATGCTATCCAGTGCGCCATTGCTCGTGAGCAGCATCGTCGTAATTGCGCCCTTTTCGTCGATAAATCCGACGAATCCCTCTTGTATGATGAAAATAAGGGCAAGCAGGGCAATCAGACTAATGACCTTCCTGGTAACGAAACTGTCTCTCTTGCTGGTCGCATTGACACTTCGGATGCTCTTGGCGGCGGTGCTTGTATTCCTGACCTTAATGTTACGGTTATGGGTCAGTCAATTTCCCTACCTTTTTCTCAAATATGTAATTCTCTTGCCATGCTCGGAAACCTGCTTGTCGCTATCTCGATGCTTCTTGCGGCGCGCATTATCATGAGGGGTTAAAAATGCCTGTATTTATTGCTGCTATCGGCGGCATGCTGATCAATCTGGTTGGCACGCTTGTTGGCCGTGTACTTGTCGCTCTCGGTATCGGGGTTGTCACTTATACGGGCCTGAGCACGACGCTTGATTTTTTAAAAGCTCAAGCTCTCGCATCGTTTGCTGGTCTACCTGCTGATTTGATCGGTCTTATGGCGTTTCTCAAAATCGGCGTTTGTATCAGCATCATTGCTAGCGCCATGGCAGCGCGTGCCTTGATCGACGGGGTTTCGGGCGATACCTTCAAACGTTGGGTGCTGAAATGATCTATCTCACCACTGGCGCAAATGGCGCTGGAAAAACCCTGCTCACGCTCAAGGATGTACGCGAGCAGCAGCTAAAGGAAAATCGTCCGGTCTATTACCATGGCTTTGACCTTGATCCTGAGAAAGCGCTTGAATTCGGCTGGAAGGAGTTTGACCCTCGGAAATGGCAAGACCTACCGGATGGCTCGATTTGCATTATGGACGAATGTCAAAATGAGTTCCCCATTCGCCGCTCCGGTTCTGAAGTGCCTGATTACATCAATGCAATTGCACAGCATCGGCGGCGGCGTGGCTTTGATTTCTGGATGATCACGCCGCATCCTAGTTTGATTGACGTTTTCGTCCGTCGTCTGATTGATAAACCAAGTTGGCATCGTCACCTAAAGCGTGCATTTGGCGCCGACATGGTGAGCGTCCTCACCTTCTCCAGCCCTGATCTTAAATGCGAGGAACCTGGCGCAGGTGCTCGTGGCGAAGTCACCATGCGGGCGTTCCCCAAAGAAGTCTATAAGTGGTACGCGTCGGCCAGCTTGCATACTGGTAAAAAGCGCGTGCCGAAAGCGGTATATTTTCTTATCGCGGCGGCTATTGCCATTCCGGCTGCCTTGTATTTGGGTGTTTCTGGCGTTTACGCGAATGCGACTTCAAAGGCCAAGCCGGGGCTGATAACGGCACCTGTCAACCCTGATGCGGTTATGACCAAAGCAGGGCCTGAAAGGCCAGGTCTCAATGCGGACACGCTTCCTGAATATCTTGCACATCGCAAGCCACGCGTTCCCGATTTCCCGCATACCGCGCCAGTCTACGATAGCGTCGTGCAGCCGGTTTCTGCGCCTTATCCTGCTGCGTGCATACAAATGGGCAAGGTCTGTAAATGCTACACGCAGCAGGCTACGGTCATGCCGGTCTCCGGCGCGGTCTGCATCCAGATCGTCAAAAACGGCTTCTTTGTCGATTGGAAACAAGAGACGCAGATGCAGCCGCAGCAGCTGGCTCAGTTGTCGCGCCCGGTTCAATCTGAGCCGCCGAAGCCGCCACCGGTCTCTGTTGAGCTTCGCCTGCCCGAAAAGCATCAACCTGGCCTGTCCAATTCATGGCAAGAGTCTCTCGACCGCTGGAATGCGCAGGTTCGCAGCTCTGTTCGCCAGCGCTAACCGGCTCTCATGCCTGGTGGGAGCGGCAGGCTGGTCTTTTTGGTTACGACATGGGGCCCCGAGAGCGGAGACCTTGTGTCGCAGCGGTGGGGTCGGGGTATGGGGTGACAAACCCCATGTCAACGCCTGGACAGTCTCTTGCCCATTGCAATCGGCGCTTTGGCGTATATCTAGCCGCATCGCGGCTCGAACTTATCTACAGCCTTTGCGCTGTCACGCGATCTGGTATAGAGGCGCGTTCGCGGCCGCGTCGTTGCGTTGAGCTTGCGCCATCAGCGTATCGATTTGTCGGCGCAGCTTCTCATTCTGTCGTTGCAGGCACTCGGCTTTGAAAATCTGTAGCTGCGCCCAATTCCACAGTTCACAGTCGGCGGCGGCGCGTCCTGCATTTGTCTCCCAGAACAGTGCCGCCAGCGCCGCGCGCGGCGCGCGGCCTGTTCGCGCCCAGCGCTGCACGGTGCGCTCCGTAACGCCCAGGTGCTTGGCGATCAGTGCTGCGGGCGCGTGGGTTTGTTCGAGCAGGACGGAGAATGTCGGCATCTGTCTAGGTGTTCTCATGGCGCACCTAGACTAGTCGCAGTCTGTTGTCAATAGGGGAAAGCATACTGAGCCGCCATGGTCGGCTCGTGGTTGCTCGCTTGGCCTGTCTCGCGGCGACTAAACATAATATACATTGTATTAAGTCATACAATGACGGCCAGACCGTCCTCCGATGTATTTCAGCCAGTCCCGAAAGACTGCCGGAGGCGCCCCTCACAATTTTCAACGCCGCCGCAGAATGTGGATGAACTCTTCGCCCTGGGTCTGTTGCTCCACGAGTTCGTTGCCGGTCTGCCGCGCGAATGCTTGAAAGTCGCGCATGGACCCGGGATCTGTGGCGATGACCTTGAGCAGCTGCCCGCTGTACATCTTGGTCAAGGCCTTCTTGGCCCTGAGGATGGGCAATGGGCAATTCAGACCGCGTGCATCCAGTTCACTGTCGATGTTCATGATGTTTCCTTTGGCTGAACCAGCCCGTGCCGCCATTCCTGATGCTCCTGGGCCGTGAAAAACACGGGCTCCCGGCCACGCGAGCGCAGCCAGTCCGCCAACGCGTACCCCGTTCCGGCCGGCCAGCACTTGAGATCCTGCAATTCCATCATGCGGTATTCCAGCAGCTCCGGCGACAGTCGCACGGTTCCGCTCGCCTGCACGTGAAACGCGATGATCACCTGGTTCATGCGCAAAAATTCGTACGTACCCACCAGCGTAACGGTGCGGGCATCGAGATTGGTTTCTTCCTTGAGCTCGCGGGCCACGCCCTCCTGAGGGCTTTCGCCTGCTTCCATGAAGCCGGTGATGAGCGCGAACATTTTCGGCGGCCATGCGGCGTTGCGTGCCAGCAGCACCTTTCCATCCACCTCCACGATGGCAGCGAGGACGGGGGTGGGGTTGTTCCAGTGCGTCCAGCCGCAGGCGGCGCAGCGCAGACGCACTTTTTCGCCGCTGTCCTCCATCTGCGCGATGGGCGCAAGCGTGCCCGCGCAATTCGGGCAGAAGCGCATTTCGTAGGCCATGGGGTTCAGGCGGGAAAAACGCCCGTCGAAAGATAGCGGTCGCCCCGGTCGCAGACGATGAAGACGATGGTGGCGTCGCGCTCGCGTGCGGCGATCTGACGCGCCACCCAGCAGGCTCCGGCCGACGAAATACCGGCAAAGATGCCTTCGTGCGCCGCCAGCTGGCGCGCCATGTCTTCCGCGTCGCTTTGGGAGACGTAAATCAACTCATCGACGACTTCGGGCCGGTAGATTTTGGGCAGGTATTCCTCGGGCCATTTGCGTATGCCGGGAATGCGCGAGCCCTCGGTGGGCTGAGCGCCCACGATGCGGACCTTGGGGTTTTTTTCACGCAGAAAGCGCGCTACGCCGGTGATCGTGCCCGTGGTGCCCATGGCGCTGACGAAATGCGTGATGCGCCCCTTTGTCTGTTCCCAGATTTCGGGGCCGGTCGTTTCGTAATGTGCCCGGGGATTGTCTTCGTTGGCGAACTGGTCCAGCACCCTGCCCTTGCCCTGCGCGGCCATCTGCAGCGCCAGGTCGCGGGCGTATTCCATACCGCCGCTCTTGGGCGTGAGGATCAGCTCCGCGCCGTAGGCCTTCATGGTCTGTGCGCGTTCCACCGACAGGTCTTCGGGCATCACGAGCACCATGCGGTACCCCTTGACTGCCGCCACCATTGCCAGCGCGATGCCGGTGTTGCCCGAAGTGGCCTCGATCAGCGTATCGCCCGGTGAGATTTCGCCGCGCCGCTGCGCGCCGTCGATCATCGCCAAGGCCGCCCGGTCCTTGACCGAGCCCGCGGGGTTGTTGCCTTCCAGCTTGGCCAGCAGCACATTGCCGTGCCCGGCATCGCCCGTTGCAGCCAGCCTCGCCAATGCGACAAGCGGCGTCTTTCCTATGGTGCTTTCAATCGTGGGATAGGTGGTCATATCCCCTTACTGTGCCATAATTCCGCGCTTCGCGAAGAATAGCCCGGGTGGTGAAATTGGTAGACGCAGGGGACTCAAAATCCCCCGCCGCGAGGCGTGCCGGTTCGAGTCCGGCCCCGGGCACCACATCGGACAAGCTGCACATGAACGAACCCATGCGCAGCTTTTTTTGCGTCAATTCATGCTGCGTCGTATGAGGTGGCGACCCGCCTCGGTCAGCGCGTACATGCCATCGGCCGTCTTGGTGATCAGACCGTTCACCTCCAGGCGCCCCGGCAGGCGTTCGTGCAGAGCCTGTGGCACGCTCAGCGCCCGGTGAATCTCCAGGCGCTTGAGTGCCTGCATTTCATCCAGGGTCGCCTCGAAGCTGCCGCCGCGTGTGAGGCCCGCTCGTGTCGTCATGGTGTTCTCCTTCGATCGACATGTGTCGTTTGATCCTTGCGCATCCCACCACGTTCCGCAACCGCAGCCGATGAAATACGATCACGGCGCGCCGCCATTGGTCTTCAGTGGCGGTTGTGCGATCAATGGAACGATTTACCATGGGTTCATCCGCGCAGGGAGCTTTGTCGGGCATCAAGGTGCTGGATTTGTCGCGTGTACTGGCGGGGCCATGGTGCACGCAGATCCTGGCCGATCTCGGCGCGGACGTGGTCAAGATCGAGCGTCCCGTCGATGGAGACGACACGCGACACTGGGGGCCTCCATTTCTTCAGGATACCCATGGCCAGCCGACCGACCAGGCCAGCTACTACACCGCCTGCAACCGCAACAAACGTTCGGTGACGATCGACATGTCCCGTCCTGCGGGGCGGCAGATCCTGCAACGCATGGCGGGCATGGCCGACGTCGTGGTCGAGAATTTCAAGGTCGGTGGTCTGGTGCGTCATGGGCTGGACCACGAGCATCTGCTCGCGGCCCATCCGCGCCTCGTTTACTGCTCGATCACGGGCTTTGGCCAGAATGGTCCTTACGCTGAACGCGCGGGGTATGACCTCATGGTCCAGGCGGCTTGCGGCCTGATGAGCATCACCGGGCATGCCGACGGGGAGCCCGGAGGCGGACCGCTCAAGGCCGGTGTGGCCGTGATTGACATCCTGACAGGGATGTACGCGAGCAACGCCATTCTCGCGGCCCTGCATGCTCGCGAACGTACGGGGCGCGGCCAGTACATCGATACCGCGTTGCTGGACGTCGGCATGGCCATGCTGGCCAATCAGGCCGCGGGCTTTTTTGCCAGCGGCAAGGCCCCGACGCGCGCGGGCAACGTGCACCCCAGCCTTGCCCCCTACCAGGACTTCGCCACGCGCGACGGCCGCGTGCTGCTGGCCATCGGCAATGACGGGCAGTTCACGCGTTTTTGCATGGCGGCGGGTCAAGCGCAACGAGCCTGCGATGAACGTTTCGCCACCAACACGGCGCGGGTGCGCCACCGCGATGAACTGCTGGCGTGGATGCAGCCTCTGCTGCGCAGCCGCACCAGCGCCCAGTGGATCGCCCTGCTGCAGGACAAGGCCGTGCCTTGCGGTCCGATCAACACCATCGCCCAGGCTTTTGACGATCCTCAAGTGCACGCCCGCGGCCTGAAGGTGGATCTGCCACGCGAGGCCGGTGACGGAATTGCCCGCATATCGACCGTGGCCAGCCCGCTCAGGCTCTCCGACACCCCCGTGCGCT
Organism: Comamonas sp.; assembly: GCA_021166775.1. Classification (GTDB taxonomy): domain Bacteria; phylum Pseudomonadota; class Gammaproteobacteria; order Burkholderiales; family Burkholderiaceae_C; genus Comamonas_C. The sequence goes on along the minus strand of JAJPEQ010000013.1, from coordinate 561,299 downwards.
ACCACGGCGCACCGCCCGCGCTCGGCCAGCATACCGAGGAAGTGTTGATGGAAATGGGCATGAGCATGGACGAGATTGCCGCTTTGCGTGCCGACGGCACGGTCTGACTTCGGGCTCGGAACCGGCGCCTGAGGTAAAGAACGGGTAAAACACGAGCCTCACGGTCAACCTGTGTCGCGGTCCACACGTCTGAGTCTCATGCAATACCTTGGCCGACATGCAACGCCTGCCCTGCTGCTCAGCGCCGCGGCACTCGCTCTGGTGCTGGGCGGCTGTGCCGTTCCGGTGGCAGACGGGTACGGGTATGAGACCTACGAGGACTACGGCCCGGTTTATCCACCCGCCATCTATGGCGCCCCACCGGCGTTCTATGGCGCCCCACCGGCGGTGTTTGGCGGACAAATATGGATTGATTCCACGCGCAGACCACCCCCGCCGCACTGGCGAGACGAGCCACGCTGGCGTGAAAACCGGCACGAGCGTCGTCGTGAATTCTCCAGACCCGATGGCGACGACCGCTGGCAGCAGCGCCGGCCCCACGAGCGATCGCCCGATGCCCGCCAGCGGCCAGGCCCCTCCTGGCAGGAGCGGCAAGATCGACAGAATCCTCCAAATCGGGACCGTGGTCCCCGCGGTGGACGCGATTCACGCGAATTTCCCTGATCATGGTCAGGCACAGGCATTGCATCGCTCGCGCCCTCAGGGTCTGTCTGGCGGCCCTTTTGCTCGGCGGCGCGCTGGCAGGCAATGCCCAGGTGATCCGCTGCACCGACCCAGTCACGGGCAGCGTGACATACACGGACGCCGACTGCGCCCAAGGGCAAAGCCGCAGGGAAGTCGCTCCCAAGCAGACGCCAGAGGACATCGAACGCCAGTATGAACAGGCCCGGGAGGCCCTGCGCATGCAGCGCGAGCAGCAGCAGGTGCAAGCCACGCAGCCCCCCGCAACGCCGCCGCCAGCGGCAGGACGCGACACTGTCGAGCCGTCACAATCCCCCCAGTGCCTGCAGGCACGCGCCGCGCTGCAAGGCGCCATGGCGCTGGACCCGACGCTCTACGACACCAACACCAGAATTGCAGTGGCGCAGGACAACGCCGATCTGGCATGCCTCACGCCTGCGCAATACGCCAGGCTACAGCGCCGCACGAACAACCGCCCTCCCGCCTACGCGGGGCCGGGCTACGTGCCTCCGGTGATCGTCGTGCCGCCCCCGCGCCCCCCGAGACCGCACCGGGCCGAGCGCAAGCCCGAAATGGTCAACTGCAACGTCTTTCGCTGCTACGACGTGCAGGGCAGAAGCTATCCGCGCTGAGCCCCGAGATCGGCGCGCAGACCTTCCCGCGCCGTGGGATAGTTGAGCTTCAATCCCAGTTCTTCTTGCATGCGCTGAGCCATGAGACGTCTGGATTCGGCCAGAAAGCTCAGAAATTCAGGCGTCAGTTCGCGCCTGGCCTGCGCCAGGCTGATGCGCGGAAGGCGCGCAAGGCCCAGCAGGTCGGCCGCAAGATCAAAATATTCCCCCAGTCGCAGATGACTGAGGTCGCAGACGTTGTAAACCCGCTGAGGGCGCGCGCGCCATAGCGCGAGTACGCAGGCGCGCGCAAGGTCGTCCGCATGGATGCGATTGACGTAGGGATCATCCGGCTCTTGCGGCAAAGGCTGGCGGCGCAGCAGGCGGGTACGTGCCCCGCCGCCGGCGCGGTTGCCGCCATAGATGCCGGACACGCGCAGCAGGCTGACGCGAATGCCACGCCGCCCCCACCGGCGCAGTTGTGCCTCGGCGTCGGCCCTGCGCCTGGCCCGCGGCGTGGCGGGCGCCAGCGGCCGCGTCTCGGACACCCGCGCACCGCCACAGTCGCCATACACCCCACTGGTCGAGATGTAGATCAGCGTGCGCGGTGGACTGCGCCGTGCCAGGGCCCGGACCAGCGCCTTCGTGCGTGGATCGTGCACCCCTGTTGGCGGTGGGGGTGCCAGGTGCAGGACGTGCGTGGCAAGGCCGGCAAGCCGTGCCAGCGAGTCCGGATCGTCCAGATTTCCCCGCAGCGGCACCACCCCGGCGGCGCGCAACAGATCCAGCCGATCCGGGGACGAGCTCAGCGCCAGCACGCGCCGGCCGCGTCCTAGAGCCTGCACGGCGCGCAGTCCTACATCACCGCAGCCGATGATGAGCAGGCGCGGGCGACGAAAGCGGGAGGGCAGCGCGCCCGAGGGTTTTGGACAGAAAGGCAAAATCGGGCCTTGGCAATTTCAAGAGCGTTTGGAGCATAACCGCCCATGTCTGACAGCGTATTCCAGGTGAGTGTCCTGCCCAGCGGGCGCGCGTTCGAGGTGCATGCCGATGAAACGGTGCTGGCCGCTGCGATCCGGCAGAACATTCCCATGCCCTATGGCTGCAAGGACGGTGCATGCGGCTCCTGCAAATGCCGCATGGTGAGTGGCCAGGTGCACTTGCGAGCCCACTCGAGCCACGCACTGAGCGCGAGCGAAGAGGCCGCGGGCGTCATTCTCGCCTGCAGTGCCTTTGCGGATTCCGACCTGGTGTTGCATTCGGAGCAGGTTACTGGTGCCGACAGCTTCCCCGTGCGCAAGCTTCCCGTGCGCGTGGCCAGCCTCGAACGTGTCGCGGACGACGTCATGCGGGTTCGGGTAAGCCTGCCCGTTGGCGCCAATTTCGGCTACTTTGCGGGTCAGTACATCGAGTTCATCTTGCGCGATGGCACCCGACGCGCCTACTCCATCGCGAATGCGCCGCACACCCAGGAAGACTCGCCCGGGCTGGAATTGCACCTGCGCCATACGCCCGGAGGGCGATTTACCGACCACGTCTTCAGCGCGCTGAAGGAAAGGGACATCCTCCGCATCGAGGGGCCGTTCGGCAGCTTTCGTTTGCATGAGGATTCTGGCAAACCCATTGTTTTGCTGGCCTCGGGAACCGGATTTGCGCCCATCAAGGCCTTGATCGAGCATCTGCAGTTCATGCAGAGCCCGCGCAGGGTTGCGCTTTATTGGGGCGTGCGCCGACCGCGCGATCTGTACATGGACGATTGGGTGCGTGCACGCCAGGCGCAGATGCCGACGCTCGGTTACGTGCCTGTCGTGTCGGACGCCGACACGCAGGACGCCTGGCAAGGCCGCAGCGGCTTGGTGCACCAGGCAGTGCTCGATGACTATGCGGATCTGTCAGACCACGAGGTATATGCCTGCGGTTCGCCGTTGATGGTGGATGCGGCCAGAGCGAGTTTCAGCCAGGACAGGGCACTGTCGGAAGCGGCCTTTTTCTCGGATGCATTCCTGACGGAAGCCGACAAGCACAGGGTCTGAAAATTCAGTGATTTTGTGCTTTGAACCTTACCCAGAAAGCGCGGAGAGCTATTGTTTTTGTTCTGGTAGCGCGATCCACTCAGCGGCTTGCGCCACGCGTTCGATGCGCTGGCGCGCGACCGCCGTGAGCTGCTCGGGACGGACACGCTCCGGTGCGACCTCGCTCAAGGGAAGCAGCACGAAGGCGCGCTGCCACATCCTCGGGTGCGGCAACGTGAGGTTTGTGCCGCTCAACTCAAGCGTTCCATACAGCAGGATGTCGAGGTCCAGCGTGCGCGGCGCGTTGGGGTAGGGACGCTCCCGCCCGGCCGCGTTTTCGATCGCCTGCATCGCGTGCAGCAGGGCGAGCGGTTCAAGCGCCGTATCCAGCTGCACCACCGCGTTGAGGTAGTCGGGGCCACTCGCGTCCACGGGCGCGCTGGCATACAGGGAAGAGCCTTTCACGAACCGGGTGTCCGGCAAGCCCGAGAGCGCCCGAACCGCCGAGACCAATGCCGCGCGGGCATTGCCCAGATTGGCGCCCAAGCCGATGAAGGCGTTCACTGCACGTCCGTACCCGTGCCTGTGCCCACGCCCCCCGTCGGCTTGCGCCTGCGGCGGCGACGCTTGCGGGCGGGTGCGGCGTGGTCCGATTCAGCGGCAGCCAGATCTGGCTCGGCCTGTGCTGCCTCCGGACTGGCCTTGCGTTGGCGCGTGCGCTTGCGCTGCTCCTCACGCAGCTGATCGAGCATGTCTTCGCGGCGCGCCTCGTCGGCGATCGAAAATTGCTGCCACCAGTTCACCAGGTCATCGGGCACCTCGCCGCTGTCGGCGCGCAGGCGCAGGAAATCGAACCCGGCACGGAAACGGATATGCGCCACCATGCTGTGTGCCCCATGCCCCGTGCGGCGCTCAAAGCGCGGCTGCATCACCCAGATCTCGCGCATGTCGGCGGCCAGCTTGCCGCGGCCGGAAACGTCTCCGATGCGCCGTGCAAACACGTCATCGATCGCCTCCTGCAGCGCCGGAAAGGCGTGTTCCCCTGCCGTCTGGCGCTGCTCCCACCCCGCCCTCACGTCTGGCCAGAGAACGCACGAGAGCAGGAAGCTTGGCGCCACCGCTTTGCCCTCGCCCACGCGGCGATCGGTGTCCTGCAGTACCGCGTGCACCAGCGGCAGTTCGGCGCGTTCGACGACCACATCCAGCAACGGGTAGATGCCTTTTGCCAGTCCGAGCTTGCGCAGCTGCTCCACCGATGCCAACGCGTGCCCGGTCTGCAGCAGTTTGAGCATCTCGTCGAACAGACGGCTCTGCGGTATCTCCTTGAGCAGCGGCTCGCAACTGACCATCGGCTTGGCCGTGCGTGGTTCGATCTGGAAACCGCGCGCCCCCAGCTTGGCGGCGAAGCGCGCGGCGCGGATGATGCGCACCGGGTCCTCGTGGTAGCGCGTGGCCGGGTCGCCGATCATGCGCAGCACGCGCTTTTGCGCGTCCTGGATGCCTTTGTGGTAATCGACCACGATCTGCGTCTCGGGGTCGTAGTACATGGCGTTCACGGTGAAATCGCGCCGCGCCGCGTCTTCCTCCTGCGGTCCCCAGACGTTGTCGCGCAGCACGCGCCCGCTCGCGTCCACCGCATGGCGCAGGCCCGACAGCTCGGCCTTGCTGGTTTTCTCGTTGCCCTGCACGTGTTCGGCAACGGCGTTGTCCATGTAGGCGCGGAAGGTCGAGACCTCGATCACCTCATGCTCGCGCCCCCTGCCGTAGACCACATGGACGATGCGAAAGCGCCGGCCGATGATGAAGGCGCGCCTGAACAGGCCTTTGACCTGCTCGGGCGTGGCGTTGGTGGCGACATCGAAATCCTTGGGCTTGAGACCCAGCAGCAGGTCGCGCACGGCGCCGCCAACGATATAGGCCTCGAACCCCGCCTGCTTGAGCGTGCGCACCACGTCAATCGCGCGCTTGTCCACCAGGGCCAGGTCGATGCCGTGCACGCTCGCCTGCACTTCCTCGCGCCGGCCGAACCGGTGTGCGGAGCGTGAGCGCTTGCCCAGCAATTTGTCGATGAAAGTTTTGATCATGGTGCGGGGTCGAATAAATCCAGGATAGGCCAATGGCGCTCACGCGCCAGGGCGCGCAGTCGGGCGTCGGGGTTGGTGGCGACGGGGTGATTGACGAGTTCCAGCAGCGGCAGGTCGTTCATGGAGTCGCTGTAGAACGTCGATTCAATGCCCTCAAGAGTGAGGTTGCGCTCGGCAAGCCATTGCTTCAGGCGCTGCACTTTACCCTCGCGCATCGAAGGGGTGCCACGAATTTCCCCCGTGTACCGGTCGGCGCCGTCGCGCTCGAGCTCGATGGCAATCAGATGGTCAACGCCCAGAAACTGCGCAATGGGGCGGGTGACGAATTCATTGGTCGCCGTGATGATGAGCACGAGATCGCCCTGGTCGCGGTGCTTTTGCAGCAAGGCCAGCGCCGACGGCCGGACAGCGGGTTCGATCACCTCGCGCATGAATCGAGCGTGTGCCTGGGCTGCATCCTGCGGGCCTCGGCTGCGCATGGCTTGCGTGGCAAAACGCACGTAGTCGTGCACGTCCAGGCGCCCCGCCTGGTAGTCCGCGTAGAAGGCTTCGTTGCGCCGTCCGAAGTCGTCCCTGTCGCACCAGCCCAGACGAATCGTGAACTCTCCCCATTCGTAGTCGGAATCGAGTGGCAGCAGCGTGTGGTCTAGATCGAACAACGCCAGCCTCGGGCGCGTGGCATGGGACGGTTGCCGGTCGGTCATGAGTGCTCCAGGGCGTGCGGCCCATCCTGCAGCATGGCGCGCAGCAAAGGGATGGTGACGGCGCGCTGCTCTTGCAGCGCGAACTGATCGAGCCGCTCAAGCAGCTGCATCAGACTGCCCATGTCGCGCGCAAAGCGCACCAGCATGAAACGGATGACCTCGTCCGTGAGCACCACGCCGCGCTCACCCGCCTGTCGCTGCAGCGCGGCGCGGCACTGCGCTTCGTCCAGGGGTTCGAGCCGGAACACGTGCCCCCATCCCAGCCGCGTGCGCAGATCCTCGCGCAGCGGCAGATCCGCGGGCGGCAGGCTGCCGGCGGCAAGAATGTGCCGTGGCGCACCCGTGGCCGGACTGCTGGCGTTGACGAACCAGTTGAAGGCTGCGGCCTGCTGGGCAGGGTTGTAGCGTTCCACCTCGTCGAGCGCAATCGCATCCCAGTCTTCATCGAAGGCACAGGGCCAGCGGACCGACGCATCAAGCCACCCCGCCCTTGCCCCCTGCTCATTCAAAGCGGTCACGGCGGCCTTCAGAAGGTGGGATTTGCCCGTGCCTTGTCCTCCCCACAGATAAACCGGAGCGCCGCGCTGGTCATGCGCCTGCACCATGCCTTTGAGGTGCTGCACCACCTGGCTGTTGCCGCCGGGAAGGTAGTTTTCCAGCGTCGGACCGACCGGCAGCCCGATGTCCAGGGCCAGCTGCCTCATCGCCTGTGCTGCCCGGCTGCTGATTGAAATCTGCTTCGCATGAAAAAACCGCGTATGCGCCAGCGTCTCTGGCCAAGGCGCGTCTGATGTGAAACCGGTGATTTTAGGGTGCGTTCGCCTAGAATCACCGTCTCTTCATCGCACCCCCTTGCCGCCACGCGGCGCGCACCTCTCATGAGCCTTCCCGCAGTGCACTCTCCTATTTCCTACAAAGATGCCGGCGTCGATATCGATGCGGGCGATGCCCTGGTGGAGCGCATCAAGCCCCTGGCGAGGAAAACGCTGCGCGAAGGCGTGATGGCCGGCATCGGCGGGTTCGGCGCGCTGTTTGAGGTGCCCAAGCGTTACCAGGAGCCCGTGCTCGTCTCGGGAACCGATGGCGTGGGCACAAAGCTCAAGCTCGCGTTTGAATGGAACATGCACGACAGCGTGGGCATCGATCTCGTGGCGATGAGCGTCAACGACGTGCTGGTGCAGGGTGCGGAGCCGCTCTTTTTCCTGGATTATTTCGCGTGCGGCAAGCTCGATGTGGATACAGCCGCGGCCGTGGTGGGCGGCATTGCCCGCGGCTGCGAGATGTCGGGCTGCGCGCTGATCGGCGGCGAAACTGCAGAAATGCCCGGGATGTACCCCGAAGGCGAATACGACCTTGCCGGCTTTGCCGTGGGGGTGGTCGAAAAAAGCAAGATTCTGAGCGGAAACCAGGTGCGTGCGGGCGACGTGGTGCTGGGCCTGGCCTCCAGCGGCGTGCATTCCAACGGTTTTTCGCTCGTACGCAAATGCCTCGAGCGCGCTGGCAGCGACCTGCCGGGCATGCTCGATGGCAAGCCTTTGCGGCAGGCCATCATGGAGCCCACCCGCCTGTATGTCAAAAGCGTGCTGGCGACCCTGGCCAAGCATGGTTCAGCCATCAAGGCGCTGGCCCACATCACCGGGGGCGGCCTGCTGGAAAACATTCCCCGCGTGCTGCCCGCGCACCTGGCGGCGCACCTGAAGGCCGGGAGCTGGCCCCGCAGCGAACTGTTTGCCTGGCTGCAGCGCACAGCGGGCATCGACGACGTGCAGATGAACCGTACGTTCAACAACGGGATCGGCATGGTGGTGGTGACGGCGCCCGACGCCGCCGATGCCGTTGCCGCCTGCCTGCGCACCCAGGGCGAGGACGTGCATCGGATCGGCACCGTCGGTGAACGTGGCGAAGGCGCTGCCGTGACCGTGCGTTGAGCGGCCCCGGAGCGCACGCGCGAACCCGCCCACGATGACCCCCGTACAGCACGAAAGCCCCCAGGTAGCCGCCGCGAGCTACGTGCTCGTGGCGCTTTCGTTGCTGATGGTGATGCACTTCGGCCTGCTGGCCGGTCTGCTCAGTGCCTGCATCGGTTTCCTGCTCACGCGCTGGCTGGCTGCGCACCTGGGCCGGTTTCAGCGCTACCTGCCCTTGACGGCGGAGAACCTGGCCGCCGCGCTGGTGATGCTGGCGCCGCTGGTGCTGCTGGTCATTGCGCTGTCGCGTTCGCGCAGCTACATCATCGGCGCGCCATTGCAGTATCGGGAGCTGCTCGATTTTCTCGCGCGCACGGTGCTGGAATTGCGTGAAAAGCTGCCGCCCGAGATCGCGAGCCAGCTACCGGACGGAGCCGAGGAAATCCAGCGCGCACTGGCCAGCTACCTTGGCGCCAAGGCCGGGGCGTTGGCCAGCGCGGGCAGGGCCTGGCTGGGCGGACTGCTGTACGCCTATGTCGGCGGGATCGTCGGTGCACTGGCCGCGCTCGGCCACGGTTCGAGTGCGCGCGGGCCGTTGATCCGGCAACTCGCCATCCGCGTGACGCGCCTGGGCGACGCCTTTCGGCAGATCGTCGCGGCGCAGTTCTGGATCGCCGCCTTCAACACCAGCCTGACGGCGATTTTCCTGTTGCTGGTGCTGCCGCTGTGGGGCATGAAGCTGCCCTATACCGCGATGCTGATCACGCTCACCTTTGTCGGTGGCCTGATTCCCATCGTCGGCAACCTGATCTGCAATTCGGTGATCACCCTTGTGGGTCTTTCCGTCTCTCCCTACGCCGCCGCGGCCTGTCTGGGCTTTCTCATCATGATCCACAAGGCGGAGTACGTGATCAATGCCAAGGTGGTCGGACAGCGCACGCACATCCGGGTGTGGGAGCTGCTGGCCGTTCTGTTCGTGGCTGAGGCCGTCTATGGCCCCACGGGCCTTGTTGCCGCGCCACTGTTTTACGCCTACGCCAAGAAGGAACTGGATGCGGCCCGGCTGATCTGACGAGCGAACACAGCGTATCCCCCCGGACGCCTCATGTTCTTGCATAATCACCCTTGCTTTTCACAACAACACCAGCAGGAACTCACATGACTGTTCTCGTCGCCTATGTACCCCGCCCGGAAGGCCAGGCTGCACTGGACAAGGGCATCGAAATTGCCACCAAGGACAATGAGCAACTCGTGGTGATCAACGCCGGTCCCGGTGGCCGCTCGGAAGACCCCAACGTGGTGAGCGGTTATGAGGTCGAGCGTGTGGAAGAGCGTCTTGCCAAGCTGCCCATCAAGGCCGAACTCAAAGTGTTCGTGCGCGGCAACAGCGCGATCGAGGAAATCGAGGAATTGGTGCAGACGCTGCAGGTCTCTGTGCTCGTGATCGGCCTGCGCAAGCGCAACCCCGTCGGAAAACTGTTGCTTGGCAGCATGGCGCAGGAGATTCTGCTCAACGTGCCCTGCCCCGTGCTCGCCGTCAAGGCCGACTGATTTTCATTGGGGCCGGTCCGGCTGCGGCTGCAGGTCGGCCCTCATGGCCGCCGGGCGCGGTCGAGTTCTCCGATCAGGCGTGTAATGTCGGGGATGTCGGCGGCATCCGGTATCTGCTCCACGTAAGCCTGCAGATCTTGTAGCGCCTGTGTGCTCCGGCCCAGTTGGGCCAGCGCGATCCCCCGATCGCGCCGTTCACTCCAGGCATCGGGTTCGAGCACCAGCAATCGGTCCTGCACGGCCACGCTGCGCCGCCAATCTCTGTTGGAGCGATGGATTTCCTTGAGATTGCGTAGCATGCGTGCGACGATGTCGCGCGCCGAGGCCGCCTGCAGGTACAGCGCCAAGGGGAGTTCCTCGTCGTCGCCAGCGTCGGTCAGGTGCTGTCGCAAGGGCTCCAGCCGCTCGGCAATGTCTTCCGGAGAAAGTGATTGGCCCGTCAGTGGATCGAGCACCACGTAACCATCGGGCAGGCGCACCTTCACCAGAAAATGCCCGGGAAAGGAAACGCCATCGGCACGCAGTTGTATGCCATGGGCCAATTCCAGCCACACCACCGCCAGCGAGACGGGTATACCCATGCGCGTGCGCAACACCTCATGCAGATAGCTGTTGTGCACCGCGTAGTAATCGTTGCGGTTACCGGAAAAACCCAGCTCGGTATAGAAGAAATGATGCAACATGCGCAGGCGCGTGAGCGCGCCCGCGTCGGCGGGCAGGCGCGTTTTCAGACGGTGCGCCAGCGTGTCGATTTCAGTCACCAGCGCCTGCAGGTCCAGCTGCGGCTCATCGTCCTGTGCAAGGCTCGCCGCGGCCTCGAACAGAGGCATCGCGTCGCCCGCCTTGACCAGGGTGGCGAAATACTCGAGCGGTGTGGGGGCAAGCCATTTCATCAGCGACGCGCCAACTGTATCCATTTCAGGCCGCTGGCCGTCAGCGCCGTGAAATACACGACGACGGCGCTCAGCAGCAAGCCGGCAAGCAGTGCCGCGCGTTCGAGCGGCTGCGCACGCAGCGCCAGCCAGTCGAACTGCGCCGATGTCCAGACCAGAAACAGCGCCAGGGCACAGGAAGCGCCGGCGACGCGGGTCAGGAAGGCGCGCCAGCCCGGCAGCGGTTGGTAGCGCCCCTTGCGGCGCAGCCCGACGAGCAGCCACGTCGCATTCACCAGCGCACCGATGGCGATAGACAGGGCCAACCCGGCATGGGCCAGCCAGGGAACGAACACGACGTTGAGCATCTGCGTAATGACCAGCACGACAATGGCGATGCGCACGGGGGTGCGTATATCCTGGCTCGCATAGTAGCCCGGAGCGAGCACTTTCACAGCGACCAGCCCGAGCAGGCCGACACCGTAACCCATGAGCGCGGAGGCGATGCGCAGCACGTCGCTGTCGTGCAGTGCGCCATAGTGAAACAGCGTGGCCACCAGCGGCCGGGCGAAGGCAAGCAGCCCCACGGCGCAGGGCACGGCCAGCAGGACGACCATGCGCATCCCCCAGTCCAGCATGGCCGAATAGCGCTCGTTGTCGCCCCTGGCGATGGCGCCCGACAATTGCGGCGTGAGCACCACGCCCAGCGCCACGCCGAGCAGAGCCGTCGGGAATTCCATGAGCCGATCGGCATAGAAAAGCCAGGTCACGCTGCCCGGCGTGAGGTAGGACGCGATTTGCGTGTTGATCATCAGCGACAGCTGCGCCACGCCCACGCCAAGCACGGCCGGTGCCATCAGCGAGAGAATGCGCCTGACCCCGGGATCGCGCCACGCCGAGCGGATGCCCTGGTAGCCCAGCGCGAGCCGTGGCAGCAGGCGCAGGCGGCGCAGCGCCGGAAATTGAACCGCCAGCTGCAGCGCTCCGCCCGCCATGACCCCCCCGACCATGGCAAAGATCGGCTCGATGCCCCGCGCAGCCAGCCACGGAGCACCCCACCACGCCGCCCCGATCATGCTCAGATTGAGCAGCACCGGCGTGACGGCCGGCACGGTGAAATGCTTCCAAGTATTGAGAATGCCCGACGCAAGCGCCACCAGCGACATGAAACCAATGTAGGGAAACATCCAGCGCGTCATGAAGATGGCGGCATCGAACCCCGCCGGATCCTGGCGCAGGCCGCTGGCCAGGGCCCAGACGAGCGCCGGCGCACCCAGCATGCCCAGGATACTGGCGACGACGAGCACGCAAAAAAGCGCCGTGGCCACCGCATTGATCAAGCGGTGGGTATCGGCTTCTCCGTGTTGCTCCCGGTGTGCGGCCAGCACCGGAACGAAAGCCTGGCTGAACGCGCCCTCGGCAAACAGCCGCCGAAACAGGTTGGGGATGCGAAACGCGACGTTGAACGCGTCGGTGAAAGTGTTGGCGCCAAAGATGGCCGCCATCAGCAGGTCACGTGCCAGCCCGGTGATGCGCGAGGCAAGCGTCAGCAGCGAGACGGTGGAGGCAGCTTTGAACAGGGACACCGGCGCGAGTGTATGCGCGCGTGGAGTCACTCAACAAACAGGCTGCAATGAATTACAATCACCTGTTCTGCTTTCATCATCCACAGACACTCAAGGAACTCCACCATGGCCTCTGGTAAGCCAACCAAAAAGAACCCGCGCCTTGCATCCGGTCGCAAGCGCGCACGTCAGAACGTCAAGCTCAACGCAGCCAACACTTCGCTGCGCTCCAGATACCGCACCTTCGTGAAGAACGTCGAAAAGGCTGTTCTCACCGGCGACAAGGCCAAGGCCACCGAAGCCTTTGCCAAGGCGCAGTCGGTCATCGATTCCATCGCCGACAAGGGCATTTTTCACAAGAACAAGGCGGCTCGCGACAAGAGCCGCCTGTCCGCCAAGGTCAAGGCCCTGGCCAGCGCAGCCTGATCCATTCAGGTTGCACGCACGGGCGCTTTGGCGCCTGCCGTTTGTAACGGGTGCGCTGAAAGCAGAAAGAAAAACCGCCTTCGGGCGGTTTTTTCGTTGTGGATCGATCGCGCGCTTCAGCGCTTGTCCAGCAGGCACGCTTCGGTCACCTGCAGATCGTTGTCGCGCGCGAAATTCATGACGAAATCCCAGGCCATGGGCTCATGCTCGCGCAGCTCTGTGCTCACCACCACGCAGTTGATGCCGTTCATGCTCGCAGGCACGCACCATGGCGAGTAACTCAGGTGGCTTTGGGGCGTGGCGGCGGGTCCCCCCGGGCGGAACTGGCTCATGACGCCGGCCAGTCGCTCGGCCCAGTCGCTTGGGCGAAAGCGCCTGCCGTCGCGCGTCATGCCCTGAATGAAAATTTCTCTTGAAGAGGTAGCAACCATCGGTGCCCGGCGGGGGTGAAAGTGCCTGCTGCAGGTCACAGCGGCAAACCGTTTATTCTAACTCTTATACAAGAGTTGGACCCCTGAAATGAGGCCGTTTGGCCCGGTTCGGGAACGAGCGGCAATGCATGCCTAGAATGTAAGCTTTTTTCTTGGCAGACCACCAGGCCTGCTCCTTCTGGAGATATTGCATGAGCGCACCGATTCCTGTCGCCTCACCCCACGTGATGAACACCTACAACCGGGTGCCGATCGCGCTTGAGCGAGGCCGAGGAGTGCGCGTGTGGGACGTCAATGGCAAGGAGTACATGGATGCGCTCGCGGGCATTGCCGTGAGCACGCTGGGGCATAACCACCCCAGGCTGGTGCCGGCATTGCAGGATCAGGTCGCCAAGCTGATCCACTGCTCCAATTACTACCACGTGCCCGGGCAGGAGCGCCTCGCCACGCTGCTCACCGAGCGCGCCCACATGGACAAGGTTTTTTTCTGCAATACCGGGCTGGAGGCGAACGAAGCCTCCATCAAAATTGCCCTGAAGTACGGCGTGGACAAGGGCATCGAGCGCCCCGTCATTGTCGTCTATGAACACGCCTTCCACGGTCGTTCCATCGCCACCATGGCGGCCACGGCCAACGCCAAGGTGAGGAGCGGCTTCGGCCCCCTGCCCGACTGGTTCGTCCGCGTGCCGGTGGATGACGCCGCGGCGCTGGAGGCAGCAGCGAAGGCGCATCCCGACATCGTGGCCGTGATGCTCGAGCCCATCCAGGGCGAAGGCGGCCTGCACCCGATGCGCGCCGACTACCTGCGTCAGGTGCGCGCGCTGTGCGATGCCCGGGGCTGGCTGCTGATGCTCGACGAAATCCAGTGCGGCATGGGCCGCACGGGCAAATGGTTTGCCCACCAGTGGGCGGGCATCGTGCCCGACGTGCTGAGCATGGCCAAGGGGCTTGCCTCGGGCGTGCCCGTGGGTGCGGTGCTGGCGCGCGGGGCCGCGGCCGAGGTGCTGCAGCCGGGCAACCACGGCACGACGTTCGGCGGCAACCCACTGGCGATGCGCGCGGGCGTGGAAACCATCACGATCATGGAAGAAGACGGCCTGCTGGCCAACGCCGCCGACGTGGGCGAGTACCTGAAGGCGGCGTTGCGCCAGGCCCTGGGCAGCCATCCTGCGGTCAAGGAAGTGCGCGGTCAGGGGCTGATGATCGGTGTCGAGCTCGATCGCCCTTGCGGCGCCCTGATCGGCCTGGCGGCCGAGGCCGGCCTGCTCATCTCGGTGACGGCCGACAGCGTGATCCGCATCGTGCCGCCGCTGATCCTCACGCGCGCCGATGCCGACGACATCGTGGCGCGCCTTGCCCCCGTCGTGCACGACTTTCTGTCGATACAAAGCTGACCCATCATGAAGCATTACCTTCAGTTTTCGGATTTCACGGCGGACGAATACGCCTATCTGTTTGCGCGCACGGCCACCATCAAGCGCAAGTTCAAGAGCTACGAGAAGTACCATCCGCTGGTCGACCGCACGCTGGCCATGATTTTCGAAAAGGCCAGCACGCGCACGCGCGTGAGCTTCGAGGCGGGCATGGGGCAGCTCGGCGGTACGGTGGTGAACCTCACCAGCACCGACAGCCAGCTCGGGCGCTCGGAATCGATCGAAGACACGGCACGCGTGATCAGCCGCATGACCGACATCGTGATGATCCGCACCTTCGGGCAGGAGCGCATCGAGCGCTTCGCGGCGCATTCGCGCGTGCCGGTCATCAACGGCCTGACCAACGAGTTTCACCCCTGCCAGATCATGGCTGACCTGTTCACCTACATCGAGCACCGCGGCGCCATCGCGGGCAAGGTGGTCACCTGGGTGGGCGACGGCAACAACATGGCCAACACCTGGCTGCAGGCGGCCGACCTGCTGGGCTTTACCGTGCATGTGAGCACGCCCAGCGGCTACGAAGTCGATGAGAAACTGGCCTTTGGCGGCCGCCAGCCGCGCGCGGGCTGCTACAAGATTTTCAAGGATCCGACGCAGGCCTGCCAGGGTGCCGACCTGGTGACGACTGACGTCTGGACCAGCATGGGTTACGAAGCGGAGAACGAGGCGCGCCGCAAGGCTTTCGCTGCTGACTGGTGCGTGGACGGGAAAATGATGGCCGTGGCCAGACCCGACGCCCTCTTCATGCACTGCCTGCCCGCGCACCGTGGTGAAGAGGTGAGCGCCGAAGTGATCGACGGTCCGCAGTCCGTGGTCTGGGATGAGGCCGAGAACCGCATGCACGTGCAGAAAGCCATCATGGAATACCTGCTGCTGGGCAGGGTCAGCGAGCTGCCGTGACGGCGGCGGCGGGGTAGCTCACCGCCCCGCCCTCGCGCACCACCGCGCCTTCGCTCAGGTGCGCTGCTTCGATCTTGCCCGGCCCCATGATGTGCCATACGGCCCTGCCGCGCGCCAGCAGGTGGTCGGTGACGATGCGCCGGTGGCAGCGCCACCAGAGCACTTCCGAGCACATCAGCGCGCAGCGCTCACGCCGGCCGACCGCCATCAGGTGCGCGAGCCCGTCGGCAAACGCAGAGGTGCAGGCGTAGTCGGCATAGCGGTGAAAGCTGTCGTTTTCCCACCAGGCGTTGGTGTCCGGCGCCACGTCATGGCTCTTGCCGCGCAGACCACCGAGGGCGGGCACGTGCTCGTAGGTCATGCCGAACGCGGGCAGGCTGCGGATGAGCGCCGCCTCGTCGAACTGTGGAAATTGGCGCGAACCGGGCATCTTGCGGATGTCCACCACGCGCTGCACGCCTGACGCCTTGAGCAGCGCGGCGAACTCCTCCAGGCTGTGCGTGGAGTGGCCGATGGTGAAAAACGGCAGCGTCACAACAGGGTCAGCGCGCTGCCGTAGTGCGCGGCAATGTGATCGGTCTTGTCGCTCTTGATCTCGTACTGGGGCTTCTTCTCGGATGCGCGGTGGCGATGGCCCTTGTAATCGAAATCACGCACGTGCACCGCGACGATGGTGCCCGAGACGCGCCCGGCCTCGGAACTCCAGCCGACGTGATCGCCCACCTTGAAACACCGTTCCATGCCCGGCTTCTTGCAGATTTGAAAGAAAACAGGCCAAAAAGCTTACCCATCAAGCGCGAGCAGCTATGGGTAGCGTAGCGTTTCAGCGCCCGACCATCTTGCCCGGCACCACCCATTCGTCGAACTGCTCGGCCGTGAGAAAGCCCAGCGCCAGCGCCGATTCGCGCAGGCTCGTGCCCTCGGCGTGCGCCTTTTTGGCGATCTTGGCCGATTTGTCGTAGCCGATGTGGGTGTTGAGCGCGGTCACGAGCATCAGCGAGCGTTGGACGAGTTCGTCGATGCGCGCACGGTTCGGTGCGATTCCCACGGCGCAGTGGTCGTTGAAGCTCACCATGCCGTCGGCCAGCAGCCGCACGCTTTGCAGAAAGTTGTACGCGATCATGGGCCGGAACACGTTCAGCTCGAAATTGCCGCTGCTGCCGCCGACGTTGATTGCCACGTCGTTGCCCAGCACCTGCGCGGCCAGCATGGTCATGGCCTCGCACTGCGTCGGATTGACCTTGCCGGGCATGATGGACGATCCCGGTTCGTTCTCGGGGATGGTGATCTCGCCGATGCCGCTGCGCGGCCCGCTGGCCAGCCAGCGCACGTCGTTGGCGATCTTCATCAGGCTGGCGGCCAGGGTCTTGAGCGCGCCGTGGGCATGCACCAGCGCATCGCAACTGGCCAGCGATTCGAACTTGTTGGGCGAGGTGACGAACGGCAGCCCGGTCAGGCGCGCCAGTTCCGCCGCGACCTGCTCGGCATAGCCCTTGGGCGCGTTCAGGCCCGTGCCCACGGCCGTGCCGCCCAGTGCCAGTTCGCACAGGTGCGGCAGTGCCGCGCGCACATGCGCCTCGCCATGCGCGAGCTGCGCCGCCCAGCCCGAAATCTCCTGGCCCAGCGTGAGCGGTGTCGCGTCCTGCAGGTGGGTGCGGCCGATCTTGACGATGTCGTCGAAGGCCTGGGCCTTGGCCGCGAGTGTGGCGTGCAATTTCGAGATCGCGGGCAGCAGCTTGTGCGTGATGGCCTGCACCGCCGCCACGTGCATCGCCGTCGGGAACACGTCGTTGCTCGACTGGCTCTTGTTCACGTCGTCGTTGGGGTGCACCAGGCGAGCCTCGCCACGCGCGCCGCCCAGCAGTTCGCTCGCGCGGTTGGCCAGCACTTCGTTGACGTTCATGTTGGTCTGCGTCCCCGAGCCGGTCTGCCAGACGACGAGCGGGAACTCATGAGGGTGCTGGCCTGCCAGCACCTCATCGGCGGCGGCGATGATGGCGTTCGTCTTCTTCTCGTCCTGCAGGCCGAGGGCGTGGTTCACCCGGGCCGAGGCCTTCTTGACGGTGACGAGCGCATCGATGATCTCGGCCGGCTGGCGCTCGCCGCTGATGGCGAAATTCACCTTCGAGCGCTGCGTCTGCGCGCCCCAGAGGTGGTCGGCCGGGACTTCGACGTCGCCCAGGGTGTCGTGTTCGATGCGGGTGTTCTGGCTCATGCTGCAAGACTCCTGAAAATCAACAAACTGGCCTGATTGAACAGCAGATTCCTGACACCAGCGCTACGGCGCCCACTTGACCGCGCTGCGGCCCGAGTTATCGCGGCCGCGCTTGCGATAATCGGCGGTTGTCTTTATCTACCTTCCCACGTCCATGACCACGACCATCCGCTACGACGACCTGGTGGAATCGATCGCCGCTGCGCTGCAATACATCAGCTACTACCACCCCAAAGACTACATCGAGCACCTGGTGCGCGCCTGGGAGCGCGAGGAAAGCCCCGCCGCCAGGGACGCGATGACGCAGATCCTCACCAACAGCAAGATGAGCGCGATGGGCCACCGCCCGATCTGCCAGGACACGGGCATCGTCAACGTCTTTCTGAAAATCGGCATGGACGTGCGCTTCGAGGGCTTCGCGCCCGGTCAGAGCGTGGAAGACGCGGCCAACGAAGGCACGCGCCGCGCCTACACCTTCGAGGACAACACGCTGCGCGCGAGCATCGTGGCCGACCCGCTCTTCGCGCGCAAGAACACCAGGGACAACACGCCCGCCGTCACGCACATCCAGCTCGTGCCGGGCTCTACCGTCGAAGTCACGGTCGCGGCCAAGGGCGGCGGCAGCGAGAACAAATCGAAGATGGCCATGCTCAACCCGGGCGACAGCCTGGTGGACTGGGTACTCAAGACCGTGCCGCTGATGGGCGCGGGCTGGTGTCCGCCGGGCATGCTCGGTATCGGCGTGGGCGGCACGGCCGAGAAGGCCATGCTCATGGCCAAGGAGAGCCTCATGGAGGATCTCAACATGTACGAGCTGCAGCAGCGCTCGGCCAAGGGTGAAAAGCTCAGCCAGCTCGAAGAGCTGCGGCTGCAGCTGTACGAGAAAGTCAACGCGCTGGGCATAGGCGCGCAGGGCCTGGGGGGCCTGTCCACGGTGCTGGACGTGAAGATCATGCTCTACCCCACGCACGCGGCCAGCAAGCCGGTGGCCATGATTCCCAACTGCGCGGCCACGCGCCATGCGCATTTCGTGCTCGACGGCTCGGGCCCCGTGTACCTCGACCCGCCCAGCCTCGACCTCTGGCCCAAGGTGGACTGGGCGCCCAACTACGCCGAATCGCGCCGCGTGGATCTGAACACGCTCACACGCGAGGAGGTGGCGAGCTGGAAGTCGGGCGAGCGTATCCTGCTCAGCGGCAAGATGCTCACCGGGCGCGACGCCGCGCACAAGCGCATCCAGGGGCTGCTGGCCAAGGGCGAGAAGCTGCCCGTGGACTTCACCAACCGCGTGATCTACTACGTCGGTCCGGTCGATCCTGTGCGTGATGAGGTCGTCGGCCCGGCTGGCCCCACCACCTCCACGCGCATGGATCCGTTCACCGAGATGATGCTCGACAAAACCGGCCTGATCGCCATGATCGGCAAGGCCGACCGCGGCCCAGAGGCGATCGCCGCGATCGAGAAGCACAAGAGCGCCTACCTGATGGCCGTGGGCGGCGCCGCTTATCTCGTGAGCAAGGCCATCAAGTACGCCCGTGTGGTGGCCTTCGAGGACCTGGGCATGGAAGCCATTTACGAGTTCGATGTGGTGGACATGCCCGTGACGGTGGCCGTCGACGCCACCGGCACCAGCCAGCACATCACCGGCCCGGCGGAATGGCAAAAACGCATCGCGGCCGACCTGACCAAGAGCTTCACGGTGAGGAAAGCCACCGTCTAAGCCGGCCCATGGAAAACGCCTGAATTTCAGGCGTTTTCCGGGTGAAACGCTTGCTGCACAAGCGTTGGCAGCTCTGTTTTCTGAACTACAAACCGAGCGCCAGGTTGGCTTCCTCGGTCATCATGGAACGGTCCCATGGCGGATCGAACACGATGTTGACCGTGACCTCCTCGATGCGCGGCAGGTTCAACAATTTGTCGTTGACCTCGTTGGCGATCACCTCGCCCATGCCGCAGCCGGGCGCGGTGAGCGTCATGTCGATCACGATGCGCAGCTTGCCCGCCTCCTGCTCATAGGGTTCGAGCTCGCATTTGTAGACCAGCCCCAGGTCGACGATGTTGACCGGAATCTCCGGGTCGTAGCAGGTGTGCAGCTGCTCGTCGATCAGGCGCTTGATTTCCTCGTCGGTGGTCTCGTCGCCGTCGTGCTCCACCGTCATCGCCTCGGGCGTGTCCTTGCCGATGGCATCGGCATCCGCGCCGCCCAGACGCACGAGGCGCCCTTCCACCAGCAGCGTGAACGAGGTGCCCAGCGCCTGGGTGATCTCGGCCCACTGGCCTTCCTGCAGCTCATACGGCGTACCGTAAGGGACCAACTCGCCAACGACATCGCGGCGTATCAGCACCGACTCGCGTGAACGCGCCATTTTTCAAACTCCTGAATGAGATGTTTCGGTCGAGGCCGCGCCGTCCTGCCCGGTGATGGCATGCATCAGCGCATGCCAGCCCAGCAGCGCGCACTTGATGCGGCTCGGATAGCGGCGCACGGCGGCGAGCGCGATGAGCTTGCCGATCTCGACGTCGTCGGGATCGACCTCGCCCGTCAGCACGGCGCGAAAGTGCGCCTGCAGATTCTTGGCGAGCTGCACGTCCCGGCCCTTGATGGCCTCGGTCATCATCGAGCTCGATGCCATGCAGATCGCGCAGGCCTGGCCGCTGAAGGCGATGCTCTTGATCGTCTCGCCGTCAAGCTCCAGCTCCACGGCGATCTTGTCACCGCACGAGGGGTTGGTGCCCTGCGCCTGGTGCGTGGGATGCTCCAGATGGCCGAAGTTGCGCGGAGCACGCTTGTGCTCCATCACGATTTGCTGGTAGAGATCGTCTTCTGCACTGCTCATCGCAAGGCTTTCACTGCGTAGGCCACGGCCTCGATGAGCCGGTCCACTTCGTCGTGCGTGTTGTAGATGGCAAACGAGGCCCGCGTCGTCGGCCCCTGCACCAGCTGGTCGAGCAGCGGCTGCGCGCAGTGGTGGCCGGTGCGCACCGCGATGCCGCGCTCGTCCAGCAGCGTGCCGATATCGTGCGGATGCGCGTCGGCGGCGACGAAGGAGACCAGCGCCGCCTCGCTCGCGTGGGGCGCAAGCACGCGCACGCCCTGCACCGCCTGCAGGCCCGCCACGGCATGGGCACGCAGCGCATGCACGTGCGCGTCGATCGCGGCGAGGCCCTGCGCCGTAATGAATTGCGCGGCTGCCGCCAGGCCGACGGCGCCGCCCACGTTGGGCGTGCCGCCTTCCAGGCGCGCAGGCAGCGGCGCAAAGCCCGCGCTGTCATAGCTCACCCAATCGACCATGTCACCGCCCAGGCGCAGCGGGTACAGCTGCTGCAGCGCCGCGCGTTGGCCGACGATCGCACCCGTGCCCATGGGGCCGTACATCTTGTGGCCGGAGAACGCCATGAAGTCGCATGCGATCCGGTCGATCCGCGGCACCGCGTGGCTCGCGGCCTGTGCGGCATCGAGCACCGTGAGCGCCCCAGCCTGCGATGCCATGGCCAGCATCGCCTCATACGGCGGGCGCTCGCCCGTCGCGTTGGCGCAGGCGGTGATGGAAAACACCCTGGTGCGCGGTGAAAGCAGCTTGCGCAGATCGGCCTCGTGCACCCGGCCTTCATCGTCGGCGCGCAGGATGAGGAGCTTGGCGCCCGTGTGGCGCGCCGCATGCTGCCACGGCACGAGGTTGGCGTGATGCTCCAGGCCGCTCACGATGATCTCGTCACCCTCGCGCAGCCAGGCATGCGCCGGGCCACCGGCCCACAGACCATTGGCGATGGTGTTGAGCGCCTCGGTGGTGCCGGAGGTGAAGATCAGCTCATGCTCCCGGCCGGCGCCGAAGAAGCGCTTGAGCACCGCGCGTGCGCCGTCGAACGCGTCGGTGGCGCGCTGGCTCAGCGTGTGCACGCCGCGGTGGATGTTGGCGCGATCGTGCGCCTCGAAGGCGCTCATGGCGTCGATCACCGAACGCGGCATCTGCGTCGTCGCACCGTTGTCCAGGTAAGCCAGCGGACTGCCGTGCACCTGCTGGTGCAGCACCGGAAAAAGCGCGCGCACCGCCTGCACGTCGAGCGTGCCTGCGCTGGCCGCCGCAAAATTTTCACCCACGGATGCTCTCCCCTGCCGCGCCCCACTGGCGGGCAATGGCCTCGTGCAGCCACGGACCGTCGAGCCACTGCGTGAACGGCGCCTCGGGATCGTCCAGCGTCTCGCCCATGCAACGTCCGAGCACCGCGCGCGCCATGCCTTCGATGATGAGCGAACGCGCCGTCGCATCATCCAGACCGCGCTGGCGCGCGTAGAACAAGGCGTCCTCGGGCAGTGCGCCCCAGGTGGCGCCGTGCACCGCCTGCACCGCGTCGTGCAGGATCTCCAGGTGCGGACGCAGCTGCATGTGCGGCTGGCCTTCGAGCGCCACGCCGGTCAGGCGCTGGAACACGTCGGCCTCGTCCGAGCCGGGTGCGATGCGCGCATAGGCGTTGGCCACCGTCTTCGCCTTGCCGCTGGCCAGCGTCAGCGTCTCGACCTGATGGCGCGTGTGCGGCGCCAGCAGGTCGCCGTACATCTGGTAGTCCAGCGCCTTGCCCGCCGTCAGAACCAGTCCCGCGTGACGCGATTCGGCCCCCTTGCCGCTGAGCGCCACCGTATTGCGCTGCAGGTGGTAGCCGCTGCCGATGGATGCCAGTGCCTGCGCATAGTGCGCATCCGTGTCCAGCGCCACATGCACGTGATGCGCCACACGGTCTTGCGCGCCCGGCGCCACGATGCGCAGGTGCTGCACGTGTGCGCCCCGCGCCACATGAATGTGCGCGATCAGGTTCTGCGCCACCCCGCCTTCGCGCTCGCCAAAGCCATGCTGCTCCAGCAGCACGAGCCTTGCGCCCTCTTGTACCTCGAGCACGAGCAGTGGCGCCTCCACCGCACCCGTCGCGGCATGGTTCAGATGCAGCACCAGGGGCTCACCCGCGGCCGCCACCGACAGATGCAGACCGGCCGTGCACAGCGCGCGGTGGGCCCAGGCAAAGGGCGCGGCCCTGTCGTCGTCGGGCGAAGGCAGATCGGCAAACAAGGTGCCGCGCTGCGCCGGGTCGAGCGCGCTCAGATGCCTGGCGGTCACGCCCGCCGCGTTGTGCTCCTGAAGGGCCCAGCCGCTGTCCGCAGGAGCAGCCGGCAGTTCGGCCGCGTCCAGCCAGCTCTCGAGCGCGGGCGGGGGCAGCGTGCGAAAGTGCTCGCTGCGCCGACCCGGCCAGACCAGGGCCTGCGCGCGTTCGCGCGCGCTCTGCCGTTGGGTTTGAATACCATCCATCATCACGCTCCCACCGTTGCGGCCGCGGCTGCGGCCGCATGCTGCTTGAAGCCGGTGCGCGCGATGCCGCGCGCCAGCTCGATATCGCCCTCTTCCACGATCCTGCCCGCATCCAGGCGCAGCACCCGGTCGGGCTGGAGTGATTCGATCATCTGCAGGTAGTGCGAGACGATGATGAAGGCCGTGCCTTCGCCGCGCATGCGCTCCACCAGCTTGACGACGGCGCGCACGCCGTCCACGTCCATGCCCGAGTCGATTTCGTCGAGCATCGCCAGCTTGGGTTTCATCAGCGACAGCTGCAGCAACTCGTTGCGCTTGCGCTCGCCGCCCGAAAAACCTTCGTTGACCGGGCGGCTCAGCATGGTGGCCGGCAGGCCCAGTTCCTTGGCCGCGGCCTTGGCGCCCGAGAGAAAGTCGAAGGCGTCCTGCGGATCTTCGCCGCGCGCCTGGCGCACCGCATTGATGGCCGTGCGAATGAACAGATTGTTTTTGACGCCTGGTACATCGGGTGGCGCCTGGAATGACACGAACAAGCCGGCACGGGCGCGCTCATGCGCCTCGAGCGGGATCAGGTCGGTGCCCCCCAGCAGTGCCTGGCCCGAGGCCACGTGGTAGCTCGGGTGTCCCGCCAGCGCCATGCCCAGCGTGCTCTTGCCGCTGCCGTTGGCGCCCATCAGCACCACCAGCTCGCCTTTGGGCACGTCCATCGTGACCGACTGCAGAACCGTGCGCTCACCGATGTCGACACGCAGATCGCGGACCTGCAGCAGGGCGGAATGGGTACTCATCATCAGACTCTCTTCTTCAAAATGGGGCAAAACAGAACGCGAACCGGCGATCAGCCGACCGAACCTTCGAGCGACACGGCAAGCAGCGCCTTGGCTTCGAGCGCGAACTCCATCGGCAACTCTTCGAGCACCGCCTGGCAGAAACCGCCGACGATGAGCGCCGTCGCTTCCTCGGGATCGATGCCGCGCTGCTGGCAGTAGAACAGGCGCTCTTCGGAAATCCGCGTGGTGGTGGCCTCATGCTCCACCACCGCGTCGGGCCGCGCCGTGTCGATGTAGGGGAAGGTGTGCGCGCCGCACTGCTGGCCAATCAGGAGCGAATCGCACTGCGTGTGGTTGCGTGCGCCCTCGGCGCCGGGGTTGATGCGCACCAGCCCGCGGTAGGTGTTCTGCGCATGGCCCGCGCTGATGCCCTTGGATACGATGCGGCTCTTGGTGTTCTTGCCCAGGTGCACCATCTTGGTGCCGGTGTCGGCCTGCTGGTAGTGGTTGGAGACCGCGATGGAGTAGAACTCGCCGCTGGACTCGTCGCCGCGCAGGATGACGCTGGGGTATTTCCAGGTGACGGCCGAGCCGGTCTCGATCTGCGTCCACGCGATGCGCGAGCGCTTGCCCGCCGCCATGCCGCGCTTGGTCACGAGGTTGTAGATGCCGCCCACGCCGTTTTCGTCGCCCGGGTACCAGTTCTGCACCGTCGAGTACTTGATGAAAGCGTCGTCGTGCGCGATGAGTTCCACCACCGCCGCGTGCAGCTGGTTCTCGTCGCGCTGCGGCGCGGTGCAGCCTTCGAGGTAGCTCACGTCGCTGCCCTCTTCCGCGATGATCAGCGTGCGCTCGAATTGTCCCGAGTTGGCGGCGTTGATGCGGAAGTACGACGACAGCTCCATCGGGCAGTGCACGCCCTTGGGGATGTAGACGAAGGAGCCATCGGAGAACACGGCCGAGTTGAGTGCGGCGAAGTAGTTGTCGCCCACCGGCACCACGGTGCCGAGGTATTTCTCGATCAGCTCGGGATGGTGCTCCACCGCGTACGAGAAGGAACTGAAGATCACGCCCACGTCGGCGAGCTGCTTGCGAAACGTCGTGCCGACCGAGACCGAGTCGAACACCGCATCGACCGCCACGCCCGCGAGCGCCGCGCGCTCGTGCAGCGGCACGCCGAGCTTCTCGTAGGTCTCGAGCAGCTTGGGATCGACCTCGTCGATGCTCTTGGGCTTGTCCTTGGCCGACTTGGGCGCGTTGTAGTAGCTGATGCCCTGATAGTCGATCTCCGACAGCTTGAGGTAGGGCCAAGTGGGCGCTTCCATCTTGAGCCAGCGCTCAAAGGCGGACAGGCGCCACTTGAGCAGGAACTCGGGCTCCTTCTTCTTGCGCGAGATGGCGCGGATGGTGTCTTCGTTCAGGCCCGGCGGCAGCGAGTCCGATTCGATGTCGGTGACAAAGCCGTACTGGTAGCTGCGCTGCAAAGCCTGCGTGAGCGCGGCGTCCTGCGGTTTGTCTTCACTGGCCACGGGGGCGCTGACGTTGTCTGCGGATTCAAGCATGTCGCTCGCAAGGAAGGTGCGTTAAATATGCATATCATATGCATCTTTAGCGGCTGGGACGCTCTCAGGGTTTTGTTGCGCCGCTATCAGCTTCGAGAGCAACAACTGACGGCGCGCCCGGTGTAAGGCGGTTGCAGACCGGCCCCTCCAAGACACAAACAGGCCAGCGTGTCGACCACGCTGGCCTGCAGGGCCGACAAGGGCCGCAAGAGCGGTCAACGGGAAGTCAATTTTACTTGACTGACGCAAAAACCGCGTTGAGCGTCGCGCTCGGGCGCATGACCGCGTCCAGCTTGGCGTGGTCGGGCAGGTAATAACCGCCGATATCCGCTGAACGCCCCTGCACGGCCGCCAGTTCGCCGACGATCTTCGCCTCGTTGTTCGCCAGCTGTTGGCTCAGCGGCGCGAAGGTCGCCGCCAGCTGCGCATCCTCGGTCTGGGCGGCCAGCTCCTGCGCCCAGTACAGGGCCAGGTAGAAGTGGCTGCCGCGGTTGTCCAGTTCGCCCGTGCGCCGGCTCGGGCTTTTGTTGTTTTCCAGCAGCTTGCCCGTCGCCGCATCGAGCGCCTTGGCCAGCACCACCGCCTTGGGGTTTTGGTTCTTGATGCCCAGCTCCTCCAGGCTCACGGCCAGCGCGAGGAACTCGCCCAGCGAATCCCACCGCAGGTGGTTTTCTTCCACCAACTGCTCCACGTGCTTGGGCGCGGAGCCGCCGGCGCCCGTCTCGTACATGCCGCCGCCCGCCAGCATCGGCACGATGGAGAGCATCTTGGCGCTGGTGCCCAGCTCCATGATGGGGAACAGGTCGGTGAGGTAGTCGCGCAGGATGTTGCCCGTGACGCTGATGGTGTCGAAGCCCCGCACCACGCGCTCGAGTGTGTAGCGCATGGCGCGCACCTGGCTCATGATCTGCACTTCCAGCCCGCGGATGTCGTGCTCGTTCAGATACATCTTCACCTTGGTGATGAGCTGGTTCTCGTGCGGGCGGTAGGGGTCGAGCCAGAACACCGCCGGGGTGTTGGACTGACGCGCGCGCGTGACGGCGAGCTTCACCCAGTCGCGGATCGCGGCATCGGTGGTACGGCACATGCGCCAGATGTCGCCCTGCTGCACCTGCTGGGAGAGCAGCACCTCGCCGGTGGCGTTGTCGGTGATGTTGACCGTGCCGTCCTCGGCGATCTCGAAGGTCTTGTCGTTGGAGCCGTATTCCTCCGCGCCCTGCGCCATCAGGCCCACGTTGGGCACGGTGCCCATGGTGGTCGGATCGAACGCGCCGTGCCACTTGCAGAAGTTGATCATCTCCTGGTAGATGCGCGCGAAGGTCGATTCGGGCATCACGGCCTTGACTTCCTTCAGGCGTCCGTCGGCGCCATACATCTTGCCGCCGTTTCGGATCATCGCGGGCATGGAGGCATCGACGATCACGTCGTTGGGCGAATGGAAATTGGTAATGCCCTTGTCGGAATCGACCATCGCCAGTTCCGGCCCATTGGCGTGGCAGGCATGCAGGTCGGCGCGGATTTCGTCCTGCACGCTCTTGGGCAGCTTGGCGATCTTGTTGTACAGATCGACCATGCCGTTGTTCACGTTCACGCCCAACTCTTCGAGCACCTTGGCGTGTTTGGCGAATGCGTCCTTGTAGAACACGCGCACGCAGTGGCCGAAGACGATGGGGTGCGAGACCTTGAGCATCGTGGCCTTGACGTGCAGCGAGAACAGCACGCCGGTCTCGCGTGCGTCATTGATCTGTTCCTCGTAGAACTCAAGCAACGCCTTCTTGCTGAAGAACATTGAATCGATCACGTCGCGGTCCTGCAACTGGACCTTGGGCTTGAGCACGATGGCCTGGCCCGCCTTGGTGATGAGCTCCATGCGCACTTCGCGCGCGCCGTCGACCGTCATGGACAGCTCATCGTTGTAGAAGTCCCCGCGCTTCATGTGCGACACGTGCGTGCGCGAGGCGGCCGACCACCCGGCCATCTTGTGCGGGTGCTTGCGCGCATATTCCTTGACGGCCTTGGGCGCGCGGCGGTCGGAATTGCCCTGGCGCAGCACCGGGTTCACGGCGCTGCCCGTGCACTTGTCGTAGCGCGCGCGGATCGCCTTTTCTTCATCGGTCGCGGGTTTTTCCGGGAAGTCGGGAATCTTGTAGCCCTTGCCCTGCAATTCCTTGATCGCGGCCTTGAGCTGGGCGACGGTGGCGCTGATGTTGGGCAGCTTGATGATGTTGGCATCGGGCTGCAGCGTCTTCTTGCCGAGTTCGGCCAGGGTGTCGGGCACCTTCTGGCTGTCGGGAAGACGGTCGTTGAATTGCGCCAGGATGCGCGCGGCGAGCGAAATATCGCTGCTTTGCATGTGGATGCCCGCGGCCCGGGCAAAGGTCTGCACGATGGGCAGCAAGGAGGCCGTGGCAAGGCGCGGCGCCTCGTCGGTCAGCGTGTAGATGATGGATGTTTCCTGTGTGCTCATCGCTCAAATTCCCTAAATGACGAAGTGACGGCTTACCCGCCATGAATATTGGAGTGTCTGCCAGCGTTTCATGATATCGGAGTTCCCTTTCACAAAGCGGAAATTGATACGTTCCATCTCCGTCATCGAAGCCCGCCACATCCGCCGGTGGCAACGGCCACGAAAAAGGGTCTGCGGCTTGTGGCCACAGACCCTTGCGTGTCGTGCAACGACCGGCGTGATCAGGCGAAATTGCTCTCGGCGAAGTGCCAGTTCACCAGGCGGTCGAGCACGGTCTCGACAAACTTGGGGCGGGCGTTGCGATAGTCGATGTAATAGGCATGCTCCCACACGTCCACGGTGAGCAGAGGCTTGTCGGCCGTGGTCAGCGGCGTGGCGGCGTTGCTGGTGTTGACGATGTCCACGCTGCCATCGGGCTTCTTCACGAGCCAGGTCCAGCCGGAGCCGAAATTGCCGCCGGCGCTCTTGACGAAGGCCTCGCGAAAGGCGGCGTAGCTGCCCCACTTGGCCGTGATGGCCTTGGCCAGCGCGCCGTGCGGCTCGCCGCCACCCTGCGGTTTCATGCTGTGCCAGAAGAAAGTGTGGTTCCAGACCTGCGCGGCATTGTTGAACAGGCCGCCGCTGGCCTTCTTGACGATCTCTTCGAGCGTCATTTTTTCGAATTCGGTGCCTTTTTGCAGGTTGTTCAGGTTGGTGACGTAACCCGCGTGGTGCTTGCCGTAGTGAAATTCCAGCGTTTCCTTGCTGATGTGCGGCGCCAGCGCGTCAAGCGCGTAAGGCAGGCTGGGCAACTCGTGTTGCATGATTTCATCCTTTCTGTCGTGAATCCATGAGAGACGCCGATGTGCGGCATGACCGGGTCATTGTAGAAAGGAACACGAAAACGCGCCGGGCGCGTGCAGGCCCCGGCCCGGCCGCCGAAGCGGCTGCGCGAAAGGTCGTCAGATCAGACGCGGTTCGATGACCTGAAGATCGAGCTGGCCCTCGGCCAGCCGCGCCTGCAGCAGCTGCCCCGTGCGCACTTGGGCCGGGCGCACCACGACCTGCCCGTCGTCGTCGGTCAGCAAGGCATAACCGCGGGCAAGCACCAGGCGAGGGTCGAGCAGCCTCAGGCGCGTACGCACGCTTTCCAGCCGCTCGTTCTGGCGCAGTCGCATGCGCTCAAGACTTGATGAGAAATCGGTTTCAAGCCTTTGATGGGATTGCGTGAGAAGCTCTTGTTTTCGGAGTAACGCATGACGCAGCTGCTGGCCGAGCTGGCTCAGGCGCAACCCGGCGCCAGCGACCAGGGCCGATGGGCGCCCCAGCTGTGCCGTTGCCCCGTCCAGGCGCTGGTGCTGCTGGTCGAGCCGCGAGCGCACCGCATCGCCCAAGCGCGCCTGCGCCAGGTCGAGCGCAGCCAGCCAGTCGGCACGGGGCTGCGCCACCAGTTCGGCGGCGGCCGTGGGCGTGGGCGCGCGCACGTCGGCGCAGAAGTCCGCAATCGTGAAATCGGTCTCGTGGCCGACGCCGCAGACCAGCGGCACTGGGCTCTGCACGATGGTGCGCGCCAACTGCTCGTCGTTGAACGCCCAGAGGTCTTCCATGGAGCCACCGCCCCGCACCAGCAGGATGACGTCCACCGGCGGGCACGCGAGCGCGCCGCGCACCGGTTGCCCGGCGCAAAGTTCATACAGCCGCGACAAGGCGGCGCAGAGCGTGGCGGCAGCCGCTTCGCCCTGTACCTGCGCCGGGACGAGCACCACCGGAACATGCGGGGCGCGCCGCGCCAGCGTGGTCTGCACGTCGTGCAGGGCGGCCGCGCCCAGCGACGTCACCAGTCCGATCGCGCGGGGCATCACGGGCAGCCGCCGCTTGCGCGAGCCATCGAACAGCCCTTCGGCCTCCAGCCTGGCCTTCAGGCGCAGAAACTGCTCGAAAAGCTCGCCCTGGCCCACGCGTTCCATGCCCTGGACGATGAGCTGCAGATCGCCGCGGGCCTCGTAGACGCCCAGCTGCGCCCGGACATCCACGCGCATGCCTTCACGCGGCACGAAGTCGAGTTCGCTGGCGGCGCGGCGAAACATGGCGCAGCGCAACTGCCCCTGCGCGTCCTTGAGAGTGAAGTAACAGTGGCCGCTGGCGGCCCTGGAAAACCCGGAAATCTCCCCGCGCACCGCGACAGGATTGAACCTTGCCTGCAGGGCATCGGCCACGGCGCGGCACAAGGCCCCAACCTCCCAGATCAGCGGCGCCGCAGCGTCATTTGCTCCCTCAGACATAAGCAGGACAAGGGTTTGCAGCGCGTATCCGATTGCGAGTCATCCACAATGGGCGGCAATCGGTTTTTTGTCGGTTCGCGAGTGAAGACATGGCGAAAAATCAGTACGTCACGTGCAACATATTGATTTATAAAGACATTTCATTGCATATTTTTTAAGCAGAGCGAGCAGAACACCAGCCGATGCGCGCCTGACGCGTTTGTCCCGCCACTTGCCCACAAAGTTATCCACAGGAACGGTGGATGAATGGCTGATGTTGCACCGCACCCAGGCTTTGGTATGGCACCAGACGGGCTGCGTCATAATCAACAGCTGACATCCAACCGCGCGGAGTGAGCCTTGCTTTCGATCATACAAGCCTCGGGCTGGCCGATCTGGCCGCTCATCGCCTGCTCCATCGCCGCCCTCGCGCTCATCATCGAGCGCTTCATTTCGCTGCAAACCCGGCGCGTGGCGCCGCCCAAGCTGCTGGACGAGGCCATGGCCGTGACGGCGCGCAGCCTGCCCGCGCCCGACGTGGTGAACCAGCTGGCGCAAAACGGCGCGCTCGGCGAGGTGCTGGCCAGCGGCATTCGCCAGCTCGCGCGCGATCCGCGCAGCACCACCGAGGATGTGCGCGCGGTCATGGAAGGCAGTGGCCGCGCGGCGGCGCACCGGCTGGAAAAATACCTCAACGCGCTGGGCACCATCGCTTCGGCTGCGCCACTGCTGGGGCTGCTGGGCACGGTGGTGGGCATGATCGAGATTTTTGGTGCGCAGGCCGGCGCGGGCGCGGTCGGTCACGTGGCGGGGGGCGGCAACCCGGCGCAGCTGGCGCATGGCATCTCGATGGCGCTGTACAACACGGCGTTCGGCCTCATCATCGCAATTCCGGCGCTGTTCTTCTGGAAGTACTTCCGCAGCCGCGTGGACGCCTACACGCTGCAGCTGGAGCTGGCATCCGAGCAGTTCCTGCGGCACCTGTCGCAAATGGGCCGGCGCCAGCTGTAACGGAGCGCGCCCATGCACTTTCGTTCCGGTCCCCGCGAGGAACCCAGGATCGACCTGATCCCGTTCATCGACGTGCTGCTGGTGATCCTGATCTTCCTCATGCTCACCACGACCTACAGCCGTTTCACCGAACTGCAGCTCACCCTGCCCGTGGCCAATACCGAGCAAATGCGCGATCGCCCGCGCGAGGTGAACGTGGCGGTGTCGGCCGACGGGCACTATGCGGTCAATCGGACGACGCTGCAGGGGCGCGGCGTGAACGACCTGGCGTCCGCGCTGCAGGCGGCCGCGCAGGCCGGCGGCGAGAGCATTCTCATCATCAGCGCCGACGCGATGGCGCCGCACCAGGCGGTGATCACGGTGATGGAAGCGGCGCGGCGCGTGGGCCTGTCGCAGGTCACCTTCGCCACCCAGTCTTCCGGGGCCGCGCCCCGTTGATTGCATGAACGAGCGCCTGCGCCGCGCCTGGACGCATCGGGGCGCACTGGCGCGGCTGCTGTGGCCGCTCTCCCGGCTGTACGGCGCCGCGCTCACGCTGCGCGGCTGGGCCTACCGACGCGGCTGGATGCGCCCGGCCCGCCTGCCTGTACCCGTGCTGGTGGTGGGCAACGTGGTGGCGGGCGGTGCCGGCAAGACGCCGGTCACGATGGCCGTGGTGCGGCACTTGCAGGGCGCGGGCTGGCGTCCCGGCGTGGTCTCGCGCGGGTACGGACGCGTGAGTCGCGGCTGCCGGGCGGTCACCGCGTCGAGCAGCGCCTCGCAGGTGGGCGACGAGCCGCTGCTGATCGCGCGGCGCACCGGTGCGCCCGTCTTCGTGGCCGAGGCGCGATCTGAAGCCGGCCGCGCGCTGCTCGCGGCGCACCCCGGCTGCGACATCCTGGTGTGCGACGACGGCCTGCAGCACCTGCGGCTGGCGCGCGACCTGGAGATCTGCGTCTTCAGCGAACTCGGGGTGGGCAACGGCTGGCTGCTACCGGCCGGGCCGCTGCGCGAGCCCTGGCCGCGCGCGGTGGGTGCGGCGCTGTACCGTGGCACGGCCCCCGCGGGCACGGCAGTGGCTTTCGAGGTCACGCGCGCCCTGGCGCCGCACGCCATCGATGCCGCGGGTGCGCACCTGCCGCTCGGCAGCCTGCGCGGCCAGCCGCTGCATGCGCTGGCGGCGATCGCCGAGCCCGAGGCCTTTTTTGCGATGCTGCGCGCACAGGGCCTCACGCTCGCCTCGGCGCAGGCGCTGCCGGATCACTATGATTTTGATGGCTGGAAGCACCCTAACCACAATGGTGAAAGGCTGATTTGTACCGAAAAAGACGCCGTCAAGCTCTGGCCCACGCATCCCGACGCGCTGGCCGTGCCGCTGCAACTGAGCGTGGCGCCCGCCTTCTTCACCTGGCTGGATGCACGCCTGGCCGCACTATCATCGACGCCCGCAGGAGTTGCCCATGGATCCGAAACTGCTTGAACTGCTGGTTTGCCCCGTCACCAAGGGCGCACTGGTCTACGATCGCGAGCATCAGGAGCTGATTTCGCACAGCGCGCGCCTGGCCTACCCGGTGCGCGATGGCATCCCCATCCTGCTGGAAACCGAAGCGCGTACGCTGACGGACGAGGAAATCGAGGCCAAGCCCCATCGCCCGGCCGCCGACTGACGCTCCGGCAAGCTGCGCGGCTTGCCTGGGCCGCGTGGCGCCGGGCGCTGTGTGGCTGGCCCCTCCAGGCTGACGAGAGCCCCACCGGGCCGGTGACCCTGTAACGAATGCCGTCACGCAGACCGGCGTTCAGGCTGCGTTCATGCCGACTCACCACACTCGCGGCATGAGCATCAAACCAGCCCGCTCGCGCCGCCTAAGCTCGCACCCACCGGCCGCACCTCGCGCCAGGCCGGTGCCGCGACCTGCGGTGTGCTCCTGCCCGGACGCTCCCCACGGCGCGCCGCACCCCGTCCGATGCTGAGGAGCCAGCGATGAAATTCCTCGGTCCCTTGCTGGCCGTGCTGACGGTACTGGCCACCGCGATGCTCGGCGCGCAGACCTATGCACCCTACGGGGCGGCCACCGCCGTCGGGATGGCGCTGGGCGCCGCGTCCATCGCGGCCATGAGCCTGGCCCTGGTCCTCGCGGCACGCCCATCGCCGATCGAACGTCTGTTCGGCGGGCTCGATCGGATGTACGGCATGCACAAATGGCTGGGCATCGCGGCCCTTGCACTGATGATCGGGCACAACACGCTGGAGCCTGACCTCGAAGACGTGGTGCGCGAAACCCGGGTGGGCGAATTCGCCTCCGATCTGGGTGAAGTCGCGCTCAACGGTTTCATCGGCTTGCTGCTGATCAGCTGGATCAAGCGGATTCCGTTCACCCGGCTCGAACTGCCCTGGCCGATCTGGCGTTTCTCCCACCGCTTCACCGGCCTGCTGTTCGCCGTGGTCGCATTCCACCAGCTCGCTGTCGACCAGCCCGCCGGCATCGACGGCACGCTCGGCCTGTCCCTGAACGCATTCAGCCTGGCGGGGCTGGCGGCCTGGCTGTACACGCAATGGATCGCGCCCTTTGTGCGCCCGCGCACCTTCATGCTCGAGCGCGTCAACCGGCACGGCGCGGTGACCGAGCTGACGCTGCGCCCCGAAGGCCAGGCGATGCGCTGGCAAGCGGGGCAATTCGCCTTCGTGTCCGCCACGGGCGCGGGCATGGCCGAGCCGCACCCCTTCACCATCGCCAGCGCTCCAGATGCCAGCGGCCGCCTGCGCTTCGGCATCAAGGCTCTGGGTGGCTGGACCCGGCGCCTGCCCCAGCGTCTGGCCCCGGGCCAGCGTCTGCGCATCGAAGGCCCTTACGGCCGCTTCGTGTTCCGCAAACGGGTGCGGCGGCAGGTCTGGCTGGCGGGCGGCATCGGCATCACGCCCTTCCTGGCTTGGGCCGAGGCCCTGACCGATGCCGACCGCCAGGACATCACGCTGGTCTGGGCCGTGGCGACGCGGGCCGAGGCCTTCGCCGCCGACCGGCTGGCCGCCATGGCCGCACGCCATCCAAGGCTCACGGTGCATATCGTCGCCAGCGCCGAGGACGGGCGCCTGACGGCGCGGCGGCTGGCGGAGCGGGTCGCCTTCCCGCTGCGCGAATCGCAACTGTTCTACTGCGGCCCGGCCGGCCTGCGCGATGCCATTGTCTCGGGGCTTGAAGCGATGGGACAGCGCCCCCGCCGGGTTCACTCGGAAGCGTTCGAGCTGCGCTGAAGGCTTCCCTGCCGAACGCCGCAGCCCGCCCAACCGTTGCCACCGTTGGCCGGACACGGCGGCGGCGATGAGGACCGCGGGTGCAGGACCGTCGGCTTTCGGCCCCAAGCCCTGCATGGGCCAGGTTTTGAACCCCGGCGCACCCGCGGCTGCCGCGATCCAGGTGCAAGCGCCGTCAAAATACCCGCTGTTCCGATCTCTTTTCACCTGCACTGCCCGATATCCCCATGGCTTTTACCGTATTGATTCCCGCGCGTCTGGCCTCCACGCGCCTGCCGAACAAGCCGCTGGCGGACATCGCCGGCCAATCCATGGTGGTGCGCGTGGCCGAACGCGCGGCGCGCAGCGGCGCGGCACGCGTCGTCGTCGCGGCGGACAGCGCCGAGATCGTGCAAGCCTGCGAGAGAGCCGGCGTGCGGGCGCTGCTCACCCGCGCCGACCATGCGAGTGGCAGCGACCGGCTGGCCGAGGCCTGCGCCCTGCTCGGTCTGGCGGATGACGCCGTCGTCGTCAATGTGCAGGGCGACGAACCCTTGATCGATCCCGCGCTGATCGATGCCGTCGCCGCGCTGCTTGCGGCGCACGCCGATGCGAGCATGGGCACGGCCGCGCACCCGATCACGAGCGAGGCCGACTTCGCCAATCCCAACGTGGTCAAGGTGGTCCTGGATGCGCGGGGCCTGGCGCACTACTTCAGCCGCGCGCCGATTCCGCACGCGCGCGATGCCGCGCCGGGCAGCGCCTGGTGGCAGGGCACTGCGGCGCAGGGCCTCGCGCCGCTGCGCCACATCGGCATCTACAGCTACCGCGTGGCCTTCCTGCGCGCATTCGCCGAGCTGGCTCCGGCACCGACCGAGCGGATCGAGGCGCTGGAGCAGTTGCGCGCGCTCTGGCACGGCCACCGCATCGCGGTGCACGTCACGCCGCAGGCACCGGGGGCCGGCGTGGACACGCCCGAGGATCTGGAGCGCGTGCGCGCGGTCTTTGCCGCGCACCCTGCATGAACCCCGGCTGTAAGCTGTTGCAAGACATCTGCATGCTATTCTTGAATGCTGTAGCGCACGGCCTGCGGCGTGCCGCCCGATTTCAAAACTAGCGAGAGAGACCCCATGAAATTGATACTGCTTGGCGCACCAGGTGCGGGCAAAGGCACGCAAGCGGCCTTCATCTGCAGGCAATTTGGCATTCCGCAGATTTCCACGGGCGACATGCTGCGCGCCGCCGTGAAGGCGGGCACGCCGCTGGGCCTGCAGGCCAAAGCCGTGATGGACGCGGGCGCGCTGGTGAGCGACGACATCATCATCGGCCTGGTGAAGGAGCGCATCGCCCAGCCCGACTGCGCCCAGGGTTTTCTCTTCGACGGCTTTCCGCGCACCATCCCGCAGGCGGACGCGATGAAGGCCGCGGGCGTCAAGCTCGACTACGTGCTGGAGATCGACGTGCCGTTCGATGCCATCATCGAGCGCATGAGCGGACGCCGCTCGCACCCCGCGTCGGGGCGCACCTACCACGTCAGGTTCAACCCGCCCAAGGTCGCGGGCCAGGACGACGTGACCGGCGAGCCGCTGGTGCAGCGCGACGACGACCGGGAAGAAACCGTCAAGAAGCGCCTGCAGGTCTACAGCGACCAGACGCGGCCGCTGGTGGACTACTACGCCAACTGGGCCAAGGCCGATCCGGCGGCCGCGCCCAAATACCGTGCCATCAATGGTCTGGGCAGCGTGGACGAGATCACGGCGCGTGCTCTGCAGGCGCTCTCGCACTGACCTCGTCTCTGCCCGACCGCACACACCCCGCCGCACGCGGGGTGTTTCGTTTCAGGCGGCCATCAGCTCCAGCATCAGGCTGATGCGAGCCTTCACCGGGCTCAGGCCATCGGCATCGCGCCAGAGCTCGCCCGTGATCGCGGCGGTGCGCCCCAGCGGGCAGCGCGATGCGATGCGCACGGCCACGCCCGCCTGAGCCGCCCGCCGCAGGGCCGCCTCGAGTTCATGGTGCAGCGTGGCGTTGCCCGTGGCCCCCACCACGATGCCGCGCACACCGCCCGCCACCATCCAGTCCACCAGCGCGCCGTCGCAGCCCGCGTGGCTCATAACGATCTCGACACGGGGCCAGGCGCCGTCGGTGAACACGGGCGCCTGCAGCAAAGCGCCTTGGCGCGCCGTGGCCGCCGAGGGGGGCGCGGCATGCGCCCAGCGCACCTGCCCGCCTTCCACCCAGCCCAGCGGGCCGCCGTCGAGCGAGGCGAAGGCGTTGAGCCGTTGCGGGTGCACCTTGCTCACGTCGCGCGCACCGTGGATGCTGCCGAGCGCGCAGACGAGCACGCCACGGGCCTGCGGATGTGAGGCGAGCCGCACGGCATCGAGCAGATTCTGCGGGCCGTCGGGCACAAGTGCCGTGGCCGGACGCATGGCGCAGGTCAGCACCACGGGCTTGTCGGCGGGCAGCAGTTCGTGCAGCAGCCACGCCGTCTCCTCGATCGTGTCGGTGCCGTGGGTGATGACGATGCCGCCCACCCGCGGATCCGCCAGATGCACCATGCAGCGCTGAGCGAGCCGGCGCCAGACGGCATGGTTCATGTCCTTGCTGTCAATCCGGGCCACCTCCTCGATCACCAGATCAGCGCCCGCCGCCTGTGCCAGGCCCGGTATGCCCCGCACCAGATCTTCGGTCGCGAGCTGGGCCGCGGTGTAGGTGTGACTGCCCGCCGCGCCCGTGCCGGCGATGGTGCCCCCGGTACCGAGAATCACTGTCTTTTTGTTCATGGGGATTGCAACTTTCGAAAAACTGGTTGAAAATACAGTAACTGGATCGACGAACAGTTGTCCATCTGACCGAGCAACCGGAGCACCGCATGACCGATCAGCCCAGGCTTACCAGCCGCCAGCAGCAGATTCTCGAACTCGTCGAGCGCGCCATCGCGCAGACCGGCGCTCCGCCCACCCGCGCGGAGATCGCGCAGGAACTGGGCTTCAAATCCGCCAACGCCGCCGAAGAGCACCTGAGGGCACTGGCACGCAAAGGCGTGATTGAACTGGTCAGCGGCACGTCGCGCGGCATCCGCCTGCGTTCGGGCGCCCTGCGCCAGATCAACGCCCGTCGCGGCCTGCAGATCGATCTGCCCATCCCCGGGCTGGCCCAGTTGACCCTGCCGCTCATCGGCCGCGTCGCCGCCGGCTCGCCGATTCTCGCGCAGGAACACGTCGATCAGACCTACACCATCGAGGGCTCGCTGTTCCAGCACAAGCCCGACTACCTGCTCAAGGTGCGCGGCATGTCCATGCGTGACGCGGGCATCATGGATGGCGACCTGCTCGCCGTGCAGGCCACGCATGATGCGCGCAGCGGACAGATCGTCGTGGCCCGCCTGGGCGACGAAGTCACCGTCAAGCGTCTGCGCCGCAGCGGTGGGCACATCGAGCTGCTGCCCGAAAACCCCGATTACCCGGTCATCCAGGTGCATCCCGGCGAGCCTTTTGAAATCGAAGGCCTGGCGGTGGGCCTGATCCGCAACACCATGCTGATGTAGGCATGACCCGCACGCCGCAGGTGGCGGGCGTCTGGCCTGGCTCGGCGCGTTCAAGCGCCCGCAGGCCAACCCTGAAGGCGTGCGTTTCCCCGGCAATCCTGCCTGTGCTCAAGTCTGATGGAGTCTCACATGCAGTTCGTCCAACGCCCGCTCGCCTTTTCCCGCCTTCCCGCACAGAGCAAGGTCGTTGCCCTGAGGCCCTTGCCGCATCCGCAGGCGACCCGCGTGCACGCGGTCGACCCCATCCGTGCCAAGGCACCCCGGCCGCTGCGCCTCATCGTCAATCGCGGCGCCGACGGCTCATGCCGCCTGATGGCCTCGGGGCGCTTGGCGGATGTCTGCGCCGAGCTCAACCGGCTGGCGCTGGCTTGACCCGGCCCCAGCCCTTGAGAGCGGCACGATGCCGTGCCACGGCCCGCGCGTCACTGCAAGGTGCATGACGCGCGGCAAGGCGGCGCCGCTGCCGCAGCGGTGCGCTCTGAAGCTCGGCGCTACGCCATGAGCTGCGCCCATACCTTGTCCAGGCGCTTGACGCTCACGGGGTAAGGTGTGCGCAGTTCCTGCGCGAACAGGCTCACGCGCAGCTCCTGCAGCATCCAGCGGTATTCCTGCATGCGCGCGTCCTCGCGCCCCTTGCGCTCGGCAAACAGGCGCCAGTAGCGCTGTTCCAGCGGCTGCAGTTCGCGCGTGCGGGCGGCATCGCGGGCCGGGTCGGCGCGCAGCTTGTCCAGGCGCAGGGTGATGGCCTTGAGGTAGCGCGGGTAGTGCTGCAGTTGCGCCCAGGGCGTGTCGA
Organism: Comamonas sp.; assembly: GCA_021166775.1. Lineage (GTDB taxonomy): Bacteria > Pseudomonadota > Gammaproteobacteria > Burkholderiales > Burkholderiaceae_C > Comamonas_C. The sequence continues at coordinate 523,009 of JAJPEQ010000013.1, read as the reverse complement.
GCAGGAAATTCTTGTTCATCAGGATCTGCAGCTGCCGGCCCGCGTCCTGCGCCGCTTGCGGCGCCTGGCGGGCGTCCTTGATCTTGCGCTGGCTCGCCGCGTATTCCTGCAGGATCTCACCCGCCAGGCGCGCGACTTCATGGGCGATCAGGGTGAGGCGCGAGCGTCCCTCCTGCACGCGCAGGGCAAACCCGGCCTCGGTCACCGGCAAGGGGGCTTGCAGAAAGGCGCGGTCCAGCGCCACGTCGATGATCTGCGCCAGCAGCTCTTCCTGCGTGCCCAGCGGCATGTAGGCCACGGCCATGCGCTGCAGCTCGGGGATGTTGCGGCCCAGGTATTTGAGCGCGTCGCGGATGGCGAGCGCGACCAGCCGCCTCAGACCCACGCGGTGGCGCGCCTGGGCCAGCTCGGGTTCGTCGAAGACCTCGATGCCCACGCCATCGCCGCGATCGACGAGCGCGGGAAACCCGACCAAGCTCTGGCTGCCGCGTTGCACTTCGAGCAGTTCGGGCAACTCGCCAAAGGTCCAGGCGGTGTAGGTCGCATCGACCTGCAGCGATTGCTCCACTTTTTTTCGAGGAGCAGCTGGCGCTTTGTTTGCAAGGTTTTCAGATTGCTTTTGTTCGCGGATTGCCTCAGGAAGAGCGCTATCAGCTATCTTCAAGGTAGCAAGCGCCTGAAACGCCCCGCGCGCCCGGCCGCTCCACTGGGCCTTGAGGGCGGCCAGTTGTCGCCCCTGCCCGAGCTGGCGGCCGTGCTCGTCGATGATGCGAAAGTTCATGAACAGGTGGGGGCTGAGCATGTCGCGCTTGAAATCGGCCGCCTTCACGTCCAGCGCCGTTTCGTCGCGCACCTGCCTGAGCAGCACCTGCACCAGGCCGCCCCGCTCCCAGGCGCGCTCGGTCAGGAATTTTTCAGCCAGCCGGGCGGCGTGCTCGGCCAGCGGCACGAAGCGGCTCCTCGGACGCTGGGGCAGGCTCTTGAGCAGCGCCTGGATCTTGTCCTTGAGCATGCCCGGCACGAGCCATTCGGCATCGTCTTCGCTCACCTGGTTGAGCGCGAACAGCGGCACGGTCACCGTCAGGCCGTCGCGCGCATCGCCCGGCGCGTGCAGGTAACTGGCAGCGCAATCCACGCCGCCCAGGCGCACCAGCCTGGGGAAGCGCTCGCTGGTCACGCCCGCCGCCTCGTGGCGCATGAGCTCATCCCGGGTCAGGCGCAGCAGCTGCGGATCGGCCTGGCTCGCCTGGCGGAACCATTTGTCGAACGTGGCAGCGCTGTACACCCCCTCGGGGATGTGCTGCTCGTAGAAAGCGTAGATCAGTTCGTCATCGACGAGCAGATCCTGGCGGCGACTCTTGTGTTCGAGCTCTTCGACCTTGTGCACGGCCTTGTGATTGGCCGCGAGAAAGGGCCAGTCGCTGTCCCACTCGCCCTCCACCAGCGCGCGGCGGATGAAGATCTGGCGCGCCTCGTGCGGATCCACGCGCCCATAGCTCACGCCGCGCTGGTTGTAGACCACGAGGCCGTAGAGCGTGGCGCGCTCGTAGGCGATCACGTCCGCCTGCTTCTTGCTCCAGTGCGGATCGAGCAGCTGCTTCCTGAGCAGATGCGCCCCGACTTCTTCCAGCCAATGTGGTTCGATCGCCGCGATGCCGCGCCCATACAGGCGCGAGGTCTCGACCTGTTCAGCGGCCACGATCCAGCGCCCCGGTTTTTTGTTCAGATGCGCGCCGGGATGAGGGTGAAATTTGATGCCATGCGCGCCCAGGTAGGCATCGCTGTCCTCGCCCTTGTAGCCGATGTTGCCCAGCAGGCCCGAGAGCATGGACAGGTGCACCGCCTCGTAGCCGGCGGGCTGCGTGCTCAGCGGCCACTGGTGCTCGCGAACCACGGTGAGCAACTGGGTGTGGATATCTCGCCACTCGCGCACGCGGCGGATGTTCAGGTAGTTCTGGCGCAGCAGCTGCTCCCACTGGCGGTTGCTGAGCCTGTGGGTATCGCCCTCGCTCACGTCCTGGTTGTCACTCCCTCTCCCTTCGGGCGAGGCAGGGGGCGAGGCTTGCGCTGCACTGGTGCGTTGAGTCACCGGCAAGAACGCCTGGCGCCTGGCGCGCCCCGACACACCGGCCTGCGCCGCCATCTCTTTGCGGCTGGTTGCGACCACCTTGCCGCCGCGCGCATCGCCGAGCCACTTCCACAACCGGACGTAACCCGAAAATTCGCTCTTCTCGTCGTCGAACTTGGCGTGTGCCTGGTCTGCCTGGGCCTGCGCCTCCAGCGGCCGATCGCGCACGTCCTGCACCGACAGCGCCGCGGCGATCACCAGCACCTCGGCCAGCGCCCCGCGCGTGCGCGCCTCGACGATCATGCGTCCCACCCGCGGGTCCAGTGGCAGGCGCGCCAGCTCCCTGCCCATGGGCAGCAGCGTGCCCCGCTCATCGACCGCGCCCAGTTCCTGCAAGAGCTGGTAGCCGTCGGCGATCGCCCGGCCCGAGGGCGCCTCCAGGAAGGGAAAGTTCACCACGTCGCCCAGCCCCAGGCTCTTCATGCGCAGGATGACGCCGGCGAGCGACGAGCGCAGGATTTCCGGGTCGGTAAAGCGCTCGCGCTGGGTGAAATCCGCTTCGTCATACAGACGAATGCAGATGCCGTTGGCCACGCGCCCGCAGCGCCCGGCGCGCTGATTGGCTGCCGCCTGGCTGATGGGCTCGACCAGCAGCTGCTCCACTTTGCTTCTGAAAGAATAGCGCTTGACGCGTGCCGTTCCTGCGTCAATCACGTACCTGATGCCAGGCACAGTGAGCGAGGTTTCGGCCACATTGGTGGCGAGCACGATGCGTCGCTGGTGGTGACTTTCGAAAATCCGGTCCTGCTCGGCCTGCGACAGGCGCGAGAACAGGGGCAGCACCTCGGCGCTCCTGAGCACGGGCGAATGCTGCAGGTGCTTGCGCAGGTGGTCGGCCGCTTCGCGGATTTCGCGCTCGCCAGGCAAAAAGACCAGGATGTCACCCCCGGCGCCACCTTGCCAGAGTTCGTCCACGCCATCGGCGATGGCGTCGTTCAGGTCGTGGTCCTTTTTTTCCTGGAACGGCCGCCAGCGTATCTCCACCGGGTAGGTGCGGCCGGACACCATGATGACCGGCGCCGGGCCGTTGCGGCCTTCAAAGTGCCGGGCAAAGCGCTCGGCGTCTATCGTGGCCGACGTCACCACCACCTTCAGATCGGGGCGCCGCGGCAGGATCTGCTTGAGGTAGCCGAGCAGAAAGTCGATGTTCAGGCTGCGTTCGTGCGCCTCGTCGATGATCAGGGTGTCGTAGGCCTTCAGAAGCGGATCGGTCTGCGTCTCGGCCAGCAAAATGCCGTCGGTCATGAGCTTGACCGAGGCGCCCTTTTGCAGCGTGTCGGCAAAGCGCACCTTGTAGCCCACCACCTCGCCTGGCGGCGTCTTCAGTTCCTCGGCAATGCGCTTGGCCACGCTGGAGGCGGCGATGCGCCTGGGCTGTGTGTGGCCGATCAGCTGACCGCGCTGACCTTGCGGGGCGTTGCACCTGCCCCGCCCCAGGGCCAGGGCGATCTTGGGCAATTGCGTGGTCTTGCCCGAGCCCGTCTCGCCGCAGACGATGACAACCTGGTGTTCGCGCAGCGCCTGCATGATCTCTTCACGACGCGCGCAAACCGGAAGCGATTCGGGGAAAGTGATTTCAAAGGTCATGGGAAGCCGGGGATTATCCCAAGGCTTTGGCCAGCCTCACGACGGCGCGCGGCGCCGCTACACTGCCGCTTTCACGCCAGACGCACCCGCCACCACGACATGTCCGCCGTTTTCAACTTCACCTTCGTTCCGTGGTTCCGCTCGGTTGCGCCCTACATCCACAAATTCCGCCACCAGACCTTCGTCGTGGGCCTGACGGGCGAGGCCGTGGCGGCCGGCAAGCTGCAGAACATCGTGCAGGATCTCGCGCTCATCCAGGCGATGGGCGTCAAGATCGTGCTCGTGCACGGTTTTCGCCCCCAGGTCAACGAACAACTGCGCCTGAAGGGCCACACGCCGCGCCACCACAAAGGCGTGCGCGTGACCGACCCGGTGGCGCTCGACTGCGCGCAGGAAGCGGCCGGGCAGTTGCGCTACGAGATCGAGGCGGCGTTCAGCCAGGGCCTGCCCAACACCCCGATGGCCGACGCGCGCGTGCGCGTGATCTCGGGCAACTTTCTCACGGCGCAGCCGCTCGGGATCGTCGATGGCGTGGACTTCCAGCACACCGGCAAGGTGCGCAAGGTGGACGTGGAAGGCATCCAGCGCGCACTCGACTCGCAGGCGCTGGTGCTGATCTCGCCCTTCGGCTTCTCGCCCACGGGCGAAGCTTTCAACCTCAGCATGGAGGAAGTGGCCACGCGTGTGGCGAGCGAACTGCAGGCGGACAAGCTGCTGTTTCTCTCCGAAATTCCCGGCGTGCGCGAAAAGCCGCTGGAACCTGCGGGCGAGGACAACCCCATCGACACCGAAATCACGCTCGCCACCGCGCGGCGCATGCTCGGCGAGCTGCCCGAGCCCGCCTCCCCCACCGACCCGGCGTTCTATCTCGCGTGCTGCGTGCAGGCCTGCGAGCACGGCGTGGAGCGCAGCCACATCATCCCGTTTTCCGTCGACGGCTCGTTGCTGCTGGAGATCTACGTGCACGACGGCATCGGCACCATGGTGATCGACGAAAAACTCGAAGAGCTGCGCGAGGCCACGATCGACGACGTGGGCGGCATCATCCGCCTGATCGAACCCTTCGAGCGCGACGGCACGCTGGTCAAGCGCAACCGCACCGAGATCGAGCGCGACATCTCCAGCTACCTCGTGATCGAGCACGACGGCGTGATCTTCGGCTGCGCCGCGCTCTACCCCTACCCCGAGCAGAAGACCGCTGAAATGGCCGCGCTCACCGTCTCGCCCGACAGCCAGGGCACGGGCGATGGCGAAAAGCTGCTCAAGCGCATCGAGCAGCGCGCGCGCGACATGGGTCTGGCCAGCATCTTCGTGCTCACCACACGCACCATGCACTGGTTCCTGAAGCGCGGTTTCTCGCCCGTCGAGCCCGACTGGCTGCCCGACGCGCGCAAGCGCAAGTACAACTGGGATCGCAAGAGCCAGGTGCTGGTCAAGCGGCTCTGAGGCGGCCGGAACGCCGGCCTACTTGAGCAGATCGAACAGGCCGCTGCGCCCCTTGGTGCGCTCGTCCTTCGGTTTGCCCGCGGCAGCATCCACGACGCGCAGAAATTCGCGCATGGCGTCCACCACGTCGCCTTGCATCTCGCCTGTCTGGATGGTCTCGTCCACGAACCGACCATCGTCCGTCGTCACGCGCAGCCATCCATCCGTCTTGTAGGCCACGGAGTCGATCAGCGACAGCGGCACGTCGAACGTGGTCTCGGGGTAGCCCGCCCGCGCCGCTGGCGCGCCAGTCGAGGGCACGCGCAGCCGCACGACCTCGCCGCGCCCGAAGTGAAAATCCGCGCCGCTCACCTGCGCCGCCTGGTAGGGCAAACCGATGGTGAGCTGCACCACCCCGGGACGCTGGTCGCTCCAGCGCGCACTCAGCGCCGGGCAGCGCGGCTGCGCGCAGATCAGGCGGGCCGGCTCCGTCGTGATCGTCTGGCTGCCATCCGCAGCGCTGGCCTGTGTGACCTGCGGGGCCACGGGCGTGTGGCCGGCACAACCTGCCAGCAGGCACAGGGTGCCCGCGGCGATCCACTGCGAACGATTCATGAACATGCTCCCTCAATGCCTTTGCAGGCGGTAGACCGCCGTGGCCATCTGCGTGAGGCCGCGCGCCGCGAAGCCCGGTTCGTGCGCCAGGATGTCGCGCCGCTGCAGCGGCTGTACGTCCCAATGCAGCGCATAGCGCTCCAGCACTTCGGCCTGAGGCACGGAAAACGGCGGCCCCTGCATCTCGTGCTGCGGGTATTCCAGTGTCACAAGCAGTCCGCGGCAACCCGAGGGCAGGCGCGCCATGAGCTCATGCACGTAGGTCTGGCGCATGGAAGGCGGCAACGCCACCAGCGCCGCGCGGTCATAAACGGCCACGCAGTCGGCCAGCACCTGCGCATCCAGCCCGAAGGCATCGCCGCAGATCACCTCGATCTGCGACGTACCGTAGTGCGTGCCGTAACGCGACGACCAGGTTTTGGGCGTCCAGCCGTGCTCGGCGAAGAATTGCTGCACGGCCAGCGGCGAAAGCTCCACCGCGAGGATGCGATGCCCCTGCTGCGCCAGCCACGCCATGTCCAGCGTCTTGCCTGCCAGCGGCACGAACACGCGGCTTCCCGGCTCGAGCGCGAGCGCGGGCCAGTGCTTTTGCAGCAGTGGCAGCACCTTCGATTGATGAAAGCCGATGCGCCCCTCGCGCCAGTGCTGCAGCCAGAACGCCTGTTCCATGGGTCGATGCGTGATTGCCAAAACGGTCAGTGTAATGATTCCCCGGGCCCGCGCAGCCTGCCCATGCTTTGCGGATGCCTGGGCGCGATCGGCAAAAACTTGGCAAGATGACCGGGCTGGATTTTCAATCAAGGAGACTTCATGGCCCTGCCCATCGTCGCAGCGAATTCGCCCGTCCGTGTTCAACTGGAAGCCGACCAAACCTACCACTGGTGCCGCTGCGGTCGCTCGCGCAGCCAACCCTTCTGCGATGGTTCTCACCAAGGCACCGGCATCACTCCGCTGGCCTTCACCGCGAAGGAGACCGGCGAGGCGTGGCTGTGCCGCTGCAAGCAGACGCACAACGCACCCAACTGCGACGGCACCCACAAGCGCGTGCCGGACGACGCCGTGGGCAAGGAATTCGCGCTCTGAGCGCGCTGGCCGGCAGGTCAGTACATGTGCTGACCGCCGTTCATGGCGAGGTTGCTGCCGGTCATGAAAGCGGCGGCATCGCTCACGATGAACGCCACCAGCGCGGCAATTTCCTCGGGCTGTCCGAGGCGGCCGACTGGAATCGCATCGATGATCTTCTGGCGCACATCCTCGCGCACCGCCATCACCATCTCGGTGGCCAGATAGCCCGGTGAGACGGTGTTCACGGTCACGCCCTTGCGCGCCACTTCCAGCGCCAGCGCCTTGGTGAATCCATGGACACCGGCCTTGGCCGCCGAATAGTTGGTCTGCCCGAACTGGCCCTTGCTGCCGTTGATCGACGAAATGTTGACGATGCGCCCCCAGCCACGCTCGATCATCGGATCGATGAACGGCTTGGTGACATGAAACATCGAGTCCAGGTTGGTGCGCAGCACGGCATCCCAATCCGCCTTGTCGAGCTTGCGCAGCGTGGCGTCGCGCGTAATGCCGGCGTTGTTCACCAGGATATCGATCTGGTGGCCATCGGCTTGGATGCGCCGCGCCATCTCCTGCGCCGATTCGTAATCGGACACATCGACCTCATAGGCGGCGAAGGTGTAGCCCTGCGCCGCCTGCGCGCGCTGCCATGGGCCAATTTTGATGTTGCCCGGTGTGTGCGTGATGATCACACGATGGCCAGCAGCATGCAGGGCGCGCGCAATGGCTGCGCCCAGCCCTCGGCTGCCTCCTGTGACCAACGCGGTTCGTTGAGGGGAGGTCATGGCGGGTTCCTCACTTTCCGGGCCACCGGTGGGCGCCTTCCTGCAGCGGGCGCGTGACCTGCAACTGCAGTTGGGCATTGGCTATGTAGAGATGGATGGGCAATTCGCTGTTCACGGCAGTACTTCACGATCATGGTATGCCCCACCGGGGCGGGTCTGGGCCATGCCTTGCGAGATGGTCCGATGGCATCGCGGCGGATTCGAGTTCACCGCGGAGGTCACGTCACCTCATCTTCACGTAGGTCCCAGGCGCATCGTCAAGCGGCGCGTACGCATCGTGCGCGCCCCCCGGGGCGGGCGGCGGCACCCGCCCGGTGGAGCGCTGCGCCAGCCACTGCTGCCAGGCCGGCCACCAGGAGCCCTCGCACAGAGGCGTCTCGGCGCGCCACCGCTGCGGATCGACATAGCGCTGGCCAGCGGCACGGGTGGTCATCTGAAAGCTGCGCCGGGGATGCCCCGGCTCGCTGACTACCCCGGCGTTGTGCCCGCCGCTGGTGAGCACGAACGTCAGTTCGGCGTCACTGAGCAGATGCATCTTGTACACCGACGGCCACGGGGCGACATGGTCGCGCACCGTGCCGACGATGAACATGGGCACTTCGATGTCGGAGATCGCCACCGGCCTGCCACCGGCGCGGTAGCGCCCCTCGGCCAGATCGTTGCCCAGGTACAGGCGCCGCAGGTACTCGCTGTGCATGCGGTACGGCATGCGGGTCACGTCGGCGTTCCAGGCCATCAGGTCATTGAACGCCTGCCGTTCGCCCAGCAGGTATTCGCGCACCCGGCGCGACCAGATCAGGTCGCGCGAGTTGAGCATCTGGAACGCCCCGGCCATCTGCTTGCCGTCGAGATAACCCTTGTCCCACATGCCGGCCTCCAGCCAGGCCAGCTGGCTCTCGTCGATGAACAGCGCTATTTCGCCCGATTCATGGAAGTCGGTCTCCGACGCCAGCAGCGTCAGGCTTTGCAGCCGCTCGTCGCCATCGCGAGCCATGGCGGCGGCGGCGATCGCCAGCAGGGTGCCGCCCAAGCAATAGCCGACCGCCTGCACCTTGTGCTCGGGCACGATGGCCGTGACCGCATCCAGAGCATCCATCACGCCGAGCTGGCGGTAATCCTCCATGCCGAGGTCGCGATCGGCCGCGCTCGGGTTCTTCCAGGAAATGATGAACACCGTATGCCCCTGCTCGACCAGGTACTTCGCCATGGAGTTGTGCGGTGACAGGTCGAGGATGTAGTACTTCATGATCCACGAGGGCACGATCAGGACCGGCTCGGCATGCACGTCGGGCGTCGTGGGTGTGTACTGGATCAGCTCAATCAGGTCGTTGCGCAGTACCACCTTTCCCGGTGTCACCGCCACGTCTTTGCCGACCTCGAAGCCTTCAACCCCGGCCGGGGTCTCATCCAGCGCCAGGCGCCGTGCATCGTCTAGGAAGTTCATGGCGCCATGCCACAGATTGGCGCCACCACTGGCCTTGATGGCGTCCAGCACTTCGGGGTTGGTCCAGATGAAGTTCGAGGGCGACCACATGTCCAGCCATTGCCGCCCGGCGAAAGTCATCATCTTCTCGTGATGGTGCGACACGCCCCGCACGTCAGTGGTGGCGTTGTGCCACCACTGCTGCTGCAGCAGGAAGGCCTGGTGAATCACGTTGAAGGGCCACTGTTGCCAGGCCGGTGCCGCAAAGCGCCTGTCCTGCTCCAGAGGTTCGATGCACATCGGGCAATCGTGCGCGCCCGCGACCTGCATGGCGTAGCGTGCCAGCCGTTGCTGCTGGTGCAAGCCCTTTTCGAGCAGGCTGCGCTGCTTGCCCGGTGAAAGGCTCAGGTGCAGCGCCCAGTCGTACCAGGCCAGCAGGCCTGCCGCAGGCGACAAACCGCCCGTGCCGCGTGCCCACCAGGCGTTCACAAGCGTATCCAGAGCATCGGCGCGACAGACTTCAGGCGGTTGCGGCACAGGCCTGTCGGATGTGACAGAGGTGTCCATCTTTGATCTTTCAATTTGCAAGTGATTTATTACTATCTTATACATTACGGAAAACGAATCAAGCCCTGCCGGCGTCTGAAGACGCGTGCACCTTCGCTCGGACAAAGCCGCTTCTCGCTTTCTGGCCAGGGTGCCCCACTGGCCGATCGATTGCTCCCGATTCGCCTGCTGGGTGTGCGCGCCTCCTGGGGCACGCCGGGTTCAGCCTCCACGCAACCCGGATGGACAACAGCCCTTCCCTCCCAGGCCAATGAACCGGGCTTGCGTTCTTGCCGCCGGGTATTTTGCGTGTTATGCTGGTAATTGGTTACTTACTTTAAGGGATCTGAACGGTGAGCGAACGTCCACAGTACCTGTCCGCCGAAGAGCGACGTGCGGCCACGGTGCAAGCCGTGGTCGATCTGGCGGCGGAGAAGAATCCGGCGGAAATCACGACCACCGCCATTGCCGATCGAATGGGCTTGACGCAGGGCGCGCTGTTTCGCCACTTCCCCACCAAGGACGCGATCCTGGAGGCCACGATGACCTGGGTTGGCGAGCGCCTGTTGGTCAGCGTGGACCAGGCCGCCGAAGGCGCCGCATCGCCCGCCGCGGCGCTCCAAGCCATGTTCATGACGCATATCGACTTCGTGGCCAGGCATCCCGGAGTGCCGCGCATGTTGTTGGGGGAGCTGCAGCGTTCGGGCGAAACACTCGCCAAGCGCATGGTGCAGACCTTGCTGCGCCAGTACGCACAGCGTCTGCGCCGCGTGATGGAAACGGGCAAGGCGCAGGGCGAGCTGGACGCGGACCTGGATGTGGAGGCAGCCGCCGTGCTGTTCATCGGAACGATTCAGGGACTGGTCATGCAGTCGCTGCTGGCCGGCAAGGTCGGTCGCATCCGTCGCGATGCGCCCGCCGTGTTTGCCATCTACCTGCGCGGTATCACGCCAAGGCCGTGAAGACGACCGCCCACCCGCACTACACCACCTGGAGCTCGCTGATCTGCCTGCTCGCCATCGGCTTTGGCCTGCTCACTTCTTCGGGAGGGCGGCGCGGTGTTGTTCTTCGACGGCGCAGCACGCCAGGCCGCCGGCCACTATGTGTCCTTCGTGCTCTGGTTCAATTTCCTGGCCGGGTTCGCCTACATCGTCGCGGGCGTCGGCCTGTGGATGCGCCGGCGCTGGGCCGCGTGGCTGGCGCTGGCCATCGCGGCGGCGACCGCGCTCGTGTTCCTGGCTTACGCTGTCCATGTGGCTCTGGGGGCGCCTGGGAGCTGCGCACGGCGGTTGCCATGAGCTTGCGCACCTTGGTATGGGCTGGTCTGGGTACCCTGGCCTGGCGCCTGGCGCCTGTCGGCGGCGAGCGCGCCAGCCTCACGCGAGCCATGAACATCTCGATCCAGTGAAGATCCCCCATGACCACTTCCAATCTCCCCGCCCAAAGAATCCGTCGGGTTGCGATTGCTGTCGTCATAGTCGCTCTCGGCGGCGCACTGGCGTTCTGGCTGTCGCGCGACCATGGCAAGTCAGATTCGCTGCGCCTCTATGGCAACGTCGACATCCGCGAGGTGCAACTGGCTTTCCGCCAGCCCGGGCGCGTGATGCGGATGGCGTTTGACGAGGGCGATGCCGTGCGTGCAGGCGAACGCCTGGCCACGCTGGACGCGCAGCCCTACCAGGAAGCGCTGGCCGCCGCGCAGGCCCAGGTGCAGGTCGCGCAGGCGCAGCTGGTGAAGCTGCGCCGAGGCCTGCGCCCGCAGGAAATCACCCAGGTACGCGAGGCGCTCAAGAACGCGCAGGCGCTTGCCACCGAGACCGAACGCAACTTCCAGCGCCAGAGCGGCCTGCTGACATCGGGCGCGAGCAGCCAACGCACGGTCGATGCCGCCCGCACGGCGCGCGACCAGGCAGCCGCAGGCGTCGAATCCGCCAAGGCGGCCCTGTCGCAGGCGGCCGAGGGTTTCCGCAAGGAAGACATCGCCGCGGCCGAGGCACACCTGGCGGCCGCCCAGGCCGCCGCGGCGCAAGCCACCACGGCCCTGGCGGACACCGAATTGATCGCACCCAGCGACGGCACCATCATCGCGCGCGTGCGCGAGCCCGGCAGCATGGTGGCCAGCCAGAGTACGGTCTACAGCCTGAGCCTGGACAGGCCGGTCTACGTGCGCGCCTACGTGGGCGAGCCGGAGCTGGGCCGCATCGCACCCGGCACCACGGTGCACGTCAGGAGTGATTCATCGGGCAAGGTCTATCGCGGCCAGATCGGTTTCATCTCGCCGCGCGCCGAATTCACGCCCAAGACGGTGGAGACGACGGACTTGCGCACCGACCTCGTGTACCGCCTGCGCATCGTCATTGATGAAGCCGACAGTGACACCGCCCTGCGCCAGGGCATGCCGGTGACGATCACCGTCGAGACCCCGCCCAGCCCTGGCGCGCGCACCGGGAAACGCTGAAATGCCTGCGCCCTTTGACGCCGCCGTCGTCATCGAAGGCATGGACAAGCATTTCGGCGACGTAAAGGCCCTGCGGGGCTTGAGCGCGCGCATCCACTATGGACGGCTGACGGGCCTGGTCGGTCCGGACGGCGCCGGCAAGACGACGCTGATGCGCATCCTCACCGGCCTGCTGGTGCCCAATGCCGGCCACGTCACCCTGGCCGGTTTCGACGTGGTCAGGGACAACAACGCCATCCACGTCGCCAGCGGCTACATGCCGCAGCGCTTCGGCCTGTACGAAGATCTGTCGGTGATGGAGAACATGCGCCTGTACGCGCAGTTGCGCGGCATGGATGCAGACCGCAACGCCGCTCTGTTTGGCGAGCTGCTGGACTTCACGCGGCTCGGACCCTTCACCAAACGCCTGGCCGGCAAGCTCTCCGGAGGCATGAAGCAGAAGCTGGGCCTGGCCTGCGCCCTCATGGCGCGGCCCAAGGTGCTGCTGCTGGACGAGCCTGGCGTAGGCGTCGACCCGGTCAGCCGCCAGGATCTGTGGCGCATGGTGCGAGCGCTGACCGATGAAGGCATGGCCGTGGTCTGGTCCACCGCCTATCTGGACGAAGCCGAGCGCTGCGAGAGCGTGCTGCTGCTGAACCAGGGACAGATCCTGTTCGATGGCCCGCCGCAGCAACTCACCGCGCATCTCGAAGGCCGCAGCTTTCGCCTGGAAGACGTCGGCGCCGAGCGCCGGGCGGTGCTGACCGAGGCGCTCGACCTGGAGAGCGTGAGCGATGGCGTGATCCAGGGCGCGGGCGTGCGTGTGGTGCTGCGCGCAGGCGCTGGCACGCAGCAAATCCAGTCGCTGGCCAAGCGGGCGCGGGTCGAGCTGAAAGCGGTGCCAGCGCGCTTCGAAGACGCCTTCATCGATCTGCTCGGTGGCGGCCCCGGCGGCACTTCGACGCTGGCCGAGCGTCTGCCGCCGGTTGAGCTGGGTTCCGAGACGGCCGTGTCGTGCCGAAACCTCACCAAGCGCTTCGGCGAGTTCACCGCGACCGACAACGTCAGCTTCGAGGTGCAAAAGGGCGAAATCTTCGGCCTGCTCGGCCCCAACGGCGCCGGCAAGTCCACCACCTTCAAGATGCTGTGCGGCCTGCTCAAACCCAGCGCGGGCGAAGCGCACGTGGTGGGGCTCGATCTGCGCCGCGCCACCGGTGCGGCCAAGAGCCGCCTGGGCTACATGGCGCAAAAGTTCTCGCTCTACGGACTGCTCTCGGTGCGGCAGAACCTGGAGTACTCGGCCGGCGTCTACGGGCTGGAAGGCGACGCACGGCGCGAGCGCATCGCCGAGATGATCGAAACCTTCGATCTGGGCCGCTGGTTGTCCGCCACACCCGACTCCCTTCCGCTGGGGCACAGGCAGCGCCTGGCCTTGGCCTGCTCGCTCATGCACAGGCCCCCGGTACTGTTTCTGGATGAACCCACTTCAGGGGTAGATCCCATGACCCGGCGCGAATTCTGGACCCACATCAACGGCCTGGCGCGCAAGGGCGTGACCATCATGGTCACCACCCACTTCATGGACGAGGCCGAGTATTGCGACCGCGTGGCCATGCTGTCGCGCGCACGCCTGATCGCGCTGGACACGCCCGACGCGCTCAAGCGCATGGCCATCAGCCCGCAAAAGCCCGACCCGACCATGGAGGACGCCTTCATCCATCTGGTCGAGTCGGCGGACCGCGAGATGGAGGCCGCCGCATGAACAGCCTCACACGGCACACGCATGAGGACGACCCGATGCAGATCGGTTTGCGCCGCTTCGACCTGCGGCGCTTGGTGGCTCTGGTCATCAAGGAAAGTCACCAGGCGCTGCGCGACCCCTCGACGCTCTTGATCGCCTTCGTGTTGCCGGTGGTGTTGCTGCTGCTGTTCGCCTATGCGGTGTCTCTCGATGCCAAGGACGTTCGTGTCGGTGTGGTGCTGGAGACGCCCAGCGCGTCGGCGCAGTCGCTGGCCGCCGCGTTTTCGGGCACCCGCTTTCTGCAGGTACGCTTCGCTCATGACCGGCGTGAAGTGGCTGAGCAGCTCGTCTCCGGTGCGCTGCGCGGCTACGTCGTCATTCCGCAGGATTTCGAGCAGCGCCTGGCCCAGCGCGGAGCAGAGCCGCTGGTGCAGATCGTCACCGACGGCTCCTACCCCAACACCGCCAACTATGTCGAGAACTACGCCCGTGGCGTGGTGCAGACCTGGCGCGCCGGGCTTGACGTTGCCGCGCCCGCGCAGGCGGTGGTGCTGCAACCGCGCTACTGGTTCAACCCCGAGCTGGAAAGCCGCCGCGCACTGATCCCCGGTGCCATTGCCATCGTCATGACCATCATCGGCACCATGCTGACGGCACTGGTGGTGGCACGCGAATGGGAGCGCGGCACCATGGAGGCGGTGCTGTCCACGCCCGCTTCGGTGGCCGAGATCCTGATCGGCAAACTGCTGCCCTACTTCGTGCTCGGCATGCTGTCCACGCTGGGCGCCACGGCGCTGGCCGTGTTCGTGTTCGGCGTGCCGCTGCACGGCTCGCTGGCGGCGTTGCTGCTGCTGTCGGCGGTGTTCATGGTGCCGGCGCTGGGTCAGGGGCTGCTGATCTCGTCGCTGGCGCGCAACCAGTTTCTGGCGGCGCAGATCGCGCTGTTCACCGGCTTCCTGCCGGCCTTCATGCTGTCGGGCTTTCTGTACGAGATCGACGCCATGCCCGCGCCGATCAGGGCCGTCACGCGGGCCGTTCCGGCGCGCTATTTCGTCGATTCGCTCAAAACCGTGTTCCTGGCCGGTGACATCTGGGCGGTCTTCCTGCCCAACCTGGCGGCCATGGCCGCGATCGGGGCCCTGTTCTTCATGCTCGCCCAACGCGCCACGCGCAAGAACCTGGAGTGAGACCATGTGGACTCGTGCCTTCTCATTCACCCGCCTGCGCGCTCAGTTCATCAAGGAAGTGCTCAGCGTGCTGCGCGACCCGCGCAGCCGCATGGTGGTGTTCGTGCCGCCGATCCTGCAGCTGCTGGTGTTCGCTTTCGCCGCGACACTGGAGGTGCGCAACGTCGACATCGCCGTCTACAACCAGGACGCGGGGCGCTGGTCACACGAGCTGGTGCAGCGGCTGGAAAGCGCCCAGTTCATCGCCCACGTGCGGCGCATCGACAGCAGGCGGCAATTGCACGAGCTGATCGACCGCGGCGAGGTGATCGCGGCGCTGGACATTCCCGTGGATTTCTCGCGCACGATCGCCGCCGGTGGCAGCGGCCACGCGCAGGTGCTGGTGGACGGCCGGCGCAGCAACTCGGGCCAGATCACCGTGGCCTACCTTTCCACCATCGCGGCCGACGTCGGCGCCGAGATCATGCCCGATGCGCAGGCGCCGAATCCGGTGGTGGTACGCCACTGGTTCAATCCGAATCTGGTCTACCGCTGGTACATCGTGCCCGGCCTGACCGGTATTCTGGCGCTGTTCAGCGCGCTCCTGATCACCTCGCTGTCGATTGCGCGCGAACGCGAACTGGGCACTTTCGACCAGTTGCTGGTCTCGCCCACCTCGACGCCCGAGATCATCATTTCCAAATCGTTGCCGGCGCTGGCCATCGGCACGCTGCTGGGCCTGTTCATGATCGGCGCGGGCGTCTTCCTGTTCGGCATCCCGTTCACCGGCTCGTTCGCCCTTTTGCTCGCCAGCCTGGTGCTGTTCATCCTGTCGGTGGTTGGCATCGGCCTGATGATTTCCGCGGTCAGCAGGACGCAGCAGCAGGCGATCCTGGGGGCGTTCGCCATCGGCGTGCCGGCGGTGCTGATGTCCGGCTTCGCCACACCGGTGGAAAACATGCCGCTCATGATGCAATGGCTGGCGCAGGCCATTCCGCTGACCCACTTTCTCATCATCGTCGAAGGCAGTTTCCTCAAGGCCATGCCGCCCCGCGACATTCTGGCCAGCCTGTGGCCGCTGGCGCTCATCGCCCTCATCACGCTGACGATGGCCACCGTATTCGTCCGAGGACGCCTGCAATGAAATCCAAGACCCGCACTCCCCTCCTGCGTGCAGCCACCACCGGTCTGGCCCCTGGGCGCATGCGCATGCGCCCGCTCGCGCTGACCCTGTCCTGCGTGCTGCTGACCGCCTGCGCGGCCGTGGGCCCCGACTACCGCGAACCGCCGCCGGTCGATGTCGGCAGCGGCTGGACCCTGCCATTGGCCGGCGAAGCCCAGTCCGCAGACCTGAGCCATTGGTGGTCCGCGCTGGGCGACCCCATCCTTGACCGTCTGGTGGTCACGGCGTTGGCACAGAACCTGGACCTGCGCCGGGCTGCGGCACGCATCGACGAGGCACGCGCCCTGCGAGATCGTGTGGCCGGCGACGTCTTGCCGGCCGCTGGCGCTGGCGCGAGCGTCAACCGGCGCCGCCAAAGCGAGAACGGCCCCCTGCCCATCGGCACCATCCCCGGCCTGGATGCCACGCAGACCATCCACGATGCAGGCTTTGACGCGGCCTGGGAGGCCGATCTGTTTGGCGCCCGGCAGCGCGCCCTGGAAGGCGCGAACGCCCGTCTGCAGGCGACAGAGGCCGACGCGCAGGGCGTGCGCATGCGCGTCGTGGCCGAGGTCGCGCGCAGCTGGTTCACCGCCGTCGGCGCCCGCCACGAACTGCAGGCGCAACAGGCCGCGCTGGACACGCTGCGGCAGACCCTGGAGCTGGTGCGCCAGCGGCACGCACTGGGCGATGCGTCCTCCGCCGATGTGGAGGCGGCATACGCCCAGTGGACGGCAGTCCATGCGCTCATTCCGGGAATCCAGACGCGCGAGCGTGCCGCGGTGCTCGGCCTGGGCGTGCTGCTGGGCACCCCGCCGGAGCGTGAACTGGCGCTGCTGAACGGCCCCGTGACGCCATGCACGCTGCGGGCGCTGCCGGTGGGCGAGCGCGCCGACATCCTGCGTCGGCGCCCTGACGTGCTGGCTGCGGAACGGCGTCTGGCGGCCAGCACCGCCGACATCGGCTTGGCCACGGCCGAGCTGTTTCCCAAGCTCTCCATCGGCGTCGGTGGCGGGTTCCAGGCGCTGAACGCGGGCGACTGGTTCGATGCTTCCAGTGCGCGCTTCTCCATCCTGCCCATGATTTCGTGGCGCTTGTTCGACGGGGGCCGTGTGCGGGCCGAGATTCGGGCCCGCGAGGCGGGGCAGCGGCAGGCCGCGCTGGCCTACGAACAGGCCGTGCTGGCAGCGCTGGGCGACGCCGAACGCGCGCTGGGCGACTACCACGGCGGGCTGGACACTTTGGCGCGCCGCGACATGGCGCTCGATGCCGCGCGCACCAGCTATGGCCACGCCAAGGCGCGCTATGCCGCAGGCGACATTGCGCGGGTCGAACTGCTGACCGCCCAGCGCAGCCTGCACGAGGCCGAAACCGCGGCCGCGCAGGCACACACCCATGCCGCCGTGCAATTGGTGGCGCTGTACAAGGCGCTTGGCGGTGGCTGGGACGCGCCCGCGGCGGCATTGGCCACGACCCATGCGCTGCGCAGCGCCACCGCCCCAGACGCCCTCCAAGGTGAAAGATGATGCCTGCAGCAGGTATGTGGCATCGGACACGACCGGGAGTTCGCCCCCGACGCCGAAGGGCGTGTGCGCTTTCGTGACGCCAGGCGCAGCCTTGGATCGGCCATCGTCGGACGTGTGGACTACCGCGTACGCCTGCCCCGTGAAGACCGTGTCCGGCAGTGATCTGGGCCAGCCGGGACGCCCCTCCTGCGTGAACTCTCGGCCGCGCAGACCTGTGCCGAACCCCTGCAGCGCCAGCCTGGCTGGCAGGTCATGGAAACCGAACAGGGCCATGCTCAGCGCGAGCCGGAAATTGGGGCGCATGAACGGCGTTCGGCAAGTCAAAACCGCACGCGGTAGTAGATCATCGGCCCGCCGTGGCGCGCGCGCAGCATGAGCCGCGAGCCGCCCTGCAACTGCACACCGATGGCGCCGTACTCCGGAATCAGGTCGCCGTAGCGTGCCGACTGCCACTGCACCTGCACCTGCGCCGTGTAGCCGCCCAGGTCTGATCCCAGTTCCTGGCCCGCGCCGAATGGTCCGTCGCCCACCGGGGGCAGGTCCGCCCAGCCCGACACCTTCACCTGCCAGCGCCCGGACAGACGGCTGCTCCAGTGCACACCCAACTGCGGGCTCCAGGAGGCGGGTATTGCGTCAGCTCCCCCGATGACCGCGCCGACCCCACTGGCCAGCGGCGGCCACCGCGTGGTCCGCACCCCCAGCGAAACACCCACCCCCGCATCCCCCCAGCGCGTCACCGCCAAGCGGTTGCCCAAAGCGCCTGGTCGCATCCCGTCGGGCAGCGCCTCCATTGAAAGCTCGGCATGCTCCACCGGCAACGGCGCGGAGGCACTGTACTGATCCGCCGGCGGTGCTTGTGCCATGGCGACGCAACAGCACAAGAGCCCGGCCAGCGTGGCTGCGCGGACAGTGTGCGAGATCGAGTCCATGGCATACCTCCTGATGCAGGCAAACCGGTTTCTCTTTGTGTCTGACGGCACGCCATGTGTGAAGTTCAAACGCCGCACCCGTCGTGGTGGGGTGTTGGCGCCATGGCATCGGAGGGCGCCTTAACGCGCCTGCGCGCTACGCAGGTACTGCGTGGCCGCCTGCCTCGGCATCGGCGTGCTGTAGAGGAAGCCCTGGAACTGGTCGCAACCGAGCGCCAACAGCGCGTCACGCTGCTCGGCCAGCTCCACGCCCTCGGCGATCACGCGCAGGCCCAGCCGATGCGCCAGCGCGATCATGCCCGCGCACAGGTCGGCATCGCGCGCATCGGTGTGCATGTCCTTGACAAACTGGCGGTCGAGCTTGAGCCAGCGCACCGGCAGCAGCTTCAGGTAGGCCATCGACGAATAGCCTGTGCCGAAATCGTCGATGGCGAGATCCACCCCGGCCTGGACCAGGCTCCTGAGCACATCGATGGTCTGGTCGGGGTCGCGCATCATCATGGATTCGGTCACTTCCATGCCGAGCTCGTTCGCGCCGATGTCGTACTCTTGCATGCTGGCCTGGACACGCGGGAGCAGCGTGCTGCTCTGCAACTGGCTGATCGACAGATTGACCGCCACCGGAACGCGACCGAGGCCCGCCTCACGCCACGTGGCCATCGTCTCGCAGGCTTGCCTGGTCACCCACGCGCCAATGTCCACGAGCAGGCCCAGGCGCTCGGCCAGCGGGATGAAGGTGAGTGGCGACACGCGCCCATGACTGGGCCGGTTCCAGCGCAGCAGCGCCTCGAATCCGGCAACCGTCCCGTCGCGCAGCATCTTGGGCTGGTAATGCACCTCGAACTGATTTGCCGCGAGCGCGGTGCGCAAGGCGTTCTCCAGGTTGACGCGCTGCGCCGCGGCCGCGGCAAATCCCGTGGTGTAGAACACCTTGCAGTCCCTGCCCTGCTGCTTGGCCGCATACATGGCCGCCTCGGCGTGTTCAAGCAGCGTCTGCGCATCTTCTCCATCCGATGGCAGCATGGCGATGCCGGCGCTCGTCGTCAGCCGCACGCCACGCCCGCGTATCGTGTAGGGCTGGGCCAGACATTCGCGCAGCAGCTGCACCTTTTGCACTGCCTCGTCCCGGTCGGCGACGGGCGCCAGGGCCACGGCAAAGTCATCGCCGCCGATGCGTCCCAGGACGCCCGGTTCCGGCAGTGCACCACGCAGGCGTTCAGCCACCTCGCACAGCAGGCGGTTGCCCGCTTCCTGGCCCAGATAGCCGTTGACGTACTTGAACTCATCCAGATCGAGCAGCACCACGGCAGCGTGCTGATGCCGCGCGAGGAGATCGGGAATCTGCAGGGTCAGCGCATGCACGAACTGTTCGTGGTTGGGCAGTCCCGTGAGCCGGTCGGTGACACGCTGCTCCCGCAGGTTGCGCCGCAGGTCCAGAAGCTCGGTGATCTCGGTGGCGAAACCCAGCAGGCACGGCGGCATGCCAGGGTATTGCATGGGTACCCTCACCGTCCAGAAATGGTGCCAGCAACCATCGGCGCCGAAGAGCGTTTCTTCTCCGGCGTGGCGCTGCATGCGGGTGATCACCTGCTCATCCAGGAGGCGCAGCGTACGTGCCGTTTCGGCGTCGAACAGATCCTTGTCAGTGGTCCCGAGCACCTGCTCCAAGGTCCGCCCATGAAGCTTGCGCGCTTTCTCGTTGACGTAAAGGTAGCGCCCCTCGCTGTCCTTCAGGAAGATGCTGGCATCGACGTTTTCCAGCAAGGCACCAAGCATGTGGCTGTGCCCCGCGATGCGCTCGCGCGCGGGAGTGGTTTCGGGTGCGATCTCGGTGGAGAAGCCGCACACGCCGATGATCCTGCCCTTGCCATCGAGCAGTGGCACCTTGGCAGACCAGAAGGTGCGCCTGCCGCCGCCGAGCAGCACCACCTCTTCCTGCTCATGCACGGTCTTGCCGCTCTCGATCACGCTCCGGTCGGCTTCTTGCAGCAGCAGGGCATGCGGCGCATTGACGAAGTCCGCATCGGTCTTGCCGCGAAGCTGCTCCCACGTCACGCCGTAGAGCTCGCACATGGCGCGATTGGCGTAGACATGGCGCCCCTGAATATCCTTGACGTAGACGCAGGCCCCCACGTGCTCCATGACCTGGGTCCAGGAGAGCGAATTGGGGTCGACGGGCAGAGGCATGGGATCAGATGCAATCCAGCATGATGAATGAAGAAACCATGGTAAACCCTTGTGGGCATGACGGTTGTCACTCACATCAATTTTCGACCCAAATGGCCTGCGCCCGAGCCTTCACAAGCGCTGGCTCCCCGGCATCTGGCGCAACACGCGCAGCAACAGGGCGGTTTCGCGCGCCACATCCGTCGGTCTACCAGCACCAGCGCCTGCCGTCGAACCAGCAATCGCCAACCACGCGATCGAGAAAGTCGGCTTTGCCACGGGCACGATGCTGTGCCAGCATTTCAGGCGCCGGTCGGGCCAAACGTCCAGGCGAGACCCCACTGCACGGTGTCCACCGTCACCGCCTTCAGGCCCACGGCGCCACCCAGCCGCCGCCCAGCGCCTGCACCAGCGCGATCACGGCCTGCTGGCGCTGCAGTTGCAGCTGCATGAGCGAGCGGCGCGCGCCCAGTGTGGCGGCCTGCGCCGTCACCACGCTGGTGTAGGCCGACAGGCCTGCCTGGTAGCTGTTGAGCGTGCGCTGCTCGGCACCCGCGGCGGCCTCGGCGGCGGCCTGCTGGTGCTCGATCTGGCGCGCCAGGGCATCCAGCGCGGTGAGCTGGTCTTCCACCTGCCCCATGGCGACGAGCGCGCTCTGGCGGTACTGGGCGCTCGCGGCCTGCTGCGCAGCGACGGCCTGCTCCACGGCGGCATCGCGCGCACCCGCATCGAACAGCGTTTGCGCGAGGCTAGCGCCCAGCGACCAGGTGAGCGCGGGCACCGACAGCAGATCGGCGATGCTGCCCGCCGCGCCGCCCGCGCCCGCGCTCAGGTTCAGGCTGGGAAACCACGCGGCCTGCGCGGCGCCGATGCGCGCATTGGCGGCAGCGACGGCGCGCTCGGCCGAGGCCACGTCCGGGCGGCGCAGCAGGAGCTCGGACGGCAGCAGCGGCGGCACACCGGGCACGGCGCTGCGCCAGGCGACCGTCTCCAGCGTGAACTGCGCGGGCGCCCGGCCCAGCAGCAGCGCCATGGCGTGCTCGGTCGTAGCACGGCTGCGCCGCAGGCTCTCGCGCGTGGCACGGGCGTTTTCCAGCGTGGTCTGCGCCTGCAGCAGGTCGGTGTGTGCGGCGATGCCGGCGCGGTAGCGGTTGTCGGTGATCGATTGCGCACGCACATAGCCCGCGATGATTTCGTCCATCAGCTGCAATTCGGCATCGAGCTCGCGCACTTGGAAGTAGGCCTGCGCCAGGCTGGCTTGCGCCTCCAGGCGCGCGCCGGCCAGATCGGCCTCGCTGGCCTGCAGGGCCGCCTGCTGGCTCGCCACGCTGGCGGCGATGCGGCCCCAGAGGTCGGGCGCCCAGCTCGCCGCAAGGCCGGCGCTGGCGCTGCCACGCGCGGGCTCGCCGCCGCGCTGCGCCGCCGCCTGCACGCCCAGCGTGGGCAGGCGCTGCGATTCGCTCTGGCGCAGCAGCGCCTGCGCCTGCGCCACGTTGGCGGCCGCGGCGGCGATATTGGGGTTGCCCACCTCCACCTGCGGCACCAGCGCGTTCAGCATCTCATCGTCAAAAAACTGCCACCACTGGCCGCCTTGCCACTGCCTGTAGGCGGCGGTGCTCACCCAGCCCTCGGGCGCGGCGCTCTTCCAGTGCGTGGGCGCCGGCGCATCGCTCGACTGCGGCGGCGTGACGCTGGAGCAGGCCGCCAGCAGCGTGATGGAAAATATCAAGCAAAAAACGGCTCCAGCGCTTTGCTGCAAAGCGCGAGCAGCTATCAAAACAGGTTTATTCATGCTCCCTCCATGGCGGGCAAGGGTTGGCCCCCCACCGCCGGCTTGCGCCGGCGCAATTTGTCCAGCAGCACATAGACCGCCGGCGTGGTGAGCAGCGTGAGCAGCTGGCTCGCGATCAGGCCACCGACGATGGTCACGCCCAGCGGCTGGCGCAGCTCGGCTCCCTGACCGAAACCGATGGCCAGCGGCAGTGCACCCAGGCCCGCCGCCAGCGTGGTCATGAGGATGGGGCGAAAGCGCAGCAGGCAGGCCTCGCGCACCGCCTGCACCGCCGTGAGGCCGCGTGCGCGCTCGGCGTCGAGCGCGAAGTCGATGATGAGAATGGCGTTTTTCTTGACGATGCCGATCAAGAGGAACACGCCGACCAGCGCCATGATGGAAAACTCCATCTTCAGCAGCATCAGCGCCAGCAGCGCGCCAAAGCCCGCGCTGGGCAGCGTGGTGAGCACGGTGACGGGATGGATCAGGCTCTCGTAGAGCATGCCCAGCACGATGTAGATCACGACGATGGCGGCCACGATGAGCAGCCCCTGCTGCGACTGCGTCTGCGCCGCCTGCGCCAGCGCGCCGCTGAAGGCGCCGCGCACGTTGTTGGGCATGCCGATGGCGTCCACGGCCTGCAGCACGGCGTCCCTGCCCTGCTCGATCGAGACGCCATCGCCCAGGTTGAACGAGAGCGTGCTCGACAGCTCGCCGCCGTCGTGCCAGACGCTGGCGGGCACGGCGCGTTCGGAAAACTGCGCGAATTCCGAGAGCGGCACCATGGTGCGCGCCGCCGTGGAAATCGGCGTGCCGGTGGAGCCGCTGCGCAGCGCCGGGTTGGCCGAGGCACCGGCGGCCGCGCCGCCCGCGGCCACCATCACGTCGTGCAGCACCACGGGCGATTGCGCATGACGCGGCGCCCATTCCATCACCACGGTGTACTGGTTCAGGTCGCTGTACATCGTGGTCACCTGGCGCTGGCCGAAGGCGTTGTAGAGCGCGGCATTGATGGCCGCTGGCGTCACACCCAGGCTCGCGGCCTTGGCCCGGTCGATCTCGATGAAGGTCTCGACGCCGTTGTCGCTCTCGTCGTCGTCGACGTCCGTGAGGCGGGCGTCGAGCTTGAGCTGCGCCGAGAGCCTGCGCGTCCAGGTCTTGAGATCGGCTTGCGTGTCGGCCTTGAGCGTGTACTGGTAGGTGGCGTTGCTGCTCCTGCCGCCCATGCGCAGCTCCTGCGCCGGGTTGAGGAACACGCTCAGCCCCGTGATCTTGGACAGCTGCGGGCGCAGGCGGTTGATGACGGCGCGCGTCTTCTCGCCCTGCGGCCGCTCGCTCGCGGGCTTGAGCGCGGCGAAGAGAAAGCCCCCGCCCGCGCGCGCGCCTCCGGCAAACGCCACCACCGTGCCCACGGAAGCGTCGGCGCCGATGATGTCCGCCGCCTGCTGCAGCTTGTCGCCGAACGCGCCGGTGGAAATGCTCTGGTCGGCGCGCAGGCCGGCAAAGAACTGGCCGTTGTCCTGCTCGGGGAAAAAGCCCTTGTCGATATGCACGAACAGATAAGCGCTCAGTCCGATCACCACCGCCAGCACCAGCATCACGAACCACGGAAAGGCCAGCGACCAGTCCAGCGCATGCCCGTAGGCGCGCACCAGCCGGCGCTGACCTGCGGCCAGCAAGGCGCGCAGGCGAGCCGCGCCGCTGCGGCGCACGGGTGCGGCGCGCTCGGCGTGCACCGGCAGCAGCTTGACGCACAGCATGGGCGTGGTGGTGAGCGAGATGACGAGCGAGATCAGCACCGCGATGCAAAGCGTCATGGCGAATTCACGGAACATCGCGCCGACGGCGCCGCCCTGCAGCAGCAGCGGCAGAAACACCGCCACGAGCGAGACGCTGATGGTGAGCACCGTGAAACCCACCTCGCGCGCGCCCTCGAGCACCGCCGTGCGCCGCGCCACGCCCTGCTCCAGATGGCGCGTGATGTTCTCGATCACGACGATGGCATCGTCCACCACGAAGCCCGTGGCGACCGTGAGCGCCATCAGCGTGAGGTTATTAAGCGAGTAGCCAAGCAGCGCCATGAACGCGAACGTGCCCAGCAGCGAAACGCCCGTGGCCACCGCCGGGATCAGCGCGGCGCGCAGGTTGCGCAAAAAGAGCCCCACCACCAGCACCACGAGCAGCACGGCGATCGCGAGCGTGATCTCCACCTCGTGCACCGAGCCGCGCACCGAGCCGGTGCGGTCGATCGCCACGTGCAGCTCGACGTCCTGCGGCAGCTGCGCGCGCAGCTGCGGCAGCAGCGCATCGATGGCGTCGGCCGTGGCGATCAGGTTGGCATCGGGCTGCTGCGTGATGTTGACGACGATGGCCGGCTGCCCGTTGAATGAGCCGCGCGTGCGCGTGTCCTGCACGCTGTCGATCACCCGGGCCACCTGCGACAGACGCACCTCGGCGCCGCCGCGCATGCCGACGATGAGATCGCGGTAGTCCGCCGCGCGCAGGCCCGGCGCGGGCGTGAGCACCTGCAGCGCCCGCCCCTGTTCGGCGTCACCCAGCTCGATCACGCCCTTGGGCCGGTTGGCGTTGCTCGCCTGCAGCGCGGCGCGCACGTCGTCACTGCTGATGCCCAGCTCGTGCAGCGCGAAGGGGTTGAGCTCCACGCGCACCGCGGGCTGCGAGCCGCCGCCCAGCGTCACGTCGCCCACGCCCGGCACCTGAAGCAGGCGCTGGCTCATGATGTTGTTGACCGCGTCAAAAACCTGCCCCGGCGTGCGCGTCCTGGACGTGAGCGCGAGGATCATGAACGGCTGCGCCGCGGGGTTGGCCTTGCGGTAGGTCGGGTTGGTACGCAGGTTGGCCGGCAGGTCGATGCGCGCGGCGTTGATCGCGGCCTGCACGTCGCGCGCGGCGCTGTCGATGTTGCGGTCGAGGTCAAACTGCAGCACCACGCGGGTCGAGCCCGTGCTGCTGGAGCTCGTCATCTCGTTGACACCCGCGATCGTGCCCAGCGTGCGCTCCAGCGGCGTGGCCACGGTGCGTGCCATGTCGGCGGGGCTCGCACCCGGCATGTTGGCGCTCACGAAGATCACCGGGAAATCCACGGCGGGCAGGCGCGAGACCGGCAGCGTGAGAAAGGCGGCGATGCCGGCAAGCGCCAAGCCGATGGTGAGCAGGACGGTGGCCACGGGGCGCTGAACGAAGGGGCGCGAGAGGTTCATGCGCCGTCTCTCGTGTGCTTGCTGACGCCACGGCGGGCCGCGGGCATGGCGCCCATGAAGCGGCACCGGGGCCGGGTCTCGAAACGAGCCGGGCGCCCCGAGCGCAAAACGCGGTCACGCATGCTCATGCTCCGCCTGCGACGCCCCAAACCGCTGCGCCAGCCGGTCGAACCACACATAAATCACCGGCGTGGTGAACAGCGTGAGCAACTGGCTCAGCACCAGACCGCCGAAGATCGAAATTCCGAGCGGGCGCCGCAGCTCCGCCCCGTCGCCCCAGCTCAGCATCAGCGGCACCGCTGCCGCCAGCGCCGCGAAGGTGGTCATCAGAATCGGCCGAAAGCGCAGCAGCGCCGCCTGGTGGATCGCCTGCACCGCGCTCTTGCCCTCGCCGCGTTCGGCGTCGATGGCAAAGTCGATCATCATGATCGCGTTCTTCTTGACGATGCCGATCAGGAGCACCAGGCCGATGATGCTCACCACATCGAGCGCATGGCCGGTGAATTCCAGCGCCAGCAGCGCGCCCACCCCGGCCGAGGGCAGTGTCGAGAGGATGGTGAGCGGGTGCACATAGCTCTCGTACAGCACGCCGAGCACGATGTAGACGCAGACCACGGCCGCGAGGATGAGCCAGAGCTGGTTGGCGAGCGACTTCTGGTACGCGCCCGCGGCGCCGGTGAAGCGCAGCGTGAGGCTGGCGGGCAAGGCGGCCTCGGCGGCGGCCGCGCGCACGGCCTCCACGGCCGCGCCCAGGCTCACGCCGGGGGCGGTGTCGAACCCCACGGTGGCTGCCGGGTACTGGCTCACACGCTGCACGGTGAGCGCGGCGGGCTCTTGCACCACCTGCGCGAACGAGGAGAGCGGCGTGGTGCCCCCGCCACTGGTCTTGATCGGCAGATCGCGCAGCGTCTGCAGGCTCGCGCCGCCCTCGCGCGCGGCTTCCAGAATCACGCGGTACTGGTTGGTTTCGCTGAAGATGGTAGAGACGATGCGCTGGCCGAAGGCGTTGTACAGCGTGTTGTCCAGCGTGCTCGTGGCCACGCCCAGGCGTGCGGCGGTGTCGCGGTCCACGCGCACCATGGCCGAGGGCGCGGTCTGCCCGGCGCTGGTGGTGGCATGGCGCACCTCGGGCAGGCGGGCGATCGCGCCGACGAGCTTCTGCGCCCATTCGTCGACGAGCTTCGTGTCCACGCCTTCGAGATCGAAGCGGTATTGCGTCGGGCCGGTGTCCGAATCGATGGTCAGGTCCTGCGTGGGCTGCAGGAACAGATCGACACCCGCCACCTCGCGCGCCACCTGCTGGCGCAGGCGCTGCATGACGGCGTCCTGCGACTCGCCGAACAGCGTGCGCGGCGCGAGGTTGATGACCAGCCGCCCCGACGACAGCGCCGCATTGTTGCTCGCGTCCACGCCGACGACTGAGCTGAGCGAGGCCACAGCCGGGTCGGCCAGCACGAGGCGCGCAACCTCACCCTGCAGCAGCGACATGCGCGCGAACGACACGTCGCTGGCCGCCTCCACCCGGCCCTGCAGCTGCCCTGTACTCTGCGTGGGGAACAGGTCCTTGGGAATCAGGACATAAAGCAGCGCCGTCACCGCGAAGGTGGCCAGCGCCACCCAGAGCGTGAACACCTGGTGGCGCAGCACCCAGGTCAGGCCCGCGTCGTACCCGCGGATCAGGGTGTCGATCCCGCCCTGCAGCGCGCGCGCGATGCCGCCCTGCGCCTCGTCCAGGGGCTTCAAGACACGCGCGGACATCATCGGCACCAGCGTGAGCGAGACCAGCGCGGAGAACAGGATCGTGATCGCCAGCGTCACCGCGAACTCGCGAAACAGCCGTCCGATCACCTCCTGCATGAACAGGAGCGGAATCAGCACCGCGATCAGCGAGACCGTGAGCGAGATGATGGTGAAGCCGATCTCCCCGGCCCCGGCCAGCGCCGCCTGCATCGGCGGCTTGCCCATCTCGCGGTGACGCGCGATGTTCTCGATCATCACGATGGCGTCGTCCACGACGAAGCCGGTGGCGATGGTCAGCGCCATCAGGCTCAGGTTGTTGAGCGAATAGCCCAGCAAATACATCGCCCCCACCGTGCCCATGAGCGAGATCGGCACCGCGATGCTCGCGATCAAGGTGGCGCGCAGGCTATGCAGGAAGGCGAAGATCACCAGCACCACCATGACGACGGCCAGCACCAGCTCCAACTCCACGTGCTCGACCGAGGCGCGTATGCCCAGCGTGCGGTCCGACAGCACCGCCAGATGCACACTCTGCGGCAGGCCCTGCTCCAGCAGCGGCAGCTGGCGCTTGATCGCGTCCACCGTGGCGATGACGTTGGCGCCCGGCTGGCGCTGCACGTTGACGATGATCGCGGGGTTCAGCGGTGTTTGCGCGGGCCGCAGATCGCTCTTGATGCCGGTCCAGGCGCCCAGGCGGTCGTTCTCCGAACCGTCGATCACCTGCGCCACGTCCTTCAGACGCACCGGCTGGCCGTTCACGTAGGCGACGATCAGCTCGCGGTAGTCCTGCGCCGACAGCAGCTGGTCGTTGGCGTTGATGCTGTACTGGCGCGTGGGGCCGTCAAAGCTCCCCTTGGCGCCGCTCGCGTTGCCCGCGGTGATGGCGCTGCTGATCGCCTCCAGCCCCAGCCCCATGGCCGCGAGCGCCTGCACATGGCCCTGCACGCGCACGGCGGGACGCTGCCCGCCCGCGAGCGTCACCAGCCCCACGCCGCTGATCTGGCTGATCTTGAGCGCCAGGCGCGTGTTCACCATGTTCTGCACTTCGGTGAGCGGCAGGCTGTCGCTCGTCACCGCCAGCTGCAGAATGGGCGCATCGGCCGGATTCACCTTGGCGTAGACGGGCGGCACGGGCAGATCCGCCGGCAACAGCGAGCTCGCCACGTTCATCGCCGCCTGCACCTGCTGCTCGGCCGCGTCCATGCCGAGCTCCAGATCGAACTGCAGCGTGACCATGGACACACCCGCGCTGCTCACGCTGCTCATGCGCGAGAGGCCTGGCATCTGGCCGAACTGGCGCTCCAGCGGCGCCGTCACCGTGCGGCTCATCACGTCGGGGCTGGCGCCCGGGTAGAGCGTTTGCACCTGGACCGTCGGGTAATCCACCTGCGGCAGCGCCGCCAGCGGCAGAAAGCGCAGGCCCACCAGGCCCGCGAGCACGATGGCCAGCATGAACAGCGCCGTCGCGACCGGGCGCTGGATGAAGAGGCGCGAGACGTTCATGCCCGCCCTCCTACCCTGGCACTCACTGCGCGGCTCCGCGCTCGCTGCGGCGCTGGGCGAAGAAGGCGCGCCGCTGCTCGGGCGTCATTTTCTGCACCTTATCGCGCAATTCCGGGGGTAGGCGGCTCAGGTCGGATGCTTTGCTTTCCGTAGCTTCTTGCACTTGTCCACTCTGCGTTTGAGACTGTTCTCGTGCATCGGCCAGGCGTACCTTGCCTCCATCCTTCACGCGGTCACCGCCCTCGGTCACCACGCGCTCGCCGGCCTGCAGCCCCCGGGTAATCAGCACCTGCTCGGCCGTGGCCAGCCCGCGCGTCACGGCCCGGGTGTGCGCCGTGTCTTCGGCGTCGATCACGTAGAGGTAGTCGCCCTGCGGGCCGGTACGCACCGCCGTGACGGGTACCAGCACGCCTTCGGCCTGGCCCAGCTGCAGTCGCGCATTCACGAACTGCCCCGGAAACAGCGCGCCGTCCGTGTTGGCAAAGCGCGCCTTGGCACGCACCGTGCCGGTGGCGGCGTTCACCACATTGTCCAGCGTCAGGAACTGGCCCTGCGCCAGCGGCTGCGTGCGCGCACGGTCTAGCGCCGCCACCGGCAGCCGGCCCGCTTTCTGCGCCGCGACGACCGCGCCCACGCGTTCCTGCGGCACGGAAAACACCACGTCGATCGGCGTGACCTGAGTGATCGTGGCGATCCCGCCCGCACCGCCGCTGGTGACCAGATTGCCCGGATCGATCGCGCGCAGGCCGATGCGTCCGCTGATCGGCGCGCGCAGCGTCGCAAAGCCCACGTTGAGCTCGGCCGAACGCACGCTGGCGCTGTCGGCCTGCACGGCCCCCTCGAGCTGCTTGACCAGCGCCGCCTGCGTGTCCACGTCCTGGCGCGCGATCGAGTCCTGCGTCAGCAAGGTCTGGTAGCGCGACAGCGTGAGCCGCGCCGCCGTGAGCTGCGCCTCGTCGCGCGCCTTCTGCCCGCGCGCCTGCGCGAGCTGCTGCTCGTAGGGGCGCACGTCGATGCGCGCGAGCACCTCGCCCTTGCGCACCATCTGGCCTTCGGTGAACAGCACCTCGGTCAGGATGCCCGACACCTGCGGCACCAGCGTGGAGGTGATGGGCGCAGTCACCGTGCCCAGCGCATCGACCACCACGGGCAGCGCGCCCTGCTCGGCCACGGCGGCGCCCACGGTCACGCTGGCCCCGCCCCCGCCGCGGCCCGGACCGAAACCGCCAGCGCCGACCGCGGGCGCCTTGCCGCGCTGCGCCAGCCACCACGCGCCACCCGCGAGCAGCGCGATCACCATGAACGTGAGCATGAAAGAAAGACCCAGGCGATGCAGGCCTGGCGCGGCCCCGGTGGGCGTGGGGGGGTGTTCAGGTTCAGCCATGTTGGAATTCGTGCGCTCTCGTGCGCCCCGCATCGTAGCCAACTCGCGCAAGAACGCGGTATGAGGCCCTTGAAGAAATGTAAAGCGCCCCGGGCGGTGCGTGCCCACCCGCCTCGGCGCCTGTGCGCCGATAAACGACGCCCGTGCACACCTGCCGTCCCTGCGGGCATTGCGGCGACGCTAGGATGGGCCGTACCATCCACCCGCTATCAGGAAAGGAAGCACCGCCATGAGCGACGACGCATTGCAACTGGGCACGATCACGACACACGGCGACGGCCATCAAGGGCGCCTCACACGCACTTTCGAGCACCCGCCCGCCAAGGTCTGGGGCATGCTCACCGAACCGGCCTCGATGGCGCAGTGGCTCAGCAGCGGCAACATCGAGCAGCGCCCGGGCGGCCACGTGCGCATCGATTTCGTCGACAGCGGCATCGTGATAGACAGCCGCGTGACGGCCTTCGAAGCGGGCAGCCTGCTCGAATACTCCTGGAGCAGCGGCAAGGAACCGCAGCGCCCGCTGCGCTGGGCGCTGGCGCCCGTGGCGGGCGGCACGCAGCTGACCTTGACCCTGGGCGTGCCCGCCGGAGAAGATGCGGCCAAGGCCTGCGCCGGGTTCGAGGGGCACCTGGAGATGCTGGCCGCCGCGCTCGAAGGTGTGCCGATCAAGTTCCCGTTCGAGACCTACATGAAGGCGCGCCAGGGCTACAAGGAGATGCTCGGCGCCTGAAACCCGCGGGGCCTGCAGACTGCGCCGGCGCGGCGCAAAATCACATGGGAAAGGCGAGGAAGCGAATCCATGAAACGCCGTGATGATTTGCCCGACTGGATGTGGTCGGATGCGCTGGCCGCGCTCGACCGCGTGGAGCGCCTGCACCGGCAGCTCTTTCAGCCCCGTCACGCCAGCACCTGGGAGCCGCCCGTCGATGTGCTCGAAACCGTGCACGAGGTGCTGATCTACGTCGCGCTGCCCGGCGTGGAGGCGCACGACGTGCACGCCGCCATCGAAGGGGCCGCGCTCGTCGTCTCGGGCCGACGCACGCTGCCGCGCGCGCTGCGCACGGCAGCCATTCACCGGCTGGAGCTGCCGCAGGGGCGGTTCGAACGGCACGTCGCCCTGCCGCCCGGGCGCTACGGTGCGGTGGACGTGAGCAACGAGCAAGGGTGCCTGGTCATACGCCTGCACAAGATGCCATGAGCGACAACACGCTGCCCCCATCGGACGAAGCGCGCGTGGCCGCCGCCGCGAGCGCCGAACCCGTCGTCCCCGGCGCTCCGGCGCAGGCCCCTCCCGCCGCGGCCGATCTGCCCGAGGACGCGCTGCTCATCGTCGCCATGCCCGATACGGTGCTGTTCCCCGGCACCGTCTTCCCCATCCTCGTCGGGCGCGAATCCTCGGTCGCCGCGGCCGAGCAGGCGCTGCGCGCCGAGCGCCCCATCGGCATCCTGATGCAAAAGGACACCGAACTGGCCGAACCCAGGGCGGCCGATCTCTATGGCATCGGCACCATCGCCCACATCCTGCGCTACATCACCCTGCCCGATGGGGGGCACCACGTCGTCGTTCAGGGCCAGCAGCGTTTTCGCGTCAAGGAATTCATCAGTGAAACACCGGTGCTGGCGGTGCGCGCCGAGCCTCTTGACGAGCCCGAAGCCCATGGCACCGACATCGAGGCCCGCGTGCTGCACCTGCGCCAGCAGACGCTGGAGGCGTTGCAGCTGCTGCCCAACGTACCGCCGCCGCTCGTCGCTGCGGTGCAGAACACCGCGGGCGCCGGGGCGCTGGCGGATCTGGTGGCTGCCTACATGGAGCTCGAACGCGCCGACCGGCAGGCGCTGCTGGAGACCATCGACGTGGCCGAGCGCATCGACAAGGTCTCGGCGCTGCTGGCCAAGCGCATCGAGGTGATGCGCCTGTCGCAGGAGATCGGCCAGCGCACGAAGGCCACGTTCGACGAGCGCCAGCGCGAAGCCATCCTGCGCGAGCAGATGGCGGCCATCAAGCGCGAGCTGGGCGAGGGCGAAGACGACGACGGCAAGACGCAGGAAGTGGCCGACCTGACCAAGGCCATCGATGAGGCGAAGCTGCCGCCCGAAGCCGACGAGCTCGCGCGCAAGGAACTGCGTCGCTACCAGCGCATGCCCTCGGAGGCAACCGAGGCCGGCATGGTGCGTACTTACCTGGACTGGCTCGCCGCCCTGCCCTGGGCCGAGCCCGAGGCGCGCGTCATCGACATCGCCGCCGCGCGCCGGGTGCTGGACGAAGACCACTACGGCCTGGCCAAGATCAAGCAGCGCATCATCGAATTCCTCGCCGTGCGCCAGCTCGCCCCACAGGGCAAGGCGCCGATTCTGTGCCTGGCCGGACCGCCCGGCGTGGGCAAGACCTCGCTCGGCCAGTCGATCGCGCGCGCCATGGGGCGGCCGTTCGCCCACGTGAGCCTGGGCGGCGTGCACGACGAGGCCGAAATCCGCGGCCATCGGCGCACCTACATCGGCGCGATGCCGGGCAACATCATCCAGGCGATCCGCAAGGCCAGGGCGCGCGACTGCGTGATGATGCTCGACGAGATCGACAAGATGGGCGCGGGCGTGCAGGGCGATCCGTCGGCCGCCATGCTCGAAGTGCTCGACCCGGAGCAGAACGGTGCGTTTCGCGACAACTACCTGGGCGTGCCGTTCGACCTCTCGCGCGTGGTCTTCATCACCACAGCGAACATGCTGGAGAACATCCCGGGCCCGCTGCGCGACCGCATGGAAATCATCGAACTCGCGAGCTACACCGAAAACGAGAAGTTCGAGATCGCGCGCCGCTATCTCGTGCGCCGCGAGCTCAAGGCCAATGGCCTGCTTGAGACGCAGGCGGACGTGTCTGACGACGCCCTGCGCCACATCATCCGCGACTACACGCGCGAAGCCGGCGTGCGCAGCCTGCAGCGCGAGATCGGCCGCGTGCTCCGGCATGTGGCGGTGCGCATCGCCGACGGCTCGGCCGCGCGGATGCAGATCGCCGCGGCGGACCTCGCCGCCATCCTCGGCCCGCCGCGCTTCGAGAACGACGTGGCCATGCGCACCGCTATCCCCGGCGTGGCCACGGGTCTGGCCTGGACGCCCGTGGGCGGCGACATCCTCTTCATCGAAGCCACGAGCTACCCCGGCAAGGGCGGCCTGATCCTGACCGGGCAACTGGGCGACGTAATGCGCGAGAGCGTGCAGGCCGCGCTTTCGCTCGTCAAGCACCGCGCGGCCGAGCTCGGCATCGACCCCAGGCAACTCTCCGAGGTGGACATCCACGTGCATGTGCCCGCCGGCGCCACGCCCAAGGACGGGCCGAGCGCGGGCGTGGCCATGTTCACCGCGCTCGTCTCGCTGCTGACGAACCGCAGCGTGCACAGCGACACCGCGATGACTGGAGAAATCAGCCTGCGCGGCCTGGTGCTGCCCGTGGGCGGCATCAAGGAAAAGATCATCGCCGCCGCCTCGGCCGGCATCACGCGCGTGATGCTGCCCGCGCGCAACCGCCGCGACTACGAAGACATCCCGGCCGAGGTGCGCGAGAAGCTGCAGTTCGTCTGGCTCGAGCGCGTGGACGAGGCGATTGCGACGGCGCTCGAACCTAGCGCCGGCTAGCGCCGATTGACGAGCCAGATGCCGGGCAGGATGAGCGCCAGCCCCACCACGTGATAGACGTGAATGGGCTCGCCCAGAATCAGCCAGGCCATCACGGCGGCATACGGCGGCCCGAGGTACAGCACCACGCCCGCGCGCGCCGCCCCGAGCTGGCGCAGCATGAAGGTGTAGCCCAGGTAGGCGGCGAAGCCGGGCAGCACGGCCGCGGCCAGCGCCAGCAGCACGCCGTGCACGCTCCACATCGGCAAGGGGCCGGTGGCGGCCTCCCAGGCGGCAAAGGGCAGGATCACGAGCACGCCCGCAAAGCTCATCACGCCCAGGCGCGCCAGATCCGTGAGCGGCGTGCTCCAGCGCCTGAGCAGGATGGTGAAGAAGGTCCACGAAATCATCGCGCCCAGCATCCACAGGTCGCCCGGCTCCCACTGCAGGTGCGCGAGCTGAGCCCAGCGGCCCTTGAGCACCACGTGCACCACACCCGCGAGCGCCAGCGCCACGCCGCAGCCCTGCACCGCGTTGAACGGCTCCTTGAGCCACACGCGCGAGATCACGGCGATCATCACGGGCGAAATCGCGTAGATCAGCGCCATGTTGGTGGCGTTCGTGCTTTGCCCCGCGATGTAGACCCAGGCGCCACAGATCCACATGCCCAGCGCGCCCAGCACCAGCATGTGGCGCCAGTCGGCCAGTACCACGCGGCGCTGCGCCCACAGCTCGCGCCAGGCCACGGCGCAGAACAGCACGCAGGCGAACAGCCAGCGCTCGCCCGCGAGCGCATGGGGTGCAATGACCCCCGGCGCACTGCGGGCAATCAGAAAATTGAAGCCCCAGAGGATGGGCACGACGAAGACCAACGCAACGGCCCGTTGCGTGCGCGACAGGAAAGCCATGAATTTGAATGAAAAGCGCTTTAAACCATTGACTGGAAAGCGCGATCAGCTATCGTTAAGAGACTGCTTCAAGGATCTGGAGCTCACGATTACACCACCGCCGGCCCGTCCGGGCAGCGCCCGCGGCCATGGCCCGCGCGGCAGCCGCACCCCTTGGCGCGGCGGGGTTGCCGCAGATGACCGACAGGCGCCCCACAACGACGGCACAATGGCCGCATGACCACAGGCAAGCGCGCTTCCATCGTCGATTCCCGCCGCATTGGCCAGATGCCCCCTGCGCACAGCGGCTCCCTGCAGGCGCCCACGGGGCTGCTGACCGACCTGCGCGGGCGGCCGCTGCGCGATCTGCGCATCAGCGTCACCGACCGCTGCAATTTCCGCTGCACCTATTGCATGCCCAAGGAAATCTTCGGCAAGGACTACAACTTCCTGCCGCAGGCGAGCCTGCTCACGTTCGAGGAAATCACGCGCCTGTCGGCGCTCTTCCTCGCGCATGGCGTGCACAAGATCCGCCTCACGGGCGGCGAGCCGCTGGTGCGCAAGAACATCGAAAAGCTCGTGGCGATGCTGGCAGAGCTGCGCACCACCGAGCATGCGCCGCCCGAAATCACGCTCACCACCAACGGCTCGCTGCTCGCCAAGAAGGCCAGGGGCCTGAAGGAGGCGGGCCTGTCGCGCGTGACGGTGAGCCTGGACAGCCTGGACGAGGCGGTCTTTCAGGCCATGAACGACGTGGGCTTTCCCGTGGCCGGCGTGCTCGCTGCGATCGACGCGGCGCAGGAGGCGGGCTTCGAGCGCATCAAGGTCAACATGGTGGTCAAGCGCGGCACCAACGACCAGGAAATCCTGCCGATGGCGCGCCACTTTCGCGGCACCGGCATCACGCTGCGCTTCATCGAGTTCATGGACGTGGGCAGCACCAACCACTGGCGCATGCAGGAGGTGGTGTCCTCCAAAGAAGTGCTCGCGCGCCTGCAGGCCGAGTTTCCGCTGGTGGCGCTGCAGCCCACCGCCCCGGGCGAAACCGCCGAACGCTGGGGCTACGCCGACGCCAGCGGCCAATACGATCCCAAGCTCGGCGAGGTGGGCTTCATCAGCAGCGTGACCAAGGCCTTCTGCGGCACCTGCAATCGCATCCGCCTCTCGACCGAAGGCCAGCTCTTCACCTGCCTGTTCGCCACCCAGGGCTGGGATTTGCGCGGCATCATGCGCGGCGGCGCCACGGAAGAGCAGCTTTCGCAGGCGATCGCCGACATCTGGCACGGCAGGAACGACCGCTATTCCGAACTGCGCGCCAGCCTGCCGCGCAAGGACGACGATGGCGACGGCCCGCGGCGCATCGAGATGAGCTACATCGGCGGCTGACGCGCGGCGCAAGGATCCTGTTCATGAGCTACCAAGCCACGCATCTGGCCGCCACCCCCGCACGCGAGACGGTCGATCGTTTCAAAGGCGCGGTGCTGCTGGAGTTCGGCACGCCCTGGTGCGGCCACTGCGCGCGCGCGCAGCCGCTCATCGAAGCCGCGCTGCGAGCGCACGGCGACGTGGTGCACCTGAAGATCGAGGACGGGCCGGGCCGGCCGCTGGGGCGCAGCTATGGCGTCAAGCTCTGGCCCACGTTGATCTTCCTCAACAATGGCGCGGAGGTGTCGCGTCTCGTGCGCCCGCACGATCAGGCAGCGATCGGCGAGGCGCTGGCGCGCATCGACGCTCAGTCGTCTTCGAGCGCCGCGCCCGGAAACAGCACCTCGGTATAGCCCAGCTGCGCGAGATCCGTCATGCGCATGGGGTAGAGCATGCCAATCAGGTGGTCGCACTCGTGCTGCACCACGCGGGCGTGAAAACCCTCGGCCTCGCGCGCGATCGGGTCGCCGTAAGGGTCGAAGCCGCTGTAGCGGATGCGCGTGTAGCGCGGCACCCTGCCCCGCAGGCCCGGGATCGAGAGGCAGCCTTCCCAGTCGTCTTCCTGCTCGTCGCCCAGCGGGGTGATCACCGGGTTCACCAGCACCGTGCGCGGCACCAGCGGCCGGTCCGGGTAGCGCGGGTTGGCGCCCTCGCTGCCGAACACCACCACCTGCAGGTCCACGCCGATCTGCGGCGCGGCCAGCCCGGCGCCGTTGGCGGCGCGCATGGTGTCGATGAGATCGTAGACCAGGCGGTGCAGGGCCTCGGTGTCAAATTCGCGCACCGGCTGCGCCACGCGCAGCAGCCGCGCATCGCCCATTTTCAGGATCGTGTGTATGGTCATCGTGCATCGCAGCATACATCGCGGGCACAATGAGCGACGTGAGCGCATCCACCGATCCGATCGAACTTCCAGACCTGCCAGCCCCGCCGCCCGCACCGGTGCGCTGGCTGCTGCTCACCCTGGCATTGCTGAGCCTGGCCACGGGCATCGTCGGCATCTTTCTGCCCGGCCTGCCCACCACCGTCTTCATCCTGATCGCCGCCTGGGCCGCCGCGCGCAGTTCGCCGCGCCTGCACGCCTGGCTGTGGCGCCACAAACTGTTCGGCCCCATGCTGCGCAACTGGGCCGACGGCGGGCGCGTGAGCCGCCGCGCCAAGGTGAGTGCCGCACTGGTCATGGGCAGCACCGCCCTCATCCTCGGCGTGATCAACGTGCCGAACTGGGCGCGCTGGTTTGCCTGGATCAACATGGCCTGCGTGCTGATCTGGCTGTGGCATCGGCCCGAACCCGAAGCGCAGCAAGCTCGGTGAGTGGTCATTTTCACGCTAGAATCTCGCTCTTGTTCCTCGATAGCTCAGTCGGTAGAGCGACGGACTGTTAATCCGCAGGTCCCTGGTTCGAGCCCAGGTCGAGGAGCCAAAAAATACCGAGCAGCCACGCGTTCACGCGCCTGCCACTCCCATCTTCCTCGATAGCTCAGTCGGTAGAGCGACGGACTGTTAATCCGCAGGTCCCTGGTTCGAGCCCAGGTCGAGGAGCCACCCCCCTTTTCGCAACACCCCGTCTGCGCGCAGCATGGCGAAAAATAGAACGATCGTGCTTTTTTAATGTTCGGGCGCATACAATGCCGCACAGCGTTTTTTGCACGGAACCCACCATGACCAACGAAGAAATCCTCGCCCAATACGGCCCCCGCGAGTCCATGGAATACGACGTGGTGATCGTCGGCGCCGGCCCCGGCGGCCTGGCCACCGCGATCCGGCTCAAGCAGCAGGCGGCGGCGCACGGCAAGGACGTCTCGGTGGTGGTGCTGGAGAAAGGCTCGGAGCCGGGCGCGCACATCCTCTCGGGCGCGATCGTCGATCCGCGCGCGCTCAACGAACTCATCCCCGACTGGAAGGCCAAGGGCGCGCCCCTGAACCAGCCCGTGACCGAAGACGCCTACGTGTTCCTGGGTGGCGAAGGCGGGTCGTTTCGCATCCCCAACCTGTTCCTGCCGCCGTTCGCGAACAACCACGGCAACTACATCGTGAGTCTGGGCCAGGTCACCAAGTGGCTGGCCGCTCAGGCCGAGGCGCTGGGCGTGGAAATCTTCCCCGGCTTTGCCGCCGCCGAGGTGCTCTACAGCGAGGACGGCGCCGTCAAGGGCGTGGCCACGGGCAACATGGGCATAGGCAAGAACGGCGAGCCCACCGAGAGCTTTCAGCTCGGCATGGAACTGCTGGGCAAGTACACCATCTTTGCCGAAGGCGCACGCGGGCACCTGGGCAAGCAGGTCATTGCCAAATACCGGCTCGACGACGGGCGCGACCCGCAGGCCTGGGGCCTGGGCGTGAAGGAGCTCTGGGAGATCGACCCGGCGCGCCACCAGCCGGGCTTTGTCATGCACACCGCCGGCTGGCCCATGGATCCGAGCACTTACGGCGGCGGCTTCATGTACCACCTGGACGGCAACCGCGTGGCGCTGGGTTTCGTCACGGGTCTGAACTACACCAACCCTTACCTGAGCCCGTTTGAGGAATTCCAGCGCTGGAAGACGCACCCCAACGTGCGCTGGTACTTTGAAAACGCCCAGGGCGAAGTCACCGCCAAGCGCCTGGAGTACGGCGCGCGCGCGATCAACGCCAGCGGCATCAACTCCTTGCCCAAGTTCGTCTTCCCGGGCGGCGCGCTGATCGGCTGCGACGCGGGTTTTCTGAACGTGAGCCGCATCAAGGGCAGCCACTCGGCGATCAAGACCGGCATGCTCGCGGCCGATGCGGCCTTCGAGGCCATCGTGGCCGGACGCCAGCACGACGAGCTCAAGGCCTACACGCGGGGCTTCGAGAACAGCTGGCTCTTCAACGAACTGCAGCGCGACCGCAATTTCAAGAACTGGTTCCGCTGGGGCCTGTCGGTGGGCACCGTGATGAACGGTTTGGAGCAGTTCGTGCTGCGCGGACACTTTCCGTGGACGCTGCACCGCAAGAAGCCCGACCATGCGTATCTGAAGCCCGCCAGCGAGTGCCAGCCCATCGACTATCCCAAGCCCGATGGCAAGCTCACGTTCGATCGCCTCTCCAGCGTCTTCATCAGCAACACCAACCACGAGGAGAACCAGCCCTCGCACCTCACGCTCAAGGAGGCGAGCGTGCCGGTGGACATCAACCTGGCCAAATTCGCCGGCCCCGAGGCACGCTACTGCCCGGCCGGCGTCTATGAATTCGTGGACGACGGCGCGGGCGGCAAGCGCCTGCAGATCAATGCGCAGAACTGCATCCACTGCAAGACCTGCGACATCAAGGACCCGACGCAGAACATCGTCTGGGTCACACCCGAGGGCGGCGGAGGGCCCAACTACGCGTCGATGTGAATTTGACAAAAATCAAGCAAGGGTATTCCCTGAAACGCCCCGATCAGGGGCGTTTTGCTTGGGGCGGCTGACGTACACTCGCGCCACGGCGCCATGGTGGAGACCCCCGCTGCGCTGCAATGTCACCATCAAATTTCCAACAAGGAGATACACATGAAGCACTTGCCCTGGATGACCCTGGGTGCACTCACGCTGGCGTTTGCCGCGATTGCTCCGGCCAGCGCCCAAGAGAAATCGGTGGCCGTCACGGCCATCGTCGAGCACCCGGCGCTGGACGCCGTGCGCGATGGCGCCAAGGACGCGCTCAAGGCCGCGGGTTACGAAGAAGGCAAGAACCTCAAGTGGCAATACCAGAGCGCGCAGGGCAACACCGGCACCGCCGCGCAGATTGCCCGCAAGTTCATCGGCGACAAGCCCGACGTGATCATCGCCATCGCCACGCCGTCGGCGCAGGCCGTGGTGGCCGCCACCAAGACGGTGTCGGTGGTGTTCTCGGCCGTGACCGACCCGGTGGCCGCCAAGCTGGTGCCCAACTGGGAGCCCTCGCACACCAACGTCACGGGCGTGTCCGATCTGCTGGCGCTGGACAAGCAGATGGAACTGGTCAAGAAGGTCGTGCCCAATGCCAAGCGCATCGGCATGGTCTACAACCCGGGTGAAGCCAACTCGGTCGTGGTCGTCAAGGAACTCAAGGAGCTGCTGCCCAAGATGGGCATGACGCTGGTGGAAGCCTCGGCCCCGCGCTCGGTGGACGTGGGCAGCGCCGCGCGCAGCCTGATCGGCAAGGCCGACGTGATCTACACCAACACCGACAACAACGTCGTTTCCGCCTATGAGGCGCTGGTGAAGGTCGGCCAGGAAGCGAAGCTGCCGCTCGTGGCCTCGGACACCGACAGCGTCAAGCGCGGCGCCATCGCCGCGCTGGGCATCAACTACCGTGACCTGGGCGAGCAGACCGGCCGCATGGTGGCGCGCATCCTGAAGGGCGAGAAGCCCGGCGACATCAAGCCCGAAGTTAGCACCAAGATGGAGCTCTTCGTGAATCCGGGCGCTGCCGAGAAGCAGGGTGTGAAGCTCTCCGAAGACCTGATCAAGTCGGCCACGCAGGTGGTGAAGTAAGCTGCCGGCCTGACCGTTTTCACCCCTGCGAATACAGGAAACGCGGCCACGCGTTTCCTGTTTTTTCTTAGAGAGTCGCCATGTCCCTCTTTTCCTTTCTTGGCGCCGTCGAGATCGGGCTGATCTTTGCCCTGGTCGCGCTCGGCGTCTACATCTCGTTTCGGCTGCTGCATTTTCCCGACCTGACGGTGGACGGCAGCTTTCCTCTGGGTGGCGCGGTCTGCGCCGTCATGATCCACAACGGGTACAGCCCCTACCTGGCCACCGTCGCCGCCACCCTGGCCGGCGCCGCGGCGGGCTACATCACGGGCTGGCTCAACGTGCGCCTGCGCATCATGGACCTGCTGGCCTCCATCCTGATGATGATCGCCCTCTTCTCGGTGAACCTGCGCATCATGGGGGGGCCGAACGTGCCGCTGATCAACGACCCCACGGTGTTCACTTTGCTGCAGCCCGAGGGCCTGCAGGATTTCTGGTGGCGCCCGCTGCTGTTGCTGGTGCTGGTCATCGTGGCCAAGTTCGCCATCGACTGGTTCTTCTCCACTGAGCGGGGTCTTGCGATCCGGGCCACCGGGTCCAATTCGCGCATGGCCCGCGCGCAGGGCATCAATACCGGCGCGATGGTGCTGCTGGGCATGGCGATTTCCAACGCCCTCGTGGGCCTGTCGGGCGCGCTGTTCGCGCAGACGCAGGGCGGCGCCGACATTTCCATGGGCATAGGCACGATCGTGATCGGCCTGGCCGCGGTCATCGTCGGCGAAGCCATCCTGCCATCGCGCCGCCTCGTGTATGCCACGCTCGCGGCCATCATCGGGGCCATCGTCTATCGCTTTTTCATCGCCGCGGCGCTCAACAGCGACTTCATCGGCCTGAAGGCCCAGGATCTGAACCTGGTGACCGCGCTGCTGGTGACGCTGGCCCTGGTCGTGCCCAACCTCAAGCGCCTGCTGCAGCACAAACGGCTGCCCGAAGCGCCCAAGAGCCTGTGAACGGGGAGGCATGCACCATGCTGGACGCCAAAGACCTTTTCATCACCTTCAACCCCGGCACGCCGATCGAAACCAAGGCGCTGCGCGGCATGTCGCTGGAGATTCCGCTGGGGCAGTTCGTCACCGTCATCGGCTCCAACGGCGCGGGCAAATCCACCTTCCTGAACGCCATCTCCGGCGATCTGGCGGTGGATACCGGCACCGTCACCATCGATGGGCTGGACGTGACCAACGAACCCGTCTGGACACGCGCGCAGCGCGTGGCCCGCGTGTTCCAGGATCCGATGGCCGGCACCTGCGAAGACCTGACGATCGAGGAGAACATGGCGCTCGCCCAGCAGCGCGGCACCAAGCGCGGCCTGCACGCGGCCGTGAAGAAGTCCGAGCGCTCGATGTTTCGAGAGAAGCTGGCCACCCTGGGCCTGGGGCTCGAAAACCGCCTGACGGACCGCATCGGCCTGCTCTCGGGCGGGCAACGCCAGGCGGTGAGCCTGCTCATGGCATCGCTGCAGCCCTCGCGCATTCTGCTGCTCGACGAGCACACCGCCGCGCTCGATCCGCGCACCGCAGACTTCGTGCTCCAGCTCACGCAGCGCATCGTCTCCGAGAACAAGCTCACCACCATGATGGTCACGCACTCGATGCGCCAGGCGCTGGACGTGGGTGAGCGCACCGTGATGCTGCACCAGGGCCAGGTCGTGCTCGACGTGGCAGGCGAGGAGCGCTCGCGTCTGGATGTGCCCGACCTGCTCAAGATGTTTGCCAAGGTGCGTGGCGAAGAGCTGGCCGACGACGCGCTGCTGCTGGGTTGATCCAAAAAAAAACAGGAGCTGTTTGCACTTCCCCAAAAAGGATTTCAAAGTGTTTTAACTCTGAAATTCAGAACTGGAGAGCGTAAGCAGCTCCTTTTTTTCAATCGGCAACCACCGTGCTTTTTGTCGCCGGCGGCCGCGAGGCCCCGGAGAAGCGGCGGCCGATGAAGACCGTGGCGACGACCGCCAGCGCAAAACCCAGCGACATCGCGTCGATGCGCTCGCCCAGCATGGGCACGGCAAACACCATCGCCAGGAAGGGCTGCAGCAGCAGCACCTGGCTGACCCTGAGCGTGCCGCCCCACTCCAAGCCGCGAAACCACGCGAAGAACCCCGACCACATCGAGACCGCGCCCACGTAGACCAGCCCGGCCCAGGCCGTCCAGTGCACGGACGCCTGCACGGCGGCGCCCTCGGGCCAGAGCCACAGCGCGATGGGCAGCGACGCGGGCAGCGCGAGCGCGCACATCCAGCAGATCACGCGCTCGGCGCCCAGTTCCGGCGTGACCTGCGCGCCATAGACGTAGCCGAAGGACGAGGCCAGCACCGCGCCCACCAGCAGCACGTCGGCCCAGGCAAAGCCGAAGCCGCCCTGGCCATCCGCGCGCGCCAGTGAAAACACGATCACCAGCGCCGCGCCCAGCACCGCGCAGACCCAGAAACCCAGGCGCTCGCGCTCATGCAGGACGAGGGCGGCGAACACTGCCGTCGCCAGCGGAATGACGGCGACGATGACGGCCGCGTGCACGGCCGTGACGCTGCGCAAGGCCAGCGCCGCCAGCAGCGGCCAGGCCAGCACGTTGCCCAGCAGCGCCAGCAGCAGTGGGCGCCACTGGTGCCGGGCGGGCCAGGGTGTGCGCGTCCCCAGCAAAAAGACCACCGAGAGCACCCCGGCGATCGCCGCCCGCCCCGCCGTGACGAACCAGGGCGAAAGCTGCGGGTTGGCATCCGAGCCCGTCGCCAGCCGCGTGGCCGGCACGGTAACGGAAAACAGCACCATGCCCAACACGCCCAGCCAGAAGCCCAGGTGCTGGCGCGACAGGCTGCGCGCGCCGGTCAAAATGTCGCCATC
This sequence comes from Comamonas sp., assembly GCA_021166775.1. GTDB lineage: Bacteria > Pseudomonadota > Gammaproteobacteria > Burkholderiales > Burkholderiaceae_C > Comamonas_C. The sequence continues at coordinate 479,423 of JAJPEQ010000013.1, read as the reverse complement.
GCGCCGCGGCCGTTGCCGCCCATCATGCCGCGTGCCTGCCGCGCGATGCCTTGCGTCCTGCCGCCCGAATTGCGCCGGATGACGCAGGCGCGCCGTGCGCGGCGCCAGCCGGTCTTTTCCGTTGAAAGGGATTCTTGTCCTAGCCACGAAACGTCCTCTGTCCAAGTCCGGCGGGGGAACAGCCGCCGCACGGCATGCCCGTCAATGATTTGTCAGCCGATACCAGGTGCAGCCATCGTCGCCCGCCTCGGCGCGCGCTTCGCCACGCACGATGAGGTAGTTCAGATGCGCCAGCGCCTCACCCGTGGCCAGGCTCATGAGCGTCTGGTCCGACGTGATGGGCCGCGCAAACAGCGCGCCGAAGGTATCGACCGCGCGGCGCGGCTCACGCAGCGCGGCGCGCAAGCGGTCCAGCGTATCGTGGTGGCTGCGCTGCAACTGCGCGAGCCGCGGGTGCAGGCCCTGGAACGGCTGGTTGTGCGCGGGCAGCACGAGCACGTCGCCCGCCACCTCGTGCTGCAATTTTTCGAGTGACGCAAGCCACTCGGCCAGCGGATCGGCGTCGGGCTCGGTCGGAAACACCGAGACGTTGGAGGAAATGCCGGCCAGCACCTGGTCGCCGGAGATCAGAAGCTTGCGTTCGGGGCAGTACAGGCAGGCATGTTCGGGTGAATGCCCCCGGCCCACGACCACGCGCCAGTGGTAGCCGCCGATGAGCAGCTCATCGCCGTCAGCCAGGCGCCGGAAGCTGTCGGGCATCGCGTAGATCATCTTGCCGAAACCGCCAAAACGCGTGCGGTAGGTCTCGATCGCCTCCTCCGTCCAGCCCGCGCGGCGATAAAAGCGGATCGCGTCCTCGGGCGCCTCGCGGCCGGTATCGGCGGCGAGCGCGCGGCAGGTCAGGTATTCGAGCCTGCTGATCCACAGCCGGCAGTCGAACTTGCGCGTGAGCCAGCCGGCCATGCCGATGTGGTCCGGGTGCATGTGCGTGACGAGCACGCGCGTGACAGGCCCCGCAAGCACCCCGGCGAACAGCGCGCGCCAGGCGTCCAGCGTGACCGTGGACCAGATGCCCGTATCCACCAGCGCCCAGCCCTCGCCGTCGCGTATCGCCCAGAGGTTGATGTGATTGAGGGCGAATGGCAGCGGCATGCGGATCCAGAAAACACCCTCGGCCACCTCCTTGGCCTCGCCGGTGGCGGGTGGATCGCCACAGCTGAAGTTCAGCGCGGCGCCCGGGTCAGTGGCGGTATCTTTCATCGTGCTCCCTCGTTCATCTGCCGCAGCCGGACTTGCCCGTCGCGCAAAATCGATATTTTCCGGCATTCGGGGCAAGGTGCTGCACCGCACCTGTCGCGCCGGTTGCAAGCGCCAAAACCCACGTAGAATCACGCCCTGTCAGGAGAGCGCGCCCACCCCAGGTTGCGGCGCCGCCGAAGGCGCCAGGCGCGATGCGCTCAAACGCTCAGGCAAAAGGACTGGCAAGTGCTCCGGCAACGGGGCTCAGCCCTGTTGGAGAGAGATGCCTGCAGTGATCCACCGCAGGCTTCCACCGAAGGAGCAAGCGCGGCGTATCCCGCGTGAATCTCTCAGGTAAAGAGGACAGCCGGGCATGCCCACACCCTCCGTGGTGTGCCATGCCTTTTCCCATGAGGAGTCCGCGCTTGTCCGATACCCCCCTGCTCACCACCCCGCTTGCCGCGCTGCACCATGAACTGGGTGCACGCATGGTGCCCTTCGCGGGCTATCAAATGCCGGTGCAATACCCCGCAGGCCTGATGGCCGAGCACCTGCACACGCGCGAGCACGCGGGCCTGTTCGATGTCTCGCACATGGGCCAGCTCATGGTCAGGGGCGCCGACGCGGCCGCGGCGCTCGAAACGCTGATGCCGGTCGACGTGCGGGGCCTGGCTGTGGGCCGGCAGCGCTACGGCCTGCTGATCAACGACGCGGGCGGCATCATCGACGACCTGATGTTCTTCCGCCAGGAAGAAAACGCCTTCTTCATCATCGTCAACGGCGCCTGCAAGGTGGGTGACATCGCCCACATCCGCGAGCGCATCGGCGCGCGCTGCAGCATCGAAACCATGCCCGATCACGGCCTGCTGGCGCTGCAGGGCCCCGAGGCCGTGACCGCTCTGGAGCCGCTGGTGCCGGGTGTGGACCGCCTCGTGTTCATGAGCGGCGCGCACTTCACATGGCAGGGCACGCCGCTCTTCATCACGCGCAGCGGCTACACCGGCGAGGACGGCTTTGAAATTTCCGTGCCCGGCAACCGGGCCGAAGCGCTGGCCCGCGCCCTGCTGGCTCGGCCGCAGGTGCAGGCCATCGGCCTGGGCGCGCGCAACTCGCTGCGGCTGGAGGCAGGCCTGTGCCTTTATGGCAACGACATCGACGCCACCACCACCCCGCCCGAGGCGGCGCTGAACTGGGCCATCCAGAAGGCGCGACGCGCGGGCGGCGATCGCGCGGGGGGCTTTCCCGGCGCGGAAAAAATCCTCGCGCAGATCGCCAACCCGGCGCTGCTTGAGCGCAAGCGCGTGGGCCTGGTGGCGCTCGAACGCGTGCCGGTGCGCGAGCACACCGAACTGCACGACGCCGGCGGCCAGCTGGTGGGCACCGTCACCAGCGGGCTGCTCTCGCCATCGCTCGGCAAACCCATAGCCCTGGGCTACCTGCCCCCCGCACTGGCAGTCAACGGCACGCGCGTTGACGCCATGGTGCGCGGCAAGCCGGTGCCCATGCAAGTGGCCGCCACGCCCTTCCTGCCGCCGCGCTATCACCGCGGATAGTCACAATCGCCCTCTTTCCACCCTTTGCAACGGAGACTTATCCATGACCATCCATTTTTCCAAAGACCACGAGTGGGTCGACGCCTCCAACGCTGCGGCCGCCGTCGTGGGCATCACCGCGCACGCCCAGGATGCGCTGGGCGACGTGGTCTTCGTCGACCTGCCCGAAGTCGGCAAGACGTACGCGGCAGGCGACGTCGCGGGCGTGGTCGAGTCGGTCAAGGCCGCATCCGACGTCTACATGCCGGTCTCGGGCGAGATCGTGGAAGTGAATGAGGCGCTGCGCGCCAACCCGTCGCTGGCCAACAACGACCCCATGGGCGCGGGCTGGTTCTTCAAGGTCAAGCTCGGCGACGCGGCCGAGCTGGCCGGGCTGATGAACGAAGCCGCCTACAACGATTTCACCAAGGCGTAAACCCGCACGCCGCGCGAAGGCCGGGCCCGCCCCGCCTTCGCCATGAAAACAATAAATTCATAGCTGCCCGCGATTGATTGAAGCGGGTTTCAAGCATATTTCATTCAAAATCCTCCCATGCCCGCCCTGCCCCTGTCCGCGCTGGAAAACGCCAGCGAATTCCACGCCCGCCACATCGGCATTTCCGCGGCTGACGTCGCCCACATGCTCACGGTCGTGGGAGCCGCCTCGCGCCAGGCGCTGATGGCCTCCATCGTGCCGCGGGCCATTGCGCGCACCCAGGCCATGCAGCTGCCCCCGGCCTGCACCGAGGCCGAGGCGCTGGCCGAGCTGCGCGCCATCGCCGGCAGGAACCAGGTGATGAAGAGCTTCATCGGGCAGGGCTATTACGGCACGCACACGCCGGGCGTGATCCTGCGCAACGTGCTGGAAAACCCCGCCTGGTACACCGCCTACACGCCTTACCAGGCCGAGATTTCTCAGGGCCGCATGGAGGCGCTGATCAACTTCCAGACCATGGTGATGGACCTGACCGGCATGGACATCGCCAACGCCTCCATGCTCGACGAGGCCACGGCCGCGGCCGAGGCGATGACGCTGGCGCGGCGCACGGTCAAGGCCAAGGGCAACGTATTCATCGTCTCGGGTGACTGCCACCCGCAGACCATCGAGGTCATCGAAACACGCGCCGCGCCGCTGGGCTTCAGCGTCCAGGTCATCCGCTCGGAGCAGGAATGGATCGCGGCCATCAACGGCGACGACTATTTCGCCGCGCTGAACCAGTACCCGGCCTCCAGCGGCTGGCTCGCCGACTGGCAGCAAAGCGCCAACGCGATCCACGCCAAGGGCGCGGCCTTCATCCTCGCCGCCGACCTGCTCGCGCTCACGCTGCTCAAGTCGCCGGGCGAGATGGGCGCCGACATCGTCGTCGGCACCACGCAGCGCTTCGGCATGCCCATGGGCGCGGGCGGCCCGCACGCGGGCTACATGGCCTGCAGGGACAGCTTCAAGCGCAGCCTGCCCGGGCGGCTCGTGGGTGTGAGCGTGGACGCGCACGGCGCGAGCGCCTACCGCCTGGCGCTGCAGACACGAGAGCAGCACATCCGCCGCGAAAAGGCCACCAGCAACATCTGCACCGCGCAGGTGCTGCCCGCCGTGATCGCCAGCATGTACGCCGTCTACCACGGGCCCGAGGGCCTGGCGCGCATCGCCGGACGCGTGGCGCGCCTCACCGCCATCCTCGCCGCGGGTCTCAGGCAACTGGGCCTGCCGCCGCTGCACGCCACGGCGTTTGACACCCTGACGGTGGACATGGGCAGCAGCGAAGCCGCCCAGGCCGCCGCGCGGCGTGCGCTGCAGGCCGGGGCCAATTTGCGCCTTTTCTCCGGAGCGCAGCGCAGCCAGTGCGTGGGCATCTCGCTCGATGAGACCAGCACCCGCGCAGATCTTGCCCTGCTCTGGCAGGCGCTGGCGCCGCAAGCCGCCCAGCCGAGCGTGCAGGCGCTGGAAAACGCGGCCAGCCTGATTCCGGCGGAACTCGTGCGCACGAGCGCCTTCCTCACGCACCCGGTGTTCAACAAGCACCACAGTGAAACGGCGATGCTGCGCTACATCCGCGCGCTCTCCGACAAGGACCTGGCGCTGGACCGCAGCATGATCCCGCTGGGCAGTTGCACCATGAAGCTGAACGCCACCAGCGAGATGATCCCCATCACCTGGCCGGAGTTCGCCCACATCCACCCGTTCGCACCAGCCGAGCAGCTCGCTGGTTATGCCGAGCTCGACCGCCTGCTGCGCGACTGGCTGTGCCAGGCCACGGGCTACGCCGGCGTGAGCCTGCAGCCCAACGCGGGCAGCCAGGGCGAATACGCGGGCCTGCTCGCCATCAAGGCCTGGCATGAGGCCCAGGGTCACCCCGAACGCACCATCTGCCTGATCCCGAGCAGCGCCCACGGCACCAACCCCGCAAGCGCCCACATGGCGGGCCTGCAGGTCGTCGTCACGAAGTGCGACGACAACGGCAACGTGGACATGGCGGACCTGAAGGCGCAGTGCGAGAAGCACAGCGAAAAACTGGCCTGCATGATGATCACCTACCCGAGCACGCACGGCGTATTCGAGACCCAGGTCAAGGAGCTGTGCCAGATCGTGCACCAGCATGGCGGGCGCGTGTACGTGGACGGCGCCAACATGAATGCGCTCGTGGGCGTGGCCGCGCCCGGCGAATTCGGCGGCGACGTCAGCCACCTGAACCTGCACAAGACCTTCTGCATCCCGCACGGCGGCGGCGGTCCGGGCGTGGGCCCGGTGTGCGTGGTGCAAGACCTCGTGCCCTTCCTGCCCGGCCATGCCACGGCCGGCCAGCCCGCGACCAACGGCGCCGTCAGCGCCGCGCCCTTGGGCAACGCCGCCGTGCTGCCCATCAGCTGGATGTACATCCGCATGATGGGCGCCAAGGGCCTCACGGCAGCCACCGAGGCCGCCATCCTGAGCGCCAACTACATCAGCGCGCGCCTGAAGGATCACTACCCCACGCTGTACGCCAGCGCCAACGGCCTCGTGGCGCACGAGTGCATCCTCGATCTGCGCCACCTCAAGGACACCAGCGGCGTGATGGCCGAGGACGTGGCCAAGCGGCTGATCGACTACGGCTTTCACGCGCCCACGCTGTCGTTTCCCGTCGCCAACACCCTCATGGTGGAGCCCACCGAAAGCGAAGACCTCGCGGAGCTGGACCGCTTCATTGACGCGATGATCGCCATCCGGGGCGAAATCCGCCAAGTGGAAAACGGCACCTGGCCGCAGGACGACAACCCTTTGAGAAATGCGCCGCACACGGCCGAAAGCCTGCTGACGCAAGAATGGAAGCACCCCTACCCGCGCGACCTGGCCGCCTACCCCGTGGCCTCGCTGCGCCGGCTGAAATACTGGGCGCCCGTCGGCCGCGTGGACAACGTCTACGGTGACCGCAACCTGTTCTGCAGCTGCCCGCCGCTGCCGGACTTCGCCTGACAGGCTCCCCAAACCCCGCCCGGGCCTGGCGGCGGGGGCCGCTTTCGTGAGGCGGACCGGGCGCAAGGCGCCACCTGGTTCACCATCGGCGCCTGCGGAGTGGTTGGCTACAGCGACGGCACGGGCTCGGTCAGCCGGCGGTCCATGAGGTCCGCACCCGCCCGGCAGCAGCCTGGCCGCGCCGCAGTGGTCGGACAGGGGGGTCCATGAACCGGCCATGATTCGCGTGCCCTCACCGCACCAGGATCTCAAAGCAATTCAAGGATAACTTATAGATCCGGAACGCTCCCGGGCCTACACTGTCGCGTCCGCACACTGACGGCCATGAACCTCCCAGACCTGTCCTTTCTGTCCCAGAGCGAAGCACTGCGCAGCCAGGCACCAGAGCACCGCAAGCCGCCGCCGCCCGACAAGGCCGTCTCCACGCAGCCCACGCGCGACCATGCCAAGGGGCCGCAGGCCGAGCTGATCGAGCAGTTGCGCGCCGCCCAGCGGGAGCTGCAGACCCAGAACCAGGAGCTGCTCTACAGCCAGCAGGCAGCGGAAAGCGCCTCCGAGCGCTTCGAGGCGCTCTTTTCAGGCGTGCCCCTGTCCCTCATGGTGCTCGACGAGCACGACATGGTGGTGCAGGCCAACGCCATGGCGCACCGCTCGTTTCAGCCCACCGAGTTCGATCGTCCGCTGACCTCGCTCATGCCCTTCGTGAGCGACGGCGATGCCGATCGCGTGCACCATGCCTTCGCCAGCGCCCGCGCGCACGGACGCAGCGACACCTCCGAGGTGGTGTTCCAGATCGGCAACGACAGGCGCATGACGGGCGACCTGCACATTGCCTACATCGAGACGCAGCAGGGCAGCGGCGCGCCGCTGCGCCAGTTTTTGTGCGCCGTGATCGACCAGGGGCCGCTGCTGGCCGAACGCCAGACGCTGCAGCAGCGCAACGAGCAGCTGCACGCGAGCGAGCGGCGGCTGGAGGCCGTGATCAACTCGGCGCTGGACGCCATCGTCTGCGTCGATCAGCACCAGCGCATCACCGTGTTCAACCCCACGGCGGCGGCGCTGTTTCAATGCCCGACGCGCGATGCGCTGGGCAGCCCGCTCTCGCGCTTCTTCCCTGATCTGGAACGCGCACCAGCCTACGCGCAACTGACCACGCAGGTGGCGCTGGGCGAGATGCACGCGTGCACGGCCACGGGCCGCCTGCTGGCCGTGGAAGTGAACATGGCCTTCGAGCACCATGAGGGCAACCTCACAACCACGGTGTTCGCGCGCGACCTCACCGCGCGCAAGAAGGCCGAGAAGCGCCGCCAGGAGCTGGAGGTGCAGTTGCGCGAGTCGCAGAAGATGCAGGCCGTGGGCACGATGGCGGGCGGCATCGCGCACGACTTCAACAACATCCTGCACGCCATCCTGGGCAACGTGGAGCTGGCCAAGGCGGACGCGGACACCCCGGACACCGACGCGCGCGTGCTGGAGAGCCTGCGCGAGATCGACAAGGCGGCACGCCGCGCACGCGACCTGGTGCGCCAGATCCTCGCCTTCAGCCGCAACGAAGCGCCGCAGCGCCGCGCCGTGCAGATCGCCGACCTGATGCGCGAAACCGAGCGCCTGGTGCGCGTGACGCTGCCCCAGCACATCCGGCTGGAAGTTCTCACGCCCGCGTGGCTGCCCCCCATCCTGGCCGACGCCACTCAGGTGGAGCAGGCGCTGCTGAACCTGTGCACCAACGCCGTGCAGGCGCTGGGCGCGGGCCCGGGGCATGTGCGCATGCGCGCGCAGGTGCTGCGGCTCGACCCCCAGCTGCGCGAGCGTCTGCACCTGCCCGAGGGGACGTGCGTGGCGCTGGACGTGGCCGACGACGGCCCGGGCATGGATGCGCAGACGCGCGCGCGGATTTTCGAGCCCTTTTTCACCACCAAGCCCGTCGGCCAGGGCACGGGGCTGGGCCTGCCCGTGGTGCACGGCGTCATGCGCACGCACGGCGGCGCAGTCGACGTGCGCAGCGCGCCGGGCGAAGGCTGCTGCTTCACGCTGTACTTTCCGCTGGCCGAGGCCGACGATGAACCGCAGGCCTTCAGCAGGCCCGCCCCGCTGCTGTCTGCCGCGGAGATGGACGCACCCGCCAAGGCGCGCAAGCCCTGCGTGATGTACGTCGACGACGACGAGGCTCTGGTGTTTCTGGTGCAACGCCTGCTCGGGCGGCGCGCGTGCGAAGTGTGCGGTTTCACCGACCCGCAGGCCGCGCTCGCGGCCCTGGCCCGCGAGCCCGATCGCTACGACCTCGTGATCACGGACTACAACATGCCCGCTTTCTCCGGAGTGCATCTTCTGCGCGCCGCGCGCGCGATCCGTGCCGACCTGCCCGTGGCGCTGGCCTCGGGCTACATCACCGCGGAGATCGAGCAGACGGCCCTTGATGAGGGCGCCCGGGCGCTGATCCACAAGCCCAACGACGTGCAGGAACTGTGCCGGACCGTGGACCAGTTGCTCCATGGCGGCGACTGACGCCGGGCCTGCACCGCTGTGCTGCGTGCATGAAGACGACGATCTGCTCGTGCTCGACAAACCCGCCGGATGGCTGTGCGTGCCCGGACGCGGCCCGCTCAAGCAGGACGCGCTGAGCACCCGCGCGCAGCAGCGCTGGCCGGACGCGCTCATCGTGCACCGTCTGGACCAGGCCACCTCCGGCCTGGTGCTGATGGCGCGCAGCCCGGGCATGCAGCGACTGCTGAGCATCGCCTTCGCCCGGCGCGAAGTCGTCAAGCACTACGAAGCCGTCGTGCACGGCCTGCCGCATGCGCAGGCCGGTGCCGACGGCGACGGCGACGGATGGCATTCGATCGATGCGCCCCTGGCGGCGGACTGGCCCAGGCGCCCGCGCCAGAAGGTGGACCCGCTGAACGGCAAACCCAGCCAGACACTCTGGCGCATGCTCGCGCATGATGGCGCGAGTGCCACCACGCGGCTCGAACTGCAGCCGCTCACGGGGCGCACGCACCAGCTGCGGCTGCACCTGACGCACATCGGCCACCCCATCGTCGGCGATGCGCTCTATGCGGATGCGGCAACCCACGGGTGCGCCCCGCGGCTGCTGCTGCGCGCCTGCCGCCTGCGGCTGCGCCATCCCGGCACCGGGGCCTGGCTGCAACTGGCATCGCCCGTGCCTTTCTGATCTTTCTGATTCAATCGCAGGTACCCGGATGCCCATGCGCCGGGAATCTGTCGGCACCACAGGACTCTGACGCGCCATGGCTTCATCTCATCTCTTCATCATCACCGGCGCTTCGCGCGGCCTGGGTCTGGCTCTGGCGCGCCAATTGCTGCAGCCCGGCCACACCCTCATCCTCATTGCACGCCACGACAACACCAGCCTGCACGCGCCGCCGGGCGCGCGCCTGGAGCAATGGCAGCACGACCTGAGCGAGGCCGCGCCCGCCGCGCAGCGCCTGGGCGAGTGGCTGGGCGCGCAGGCCCCGCACCAGCATGCGAGCGCCACGCTCATCAACAACGCGGGGCAGCTGGCGCACATCGCGCCGCTGAGCCAATGCGCGGGCGGCACCGAGCAAGCCTCGATCGCCTCGGCGCTGCGCGTGGGCCTGGAAGCGCCGATGCTGCTCACCGCGCACTTCCTGGCCGCCACCGAACACTGGCCCGCGCGGCGCAAGGTGCTCAACATCTCCTCGGGGCTGGGGCGCAGGCCCATGGCCGCGCAGGCCACTTATTGCGCCGCCAAGGCGGGGCTGGATCACTTCACGCGCTGCGTGGCGCTGGAAGAAGCGGCCAAGCCCCATGGCGCGCGCATCTGCTCGCTCGCGCCCGGCGTGATCGACACTGACATGCAGCTGCAGCTGCGCAGTGCCGATGCGGCCACGTTCCCCGACCGGGAGCGATTCGAGAGCCTGCACACCCAGCAGCAGCTCACCAGCGCCCGGGACACGGCCGCACAGGTGCTGGCGTGGCTGCAGCGCCCGGATTTCGGCCTGGAGCCGGTGGCCGACATCCGCTCACCCGGCACCGGAGCGAGCGGCACCGGCGCGGCCCGAGAGAAATATGCGACACCATAGTGCATGATCGGGGGTTCGGGCCGCTTGCAGCAATGCCCTTGTGCAGTCACTCAAAAGACAGACCATGGATGAACCCATCCTTACGATCGAAGAACGCGAAGCGATCAATTCCGGTCGCTGGTTTTCCTCGTTGTCGCCTTCGTTGCGGCACGACATTCTTCGATGCACCTACGTCAAACGCTACAAGGACGGCGCGCTGATCGCGGCGCGCGGCGACCTGCCCGAGGAATGGATCGCCTGTGCGCGCGGCGCGGTGCGCGTGAGCTCGACGTCGCTGTCGGGCAAGCAGATCACGCTCACCTACGTGGAGCCGGGCATCTGGTTCGGCGACGTCGCGATGCTGGACGGCGACCAGCGCACGCACGATGCCTACGCGCATGGCGAGACCACCATCGTGTGCGTGGCGCGCGCGGATTTCCGCAAGATCCTGGCGCAGCACACCGAACTCTACGAGGCGCTGCTGCGCCTGCAGGCGCGGCGCATCCGCCAGCTCTTCGGCCTGGTGGAAGACCTGAACACGCTGCCGCTGCGCGCGCGCCTGGCCAAGCAGCTGCTGCACCTGGCGCGCAGCTACGGCGTCACCAGCCTCTCGCGCGAGGGCGAGGTGCGCATCGGGCTGCATCTGGCGCAGGAAGAGCTGGCGCAGCTGCTGGGCGCCTCACGCCAGCGCGTCAATCAGGAGCTCAAAACCCTGGAGCGCGAGGACGTCATCCGCATCGAGCCGGGTGGGCTGGTGCTGCGCGACCGTTCGGCGCTGCTGCAGATCACGGAAAGCATCGGCTAGCATGCAATCAAAAGCGTAGCTGCCCACGCTTTTCCACCAACGATTTCAATTATTTTATCGTTGGATTTCATTTGCTGGCATGCGCTGGCAGCTACTCTTTTTGAAAGGCTGGCCATGGCTTCCTACGACCAGTTCATCGGCACGCGCCCGGTCTCGGGCCGGCACGCCTTCGATGTCGATGCCTTCACCGCCTGGGCGCGCGAGCACGTCGAAGGCTTCACCGGGCCGCTGCAGGTGGATCTGTTCAAGGGCGGGCAATCCAACCCCACCTACCTCTTGAGCACGCCCGCGCGCAGCTACGTGATGCGCTCCAAACCCGGGCCGGTGGCCAAACTGCTGCCTTCGGCGCACGCCATCGAGCGCGAATTCGCGGTGATGCAGGGCCTGGCGGGTACCGACGTGCCGGTGCCGCGCATGATCGCGCTGTGCGAGGACGAATCCGTCATCGGCCGCGCGTTCTACCTCATGGAGCACATGCAGGGGCGCGTGCTCTGGGATCAGTCCCTGCCCGGCATGAGCGTGGCCGAGCGCGGCGCGATCTACGACGAGATGAATCGCGTGATCGCCGCGCTGCACCGCGTGAACCCCGCGGCGCAGGGTCTGGCGCACTACGGCAAGCCGGGCAACTATTTCGAGCGCCAGATCGGCCGCTGGAGCAAGCAGTACCGCGCCTCCGTCACCGAGCCCATCACCGAGATGGACCGCCTGATGGACTGGCTGCCCGCGCACATGCCCGAGAGCGCGCGCGACGAGAGCCGCGTCGCCATCGTGCACGGCGACTATCGGCTGGACAACCTGATGTTCCACGCGAGCGAGCCGCGCATCATCGCGGTGCTCGACTGGGAATTGTCCACGCTCGGCCACCCGCTGGCCGACTTTGCCTACCACTGCATGAGCTGGCATATCCCGGCGCAGCTGGGGCGCGGCATCGCCGGGCTGGACCTGGCGCAGCTGGGCATCCCGAGCGAGCGCGACTACATCCACCGCTACTGCGAGCGCAGCGGCATCAAGGACACCGCCAGCCTGCACGCCGACTGGAACTTCTACCTCGCCTACAACCTGTTTCGCATCGCCGCCATCCTGCAGGGCATCGCCAAGCGCGTGGAAGACGGCACCGCCGCCAGCGCCGAAGCGAAGGCCGCGGGCGCGCAGGCCCGACCCATGGCGGTGCTCGCCTGGTCGTTCGCCAGCCGCGGTTGACCTTCCCATCCAAACCACCATCGAGGAAAGCCCCATGGACTTCGACTACTCCCCCAGGACCCGAGAACTGCAGGCGCGCCTGACGCAGTTCATGGATGAACACATCTACCCGGCGGAAAAGGAGCTCGCGGCCGAACTGGCCGCGAACACGAGCGCGGGCAAACGCTGGACGCCGCTCAAGACCATCGAAAACCTCAAGCCCAAGGCCCAGGCCGCGGGCCTGTGGAACCTGTTCCTGCCGGTCGATACCGCCGAAGCCTCGGGCTACCACGGCGCGGGCCTGACCAACCAGGAATACGCGCCGCTGGCCGAGATCATGGGGCGCGTGCTCTGGGCCAGCGAGGTCTTCAACTGCTCGGCACCCGACACCGGCAACATGGAAACCATCGCCCGCTACGGCAGCGAAGCCATCAAGGCCGAATGGCTGACGCCCCTGCTCGAAGGGCGCATCCGCTCGGGCTTCGCCATGACCGAGCCCGAAGTGGCCAGCAGCGACGCCACCAACATCACCACGCGCATCGAGCGCGACGGCAACGACTACGTCATCACCGGCCGCAAGTGGTGGACCAGCGGCGCGGGCGACCCGCGCTGCAAGGTCTTCATCACCATGGGCAAGACCGACCCGGATGCGCCCAGGCACTCGCAGCAGAGCATGATCGTCGTGCCCTCGGACACCCCGGGCATCACGGTGCTGCGCAATCTCAGCGTCTTCGGCTACGACGATGCGCCGCACGGCCACGCCGAAGTGCTCTTCGACCATGTGCGCGTGCCCGTGGCCAACATCCTGCTGGGTGAGGGCCGCGGCTTCGAGATCGCGCAGGGGCGCCTGGGCCCGGGGCGCATCCACCACTGCATGCGCCTGATCGGCCAGGCCGAGCGCGCGCTGGAACTCATGTGCAAGCGCGCCAGCAGCCGCGTGGCCTTCGGCAAACCCATCGCCGCGCAGACCGTGACGCAGGAGCGCATCGCCGAAGCCCGCTGCAAGATCGACATGGCGCGCCTGCTCACCCTCAAGGCCGCATGGATGATGGACACCGCGGGCAACAAGGTCGCGCGCACCGAGATCGCGATGATCAAGGTCGTCGCGCCCAGCATGGCCTGCCAGGTGATCGACTGGGCCATCCAGGCGCATGGTGGCGGCGGCGTGAGCGACGATTTTCCGCTCGCCTACGCCTACGCCAACGCGCGCACGCTGCGCTTTGCCGACGGCCCGGACGAGGTGCACCGCAACGCCATCGCCAAGTGGGAGCTGGGCAAATACGCACCTGCAGGGTCGGCCACACGCTGATGCGCTGACACCCTGCGCGCGCCGTTCGGCCGCGGCGCGCCACGGCCGCGCCGGCATGAGCAACTGCCATGCAAGTCAAGTTTCTCAAGCGTATCGCGCCTGATTGAAAAACAAGCATTTCATCACTATTATTCAATAAATGTTGTATAATTGAACGATGGATGAAATCCAAGCTGTCACTACCCTTGGCGCCTTGGCCCATGCGCAGCGCCTGCGTGCGTTCCGCGCCTTGGTCGTTGCCGGCCCCGAGGGGCTCACGCCCGGCGTGCTGGCCGACCGGCTCGACGTGGCTCGCAACGCGCTGTCCTTTCACCTGAAGGAGCTGGCTCACGCCGGCCTCGTCACGGTTGAACAGCAAGGCCGCAATCTCATTTACCGCGCCGACTTCGGCCAAATGAACGAGCTGCTTGGCTACCTGACCGAACACTGCTGCCAGGGCGGCACGTGCGAGGCCACCGATGCCTCCCCCGTCTGTACCTCCTGCTGAAAGGCACCCCATGAAACGCTTTCACGTCCACCTGCACGTCGATGACCTGAACCGCAGCATCGGCTTTTATTCGCAACTGTTCGCTGCCCAGCCGGCACGCGTCGAAGTCGATTACGCGAAATGGATGCTCGAAGACCCGCCGGTGAACTTCGCCATCTCCGCGCGCGGCGGCAAGCCGGGCATCGACCACCTGGGCATTCAGACCGACGATGCCGAGGAACTGGCCGCGCTCAAGGCCCGCGCCGAGGTGGCCGAAATGACGTTGCTGGATGAAGGCACCACGACCTGCTGCTATGCGCGCAGCGAGAAGCACTGGGTCACCGACCCGCAGGGCGTGGCCTGGGAGCATTTCCACACGCTGGGCAATATCCCGGTCTTCAGCGAAGCGCAGCACCCGGCACCCGCGGCCGCCCCGGCGTGCTGCACGGGCTCATCCCGGACTTCCTGTTGCTGACGTGAGCCGCCCATGACACAAGCCACCACGGCCGGCCGCGCGCCAGCCATGCCCGGCATGAGCCTCTTCGAGCGCTTCCTGACCGTCTGGGTGCTGCTGTGCATCGTCGCCGGCGTTGCCTTGGGCCAATTCGCACCCGGCGTGTTCCAGGCCATCGGCCGCATGGAGATCGCCCAGGTCAATCTGCCCGTGGGCCTGTTGATCTGGGTCATGATCATTCCGATGCTGCTCAAGGTGGACTTCGGCGCTCTGAGCCAGGTCAGGCAGCATTGGCGTGGCATCGGCGTGACGCTGTTCGTGAACTGGGCGGTCAAGCCGTTCTCGATGGCGCTGCTGGCGTGGATCTTCATCCGCCAGGTCTTCGCGCAGTGGCTCCCCGCCGACCAGCTCGACAGCTATGTTGCGGGCCTGATCCTGCTCGCCGCTGCGCCCTGCACGGCAATGGTCTTTGTCTGGAGCCGACTGACCGGGGGCGATCCGGTGTTCACGCTGTCGCAGGTGGCCTTGAACGACACCGTCATGGTGTTCGCCTTCGCACCCATCGTCGGCCTGCTGCTGGGCCTGTCGGCCATTACGGTGCCGTGGGACACGCTGCTGGTGTCCGTGGCGCTTTACATCGTCGTGCCGGTGATCCTGGCCCAGTTCTGGCGCCGCGCGCTGCTGCGCCGAGGCCGGGCCGCGTTCGAGGCCGCGCTGGCGCGCATGGGCCCGCTGTCCATCGCGGCACTGCTGCTCACGCTGGTGTTGTTGTTCGCTTTTCAGGGGCAGGCCATCCTGCAACAGCCGCTGGTGATCGCCATGCTGGCGGTGCCGATCCTGATTCAGGTGTTCTTCAACTCCGGGATCGCCTACTGGCTCAACCGCCGGCTGGGCGAGCGTCACAGCATCGCCTGCCCCTCGGCGTTGATCGGCGCGAGCAACTTCTTCGAGCTGGCCGTGGCCGCCGCCATCAGCCTGTTCGGCTTCCAGTCCGGCGCCGCGCTGGCCACCGTGGTCGGCGTGCTGATCGAGGTTCCCGCGATGCTGCTGGTCGTGCGCGTGGTCAACCGCTCGCGCGACTGGTACGAGCGAGGCCGCAAACTCTCCACCCGATAATCAGGACATGCCCATGAGCGCCATCACGATCTATCACAACCCCGCCTGCGGCACATCGCGCAACGTGCTCGCCATGATCCGCAACAGCGGCGAGGAGCCCACGGTCATCGAGTACCTGAAGACCCCGCCCGACCGTGCCACGCTGGTCAAGCTCCTGGCCGATGCGGGACTGAGCGTGCGCGAAGCGCTGCGCGAAAAAGGCACGCCCTATGCGGAACTCGGCCTGGACCATCCCCAATGGACGGATGAGCAATTGCTCGATGTCATGGAGCAACACCCCATCCTCATCAACCGGCCCATCGTGGTGACGCCGCTGGGCACGCGCCTGTGCCGGCCTTCGGAGACCGTGCTGAACATCCTGCCGCGGCCGCAGCGCGGCGCATTCCGCAAGGAAGACGGCGAAACGGTCGTGGATGCCAAGGGCCACAGGGTCTGATTGGCCACTTTCCTCAGCGCAAACGCCGCGTTTGTCGCGAGCCTGGCCCGAGTCCCGGTTCATCGGGGCAATGCCCACCAATGCGCAGATCGGAGCGCACAGGCACAGGCCAGCGGGTCTGTCCGATCGCCCCCCACCACGATCAGCGGGAAGACTCACGCACGGGCTCCCCAGGAGCGCGGGAGGACCGGCTACGTGCCACGGCCAACCCAGAACCCTGAACAGAACCCTGAAGATACGGGCGTGCCAACATCGCCAAACACGCACGTCAAAGATACAAGGGAAAATTCGCCGCTCGTGCGGCGGCTTCGGATTGGCCCGGCCGCGCACGGGCCAGACTGCCAAACCATGAAAGCCGAAACCGCACCCGCGCCGCTGTCCCAGAAGGCAACCGCCGACACCGTCTCTCCCACCGAGCAGGAGCAGCGCATCCGCGCCCTGCTCTCGCGGCTGGCGCTGTTTGCTGACCTCGACGGTGCGCAGCTGGCGCTGCTGGCCAGCGCCACGCAACGCCAGACCTACGTCCCGGGCGACGTGATCGTCCGCCGCGGCCAGCGCTGCAACGGCATGAGCTTCGTCATCTATGGCTCGGTGCAGCTCGTCTACAACGCCGCCTCGGGCAGCGAGCGCACGGTGCGGCTGCTGGGCGCGGGAGCCAGCTTTGGCGAGGCAGCGCTCTTCAGTCACCACGACCACATCACCAGCGCCACCGCGCTGGCCGACACACTGGTGCTGCACGTGCACGAACGCGTGCTGAGCCCGCTGATCGCCGCCCACGGCCCGCTGGCGCAGCGCCTCATCGCGCACCTGAGCCACCAGCTGTACATGGCGATCTGCGATTTCGGCGCCTTCACCACGCACTCGGGTCCGCAACGCCTCATCGGCTTTCTGCTGCGCGAATCGGCCACCGCCGGCGGCCAGGCGTTCACGCTCGATGTGAGCAAACGCACCATCGCCTCGCGCCTGAACCTCACCCCCGCGCACTTTTCCCGCATCCTGCAGGATCTGAGCCAGCGCGGCCTGCTGCGCGTCAACGGCCGCCAGATGCAGGTGCTCGATACCCAAGGCCTGCAGGACTATCACCTGACGGCCTGAAGCCGCCAAAACCACCACCCTCCACTGCGGTATCCGTTGGCGGTCGCGCCGGCCGCGCGTGGCAAAATGCCCGCCGCCGCTCAACGACCGACGACCTGGCTACGCATGGGCAAGATACATCTCGCATACAGCACCTTCGGGCTCACCAATCTTGATTTTTCCGCCGCGCTCGACGCGGTGGATCGCGCGGGCTACGAGGGTGTCGAAGTCTCGTTTCACCGCCGCCAGTTCAACCCCTTCAACCTCGGTGACGACGATCTGCGCGCCGTGGGCCGGCACCTGAGCCGCCTGCGCGTCAAGCCCGCGTGCGTCGCCACGGCCTCGCACTTCTTCGATCCGCAGCGCCCGCATGAGCCCTCGCTCATGGCGCTGGAATATGCCGGGCGCAAGCGCCGTATCGACCTCGTCAAGCGCGGCATCCATGTGGCGCGCATGCTGGGCGTGAACCTCGTCACCTTCGGCAGCGGCTTCGTGCGCGAGGACCACGTCGCCCACCCCGAGATCAACCCCACCGAGCTGCTGGTCGATTCGATTCGCGAGTGCCTGGCCGAGATCCACGCCGAGGAAGACATCACGCTCCTGATCGAGCCCGAGCCCGGCATGCACATCGAAACCCTGGCCGAGGGCCTGGCGCTGATGCGCGCCGTGGACTCGCCCAAGTTCAAGCTGCACATCGACATCTGCCACGCCTACTGCTCCGAGGCCAACTACATCCAGGCGCTGGGCGAGGCCGCGGCGCACGCGCGCTACCTGCACATCTCGGATGCACGTGAGGGCTGGAACCTCAAAATCCGCCACGACAGCGAGGCGCTCGCCTTCGACCTCGCCCACGCGAGCACGCTGGTGCACTTCGAGGACACGGCCGACTTCCTGCTCGTCGACCCGGCCCATGCGATCCACTTCGCCGACGGCCAACCCAGCGCCGCGCGGCTGCGGCGCATCGACGAACTGCTGACCCGTGCAGGCACCCGGGCCGCATTGCAGACCGTCGCCTACGCCAGCCTGCCCACGCGGCAAGGCCCGCTGGACGATGAAATCTTCACCTACCTCATTTCCGTGCCGGGCCTGAGCTATGACGTGCTCGAACGCGCCCGCCCTGTCGTCGCGTACCTGCGCGGCGCCCAGGGCGTGCCGCTGATCGAGCGCATGGTGGCCAACACCCGCACCGGCATTGTGCATTTTCACGAAGTGCCGGGCGAAGGCACGCTGGACTTCGCCGCGAGCTTCAAGGCCCTGACGGATCAGGGCTTCGACGGCTACGGCGCGATCGAGCTCTACCACCACATCGATGGCTGGGAGCAGGCGCTGGCCGCGAGCTACCGCCACCTCATGCCGCTCATCCGGGCCGCCTGAGCGATGAACGTACCCTCACCCACCCGCCACGGTGAAGCCGCGCTCGGCTGGCCCCCAGGCCTCACCGGCGAACTCGATCACCGGCGACTGAAGGCTCCCACGCTCAAGCTGCGCAGCGCCTTGCCCACGCCTGGCGGTGACACGATCTACGCGGTCGATCTGCGCGTGCGCCTGCCCAACCGGGACGCCTTCCTCACGAGCAGCGAACTGCACTCGGTCGAACACTTCCTGCTGGAGGGCTTCAATCGCCTGCTGCCGCGCAACTTCCTGTCCGTGGGCCTCATGGGCTGCCGCACGGGCTTTTATCTGGGCTTCGTCAACGAAGGACGCGCCGAGGTGCTGTGCGAGGCGCTGGCGCGCATCCTCACCGAAATGCAAAGCGCCCAGGCCGTGCCCTACGCCAACATCGAGCAATGCGGCAACTGGCGCGATCACAGCCTGGCCGACGCGCAGCGCGTGGCCCGCGAGATCCTGCTGCAGCGCGCCCACTGGCTGGAGGCGGCATGAGCATGGCGGGTGAACGCTGGCAGGTGCGCACCCAGCGCCCCATCGCCTACGACGTGGTCAAGACCCCCGGCCTGTTCGCCCCGGAGAGCACGGCGCTGCTGGACTGGGGCCGCCAGGGCGGGCGGCGCTTCGTCGTGCTGGACGCGAATGTCTGGCATCACCACGGCCAGGCCATACGCCAGTGGTTCGGCACGCACGGCATCCAGACCCACTTCGCCGTCTTCCCCGGCGGCGAAGCGCACAAGAACATCGACGCGTACCAAGACCTGGCACGCGCGCTCGACACCTTTCCCATCCATCGCCGCGACGAGCCCCTGATCGCCATCGGCGGCGGCGTGCTCACCGACGTGGCCGCCTTCCTCGCCGCCAGCTACCGGCGCGGCATCCCGCACATCAAGGTGCCCACCACGCTCATGGGCCATATCGATGCGGCGCTCGGCATCAAGAACGGCATCAACTTCGGCACCAGCAAGAACCGCCTGGGCAGCTTCGAGCCACCGATGGCCGTGTTGCTCGATCCGGTTTTTCTCGGCACGCTGCCGCGGCGCCACCTCGTCAACGGCGTGTGCGAAATCATCAAGCTCGCCATCGTGGTGGATGCCGGCCTGTTCGACATGCTCGAACAAAGCGGCGCCGAGGGCATCACCACCGCATTTGCCACGCCCAGGAGCCGCGCCCTGCTCGATCGCGCCATCACCGGCATGCTCGCCGAGCTCTCGCCCAACCTCTACGAGGAAGAGCTCTCACGCAGGGTCGATTTCGGCCACACCTTCAGCTACGGCCTGGAAGCGCGCCATCCCCAGCGCCTGCTGCATGGCGAGGCGGTGTTGCTGGACTGCCTGGTCTCCAGCGTGATCGCGGCGCAGCGCGGGCTGCTGGCCGCCGAGGCCCTGGCCCGCATCTTTGCCCTGGTCGAGCACCTTGGCATCACCTGCGACACCGAGGTGCTCGATACCGAGCTGATGTGGCAGTCGCTGCTCGATCGCATCGAGCACCGCAACGGCCTGCAGCGCGTGCCCCTGCCCACGGCCATTGGCGGCTGCATCTTCGCGCACGACATCACGCGCGCCGAGCTGCATCGCGCCAGCACCGAACTCCTTGAAAGACTGACCCCCACCCATGAATCGTCCCTCGAACGTTGACAGCCAGGAAATCAGCAAATTCGACCGTGTCGCCCAGCTCTGGTGGGATCCGAACGGCAAGATGGGCATGCTGCACGTCATCAACCCGTTGCGCAGCCAGTTCACCTTCGAGCACACCGACGTGCGCGGCAAGCGCGTCGTCGATGTCGGCTGCGGCGGCGGCATCCTGACCGAAACCCTGGCCAAGGCCGGCGCCCAGGTCGTCGGCATCGACCAGTCCGAGCTCACGCTCGAAGTCGCGCGCCAGCACGCCGCGCAAGGCGGCCTTGCCATCGACTACCGCATCCAGACGGTGGAAGAGCTGGTGGCGCAGGAAGCGGGCAGCTACGATGTCGTCACCTGCCTGGAGATGCTCGAGCACGTACCCAATCCGGCCGCCGTCATCGACGCCTGCGCGCGCCTGCTCAAGCCCGGTGGCCACGCCATCTTTTCCACCATCAACCGCAACTTCAAGGCCTGGCTCTTCGCCATCATCGGTGGCGAATACGTCCTGCGCATCCTGCCGCGCGGCACGCACCAGTACGAAAAGCTCATTCGCCCCGATGAATTGCGCTCGTGGGCACGCCAGAGCGGCCTCACGCACCTGCGCAGCGCCAGCCTCATGTACAACCCGCTCTTCAAGAGCTTTCGCGTCGCCGGGGGCCGCGAAGACGTCAACTTCATGATGAGCTACGTGAAGGCGGTCTGACCCATGCTAAGCAAATTCCTCGCCCTCTCGCGCTCCACGCACGGCGTGCTCGACATCGCCATGGCGGGGTTTGCCGCGCTGCTGTGGCTGGGCGCCTTCCCGCCCCTGCCGGTGCTCGCCGTGGCCCTCGTCACCGCGCTGGCGGGCTACACCGCCATCTACGCGCTCAACGACCTTGTGGGCGTCCAGGCCGATCGCGAAAAATTCGCCGGCACCGGCGTCAACCCCGGCTACTCGGTGGAAGCTTCCGCGCTGCGCTACCCCATCGCCCAGGGCAAGCTCAGCTTCTCAGCCGGCCTGGCCTGGTTCGCCGTCTGGTACCTGGTGGCACTGGTCGGCGCGTGGTGGCTCAACCCCCTCCTCGTCGTCATCGTGCTGGCCGCGCCGGTGCTGGAAATCATCTACTGCAGGCTGCTCAAGATCACCTGGTGGCGCGTGCTCGTGAGCGGCCTCGTCAAATCACTCGGCCCAGTGGCGGCCGTTCTCGCGGTCGTGCCGCGCCCCGATCCGGCCCTGCTTGCACTCATGGTTGCCTGGCTCATATGCTGGGAAATCGGTGGGCAGAACATCCCCGCCGACTGGAACGACGTGGAGGAAGACCGCCGCGTCGGCGCCAAGACCATTCCGCTCACGTTCGGCCCCAAGGTCGCGGCGCGCGCGGTGATCCTTGCTCTGGTCGCCACCATCGCCCTGAGCCTGGCCCTGCCCGCCATGTCCCCGCTGCCTCTGGGCTGGGCCTACCTTGTCGCCACATTCGTGGCCGGCGTTTACCTGCTCATCTTGCCCGGCTTGGCATTGGCACGCACGCACGATCCGCGCAGCGCCGCACGACTGTTCGACCGCGCCAGCCTCTACCCGCTGGTGCAGCTCGTGATCGTCACCGCCTTCGTGCTGGTGCGCGCCTTGAACTAAGTCAACGCCACGCGAGAAGTGCGTACGGGTGAAGTCACCGCGGTTTCGCATCGCGACGATAGACCGCGAGCGATTCCCGAACCCGTGCCGGATCGGCCACCACCTCGTAGTAGGCGAGCGTGGCGGCATAGACCAGATTTAGCGCTGGCTCGTACAGGTCGGGTTTCAGGACGCCTTCCTTGAGGTTGTCCAGCACGACGTAACGGCACGATACCCCGAAGTAACGCCAGGCTTGCTCGTGCAACTCCGCCCAGACCTGCTCGCCAGACTTCCAAACCACGCACCAGCCAGTGCTCGTCAAGTTGAGCGGTCTTGGGTTTGAGGCCCTAGGCGCGCAGTTGACGCATGTAGGACTGGACGTGCTTGAGCCTGTTGTAGCTGAAGTGTTTCGTCAGATCATCGCGGTTCTTGACGCTGACGCGAAAGCGCGAACGGTTCTCGATGACGGCCATGCAAGTCTCCAGTGCTGAGGAGACTCCTGTAGCGAAGGCTGTTTATTCCTTGAGCCCAGACATGCCGTTCTAGGTCTGTGATTTGGCACAGATTTGGCACAGAATTTTTTCGATGAACGCCGCCGGCAGATGCACTGGCGGGTTAATTAATTGATTTACAAGAAAATTCTGGTCGGGGTGAGAGGATTCGAACCTCCGGCCTCTACGTCCCGAACGTAGCGCTCTACCAGGCTAAGCTACACCCCGATGATTCCGTTGAATTGAGCCGGTTTCAAACCCTGCGCAAGAGCAACTGAGCCGCTAATTGTAGCAGTGCTTCGGTGTGAAAATTACTTGGCAAGCCTGAAATTGCATCCATGGCAAGCTGCGCCTGCGCGCCTGCCGCCGCACGGGTCGCGGCCATTGCGTCAGTCGCACGCACCACAGCCACCACCGACTCCATCTCGTCGGTCGAGCCCTGCTCTATCACGCGCCTGAGCAACGCCTTTTGCGCTTCGTCGCCGCGCTGCATCGCAATGATGAGCGGCAGCGTCATCTTGCCCTCACGCAGATCGTCGCCTATGTTCTTGCCCATCTCGTGCGCGTCGCCGTCATAGTCCAGCGCATCGTCGATGACCTGAAATGCCGTGCCCAGCGCCTTGCCGTATTCCGCGCACGCCGCCTCGACCTCGGTGCTGCTGGCGGCCAGCACCGCCGCCAGCCGGGCACTGGCCTCGAACAGCTTGGCGGTCTTGGAGCGGATCACTTCCAGGTAACCGGCTTCGGTCAGCGTGGCGTCGTGTGTGTTCACGAGCTGCTGTACCTCGCCTTCGGCGATGATGTTGGTGGCGTCGGCCAGGATCTGCATGACCCGCATATCGCCCGTTTCCACCATCATCTGGAAGGCGCGCGAATACAGGAAGTCGCCTACCAGCACGCTGGCGGGGTTGCCGAAATGCTCGTTGGCCGTCACCAGGCCGCGCCGCAGGGTGGAGGCATCGACAACATCGTCGTGCAGCAGCGTGGCCGTGTGGATGAATTCGACCACCGCAGCCAGGTTGAAGCGCCGCACGTCGCGGCACTCGAGCGCGCCGCACATCAGAAGCAGCAGCGCGGGACGCAGGCGCTTGCCGCCCGCGACGATGATGTAGCGCGCCACATCGCCGACCAGCGTCACCGACGACTGCAGCCGCGCGCCGATGACTTTGTCCACCTCGCGCATGTCATTTGCAATCAGTGCCAGTGCGGCCGTCGTGCCCGATGATGAAGCGCTCAAGGTGTAGTTACTCGCGGTGGCGTCAATGACCGCTGATTATAGGAAGGGCAAGCCACCCTCCCGTACTGGGTGCACAGGTCATTTGGATGCGGCGCCGATATCACATACAATTGCAGGTTCTGTGGAAATTCGTCCGCAGAACTCACTACACAGAGGTTTACATGTACGCGGTCATAAAAACCGGCGGCAAGCAGTATCGCGTTGCCGCTGGCGAAAAAATCAAGATAGAACAGATTGCTGCGGAAGTAGGCCAGGAAATCGTGCTTGACCAGGTGCTGGCAGTCGGAAACGGCAGCGAGCTCAAGGTGGGTACGCCCCTGGTGTCCGGCGCCAGTGTGAAGGCGACTGTCGTTGCCCACGGCCAGCATGACAAGGTGCGCATCTTCAAGATGCGTCGGCGCAAACACTACCAGAAGCGCCAAGGCCATCGTCAGCAGTTCACCGAACTGCAGATCGACACGATTGCAGCTTGACTACAGGGGATTGAATCATGGCACATAAAAAAGGCGGCGGCTCCACGCGAAACGGGCGCGATTCCAAGCCCAAGATGCTCGGTGTGAAGGCCTACGGTGGCCAGATGGTCAGCGCCGGCTCCATCATCGTGCGCCAGCGCGGCACGCGCATTCATCCGGGCAGCAATGTCGGCATCGGCAAGGATCACACGCTGTTCGCCCTGGTGGACGGCCACGTGTCGTTCTCCACGCGCGGCGCGCTCTCCAAGCACACGGCCAACATCACGCCACCCAGCGCGGCCTGACGCGTCACGCAACCGACAAAGCCCCGCACGCCGGGGCTTTGTTGTTTGGACGGATCACGACACCACTACACTTGCACAGCCATGAAATTCGTAGACGAAGCCTACATTGACATCGTTGCAGGCGACGGCGGCAATGGCTGCGTGTCGTTCCGCCACGAAAAATACAAGGAATTCGGCGGCCCCAATGGCGGCGATGGGGGTCGCGGTGGCCATGTGTATGCCGTGGCCGATCCCAACCTCAACACCCTGGTGGACTATCGCTACGCACGCAGGCATGAGGCCAAACGCGGCGAGCACGGCATGGGCTCGGACATGTTCGGCGCCGCGGGAGCCGACATCACGCTCAGGATGCCCGTGGGCACCATCATCAGCGACGCGGAAACCGGCGCCGTTCTCTACGAATTACTCGAACCCGACCAGCCCGTGATGATCGCCAAAGGGGGCGACGGCGGCTTTGGCAACCTGCGCTTCAAGAGCGCGATCAACCGCGCGCCGCGCCAGAAAACGCCCGGCTGGCCCGGCGAGAAGAAAAATCTCAAGCTCGAGCTCAAGGTGCTGGCCGACGTGGGGCTGCTGGGCATGCCCAACGCGGGCAAGTCCACCTTCATCGCCGCAGTCTCCAACGCCCGCCCCAAGATCGCCGACTATCCGTTCACCACGCTGCACCCCAACCTGGGCGTGGTGCGCGTCGGGCCGGAGCAGAGCTTTGTCATTGCGGACATCCCCGGTCTGATCGAAGGCGCCTCCGAAGGCGCGGGCCTGGGCCACCAGTTCTTGCGCCATCTGCAGCGCACGCGGCTGCTGCTGCACATCGTGGACATGGCTCCGTTCGACGACACGGTCGATCCCGTCGCCCAGGCCCGGGCCATCGTCGGCGAGCTCAAGAAATACGATGCCGAGCTCTACGCCAAGCCGCGCTGGCTGGTGCTGAACAAGCTGGACATGGTGCCGCAGGCCGAGCGCGCGGCCCGCGTCAAGGATTTCGTCAAGCGCTTCAAGTGGAAGGGCCCGGTCTTCGAAATTTCGGCCCTGACGCGCGAAGGCTGCGAGAACCTCGTCAAGTCCATCTTCCAGCACGTGCACACCGTGCAGCTGGCGAGCCAGGCGCCCGCCGAGGTGGACCCGCGCTTCGCCGCGCCCGATCTCTCGAAAGGCTAGTCAGGTCTACACTATTTTTATAGCTGTTAGCGCATATACAGAAAGCGTTAGATCCGTATTTCAATGACAATTCCGTCCCAGATCCTGCGCAAGGCACACCGCATCGTCGTCAAGGTCGGCTCCAGTCTCGTGACCAACGAAGGCCGGGGGCTCGATGCCGCGGCCATCGGCGAGTGGTGCCGCCAGCTGGCGGCCTTGGTCCACGGGGAGGCGGGTGCGCGGCGCGAGGTCATCATGGTGTCGAGCGGCGCCATTGCCGAAGGAACGAAGCGCCTGGGCTGGGCCCAACGCCCGAGTGAAGTCAACGAACTGCAGGCGGCCGCGGCGGTCGGTCAGATGGGCTTGGCCCAGATGTACGAAACCAAGATGCGCGAGCACGGCCTGGCGAGCGCCCAGATCCTGCTCACGCACGCCGACCTGGCCGACCGCGAGCGCTACCTGAATGCGCGCTCGACCCTGCTCACGCTGCTGCACCTGGGCGTCGTGCCGGTCATCAATGAAAACGACACCGTGGTGACCGACGAAATCAAGGTGGGCGACAACGACACACTGGGCGCGCTGGTCACCAACCTCGTCGAGGCCGATGCGCTCGTCATCCTGACGGACCAGAAGGGCCTGTATTCGGCCGATCCGCGCCGCCACCCCGATGCGCGCTTCATCCATGAGGCACAGGCCGGAGACCCCGCCCTGGAAGCCATGGCCGGCGGCGCGGGCTCGTCCATCGGCAAGGGCGGGATGATCACCAAGATCATCGCCGCCAAGCGCGCAGCGGGTTCGGGCGCGTCAACGGTCATCGCCTGGGGGCGCGAACCCAATGCGCTGCTGCGCCTGGCACGCGGCGAGGCCATCGGCACCCTGCTCGTCGCGCACACGCACAAGCACCAGGCGCGCAAGCAGTGGATGATGGACCACCTGCAGTTGCGTGGCTCGGTCACCGTGGATGCGGGCGCCGCAGCCGTGCTGCGCCAGGCGGGCAAAAGCCTGCTGCCCATCGGCATGGTGGCGGTGGAAGGTGAATTCGTGCGCGGCGACGTCATTGCCGTGCGCGACGCCGGTGGCAGCGAAATCGCCCGCGGGCTGGCCAACTATGCGAGCGCCGAGGCGCGGCTGCTGTGCCGCAAATCCTCAGCCGAGTTCGAGCACCTGCTGGGCTACGCCGCCGAGCCCGAAATGGTGCACCGCGACAACATGGTGCTCACGCACCTCTGAACACGGCCCGCGCCCTGCGGCTCACTTGTGTGACGGCACGGGCGCGGCGCTTGCGGGCGGTGGCGCAATCACGGCGCCCTGCAGGGCCTCGTCGGAATGCGGATCGGGGTCGAAGCTCGCCCCGGGCGGCAATTCCACCCCCGGGTGCACCAGCATGGAGCCCCCTCGATAGGCCCCGGCGTAGTCCTTGCCGGTGTACTCGCGCGCGCGCATGCCCGCGCGCAGATAGCGGTTGCGCTGAATGGTGCGCGGCAGAAAGCGCGAGAGTTCGGTAAGCGCCAGCTCATAGACCCCGCGCTTGAATTCCACCACCACGTCCAGCGGCACCCAGTATTCGTTCCAGCGCCAGGCGTCAAACTCTGGGTGGTTGGTGGCGCGCAGGTTCAGATCCCAGTCGTTACCCGTCAGCTGCAGCAGAAACCAGATCTGCTTTTGTCCCTTGTAGTGTCCGCGCGCATCGCGGCGGATGTAGCGATCCGGCACCTCGTAGCGCAACCAGTCCCGCGTACGGGCAACCACGCGCACATGGTGGGCCAGCAGCCCGACCTCCTCGTGCAGTTCCCGGAACATCGCCTCCTGCGGACTTTCGCCCCGATCGATGCCACCCTGCGGAAACTGCCAACTGTGCGTCCCTAAACGTTTGCCCCAAAATACCTGGTTTCTCTGGTTGAGCAGAACGATGCCGACATTTGGCCGAAAGCCTTCTCTGTCGAGCATAATCTGACCCCAATTCTTGCAAGTTGAAGCCATTATGCACGCATGTTGACGTGCATCAAGCGCAGCTCTGCAAAGCAGCGAATTCACGCGATGAAAGCCTCCCAATTCTTCATTTCCACCCTCAAGGAAGCCCCTGCCGACGCCGAGATCGTCAGCCATCAGCTGATGATGCGCGCCGGTCTCATCAAGAAGCTCGGCGCCGGCATCTACAACTACATGCCCATGGGCCTGCGCGTGCTGCGCAAGGTCGAGGCCATCGTGCGCGAAGAGATGAACCGCGCGGGCGCCGTCGAATGCACCATGCCCGTCGTGCAGCCGGCCGAACTCTGGCAGGAAACCGGGCGCTTTGAAAAAATGGGGCCGGAACTGCTGCGCATCAAGGACCGCCACCAGCGCGACTACGTGATTCAGCCCACGAGCGAAGAGGTGGTGACCGACATCGCCCGCCAGGAACTGCGCAGCCACAAGCAGCTGCCGAAGAATTTCTACCAGATCCAGACCAAGTTCCGTGACGAGCGCCGCCCGCGCTTCGGCCTGATGCGCGGACGCGAGTTCATCATGAAGGATGCCTATTCCTTCGACAAGAACCGCGAGGCCGCGCAACTGAGCTACCAGGCCATGCGCGCCGCCTACTGCCGGATCTTCGACCGCTTCGGGCTGTCCTACCGCGCCGTGCGTGCCGATTCGGGCGCAATCGGCGGCGACCTGAGCGAAGAGTTTCAGGTGATTGCCGCCACGGGAGAAGACGCCATCGTCTATTGCCCGGGCAGCGACTATGCGGCCAACATGGAAAAGGCCGAAAGCGCCCCACCCTCGCAGGCGCGCCCCGCGCCTGCCCAGGCACAAACGCTCACCCCCACGCCCGGCAGGAGCACCTGCGCGCAGGTGGCCGAGCTGCTGGGCCTGCCGCTGGCGCAAACCGTCAAATCGTTGGTGCTGGCGACCGACCTCACCAACGAAGCCGGCGACATCACCGGCGCGAAGATCTGGCTGCTGCTGCTGCGCGGCGACCACGACATGAATGAAGTCAAGGTCTCCAAGGTGCCGGGACTGGACGCGGGTTTTCGTTTTGCCACCGTCGCGGAAATCGAGGCGCACTTCGGCGCCAAGCCCGGTTATCTCGGCCCCCTGAACCTCCTGCAGCCCGTCACCCTCGTCGCGGACCGCGAAGTCGCCGTGATGGCCGACTGGGTATGCGGCGCCAACCGCGAGGATTTCCACATCACCGGCGTGAACTGGGGCCGTGATCTGCCCGAGCCCGATTTCGTGGCCGACCTGCGCAACGTGGTGGCGGGCGATCCTTCGCCCGATGGCCAGGGGCCGCTGGTGATCGAGCGCGGCATCGAAATCGGCCACGTGTTCTATCTGGGCACCAAGTATTCGAAGGCGATGAACGCCACCTTCCTGGGCGAAGACGGCAAGCCGGCCTTCTTCGAAATGGGCTGCTACGGCATTGGCATCACCCGCCTGCCCGCCGCCGCGATCGAACAGAACCACGACGAGCGCGGCATCATCTGGCCCGACGCGATCGCGCCGTTCACCGTGGTGCTCTGCCCCATCGGCATGGACCGCAGCATCACCGTGAAGGAGGTGGCCGAGCGCCTGCACGACGAGCTGCTGGCACGCGGCATCGATGTCCTGCTGGACGACCGCGGCGAGCGCCCTGGCGCCATGTTTGCCGACTGGGAATTGATCGGCGTACCGCACCGCGTGGTGCTCTCCGACCGGGGCCTGAAGGAAGGCCAGGTGGAGTATCAACACCGGCGTGACACCCGGGCCACGTCCATGGCCCTGACAGACGTAGCACAATATTTGGCCGACCACGTCAATAACGGATGAACGCCAGCGCCTGCACTCGTCGTACATGGCTGCTTGCCCTGGGTACAGGCCCGGCAGGCTGGCTGGCGCTGCCCGGGACGGCGCACGCGGGCGGGCAGATCGAAGAGCCCCTGATGGATTCGGTACGCAGCGCGCTCAGTTCCGCCGTGAACGATCAGGCGCCGCCCGAACCCACATTCACCAGCACCGAGGCGCGCATCAGCTACCTGCGCTGGCTGGGCACGATGAGCGAGCGCCTGCGCCCGCGCCAGCTACCCTGGGAGCGGCGGCGCGATCTGCTGCAGACCGTCTGGTACGAGTCCAGGCGCGCCGGACTCGATGAATCGCTGGTGCTGGGCCTGATCCAGGTGGAAAGCGCGTTTCGCAAATACGCCGTCTCGTCGGCCGGCGCGCGTGGCTACATGCAGGTCATGCCCTTCTGGTCACGCCTGATTGGCGATGGCGACCCCAGCAAGCTGTTTCACATGCAGACCAATCTGCGCTTCGGCTGCGTGATCCTGCGCCACTACCTGGACCGCGAGAACGGCGATCTGTTCATGGCCCTGGGGCGCTACAACGGCAGCCGCGGCAAGGCCGCATATCCCGATGCGGTGTTCGCCAACCAGCGACGCTGGAAATATCACGAACCGTCACGCAGCGCCTGAGCGGCCGCATCGGCCGACTCCCTGGCAGGCGGCAGCCGGGAAACCATCACCTGGTCGATGCGGTAGCTGTCCACATCCAGCACCTCGAACTTGTAGCCACCGAACACCACGCTGTCGGTGCGCCGCGGCACGCGCCTGAGCATCACCATCAAAAAACCCGCCAAGGTCTCATATTCATCGGCGTGCGGCAGCTCATCGAGCTGCAGCGCGTGCAGCACATCCTCGATCGGCGCCACGCCATCAATCAGCCAGGAATCCGCATCGCGGCGCACGATCTGCTCTTCATCCGCGGGGCCGATCAGTTCACCCATCACGGTGCTCATCACGTCATTGAGCGTGACCACGCCCACCATGCGGCTGTACTCGTTGACGATCACCGCAAAGTCTTCGTGCGCCTGGCGAAACTGCTCGAGCACCTCCGCGAGCGTCAGGCGATCGGGCACGATCAGCACGCGACGCACCAGCGTGTCGTCCATGAGCGACATCGGCTGGTTGTTCAGGATGCGCTGAAACAGGTCCTTGGCATCGACGTAGCCCAGCACATGGTCGATGTCGCCATCGCACACCGGATAGGTGGAAAACGGCTCGGCCGCAATCCTCAGGCGGATCTCGCTGTCGGGCGTGTCTCTCAGGAAATAGGCCACGCGCTCACGCAGTGTCATGACGGACGATACGGCGCGCGAATCGAGCTCGAAGAGATTGGCGATCACCCGCTGCTCGCGCTCGGCCAGTACTCCGGCCTGCATCCCCGCCTGCGCCAGCGCCAGGATGTCGTCGGACGTGATGCGTTCGTCGCGCTGGCGCGGCAGGCCCAGCAGTCGCAGCAGCAGATCGGCCGAACGGCTGTAGCACCACACCAGCGGCTTGAACAGCACGATGCACAAGCGCATGGGCCGCACCAAGCGCACCACGAGCCACTCCGGCCGGACCATGCCGACGCGCCGCGGCAACAGATCGGCAAACAGGATGAAGAAGGAAGTGACCAGCACGAACGAGAGGATGAAGCCCAGCGTGCGCGCGCTGCCCTCGGAAAACCAGGGCTGCAACAGATCGCCGAACCAGGCGCCGAACGCGCCCTCGCCGACGATGCCGCCCAGGATCGCCACCGCGTTGATGCCCACCTGCACCACGGTGAACCAGTCGCCCGGTTGCTCCTGCGTGCGCAGCACCAGCGCGGCGCGCGCGTCGCCATCGTCGGCCATCTGGCGCAGACGCAGGCGCCGCGCGGCGGCAAGCGATATTTCGGCCAGCGAGAAAAACGCGCTCAAGGCGATCAGGAGCGCGATGAGGAACAGGCTGGCTGTAGGCGTCATACGGTCAGCGCCGCCAGGAGGTTGCCACGATGCCGCCCACGATCAGCAGGAAGGCCAGCCCGTGGTAGAGGTGAGGCACCTCGCCCAGAAACGCTGCCGACATGATCGCAGCAAAGAGCGGCGTGAGATTGAGGAAAAACCCGGCCAGCACCGGCCCGCCCTGCTTCACGCCCTCACCCCAGAAGCGATAGGCAAGCAGCGCCGGACCGACGACGATGAACACGAGCGCCAGCACGAGCGGCCAGCCCCATTGAATGTCGTGATAGCCGCCCACGGTCCACTCGGCGCCCGCGAACGCACCCGACCACGCCACGCCGAAGACCATCTGCGCCATCAGGAAATCGCTCCAGCGGCCGCGCAGCGCGGCAGGCTCGCTCGTGCGCATCAGCAGCCAGCTGTAGAACGCCCAGGCGATGGTCGCCAGCACCATGTACAGATCGCCCGGCACCAGGCGCAGCGCGATCAGATGTTGCCAGTCGCCCCGGCTGAGCACGAGCAGCACACCGGCAATCGAGAGCATGGCGCCCACGACCTGCCGCCGCGCCACGCGGGCGCCGAAACACAGCGTCCCCACGATCAGCATCCACACCGGCGTGCCCGAGGCAACGAGCGTGACGTTGACGGGCGTGGACGTCTGCAGCGCCAGGTACTGCAGCGCGTTGTAGCTGCCGATGCCCAGCAGCCCCAGCATGCTGTAGCGGCGCCAGTGCGGCCAGAGCGCGCTGTCCGGGCGCAGCACCCGCCAGGCGATGGGCAGCAGCACGATGAAGGCCAGCAGCCAGCGCAGGAAGTTGAGCATGGAGGGGCCGACGAGCGCGTGCACCGTGCGGCCGACGACGGCGTTGCCCGCCCACAGCAGCGGCGCGGCCGTGAGCATGAAAAGCGTGGAAGGAGTGACTCGTGACTGCATGAAGACGCCAAATGTAACGGGTGATAAGGTGCTTCGAGCGCGCCGGCGTCAAACATGGCACGATAGTCCGTTGATGTCATTTGATTGCGGAGAAAACAACCATGGTTCGTGCCATACAGATTCGCCAGCACGGCGGCCCCGAAGTAATGCAACTGGTCGATGTGCCCGTGGGCGAACCCGGCCCGGGTGAGATCCGCATCCGGCACCACGCGATCGGCGTGAATTTTCTCGACGTGTACTTTCGCACCGGTCTGTACGCCAGCCAGCTCCCCCTCGTGCTCGGAGGCGAAGGCGCGGGCGTGATCGAGGCCGTGGGTGCGGGCGTCACGCACCTGGCCGTGGGCGACCGCGCGGCCTACGCGGGGCCGCAGGGCAGCTACAGCGAGGCGCGCGTGATGCCCGCGACCACCGTCTGCAAGCTGCCCGACACCATCGATTTCGAGACCGGCGCGGCGATGATGCTTAAGGGCCTGACCGCCCAGTACCTGCTGAACAAATGCAAGCCCGTGGAGGGCCTGGTCCCGGGTGACTTCGTGCTGTTTCACGCGGCGGCCGGCGGCGTGGGCCTGATCGCCTGCCAGTGGGCGCGCGCGCTCGGCCTGCAATTGATCGGCACGGCGGGCAGCGATGCCAAATGCGCATTGGCGCGCGACAACGGCGCGGCCCACGTGATCAATTACGCCAAGGAAGACTTTGCCGCGCGGGTCAAGGAAATCACCGGCGGGCGCGGCGTGAAGGTGGTCTACGACGCGGTCGGCAAGGACACTTGGGAAGGCTCGCTCCTGTGCCTGCGCCCCTTCGGCCTGATGGTGAGCTTCGGCAACGCCTCGGGGCCGGTGCCGCCGTTTTCCCCCGGCATCCTTGCCGCCAGGGGCTCGATCTACGTCACGCGCCAGACCCTGTTCACCCATATGGCCACGCGCGAATCGACGCAGGCCATGGCCGACGACCTGTTCTCCGTCGTCGCCAGCGGCCAGGTCAAGATCCACATCGACCAGCGCCAGCCGCTGGCCAACGCGGCGCAGGCGCACCGCGACCTGGAGGCGCGCAAGACCACGGGCTGCACCATCCTCACGCTGGCGTGAACCCACCCGTACCGCCCTGGCTCGCCACGCTGCGCGTTCGCACGCAGCGTGGCCCGGGGCAGGGGCGCGTTCCGCTGTGGGTAGGCCAGGCGCAGGTGGGCTCGGTCGCGCCAGAAATTTTGAATCAAATCGAGCTCAAACGCTTGCTGGACGGGCGTGTACAGCTCTCATTCAAAGAGTGCGGTGCGGCCGACGGGCTTGCCTTGCCCGCGGAAGGCGCCAGCGGCGCCCTGAACGCCCTCGCCGCCCTGCTGCGCGACACCGGCCGCTGCGGGCCATGGCGCGACGAACAGCTTGCGGTGTGCGACGCCCATGGCCGGCAGATTGCCACCGTGGAGCGCGGCGCGGTGCGGGTGCTGGGCATTGCCACCGAAGCGGTGCACCTCGTCGGCCTGAGCGCCGATGACCGGGGTCTGTGGGTGCAGCAGCGGTCGTTCACCAAAGCCAGCCACCCCGGCCAATGGGACACCCTGATGGGCGGCATGGTCAGCGCACGCGACACGCTGACGCAGGCCTTGGCGCGTGAAACACAAGAAGAAGCCGGGCTGGACATCGCAATTCTCACCAACCTGCGCCCCGGTCAGCCCGTCCACCTGAACCAGCCCAGCAACGAGGGCGGCGCAGGCCTGGGCCACATGCGCGAGCGCATCGTCTGGTGGACGGCGCGACTGCCGGGCGGCACGCTGCCCGTCAACCAGGATGGCGAGGTGGAACGCTTTGAATGCTGGCCCCACGC
This sequence comes from Comamonas sp., assembly GCA_021166775.1. Lineage (GTDB taxonomy): Bacteria > Pseudomonadota > Gammaproteobacteria > Burkholderiales > Burkholderiaceae_C > Comamonas_C. The sequence goes on along the minus strand of JAJPEQ010000013.1, from coordinate 445,624 downwards.
GAAAGTGCAGGAGCAACTCGCCGCCAGCGCCTTCACCCCCGAGGCTGCGCTGGTGCTGGGGGCGTATTACGGCTGGTAGATGGCGAGGCAGCTTGCCGCGCCAAAGTGGCTACGTCTCAAAAATCCACATCAAACACCACCCCCTCATCGTTCCTCCGCATCACCCCGACTTTATAAGCCGCAATATCCTGCTCCTGCGGAGACGCCTGCGTCTTGCTGATGTTGAGCCACTTCTCCATGAACTTGAGTGGATTGGCCTTGGGGAACTCGTATGGGGCGGTTTCGATACCCAGCGTCTGATACACGTCCTTGGCGCAGTACAGCGTCCACGCGGAAAGGCGCTCGGCGTTCATGCCGACGAGTTCGCGGCCTTCGGAGAAGAGGTAGGCGATCCAGGTGAGTTCGCTGTCCACCACTTCGGCGATGAGCTGCTCGATTTCCTCGCGCTTCTGGGCGAAGGCGATCTGGCCGCGGGCGGTTTCGAGTTCGTTTTGCAGCACCGCGCGGTCGAGTTCGGCATGGATTTCGAGTTCGTCCTGCGCAATCTTCTGGATGGCCTTGCCGATGGGCTGGAACATGCCGGTGTCGCAGATGGCGAAAGTCACGGCGAACGAGGCCATGAACTGGATGCGCTCCATGCAGTAGAGCGCGACGACCGTCATGAAGATGGCGTTGTAGGTTTCCTGATCGTTGGGCAGCTGCTCCAGCGCGTACAGGTGCGAGGCCTTGAAGCCCTCGGCGAAGGCACGCACCACGCGATTGAGACGGGCGTGGGCTTCTTCCACGCGCAGGATTTCATCGATGATGACCGAGGGATCGTCGAACGAGTTGCGCACGATCTCGGAATAGGTGGCGGCGTGGATGACTTCGTTGTCCGACACGCGCTGCCACGCGGCCCAGAGTTCGCTGCTGGTGATGAAGGGCGCAAGCACCGGCGCGACGGCGCGGCTGGCGACGCTGTCGGCCTCCCACTGCCAGGCCAGCGTCTTGATCATCATGTCGTAGGTGGAGCGGCTGGCCTTCTTGAAGTCGGCGTTGCAGCTTGAATAGTCGAACTCGTTTTCGTCCCAGTCGAGCGACTTCTGCGTCTTGTACAGCTCCCAGATGCGCGGGTAGTGGCGGTTGATGGTGTCGAACAGGCCCTGCTTCTCGCCGAGAAAGAGCAGCGGCTTGTCGTAATCGGTCTTGGCGTAGTTGAAGACGTTGGCGGTCATGGCGGTGTTCCTTGTGCTCAGAGGGTGCAGGAGCCGTTGCACTCGGGGTCGGCGTCGAGCACGCTGGTGGCGGTGGTGTCGTCCGCGCTGCCGGCATCGGCTTGCTTGTCCGAGGCCGCGGCGGCCATGGCGCTGCCCACCATGCGGTCGACGAGTTCCTTGCGCTCGGCCTCGGCCTCGCCCAGCTGCCGAAAGCCCGCCGAAGTCTTCTGGTTCATGTAGTACTTGCTCTTGAGGCCGAGCTTGATGCGGTAGAGGTAGTCTTGGATCATCTCGCTCGAGCCGATGAAGGCGTCGCCGATCACCTTGCGGTAGAAGTCGGCGGAGATGCCCTGGTCGGTCCACTTCTGGATGATGGCGTAGGCCTCGATCATGTCCCTGGCGGGAATGTCCCAGGCCGATTCGTACCACACGGCCAGCTCTTCGCCCTCGGGCGCGGCCCAGTAATTCACGCGCTGGTTGTCGGTCTTGATCATCGTCAGCTCGCGGATCGGGTAGACGCCGTTGGTCGTGCCCGAGGCATTGGCCGAAGTCTCGGTGGGCATGTGGGCCGCCAGCACCGAGTTGCGGATGCCGCCGTTGGCGACGACTTCGCGGCGCAGTGCCTCCCAGTCGTAGCGGTTGGTGAAGTCGGCAATCTGATCGACGTTGCGGTTGTAGCTATCGAGCGGCATCCAGCCCTCGGGCCAGCGTGTCTTGTGCATCCAAGGCGCATTGCCCAGCTCCCGGCCCAGGCGCAGGCTGGCCTTCACGAGATGGTAGAAGTGGCGCTCGGCCGCCTGGTGGATGAACTGCTTGCCCTCGGGCGTGGTGTAGCGCTGGTGCTCGCGCGCCATCAGGTGCGCCAGGCCCAGGATGCCGACGCCGGCGTTCAGCCGCGCCTTGGAGGTGTAGCCGATGTGCGGCAGCTCGTATTCGGCCAGGTGGATGCACTTGTCGATCATCAGGAGCGCGTAGTAGGCGACTTCCTCGTACTGCGCGTCGCTGCCGATGTTGTCCACGCAGATGCCGGCGAGGTTGCAGGTGGCCACTTCGGGCGACGAGCGCTGGGTGATTTTCTGGATGGTGACGCCGTCCACCGCGTCGCCCGGCTGCAGCTCCAGCGGGTAGACCGTGCCGCGCTGGGTCTGCACGGCCTTCTCGCCGCTCAGGCGGTGCTTGCCGCCCTCCTCGTCCTCGAATTCGACGAAGGAGACGTCCTGCGCTTGGTAGATCTCGGTGATATGGTTGTAGGCGCCCGTGGGCAGGTCGATCTCGGAGCACAGGTTGGAGCTGTAGATGGTCTCCTTGAACGGCGTGTGCCGGTTCATCTCGTGGATGTTGTGCTCGTAGATGCGCCCGGTCTCGTTCCATTCGTTGCAGGCGGTGATGAGCAGTTCGCGCGCGTTGACGGTGCGCTTGGGGAACAAGGGGTTTTTCTCGTACTTCCGGTAAAGCTGCTCGAAGCGCGCTTCGTCGCTGCTGTAGAGCGCGTCATACAGATCGGGCGCGGTGAAGCTGTTGAAGAGGAAGATGTCTTCGTTCTTCGCCACCTTGCGTGCGAACAGGCGGTTGCTGCCCCACGAATAATCCATGCCGCGGATCTTCTTGTCCTCGGTGGACATGGGGTTCTTCAGGCGCAGCAGGGTTTCGACCTCGGGGTCGTAGATCGAGAAATAGCTGGTGCAGGCGCCACCGCGGCCGTTCTGCAAGCTGGATTTCACTTCCGAGACCACGGCGCGCAAATACGGCAGCTTGCCCTGGTGGCGGATCGCGCCGCCGCGCACCGGGTCGTTGACCGAGCGGATGTTCATGTGCGAACCGATGCCCGCGCTCATGTAGGTCATGGTGTAGGCGATGTGGTTGCCCACGGCGATCGAGCGCGCGGTATCCGCCGTCGTGTACAGGCAGCAGCTCGCGTAGCCGCGCAGCGGCGTGCCCAGGTTGATGTGATTGGGTGTGGGCGCATTGATGCGGTTCATCGACAGGTGCTCGTAAAAGCGTGCCACGTCGTGCATGCGCCGCTCGCGCGGCTGATCGACCGCGAGCGCCATGGCCATGCGCATGTAGATGAACTGCGAGGTCTCGTAAATGCGGTTCTTCACGCGGTCGGCGATCGCGTACTTGGACAGGTGCGTGTGCAGCTGGTAGTGCGCGTAGCTGAAATCGCGCTCGTGATCGATGAGCTTTTCGACCTCGGCGTACTCCTCATCCGAATAGTCGAGCACCTCCATGTAGCCGAGCTTTTGCAGGCGGCGGTGCAGCTGCAGCACCGTCGGCATGAACACGCCATGCACCTCCTTGTGCATGAGCGCGGCGTACAGGCGCCCCGCCATGCGGTTGTAGAGCCATGAATCGGACTGCAGGCAATTCTTGATGAGCTGCTGCTGCAAGAGCGTGGTGGAAACCTGCTCGGGCATGTCCGTCACCGTCTCGAGCACGACCGAAGACCAATCCATGTCCGGCCCGAGCGCCTTGGCGGCCCATTCGCCCCAGCCATTGAGTTTGGATGGGGTGAACGGCTCGACGCGGCCGTCGCGTTTGGTGACTGACTCGATCATGGCGGCTTGCCCTCCTGTCTGCGTGGCGACGCGTTAATACGCTACGTATAGTAGTTGGCAAGCATCAATCACACAACATGTAGTGTGAAAGATTTTTTGGCAGCGCGGCTTGGAGCGGCCTCGACCATGCGCCAGGACAAGTCCGGCGCGGGTTTGGCGCTTTTGCAACAGGATGCGCTACGCCACGGTTTGCTCTTGGCCCGCCCTGGCCAGTGCCCCGCATGCCCGCTTGCAGCGGCGCGGACCGCGCCGCTTTCAGAGATCGGGCAGGCCGCCTTCGTGGCCTTGCGCGCGCTCGCTGGCCGGGGACAGCGCGCCCGCCTGTTCGAGCACGGGATAGGCCGTGGCGCTGATCAGCGAGTTGATGCGCCGCAGATCCGACAGCAGATCGATGTGCAGCGAGCTGGTCTCCATGGTCTGGGTGGCGCGATCGGCCAGCCGCGCGAGGTGGTTGGCCGCGTAGGTGCGCTCCAGCGCCCGGAAGTGCCCTTTTTCCTCCAGCAACCGCTGGGCGTCGCGCACCGTGCCGTCGAGAAACACGCCCATGCTCAGGCGCAGATTGCTCACCAGCCGCTGGTGCAGGTCGGCGATCTCCACCATGCCCGCCTCGGAAAATTCCACGCCCTTGGCAATTTTCTTTTCTTCCACATCCTGCACGATGCGCTCGATGATGTCGCCGATCTGCTCCATGTTGATCGTGAAGCTGATGATGTCGGCCCAGCGGCGGCTCTCCTTCTCGCCCAGGTCGTCGCGTGGAATCTTGGTGAGGTAATACTTGATGGCCGAATAGAGCTGATCCACCCGGTCATCCATCTTGCGCAGCGAGTCGGCCAGCCGCTCGTCGTTGTGGCGGATGACCTCCATCACGCCGGTCAGCATGGTCTCGACCACATCCGCCTGGTTCAGAGCCTCGCGCACCGCAAACGTCATCGCCAGCGACGGCGTGGAAAGCGCCGAGGGGTCGAGGTGGCGCGGGTGGTAGCCCTGCTCCTGCGGCTGCCTGGGCAAAAATCGCGCCACCCACCGCGCCACCCACTGCGTCAGGCCGATGAAACCCACGCTGATGATCACGTTGTACGCCAGGTGAAACAGCACCACGCCATGCGCCACACCCGGCATGCTCGGCTGCACGTAGCGCAGCCACAGCCCGACGAAAGGCGCCATCAGCGCCACGCCCAGCACCTTGAAGGTCAGGTTGCCCACCATCACCTGCCGCACCTCGGCGGTCGAGCCCGCCATGGTGAGCACCGCCGCCAGGCCGTTGCCCAGGTTGGCGCCCAGCACCAGCCCAAGCGCCATCTGCACCGGCACCACCTGCGAAGCCGCCATCGCCGCGATCAGCAGCACCACCGCCAGGCTGGAGTACGAGACGATCGCCAGCACCGCGCCGATCAGGATCTCCGCCAGCAGATCGTTGCCCATCGCGTCCAGCACGACCGGCGTGATCGGCGACGCAAGCATGGGGTCACTGGCCTGCACGATGCGTTCGAGCGCCAGCAGCATCAGGCCCAGGCCGATGAAGATCCGCCCCACGCGCCCTGCCGTCTGCGCCTGGCGCGCGATGAACAGCACCACGCCGACAAAGATGAACATCGGCGAAAGCCAGGACAGGTCGAATGAAAACAGCACCGCCATCAGTGCGGTGCCAATGTCCGCGCCGCGCATCACGGCCAGCGCCGCGGGCAGAGAAATCAGCCCCTGCCCGACGAACGATGCCGTCATCAAGGCCGTCGCGGTGCTCGATTGCACCAATGCCGTCACCCCGATACCCGAGAGCGCCGCGGTAAAGCGGTTGCCCAGGCTGCGCGCGAGCCACGAGCGCAGATTGGCGCCAAACACCCGCAACACGCCGGTGCGCACCAAGTGCATGCCCCAGATCAGCAGGGCGATCGCGGCGAGCAAATTCAGCAGATGTTTCATGTCCTCCCGTTCGGGGCGCTCTAATCCCATGACGCACATGGGTCAACGCAAAGCATACCCGGGCCGATGACGCCGCGCGCCCTACACTGTCGGCCACCATGCAAGAGCCTCAACGCACCACCGCACTCGGCATCGCATCGAAGGGCGGAAGAATCAACTGGACGTTGGTGGCGGGAGGTCCCCGGGTCCCAATTCAGATGCTCGCTCAAGGCAGCTGCGCGCGCCTGGACGAGCTGCAAGGCGCGCAAAGTCCGGTGGGCAACCCGGTGGCGGCCGCCGCCGTCATTGGCGTAGGCTGCACCAGCATGAGCCCGGCCCTCACGGCGCTGGCCGCTGGCAAGCCGGTGCGCCACATCGATCCGCTGGAGGCCTATCTGCTGGCGCCTCTTGCCTGCGATGCGCCGCCACCCCTGCCCTGGGTCGCACTCGTGGTTTCGGCCAAATTCACCGCGCTCGTTCGGGTGGACGCACCGGGCCAATACACCGTCCTCGGCCGCACACGCGATGTTGGCGCCGCAGCGGTTTTCGACAAGCTCGCATGGCAGCTCGGCATGGATGTGCCCGGCGGCGCCACACTGGAGCGGCTCGCCGATTTCGGCGATGCCACGGCCTGCGCGCTGCCCGAGCCCGCAACGGACGCCGCTTCACCCGACTTTTCCTTCCTTGAGCTGCAGGCCGCGGCACTGGCGCGCGCCCGCGAGCTTGAAGGCGGGCCGTGCGAACAGCCACGGGCCGATCTGGCGGCCAGCGTGCAGGCCGCCGTGGTGCGGCAGCTCGCGTCGCACGCCACGCGCGCCCTGGAACAGGCTGGCGTGGCCACTCTGGTGCTCACGGGTGGCGTGACCCGCAACGCCGCCCTGCGTCAGGCGCTGCAGCCCTACCTCCAGCCTCTCGGCGCAACCGCGCTGGCACGCAGCCACAGGGTGGCCGCGGCCACCCTGCTGCGCCATCTGCACCCCACCGAAGGCCCGGCGCAGGCTGCGGCTTGACGCCGTGGCCGCGGGGCGTCAACCGCGCCGCGAGCGCAGCAGCTCATCCAGAATCAGGCACACCGCCCCCAGGGTGATGGCCGAATCCGCCAGGTTGAACGCCGGGAAATGCCCGCGGTAAAACAGGCCGGAGAGAAACGGCCAGTGAAAGTCCAGAAAATCGACGACGTAGCCGTGCTCCAGGCGATCCACGACGTTGCCCACCGCGCCGCCCAGGATGCTGGCCAGCGAGAACGCAAACAGGCGCTGGCCGGCGTGGCGCAAGAGCTGCCACGCGATGAAAGCCCCTACCCCCACACCGATGGCCGTGAACAGCCAGCGCTGCCAGCCCCCCGCCGCCGCGAGGAAGGAGAAAGCCGCGCCGGTGTTGTGCGCCCGCACGATGTTGAAGAAGCCCGTGATGGGCGTGGCATCGCCAAGCTGGTAGTGCTGCAGGATGAGGCGCTTGGTGAGCTGATCGAGCACCACGATGAGCACGGCCCAGGCCAGCCAGGGCGCGGCGCGGCGCCAGGCACCCGCGTTCTGCATCGCTTCAGGCATGAAGGCGCCGCTCGCCGCTGCCGTAGAGGTTGCTCACGCAGCGCCCGCACAGCGTGGGGTGCTGCGCGTCGTGACCCACATCGTCGCGGTAATGCCAGCAGCGTTCACATTTGGTATTGGGGCTGGCACCAACGCTGATCTGCAGGGCGTCACCGGCTTCCAGATGAATAGCAGACACGATCAGGACGAACTTCAGGTCGTCACCCAGGCTGGCGAGCAGCGCATGGTCCTCGGGCGGCGCGCTCAGCGTGACCACGGCCTGCAGCGACGAACCCACGCTGCCTGCGGCGCGCTGGTTTTCGATTTCCTTGTTCACCGCCGCGCGGATCTCGAGGATGCGCTGCCAGCGCGCGAGCAGGGCCTCGTCGACTTCGGCCACCGGCTGGTAGGTTTCCAGGTAGATCGACTCGGACGTGCCCAACACCTTCCACGCCTCTTCCGCCGTGAAGGAGAGGAAGGGTGCCATCCAGCGCAGCATGGCGTGCGCGATCCGGTGCAGCGCCGTCTGGGCGCTGCGCCGCGCCAGGCTCCCGGCCGCCGTGGTGTACAGACGGTCCTTGAGCACGTCGAGGTAAAACCCGCCGAGGTCCTCTGAGCAGAAGAGCTGCAGCTTGGCCACGACCGGGTGGAATTCGTAAACCTTGTAGTGCGCCAGGATTTCCTGCTGCAACTGCGCGCTGCGCGCCAGCGCCCAGCGGTCGATCTCCAGCAGTTCAGCCTCGGGCACCGCGTCCTTGGCGGCATCGAAATCGCTCACGTTGGCCAGCAGGAAGCGCAGCGTGTTGCGGATGCGCCGGTAGCCGTCCACCACGCGGGCGAGGATCTTGTCGTCGATCGCCAGGTCGCCCGAATAGTCGGTGGAAGCGCACCACAGGCGGATGATCTCGGCACCCAGGCGCGAGCTCACGTCCTGCGGCGAGACGGTGTTGCCCAGCGACTTGCTCATCTTCTTGCCCTGCCCGTCCACGGTGAAGCCGTGCGTGAGCAGGCCGCGGTAGGGCGCGCGGCCGTAGATGGCGCTGGCGAGCAGCAGCGAAGAATGGAACCACCCACGGTGCTGATCGTGCCCTTCCAGATAAAGATCGGCCTCGGGGCCTGCTTCGTGGTGCAGATCGGGGTGGGTGCCGCGCAGCACGTGCCAGAAGGTCGAGCCGGAGTCGAACCAGACTTCCAGAATGTCGGTGCTCTTGGTGTAGTGTTTCGCGTCCTCGGCACCCAGAATGTCCTCGGCGCTCACGCGGCTCCAGGCTTCGATGCCGCCCTGCTCCACGATCTCGACGGCCTGATCGATGATCTCCATCGTGCGCGGATGCAGCTCGCCGCTGTCCCGGTGCAGGAAGAACGGCAGCGGCACACCCCAGGAGCGCTGACGCGAGATGCACCAGTCGGGCCGCCCGGCGATCATGTCGCGCAATCTGGCCTTGCCGTTTTCCGGGTAAAAACTCGTCTTTTCGATAGCTTCCAGCGCAATCTGGCGCAGCGTTTGGGCGGGTTTTTGTACTGGATCGGTGAACACACCATCACCCTCGTCCATGCGCACGAACCACTGCGCGGCAGCGCGGTAGATGACCGGCGTCTTGTGGCGCCAGCAGTGCGGGTAGCTGTGCGTGAGCGCGCGCGTGTCCATGAGCCGCCCGGCCACCTTGAGCGCGTCGATGATGACGGGCACGGCCTTCCAGATGAACTGGCCGGCGAACAGGCCCAGGTCGGGCGCATAGACACCGTTGCCCTGCACGGGGTTGAGGATGTCCTCGTAGCGCATGCCATTGGCCACGCAGGAGTTGAAGTCCTCCACGCCGTAGGCCGGGGCACTGTGCACGATGCCGGTGCCGTCCTCGGCCGTGGCGTAATCGGCCACGTAGACGGGCGAGAAGCGGTCGAACCCCTTGTCCACGTGCGCCAGCGGATGCCTGAACGGCATGTGGTCGAGCTTGCGGCCGATGGCGGTGGCCACCACCTTCCCGCTGAGCTGCCAGCGCTCCAGGCACTTTTCGACCAGCGCGCTGGCCAGCACCAGCAGGCCGCGTTCGGTATCGACCAGGCTGTATTGCAGCTCGGGATTGACGTTGAGCGCCTGGTTGGCCGGGATGGTCCAGGCGGTGGTGGTCCAGATCACCGCGAACGCGGGCTTGTCGAGCTTCGCCAGCCCGAACGCCGCCGCGAGCCTTTCGGGGTCGGCTGCAGGGAACATAACGTCCAGCGTCTGGCTCTGCTTGTCCTGGTACTCGATCTCGAACTCGGCGAGCGACGAAGCGCAATCGAAGCACCAGTACACGGGCTTGAGCCCCCGGTAGACGAAGCCGCGCTGCATCACCACCTTGAGCGCGCGCAGCTCGCCTGCCTCGTTGGCGAAATCCATGGTCTTGTAGGGGTGGTCCCACTCGCCGAGCACGCCCAGACGTTTGAAATCCTGCATCTGCTGCGCGATCTGCTCGGTGGCAAACGCCCGCCCCCGCGCCTGCATCTCGTCGCGCGGCAGGTTGCGGCCGTACTTCTTCTCGATGGCGTTCTCGATCGGCAGGCCGTGGCAATCCCAGCCAGGGGTGTAGAGCGCGTCGAAGCCTTCGAGCTGGCGCGCCTTGACGATCATGTCCTTGAGGATCTTGTTGACCGCGTGGCCGATGTGGATCTGGCCGTTGGCGTACGGCGGGCCGTCATGCAGGATGAACTTGGGTGCGCCGCGGCGGGCGTCGCGCAGCTTCTTGTACAAGCCCTCCTCGTTCCACGCCTTCACCCAGCCGGGCTCGCGTTTGGGCAGATCGCCGCGCATGGGAAACGGCGTATCCGGCATGTTGAGCGTGGCGCGGTAGGCGCTCTCGGGCGCATTCTTGGATCGGGAATCGGACATGAACCAACCTTCAATATCGGGACATTTCAGGCGCTGCGCCTGAAATACATGGCGAGGGGACGGGGCGAGCGTGGCCCGTCAAATTCGGTCGCGCGTCGTCTGGCGGCGGGTTTGCACGTAGGTGGTGGCGAAATACTCGCGTGCCTGATCGCGGTCGCGCGCAATGCCCTCGGTGAGCGCCTGCAGGCTTTCGTAGCGCAGTTCGTCGTGCAATTTGTAGAGCAGTTCCACGCGAACGATTTTACCGTAGCCCCCCTCGTGCCCAAGTTGCGCGGGCCAGTCGAGGCAATGCGTCTCTAGCAACACGCGCCCGGCGTTCACATCGCGCGGGTCGAGCGAAGGGCGCACGCCCAGGTTGGCCACGCCCTGCAGCGGCTGTTCGTCGAGCCCATGAACGAGCACCGCGAAGATGCCGCTGGCTGCAGGCTTCCAATGCGAAAAGCGCAGATTGAGCGTGCGAAAGCCGTCCCCCGCCTCCTCGTGCGTCGCGCCCAGGGCACGTCCGAGCTGGCGTCCGCGCACCACGTGGCCGGAGATGGCATACGGGCGCCCCAGCAGGCGCTGCACGGCGCTCATGTCCGCGGCGGCCAGCGCCTGACGCACGGCGGTGCTCGAAACACGCTCCCCATTCGCCTCGTAACTGGGCATGCACGCCACATCAAAGCCCTGCGCACGCCCGGCGGCGACGAGCATCGCCCGATCTCCGGCGCGTTTGGCGCCGAAACGGAAGTCGTCGCCCACCAGCACATGGCGCGCGCCCAGGCCGCGAACCACCACCTCGTCGATGAAAGACTGCGCGGACAGCTGCGCCAGCGCCTGGTTGAAACGCAACACCACCGCCTGCTGCACGCCGCAGCGCGCGAGCTCGGCCAGCTTGTCGCGCAAGGTTGCGATGCGCGCCGGCGCCAGATCCGGGTTGCGATGCAGCGCCGCGAAATAGTCGCGCGGGTGCGGCTCGAATGTCAGCACGCAACTGGCAACATCCCGGCGGCGCGCCTCGTTCACCAGCAAGGCGAGCATGGCCTGGTGCCCGCGGTGCACCCCATCGAAATTGCCTATGGTCAGGGCGCACGTCTGTGCTCTGCCCACCGCATGCAAACCGTGGAATATTTTCATTCAGAAGCTCAATTTTGATAGCTTGCCGCGCTTTGTTGCCATGGCCTCACGATGAATTGCGGCGCAAACACGAGTATATTGCGCACAGACGGCAAACGAGGGCACACGTCACAGCCGTCGCCAGGGGTATCGCATCTCGTGCCATGGAGCTGCCGTGAAAGTCTTGAAGCTGTCGGCCCAGGGGCTGCCGCAATCGTGGATCACGCTGGAGCAGGCCGTCACCCACTATGCGGCGGGCGACGTGCGCTGGGAGCTGGGTGCGCGGGTGGCGCTGTTTCGCGGCGGGCACAACACCCTGACCGGAGTGCAATCACAAATCGCCGTGAGCAGCATCATCGGCACGCGCGGCGTGCCCGAGATCAACCCGTTCGAGCTGCAACCCAGCCTCACCAACGCCAAACTGTTCCAGCGCGACCGCAACATCTGCGCCTACTGCGGCGGGCTGTTCAAGGAGGAAGACCTCACGCGCGAGCACATTGTGCCGGTGGCGCACCATGGCGCCAACCATTGGATGAACGTCGTCACCGCCTGCCGCGCCTGCAACCACCGCAAGGCCTCGCGCACCCCCGAGCAGGCGCACATGCCGCTGCTGTACGCGCCGTACGTACCCAGCCTCTGGGAAGACTTCATCCTGCGCAACCGCCGCATTCTTGCGGACCAGATGGATTTCCTGATGGCGCATGTGCCGCGCTCATCGCGGCTGTTGCACTGACTGACCTCAGGCTGCCGCCTTGCGAGCACGCACCAGGATGCCGGGCACCGGCACACCAGCCTCGCGGCGCAGATCAAGCTCCTCGAAATCGACATGCTCGAACCCGGCCTCGCGGCATGCGCGCGCGACATGGCTGCGCTTGTGCGCATAGCGGCCATTGGCCTGCAGCACGAGATCGGGGCCATCTTCCGCCGCCAACTCGCACGAAAACCAGAAATCCCCCGCAGGCCGCAGGATGCGGTGCGCATCGGATACAGCGCGAGCCAGATCACCCGTGTAGATGAAGACATCCAGGGCGGTCAGCACCTCGTACTGCGCCTCGGGCGTGGCGGCCAGCGCCTCGTTCAGGTCGACCGTGTGGAAACGGTCGTAGACCTTGTGCCGCGCCGCCTGCTCGATCATCTTCTGCGAGATTTCCACACCGATCAGGAAACCATCCAGGCGCCCCAGGCAGACGCCAAGCAAGCCCGTGCCACACCCCAGATCGAGCACGTTCAGATGCCTGTCCGGGTAGCGCTGCAAAATCCTGTCCGCCACGATCTTGGGCAGACGATAGCCCAGGCCTCGCACGATGTGCTGGTCGTAGACTTCGGCCATGCCATCGAACAAGGCGCGATTGAGTTCCACAGGTTGATGCCGCGGCGTCTCGCCCCGGGCCAGTGCGTCGTAATAGGCCACGACAGGGTCATCGGGCAGCAGTGCGCGCAAGGCGCCCGTATCCGCCGCGGCCTGCGTGGGCGTGCCCATCGCGATCAAGGTGCGCACGCGACCCAGGAGTGCTTCCCTGTCCTGCGGGTCTTGTTCGATCAGGCCAGCCCAGACCTCGAGCGCCTCGTCATGCCGCGCCAGATCACTCAGGTCGCGTGCCAGCAGACGCCGCAATTGCACGTCGCCGGGTACGAGCTCCAGCCCGCGGCGCAGGTGGCGCACCGCCATGTCCGCATGCCCCGCGCGATGGGCAATATCGATCACCCCCGCGAGCACCACCGGATTCTTCGGCTCCAGCCGAGCTACCTCCTCGGCTTTTTCGACGGCCTCGGCGAACTGGTTCTGCCGCGCCAGCAGCAACGCCAGCTCCAGCAGGCCAGGGCCCCAGCCCGGCGCAGTCGCAACGCTCCTGCGCAGCATCTCGAACGCGCCTTTCACGTTGCCTGATTTTTCCGCCATCAGGCCTGCCATCATGAAAATGCGTGCGTCACCAGGAAGGATTTTCTGGGCCTCGTTGAGTGTCAACGCCGCCTCGCGCAACTGGCCCCGCCCCATCTGGGTGCGTGCGGTTTCCAGGTATTGGCGGATCGGGTCGGACGGCTGGGCTGCTGTGGTCATGAATGGCAAACAAACAATGCGGCAGGCGTCGGCCTGCCATCAAGGGAAGAATTGCGGACGCGAATTATCCCCTGTGCATGCCGCTACCGATCGATCTGGGAAGGATCGAGAAATTCGTGCGCGTAGCGCAGGTAGACCTTCTCGCCGACGAAAACATCGAAAAGATCGGGGTCGATGTGCCCGTCATCACGCATGCCGCGCATGATGGAGAGCGCCTGCGACAGTTTCATGCCGTGCTTGTAGGGGCGGTCCATGGCGGTCAGCGCCTCGAAGATGTCGGCGATGCCCAGCATGCGCGCCTGCCACGACATCTGCTCGCGCGTCAGGCCGCGCGGGTAGCCCTTGCCGTCCATGCGCTCGTGGTGACCACCAGCGTACTCGGGCACATTGCGCAGGTGGCGCGGCCACGGCAGGCTCTCGAGCATGCGTATCGTGCTCACGATGTGGTCGTTGATGATGCCACGTTCGGCCTGCGTGAGCGTGCCCTTGCGTATCGTCAGGTTTTCGACTTCATCGGCCGTGAGCAGCGCCGTGGGAACGCCCTCGGGGCCGCGCCACCGATGTTCTTCACCGATACGGCGCACGCGCTCTTCGTCGGCGGCGGACATGGCTTCGCCCCCCTGGTTGCAGGTCCGCAGAAATTCACGCTCCCCATCAAGGCGCTGCACCTCGCCTCGCAGGTGCTCGGCCTGCGCCGCTTCCGCCTGCTCATCCACGCAGGGGCGCAGCGCCAGCTGGCGGCGCAGCGCATCGATCTCCACGTCGCGCTTGAGCACCTCGAAGCGTGTGTCGATGAGGCCGATCCGGTCGTAGATCGTCTGCAGCTTGGTGGCCTTGTCCACCACGTGCACGGGCGTCGTGATCTTGCCGCAGTCGTGCAACAGGCCCGCCATCTTGAGTTCATGACGATCGCGATCGGTCATCGTGAACACGGCCAGCGGCCCCTGCGTGGCGGCATGCGCGGCTTCTGCCAGCATCATGGTGAGCCGGGGCACCCTCTGGCAATGGCCCCCGGTATAGGGCGATTTCTCGTCAATCGCCTGATTGATCAAATTGACGAAGGATTCGAACAGCTGTTCCAGCTGGTCGATCAGCAGCCGGTTGGTGAGCGCGATCGCCGCCTGCGACGAAAGCGACTCGGCGATGCGCTGCTCGGCCGGCGAGAATGAGCGCACGACACCCGTGAGCCCATCGGTGGCGTTGATGAGCTGCAGCACCCCGATGATCTCGCCATCGTGGTTCTTCAGCGGGACGGTGAGAAAGGAGCGCGATCGGTAGCCCGTGCGCTCGTCGAACGCCCGCGTGCCCGAAAAATCGAAACGCGTGCTGTCGTAGGCGTCGTCGATGGCGATCATGGTGTCATGCACCGCCGCATACACGGCCACCAGGTGTTCGTTGGGCGAACCGTCCGGCAGGTACAGGGGCAGGAGCGGAAGATTCAGTGGCTCCTCACCCCGCCCGCCCCTGCGCACCTGCAGCGAGTGCGTACGCATGAGCACAAAGCGCAGCGCGCCGCGATCTTCAGTCATGCGGTAGAGCGTGCCGCCATCGGCGCCCGTCAAGGCCTGCGCGGCGTCCAGAATCAGTTCGAGCAGGCGGCCGAGGTCACGCTCGCGTGACAACGCCGCGCCCACTTCGTTGAGCTGCTCCAGCCGCCCGAGCAGCGAGCGCAAGTCCTCTTTCTCTGCCATGGCCCCCTCCGAGAGAGCTGCCATGGTAGCGTCAAAGGTCGAGGTGATCAGCCCCTGAGCGAGTCGGCAAGCCGCCGCGCGCAGCGATCGGCCTGCTCGGGATCGGGGGATTCCACCATGATGCGCAGCAGCGGCTCGGTGCCGCTCGCGCGTATCAGCACCCTGCCCTGATGGCCGAGTTCGTGCTCCACCTGCGCGGTGACGCGAGCGAGCTCGGTGCTCGCTTTCCAGTCCTGATGGGGATTGAGGCGCACGTTGAGCAGCACCTGCGGGTACAGCGTCACCCCTTCGAGCAGCTGCGCCAGCGTCATGCCGCGTTCCACGCAGGCGGCCAGCACCTGCAAGGCGCTCACCAGGCCATCGCCCGTGCTGTGCTTGTCCAGCATCAGCAGGTGGCCGGAAGCTTCACCCCCGAGCAGCCAGCCACGGCCAAGCAGCTCTTCCAGCACGTAGCGGTCCCCCACCCTGGCGCGCGCAAACGCCACACCGCGCTCGGTTAGCGCGCGCTCCACGGCCATGTTGCTCATCAGCGTACCCACCACGCCAGGCACGGGTTCGCCCCGGCGCAGACGCTGCGCCGCCATCACGTACAGCAGCTCGTCGCCGTTGTACAGACGCCCGGCTGCATCCACCATCTGCAGCCGATCGGCATCGCCATCGAGCGCGATACCGAAGTCGGCATGATTGGCCTTGACCGAGCGCACCAGTGCATCCGGGTGTGTCGCGCCGACCTGGTCGTTGATGTTCAGCCCATCGGGGGCGCAGCCGATGGCGATGACGTCCGCCCCCAGCTCATGGAACACCTTGGGCGCGATATGGTAGGCCGCGCCATGCGCGGCATCGACGACGATCTTCAGCCCCTTGAGCGTCAACTGGTGCGGGAAGGTGCTCTTGCAGAATTCGATGTAGCGCCCGGCCGCGTCATCGAGCCGCCAGGCCTTGCCCAGCTCCGCCGCACCGACCCAGCCGGGCGCCTGCTGCAGCGCGGCCTCCACATCGAGCTCCCAGGCATCGGGCAGCTTGGAGCCCTGCGCGCTGAAAAATTTGATGCCGTTGTCGGCGAACGGGTTGTGGGAGGCAGAGATCACCACGCCCAGATCGGCGCGCAGGGCCCGCGTCAGATAGGCCACGCCGGGTGTCGGCAAGGGCCCGAGCAGCACCACGTCCACGCCGGCGGAGTTCAGGCCCGATTCCAGCGCCGACTCGAGCATGTAGCCCGAGATGCGCGTGTCCTTGCCGATCAGGACCCGCGGCCGCTCCCCGGCCTGCATGAGCACCCGGCCCACCGCATGGCCCAGGCGCAGCACGAAGTCGGGCGTGATGGGTTCGCGCCCCACGGTGCCACGAATGCCGTCGGTGCCGAAATACCGTCGCGTCACGTCATTGCTCCCTCTGACCCGATGAGGCCTGTTCCCGCACGGCCCGCCAGACGGCCAGCGCTGCCACGGTTTCCTTCACATCGTGCACGCGCACGATGGCGGCGCCGCCTTGCACGGCGAGCACGGCCGCGACTGCGCTGGGGCAAACGCGCTCGTTCACCGGCAGGCCGGTCACCGCGCCCAGAGAAGATTTGCGCGACCAGCCCACGAGCAGGGGGGTGCCCAGTGCCTGCAATTCACCCTGACGGGCCAGCAAGGCGAAATTCTGCTCCACCGTCTTGCCGAAACCCACGCCGGGGTCCACGGTCAGGCGCTCGCGCGAGACACCCAGGGATTGCAGCTGCCGCACTCGGTCTTGCAGAAAGGCACGGACCTGCTCGACGGCATCCCCCGACATGGGTGCGAGCTGCATGGTCCGCGGCTCGCCGTGCATGTGCATCAGGCAGACGCCGCACGAACCCTGCTCTGCCACGACCTGCTCGGCACCCGGCTGGCGCAGCGCCCAGATGTCGTTGATGATGTCCACGCCCAGATCCAGCACCCGCTGCATCACCTGCGGTTTGTAGGTATCGACGGACACCGGCACGCCCAGCGTCAGGGCTGCGCGCACAACGGGCAGCACCCGCGCCAGTTCTTCATCCAGCGGCAGCGGCGGGCTGCCTGGACGCGTCGATTCGCCACCGATGTCGAGCATGTCTGCGCCGTTGGCTACCAGCTGCTCGCAGTGCGCGATAGCCGCCGCAGCGCTCGCGTGATCACCTCCGTCGGAGAACGAATCCGGCGTGACGTTGACGATGCCCATCACGCGCGGGCGCGACAGGTCAATTGCAAAACGTGTGGTCTGCCAATGCATGGGAAGACATGGAAAAGGCCGACTGCTCACAGCCGGCCCTCAAGGATATGCCGACTTCACGCCACCGTGGGCGCGGGGTCGGTCTTGACCGCGGGCGGATTGCCCGGGCCGCTGCCGCCGGAAGGCGGTGTGCGCGGCGTCCAGTCCTTGGGCGGGCGCGGATCCTTGCCCGCCATGATGTCGTCGAGCTGCTCCATGTCGATGGTCTCCCAATCGAGCAGCGCCTTGGCCATGGCGTGCATCTTGTCCTGGTTGCCCTCGATCAGGCCGCGCGCCAGCGTGTACTGCTCGTCGATGATGCGGCGCACCTCGGCATCGACCTTCTGCATGGTCTCTTCCGAGATGTTGGTCGTCTTGGTGACCGAACGGCCCAGGAACACCTCGCCTTCGTTCTCGGCATAGACCATGGTGCCGAGCGCCTCGCTCATGCCGTACTTCATCACCATGTCGCGCGCCAGGTTGGTCGCACGCTCGAAGTCGTTGCTCGCGCCCGTCGTCATCTGGTGCATGAAGACTTCCTCGGCGATGCGCCCGCCAAACAGCATGGCGATCTGGTTGAGCATGTACTCCTTGTCGTAGGAATAACGGTCCTGCTCCGGCAGCGCCATGGTCACGCCCAGCGCCCGGCCGCGCGGGATGATGGTGACCTTGTGCACCGGGTCGCACTTGGGCAACAGGCGCCCGATGAGCGCGTGGCCGCTTTCGTGGTAGGCGGTGTTGCGCCGCTCTTCCTCGGGCATCACCATGCTCTTGCGCTCCGGGCCCATGATGATCTTGTCCTTGGCCTTCTCGAAGTCCTGCATCTCGACCACGCGCGCATTGCGCCGCGCGGCCATCAGCGCCGCCTCGTTGCACAGGTTGGCGAGATCGGCGCCCGACATGCCCGGCGTGCCGCGCGCGATGATGCCGGGGTTCACGTCCTGCCCCACGGGGATCTTGCGCATGTGCACGTTCAGGATCTGCTCGCGCCCGCGGATGTCGGGCAGCGTCACGTAGACTTGGCGGTCGAAGCGGCCCGGCCGCAGCAGGGCTTGGTCAAGGATGTCCGGACGGTTGGTCGCGGCCACGACGATCACGCCAAGGTTGGTCTCGAAGCCGTCCATCTCCACCAGCATCTGGTTCAGCGTCTGCTCGCGCTCGTCGTTGCCGCCGCCCAGGCCCGCGCCGCGCTGGCGGCCCACCGCGTCGATTTCATCAATGAAGATGATGCAGGGCGCGTTCTTCTTGGCGTTCTCGAACATGTCGCGCACGCGCGCCGCACCCACGCCGACGAACATCTCGACGAAATCCGAGCCGGAAATGGAGAAGAACGGCACCTTGGCCTCGCCGGCGATGGACTTGGCCAGCAGCGTCTTGCCGGTGCCCGGCGGCCCCACCAGCAGCAGGCCGCGCGGAATGCGCCCGCCGAGCTTCTGGTACTTCTGCGGGTCTTTCAGGAAGTCGACAACCTCCTGCACCTCTTCCTTGGCCTCGTCGCAGCCGGCGACGTCGGCGAAGGTGATGGTGTTGTTGTTCTCGTCGAGCATGCGCGCCTTGGACTTGCCGAAGCTGAACGCGCCGCCCTTGCCGCCGCCCTGCATCTGTCGCATGAAGTAAATCCACACGCCGATCAAGAGCAGCATCGGTCCCCAGCTCACGAGCAAGGTCATCAGGAGCGAGCCTTCCTCGCGCGGCTTGACGTCGAATTTGACGTCGTGATCGATCAGGTCACCGACCAGACCGCGATCGAGGTAGGTGGCCGTGGTGCGTATGCGCCGGTCGTCGGTGGTCAGCGCCACGATCTCGGTGCCGCCGGGGCCCTCCTGAATGGTGGCCGAACGAATGTGGTTGTTGCGCACCTGTTCCAGAAAATCGGAATAGCCGATCGCCCCAGCACCCATGGTGCTGCGGGTATCGAATTGCCTGAACACGGTGAACAGCACCATGGCGACGACGAGCCACACGGCAATTTTGGAAAACCACTGATTGTTCAAGCGCAACTCCAACTGAAGCGGCTACACGCACCGCCAAGCGACCCCTAACGACAATTGGGGGTCATTGTAGGCGTTTCAACCCATCAGAACCTGCGGCAACCCCGGTGGCGAACAGGTTCAACGCAGGCCCAGGCCCACCAGATAGGTTTCGGTGGATTGGTCGCGCGAGGCTTTGGGTTTGATCACCTTGACGCTGCGAAAGTGCTCCCGGAACAATGCCACCAGCTGTGCATAGCCCTCGCCATGGAACACCTTGGCCACGAGCACGCCGTCTTTTTTCAGGTGCTGCACCGCAAAATCCACCGCCAGTTCCACCAGAAGCGAGATGCGCGCGGCATCGGCCGAGGCGATGCCGGAGAGATTGGGCGCCATGTCCGACATCACCACGTCCACGCCGCGCCCCTGCACCACTTCGTTGAGCTGCGCCAGAACCGCCTCTTCGCGGAAATCGCCCTGCAGAAAGTTCACCCCCTCGATGTGCTCCATGGGCAGCAGGTCGAGTGCGACAAGCTGGCCATCGAGTGCGCCCACCGCCGCGCCTTCCGGGGCCAGCTGGCGACGCGCGTACTGGCTCCAGGCGCCTGGCGTGCTGCCCAGATCGACCACCACCTGTCCGGGCTTGAAGAGGTGCAGCCGCTCGTCGATCTCCCTGAGCTTGTAGGCGGCGCGCGCGCGATAGCCCTCCTTGCGGGCCAGCCTGACCCACGGATCGGTGGCCTGCTGGTGCATCCACGCCTTGTTGACTTTTTTGCTCTTGGTTTGAATCTTCATCGGCGGGGATAATACGGCGATGTCGAAAATCGTCTTGACCGCCGCCGAGCGGCGCGCTCACCGGGCCGAAGCCCATCACCTGGACCCCGTGGTCATGATCGGCAACGATGGTCTCACGGACGCCGTGCGCAAGGAAGTGGACGCGGCGCTGAACGCCCACGGGCTCATCAAGGTGCGCGTATTCTGCGACGAACGCGGCGAACGCGAAAGCATCTACGAGCGCCTGGCGCAAGAACTGGGCGCCGCGCCGGTACAGCACATCGGCAAACTGTTGGTGCTCTGGCGCCCGATGCCGGAAAAACACAAAACCGTGGATGAAGACCGCAAACCCGGGCCGCGCGATGTCAAGGTGCTCAAATTCGGCCGCCCGGGACGGCGCCCCGAGGTCAAGCAATTGAAGGTGCTGGGCAACCAGCGCCTGACGGCCGGTGGGCAGATCAAGCGGGCCAAGCCCAAGCAGAAATCGATCAAGAAGCGCCAGGGCGACTGATGGCCGACATGCAGCGCCACATCCTGTGCATGAAATGGGGCACGAAGTACGGCCCCGAGTACGTCAACCGGCTCTATGCGATGGTGCGTCGTCACCTGACGGGCGATTTCAACTTCGTCTGCCTGACGGATGACGCGCAAGGCGTGCGTGCCGAGGTCCAGTGTCTGCCGATTCCGCCGCTCAATCTCGAGCTCAAGCCCGGCCAGCGCGACGGCGCCTGGAAAAAGCTGACCACCTTCGAGGCCGACCTGCACGGCCTCAAGGGCACGGCACTGTTCCTCGACCTGGACGTGGTCATCGTGGGCTCGCTCGATGATTTCTTCACCTGCAGCGGCGACTTTTTCATCATTCACGATTACCCGCGCTTCTGGCGCCTTGGCCAGCGCATCGTCGGCAATTCGTCGGTCTACCGCTTCGAGCTTGGCGCGCATGCCGACGTGCTGGCGCACTTTCGCGCGCACATGGACGAGGTGCGACGCGCGCACCGCAACGAGCAGCGCTACCTCTCGCACTTCCTGCACGGGCAGGGCAAGCTGGCCTACTGGCCCAGGGCCTGGTGCCCCAGTTTCAAATACGACTGCATCCCGACGTGGCCGAGCAACTACTGGCGCGAGCCGGCGGTGCCCAAGGACGCGCGCATCGTGATCTTTCACGGCGAGGTCAACCCGCCCGATGCGCTCGCGGGGCGGCGCAACAAGCGCTGGCACTACATCCGGCCGGCGCGCTGGGTGGGCGAGGCCTGGGGCGGCTGAAAAACAGGAAAAATCGGCCCAAACGCTTGACAGGAAAGCGCCAGCCGCTATCAGTTACGATAACTTCTCCGCACCCGCCTCGACACCGACGAGGGGTCGGCCCACCAGGCGCGTGAGGATCTGCAAGGGGCTGGCGGCGGGGTTCACCTCGCGCCCGGGCGGCAGATGCAGCGTCTGCTCCATCATGTACTGCCCGCTCATGACCGCGTGCACCGCCGCATCGGAATAGCAGACCCAGCAGCTGCCGGCGGGAAACGGCGCGCGCCATTGCGTCCCCTGCGTCTGATAGGTCTCGTCGCGTTTCATCAGGTCGTGCAGCTGCAGCATCAGGTGATCGTACTCGCTGCGCAGTGACTTGGTGACGTGCAGCGCCTGCAGCGCCTTCGCCTGCCAGCGGCTGTACGGCTTGGCCCTGGGCAGGAACTGGCGCGCCACCGATTCGAAATCCGCGCCCACGCGCCAGACGCGCGGCGCACCGTCGGGGTTGACGTTGGCGAACACGCGCAGGATGCGTTCGCCGTAGTTGGGACGCGTCGGGAAGGCATCCACATGCAGGCGCTTGTCGTCGGCGCGCACCGACTGCCGGCGCGTTTCCACACGGCGCGGGCGAAAGCTCGTCGGCGCCACGCGCAGCGCGCCGCGGTACTCGGGGAAGAGCCCATCGACCAAGGCCAGCGCCTGCGCCCGAAAACGACCCACCATCGCCGCGAGCCGCGCCTGCTCCTGCGCCGATCCGCCCGCGCCCTTGAGTACGCCATCCGCCCCCAGGCTCACGTTGCGCGACCCGGGCGCAAGCATGTCCTCGCGCAGCAGGGCCCGCTCATCGGGCTCCAATTCGAAGGCCAGGCGCGGAAACAGAAGCACCTTGCCCGATTCAACGGCCCGCGTCCATTCGGCGTGAGGCTCGGCCTGGCCCCACCCGGGCAGGTCGAGCTCAACGATCGGAGATTCCATGGCCTGTCGCCTCTCGTGGTTTCGTCAGTTGCCACAACACGACGGTGGCGCACAGCCACTGTCCCACGTACAGGCCCGTGGCGATGTTGTGCCACAGCCGCACGCCATGGTAGGCAATGACGCGCGGCGCCACGCCGAACTGCAGCACGAAGGCCAGCAGCATGCCCAGAATCACAAAAACAAGAGCTGCTCGCGCCCATGGCGCAAAGGTTTCAGAATGCTTTTGTCTTGAAAGCACCAGCAGTAAAGCGCAACAAGCTATTGAAATATAAGTCTGGGCTTCGAACAGGCTGGCCGCCACGTACCCCGCCAGCATCCTCTGCGGGATGCGCATGAAGACCAGCGGCACGGCCACGAAGCCGATCACCGACAGGCTGCTCCACCACAGGGCGGCGGCAAAGACCGGCAGGCGCTCGAACATCGTCAGACGTAGCGCACGGCCACGACTTCGTAGGAGCGCACGCCGCCCGGCGCCTGCACGTCGGCCGTGTCACCCACTTCCTTGCCGATGAGCGCGCGGGCAATCGGGCTGCCGATGTTGATCAGGCCATGCTTCAGATCGGCCTCGTCCTCGCCGACGATCTGGTAGGTCACCGCATCGCCCGAATCCACGTCCTCCAGATCGACCGTGGCACCGAACACGACGCGGCCCTCGGCATCGACCGTGGCCGGGTCGATGATCTGCGCCGCCGAGAGCTTGCCTTCGATCTCGGCGATGCGCCCTTCGATGAAGCCCTGGTGGTCCTTGGCCGCGTCGTACTCGGCGTTTTCGCTCAGGTCGCCCTGCGCACGCGCTTCCGCGATCGCGGCGATGACGGCCGGGCGCTCCTTGGTCTTGAGCCGCTGCAGTTCGGCCTTGAGTTTTTCCGCGCCGCGCTTGGTGATGGGAAGGGTAGCCATGACAAATCACACCGATAACGAAACCAAAACAAGAGACCACCTGCGTACAGCGCAGATGGCCCCGTGGATATGGCATTCTAGTTCGCGTCGGCGGCCTAGAATCGTCCCGAGCCTGCCGTTTCCCTCATGACCATTTCAGATCCCTCTCTCCCTGCGCTTGACGATCCACTGGCCAGCAGAATTTTGCGGGAATGGCAATCCCAGGCGGGTGATCTCTGGGTGTTCGGCTACGGCTCGCTGATCTGGCGGCCCGACCTGCCCTACAGCGAATCCCGCCGCGCCACCGTGCACGGCTGGCACCGGGCCTTGCGGATGTGGAGCCACGTCAACCGCGGCACCGCGCAATGCCCGGGTCTGGTGTTTGCGCTGCTGCCCGGCGGCAGCTGCCGGGGCCTGGCCTTTCGCGTGCCCGCCGCTCGGGTGCCCGACGTGTTTCCGCAGCTGTGGCAGCGGGAGATGCCGATGCCTATCTACACCCCGCGCTGGCTCAACGTCAACACCACCGGGGGCGTGGTGCGCGCCCTCGCCTTCACCCTCTCGCACTCGCATCCCGCCTGCACGGGTGTGCTGTCGGATGCCGACTACCAGCGCATCTTCAGGACGGCGCACGGCATCTACGGCAGCACCCGGGATTACGCCGAAACGACACTGGCCGAGTTGCACCGGCTCGGCATCCGTGACAGGGCGCTCGAACGCATCGTCAAGGTCGCGCGCACGGCACAATCGCAGCATGAACGCCTCCACGCTCTCCCAATCGATCGCTGATCTGCACCAGAGCTACGAACGCTCCGAACTCAGCGAAGACGCCTGCGACCCCAACCCTCTGCGCCAGTTCGAACGCTGGCTGACCGAGGCGCTGAACGCAGAGGTTCCCGATGCGAATGCCATGACCCTGGCCACCGTCGGCAGTGACCTGCGCCCGAGCACGCGCATCGTGCTCATCAAGGGCTATGACGCCCAAGGCATTGTGTTCTTCACCAACTACGGCAGCCGCAAGGGGCAAGAGCTTGCGGGCAATCCCTACGCCGCGCTGCAGTTTCATTGGACGCCGCTGGAGCGCGTGGTACGCATCGAAGGGACCGTTCAAAAGGTGAGCACCGAGGAGAGCGACGCCTACTACGACAGCCGCCCACTCGATTCGCGCATCGGCGCATGGGCCAGTCCGCAGAGCCAGCCGATCGCGAGCCGCGACGTGCTCGAGCGGAACATGGCGCACTACAGCGCGCAGTTTCCGTCGGCACCGCCGCGCCCGCCACACTGGGGGGGCTATCGCCTGGTTCCTGATCGCTGGGAGTTCTGGCAAGGACGCAAGAACCGCTTGCATGACCGGCTGCGCTACCTGCTGCAGGGTGACCGCTGGCTCATGCAGCGGCTGGCTCCCTGAGCCTGCGCCAACCTCGGAACACCATCCCTCGGATGCCGCTTTTCCGAGCTTCATGACGCGCCTGATCGCTTATGTTCGGCCATGAAGACCACCCAGGAAGGGGGAGCGCCATGCGATTCAGCGATCTGGAAATCAACAGCGCCGTTCGGCATCTTTGCGCGGTGGGCTACCGACTCCTGAGCCGAAAAGAGCGCCACATCATCGACGTCCTCTGCGCCGTCTGCTGACACGGCCCGGTTCAACGCAGCGCGCGGTAGATGGCCTCGGCGAGCTGGCGCGAGACGCCGTCCACGGTGGCAAGGTCTTCGACGCTCGCGTCCCGCACGCCCCGCACGCCGCCAAACCGCTGCAGCAGCCGGGCGCGCCTGCGTGGGCCGATGCCCGGGATGTCTTCCAGGCGGCTCGCTCCCGTACGCACCCGGGCACGCGCCGCGCGCATGCCGGTGATTGCGAAGCGGTGCGCCTCGTCCCGGATTTGCGCCACCAGCATCAGCGCGGCCGAATCGTGCCCGAGGTAGACCTTTTCGCGGCCATCGGCGAACACCAGCTCCTCCAGCCCCACCTTGCGGCCTTCGCCTTTTTCCACGCCCACGATGCGCGATATATCCAGGCCCAGTTGCTCGAAGACCTCGCGCGCCATCGCCACCTGCCCGCGTCCACCGTCGATGAGCACCAGATCCGGCAGGCGCAGCTCCCGGCGCGTCACCTCGGCGCCGCCCGCCTCCTGCTGTGCATGCGCCACCGGCTTGTAGCGGCGCTCGAGCACCTGGTGCATCGCGGCATAGTCGTCGCCCGGCGTGATGCCTTCGATCTTGAAGCGCCGGTACGCCCCGTGCTGCATCTTGTGGTGATGAAACACCACACACGAGGCCTGCGTCTGCTCGCCCGCGGTGTGTGAAATATCGAAGCACTCCGCGGTGAGCTCGTCGAGGTTTTCGAGATCGAGTCCCAGTGCCTCGGCCAGTGCGTGCGTACGTGCCTGTTGCGAGCCTTCCTCAGCCAGCAGGCGCGCCAGCTGAATCCCAGCGTTGGCCTGCGCCATGTCCAGCCACGCACGCCGCTCCTCGCGCGGCTGGTGCACGGCCGACACGCGCACGCCGCTTTGCTCGGTCAGTGCCTCGATCAGCAAGGGATCGACGGGCTCGCTGGTGACCAGCACCGGCGGCACCGCCACGTCCAGGTAGTGCTGTGCGATGAAGGCTTCGAGCACCTGCACGCTAACCGACTGCTGCGCGCGCTCGGCGTCGCCCGCCTCCTCGGCGCTGTAGATGCCCGAGGCCTCCGCCACCTGCGACGGGAAATAGGCGCGATCGCCCAGGTGGCGGCCGCCGCGCACCATCGCCAGGTTCACGCAGGCACGCCCGCCCTGCACACGCACGGCGAGAATGTCCACGTCCTTGTCGCCCGCGGTCTCCACCGCCTGCTGGTGCAGCACGCGCGACAGCGCCGTGATCTGGTTGCGCACCTCCAGCGCCTGCTCGAACTCCAGCCTGTCCGAATACGCCATCATGCGCGTTTCGAGCTTCTTCAGGAGCTCGTCCGTCTCGCCGCGCAGCAGCGCCTCGGCGCCGCGCACATCCTCGGCGTAGTCCTCGGGCGAGATGGTGCCCACGCAGGGCGCGGAGCAACGCTTGATCTGGTAGAGCAGGCAGGGACGCGTGCGGTGGGCGAACACCGTATCCTCGCAGGTGCGCAGCCGGAAGACCTTCTGGATCAGCTCGATCGTCTGCTTGACCGCCCAGGCGTTGGGGTAAGGGCCGAAATAGCGGTTGTTCTTGTCCACGCTGCCGCGGTAGTACGAGATGCGTGGATAACGCTGCGACGGATCATCGGTCGTGCCATCCTTGGCCGCAATGCCGCTGATCTTCAGATACGGGTAGCTCTTGTCATCGCGAAAGAGAATGTTGTACTTGGGGTGCTGGGTCTTGATGAGGTTGTTTTCCAGCAGCAGCGCCTCGGCCTCGGAGCGAACCACTGTCGTCTCCAGCCGCACGATCTTGGTGACCATGTGACCGATGCGCGTGCCCCCGTGCTGCCGGGTGAAGTAGCTGCTGACACGGCGCTTGAGGTTGCGCGCCTTGCCGACATACAGCAGCTGCTCTTGCGCATCGAAGTAGCGATACACCCCCGGCAAGGGGGGCAGCGCCGCCACCTGGGCCAGCAACTGCTCGGAATGGGCTTCGGACATGCGCCTATTGTCGCGGCGAAGGCACAGCCACGGCGCATGGCGGGGCATGCCCCCGCCCTTTCTCGCGAGACGTGGACCGGCGCTGAGGTGCAGAACCTCGGTCACGTCAAGATAATCAAGGACACGCGCATAAAAAAAGCCCCGCAAGCGGGGCTTTCAGATGTGCACGCAAGGCGCTTATTTGCGCGTACCAACGACTTCGATCTCGACGCGGCGGTTCTTGGCGCGACCTTCCTTGGTCTTGTTGGAGGCGATAGGCTGGGTTTCGCCCTTGCCTTCGGTGTAGATGCGGTTCTTCTCGATGCCCTTGGACACCAGGTAGGCCTTCACGGACTCGGCACGACGCACCGACAGCTTCTGGTTGTAGGCGACGGTTCCGATGGAGTCGGTGTGGCCGACGGCAACGATCACTTCCAGGTTGACGCCCTTGATCTTGGAGACCAGGTCATCGAGCTTGGCCTTGCCTTCGGGCTTCAGGACAGATTTGTCGAAGTCAAAGAAGGCATCGGCGCCATAGGTGACCTTGCTGGCGACGGCAGGAGCGGGCGCAGGAGCCGGAGCCGGAGCCGCGGCAGGAGCCGGAGCGGCGGCAGGAGCCGGAGCCGCTTTTTGCTGCGCGCCATCGCAGCCTTCGGCAGCGGTGGCAGGCGTCCAGGTTGCGTCGCGCCAGCACAGTTCGTTGGTGCCGTTCTTCCAGACCATCTCACTGGTGCCGTTCACCCAGTTATCGAGGACTTTGCCGCCATCAGCCGCTTTGACTTGAGCAGTGGCCGAAGCAGCCAGCACGGCAGAGGCCAACAGCACTGCCACTTGGTTCAGTTTTTTCATGGTTCTCCTCTTGGGAAATAAAAACCGCAGCCGCGCTGCGAAAACGAGACGTCGTCAGTGAACCGCACCAAAAACGTTGCTTAGATTGTGCCACAGGCGCTACCAATAGTGTGGCGACAATGACGTGCGGACGCCGCTTGCGCCATGAGCAGGCCTCAAGATGTTGCCGGAGGGCAACAAATGCTTGCACCTAAAATGCCTGTCTGTCCCGGTGTTTTGATAGGTTGTGATGCCCGAGTTTGCCAAGGAAACCCTGCCCGTCGGCCTCGAAGAGGAAATGCGACGCAGCTACCTCGATTACGCCATGAGCGTGATCGTCGGCCGCGCCCTGCCCGACGCCCGCGATGGCCTCAAGCCCGTGCACCGGCGCGTGCTGTTTGCCATGCACGAGCTGAACAACGACTGGAACCGCCCGTACAAGAAGTCGGCGCGCATCGTCGGCGACGTGATCGGCAAGTACCACCCGCACGGCGACAGCGCGGTGTACGACACCATCGTGCGCATGGCGCAGGATTTTTCGCTGCGCCACATGCTGGTCGACGGCCAGGGCAACTTCGGCTCGGTCGATGGCGACAACGCCGCGGCCATGCGTTACACCGAAATCCGTCTGGCGAAGATCGCCCACGAGATGCTGGCCGACATCGACAAGGAGACGGTGGACTTCGGCCCCAACTACGACGGCAGCGAGCAGGAGCCGCTGGTGCTGCCCAGCCGCCTGCCGAATCTGCTGGTCAACGGCAGCGCCGGCATTGCCGTGGGCATGGCGACCAACATTCCGCCGCACAACCTCAACGAGGTGGTGGACGCCTGCCTGCACCTGCTGCGCAATCCAGAGACCAGCATCGACGAGCTGATGGAGATCATCCCCGCGCCCGACTTCCCCACGGCCGGCATCATCTACGGCATCACCGGCGTCAAGGACGGCTACCGCACCGGCCGCGGGCGCGTGGTCATGCGCGCCAAGGTGCATTTCGAGGACATCGACAAGGGCCAGCGCCAGGCCATCATCGTCGACGAGCTGCCCTACCAAGTCAACAAGAAGACGCTGCAGGAGCGCATGGCCGAGCTGGTGCACGAGAAGAAACTCGAAGGCATCAGCCACATCCAGGACGAGTCAGACAAATCCGGCATGCGCCTGGTGATCGAACTCAAGCGCGGCGAAGTGCCCGAGGTGGTGCTCAACAACCTGTACAAGCAGACGCAGCTGCAGGACACCTTCGGCATGAACATGGTGGCGCTGGTCGATGGCCAGCCCAAGCTGTGCAACCTCAAGGATCTGATCGAAGTTTTCATCGGCCACCGCCGCGAGGTCGTCACGCGCCGCACCGTGTTCGAACTGCGCAAGGCGCGCGACCGCGGCCATGTGCTCGAAGGCCTGGCCGTGGCGCTGGCCAACATCGACGAGTTCATCCGCATCATCCGCGAATCGCCCACGCCGCCCGTGGCCAAGGCCGAGCTGATGGCGCGCAGCTGGGACAGCGCGCTGGTGCGCGAGATGCTGACCCGCACCCGCGAAGACGGCGCCGTGGTCAATGCCGACGACTACCGCCCCGAGGGGCTGGAGCGCGCCTTCGGCATGCAGGGCGATGGCCTGTACCGCCTGTCGGACACGCAGGCGCAGGAAATCCTGCAAATGCGCCTGCAGCGCCTCACGGGCCTGGAGCAGGACAAGATCGTCGCCGAGTACAAGGAGATCATGGCGCACATCGAGGATCTGCTCGACATTCTCGCCAAGCCCGAACGCGTCGCCGTCATCATCGGCGAGGAGCTGAGCGCCGTGAAGACCGAGTTCGGGCAGACCCGCCTGGGCGCGCGCCGCAGCCAGATCGAACACAGTGCGCAAGACCTCTCCACCGAAGACCTGATCACCCCCACCGACATGGTGGTGACGCTCTCGCACACGGGCTACATCAAGAGCCAGCCTCTCTCGGAATACCGCGCGCAAAAACGCGGCGGGCGCGGCAAGCAGGCCACGGCGACCAAGGAAGACGACTGGATCGACCAGCTCTTCATCGCCAACACGCACGACTACATCCTGTGCTTTTCCAACCGCGGGCGCCTGTACTGGCTCAAGGTCTGGGAGGTGCCCGCCGGTTCGCGCAACTCGCGCGGACGGCCCATCGTCAACATGTTCCCGCTGCAGGATGGCGAGAAGATCAACGTGGTGCTGCCGCTCACCGGCGACATGCGCAGCTTCCCCGCCAACCGCTATGTCTTCATGGCGACCCGCATGGGCACGGTCAAGAAAACGGCGCTCGATGAATTCTCCAACCCACGCAAGGCCGGCATCATCGCCGTCGGTCTGGACGAGGGCGACTTCCTCATCGGCGCGGCACTGACCGATGGGGCGCACGACGTGATGCTGTTCTCCGACGCAGGCAAGGCCGTGCGCTTCGACGAAAACGACGTGCGCCCCATGGGCCGCAACGCGCGCGGCGTCAAGGGCATGCAGCTCGAAGACGGCCAGAGCGTGATCGCCATGCTGGTGGCCGAGGACGAGTCGCAAAGCGTGCTCACCGCCACCGAGAATGGCTACGGCAAGCGCACCAGCATCGTCGAATACACGCGCCACGGTCGGGGCACCAAGGGCATGATCGCCATCCAGCAGTCCGAGCGCAACGGCCGCGTGGTGGCCGCCACGCTGGTGCGCACGGACGACGAAATCATGCTGATCACCGACACCGGGGTGTTGGTGCGCACCCGCGTTGCCGAAATCCGCGAGCTGGGCCGCGCCACGCAGGGCGTGACACTGATCAATCTGGACGAAGGCGCCAGTCTCTCCGGCTTGCAGCGCATCGTCGAAAACGACGCCGGCGACGACAACACAGAAAGCAACTCCTGAACCTATAGCTGTCAGCGCTTTTCCAGCAAGCGTTTGAGCCATTTTTTATTGACATGAACCGCCCCTACAATTTTTCCGCCGGCCCGGCCGCCATTCCCGAGGAAGTCCTGCAGCAGGCAGCGGGCGAAATGCTCGACTGGCACGGCAGCGGCATGAGCGTGATGGAAATGAGCCACCGCGGCAAGGAATTCATCGCCATCTGCGAGCAGGCCGAGAGCGACCTGCGCGAGCTGCTCGCCATTCCGCCCGAATTCAAGGTGCTCTTCATGCAGGGCGGAGGCATCGCCGAAAACGCCATCGTGCCACTGAACCTGTCCCACGCCGGCACCGTGGATGTGGTGGTCACCGGCAGCTGGAGCCAGAAATCGCGCAAGGAGGCGGCCAAGTACGCCGCGGAAGTCCACACCGCCGCTTCGGGCGAGGAGAGCCACTTCACCACCCTGCCCGACCCCGCCACCTGGCAGCTCTCGCGCGGTGCGAGCTACGTGCACATCTGCAGCAACGAGACCATCCACGGGGTGGAGTTTCACGAACTGCCCGACCTGAAGGCCCTGGGCAGCGACGCGCCGCTGGTGGTGGATTTTTCTTCTCATGTGGCCTCGCGCCCCGTGGACTGGAGTCGCGTGGGCCTGGCCTTCGGGGGCGCGCAAAAGAACCTCGGCCCGGCGGGCGTGACTCTGGTGGTGGTCCGCGAAGACCTGATCGGTCACGCCCTGCCCATCTGCCCGAGCGCCTTCGACTACAAGAACGTGGCCGACGCCGACTCGCGCTACAACACGCCGCCCACTTGGGGCATCTACATGGCCGGGCTGACCTTCCAATGGCTCAAACGCCAGCGTGAAGGCCAGCTCAGCGGCATCGCCGCGGTGCAGGCACGCAACATCGCCAAGGCGGCGCTGCTCTACGACGCCATCGACCGGTCGCCCTTCTACGTGAACAAGATCGCCGTCAACTGCCGCTCGCGCATGAACGTGCCGTTCCAACTGGCCGACGATGCGCTCAACGACGCCTTCCTCACCGGCGCCAAGGAGCGCGGCCTGCTGCAGCTCAAGGGCCACAAGTCCGTGGGTGGCATGCGCGCGAGCATCTACAACGCCATGCCCATGGCTGGTGTGCAGGCCCTGGTCGACTACATGCACTCTTTCGAGCGTGAACACGCCTGAGCCCCCCGCGCGGTCGCCGCGAAGCCCCACACCCCAGCAGAACCTGTCTTCATGCCAGACCCCCGCAATTCCCCTGACCTGACGCAGCTGCGCCAGCAGATCGATCGCATCGATCTGCAGTTGCTCTCTCTTCTGAACCAACGCGCGGCGCTGGCCGAACAGGTCGGCGAGGTCAAGAAGCGCGAAGGCAGTCCCCTGTTCCGGCCCGACCGCGTGGCGCAGGTCATCGAAAGCGTGCAAGCTGCCAATCCGGGGCCCCTCAAAGGCCAACACGTCGCGGCCATCTGGCGCGAACTGATGTCGGCCTGCCTGGCCCTTGAGGCGCCCCAACGCGTGGCCATCCTCGGCCCCGAGGGCACGTTCTGCGAACAGGCCGCCATCGAGTATTTCGGCAGCAGCGCGGATTTCGCCTATTGCGGCAATTTCGACGAGGTCTTCCATGCCGTGGCCGCCGGCACGGCCGAATTTGGCGTCGTGGGTGTCGAAAACTCCAGCGAAGGCGTGGTCACGCGCTCGCTGGACATGTTCCTGCGCACGCCGTGTCACATCGTGGGCGAGGTCAGCCTGCTCGTGCGCCACCACCTGCTGCGCGCGCGAGAAGGCCTGGAGGGCATCGAAGTCGTGCTCGCGCACCCGCAGGCGCTCGCCCAATGCCAGACCTGGCTCTCGCGGCACCTGCCGCATGCCGAACGCAGGCCGGTGTCGAGCAACGCGGAAGGCGCGCGCCTGGCCGCTTCCAACCCGGCCTGGGCGGGCATCGCAAGCGAACGCTCGGCGCAGAAATACGCGCTGCACGTGCTGGCCCACGCCATCCAGGACGACGCGCATAACCGCACGCGCTTTGCCATCATCTGCCTGCCGCAGACGCTGGCCACGCCCGAGCCCAGCGGGCACGACTGCACGAGCATGGTCGTCTCCGTGCCCAACCGGCCCGGCGCCGTGCACGACCTGCTCGTGCCTCTGAAAACGCATGCTGTTTCCATGACGCGGATCGAATCGCGCCCGGCACGCAATGGCCAGTGGGAATATTATTTTTACATCGACATCGAAGGCCACCCTGCGCAACCCCACGTCGCCGCTGCACTCAGCGAGCTGCAACGGCTGTGCGCCTTCTACAAGGTGCTGGGCACCTATCCGGTCGCTGCATGAAGGCAAGTCATGTTTGAACAACTCGGTCTGATCGGCTGCGGCCTCATGGGCGGCTCGTTCGCCCTGGCGATGAAGCGTGCGGGCCTGGTCAAGCGCATCATCGGCTACAGCAAGTCGCCAACGACCACCGAGCGCGCGCAGCAGCTGGGTGTGATCGACTCACAGGCCCCTTCGGCTCTGATGGCCGTGTCCAACTCCGATCTCGTGCTGCTGGCCATTCCGGTGGCCGCCACCGAAGCCACGCTCAAGGCCATCCGCCACCTGGTCACGCCGCAGACGCTGGTCATGGACGTGGGTTCGACCAAGTCCGACGTCGTGGCCGCGGCGCAGCGTTCCCTGCGCGACCATGTCGGCAGTTTCGTGCCCGCGCATCCCATCACCGGGCGCGAAGTGTCAGGGGTGGAGCACGCCGAGGCGGAGCTCTACAGCGGCCGACAGGTCATCCTGACGCCCACGGACGCCACCGAGCCCGACCATGTCGAACGTGCCGAGGCACTCTGGAAGGCCCTGGGCTGCCGCGTCAAGCGCATGACCCCGCAGGAGCACGACTCGGCGTTCGCAGCGGTCAGCCACCTGCCCCACCTGCTCGCCTTCGCGATGATGCACAGCATTTCCATGCAGCCCGAAGCGGATGACTACCTCTCGCTGGCCGGCCCCGGTTTCAGGGACTTCACGCGCATTGCCGCGAGCGACCCCAAGATGTGGCGCGACGTGCTGCGCTCCAACCGCGAGGAAGTGCTCGGGCAGGCCGCCCTGTTTCGCGAAGCTCTGCGCGAGCTGGAACAGGCCATGCAGGCCGACGGCGACCAGCAGCTCGAAGCCCTGATCGGCGAAGCAAGCTCCACGCGCGGCAAGTGGCGCATGGGCGCGCAGCGCAAGAGTGCGTCCTCCTGAGATGCGGCGCGCCACCTTTCTCGACCTGCCCCCGCTGCGCACGGTGGGCGGCACGGTCCAACTGCCAGGCTCCAAGAGCATCTCCAACCGCATCCTGCTGCTCGCCGCGCTCAGCGAAGGCAGCACCGAGGTGCGCGACCTGTTGGACAGCGACGACACGCACGTCATGCTCGAAGCCCTGCGCCAGCTCGGCTGCATCATCGAGCCGCTGAGTGCACGCGCCCTGCGCATCACCGGCCTGGGCGGGCGCACGGCACACGCCCCTGATGCAAGCCCCGCGCTCACCCGGCTGTTTCTCGGCAACGCCGGAACCGCCATGCGCCCCCTCACGGCTGCGCTCGCCCTCATGGGAGGGGAGTTCGAGCTTTCGGGCGTGCCGCGAATGCACGAGCGGCCCATCGGCGATCTGGTGGACGCGCTCAGCGCCCTGGGTTGCCGCATTCATTACCTGGGCACCCCGGGCTTTCCGCCGCTGCGCATCGCACACGGCGGCGGCGTGCCCCCGCTGCGGCTCGACGCGCCCGTGCTCGTGCGCGGCGACGTGTCCAGCCAGTTCCTCACGGCCTTGCTCATGGCGCTGCCGCTGGTGGCGCAAACAAGAGACGTGGTCATTGAAGTCGTCGGAGAGCTGATC
The DNA here is from genome assembly GCA_021166775.1 of Comamonas sp. Taxonomy (GTDB): domain Bacteria; phylum Pseudomonadota; class Gammaproteobacteria; order Burkholderiales; family Burkholderiaceae_C; genus Comamonas_C. The sequence continues at coordinate 411,574 of JAJPEQ010000013.1, read as the reverse complement.
TCCAAGCCCTACATCGAGATCACGCTGGCGCTGCTGGCGCGGTTCGGCATTCGGTGGCAGCGCGAGGGCTGGCAGCGCTTCACGATCACCGCGGGCAGCCGCTACCAGTCCCCCGGCGTGGCACACGTGGAGGCCGACGCCTCGTCGGCAAGTTATTTCATAGCTGCCGGCGCAATAGCAGCATGCCCAGAGGGCCAAAATGGCCTTGAAATTCGGGGGGTGGGCCTGAACTCCATCCAGGGCGACATCCGCTTCATCGAGGCAGCACGCGCCATGGGGGCGCAGGTCACGGGCGGCGACAACAGCCTGCATGTGCGCCGCGGCGCCTGGCCCCTCAAAGCCATCACGCTCGACTGCAACCACATTCCAGACGCCGCCATGACGCTGGCCGCGATGGCGCTTTATGCCGACGGCACCACCGAGCTCACGAACATCGCCAGCTGGCGCGTGAAGGAGACGGATCGCATCGCCGCCATGGTGGCCGAACTCACGAAGCTGGGCGCCACCTGCGAGGCCGGCAACGATTTTCTGCGCGTGACGCCGCCCGCCAGCAACGCGCACTGGCGCGCCGCGAGCATCCACACCTACGACGACCATCGCATGGCCATGTGCCTGTCGCTGGCCGCATTCAACCCCGCAAGGCTACCGGTACGCATCGAAGACCCCGGCTGCGTCGCCAAGACCTACCCCGGCTATTTCGACGCGCTGTTCCAGGTGGCGCAGGCCGACCCTGAGGACATTCCCGTCATCTGCATCGATGGCCCGACCGCGTCCGGCAAAGGCACGCTCGCCGCCGAAGTCGCGGCACGCCTGGGCTACCACCTCCTCGATTCGGGCGCGCTGTACCGGCTTACGGCATTGGCGGCCGGCACGGCCGGCCTTGCCCTGGACGCCCCCCGCGAAGACGCACTGGCCCGGCTCGCCGCCACCTTGCCGGTGCGTTTCCTGCCCGAGTGCATCCTGCTGGACGGCCGCGACGTGACGCAGGCCATCCGCACCGAGGAAGTCGGCATGCAGGCATCACAGGTTTCGCAGCTGCCGCGCGTGCGAGCCGCGCTCGTCGCGCTGCAGCATGGTTTCAGGCGGCTGCCCGGCCTGGTGGCGGACGGACGCGACATGGGGACGGTAATCTTTCCCCAGGCGCCCCTGAAGGTCTACCTCACCGCCAGCAGCCAGTGCCGCGCCGAAAGGCGCCACAAGCAATTGATTTCCAAGGGAATTACCACTACAATTGCCACCCTTCGCGCGGACCTTGAGGCGCGTGACGCGCGCGACATGCAGCGCAGCGCCGCACCCCTCAAACCTGCCGAAGACGCCTTGCTGCTGGACAGCTCCGAGCTCACGATCGACGAGACCGTAGCGCGGGTGCTTCAGTGGTGGCAGGCACGTCGTCCGTTTTCGGCCTGAACGCAGGAAGAACGCCGACACCAGGCGCCCGACTGGCTCCCTCCCGCGCGTGCTGCGCACCGGCCCGTCGGTTGTTCAACCCGTAACCCGCGGAATTTTTACCGCATCAGCCTCGCACACAACCCTGACGAACGCCGCAATCGTGCGGCCCGCGGAAACCCTGTGCTGCGATCAAGGAAATCCATGTCCGAATCTTTTGCCGAGCTGTTTGAAGAGTCCCAGAAACGCACCGAAATGCGCCCTGGCGAGGTCATTACCGCCGAAGTCGTTGCCGTCGAGCACAACTTCGTCGTCGTGAACGCTGGCCTGAAGTCCGAAGCCTACGTCCCCATCGAAGAATTCAAGAACGACCAGGGCGAGATCGAGGTCCAGGTGGGCGACTTCGTGTCCGTGGCCATCGGCTCCATCGAAAACGGCTACGGCGACACCATCCTCTCGCGCGACACCGCCAAGCGCCTCGCCTCGTGGCTCTCGCTCGAGAAGGCCCTCGAATCCGGCGAATTCGTCTCCGGCACCACGAGCGGCCGCGTCAAGGGCGGCCTCACCGTCATGGTCAACGGCATCCGCGCCTTTCTGCCGGGCTCGCTCGTCGATACGCGCCCGGTCAAGGACCTGACGCCGTTCGAGAACAAGACCCTGGAATTCAAGGTCATCAAGCTCGACCGCAAGCGCAACAACGTGGTGCTGAGCCGCCGCGCCGTGGTGGAAGCCTCGATGGGCGAAGAGCGCGCCAAGCTGCTGGAAACGCTCAAGGAAGGCGCCATCGTGCAGGGCGTGGTCAAGAACATCACGGAATACGGTGCCTTCGTCGACCTGGGCGGCATCGATGGCCTGCTGCACATCACCGACATGGCCTGGCGCCGCGTGCGCCACCCCTCCGAGGTGGTGCAGGCCGGTCAGGAAATCACCGCCAAGGTGCTCAAGTTCGATCCGGAAAAGCAGCGCGTCTCGCTGGGCCTGAAGCAGCTGGGCGACGACCCGTGGATGGGCGTCTCGCGCCGCTATCCGTCGGGCACGCGCTTGTTCGGCAAGGTCACCAACATCGCCGACTACGGCGCCTTTGTCGAGCTCGAGCCCGGCATCGAAGGCCTGGTGCACGTCTCCGAGATGGACTGGACCAACAAGAACGTCGCTCCCGCCAAGGTGGTCGCGCTCGGTGACGAAGTCGAAGTCATGGTGCTCGACATCGACGAGGACAAGCGCCGCATCAGCCTGGGCATGAAGCAGTGCAAGGCCAACCCCTGGCAGGAATTCGCGCAGAACATCAACCGCGGCGACCGCGTCACGGGTCCGATCAAGTCGATCACCGACTTCGGCGTCTTCGTCGGCCTGCCCTCGGGCATCGACGGCCTGGTGCACCTGTCCGACCTGTCGTGGAACGAGCCCGGTGAAACCGCGGTGCGCAACTACAAGAAGGGCCAGGAAGTCGAAGCCATCGTGCTCGCCGTGGATGTGGAGCGCGAGCGTATTTCGCTGGGCATCAAGCAGCTCGATGCCGATTCGTTCACCACGTTCGCCTCCGTGAACGACAAGGGCCAGACCGTGACCGGCAAGGTCAAGAGCGTGGACGCCCGCGGCGCGGAAATCGACCTCGGTCAGGACATCATCGGTCACCTGCGCGCCTCCGAAATCTCGCGTGACCGCGTGGAAGACGCACGCAACGTGCTCAAGGAAGGCGACGAAGTGACTGCCGTGGTGGTCAACGTGGATCGCAAGACCCGCACCATCCACCTGTCGATCCGCGCCAAGGATCAGGCCGACCAACAGGAAGCCATGGCCAGCCTGAGCCAGACCTCGAGCAACGCCGGCACCACCAGCCTCGGGGCGCTGCTGCGCGCCAAGCTGGATCATTCCGAAGACAAGTAAACGTGCCACCGGTGTCGGGCGCAAGCGCGCGCTCGACACCAGGCACGAGTTGTCATGGCGATGACCCGCTCAGATCTCGTTCAGGAACTGGCCGCTCGATTCGACCAGTTCACCCAGCGTGATACGGAATCCGCGGTCAAAGGCATCCTGGACGCTATTGGTGATGCGCTGGTGCGTGGCCATCGCATCGAAATTCGCGGCTTTGGCAGTTTTTCCGTCAACCATCGGCAACCACGCATCGGGCGTAACCCCCGCACGGGCGAAGCCGTCGAGGTGCCAAGCAAACGCGTGGTGCACTTCAAACCCGGCAAGGCGCTGCGCGGTGCGGTCGGCACGGACGCCGAAGGCGACGCGGGTGCCCGAGCATCCGTGCGCGCTCATGACAGCGCCTCCTGACCTCGCGACGGCGCGCCTTAGAATCGCAATGATCGCTGGGGGAGCCTCATGAAGTACCTGACATGGCTGCTCAAGGCAGCCATTTTTTTCACCCTGTTCGCGTTTGCTCTCAACAACCAGCAAAACGTCACGGTGCATTTCTTCTTCGGGACACAGTGGACCACTTCGCTCGTGCTCGTAGTGCTGGCGGCCTTCACGCTCGGCGTGGTGGTGGGCGTGCTGGGCATGGTGCCGCACTGGTGGCGCCATCGCAGCGCCGCGCGGCATCGGCAGGCTGCGGCGCCCGAAACAGTCGACGCCGCCCCAACCCACAACCCGCCCACGCCCCATGGAATTTGACCCGAGCTGGCTGCTGATCGGCCTGCCTCTGGCGTTTGTCTTCGGCTGGTTCGCCTCGCGGCTGGACCAGCGCCAGTTGCGGGCGGATAGTCGGCGCGCGCCCAAGGCCTATTTCAAGGGGCTCAACTACCTGCTCAACGAGCAGCAGGATCAAGCCATCGACGCCTTCATCGAGGCCGTGCAGAACGACCCGGAAACCACGGAACTGCACTTCGCCCTGGGCAATCTGTTTCGCCGCCGCGGCGAGTACAACCGTGCCGTGCGGGTGCACGAACACCTGCTCTCGCGCGACGACCTGAGCCGCACCGATCGTGAACGTGCCCAGCACGGGCTGGCACTGGACTACCTCAAAGCCGGGCTGCTGGACCGCGCGGAAGACGCCTTGCGGCGCCTGGAAGGCACGCCCTTCGAGACGCAGGCGCGGCTGGCCCTCCTGACGATCTACGAGCGCTCGCATGACTGGACCCAGGCCAGCACCATTGCCCAGCGCATGCAGGACGCGCATCAGGGCGACTTCAGCCAGCGCCAGGCACATTACCTGTGCGAGCAAGCCCAGCTGCGGCGCGCGCACGGCGACATCGCGGCGGCACGCACCCTGCTCGGCCAGGCGATCGCCACCGCGCCCGGCGCGCCCCGCGCCAGGCTGGAACTGGCGCGCCTGCAATTGCAGCAGGGCGAGCACGAGGACGCACTGCGCACGCTCACGGAACTGGCCAGGGCTGCACCCACTGCCCTGCCCCTGGCTGCCGGCCTGATGGTAGAGGCCGCCAACGCCTGCCACGAACAGGCCAGCGTGGCAGCGCTGCTGCAAGCGCACTACCGTGACCAGGTCTCGCTCGACGTGCTCGATGCCATCGTGGCTCTGCAGCAAGCCGCCAAACCCACCGGGCAAGACACGGTGCAGGCGCAAAGCTGGTACGCCGACTATCTGAACCACGAACCATCGCTCGTGGTGGCTGCCAAGTGGCTCGCGCATGAAACGCTGAGCCACGAAGAGCGCCACCCCGCGATCCAGAGGGCACTCGATCAGGCCGCCAAGCCCCTGACCCGCTACCGCTGCGCGGCCTGCGGGTTCGAGGCGTTGCAACACTTCTGGCAATGCCCCGGCTGCCAGAGCTGGGACAGCTATCCACCGCGGCGCGTCGAAGAACTCTGAAAGCACGCGAGAAATGCCGACGCGCCACGCCCCCTAGAATCGGAGCGCGATGTCATTGTGGCTCCTCATTCTCCTGCCCTTCACGGCCAGCCTGGTGGCGGCGGTGTTGCCCGCGAACGCACGCAACATCGAGTCCATTCTCGCGGGTCTGACGGCCCTGTGGTGCGCGGTGCAGACCGCGTTGCTGTTCCCGGCCATCGCCCACGGGGGCGTGGTCGAGACCGAACTGAGCTGGCTGCCCGAGCTTGGGCTGAATCCGATCATGCGGGTCGATGGCTTCGCCTGGATGTTCTGCATGCTGGTCTTCGGCATCGGTGCATTGGTTGTGCTGTATGCGCGCTACTACATGTCGCCCACCGACCCCGTGCCGCGCTTCTTTTCATTCCTGCTCGCCTTCATGGGCGCCATGGCCGGAGTGGTGGTGGCCGGCAACCTGATCCAGCTCGTCTTTTTCTGGGAGCTGACCAGTTTCTTCTCCTTTTTGCTCATCGGCTACTGGCACCACCGCAGCGATGCCCGCCGCGGTGCGCGCATGGCGCTCACGGTCACAGCCATCGGCGGACTGGCGCTGCTCGCCGCCATGCTGCTGCTGGGGCATATCGTCGGCAGCTACACGCTGGACGCGACCCTGGCGGCAGGCCATCGCGTGCGCGAGCACCCACTGTATGACGTCACGCTCGCGCTGTTGCTGCTGGGCGCGTTCACCAAGAGCGCGCAGTTCCCGTTTCACTTCTGGCTGCCCCATGCCATGGCGGCCCCCACGCCCGTGTCGAGTTATCTGCACTCGGCCACCATGGTCAAGGCCGGCGTCTTTCTCCTGGCACGCCTGTGGCCGGTCATGGGAGGCACAGCCACCTGGTTCTGGTGGGTGGGCGGGGTCGGCCTGGCCACGCTGCTGATGGGCGGCCTGGCAGCCATGTTCCAGCGCGACATCAAGGGCGTGCTGGCCTATTCCACCATTTCGCATCTGGGGCTCATCACGCTGCTGCTGGGTCTGAACAGCGCTCTGGCCGCCGTCGCTGCCGTCTTTCACGTCATGAACCACGCGACTTTCAAGGCCTCGCTCTTCATGGCTGCGGGCATCGTCGACCACGAAAGCGGCACACGGGACATGCACCAGCTCTCGGGTCTGCGCCACATGATGCCGATCACCGCCACGCTCGCCATGGTGGCGGCCGCGGCGATGGCGGGTGTGCCGCTGCTCAACGGATTTCTTTCCAAGGAAATGTTCTTCGCCGAAACCGTTTTCCTCGACGCGTCACCGGCCATGCACACACTGCTGCCCATCGCCGCGACGATCGCCGGCATGTTCAGCGTGGCGTACTCGCTGCGGCTCATCGCATCGGTGTTCTTCGGCCCCGTGGCCCGCGACCTGCCACGCACACCGCACGAGCCCACGCGCTGGATGCGGGTCCCGGTCGAGCTGCTCGTGGCCATCTGCCTGGTGGTGGGAATATTTCCGCAATGGTCCGTCGGCCCGGCCCTGGCGGCGGCGGCCCGGCCCGTCGTCGGCGGTGTTCTGCCGATCTACAGTCTGTCCGTCTGGCACGGTCTGACAGCTCCGCTGGCGATGAGCGTGATCGCGACGCTGATGGGCATCGCGATCTACGGTTCGTTCCTGCGCAAGGACGCCGGCATGGCGGTCAGGGTGAGAACAGCGAGCCTGAACGGCAGCTGGTGGTTCGACCGCCTGACCATCGCCATCACCCGCGGCGCCCGCGCCGGACGTCGGTACGCAGGAACGCGGCGGCTGCAGTGGCAGATGCGCTGGATCGTCCTGGCGGCCCTGTCGGCCGCCACATTGCCGCTGTGGTCCACCGCCGCGCATCTGGGCGAACGCGGTAGCCAACCTCCGTCCGCAGTCTTCATCATCTTGTGGTTGACAGGCGCCCTCTGCGCGCTTGCCGCAGCCTCGCAAGCCAAATACCATCGGCTGGCAGCGCTGATGCTGTTGGGTGGCACGGGCCTGTGCACGACGCTCACCTTCCTCTGGTTTTCGGCGCCCGACCTCGCGCTCACCCAGTTGGCCGTGGAATTCGCGACGACGATCCTGATGCTGCTCGGCCTGCGCTGGCTGCCACAGCGGATCGAAGATCTCCGCGACGCCCGCGCGGAGGCGCTGCGCACCCGCGCGCGGCGCGCGAGCGATGGCGTCATCGCCTGCCTCAGCGGCTTGGGTATGGCCTGGCTGGCCTACGCGCTCATGAGCCGCGATTTCATCAGCGGCGCTTCCACGTTCTTTCTGGAAAACGCCGGGCCGCTGGGCGGCGGTGCCAATGTCGTCAACGTGATGCTGGTGGATTTCCGGGGCTTTGACACCTTCGGCGAAATCGTCGTGCTCGGCATCGTCGCGACCACCATTTACGCCTTGCTGCGCCGCTTTCGCCCCGCGCGCGAAGCCATGGATCTGCCGCCACAGCAGCGCGCCCTGCCCGCCGATCTGCAGACCGACCTGCTCAACCCACGCGATGCCGCTGACGCCGCCATCGGTTATCTGATGGTTCCCGCCGTCCTGGCGCGGCTGCTGCTGCCGTTCACCGCGCTCGTGGCCATCCACCTCTTCCTCCGCGGCCATGACGACGCGGGCGGTGGCTTCGTCGCTGGGCTGGTCTTCTCACTCGGCTTGATCGTGCAATACCTGATCTCGGGCACGGTCTGGGTGGAATCGCACGTGAGGGTGCTGCCCGAACGCTGGATGGCCATCGGACTGCTGCTGGCGTTAATGACGGGCCTGGGCTCCCTCGTCGTCGGCTACCCCTTCCTCACCAGCCACGTGGTGCATTTGCAGCTTGCGTGGCTGGGCGAGGTCCATGTGGCGAGCGCGCTTTTCTTCGATGCCGGCGTGGCGCTGCTGGTGATCGGCGCCACCTTGCTGATGCTCACGGCCATCGCGCACCAGTCCGTGCGCAGTCACCGCCACCACGCGCACCTTCTTGCCGCGCGCGATGGCAACCGCGACCCGGGAGCCGCGTGATGGAGCTCGTCCTGGCGCTTTCCATCGGGGTCCTGACGAGTTGCGGCGTCTGGCTCGTGCTCAGGCCACGGACGTTCCAGGTGATCATGGGGTTGAGCCTGTTGTCCTATGCCGTCAATCTTTTCATTTTTTCGACGGCGCGCCTGGGCCTCGCGCAGGGCAAGCCTCCCATCCTGAGCGCGGACAAGGCTCTGGACCTGCTGCACTACGCCGACCCCTTGCCGCAGGCGCTCGTGCTCACGGCCATCGTGATCGGATTCGCGATGACCGCGCTCTTTCTGGTGATCCTGCTGGCCCTTCGCGGAATGGCGGGCACCGATCACGTGGACGGCCCGGATGCCGAAGCGACCGAACTCGCCACCCCCCCATGAACGACGCACGGCAGCTCATTTCCTCGCTGATGCCGCACCTGATGCTGGCGCCCATCGCGCTGCCCCTGGCGACGGCAGCCCTGCTGCTGCTGGTGCGCGAGGAGCGCGAGCGCCTGAAGATGACCGTGAACATCGGCTCCACGGCCCTCGGCCTGCTGGTCGCCGTGGCCTTGCTGAACTGGAGCGACGAAGGCACGACCCAAACCGTGGGCGTCTATCTGCCGGGCAACTGGCCTGCATCGTTCGGGATCGTGCTGGCGCTGGATCGTCTGTCGGCGCTGATGCTCGTGACCAGCAGCATCGTGGCCCTCGCGAGCGTGGTCTTTGCCTGTGCGCGCTGGCATCGTGCCGGGGTGCTGTTTCACGTGCTATTCCAGTTCCAGCTCATGGGGCTCTCTGGAGCCTTTCTGACGGCGGACCTGTTCAATCTCTTCGTCTTTTTTGAAATCCTGCTGGCAGCCTCCTACGGCCTGCTGCTGCATGGCTCCGGGCAAGCCCGGGTGCAATCGGGCCTGCACTACATCGCGATCAACCTTGCCGCATCGTCGCTGTTCCTCATCGGGGCCGCCGTGCTCTACGGGATCACGGGCACACTGAACATGGCCGACATTGCCCGGGCCATCACGGCTCTACCCGAGGCGCACCGGGGCCTGCTGCACGCAGGCGCGGCCATTCTGGCCGTGGCCTTCCTGATCAAGGCAGGCGCGTGGCCGCTCAATTTCTGGCTCGTGCCTGCCTACGCCGCTGCAGTGGCGCCCGTGGGCGCGCTGTTTGCCGTGCTCACCAAGGTCGGCGTTTACGCACTGCTCAGGCTGTGGCCGCTCTGGTTTGGCGACACCGCCGGTGAGTCCGCGCAATGGGGCAGCGTGTACCTGAGTGGCGTCGGCATGCTCACGATGGCCTTCGGAGCCATCGGCATGCTGGCCTCGCAGCACCTCAGCAAGCTTGCGGGCCACGCCGCCATCCTGTCCTCAGGCACGCTGTTGGCCGCGCTCGGGATGGGCTCTCCCATGGTCACGGCCGGGCTGATGTACTACCTGCCAGGCTCGACCTGGGCGGTGGCCTGCCTTTTCCTGCTGGCCGATCTCATCAGGCGCTGGCGCAACGACGGGGCAAGCACGGCGCCCCATGAACGTGACGACGCCCCCTTTCTCACACCCGAGCTGCTGCCCAGCGAAAATTTCAACCTGGACGACGAGCAGCAAATCGTCGTCGGCCGCGCCATTCAGGGCGTCACGGCTTTTCTGGGCCTGGCGTTCCTGCTCAGCACGCTCGTGATGGCGGGGCTGCCCCCGTTGTCGGGCTTCATCGGCAAATTCGCGATGCTTTCGGCCACTCTCGCCGGTTTGGACGCCAAGGGCCTGCCGAGCGCGCCCCCCCCGGCAATGATCTGGCTGCTCCTGATCCTGATGCTGTCCACCGGGCTGGCCACCCTGACGGCGTTGACGCGTGTGGGCATGCGCCAGTTCTGGTCTGCGCACGACAGGAGCCCGCCGCAGCTTCGGGTGCTGGAGGGTCTGCCGATCACGGCACTTCTGGTGGCCTGCATCACCCTGACCCTCTGCGCCGGGCCCGCCATGCGCTACACCACGCTGGCAGCGCAGGCCCTGCACGCGCCCGCGGCCTACGTGGGTGGCATTCTGTCGGCTCAACCCGTGGGAACGCCTGCCCGATGAAGCGCCTTTTTCCAGCGCCGCTGGTCAGCATCGGCTTGTTCGCCGTCTGGCTGCTGCTGCACCCCGGGTGGGGCCGGGGGCAGCTGCTGATCGCATTGCTGCTGGGGCTGGGATTGCCGCTGATGCTGCAAGGCCTGCGTCCGCGGCGGGTGCGCGTGCGCCACCCGATCACGATACTCAGGCTGTGCCTGCAGGTGGTGGCTGACACCACCCGCTCGAATCTGGCCGTTCTGCGCTATCTGCTGCGCCCGGGTCACAGGCCACACCCGGCCGGGTTCGTTGAAATTCCACTGCACATGCGCAATCCCAACGCGCTGGCCGTGCTGGCGATGATCGTGTGCATCACGCCCGGCACCGTCTGGGCGGAAATTTCTCTGGATCGCTCCGTGCTGATGCTGCACGTGCTCGAAGTCGCGGATCCCCGGGCGATCATCGCCCACGTGAAGGCACACTACGAACGCCCGTTGATGGAGATTTTCGAATCATGACCCCCCCCTTGCTTGCGTGGGCCACGCCGCTGGCCATGGGCATGCTGGTTCTGGCCATGCTGCTCTGTCTCGTGCGCATGCTGCGGGGGCCTACGGCGCAGGACCGCGTGCTGGCGCTGGACGCGATGTACCTGAACGCCACGCTGCTGGTCCTGGTGCTGTGCATGCATTGGGACAGCACCGCCTACTTCGAAGCCGCGCTGCTTGTTGCCCTGCTCGGTTTCCTCGGCAGCACGGCGCTGGCGAAGTTTCTTCTGCGCGGGGAGGTCATCGAATGAGCACGATGCCACTATGGCTGGACGCCTTGACTTCCGCTCTGGTGCTACTGGGCGCCGCCATTGCACTCACCGGCTCCGCGGGCCTGCTCACACTGCCCGGTTTTTTCGCGCGGATGCACCCGCCAGCCACAATTGCGACGCTAGCGTGCTGGTGCATCCTGCACGGCGCGTTTGCCTTTTTCTGGTGGCAGGATGGCACGGCGCCGCTGCGCCTGTACCTCATCGCGCTCTTCCTGGCCACGACCGTTCCCATCACGAGCATCTTCCTGATGCGTGCGGCCCTGTTCCGCGCGCGCCGCGCCGCAGCCGCCGTTCCGGCAAGCCTGAGCGGCCAGGTGTCACCGCAAGAAGGCGCCGCCCATCCATCACAGGGCCGCTGAGACACCCCGCCAGCCGCTCTGCCGTGCTATGGCGCCACGGGCACGCCGGGAATGACCACGCGGCGTGCGCTGTGGCTGGTAGGCACGGCGCGCACCGGCACCAGATCCGCCAGCGTGACCCCGTCAAGGACGGCCAGGTAACTGCGCGTCGCGCGGTCGAACACGCCTTTGAGATTGCAGTTGCTGCTGATGCGGCAGGTGCTGTGATCGCTGCCAAAGCACTCCACCATCTCGAAGTTCGTCTCGGTGGCGCGCACCACGGCACCGACCACGATGTCCGACGGCGGGCGCATCAGGCGCATGCCGCCACCGCGCCCGCGCGACGTATCGAGCAGCTCCAATGCCGCGAGCTGACGCACGATCTTGGTGAGATGGCTGCGTGAAATCCCGTGGGCCTGTGCGATCTCGCTGATCGTCACCGGCTGGTCACGGTTTTCGTACGCGGCGCAGTACATCAGCACACGCAGCGCGTAATCGGTCCACTGTGTCAGATGCATGCGCTAGGTCCACGCGTAAAGTGTCATTTCGCGTGCATTTTATTGAGCTGCCAAATCCTCCACCGGCAGCTGGTCAATAGTGCGGCGGTATCTCGCTCCGGAGATCGCGCTGAGCCGCAGGCCCACCACTGTCCTGCAACTGCTGGCGCAATTGAGCCATCTGCAGTTGCAGCCGCTCAATGTCCTGCCGCTGCCGGTAGATCGTCAGATTCAACTGCTCCAGCAGGTCTTCGGCAAAGACCGCCTTGACTTCCAGCGCCTCAAGGCGCTTTTGCACATCGCTCATGCTCTTCAGGCCACCAGTGCCCGGCCCAGTCGTGCCATGCCCTCGCGAATCTTGTCCGGATCCGCCGTGGCAAACGACAGCCGCAGCGTGGCGGTGTCGGGTTGGGAACAATAAAACGGCGCCCCGGGCACGAAGGCCACACCCTGCTCGATGGCCTTGCGGGCAAACAACTTGCCGTCCGCGACCTTGCCGCCCGCACCCGTCAGACGCGCCCAGACGAAGAGCCCGCCACGAGGCTCGACGAACGTGACCGCTTCACCCAGTTCGGCACGCAGCGCCTCGCACATGATCCCTGCTCTTTGCGCATAAACGGCGCGCACGCGCGCGAGCGTGGCCGGCATGCGCCCCGCCTGGAGATACCGGGCTGCCGTGGCCTGGGCAAAGGTGCTGGTGTGCGCGTCGCTGAACTGCTTGCACATCGTGACCCTGGCCAGCAGTTCGGGCGGCGCAATCATCCAGCCCACGCGCAGGCCGGGCGAGAGCACCTTGCTGAGCGAGCCGCAATGCACCAGCAGCTCGCGGCTGCCGGCCACCTGAGCGCAGAGCGCGAGCAGGCTGGGGGGCGGCGCATCCCCGAAATAGAGTTCGCCATAAGGGTCATCCTCCACCACCACGGTCTGGTACTTGACGGCCAGCTCCAGCACGCGTTTCCTGCGCTCCAGGCTGAGCATGGCGCCGCTGGGGTTGCCGAAGGTCGGAATCAGGTACACGAGCTTGGGCCGATGCTCGACGATGAGCTGCTCCAGCCGATCGACGTCCACGCCGTTGCCGTCGATCGGCGCGCTCACCAGATCCGCACCGTAGAGGCGAAAGCACTGGATCGTCGCAAGGAAAGTCGGCCCCTCGACGATGACCCTGTCTCCCGGGTCGATCAGCGTCTTGCCGATCAGATCGAGCGCCTGCTGACTGCCAGTGGTCACGATCAAATCCTGCGGAGCCACGCCCGATGCGCCCTTGGACGCCATGAAATGCGCGAGCTGTTCGCGCAGGGCCGAATAGCCTTCCGTCGCGCCATATTGCAGCGCATCGCCCGGCTCGTCGGCCAGCACGCCGTTGACGGCTTCGCGTATGCCCTGCACGTCGAACATCGCGCTGTCGGGAAAGCCTCCGGCAAAGCTGATGATGCCGGGCTTGCCCAGCAGCTTGAAGAGTTCACGGATGGCCGAGGTTTCTACGTTGTCGAGGCGGCGGGCAAACGGGATGGGCATCAGGATGTCTCTGAAAACTTGAAATCAAGGCAGGGATTGTCGTCAATTGGCGAGCCTGTTGTACAGGGTGACAATCGGCACATGAACCATGCGGCCATCGAAGCTTTCTTCGCCACCCTCAGGGCGGCCAATCCCCACCCCGTGACCGAGCTGCACTATACGAGTGTGTTTGAACTGCTGGTGGCCGTGCTGCTTTCGGCGCAGTCCACGGACACGGGAGTGAACAAGGCCACGGCCCGGCTGTTTCCGGTAGCGAACACGCCGCAGGCCATCCTCGATCTGGGCATCGAGGGGCTGGAGCGCCACATTCAGACCATAGGCCTGTACCACACCAAGGCAAAGAATCTGCTTCAGACCTGCCGCATGCTCATTGAGCAGCACGGTGGCGAGGTGCCGCGCACGCGCGAGGCGCTGCAGGCGTTGCCGGGCGTGGGCCGCAAGACCGCCAACGTGGTGCTGAACGTGGCCTTCGGCGAGCCCACGATGGCGGTGGACACGCACATCTTGCGCGTGAGCAACCGCACCGGACTGGCGCCGGGCAAGACTCCCCTGGACGTGGAGCGCGGACTGCTTGAGCGCGTGCCCTCCGAGTTTCTTCCCGACGCGCACCACTGGCTGATCCTGCACGGACGCTATGTGTGCCAGGCACGCACGCCGCGCTGCTGGGAGTGCCGCGTGGCCGCGTACTGCGATTTCAAGCCCAAGACACCGGCCCCGCGCCGCTGATCAGACGGCAAACTGCTCCTGCGCCATGTAGCGCGTGCGCCATTCCTCGAACGTGAGCGTGTCGGCCGCTTCAATGGCGCGCTGGCGCGCCAGCGAATCGCGTGCCATGGCACAGTAGCGCTCTTCCTGTGCCTGCGACCACGGGCTGGCCAGGAGCATCTGGCGCGCGATGAGTGAACGCGCGGCCGCGAAGGCAATGTAGTTGCCATCATGCAACCGGGTGAGTTCGGCCAGCACCCGCGCCGACGGCGTGGTGTCGGGCGCGCGCAATGCGGCGCGCGCCTGGGCCAGTGCCCGGCTGTAATCGCTGCCGCCCACGGCCCGATCCAGCCGTTCGGCAATCACCCGACATTCATCGAGCACCTGCCCGCCCCACTGCGCAAGCGGCACCTGCTCGCCGCCACGCGTCAGGCACAGGCCGGGCTCGCGACCGCGCTCGGCAGCCAGGTGCTGGTTGCGCTTGAGCGCCGCAATTTCCTCGGGCGTATCGGGCGCGCTGTCCGAGAGCAGACAGTGCAGCAGGAAGACATCCAGAACACGCATGGTGTCCGCGTGGATGCCCACGGGCTCCAGCGGGTTGATGTCCATGAGCCGCACTTCCACGTACTCGACGCCGCGCTCGCGCAGCGCATGCAGCGGGCGCTCTCCACTTTGCACCGTGCGCTTGGCGCGTATCGTGCCGTAGAACTCGTTTTCGATCTGCAGCAGGCTCGTGCCAAGCTGGTTGTAATCCCCTCCGAGGCTGCGCACGCCCATGGCCTCGTAGGCGGGGTACGGCTGGGTCAACGCCTCATGCAGTGACGCCGCAAAGCCCTGCAGGCCGTTGTAGCTCACCGCAAGGCTCGCCTGTGCGTCGCTCTGGTAACCGAGCCGCCCCATGCGCAGCGACGTCGCATAGGGCAGGCCCATGGCGCCCTTGCCTGCGCCCATGGGCTCGAGGCCGTGCTGGCGTCCCTCGACGAACCCCGGAGCCAATGCGGGCGACGCGCCGAACAGGTACAGCAGTACAAAGGAATGGCGCCGGAAATTGCGGATCAAGGCAAAGTATTCGTCCGTGCCCACGCCGGGCAGCGACCAGTTGTAGTGAATGCCCGCGATGGTCTGCATGCGCCGACCGTAGCGGTGACCGAGCCCCATGCGGTACACGCTCTTGGCGCGGCCGCTGTTGGAAGACCCATAGCGCCCCAGCGGGATGGTTTCATCGGGCGGCAGCAGACTGGGCATGCTCGAATTCCAGAGCATTTCGGGTTCGTTCTGCCGCGCCAGCACCTGCAGCGCCGCCTGATGCAGCTCGGCCAGCTCGTCGACGCAGGCCTGTACCGTCGTCCTGGGGCTGGTGATGAGCTCCATCAACGATTCGCTGTAGTCCGTCGTGATGCTCGGATGCGTGAGCGCGGAGCCCAGCGCCCTCGGGTGGGGCGTGAGCGCCAGCTCCCCGTCAGCCAGCACGCGCAGCCCTTCCTTCTCGATGCCGCGGCGCATGCCGGCGATGCGCTCGTCACTGACCGCCGCGATGCGCGCTTGCAATGTGCTCATGATGGTGCCTGGATTTTCGAGCCCCGAAACTTAGCACGCCATGGCGCGCAGCGTCAGCCAGCGCCCCAGCACCTGCTCAACCGCCCGGGTTTTCAGCGGCGCGCGGCCATGGCCTTGGTCAGTTCCAGCGTCGCCTGCGCGGCGCCGCTTTGGGGCAACTGCTGATCGTTCATCCGCGTCACCTGCGCGAGCCGCTCGGCCAGTTGCTCCGGCACCTGCTCACCCACGCCCAGATGGATGCCCTGGGTGAGGGTGACATGCGCCGCCTCGAAGCTGCCGGCACCGGCGCACAAAATGGTGCGCGTGGGCGCGCTCTCGTGCGTGAGCACCAGCATGGCCGGCACCACGGCCGCCGGCTTGAGCAGCGCCAGCGCCTCGTCGGGCATCAACCCTTCGGTCATGCGCGTGGCTGCGGTAGGCGCGAGCGCATTCACGTGAATGCCGTGCTTCGCGCCTTCGATGGCCAGCGTCTGCATCAACCCCACCTGCGCGAGCTTGGCCGCTCCGTAATTGGCCTGGCCGAAGTTGCCGTACAGGCCGGTGGACGAAGTCGTCATGAGGATGCGGCCATAGTTCTGCGCCTGCATCCGCACCCAGACCGCTTTGCAGCAGTGGGCCGCACCCATGAGGTGAACGTCGATCACCGTGCGAAAGTCCGCCATGTCCATCTTGGCAAACGACTTGTCGCGCAGGATGCCGGCGTTGTTCACCAGGATGTCCACCCGTCCCCAGGCATCAACCGCCTGCTGCACCATGGCCTGCACCGCCGCGAAATCGGTGACCGAGGCGCCGTTGGCCAGCGCCTGTCCACCCCCGGCCCGAATCTCGTCCACCACCGCCTGGGCCGCCGACACCGAGCCCCCGCGGCCATCGACCGCACCTCCCAGATCGTTGACGATCACCTTGGCCCCCCGCGCCGCCAGCGCCAGCGCATGCTCGCGTCCCAGCCCGCCGCCCGCACCCGTTACGATGGCCACCCGACCGGTGAAATCCAGACCCATGCTGCAAGTCTCCTGCAAAATTGTTGAACAAACGATTCATCACTGTACGCGAGGACTCGCGTTCCGCGCGTCAACCACGGGACGCTCCGCATGAGCCTGCCCCCCACGCCCGAGACCCCGCGCAGCGCGGCCACCATCGTGCTCGTGCGCGACAGCGACGAGGGGCTGCAGACCCTGCTGCTCAGGCGCAGCGCACAACTGGCCAACATGGCGGGCATGTTCGTCTTTCCGGGCGGCAAGCTCGAGCGCAGCGACTCGGACGCAGGCAGTCTCGCCCTGCTGGACCAACCGGCAGACACCCTGCGGCGCCAGCTCGGTGAGGCCGATGCCGACACGGCCCTGGCCACGGGCTTGCACGTGGCGGCCCTGCGCGAAGCGCTGGAAGAATGCGGCATGCTGTTGGCCGAACCGGTGCGCGCTGGCGCTGCGCTTGACGCCCTGCGCGCGCGCCGGCTGCTCGGAGACGGACTGAGGTACGACGACATGCTCCGTGCCCTGGGCCTGCGCATGGCCACGCGCGCACTCGTGCCATGGTCGCGCTGGATCACGCCCGTCGCCCCGGCGCTGGCGACCCGCCGCTTTGATGCGCGCTTTTTCATTGCCGAGGCACCCGCGCACCAGCGGGCCATGCACGACAACGAGGAAACCACGGCCAGCCTGTGGTGCACGCCGCGCTCAGCTCTGGAGCGCTATCGCGATGGCTCGATCGACCTGGCGCCGCCGCAGATCATGAGCCTGGCGCACCTGAACCGCTACGCCACGGTGAACGAAGCACTGAACGCCGCCCGCGGGAGACGGCCGCCCACCATACAGCCCGAAAGCTTCACCGACGGCGCGACCCAAGGGTTCTGCTATCCGGGTGATGCGCGCCACCCCGTCCACGATCGAGCACTGCCCGGGCCGACACGGCTGTGCCGACAGGGGCGGCACTTCCTGCCGCCCGAAGGCTTCGAGGCGCTGCTGGCCTGATCAGGCGCCCGCCATGTAGTCCACCGCCCGGCTGTAGCGCGGGTCCTTGTGCCAGTCCCAGTACGTCTGCGTCACGCGCCGCGTCACGGCGCCGATGCGGCCATCGCCCACCGGGCGGCCATCCACCTGGGTGACAGGCAGCACACCGCCGGCCGAGCTCGTGATGAAAACCTCGCGTGCCGCGCGCAGCTCGGCGGCGGGCAGGGCGCGCTGCTGCAACGCCAGCCCCAGCGTCTGTGCGATTTCGATCACGGTGCGGCGCGTGATGCCTTCCAGAATGCCGCTGCTCGGGGTCACGATGGCGCCCGCCGCATCGACGGCAAACACATTGAACCCCGGTCCTTCCACGATGTGGCCCGCCCCGTCTCCGAGCACCACGGTATCGGCGCCCTCGTCCAGCGCACCGAGCAGCCCCTGCGTCAGATCGTGCCAGTGGTAGTTCTTGGCGCGCGCGTCCACGCTGCTCGAAGGAATGCGCGGCACGTCGCTGATGCGCAGGTGCAGGCCGCGCTCGCGCTGGGCTTCGTTGGCAATCCAGACATAGGGCACGGCAAACGCGTAGAACTGGTTCACGGCCTCGCGCGGATCGCGCGAACCCCAGGACGGCTGACCGCGCGTGACAATCATCTCCACGTACGCGCGTTTCAGGCCGGACAGGCGTACGCACTGCGTGAGAACCTCCGCCAGTTCCTCGTTACTGCGCCCCGGGTTCAGGCGGAAGTGCGCGCAACTCGCGGCAAAGCGCTGCAAATGGGCATCCAGCCGAAAGAAGGCGCCGTCCCAGACGGTCACGACGTCATAGGTCGCGTCCGAGCGCAGGAAGCCCCAGTCGGTCAGTGGGATCGTGGCGTCCGCGATCGGCACATATCGGCCACGCACCCACGCCGCCCCTTTGGAAAAATCCGGCTGCGCCGCCGCATCGTTCATGGTTCATACCTCCTGAGCAAGGCCATGATCGTACAAGGCATGAAGACACCGAGCCGGGCAGCGCGGTGTGTGCGTGGGAGAATTCCCGGCGTTACACGCCCGGTCCGATTTCAAAATTCAATAGCTGGTTGCGCCCTACCCGTAAGGTCTGAAGCCTGTTTTTATTAGAAATCAAGCCCCTCTACCATGGATCGCCCCAAGCCCTTCACCGCCCGCATCGATGGGGAAAGCCTCGCTCTTCCCGCCCCCGCAGACCTGCCGCTGCTCGATTCCCTGGAGCTGGGCGGCGTGGACTGGCCCTCGTCCTGCCGTGATGGAACCTGCGGCACCTGCATGGGACGCATCAAGGAAGGCCGCGTGCGCTACGAGACCGAATTCATCGTGCTGTCCGACCAGGACGTGGCCGACGGCTTCGTGCTGCCCTGCGTGGCCTACCCGGAGAGCGACATCACCCTCGAAGGCTCTTCCTTCTGAGCAAACGATTAAAATCGGTTGCTTTGGGGCGCACATGCCCCCGGCTGCCCTGACGCAAGGCGCCGCGCGCGTTCTTTGGGGCTTTTCCTGCCGGGAGCGGCGCTGGTGCTGACCTCGGACGAAGCGAAAGCCCTTTGCATGACCCGTTCACTCTCCCCCGTTCCCATTTCCCCCGTCAAAGACATCGTGGCCGAGCTTGCCGCCGGCCGCATGGTCATTCTGGTGGACGAAGAGGACCGCGAAAACGAGGGCGATCTGGTGCTCGCGGCCGACCACGTCAGCCCCGAGGCCATCAACTTCATGGCGCGCTTCGGCCGCGGCCTCGTGTGCCTGACCTTGCGCCGCCAGGCCTGCGAGCGCCTGCATCTGCCACCCATGGTCGCGCACAACGGCGCCAAGCTCGGAACCGCCTTCACCGTGTCGATCGAGGCGGCCGAAGGCGTCACCACCGGCATCTCGGCGGCCGACCGTGCCCACACGGTGGCCACCGCCGTCGCGCCCGGCGCCCAGGCGAGCGATCTCGTGCAGCCGGGGCACATCTTTCCGCTGCAGGCGGTCGATGGCGGCGTGCTCATGCGAGCGGGCCACACCGAGGCCGGTTGCGATCTGGCCGCCATGGCCGGTTGCACACCGGCGGCCGTGATCTGCGAAATCATGAAGGACGACGGCACGATGGCGCGCCTGCCCGACCTGCAGCTGTTTGCCGCGGAGCACGGCCTGAAGGTGGGCACCATCGCCGATCTCATCAGCCACCGCAGCCGCACGGAATCGCTGGTGAGCAAGGTGGGCAGCCGCGCGATCTCGACGAGCTGGGGAGAATTCACCGCCCATGCGTTTCGCGACCAACCCAGCCAAAGCGTGCATCTGGCACTCGTCAAGGGCCGTTGGGATCCGCTGGAGAGCGTCCCCGTGCGCGTGCATGAGCCGCTGTCGGCGCTCGACCTGCTGGAGCTGGGTACCAGCATGCACTCCTGGAGCCTGCGTGAGAGCCTGGACCACATCGCAGCGCAGGGGTGCGGCGTGGCCGTGCTGCTCAACTGCGGCGAAAGCGCCGATCAGCTGCTCGCGCAATTCGACGGCACGGCCCGCGCCACCCATGCACCCGAACGCGGCCGCATGGATCTGCGCACCTACGGCATCGGCGCGCAGATCCTGCGCGAGGTGGGCGTGGCGCGCATGCAGCTCATGGGCCAGCCCCGGCGCCTGCCGAGCATGGCCGGCTACGGCCTCGAAATCACAGGCTACATCCCCAAGGAATGAAACATGCAAAACGCGGACAAGGGAAGCACCCGTGCGCTCAGCGGCAAGAATCTGCGCATCGGCATCGTGCAGGCGCGCTTCAATGCCGGCATCACGGACGCGCTGGTGGAGGCCTGCCTGCGCGCGCTGGCCGACCTGGAGGTTGCGCCGCACGACATCACCCGCATCCAGGTGCCGGGCGCGCTGGAAATTCCGGTGGCGCTGCAGGCCATGGCCAAGGGCGGCGATTTTGACGCGCTCATCGCCATCGGCTGCGTGATCCGTGGTGAAACCTACCACTTCGAGCTTGTGGCCAATGAGTCCAGCAACGGCGTGAGCCGCGTGGCGCTGGACTGCGAAATTCCGATCGCCAACGCCATCCTCACGACGGAAAACCTCGAGCAGGCGATCGCCCGCCAGAACGAAAAGGGGCGCGACGCGGCCTGCGTGGCCGTGGAAATGGCCAACCTGCTGGAGACCATTTCGTGAGCGACGCGCGACATCCCCAGGCACCGCGCAAAAGCAGTCAGCTGTCGGGCCGCTCGCGCGCCCGCGAGTTTGCGCTGCAGGCGCTCTACCAGCATCTGGTGGGCGGCAATCCGTCCGCCGAGATCGACGTCTACACGCGCGATCTGTCGGGCTTTCACAAGGCCGACAGCGCGCACTACGATGCGCTGCTGCACGGCTGCATCGCGACAGCCGCCGAGCTCGACGCGTTGCTCGAACCCCACCTGGACCGCAGCTGGATGGAGATTTCTCCAATAGAGCATGCGGTAATGTGGATGGGCGTGTACGAGCTCAGGCACTGCCCCGATATCCCCTGGCGCGTGGTGCTCAATGAGTGCATCGAGTTGACCAAATCGTTTGGCGGCACCGATGGCTACAAGTACGTCAACGGCGTGCTCAACCACCTTGCACCCGCGCTGCGCCCCGCCGAAGTGGCGGCGGACCAGGCGGACAAGGCACACCCCTGACCCCTTTCAAGGTCTGCCGCCATGCAGTTTGCATCCCGCACCGAGCGCATCGATCCGTTTTATGTCATGGAAATGGCCAAGACCGCGCAGGCCATGGCCCGTGAAGCGGTCCACACGCGCGAGCAAATGATCTTCCTGAACGTGGGCGAGCCCGATTTCACGGCACCGCCCCTGGTGCAGGAGGCGGCCAACCGCGCGATCCGTGACGGACGCACGCAATACACCCACTCGCTCGGTCTCGATGCGCTGCGCGAGGCCGTGAGCCACTGGTACAGCCAGCGTTTCGGCGTCAACGTGCCCGCGCGGCGCATCGTTATCACCGCAGGCGCCTCGGCGGCGCTGCACCTGGCGTGCCTGGCGCTCATCAACGCAGGCGATGAAATCCTCATGTCCGACCCCGGCTACCCCTGCAACCGTCACTTCGTGAGTGCGGCCGAAGGGGTGCCCGTGCTCATCCCGACCACGGCCGAGGAGCGCTACCAGCTCAGCCACGCCAAGGTCCAGGCGGCCTGGGGTGCCAGGACACGCGGCGTGCTGCTGGCCTCGCCCTCCAATCCCACGGGCACGTCGATCGCACCCGAGGCGCTGAGCGCCATCCACGACGTGGTGCGCACGCACGGCGGCCTGACGCTGATCGACGAGATCTACCTGGGGCTGTCGTACGACGAAGCGTTCGGCCACACCGCGCTGGCGCTGGGCGAGGACATCATCAGCATCAACAGCTTCAGCAAATACTTCAACATGACCGGCTGGCGCCTGGGCTGGATGGTCGTGCCCGAGGCCATGGTGCCCGTGGTCGAGCGTCTGGCGCAAAACCTCTTCATCTGCGCGAGCACCATCGCGCAGCATGCGGCGCTCGCGTGTTTCGAGCCCGAGAGCATCGCCCTCTACGAGCAGCGCCGTTCGCAATTCAAGGCACGGCGCGACTTCTTCATTCCCGCCCTGAACGCCTTGGGTTTCACGGTCCCCGTCATGCCCGACGGCGCGTTCTATGCCTGGGCCGACTGCGCGCAGGCGGCACAAAAACTGGGTGTGCAAGGCAGTTGGGATGTGGCGCTCGAACTCATGCGCCGCGCGCACCTGGCGGCCACGCCGGGGCGCGACTTCGGCCATGCCGAGACGGCGCATTTCGTGCGTTTTTCCACCGCCAGTTCGATGGCGCAGCTGCACGAAGCCGTCGCCCGCCTGCGCCGGGAGCTGGCCTGATGGCGTTCACGTGGCCCGTACGGGTGTACTGGGAAGACACCGACGCGGGCGGCATCGTTTTTTATGCCAATTACCTGAAATTTTTCGAACGCGCGCGCACCGAGTGGCTGCGTGCGCTGGGCCACGGCCAGCACGAGCTCAAGATCCACACCGGCGGCATGTTCGTCGTGACAAACGCCGAGCTGCGCTACCTGCACCCCGCGCGGCTTGACGATGAACTCCTGGTGACGGCGGCGATCCATGAGCACAGCCGCGCGAGCCTCACCGTCGCGCAACAGGCGCTGCGGCCAGGCGCCGGCACCGATGGCACCCCCACACTGCTGTGCGAAGCCCTGATCCGCATCGGCTGGGTCAGCGCCGACACGCTCAAGCCGCAACGAATTCCCTCCACATTACTCGAACAACTTTCCTCATGACTTCGTCGCAAGATCTGAACATTCTGAGTCTGGTACTCAATGCGAGCTGGGTAGTGCAGCTCGTCATGCTGCTGCTGCTCAGCGTCTCGGTGGCCAGCTGGGCCGCCATCTTCCGCAAGGTCTTCGGCCTGAAAAAAATCAACGCGCTCAATGACGACTTCGAGCGTGATTTCTGGTCTGGCACCAGCCTGAACGACCTGTACACGGGTGCCGTGCAGAACGCGCGCAGCAGCGGCCCGATGGAGCGCATCTTCGCCAGCGGCATGCGCGAATTCCACAAGCTGCGCGAGCGCCACATCTCCGACCCCGGCACCCTGCTCGACGGCGCGCGCCGCGCCATGCGCGCGAGCTTTCAGCGCGAGATGGACGTGATCGAATCCAATCTTTCCTTCCTCGGCTCGGTCGCCTCGGTCAGCCCGTATGTGGGCCTGTTCGGCACCGTCTGGGGCATCATGCACGCCTTCACCGGATTCGCGGGCATGGAGCAGGTGACGCTGGCCACCGTCGCGCCCGGCATCGCCGAGGCGCTGGTGGCCACCGCGCTGGGTCTTTTCGCCGCCATCCCCGCCGTGATCGCCTACAACCGCTTCGCGCGCGACATCGACCGCGTGGCGATTCAGCAGGAGACCTTCATCGAGGAGTTCTCCAACATTCTGCAGCGCAACCTCGGCGGCCACCCGCCCGCCGCCGCGCACTGAACGAAGGAGCCTGGCATGCCCAATATGGCTTCGCGCGGCCACGGCCGCCGCCGCTCGATGAACGAAATCAACATGGTGCCGTTCATTGACGTGATGCTGGTGCTGCTCATCATCTTCATGGTGACCGCGCCCATGCTCACACCCAGCTCGATCAACGTGCCCTCGGTCGGCAAGGGCAGCAATGTATCCAAGACACGCGCCGACGTGATCGTGCAGAAAGACGGCAGCCTGGTCTTCAAGGCCGACGGCAACGAGCGCACCGTCACGGTACAAGACCTGGGCACCACGGCCAACCGCTGGCTCAAGGACCAGCCCGAGAACACGCCCGTGCTCATCAGCGCCGACAAGACCGTTCCCTACGACAACGTGATGCAGGCCATGAGCGCCCTGCAGCGCGCTGGTGTCAAGCGCGTGGCACTGGCCGTCAAAAGCAGCAATCGATGATCAGCCGTTCCGTGAATGAACACGACCTGTTCGCCCCGTCCATGCCGGGCGGGCGCAAGCGCGCGGTGGCGCTCGCCGTGCTGGCGCATCTGGCGCTTCTCGCGGCGCTCACTTGGGGCGTGAACTGGAAGACGAGTGCCGACCAGCCCGCCGTGGAGGCCGAGCTCTGGTCCGCCGTACCCCAGCAGGCCGCGCCGCACCCCGTGGCACCGCCACCGCCGCCACCACCGCCGCCCACTCCCGCGCCGGCACCTGCTCCCGCACCCACGCCCGCGCCGCCCCCACCCAAGGTCGAGGAACCCCCGCAGCCGAGCGAGGCCGACATCGCGCTGGAACGCGAGAAAAAGCACAAGGAAGAAGAGAAAAAGCGCCAGGCCCAACTGGAGCAGCAAAAGCGTGCCCAGGAAGAGAAGGCGCGCCACGAGCGGGAAGAACTGCAGAAACAGCAGGCGTTGGCGGCCCAGCAGGCCAAAGCCAAGGCAGAAAAGGAAAAAGCCGAAAAGGAGAAGGCCGAAAAAGCCAAGGCGGAGCAGGAAAAGCAGCGCAAGCTGGCCGAAGAAAAGCGCAAGGCCGACGAAAAACGCAAGGCCGATGCCGAGGCCAAGCGCGCCGAAGCCTTGCGCCAGGACCAGCTCAAGCGCATGCAGAGTCTGGCCAACGCCACCTCGAGCGGCACGGCGGCGACGACGAGCAGTCCACGCCAAGGCAAGAACGGTGGCAGCGGCAGCTCGACCTCGGCCGGCTACGGAGGCATGGTGGCCGCCAAGGTCAAGCCGAACATCGTGTTTCCAGACTCGATCACGGGCAACCCGCGCGCCGAGGTGGAAGTGCGCGCGTCCCCCGATGGCACCATCGTCGGCGTGCGCCTTTCCAAGTCCAGCGGCAATCCCGCCTGGGACGAGGCCGTGGTGCGGGCACTGTACAAGACCGAGACGCTGCCCCGCGACATCGACGGCAGCGTGCCGTCATCGCTCATCATCGGTTTCAGACCCAAGGACTGAATCTGGATTTTCTGCTAGAGTGCCGCGCTTTATTTTCCCGGCAGGAAATTTCATGGATATCAGCCGCTTCATGGATCACCATGTGGACATCCTGCGCTCCATCAAGGAGATGCGTGAGCACAGCAGGGCAGGCGTGGCCGAACACGCGGGCGAGATTTCGCGAGCCATCATGAAGCTGCGCTCGAAGGTGTCGCTGCATCTGGCCACGGAAAACAAGGTCATGTACCCGGCCATCTACGCCCTGCAGGACCCGGAGATCGCGAAGCTGGCCCGCGGGTTCCAGGATGAAATGGAGGGCCTCGCCCAGGCATTCGACGGGTTCTGCCGCCGCTGGCGCCAGGCCCGGGCCGTGGCCGAAAATCCGGAAGGCTTTCGCAACGACGCCAACACGGTGCTCAAGGCACTGCACCAGCGCATCCAGCGTGAGAACACGCGCTTCTATCCGCGGCTGACCGAGGCGGCCTGACGTCTCAAGAGGGTGTTGCTCTTTTATTGATAGCTGATAGCGCTTTCTGGATAAGCGCTAGAGCCATATTTTCCTTAAAACCAACGCCTGACTCTGGCGCAATAACGCTGATACTCGTCACCAAATTTCTCGCGCATCACGCGCTCTTCGGGCCCAATCTGCCAACGCGTCAGGTACGCGACGAAGAGCACAGGCCCCAGCAGGGAGACCGGGTTGGACAGCCAGGCACACCATGCCAGCAGCGCCAGTGCCAGCGCCAGGTACATGGGGTTGCGGCTGAAGCGGTAAGGACCTTGCACCACCAGCGTGCTTGCGCGCTGCGGCGCATGCGGGTTGATGCTGGTTCGCCTGCGCCGGAAAGCCAGGACGCCGCCCACGCCAAAGGCCCCCGCGAGCAGCAGCAGCACCCCCACGAGCGGCCATGGCGAGCGAGCGTCGCGGGTCCACATCGGTGCCAGCTGCACCAGCCCCCAGGCGATGGCCGCGGCCACTGCGGCCACCAGGGGTGGCGGCAGCCTGCAGTCCAGCCACCGCTGCCTGCCCTGTCGATCTTCGGTCATCGGGGTGCCTCATCGTCACGCGCCCATCGCAGCTCAAGCGCCGGAAAGGCCTCGCGCTCCTCAAAGCGGATGTGCTCCTTCATGCGCCGTGCAAACGCCTGCAGCGCAGCCGCTTCATTTCCTGCCCCGGCGTAGCTGCGCAGCGCCGCATGATCCTGTGCGATGCGTTCGGCCAGGTCGGCACCGCCGTCAGGGATGCTCTGGAGCAGCGGCAGCAGATCGCATTCCTCGACATGAAAGTGCGGCTCCCACACGCGCGCAAGCGCCTGCCTGCATTCCGCCTGCATCTGCTCCATGCGCGCCGCGTCGCCCGATTCGACGGCACGCAACGCGTTCACGGCCAGCATGAGCCCCAGATGGTGCTCGCGCGAGAGTTCTTTCAGTGCGTCGTGGCGTTTCATGCGTTCACCCACCTCGTGGCGGCTTCGCGGTCGGCAGATGCCAGCCGTGGCGAATGGCGCCGTAGCGCAACGCGAAACACAGCAGTCCGCCCACCACGGTGCTGACCCATGGCGAAACATGCAGCGGATGCGCAGTGACGACCACCGCGGCGCCGGCCAGCGCCGCCAGCGCATAAAGGTCGGCGCGCAGCACGACGGGAATCTCCCGCACCAGCACGTCGCGCAGCATGCCGCCGCCAATGCCCGTCAGCATCCCGAGCAACGCCGCCATCAACGGGTTGAGCCCGTGCACCAGCGCCTTCTCCGCACCTGCCACGGCAAAAAACGCCAAGCCCACCGCATCGAACCACTGCACCTTATGGTCCAGGCGCGTGACGACCGGGTCCCAGAAAAACACGATGAAGCCGGCCAGAATGGAAACACCGACGTAAGTCCAGTTGGCAATCGCTGCCGGGGGCACCGCGCCGATCAGCACGTCCCGCGTGATACCGCCAGCGTTGCCGGCCGCAAAGGCCAGCACCATGATGCCGAAAATGTCGAGACGATGCCGCACGGCGGCCACCGCGCCGCTGACCGCAAACACGAAAGTGCCGCCGAGGTCGAGCATCGTCAGCAGGACGTGGATCAGTTGTTCATGCATGAAAACGGCCCCCATGCAGCCAAAGCAGACCGGGCTGCCGTCATGAGGCCAGCCAGGCTCGTGCGGCAACCAGCAATGTTTCCACGCCCGTCTCCAGCGTCGGATGCAGCACGGGAAGAAACTGGGGATTGTGGTTGGTCGGGAGGTCGTTGATGCGGTTGGCCGCCTTGGCCTTGGCGTAAATATCAGGATCGGTGCCGCCGACGAACCAGAACACCGAGGGCACGTGCCACCGCGAGCCGAACGAGCCAAAATCCTCGCTGGCCGATGCTGGCCCGACCTCGCGGATGCGCTCCGCCGAGAAATAGCCGCGAAACGCGTCCGCGACCCGTTGCGTGGCTGCCGCGTCGTTGCTGGCGAGCGGGTAGCGGTCCAGCGGCGTGATCTCTGGCGGCTTGGGCGCGCCCGATGCAGCGGCCTCCGCGTTGACGATGCGGGTGATCGCCACGAGTACCCGCTGGCGTACGCCTTCGTCGAACGTGCGGACATTCAGCTTGATGATGGCCTCGTCGGGAATCACGTTTTCCTTGGTGCCGGCCTGCAGCACGCCGACGGTGACCACGGCCGCCTCGGTGGGCGCGAGTTCGCGCGCCACGACGCCCTGCAAGCGCAGCACCGTGGCCGCCGCCATCACGATGGGATCGATACTCGCCTGCGGCATCGAGCCATGTGCGCCACGCCCGAACAGGCGAATCTGAAAGCTGTCGGCCGCCGATGTGATAGGGCCGACACGCCCGCCAATCGCTCCAGCGGGACCCACCATCACGTGCTGGCCGAGAATGACATCCGGCTTCGGAAAGCGCTTGAACAGCCCGTCGTCGATCATGGCTTGCGCACCAGCGGCCGTTTCCTCGGCCGGCTGGAACACGGCCATGACCGTGCCCTTCCACGCCGAGCGCGTTTGCGCCAGCAATGCCGCGGCGCCCGCCAGCCAGGCCACGTGCATGTCGTGCCCGCAGGCGTGCATCACGGGCACCAGGTTGCCTTCGGCATCGGTGGCCGTCGCCGTGCTGGCGTAAGTGGCGCCTGAGGTCTCCTTGACCGGGAGTGCGTCCATGTCGGCGCGCAACATCACGGTCGGCCCGTCACCATTGCGCAGCAGACCCACCACACCGGTCTTGCCGATGCCCGTGGTCACCTCAAACCCGGCAGCGCGCAGCCGCTCGGCGGCGAGGCCCGCCGTGCGCGTTTCCTGCATTGACAGTTCCGGGTGCGAATGAATGTCCGTATAGAGCTTTTCCAGATCGGGAAGCAGGGCACGAAGCGTGTCCGCCGCTACCCGCTGCACCGCCGCTTGTTTGCTGCTCATGATGAATCGTCCTGCAATGCATGTGAGAAACCGTTGCGATTCAGAACATCAACGCACCTGCAAGCTTGTCCCACTCGCTGCCCCACGATTTCGACCCGCAACACGGCCCAGGGTTGCCGCCACCCGCATCCATGCTCACCTTTCGTTGCAGCGCCCGCCAAGCCACCGCGCAGTGAGGGATAGCCGCATCAAGTTTGCACCCAATCCACCCGATCTGCACACCGCCGCGCCCAGCCGGGCGGTATCTCGGCCAGTTCCCATCGACGTGGCACGACCAGGTGCCACCGAACCACCGATGATTCACCACAAAAAAGCCCCGCTTCGGCCTGGAGGCCTGGGCGGGGCCGTGGCTCAGCGCCGGTGCTCAGGCATCCACGCCTTCGGCGACCTTGTTGTACTCGTCGATCTGGTTGAAGTTCATGTAGCGATAGATGTTGACCTTGTCGGCGTCGATCGTCTTCATCGCCTCCAGATACTCCTCGCGGGTGGGCAGCTTGCCCATGCGCGACGCGATCGCGGTGAGCTCGGCCGAACCGAGGAAGACGTTGGTATCGCGCCCCAGCCGATTGGGGAAGTTGCGCGTGCTGGTGGAGATCACCGTCGCGCCCTTGCGTACCTGCGCCTGGTTGCCCATGCACAGGCTGCAGCCGGGCAGCTCGGTGCGGGCACCGGCGGCACCAAAGGTGGCGTACTGGCCTTCCGCCACGAGTTCCTTCTCGTCCATCTTGGTGGGCGGCGCGACCCAGAGCTTGGAAGGGATATCGCGCTGGCCGCCAAGCAGCTTGGCCGCCGCGCGGAAATGCCCGATGTTGGTCATGCACGAGCCGATGAAGGCCTCGTCGATCTTGGTGCCTGCCACTTCCGAGAGGAACTTGGCATCGTCCGGGTCATTGGGGCAGCAGACGATGGGCTCCTTGATCTCGTTCAGGTCGATCTCGATCACGGCCGCGTATTCCGCATCCTTGTCGGCTTCGAGCAGCTGCGGGTTGGCCAGCCACGCCTCGACCTTCTCGATGCGACGACGCAGCGCCTTCGCGTCCTCGTAGCCGTCGGCGATCATGTTCTTCATCAGCACCATGTTGGACTTCAGGTACTCGATGATCGGTTCCTTGTTGAGCCGGATCGTGCAGCCCGCGGCGCTGCGCTCGGCCGAGGCGTCGGAGAGCTCGAACGCCTGCTCGCACTTGAGATTGGGCAGGCCTTCGATCTCCAGGATGCGGCCCGAGAAGATGTTCTTCTTGCCCGCCTTGGCCACCGTGAGCAGCCCCTGCTTGATCGCAAACAGCGGAATGGCATGCACCAGGTCGCGCAGCGTCACGCCGGGCTGCATCTCGCCACGAAAGCGCACCAGCACCGATTCGGGCATATCGAGCGGCATCACACCCGTGGCGGCAGCGAACGCCACCAGGCCCGAGCCCGCCGGGAAGCTGATACCTATCGGAAAGCGCGTGTGGCTGTCGCCGCCCGTGCCCACGGTATCGGGCAGCAGCAGGCGGTTGAGCCAGGAGTGGATGATGCCGTCGCCCGGGCGCAGGCTGACGCCGCCCCGCGTGCTGATGAACTCGGGCAGGTCGTGGTGCATCTTCACGTCGATGGGCTTGGGATAGGCCGCGGTATGGCAGAAACTCTGCATCACCATGTCGGCGCTGAAGCCCAGGCAGGCGAGGTCTTTCAACTCGTCGCGCGTCATCGGGCCCGTGGTGTCCTGGCTGCCCACGGTGGTCATCTTGGGTTCGCAATAGGTGCCGGGGCGCACGCCCTGGCCTTCCGGCAGGCCGCAGGCGCGGCCGACCATCTTCTGCGCCAGCGTGAAACCGGCCTTGGACGGGGCCGGCTCCTTGGGCAGGCGGAACGCCGTGGAAGCCGCCAGCCCGAGGAACTCGCGCGCCTTGGCCGTGAGCGAGCGGCCGATGATGAGGTTGATGCGCCCGCCGGCCTGCACTTCGTCGAGCAGCACCTCGTTCTTGAGGGCGAAGTCGGCGATGGTCTTTCCCGCCTTCTCGATCCGGCCTGCGTAGGGGAAGATGTCGATCACGTCGCCCATCTCCATCTTCGAGACGTCCACCTCGATCGGCAGTGCGCCCGAATCTTCCTGCGTGTTGAAGAAGATCGGCGCGATCTTGCCGCCCAGGCACACGCCGCCGAAGCGCTTGTTGGGCACATAGGGGATGTCCTCGCCCGTGGCCCAGATGACGGAGTTGGTGGCCGACTTGCGGCTCGAACCCGTGCCCACCACATCGCCCACGTAGGCGACGACGTGGCCCTTTTTCTTCAGATCTTCGATGAACTGGACCGGGCCGCGCACACCGTCCTGCTCGGGCTTGAACGCCGCGTCAGGCCGTGCGTTCTTGAGCATCGCGAGATAGTGCATCGGGATGTCCGGGCGCGTGGTGGCGTCGGGCGCGGGCGAGAGATCGTCGGTGTTGGTTTCGCCCGGCACCTTGAACACGGTGACGGTGAGCTTCTCGGCGACCTTGGGGCGGCTCGTGAACCACTCGGCATCGGCCCAGCTCTGGATCACCTCTGCGGCCAACGCGTTGCCCGCCTTGGCCTTGGCGGCCACGTCGTTGAAGTAGTCGAACATCAGCAGCGTGTGCTTGAGGCCCTCGGCCGCGATCTTGCCCACGACCGCATCGCCCAGCAGGCCCACGAGCGGCTGCACGTTGTAGCCGCCCACCATGGTGCCCAGCAGCTCGGTGGCGCGCTCACGCGAAATCAGCCCGACCTTGAGTTCGCCCAGCGCGATCGCCGCGAGAAACGAGGCCTTGACCTTGCTCGCGTCGTCGACGCCCGGTGGCACGCGGTTGACGAGCAGATCCAGCAGAAATTCGGCCTCGCCCGCGGGGGGATTCTTGATCAGTTCGATCAGCTCGGCCACCTGCTGGGCCGACAGCGCCAGCGGCGGTATGCCGAGCGCCGCGCGCTCGGCTGCATGTTCACGGTAGGCTTGCAACATATCGTCGTTCTCCAAGGTATATCAAATCAGGTCAGCGCGGCATGCCTGCTCCCGGCTCGCCGGGAGCACCATGTCGGCGAAAAATTCGTCCCGTCAGCGGCTGCCGGCGGGTTGCGAGTCGAACAGGCTTTGAGCGGGCGCGGCTTTCATCGCCTGCGTCACCTGTGCCTGCTGCTCGCTCATGCATTCATCAGCCATGCGCTGGCCGAGCTTCTGGTTCATGAGCATGGATTTGTTGGCAATCTGGATCCACACCGCTCCCGAACGCGGGTCCTCCAGCCGCACGGCGCTGGTGGCCGCGACCACGGGGCGCATGTGGTATTTGAACCCCTTGCCGCTCACGAAAAAGGTGCCGGGCGACTTGGGGTCGGGATCGATCTGCACCGCCGTTCCCAGCTCGCAGACGATATGCCCGGAATAGACGCGCTCGGAGATCGCCTTTTCCTCGGGCGTGAGCACCACCACCTCAGGCACGGGCTCGGGAGAGGCCTTGGCCTCCTGCTTTTTCGCCTTGCCCTTGACCGCCTTCGCGTGGTGCACCGGCGCAGCTTTCTTCGTCACGTGCCGGGCGGCAGGCTTGCTGCTCGCCGACGAGGCCCCCTGGGAACTCGTCCCCGAATCAGCCGCCCACGTCAGTGCCGGCACCAGACACAGCAAAGAAGCCAGGAGAAGAGGTTTCATGGAAACACCTGCCATTTGGGAAATGAAAGCGAATCAAGGTTCAGGCAAACCAATGCAGCACCTCGGGTGGAAGCGATTTGCCCGTGGCACGCGCTCGCTCAAGCACGTGCCAGAAGTAACGATAGCTCGCACGGTCGTGCAGGCTGCCCGAATCGTTGATGGGAGCCCAATCCGCCGCCTGCGCCGCACGAAGGATACGCGCAGCGCTCAGCACCTCGGCCTCATCGGGCGCCATGGCGGCAAGAATCGGGCGAATCTGCGCCGGGTGGATGCTCCACATGCGGGTGTAGCCGAATTCACGCGCCGCCCGCGTCGCCGCCGACTGCAGCGCCGCCGCATCCTTGAACTCGGTGACCACGCAGTGCGACGGCACCTTGCCGTGCGCATGGCAGGCGCTGGCGATTTCAAGCTTGGCACGCACGACCAGCGGATGCTCGAATTGCCCCCGGGACGACATGGCCGATGCAGGAATGGCGCCGCCGTGCGCGGAGACGAAGTCCATCAGGCCGAACGAGAGACTTTGCACGCGCGGGTGCGCGGCGATCTCGAACGCGCGATGCACCGCAGCCGGCGACTCTATCAAAACATGTAGCTGCAAGCGCTCGCCACCATTGCGCCTGAGAGCATTTTCGGCATAAACAATGTCGTCCACGCCCTCGACCTTGGGAATCATGACGTGGCACAGGCGATCAACCGCCTCGCCCAGGATGATGTCCATGTCCTGCGCAAAAGCGGGGTGACCCACGGGGTGCACGCGCACCGCCACCCTGCCCCCCGCAGGCGACTCGCGCAGCAGAGAGGCGACAAGGTGCGCGTGCGCGGCCTCACCCCCCACGGGAGCGCCGTCCTCGCAATCGAGCGTCACGTCGAAAACGCAGGTGCCGAACTCCCCCATCATCTCGGCCTGCAGCTGCAGGCTCTTGCGCATGCGCACCTCGACGCCGCTGTAGTGATCGCACACAGGCAGCGCCGTTGTGCCCGCCTGGGCGCCCAGCAATACCGCCGCGGGATGGTTGGGGCAATTGCTCATGACTTGCGCCGCGCCTCGATGAACAGCCGTGGAAATGCCGTGGGGCGGCCGCCGTCCGCGCGCCCACCCGCAAAACGCAGATCGAGCGCCGGGTTCCAGTCGGGCATGGCCCCTCGTTGTCCAGCGTTTACAACAGGTGCTTGACGGCGTCCGCCTCGCCCTGCAGTTCGGCCAAGGTCTTGTTGATGCGTTCCTGCGAGAAGGCATCGATGTCCAGGCCCTTGACGACGCTGTACTTGCCGCCTTCGGTTGTGACCGGGAAGCCGAACATCACGTCCTTGGGGATGCCATAGTCTCCGTTGGAGGGAATGCCCATGGTGACCCACCGGCCGTTGGTGCCCAGGGCCCAGTCGCGCATGTGGTCGATGGCGGCGTTGGCGGCCGAGGCGGCCGAGGACAGGCCGCGCGCCTCGATGATGGCCGCGCCGCGCTTGCCCACCGTGGGCAGGAAGACGTTGGCATTCCACTCCTGGTCATTGATCGCGTCCTTGACGGATTTGCCGTTCACGCTGGCGAAGCGGTAGTCGGCATACATGGAGGGCGAGTGGTTGCCCCAGACGGCAAGCTTTTCGATATCGCCCACGGCCACGCCCATCTTGTGCGCGATCTGGCTGGCGGCGCGGTTGTGATCCAGGCGCAGCATGGCGGTGAAATTCTCGCGCGGCAGGTCGGGAGCGCTCTTCATCGCGATGTAGGCGTTGGTGTTGGCCGGATTGCCCACCACCAGCACCTTCACGTTGCGCGAGGCCACGGCGTTCAGGGCTTTGCCCTGCGCGGTGAAAATCTGCGCATTGGCAGCCAGCAGGTCGGCGCGCTCCATGCCGGGGCCGCGCGGGCGGGCGCCGACGAGCAGCGCGTAATCGGTGTCCTTGAAGGCCTGCATCGGATCGGAATGGGCCTCGATGCCCGCGAGCAGCGGGAAGGCGCAGTCTTCGAGTTCCATGATCACGCCCTTGAGCGCGTTCTGCGCCTTCTCGACCGGGATTTCCAGCAGCTGCAGGATGACGGGCTGATCCTTGCCCAGCATCTCGCCGGAGGCAATGCGAAACAGCAACGCGTAGCCGATCTGGCCCGCGGCACCGGTAACGGCCACGCGGACGGGTTTCTTGTTCATGGTGATACTCCAGTCAAAACGATAAACGTGATGGCCGCGATGTGCGCGATGCCCTAGAACCCGGCTCGGCGCCACCCCGGATAAACCGCGCAATTTTACTGCGTCTGGCGACGCGCCGTCAATTTGTCTTATATCTTATATAAGATACAATTGACTCCACACAGGCTGCATCCATGCGTCGGCTTCGACGCGGCCCGAAAACTCCCCTGCCCCATGTCACGCCCCCCCGCAACCGCCATCGACACACCGGCCTTCAGTCCGTTGTATCTGCAGATCAAGGGATTGATTCTGCAAGGGCTGCAATCGGGGGAGTGGAAGCCGGGCGAACTCATCCCCAGCGAGATGGAGCTGGCGGCGCGCTTTCGCGTGAGCCAGGGCACGGTGCGCAAGGCCATCGACGAACTCGCGGGCGAGAACCTGCTGATGCGTCGCCAAGGCAAGGGCACCTTCGTCTCCACACACGCCGAGCGGCAGGTGCAGTACCGGTTCCTGCGCCTGCGCCCTGACGAGGGCAGTGAACAGGCCGAGGGCCCGGCCCAGCGCCAGATTATCGAATGCCGGCGCCTGCGCGCCAGTGCGGAGGTGGCCCGCGCCCTGTCGCTGCGCACGGGCGACGCCGTCATGCACGCCCGCCGCGTACTCTCCTTTGCCAAGACACCCGCCATCCTGGAAGACATCTGGCTGCCCGGCCAGGCCTTCAAGGGCCTGACGGCGGAGCGCATGAGCGGCTACAACGGGCCGACCTACGCCATGTTCGAGGAAGACTTCGGCGTGCGCATGGTGCGGGCCGACGAAAAGCTGCGGGCCGTCACACCCAACGAGGAGCAGGCGCGGCTGCTGGGCATCAGCGGCTGCACGCCGCTGCTCAGCGTCGAGCGCATCGCCTACACGTACAACGACGTTCCCATGGAACTGCGCCGCGGCCTGTATCGCACCGACACGCATCACTATCGAAACACGCTCAACTGAGATGCATCAACAAACCCCCATGTTGCGGCTGCGCGAAGCGCCTGACGCCGCAAAATTCCACACGCAAGCGCCGGGTCACTCGCACGGCGGTCTAAAATTTCCTGTTGCCGACGCAGTGCGCCACGTCTGATTGAACCTTTCACGAAAGCACATCCATGCCAGAGACCGCCAAGAAACGCCCGGAGTTTCGCAATCTCAACGTATTTGCAGACCTGCCCACTTACCGCTGGCCGCTGGCCGCCATCGTCTCGGGCATGCACCGCATCAGCGGTCTGCTGATTTTCCTGCTGCTGCCCTTCATCATCTGGATGTTCGACACCTCGGTGACCTCCGAGATTTCGTTCAACCGCTTCACCTCCGTCTTCACGAGCGGTGCCGGGTTCCTTCCGGGCTGGTTCGTCAAGCTCGTGGCCCTGGCGCTGATCTGGGCTTACCTGCAGCACTTCATCGCCGGCATCCGCCACCTCTACTTCGACGCCACCCACATGACGACCAAGTCGCGTGGGCGCCGCACCGCCGCCGCCACCTTGATCCTCGCCCTGGGCCTGACGGTCATCCTGGGTGCCAAGCTGTTCGGCCTGTACTGACCGGCCGGCCGCGCGTTCACGCATTTTCTGATTCAAGGAGTTTTTCATGGCTACCACCTACGGTTACAAGCGGCTCGTCGTCGGCGCGCACTACGGCCTGCGCGACTGGCTCGTGCAGCGCCTGACGGCCATCGTCATGGCGCTGTTCACCCTCGCACTGCTGATCCAGCTGATCGCGAGCAAGGGCCCCATCGGCTACGAAACCTGGTCCGGCATCTTCTCCAGCCAATGGATGAAGACCATCACCTTTGCCACCATCGTGGCGCTGATCTGGCACGCGTGGGTCGGGGTGCAAAGCATCTGGATGGACTACGTCAAGCCCGATGGTCTGCGCCTGGTCTTCTATCTCGTCACGGCCTTCTGGCTGGTGGCCTGTGGCGGCTGGGCTGTCCAGGTTCTGTGGCGTCTGTGAACCCCCCGAGCGAAAGTAAAGAATGAGCTACACCAAAGCCAATATCACCAAGCGCAAATTCGACGTCGTCATCGTCGGCGCCGGCGGCGCGGGTCTGCGCGCCGCGCTGGAACTGTCCCGCTCGGGCCTGAATGTGGCCTGCCTCACCAAGGTTTTCCCCACGCGCTCGCACACCGTGGCCGCGCAGGGCGGCGTGTCGGCCTCGCTCGGAAACATGAGCGAGGACAACTGGCATTACCACTTCTACGACACCATCAAGGGCGGTGACTGGCTCGGTGACCAGGACGCGATCGAGTTCATGTGCCGCGAAGCCCCCAATGTGGTCATCGAACTCGAACACTTCGGCATGCCGTTCGACCGCAACCCCGACGGCACCATCTACCAGCGCCCCTTCGGCGGCCACACGTCCAACTATGGTGAAAAGCCGGTGCAGCGCGCCTGCGCGGCGGCCGACCGCACCGGCCACGCCATGCTGCATACGCTGTACCAGCAGAACGTCAAGACCAAGACCAATTTCTTCGTCGAATGGATGGCGCTCGACCTCATCCGCAACACGCAGGGTGACGTGGTCGGCGTGACGGCGCTGGAACTGGAGACCGGCGACTTCTACGAACTGCACGCCAAGGTGGTGCTGCTCGCCACGGGCGGCGCGGGCCGCATCTTCGCCGCCACGACCAATGCCTACATCAACACCGGCGACGGCCTGGGCATGGCGGCGCGGGCCGGCATCCCGCTGCAGGACATGGAGTTCTGGCAGTTCCACCCCACGGGCGTGTTCGGCGCCGGCGTGCTGCTCACCGAGGGCTGCCGCGGGGAGGGCGCTATTCTCTTGAATAGCGAAGGCGAGCGCTTCATGGAGCGCTACGCCCCCACGCTGAAAGACCTGGCGCCGCGCGACTTCGTCTCGCGCTCGATGGACCAGGAAATCAAGGAAGGTCGGGGCTGCGGTCCGAACAAGGATCACATCCTGCTCAAACTCGACCACCTGGGCGCGGAAACCATACACAAGCGTCTGCCTTCGGTGGAAGAAATCGGCCACAACTTCGCCAACGTCGACATTACCAAGGAGCCGATCGGCGTGATTCCGACCATCCACTACATGATGGGCGGCATCCCGACCAACCTGCACGGCCAGGTGCTGATGTGGGACGGCCAGCAGAACAAACCCGTGAACGGCCTGTACGCCGTAGGCGAATGCTCCTGTGTTTCGGTGCACGGCGCCAACCGGCTGGGCACCAATTCGCTGCTGGACCTGCTGGTCTTCGGCAAGTCGGCCGGCAAGCACATCACCGAGTTCGTGCGGGGTTATGGCGACCACCATCCGATCCCCGCGGATGCGTCGGACTATTCGCTCAGCCGCCTCAACCACCTGCAAGAATCGAACAACGGGCTGTATTCGCAGGACGTCGCCAACAAGCTGCGCACCACGATGCAGACGCACGCAGGGGTGTTTCGCACGCAGAAGACGCTGGACGAAGGCGTGGACAAGGTCAGGGCCATTGCACAAGAGGCAGCCAACATCTCCCTGCAGGACAAGTCCCTGGTCTGGAACACCGCCCGTATGGAAGCGCTGGAAGTCGAAAACCTCATCGAGGTGGCCCGGGCGACCATCACGTCGGCGGCCGCGCGCCACGAGTGTCGCGGCGCCCACGTGGTCTACGACTACGAGCACCCTGCGGACCACCCCGATTTTCCCCTCGGGCGCAACGACAAGGAATGGCTCAAGCACACGCTGTGGCATCGCGACGGCGACCGCCTGGACTACAAGCCGGTGAACCTCAAGCCACTGACCGTGGACACCATTCCTCCCAAGGTCCGCACGTTCTGAGCGGGTTCTTCATTCAAGGCAAAGAATCATGAAGCGCACCATCAAAGTCTATCGTTACGACCCGGACAAGGACGAACGCCCCTACATGCAGACCCACGAGGTCGAGCTCGACGGTCACGAGCGCATGCTGCTCGACGCCCTGATGAAGCTCAAAAAGGAAGACCCGTCGATCGCCTTCCGCCGCTCCTGCCGCGAAGGCGTGTGCGGCTCTGACGCGATGAACATCAACGGCAAAAACGGCCTGGCGTGTCTGACCAACATGCACACGCTGCCCGAGACCATCATCCTGAAGCCCCTGCCCGGCCTGCCCGTGATCCGCGACCTGATCGTGGACATGACGCAGTTCTTCAAACAGTACCACTCGATCAAGCCCTACCTCATCAACGACGAGCCGCCGCCCGAAAAGGAGCGCCTGCAGTCGCCCGAGGAGCGCGAGGAGCTCGACGGTCTGTACGAGTGCATTCTGTGCGCGAGCTGCTCCACCGCCTGCCCGTCGTTCTGGTGGAACCCTGACAAATTCGTGGGCCCGGCGGGGCTCCTGCAGGCCTACCGCTTCCTCGCCGACAGCCGCGATCAGGCCACGGGCGAACGCCTGGACAACCTGGAAGACCCCTACCGGCTCTTCCGCTGCCACAGTATCATGAACTGCGTTGACGTCTGCCCCAAGCACCTCAACCCCAACCGTGCCATCGGCAAGATCAAGGAATTGATGGCCCACCGCGCGCTGTAAACGGCCATGACCGGGCCAACCGTACTGGGCGAGCGCGAGGCGTCCATCCTGCGCTGGCGCTGCCGCCGGGGGCTGCTGGAAAACGACATCTTCATCGAGCGTTTTTTCAGCACGTACGGCGCAAACGTCAGCGAGGATCAAGCTTTCGGCCTTACGCTCCTGATGAATCTGCCCGACAACGATCTGCTGGATCTGTTCCTGCGTCGCCGTGAACCGACGGGAGAGTTGGACGTGGCGCAGGTTCGGGCCGTGCTGGAGCAGTTGCGCAACCGTCCATTCACTGAGGCACGGGCCTGACGGATCACCCTATTGCCACACTAACGAGGAAATCTGAGATGACTATGAAATTGGCGGAGCACAAGGCGACACTGTCGTTCAACAACGGCAGCCCGAGTGTCGATCTTCCGGTGTACCACGGCACCGTGGGCCCGGATGTCGTGGACATCCGCAAGCTCTACAGCCAGACCGGCATGTTCACCTACGACCCCGGTTTCCTCTCGACGGCGTCGTGCCAATCGACCATCACCTTCATCGACGGTGAAAAGGGGCGTCTGCTCTATCGCGGCTATCCCATCGAGCAACTGGCCACGCAATGCGATTTCCTGGATACCTGCTACCTCCTGCTCAAGGGTGAACTGCCCAACGCGAGCCAGCGCGATGAATTCCACCAGCTCGTGATCAACCACACCATGGTGCACGAGCAGATGCAGTTCTTCCTGCGGGGCTTTCGCCGTGACGCGCACCCGATGGCGGTGCTCACGGGCCTGATCGGCGCGCTCTCGGCTTTCTATCATGACAGCACGGACATTCATAACGCGGAACACCGAGAAATCGCTGCGATCCGACTGATTTCCAAGCTCCCGACGCTGGTGGCCATGGCCTACAAGTATGGCGTGGGCCAGCCCTACATGTACCCGCGCAACGATCTTTCCTACGCCGGCAACTTCCTGCGCATGATGTTCGGTGTACCGTCGGCGGATTACCAGGTCAATCCGGTGATCGAGCGCGCAATGGATCGCATCTTCATCCTGCACGCCGACCACGAGCAGAACGCCTCCACCTCCACCGTGCGCCTGTGCGGCAGCTCGGGCACCAACCCGTTCGCGGCCATCGCAGCCGGCGTAGCCTGCCTCTGGGGCCCGGCCCACGGCGGTGCCAACGAGGCGTGCCTGAACATGCTCGAACACCTGCAGGCCAATGGCGGCATCGCCAAGGTCGGTGAGTTCATGGAACAGGTCAAGGACAAGAACAGCGGCGTCAAGCTCATGGGCTTCGGCCACCGCGTCTACAAGAACTACGACCCGCGCGCCAAGCTCATGCAGGAAACCTGCAATGAGGTGCTGGCCGAGCTGGGCTTGGAGAAAGACCCGCTGTTCGCCCTGGCCAAGCAGGTCGAGAAGATCGCGCTGGAAGACGATTACTTCGTGCAGCGCAAGCTCTATCC
This sequence comes from Comamonas sp., assembly GCA_021166775.1. Lineage (GTDB taxonomy): Bacteria > Pseudomonadota > Gammaproteobacteria > Burkholderiales > Burkholderiaceae_C > Comamonas_C. The sequence continues at coordinate 371,514 of JAJPEQ010000013.1, read as the reverse complement.
GAACGTGGATTTCTACTCCGGCATCGTGCAGCGTGCGATCGGCATCCCGGTCAAGCTCTTCACCGGCATTTTCACTCTGGCGCGTACCGTGGGCTGGATTGCCCAGCTCAACGAAATGATCAGCGACCCCGAGTACAAGATCGGCCGCCCGCGCCAGCTCTACGTTGGTGCCGCCGAGCGCAACGTCAAGCCGGTGGGCGAGCGCTGAGCCGCCCTCCCCGGCGCTTCGAGCGCCCGCGCGCATCCCGCCCACGGGCTTTTTTGCATCCCTCGCCGGCCAACGGCATCCCCATCGATGACGCCATGATGCGACATCGCTTGGCTCAGAATCAAAAGACCGGCACAATACAGGCACGACGCGCGGCTTGAAGCGCCAAGCGATGCACTGGCCCGGACAACCCTGTTGCCCGGGCCTTTGTCCGTTTGCGGCCGCCGCAGACACAAAGATGAATTTTTGACAGGAACCCGCCATGGCAAGCAAACCCAAGATCACCTTGTCGTCGCTCGACTACGAGCGTCTGCAGACCTTGCTCGAAAAGAGCACAGGCGACTTTCCGGGCCGCGATGCACTGGAAGCCGAGCTCGATCGCGCCGATGTGCTTGAGCCCAAGGACATGCCGCCCAACGTGGTGACCATGAACTCCACGGTGCGCTTCACAATCCTGGAAACCGGCAAGACCAGCACGCTGCAGCTGGTCTACCCCAAGGATCTCGATGGCTCGGCCGAGAAGGTTTCGGTGCTGGCCCCGGTGGGCATCGCGCTGCTGGGCCTGAGCGTGGGCCAGGAGCTGCCGATGCCCAGCCCCACGGGCCAGGTCACGGTGCGCGTGGACGCCATCACCTGGCAGCCCGAAAGCGCGGGCGAACTGCATCGCTGAAGGCCAAGCCCCGCCACCGCGGCTCTCAGGACAGCAGGGTGGTGGCCAGACCGGCGCCGACGAGCCCGACCTGCCAGCGCAGGGATGAACGCCAAGTGTGCGCATGGCGCTCCACCAATTCGTAGAGCAACCAACCGCAGGTCACGGAAAGCCCCCAGGCTGTGATCATTCCGGCGGCGGCGGCTGGTACCGACGCGGGCCAGATCGTACCCACCAGCGCATTGACCAGCAGACACAGTGCAAAGTGCACCAGGAAAACCGAATAGGAAATCCGCCCGAGCCAACGCAGCGCCACCCAATCGAGCCAGCGCTGCGCGCGCCCCGCGCGCAGCGCCACGACGAGCAGCAAGGCCGTGGCCGCCGCAAGCGCGATCCGGTCGCGCCAATCCATCCACAGCGCCAGCGCGGCGAGCACGCCGATCACGGTCGCCCACAGCCACGCCCTGCTCGCACGCCGTGCATGCACGCCCCAAAACGCCAGCATCCCCAGGCCATAGGCCCCGAAGAAATACACCGCCCACACATCCCAGGCGCTGTTGCGATTGAAGCCCAAGAGTGAAACCGCCACCAGGGACACCGTGAGCAGTTGAGCCAGCGTCATCGGCCCGTGCCAGCGCCAGCCCATGCGCCCGCGTGCCCACAGCGACAGCCCCTGCGCACCGGCCAGCAGCAGGGTGAGCAGTGCAAACAGCTGAAAGTCGATCGCCACGTACCAGACCCCCGCCGACAGCGACTCCTGCCCGAGCACACCCTGCAGCAGCAGTGCATGGGCCAGCAACTGTGCCAGGCCCGGGTCGGTGCCGGCCACCGCAGGATCGTCCAGCCACGGGCGCACCAAGGCATTGACCGCGATCACGACGACCAGCGCGGCCGCGTACGGCACCACGAGGCGTTCGAACCGCCCCGCGATGCGCATCAACGGCTGACTTGCGCGCGCATGCCCGCCGGGCGCAAGACGCGAGACCGCGAGGTAGCCCCCGAGGACGAGGAAGACCTGCACCGCCATGCGCGCATACCGCACCAGCCAGTCGATGAAGCCGGGAAAGGCCCCGTGCATCACATCCGACATCGGGCCGTAAAACGCCAGGTGGTGCCAGACGATGGCGGTACAGGCCAGTGCCTTGGCCGCGTCGATGACGGCGCTGCGGGAAGTCTCGGACATAAAGGAGGCAATGAACGCAAGAAACCCGCCGGGCAATCCGGCGGGTCTGCAACAATCTAACGCAAGGGGCCGCGTGCGCGTTGGCACGCGGCAAGAAAAAAATCAGTGCAACGCGAGGCGCTCACGCGCCGCCTGATACTCACGCTGCAAGCGTTGCACCAAAGCCGCGGCCGAAGTGATCTCCGTCACAGCAGCGATGCCCTGGCCGCAACCCCAGATGTCCTTCCACACCTTGGTCGTGGCACCGCCGAAGTCCATCTTGCTCGGGTCGGACTCCGGCAGGTGGTCCGGATCGAGCCCGGCCGCGCGAATCGAGGGCGCAAGGTAGTTGCCGTGCACGCCAGTGAACAGGCTGGTGTAGACGATGTCATCCGACGTGCCGTCGACGATTGCCTGCTTGTAGGCTTCCTGCGCGCGCGCCTCGTGCGTGGCGATGAAGGCCGAACCGATGTAGGCCAGATCCGCGCCCATGGCCTGCGCGGCGAGCACCGCGCCGCCGGTGGCGATGGCGCCCGAAAGCGCCACCGGCCCGTCGAACCAGCGACGAATCTCCTGCACCAACGCGAACGGACTCTTCACGCCCGCGTGGCCGCCGGCGCCTGCCGCCACCGGGATAAGCCCATCGGCGCCCTTCTCGATCGCCTTGTGCGCGAAACGGTCGTTGATGACGTCGTGCAACACGATGCCACCCCAGTCGTGCACGGCGTGGTTCACATCCTCGCGCGCGCCCAACGACGAGATCACAATGGGTACCTTGTACTTGGCGCACATCTGCATGTCATGCTCCAGCCGGTCATTGCTCTTGTGCACGATCTGGTTGATGGCAAACGGCGCGGCGGGCTGTTCCGGGTGAGCCTTGTCCCACGCGGCGAGGGTCTCGGTGATTTCGGCCAGCCATTCATCAAGCTGCGACGCGGGACGCGCATTGAGCGCCGGCATGGAGCCGACGATGCCCGCCTGGCATTGCGCGATCACGAGCTTGGGGTTGCTGATGATGAACAGCGGCGAGCCAATCACCGGGAGCCGAAGGTTCCTGAATACCGAGGACAGAGCCATGGAGTAATCTCCGAAAATAATGGAAAAAAAGGCAGATAAGCCTTTACATAAAAGCGCTAGCAGCTCTCTTTTTTGATGAGTTCATTCAAAACGCTTCCAGCGCCAGCGCGCAGACGCTCTCGCCGCCATGGACGATCGCGTCGCGCCAGCCCGGAGCACGTGTGAGGATGTGCTCCGCGTAGAACTGCGCCGTTGCCACCTTGGCCTGCATGAACGCCACGTCCTGGCCCTTGTCAGCGAGTTCCTGCGCCACCAGCAGCGAACGCGCCAGCTGCCAGCCAGCCACCAGATTGCCCGCAAGCATCAGGTAGGGCACGCTGCCCGCGAAGATGGCGTTGATCTGCTTCTTCGCGCCCAGCGCCGTCATGAAGCCCACCACTTCCAGGTAGGCTGCGCGGGCATTGCCCAGGCGCGCGGCCATGGCCAGCGCGGCGTCGGTGCCACTGGCGCGCAGCTCGGCCTCGACATGCTCGATGCGCGTGGCCACGGCCCGGGCGACCGTGCCGCCATCGCGCATGGTCTTGCGCCCCACCAGATCGTTGGCCTGAATGGCCGTGGTGCCTTCATAGATCGTAAGGATGCGCGCGTCGCGCAGGTGCTGGGCCGCGCCGGTCTCCTCGATGAAGCCCATGCCGCCATGCACCTGTACGCCCAGCGACGTCACTTCCTGACTCATCTCGGTGGAGTAGCCCTTGACGAGCGGCACCAGGAATTCGTAGAAGATCTGGTTGTCCTTGCGGGTCTGCTCATCCGGATGGTGATGGGCGGCGTCGTACGCCGACGCCGCCACCGCCGCCATGGCACGGCAACCCTCGGTGAGCGCGCGCATGGTCATGAGCATGCGGCGCACGTCCGGGTGGTGGATGATGGGCGCGCTGCCCGCGACGCTGCCATCCACGGGACGGCTTTGCACGCGCTCGCGCGCATACGCCACGGCGCGCTGGTAAGCGCGCTCGGCCACCGCGATGCCCTGCACGCCCACGGCATAGCGGGCGGCGTTCATCATGATGAACATGTACTCCAGCCCGCGGTTTTCCTCGCCGACAAGGTAACCCACGGCCCCGCCGTGGTCGCCATACTGCAACACCGCCGTGGGACTGGCCTTGATGCCGAGCTTGTGCTCGATGCTCACACAGTGCACGTCATTGCGCGCGCCCAGGCTGCCATCGGCCCGCACGAGGAACTTGGGCACGAGGAACAGGCTGATGCCCTTGACCCCTTCGGGCGCACCGGGCACGCGCGCCAGCACGAGATGCACGATGTTCCCGGCCATGTCGTGCTCGCCGTAGGTGATGAAGATCTTGGTACCGAAGACCTTGTAGCTGCCATCCCCCTGCGGTTCGGCCCTGGTGCGCACCAGCGCCAGGTCCGAGCCCGCCTGCGGCTCGGTCAGGTTCATGGTGCCGGTCCACTCGCCCGACACCAGCTTTTCGAGATAGACGGCCTTGAGCTGCTCGCTGCCGGCCGTCAGCAAGGCCTCGATCGCGCCATCGGTGAGCAGCGGGCACAGCGCAAAGCTCAGGTTGGCGCTGTTGAGCATTTCCACGCAGGCCGCACCCACCGTCTTGGGTAGGCCCTGGCCGCCAAAATCCACGGGGTGCTGCAGCCCCTGCCAGCCGCCTTCGGCAAACTGCTGGTAGGCCTGTTTGAACCCCTCCGTGGTCGTGACCTCGCCCGCCTTCCAGGTACTGGGGTGCAGATCCCCGTCGACGTTCAGCGGGGCAACCACGCCTTCGTTGAACTTGGCGCATTCCTCCAGCACCGCGGTCGTGGTATCGAGGCCCGCGTCCTCGAACCCCGGCATTCTTGAGAGTTGATCGATGCACGCCAGGTGCTCGATCACGAACAGCATGTCCTTGAGGGGGGCCTGATAAGTCATGGGTGTGCTTCCTGTGTCTGTATCAATTCAGGGTTCGGCATATAGGTGTCGATGAACTCGATCGCCACCTCACCGAGGTGACCCGCTTCCACCTTGGAGCCATTGACGCACCGATGCGCGTGCCCGGTACCACGCGCACGCAGGTTCCGGCGCAGAGGGGTGCAGCCCCTGTACGCTTCCTGGGCCACGTGCGGAACACGCAGGGATTTGAATCGGGCCAGGGCCGCGCGAAATGCCGTGAAATCGCCATCATCGGCGCCGCGTTTGAGACCATGGCGGCCTCCAGCAGCAGCCCATGAACGCTCACGAGCCGCTGCACGGGCTGCGCATGATGGACAGCACCCTCAGCCATGCACGATCACCCCGATGCGCCACGGATGGGACATGCGAGCGCCGCCACGTCGGGTGGAGCAGGGTCTCAAAGTGCCTTGACCAGCTCGGGTACCGCGACGAACAGATCGGCCACCAGACCGTAGTCGGCCACGGAGAAGATCGGCGCTTCCTCATCCTTGTTGATCGCGACGATCACCTTGGAATCCTTCATCCCGGCCAGGTGCTGGATGGCACCGGAGATACCGCAGGCGATGTAGAGCTGGGGCGCGACGATCTTGCCGGTCTGCCCCACCTGCAGGTCGTTGGCGGCGTAGCCTGCGTCCACGGCGGCGCGGCTCGCACCGATGGCGGCACCCAGCTTGTCGGCCAGCGGCGTGAGCACTTCCTGGAATTTCTCGCTGCTGCCCAGCGCCCGGCCACCCGAGACGATGATCTTGGCTGCGGTGAGCTCGGGGCGGTCGCTCTTGGAGAGTTCGCGCCCGACGAAGCTGCTCTTGCCCGAGTCGGCCACCGCCGCCACGGTCTCCACGGCAGCCGAGCCGCCGGTGGCCGCGGCCGCGTCGAAGCCCGTGCCACGCACGGTGACGACCTTGACGGCATCCAGCGACTGCACCGTGGCAATCGCGTTGCCGGCGTAGATCGGCCGCTCGAAGGTGTCGGGGCTCACCACCCGGGTAATGTCGGAAATCTGCGCGACATCGAGCTTCGCCGCCACGCGCGGCGCTGCGTTCTTGCCGCTGGCGGTGGCGGGAAAGAGGATGTGGCTATAGTTGCCGGCCAGCGCCAGCACCTGGGCGGCGAGGTTCTCGGCGAGGCCGTCCTTGAGGCTGGCGCCATCGGCGTGCAGCACCTTGGTGACGCCGACGATCCGCGCGGCAGCCTGCGCGGCAGCGGCGGCATTTTCGCCGGCGACGAGCACGTGCACGTCTGCGCCACATGCGGCGGCGGCGGTGACGGTGTTCAGGGTAGCCGCCTTGAGGCTGGCGTTGTCGTGTTCGGCAATGACGAGTGCGGTCATGTTGTTGGGTCCTTTCGCTCAGATCACCTTGGCTTCGTTGCGCAGCTTCTCGACGAGCGCGGCCACGTCCGGCACCTTCACGCCCGCGCCGCGCTTGGGCGGCTCACTCACTTTCAAAGTCTTCAGGCGCGGCGCGACGTCCACGCCCAGATCGGCCGGGGTGACGGTGTCGAGCTGTTTTTTCTTGGCCTTCATGATGTTGGGCAGCGTGACGTAACGCGGCTCGTTCAGGCGCAGGTCGGTGGTGACGACGGCCGGCAGCGCGACCGAAACGGTCTCCAGGCCCCCGTCGACTTCGCGCGTGACCGTGGCCTTGCCGCCAGCGACCTCGACCTTGCTGGCAAACGTGGCCTGGGGCAGATCGGCCAGGGCGGCGAGCATCTGGCCGGTCTGGTTGGCGTCGTCGTCGATCGCCTGCTTGCCCAGGATCACGAGACCGGGTTGTTCCTTGTCCACGAGCGCCTTGATGAGCTTGGCGACGGCCAGCGGCTGCAGTTCTTCATCGCTGTGCACCAGAATGGCGCGATCGGCGCCGATGGCCATGGCCGTGCGCAGCGTTTCCTGGCACTGCTGCACGCCGCAGGAGACGGCGATCACCTCGGTGACCACGCCCTTTTCCTTGAGGCGCACGGCTTCCTCGACGGCAATTTCGTCGAAGGGGTTCATGCTCATCTTGACGTTGGCGATATCCACACCCGTGCTGTCCGACTTGACGCGAACCTTCACGTTGTAGTCCACCACGCGCTTGACGGGGACCAAAACCTTCATTGCTGCAGCTCCTGGAGTTGAATGAATTGACGTGTACGTAAACCATCAGATTCTATGTTGCACTGCAAGCTCCGGAACCTGCGTACAAAATAAACGAACGGTCGTGCTTTTTTATGATTATGCCAGTCCGTCGCGGTGGCGTCGAGCCCACTTCGACAGCGCGCGGGTCAATGCGGCTTCCACGTCGGCGCGCGCTTTTCGGCAAACGCGCGTGCGCCCTCCTGCGCGTCGGCATCCATCATGTTCGTCGCCATGGTCTGGCAGGCCAGCTGGTACGCCGCCTGCAGGCCCAATTCACGCTGCTGGTAGACCAGTTTCTTGCCCATCGCCACGGCCACGGCAGGCTTCTCGACGATGGAGCCCACCAGCGCGGCCACCTCGTCGTCAAGCCGCTCGGGCGCCACCACGCGGTTGACCAGGCCCTCCTTGAGCGCCGTCTGCGCATCGATGAAATCGCCGGTGAGCAGCATTTCCATCGCCCGCTTGGCGGGCACGTTGCGCACCAGTGGCACGCTGGGCGTGGCGCAGAACAAGCCGTAGTGGATGCCGCTCGTGGCAAAACGCGCCTCGGTGCTGGCGACCGCCAGGTCGCACTGCGCCACGAGCTGGCAGCCCGCCGCCGCCGCGATGCCGTGCACGCGCGCGATCACGGGCACGCCAAGCTGGTTGATGGAGAGCATCACGCGGCTGCATTGGGCGAACAGGTCGCGGTAGTAGGAGAGATGGGGGTGCGCGGCCATGTCCTTGAGGTTGTGCCCGGCGCAAAAAGCCTTGCCGCTGCCCGACAACACCACGATGCGCGCCTGCGCATCCCGGTCCACCGCGTCCAGCGCCTGCTGCAGACATTGCAGCATTTCGCTGCCCAGCGCATTGAAACGTTGGGGATCCTGCATGGTGAAGGTATAGACGCCACGCTCATCGCGCACCACGCTCAGCAATTCATTGGTATCGCTCATGCTCACTCCTGACATCACAGATCGGCCAGCGCGCGCAGATGGGCCTCGACGCTGTTGGCCAAGGGCACAAGAACATAGCCGCCCTCGAGGCAGGAAACGATACGCCCTTTGGAAAAACGCCGCGCAATGTCCTTGATTCGCAACGTGATCCAGGCAAAGTCCTGCTCCGTCAGCCCCAGCTGCCCCATGTCGTCGTCGCGGTGGCTGTCGAAACCCGCGCTGATGAAGATCATCTCGGGCTTGAAGGCCTCCAGCCGCGGCATCCAGAAAGTATCGACGATCTCCCGCACATCGATGCCTTTCGTGTAGGCCGCCAGCGGCACATTGCACATGTTGGGCGCGGGGCTCTGGTCGCCGCTGAAGGGGTAGAACGGGTGCTGGAAAATGCTGCACATGAGCGCGCGCTCGTCGCCCGCGAGGATGTCCTCGGTGCCGTTGCCGTGGTGCACGTCGAAGTCGATCACCGCCACGCGCCGCAGGTTGTGCCGCTGCAATGCGTATTTGGCGGCGACGGCCACGTTGTTGAAAAAACAGAACCCCATGGCTTTGTTGTGCGTGGCGTGATGCCCAGGAGGGCGCACCGAGCAGAACGCGTTTTCCAGCTCGCCCGCGATCACGGCATCGGTCGCATCCAGCGCCGCACCTGCGGCGCGCAGGGCCGCGGGCCAGGTCCAGACGTTCATGGAGGTATCGGGGTCCACCTGCGCATAGGCCGGGCCGCCCGCGGCCTTTTCCTCGGCGATGCGCTCGGACATGCCGCGCAGCGACGCCACGTACCAGCGGTCATGCGCGAGTTCGACGTCAGCGAGGCTTGCCAGCGGCGCCTCGCGCTGTTCGAGCACGTCCGCCAGGCCCGTGATCAGCAGGCGATTGTGGATGGCATCGAGCCGCTCGGGACACTCGGGATGCCCTGCGCCCATCTCGTGCTTGCGGCAGTCCGCATGCGTGTAAAAGCCCGTTCTGCTCATGCTCCGTCTCCAGCACGTTTTTCGGATAACGTCACGCTCATGGACACACAAGCAACCATCCAGGCGCTCCTGAGCCAGCTTAACACGGTGATCGTGGGCAAATCGGCGCAAATCCAGGACAGCGTGGCTTGCCTGCTTGCGGGCGGGCACCTGCTGATCGAGGACGTGCCGGGCGTGGGCAAGACCACGCTCGCGCACGCGCTGGCGCGCAGCTTCGGCCTGGCTTTCGCGCGCGTGCAGTTCACGTCCGACCTGATGCCCAGCGACCTCACGGGCGTCGCGGTCTACGAACGCGGCAAGGAGGCATTCGTCTTTCACCCCGGGCCGGTGTTCACGCAGGTGCTGCTGGCCGACGAGATCAACCGCGCCAGCCCGCGCACGCAAAGCGCGCTGCTCGAAGCCATGGAGGAGAAACAGGTGTCGGTCGAAGGCGAAACGCGTGCCCTGCCCGATCCGTTCTTCGTGATCGCCACGCAGAACCCGCACGAGCAGATCGGCACCTTCCAGCTGCCCGAGAGCCAGCTCGACCGCTTTCTGATGCGCATCTCGCTGGGCTACCCCGATCACGCCTCGGAACGCGCCTTGCTCGCGGGACAGGACCGCCGCGCCCAGCTGCTGCGGCTGCCCGCGCTGCTCGACGCCGGCGCACTGGCGGCGCTGCAGCGCCAGGTGCTCGCCATTCACGTGGCACCGGCGCTCCTGGACTATGTGCAGGCCCTGATCGCGGCAACGCGCTCGGGCCACTGGTTCGTGCAGGGCCTGTCGCCGCGCGCCGGCATCGCCCTTCTGCGCGCCGCCCGGGCCCAGGCGCTCATGACCGGACGCAACTACGCCGCGCCCGACGACGTGCAGGCCATCCTCGCGCAGACCATCGCCCATCGGCTGCAGCCCGTGGCGAGCAGCGGGCGCGGCGCGGTGGAGCAGGTGCGCGCCATGATGGAGGCCGTGGCGCTTCCATGACGGCCACCCTGCCCCGGGGCTGGCTGGCCGCGCGCTGGCAGCGGTGGTGGATGGCGCGCGTCGCGCCCAGCGACCACCTGCGGCTGACCCAGCGCAACGTCTACATCCTGCCCACGGGCTCGGGCTGGATGCTGGCGCTGACGCTGATCGTGCTGCTGGTGGCGTCGATCAATTTCCAGCTCAACCTCGGCTACCTGCTCACCTTCCTGCTGGCTGGCTGCGCGGGCGCAAGCACCTGGACCAGCCACGCCACGCTGCGCGGGCTGCAGCTGCGCCTGCTGCCGCCCGAGCCGCAGTTTCTCGGGGGCAGCGTGACGCTGCCCGTGCAGCTGCTCAACGAGCGGCGCACGAGCCGCCACGCGATCGCGCTGGCGCTGCGCGGCTCGGGACTCTGGTCCTGGGCCGACGTGCCCGCGCAGGGCAGTGCCTTGCTGCAGCTGGCTTTCGAGCCGACACGCCGCGGCCTGCAGGATGTGCCGCCGCTGGCCGTGCAGACGCACTACCCGATGGGCATCTTCCGCGTCTGGGCATGGTGGCGGCCCAAGGCACGGGTGCTGGTCTACCCCAGGCCGGAGCCGGGTGCTCCGCCCCTGCCCGCGGGTGAGGCGCGGGCGGGGGCCGCTGCCAGCACGCGCAGTACCAGCGGCAGCGAATACGACGGCGTGCGCGCCTACCGGCGCGGCGATGCGCAACGCCTCATCGTCTGGAAAAAGGCGGCGCAGGCCATGGCCAGCGGCAGTGACGCGCTGGTGAGCCGCGACGGCCAGGGCGCGCAACGCAGCGAGCTGTGGCTGAGCCTGCAGGCCACCGGCCTGCAGGCGCCGGAAGCGCGCCTCTCGCGCCTCACGGCCTGGGTGCTGCACGCCGACCGCCTCGGGCTGACCTACGGCCTGCGCCTGGGGGCTGTCACCATCGCCCAGGACAGCGGCGCCGCACAGCGCGAGCGCTGCCTGCGTACCTTGGCCCTGTACTGAATTTCAATGAAAACCAGTCAGAACGCTCGCCAAATATACGGCTGCAGCTACATAATGAATAGTTGCGCCACGCGTGACGACGCGAGGCCCCTTTGATCGCGCGCCTCAAAAACCTGCCACGCGACGCGCGCGACACCCTGTTTCTGGTGCTGGTCATCGGAATCTGCGTCGCGCCCCTCGCGGCGCAGATTCCGCTCTGGACTTCGGCGGCCACCGCCGTGCTGCTGCTGTGGCGTGCCGCCCTCTCCTGGCTCGGGCGGCCGCTGCCGCGCCGCTGGATCACCTTCGCGCTGCTGATACTGGCCACGGCGGCCACACTCATGAGTTTCGGCACCATCGTCGGGCCGGATGCGGGCGTGACGCTCATCGTGATGCTGCTGGCGCTCAAGACCCTGGAGCTGCGAGCGCGCCGCGACGCCATGGTGGTGTTCTTTCTCGGCTTCTTCACGCTGCTGTCCAACTTTTTTTTCTCGCAGTCGCTGGGCGTGGCGCTCATGATGCTGCTGGCTCTGCTGGGCCTGCTCACCGCACTCGTCAATGCGCACCGGCCCGTGGGATACCCGCCGCTGCGCGACTCGCTCGCCACGGCCTTGCGCATGGCCCTGCTCGGGACTCCGATCATGCTGGCGCTGTTCCTGTTTTTCCCACGCTTCGCACCGCTGTGGGGCATCCCCAGCGAGGATCTGACGGGCCGCAGCGGCCTGTCGGGGCTGATGAGCGTGGGCTCGATTGCCAGGCTCGCGCTGGACGACAGCGTGGCGCTGCGCGTGCGCTTCGACACGCGGGGCGGTGAGCCGCCACCGCAGTCGGACCTGTATTTCCGCGGCCCCGTGCTCACGGCCTTCGACGGCCGCCAATGGCATGCGCTGTCGCAGCCCGAGGCACGCACCATCACCTGGGCCAGCCCCGCACCCGCCCACCTGCGGGTGCAGGGCGATCCCGTGCGCTACGAGATGACGCTGGAGGCCAGCCGCCGACCGTGGCTGCTCACGCTGGATGTGCCGTCCGAGCCCCCCGAGCTGCCCCAGGACATGCAGGCGCGCATGACGCCCGAGCTGCAATGGATCACACAGCGCCCCATCATGAGCGTGCTGCGCTATGAAGCGGCGAGCTACTTGCGCTTTCGCCACGGGCCGCTCGCACGCACGCCCCAGCTGCGCCCCGACGTGCAGCTGCCGCCCGGCTCCAACCCGCGCACGACGGCACTGGCTCAGCAGATGCGCGCCAATCCGCAACTGGCAGCGGGCGGCGCGCAGGCCATGGTGGACGATGCGCTCAAGCGCCTGCGCACCGGCGGCTACCGCTACACGCTGGAGCCCGGGGTCTACGGCGAGAACACGGCCGACACCTTCTGGTTCGACCGCAAGGAGGGGTTTTGCGAGCACATCGCATCCAGCTTTGTGGTGCTGATGCGCGCGCTGGACATCCCCGCGCGCATCGTGACCGGCTACCAGGGGGGCGAGTTGAATCCCATCGACGGCTACTGGACCGTGCGCCAGAGCGACGCCCATGCCTGGGCCGAGGTCTGGATGGAGGGCCGCGGCTGGGTGCGTGTCGATCCCACGGCCGCCGTCTCGCCCGCGCGCATCGGCAGCATCGAGCGGCTGCAGGCACCACGCACGGCGCTGGGCGGCGCGCTGGCATCGGTGCTGAGTCCATCGGCGCTGCAACGCCTGCGCGCGGTCTGGGAGGCGCTGGACAACCGCTGGACGCAATGGGTGCTCAACTACACACAGGACCGCCAGCTCGACCTGCTCAAGAGCCTGGGCCTGCAGGCGCCCACCCGGCAGGACCTCGTGCGCGTACTCGGGCTGCTGCTGACGTCAACCGCCTTGCTGGGCGCCCTGTGGACGCTGTGGGAACGCTACCGGATCGACCCATGGCAGCGCCTCATGCGCGACACGCGCAGGCGCATGGGCCGACTGCGGCTGAGCGTGCCCGGCCATCTCAGCGCCCGGGCGATGGCAAAGCAGGCGAGCGATGCGCTCGGCCCCCAAGCGCAACCTCTCGTGAACTGGCTCATGCGGCTGGAGCAGGCGCGCTATGGCGCCCGAACGCACGATACCCTCGCCACGCTCAGGCGCGATCTGCGCCACCTGCCCTGGTCAGAACTTGAAAACATTCGCCGCCATCCACCGCCGCGCCGATAGCGGCCCCGGCTGCGCTCAATGCGCGTCGTCGGCCAGGGGCGCCACGCCTTGGCGCTCGGCCTGCGGCTGCTCCACGGGCCGCACCTGCACCGGCGCCGCGCTGGGCCCGGGCGCGGGCGCGGGCAGGTATTTGGCAAACAGGTCGAAGAAGCGCCCATAGAACTGCGCATCGGTGATCGTCTCGCTGCCCACCTTGACCAGCGTGTCGTCGGTCGAATTGAGCGGCAGCGAGAGCGAGCCCAGGCCACCGACCCCCACCGACGCCGAATTGTTCACCTTCTTGATCACATAGCGATCCTGAATGGCGCTGGCAAAGACCGAGGTGCCCATGTCGCCCTGTCCCTCGGCGGCGCACACCACGCGCATCTGCACCTCGTAGTGCACGTCGGGCGTGGGCTGGTAGTACTTGCGGCCCTTGACCTCATCCTTGGTCGCCGTCTCGACGATGTAGCCCTGGCTGAGCAGCGCCCGGCGCGCGGCCTCGCAGGTCTGCGCCTGCGGCGCGCGCAGATGGCGCGTGTGCACGTCCGCGCTGTCGAAATCATTGGGGGTGAAGGCGATGGCACGCTCCGGCCCCGGCAGCGCCTCGGGCATTCGGGCGCAGCCCCCCACGGAAAGTGCGAGCGCCGCGGTGGCGCACGCCACGGCCGGAAAACGCCGGATCAACACGGTCAGCATAGGCCGGCGATTGTGCAACAGCGCGTGACACGCCGACGCCGGCGCACACTCTGTTTCAGCGCGACAAGTCCTGCAATGGCCAGCGCGGCCTCACGTCGAAGGCGTAGTCGCAAGCCGCCTCGGCCACCCCCGCCTGCACGCGCATGGCCGCGGCCATCGCGATCATGGCGCCGTTGTCGGTGCACAGATGCAATTCGGGGTAATGCACCCGCACGCCGCGCGCGCGGCACGCCTGGTCGAGCGTGTCGCGCAGCAGCCGGTTGGCTCCCACGCCGCCCGCCACCACCAGGCGCTTGAGCTGCGCTCGATCCAGCGCCTTGAGCGATTTTTTGACCAGCACTTCCACGATGGCAGCCTGGGTGCTGGCCGCCAGGTCGGCCTTGCGCTCTTCGAGTGCCGCGCCGAGCTTTCTGGCCTGCGTGAGCACGGCGGTCTTGAGCCCGGCAAAGGAAAAATCCAGATCGCCGCTGTGCAGCAGTGGCCGGGGCAGCTTGAACGCCGCCGCATCCCCATCCTGCGCCAGACGCGCGAGCACTGGCCCGCCCGGGTAGGGCAGCCCCATGAGCTTGGCCGATTTGTCGAAGGCCTCGCCGGCCGCATCGTCGATCGTCTCTCCAAGCAGCGTGTAGCGGCCCACGCCATTGACACGCATGAGCTGCGTGTGCCCGCCCGAGACCAGCAGGGCCACGAACGGAAACTCGGGCGGATCCGCGCTCAGGAAGGGAGACAGCAGATGCCCTTCCAGGTGGTGCACGCCCAGCACCGGCACGCCCAGCGCCGCACCCAACGCGCACGCCACGCCCGCGCCCACCAGCAGGGCGCCCGCCAGCCCCGGACCACGCGTGAACGCGACGAGATCGACCGCGCCCAGCGACGCACCCGCCTGCGCCAGCACGGTCCGCGTCAGCGGCAGCACCCGGCGGATATGGTCCCGGCTGGCAAGTTCGGGTACCACGCCGCCATAGGCCTGGTGCAGGGCGATCTGGCTGTGCAGCGCATGCGCGAGCAGCACCGGGGCGCTGCCCTGCGCATCCACACGCACCAGCGCCACGCCGGTTTCGTCACACGAGGACTCGATACCGAGAATCAGGCGATACATGGTGCCGAGTGTAGGGCGCGGCCCGAGGGGTGAACGTCCGGACACCCATCCATGCACCGTCCGTCGGTGGAGAAGACCCTGCCATCCTTGGGCCTAATTTGGCGCAAAACGCCGACCGGGCAACCTAGAATCCTCGGGTTTACCCGATAGTTGATTTTTTTCAATTCCAACGTCCTCAGAATATGCTTGAGAAAAGGAAACCGTCATGGACAGCGCGGTAGTCAGTCTGTTGTCGGCCTTTGTGCTCTCCCTCATAGGGCTGTTCGCCTTCATGTGGTCGATGCGCAAGGGACTGTTCGTTGAAAACCCCAAGGCCGCGGGCACCATCTTCGCCCCTGGCGAAGTCGGCCAGGCCGACGACCCGTCGCTCACCAGCGCCGGGGTCGCCAAATTCCAGCAAGCGATCAACGAGACCCAGGACAAGGGACGCGAGCTGGAGCAGGCAGAGGACCCCGAGGAGCTGGAAGATCGCCTCGCGGCGGACCGCTCCACGGCCTTCCCGGCGTTCATGTTCATCGGTTTCGCGGTGATGTGGCTGGTGGTGGGCTCGATGGCGGGCCTGACCGCCTCGCTCAAGCTGCACTGGCCCGACTGGCTGGTGAGCGAGGCGTGGGAGACCTTCGGGCGCATGCGCACCTACCACCTCACGGCAGTGCTCTACGGCTGGATCACCAACTGCGAGCTGGGCATCATCGTCTGGCTGCTGCCGCGCCTGATGCGCACGCCGCTGCGCGGGCCGCTGTTCGTGATGATGGGCGGCGCACTGATCAACGTCGGCATCGCCAGCGCCATCGGCGGCTTCGGCATGGGCTGGACGGCCGGCATGGAATACCTCGAAATTCCGTGGCAGATCGGCATCTTCCTGGTGGCCGGCTTCATCTGCATCATCATCCCGGTGATCTCCACCGTGGTGCACCGCAAGTCGCATGAAATTTATGTGAGCGCGTGGTATCACGTGGGCTCGCTGCTGTGGATCGCGCTGCTCTTCACTGTGGCCAAATTTCCCGGCGCGCACTTCGGCGTGGAGCAGGCGACGATGAACTGGTGGTACGGCCACAACGTGCTTGGCCTGTGGTTCACGCCGGCGGCGCTGGGCGCGGTCTACTATTTCCTGCCCAAGGTGATCGGACGGCGCGTGAGCTCCTACAACCTGTCCATCCTCGGCTTCTGGACGCTCGCGTTCTTCTATGCCCAGGTGGGCGGCCACCACCTCGTGGGCGGACCCGTGCCGGAATGGCTGATCACGCTCTCCATCGTGCAGAGCATGATGATGATCGTGCCGGTGGCCGCGTTCTCGGTGAACATGGCCGGCACGATGTGGGGCCGCATGAAGCTGGCGCGGTACTCGCCTACGCTGCGCTTCATGATGTTTGGCGGCTTCATGTACATGGCGTCGTCGGTGCAAGGCTCGTTTGAAGCACTGCGCTCGGTCAACCAGGTGGCGCACTTCACGCACTTCACCGTGGCGCACGCCCACCTGGGCGCCTACGGCTTCGTCACCATGGTGCTGTTCGGCGCCATCTACTTCATGCTGCCGCGCATCCTGCGTTGGGAATGGCCCTTCCCCAAGCTCATTTCCTGGCACTTCTGGCTGGCCGCGATCGGCATCCTGATCTACTTCGGACCACTCACCTATGGCGGCTGGCTGCAAGGCCTGGCCATGCTGGATGAAAGCAAGCCGTTCATCGAATCCGTGAAGCTCACGATTCCCTACCTCGAGTGGCGCAGCGTCGGCGGCTCGCTGATGCTCGCCAGCCACCTGATCTTCGCCTTCCACGTGCTGGCGATGGCACTGCGTTTCGGCCCCAACCGCACGGGCGCGGCCCTGTTCAGCCACGAATCGGGCAAGATGGAGATGGCTCATGGAAAATGAAGTCAAGCTGATCACCGGCACCCTGGTGACCTTCAGCATCGCCGTGGCGGCGCTGGTGCTCATTCCCTACTTCCAGGTGCGCGACATCCCCGCACCCGACGGGCTCAAACCCTACACCAGCGCCGAGTTGCGCGGGCGCGAGGTCTACATCGCCAACGGCTGCGTCTACTGCCACTCGCAGCAGCCGCGCGACGCCAGCTTCGGCCCGGACGCCAAGCGCGGCTGGGGCCGTGTCTCGGTGCCGGCCGACTACATCTACGACCGCCCGCACCTGCTGGGCAGCATGCGCACGGGCCCCGATCTGTTCAACATCGGCGTGCGCCAGCCCAGCGCCGACTGGCAGCTCGGGCACCTGTACCAGCCGCGGGCGTACGTGAAGGAATCGATCATGCCGTCCTACCCCTTCCTCTTCGACGTCAAGGACAAGGCGGACAAGGACGAGACCGTGCTGAACCTGCCGCCGGGCGCGGCGCCCGAGGGCAAGGTCGTCGTGGCCAAGCCCGAGGCGCTGGACTTGGTGAAATACCTGCAGTCGCTCAAGCACGTCTATCCGATCGTTCCAGCCGATCCGAAATGACCGCCGTGCCCACCGAATCCATGAGGTACCCACATGCCTGACAACAACCAACGCTCGGGCGCGCAGCGGCGCGAGAGCACCGACCCGGAAGAACGCATCCGGCCCATGCCGCTGCTGCCCGCGCTGATCGCCCTGGGCATGGTGCTTTTCGGCATCATCTACATCGCGGTCTCCGGCCCCTACAGCCAGCCATGGATGGGCGACGAGCGCACGCTCGCCGACCTCCAGGCCAAGCCCGCCAGCGCGGCCGCGGGCGCGCCGGTCGATGGTGCAGCCATCTTCGCGGCCAACTGCGCCGCTTGCCACCAGCCCTCGGGCGAAGGCCTGCCGGGCGTGTTTCCGCCGCTCGACGGCTCGGAATGGGTGCACGGCAGCCCGAAGATTCTGGCCAACATCGTGCTGCACGGCATCGATGGCGAGATCACGGTCAAGGGCAACGCCTACAAGGGCCAGATGCCGGCCTTCCCGCAGCTGAGCGACGGCGAGCTCGCCGGCGTGCTGAGCTACATCCGCGGCGCCTGGACCAACAAGAGCGAGCCCATCGCGGCCGACCTGCTGGCGCAGGAGCGCAAGAGCGGGCGCACCACGCCGTTCGAGAGCGGCGACGCGCTCAAGGCGCTGGAAAAGTAATGCCACGCCACGCCGCCCGGCCCCGCTGATGCTGCGCACCGCCCTGCTCAGCCTGCTGGTCATCCTGGGCGGCTACGCGGCGGCGGCGTGGCTCACGCACGACTTCCGGGTGTGGACGCAGGAGGGCTCGCGCCGTCTGGAAGTCGCCCTCAACCCGGTGCCGCTGCCGGATGTGCGCCTGCAGGGTGCGCCGGCGCCCACCCTGCCCGAGGCCGCCGCGGGCCAGGTCACCATCGCGGATTTCTTCTACACCCGCTGCCAGACGGTCTGCCTGTCGCTGGGCAGCACCTTCCAGCAGCTGCAGGCCGAACTGCAGGCGCAGCCCGCGGCGCCGGGCGCCAGACCCGTGCGGCTGCTTTCGCTCTCGTTCGACGGCGCGCACGACGACCCGCAGGTGCTGCAGGCCTACGCCCGCAAGATGGGGGCCGAACCGCAGATCTGGCAATTCGCCAGCGTCGCCGATGCCGGCGAGCAGCGGTCGCTGCTTGAGCGCCTGGGCGTGGTGGTCATTCCCGACGAGCTCGGGGACTTCGAGCACAACGCCGCGCTGCTGGTGTTCGACGCCCAGGGCCGCATGGTGCGGGTCTTCGACATCGCCGAACAGCAGCTCGCGCTGAACTACGCACGCCACCTCGCCTCCAAGCGTTCATGAACGGGCACTGGCAAGAGAGATTGGCGCAGCACCTCACCGCTGGGCGCCAGGGCACATGGGGTCTGGCGATCGCCATCGCGCTGGTGCTGCCCGCGTCGCGCGCGGCACTCGAATCGAGCATGTGGCGCCACATGGTGCTGCAGTATCCGCTGTGGATTCTCTCGGGCGCCCTGCTCATGGGCGCGCTGCCACCACGCGCACACAGCGCGGCGGCGCGCTGGAACCTGTCGGGTATCAGCGGGCTGCTGCTGGCGGGCAGCGTCATCACCGTGCTCATGATTCCACGCGTGCTTGATCTGGCGCTGGTGCAGCCGTCCGTGGAACTGGCCAAGTGCGCGGCGCTGCTGGCGGCGGGCGGCGCGCTGCGTCTTTCGTGGCGCCTGGCGGGCTTCGTGGTGCAGAGCTTCTTCCTCGGCAACATGCTGCTCATGGGCGCGGCCGTGGGGCAGCTGTATGCCAACTCGCCGCTGCGCCTGTGCAATGCCTACCTGCTGGGCGACCAGCAGCGACTGGGCAACTGGCTCACCGGCCTCTCCACGGCCGTGGCCGTGCTCTGGCTGGTGCAGGTCATCTGGTGGATCATGCGCCGCGAGAGCGACGCGCGCGCGATGGCCGGCGCGCAGATCCGAACGGACGCGGCGCGGACGGGCGGCGGCACTTCCCTTCCACGGCAGTAGGCTCATTGCGGCGCCACGCCGCCCGTTGCTGCGGCAGACCGTGATAATGACGGACATGATTGCTGTGCAAAATCTGTTCCCGCTGGGGTGGGAGCACTATCTTCTGGGTGGCCTGTGCATCGGCCTGGGCGTTTCGCTACTTTTCGTCATGACGGGTCTGGTCGGCGGCATGAGCACCGTGTTTTCATCCACCTGGTCGTTCGTCGTGCGACGCCCGTTTTTTCAACAGATCGGGCTGAAGGGATCGCGCATCTGGCGGCTGGAGTACGCGCTGGGTCTCATTCTCGGCGCCCTGCTCTGGTGGCTGATGCTGGGGGGGCCGGGGCCCGAGACCACGGCCGTGCCCGCATGGCAACTGCTGGTGGGCGGCTTCATCGCCGGTTTCGGCGCGCGCCTGGGGCATGGCTGCACGTCAGGGCACGGCATCTGCGGGCTGGGCTCGCTGCAATGGCCTTCGGCCGTCGCCGTCGTCACATTCATGATCACCGCCATGATCACGGCCAACCTTGTCCTGAGGTTGCAGTCATGAAACTCGGCCATACGCTGGCCACGCTGGCCGCAGGCATGCTGTTCGGCTTCGGCCTGGCGGCGTCCACCATGATCCGCCCCGAGGTGGTGCTGAGCTTTCTGCGCTTTCAGGATTTCGGCCTGATGCTGGTGATGGGCGGTGCCCTCGTGGTCACGGCGCTGGCCTATGCGCTGGTTCCGCGCCTGCTGCGCCAGCCCCTGCTCGGCGGCAGCTTTCAGAAGCACGCGATCCACAAGGGCGCGAGGATGGTGGCAGGCGCCGCGCTGTTCGGCGTGGGCTGGGGCCTGAGCGGCGTGTGCCCCGGCCCGGCCATCGCGGGCCTGGGGGCAGGCAACTGGATGCTGCTGTACGCGCTGGTGGGCCTGGCCCTGGGCGCGCTGGTGCAGGGGCTGACCGACAAGGCCCCGTGAAAATTTTGAATCAAATCGGGTTCAAACGCTTGTTGCGCATGCGCCAGCAGCTTCGTTGCTGACCGCATGAACGTCAACGCCTAAAATCACCCTGCCCTTTCCCTTTGCCTAGCACGGCATCCTGCGCGATGCCGTTTTTCATTGCCATGAGCGAAACGCCAGAACAACCCGGCCTGCAGAGCCTGTCCAAATCCTTCGAGCCCGCACGGCTGGAGGCGCACTGGGGCCCCGAATGGGAGCAGCGCGGCTACGGCGCCGCGGGCGTGCGCGGCAGCGGCCAAGCCGATGCCGCCGCGCCATCGTTCGCCATCCAGCTGCCGCCGCCCAACGTGACGGGCACGCTGCACATGGGGCATGCGTTCAACCAGACCATCATGGACAGCCTGACGCGCTATCACCGCATGCGCGGCTACAACACCGTGTGGGTGCCGGGCACCGATCATGCGGGCATCGCCACGCAGATCGTCGTCGAGCGCCAGCTGCAGGAGCAAGGCGTGCAGCGGCGCGACATCGGGCGCAAGAATTTCGTCGCCAAGGTATGGGAGTGGAAGGAAAAAAGCGGCAGCACTATCACCACGCAGATGCGCCGCATGGGCGACACCGTGGACTGGCGCCGCGAGTACTTCACGATGGACGACAAGCTCTCGGGTGTCGTCACCGAGACCTTCGTGCGCCTGTACGAGCAGGGCCTGATCTACCGCGGCAAGCGCCTCGTGAACTGGGACCCGGTGCTGCAGTCGGCCGTTTCCGATCTCGAAGTGGAAAACGAGGAAAAGGACGGCTCGCTCTGGCACATCGCCTACCCCTTGACCGATGGCTCGGGCAGCCTGACGGTGGCCACCACACGGCCCGAGACCATGCTCGGCGACGTGGCGCTGATGGTGCATCCCGAGGACGAGCGTTACCAACACCTGGTTGGCAAGACGGTGCGGCTGCCGCTCGTCGGGCGCGAGCTGCCGGTGATCGCCGACAGCTACGTGGACAGGGAATTCGGCACCGGCGTGGTCAAGGTCACGCCCGCGCATGACCAGAACGACTACCAGGTCGGTCAGCGCCACAAGCTGCCGATGATCGTGGTGCTCACGCTCACCGCCACCATCAACGACAACGCGCCCGAGAAATACCGGGGGTTGGACCGGTTCGCCGCGCGCAAGGCCATCGTGGCGGACCTCGAAGCGCAGGGGCTGCTGGTCGAGACCCAAAAGCACAAGCTCATGGTGCCGATCTGCACGCGCACCGGCCAGATCATCGAGCCCATGCTGACGGATCAGTGGTTCGTCGCGATGAACCAGGTGGCCAAGGAAGGCACGGGCGACACCACGGGCAAATCCATCGCGCAGAAGGCGATCGACGCCGTGACTTCGGGCGAAGTGAAGTTCGTGCCCGAAAACTGGGTCAACACCTACAACCAGTGGATGAACCACATCCAGGACTGGTGCATCTCGCGCCAGCTCTGGTGGGGCCACCAGATTCCGGCCTGGTACGACGAGGAGGGCAAGGTCTACGTCGCGCGCTCCGAGGCCGAGGCGCAGGCCCAGGCGCCGGGCAAAAAGCTCACGCGCGACGAAGACGTGCTCGACACCTGGTACTCCAGCGCGCTCGTGCCCTTCTCCACCATGGGCTGGCCGCGCCAGAGCGATGCCGCCACCGACGACTACAACCTCTACCTGCCTTCGTCCGTGCTGGTCACCGGCTACGACATCATCTTCTTCTGGGTCGCCCGGATGATCATGATGAGCACGCACTTCACCGGCCGCGTGCCGTTTCGCCACGTCTATATCCACGGCCTGGTGCGCGATGCGCAGGGCAAGAAGATGAGCAAGAGCGAGGGCAACGTGCTCGATCCGGTCGATCTGATCGACGGCATCGCGCTCGAGCCGCTTTTGACCAAGCGCACGCTCGGCCTGCGCCGGCCCGAGACCGCGCCGCAGGTGCGCAGGAACACGCAAAAGGAATTTCCGGACGGCATTCCGGCCTACGGCACCGACGCGCTACGCTTCACCTTCGCCGCGCTCGCGAGCCTGGGGCGCTCCATCAACTTCGACAGCAAGCGCTGCGAGGGTTACCGCAATTTCTGCAACAAGCTGTGGAACGCCAGCCGCTTCGTGCTCATGAACTGCGAGGGCCACGACTGCGGACTCGACGGCCTGAGCACCTGTCAGAACGAGCGCCTGAGCTTCACCGCGCCCGATCGCTGGATCGTCTCCGAACTGCAGAAGACCGAAGCCGCCGTGGCCCAGGGCTTTGCCGAATACCGCCTGGACAACGTCGCCACGGCCATCTACGAATTCGTCTGGAACTCGTTTTGCGACTGGTACCTGGAAATCGCCAAGGTGCAGCTGCAGACCGGGGGCGAGGCCGCTCAGCGCGGCACGCGGCGCACGCTCATCCGCACGCTGGAGGCCATCCTGCGCCTGGCGCATCCCGTCATCCCCTTCGTCACCGAGGCGCTGTGGCAGGTGGTGGCGCCGGTGGCCGGCCGCGCCGGTCCCTCCATCATGATCGCGCCCTACCCCGAGGCCCAGCCCGAGCGCATCGACGAAGCCGCCACCAACCACGTGCGTCACCTGCAGCAGATGGTCGATGCCTGCCGCCAGTTGCGCGGCGAGATGGGTGTTTCGCCCGCGCAGCGCCTGCCGCTGCTGGCCGTGGCCGACGACGCGGCCGAGGCCGCCTTCCTGCGCGAGAACGCCGCCGTGCTGCACAACCTCGCCAAGCTCAGCGACGTGCAGGTGTTCGACGGCGAGGCGCCGTGGCAGGCGGCGGCGGGCCACGCGCCGGTGCTTGTCGTGGGCAAGGCGCGGCTGGCGCTGCACGTGCAGATCGACCCGGCCGTCGAGCAAGCGCGCCTGTCCAAGGAGGCGGCCCGCCTGTCCGGTGAAATCGCCAAGGCGACGGCCAAGCTCGCCAACCAGGCCTTCGTCGCCAAGGCGCCGCCCGCGGTCATCGCGCAGGAGAAGCAGCGCATGGCCGACTTCGGCGCCACGCTGGCCCGCATCCAGGAGCAGCTCGCTCGCCTGGCTTGAATAAAAACAGGAGCTGTTTGCGCGCTTCAGTCCTTGATTTCAGATAAAAAACATTTCAGAATCATTAGAGGACAAGTGCGAGATGCTCATCTATTTGAAACACCCATGAACCATCCCGCCATCCGCAAGGCCGTGTTCCCCGTCGCCGGGCTGGGCACTCGCTTTCTGCCCGCCACCAAGGCCTCGCCCAAGGAAATGCTGCCGGTGGTGGACAAGCCGCTGATCCAGTACGCGGTCGAGGAAGCCTACGAAGCCGGCATCCGCGACATGGTCTTCGTCACCGGCCGAAGCAAGCGCGCGATCGAGGACCACTTCGACACCGCCTACGAGCTCGAAAGCGAACTTGAAGTCGCGGGCAAGCAGGAGCTGCTGCACCTCGTGCGCAGCGTGAGCCCCGCCGACATGCACTGCCTGTTCGTGCGCCAGCCGCGTTCGCTGGGCCTGGGCCACGCCGTGCTCTGCGCCGAGCCGCTCGTGGGCAACGAAGCTTTTGCCGTGCTGCTGGCCGACGACCTGATGGTGGGCACCGGCGGCGGGCCGGGCGTGATGGCGCAGATGACGGCCGCCTTTGAAAAGCAGGGGCGCTCGCTGCTGGCGGTGCAAGAGGTGCCGCAGGAAGAAACGCGCCGCTACGGCATCGTCAAGGGCGAAAGCGCGGGCGCACCGCTGCTGCGCATCGACGAGATCGTGGAAAAACCGGCGCCAGAGCTTGCACCCTCACGCATGGGCGTGGCCGGTCGCTACGTACTCACGCCGCGCATCTTCGACGAAATTCGCCAGCAGCCGCGTGGCGTGGGCGGCGAGATCCAGCTCACCGACGCAATCGCGCGGCTGATGCAGCATGAAGCGGTCTACGCCTATCAGTACAGCGGCAAACGCTACGATTGCGGGAGCAAGGAAGGTTTTCTGCAAGCCACCGTGGAGCTGGCGCTGCAACACCCCCAGGTGGGCACGCACTTTCGCGCCTGGCTCAGGACGCTGGCGCTCTGATCAGGGCTCGCGCAGCACGTCGGCCCCCTTGGGCGGCGTGAAGCGGAAGGTCTCGGGCGGCAGGCTGAGGTTGAGCTTGAAGTCGGTGAACGTGAGCTGTGAACGCTGACCGAAGTGGTCGGTGATATCGAGCTTGGCCAGCCGGTTTCCCTCCAGGCCGATGCGCACGCTGGCGAGCTGCCCATCCGCGATCTTGGGCAGGGCCAGCACCCAGTGCAAACCGTCGGCATCGGGCGCCTCGCTCAACGTGAAATCCTTGCCCAGCGCCCCGAGATCGGGCCTGGACGTCAGCAAGGCCGCGGGCGTGCTGCCCAGCGCCTGCGCCTGCACCCGCTCGGTCACCTGGTTCAGATCGGCGTCAAACAGCCACAGCGTCGTGCCGTCGGCGACGATGGTCTGCACAAAGGGCTTTTCGTAGTCGAAGCGAAAGCGCCCCGGGCGCTCGAACGAAAAATTGCCGCTCGACACCTTGGGCGCCGCCGCGTGCCCGTCGCGCTGCGGCGCCGTCACCGTCTGCGTGAAATGCGCCTGCCCGCTGCGGGCGTCGTGCATGAAACTTTCAAGGCTTTTCAGCGCCTGTGCCCATGCTCCACCTGCGCAGGCAGCTATCAAAAATGTAAAAATCAACCGTTTCATGATCTGTAATGTCCACAGACGGGGCGTCCGGCCCTACTCGGCGCGCGCGGCCACCAGCACCTCGCGCTGGCCGCTGGACGTGAGCGCGCTCACGAGCCCGGCCTTTTCCATGTCCTCGAGCAGCCGCGCCGAGCGGTTGTAGCCGATGCGCAGCTTGCGCTGCACGTAGGAGATGCTGGCCTTGCGGTCCTTGAGCACGATCTCCACCGCCTGGTCGTACATCGGGTCCTTCTCGCCGCCTTCCTCGTCGTCCGAGCCAAAGCCGCTGTCGCCCTCCTCGCCGTTGCCGCCTTCGAGCACGCCCTCGATGTAGTCCGGCTCGCCCTGTTCCTTGAGGTAGCTGACCACACGGTGCACCTCGTCGTCGGACACGAACGCGCCATGCACGCGGATCGGCAGGCCCATGCCGCTGGGCAGGTAGAGCATGTCACCCATGCCCAGCAACGCCTCGGCGCCCATCTGGTCAAGGATGGTGCGGCTGTCGATCTTGCTTGAAACCTGAAAGGCGATGCGCGTCGGAATGTTGGCCTTGATCAGGCCGGTGATCACGTCCACGCTCGGGCGCTGCGTCGCCAGGATCAGGTGAATGCCGGCCGCGCGCGCCTTCTGCGCCAGGCGCGCGATCAGCTCCTCGATCTTCTTGCCCACGACCATCATCAGGTCGGCGAGCTCGTCGATGATGACGACGATGTGCGGCAGGCGGTCCAGCGGCTCGGGCTCCTCGGGCGTGAGGCTGAACGGGTTGCCTATGGGCGCGCCCCGCGCGCTGGCCTCGGCCAGCTTGACGTTGTAGCCCGCCAGATTGCGCACGCCGAGCTTGCTCATGAGCTTGTAGCGCCGCTCCATCTCGCCCACGCACCAATTCAGGCCATGCGCGGCCTGCTTCATGTCGGTGACCACCGGGCACAGCAGGTGCGGGATGCCTTCGTAGACCGACATCTCCAGCATCTTGGGGTCGATCATCATCAGGCGCACGTCGCGCGGCTCGGCCTTGTACAGGAGGGACAGGATCATCGCGTTGATGCCCACGGATTTGCCCGAGCCCGTGGTGCCCGCCACCAGGCAGTGCGGCATTCTGGCCAGATCTGCCACCACCGGCGCGCCGACGATGTCCTTGCCCAGCCCCATGGTCAACAGGCTCTTGGCATCGTGGTAGACCTGCGAGCCCAGCACCTGCGACAGATGGATCATCTGCCGGCGCGCATTGGGCAGTTCCAGCGCCATGTAGTTCTTGCCGGGTATCGTCTCGATCACGCGAATGGACACGAGGCTCAGGCTGCGCGCCAGGTCCTTGGCCAGGTTCACGATCTGCGAGCCCTTCACGCCCGTCGCGGGCTCGATCTCGTAACGCGTGACCACCGGCCCCGGCATGGCCGCGACCACGGTCACCTCCACGCCGAAGTCGCGCAGCTTCTTCTCGATCAGGCGGCTCGTCATCTCCAGCGTTTCGCTGGAGACCGTCTCCTGCCTGGACGGCGCCGCGTCCAGCAGGTCGATCTGCGGCAAGGGGCTGTCGGGCAGCTCGCTGAACAGGGGCTTTTGCCGCTCCTGCGCGACACGCGTGCTCGGCGGCGCCTGCGCCGCCACCGGCTCGACGATCTGCATCACCGGCGCCACGCGCTCCTCGGGCTCGCCCTGGCGCTCTTCCAGCATCACCTCCTGGCGCTCACGGGCCGCGCGGCGTCCCGCCGCCTCGTCGCGCGCCCGCTCACGGCGCACTTTGGCCCACTGCACCACGCCATCGACGGCCGCTCCCAGCGTCTGCGCCACGTGCCCCCAGGAAAAGCCGAACACCCAGCCCGCCGCCAGCACCATGAGCACCACGCCGGCCAGCCCCGAACCGGTGAAGCCCAGCCACTTGACCGCCGCCGGGCCGGTCATGAAGCCCAGCACGCCTCCGGCATGTCCGGGCAGTCCCCCTTCGAAACGGTAGAGGCGGGACCACTCCAGCGCGGTGCTCGCCAGCAGCAACAGCACGAGGCCGGCCCAGAACAGCGCGCGCCGGCGCGCGCGCACGCCCTCGGGCTGCCCCGCGCGCATCCAGCCCGCCACGCTCGCAAGCCACGCCGATGCGCACGCCAGCACCAGCCACCACACCGAATAACCCAGCAGGAAATAGCTGCCATCGGCGAGCCAGGCGCCCATGCGCCCCACCCAATTGGCGATCATCTGGCCCGCACCGGCCCCGGACGTGGACCACGCCGAATCCTGCCGCGAGTAGCTGTACAAGGCGAGCAACCAGAATACCCAGGCCAGCAGCGAGAGCGCGAGCATGAACTCGTGCCCGAAACGCGCCACCACCCCGCGCACGGGCGCCTTGCCCGCTGCATTCAGACTGTTGAGGGAATACGTCATACCAGAGAAGGGCAAGCTTACTGCATGTCTCTTGCACTGCGGCGCCCGCAGGCAGCCTTCTTACAATGACCCGTTTCGTTTTTTCAGTCGGTTACCTGTCGCAGCCTGACCCGCCATGTCCAAAACACTCCACGCCAAAGTTCTGATCCTCGGCTCCGGTCCTGCCGGCTACACCGCCGCCGTCTACGCCGCGCGCGCCAATCTCAAGCCGGTGCTGATCACCGGCATGGCGCAGGGCGGGCAACTCACCACGACCACCGAGGTCGACAACTGGCCGGCGGACGTCGAAGGCGTGCAAGGCCCGGCGCTGATGGAGCGGTTTCTCGCGCACGCCAGGCGCTTCGATACCGAAGTGATCTTCGACCACATCGAGCACGTGGATCTGGGTAAACGTCCGTTCGAGCTCAAGGGCGAGAACAGCTACACCTGCGACGCGCTCATCATCGCCACCGGCGCCTCGGCCAAATACCTGGGCCTGCCCTCCGAGCAAGCGCTGATGGGCCAGGGCGTGTCCGCCTGCGCCACCTGCGACGGTTTTTTCTACCGCAACGAGGACGTGTGCGTGGTCGGCGGCGGCAACACCGCGGTGGAGGAAGCGCTGTACCTGGCCAACATCACGCGCAAGGTCACCCTGATCCACCGCCGCGACAAATTCCGCGCCGAGCCCATCCTGGTGGACAAGCTCATGGAGCGCGTGGCCGCGGGCAAGATCGTGCTCAAGACCCCCTACACGCTCGACGAAGTGCTGGGCGACGCCAAGGGCGTGGTCGGCGTGCGCGTGAAGCACGCGGACAGCGGCGCCACCGAAGACATCCCCGTGCAGGGCTGCTTCATCGCCATCGGCCACGCACCCAACACCGAGATCTTCAAGGGGCAGCTGGCGATGGAGGGCGGCTACATCCTGACGCAGGGCGGACACCAGGGTTTTGCCACCCAGACCAGCGTGCCCGGCGTGTTCGCCGCGGGCGACGTGCAGGATCACATCTACCGCCAAGCCATCACCAGCGCGGGCTCGGGCTGCATGGCGGCGCTCGATGCGCAGCGCTTTCTCGAGCAGCAGGAGTAAAACGACTTGCGGCTATAATGCTCGGCTTTGCCGCGCACAGGCTCTCTCATGGAGGCGCTTGCAGCGGCAACGGGCCACCGCCACCCGATTGATCTGGCGAGGTGAGATGGACAGCATCCGCCCTGCTCCCGCAGGGCCTTCCGGGCTGCCATCGTTTGACGAAAGAACGGAGCGTCCTCATGGCACGCGTATGTGAAGTCACGGGCAAGAAGCCCCAGGTGGGACACAAGGTCTCCCACTCCAACATCAAGACCAAGCGCCGATTCCTGCCGAATCTGCAATACCGCCGCTTCTGGGTGGAGAGCGAAAACCGCTGGGTGCGTCTGCGCGTCTCCAGCGCCGCGCTGCGCCTGATCGACAAGAATGGCATCGACGCCGTGCTCGCGGACATGCGCGCACGCGGTCAAGCCTGATCCACTGAAAGGAAAGCATCATGGCATCCAAAGGCGGACGCGAAAAAATCAAGCTCGAATCGAGCGCGGGCACCGGTCACTTCTACACCACGACGAAGAACAAGAAGACCATGCCCGAGAAGATGGCCATCATGAAATTCGACCCCAAGGCCCGCAAGCACGTCGAATACAAGGAAACCAAGCTCAAGTAAAGCCCGGCTTTCCTCCTGCGAAAAACCGCCACTGCTTCTCCAGCATGGCGGTTTTTTCTTGGCTGCGGCGAAATGCAAACACAGCACCCGTCATATTCATGTCGCGTCGCTCCGGTCTCTGTACATCGACCGTTCGTTCAACGATGATAGGATGGCTTTCGGTATTCTTAATGCATAGCAAAGATTGAAATGGCCACCGCCAGTCCCGTACAAAAAGACGCCTCGCTTGCGCTGCCCAGCGTGGCTCGCGCACTCATGTCGGCGGGCAAACTGACACAGGCCGCAGCGGAAGACGTCCTGCGCAAATCCCAGTCCAACCGCATCAGCTTCATCTCCGAATTGGTCGGCTCCAAGGCGATCAGCGCCCCCGACCTGGCCCAGACGCTTTCCAACACCTTCGGCGCGCCGCTACTGGACATCGATGCCATCGATACGGTGCGTCTGCCCAAGGATTTGCTCGACCCCAAGCTCTGCCAGGCCTACAAGGTGATCGTGCTGGGCAAGCGCAGCAATCGCCTGATCGCCATCACCGCCGACCCGACCAATCAGGAGGCCGCGGAAAAAATCAAATTCACCACGCAGCTGGGCGTGGACTGGATCGTCGGCGAATACGACAAGCTCTCCAGGCTGGTCGATGCCACGACCAAGAGCGTGGCCGAGAGCCTGGAGGGCATCACCAGCGGCGACTTCGAATTCGACGATACGACCGTCGAAGAGGAAGCGGAGACCCCGGACGCGGCGGGCGCCGAAGTGGAAGACGCCCCGGTGGTGCGTTTTCTGCACAAGATGCTGCTGGATGCGTTCAACATGCGCGCCTCCGACCTGCACTTCGAACCCTACGAGCACAACTACCGCGTGCGCTTTCGCATCGACGGCGAGCTGCAGGAGATCACCTCGCCGCCGATCGCGATCAAGGACAAGCTCGCCTCGCGCATCAAGGTGATTTCACGCCTGGACATCTCGGAGAAGCGCGTGCCGCAGGACGGGCGCATGAAACTCAAGGTCGGCCCCGACCGCGTCATCGATTTCCGCGTCAGCACCCTGCCCACGCTGTTCGGCGAGAAGATCGTGATCCGTATCCTCGACCCGAGCAGCGCGCGCATGGGCATCGATGCGCTCGGCTACGAGCCCGAGGAAAAGGAGCGCCTGCTCACGGCCATCAACCGGCCCTACGGCATGATCCTCGTGACCGGACCCACGGGCTCGGGCAAGACCGTGTCGCTCTACACCTGCCTGAACCTGCTGAACAAACCGGGCGTGAACATTTCAACGGCGGAAGACCCGTCGGAAATCAACATGCCGGGCGTCAACCAGGTCAACGTCAACGAAAAGGCGGGGCTGACCTTCGCGGTGGCACTCAAGGCCTTCCTGCGCCAGGACCCGGACATCATCATGGTCGGCGAAATCCGCGACCTGGAAACCGCCGACATCGCCATCAAGGCCGCGCAGACCGGTCACCTGGTGCTCTCCACGCTGCACACCAACGACGCGCCGACCACGCTCACGCGCATGCGCAACATGGGCATCGCGCCCTTCAACATCGCCTCCAGCGTGATATTGATCACCGCCCAGCGACTGGCGCGGCGTCTGTGTCCCCAGTGCAAGCAGCCGGCCGACATTCCCCATGAAAACCTGCTGGAGGCGGGCTACCGGGAGGAAGACATCGACGGCAGCTGGATCACCTACAAACCGGTGGGCTGCGCGGCCTGCAACAACGGCTACAAGGGCCGAGTCGGCATCTATGAAGTGATGCCGATTTCCGAGGAACTGCAACGCATCATCCTGCAGGATGGCAGCGCGCTGGAAATCGCCGCGCAGGCACGTTCCGAGGGCGTACGCTCCCTGCGGCAGTCGGGCCTTCAGAAGGCCAGAATGGGCTTCACCTCGCTCGAAGAGGTGCTGGCCGTGACCAACGAATAATTTCCAGGGAGAACGCACACCATGGCAACCGCTGCGGCCAAAGGCATCAAGGATTTCGTTTTCGAATGGGAAGGCAAGGACCGCAACGGCAAGATCGTGCGCGGTGAGCTGCGCGCCGGCGGCGAAAACCAGGTCCAGGCCAGCCTGCGCCGCCAGGGCGTGCTGCCCACCAAGATCAAGAAGCGGCGCATGCGCTCGGGCAAGAAGATCAAGCCCAAGGACATTGCCCTGTTCACGCGCCAGATGGCCACGATGATGAAGGCTGGCGTACCCCTGCTGCAGGCGTTCGACATCGTCGGTCGCGGCAACACGAACGCAAGCGTGACCAAGCTGCTCAACGACATCCGCACCGACGTGGAGACCGGCACCTCGCTCAATGCGGCCTTTCGCAAGTACCCGCTGTACTTCGACAGCCTTTACTGCAACCTCGTCGAGGCGGGTGAGGCCGCCGGTATCCTGGAGGCGCTGCTGGACCGCCTGGCCACCTACATGGAAAAAACCGAGGCGATCAAGAGCAAGATCAAATCGGCGCTGATGTACCCGATCTCCGTGATCATCGTGGCTTTCGTCGTGGTCACCGTGATCATGATTTTCGTCATTCCCGCGTTCAAGGAAGTTTTCACCTCGTTCGGCGCCGATCTGCCCGGCCCCACGCTGGTCGTGATGGCCATGAGCGAAATTTTCGTCAAGTACTGGTGGCTGATCTTCGGCGTGATCGGTGGGGGCTTCTACTTCTTCATGCAGGCCTGGAGGCGCAGCGAGAAGATGCAGATCGCGATGGATCGCTTCCTGCTGAAAATCCCGATCTTCGGCGATCTGATCAACAAGGCGGCCGTCGCGCGCTGGACCCGCACGCTCTCGACCATGTTCGCGGCCGGCGTGCCGCTGGTGGAAGCGCTCGATTCGGTGGGCGGCGCCGCGGGCAACGCGGTCTACGCCATCGCCACCGACAAGATCCAGCAGGAAGTCTCCACCGGCACCAGCCTCACGGTGGCCATGACCAACGCCAACGTCTTTCCCTCGATGGTGCTGCAGATGTGCGCGATCGGCGAGGAATCGGGCTCGATCGATCACATGCTGGGCAAGGCGGCCGATTTCTACGAGGACGAGGTGGACGAGATGGTCAAGGGCCTGTCCAGCCTGCTCGAGCCCATCATCATCGTGTTCCTGGGCACCGTGATCGGCGGCATCGTGGTTGCGATGTACTTGCCCATCTTCAAGCTCGGCCAGGTGGTCTGAAGCATGAGCGGTTCCGTCTGGGTGGATGCCGCGCTGTGGGGCATTATCGGGTTGCTGATCGGCAGCTTTCTGAACGTCGTGATCCACCGACTGCCGCGCATGATGCAGCGGCAATGGCAAGAGGAATGCGCGGCGTACGCGCGTGAGCAGGGGCTCATCGCCGAAGCGGGCGACAGCGAGGCGGCTGCGCCGCGCTACAACCTGCTGGTGCCGCGCTCGCAATGCCCGCACTGCCAGCACCTGATCCGCTGGTATGAAAACATCCCCGTCCTGAGCTATCTGGCGCTGCGCGGGCGCTGCGCGAATTGCCACGCACCCATCAGCCTGCGCTACCCGCTCGTGGAGCTGGCGTGCGGCCTGTTGTTCTTTTTCTGCGCCGTGCGCTGGGGCTGGAGCGCGAGCACGCTGACGTGGTCCGCTTTTTCGGCCATGCTGCTGACGGCGGCCTGCATCGACTGGGACACCACGCTGCTGCCGGACGACCTCACGCTGCCCCTGCTGTGGGCGGGGCTGCTGGCCGCCCTCGCCCACTACACCTCGGTGTCCGTCACCGATGCGGTGCTGGGCGCCGCCTTCGGCTATCTGTCGCTGTGGTGCGTCTACTGGGGCTTCAAACTGGCCACCGGCAAGGAAGGCATGGGCTACGGCGACTTCAAGCTGTTTGCCGCGCTGGGCGCCTGGTTCGGCTGGCAAGCGCTCGTGCCCATCATTTTGCTGGCATCGGTGATCGGTGCGCTGGTGGGCATTGTGCTCAAGCTCAAGGGCGGGCTGCGCGAGGGCAAGTATGTGCCCTTTGGCCCCTTTCTCGCGGGTGGCGGGTTTGCCGCGCTGCTGTGGGGGCCGCAGCAGATCATGCACGTGCTGCTCGGCACGCTGGGCCTGAACGCCTGAGCCATGCCGATGCGCCGCAGCATTCGCGTCGGGGCCACGGGCGGCATTGGCAGCGGCAAAAGCACATTCTCCGGCATGCTCGCACGCTGCGGTGCGGCGGTGATCGATGCCGACGCCATCTCCCGGGCGGTCACGGCCGCGGGCGGCGCGGCGATCGCGCCGATACGCACGCGCTTCGGCGCCCAGTTCATCACCGCGGATGGCGCCCTGGACCGCGCGAGGATGCGAGCGCTGGCATTTGCCGATGCGGGCGCTCGTGCACGCCTGGAAGCCATCGTTCATCCCCTGGTCGTGCAAGCCGTTCTTCGGGCTTCACAGGAAGCCGAACGCGGCGGAGCACGATTGATCGTCCACGATATCCCGCTGCTGACGGAATCGAGCCACTGGCTGCCGCGGCTCGATGCGGTGCTGGTGGTCGATTGCCTGGAGGAGACCCAGGTGCGGCGGGTCATCGAGCGCAGCCGGCTGGACGCGCAGGCCGTGCGGGCAATCATGGCAACGCAGAGCTCGCGGGCCAGGCGCCTGGCCGCGGCGGACTGCGTCGTGTTCAATGACGGCATCGGGCTGGACGAACTCCATACAAAAGCACACCAGGTCGCCACCTGGTTCGGGCTATGATTCGCCGCGCCCTTATAAGAGTCTCGCCAGAGTGATCCTGTACGAATATCCCTTCAACGAACGCCTGAGAACCTATCTCCGGCTTGAACATCTTCTGAGGCGCCTGGGTGAGCTGGTACCCCGCAGCCATCGGCTGGACCACCACTACGCGCTGGCGACGATTTTCGAAGTCATGGACGTGGCCGCGCGCGCCGATCTCAAGTCCGACCTGCTCAAGGACCTGGACAAGCAGAAATCGCTTTTCGAAAGCTACCGCGGCAACCCGTCCATCGCCGAAGACGCGCTGGAGTCCGTGCTCGGACAGCTGCGCAGCTGCTTTGCGGCGCTCAACGGCCAGAGCGGCAAGGCCGGCCAGTCCCTGCTGGACAGCGACTGGCTTGCCAGCGTGCGCGCGCGCATGGGCATCCCGGGCGGTACCTGCAGCTTCGATCTGCCCGTCTATCACGCCTGGCAGCACCAGGGTGCCGAGCAGCGCCAGCGGGATCTCCAGGCCTGGGCGGGCACGCTCGCGCCTCTGGCCGATTCGGTCTACCTGCTGCTGCACCTGCTGCGCGACTCCGGCACGCCGCAAAAAGTGGCCGCGGAGCGCGGTCAGTTCCAGCAGAACCTGCCCGCCGGGCGCACGTTCCAGCTCTTGCGCCTGCGCATCGATCCCTCGCTGGGTCTGATTCCCGAGATCAGCGGCAACCGGCTGATCGTCTCGGTGCGTTTGATGCAGCCCGACGGCGATGGCAAATTGGTGGTGAGTACACAGGACACGGCGTTCGAGTTGACGCTGTGCGCCTGAGCAGGCCACTCTGCGGCGCGCCCAGCGCGGTTTTCACTTCTGAAGGAGTTAGCACCATGTCAGCCGCCTACCTCGTCGGCCATGTCACCGTCAAGAACGACGATAAATGGGCCGAATACCGCAGCAAGGTGCCCGCCACGCTCGCGCCCTGGGGCGCCGAATTGGTGTTTCGCGGCACGCAGGCTGCAAGTTATGCGGGCGAGATGGCGCACCCCGAGATCGTGGTGATCCGCTTCCCCGACCAGGCCGCCGTGGACCAGTGGCACCGCTCGGCCGCCTACCAGGCCCTGGTGCCGGTGCGCGCACTGGCGGCCGAGGTGGTGCTCACCTCTTACCAAGCCTGAGGAATCGGCGGCGCGTCAGGCGCTCCAGCGCACCCAGCCCGCAGCCCAGGTGACGAGCACCACCAAACCGAACGCGATCCGGTACCAGGCAAACGGCACGAAACTGTGCGCACTGATGTAGCGAAGCAGCCAGCGCACGCACAGCCAGGCGCTGATGAAGGAAAACACCAGACCGGTGGCGAACATCGGCACATCGGCCCAGGCGAGCAGCGCGCGCTCCTTGTACAGGCTGTAGACGCCAGCGCCAATCAGCGTCGGGATCGCGAGAAAGAACGAATAATCCGTCGCTGCCTTGCGCGACAGGCCGAGCAGCATGCCGCCGATGATGGTCGCACCGCTGCGGCTGGTGCCGGGCACCAGCGCCAGGCACTGCGCCAAGCCCACCTTGAGCGCGTCTTGCGGCCCCATTTCGTCCACGGAATGGATGCGCGCCTCTGTCTGCGGACGCCGCTCGGCCCACAGAATGACGAAAGCGCCGAGGATGAAGGTGCTGGCCACCACCTGGGGCGTGAACAGGTGCGCCTGAATCATCTTGCCCAGCGCCAGCCCGAACACGACGGCAGGCAAGAAGCCAATCAGCACATTGAGCGCAAAGCGCTGCGCCTGCCGCTGACTCGGCAGGTTCACCAGCGTCTTGCGAATACGCCGCCAATAGACCAGGATGACCGCAAGGATCGCACCCGTCTGGATCGCGATGTCGAATACTTTGGCCTTGTCGTCGTCAAAGCCCAGCAAGCTGCCGGTGAGGATCAGGTGGCCGGTGGAGGAAATCGGCAGGAACTCGGTCAATCCCTCCACCATGCCCATGATGGAAGCCTTCAGCAGCAAAATGAAATCCACATCGAGTCTTTCTTGGCGAAGCGTCGATTTTATGGCTGTCAGCGCTTTTCCCATGAAGGTCGAAAGCTTTTTTCACTCTCGATGGGTACGCGGTCCCAGCCGAGGTATTGGCCCTTGAGGTGGCGGACAAATGCGTGCGCGTGCTGCGTCGCGGCTGCGGCGCTGGACGAATCCGGCAAACTCTTCCTGCACCTGCGCGGTCGCCCGGAGCGGCCCGCGGTCAGCCGCCCTGACGTGCCGCTGTTCAAAACGATGTAGGCGGGTAGCGCGCGCGACACGAGCCGCGCGCCAAATCGCTGTAGCCTCACACCCCATGCCCACCGCCACATCCGCCAACGACAGCGCCGCGCCACAAACCCTCCCGCAGCGCACTGTACTGTGGATGCTGCTGGCGCTGATCGGCGCTTTCAACATGAGTCAGGCGTTTCGTACCGTGGGCGCCATCATGGCGCCGCCGCTGCAAAGCGACTTCGCTCTGTCGCCGGATCAACTCGGGGTGTTTTCGGGTGCATTCCACTTCGCCTTCGGTGCCATGCAGCTCTTCATGGGCATCGGCATCGACTTGTACGGCGTGCGCCGCACCATCCTCGCGGCGTTTCCGCTGGCGATTCTGGGCGCGGTGGTTTCAGCGCTGGCGCCGGGCTATCTGCCACTGACGCTCGCGCAGGTGCTGATCGGCCTGGGCTGCGCTCCCGCGTTTCTCGTCTGCACCGTGTTCATCGCGCGGCACTTCCCGCCGCAGCGCTTCGCGGCGATCTCGGGCATGGCCTTGGCCGTGGGCACGTTCGGCATGCTGCTCACCGGCACGCCGCTGGCATGGATCGTCGAGCGCTGGAGCTGGCGCGCGGGCTTCTGGGTACTCGCGCTGCTGGCGGCGCTGGCCTGGCTGTGGATCTGGCGCACGGTGTTCGAGCCGGCGCGATACGGCACGGCGCCCACCGGGCAAAGGGAATCCGTGCCCGAGGCGCTGCGCCGCTTCGCCGCGTTGTTCACGCTGCCGCACACCTGGGGCATCGTGGTGTTGGGCAGTACCACCTACGCCGCGCTCATCACGCTGCGGGGCCTGTGGATGGGACCGATGCTCATCGAACGCCACGGCTACACGCTGGTGCAAGGCGGCAACGCGGCGGTGCTGCTCTCGCTCGTCGCACTCGTCGGCCCGGTGCTGTTCGGGCGCTTCGATCCCGGCCCCGCCACACGCAGGCGCTGGCTGACGATCTGGACACTGGCCCTGGCCGCGCTGTTCGCGCTGCTGGCCTTCGGCTTCGCCGCCTGGCTGGACGTGGCACTGATGCTCGCGATCGGCCTGGTGTCGGGCTTCATCGTGCTGCAGTACGCGGACGTGCGCATCGCGTACCCGATGGCGATCACGGGCCGTGCGATGGCGGCATTCACGATGGCCATGTTCATGGGCGTGGCGGTCATGCAGTGGGCCACCGGCGTCATCGCCACGCTGGCCAAGGCCGCCGGTGGCGACCCCTACGAGGTGGTGATGGGCAGCATCGCTGCCTGGCTGGCGCTTTCGGCCATCGGGTTCGCGCTCCTGCCGCAGCCGCCCAAGTCTTGAATGCACCGTGGCCGGGCGCCGCGCGCGAGCTGCTCAGCCGCCGCGCGCACGCTCCCTGCGTTCGCGACGCTCTTGCTGGCGCGCCTGGCGCTCGGCGTCGCGCACCTGGCCCGTCGCCAGCCATTGCTCGTATTCCTGCGGCAGTTCCAGCGTGATGCGCCCGATGGCCGCGCTGCGAAAGTCCGTCAACACGATCTCGGCCGCCTTTTGCCAATCGAGGCGCCCGCCAGACATCACCGCCCCTCTGCGCCGCGCGATTCTCTCCAGCAGTTCATCGTCGTGCAATGCTTGCATTTCAATAGCTGGCAACGCAATCCGATAGCGATCTGCAAGCTCTTTTGGATAATGAAGCTTGAGATAGGCAAGCAGATCCAGCGCCACCTCCTGCTCGTCATAGGCATTGCGGCCGACGGCGCCACTGGCCGCCAGGCGCACGCCGCTCTCGGGCACGATGATGCGCGGCCAGAGCATGCCGGGTGTGTCCCAGAGGTAGAAATCGTCATCGAGCACGATGCGCTGCTCCTGCTTGGTGACACCGGCCTCGTCGCCGGTTTTCGCCTGGGTCTTGCGCGTGAGGGTGTTGATGAGCGTGGACTTGCCCACGTTGGGCACGCCCACGATCAGCACGCGCATGGGCCGCGCCATGCCCCGGCGCGAGGGCGCGAGCTGGCGGCAGGCCTCGATCAGGCGGCGCGCCGGGGCGCGGTCGGAGGCATCGAGCGCAATCGCCCGCGTATCGGCCTGCGCGCCATACCAGGCCAGCCACGCCTGCGTGCGCTCGGGGTCGGCCAGATCCTGCTTGTTGAGCACCTTGAGCGTGGGCCTGTGCCCCGCCAGTTCACCCAGCAGCGGGTTGCTGCTGGAGCCCGGCAGGCGTGCGTCCAGCAGTTCGATGACCACGTCGATGCTCTTGATGCGCGCGGCGATCGCCTGGCGCGTCAGGTGCATGTGACCGGGAAACCATTGGATGGCCATGAGGCAGAGCTTTCTCGTGTGAAATGAAACAGGCGCGCAAGGATAATGGCCCCGTCATTCTTGCACCCCGCCCATGCCCGAATCTCCCACACCTTCTGCGCGCACCGGCGCGCACATCCTGGTCGATCAACTGCTCATCCAGGGCGTGCGGCAGCTGTTTTGCGTGCCCGGTGAAAGCTATCTGGCGGTGCTCGATGCGCTGCACGACGCGGCCATTCAGGTCGTGGTCTGTCGGCAGGAGGGCGGCGCCGCCATGATGGCGGAGGCGCAAGGCAAGCTCACGGGGCGCCCGGGCATCTGCTTCGTCACGCGCGGGCCGGGCATCTCCAATGCCATGGCGGGCATTCACATCGCGCAGCAGGATTGCACGCCGCTCATTGTCTTCGTCGGCCAGGTGGCGCGCGGCGTGCTCCAGCGCGAGGCCTTCCAGGAAGTGGACTACACGGCCCTGTTCGGCCACTTCGCCAAGTGGGTGGTGCAGATCGACGATGCCGCACGCATTCCGGAACTCCTCGCGCGCGCCTTTCACGTGGCCATGAACGGCCGCCCCGGCCCGGTCGTCGTGGCGCTGCCAGAAGACATGCTCAGCGAGAACGCGAGCACCGTAGACGCGCTCGCAAGCCTCGCGCTGCACACTGCGCCCGGCGAGCAGGCGCTGGCCACGCTGGCGGCGCGGCTGAGGGCAGCCCGACGCCCCATGGTGCTCGTGGGCGGCGCCCGCTGGAGCGAACTGGCGGTGCGCGACATGATCGAATTCGCCACGCGCTGGCAACTGCCCGTCGCCACCACATTTCGCCGCCAGATGCTGTTTCCGGCCGGTCACCCCTGCCACGCCGGCGATCTGGGCATAGGCACCGACCCGAAACTGCTCCAGCGCCTGAAGGCGGCCGACCTCATCCTCGCCGTCGGCACGCGCCTGGGCGACGTGCCCTCCCAGAGCTACACGCTCTGGGACATCCCTGTGCCCGGCCAGACGCTGATCCACGTCTACCCGGATGCCGAAGAGCTGGGCCGCGTCTACCAGCCGCAACTCGCCATCCACGCCACGCCCGCGGCGATGGCGGCGGCCCTGCGGCGCCTGCAAGCGCCCGCCGCCCCCGCATGGGCCGACCACACGCAGGCCGCGCACGCCGACCGGCTCGCGTGGAGCGACCCGACGCGCATCACCATCCCGGGCGAGCTGCAACTGGGCGCGGTGATGCAGCATCTGCGCGAGGTGCTGCCCGCGGACACCATCGTTTGCAGCGGCGCGGGCAACTTCACCACCTGGGTGCACCGCTTCTGGCCCTTCACACGCTGGGCCAGCCAGCTCGCCCCGGTCAGCGGATCGATGGGCTACGGCCTGCCGGCGGCCGTGGGCGCGAAAAGCCTGTACCCCGAGCGCGAAGTGATCGCCTTCGCGGGCGATGGAGACTTTCTCATGCACGGCCAGGAATTCGCCACGGCCGTGCAGTACGCGCTGCCGATCACC
The DNA here is from genome assembly GCA_021166775.1 of Comamonas sp. Classification (GTDB taxonomy): domain Bacteria; phylum Pseudomonadota; class Gammaproteobacteria; order Burkholderiales; family Burkholderiaceae_C; genus Comamonas_C. The sequence continues at coordinate 331,958 of JAJPEQ010000013.1, read as the reverse complement.
GTTATCGTGCTGGACAACGGCATGTATGGCACGATCCGCATGCACCAGGAGCGCCGCTACCCCGGACGCGTGAGCGCCACGCAGTTGAAGAACCCGGATTTCTGCGCCTATGCGCGCGCCTTTGGCGGCCACGGCGAACGCGTGCAGCGCACCGAGGAATTTGCCCCGGCGCTCGAGCGCGCACGCGCCAGCGGCCAGCCGGCACTGATCCACTGTCTGGTCGACCCGCAAGCCATCACGCCCGGCACGACGCTGGACGCGCTGAGACACAGCGCTCAGCAGGCCGGGACCTGACGCGAGTAGGTGCTGAGCGGCACGGCGACGGCGCTGTCCTGCACCTCTTGGCGGTACACGCCGGGGCCGAAACGCTCGATCAGCTCGCCCTTGTAATTCTGGAAGAAGCGCTCGAAGAACTTGCGTCCCACCGCACCCGTGGCCGAGAGCTGGTCCGTGGCGGTGTCGTGGCTCAGGCGCACCGGCATCAGCGGGTTTTGCGTCGGCCCCGAGACGCGCGCCGCCCCCTGGGCCGGGTCATAGACGCTGCCATGCGCGCAGCAGACGATGCGCCCCGGCCCGCCACCGAGCTCGCTGCCGCCCGCTGCGTAGCGCAGATAACTCGCCACCGGCGTCGGGTAGCTGAGCTGGTGCGTGCAGATGGCGACGAAGGCCACCAGATTGCCCTTGGGCCCCACGCCCGGCGGGTTGGTGTAGTCGCCATCGTCGGGCGACGTGAATGTCTGCGTCGAGGACTTTCTGTCCCCGAGGTTGATGAGGTAGCACGGGATGCCCTTGAGCGGGTAGGCAAACACCATGGCCTCGTCGGTGCCGACTTCCGACGCCTTGAGCGGCGCGCCATCGGGGTGCACGAGGGCAATGCTGGCGTAGTCCTCGATCGGAGCCGCCCAGCTCGCAAAGCCCTGCGCCAACACGGCCCCCGAGCACCACTGCGTGAAACACCTGCGATCCATTCCTGTCTCCTTCAAGCGAAAAAAGGCCACGCTCTGGTGGCCTTCGTTTGCAGGATGCGCGCTTCAGGCGTTGAACATGTCGCGGTACAAGCCCTTGGCCCATTCCAGCGTGGCCTGTCCCTTGGCGGCGTCGCGGTTGTCGAAGACCTTGGTGTCGGGCGAGAAGCCGGTGATCGCGTCCTTGCCAGCGTCGTACACATAGTGCGCCTTGACCGAGATCGCCTCCATCGGGAAAGCGTTGACCACCGAATAGCAGATGGTTTCGGGTGTGCTCCAGGCGATTTCCTTGCCCTGCGCGCGCGCGGCCAGCACTTTGGCCACGTAGTGCGCTTCGGTGTTGGAGGTGTTGGCGCTCTTGGAATACGGGTGCGGGCGCGAGTCGCCCGTCACGTACACCGAAGTGTCGCCGATGATGTTGTAGAAGCGCGTGTCGATGTTTGCTTCCTTCTGGTTCGACTTGGTCGAGGGTGCCAGCAGGCCGAGCTGCTCGATCAGCGTGGAGGCGCGCACGTTCGGATAGATCGCCGCGTCGTTGAACTGGTAGCTGTCGAAATCGGTTTCTATCGTGCGCTTGGCCACGTCCACGCCCTTGACGGCCACGCCCGGCTTGTACTCGATGATGCCCTTGTAGAGCTCATCGAAGGCCGCGTGAAAGCCCTTGGCCTTGATCGTCACCTCGGGATTGGCGTCCAGGATGACAACCTTGCCCTTGATCTTGTTGTGCTTGATGAGCGAGGCGATCAGGCAGGCGCGCTCGTACGGCGCGGGCAGGCACCGGTAGTTGCCGCTGGGCACGGTTTGGATGAACACCCCGCCCTCGAACTCGCGGATCTTGCGGTTCAGGGTGACGTGCTCGGTCGGCGAGACGAAACCGCCCGGGTAGATCTGGCGCAGTGCGGTCTTCGTATCGATGTCGCTCACGCCGATCTTGTCATAGTCGTACGAAATACCCGGTGCAATCACCAGGTAGTCGTATTTGATGTCGCCCTCGTTCGTCGCCAGGGTTTTGCCGGCGCGGTCGAGCCCCGTCACCGTGGCATTGAAATAGATGTAGTGGTTGTTCACCGCCGCATCCAGGAAGCTGTGGTTGGCCAGATTCTCCAGGGTGATGAGCCCCGCATACCAGAGATTGCTGGTGAAGCACGAGGAATACATGTCACGCTTTTCCACGAGCACGACGTCGAATTTGGGAAATTCCTTCTTCGCGTATTTGGCAATCGTCAGGCCCGAGGTGCCACCGCCCACCACCACCAGCCGTGGCCCCTTGGCCTTGGGCAAGTCCGCCATGCGCCCGCTGCTCACGGCCGGGGCGGCCGCCGTGGCGCAGCCGCTCGTGCCCGCCGCCACACCCGCGGCACCGGCCGCCAGGGCCAGGCTGCTGCTCTTCAGAAAACCTCTGCGATCCGACATTGCTCTCTCCTTGACATCGTGGTGAAAACCTGAAAAGGCCCACGAATCGACCGCCGCCGCCGGACAGAGAACACGGAACTTCAACGGGACATCAGGCACGAGGTCTGGTGCTCAGCCAACCGCAAACTACTGGAGCCGGGACCCACGATGGCATGCTCGTGACCCTGTGCAATTCATTCTAGGCCCCTATATTCAACAATGCGAATATTTGAAAATTACGAAAAAATCGTAGTGATCAGCGATCGTCTGGCGCCCATCCAGCGCAATTCACCTCAAATCGGACGCCGCCACGCCGACCATGGCAACGTCGACTCAACGCCTGGCCAGCACCTGCAGAACAGCCTCGCGCACCAAGGGCCGCAGATCCTGCAGCGCGAAGTCCAGGGCCCGATCGAGCCGCTCCTCGAGCAAGGCATGCACGCGCTCGGCAATCGCTGTTTCCATCTCATCGGAGAGCGGGAAATTCGCTTCGACAGGTGCATCGCGCCGCACGTCCGCCGAAACGGGCGCCGTGGGCACTGCGGGTGCCGCGGCCGCGGGATCGGCCTGCGGCAGCGGCGCAGGCACATCCACCACATCGGTGAGCGTGGGAACGAAACGCGGCGGTGTGCGCCCGGTCACCATGGCTATTTCCCACGCCTGCGAACAGGGGCTGCATCAGCCGCCGCCAGCAGGTAATGCACCAGCAGCCCCACGGGACGGCCGGTGGCGCCCTTGGCCGAGCCGGACTTCCAGGCCGTACCCGCGATATCCAGGTGCGCCCACGGCCAGGCGCCGACGAAGCGCTGCAGGAACTTGGCCGCCGTCACCGCACCCGCCGGGCGCCCGGCGACGTTGGCCACGTCGGCGAACGCGCTCTTGAGACCATCGGCGTATTCGTCATCGAGCGGCATGCGCCAGCACGGGTCGAGCGCTGCCTCACCTGCCGCCAGCAGCTGCTCGGCGAGCGCTTCGTCGCTGGCGAACAGACCGCTGCGCACGGCCCCCAGGGCCACGACGCACGCCCCCGTGAGCGTGGCCATGTCCACCACCGCCTTCGGCTTGAAGCGCGCGGCGTAGGTCAGCGCGTCGCACAGCGCCAGGCGCCCTTCGGCGTCGGTGTTCAGGATTTCGATGGTCTGCCCGCTCATGCTCGTGACCACGTCGCCGGGCTTGACGGCCTTGCCGTCGGGCAGATTCTCGCAACTGGGAATGAGACCGACGACGTTGATCCTCGGGCGCAACTCGACAAGCGCGCGAAAGGTGCCGAGCACACTCGCGGCGCCGCCCATGTCGAACTTCATCTCGTCCATGCCCGCGGCAGGCTTGAGCGAGATGCCTCCGGCATCAAACGTGATGCCCTTGCCCACCAGCACCACCGGTGCCTGCGTCTTGGGCCCGCCCTGATAGTGCAGCTCGATGAAGCGCAGCGGTTCGCTTGAACCCTGCGCCACCGCCATGAACGCGCTCATGCCCAGCCGCGCCACCTGCGCCGGGCCATGCAGCTTGCAGCTGATACCCGCGTGGCGCGCGAGCGAGCGCGCCGCTTCGCCAAGCATCGTGGGCGTGGCATGGTTGGCCGGGCGGTTGGCCCACTCGCGTGCGAACTCCACCCCCGCCACCACCGCGACGGCGGTATCAAACGCCACGCGCACCCGCGCCACATCGGGCACGCCCACCGTGACGCGAGCCAGCGTACGCGACTCGGCTTTGCTCTTGGTCGTGGTGTAGACGTAGCTGGCCTCGGCCACGCAGCGCACCAGCACCCCGACGGCGTCGGGCCCGGGCGCCGAACCAAAGGCAAACACGACGTGCCTGGACACCCCGGCCTTGAGCAGGCCGGCCAGCGCCAGCACCGCCTTGCGCACGGCGACGGGGCTGCCGTCTCCCGCACCCAGCAGCAAGACGCTGCGCGCAGCGATCGTGGGTGGCGCATAGCACTGCAGCAGACTGCCCGCACGCGCCTTGAAGTCACCGTGGCGCAGCGCCACGGCCGCCAGGGACGAGAGCGCATCGGCCCCGGGCGCAAAACTCTCTTCGACCAGCAGCACCAGCAAATCACAACGCTGGCCTGGCGCTTTGGCGAGCGCCAGCGTTTTCAGTTCAAAATCCATGCTTGTTTTCCTCGCCGGGTGGCGCAAGGTCTTTTCGGCCCGATGGCGCGCCCCGCATCACCCTGAGATCAATGTTATTCGATTCATCCATTCGCAAGGAGCTGGCCCGCAGCTTCGGCGCCACGCTCATCGTGCTGGTGACCGTCGTGATGACCATCATGCTCGTGCGCACGCTCGGGCAGGCGGCGCGCGGCGGCGTGGCACCCGGCGACGTGCTGCTGGTGATGGGCTTCACGGTGCTCGGGCACCTGCCCACCATTCTGAGCCTGAGCCTGTTCGTGGCCATCGTGAACACGCTCTCGCGCATGTACCGCGACAGCGAAATGGTGATCTGGTTCGGCGCTGGACAGGGTCTGCTGAACATGCTCGCACCGCTGCTGCGCTTTGCCTGGCCGATCATGCTGGCCGTGGGCGCGCTCGCGCTCATCGTGTGGCCCTGGGCCAACCAGCAGATCGACGAACTGAAAACCCGCTACGAGCAGCGCAGCGACGTCGATCGCATCGCCCCGGGCGAGTTTCAGGAAACAGCGGGTGGCACGCGCGTCTTCTTCATCGACAAGGACACGCCGGACGCCAACACCGCGAGCAAGATTTTCATCGCCTCCACCACGCCGGAGCGCGAGACCGTGACTTCCGCACAAAGCGCGCGGCTGGTGGTGCAGGATGGCAAACGCATTGCGCTGCTGTCCAACGGCGAGCGCGTGGAAACCCTGCTGACCCAACCCGGACTGCGCATCGCGGAATTCGCGCAGTACGGCACCCAGGTCGGCAAGACCGGCGGTGAGGTGCGCGACGCCGTCTCGGCCAAGACGACGAACACCTGGCAGCTTGCCACGAGCACATCGCCCGAGCTGCGTGCCGAACTGGGCTGGCGTCTGGGCCTGGTGTTTGCCGTGGTCAACCTCGTGCTGCTAGGCCTGGCCGTGGCCGTGGTGCAGCCGCGGGCGGGGCGCAGCGCGGGCGTGATGGCAGCGCTCTTCGGCTTCATGGTCTATTACAACCTGATGAACGTGGGCCAGCGCTGGGTCGAGGCCGGGCGCTTGAGTCTGCCCGGACTGATCGTGCTGCTGCACGGCGGCATGCTGGCGCTGGGCCTCGTGATCCTGGTGATCCGCCACAACCACTGGAGCTGGCGCTCACTGCTCGCACGCCGGAGCGACGCATGAAGACGCTGCGCCGCTACCTGTTTCGCGAAGTGGCGTTGAGTGTCGGCTTCGCCACGCTGGCCTTCGTCGCGCTGTTCTTCTTTTTCGACATGGTCGACGAGCTGCGCGTCGCGGGTTCGGCGGCACGCGGCTACCCGCTGTCCAGGGCGCTGCTGTACGTGCTGCTGCGCCAGCCCCAGCACGTGTACGAGCTGCTGCCCATCACGGTGCTGATCGGCACCATCTTCGTGATGGCGCGCCTGGCGCAAAACTCCGAGTTCACCATCATGCGCACCAGCGGCCTGGGGCCTTGGCGGGCGCTGGGTGCGGCGGCGCTCATGGGCGTGGTGTTCGCGGTGGGAACATTCGCCATTGGCGACTACGTGGCGCCCGCCAGTGAACGGGCGGCCGAGATCGTGCGCGCGCGCCAGTTCGGCCCGCTGAGCACCGGCCTCACCGGCGCCTGGCTCAAGGAACAGCAAGGCGAGCGGTCGTATGCCATCAACGTGCGCGCGCTCGATGCCGACGGCCTCATGCGGGGCATCCGCATCTTCGGTTTCGACGCCCAGGGCCACCTGGCGCTCACCGCTCGCGCCGAGCAGGGACATTTTGGCGAGGGCGGCTGGGACCTCGCAACGGTACAGCGCAACACCTTCATCCAGACCGCTACCGACCAGGCGCGGGTCGAGCGGCTCAGCGAAGACCGCTGGCACTGGCCGACGCAGATCACCTCGTCAATGGTGGCTGCCTCCCTGCTCAACCCGCAAAAGATGGCCACGCTCGACCTGTTCCTCTATGTGCGCCACCTGCAGGCCAACGGCCAGTCGGCGCAGCGCTACGAGATCGAGCTCTGGCACAAGGTGTTCTATCCCCTGTCCTGCCTGGTGATGGTCGTGCTCTCGCTGCCCTTTGCCTACCTGCACTTTCGCTCGGGCGGCATGGCCGCCTACGTGTTCGGCGGCGTGATGGCCGGCATCAGCTTCTTTCTGCTCAACAACGTCTTCGGCTTCGCGGGCAACCTGCAGAACTGGTCGCCCTGGCTCAGCGCCGCCGCGCCGGGCATGATTTATTCGGTGCTGTCGCTCGCGATGTTCGGCTGGCTGGTGCTGCGTCAATAACATTCGCAGAACTTTTGAAGGCATAATAAACGCGGTTTTTATACGCATTAAGTTATGAACCTTCACCAATTCCGCTTCGTCCAGGAGGCGGTGCGACGCCAGCTCAATCTGACCGAAGCGGCCAAGGCCCTGCACACCTCGCAACCTGGCGTTTCCAAGGCCATCCTGGAACTGGAAGACGAACTGGGCGTGGACATCTTCGCGCGCCATGGCAAACGCCTCAAGCGCGTCACCGAGCCGGGCGAGCACGTGCTCAGGAGCATCGAGGTGATCATGCGCGAGGTGGGCAACCTGAAGCGCATCGGCGAGCAGTTCAGCGCGCAGGACAGCGGCACGCTCTCGATCGCCACCACGCACACGCAGGCACGCTACGTGCTGCCGCCCGCCGTGACCAAGCTGCGTGAGCAATACCCCAAGGTGAACGTGAGCCTGCACCAGGCCAAGCCCGATGAAGTGGCGCGCATGGTGCTCGACGAGGTGGCCGAAATCGGCATGGCCACTGAATCGCTCGCCGATTACCCTGAGCTCGTGACGCTGCCCAGCTACGAGTGGCAGCACGTGTTCGTGTTGCCCACCACGCACCCGCTGGTCAAGAAGGAGCGCATCGACCTCGAAGACCTGTCGCACGAGCCGCTCATCACCTACCATCCGTCGTTCACCGGGCGCAGCCGCATCGACCAGGCCTTTGCGCTGCGCAAACTGCAGCCGCGCATCGTGCTGGAGGCGATGGATTCGGACATCATCAAGACCTACGTGCGCCTGGGCATGGGCCTGGGCATCGTGGCCGAAATGGCCACGCGCGAAGGCCTGCCGCCCGATCTCGTCGCACGTCCGGCCGGCCATCTGTTCGGCCACAGCGTGGCGCGCATCGCCTTCAAGCGCGGCGCCTGGCTGCGCCACTTCGTCTACCGCCTGGCCGAGCTGGTCAGCGACCGCCTGAACCGCCCGCTGATCGAGCGCGCGATGTCGGGCCACGCCGAAGACTACGGCCTCTGACGCACTTTCATTTCCCATGACCACTCCTCGGATCGCAAGCCGCCTGCCTCAGGTCGGCACCACCATCTTCACCGTCATGTCGGCGCTCGCCACCGAGCACTGCGCCGTCAACCTCGGACAGGGTTTTCCTGATTTCGGGTGCGACCCGGCACTCGTCGAGGCCGTGCACCATGCCATGCAGGCGGGCCACAACCAGTACCCGCCCATGGCCGGCGTGCGCAGCTTGCGCGAGGTGGTGAGCCGCAAGACCGAGGCGCTCTATGACCGCCATTACGACGTGGATGCCGAAGTCACGATCACGGCCGGTGCCACGCAAGCCATCCTCACCGTCATCCTCGCCTGCGTGCACCCGGGCGACGAAGTGATCGTGCTCGACCCCTGCTACGACAGCTATCTGCCCAACATCGAACTGGCCGGCGGCGTGGCCGTGCACGTGCCGCTCACGCCGCACACCTTCAAGCCCGACGTGGCCCGGATCGCGGCCGCCATCACAGCGCGCACGCGCCTTCTCATCATCAACACGCCGCACAACCCGAGCGCCAGCGTCTGGGCGCAGGAGGATATGCGCGCGCTCGAGGAGATGCTGGCACCGACCAACGTGCTGCTGCTGAGTGACGAGGTCTACGAGCACATGGTCTACGACGGCGAGCCACACCAGAGCGCGGCACGCTTTCCCGGCCTGGCCGAGCGCGCCTTCGTCGTATCGAGCTTCGGCAAGACGCTGCACGTCACGGGCTGGAAAATCGGCTCGGTCTGCGCCCCGGCCGCGCTCACGGCGGAATTTCGCAAGGTGCACCAGTTCAACGTTTTCAGCGTGAATACGCCGATGCAGCACGGCATCGCCGAGTACATGGCCAGCCCCGCGAGCTACAACCAGTTGAGCGGCTTCTACCAGGCCAAGCGCGATTTGTTCCGCCAGGGCCTGGCGGACTCTCGCCTCAAGCTCCTGCCCTCCTCGGGCAGCTTCTTCCAATGCGTGGACATTTCCGCCGTCAGCGACCGGGGCGACGCCGAGTTCTGCCAGTGGCTCACGCGCGAGATCGGCGTGGCGGCGATTCCGCTGTCGGCCTTCTACGCCGACGGGTTCGACCAGCACGTGGTGCGCTTTTGCTTCGCCAAGAACGACGAGACGCTGCGCAAGGCGCTGGAACGGTTGAAAAAACTATGAAAACATGAGCTATCCGCGCTTTTTCATAGTGCGTTTCAGCCACTTTTCATAATAAAACGATATCGTACTGATCCGGTCCAAGCTCCCCTTCGGCCTGCAGCGAAATCGGCTTGCCGATGAAGTCCGACAGCCCCGCCAGATGCTGGCTTTCCTCGTCGAGGAACATCTCCACCACCTTGGGTGCGGCAATCACGCGAAATTCCCTGGGATTGAACTGACGCGCCTCGCGCAGCACCTCGCGCAGGATGTCGTAGCAGACGGTGCGCGCCGTTTTCACCTCGCCGACGCCGCGGCACGTCGGGCAGGGCTCGCAGAGCATGTGCGCGAGTGATTCGCGCGTGCGCTTGCGCGTCATTTCGACCAGGCCCAGGGGTGAAAATCCCCCCACCACCGTCTTGACCCGATCGCGCGCCAGGTGCTTCTTCAGCTCGTCAAGCACCGCCGCCTGGTGCTCGTGGCGCGCCATGTCGATGAAGTCCACGACCACGATGCCACCCAGGTTGCGCAGGCGCAATTGCCGCGCGATCGTGCCGGCCGCCTCCAGGTTGGTCTTGAAGATGGTCTCGTCAAAATTGCGTGCGCCAACGTAGCCGCCGGTGTTCACGTCGATGGTCGTGAGCGCCTCGGTCTGATCAACGATCAGGTAGCCGCCCGATTTCAGATCCACGCGCCGTCCGAGCGCGCGGGCAATTTCCTCATCGATGCCGAAGAGGTCGAAAATGGGCCGCTCGCCCTTGTACAGCTGCAGGCGGTCGACCGCCTTGGGCATGTATTCGCGGCCGTAGGACTGCAATTGGACAAACTGCTCGCGCGAATCGATGCGCACGGACAGCGTCTGCTCCCCCACCAGGTCGCGCATCACCCGCTGCAACAAGCTCAGGTCCTGGTGCAGCAGCGACATCGCCGGCAGCCGCTGGGCGGCCGCGCGGATGCTGGTCCAGGTCTTGCGCAGGTAGGCGATATCGTCGGCCAGCTCTTCGTCGCTCGCTTCCTCGGCATTGGTGCGCAGGATGAAGCCGCCGCCCGCGCCCTGGGCCGCCTGCCCCACGAGCGCCACGAGGCGCGAGCGCAGGGCCTCACGCTCATCCGCCGGGATTTTCTGTGATACCCCCACATGCTGATCCTGCGGCAGGAACACCAGCAGGTGCCCGGCCACGCTGATCTGCGTGGACAGGCGCGCGCCTTTGGTGCCTATCGGGTCCTTGATGACCTGCACCATGAGGGGCTGGCCCTCGAAGATCTGCTTTTCGATCGGCAGGAGCGCTTCTCCGCGGCGCGGCCCGGCATCGGCGCCGTCATGGCGCTGCCAGACATCGGCCACATGCAGGAAGGCCGCGCGCTCCAGGCCGATGTCGACGAACGCCGACTGCATGCCCGGCAGCACGCGCGACACCTTGCCCAGATAGATGTTGCCGACGAGGCCGCGCTCGAGCGTGCGCTCCACGTGCAGTTCCTGCACCGCACCGTTCTCCACCACCGCGACGCGCGTCTCCTGCGGCGACCAGTTCACCAGAATGTCGTTTTGCATGAATACCTTCCAACGCTCTGATCATGCCTGAATGGCCGCGGGTACGATGAGCCCATGCGTGTCTTCGCCTTGCTGACCTGCGCGCTCGTGCTCGCAGCCGCGGCCCACCTCCGCGCGTGGGGCCAGGTGCCGCCATCGGCGCTGCTGGTGCTGCATGACGCGGGCCGCCAGATCGCGCTGCTCGATGCGCGGGACGGCGCGGTGCTGGCCGCCCGACCTCTTCCCGTGCGCCTCTCCGGGCCGCCGCAGGTGTCTCCCGACCCGCCCCGGCTGTATTGGGGCACGCCGGAGGGCCACATCGTTCAACTGACGTTGCCCGACCTGGACATCACAGCGCAGGTGCCCGCACGCGTGGGTTCCGGCACGCCCCGGCTTGCGCTCTCGGGCGACGGGCGCTGGCTGCTGGCTGCAGGCGCTCAGGATGCACAGGTGCAGATTTTCGACGCCACGCTGCAGCCGGCGCGCCGCATCGCCATCACCTCACCCGATGGCCGCGAGCAAAGCCGCGCAGCGCAGGTGCTGACGCTCGCTGGCTCGCGCAGCTGGCTGTTGGCGCTGGACACGCTGCGCGAGCTGTGGGAAATCTCCTACGACCCCGCCGCCGCGCCCATCTTCGACGGCCTGGTGCACGACTACCGCATGGGCGAAGCCCTGCCCCGCAGCGGCTTTCTCAGCGTGCGCCGCACCCCCCTGCCCGCGCCACTGCCCGACGTGCTCGTGCCCGACGGGACCCGGCTGGTGGTGGGCAGCCAGCGCTGCCAACCGCCCGCGCCCTGCACCCTGCGCCTGCTGCACCTGGACACGCGCAGCCAGATCAGCGCGGTGGCGCTCGACGGAACACCACACCCGGGCGCGTCGGCCGCCTGGAAACAGGACGGGCGCCTGTGGCTGGCGCTTGCCGGCCTGCGCAGCGCCGCCGCGCCTGTGCAAGTGCCGCAAATGCGGCCTGGCACGGGCGGGCCGCTGCCCGCCAACGCGCGACGCATCATCCCCTCAGCCGCGCCCGCGGCCCTGTGGCTGCAGCGTGCCGACGGCGTGTGGCTCAAACTCGATACCCGCACCCTGCAGGCGCAGGCCGAGCTCGACGCCAGGCCGCAGACCCAGCTGCTCGTGCTGCAGGGCGCGCCCGTTCTGGTCACGCCCGGCGTACAGGGGCTCGTCTGCCTGCACGATGCATCCACGCTGCAGGAGCGGATGCGCCTGCCCTTCACCGACCTCGAAGGCGCGTGGGCGCTTCATCCCTGAGGACATGCGCGGCGCGCAACAGCATCGCCGTCTCGTGCAGCGGCAGGCCCATGATGCCGCTGTAGCTGCCGCTCAGATGCTCGACATACTGAGCGGCAGCGCCCTGGATGGCGTAAGCACCCGCCTTGCCCAATGGCTCGCCACTGGCCACGTAGGCGTCGATCTGGCGCGCTGACATGGGCGCGAAACGCACGCGCGAGACCGACAGCGCGGCCAGGCGCCGCTGCCCGTCCACCTGCAGCGCCACGGCACTGAGCACGCGGTGCTCGCGCCCCGACAGGCTGGCCAGCATGCGCGCCGCATCCCGCGCATCCTCGGGCTTGCCAAGAATCTCACGCCCCAGCGCCACCGTGGTGTCGGCACAGAGGATCGGCGCCGCCGCCAGGGCCCGGCGCTTGCGCCGCAGTACCGCCGCATCGAGCTTCAGGCCGGTGATGCGCTGCACATAGGCAGCGGGCGCTTCGCCGCGCAAGGCGGCTTCGATGCCTTCGGCATCCTCCACGATGTCGCCGGCGACGTTCGGCAGCAAGGGCTCATGGCGCACACCGAGCTGATCAAGCAATTGGCGGCGGCGCGGGCTCTGGGACGCAAGGTAGATGAAGGCGGGCATGGCGGGCATTGTCTGACATGCGCGTGTGCCTGCTTTGCACGGGCCTTCGAACTGGCACTATGATTTTCAGGTTCAGAACCTCAACGGAGACACACTCATGCAACGACGCGACCTTCTGGCGGCAGGCCTTGCGACCGCCGCCCTGCCCACTCTCGGCCTGGCGCAATCGCTGGAGAAACCGAAGATCACCATCTCCGTCGGCGGCAAGAACCTGTTCTACTACCTGCCGCTCACCATCGCCGAGCAGCTGGGTTACTTCAAGGATGAGGGGCTGGACGTCACCATCGTCGATTTCGCCGGCGGCTCCAAGGCCCTGCAGGCCGTGGTCGGCGGCAGCGCGGACGTGGTCTCGGGCGCATTCGAGCACACCATCGCCATGCAGCTCAAGGGCCAGCCCATGCGTGCCTTCGTGCTGCAGGGCGCGGCGCCACAGATCGTGCTGGGCGTCAACCCCAAGACGATGCCCGACTACAAGGGCATCACGGACCTCAAGGGCAAGAAGATCGGCGTGACGGCACCGGGCAGCTCAACCAACATCGTGGCCAACTACGTGCTGGCCAAGGGCGGACTCAAACCCACCGACGTGAGCTTCGTCGGCGTGGGCGCGGGCAACGGAGCGGTGGCGGCCATGCGCTCGGGCCAGATCGACGCGATCTCCAACCTCGACCCGGTGATCACGCTGCTCGCGCGTTCGGGCGACCTGAAGATCATCTCCGACACGCGCAAGCCCGACGAGGCCGAGAAAGTCTTCGGCGGCCCCATGCCCGCCGCCTGCCTGTACGCGCCACAGCCCTTCCTCGACAAGAACCCGCACACGGCGCAGGCGCTGGCCAATGCCATCGTGCGCGCCGACAAGTGGATCCAGCAGGCCGGCCCCGGCGACGTGATCAAGGTGGTGCCCGAGAGCTATCTTCTGGGCGACCGCGCGGTCTACATCGACGGTTTTCTTGCCGCCAAGCAGGCGCTCTCGCGCGATGGGCTCTTTCCCGTCAAGGGGCCGCAGACGGCCTACCGCGCCATGTCGAGCATCGATCCGAAGATCGCTGCGGCCAAGGTGGACCTGAACGCGCTCTACACCAACGAGTTTGCCAAGAAGGCCGACGCCAGGTATCCCAAGGGCTGAAGCCGCATGACCACACCCGCGATCACCCTGCAGGGCGTGGCCTGCACCTTCGTGAGCAAGGATCACCCGGGGCAGCGCTACACCGCCGTGCAGGGGGTGGATTTGAGCGTGGGCGCGGGCGAGTTCGTCAGCGTCGTCGGCCCGACGGGCTGCGGCAAGAGCACGCTGCTCAACGTCGCGGCCGGGCTGCTGGCGCCAAGCGTCGGCAGTGTGCGGATTTTTGGCGAGCCGCTCACCGGCACCAACCGGCGTGCGGGCTACATGTTCCAGGCCGAAAGCCTGATGCCCTGGCGCACCGGTCTGCGCAACGTGATGGCGGGCTTGCAGTTCCGGGGCGTGCCCGAGCCCGAGGCGCGCGAACGCGCGCAGGAGTGGCTGGCGCGCGTGGGCCTGGCTGACTTCGGCGACCGCTACCCGCACCAGATGAGCGGCGGCATGCGCAAGCGCGCGGCACTGGCGCAGACTCTGGTGCTCGACCCCGACATCATCCTCATGGATGAACCGTTTTCGGCGCTCGACATCCAAACGCGGCAGCTGATGGAAAACGAAGTGCTCTCGCTCTGGCAGGCGAAGAAAAAGGCCGTGCTCTTCATCACGCACGACCTCGATGAAGCCATTGCCATGAGCGACCGCGTGGTGGTGATGAGCGCGGGGCCGGCGTCGCACCCCATGGGCGAATTCGCTATCGACCTGCCACGCCCGCGCGACGTGGCCGAGGTCAAGACCCAGCCGCGCTTTCTGCAGCTGCACGCCGCCATCTGGGCCGAACTGCGGGGCGAAGTGCTCAAGGGCTATGCACAGCAACTGAAGAAGGCCTGAACGCACATGTGGAACCTGATCAAACCGCGCCCCGCCACGCTGCGCCTGTGGCAGCTGGGCCTGCTGGTGCTGCTCTTCCTGTTCTGGCACGTGATGACCAAGCCGGGGCTGATCCCGCCCTTCATGTTCGACAACGACAAGCAGGCGGCCTTCTTCTTCGGCGAGCCGATCAAGATTTTCGGCGTGATCCGCGACTGGTTCTTCACCAACGCCGACATCTACCAGCACCTGTGGGTGACGCTGGCCGAAACCGTGATGGCGTTCGCGATCGGCGCGGCGGGCGGGCTCGCGGGTGGGTTGTGGCTGGCCCTTTCACCCATGGCCTCGGCGATCCTGGACCCCTACATCAAGGCGATGAATGCCATGCCGCGCATCATCCTCGCGCCCATCTTCGCGGTCTGGTTCGGCCTGGGCATGGGCTCCAAGGTGGCGCTGGGCGTCACGCTGGTGTTCTTCATCGTCTTCTTCAACGTCTACCAGGGCGTCAAGGAAGTCAGCCCCGTGGTGCTGTCCAGCGCCCGCATGCTGGGCGCCAACGCCCGCCAGCTGCTGCGCCACGTCTACCTGCCCAGCGCCACGAGCTGGGTCTTCAGTTCGCTGCACACCAGCGTGGGACTGGCCTTTGTCGGCGCCGTGGTGGGCGAATACCTCGGCTCCAGCCAGGGCGTGGGCTATCTCATCCTGCAGGCCGAGGGGAGCTTCGACATCAACACCGTGATGGCCGGCATCCTCGTGCTCACAGCTTTTGCCTTGGTGCTCGACGAGATGGTGGGCGCAATCGAGAAGCGCCTGATGGTCTGGCAACCCAAGGTGGGCGAGACCGAAAAACTTTGACGCCTCGCCACCCGCCGCCTACCACTCACCGCTTTCTACTCGCGATGGTAGGGGTGCCCCGCGTTCACCGACCAGGCGCGATAGAGCTGCTCGATCAGCAGCACCCGAACCAACGCGTGCGGCAGCGTCATGTCCGAAAGCCGGATGCGCTCGTGCGCACCGGTGAGCAGCGCTGGGTCGAGCCCGTCCGGCCCGCCGATGATGAGCGCCACATCGTCGCCCGCCAGTTGCCAGTCCTTGAGCCGCCGGGCCAGCGCCTGCGTGCTCAGGCGCGTGCCATGCTCATCGAGCGCCACGCGGTGCACGCCACGGGAGAGCTGCGTCTCGATACGTTCGCGTTCGGCCGCCTGCAGGCTCGGGAGCGTTTTGGAGCCTCGCGGCTCGGTCTTGACGGCCCTGAGCTCGACCTTGATCTCGGGTGGAAAGCGCTTGGCGTAGTCGTCCCAAGCGGTGCGTGCCCAATCGGGCACGCGCTGGCCCACGGCCACGATGGCGAGGCGCACCGGCGTGCCTCTTTACGCCTTGCGGCCGGGCGCCTTCCTGGCGGGTGCCTTCTTGGCGGCAGCGCGGCGCACAGCCGCCTTCTTCGCCACGGGTTCGTTCACCCGCACGGTCTTGACGGGCGCGACCTTCCTGGCAGGTGCCTTGCGGGTGGCCACCACCGGCTTGGCCGTGGTCTTCTTGGCGGCAGGAGCTTTCTTGGCCACTGTCTTCTTCGCGGGTGCCTTGCCTGCAGGCGTCTTCTTGGCGGCAGGCTTGCGCGCGGGCGCAGGCGCAGGCGCAGCATCGGCCGGCGCAGTGAGCGAGCGGGGCTTGGCGTCGCCCAGCTTCAGGCGCACCGGCTTGTCGCCCCAGATCTCTTCGAGCCGGTAGTACTGGCGAATCGCGGGCTGCATGATGTGGCACACCGCCGTACCACAGTCGATGATGATCCACTCGCCGTTGCTTTCGCCCTCGGTGCGCGGCTTGGGCAGCCCCGCGTCCCGCACCGCATCGCGCACGCTCGCGGCCAGCGCCTTGGTCTGGCGATTGGTGTTGCCGGTGGCGACGATCACGCGCTCGAACAGCGGCGAGAGGTGCGTGGTGTCGAACACGCGGATGTCCACTGCCTTCACGTCTTCCAGGCCGTCAACGATGGCACGCTGCAGTTTGACGAGGGATTTCTTGGCGGCAGCGTCCGTGGCGGGTGCAGTGGTCATCGAGTGGTGTGGGTGTAGTGATGGGAAGTGCAAAGTGTCGGGGATTTGGCTTTTCAGATCAAATCTGGCTCCAGCGCCCTTTTGGTGGGCGCTGCCAGCTATCAAATCCATGGGCGTGGTTTGAGGAAGTAGCTTGTGAGGCGCTCTTCGGGCGTGCCCGGCTCGTCACAACGCTGGTAGCTCCACGCGGCCTGCGGCGGCATCGACAGCAGTATGGATTCCGTGCGCCCGCCCGACTGCAGGCCGAAGTGCGTGCCGCGATCCCAGACGAGGTTGAACTCCACGTAACGCCCGCGTCGATAGAGCTGGAACGCCCGCTCGCGCTCGCCATACGGCATGTTCCTGCGCTGGTGCACGATGGGCAGGTAGGCGGCAAGGAAGGCATTGCCGACGCTTTGCAGCATGGCGAAGCCCTGCTCGAAACCCAGTTCGGAAAAGTCGTCAAAGAAGATGCCACCAATACCGCGCTGCTCATCGCGGTGCTTGTTGCAGAAGTATTCATCGCACCAGGTCTTGAAGCGCGGGTACAGCTGCTCGCCAAACGGCGCGAGCGCATCGCGGCAGACGCGGTGAAAGTGCACTGCGTCTTCGTCGAAGCCGTAGTACGGCGTCAGATCCATGCCGCCGCCGAACCAGCACGCGGGCTCCTGCCCCGCGTGGCCCGCCGCGATCATGCGCACATTCATGTGTACCGTCGGCACATAGGGGTTGCGCGGATGAAAGACGAGCGAGACGCCCATGGCCTCGAACGGCGCCCCGGCGAGTTCCGGCCGATGTTGCGTCGCCGAACGCGGCAGTGTGCCGCCGCTGACGTCCGAAAAACCACAGCCCGCGCGCTCGAACACCAGCCCGCCCTCGATGATGCGCGTGATGCCATTGCCCTGGAGCTGTTCGCCCGGCGCTTTTTCCCAGGCATCACTGAGCGCGCGCGCGCCGCCCGTGCCTTCGATCTCCTCCAGCGCGTTCATGATGCGCGCCTGCAAACCCACGAGATAGCTGCGAACCGGCTGCACCGTGCCCGCAGGGTTGAATTGACTCATTTGATGGCCCTGTGTCCAATGTCGTTGCGGTACTGCGCGCCATCGAAATGGATGCCGTGCACCACTTCATACGCGCGCTGCTGTGCCTGGCGCACACTGTCTGCCAATGCCGTCACGCACAGCACACGCCCGCCAGAAACGCGGAGTGTGCCGTCTTCGAGCCGCGTGCCCGCATGAAAAACCATGGCGTCATCCTGTTCGGGCGCGATGCCGGTGATCGCATCGCCCTGGCGCGGGCTCTCGGGGTAACCATGCGCGGCCATCACCACGCCGAGGGCCGTGCGCCGGTCCCACTGCAGTTGCACGCCATCGAGCCTGCCATCGACGGCCGCATTGATCAGATCGACCAGGTCGCTTTTCAGGCGCATCAGGATGGGCTGCGTCTCGGGGTCGCCCATGCGGCAATTGAATTCGAGCACCTTGAGCTGGCCCCCGGCACCGATCATCAGGCCCGCGTAGAGAAAGCCGGTGTAGACGATGCCGTCCTTTTCCATGCCGCGCACGGCGGGCAGGATGACCTCGCGCATGGCACGTGCATGCACGTCCGCGGTGACCACGGGCGCGGGTGAATACGCGCCCATGCCGCCGGTGTTGGGGCCCGCGTCGTTGTCCTTCAGGCGCTTGTGGTCTTGGCTGGTCGCGAGCGCCGCCACATGGCGGCCGTCCGAGAGCACGATGAAGCTGGCCTCCTCGCCTTCGAGAAATTCCTCGATGACGACGCGCGCCACGCCTTCGTCGGTGCCACCATAAACCTCGTCGACCAGCATCGCGTCCACCGCGTCATGCGCTTCGCGCAGGCTCGTCGCCACCACCACCCCCTTGCCTGCAGCCAGGCCGTCGGCCTTGATGACGATGGGCGCGCCCAGCCGGTCCACGAAGGCATGCGCCGCGACGGGATCGGTGAAGGTATCGTAATTGGCCGTGGGAATGCCGTGGCGGCGCATGAAGGCCTTGGAAAAGGCCTTGGAACTCTCCAGTTGCGCAGCCGCCTGTGTCGGGCCGAAGATGCGCAGGCCCTTGGCGCGAAAGAGATCGACCACGCCCGCGGCCAGCGGCGCCTCGGGGCCGACCACCGTCAGGCCGATCTTGTTCTCCTGCGCCCAGCTGGCCAGTTGCTGCACATCGGTGATGGGCAGGTTCTGCAGGCGCGGCGAAAGCGCGGTGCCGCCGTTGCCCGGCGCCACATAAACCATGCTGGCCTTGGGCGACTGCACGAGCTTCCAGGCCAGTGCATGCTCGCGCCCGCCGCCACCGATGACGAGAATTTTCATGCCGGTCTCCGACGAGCCGCCACCAGGAGGCCGGTGGCCCCTGCGGGGAACAGCGGTGACACGTTGTACAAGGCGTGGGAGCTCATAGTTCCGCGTTGTGATAGACGTCCTGCACGTCATCCAGATCTTCGATCATGTCCAGGAGCTTCTGCATGCGCTCGCGATCGTCACCGGACAGCTCGATCGTGTTTTCCGCGCGCATGGTCACCTCGGCCACCTCGGGGGTGAACCCGGCCGCCTCCAGCGCCTGCTTCACCGCCTCGAAAACACCGGGCTCGGTCAGCACCTCGACCGCGCCCTCTTCATCGGTGATGACATCGTCCGCACCCGCCTCCAGTGCCGCTTCCATGAGCTTTTCCTCGTCGACACCCGGCGCAAAAATCAATTGGCCGCAATGCCTGAACTGAAACGCCACCGACCCTTCCGTGCCCAGGTTGCCGCCGTACTTGCTGAACACATGGCGCACGTCGGCCACGGTGCGCACGCGGTTGTCGGTCATGGTGTCCACGATGATGGCCGCTCCGCCAATGCCGTAGCCTTCGTAGCGGATTTCCTCATACTGCACGCCATCCAGGTTGCCCGTGGCCTTGTCGATGTTGCGCTTGATGGTGTCGGCCGGCATGTTGGCCGCCTTGGCCTTGTCGATGGCCAGGCGCAGGCGCGGGTTGGCCGTCGGGTCGCCCCCCCCGGTGCGCGCCGCCACCATGATTTCACGCACCACGCGGGTCCAGATGCGCTGGCGCTTTTCATCCTGCCTGCCCTTGCGGTGCTGGATGTTGGCCCATTTGCTGTGTCCTGCCACGACGCTTTCCTTTGATCTACTTTGGTTTAATCTGCAGCCTGCGATTCTACTTTTGAGCATGTCATGGCCGATCCACTCCTGATAGCCCAGCACGGCAACACCCGCTGTGACCTTCTGCCAGGCCTCGCCAACCGCCATGGCCTGATCACCGGCGCCACGGGCACAGGCAAGACCGCGACGCTGCAAAAACTCGCCGAGGAATTCTCGCGCATCGGCGTGCCGGTCTTCATGACCGACGTCAAGGGCGACCTCACCGGCATCAGCCAGCAAGGCCGAATCAGCGACAAGCTCGCGGGCGTGCTCAAGGAACGCGGCGTGCCGCTGCCTGAGCCGACCGCCTGCCCCACCACGCTCTGGGACGTCTTCGGCGAACAAGGTCACCCGGTGCGCGCGACGATCTCCGACATGGGGCCGCTGCTGCTCGCGCGCATGCTCGATCTGAACGAAACGCAGTCGGGCGTGCTCAACCTCGTCTTCAAGATCGCCGACGACAACGGATGGCTGCTGCTGGACCTGAAAGACCTGCGCGCCATGCTGCAGCACGTGGGCGACAACGCCAAAGACTTCACCACGCAGTACGGCAACATCAGTGCCGCAAGCGTGGGCGCAATCCAGCGCGGCCTGATGCAGATCGAGACCCAGGGCGGCGACAAGTTCTTCGGCGAGCCCATGCTCAACATCGAGGACTTCATGCAGACCGTGGGCGGACGCGGCGTGATCAACATCCTCGCGGCGGACAAACTCATGACCGCGCCGCGCCTGTACGCGAGCTTTCTGCTGTGGCTGCTCTCGGACCTGTTCGAGCGCCTGCCCGAAATCGGCGACCCGGAAAAGCCCAAGCTGGTGTTCTTCTTCGACGAAGCGCACCTGCTGTTCACAGACGCGCCCAAAGTACTGCTCGAGCGCATCGAGCTCGTCGTGCGCCTGGTGCGATCCAAGGGCGTGGGCGTGTACTTTGCCACGCAAAATCCGCTCGACATCCCCGACACCGTGCTTGCGCAACTGGGCAACCGCGTGCAGCACGCGCTGCGCGCCTTCACGCCGCGCGATCAAAAAGCGGTGAAGGCCACGGCCAGCACCATGCGGCCCAAGGCGGGGCTGGACGTCGAGGCGGCGATCACCGAACTGGCCGTGGGCGAAGCGCTGGTGAGCCTGCTGGACCCCAAGGGGCGCCCCTCGGAAACCGAGCGCGCTTTCGTGCTGCTGCCCGGCAGCCAGCTCGGGCCGATCACGGCTGAGCAGCGCCAGGCGCTGATCAAGAACTCGCTCGTGGCAGGCACGTACGACACCCCCACCGACCGTGAGTCAGCCTACGAACGACTGGCCCAGCGCGCTGCCAACGCGTCGGGCTCCGCGAACGGCGCGAGCGCAGGGGCCACCCAGGCGCCTGGCGCCAACGACGGCGGCATGTTCGGCGACATAGGCACCATGGTCAAGGAGGCGTTATTCGGGCGCACCGGTCCACGAGGTGGACAGTACGATGGTCTCGTGCAGGACATCGTCAAAGGTGAAGCCCGGCGCATGGGGCGCGAACTGCTGCGCGGCGCGCTGGGCAGCCTGATCGGCGGCAAGCGCCGGTGAACCACCCGATCAATAAACCAGCGCCCATCGTCCGGCCACAGACCAGAGAACTCCAGACCACCCCCAGGCACACACACGAGCTTGCCCATGAGTCTGTCCCTCCCCACCCCTGCCGACGTCCTCGCCGCCGCGCAACTGCTCAAGGGCGTGGTGCACCACACGCCCGTGCTGCGTTCGACCACCATCGACCGGCTTTTCGGCGGCGAACTGTATTTCAAGTGCGAAAACCTGCAACGCACCGGATCATTCAAATTTCGCGGCGCCTATTGCGCATTGGCACAATTTGACGCGCGGCAGCGAGACAAGGGTGTGCTCGCCTACTCCTCGGGCAACCACGCTCAGGCCATCGCCCTGGCAGCGCGCCAGCACGACATTCCGGCGCTGATCGTCATGCCCGACGACGCGGCGCTGACCAAACTGGAAGCCACACGCGGCTACGGCGCGCAGGTGGTCACCTACCAACGCGGCACGGAAGATCGCAACACCATCAGCCAACGACTGGCCGCCGAGCGCGGCATGAGCATCGTGCCACCGTCGGACCACCCGCAGATCATCGCTGGCCACGGCACGGCGGCGCTGGAGCTGCTGCAGGAAGTGCCCAAACTCGACTACCTCTTCGTGCCCACCGGCGGCGGCGCGCTGCTGGCAGGCAGTCTGCTGGCCGTTCAAGCGGCGGGCAGCGGCTGCGAAGTCTTTGGCGTCGAACCCGAGGCGGCCGACCATGCCCGACAATCACTCAAGGCCGGCCATATCGTCACCATCGCGCACCCGCGCACCATCGCGGATGCGGCCCAGAGTCCGGCGCTGGCCCCACTGGCGTTCGAGATCATCCGCAAGGCGGCGCCGCAGCTGCTGGCGGCCTCCGACGCGCAAATGCTGCAGGCGCTGCGCTTCCTGGCCCAGCGCATGAAACTCGTGGTCGAACCCACCGGGGCCCTGGCCTTTGCCGGTGCGCGCGACGGCGGCGTTGCGCTGCACGGCAAGCGTGTGGGCATCATCGTGAGCGGCGGCAACGTCGATCTGTCGCGCTACGCCCGTTTCATTTCAGACTGACCTTCATCATTTCTTTCATGAGCAACATTCACGTCATCAATCACCCCCTGGTTCAGCACAAACTCACGCTCATGCGCCGCAAGGACGCCAGCACCAACAGCTTTCGCCGGCTGCTCGGGGAGCTTGCCACGCTCATGGCTTACGAGGTCACGCGCGACATGCCGCTCTCGGACGTCGAAATCGAGACGCCCCTGGAGACCATGACGGGCAAGGTGATCGACGGCAAGAAGCTCGTGCTGGTCTCCATCCTGCGCGCGGGCAACGGTTTTCTGGACGGCATGCTCAATGTTGTGCCCGTTGCACGCGTGGGCCACATCGGCCTGTACCGCGACCCCGAGAGCCTGCAGGCCGTCGAGTACTACTTCAAGATGCCCTCGGACATGAACGAGCGCGACGTGATCGTCGTCGACCCCATGCTCGCCACAGGCAATTCAGCCAGTGCGGCGCTCACGCGCCTGAAGCAGACCGAACCGCGTTCCATCAAGTTCGTCTGCCTGCTGGCTGCGCCCGAAGGCATTGCCAAGCTGCAGCAGGCGCATCCGGACGTCCCCATCTACACCGCGGCCATCGATCGACAGCTCAACAGCCACGGGTATATCCTGCCGGGCCTGGGCGACGCCGGGGATCGCATCTTCGGCACAAAGTGAATTTCCGCATGCCCTGCAGGAGGTGAGCCATGAGCATCCCCGTTGAACTGAGCGATTTGGCCGCGACCATGGCGCGTTACCGCTTCGCCTACCTGCTGACCGGCACCGACCAGGGCGCGCCCCACGCCATCGCCGTCACGCCGACGCTGGACGGCTCGACTCTGGTGGTGCAGGGTGTCGGGCGGCGCACCGGCAAGAACCTGCAGGCACGCGCCGAGGTGGCGCTGGTCTGGCCCCCCTTGGAGACGGCGGACTATTCCCTGATCGTGGACGGCAGCGCCAGCGTCGCGGGCGCGCAGGTCCGGATCGTGCCCACGCGCGCGGTGCTGCACCGACCCGCTCCGGCATCCGAACCCCAGCCACAGGGATCGTGCACCTCTGACTGCGTGGAGCTCAAGCTGTAGATCGCGGCACGCGAGCCCGCACTCACCATCAACAAAAGGCCAGCGATCACGCCGGCCTTTTTGTTGGAAATAACCCGGCATGCACGGCACGCCGGGGTGGACGCGATCAATACACGTCGTGCTGCGTGTTGTAGACGTTGAACTTGCCGGTCGGCGTGACCAGCTTCGGGTCTTTGATCACCGTCTTGCAGGTGCGGGTCTTGTCGTCCACGACCACGATCGCCGACTGCTTGTCCTTGGCGCTCCAGACCGAGAACCAGACCTCGTCGCCCTTCTGGTTGTACTCCGGTTGCACCACGCGCTTGGCACCATCGTCCTTGAGATCGGCGCAGGCAGCGATATCGATGATCTGCGGCTTCTTGGAGAAGTCGCGGATGTCGAACACCGCCACGCTCTGGCTGACCTTGGCGTCGGGGTTGAGCGTGGTGTCCACCCACAGGTTGTTCGACTTGGGGTGCGTCTTGATGAAGAGCGATCCACCGCCCTGACCTTCGAGCGTGCGCACGACCTTCCAGGCGTTCTTCTTGTGGCCCTTGGGATCGGTGCCGATGATGGAAATGCTCTCGTCACCCAGACCGGACGTCGCCCACACCGGACCGTACTTCGGGTCCTTGAAGTTGGCACCGCGCCCCGGGTGCGGCGTCTTGCCCACCTCGATCAGCGCCGCCAGCTTGTCTTCCTTCGTGTCCACCACCGCGATCTTGTTGGACGCGTTGGCGGCGGTCATGAAATAGCGCCGAGTGGAATCAAAGCCCCCGTCATGCAGGTACTTGGCCGCATCGAGCTGCTTGATCGCAAGATTGTCCAGATCGGTGTAATCCACCATGAAGATCTTGCCGGTTTCCTTGGCATTGACCAGGAATTCCGGGCGCTGATGGCTGGAAACGATCGCGGCCACACGCGGCTCGGGGTGGTATTCGTTGTCCACCGTCATCCCACGGGTGGAAACGATCTTCCGGGGCTTGAGCGTGTCACCGTCCATGAGCACGAATTGCGGCGGCCAGTAGGTACCGGCAATCGCGATCTTGTCTTCCCAGCCCTTGTACTTGGACGTTTCGACCGAGCGCGCCTCCAGGCCGATCTTGATTTCTGCGACGTTGTCGGGCTTTTCCATCCATAGGTCGATCAGGTTCAGACGTGCATCACGGCCGATCACGTAGAGGTAGCGCCCGGACGCCGACAGACGCGAGATGTGCACCGCGTAGCCGGTCTTGATGATGTTGATGATCTGCTTGGTATCGCCGTCGATCAGCGCAATCTCGCCCGCGTCGCGCAGCGTCACGGAAAAGATGTTGTTGATGTTGTAGTTGTTGAGCTTCTTCTTGGGACGCGCAGACACCGCGATGTACTCCTTGCGGCTCTTCTCCATGTCCTCCAGCGAGAATTCGGGCGGCGTGGGAGGGTCTTGCTGAATGTAGCGCGCCATCAGATCGACCGTGGCTTCGTCGAATTCGCCCGAAGTCTGCCAGTTCGGCATGCCGGCGGGCGAGCCGTAGGCGATGAAGGTCTTGAGATAGTCCGTGCCCTTGTCGATCGTGATGTCGGGCGTCAGCGGCTTGCCGGTGGCACCTTTACGCAACACACCATGGCAACCCGCGCAGCGCTCGAAGTAGATCTGGCGCGCCTTGTCGAATTCCTCCACCGTCATGGCCGGCGCCTTGGCGTTCGAATTCTGGTGCATCAGCGCTTCGCCGACGGGGGAGGAGCCGGCCTGCAGATTGATTTCAGCCTGCGGGAGAAGGGCGTCTTTCTTTTCCTGCGCCAGGGCAGTCACGGCGATGGCGGCAAGCACCAGCGCGGCTACGGTCTTCATCGGGCGGATTTTCATGCTCGATCCTCTCTCGTTTCTAGAGAAAACGCCACCCGTCTCCTGTGTATTGAGCCAACCGGGGGCGGCAGGAAATCCGGTGACCATAATTTCATTATCCATGTGGTTTACCATGATATAAAAAAAGCTGTACCAAAAAACTCTACCTTTTGTCGCAATAGTGATACCTTCAGGTTAGGCTCCATGCCATCCTAGGGTTCACCCTTATTTGAATTTCTTACTTCCGGCGATCAGGGATCCCCATGCGACTGCATTCCAGCCCCCCCCATCCGCACCACCACACGATGGCGCTGTGCGGCCTGCTCGCCTGCGGCATGAGCGGTCATGCCGCGGCGCAGGGCACCCCTGCCGCGACACTGCCGCCCATGGTTGTCAGCGGCTCCATGCAGGAGCAAGCGGTGGACGATCTGCCACAGTCCATCGACATCCTCGGCGCAGGCCAGATCGAGGAGCAACAAAGCCAGACGCTGCGCGACGCACTGCAAGACCTGCCCAACACCTCGGTACGCACGGCCCCGGCCCGCTTGGCCGTGGGCGCTGCATCCTCGGCCTTCGCGCGCGACGGCAACACCGGCATCAACATCCGCGGCATCGGCGGCAACCGCGTGCTGATGACCGTGGACGGCATCCGCATGCCGCGCAGCTACGTCTCGCGCTCGGCCATCTTCGATCGCGAATACCTCTCGCTCGAGCTGTTCAAGCGCGTCGAGCTGCTGCGCGGGCCCGCCTCGGCCCTGTACAGCTCGGACGCGCTCGCCGGCGTGGTGAATTTCGTCACGTTCAACCCACAAGATTTCCTCGGCGGCACCGAAGGCGCTCCGGAGAAAACCATGGGCGGGCGCATCTCCGCGCAATATGCCAGCGAAGACGACGCGAAGACCGTTGCCGGCACGGTCGCGGGCAAGGCCAGCGACACGGTGCAATGGTTGCTCACGGCCACCGCGCGCCGCGCGCACGCGCTCGAGACCATGGGCCGCAATGACGCGCCCAACGCCAGCCGCACGACGGCCAACCCCGAAAGCGACGGTGACCAGGCGCTGCTGGCCAAGGTCGTCCTCACGCCGACCCGCATGCAGCGCCACATGCTCAGCTTCGAGCACGTCAACCGCGATTCAGAGGTGCAGCTGCTCTCCAGCCGCAGCCCCGTGCCCTCCAAACCGGGCGACATCCTCGATGAAGCCTCGCGCTACGACGCGCGGCGCCAGCGCCTCACTTGGGACGCGCGCTACGACATCGCCAGCGGCTGGGCCGACCACCTGCGCAGCATCGTGGCCTTGCAAAAAAGCACATCCCGGCGCATTGGCACAAGCGACCTCAACAGCGGCGTGCATCGCGTGCGCGACAACCGTTACAACGAACGCATCTGGCAGTTGGGCCTGCAGGCCGAGAAGGTGCTTCGGGCGGGCGAATGGTCGCACCGCATCGTCTACGGCGGCGAATACACCCGCAACACGATTGGCAACCTCTACGACGGCCAGGCGCCGCTGCCACCCGATGTCTTCCCGCTCAAGCGCTTCCCCGATACGCGCGAGACCACGGGCGCGCTGTTCGTGCAGAACGAATCGATCTGGGGCGATTGGACGTTCACGCCCGGCCTGCGCATCGACCATTTCTCAATCGACGTGACCAGCCAGAACGGCTTCTACCCGCCGGCGGCGCTGCCGGGCAAGTCGCTGTCGCAATCCAAGGTGCTGCCCAAGCTTGGCGTGCTCTGGCGCGCCACGACCGAGTGGAGCGTGTTCGGCCAGTATTCCGAGGGCTTTCGCGCGCCCGAGCCAGGGCAGCTCAACGATCACCTCGACTACGTCGTGCCCGGTGCGCGCGTCGTCATCCGGCCCAATCCCGACTTGCGGCCCGAGAAGAGCCGCGGCTTTGAGCTCGGGGCGCGTGGGCGCTTCGAGCACCTGAAGCTGGATTTCACCGCCTTCGTCAACGATTACTTCGACCTGATCGTCGATGCCGATTTCGTCGAGCAGGTCGGCACCACTCGCTACTTCCAGTCGGTCAACATCGGGCGCGCGCGCATCCACGGCTTTGAATTCAAGGGCAGCTACGACTGGGGCGTGGTGGCGGGCGGGCGCCTGTCGAGCACCTTCGCCTGGGGCATGGCGCGCGGACGCAACCGCGAGACAGGCCGGCCCCTCAATTCGGTGGACCCGGCGCAGCTCGCGCTCGGCCTGCGCTACGACAGCGCCGACTGGTCGCTCTGGACCAAGCTGCGCCATCGCCAGGCGAAGAAGTCAGGCGACATCGACAACACCGCCATCTTCAACTCCAAACCCGACACCCAGTTTGCACCGCCATCGTTCACCACCCTGGATTTTGGCGCGCAATGGCGCCTCGCCAAGGACACGCGCCTGAACCTGGCGCTGTACAACCTCACGAACCGCAAATACTGGCTGTGGCCGGACGTTTACGGGCAGGCTGCCGGTTCGTCCGTGCTCGACGCCTACACCCAACCCGGACGCAGCGTGCGCGTCTCGCTGGTCAAGGATTTTTAAAAAAACAGCCTATAGCGCTTGTTGCATAAGCGCTATAAGCTATGTTTTCAGGAGGGGACCAAGGCTCTGCGGTGCAGCCAGGGCCTGCTCCACGCCACGGTTGGCCAGCGCATCGGCATGTTCATTGCCAGGGTGCCCCGCATGCCCCTTCACCCAATGCCAGCGGATCACGTGCTCCGACCGGTGCGCCAGCGCATCGAGCCGCTGCCAGAGCTCCACGTTCTTGACGGGCTGGCCTGACGCCGTGCGCCAGCCTTTTTTCTTCCAGCCATGGATCCACTGGGTGATGCCCTGGCGCACATACTGGCTGTCCAGGTAGATATCGACTTCACAGGGACGCCTGAGGGCCGACAGCCCCTCGATCACCGCCAGCAGTTCCATCCTGTTGTTAGTCGTCAGGCGCTCACCACCGCTCAACTCCTTTTCCGTCGTTCCATGGCGCAACAGCACGCCCCAGCCTCCCGGCCCGGGGTTGCCCTTGCACGCGCCATCCGTGTACATCTCGACCACGTCCACCCTCACTCCCTGCATTCATCACACAAAACAGGCGCGCCACCGGACGCACCACGCCGCGCCACGGGCACCGTCGCTCCCTTGGGCGGCCGCGCGCTGCGCCAGGCGGGCTCCAGCAGTCGCAGGCCCAGCACGCGCTTGACCGCCACCATCACATAGCCCGCGCCAAAAACGGGCCAACCACGCGGCCCCAATGCATCCATCCAGCCCATGCGCTCAAGCCAGCCGCCCCCACGGGTTGCAGGGCGAAAGCACCCGAGGCTCACCGTCTCCACTTCCAGATCGAGCAGGCGCAGCCAGTCACGCAGACGCCATGGCGAAAAGAATTCCTGCGCTTCGGGAATGAACAAGGGGCCGCTCGCGCCCAGACGCCGGAACCATTGCATGCGGCTCTGGCGCAGCCCCCAAAGGCTCCACGGGTTCACGCCGCTGATGAGCACGCGCCCCTCGGGCACCAGCACCCGCGCCGCCTCGCGCAAGGCGGCGTGCGGGCTCACGCTGAGCTCCAACGTATGCGGCATGAGCACCAGATCGATGCTCGCCGCGGGAAAGGGGAGCTGCACCGCATCGGCCCACAAGGCCGGAACCGGACTCTCTTCAGCCGCATCGGCCGCTGCGGCATTCACCGCCAGCCAGCGATGCTGGATACGATTGGCGCGCAAACCCTGCAGCCGCGGCAAGCCCAACTGCAGGGCGTGGTAGCCAAAACAATCGGCCACCAGTTCGTCGTAGCGCTCCTGTTCCCACGCCAGCAGATAGCGGCCCGGGGGCGATTCCAGCCAGTCGTCAAAACCTATAATTTTGCTGCTCATGAAACTGCTGCCGCTGCCCGCTTTCTCCGACAACTACATCTGGCTGGTGCACGATGGACATGAGGCCCTGGTTGTCGATCCGGGCGACGCCACGCCGGTGCTCGAAGCGCTGCGCAGCATGCGATTGTCACTGCGCACGATTCTAGTCACGCACCACCATGGCGACCACACTGGTGGCGTATCGGCCTTGCACAGCGCAAGCTCGGCCACCGTCTACGGCCCCGCACGCGAAAACATTCCCCGACCCTTTACCGCATTGAACCATGGCGACGAGGTGCAGGCCCTGGGCCTGCGCCTTACGGTCATCGACGTGCCGGGCCACACCGCAGGACATATCGCCTATTTCTGCGACAACCTCGACGGCGCACCGGCACTCTTCTGCGGAGACACCCTCTTCTGCGGCGGGTGCGGCCGCCTCTTTGAAGGGACACCGGCGCAGATGCACGCCTCACTGGCGCGGCTGGCCGCGCTGCCGCTGGCCACCCGCGTGTGCTGCGCCCACGAATACACCCTTTCCAACCTCGCCTTCGCGCGCGCCGTCGAGCCACAAAACACCGAACTCGAGCGTCATTCGCAGCACTGCAGGCGGCTGCGCGACGCGCAGATGCCGACACTGCCATCGACCATTGCCACCGAGCTGGCCATCAACCCGTTTCTGCGCACAGGCGCCGCATCCGTCGTCCAGAGCGCCTGCGCGCACGACCCCGCAACCAACCCCAACGATCCCGCCGCCGTTTTCGCGACCCTTCGCCAATGGAAAAACGATTTTCGATGAAATGGCTGCCCCTTGCAGCCCTGAGCTGCCTGATCTTGCTGGCGGGTTGTGCCAACCTGCAGAACTCCCCCTCCACCACGGAAGACAGTGGCGCCGCCGCTGAACACGACTACCCTACCGCGCCCTTGAAGAACATCACCGAAGGCAAGGCCACGCAGGCCAACGTGACCAGCGTGGCCGCTCCCTCCGACCTGTGGGAACGCATACGCCGCGGATTCGCAATGCCAGACCTCAAGAACGAGCTGGTTGCGGATCGGGAGCAGTGGTATTCGACCCGCGCCGATTACATCGAGCGCATGGCGGAGCGGTCAAGCAAATATCTCTTTCACATCGTCGAAGAGCTGGAGCGGCGCAACATGCCCACCGAGTTGGCGCTGCTGCCCTACATCGAAAGCGCCTTCAATCCGCTGGCCGTCTCCAGCGCGAAGGCCGCCGGCATGTGGCAATTCATGCCCGCGACAGGCACCACCTACGACCTGAAGCAAAACGCCTTCCGAGACGATCGCCGCGACGTGCTTGCCTCGACCCGCGCAGCACTCGACTACCTGCAAAAGCTCCATGACATGTTCGACGACTGGGACCTCGCGCTGGCCGCCTACAACTGGGGTGAAGGCAGCGTGGCGCGCGCCATTGCACGCAACGAGAAGGCGGGCCTGGGCACCAGTTACAGCGATCTCACCCTGCCGGCCGAGACGCGCATGTACGTGCCCAAGCTGCAGGCCGTCAAGAACATCATCGCCCACCCCGAGCAATACGGCCTCACGCTGCCGAGCATCGGCAACCACCCCTACTTCGACACGGTGGACATCACGCGCGACGTCGATGTCTCTGTCGTGGCGCGCATGGCGGGCATCAGTGAAGCAGACTTTCGCGCACTCAACCCGTCGCTGCACCGCCCGGTCATCCTTGCCGCGGGCATGCCAAAAATCCTGCTGCCCTGGGACAGCGCGCAAACCTTCCGGCGCAATTTCCAGACTTACAACGAAGGGCAACTCGCCAGCTGGACGGTCTGGACCGTTCCCACCACCATGAGCGTGGCCTCGGCCGCGCAGCGCACGGGAACGAGCGAAGCGCAACTGCGCTCCGTCAATGCCATTCCTCCTCGCATGATGATCAAAGCTGGATCGGCACTGATGGTGGCACGCTCGGCGACCTCCGACAAGGACGTGCCGGGCAGCATCGCCGACAACGGCCAGGTCGCCTTCACACCGGAAGTGGTCATCCACCGCAGCACCATACGCGCGGGCAGGCGCGACAGCGTGGCGAGCATCGCCCGCCACTACAAGGTCAAGCCCGGCGACGTGGCGGACTGGAACGACCTCAAAACCACCAGCCACTTCAAGCCGGGCGAAGCCATTGTCCTCTACCTGCCGGTGCGCGCCCCGACCGCGCAACACGGCGTGCGCACCGCCCGCGCGGCGACAGGCAGATCGGCCGCGAAGCCCCGGGCGGCTGCCCGCAAACCAGCGACGGCGGCAAAACCCGCCACCATTGCGGCGGCCACCCTCAGGCGCGCCCAGTCCGCATCTGCCCCCAAGCGCAAACCTCGCTGAATACCGCTCAGGCCGTCTTCATGATCCCCATCGTCTTCTCGCATGCCAACAGCTTTCCTGCGGGGACCTACCGCATCCTGTTCAACTCGCTGCACAAACGCGGATTCGAAGTTCATGCCATCGAGCGCTACGGCCATGATCCGCGCTACCCGGTCACGAACAACTGGATTCACCTCGTCGAGCAACTCGCCGACCACGCCGCAGCCTTGCAGCAGCGCACGGGTGAGCGCACCTTCCTGGTGGGCCACTCTCTCGGCGGCTACCTGAGCATCATGGCCGCGGCCAGGCGCCCTGAACTCGCGCGCGGGGTGCTGCTGCTGGATTCACCGCTGGTGGGCGGCTGGAAGGCGAGCGCCGTCGGTGTAGCCAAGCAAGTGCAGGTGATCGGGGCCCTCACCCCCGGCCGCATCAGCCGCGCCCGCCGCGACTCATGGCCGAGCCGGCAGGAAGCGCTGGAGCACTTTCAGCGGAAAAAGGCGTTCACCCACTGGGAGCCAGAGGTGCTGCGAGACTACATCGCCAGTGGCCTGACGCAGCAGCAGGCGGGGGGCTACGCCCTTGCCTTTGACCGCAAGGTGGAAACGCAAATCTACAACACGCTGCCACACAATCTCGCCCAGTTGTTTCGCCGCCATCCGCTGCAATGCCCCGTGGCGTTCATCGGTGGCAGAGCGTCACACGAAGCGCGCCAGGTCGGCATGGCCATGACCGAGCGCATCACCCAAGGCCGGATCATGATGCTGGACGGCAGCCACCTTTTCCCCATGGAGCAGCCTCTCGCCACCGCCGCCGCAATCGAAGCGGCGCTCTTGAACCTGTGCATGCAGACAACACCTGCGTGATTTCGCGCTGCGCCAACGAAAAAGGCCTTCCATGTCCTGAAGGCCTTTTTCTGCAATCTTTCTGGGGTGGCTGATGGGGCTCGAACCCACGACAACAGGAATCACAATCCTGGACTCTACCAACTGAGCTACAGCCACCGCAGCCCTGCATTATAGTTGGTATTCATCACGCGAAACTGGTCCGGCTACTCCTGATCGTCCGTTTGCGCTGCAGGGCGCTCCACCTTGATCTGCGCCTTGTAGCGCTGCTTGAGCGCATCGTAATAGGCCAGCGCTTCCGCTTGCGTCCACGCCTGCAGATATTGCTGCTGCATGGCCCTTTGCTGCGCATCATCGTCGCTGCGCGGCACGATGCGCTCGATCTTCGCGATGGCGTAACCCTGCGGCCCGAGATCGATGCCGGTCCATGTGGGCAGTTGATCGGCTGGAGCACTCAACACCGCACTCACCAGCTTGGGCGGCTGTCCCTGGGGCTGATCACGCGAAACCGTGATCGCTGCGGCCAATCCGCTCGCGCTGGCGGGCGACTTCTGCCACTGTGCCAGCTTGGCCGAGCCATCGGTGCGGGCCAGTTCGGCCGATTGTTGCGCGACGTAGGCGCTGCGCACCCGATCCTTGGCCTTGTCAAAAGGCAAGGCCTCGGCCGGCTGATACGCCGTGATCCGGCCGGCCACGAGCACGTTGCTGCCAATTTCCGTGGCCTCGGTGTTGCGCTTGCTCTGAATGGACTCGGGGGCAAACAGTGCCTCGAGGAAACGCGGATTGGCCAACGCTCCCTTGGCGTTCGCCTGCGGCTTGCGCATCACGCCCGTTGCCGTTTGGATCTTCAATTTCAGCTTATCAGCCACTGGCTGGAGACTATCGGGCTGCTCATAGACGAGATTGGAGAACGTTTCGGCCACTTCGGCAAACTTGCGTTGTGCCTGCTGCTGACGCAGCTCGGCCTCGAGTTTCGGCCGAACTTCATCAAAACTCGGCACCTTGGGTGCCTTGATGTCGGTCAGCTTGATGATGTGGTAACCGAAATCCGTCTCCACCACGTCACTGATATCGCCCTTCTTCATCGCAAAAACAGCATCCGCGAAAGGCTTGACCATGGCGTCACGCGCGAAGAAGCCCAGATCGCCGCCCTGCGGCGCGGAACCCGGATCCTGGGAGGACTTTTTGGCCAGTTCGGCGAAGCTGGACGGATCCTTGCGCACCTGGGCAAGCAGCTCTTGGGCATTCTGCCTGGCCTTTTCCCGCTCGGCAGCCGGTTCGTCCTTGGGTGCATTGATCAGGATATGGCTGGCACGTCGCTCCTCCTTGCCCGCCAGCCGGTCCTGGTTTTCCTTGTAGTACGTGCGCAGGTCGTCTTCGCTCACCGACAGACCGTTTTTGATGGCGTCCAAATCCAGCACGACATACTCGACGGACGCCTCTTCGGTCTGGCGAAACAACTCCGGGTGCGCGGCATAGAACGTCTGCAACTGCGCGTCGTCCACCGTCACCTTGGAGACATAATCCTTCGCATCGAAACGCGCGACCTGAATTTCGCGGCGCTGCAAAAGCGCATCCAGCCCCAATTTGCTTTCCACGGGGCTGGCAAAGGAAGTGGACACAGCCCCGCCAAGCACCTGATTGACGGAAAGCTCGTTGCGCAGCTGGGCCTCGAACCCTTCCGGAGTCAGGCCCTGCGCGGCCACCAAGGCGCGGTACGCCTGCGTGTCGAGACTGCCGTCAGGCTTGCGCAACTGGGCGATCGCGGGAATTTTCTGCAACTCGCGGGCCAGCTGCGCGTCGCTGACCATCAGATGCATGTGCCGCGCGGCGGCCGCCAGCACCCGATCACGCACGAGTTTTTCCAGCGTTGCATAGCGTGCCTGTGGCGAATCGAGCAGCTTGCCGTCGATGCCGGGCTGCTGAGCACGGATACGGTCGCTCTCGGTGCGGTGAGCGTTGTCCCACTCGGTCTGCGTGATGGCCCTGCCATCGACGCTGGCCACGGTCACGCTGTTTTCAGAGAAGTAATTGCCATCGATCCCGAAGAGCACAAACGAGGGAATGATCAGCAAAAACAAGATCCCCATGACGACCTTGGAGTGCTTTCGGATGGCTTCAAACATGGACTGGTTTCTCGTAACGACAGCAAAACAAAAGGCGAACCCGATGTTCGCCTTCGCGTTGTGACTGGTGGGTGCTGACGGTCTCGAACCGCCGACCTACGCCGTGTAAAGGCGCCGCTCTACCAACTGAGCTAAGCACCCTTTCATCAATCGACCATCAGTTCAAGGCATCTTTCAACGCCTTGCCGGGACGGAACTTCGGCACCTTGGCAGCCTTGATTTTAATCGTCGCGCCGGTGCGGGGATTGCGACCCGTACGCGCAGCACGCTTGCCCACGGCAAACGTCCCGAACCCAACGAGCGACACCGTTCCACCTTTCTTCAGCGTCTTCTTGACGGCATCGATGGTGGACTCCAGCGCCCGCGTGGCGGCCGCCTTGGAG
Organism: Comamonas sp.; assembly: GCA_021166775.1. GTDB lineage: Bacteria > Pseudomonadota > Gammaproteobacteria > Burkholderiales > Burkholderiaceae_C > Comamonas_C. The sequence goes on along the minus strand of JAJPEQ010000013.1, from coordinate 297,592 downwards.
ATGTCAGCGTGGTTTGCAATGTGCTCGATCAGTTCGGTTTTGTTCACAAGGAGCCTCTCATGGAAAGAATGAATGAAATAGTTGATTCTGTCTCATGCCCACACGCCAAACCGAAGCCAACTCCGGGTGCGCCGACGAGTGAAGCACCAGCGGCTGCATCCAGCAGCCGCATCCATTAAAACCGCCGCACTTTCAGGTGTCAATCCGTCTGAATCCTGATTCGCGACCGGGCAAATTCTAGTCGCATTTCTCACCGTCACGCAGCTCGGCGCCATGCTCCCGTTTACTTGGCACGCGCCCGGATTTCCGGCAGGGCACGCTGCAGATAGTAGACCATGGACCACACGGTCAGCACCGCCGCCAGCCAGATGAGCCACGTTCCCCAGATACCCGTGTCGAGTCCATCCAGAATCCGCCCGTCGTACAGCAGAAAGGGGATGGCGATCATCTGCACTGTGGTCTTGAGCTTGCCCAGCATGTGCACGGCCACACTCTTGCTGGCGCCGATGTGCGCCATCCACTCGCGCAGCGCACTGATCGCGATTTCACGCCCGATGATGATGAGCGCGACAAACACGTCCACGCGATGCAGGTGCACCAGCACCAGCAGCGATGCACTCACCAGGAATTTGTCGGCGACCGGGTCGAGAAACGCGCCAAATGCAGAGGTTTGATCGAGCTTGCGCGCGAGATAGCCATCGAACCAATCCGTTGCCGCAAAAACGATGAACAGCACCGTCGCCACTTCGTTGCGCGTCGCGCTTGCCAGGGGCAGATAGAACACGCCGACGATCAACGGTATGGCGACAATGCGCGCCCAGGTCAGCAGGGTGGGTATCGTCAGAAACATCGTCTCGGTGGAATCAATGTGCGGTGGCTCTCGCAGGGCAGGCAAACAACGCGGAAATCAGCTTGCACGCTGCCCCAACTGGATCATCTTCATCGCCGATGTGATCAGAGCGGACACCTCCGTCATGTTGCTCGGCACGACCAGCGTGGTGGTCGCGTCCGATGCCAGGCGGCTGTAGGCGTCCACGGCCTTTTCCGCCACCTTGAGCTGGACCGCCTGGTCACCCGCTGGCTGACGTATGGCCGCCGCCACGCGTTCGATGGCTTCGGCCGTGGCCTGGGCCACGGCCAGGATGGCGGCCGCCTCGCCCTCGGCGTTGTTGATCTGTGCCTGTTTCTCGCCCTCGGACTTCGCAATCGCGGCTTGCTTCTGGCCTTCGGCCAGATTGATCTCTTCCTGGCGCTTGCCTTCGGACGTGGCAATCACCGCGCGTTTTTCACGTTCTGCGGTGATCTGCGCCTGCATGGCGCGCAGGATCTCCGCGGGCGGCGTGAGATCCTTGATTTCGTAGCGCAGCACCTTCACGCCCCAGTTGAGCGCGGCCTGATCAATCGCTTCGACCACCTGGGCGTTGATGATGTCCCGTTCCTCGAAGGTCTTGTCCAGTTCGAGCTTGCCGATCACGCTGCGCAAGGTCGTCTGCGCCAGCTGCGTGATGGCCACGATGTAGTTGCTCGATCCATAGCTCGCGCGCATCGGGTCAGTCACCTGGAAATACAGCATGCCATCGACCTGCAACTGCGTGTTGTCGCGCGTGATGCAGACCTGACTGGGCACGTCCAGTGGAATCTCCTTGAGGCTGTGCTTGTACGCCACCCGATCGACAAAGGGGATGATGAATTTCGGCCCCGGTGCGAGCGTGCCTGCGTACTTGCCCAGGCGCTCGACGACCCAGGCGTGCTGCTGCGGCACGATCTTCACCGCGCGAACAATGAAGATCACGGCAATGATGAAAACGGCTATGGCAATTTCCATGGTCAACTCCCCCTGTCAATGACCGTTCGGTTTTTGTTCCTGCTCGTGCGACACGGATTCCAGCATCAGGCGGTTGCCGATCAGTTCGACCACGCGGTGCGCGCCCGGCACGGGCGTCACTCCCGGGCGGTGGATGGCCGTCCAGTTGGCGCCGCGGTATTTCACCACGGCTGTTCCATCAGACGCCCATGCGTCAACCTGGATGAGCTCGCCCACATCCAGATTGACACTGCGATCCGCGCGGGCCGGCGGATCGCCAGGACGATGCCGCTTGACCCAGTATGCGGCGAACACGCCCCCCGACCCCACCACCGCGCAAACGACGATCTGCGCCACACCACCCAGGCCGAGATGCGCCGCCACGGCACCTGCCGCGAGGCCGATGGCCAGCATCAGCAGATAGAACGTTCCGCTCAGCAACTCCACGATGACAGCCACCCCCGTGGCCAGCCACCATAGGGTGGAAGCGTTGAGTTCCATGACGAAGCCTCCCTGTTCAGCACAATACACATGCGAGCGTAGCTGCATTCTGCGTCAATCGGCACCATGCGCACACCCAATCGCGCGCAGCCCCGGCTTTTTTCATACACTTCGCGCCGTTTTGTCACCCCGAGCATGCCGGAGGCAGCCCATGAAATTTCGTTTTCCGATTGTCATCATCGATGAGGACTACCGCTCCGACAACACCTCGGGCCTGGGCATCCGCGCGCTCGCGCAAGCGATCGAGGAAGAAGGCTTCGAGGTGCTGGGTGTCACCAGCTACGGCGATCTCACGCAATTCGCGCAGCAGCAAAGCCGTGCGAGCGCCTTCATCCTCTCGATCGACGATGAGGAATTCACGCTGGGCGCGGGACAGGACCCGATCGTGCACAGCCTGCGTTCCTTCATCGGCGAGGTGCGGCGCAAAAACGTGGATGTGCCGATCTACATCTACGGCGAGACCAAGACCAGCCGCCACCTGCCCAACGACATCCTGCGCGAACTGCACGGCTTCATCCACATGTTCGAGGACACGCCGGAATTCGTCGCGCGCCACATCATCCGCGAGGCCAAGAGCTACCTGGAAGCCATCCAGCCGCCCTTCTTCAAGGCGCTGCTCGACTACGCCGAGGACGGCTCCTACTCCTGGCACTGCCCGGGGCATTCAGGCGGCGTCGCCTTCTTGAAAAGCCCTATCGGTCAGATGTACCACCAGTTCTACGGCGAGAACATGCTGCGCGCCGACGTGTGCAATGCCGTCGAAGAGCTGGGGCAGTTGCTGGACCACGACGGCGCGATCGGTGAGAGCGAGCGCAACGCGGCGCGCATCTTCAACGCCGACCATTGCTTCTTCGTGACCAACGGCACCTCGACGAGCAACAAGATGGTCTGGCACCACACGGTGGCGCCAGGCGACGTGGTGGTGGTGGACCGCAACTGCCACAAATCCATCCTGCACTCGATCATCATGACGGGAGCAATCCCGGTGTTCCTCAAGCCCACGCGCAACCACTTCGGCATCATCGGTCCGATTCCGCAAAGCGAATTCGAGCCGGCCACCATCCAGGCGAAGATCCGCGCCAACCCGCTGCTCAAGGGCGTGGATGCGAAAAAGGTGCGCCCGCGGATTCTCACGCTCACGCAGTCCACCTACGACGGTGTGCTCTACAACACCGAAACCATCAAAGGCCTGCTCGACGGCTACGTGGACAACCTGCACTTCGACGAAGCCTGGGTGCCGCATGCGGCCTTTCACCCGTTTTACGGCAACTACCACGCGATGGGAAAGAAGCGCGCGCGGCCGAAGAAGTCGGTGGTGTACGCGACGCAATCGATCCACAAGCTGCTCGCAGGCATCAGCCAGGCCTCGCACGTGCTGGTGCAGGACAGCCAGACGACCAAGCTGGACAGGCATTTGTTCAACGAGGCCTACCTGATGCACACTTCCACGAGCCCACAGTACAGCATCATCGCCAGCTGCGACGTGGCCGCCGCGATGATGGAGCCGCCGAGCGGCACGGCACTCGTGGAGGAGTCGATCCTGGAAGCGCTGAACTTCCGCCGCGCGATGCGCAAGGTGGAGCAGGAATTCGGCAAAGACGACTGGTGGTTCAAGGTCTGGGGGCCGGAGAAGATCGCGGCCGAGGGCATAGGCCGCGCGGAAGACTGGATCATCCGCAGCGACGGCAAGAGCCGCAGGAACGGCAGCAAGTGGCACGGCTTCGGCGACCTGGCCGACGGCTTCAACATGCTCGACCCGATCAAATCGACCATCGTCACGCCGGGGCTGGATCTGGATGGCAAGTTCCACAAGGTGGGCATTCCCGCGAGCATCGTCACCAAGTACCTCGCCGAGCACGGGGTGGTGGTCGAGAAGACCGGGCTCTACAGCTTCTTCATCATGTTCACCATCGGCATCACCAAGGGCCGCTGGAACACCATGCTGACGGCGCTGCAGCAGTTCAAGGACGACTACGAGAAGAACCACCCGATGTGGCGCATCCTGCCGGAGTTCTGCCAGCAGCACCGGCGCTACGAGCACATGGGCCTGAAGGACCTGTGCCAGCACGTGCACGAACTGTATGCGCGCTACAACGTGGCGCGCCTGACCACCGAGATGTACCTCTCGCCGCTGACCCCGGCGATGAAGCCGACCGACGCCTTTGCCCACATTGCCGCGCGCAAGACCGAACGCGTGGAGATCGACCACCTCGAAGGGCGCGTGACCACGAGCCTCATCACGCCCTACCCGCCCGGCATCCCGCTGCTCATTCCGGGCGAGGTGTTCAACCGCAAGATCGTCGATTACCTGAAGTTCGCGCGCGAATTTTCGCGCCTGTGTCCGGGGTTCGAGACCGACATCCACGGCCTCGTCGAGATCGAGGATGAAAACGGCACGATGCGTTATTTCGCCGACTGCGTGGCGTAAAACGACGACCGGGCTAAAATCGGCCCCAATTCGAGCAACAAGGGCGAGAAAGGCATCATCGGTTATGACACCGCGAACTACCACGCCAAAGGATTTCGGCCCCAGGGGCTGACGGTTCGCGCCTGCTTCAAATCTCCTTGCCCAAACTTGCCAGCGCGGACCCTTGTTCCGCGCTTTTTTGTTTTTCGAACGCACTCATCCCAAGGATCACACCATGGTTCAGATCACGCTCCCCGACGGTTCGCAGCGCCAGTTTCCGGGGCCCGTCACCGTCGCCGACGTTGCCGCCTCGATCGGAGCGGGACTTGCCAAGGCCGCCATCGCGGGCAAGGTGGACGACAAGGTGGTCGACACCAGCTTTTCCATCGCTCGCGACAGCCGGCTCGCCATCCTCACGGCCAAGGACGCCGAGGGCCTGGAAGTCATCCGTCATTCCACCGCTCACCTGCTGGCCTACGCCGTCAAGGAGCTGTTTCCGGACGCGCAGGTCACGATCGGCCCGGTGATCGAAAACGGTTTTTACTACGATTTCAGCTACAAGCGCCCTTTCACCCCCGAGGACCTGGCCGCCATTGAAAATCGCATGGCGCAACTCGCGGCCAAGGACGAGCCGGTGGTGCGCCGCGTGCTGCCGCGTGACGAGGCGGTGCAGTATTTCAAGGGTTTGGGCGAGCACTACAAGGCCGAGATCATCCAGAGCATTCCGCAGGATCAGGAAGTGAGCCTGTACCGTGAAGGCGGCTTCGAGGATCTGTGCCGCGGCCCCCACGTGCCGAGCACCGGCAAACTCAAGCACTTCAAGCTGATGAAGGTGGCCGGGGCCTATTGGCGCGGCGATCATCACAACGAGATGCTGCAGCGCATCTACGGTACGGCCTGGGCGAGCAAGGACGACCTTCAGCAGTACCTCACGATGCTAGAAGAGGCCGAGAAGCGCGACCACCGCCGGCTTGGGCGCGAGCTCGATCTGTTTCACATCGACGAGCATTCGCCGGGCACGGTGTTCTGGCACCCGCGCGGCTGGGCCATCTGGCAGGAGGTGGAGCAGTACATGCGGCAGGTGTACCGCGACAACGGCTACCAGGAAGTGAAGGCGCCCCAGATCCTGGACAAGACGCTTTGGGAAAAGACCGGGCACTGGGCCAAGTACCGCGAGAACATGTTCACGACGGAGAGCGAGAAGCGCGACTACGCACTCAAGCCGATGAACTGTCCGGGCCACATCCTGATCTTCAAGCAAGGCGTCAAGAGTTACCGCGACCTGCCGCTGCGCTACGGCGAATTCGGCCAGTGCCACAGGAACGAGCCCACGGGCGGCCTGCACGGCATCATGCGCGTGCGCGCCTTCACGCAGGACGATGGGCACATCTTCTGCACCGAGGATCAGATCCAGAGCGAGGTGCTCGCGTTCACGCGCGTGCTGCAGAAAGTCTATGCCGACTTCGGCTTCCAGGACATCATCTACAAGATTGCCACGCGCCCCGAGGCGCGCATCGGCTCCGACGCGGTCTGGGACAAGGCCGAGGCGGCGCTGATCGAGAGCCTGGACGCCTCGGGTTGCCGTTACGAACTCTCGCCCGGCGAAGGCGCGTTCTACGGCCCCAAGATCGAGTACACGCTCAAGGACGCGATCGGACGTCAGTGGCAGTGCGGCACCATCCAGGTGGACTTCTCCATGCCCGAGCGGCTCGACGCCGAATACGTGGGTGAAGACGGCGCGCGCCACCGACCGGTAATGCTGCACCGGGCGATCGTCGGCAGCCTGGAGCGCTTCATCGGCATTCTGATCGAGCAGCATGCCGGTGCCCTGCCGGCCTGGCTCGCTCCGGTGCAGGTGGCGGTGCTCAACATCACCGACGCCCAAGCCGACTACTGTCGCGAAATCGCCGAAAAGCTCAAAAAAGCATTGCCGAATCAAGACCTTAGAGTAGTGACCACGCTCGGCAACCAAAAGATTACGTATAAAATACGCGAGCAGGCGCTGCAAAAGCCCCCGTATATCCTCGTCGCGGGCGACAAGGAGAAGGCGGCCGGCGCAGTTGCGGTGCGTGCCCGGGGCAATGTGGACCTGGGCGTGATGTCTCTCGACGCTTTCGTCGAACGGATCGCACGGGACATCGCCTCCAAGGCTTGAATGATTGTGGTCAAACCATGCTTTGGTGCACGCCGGACGTGCGCGAGCGGCTACGCTTTTCGTAGTCAAATTGAACAGAGGTGAAAACCATCGCTACTGAATACCGTGACCGCCGTCACCGCGAGGAACGCAAGCACAGGCTCAATCGTGAAATCATGGCCCCCGAGGTACGCCTGACCGGGCCGGAAAACGAAGCCATAGGCATCGTGAGCCTGCAGGAAGCCCTGCGCATGGCGGGTGATCTGGATGTGGACCTGGTGGAAATCGCCGCCACGGCCAATCCGCCCGTCTGCCGCCTGATGGATTACGGCAAGTTCAAGTACCAGGAACAGAAGAAGGCGGCCGAGGCCAAGGCCAAACAGACCGTCATCGACATCAAGGAAGTCAAGTTCCGCCCCGGTACCGATGATGGCGACTACAACATCAAGATGCGCAACATCCGCCGTTTCCTGGCCGATGGCGACAAGGTGAAGGTGACGCTGCGCTTTCGCGGCCGCGAAATCACGCACCAGAACCTTGGCCTGGACCTGCTCAATCGCGTGCGTGACGAGCTGGCCGACACCATCCTGGTGGAGCAGTTCCCCAAGCTGGAAGGCCGCCAGATGATCATGATGATCGCCCCGGCGCGCAAGAAGCCGGGCGCGGCCACCAAGGCCCCGGCGGCGGCCAGCGGCACGACGACGGCAGCTTGAATAACAATGGAATGTGGCGCGGCGACTCGTCGCCGCGCCAACAGGCGGTGTGAAAGCACCGCCGCGCGAACAGCGCCGCAAGGCCTGATCGTCAAAAAGTGGCTCGGGGCCTGCAAGTTCACGCAAGGGTGCGCGAACGCCTCACGAGCACAAATGAAGAGGAGCATGCAAATGCCCAAAATGAAGACCAAGAGCGGCGCGAAGAAGCGTTTCCGCGTTCGTCCGGGAGGCACCGTCAAGCGGGGCCAGGCGTTCAAGCGCCACATCCTGACCAAGAAGAGCACCAAGAACAAGCGCCAGTTGCGTGGCATGGTCGCGGTGCATGACGGAGACATGGGTTCCATCGCCAAGATGATGCCCATGGCCGGTCTGTAATTCACTGACGAACAAGGAGAAAACACATGCCTCGCGTCAAACGTGGTGTTACGGCTCGTGCCCGTCACAAGAAAGTCCTCGCCCTGGCCAAGGGTTTCCGCGGCCGCCGTGGCAACGTCTTCCGCATCGCCAAACAGGCGGTGATGAAGGCGGGTCAGTACGCCTACCGTGATCGCCGCAACAAGAAGCGCGTCTTCCGGCGTCTGTGGATCACCCGCATCAACGCCGCCGTGCGTGCGCAAGGGTTGACCTACAGCCAGTTCACCAACGGCCTGAAGAAGGCCGCGATCGAGATCGACCGCAAGATGCTGGCCGACCTCGCGGTGCACGACGAAGCCGCCTTTGGCAGCATCGTGGAGCAGGTCAAGGCCAAGCTGGCCGCCTGAGTCCGCGAGCGGCGACTATCGCTTCGATAGCTGCTAGCGCGCCACCCACGAGGGCCAGAGCTTGAAAAGGCACTGGCCCTCGTTTCTTTTGCATGAATACCGCCATGAACGATCTCGATACCCTGGTTGAAAGCGCCCGCCAACAATTTGCCGCCGCGGCCCAGCCTGCCGAGCTGGAAAACGCCAAGGCGCAATACATCGGCAAGTCGGGGCGCCTGACCGAGTTGATGAAGGGCATGGCGCAGCTCTCCCCCGAGGAAAAGCGCACGCGCGGCGCGGCGATCAACGCGGCCAAGCAGGCGATAGAGACCTTGCTGGCCGAGCGCCGCCAGGCGCTGCAGGACGCGGAACTGGCGCAGCACCTGAAGGCCGAGGCGCTCGATGTGACGCTGCCCGGGCGCACGCACGGGCGTGGCGGCCTGCATCCGGTCACGCTCACGCTGGAGCGCATCGAGGGGATCTTCGGCTCCATGGGTTTCGACGTGGCGGACGGCCCCGAAATCGAAACCGACTGGTTCAGCTTCACCTCGCTGAACAACCCGCCCAACCACCCGGCGCGCTCGATGCAGGATACCTTCTACATCGACGGTCAGAGCGCCGATGGTCTGCCGCTGAACCTGCGACCGCACACCAGCCCGATGCAGGTGCGCTACGCCCACGCCCACATCCGCAAATACGGCCACGGGATCGACCCGCGCTCGGGCCAGCTGTACGGCGGCGCCATGCCGGACATCCGCGTGATCGCGCCGGGACGCACCTACCGCGTCGATTCGGACGCCACGCACTCACCGATGTTCCACCAGTGCGAAGGCCTGTGGCTGGGCGAGAACGTGAGCTTCAGCGATCTCAAAACCATCTTCACGGGCTTTTGCAGGACCTTCTTCGAGAACGACGACCTGGTGCTGCGCTTTCGCCCGAGCTTCTTCCCGTTCACCGAGCCCAGCGCCGAAATCGACATCCAGTTCCCTTCGGGGCCGCTGGCCGGCAAGTGGCTGGAAGTGGCGGGCTCGGGCCAGGTGCATCCCAACGTGGTGCGCCACATGGGGCTCGATCCGGAGCGCTACATCGGCTTCGCCTTCGGCATGGGGCCCGATCGCCTGACCATGCTGCGCTATGGTGTGAATGATCTGCGGCTGTTCTTCGATGGTGACATCCGCTTCCTGTCGCAATTCCAGTAAACAAAATGAGAGCTATCAGCGCCCGTCATGGCTTGGTTTCAAAATAATTAATATTTGAACTCCTTATCCATAAAGCGCAACAAGCTACTCATTCAAGAGCATCCCCGAGAAACCGAACATGCAATTTCCTGAATCCTGGTTGCGCGAATTCTGCAATCCACCCCTGAGCACGCAGGAGCTGGCCGACACGCTCACCATGGCGGGCCTGGAGGTGGAAGAGACCCGGCCGGCCGCGCCGCCGTTCTCCGGCATCGTCGTGGGCGAAATCAAGCAGGCCGAGCCCCACCCGAATGCCGACCGCCTGCGCGTGTGCCAGGTCGATGCGGGCGGTCCGCAGCCGCTCACCATCGTCTGCGGCGCGCCCAACGCCCGGGTGGGCATCCGGGTGCCCTGCGCGCTCGTCGGCGCCGAGTTGCCGCCGGGCGAGGACGGCAAGCCGTTCCACATCAAGGTCGGCAAGCTGCGCGGCGTGCAAAGCCACGGCATGCTGTGCTCGGCGCGCGAGCTCAAGCTCTCCGACGATCACGGCGGGCTGCTGGAGCTCTCCGCCGACGCGCCCATCGGTCAGGACATCCGCGAGCATCTCGGGCTCAACGACACGCTCTTCACGCTCAAGCTCACGCCCAACCTCGGGCATGCGCTGAGCGTCTACGGCGTCGCGCGCGAGCTGGCCGCGCTCACCGGTGCGCCGCTCAAGACCCCGCAGTTTCCGAAGACGGCCACGGCCATCGACGAGCACCTGGCCGTGCGCGTCGAGGCCACCGACCTTTGCGGGCGCTTTTCCGGGCGCATCGTGCGCCACATCAATCCCAGGGCGCAGACACCGCAATGGATGGTCGATCGTCTGGCGCGCTGCGGCCAGCGCAGCGTCTCGCCTCTGGTGGACATCTCCAACTACGTGATGTTCGAGCTGGGCCGGCCGACGCACATCTTCGATCTGGACAAGATCGAAGGCGGGCTCACCGTGCGCTGGGGCCGCGCGGGCGAGACGCTCAAGCTGCTCAACGGCAATACCGTCACGGTGGATGAACAGGTGGGCGTGATCGCCGACCGCCACGGGCTCGAATCGCTTGCGGGCATCATGGGCGGCGACGCCACGGCCGTCAGCGACGACACCCGGCACATCTTCATCGAGGCCGCATTCTGGTGGCCCGACGCCATTGCCGGGCGCTCGCGCCGCTTCAATTTCGCGACCGATGCCGGCCACCGCTTCGAGCGCGGTGTCGACCCCGATTTGACGCTGCAGCACATCGAGCGCATCACCGCGCTGGTGCTCGACATCTGCGGCACGCCCGACACCTGCTGCGGCCCGATCGACGACCAGCAGCCGAACATGCCCGCGCCCGCCCCGGTGGTGCTGCGCGTGGCGCGCGCGGCCAAGGTCATCGGCATGGCGCTCACCCAGGCGCAGTGCGTGGATGCACTCACGCGCCTGGGCCTGGCGCCCACCGAGCACGATGGCGTCATCAGCGTCACACCGCCCAGCTACCGCTTCGACCTGCGCATCGAGGAAGACCTGATCGAGGAAGTCGCTCGCATCATCGGCTACCAGAAGCTGCCCGCCGACGCGCCGCTGGGTCGCATCACGCCGCGCCTGCGCGCGGAGAGCGAACGCAGCCGCTACGCCGCGCGCCGCGAGCTGGCCGCGCTCGGCTACCAGGAGACGGTGAACTTCAGCTTCGTCGAAGAACGCTGGGAACATGAGCTCGCGGGCAACGACGCGCCGATCCGCCTGCTCAACCCCATCGCCAGCCAGATGAGCGTGATGCGCTCCAGCCTGCTGGGCTCGCTGATGCAGGCGCTCAAGTTCAATCTGGACCGCAAGGCGGCCCGCGTGCGCATCTTCGAGGTCGGCCGCGTGTACCGGCGTGATGCCAGCGTGCGGGACACCGATGCCACCGTGCAGGGCTACGCCCAGCCAGTGCACATCGCGGCGCTGGCCTATGGTGCGGCGGCGCCGCTGCAATGGGGTGAAAGAGAACGCCTGGTCGATTTCTTCGACATCAAGGGCGACGTGCAGGCCTTGCTCGCCCCCCTGCAGCCCACGTTCGAAGCGGCCGAGCACCCCGCCATGCACCCCGGCCGCTGCGCCCGCGTGCTGCTGCAGGGGCGGGCCATCGGCCACGTCGGCGAGCTGCACCCGCGCTGGCGCCAGTCCTGGAACCTGCCGCACGCGCCCATGCTCTTCGAGCTCGATTTCGATGCCGTGCTCAAACGCCCCGTACCGGCCTTCACGTCGGTTGCGCGTCTGCAGCACGTCGAACGCGACATCGCCATCGTGGTGGCCGAGAGCGTCACGCACCAGCAAATCATGAAAGCCGTGCAGGGCACGTCCGATCTGCTGCGCTCGTGCGTGCTGTTCGACGTCTTTCGGCCGCAAACGACGGGCTCATCAGCGGGCATCGCCGTCGGGGAAAAGAGCGTGGCCTTGCGCCTCACGCTGGAAAGCGGCAACACCACGCTGACCGATGTCGACATCGACACCGCCGTCAGGCAGGTGCTGCAGGCGCTGGCGCAACACACAGGAGCACGATTGCGATGAGCGAGAGCCCTTCCCCCTTCGAGATCGAGCTGGCCGTCGAAAGCCTGGAAACCCCCGCGCTCACCAAGGCTCACCTGGCCGAGATGCTGTTCGAGCAAATCGGGCTGAACAAACGCGAAGCCAAGGACATGGTGGATGCGTTCTTCGACCTCATCGTCGCAAGCCTCACGCGCGGCGAGGATGTCAAGCTCTCCAACTTCGGCAATTTCCAGATCCGCACCAAGGCGCCACGCCCGGGGCGCAACCCGCGCACCGGCGAAGTCATTCCCATCGAGGCACGGCGCGTGGTGACGTTTCATGCAAGCAACAAACTCAAGGAGCAGCTGCAGGAGTGATCTCGAAATTTTCGCCATCGCTTACCGCGCGTGCGTCGCTGCGGTAAGCTGCGATATTTAGGGTGCATTTTCCCGATTCGACCGCCATGAGTGCCCTGCTGCCCGCCATCCCCGCCAAACGCTATTTCACCATCGGTGAAGTGGCGGAGCTGTGCAGCGTCAAGGCTCATGTGCTCCGCTATTGGGAGCAAGAATTCACGCAATTGCGGCCCATGAAGCGCCGCGGCAACCGGCGCTATTACCAGCACCACGAGGTTCTGATGATCCGCCGCATCCGCGAACTGCTGTACGAGCAGGGTTTTACCATCAGCGGCGCGCGCAACCGATTGCAGGAACTGGGTCACGCAGGCGGCGGCGACGACCTCGCCCGCACCCTGCATTCCGGCGGGGCCGAAACCGCGCAGGTGGCTGCGCCGCCGCTGACGAGCGACCAACTGCGCTCCGAACTTGAAGAAATCCGCGCGTTGCTGCTGAATGCCTGACAGGCGCGCTACAATCGCCTGCTTCGGCGTGTAGCGCAGCCTGGTAGCGCACTTGCATGGGGTGCAAGGGGTCGCGAGTTCGAATCCCGCCACGCCGACCAATAACGATAAGGGCTCCTAGCTGTCAAGTTAGGGGCCCTTTTTCTTCGCCTCGGAGCCACGACATGCCGACATTTCGCCAGAAATTTCAAGCGCGCACACGGGCGGCGAAGCGCCGCTGAAGCCCGGCTCTTCAAACACCGACCGCCTGCCACCACCGCCCTTGCGCGGCATCGGACACGCCGCCTTTCCCCCGTGGAGAAACCATGCTCCTGAACGCACTCCGGGAATTTTTCGCGGGCTTTTTGCGCACGCGTCACATCACGCGTCATTTCCGGCGCCTGGCGCTGCTGGAAACGCTGACGCGCGCCAACGTCAACCGTGAACCGCCCGCCGGGCTGGGACAGGCGCTGGTGTCGGCCGCACGCAGCAGCAGCACCGAACTGCTCGCCCAACTGCACAGCCGCGAAACAGGCCTGACCGACGCCGAAGCCGAGGCCGTGCGCGCGGTCCGAGGCCGCAATGAGATCGAGCAGGAAAAGCCGCTACCCTGGCAGCGTCACCTCTGGCACTGCTACCGCAACCCCTTCAACCTGCTGCTGACCCTGCTGGCGCTCGTCTCCTGGGCCACGGCCGACATGCAGGCCACCGCCGTCATCGCCACCATGGTGTTGATCTCGACGCTGCTGCGCTTCTGGCAGGAGGGCAAATCCAACCGCGCCGCCGACGCCCTCAAGACCATGGTGAGCAACACCACCACGGTGCTGCGACCCGATGACGCGGGCCGCACGCAGCGCGTGGAGTTGCCCATTCAGCAGCTGGTGCCGGGCGACGTGATCGCGCTGTCGGCCGGCGACATGATTCCGGCCGACTGCCGGCTGCTGAGCGCCAAGGACCTGTTCGTCGCGCAGGCGGCCATGACGGGCGAGTCCCTGCCCGTGGAGAAATTCGCCCGCCAGCGCGATCTTCACACCACGAACGCGCTGGGGCTGGACAACATCGTCTTCATGGGCACCAACGTGATTTCGGGCGCCGCGCAGGCGCTCGTGCTCAGCACGGGCAATGCCACCTACTTCGGCGCGCTGGCCAGCCGCATGGGCACCACCGAACGCGCGCCCACCTCATTTCAGAATGGCGTGAACCGCGTCAGCTGGCTGCTTATCCGCTTCATGCTGGTGATGGCGCCGGCCGTGCTCTTCATCAACGGCTTCACCAAGGGCGACTGGATGCAGGCGCTGCTGTTCGCGCTGTCGGTGGCAGTCGGGCTCACGCCGGAGATGCTGCCGATGATCGTCACCTCCACGCTGGCCAAGGGCGCGGTGGTCCTGTCGCGCAAGAAGGTGATCGTCAAGCGCCTGGATGCGATCCAGAATTTCGGCGCCATGGACGTGCTGTGCACCGACAAGACCGGCACGCTCACGCAGGACAAGATCTTTCTGGCACGCCACGTGGACGTCTGGGGCGAAGAATCCGACGAGGTGCTGGAGCTCGCCTACCTCAACAGCTACTACCAGACGGGGCTGAAAAACCTGCTGGACGTGGCCGTGCTCGAACACGCCGAGGTGCAGCGCGAGCTCGGGCCTGCCGCCAACTACCGCAAGGTCGATGAAATCCCGTTCGACTTCAGCCGCCGCCGCATGTCCGTCGTGGTGGCCACGCATGATGCGCGCCACCTCGTGATCACCAAGGGCGCCGTCGAGGAAATTCTCTCCGTGTGCTCGCACGTGCGCCATGCGAGCGCGCAGGAAGAACTCACGCCCGCGCTGCTTGAGCGTATCCGCGCCGTGACCGCCGCGCTCAACGAGGAGGGGCTGCGCGTCGTGGCCGTCGCCGCCAGGGAGCTCGCGCCCGAACGCGAGGTCTATGGCTTGGCGGATGAAAACGAGCTCGTGCTGATTGGCTACGTGGCCTTCCTTGACCCGCCCAAGGAATCGACCGCGCCCGCACTCAAGGCGCTGGCCGCGCACGGCATCGCCGTCAAGGTGCTGACCGGTGACAACGAGCGCGTCACCGCCAAGATCTGCCGCGAGGTCGGACTGATGCAGCAGGGTCTGCTGCTGGGTGACGACATCGAGCGCATGAACGACACCGAACTCACCCTCGCGGTGCAGGAGCACAACGTCTTCGCCCGCCTCACGCCCGCGCACAAGGAACGCATCGTGCACCGGCTCAAGGCGGCCGGTCACGTGGTGGGCTTCGTGGGCGACGGCATCAACGATGCGCCGGCGCTGCGAGCGGCCGACATCGGTATCTCGGTGGACAGTGCCGTGGACATCGCCAAGGAGGCCGCCGACATCATCCTGCTGGAGAAGAGCCTGCTGGTGCTCGAGCAAGGCGTGCAGGAAGGCCGGCGCACCTTCGCCAACATGCTCAAGTACATCAAGATGACAGCGAGCTCGAACTTCGGCAACGTGTTCTCGGTGCTCGTCGCTTCGGCCACCTTGCCCTTTCTGCCGATGCTGCCCATCCAGCTGCTGGTGCTGAATCTGCTCTACGACATTTCGCAGATCGTGATTCCGTTCGACAACGTGGACGAGGACATGCTGAGCCTCCCCCAGCGCTGGCAACCTGCGGAGATCGGCCGCTTCATGCTCTTCTTCGGTCCGTTGAGCTCGGTCTTCGACATCGTCACGTTCGCCATGATGTGGTATGTCTTTGGCGCACGCACCCCGGAGCAACAGGCGCTGTTTCAGTCCGGCTGGTTCGTCGTGAGCCTGCTCACGCAGACGCTGATCGTGCACATGATCCGCACGCCCAGGCTGCCCTTCGTGCAAAGCCGCGCGGCCAACTCGCTACTGGTGATGACCGCCGTGATCATGGCCATCGGCCTGTTTCTGCCCGAGGGGCCACTGGCCGAACACTTCAAGCTGCAGCCACTGCCGTGGCTGTACTTCGTGCTGCTGCCGTTCATCGTGCTCGGCTATGTCACGCTGACACAAACGGTAAAGGGTTTATACCGACGCCGCTGGGGCTGGCAGTGAATCGCATCCGGGAATCGACGCTCTAGAATCAGTTGCACTGCAAAGTGCCAGGCGAAATCAACGTTCGCCAGAAGGAGACCATCGTGCCAGACGACAATACTTCGACCCCGCGGGCGCAGGCGCCGCAACGCATCATCAAGAAGTACCCCAACCGGCGCCTGTACGACACATCCACCTCGACCTACATCACGCTCGCGCAAGTGCGCCAGCTCGTCATCGACGGCGCCGACGTACGGGTGCGCGACGCCAAGTCGGGCGAGGATCTCACGCGTGCCATCCTGCTGCAAATCATCCTGGAAGAGGAAGCGGGCGGCGCGCCCATGTTCAGCGAGGCGGCACTGGCCAACATCATCCGCTTCTACGGGCACGCGATGCAGGGATTCATGGGCGCCTACATCGAGAAAAACGTACAGATGTTCACCGAAGTGCAAGCGCGCCTTGCCGACCAGGCCAAGACCATCACGCCCGAGATGTGGAACCAGTTCATGAACCTGCAGTCGCCCATGATGCAGAACCTCATGGGCAGCTACATCGAGCAGTCGCACAGCGTGTTCCAGCACATGCAGGAGCAGGTGAACAAACAGACGGAGCAGATGCTGGGGGCGTTCGGCCTCAACAAGCGCTGAACTGCGGCGTACGACCGCGGTTCTTTGCGTCCTTTCGCCAATAGGCGGGCTCGCCATGCTGGCAACGTGATGGTGTTACCCTTTTCGCTGTTCCGAACCCACCGGGAAGCACCACCATGAACCGAGTCGAGACCACCGTGCTCACCGCGGCGCAGAGCCCGTTTGCTCTGGCTCGCCGCCTTTCGCTGAACGCCGCCAGCCCCCAGGCGTTTCGCGAGGCGCTGCGTGCCTACTTCATTGAAACCTTCGATGCCACCGAGTCCCTCTTTCGCACGCTGGCCTGCAATGAAGCCTGGTACCAGCGACCGATCACGCTGCGCCATCCGCTGATCTTCTATTACGGGCATGTGGCCACCTTCTTCGTGAACAAGCTCACGCTCACGCGCCTGATCAGCCGGCGCATCGACCCCCATCTGGAGTCGATCTTCGCCGTGGGCGTGGACGAAATGAGCTGGGACGATCTCGACGACGCACACTACGACTGGCCCAGCGTGCAAAAAGTGCAGGCCTACCGCGACCAGGTGCGTACCATGGTGCTCGACCTGATCGACCACGCCCCACTCAATCTGCCCGTCAATTGGGACAACCCGTGGTGGGCCATCGTCATGGGGGTGGAGCACGAGCGCATTCATATCGAGACGTCCTCCGTGCTCATTCGCCAGCAGAAACTCGAGTGGGTGCAATCGCAGCCCGACTGGCCCATCTGCCCAGACAGCGGCCCCGCGCCGCAAAACAGCCTCGTCGATGTGCCCCCGGGCCACGTGAAGCTTGGCATGCCCTTTGACAGCGAGCGCTACGGCTGGGACAACGAATACGGCCACCACGAAGCCGACGTGCCCGGCTTTGAAGCCAGCCGCCTGCTCGTGAGCAACGGCGAATTCCACGCCTTCGTGAAGGCCGGTGGCTACGCCAACGATGCCTTCTGGGATGACGAGGGCCGACGCTGGCGCGACTTCGCCAGAGCCGAGCATCCCACGTTCTGGCTGCGCAGGGGCGCAAGCTGGTTTCTGCGGCTCATGACGCAGGAAGTTCCCATGCCCTGGAACTGGCCCGTGGAGGTCAACTGCCTGGAAGCGCGCGCATTCTGCCGCTGGAAATCGCAGGAATGCGGCCAGAGCGTGCGCCTGCCCACCGAAGACGAATGGCAGCGCATCCTCGCCACCAGCGACTGGCAGCTGAGCGAAACGAAGCCGGCCAACGCCAACCTGTATCTGGAGCACTGGGCCTCGTCGTGCCCGGTGGACCGTTTCGAGCACGGGCCGTTTTGCGACGCGGTCGGCAACGTCTGGCAATGGACCGAGACGCCCACCTACCCCTTCGAGGGTTTCGAGACGCATCCGATCTACGACGATTTCACGACACCGACGTTCGACGATCGGCACAACCTCATCAAGGGCGGCTCCTGGGTGGCCACTGGCAACGAAGCCGAGCCGCAGTCACGCTACGCCTTCCGGCGCCACTTCTTTCAGCACGCTGGCTTCCGTTACGTGCTGACGGACACGCCCGTGGCATCGCAGACTTCGCGCTACGAAGCCGACGAACTCGTGACGCAGTACATGGAATTTCACTACGGCGCCGAGTACTGGGACGTGCCCAACTTCCCCAAGGCACTGGCCCGACTGGCCATCGAAGCCGTGGGCCACGGCGCGCATCACCGTGCCATGGACCTGGGCTGCGCCGTGGGCCGCGGCGTGTTCGAGCTGGCGCGGCATTTCGACGAAGTGGTGGGTGTGGATTTTTCCGCGCGCTTCATCGACCAGGGCGTGGCGCTGGCGCGCGGAGACACCGTGCGCTACACCGTGGCCGAAGAAGGCGAACTCGTGCAATACAAGGCCGCGAAGCTGGCCGATCTGGGCCTGAGCGACACGGCCGCGCGCGTGCAGTTCTGGCAGGGCGATGCCTGCAACCTGAGGCCCCAGTTCACGGGCTACGACTTGATTCTTGCGGCCAACCTGATCGACCGGCTCTACGACCCGGCGCGTTTTCTGCAGATGGTGCACGAGCGGCTGAACATGGGTGGCACGCTCGTAATCGCCTCCCCCTACACCTGGCTGACCGAGCACACGCCACGCGAAAAATGGCTGGGTGGTTTCAAGAAGGACGGCGAGAGCTGGCGCACGCTCGATGCCCTTCAGGCGCTGCTGGGCACGCACTTCCAGAGGGTCGGCGAGCCGCGCGAGCTGCCCTTCGTGATCCGTGAAACTCGGCACAAATTCCAGCACACACTGTCGGAAGTCACGGTCTGGAAGCGCACACACTGAACCTGCACCGGGCGGCCCACCGACCATCTCACCACAATGCATCGTACTCCCTTGCACACCCGGTTGTCATGGTTCGCCACGGCGGCCTTTTCAACGGCCTGCCTGCTGCCCGCGGCACAGGCCAACATGCCCGAGGCTTCGGCGCCCGTGGTACGCGAATTCAGCATCCCCGCTCCCCTGGCTCGGGAACTGCGCCACAAGATGGTGTCGCCCGTGGTGCGCGAGTTGCAGATCCGACTGCGCCACGCGAAATACCTCGCCACCTATGACGCGCACGAAAAATTCGACGGCAAGACGCGTGCCGCCGTCGAAAAATTCCAGCGCGACAACGCACTGCCCGTCATCGGCATCGTGAACCAGGCCACCTGGGATCGGCTGCGCCAGCAATCGCATGAACCCACCCCAGCCGAGCTGGACAACACCGACGTCGGCCCATGGTTCACCGGGCCGAAGCACCCGGCCTTCGTCATGGAGCTTCAGTCGCGCCTGAAACAGGCAGGCACCTATTCGGGCGCGATCGATGGCGAACTCAACAGCGCCACACGGCAGGCGGTGGCGTCGTACCGCGCGCGCATGGGCCTGCCGGCCGCGGAGGTCATGGACGAGCGCACCTGGGCACGGCTCCTGCCCGCCACGCGCAACCCAAGCTACAAGCAGCTCTTCGACAAACCACCGCAGAACACCCTGACGCAGACACTCGACCCGCGCTGCGCCAGCGGCAAGGTGGTGTGCATCTCCAAGGCGCAAAAGATGCTCTCTTACGTCGTGGATGGCGAGATCAAGTTCACGCGCGAGGCACGCTTTTCGCGCCCCGGCTGGGACAGCCCCGAGGGAGATTTCCGCGTCTGGTACATGAACAGGGACACGGTCTCCACGATCTTCGGCGAGCGCACACCCATGCCCTACGCCATTTTCTATGACGGCAACGTGGCGATCCACTTCTCGGACGACTTTGCCGACAACGGTTACGCCAGCGGCTCGCACGGCTGCAGCCAGATCCGCGACTACCAGGCGGCCAAATGGCTCTATGAGCAGGTGAAGGTGGGCGACCGCGTCGTGGTCTACCAATGAGCCACTGAACCGGCACCGCCGGCCCGGGCAAGGACACGGGGCCAGCAGAAATCTCGCGCGCGCAGTACCCTCCACATCGACTCATGGAGGTGGATCATGGCTGACAGATCATTTGAAGACCGCGCCACCGGCGCGCTCATGGGCGCGCTGATCGGCGAGGCGCTGGCGGTGGGACCGCACTGGTATTACGACCTGGACGAACTGCGCGCCGCCCACGGGCCGTGGATCAGCGACTACACCACACCCAGGCCCGGGCGCTACCACGATGGACTCAAGGCCGGCGAGTCCTCGCAGGCCGGGCTGCTGCTGGAGCTCACGATGCGCTCGCTGGCCGAGCGCGGGCACTACGACGAGGCCGATTTCTGCGAGCGGCTCGACCGCGATTTCTTCCCGCAGATCGACGGCACCCCGAACAACGGCCCCGGCGGTTACACCAGCCAGTCGATGCGCGAGGCCTGGCGCCTGCGCGTCACCTTTGGCAAACCCTGGGGCCAGGTCGGCGGTTGGGCCGATGACACCGAGGCGGCCGAGCGCACGCTCGCCATCGCGGTACGCGATGCGCGCGACCCGCTGGCGCTGGCCACGCACGTCAGCAGCAATACCGCGCTCACGCAGATCGACGACGTGGTGGGCGCGATGACCACGGCCTACGGCCTCGCGCTCGGCCAGCTCGTGCAGGGTGAGCGCTTCGACGGTTCAATCAGCGGCAAACTGCTCGCGCTCGTGCGCAGTGGCAAGCTGCCGTTTCACAGTGTGACCAATGCCGCGCAGGACGCCGTGCCGCCGGGCCCGGAAAAGCCGCGCAAAGCCGGGCAGTTTTCCTCGCCCGACGCCTTGATTGGCATGGGCCACATCGCGGCCGCCGCGCTCGACCCCGCCATACGCATCGAACCGGCATGGAAGGTCTCGCAGGTCTACGGCATGCCGTGCGCCGTGTATCACCAGTTCCCTGCGGTCTACCACCTCACCGCACGGTTTGCGGATGACTTTGAATCGGCGGTACTGCACGCGGTCAACGGCGGCGGACAGAATCAGGCGCGCGCCATGCTCACGGGCGCGCTCGTCGGCGCCATGGTGGGGCTCACGGGCATACCCGAGCGCTTTGTCACGGGGCTGGACCGGCATGAGGAGCGGCTCGCGCTCGCCCGCACCATCGCCACGCAGGCAGCACAGTAAGGCCGCAGGAGGAGAGCCATGGTGACACGTTACGACGTGAGGCTGCTGCACAAGAAGGAAGTGGCCGAGCGCACACTGGAATTCACGCTGGAAAAGCCCCCGGGGTTCGAGTACCGCGCCGGGCAGTTCGGCGACATCGTTCTGCCGGCTTCGACGGGTCTGGACGAGAGCCACAACAAACACGGCTTCTCCTTCGCCAGCGCTCCGTTCGAAGACACGCTGCGCATGGCCACGCTGATGCGGCCGAGCAAGTTCAAGCAGGCCGCGGCGCAGGTGCCCGACGGAACGGTCGTCGGACTGCTGGCGCTCTGGGGCAGCTTCACGCTGCACAAGAACGCCGATATCCCTGCGGTGTTCATCACCAGCGGCATCGGCATCACGCCCGTGCGCGGCATCATCGCGCAAGCCACGCACGAGCAGGCGCGGCACAACATCACGCTGATCTACGCCAACGCCAGCAGGGCGCAAACGGCCTATCACGAAGAATTCGTGCACCTGGCCGCGCGCAACCCGCACTTTCGCTATGTCCCAGTGTTCACCCGGACGCAGGGGCCGCTCACGGCCGAGGCCTTGCAGTCGCAGGTGAGTGAGCTCCCGACAGCCATCGTCTACCTCTCGGGCGCCAAGAGCACCATCGCCAGCATGAGCGCGCTCGCGCTGCAGGCCGGGGCCGACGAAGACCAGCTGCGGACCGAGGAGTTCGAGGGCTATTGAACCGTCTGGCCTCGCCTCGGCAGACCAGGCTCGCCGGGCGGTTCATGCCCCGCGCCACCGTCGGCACCGGTCGCGCGGGCGCATGGCGTGGCTGCGCGATGCGGCAGCCGACGCCAGGGCCTCAACGAGCGAGAAGCGCCACCGCACGTGCCTGCATTGCCAAGCCCTGCCCTACGGGGCCCAGGCGCTCGGCGGTCTTGGCCTTCACGCTCACCTGCCCCACGTCGATGCCAAGGGCCCCGGCGATGCGCTCGCGCATCGCCGGGATGTGCGCAGCCAGACGCGGCGCCTGGGCAATGACGGTGCTGTCCACGTTCACGATCCGCCAGCCAGCGGCCTGCACCGCGCGCGCGGTCTCTGTCAGCAGCACGCGTGAATCGGCGCCGCTCCAGCGCGGATCGGTATCGGGAAAATGGCTGCCGATATCGCCCAGCGCGGCCGCACCCAGCAACGCGTCGGTGATTGCGTGCAGCAGCACGTCGGCGTCGGAGTGGCCCAGCAGCCCCTGCGCGTGCTCGATGGGCACGCCACCGATCACGAGCTTCCTGCCCGGCACGAGTGCGTGGATGTCCCAACCCTCGCCTACACGCATCTGCGGCAATGTGTTCATCGATCAAGATCCTGCAACATTTTTTCGGCGAGCGCGAAATCCTCGGGATAGGTCACCTTGAAATTGTGCGCACTGCCGCGCACCAGCAGAGGCTGGTGGCCCGCGCGTTCCATGGCACTGGCCTCGTCCGTGACGCCGGCAAAACCCTGCGAGACGTGCGAGCGCAGCGCCGCGTGCAGCGCCCCGAGGCGGAACATCTGCGGCGTCTGCGCCAGCCATTTGTCGCCGCGCGGCAGCGTGCGCCGCACGCGCCCGCCACGCGCCACCTTCAGCGTATCGGGCAAGGGCAGCGCCAGCAGCCCGCCAACCACATCGCCCATGCAGGCATCGATCAACACATCCACGAGCGCGGGCTTCACGAGGCAACGCGCCGCATCGTGGACCAACACCCAGTCCGCGTCCGACGCGCCACCGGCCCGCAGATGCGCAAGTCCGTTGAACACGCTTTCGGCACGCGTGGCGCCGCCGCAGCGCGCCACCTCCCGTTGCGCGGTGGTGGCGAGCGTGGCATCCCCTGGGGCCACGACGACCAGCACGCGGCTGATGCGCGCCACGGCCGCCAGCGCAGCCAGCGTGTGTTCGACCAGCCGACGGCCTGCCAGGATCTCATATTGCTTGGGCCCGGTGGTACCCGCGCGCGAACCGGTGCCGGCACAGGGCACGAGTGCGATCAACGCCGGCGCATCAGCCATGCAGCAGGGCCCACAGGCGAGCCGCGGTGACGGGCATCTGCAGTCGCGGCGCCATATCCGTACGGCCCGCGCGGTCCAGCGCGTCGGCCACGGCATTGACCACGCAGGGTGCGGCGCCTATGGTGCCGAGTTCACCCACGCCCTTGACGCCCAGCAGGTTGTTGCGGCAGGGCGTGGATTCGTCCATCTCCATGCGCAGCTCGCAGGCAAAATCCAGGGCACGCGGCGCGGTGTAATCCATCAGGCTGCCCGTAAGCAGCTGCCCCGACTCGCCGTCGTACACCACGCGCTCCATGAGCGCTTGGCCTATACCCTGCACCGCGCCGCCCACCAGCTGCCCGCGCACGATCATCGGGTTCACCACACGACCGATGTCGTTCACGCCCACATAGGACTGAAGCGAGACGATGCCGGTCTCGGGGTCGATCTCCACCTCGCACAGATGCGCGCCATTGGGCCAGGTCGGGCCCGCCACGGTGTGCGTGTGCTCCACGCGAATGTGCCTTGCGCTCTGGCGCGCGGCAAGTTCGAACAGGCCGATGCCTCGGTCCGTTCCCGCGACCATGAAGCGTCCGGCCACGTAACGGATGTCAGGCTCGGCCACCTCCAGTTCACCCGCGGCGAGCTTTCGCGCCTGCGCGAGCGTGTGCTGCGCACCCGTGGCCATGGCCGAGCCGCCGGTGAACAGCGAGCGCGATCCGGCCGTGCCGTAGCCATTGCCGCGATCGGTGTCGCCCAGCACCACGCGCACCTGAGCGATCGGCACGTCGAAAACATCGACCACGAGCTGCGCCAGCGACGTGGCGATGCCCTGCCCCATCTGGTTCACGGCCGAAAAGACCTCGATCACGCCATCGGCGCGCACTTCCAGCGTGACGTGTTCCTCGAATGCGTTGCCGCCAGTCCACTCGAGAAACGTGGCCACACCCAAGCCGCGCCAGCGCCCGTGCGCAAGCGACTGCCGCGCCCGCTTGGCAAAGCCCGGCAGGTCCGCGAGTGCAAGCGCCTGCTCGAGCACATGCTCGAAGCGCCCCACGTCGTAGGTCTGCCCCATGGAATTGGTGTAGGGCATCTGCTCGGGGCGTATGAAGTTGCGCCGGCGCAATTCGAAACGGTCCATGCCGATCTGCCGCGCGGCCTCATCCATGAGGCGTTCGATATTGAAGATCGCCTCGGGCCGGCCCGCACCGCGGTACGCTCCGGTGGGCGCCTGATGCGTGAGCACGGCGCGAAAATGAAAATCGATCGTCGGCACGTCGTACACGCTGGTCTGCACCCACGGGCCCACGAGCAGTTGGATCGCGGTGCTCGTGGATGTCGGGTAGGCGCCGACGTTGGCCTGTGAGTGCAAGCGCAGCGCGAGGATGCGCCCGTCCGCAGCCAGTGCGAGCTGCGCATGCGCATGCACGTCGCGCCCATGCGTCGTCGAGCTGAACTCCTCGCTTCGCTCGCCGGCCCAGCGCACCGCCGTGCCGAGCGCTCGCGCGGCCCAGCCGATGGCCGCATCCTCGGGATAGGAGCCCACCTTCATGCCAAAGCCGCCGCCCACGTCGCCCACGCGCACGCGCACCTGCTCGGGCGCAAGGCCCAGCGCAAACGAGACCGCCTTGCGCACCGAGGTCGGCATCTGCGACGACACGTGCATGTCCAGCCGGCCCGCGGCCGCGTCCCAGCGCGCGCGCACACTGCGTGGCTCAAGCGTCAATGCGGCCACGCGCTGGTGCACAAGATCGAGCCTGACGACGTGCGCCGCGCGCGCAAACGCCGCATCGGTCGCCTCGCGGTCGCCATGACGCGCTTCACAGGCGACGTTGTCGGGCGCATCGGCCGTGACGCACGCATCGGCGCGCAGGGCCGCTTCGAGCGACGGCACGCACGGGCGCTCTTCGTACTGCACCTGCACGGCCTCGGCCGCATCACGGGCCTGCTGCAGCGTGTCGGCCACGACCAGTGCCACCGCCTCGCCAACGAAACGCACCTCATCCACAGCGAGTAGATAGCGCACCGGCGCCGCGCAAGGGCTGCCATCAGCCCGGCGAAAGGACACACCGTGCTTGATGGGCGGCACGCCCGCCACGCGCAGGTCGGCACCCGTGAATACACCGCGCACGCCCGGCATGGCCTGCGCCCTTGCCGCATCCACGCCGCGGACCACCGCATGCGCGTGCGGCGAGCGGACGAACACAGCCCAGCCGTCTCCACGCTCGCAGACATCATCGACAAAGCGGCCACGGCCCTGCAGCAGCGCCTCATCTTCAACACGCTGCACGGCGCGGCCGCTGCCATATCGCGTGGCGATGGGGATGGGGGTGTCGTCCATGGTGAATGCGATGCGTGCGCCCAGCTTGCGGAAGCAGCAACTATAGGCGACGGCGGTGCAGGCAGAGAAGGCTTCTTGCGCGGCGACAGCGGCACGCACGGCAAGGTGTCACCCCAGCGGTGACTCAGGCAAGGACGCTCAGATACTGGCCCACGACATAGTCGGCTGCCACAGCACTGGCGGGCGACTTGGCAGGCATCGGCACCGGCGGCATGACATCACGCCCGGCGTCATCCAGATCGGATTGCGCCACCCCGATCGAACGCTGCGCCGCCGCGGAGCGCCTTGAGGCATCCTGCGAGCGCTGAGCCAATCCGTTCGCGCGCTCCTGTTCGCGATCGGCGCTGCGCTGGGCCGCGTCAGCCTCGGAACGCAGACGCTGCGCCGTGTCCTGCGCCTGCCTGGCCTCCTGCTGCGCCACCGACAAACGGGACTGCGCCGACATCCCGCCCAAAGATGAGGTGATGGTCATCGGCATGGTCTGTACCCGTCACGACACCGCATGCGCCTCAAGCGTGCCCATCGTAGGCGCGCAGCAACTGGGTATGGCGCGAATCCGCTTCATCGCCGTTCGTGGAATTGGCCTGATCCTGACCCGCAGTCTGATCAGACTGGGCCGCCGCGAGCTCCTGCGCGCGAGCGCTGAGCGTGACACGGGTGCTGTCTTGCGGCCCCTGCACGGCCTGCTGCGGCGCATCGCCCTGCGGGTCCCGGCTCGCCCCGGTGACGCCATGGGGCGAAGCCCATGCGAAAAGGCGCTGGGCATCATTGCTGACCGATGCGGTAGGCATGACGAACTCCTGTGATTACATCACTCATGCTAGCCCACTTGACAGCAAATATAAAGGCGACGCTGAATAAGTCCCCGCGATGTGGCGCGCCCTGGATTGGGATGGGCTGCGAGGGTAAGTGCTGCGGCTCCAAAGCTGCATGTTCAGCTTTGGACAGCACGAACGAGGCCGGCCTATGGCTGGCCTGCGCCCTGCAAGGGCAAAGCGCAGGCATAGCCGGTGTTATGGCGAGCATTTGCAACGAAGCAGACCGCCCAAGCCGGGGATGCGGCGCGCGCGAGGGACTTGTTCAGCGTTGCCTGAAGTCGGCCTTGAAGGGCAGGCAGAAGGCCGCGGCAGCCACTGCGCAAGACGCTCGAGCACCTTCCCTAAAATAGACGCATCACCCCCTCCCCACAGCGGCCGGGGGTTTGTGTCGTTGTCTTTCGGTTTCATCTTCATGCAAGTCCCCACCCTCGTCCGCGGAAAACGCTACACCATGCCGCGCCCCGTGGGCAGCAGCGATGCGCTGCTGCTGGCGCGCCTGGCCGAGCGCGAGGCCGCCGACCGGCACACCACCGCCATCGTCTGCGCCGATGCATCCGATGCGCGCCGCCTGATGGATGAGATAGCCTTCTTCGCGCCCGACCTGCGCAGCGCGCTGTTTCCGGACTGGGAAACGCTGCCCTACGACAATTTCTCGCCGCACCAGGATCTGATCAGCGAGCGACTCTCGACACTCTGGCGCATTCGCCAGGGCGAAGTGGACGTGGTGCTGGTGCCGGCCACCACGGCGCTGTATCGCCTGGCGCCGCCCTCGTTTCTCGCGGCCTACACCTTTCACTTCAAGACCGGGCAGAAGCTCGATGAAGCCAAGTTCCGCGCCCAGCTCACGCTCGCAGGCTACCAGCACGTGGCGCAGGTGGTGGCGCACGGCGAATACGCGGTGCGCGGCGGGCTGATCGACCTGTTTCCCATGGGCTCGGCGCAGCCGCTGCGCGTGGACCTGTTCGACGACGAAATCGACTCCATCCGCACCTTCGATCCGGACACGCAGCGCAGTCTCTACCCCGTGCCCGAAGTCCGGTTGCTGCCGGGGCGCGAATTTCCGATGGACGAGGAAGCGCGCACGCGCTTTCGCAATCGCTGGCGCGAGCTGCTCGAAGGCGACCCGACCAAGAGCCGCATCTACAAAGACATGGGCGCGGGCCTGGCGACCGCGGGCATCGAGTACTACCTGCCGCTGTTCTTTGAGGCGACCGCAACGGTCTTCGATTACCTGGGCGACGCCGCCACGCTCGTGCTGCACGGGGACCTGGAAGCCGCCTTCCAGCGCTTCTGGCAGGACACGCGCGAGCGCCATCGCCTCCTGGCCGGTGACCCCGAGCATCCGGCACTGCCGCCTGAAGCGCTGTTTCTAACGAGCGAGCAGTTCTACGGCCACGCGAATGCACATGCCCAGCTGGCCCTGCGCCCGGCAGACGCCCATCCGGACGATCCGCAATTCCGGCCCTTGCCTGATCTCACGGCCATTCGCGGCGCCGAAGACCCGATCGCCAAGCTACATGCCCACCTTGCCCGCACACCGCACCGCGTGCTGCTGCTGGCCGAAAGCGATGGCCGGCGCGAGAGTCTGCTGGATTTCCTGCGCGCCAGCCATCTGAACCCGCCCTCTTTTGATTCGCTGGAGGAATTCCTCGGCGCCCGGGGCGAGCGCGTGGGCATGGCCACCTCGGCGCTCGCCAGCGGGTTCAGCTGGCAGGAGCAGGGCATCGACTTCGTCACCGAAACCGAGCTGTTTGCCGCCACGGGAGGCAGCGCACGCAGGCGCCGCAAGCAGGAGCAGACGAGCGATCTTGAATCCATGATCAAGGACCTCGCCGAACTGCAAATCGGCGACCCGGTCGTGCACGCACAGCACGGCATCGGCCGCTACCGGGGCCTGGTGAGCATGGACATGGGACAGAAGAACCCCGACGGCACACCGGCACTGCAGGAATTTCTGCATCTGGAATACGCCGACAAGGCCGTGCTCTACGTACCCGTGAGCCAGCTGCAGCAGATCAGCCGCTACAGCGGCATCGCGGGCGACGAGGCGCCGCTGCACAAGCTGGGCGGCAACCAGTGGGAAAAGGCCAAGAGAAAAGCCGCCGAGCAGGTGCGCGACACCGCTGCCGAGCTGCTCAACATCTACGCCCGCCGCGCCGCGCGCGAGGGCTTTGCCTTCCGCTTCTCGCCGCAGGATTACGAACAGTTCGTGAGCGATTTTGGTTTTGAGGAAACCGCCGACCAGAACGCCGCGATCCACGCGGTCATCCAGGACATGATCAGCCCCCGCCCCATGGATCGCCTGGTCTGCGGCGACGTGGGCTTCGGCAAGACCGAGGTGGCGCTGCGCGCCGCCTTCATCGCAGTGACCGGCGGCAAGCAGGTGGCGCTGCTCGCGCCCACCACACTGCTCGCGGAGCAGCACTACCAGACGTTGGTGGACCGTTTCGCGCGCTGGCCGGTCAAGGTCGCGCAGGTGAGCCGCTTTGCATCGGGCAAGGAGGCCACGGCCGCGCTCAAGGGCTTGGCCGAGGGCACGGTGGACATCGTCGTCGGCACGCACAAGCTGCTCTCGCCGTCGACGAAGTTCAAGAACCTCGGACTGCTCATCATCGACGAGGAGCACCGCTTCGGCGTGCGCCACAAGGAGGCCATGAAGGCCATGCGCGCCGAGGTGGACGTGCTCACGCTCACCGCCACGCCGATCCCGCGCACCATGGGCATGGCGCTCGAAGGGCTGCGCGACCTCTCGGTGATCGCCACCGCGCCGCAGCGGCGCCTGGCGATCAAGACCTTCCTGCGCGAGGAAAACCCGGGCGTGATCCGCGAGGCGGTGCTGCGCGAGCTCAAGCGCGGCGGCCAGGTGTACTTCCTGCACAACGAGGTCGAAACCATAGAAAACCGGCGCGAGCGCCTGCAGGAGATCCTGCCCGAGGCACGCATCGCCGTCGCGCACGGCCAGATGCCCGAGCGCCAGCTCGAGCACGTAATGCGCGACTTCATCGCGCAGCGCACCAATGTGCTGCTGTGCTCGACCATCATCGAGACCGGCATCGACGTGCCCACGGCCAACACCATCCTGATCTCGCGCGCCGACAAGTTCGGCCTGGCGCAGCTGCACCAGCTGCGCGGGCGCGTGGGGCGCAGCCACCACCAGGCCTACGCCTACCTCATGGTGCCGGACGTGCGCGGCCTCAGGGGGCACGCGGCGCAGCGCCTGGAGGCGATCCAGCAAATGGAGGAACTGGGCAGCGGTTTCTACCTGGCCATGCACGACCTGGAAATCCGCGGCGCGGGCGAGGTGCTGGGCGAGAACCAGTCGGGCAACATGATCGAGGTGGGCTTTCAGCTCTACAACGAGATGCTGGCCGAGGCGGTGAGGAGCCTGAAGGCCGGCAAGGAGCCCGACCTGCTCGCCCCCATGCAGGCAACGACCGACATCAACCTGCACGCCCCGGCACTGCTGCCCAGCGACTATTGCGCCGACGTGCAGACACGTCTGTCGCTCTACAAAAGACTGGCCACGGCGCACACCAGCGACCAGATCGACACGCTGCTTGAAGAAATCGTGGACCGCTTCGGCAAGCTCCCGGCCCAGACGCAGACACTCGTCGACGTGCACCGCCTGCGCGTGCTGTGCGCGCCCTACGGCGTGACCAAGGTGGACGCGGCGCCGGGCGCGATCACCATCAGCTTCGTGCCGCAACCGCCGATCGACCCCATGGCGATCATCCGGCTGGTGCAGAAAAACCGCGACATCAAGCTCGCGGGCAACGAAAAGCTGCGCATCGAACGCGCGCTGCCCGACCCCGCGGCGCGCGCACACCTGGTGCGCGACCTGCTGCGCAGCCTGGGCCAGCCGATGAAGGAGGCGGTGCCCGCTTGAGGCCATGGCACAAATTCAATGTTTGCATATTGAATATATTTGTTATATCTAAATAGGTTTATATTCGATTCAAACATAGTGGTTAACCCTTAAACTTGATCACCGGCCAGGCCCACGACACGCGCTGTGTCGCATCCACCGATGCGCTTGGGCCCGCGCCCTTCGTGATCGACTCAAAAGGTACACACTCATGCTCAAGCAAGTCTTCTCAGCGCTGGCGGTTGTCGCGCTGGCCGCGTCGGTGCAGGCCGCCGACGTGCTCAAGATCGCGGCCACGCCGGTACCGCACGCGGAAATCCTGAATTTCGTCAAACCCAAACTTCAGGCCGAAGGCATCGAGCTGCAGATCAGGGAGTTCAGCGACTACGTGCAGCCCAACATGGCCGTGGCCGACAAGCAGCTCGACGCCAATTTCTTCCAGCATCAGCCCTACCTGGACAGCTTCAATAAAGACCGCAAGACCGATCTGGTCGTCGTGCCGGGCGGCAAGGTGCACGTGGAACCGTTTGGCGCGTACTCCAGCAAGATCAAGAACATCAAGGATCTGAAGGAGGGTGCAACGGTGGCCATTCCGAACGATCCGTCCAATGGTGGGCGCGCGCTCATCCTGCTGTCCAAGCAGGGACTGATCACGCTCAAGGGCGCGAACAGCCTCACACCCACGCCGCTGGACGTGGTGGACAACCCCAAGAAGCTGAAATTCCGCGAACTGGAGGCGCCGCTGCTGCCGCGCGCGCTGCCCGACGTGGACCTGGCGTTGATCAACACCAACTACGCGATCGAAGCCAAGCTGAACCCGACCCGGGATGCGCTCTTCATCGAAGGCGCCGATTCGCCCTACACGAACATCGTCGCCGCGCGCGCCGACCGTGCCAACGACCCGGCGATTGCCAAGCTCATGAAGGCATTGCATTCACCCGAGGCCAAGCAGTTCATCCTGGACAAATACAAAGGCGCCGTGCTCCCGGCATTCTGACGTGCCACATGCGCGGGGGCGCCGCCACGCCGGGGGCTGCTCACGCGCCCACACAGGATGCGCTGGCGTGCGGCGGCATGACTTCCTCGAGGAAATCGAGAAAACTGCGGACCGCGGGCGACATGCCCCGGCGCGAGGGGAACACCGCATGCACGATGGCGCGCGGCAGGCTCCATTCGGGCAGCAGGCGCACCAGCCGTCCGTCATGCAGCTCGCCCGCCACCATGTAATCCGGCAGCCAGCCCATGCCGGTGCCTGCCATCGCTGCGAATTTCAGTGAGAGCAGGTCATCGATCACGCAGCGTGGCGCAATCTGCAGGCTGTGTACCTTGCCTTGAGGACCGATCAGGCGCAGGCTGCTCTGGCCGTCGCTGCTCGACGGCACCAGCATGTCCATGCGGACGAGGTCTTCCAGACCCGAGGGTGTACCTTGGCGCCTGAGCTGCGCCGGGCTCGCCACCAGGGCTTGGCAGACCTCGCCCAGGCGCTTGACCACCATGGAGCCGCTGTCATCGAGCGAGCTGCGCACGCGCAGCGCCACGTCCACACCTTCCTCCACCAGGTTCACCACACGGTTAGTCACCTGCAGATCCAGACGCACCTCGGGGTAGCGATCCAGATAGAAGGGCAACTGCTGCGCCAGCACGGTTTGCGCCAGGGTCACCGGACAGGTCACGCGCACCGTGCCGCGCGGCACGGCCTGCACCTGCGCCACCGCATCGGCCGCGGCTTGTGCCGATTCGCGCACCGCTGCACAATGAGCTAGGAAGGCTTGCCCCGCATCGGTGAGCGAGAGCGTGCGCGTGGTGCGTTGCAGCAGCCGCACGTCCAACTGAGCCTCCAGCTCGGAGATGCGCCGCGACAGGCGCGACTTCGGAATGCCCAACGCCCGCCCGGCCGCCGCAAAGCTGCCACGCTCCACCACCTCGGCGAAGTAGAGCATGTCATTCAAATCATGCATGGTTCTATTTTTAGGACAATCAAACGCAAAAATGCCTACCAATTTCATATAGGCACGCATTCGATAATACTGCGCACACCCATTTTCGGTTTCGCGCGGTGCAACAACCACGAAAACCGATCACTCCGAAGGAGCCAACATGCACAAAGTTCAACTCGCCATCGTCTACTACAGTGCCTACGGCACCAACCACGCCATGGCGGAAGTAGCCGCCGAAGCAGCGAAGGCTGCGGGCGCCGAAGTGCGTCTGCGCAAGGTGCTGGAAACCGCGCCACAGACGGTCATCGACTCGGTGCCCGCCTGGAAGGCGTTTCAGCAGAAGACGGCCAACGTCCCGGTGGCCACGCCCGAGGATCTGACCTGGGCCAACGCCTATCTGTTCAGCGCACCCACGCGCTTCGGGACCGTGGCCAGCCAGATGCGCGCCTTCATCGACACGCTCGGCCCCATCTGGCAACAAGGACACCTGTCGGGCAAAGTGGCGAGCGCGATGACCAGCGCGCAAAACCTGCACGGCGGGCAGGAAACGACGCTCACGGGCATGTACACCACGTTCGCGCACTGGGGCTCGATCATCGTGCCGCCCGGCTTCACCGACGCGGCGATGTTCAAGGGCCTGGGCAACCCCTATGGCGCCAGCAACAACATGGGCGCGCTGAACGAAGAGGTCACGGACATCATCCGTTATCAGACCAGGCGCCTCGTGACGTTCGCCGAAAAGCTCGTCGCGTAAGGCGCCCGAAAAAGGGGCGCAGCTACCACGCCCCCTTGTGCTCGGGCACGCGGCGCACCAGCACGAACAGCGCCGCCACCAGGGCGGCGGCGGTCACCGCGTAGATCCAGGCCTGTGCCAGGCCCGGGTCCTGCACCGGCGCCAGGATGGCGGTGCTGATCGAGACGATCAGGATGGTGCCCACCTGCATGAACATCGAACGCATGGCCGCCAGCGATGACGCATGCCGCGGCGCCAGCTGCAGCCCCGCATTGCGGCTGGCGGGGTTGACGATGCCGATGCCCGTTCCGGCGATGAAGCTGGCGCCGGCCAGCCATGCATAGGTCGTGACGCCTGCCTGTGGCGGCATCGCCAGCATCAGCAGTCCGGCGGCCGCCAACGCCCCACCCAGGGCGATGGGTTGGCGGTAGCCCGTGCGCCGCAGCACCATGATCGCCAGCACCGACATCACCACCGCGGCCAACCCTTGCGCCACCAGCAGCGTACCTGCCGACAGCGCATCGATGCCGTAGCGGTTGGTGGCATACAGCGGCGCCAGCACGATCGCGCCCACGGGAATCCCGCCGAACATGATATTCACCAGGTTGACGATGCCGAAATCCGCACCGAACAGCAGGCGCGGCGCGATGAAAGGCTCGGCCACGCGGTTCAGGTGACGCACGAACATCCAGCCGGCCAGCGCGGCAATGGCCAGCGGCAGCCACACCACGGGCGCCAGCAAGGGCACGTCACGTTCGCCCAGGTAGTTCACGCCCAACATTGCACCGAGCACACACGCCGCCAGCAGACTCATGCCCCGCAGGTCCAGGCTGGCGACGGCGCGATGCCGCTTGCGATCGTGCGGGATCAGACGCCAGGCGAGTACCAGGATGACGATGCCGATGGGCACGTTCACAAGGAACACGCCGCGCCAGTCCCAGTAGCGGACGAAGAGCCCGCCGAAGATGGGCCCGATCATCGCGCCGATGGGAAAGATGCTGCCAAAGAGGCTCACCGCCCGGTCGCGCGCGCTGCCGAAGTGATCGACGATGATGCCGGTGGCCGAGGGTGTGAAGCCCGCGCCGCCCGCCGCCTGAATGACGCGCAGGGCAATGAGCGCATAGATGTTGGTGGCCAGCCCGCACAGCAACGACGCGAGCGTGAACACCGCCACCGAGGCCAGAAACACGCGCCGCCTGCCGTAGCGCTCGCTGAGCTTGCCGGTGATGGGCACCGCCACCACGAAGCCCAGCGAATACGCGGTCAGCGTCCAGCCCGCCCAGTTGATCGTCGTGTCGAGCCCATGCTGCAGTGCGTGCAAGGCCGTGGCGACGATGGTTGAATCCAGCGACATCATCAGGAGCGCCAGCGCGATCACGATGAAGATGGGCACACGTGGCACCTCGCCTGCTCCGGCGGGAGCGGCCGCACCCTGTTCTTTTTCTTCCGGCATGTTGCCAGTGTGCCCGAGCACCAGCGAGTCCGCCTGTCTCCGTGGCTTTGCGTGGCACACTTTCGGGTTTTTCCGTTCGCCACTCCCACCCACAGACATGCAAGAGATCGTGCGGCAGATTGCCGCTGAAATCCACGCCACCGAACGCCAGGTGCAAGCCGCCGTGCAACTGCTTGACGGCGGCGCCACCGTGCCCTTCATCGCCCGCTACCGCAAGGAGGCCACCGGGGGTCTGGACGACGCGCAACTGCGCGAGCTGCAGTCGCGCCTGAGCTATCTGCGCGAACTCACCGAGCGGCGCGCCGCCATCCTCAAGAGCATCGAGGAGCAAGGCAAGCTCACGCCCGCACTGGCCACCGCCATCGCGGCCGCCGCGACGAAGCAGGAACTCGAAGACCTGTACCTGCCCTACAAGCCCAAACGCCGCACCAAGGGCCAAATCGCGCGCGAATTCGGGATCGAGCCGCTCGCGGATGCCTTGTTCGCCGATCCCGCGCTCGACCCGCACCAGGCCGCCCTGCCCTACGTCAAGGCGCACAAGGGCGAAGGCGGCGAGGACTTCACCAGCGTGCCCGCGGTACTCGACGGCGTGCGGGACATCCTCAGCGAGCGCTGGGCCGAGGACGCCACACTGGTGCAAGGCCTGCGCGAATGGCTCTGGGCCGAGGGCCTGCTGCAAAGCCGTCTGGTGAGCGGCAAGAACGAGAACGACCCCGAGGTGGCGAAGTTTCGTGACTACTTCAACTACGACGAGCCCATCGCCCGCGTGCCCAGCCACCGGGCACTGGCCGTCTTTCGCGGACGCCAGCTTGAAATCCTCGACGCCAAGCTGGTGCTGCCCGAGCCCGCTCCCTCCCCCGCTGGGGAAGGCTTGGGGAAAGGCCCTGCAGCCGCCCCCAGCCTCGCCGAAGGCCGCATCGCGCAGCACCTGCGATGGAGCCACCAGGGGCGCCCCGCCGACGACCTGCTGCGCAAATGCGTCGCCTGGACCTGGCGCGTGAAGCTTGGCCTGTCGATCGAGCGCGACCTCTTCGCGCGCCTGCGCGAGGCGGCCGAACAGGTGGCTATCAAGGTCTTCGCCGACAACCTGCGCGACCTGCTGCTGGCCGCGCCCGCCGGACAGAAGGTGGTGATGGGGCTTGATCCGGGCATCCGCACCGGCGTGAAGGTAGCCGTGGTGGATGCCACCGGCAAGCTCCTGGAGACCGCCACCATCTACCCGCACGAACCGCGCAAGGATTGGGACGGTAGCCTGCGCACGCTGGCGCGGCTCGTGAGCAAGCACGGCGTGCAGCTCATTGCGATTGGCAACGGCACCGCCAGCCGCGAAACAGACCGGCTCGCGGCCGATGTGATGAATTTAATGAAAAAAACGGCTCCAGACCAATATGGACAAGCGCAAGCAGCTATTCAAAAGGTAGTTGTCAGCGAGGCCGGTGCCTCGGTCTATTCGGCCAGCGAATACGCCAGCCAGGAGCTGCCGGACGTGGACGTGAGCCTGCGCGGTGCCGCCAGCATCGCGCGGCGCCTGCAGGACCCGCTGGCCGAGCTGGTGAAGATCGACCCCAAGAGCATAGGCGTAGGCCAGTACCAGCACGACGTGAACCAGAGCCAGCTCGCGCACACGCTGGGCGCAGTGGTCGAAGACTGCGTGAACGGCGTCGGCGTGGACCTGAACACCGCCAGCCCCCCGCTGCTGGCGCGCGTCTCGGGCCTGACACAGACCACGGCCAAGGCCATCGTGCGCTGGCGCGAGCAGCACGGCGCCTTCGCCAACCGCCAGCAGCTGCTGCAGGTGACCGGCCTGGGGCCACGCACTTTCGAGCAATCGGCCGGCTTCCTGCGTATCCGCGGTGGCGACAACCCGCTGGACATGACCGGCGTGCACCCCGAGACCTACCCCGTCGTCGAGACCATCCTCGCCCAGACCGGCCAGCCGATCGACCAGCTCATGGGCCACGCGGAACGGCTCAAGAGCCTGCGACCGGAGCAGTTCGCCACCGAGAGTTTCGGCGCCATCACCGTCAAGGACATCCTCGCCGAACTCGAAAAACCCGGACGCGACCCGCGACCCGATTTTCAGGTGGCGCGCTACAGCGAAGGCGTGCAGGACATCACCGACCTCAAGGAAGGCATGGTGCTCGAAGGCACGGTGAGCAACGTGGCGCAGTTTGGCGCCTTCGTCGATCTGGGCGTGCACCAGGACGGCCTGGTGCATGTGAGCCAGCTATCGAACAAATTCGTCAACGACGCCCGCGAAGTGGTCAAGACCGGGCAGATCGTGAAGGTGAAGGTGCTGGAGGTGGACGCGGCCCGCAAGCGCATCAGCCTGACGATGAAGCTGGACGCGCAGGCGCCGAGGCGCGACGGCGCGCGGGAGAACCGCTTCGAGACCGCGGGACGGGGAGCCGGGCGGCAGCACGCGCGCGACGCGCAGCCGCAGTCGGCGATGGCGGCGGCGTTTTCGAAGTTGCGTGAAGATCCACGCCGCTGAGCACGCGCCAGCGCACGCATTCAGCCGCGCGTCGAAAGGTATTGCACCAGCAAGCGCGCAGCCGGCGTGAGCGTTTTCTCGCTGCGGTAGCACAGCGCAAACCTGCGCCGCGCCCAGACGTCGGTGAGCGGCAGCACGCGCAATCCGTAGGCGTCAACGTAAGCCGTCACCGCTTCCATAGGAACAACGCTGATGGCCAGGCGCGCACGAACGATACGCATGGCCGCCTCGAAACTCGTCACGATCATGCGGAAATTCAATCGTCGGCCCTGCTCGGCGGCGGCCCGCATCAGCATGATCTCCACGGCGCTGTTCACCGGCAGGCCCACGTGCTCCCAGGCCAGCGAGTCGGCGAAGGAAACCTCGCCACGCGCCGCCAGTGGATGCTCCGGCGGCACCACGATCGCCAAATGGTCGTGGCGGTAACCGCACGACTGCAGATCCTGCAAATCCGCCGTATCCCAGCATATGCCGACCGAGGCGACCCCCTCCCGGATGCCTCGAACCACGGCGGCGCTGATGCGCTCCTCGACATCCACCCGGATGCCCGCATGCTCCGGCCGTGACAGGAACGCGGCAATATCGTCCGCCAGCGATTCGGCCATGGTCGAGAGCGTCGCCAGCACGCGCACCTGGCCGCGCGCACCAGCGGCAAAGGCATCCATGTCTCGCTCCAGATGCTCTGCCGCCAGCAGCATGGCCCGGGCATGTTCCAGTACCGTTTCGCCCGCACCGGTAAGTTCGATGCCATGGCGCCGGCGAACCATCAGGGGCGTCCTCAGTTGCGCCTCCAATTGGGCAATCCGCTTGCTGATGGCGCTGCCCACGATATGCGAATGCGCGGCCGCACGGGTGATGCTGCCGGCATCACAGGTGGCGACGAACAACTTCAGGGTGGTCAGATCCAGGTCGCGCATCAGTCAAACCCAAAACATTTTCTCAAATGGAATATCTACCGTTCCAAAATGTCTCTTTACTTCCAAGACACGAATTTTAGACTGCACGCATTCATCGCCGCCCAAGGGCGTATTCCAGAAGGGGAGAACCTCGAACATGCCATCGGATATCGTCGTGATCCGCGAAGTCGGCCTCAGAGACGGCTTGCAGAGCATCGGGCGCACGGTACCCACCGCGCACAAACTGCAGTGGATCCAATCGGCCTGGCGGGCGGGATTGCGTGAAATCGAGGTGGGCTCCTTCGTGCCCCCCAGGTTGCTGCCGCAGTTGGCGGACACAGCCGAACTGGTTGCCTACGCAAAAACATTACCTGGTCTTTCGGTGTCGGTGCTGGTGCCCAATCTCAAGGGGGCTGAACGAGCGATCGAATCCGGCGCCGACCTGATGCTGCTGCCCCTGTCGGCCAGCCGCGCGCACAGCCTGGCGAACCTGCGCAAGGCACCTGACGAGGTGATTCAGGAGATCGGGCGCATACGCGCAGCGCGCGACGCCGCGGGCTCGGCCTGCTTGCTGGAGGTAGGCATCAGCACTGCGTTCGGCTGCACGATCCAGGGCCGCGTGGAACCTGCGCAAGTGCTCGATTTGCTGCGCGCCGCACTGGACACCGGAGTTGACCGGGTCGGCTTGGCAGACACCGTGGGTTACGCCGATCCGCGTGCGGTCGATGCCCTGTTCACGCAGGCCTATGCGATCGCGGGTGAACGCCTGGCGTGCGGCCACTTTCACGACACGCGCGGCCTGGGCGTCGCCAACGTGATGGCAGCACTGCGCACCGGCGTGAGGCGCTTTGATGCCAGCCTTGCCGGCATCGGCGGGTGTCCGCACGCGCCCGGTGCCAGTGGCAACGTGGCCAGCGAAGACCTGGCCTACCTTTTTGCCAGCATGGGCATGCCGACGGGCATCGACATCCCACAGCTTCTGCAACTGCGCACGCTTGTGGCCGAATGGCTCGACGGAGAAGCACTGCACGGCACGCTGTGGCGCGCCGGTCTGCCCAAAACCATGCAACCCGCGCCGGCGGATGCGGCGGCATGAGCACGCCCGGACACTTGGCGCCCCAACCACTGGCGGGGCTGCGCGTCGTCGAATTCACCCACATGGTCATGGGCCCGACTTGCGGGCTGATGCTGGCCGATCTGGGCGCGGAAGTGATCAAGGTCGAACCCATCGACGGCGACCGCACCCGGCGCCTGCTGGGGGCCGGGGCCGGCTTCTTTCCCATGTTCAACCGCAACAAGAAGAGCATCGCCATCGACCTGCACCATCCGCAAGGCGCTGCGGTGGCCCGGCGGCTGGCCACCAGTGCGGACGTGGTCATCGAGAACTTCAAGCCCGGCACGATGGACAAGTACGGACTGGATTACGCATCGTTGTCGCAAACCCATCCACGCATGATCTACGTGGCCAACAAAGGCTTTCTGCCCGGTCCGTACGAGCACCGCACGGCACTGGATGAAGTCGTGCAGATGATGGGGGGACTGGCCTACATGACGGGCCGCCCCGGAGACCCACTGCGCGCCGGCGCCAGCGTCAACGACATCATGGGTGGATTGTTCGGCGCCATTGGCGTTCTGGGTGCGCTGATCCAGCGCGGCATCACGGGCCGCGGCATGCAGGTACAAAGCGCACTGTACGAAAACAACGTCTTCCTGGTCGGGCAGCACATGCTGCAGTACGCGCTGACGGGAAAACCCGCTGCCCCCCTGCCCGCTCGCGACAATCCCTGGGCCGTGTACGACGTGTTCACGGTCAAGGATGGCGAGCAGATCTTTCTCGCCGCGGTCAGCGATGCGCAATGGCAGACCTTCTGCCGCATTCTGGAACTGCAGGACCTGGCACAGGATCCCGCATTCGCCACCAACAACGATCGCGTCCGCGCCCGCCCGCGCCTGCTGGCACTGCTGCGCGAACGGCTGTCGGGGCGCAGCGCGGCCGAGCTTGCCCGGCTGATGGAAAGTGCGGGCCTGCCATTCGCGCCCATCCGTCGTCCCGAGGATCTGTACCACGATCCGCACCTGCTGGAAACCGGCGGCTTCGCACGGATACGGCTCCCGGACGGAGCACACGCTGGCGAATCCGCGCAAGCTCCCCTGTTCCCGATCACCTTGGACGGCATGCGCCTGAAGTCCCGGCGCGATCCACCGCGCCTCGGCGAAGACACGGACGACCTGCTCGAGCACCTGGGGTACAGCCCCGGGGATATCCAGGCGCTGCGCGTGGAGCACGCGGTCGCCTGATTTGCGGCAACCATTCATTCAAAGGAGACAAACGATGCCCAAACTGTTCCACCACCTCTGCCGCGCGGCTCTCCTCGCCGTGCTTTCCACCGCAGCAGCGAGCACGGTGCTCGCGGCGGACTACACCATGCGGATCAGCCACCAGTTTCCGCCCACGCATCAAACGGCGATCAACTTGGCCCGGTTCGCCAAGGACGTCCAGGCCGCGACACAGGGCCGCGTGGAAGTGCAGATCTTCGGCGCGGCCCAGCTCTACAAACCCAACCAGAATCACCCGGCCGTGGCCAGCGGCAAGATCGAGGCGGCGTCCATCCTGAGCTTTCAGTGGGGCGGCACCATCCCCGAGATGAGCGTCACGATCATTCCGTACCTCATGACCTCGGTCGCCAAACAGGAGGCGTTCATCGGCTCGGATGCGGCACGCCTGCTGGACGGCAAGATGGCTCAGCGCGGCGTCAAAAACATTGCCTGGATCGTCGATGCCAACGACGGCATCTTCACCTCGGCGCAAAAGCCGCTGATCGCTCCCGCCGACTTTGCCGGCCTGAAGATTCGCGGCCTCAACAAACTGTGGGATACCGGCCTGTCGGCGATGGGCGCCCATCCTTCGGCCATGCCTGGCTCCGAGGTGTATCAGGCACTGCAGACCGGCGTGCTCGATGCCGGCTTCACAGGTGTCAAGGCCGCATACAGCCGAAAGTTCTACGAGGTACAGAAGTACGGCGTGGCGTCCAACATCATCCTGGCGTTCGACAACCTGGTGGTCAATCCGGCGTGGTGGGACAGCCTGCCGGGTGACGTGCGCGATGCCATCCAGAAAGCGGCCGACAGCGCCGTGCAACGCTCCATCCGCCCCGACGAGATTCCCGCGGAAGACCTCAAGGTGCTCAACGAACACGGCATGCAGGCCGTCGCCCTGACCAAGGCACAGGAAGACGCCATGGCCAAGGCGATGCAGCCGACGGTGAAAAAGACATTTCTCGATGACACCGGAGCCGACGGCGAAAAGTTGCTGCAGTTGATCGACAAGCTGTAGTCGCCCAAATGCACCAGAAGATGACGTTCCATGCACCAACTTCCTGACACGCCCGGCGAGAGCACCGCGCTGCGCATCCTGAGCCAGGCCGTGGCCACCATCTGCGCCGCCGCCATGGCGCTTTCGGCCATCGCCATCCTCATATCATTCGTGCTGATCGGCTGGGCCGTCGTGATGCGCTACGTCTTCAACGCCGCGCCAGCCTGGGTTGACGAACTCGTCGGCCACCTGCTGGTGGCGACCGTGATGCTGGCCGTGGCCCAGACCTTCCGGCGCGGTGAACACATAGGCGTGGACGTGCTGGTGCAGCGGCTTTCACCCGCCGGCAAGCGCTGGGCCACGGCATGGGCCGCCGTGGCCTGTGCCGCCGTGGCAACGGTGCTTGTCGTCAGCGGAGGGCAGACCGCGATGCTGGCGCGCACGCTCGGACTGGTCACCGAAGGCCACCTCGAATGGCCCGTGTGGTGGCTGATGCTGATGCTGCCCCTGGGCGGCGCCTTGCTGTTGCTGGCCACCCTCGAGGCACTCTGGCGCACATGGATCGGCCGGCCCCTGCGCCCTGCCTCCTCAAGCCAGCTGGCAGCGCCAAGGGATGCCCCATGACGATCGCCGTGCTTTTTGTCGCGCTGCTCCTGCTGCTGTTCACCGGGCTGCCGATCTTCGCCGGACTGGCCGCATTCGGCGGCGCGCTGCTGCTGATCACCCAGGGTGAGCTGGGCTCCGTCACCGAGGTGATGTTCGGCGAGATGGATCATTACCTGCTGGTGGCCATTCCGCTGTTCGCCTTCATGGCCTACCTGATGATCCGCAGCAAGATCGTGGATGACCTCTACCAGACGGCGTACACACTCACGCGCCACCTGCCAGGCGGACTGGGTATCGCCACCATCGCTGCCTGCACCGTATTCGCTGCGATCTCCGGCTCCAGTGTCGCCACCGCGCTGACCATAGGGGCCGTGGCCATTCCACAAATGGTCCGTTACGGCTACGACCCGCGCGCAGCCTATGGCCTGGTCGCGGCAGGCGGCACGCTGGGCATTCTGATTCCGCCTTCCGGCCCGATGATTCTTTACGGCGTGATCACCGACACCTCGATTGGCGCTCTGTTCATGGCAGGGGTTGTGCCGGGCTTGCTGATGGCGGCCGTCTTCATCGCCTGGAGCATGGCGACCACCGCCATGAAACACCGCCACATCCGGCGCGAGCCGCGCGCCAGCTTCGGCGAAGCGCTGCATGCCCTGCGCAAGGCACTGTGGGCGCTGTCCTTGCCCGTGTTCGTGCTGGGCGGGATGTACGCCGGCCTGTTCACCGCCACCGAAGCCGCCGCCGCAGGCGCCTGGCTGGCCCTGCTGATCGGGGTACTGGTCTATCGCACGCTGAACCTGCGCGCCATCTGGGAAGCAGCCGTCGATGCGAGCCGGATCTCCGCGATGCTGTTCATGATCCTTGCCGGCGCCTCGGTGTTCGGACACGTGCTGACCAAGCTGCGCATACCCCAGCAGATGGTGGAGCTGGTGACGGCCGCCCACATGGGGGCGATCGGCTTCCTGCTGACCATGATGGCGTTGATCTTCGTGCTCGGCATGTTCCTGGAATCCATCTCCATCATCCTGATCACGACGCCGGTGATTCTTCCGGTGATGCACCATCTTGGCATCAACCCCGTCTGGTACGGGGTACTGCTGGTCATCAACCTGGAGCTGGCGCAAATCACTCCGCCCGTGGGCATGAACCTGTTCACGATCAAGGCCATCACGAATGCCCCTCTGGGCACCATCGTGCGCGGCGCCATGCCCTACGTGGTCTTGATGATTGCCGTGATGGGCATGGTGATGCTCTGGCCTCAAATTGCACTCTGGCTGCCGGGCACCATGCGCAACTGATCCGCGGTCCACGGATTCAGCCGGTTTCGCGGGTGCGACGCACCGTCATCGGCTGCATGATCCCCTGCCCCGGCGCGCCGCAGCCGCTGTCGCAGCACTTGCCAGGCTGGGTGTTCGCCGTGATCGGGCGGTCCGGGTCATGCATCACGCCGCGCTCCAGCAGGCGTTCGACGAGCTGCACCTTGTTGCCCACGGGGTAGTTGCGCCATATTTCCTGCTTCATCGCCGCGGGCGAACCACCGCCGTGCAGGCTGATGAGCGAGTACCAACCGCCCTGGTAGGAAGCGGTGAGGTCTTCGATGAAACGCGCGGCCTCGATGCGCTTGTCGTAAGGCACGATGGGGCTGGCGCGCAGCACGTCAGAGAGTTTCGCGGCCGTCTCGGGGTTGTGGTCCTCATCCGGCCCGGGCAGCGCGACGATGAGGCCGCCCGAGACCTCGTGCGCGAGGCGGTGCATGTCGTAGATCTGCGTGGACATCAGCAGCTTGCCGATGTTGGCATACACCGGCTCGGGCATGAAGGTCTTGCTGTGCTCATCCGGCTGCGCGTAGACACTCGCGGCCACACCACAAGCGTAAAAGCCCTCGACGATCTTGATGAGCTCGACCATGGGCTCGCGCAGGCTGCTCACTTTGCCCGGGTCGTCGAAGCCGTTGGCCTCGCACATCAGCGCGCCCGCGCCGATGAGCAGATCGCCGAAGCCGGCGCGCGCGGCGATGCAGCTGTGGCGATGGTGCGTGGCGTAGCTGTAGGTGAGGATGTGGCTGTGCTTCCAGTCACCGGCGTAGAACACGCGCTCCCACGGCACGAAAACCTCCTCGAACAGCACGACGGCGGTGGACTGGCCGTACCTGCGCGAGAACAACGGCGCGCCGTGCTCGGGCTCATCGCTTGGCCGCCCCGCCACGCGTGAGACGATGGTGATGCCGGCCGCATCCACCGGCACCGCGCAGCACACGGCAAACGCCGCGTCCTGCGGCCCCATGTTGCG
This sequence comes from Comamonas sp., assembly GCA_021166775.1. Taxonomy (GTDB): domain Bacteria; phylum Pseudomonadota; class Gammaproteobacteria; order Burkholderiales; family Burkholderiaceae_C; genus Comamonas_C. Next base: position 253,841 of record JAJPEQ010000013.1, on the reverse strand, counting down.
ACTCGGCATCACGAGCAGCTCGTGCATGTAGGGCGCGCCGGTCACGATGGCCTTGGCGCCGCTGATCCACACGCCCTTGCCGTCGCGCCGCACCACGTGCACGTAGGCATCCAGGTTCGCCTGCTCATGCGGCTTCTTCGTGCGGTCGCCCTTGGCGTCGGTCATCGCAATGCCGATGGCAAGATCGTTGTCTTGCGCATGCGCGAGGTAGGCGCGAAAACGATCGCCCGCCTCGCGCGTGCCGCTTGCATCGTCGATCGCCGCGGTGGCCTGCGCCAGGCCGTTGAGCGCGTCGTGCGCCAGATAGCGCTGCGCGCAGCCGGTTTCCTGGCACAGCACGCGCACCGCCTCGAGCTTGTTGAGCAGATCACCGGCCGCCTCATTCACATGCAGCATGCGCGGCACGATGCGGCCGCGACTCGTCTGCGTGGCCAGCGCGATTGGCGCCAGTTCTTCCTTGAGCGCGAAGTCGTAGGTGTAGGCCAGCGCGTTCACCCCCGGCACGAGTTCGGGCGCATCGGCCACGCTCTCGATGCGCCTGCCATCGACAAACACGCGGGGTTTGAGGCGTCTGAGCGATTCCCGGTAGGCATCCCCCGTCATCAAGGCCACCCGCTCGGGCGCGGCGTCTATGTTCATGCCCATGACTCTTCTCCTCAAACAAACATAAATATATTTGAACAGTGTTCAATGTTATTGTCAATCCTACAATGAGCCGTATGCCTCTTCCAGAAAAAAAACCCTCGGCACCTCCCATCTCCACCCACACACAACGTGACGAGCGCCGGCGCAAGCTCGCCGACGTCCGGCAGGAACTGGTGCTGGATGCGGCGCGGTCGGTTTTCTTTGAACTGGGCATGGAAAAGACCAGCATCCGCGAAATCGCGCGGCGCGCGGGCTACACGCCGGGGGCGCTCTACAGCTACTTTCCGAGCAAGGAGCACATCTATGGCGCGCTGCTGGGCGAATCGCTCGAACGCCTGAACGACCGTGTGCAACAGGCCCTGATCGATGCGCCGAGCGAGGCCGACCGGCTGCGCGCTGCCGCCACGGCCTTCTTCGAGTTCTACCGCGCCAACTCGCATGACTTGGATCTGGGCTTCTACCTCTTTCAAGGCATGGCGCCACGCGGCCTGACGCCTGAACTCAACACCCGGCTCAACACCCGCCTGCGCGATGCACTGCTACCCTGCCACGGCGCGCTGCAATCCATGGGCATGAGCAGCGCTGCGGCAACCCGGGAAGTCACCGCCCTCTTCGCGCACATCGTCGGCCTGCTCGTGATGAGCCACACAGGACGCATCCGCATGTTCGGGCAATCGTCACAAGAGCTCTTTGACGCCTATCTGGCAAATCTGCTCAAACGCGTACAAGCCAAATAGCAAGGGGCCGAATGATTCGGCCCCGCAGATCGATTTCGGGCTTGCGCCCGGCGCACCTTACAACACCTCGAACACCCCGGCCGCGCCCATGCCGCCACCGATGCACATCGTGATGCACACCCGCTTGGCACCGCGGCGCTTGCCCTCGATGAGCGCGTGCCCCGTCAGGCGCTGGCCTGTCACGCCGTAGGGGTGACCGACGGCGATCGCACCGCCGTTCACGTTCAGGCGGTCGGCCGGGATGCCCAGCCGGTCGCGGCAGTAGATGACCTGCACGGCAAAGGCCTCGTTGAGCTCCCACAGGTCAATGTCATCGATCGTCAGGCCGAGCTTCTTCAGTACCTTGGGCACCGCGAACACCGGGCCGATGCCCATCTCGTCGGGCTCGCAGCCCGCGACCGCAAATCCAAGGAAGCGCCCCAGCGGCTTGAGGCCCTTGCGGCTCGCGTAGTCTTCGCCCACCACCACGCAGGCGCCCGCACCGTCGGAATACTGGCTGGCATTGCCTGCCGCCACCAGGCCACCGGGCAGCGCCGGCTTGATGCCGCTGATGCCCGCCACCGTCGTGCCCTCGCGCAGGCCTTCGTCCTTGCTGACGGTGACCTGCTTCGTGATCAGGCCCATGGTCTTGTCGACAATGCCCGCGGTCACGGTGATCGGTGCGATCTCGGCCTCGAACAGGCCCGCGGCCTGCGCGGCGCAGGCCTTCTGCTGGCTGGCAGCGCCGTACTCGTCCATGGCTTCGCGGCCGATGCGGTAGCGCTGGGCGACCTGCTCGGCCGTCTGCAGCATGCCCCAGTAGATCTCGGGCTTCTTCTTCTGCAGCGCGGGGTCGAAAATCATGTGCATGTTCATCTCCTGCTGCACGCAGGAGATGCTCTCCACGCCGCCGGCCACGTACACGTCGCCCTCGCCCGCGATGATGCGCTGGCTGGCGATGGCGATGGCCTGCAGGCCCGAGGAGCAGAAACGGTTCACGGTCATGCCGGCGGTCGTGACGGGCAGATCGGCCATGAGCGCGATCTGGCGCGCGATGTTCATGCCGGTGGCGCCCTCGGGGTTGGCGCAGCCCATGATCACGTCCTCGACCTCGGCGCCTTCGACGCCGGCGCGCTCGACGGCGGCGCGCACCACGTGGCTACCCATCGTGGCGCCATGGGTCATGTTGAACGAACCCTTCCAGCTCTTGGCGAGCGGCGTGCGGGCGGTGGAAACGATTACTGCGGATGTCATTGCGATGGTCCTTGTGTCTTCGGTTGCGTTCGGTCGCGTTCGGCTTCAGGCAAATTGCTTGCCTTGAGCTACCAGGCGCGCCAACAGGGGCGCGGGCTGCCAGAACGCAGCGTCGTCGAGCGGGTTTTGCGCAAAGCGCTTCATCGTGGCCACCACGTTGAACAGGCCGAACTCGTTGGCGTAGTTCAGCGGCCCGCCGCGAAACACCGGGAAACCGTAGCCGAAGATGTAGACCACGTCGATGTCGCTCGCCTTGTTGGCGATGCCTTCTTCCAGGATGTGCGCGGCCTCGTTCACCAGCGAGAACACCAGGCGCTGCACGATCTCCTCGTCCGTCACCTTGCGCGGTGTGATGCCCTGGCTCTTGCGATAGTCCTCGATCATGGCCACGACCTCGGCGTTCGGGATGGCATCGCGCCTGCCCGGCACGTAGTCGTACCAGCCCTTGCCCACCTTCTGCCCGAAGCGGCCCCGCTCGCACAACAGGTCCGCGGTCTTGCTGTACTTCATGTCGGGATGCTCGATCGCGCGGCGCTTGCGAATCGCCCAGCCGATGTCGTTGCCCGCCAAGTCGCCCATGCGGAAGGGCCCCATGGCGAAGCCGAATTTTTCGACGGCCTTGTCCACCTGCGCGGGCGTGCAGCCTTCATCGATCAAAAATCCCGCCTGGCGCACGTACTGCTCGATCATGCGGTTGCCGATGAAACCATCGCACACCCCAGCCACCACGGCCGTCTTGCGGATCTTCTTGGCCACGGTCATGACGGTGGCCAGCACGTCCTTGGCGGTCTTCTCGCCACGCACGACTTCAAGCAGCTTCATGACATTGGCCGGACTGAAGAAATGCATGCCCACCACATCCTGCGGCCGCTTCGTGAACGCGGCGATCCTGTTCACGTCCAGCGTCGAGGTGTTGCTCGCCAGGATGGCGCCGGGCCTGACCACGGCATCGAGCTGCTTGAAGACTTGCTCCTTCACGCCGATATCCTCGAACACCGCCTCGATGACGAGGTCGGCGTCCTTGAGGTCGTCATAGCTCAGCGTGGTGGTGAGCAGCGCCATGCGTTGCTCGTACTTGTCCTGTTTGAGCTTGCCCTTCTTGACCTGTGCCTCGTAGTTCTTGCGCATCACGCCCACGCCGCGCTCGATGGCCTCGGGCTTCATCTCCAGCATGGTGACGGGGATGCCTGCGTTGAGGAAGTTCATCGCGATGCCGCCACCCATGGTGCCCGCGCCGATGACGGCCACCTTCCTGATTTCGCGCTGCGGGGTGTCGGAGGGCACGTCGGGGATCTTGCTGGCGGCGCGCTCGGCGACAAACAGGTGGCGCAGTGCGCGCGACTCGCTGGTCCACATCAGGTTGATGAAGTGCTCACGCTCGTACGCCATACCGTCGGCGAATTTCTTCTTCGTCGCCACCTCCACCGCGTCCACGCACTGGGCGGGTGCCGGAAAGTTCTTCGCCATGCCCTTGACCATGTTGCGCGCGAACTGGAAGTAAGCATCGCCCTGCGGGTGTTTGCACGGCAGGTGGCGCACCAGCGGCAGCGGGGCGCCCTTGGCATGTTCATCGGCCACGCCGCGCGCAAATGCAAGCGCCTCGTCCATCAGCGATTCGGTGGAGACGGTGAGCTTGTCGAACAGCTTTTGCCCCGGCACGCCCGCAATGAATTCACTCTTGACCGGCTCGCCGCTCACGATCATGTTGAGCGCCGCTTCCACACCGATCACCCGGGGCAGGCGCTGCGTGCCGCCGGCGCCGGGAATCAGGCCCAACTTGACCTCGGGCAGGGCCACATTGCAGCCGGGCGCCACCACGCGGTAGTGGCAGCCGAGCGCAAGCTCCAGCCCGCCGCCCATCGCCACGCTGTGGATCGCGGCCACCACCGGCTTGACGCAATGCTCGATGGCGCCGATGACCGAAAGCAGGTTGGGTTCCTGGATGGCCTGGGGTGTGCCGAACTCCTTGATGTCGGCTCCACCCGAAAACGCCTTGCCCGCACCGGTGAGCACAATGGCCATGACGGCCTCGTCAACCTGCGCGCGTGCGAGCCCATCAACGAGGGCGCACCGCGTAGCCAGTCCCAGTCCGTTGACCGGAGGGTTGTCGAGGGTGATCACGGCCACGTTGCCGTGCACCTGGTAGCTTGCCGTCATGCTGTCTTCCTTGTCAAAACAAAAAACGCCAAAAAAGTACGATCGTGCTTTTTGCGAAGTCTAAGCGTCCTTCGCGGCGCAGTTTGTCCCGAGAGAGACAAGATCGCAGATGCAGCCGACGATGGCCAACTTGGAAAAAGATGCACTTACTTTGGGCATGCACGCCCTCGATGCACCATATGGATGCACGAAATGCACAATTCTGGTGCGGTCACAAGTGAGAGACACTGATGCCACCATGGATCAAAACCTGGCACGGCTCATGCTTTACAGAGTTCAACCCCCAACCCTGGATGGAGCACTCAGATGGCAAAAACCGTTTCCGACGTCATGAAGATGATGACCGACAAGGCCGTGCAGTTCGTGGATCTGCGCTTCACGGATACCCGTGGCAAGGAGCAGCACGTCACCGTGCCGGTGTCCGCGTTCGATGAAGGCAAATTCAGCGCCGGGCACGCGTTCGACGGCTCGTCGATTGCCGGGTGGAAAGGCATCGAAGCCTCGGACATGATTCTGATGCCCGACCCGAACACCGCCAACATCGACCCCTTCTTCGAGGAGCCCACACTGATCCTGAGCTGCGACGTGCACGACCCGAGCGACGGCCGGCCCTACGACCGCGACCCGCGCTCGCTCGCGCACCGCGCCGAGGCCTACCTCAAGAGCAGCGGCATTGGTGACACGGCCTACTTCGGCCCCGAACCCGAGTTCTTCGTCTTTGACAGCGTGCGCTGGCACGCCGACATGTCCGGGTGCTTCCTGCAGATCGAGTCGGAAGAAGCCGCCTGGAACACCGGCACCGAATACGCCCACGGCAATTCCGGCCACCGCCCCGCCGTCAAGGGCGGCTACTTTCCGGTGCCGCCGGTGGACAGCCTGCACGACATGCGCTCCGAGATGTGCCTGACGCTGGAGGCGCTGGGCATCCCCGTCGAGGTGCACCACCACGAAGTGGCCACGGCCGGCCAGCTGGAGCTGGGCACGAAGTTCAGCACGCTGGTGCAACGCGCCGACTGGCTGCAGTTGCAGAAATACGTGATCCACAACGTGGCGCACCGCCACGGCAAGACGGCCACCTTCATGCCCAAGCCCATCGTGGGCGACAACGGCTCGGGCATGCACGTGCACCAGTCCGTCTGGAAGGACGGCAAGAACCTGTTCGCTGGCGATGGCTACGCGGGCCTGTCCGAGTTTGCGCTGTTCTACATCGGTGGCATCATCAAGCATGCGCGCGCGCTCAACGCCATTACCAACCCCGGCACCAACAGCTACAAGCGCTTGGTGCCGCACTACGAGGCGCCGGTCAAACTCGCCTACAGCGCGCGCAACCGCTCGGCCTCGATCCGCATTCCCTACGTGGCCAATCCAGTCGCGCGGCGCGTCGAGGTGCGCTTTCCGGACCCGCTGGCCAACCCCTACCTGGCGTTTGCCGCGCTGCTCATGGCCGGGCTCGATGGTGTGGAAAACCGCATCCATCCCGGCGAAGCCATGGACAAGGACCTCTACCACCTGCCGCCGGAAGAAGATGCCAAGGTGCCTACCGTGTGCCACAGCCTCGACCAGGCGCTGGACTACCTTGACAAGGACCGCGGCTTCCTGACCCGCGGCGGCGTGTTCTCGGACGCGATGATCGACGCCTACCTGGAACTGAAGATGGCCGAAGTCACGCGCCTGCGCCTGACGACCCATCCCATCGAATTCGACATGTACTACAGCATGTAAACCCCAAGGGCGCCATGAAATTCACCAAGATGCATGGCATCGGCAACGACTACATCTACGTCAACACGCTGGATGAGTTCGTGGCCGATCCCCCGGCCCTGGCCGTGGCGATGTCGCGCCCGCATTTCGGCGTCGGCGCCGACGGGCTGGTGCTCATCGGCGCCTCGGATACGGCGGACTTCGACATGCGCATGTTCAACGCCGACGGCTCCGAGGGCGAGATGTGCGGCAATGCCGTGCGCTGCATCGCCAAGTACGTTTATGAACGCGGCCTGACTCAAAAGACCACGCTCACGCTCGCCACGAAGGCCGGCATCAAGACGCTGGACCTGCGGATCGACGCGGGCCAGGTCACGCAGGTGCGCGTGGACATGGGCGAGCCGATGCTCGCGCCCGCAGCGATACCGGTCGATCTGCCGGGCGAGCGCGTGATCGACCAACCCATCGCCATCGGTGGCCAGACATGGCGCATGAGCTGCGTGAGCATGGGCAATCCGCACGCGGTGATCTTCGTGGACGACCCGTCGACCTTTGACGTTCACGACATCGGCCGGCAGATCGAACGCCACCCGCTGTTTCCCCGGCGCACGAACGTGGAGTTCGTGCGTGTGCACTCACGCGAGCAGCTTGAGATGCGCGTCTGGGAGCGCGGCAGCGGCGAAACGCTGGCCTGCGGCACCGGCGCCGCGGCCGTCGTCGTGGCGGCCGTGCTGAACGCACGGACCGAGCGCAGCGTGCGCGTCAAGTTGCTGGGCGGCGAGTTGCACGTCCATTGGGACGAGGCCGACAACCACGTCTACCAGAGCGGTCCGGCAAGTTTCGTGTTTGACGGCGTCTGGCTCGCCTCATGAGGTAGTACAGGCCGCAAGCGCCGCACCGCCATGACCGCCGCGTTCGACTCCAGGACCCAGGAAGCCTACGACAGGCTGGCCACGCTCGTGGCGCTGGTGCGCGTGGACGGCATCTGCCTGATGGTCAACACCGCGCTTGAAAACACCTTGCACCAATCCCGACGCAAGCTCACGGGGAGCAACGCGTTCGAGTGGTTTGCCGAGCCCACTCCCATGCGCGAAGCGCTGCAGCGCGTGGCCGACCAGACGGTGATGACCAGCCGCCTGCAGGCGAGCCTGCACTTTCATCCATCGGGACCATCCGACCTGCCGGTCCATGTGTGCGTGAGCCCGGCGCCATCCGATGGCCCTTTGCCGATCGTGCTTGTCGAGATGACGGAAACCGAGCAGCAGGCCAGGCTCGAACGCGAGGAACACGCCAACGACCTGATCGAGGCGCACAAACAATTGCTGCGCAACCTGGCCCACGAGATCAAGAACCCGCTGGGGGGCATTCGCGGCGCCGCGCAGTTGCTGGCGCTGGACGCCGCATCGCGTGAAGTCAGCGAGTACACCGACGTCGTCATTCACGAAGTGGACCGGCTGCAAACGCTGGTCGACCGCCTGCTCGCTCCGCATCAGGGCGCCCCCGCCCGGGCGCGGCTGAACATCCACGAAGTCTGCGAGCGTGTGCGCATGCTGGTGCTCGCCGAATTCGCGCGTGGGCTTCAGATCCAGCGCGACTACGATGCATCGCTGCCGGACCTGATCGGAGACCGGGAGCGCCTGATCCAGGCACTGCTCAACATCGTGCGCAACGCCGCACAAGCGCTGAGTCAGCGCATCGCCCAGGGGGATGCCCGCATCGTGCTGCGCACGCGCATCGCGCGCCAGGCCACGCTTGGGGGCAGGCGCCACCGGCTGGCAATCCAGATCGACGTCGAGGACAACGGTCCGGGCGTGCCGCATGCGCTGCGCGAGCGCATCTTCCAGCCGCTGGTTTCCGGACGGGCGGGCGGCAGCGGGCTGGGACTGACGCTGGCGCAGACCTACGTGCAGCAGCACGGCGGCATCATCGAATGCGACAGCGTGCCGGGCCAGACCCGTTTCACGCTGCTGCTGCCTCTGGCAGACTCACGCTGAGCACCACACATGCCTCGAACCGCCATGCACCCGATCTGGATCGTCGATGACGATCAGTCCATCCGCTTCGTGCTCGAGCGCGCGCTCGAACGCAGCGACCTGCCGGTGCGCGCGTTCACCGGCCCGGACGAGGTGCTGGCCGCGCTGCAGGCGGGCGAGACGCCGCAGGTGCTGGTGAGCGACATTCGCATGCCTGGCGGCAATGGCCTGGCCCTGCTGGCCGAGGTCAAGCGGCGCCTGCCGCTGCTGCCCGTCATCGTGATGACGGCCTATACCGACCTGGACAGCGCCGTCGGCGCGCTGCAGGGTGGTGCCTTCGAGTACCTGCCCAAGCCCTTCGACATCTCGCGGGCGCTGGATCTGATCCGCCGCGCCGCCGACGAAAGCCTGCGCGCCGCCACGCCGCCCCCAGGCTCGCCGGACATCCCGCAGATGCTGGGTCAGGCCCCGGCCATGCAGGACGTGTTTCGCGCCATCGGCCGACTGAGCCTGAGCCACACCACGGTGCTCATCACGGGCGAGAGCGGCAGCGGCAAGGAGCTGGTCGCCCACGCCTTGCACCGCCACAGCCCGCGCGCAAGCGGGCCATTCATCGCCATCAACACCGCCGCCGTGCCGCGCGAGCTTCTCGAGAGCGAGCTGTTCGGTCATGAGCGCGGCGCCTTCACCGGCGCACAGGCCACCCGGCGCGGGCGCTTCGAGCAGGCGGCGGGCGGCACGCTGTTTCTCGATGAAATCGGCGACATGCCGCTGGAGCTGCAGACGCGGCTGCTGCGCGTGCTCAGTGACGGGCACTTCTACCGCGTGGGCGGCCAGGAACCGCTCAAGGCCGACGCGCGCGTGATCACGGCCACGCACCAGAACCTGGAGCAACTCGTGCGCGAAGGGCACTTTCGCGAGGATCTGTATCACCGTCTGAACGTCATCCGCCTGCGTCTGCCGCCGCTGCGGGAGCGCCGCGAGGACATCCCCATGCTCACGTCCTACTTCCTCGCCCGCAGCGCGCGCGAACTGGGCGTGGAAACCAAGCACATCAGCGAGGCGGCACTCGCACGGCTGAGTGCGTTCGACTTTCCGGGCAACGTGCGCCAGCTCGAAAATCTGTGCCGCTGGCTCACCGTGATGGCTCCGGCGCAAACGATCGAGCTCGGCGACCTGCCCCCGGACGTCGTCGCGCCCGCGCTTGGGCACCCTGCGTCCGAGGGCAGCGCGCAGATCGACAGCGCCACGACCGCGCATTGGCTGGAACCGCTGGCCGAGGAAGTGCGCCTGCGCCTGCAGGCCGGCGAGAGTGATCTCTGGCGCACGCTCGGCAACCTGTTCGAGACCCAGCTGCTGCGAACTGCGCTGGCGCTGACCGACGGACATCGCGCCGAAGCAGCGCACAGGCTGGGCATGGGCCGCAATACCCTCACACGAAAGATCCAGGAGCTGGGGCTCGATGACTGAGTTCGCGCTACCGCCCTCTTCGTTCCCGCCCAGCTGGCCCCGCCATGCCGCCCTGAAGGGCATGCAAACGGCGGGCAGGCCGCGTTCGTGACCACGCGCCATGGCCCGCCTGCCCCGCCTCGTCCTTGCCGGCCAGCCGCACCTGCTGATCCAGCGCGCACTGGACCAGCAGGCCATCTTCATGGATGAGCAAGACCTTGCCCGCCTGATCGAAGTGCTGCGCATGGGCCTGGCGGATGAACGCGTGCAGCTGCATGCCTACGCGCTGCGCACCCATGAAATCCAGCTGCTGGCCACGCCGGCCGCACCGCAAGCGCTGGCCCGGCTGATGCAGACCATCGGCCGCCGCTATGTCGTCGCCTTCAACCATCGCCATGGCCGCAGTGGAACACTGTGGAACGGACGGTTCAGCGCCGCTGCGGTCGAGCCGGGCGAGCCCCTGCTGACCGCGATGAGCTGGGTGGAGCAAAGCGGCAACACGGCCGAAGCCACCAGCGCCGCGCACCACCTCGGCCACCGCCGCGACCCGCTGATCACGGACCCGCCGGCCTACTGGAGCCTCGGCAACACGCCCTTTGCACGTGAAGCGGCATGGCGCGATCGTCTGACGGGCGGGATTGCCGAAGCCCAGGCGGCACGCCTGCGCCGTGCGGCCCGCGGGGGCTGGGCTTTCGGCTCGCCCGGGTTCGTCAGCGCCGCTGGCGCGCACGGCCGTCCGGCCGCCCCACGCACCCCGGGGCGTCCGCCACGCAACCAACATTTGGTCTGACCCCTATTTAATAAACAGCGGGTATTTCCGTTGCCGACAGGCGGGGGATCCGGTTCAGACCGCGGCGACAGACCCCTCTGAACGCTGATGAGACCTTGTCCATTTCAATTTGTTCTGACCCTTATTTAATTGGCTAGTAAATCTGGTGGATTTAATTGTTATCTGACCCCGTTTTATTGTTCTTGTGATGCGATTCGGCGAGTGTTAGCCTCACTGTCAAGTCAGCCATTGCCGGAGTCCATCTTGAGCCATCGCACCTGTGCCCCATCCGAAGAAATCCGCGCCGCCACGGCGGGCGGCCTGTATGACCCGCGCTTTGAACACGATGCCTGCGGCGTCGGTTTCGTCGCCCACATCAAGGGAGATCGCAGGCACGCCATCGTCACGCAGGCGCTCAAGATCCTCGAGCACCTGAACCATCGCGGTGCCGTCGGCGCCGACCCGCTCATGGGTGACGGCGCCGGCATCCTGCTGCAGATTCCGGACGCGCTCTACCGCGCCGAGATGGCCGCGCAGGGCGTGCAGTTGCCGCCCCTGGGCGAATATGGCGTGGGCATGATCTTCCTGCCCAAGGAGCATGCGAGCCGCCTCGCCTGCGAGGAAGAGCTTGAGCGCGCGATCCAGGCCGAGGGCCAGGTGCTTCTGGGCTGGCGCGACGTGCCCGTCGACCGCGAACTGCCGATGTCGCCGACGGTGCGCGCCAAGGAGCCGGTGATCCGCCAGGTCTTCATCGGCCGCGGCGCCGACGTGATCGTGCAGGACGCGCTCGAGCGCAAGCTGTACGTGATCCGCAAGACGGCCAGCGCCGCAATCGAGAACCTGCAGCTCAAGTACAGCAAGGAATACTACGTTCCGAGCATGAGCAGCCGCACCGTGATCTACAAGGGGCTGCTGCTCGCGCACCAGGTGGGCGCCTACTACCTGGACCTGCAGGACGAACGCTGCGTCTCAGCGCTGGGCCTGGTGCACCAGCGTTTTTCGACCAATACCTTTCCCGAGTGGCCGCTGGCGCACCCCTACCGTTACATCGCGCACAACGGCGAGATCAACACCGTGCGCGGCAATTACAACTGGATGCGCGCACGCGAAGGCGTGATGAGTTCGCCGGTGCTGGGCAGCGATCTGCAAAAGCTCTATCCCATCAGCTTTCCGCACCAGTCGGACACCGCCGTGTTCGACAACTGCCTGGAACTGCTCACCATGGCCGGCTACCCGCTGGCGCAGGCCATGATGATGATGATCCCCGAGCCCTGGGAACAGCACACCACGATGGACGAGCGCCGCCGCGCGTTCTATGAGTATCACGCGTCCATGCTCGAACCCTGGGACGGTCCGGCCGCCATCGTCTTCACCGACGGGCGCCAGATCGGCGCGACGCTGGACCGCAACGGCCTGCGCCCCGCACGCTACTGCGTGACCGATGATGACCTCGTGGTCATGGCTTCGGAATCGGGCGTGCTGCCGATTCCAGAGCACAAGATCGTCAAGAAGTGGCGCCTGCAACCGGGCAAGATGTTCCTCATCGACCTGGACCAGGGCCGCATGATCGACGACGAGGAACTGAAGGCCGGCTTGGCCAATGCCAAGCCCTACAAGCGCTGGATCGACAACCTCTGCGTGCGCCTCGACGATGTGGTGCAGCCGGTGGCCGGCGCCGACGCACACGAGCTGCCGATGGCAGCGACCGATTCGCAACTGGCGGGCGCGGCATCGGCCTCTCCCGACCTGCTCGACCTGCAGCAGGCCTTCGGCTACTCGCTGGAAGACATCAAGTTCCTGCTCAGCCCCATGGCGGTGCATGGCGAGGAAGCCATCGGCTCGATGGGCGACGACAGCCCGCTGGCGGTGCTCTCCGACCAGAACAAACCGCTGTACAACTACTTCCGGCAGATGTTCGCTCAGGTGACGAACCCGCCGATCGACCCGATCCGCGAGGCCATCGTGATGAGCCTGGTGAGCTACATCGGTCCCAACCCCAATCTGCTGGACATCAACCAGGTCAACCCGCCGATGCGGCTGCAGGTGAGCCAGCCGGTGCTCGACCCCGATGACATGGCCAAGCTGCGCGACATCAAGCGGCGCACGCAGGGCAAATTCAGCTCGCACGTGATCGACATCACTTACCCGCTCGCCTGGGGTGCCGAGGGCGTGGAGGCGCGCCTGGCGAGCCTGTGCGCGCAGGCCGTGGATGCCATTCACAACGGGCACAACGTGCTGATCCTGAGCGACCGCGCCGTGAGCCGCGACCGCGTCGCGATCCCGGCGCTGCTGGCGCTCTCCAGCGTGCACCAGCACCTGGTGCGCACGGGCCTGCGCACCAGCACCGGCGTGGTGGTGGAGACGGGCAGTGCGCGCGAGGTGCATCACTTTGCCGTGCTTGCCGGCTACGGCGCCGAGGCGGTCCATCCCTGGCTGGCGATGGAGACGCTGGCCGCGATGCACAAGGATCTGCCCGGGCCGCTGAGCGCAGACGAGGCGATCGCGCACTTCATCAAGGCCATCGACAAGGGGCTCTCGAAGGTGATGTCCAAGATGGGTGTCTCCACCCACATGAGCTACTGCGGCGCGCAGCTCTTCGAGGCCATCGGCATCAACACCGAGACCATCGAGAAATACTTCACCGGCACCTCCAGCCGCGTCGAGGGCATCGGCGTGTTCGAGATCGCCGAGGAGGCGCTGCGCTGCCACCGTGCGGCCTTTGGCGAAGAAATGGTGCTCGCGCACCGGCTGGCCGACGGCGGTGACTACGCCTGGCGCGTACGCGGCGACGAGCACATGTGGACACCCGACGCCATTGCCAAGCTGCAGCACGCCACGCGTTCCAACCAGTTCGGCACCTACAAGGAATACGCACAGATCATCAACGACCAGTCGCGCCGCCTCATGACGCTGCGCGGCCTGTTCGAATTCAAGGTCGATCCGGCCAAGGCGATTTCCGTGGATGAGGTGGAACCAGCGAGCGAAATCGTCAAACGTTTTGCCACGGGCGCGATGTCGCTGGGCTCCATCTCCACCGAGGCGCACACCACACTCGCCATCGCCATGAACCGCCTGGGCGGCAAGAGCAACACCGGCGAGGGCGGCGAAGACCCGCACCGCTACCGCGAAGAACGCAAACCCATCACGGTGCGCAAGCGCAAGTCGCTCGCCGCGGTGATCGGCAAGGATGTGGTCGAGGTGGACCAGCCGCTGCAGGACGGCGACAGCCTGAGAAGCCGCATCAAGCAGGTGGCCTCGGGGCGCTTTGGCGTGACCACCGAGTATCTCGTTTCGAGCGACCAGATCCAGATCAAGATGGCGCAAGGCGCCAAGCCCGGCGAAGGCGGGCAGCTGCCCGGCGGCAAGGTCACCGACTACATCGCCAAGCTGCGTCACAGCGTGCCTGGCGTGGGCCTGATCAGCCCGCCGCCACACCACGACATCTACTCCATCGAAGACCTGGCGCAGCTCATCCACGACCTCAAGAGCGTGGCGCCGCACGCGAGCATCAGCGTCAAGCTGGTGTCCGAAGTGGGCGTGGGCACGGTGGCCACGGGCGTGGCCAAGTGCAAGGCCGACCACGTGGTGATCGCCGGGCACGACGGCGGCACCGGGGCGTCCCCCTGGTCATCAATCAAGCGCGTGGGCAGCCCCTGGGAGATTGGCCTGGCCGAAACGCAGCAGACGCTGGTCTTGAACCGCCTGCGCGGGCGTATCCGCGTGCAGGCCGACGGCCAGATGAAGACCGGGCGCGACGTGGTCATCGGTGCGCTGCTGGGTGCGGACGAATTCGGCTTCGCCACCGCGCCGCTCGTGGTCGAGGGATGCATCCAGATGCGCAAGGGCCACCTGAACACCTGCCCCGTGGGGATCGCCACGCAGGACCCGGTGCTGCGCAAGCGCTACACCGGCAAGCCCGAGCACATCATCCACTACTTCCTCTTCGTCGCCGAAGAGGTGCGCCAGATCATGGCGCAACTGGGCATCCGCACGTTCGACGAGCTCGTGGGCCGCAGCGACCTGCTGGACATGCGCCGCGGCATAGATCACTGGAAATCCGAGGGGCTCGATTTTTCCCGCCTGTTCGCGCAGCCCCTGGTCGGCAGCGACGTCGCGCGCAGGCACTGCGAGGAGCAGGACCACGACCTGGGACGCGCGCTCGACCATCGGCTGATCGCCAAGGCCCGGCCCGCGATCGAGTCCGGTGAGCGCGTGCGCATCCTGGACACCACGCGCAACGGCGACCGCTCGGTCGGCGCGATGCTCGCGGGCGTGGTGACGCAGGCCCACCCCGAAGGCCTGGCGGATGACAGCATCCACATCCAGTTCGAGGGCACGGGCGGCCAGAGTTTCGGCGCCTTCCTGTGCCGCGGCATCACGCTGTACCTGGCCGGCGACGCGAACGATTACACCGGCAAAGGCCTGTCGGGCGGGCGCATCGTGATCCGGCCGAGTCTGGATTTTCGCGGTGCCTGGCACGAGAACATCATCGTCGGCAACACCGTGCTGTACGGCGCGACCAGCGGCGAGGCCTACTTCGCCGGGGTCGCGGGCGAGCGCTTCGCGGTGCGCCTCTCGGGCGCCACCGCGGTGGTCGAAGGCACGGGCGACCATGGCTGCGAATACATGACCGGCGGCACGGTCGCGGTGCTCGGCGGCACGGGACGCAATTTCGCCGCTGGCATGTCGGGCGGCGTTGCCTATGTGTATGACGAGGATGGCCGTTTTGCCAGCCGCTGCAACCACTCCATGGTCAAGCTCGAACGTGTGCTGCCCCGAGCCGAGCAGGCCGCGCGCGAGACCGCTGCCTGCATGCACCGCGGGCGCACCGACGAAGAGCAGCTCAAGGCGCTGCTGGATGAGCACCTGCGCTGGACCGGCAGTCGGCGCGCACGAGCGCTGCTCGACGACTGGGAGGCAGCACGCGCGCGCTTCGTCAAGGTCTTCCCGACCGAGTACCAACGCGCCCTGGCTCATCTCTCAGAACAAAATACGGCTTCAGGGCAATCTGGACAAGCGCAAGGCGCTATCAACACGAAAGCATCCACCCATTCTTGAGGAAGACCCCCGCGCTGCAGCGCACTGCGGCGCGCCACCCCTTCATCAGGCCAAGACACACGACAGGACAGCACACCATGGGCAAGATCACAGGCTTTCTTGAATTCGACCGCATCGAAGAGCCCCACGCGCCAGTCGCCGAGCGCGTCACGCACTTTCACGAGTTCGTCACCACCCTGACCGAATCGCAGGCGCGCCAGCAGGCGGCGCGCTGCATGGACTGCGGCATACCGTTTTGCAGCAACGGCTGCCCGGTCAACAACATCATTCCGGATTTCAACGATCTGGTCTACCGGGGCGACTGGAAAAACGCTTTTCTGGTGCTCGACTCCACCAACAACTTTCCCGAGTTCACCGGCCGCATCTGCCCCGCGCCCTGCGAGGTCGCCTGCACGCTCAACATCAACAGCGAGCCCGTGGGCATCAAGTCGCTGGAGCGCGCGATCATCGACCGCGCCTGGGCCGAGGGCTGGGTGGTGTCGCGCCCGGCGCCGCGCAAGAGCGGCAAGCGCGTGGCGGTGGTCGGCTCCGGGCCCGCGGGGCTCGCGGCGGCGCAGCAACTCGGGCGTGCGGGGCACGACGTCACGGTGTTCGAAAAGAACGACCGCATCGGCGGCCTGCTGCGCTACGGCATTCCGGACTTCAAGCTCGACAAGTCGCACATCGACCGGCGCATCGCGCAAATGCAGGGCGAAGGCGTGAGCTTTCGCACGGGCGTGCTGGTGGGCGGCATGCCCAGCGAGGGCGTAGGCGCCACGGTCACCAACCTGTCGCGCGAGACCTTGTCCGCCGACCAGATGCTCGAGGAATTCGACGCCGTGCTGCTCACCTGCGGGGCCGAGCAGTCGCGCGACCTGCCCGTGCCGGGGCGCGAGCTGCGCGGCGTGCACTTCGCGATGCAATTGCTGCCGCAGCAAAACCGCATCGACGCGGGCGACAAGGTGAAGGACGCGATCTCAGCCAAGGGCAAGCACGTCATCGTGATCGGCGGCGGCGACACCGGCAGCGACTGCGTCGGCACCTGCAACCGCCAAGGCGCCAAAAGCGTGACGCAGTTCGAGCTCATGCCCATGCCGCCGCTGCACGAGAACAAGGAGCTCACCTGGCCCTACTGGCCGATCAAGCTGCGCACCAGCGACAGCCACAACGAAGGCGTGCAGCGCGAGTTCGCCATCTCCACCCAGGGGTTCGTGGGCAGTGGACGCGGCAACGCCGTCAAGGCGCTCAAGACCGTGCAGATCGAAATCAAGGGTGGCAAGCCGACCGAAATTCCGGGCACCGAGAAAGACTGGCCAGCCGATCTCGTGCTGCTGGCCATGGGCTTCACCGGGCCCACGACCACGCTGCTCGATGCCTTGGGCGTGGAGCGCGACGCGCGCGGTAACGCGCGCGCCAGCGTGGACGATTCCTTGGGTTACAAGACCAACGCCAAGGGCGTCTTCGCCGCCGGCGACATGCGCCGCGGCCAGAGCCTGGTGGTCTGGGCCATCCGCGAAGGCCGCCAGGCGGCGCGCGCGGTGGACAAATACCTGATGGGCACCACCACGCTGCCGCGCTAGGCTTTACGGATTTGCATCCGGTCTCGGATGGCGAGGCGGGAAGCCGGAAACCGTGCGGCCGCACGGCCAGGCAAACCCACAAAGCGGGACGATCGAAGGCAAATTCGGATCAGACTTCCAGCCACTCCTTTCGCACCTGCGCATTCGCACGCAGGGCGTCGGGGGTGCCTTCGAAGACGATGGCGCCGTGCCCCATGACGAGCACGCGGTCCGAAATATCCATCGCAATCGTCAGCTTCTGCTCGATGAGCAGCACCGCGATCCCGCGCTCCTTGAGCCGCGTGAGGTACTGCCCCACCTGCTCAACGATCTTGGGCGCGAGGCCCTCGGTCGGCTCGTCGATCAGGATGCAGTCCGGGTCGCCCATGAGCGTGCGGCACAGGGTGAGCATCTGCTGCTCGCCGCCCGAGAGCAGCCCCGCCTCAATCGCGCAGCGCTCCTTCAGGCGCGGAAACATCGCATACATGTCCTCCAGGGCCCAGCGGCTGCCGCGCCCGCTGCCCTTGCGCCCCAGCAGCAGGTTCTGCTGCACCGTCAGGCGCGGGAAAACATCACGGCTTTCCGGCACATAGCCCAGACCCAGGTGCGCGATCTCGAAGGGCTTGCGGCCCAACAGCTCCTGATCCTTGAATCGCACGCTGCCCTCGGCATGCACCATGCCCATGACGGCCTTGGCGCAGGTGGAGCGCCCCGAGCCATTGCGCCCGAGCAGCGCGACGATCTCCCCCTGGCGCACCGTGAAATTCACGCCGTGCAGCACATGGCTCTTGCCGTACCAGGCATGAAGGCCCTGAATGTCCAGCATCAGTGCGCCCCTTCCTGCGCCTCGGCCACGC
The DNA here is from genome assembly GCA_021166775.1 of Comamonas sp. Taxonomy (GTDB): domain Bacteria; phylum Pseudomonadota; class Gammaproteobacteria; order Burkholderiales; family Burkholderiaceae_C; genus Comamonas_C. The sequence goes on along the minus strand of JAJPEQ010000013.1, from coordinate 235,724 downwards.
TGGAGCCAAGATAGGCCTCCTGCACGCGCGCGTTGGCGCGGATCGCCTCGGGGGTGTCGAACGCGATCACCTCGCCGTAGACGACCACGGCGATCCTGTCGGCCAGACCGAACACCACGCCCATGTCATGCTCCACGGTGAGCAGGGTCTTGCCCTCGGTCACCTCGCGAATCAGCGCAATGAAGTGGGCGGTCTCGGTCGTGCTCATGCCGGCCGTGGGCTCGTCGAGCAGGATCACTTGCGCGCCGCCCGCGATGGTGATGCCGATCTCCAGCGCCCGCTGTTCTGCATAGGTGAGGTTGACCGCCTGCACATCGCGCTTGGCCACAAGGCCGACCTGCGCCACCAGTTCGTCGGCGCGTGCGTTCGCATCGTGCAGGCTGGAGAGAAAACGCAGGAAGGTATAGCGATAACCGAGGCTCCAGAGCACGGCGCAGCGCAGGTTCTCGAACACGCTCAGGCGCGGGAAGATGTTGGTGATCTGAAAGCTGCGCGAGAGCCCGAGTCGGTTGATCTCGAACGGCTTTTTGCCATCGATGCGCGTGCCGTTGAGCAACACTTCGCCACTCGTGGGCGCCAGGCGCCCGCTGATGAGATTGAACAAGGTGGACTTGCCCGCGCCGTTCGGTCCGATGATGGCCACGCGCTCGCCCGCGCGCACGGCCAGATTGGCACCGCGAATGATCTCGGTCTTGCCGAAGCTCTTGCAGAGGTTTTTCAGTTCGAGCGCACAGGTCATGCCGCTTGCCCCCCCTGCTGCAGCCCGGCCTCGATCTCTTCCTGTGCCTTGCCCCAGGCGTGCGCAAAGCGCCGGCCCACCTGGTGCACCGCCAGTGCACCGATGAGCGCGACCACCACCGCACCCAGCCACGGCGCAACCGTGGCGGCGTCGAGCCGCATGCCAAGGTATTTCACCTCCGAGCCGACCGCGGCGTTGAGCTGCATGTGGTAGATCATCTCGATCAGCGCCGACGTGCCCAGCATCAGCAGCGCGCAAGCCAGCACCAGCGCGCCATACAGCCCCGCAAAGCGCCCGAGCTTGCCCGCGCGCGCCATTCGCACATTCATCATGATGAGGCTGGCCACGCCGCCGGGCGCATACATGATCATCAGCACGAAGACCAGGCCCAGGTACAGGAGCCACGCGGCTGTGAGTTCCGACAGCAGCACGGTGCACAGCACCATCAGCACCGCGCCTATCATCGGCCCGAAGAAGAAGGTCACACCACCCAGGAAGGTGAACAGCAGGTAGGCGCCCGAGCGCATGCCGCTCAATGAATCGGCGGCGTTGAAGATTTCGAAGTTGATCGTGCCCAGCGCCCCGCCCACACCCGCGAAGAAGCCGGCGATGATGAAGCTGTACCAGCGCACGAGCTGGGTGTTGTAGCCGACGAACTGCGCACGTTCGGGGTTGTCGCGCACGGCGTTGAGCATGCGCCCGAGCGGCGTCGCGGTGAAGGCGTACATCAGCGCGGTGCAGATGAAGCAGTAGGCCGCGATCAGGTAGTACAGCTGGATTTGCGGGCCGAAAGTGATGCCCCCCCAAGGCTTGCCGTAGGTGCGGTTGATCGAGATGCCGCCATCGCCACCGAACAGATCCGGCAGCATGATGGCAAACGCCACCACCAACTCGCCGATGCCGAGCGAAATCATGGCGAACGTGGTGCCTGCCTTGCGGGTTGAAACATAGCCCAGCGGCACCGACACCAGCGCGCCCATGAGGCCGCCGACCAACGGCATCAGCACCAGCGGAAACGCGACGCCGTGGCCATCGACATAGCCGATCGCCGCCACCGCCGCGTAGCCGCCCAGGCCCGTGAACACCGCGTGACCGAAGCTCAGCATCCCGCCCTGCCCCAGCAGCAGGTTGTAGGACAGGCAGATGATGATGAGATAACCCATCTGCGAGAGCATGTTCAGCGCCAGGCTGCTGCGAAATATCCACGGTGCCGCGATCAGCGCCGCCGCCAGTCCGCCCCAGGCAAGCCAGCGCCCGCGAGCGGTCGTCATCGTTGAAGCGCTCATGTCAATCCTCCCGCGTGCCCATGAGTCCGCGCGGGCGGAAGATGAGGATCAGCACCATGAACAGGTAGGGCAGCATGGGCGCCACCTGCGCCACGGTCAGGCGCAGCGCCTGCTCCATCGGGTTGCCGCTGGCCACCTTGAGCCCGGCGGCGCCCAGCAGATCGGCCAGCGAGACGTCAATGGCCACCGCGAAGGTCTGCACCACGCCGATGAGGATGGACGCCAGAAAGGCCCCGGCCAGAGAACCCATGCCGCCCACAACCACCACCACGAAGATGATGGAGCCCACGGCATAGGCCATGGCGGGCTCGGTCACGTAGGTGTTGCCCGCCACCACGCCCGCGAGCGCGGCCAGCGCCGCACCGCCGCCAAACACCAGCATGAACACGCGCGGCACGTTGTGCCCCAACGCCTGCACCGTGTCCGGGTGCGTGAGCGCCGCCTGGATCACGAGACCAATGCGCGTGCGCTGAAGCACCAGCCAGATGGCGCCCAGCATCAGCACGGCCACCAGCATCACAAAGGCGCGCGACTTCGGGAACTGCGTGCCGTACAGCGTGAACAGCGGTCCCTGCAGTTGATCGGGCAGGCCATAGGGCACGACGTTGCGCCCCCAGATGAGCTGCACCACCTCGAGCACCAGATACGAGAGGCCGAAGGTGATGAGCAGCTCCGGCACGTGCCCCCACTTGTGCACGCGGCGCAGGCACAGCTGCTCGAACGCCGCCCCGACCAGACCGACGGCCAGCGGCGCGACCAGGAGCGCGGGCCAGTAGCCCACGGACTGCGACAGCGCGAAGGCGAAATACGCCCCCAGCATGTAGAAGCTCGCGTGCGCAAAATTGAGCACGCCCATCATGCTGAAGATGAGTGTGAGGCCCGAGCTGAGCATGAACAGCATCAGCCCGTAGCTCAGCCCGTTGAGCAACGAGATCGTGAAAAATTCCATCTGCCCTCCCAAGGCAGCAAGACGACACGCGGCGCCGACCGCCAGGCCCCGGGGCCTGGCATCGGCGGTTCGTTGCAGGCGCTTACTTGCCCGGGCGCTTCATCTGGCAGCTCGTGGGGGTGCTGGCGATGTAGGGCTCGAGGTATTTCACTGGCGCGAAGGTGTAGCCGGTGTTCTCCACGCTGTAGCTGTTCTTGGCATCAACCTTCTGCCACTTGGAGATCCACATGCCGAGCTGCACCTGGTGGTCGGTGGCGCGGATCTGCGCCTCGCCGTTGAAGCCGTCGAAACGCATACCCTCGAGCGCGGCAGCCACTTTCACCGGGTCGGTGGACTTGGTCTTGGCCATGGCATCCGAGAGGGCCACCAGCGCGTTGTAGATCGAGAAAGTGTAGAAATCGTCGTTGTACTGCGCCTTGAACCCCTTCATCAGCTCACCCATGCGACCGGGGTAGTTGGAGTGGTTGTAGGCGATCTGGTAGACCTCGGCGATCTTGCCCTGCGCCAGCGCCGTGGGCGTACCCGAGACGCCCGCGTAGTAGGCGTAGATCGGGATGTTCAGGCCCGCGTCGTTCATGGCCTTGACCAGCAAGGTGAAGTCCTGGCCCCAGCTGCCCGTCACCAGCGTGTCGGCGCCCGCGGCCTTCATCTTGGCCACATAGGGCGCGAAGTCCTTGACCTGACCGAGCGCCACATAGTCCTCGCCGACGATCTTGACATCGGGGCGGTTGCGCTCGATGCCTTCCTTGAAGTACTTGGCCACCTGATGGCCATGCGAGTAGTTCTGGTTGACCAGATACACGTTGTGGATCTCGCCCTGGCCCTTCATGAAGTTGGTGAGCGCGGCCATCTTCATCGACGTATCGGCGTCGAAACGAAAGTGCCAGTAGTTGCACTTCTCGTTGGTCGATGCAGGATCGACCGCCGCATAGTTCATGTAGATGACTTCCTTGCCGGGGTTGCGCTCGTTGTTCTTGGCCACCGCATCCGCCAGCGGCAGCGCGACGTTGGAGCCATTGCCCTGCGCGACGTAGTGGATGCCCTGATCGACTGCGGCCTTGAGCAGGTTGATCGCCTCCTGCGGCGAGCTCTTGCTGTCCATGGGCACGATCTCGAACTTCACGCCCGCGGGATTTTCCCGGGCGTTCAGGTGCGCCGCCACGTACTGCCAGCTCTTGAACTGGTTGGTGCCGACATTGCCCATGGGCCCGGAAAGCCCCTCGATCATGGCGATCTTGACCGTCTGGCCACTTTGAGCAAAAACACCGCCAGCGCATGCCAGTGCTGTGCAGGCGACCATTGTTTTGATAGTGAAACGCATCAAATCTCCTTGGGGTGTTGGCATTGCGCCATAGCCTACAAGAGAGCTCGAAACAAGCGTTCAGGGTTTGCCCGGGTTCTGGCGCCGATGCAGTCACCTACATGACTGCATCGGCGCTCCTCACGCGCGATTCAGAGCCCTGGCAGCTTGTAGCCCTTGAGCTGTTCGCGCAGCTTGCTCTTCTGCATCTTGCCGGTGGCCCCCAGCGGGATGGCCTCGACGAAGACCACATCGTCCGGAATCTGCCACTTGGCGATCTTGCCTTCGTAAAACGTGAGCAGCTCGTCTCGCGTGAGCTCGGCGTCGGGCTTCCTGACCACGGCGATGACGGGGCGCTCGTCCCACTTGGGGTGCGGCATGCCCACGCACGCGGCCATGGCCACGGCCGGGTGCGCCATGGCGATGTTTTCGATGTCGATCGAGCTGATCCACTCGCCGCCCGACTTGATCACGTCCTTGCTGCGGTCGGTGATCTGCATGAAGCCGTCGGCATCGATCGTCGCCACATCCCCGGTCGGAAACCAGCCGCGACCCTGGGCGTCCTTGATGAGCGGGCTGCCCTCCAACTTGAAGTAGTGGTCCATGATCCACGGACCGCGCACCAGCAGGTCGCCGTAGGTTTTTCCGTCCCAGGGCTGATCCTGACCGTTGTCGCTCACGATCTTCATGTCCACGCCGAAGATGGCACGCCCCTGCTTGGTGCGGATGTGCAGCTGCTCCTCGGCGGGCAACTTCAGGTGCTTGTTCTTGAGCGTGCACACGGTGCCCAGCGGACTCGTTTCCGTCATGCCCCAGGCATGCAGGACATCCACCCCGTACTGGTCGCGGAAGGCGTCGATCATCGCCGGAGGGCAGGCCGAACCGCCGATGATGGTGCGCTGCAGCGTGGAGAACTTCAGCTTGTTCGCTGCCAGGTGCCCCAGCAGCATTTGCCAGATCGTCGGCACGCCCGCGGCCATCGTGACCTGCTCGGCCTCCATCAGCTCGTAAATCGACTTGCCGTCCATCGCCGGGCCGGGGAACACCACCTTGCAACCCGTGAGCGCCGCGCCATAGGGCAGCCCCCAGGCGTTGACGTGGAACATCGGCACCACCGGCATCATCGAGTCGCGCGCCGACAGGTTCATCGCGTCGGGCAGGCTGCCGCCGTAAGCATGCAGCACCGTGGAGCGGTGGCTGTAGAGCGCGCCCTTGGGGTCACCTGTCGTGCCGCTGGTGTAGCACAGGCCGGCCGCCGTGTTCTCGTCAAACTGCGGCCAGGCATATTCGTCGGAGGCGCCCGCGATCCAGGCCTCGTAGCTCATCAGTCCGGGAATGCCGCTGTCCGCGGGCAGCTTGTCCGCATCGCACAGCAGCACCCAGGTCTTGACCGTCGGGCACTTGGCGTGCACCGCCTGAACCAGCGGAAGGAAGGTGGCATCAAAGCACACCACCTTGTCCTCGGCGTGGTTGACGATCCACACCAGCTGCGCCGGATGCAGGCGCGGGTTGAGCGTGTGCATCACGCGCCCGGAGCCGGCCACGCCAAAGTACAGCTCCATGTGGCGGTAGCCATTCCAGGCGATGGAAGCGATGCGATCCCCCTGCTGCGTGCCGCCAGCCTGCAAGGCGTTGGCCAGCTTCTTGGAGCGTCGTGCCAGATCACGGTAGGTGTAGCGATGAATGTCACCCTCGACACGACGCGAGACAATCTCGCCGTCCCCATGGTGGCGCTCGGCAAAATCGATCAGCATCGAGATGAGCAGGGGTTGGTTCTGCATCTGTCCCAGCAGCATGGTGGCTCCTTTTTGATTGGTTGGAATGAACATCCACGATGGTAGCGCCCGCCTTCGCCGGCGTGCAGCGGGCAATTCCCGATGCACGCGCCAGCTGTCCCTTACCGGACAAAGCAACCCTTCGCCTCACCCATGTACGGTCAGCGTCAGACAATCGCTGCATGCCGGTCGCCACCTCACGTGCCCCCATTACCTGGCGCCAGGGCTTGCATGGCCTGGGTGCTGCATTCGGCAGCCCGCAACCGGCCGCTGCGCTGCCCGATCCCTACTGGATCGCGCATGACCGTGACGTCGCAACGCTCCTCGGTCTCGACGAGCACTGGATGAGCAGCGACGAAGCGCTGCGGGCCTTGAGTGGCAACACCGTGCTGCCCGGCAGCACGCCGCTGGCCACCGTCTACGGCGGACACCAGTTCGGCGTCTGGGCCGGGCGCCTGGGAGACGGCCGGGCCGTGCTGCTGGGTGAAACCGCGCAGGGGCAGGAGATCCAGCTCAAGGGCAGCGGACGCACCCCCTATTCGCGCGGCGGCGACGGACGCGCCGTGCTGCGCTCGTCGATCCGCGAATTCCTGGCCGGCACCGCCATGCACGGCCTGGGTATCTCGACCACGCGGGCGCTGGCGCTCGTCGGCTCGCCCCTGCCCGTTCAGCGCGAGGAACAGGAAACCGCTGCCGTCCTCACGCGCGTCGCGCCCAGTTTCATCCGCTTCGGCCACTTCGAATGGTTCGCGTCTCAAGGCCAGACGACAGAGCTGCGCCAGCTCGCCGACTATGTCATCGAGCGCTATTACCCCGAATGCCGCGACGCAGACGGCGCGGGCGGCAATGCCTATGCCGGCCTGCTGCGCGCGGTCAGCGAGCGCACCGCGCACCTGATCGCACAATGGCAGGCGGTCGGCTTCATGCACGGCGTGATGAACACCGACAACATGAGCATCCTCGGCCTCACGCTCGACTACGGACCGTTCCAGTTCATGGACGGCTACGACCCGCGCCACATCTGCAACCACAGTGACCCGCTCGGCCGTTACGCCTTTGACGAGCAACCCGGCGTGGGCCACTGGAATGTCGCATGTCTCGCGCGGGCGCTGCTGCCGCTGATCGCCGACGTCGCGCTCGCGCAGACCGTGATCGCGGCCTATACGCCAGCGTTCCACGACGCCTACCTCGCCCGGATGCGCGCCAAGCTCGGGCTGCGCGCGGCCTTCGAAGGTGACGAAGCCTGCATCGCCGACCTGCTGCGGCTGCTCGCGAGCGAGCGGGTCGATTACCCGATCTTCTGGCGTCGCCTGTCGCACGCGGCGGCCAGTGGCGACCATGCACCAGTGCGAGGGTTGTTCATCGACGGCGCGGCATGGGATGCCTGGTTGCTCTCATTCAAGAAGCTGCTCGCGCTTGATGGGAAAGCGCCAGAGGCTGATTTGATGCTCAAAACCAATCCCCAATACGTGCTGCGCAACCACCTCGCCGAGCTCGCGATACGCGACGCGAAACTCGGCGACTTCAGCACGGTCCAAGCACTGCAGCGCGTTTTGGCGCATCCTTTCGATGAACACCCCGGCCACGATGACTGGGCCGGCTTCCCGCCCGACTGGGCAGGCACCCTTTCCCTGAGCTGTTCCTCATGATCTTTCCCATCACCAAGACCGAAGACGAGTGGCGCGCGCTGCTCGCGAGCAAGAACGCGGAGCCCGGCGCGTACCAGGTCGCGCGCCACGCCGCCACCGAACGCCCGTTTTCCGGCAAATATGAACGCCACTGGGAAGACGGCAGCTACCACTGCATCTGCTGCGGTGCAAAGCTGTTCGAATCCGGCACCAAGTTCGATGCAGGCTGCGGCTGGCCCAGCTTTTCCGAGGCTCTTCCCGGCGCCATCCGCGAAATCGAGGACGACAGCCTCGGCATGCGGCGCACCGAAACCGTGTGTGCGCAGTGCGGCGCGCATCTGGGCCACGTTTTCAACGATGGGCCGGCCCCCACCGGTCTGCGATACTGCATGAATTCCGCCTCGCTCGATTTCGAGCCTCCCTCGCGATGAAGCTGCTGATCGATTTTTTCCCCATCATCCTGTTCTTTGCCGCATTCAAGTTCTGGGGTATCTACACCGCCACCGCCGTGGCCATCGCCGCCACCGTGGTGCAGATCGGCTACATGCGCATGCGCCATGGCAAGGTCGATGCCATGCAATGGCTGAGCTTCGGCGTGATCGTGGTGTTCGGTGGCGCGACGCTGTTGGCCCACAACGAGACCTTCATCAAATGGAAGCCCACGGTGCTCTACTGGCTGATGGGCGGGGCGCTGCTCGTGGGGCAACTGCTGCTCAGAAAAAATTTCATCAAAACCCTCATGGGCGCGCAGATCACGCTGCCAGACACCATCTGGACCCGCCTGAACTGGGGCTGGACGGGGTTCTTCACGGCCATGGGCGCCATCAACCTCTGGGTGGCCTACACCTTCGACACCGACACCTGGGTCAATTTCAAACTCTTTGGCAGCCTCGGCCTCATGGTCGTCTTCATCATCGCGCAGGCCCTGTACCTCTCGCGCTATGTCGAGGAAGACGCCAGCGTGCCGCGTCAGGACGCACAACCATGAGCACCACCATCACGCCGCCGGGCACAGGCAACGCCGTCACCGCCGAAGCCATGGATCGCCATCTGCGAACGGTCTTCGAGCCCACGCAACTCGAAGTGCTGGACGAAAGCTGGCAGCACGAAGGACACACCGGCGCCAACGGCACGGGTTACGGCACACACTTTCGCGTGCGCATCGCCGCAGCCACCCTGCACGGCAAGCGCCGTGTGGAGCAACACCGCCTTGTGTATGATGCGCTTCGCGACTACATCGCAGTGGGCGCGCACGCCGTCGCCATTGAAATTCTCTGACTCAGCTTTACTCTGCGCCGCGGGCGCGCTGCCCGTTCTCTTTCCCTCCTCGCATCATCCCCATGCAAAACAAGCTCTTGTCCGGCCTGATGGCCGTTGCCGTCGCGGGCGCATTCGCCCTGCCGGTTGCTGCTCAAAACATTGCTGTCGTCAACGGCAAGCCCGTGCCGACGTCACGCGCCGACCTGTTTCAACACCAGCTGGAGCAGTCGGGCCGCGAGATCACGCCTGAGCTCAAGAAGCAGATTCGGGAAGAAGTCATCGCGCGCGAAATCTTCATGCAGGAAGCGCAGAAGCGCGGTCTGCAAAACGGCCAGGATTTCAAGGACCAGATGGAACTGGCCCGCCAGGCTCTGCTGATCCGTGAGCTGTTCACCGATTACCAGAAGAAGAACCCGGTCACCGACGCTGAAATCAAGGCCGAATACGACAAATTCGTTGCCGCCAATACCGGCAAGGAATACAAGGCCAGCCACATCCTGGTGGACAGCGAAGACAAGGCCAAGGCCATCGTCGCGCAACTGGACAAGGGTGGCAACTTCGAGGAAATCGCCAAGAAGGAATCCAAGGATCCGGGCTCCGGCGCCAAGGGCGGCGACCTGGGCTGGGCCAATCCGAGCAGCTACGTCCCCGAATTCACCGAGGCCATGATCAAGCTGGAAAAAGGCAAGATCACGCAAACGCCGGTCAAGAGCCAGTTCGGCTGGCACGTCATCCGCCTGGACGACGTGCGCGATGCCCAGCTGCCCAAGCTCGACGACGTGAAAACCCAAATCCGTCAGCAATTGGAACAGCAAAAGCTCGCGCAATTCCAGAAGGATCTGCGCGAGAAGGCCAAGGTGGAGTAAGCACACCCGGGCACTTCAGGAACGACGCGGCCGATGGCCGCGTTTTTCATGCCCTGGCGACCCAGCCCGCCAGCATCAGCGCAGCGATCATGACCGGCTGATGCAACATGTAGTACAGCAGGCTGTGGCGTCCCAGCGATGCGAGCGCCCTTGCCCCGCCGCTTGCAAGCGGCCTGGCAAGCCACGTCGGGCGATGCAGCAGCAACCATTGCCCGCTGGCCACGCCCCACCAGAAGACCCCCATCCACGGAAAGAGCGGCACATAGTCTTCCGTGACGGGCTTGCGCGTGACCAGGCCCAGCCAGTTCAGCCAGCGGCTGTCGAACGCATCGGCCGCAAACGCCAGGGGCCCGCTCAGCAGCCACGAAGCCGCCGACGGCAACAGCAAGGCGAGGCCACCAGCGAGCCAGAGCCAGTTCCCCAAACCTAGCGTGACACGCGCGAGCAGCCACATCAACGCCATGCCGTGCAGCACCCCGAAATAGATGAAGCTGCGTGGAAACATCACCAGCGAGCCTGCCGTCACCAGGAGCGCGCACGCAGCAATCTGCGCCCAGCGCCTGCCCAGGCGCCGCCACGAAACCTTGCGCGCCTCGGCGATGGCCTGCCCCAGGCCCGCACACAGCAGGAACAGGCTCAGAATCAGCGTGCGCTGCACGGTCCAAAGCGGATCGCGGTAAAAATCCTGGTGCCAGTAACCAAAATGGTTGAGGTCAAAACCGAAGTGGTAGAGCGTCATCCACACCAGCGCGAGGGCGCGCAGCGCATCCAGTGCGGCGTAGCGGCTCAAAGGGCTCGATTCATCCGACGGCATGTTCACCTCTTGGGTCCGCCTGCACGGCAGAAACAAAAATGGGGTTGACCTCGAAGTCAACCCCATGCATTTTGGTCGGAGCGATAGGATTCGAACCTACGACCCTCTGGTCCCAAACCAGATGCGCTACCAGACTGCGCTACGCTCCGAAGAGTCAATCCACGCGCTCTCGCGCGGCAACCGGATCAGGTTGGAGCCGGTCCGCGCCCCGCCAGGTGGCGGAAGGTGATGCGCCCCTTGGTCAGATCGTAGGGCGACATCTCCAGCGAAACCTTGTCGCCCGCCAGGATGCGGATATGGTGTTTGCGCATCTTGCCGCCCGTGTAGGCAATGAGCTGGTGACCATTGTCCAGTGTGACGCGAAAGCGCGAATCAGGCAGCACTTCGGTCACGCTGCCCTGCATTTCAATGAGTTCTTCCTTTGCCATAAAGGTCTGTGCTTTTCTCCGGAGGGGTCGCCATCGCGCTCGAGCCAACCCAGCCGCGCAAGCGAAAATCAATCGCGTATTGTACTGTGAGTCGTAACTTTGAGGTACCCTTTCAGGGCATACCGTTACACTGCGCGCTTTTGCACCCGCCGTGTCAGACCGCATCGCCACCGCCCTTCAATATCTGGCTCCCAAGCTGGCCCTGACGCAACTGGCCGGTCGTTGGGCGCACGCACGAGCGGGCCGCTTCACCACGGCCACGATACGCTGGTTCGTCAGGCGCTATCAGGTGGACATGGCCGAAGCTCTTGAGCCCGACATCACGGCCTACGCAAGCTTCAACGATTTTTTCACCCGAGCGCTCAAGCCCGAAGTCCGGCCCATCGTACCTGCACGCCTGTGCTGCCCCGTGGACGGAGCGGTCAGCCAGCTGGGCCGCATCACGCAGGGCAGCATCGTCCAGGCCAAGGGCCATACCTACACCGCCAGCGCCTTGCTCGGGGGCGACCGTGCCCTGGCGGCGCAGTTCGAGGGGGGGCGGTTCGTCACGCTCTACCTGAGCCCGCGCGACTACCACCGCATCCACATGCCCTGCCGCGGACGGCTCACGCACATGACGCACATTCCGGGCAGTCTCTTTTCGGTCAACCCGGTGACGGCGCGCAACGTCCCGGGACTGTTCGCCCGCAATGAACGCATTGTCTGCCTGTTTGAAACCGAACTCGGCACCATGGCGCTCGTGCTGGTGGGCGCCACCATCGTCGGCAGCATGTGCACGGTCTGGCACGGCCAGGTCAACCCGCCACGATCCGGCCATATCCGCCACTGGGACTACGCGCAACAAGACATTACCCTGAACCAGGGCGAGGAAATGGGACGATTTCAGCTCGGCTCGACCGTGATCGTGCTGCTTCCCGAAGGGCCCACGCAGTGGCAGGCCGACTGGACCCCTGGACGCGTCGTGCGCTTGGGAGAAGCCATGGCGCAGGAAAGCGCCGAACCTGAAAATGGCCGTTGACCGCTCGCGACCCTTGACCCGTCATCACGGAAGCTGACCCTTCGGGCATTTGCCGCCTTCCCCCTTGGGCTGACAGCGCCACCGGCAACACGCCCCGCGGCTCGGCCCTTGCTCGCGCGGGAGTGCGCTTTGTCATCACCGGCCTCGCCAGGCACACCTCCGGCGGTGCCGACGGGCGCATTCAACGGCCCCCTTCAGGCTCAGAGGCTGTGGGTATAGCCCAGGTTCTGCAGCGTCGGCATGCGCTCTGTCGTAAACAGGGTGGGGGCCAGCTCCAGCTCGCGCGGCGCCACCGGTTCCGCATGGTCCAGCAGATACACCATCAGCTCGAGCCGGCGCAGTTTCACATAGTCCACGGTTTCCCAGCGCCCCGCGTACTTGACCCGAACGCCATGGCGGAACACCGGCATGACAAAGTGTTTGCTCCACCCCTGCGGGACGACTTCGGGCGAGTGCTCGCGGGGCGTTGCCTGGACTTGCATGAGGTCAGTATCGGCAATCGACGCCCATACCTGAGCCCGAAAACGCAAAACCACCCCGCGGGGTGGTTCTGTCATCCGTTCATTGGGGGCAGCGGAGCTGCGCGCGGCCTCAGTGGAACTGCGCCTCTTCGGTGGAACCGGTGAGCGCCTTGACCGAGGAGCTGCCCCCCTGGATCACGGTGGTCACGTCGTCGAAGTAGCCCGCACCCACTTCCTGCTGATGGCTCACGAAGGTATAGCCCTGCTGACGCGCCGCGAACTCGGGTTCCTGCACCATTTCCACGTAGTGCTTCATGCCCTCGCCCTGCGCATAGGCATGCGCCAGCTTGAAGGTGTTGAACCAGTTGCTGTGAATGCCCGCCAGCGTGATGAACTGGAACTTGTAGCCCAGCGCCGAGAGGTCCTCCTGGAAAGTGGCGATCTGCTTGTCGCTCAGGTTCTTCTTCCAGTTGAACGAGGGCGAGCAGTTGTAAGCCAGCAGCTTGTTGGGCGACGAGGCCAGCACCGCCTGCGCGAACTCGCGGGCGAAACCGATGTCGGGCACGCCGGTTTCGCACCACACCAGATCGGCATAGGGCGCGTAGGCCACGCCGCGGCTGATGGCCTGCTCCAGGCCGTTCTTCACGCGAAAGAACCCCTCTTGCGTGCGTTCACCCGTGAGGAAGGCCTTGTCGTTGGCGTCATGATCGGACGTGATCAGATTGGCGGCTTCGGCATCGGTGCGCGCGAGCACGATGGTAGGCACGCCCATCACGTCGGCCGCGAAACGCGCCGCCGTGAGCTTCTCGATCGCTTCCTGCGTCGGCACCAGCACCTTGCCGCCCATGTGGCCGCACTTCTTGACGGCCGCGAGCTGGTCTTCGAAATGCACGCCCGCCACGCCGGCCGTGATCATGTTCTTCATCAGCTCGAAGGCATTGAGCACACCGCCGAAACCGGCTTCGGCATCGGCCACGACGGGCAGGAAGTAGTCGATGAATTCCTTGTCGCCGGGATTGGTGCCACGGCCCCACTGGATTTCATCGGCGCGCTTGAAGGTGTTGTTGATGCGGCGCACCATGGTGGGTACCGAGTCGTAGGCGTACAGCGACTGGTCGGGGTACATGGTCTCGGACGTGTTGCCGTCCGCCGCCACCTGCCAGCCTGAGAGATAGACGGCTTCGAGACCGGCCTTGGCCTGCTGCATGGCCTGCCCGGCGGTGATCGCGCCAAAGGCGTTGATGTAGCCTTTCTTGGCACCACCGTGCAGCTTCTCCCAGAGCTTTTCCGCGCCCAGCCTGGCCAGCGTGTACTCGGGCTGAACACTGCCGCGCAGACGCACCACGTCGGCTGCCTTGTAGCCGCGCTTCACATCTTTCCAGCGGGGGTTCTGCGCCCAGTCCTTCTCGAGGGCGGCGATTTGTTGTTCACGGCTGAGCTGCGCGTTGAGCGATTGCGGCATGGTCTTCTCCGAACGTTGAAAAAGGGGTGGTGCCTGCGTTGGCGCCATGGTTGAATTCTAAGTCTTATAGAAGAGTTGGGTGATGTCTTGTGTCTTATACAAGACATAAATTTTATGCAATCAAATCAATTGGTTATGATGTGATTTTTGTATTGCGGCATTGAATTTCTTGTATTGAGAAATTTTCGTGCAGTGCAACATTTGAATTTTCAACAGAGAATTTTTGATTTCATAATATGAATTCATCTGCTCTGCACCAGCCAAGCGTGCGCGCTACGATCGTTGCATCCGCCTCAAGGAAAGCAAGCCATGATCCCGTCGCCCCGCTCTTCAGCTCCCCTGTCCTTTGCCGTCATGGGGGCGGGTGCGGTGGGATGCTACTTCGGCGCCCTGCTGGCGCGTGCGGGCCACGCGGTCACGCTGGTGGGGCGCCCGTCGCACGTGCAGGCCATCCAGACGGCCGGCCTGCGGCTGCAGACGACCAAGGGCGATGAACACATTACCCTGAAGGCCAGCACTCAGCCTGATGCAGTGCGCGGCGCCGACGTCGTGCTGCTGTGCGTCAAGTCCGGAGACACGCAAGAGGCCGCGCGGCAGATCGAGCCGTTCGTCGGCCCTCAGACTCTGGTGCTGACGCTGCAAAACGGCGTGGACAATGACGAGCAGGCGCGCGCCATTCTGGGCCGGCGCTGCACCGTGGCGGCCGCCGTGGTGTATGTCGCCACGGCCATGGCGGCGCCGGGTCATGTGCGCCACTACGGTCGCGGCGATCTCGTACTGGCTCCCTCGCCGATGAGCGAGCAAGTGGCCGCGCAACTGCAGGCAGCCGGCATTCCGACGCGTGTCTCGGACAACGTCCGAGGCGCCCTCTGGGCCAAGCTCATCATCAACAGCGCCTACAACGCCCTGTCCGCCCTGTTGCAGCAGCCCTACGGCTGGCTGATGAGCCAGCCCGGCGCCGATGAACTGGTGCGGGACATCGTCGCCGAATGTCTCGCCGTGGCCCATGCGGATGGCGTGGACATCCCCGGCGACATTCAGGCGGCGCTGCGCTCCATCGTGCAGTCCATGCCCGGGCAGCTTTCGTCCACCGCGCAGGACATCGCTCGCGGCAAACCCACGGAAATCGAGCATCTGAACGGCTACGTGGTCAAACGGGGCCGGGCCCTCGGCATCGCCACACCCGTCAATCACGCCCTGCTCGTCCTGGTGCGCATGCTGCAGGCCCGTGGCACCCCCGCGGACATGGCATGAGCCTTCGCCTTTCATAGCGGCCCGTGCATGAGCCGCGCGGGCGCGCAGTGGAAAAGGTGCGCAAAAGCAACAAAACCAGTGCACGCGCGCAAGGCGGCTTGCGGGCGGCAACAGACTTTATCGCCCAAACTGGCGGTACGCGCGTTTCCACGTTACCATAGCGCTATCCTTTTCGATGTTCTGGCGGGCATTGCCGCATCTGTGCAACCTTCAGCACCAGGAGACACGTACATGGGTTCAAAAGAAAACGCCGCCGTCAATCAGCTCCTGGAAAGACTGGAGCGACGCTACGCGCTGCGCGTGCTCTGGGCACTGCGCGACGGGCATCCGCAAACCTTCCGTCTGTTGCAAGACAGCGTGGGCAACATCACCCCGAACACCCTCAACACCCGCATCAAGGAACTGCGCGAAGCCGGTTTCCTCGACCACGGCAGCGACGGCTACATCGTGACCGCGTCAGGCCAGGATCTGCTCAAGCGTCTGTCGGACCTGCAGGCGTTCGCCACGCGCTGGGTCGCGGCGCGCGCCAGGAAATAACCGCCCCCTCTCTGTACAAGGAATACGCGCGTGCCATTCATCACCACTGCGTCCGGACTGCAATATGAAGACGTGTGCATCGGCAGCGGAACACCCGCCTCGGCGGGCAGCTCTGTTCGCGTGCATTACACGGGGTGGCTGCACGAGGGGGGCACCAAGGGTACACGTTTTGATTCCAGCCGC
The DNA here is from genome assembly GCA_021166775.1 of Comamonas sp. Lineage (GTDB taxonomy): Bacteria > Pseudomonadota > Gammaproteobacteria > Burkholderiales > Burkholderiaceae_C > Comamonas_C. The sequence goes on along the minus strand of JAJPEQ010000013.1, from coordinate 219,764 downwards.
GACCGGGGCGAGCCCTTCGAATTTCCGCTGGGCGCCGGCATGGTGATCCGAGGCTGGGACGAAGGCGTGCAGGGGATGCAAGTGGGCGGCCAGCGCACGCTGCTCATCCCCGCCGCGCTCGGCTACGGAGCCCGCGGGGCTGGTGGCGTGATTCCGCCCAACGCCACGCTGATCTTCGACGTCGAATTGCTGGCTATCGACTGACCCGGGAGCGTGTGAGCAGACTCACGGCCCAGGTCGTCACGAAAGACAACGGCGCTCCAAAGACACCGGCCGAGATGGGCTCTATGCCCCACCACAGGCCCGGCACCAGCATCGATTGGGGCAGAAGGGCGCGCAGCGCGGTGTTGTGGATCACGAGGTAGTAGACGGTCACGCCAAGTCCGACCAGCATGCCGGTCACGGCGCCGGCCCGCGTGGTTCTGCGCCAGTAGATACCCAGCACCATGGTCGGCACGAAGGTCGCGGCCGCGATTGAAAACGAGGCCGCCACCAGCGGCAGGATTTCCGAAGGCTTGAGCGCGGCGACAAAGGCTGCGGCCAGCGCCACCGTGAGCAGCGTGAACTTGGTGAGAATCACGCGCTGTTCCGGCGAGGCCCTGTGCCGAGTGGACTGAAAGTACAGATCGCGCACCAGCGCATTGCTGATCGTGAGCAGCAAGCCGTCGGCCGTCGACAGTGCCGCTGCCAGTCCACCCGCGGCCACCAGCCCGGAAACCACGTAGGGAAGCCCCCCGATCTCGGGCGTCGCCAGCACCAGCAGGTCCGCGCCCAGGTGCACCTCGCCGAACTGCACGATGCCGTCGCCATTCATGTCGTGCACCGACAAGAGCGACGGATCCACCCTCGCCCACTGCGCGATCCAGCCGGGTAGCGCATCGAAACGGCTCCCCACGAGGTGCGTCATCATCTCGAACTTCACCAGTGCCGCAAGGGCTGGAATGCTCAGGTACAGAAGCGCCACGAACACGAGTGACCAGGCCACCGACGCACGCGCGCCCGCCACCGAGGGCACGGTGTAGTAACGCATCAAGAGGTGCGGCATGCCGGCGGTGCCGAGCATCAGGCAGAACAACAGCGCCAGAAAATTGCGCCGCGAAAGTTCGTACTGCGCCTGTTGCGTCTCATCTCCCGCCGGGTCGCCTGCAAAGGGCTGGGTGTGCCGAGGCAGACCGCCAAGCGGCCGGGCGCGCTCCTGGTTTTCCGCCAGCTCCCGCGTCCAGCGGGCACGGGCCTCGGCCTCGTCACGCGGCATCGCCAGCAGCTCTCGGCTCGCCGCCACGATCAGGTCCACCTCCGCATTGCGCGAGCGCAATTGCTGGATGCGCTCGCGCGCCTCGCGCCGCTCACGCTCGAGCGCGGCGGGCACATCGGCCAGGCGCTCCTGGTAGTCGCGCACCCTGTTCTCGTAGGCGGCAATCACCTGCTTCTCGGCGTCGGACGCCAGCAACGCGCCCTCGCGCTCGGCGATCTTGCCCAGCTGCTGCCCGTAGGCCAGCGGCGCAGCCGGATTGCCCAGCTGCTTGTAGGACAGCCAGGAGACGGGAATCAGGAACGCCAGCAACAGCACGATGTACTGGGCCACCTGCGTCCAGGTGATCGCGCGCATGCCGCCCAGGAACGAGCACAGCAGCACTCCCCCCAGCCCCAGCATGATGCCGATTTCGAACTGCACGCCGGTGAGCCGTGACGCAATCAGCCCCACGCCATAGATCTGAGCCACCACGTAAGTGAACGAACACAGCACCGCGCCTATCGCCGCGAGAATGCGCGGCCAGCTGCCGCCAAAGCGCACCTGGAAAAAATCCGGAATCGTGTAGAGCTGCATCGCTCGCAGAGCCGGTGCAATCAGCATCGCCACCAGCACGAACCCTCCCGTCCAGCCCAGCATGTAGGCCAGCCCCCCTGGCACTCCCGGAACACCGGAAAACCCCTGCAGGTACAGCGCCCCGGACAGGCTGATGAAGGAGGCTGCGCTCATCCAGTCGGCGGCGGTGGCCATCCCGTTGTAGATCGGCGGGATGCGCCGTCCGGCGACGTAGTACTCTGCCGGATCGGAGGTGCGGCCATAGACGCCGACCGCGGCATAGGCCATCACGGTCAGGAACAGAAAGATCGGTCCGATCCAGTGCCGCGAAAGCCCACGCTGCTCGGCCCAGGCCATGGCACCGACGAAGCCCAGCAGGCCAATGACGTACAGCCCCATCACGCGATTCAGGCGCGCGATGTACGAGCGCTCCACCGGCTCAGCCACGCGGCCTCGGATCGCTGCGTGCCGACGCGGCTTCATCGGCACGTCGGTCATACCTGCGCATCACCCAGTAGTACACCCAGATGAGCACGATGAACACCAGCACGCCGCCCTGCGCCGCCACCCAGTAACTGAAAGGCCATGGGCCAATCCGGAACTGCAGATATTCGGCGAAATAGCCCACGCCGAACGACGATGCCGCCCACACGGCAAGCAGCACCAGCTTGAAGCCGAGGTGGTGCAGGTCCGGCAAAGCCGGGTCCAGCGGCACCCCCACCCGCTCGGGGCCGGAATCGGGTGCGGGGGCCGGTGACATGCGCGAGTCAGGTGGCGCAGGGCTCAGCGCGCAAGCTGCAGCCAGGTGGCAACCACCGTATCGGGGTTGAGCGAAATCGAGACGATGCCCTCATCCGCCAGCCACTGGGCAAAATCCGGATGGTCACTGGGACCCTGGCCGCAGATGCCCACGTACTTGCCTTGGCGCTTGCACGCGGCAATCGCCTGCGTGAGCAGCGCCTTGACGGCCGGGTCGCGTTCGTCGAAATCGCGCGCGAGCAGCTCCAGCCCCGAATCCCGATCGAGCCCGAGCGTGAGTTGCGTCAGGTCATTCGACCCGACCGAGAACCCATCGAAATATTCGAGGAATTCATCGGCCAGCACCGCGTTGCTCGGCACCTCGCACATCATGATGATCTTCAGGTCGTCTTCACCACGCTTGAGGCCGTGCTCGGCCAGCAGCTCGATCACGCGCCTGGCCTGCCCCAGCGTGCGCACGAACGGCACCATCACCTGCACGTTGACGAGGCCCATCTCGCCGCGCACGCGCTTCAAGGCCTCGCACTCCATGGCGAACGCCTCGGCGAATTCGGCGCTGATGTAGCGTGCCGTGCCGCGAAAACCGAGCATGGGGTTTTCTTCGTCGGGCTCGTAGCGGCTGCCGCCGATGAGCTTGCGGTACTCGTTGCTCTTGAAGTCCGACAGGCGCACGATCACGGGTTTGGGCCAGAAGGCGGCAGCGATGGTCGCCACGCCTTCGGCCACCTTGTCCACGTAGAAGGCCCGCGGGCTGGCATGGCCGCGCGCCACGCTCTCCACGGCCTTCTTCAGGTCGGCATCGACGGCGGGGTAGTCCAGGATGGCCTTGGGGTGCACGCCGATGTTGTTGTTGATGATGAACTCCAGCCGCGCCAGCCCCACGCCGTCGTTGGGCAGCTGCGCGAAATCGAACGCGAGCTGCGGGTTGCCGACGTTCATCATGATCTTGGTGGCGATCTTGGGCATCTCGCCGCGCTGCACCTCGGTCACTTCGGTTTCCAGCAGCCCGTCGTAGATGCGACCGGTGTCGCCCTCGGCGCAGCTCACCGTGACCAGCGTGCCGTCCTTGAGCAATTGCGTCGCGTTGCCGCAGCCAACGACGGCAGGGATGCCCAGCTCACGTGCGATGATGGCCGCATGGCAGGTTCTGCCGCCCCGGTTGGTGACGATGGCGCTGGCCTTTTTCATCACCGGTTCCCAGTTGGGGTCGGTCATGTCGGTGACGAGCACGTCACCGGCCTGCACCTTGTCCATCTCGCGAATGTCGTGCACCAGCCGCACCGGGCCGGTGCCTATCTTCTGCCCGATCGCGCGGCCTTCGGCCAGCACCGCGCCCGTGCTCTTGAGCTTGAAGCGCTGCTCGGCCTGGCCCTTGGCCTGGCTCTTCACCGTCTCCGGCCGCGCCTGCAGGATATAAAGCTGGCCGTCGTCGCCGTCCTTGCCCCATTCGATGTCCATCGGACGGCCGTAGTGCTGCTCGATGGTGAGCGCGTAATGCGCGAGCTGCTCCACTTCGGCGTCGGTCAGGCTGTAGCGGTTGCGCAGCTCTGCGGCCACGTCGGTGGTCTTGACAAGGCGGCCACTGGCCGCTTTTTCCTCGGGCGTGGAAAACACCATCTGGATCAGCTTGGAGCCCAGGTTGCGCCGGATCACCGCGCGCTTGCCCGCCGCGAGCATGGGCTTGTGCACGTAGAACTCGTCCGGGTTCACCGCGCCCTGCACCACCGTCTCGCCCAGGCCGTAGCTGCTGGTGATGAAAACCACCTGATCAAAACCGCTTTCGGTGTCGATGGTGAACATCACGCCGGCCGCGCCCAGGTCCGAGCGCACCATGCGCTGCACGCCCGCGGACAGCGCCACCACGTCGTGCGCGAAGCCCTTGTGCACGCGATAGCTAATGGCGCGATCGTTGTAGAGGCTGGCGAACACCTCCTTCATCTTGTGCAGCACGTCTTCGATACCGACGACGTTGAGAAAGGTCTCCTGCTGCCCGGCAAACGAGGCATCGGGCAGGTCTTCGGCCGTGGCCGAGCTGCGCACCGCGAAACTGGCTTTGTCGTTGCCCGCCGACAGCGTGGCAAAGGCGGCCCGCACGGCCTTTTCGAGATCCGCCGGAAAAGGCTGGTGCTCCACCCAGCCGCGGATCTCGGCGCCCGCCTCGGCCAGCGCGCGCACGTCATCGACATCGAGGCGCGCCAGGCGCTCGCTGATCCGGGCCGACAGGCCTTCGTATTTCAAGAATTCGCGGAAAGCGTGCGCCGTCGTCGCAAAGCCCGTGGGCACGCGCACGCCCTGGGGCAGCTGCGAAATCATCTCGCCGAGGCTGGCGTTCTTGCCGCCGACCACCTCGACGTCGGTCATCCTCAGGTTTTCAAACGGTACGACCAGGGCGGTCGCCTCAAAGCGTGCAGACATGGGAAAGCTCCAGAAGTTGAAACCGGGTCTGCCGCGCCCCGCGAGTCGGGCAGGCGAACGCCCATGCAGCCTCTTGGGCTTTGTCGTTGGAGGTGTAGGCCAGCGTGCTGCATGGTGAGAAACGGGAATAATCGCGCGATTGTAGGCGCTGCGCATGCAACGCCGCTACCCCTGTCGACCCGGCCCCGGCCCGCACGCATGACTCACCGCACCGTATTTTTCGTCTCCGACGGCACCGGCATCACCGCCGAAACCTTTGGCAACGCCATCCTCGCGCAATTCGACATCGAGCCCCGGCGCGTGCGCCTGCCCTTCATCGATTCGCAAGACAAGGCGCATCAGGTGGTGCGCCAGATCAACCACACGGCCGAGGTCGAAGCGCGCAAGCCGCTGGTGTTCACGACGCTCGTGGACATGCAGGTGCTGCAGATCATCCGCAACGGCTGCAAGGGCATGATGCTGGACATGTTTGGCACCTTCGTGCAACCGCTGGAGGACGAGCTGGGCATCAAGAGCCACCACCGCGTCGGGCGCTTTTCGGACATCAGCCAAAACAAGCAGTACCACGACCGCATCGAGGCCATCAACTTCAGTCTGGCGCACGACGACGGGCAGACCAACCATGACCTCGAAGGCGCCGACGTGATCCTGGTGGGCGTCTCACGCAGCGGCAAGACGCCCACCAGCCTCTACCTGGCGATGCAGCACGGCGTGAAGGCGGCCAACTACCCCTTGATTCCCGAGGATTTCGAGCGCAGGCAGCTGCCGCCCGCGCTGGTGCCGTTTCGCAAGAAGATCTTCGGCCTGACGATCAGCCCCGAGCGCCTGTCGGAAATTCGCAGCGAGCGCCGCCCTGGCTCGCGCTACGCCAGCCTGACCAACTGCCGCGCCGAAGTGCACGAGGCCGAAGCCATGATGCGCCGATCGGGCATCCGCTGGCTGTCCTCGACCACCAAATCCATCGAAGAGATCGCCACCACCATCCTGCAGGAAATCCGGCCGGAACGGCTTGGCTACTGAGCCCACCCATTGGCATCACAAATGAAACGGTGTAACGCTTTCGGGCCAACAACACGAATTTGCGTTGGTTTTTAAAATCAAAACCACCGCAAAGGATTTCTCCATGAAGCAGGTAGAGCACGTCTTCAGCGCCCCGCAGGGCCATTGGGTGGGCGACGGTTTTCCTGTGCGCACGCTGTTCAACTACCACCAGCACGCACCGCTGCTCTCACCCTTCCTGATGCTGGACTACGGCGGCCCGGCGCAATTCGAGCCCACCACGCGCCGACGCGGCGTGGGCGAGCACCCGCACCGGGGCTTTGAAACCGTCACCATCGTCTTCGACGGCGAAGTGGAGCACCTCGATTCCACCGGCCAGGGCGGCACGATCGGCCCGGGCGACGTGCAGTGGATGACCGCCGCCAGCGGCATCCTGCACGAGGAATTCCACGGCAGTGCATGGGCGCGCCGGGGCGGCCGGTTCGAGATGGCGCAGCTCTGGATCAACCTGCCCGCGCGCGACAAACGCGCCGCGCCCGGCTACCAGGCGATCGGCGCCGCGCAGATTCCCACCGTGGCGCTGGCCCATGGCGCGGGCAGCGCGCGCCTCATCGCGGGCGAGCTCGATGGCCATCGAGGCCCGGCCAGAACCTTCACCCCCATGCATGTCTGGGACGTGCACCTGACGGCAGGCGGCACCTGCGAGCTGCCGCTGCCCGAGGGCTGGAACAGCGCCGTGGTCGTGCTGCAGGGCCATGTGGCCGTGGGCGACACCGCCGCGCACGACGCGCAGGTGGTGCACCTGAGCCGCGCGGGCAGCGGCGCACGCGTGGCTGCCGAGAGCGGCGCGCATCTGCTGGTGCTGAGCGGCGAACCGATCGATGAGCCCGTCGCCGCCTACGGCCCGTTCGTGATGAACACCCAGGCCGAAATCCGCCAGGCCTTCGTCGACCTGCAAAGCGGGCACTTCGGCGAGATGCCGCGCCGCGCCGCCGTGGAGGGCTGAGCGCCATGACTGCAGCACACGACGGCGTGATCGACCTCCTCACGGCGCGCGAGCGGCCGCTGGACGGCCTGGCGGTGCGCCGCCTGCTGCCCACCGCGCGGCGCAAGACCGTGGGGCCGTGGATCTTCCTGGATCACATGGGCCCGGCCCGGTTCGCGCCCGGCGACGGCATCAACGTACGCCCGCACCCGCACATCGGCCTGGCCACCGTCACCTACCTGTTCGAGGGCGAAATCCTGCACCGTGACTCGCTGGGCCACGCGCAGACCATCACGCCCGGCGACATCAACCTGATGGTGGCCGGGCGTGGCATCACGCATTCGGAGCGCGAACGCCCCGAGGTGCGCGATCGCGTCCACCGGCTGCATGGCCTACAGCTGTGGCTGGCGCTGCCCGAAGAAGACGAGGGCTGCACACCGGCCTTCTTTCACTACGACGCCAGCGACCTGCCCCGCACGACCATCAATGGCGTGAACGTCCGCGTGATGATGGGCGCCGCCTGGGGCCTGCAATCCCCGGTGCCGACCTATGCGGGTGCGCTCTACGCCGAAGCTCATATGGCACCCGGCCAGACCCTGCGCCTGCCGCAGGTTCCCGAGCTGGCGCTGTACGCCGCCAGCGGCACCCTCATTGCGGGCGACACGGCGCTGCCCGAACATGCACTCGCCGTAGTCGATGGCCCGGCAGGTGTCGTGATACGCGCCACGACCGACGCGCGCATCGCGCTGATCGGCGGTCCACCCATAGGGCGGCGCTTCATCGACTGGAACTTCGTCGCGAGCACCAAGGAGCGCATCGAGCGCGCGCGCGAGGACTGGCAGGCACAGCGCTTTCCGAAAGTGGTGGGCGACGAGGCGGAGTTCATCCCGCTACCGCGATAAATCCATTTTGATAGCGTCCGTCGCTTACCTGCAAAGCGCTGGAGCCCGATTTGGCTTATATTTCGGCGACAAGCCGCGCCGGCGTGTCACATCGCCCCAGTGCACTGTCCTGATCGCAGCACGATGAGGAAGGTGCCAAGCACCTCCCCGGCATCAAGCTTCAGCCCGCGGCAGCCGCCGGGTTGCGCAGCTTGATGTGCAGCTCGCGCAGCTGCTTTTCATCGACCGGCGACGGTGCCTGGGTGAGCAGGTCCTGCGCGCGTTGGGTCTTGGGGAAGGCGATCACGTCGCGGATGGATTCGGCGCCAGTCATCAGGGTGATCAGACGATCCAGGCCGAACGCCAGGCCGCCATGCGGCGGCGCGCCGTACTGCAGCGCATCGAGCAGGTAACCGAACTTGGCGCGCGCCTCCTCGGGGCCGATCTTGAGCGCGGCAAATACCTTGCTCTGCACGTCGGCACGGTGGATACGCACCGAACCACCACCAAGCTCCCAGCCGTTCAAGACCATGTCGTAGGCCTTGGAGAGGCAGGCGCCCGGGTCGGTGTCCATCAGGTCTTCATGGCCGTCCTTGGGACTGGTGAACGGATGGTGCACCGCCACCCAGCGGTCTTCCTCGTCGTCGTGCTCGAACATCGGGAAGTCCACCACCCACAGCGGCGCCCAACGGTCCTCGAACAGGCCGTGCTTGCGCCCGAACTCGCTCAGGCCCACCTTCAGGCGCAAGGCGCCGATGCTGTCGTTGACAATTTTTGCCTTGTCGGCGCCGAAGAAGATCAGGTCGCCGTCGCGCGCGCCGGTGCGCTTGAGAATTTCGGCGATCGCCGCATCGTGGATGTTCTTGACGATGGGCGACTGCAGGCCGTCCCTGCCCCTGGCTGCTTCGTTGACCTTGATCCAGGCCAGCCCCTTGGCGCCGTAGATTTTCACGAACTCGGTGTAGCCGTCGATCTCGCCGCGCGAAATGTGCGCGCCGCCCGGCACGCGCAGCGCCACCACACGGCCTCCGGGCGTCGTCGCGGGGGTGGAGAAAACCTTGAAGTCGACATCCTTCATCACCTCGGTCAGCTCGGTGAATTCGAGCTTCACGCGCAGATCGGGCTTGTCCGAACCAAAGCGGCGCATGGCCTCGGCGTACTTCATCACCGGGAACTCGCCCAGGTCGACGCCCAGCTGCTGGTTGAACACCTGCTTGATCATGCGCTGGAAGATGTCGCGGATTTCCTCTTCGCCGAGGAACGAGGTTTCGCAGTCGATCTGTGTGAACTCGGGCTGGCGGTCGGCGCGCAGGTCCTCGTCGCGGAAGCACTTGGTAATCTGGTAGTAGCGGTCGTAGCCGGCGACCATCAGCATCTGCTTGTACAGCTGCGGCGACTGCGGCAACGCGTAGAACTGGCCATCGTGCACGCGGCTGGGCACGAGATAGTCGCGCGCGCCCTCGGGCGTGCTCTTGCCGAGCATGGGGGTCTCAATATCGACGAAGCCTTCCTGGTCGAGGAAATTGCGCACCTGGATCGCGGTCTTGTAGCGCAGCATCATGTTGCGCTGCATGGCCGGGCGGCGCAGATCCATCACGCGGTGCGTGAGGCGCGTGGTCTCCGACAGGTTGTCGTCGTCCATCTGAAACGGCGGTGTGACCGAGGGGTTGAGCACCGTGAGCTCGTGGCACAGCACCTCGATCTGGCCGCTGGTGAGCTTGTCGTTGGTCGTGCCCTCGGGACGCGCGCGCACCAGCCCCCTGACCTGCAGGCAGAACTCGTTGCGTATGCCTTCAGCGATCTTGAACATTTCGGGACGGTCGGGGTCGCAGACCACCTGCACGTAGCCTTCGCGGTCGCGCAGGTCAATGAAGATCACGCCGCCATGGTCGCGGCGGCGATTCACCCAGCCGCACAGGGTGACGGTTTGACCCATCAGGGCCTCGGTCACGAGACCGCAGTAGTTGGAACGCATGGCCATGGTGTTTTCTTCCTGCGCCCGCGCGGGGCGCTGTCGATCAGTCAAAGGTGTTGCTCGCTGTCGGCCAGCACCGGGTCGGGCGGCGCGACGACACCCATCGAAACAATGTACTTGAGCGCTTCGTCGATGCTCATTTCCAGCTCGATGCAGTCGCTCTTGCGCATGAGCACGAAATAGCCGCTGGTCGGGTTCGGCGTGGTGGGCACGTAGACGCTGACGAATTCGTCGCGCAGATAGCCTGCCACCTCGCCATTGGGGCTGCCCGTGACGAAGGCCACGGTCCACATTCCGTCGCGCGGCCACTGCACCAGCACCGCCGTGCGAAAGGCGTTGCCGCTTTCGGAAAACAGAGTGTCCGAGACCTGCTTGACGCTGGAATAGATCGAGCGCACGACCGGGATGCGGCTCACCAGCGCATCGCCCATGGAGACGAGTTTGCGGCCGAAGAAGTTGCTGGCGAGCCCCCCCACGACGAGCAGGATGAGCAGCGTGAGCACGACGCCGAAGCCGGGGATGTGAAAACCGAGCAAGCGATCCGGCTGCCAGGCAGCCGGCAGGATTTCCAGCGTCTGATCGAGCACCCCGACCACCCAGGACAGCACCCACGCGGTGATGATCACTGGCACGATCACCAGCAGGCCGGCGAAAAGCCATTTGCGCAATGCAGCCATCAATGCACTCCGCCTCAAGCGTCTGAAGTGGCGGGAGCAGCCGCCGGGGCTGCGGCAGGCGCTACTGGTTTGGTAGTCTCCGCGACTGCCGGGCTGGCGGCCGGCGCCGTGGTCGGCTTGGCGCCATCGGCGGGTGCGCTGCTCTTGCGGCCGCTGAAATCCGTCTCGTACCAGCCCGTACCCTTGAGCTGAAAACCCGCCGCGGTCAACTGCTTGACATACGCCTCCTGCCCGCAGGCAGGGCAACGCGTGAGCGGCGCATCCGATATTTTTTGCAGCGCATCCTGGGCATGGCCGCAATGACTGCAGCGGTAGGAATAAATGGGCATCTCAAACGGCGCAAATTTCTTGCAAAGCCCACGATTATAGGGAGCGCAGCCCGGCCGGGCAGCACACTCGGGCAGCGCACCGGTTCAGGCGCCTGCCGTCTCGTAATGATGCGTTCGCCCCTTCTGATCGGCGATGAACTGCGGTGCCAGCGACCCCCCCAGCATGCCGGCAAAGGAGGCGATCAGCCCCGCGAGCTGCTGCGGGAAAGCCTCGTTGAGCACCGGGCTGGCCACGAACCACAACCACACGCCCAGGCCCATGACCACGGCCAGCAGCGCGCCCTGGGTTGTCGCACGCTTCCAGTACACGCCCATCAGCAGCGGCACGAAGGCCCCCACGAGCGGCACCTGGTAGGCGCCCGAAACCAGCTCGTAGATCGACGAGCCCTCCATCGTTATCGAATAGATCAGCACGCAGAAGGTGAACACCAGCACGCTCACGCGCATGGCCTTGAGCGTCTCTTCATCACTCATGCCGGGCTTGAGGTTGCGCAGGATGTTTTCCACGAAGGTCGTGGCAGGCGCGAGCAAGGTGGCCGACGCGGTGGACATGATGGCCGAGAGCAGCGCGCCGAAAAAGGCCACCTGCAGCAGCACCGGCATGTGCGTCATGACCAGCGTGGGCAGCACTTTTTGCGGGTCGTCGTCGAGCATGGCGGCCGTGCCCGGCAGCACCAGCAGCGCGGCCATCACAACGAACATGGGCACGAAGGCGAAGCTGATATACAGCAGCCCGCCGACGATCGGCCCATTCTGGGCGGTGTTGGCGCTGTTGGACGACATCACGCGCTGGAACACGTCCTGCTGCGGAATCGAGCCGAGCATCATGGTGATCGCCGCGGCGAAGAAAAACGTCCACTCCTTGACGCCGCCCGTCGGCAGAAAGCGCAATTTGCCCTCGCTGGCCGCGTAGGCCACCACCCGCTCGGCACCCCCGGCGATGTCGGCCGCGTACCAGGCGATGGCCACGAGCCCGGCCACGATGACGATCATCTGCACGAAATCAGTCAGCGCCACCGACCACATCCCGCCATAGAGCGTGTAGATCAGCACCACCACGGTGCCGATCACCATGCCCCAGGAGAGCGTGATGGCGCCATCGCTCAGGATGCTGAAGACCAGGCCCAGCGCCGTGATCTGCGCGGCCACCCAGCCCAGGTAGCTCAGGATGATGATGGTGGAGCACAGCACCTCGACCACGCGCCCGAACCGGCGGCGGTAATAGTCGCCGATGGTGATGATGTTCATCGCGTAAAGCTTGCGCGCGAAGAACAGGCCCACGAGCACCAGGCACAGGCCCGCGCCGAACGGGTCCTCCACCGTGCCGTGCAGCCCTTCCTTGACGAACTGGGCCGGCGCGCCCAGCACCGTCTCCGAGCCGAACCAGGTGGCGAAGGTGGTGGCAATCACCACCGCCAGCGGCAGGCTGCGCCCGGCCACCGCGTAGTCCGCCGTGTTTTTCACGCGCCGCGCGGCCAGCAGGCCGATGGCGATCGATACCAGCAGATACAGGACGATGAAAGTCACCAGCATGGGCCGCTCCGCGTGCAATGGAAAAAGCGCCGCGGATTATCCCGGCTGTCGTGGCCGCACCTCCGTCACCACGGCGCAATGCGCGTATTTACAACACCGTGATCCGGATGACGAGCTGCACCACGATAAGTCCGAGCACAAAACCCAGTCCGGCGTAGATCAGCCGCTGCAGGAGCCGGTTGGTGCGCCTTTGCTCGGTCAGCAGCTCCTGCAGCGCCTGCGATTCGCCCTGCTGTGACGGCTGACGCAGCCAGCTGTGCAGCAGCCGCGGCAGCTCGGGCAGCATCTGTGCGTAATGCGGCGCCTCGGCCTGCAGCTCGCGCCACAGACGCCGGGGACCGAGCTGCTCGCGCATCCACCGTTCGAGAAAAGGCTTGGCCGTGCTCCACAGATCGAGCTCGGGGTCGAGCTGACGGCCCAGCCCCTCGATGTTGAGCAGCGTCTTCTGCAGCAGCACGAGCTGCGGCTGGATTTCCACCTGAAAGCGCCGCGAGGTCTGAAACAGCCGCAGCAGCACCATGCCCAGCGAGATTTCCTTGAGCGGCCGGTCGAAATAGGGTTCGCAGACCGCGCGGATCGCCCCTTCGAGTTCATTGGCGCGCGTATCGCGCGGCACCCAGCCGCTTTCGATGTGCAGTTCGGCCACGCGCTTGTAGTCGCGGCGGAAGAACGCGGTGAAATTCTGCGCGAGATATTCCTTGTCCACGGCCGTGAGCGAGCCGACGATGCCGAAATCCAGCGAAATGTAGCGCCCGAAGGTCTCGGCAGCGGTGCTCACCATGATGTTGCCCGGGTGCATGTCCGCATGGAAAAAACCGTCGCGAAACACCTGGGTGAAGAAAATGGTGACGCCATCGCGCGCGAGCCTGGGGATGTCCACACCCGCTTCGCGCAACTGCGCGACCTGACTGATGGGCACGCCCCGCATGCGCTCCATGACCAGAACGTCGCTGTGGCACCAGTCCCAGAACACCTCGGGGATCAACACCAGATCAAGCCCCGCCATGTTGCGCCGCAGCTGCGCCGCATTGGCCGCCTCGCGCACGAGATCGAGCTCATCGTGCAGGTAATTGTCGAACTCGCGCACCACCTCGCGGGGCTTGAGGCGCCGGCCGTCCGCCGAAAGGCGGCTGACCCAGCCCGCGACCATGCGCATCAGGGCCAGGTCTTTCTCGATCGCCTCGAGCATGCCCGGGCGCAGCACCTTGACGGCAACCTCGCGCTCGCGCCCGTCGCGATCGCGCAGCACGGCAAAGTGCACCTGCGCGATCGAGGCGCTGGCCACGGGCGTGCGTTCGAACGACACGAAGATGTCACCAATCGGCTTCTTGAACGAACGCTCGATCGTCGCCACCGCGATCGCCGGGTCGAACGGCGGCACGCGGTCCTGCAGCAGCGCAAGCTCGTCGGCGATGTCGGCCGGCATCAGATCACGCCGGGTGGAGAGCACCTGGCCGAACTTCACGAAGATCGGTCCCAGCTGCTGCAGCGTCTCACGCAGGCGCTGGCCGCGCGGCGCGTCCAGCCGCCGGCCCACAGTGATCCAGCGCGTCAGCACCCGCACCCAGGGGCGCGAAAAGCGCGAGAGCACCAGCTCGTCCAGCCCGTGACGCAGCGCCACCCAGAGGATGGCCACACCACGAAGAAACCGGCTCATGCAGCCCCGTGCCCCGCCGTGGACGCCGACGCACGGCCGCGTCCGCCCACAAAGCGGCGCAGCGCGACGTGCACGCGCCGCGCCGCCGAAGCGATGGCATGCGCGGGCGCATCGCCGACCATGCGCGCCAGGTCTTCCTCGACATCCCAGCGCAGATTTTCGGCCAGCCACTGGATATCGCTGGCCAGCTGCACATCCCCTTCGATGCGGATCGCGGGACGCTCTCCGGCGAGCGCCTCACGCGCCAGTCCGAACGGCGACGCCTGGGTCAACTCAACGCGCAGATCCACCACCGCCCCCATCGGCGCCAGATCCAGCAGACCTGCCGGGGTGACCTGCAGCGCCATGAAGAATCCGCGCCACTGCACGCGCGCCACGCGGCCGCGCTGGCGCGCGAGCCGCTGCATGGCCTGCGGCTCCTGCATCAATACGTGGTTGACCCACAGCACGAGGCGATGCTGCACGCCCTGCACCAGCCAATCGGGCGCCGCGGGGGGCCTGGGCAGGCGTTGCGTCAATTCGTGCAGCCAAGAAAAAGGGGACCGTGGTTTCATGGTCCCCGATTATTCCCCGTTTGGGCGCGGGCTACTGCAATGCCTGCAGCCCCGTCACCAGCCAGCCGCTCTTGCCGTCCTTGGGCTTGGTCATGTTCCAGACCTCGCGGAAGGGATTGGGGCCGGCGGAGACTTCCTCTCGGATCACGCCGGAGAACTCGACACTGGCCATGTACTCGCCGTCGAGCTCCTCGATGCCAAGCAGCTTGGCATCGAGCATGAGCACGTCGGTCCGGTTCGGCTCCTGCGCGCCGCGCTGCTGCTCGCGTTCCTTGAGCTGGCTGCGCACCTCGTCGAGCATGCTGTCGGTCATCATCGAGCGCAAGGTGGCGAAGTCGCTGCGATCCCACGCCGACTGCAGCGTGGTGAAGTTGCGCTTGGCCGCCTCCAGGAAGCCGTGGACATCAAAGTCCGCGGGAATCCCCCAGCCCTGCGCCCCGGTCAGGGCCGAGCCTATGTTGGCACCGCCCGCCGCCGGGGCGGCATCGAAGGCCATGCGCGGATCTTCCCACGGCCGCGCCGATGCGTCGTTGCCCACCTTGGCCGGGTTGTACTGGCCCGGCATGCGTTCGGACGCCGCAGGCGTGGCGCCCGCCCCCTGGAAGGCAAACGGCGATGACGCGGCCGCCCCCGCAGGGCGGGGCCGCATGAGCACGCGCACGAGCGCCAGGCCCACCAGAACCACCAAGGCGATCAGCAGGAAGTGGCCAAATTCCGCCCCCAGCCCCAGCGCACTGGCCAGCCAGGCCAGCCCCAGGCCGGCCGCCAGGCCACCCAGCATCCCCGCCCACGGCTTGCGCGTCGCGGTATTGGCCGCACTGGCCGACTTGGCCGCGCTGGTGCTGCTGGCAGCGTCCTGCGCCCCATTGGGCGCCTGAGCCGGCGCGCGTACCGCTTCGCGTTGCGTCACATTGGCCGATTGGCGGCCGACCGAGCGCCCGCCACCCAATCGTGCTGCCTCTGCGTCGGCGTACACCAGCGTGAGCAGCGTCACCAGAACCACAGACCACAGTTGTTTCATAGTTTCCTCATCCACCCAGGTTTCAAAAAAGACATCAGCACTTCACGCCCACATGCAGCGCCACCACGCCGCCGGTCATGTTGTGAAAATCGACATGCCCAAATCCATGGTGTTGCATCAGGGCTTTAAGTTCCTCCTGCCCGGGATGCATGCGTATCGATTCGGCAAGATAGCGGTAGCTCTCGGCATCACCGGCCACCCACTTGCCTAAACGCGGCAGCACCTGAAAGGAATACACGTCGTAGATTTTTCTCAAAGGCGCGGCCACCTTGGAAAATTCCAGCACCAGCAGACGGCCCCCGTCCTTGAGCACGCGGGCCATTTCGGCGATCGCCCGCTCCTTGTGCGTCATGTTGCGCAGTCCGAAGGCGACGCTCACCAGGTCGAAGTAGCCATCCGCAAACGGCAACTGCTCGGCATCGCAGACCACGGTGGGCAACACGAAGCCCCGGTCGATAAGCCGATCGCGCCCGGTGCGCAGCATGGCTTCGTTGATGTCGGTGTGCACGACCTCGCCGCTTGCGCCCACCTGCTTCGCGAACGCCAGCGCCAGATCGCCCGTGCCGCCGGCGATATCGAGCACCCGATCGCCCTCGCGCACGTGGGCGGCGATCACGGTGGCCGCCTTCCACAGGCGGTGCAGGCCGCCGGACATCAGGTCGTTCATCAGGTCATAGCGTGGCGCGACCGAATCGAAGACACCGCGCACGCGCCGTGCCTTGTCACGCTCGTCCACCGCCTGAAACCCGAAATGTGTCGTTCCCATGCCGCCATCGTAGGCGAGGGATGCGACAAATGCAGTGACACCCCGGGGTATCCCCCGGTCATGTGTCGCTATTTCGTTGAATCGACGCCCGCCGCCATCAATGCTCTTTCTTTTTCGACACCGTGGCGCCCCTGCGGATCATGGGCGTGTCGCGGTTGGCGCCAGCCTCTTCGAGGCGCTGCAGGTAGGTGGCCCAAAGGGCATCCTGCTCCCGCCCGAGCTTGTAAAGGTAGCTCCAGGTGAACAGGCCGCTGTCGTGCCCATCGGAAAAGATGGGGCGGATGGCGTAGTTGCCCATGGGTTCGATGTCGTTCACGGTCACTTCGCGCTTGCCCGTCTGCAGCACTTCCTGGCCCGGTCCGTGGCCCGTGACCTCCGCCGAGGGTGAATACACGCGCATCAATTCGAGCGGAATCTTGAAATGCTCGCCGCTGGAAAATGAAATTTCGAGAACGCGGGAAGCCTGGTGAACGGTGATGGACGTGGGCATGGGGGTGCCGGTGGTCTGGTCTGCCATGGTCTTGTCTAACGGTATCAAGGTCAAATACGCCGCAAATCCTTGTACAGCAAGCGCTTGCAGCTATCAAACAAGTTGCTTTTGCGCCCAAGCATCGAGGCGCGAACGCAGCGCATCATGCACCATGGGCTGGCGCGCTGCCATGGCCGCAACGCGGTCAGTGTCTTGCGCGCGCAGCGCGGCGCCCCAGACGGCATCCGGGAAATGACTGTCCCAGTCGAAGCGGGCGATCACATGCCAATGCAGATGCGCCACCTTGTTGCCCAGCGCGGCCAGATTGATCTTGGCGGGCGCAAGCTGCTCGCGCAGGACCTGCTCCACCAGCACCACGGCCTGCATGCAGTGCTCGCGCTCACGGGGCGGGAGGTCGGAGAATTCCGGCACATGCGCGTTCCAGATCACGCGGTAGAACGCCGCATGCCCCGGCTCGTCGGCATGGATCACGCGCAGGCGGGCGCCGCGCCAGACGAGCCGCCCGCCGTCGGCAAGGCACAGCGGGCACTCGGGCACCACCCTGCCTTCCCCTTCAGAACAGCACGCGCGTGCGGATCGTTCCGGGCACCTTGGCGAGCTTTTCCAGCGCCATGTCGGACGAGCGCGCATCCAGGTCGACGACGACATAGCCGACGTTGTCGCGCGTCTGCAGGAACTGCGCGGAGATGTTCACCTCGCCGTCCGAGAGGATGCGGTTGATCTCGGACATCACGCCGGGAATGTTGCGGTGGATGTGCAGCACGCGGTGCTTGCCCGGGTGCGCGGGCAGCGCCACCTCGGGCAGATTGACCGAGGAGGTGCTGGCGCCGGTGTCGCTGTAGGTAATGAGCTTGGCCGCCACCTCCAGGCCGATGTTGGCCTGCGCCTCCAGCGTGGAGCCGCCGATGTGGGGTGTGAGGATGACGTTGTCCAGCCCGCGCAGCGGCGAGACGAACTCGTCCTTGGTGCTCTTGGGCTCGACCGGGAACACGTCCACCGCCGCGCCCACGAGGCGCTTTTCCCTGATGGCCTCGGCCAGCGGCTCGATGCGCACCACGGTGCCGCGCGAGGCGTTGATGAGAATGCTGTTGGGCTTCATCGCGGCGATCTCGGCCTCGCCGATCATCCATTGGGTGGAGGGCAGCTGCGGCACGTGCAGGCTCACGATGTCGCTCTGCGCCAGCAGCGCCTTGAGCGACTCGACCTGGTGCGCGTTGCCCAGCGGCAGCTTGGCGACGACGTCGTGAAAGATCACGTGCATGCCCAGGCTCTCGGCCAGCACCGAAAGCTGCGAGCCGATCGCGCCATAGCCGACGATGCCCAGCGTCTTGCCACGCGCCTCGTGCGAGTTCTCGGCACTCTTGAGCCAGCCGCCACGGTGCGCCGCCGCGTTGCGCGCGGGGATGCCGCGCAGCAGCAGGATGGCTTCGGCCAGCACCAGCTCGGCGACCGAGCGGGTGTTGGAATACGGGGCGTTGAAGACCGCGATGCCCTTCTCGCGCGCCGCGTTCAGATCGACCTGGTTGGTGCCGATGCAAAAGCACCCGACGGCCACCAGCTTGTGCGCATGCGCCAGCACCTCGGCGGTGAGCTGGGTGCGCGAGCGCACGCCGACGAAGTGCACGTCCGCGATCTTGTCGAGCAGCTCCTGCCCTTCCAGCGCGCGAGGCAGCAGTTCTACGTTGGTGTAATCCGCCGCTCGCAGGGCATCCACCGCGCACTGGTGGATGCCTTCCAGCAGCAGAAACTTGATTTTGCTTTTGTCCAGGGACGTCTTGGGCATGATGCACTTCCGATAGTTATGGCGCCTGCGGGCAGGCATTGAAAAACGGCTTGCAAAGGCGCGATTGTGCACCGCACCAATGACGGCATCACGCAGCCCCCTGCCAGACCGCGCGCGGATCGCCGCATTCACCGTGGGTGAACACGGTTGAAACGCCATCCATCCCTGACACAATTTCCGGCGGGTAAACCCGATTGCGCGCCGCATGGCACTGTGCGAAAAAGCGTGATCGGCCTCATGAAGGCGGCACTGCGGCGCGGCGCCGCACCGCACCGATCTCACATCCACAAGGAGCATTCATGCGATTCAAACCCCTGGCGCTGGCTGGCGCCACGATGCTGTCGATGGCGATGACCGTACCCGCGCACGCCCAGACCGAAATCCAGTGGTGGCACTCGATGGGCGGCGCGCTGGGCGAGTGGGTCACAGACCTGGCCAACCAGTTCAACGCCAGCCAAAAGGACTACAAGGTGGTCCCGACGTTCAAGGGCAGCTACGACGAATCCATGACGGCGGCCATCGCCGCCTTCCGCGCGGGCAACGCGCCCGACATCCTGCAGGTGTTCGAGGTCGGCACGGCCACGATGATGGCCAGCAAGGGCGCGATCAAGCCCGTGGCCGAAGTCATGAAGATGGCGGGCGTGAGCTTCGACCCCAACGCCTACGTGCCCGCCGTGGCCGGCTACTACACCGCGCCCAACGGCCAGATGCTGAGCATGCCGTTCAACAGCTCCACGGCGGTCTTCTACTACAACAAGGACGCGTTCAAATCCGCGGGGATGGATCCCGACAAGCCGCCGAAAACCTGGCCCGAGGTGGTGCTGGCCGCGGGCAAGCTCAAGGCGGCAGGCCAGAAATGCCCGTTCACCACGAGCTGGATCAGCTGGACCCAGCTGGAGAACTTCTCGGCCTGGCACAACGTGCTGTTCTCGTCGCTGAACAACGGCTTTGGCGGCCTGGGCACACGGCTGCAGTTCAACAGCCCGCTGCACGTGCGCCACTTCGAGAATCTGGCCAACATGGCCAAGCAGGGCCTGTTCGTCTACAAGGGCCGCAACAACGCGGCGGACGCCACCATCGTCTCGGGTGAATGCGCCATGGCCACGGCCTCGGCCGGCCTGCTGGGCAACCTCAAGCGCAACGCCAAGTTCGACTTCGGCGTGAGCACCCTGCCCTACTATCCCGACGTACCCGGCGCGCCGCAGAACTCCGTGATCGGCGGCGCCAGCCTCTGGGTGATGTCCGGCAAGAAGAACGACGTGTACAAGGGCGTGGGCGAGTTTCTGAGCTACCTGGCCAAGCCCGAGGTGGCGGCCGCCAGCCACCAGCGCACGGGCTATCTGCCGGTGACCAAGGCCGCGTACGAGCTGACCGAGAAATCCGGCTTCTACGCCAAGAACCCCGGCGCCGACGTGGCGGTGCAGCAGATGATCCGCAAGACAACCGACAAGTCGCGCGGGATCCGCGTCGGCAATTTCGTGCAGATTCGCACCATCATCGACGAGGAAACCGAGAACATCTGGTCCGGCAAGAAGAGCGCCAAGGAAGCGCTCGATGCCGCGGTCAAGCGCGGCAACGAACAGCTGGTGCGCTTCCAGAAGGCCAACGGGGGCTGAGCCACCCCTGGACCGCCGCCTGCTACCGGATTTGATAGAAATCCGGTAGCATGGCCCATCCATCAAGCGCTTAATGCTTCAATAAAGATAGCAATCCAGCGCCGGCTCGCAAGCGCTGGCAGCTCACGCACCCACCGCTTGCCATGGAAAAACGCGTTCGATTCAAATCGGCCTGGCTGCCCTGGCTGCTGGTCGCGCCACAGATGGCCATCGTGCTGGTCTTCTTTTTCTGGCCGGCTGCCCAGACGCTCTACCAGAGCGTGCTGCAGGAGGACGCCTTCGGCACCAGCAGCGAGTTCGTCGGCATGGAAAACTTCCGCCGTCTGTGGGACGACCCGAGCTACCTCGGCTCGTTCTACACCACCGCCGCGTTCTCGCTGATGGTGGCGGTGCTGGGCATCTGCATTGCGCTGCTGCTGGCCGTCATGGCCAACCGCGTGGTGCGCGGCGCGGCCATCTACAAAACCTTGTTGATCTGGCCCTACGCCGTCGCCCCGGTGGTCGCGGGCGTGCTCTGGCTGATGATGTTCGCCTCGCCCTGGGGCGTGGTGGCCTATGCGCTGCAGTCGCTGGGCTACGATTGGAACCATCTGCTGAGCGGCACCGACGCCATGGCGCTGATCGTGATGGCCTCGGTCTGGAAGCAGATTTCCTACAACTTCCTGTTCTTCCTCGCGGGCCTGCAGTCTGTACCCTCCTCGGTGATCGAAGCGGCCACGATCGACGGCGCCACGCCCTGGCGGCGCTTCTGGAGCATCGTCTTTCCGCTGCTCTCGCCCACCACCTTCTTCCTGCTGGTGATGAACGTGATCTACGCGTTCTTCGACACCTTCGCCATCGTCGACGCCGCCACCCAGGGCGGCCCCGGCAAGGACACGTCCATCCTCGTCTACAAGGTCTATTACGACGGCTTCAAGGCGCTGGACATGGGCGGCTCGGCCGCGCAGTCCGCGGTGCTCATGGCCATTGTCATCCTGCTCACCGTGTTCCAATTCCGCTTCGTCGAGAAGAAGGTGCAGTACTGATGATCGAACGCCGACCCGTCCTGGATCTCGTCTCGCACGCCGTGCTCATCATCGGCGTGGCGATCATCGCCTTCCCGGTCTACGTGGCCTTCGTGGCCAGCACGCAGACCGCGGCGCAGATCACCGGCAGCAACCCGCTCTCGCTCGTGCCCGGGGGCAACATCGTCAACAGCTACACCCTGGCGCTCATGGGCGGCAAGGTGGCGGCGGGCGGCACCATCCCGCCGGGCTGGCCGATGCTGTGGATCAGCTTCGTCGTGGCCATGGTGATCGCTCTCGGCAAGATCGCCATCTCGGTCATCTCAGCCTTCGCCATCGTGTACTTTCGCTTCCCGTTTCGCGGCTTGGTGTTCTGGATGATCTTCATCACGCTGATGCTGCCCGTGGAGGTGCGTATCGGCCCGACCTATCAGGTGGTGGCCGACCTGCGCCTCATCAACACCTACGCAGGCCTGACGGTGCCGCTGATCGCCTCGGCCACGGCCACCTTTTTGTTTCGCCAGTTCTTCCTGACCGTGCCCGACGAGCTGGCCGAGGCCGCGCGCATCGACGGCGCGGGGCCGATGCGCTTCTTCAGAGACATCCTGCTGCCGCTGTCCAAGACCACGATGGCCGCGCTCTTCGTGATCCAGTTCATCTACGGCTGGAACCAGTACCTCTGGCCGCTGATCGCCACCACGAGCGAAGACATGTACCCCATCGTGCTGGGCATCAAGCGCGCCATCTTCGGCGAGATCTACGTCGAATGGAACGTGGTCATGGCCACCGCCATCCTGGCCATGATCCCGCCGGCCATCGTCGTCATCCTGATGCAGAAATGGTTCGTCAAGGGCCTCGTCGATACTGAAAAATAATGGCAGCCATCGCATTCAACAAGGTCATCAAGCGCTACGGCAGCGGCCCCAAGGCCAACCAGGTCATCCACGGGGTCACGGCCGAGATCCGCGATGGCGAATTCGTCGTCATCGTCGGCCCCTCGGGCTGCGGCAAATCAACGCTGCTGCGCATGGTGGCGGGCCTGGAAGAGATCACTGAAGGCACCATCAGCATCGGCGAGCGCGTGGTCAACCAGCTCGAACCCTCCGAGCGCGACATCGCCATGGTGTTCCAGAACTACGCGCTGTACCCGCACATGAGCGTGTTCGACAACATGGCCTATGGCCTGAAGATCAAGAAGGTGCCGATCGCCGAAATCCGCCAGCGCGTGGACAAGGCGGCGCAGATTCTGGAACTCGGCGGTCTCTTGCAGCGCAAGCCGCGCGAACTCTCGGGCGGACAGCGCCAGCGCGTGGCCATGGGCCGCGCCATCGTGCGCCAGCCGCAGGTGTTTCTGTTCGACGAGCCCCTGTCCAACCTCGACGCCAAGCTGCGCGCGCAGACGCGCCTCGAAATCGAAAAACTGCACCGCGATCTGGGCATCACCAGCCTGTTCGTCACGCACGACCAGGTCGAGGCGATGACGCTGGCGCAGCGCATGATCGTGATGAATGCCGGGCGCATGGAACAGTTCGGTACACCCGAGGAGGTCTACCACCGGCCGGCCTCGACCTTCGTCGCGGGCTTCATCGGTGCGCCCCCGATGAATCTGCTCAAGGACGTGAAGGGCGTGCGCGACGGCGTGCTGCTCGGCATCCGGCCCGAGCACCTGCGCGTGGTCGAATCGGGCGGCTGGACGGTCGCGGTGGAGACCATAGAGATGCTCGGCGCCGAGCGCCTGGTCCACGGCCACCTCGGCGGCCCGCAAGGCCAGCGCATGATCGTGCGCATGCAGGAAACCGAAACACCGCCCGTACCGGGCCAGACCTTGCACGTGCTGCCGCTCGAAGACCGCATTCACGGCTTCGACGCCCAAACCGGCCGGCGCATGGAGCAGCCGTAGCGCATACTCTGGTTTGATAGCTTCCAGCGCTTGTCACACAAGGTTTTGAAGCCGATTTCATGTCAAACACTAACCTGCCCCACTGGCCTTATCCACGCTGGATCGCGCACCGCGGCGCGGGCAGGCTCGCGCCCGAAAACACGCTCGCCGCGTTTCGCCTGGGCGCGGCGCACGGCTATCGGATGTTCGAATGCGACGCCAAACTGTCGGCCGACGGCGTCGTGTTCCTGATGCACGACACACTGCTCGATCGCACCACCAACGGCAGCGGCAGCAGCGGCGAACAGCCCTGGGGCGCACTGGCGCAGCTCGATGCCGGCAGCTGGCATTCGCGCGCCTATGCGGGCGAGCCGCTGCCCACGCTGCAGGCGGTCGCCCGCTGGTGCCTGGCGAGCCACCTGCAGCTGAACGTGGAAATCAAGCCCACGCCCGGCCAGGAAGAGCAAACCGGCCACGCCGTCGGCATTCTGATGAACAGCATCTGGCCTCGCAGCCGTGTCCAGCCCCTGTTCACCTCGTTCCAGCCCGCTTCGCTGCAGGGCGCGAAAGATGCCGCGCCGCACATTCCGCGCGGCCTGCTCGTGGACCAATTCGCCGACGAAACGGGCGACCAGGCCCTGCAGACCGCATCGCAGCTCGGCTGCAGCGCGTTGGTGCTCAACCATGCCCTGTGGACTGCGGAACTGGTGGCCCGCGTGCACAGCGCGGGCCTGCGCTGCAGCAGCTACACGGTCAATGACGAGTGGGCCGCCCAGCGGCTGATCGACCTAGGCACCGACGGCATCATCACCGACCGCGTGGACCTGTTCAGCCCGGCGGCGTAGTTGCGCCATCTGTTACAGCCGGCCGCAAGTCGCAGCGGACAATCCGCGCATGCACCGTCCGCCCTGCATCCACCCGCCCGCGCCCGCAGCGACACGCCTCTTGCTCGCCTTCTTCTTCGCGGTCTGGCTGGCCTGCATGGGCACCACGTCAGCGCGTGCCCAGGGCCGGGCCGGCGCATTGCTGCCCGCTGCTTCCGTGCCCGCTGCGCTGCCAGCGCTCACCGCGCCGGCCGCGCCCCAGGCCGATACGGATGACACACCCCTGATCCCGGTGGACGAGTTGCGCAAGCAGCTCAGCGCGATTCCGCAGAAGCTGGGTGAGGAGGACGACGGCCGCAAGCTGCTGACCGACGTCAGCACCATCGGCAAGGCGGCCGAACGCGTGATCACGCGCCGCACCACGGAACTGGCGGAACTGGACCGGCGCCTGGAGGGCCTGGGCCCGGCGCCCGAGAAAGGCTCGCCCGCCGACGCGCCCGACGTGGTCCGCCAGCGCAAGGCCCTGGACAAGCAGCGCGCCGCGCTGGACGCCGAACTCAAGCTCGCGCGCCTGGTCGCCGTGGACGCCGAGCAGCGCAGCGCCGACCTGCAGCGTCAGCGGCGCGCGCTGTTCCAGGCCCAGCTCGCGCGGCGCACCGACTCGCTGCTCAGCCCCGCTTTCTGGCGCAACATACGCAGCGCCGCACCCGGCGACGCCACGCGCCTGAGCGCCCTCGGGGCAGAGCTGCGCGCTGCCGTGCGCGCCACGCTGGACTCGCCACAGCGCGGCGCCTTCTTCGGCTACCTGCTGACGGCGCTGATGCTGGCCGTGGGCGGCACCTGGCTGGCCGAGCGCATCCTGGCGCGCACGCTGCCGCCGCACCTGCCGGCCGCGCGGCTGCGCCGTTCGCTGCTGGCGGCCGCAGCCATCGTGGCCAACGTGCTCATCATCGGCACGGCGCTGCAGCTTGCGTGGAACGGCGTCAAGCTCGGCGGCGTGGCCGGCGAAGACCTGCTCGCGCTACAGCGGGCCAGCCTGCGCATGGCCGCCTACGCCACCTTCGTGATCACGCTGGGCCACGTGCTGCTGTCGCGCCGGCGCAGCACCTGGCGCCTGCTGCCGATCTCGGACGCGCTGGCGCAGCGCCTGAGCCCGTTCCCGTGGTGGATCGCCCTGCTGTCGGCGCTCGGCGGGTTGGTGGCGGAAGTGAACGCCATCGTGGACGCCAGCCTCGCGGCCGAGGTGATGACGCGCGCGACGCTCGCCTTGCTGCTGTCCGTGGCGGTGGCCACTGCGCTGGGGCGCCTGCGTGCCACGCGAGACGCTCCCGCCGGGGGCGACGAGACGACCGCGAAGGACGATGCCCGGCGCCCGCTGTGGGTGGACCTGGTGCTGGCGGGCGCGGGCCTGTCCGCGATCGTCACCGTGCTGGCGGTGGTCACGGGTTTCATCGCCCTGGCGGGCACGCTGGCGCAGCAGATGGTCTGGTCCGGCGTGGTCATCGCCAGCACCTACCTGCTGGTCCAGCTGTCGGATGACCTGTGCGAGGCGCTGCTGTCGTCCAAGGGCCGCTGCGGCGCGCGCATCCACGCCACACTGGGGCTGGAGGCGCGGCTGCTGGACCAGTCCGCGGCCCTGGCCTCGGGCGCGCTGCGGGTGACGCTGTTCTTTTACATGGTGATCGCGCTCATGGCGCCGCTGGGCACCAACCCGGACGAGCTGTTCCAGCGCGGCAGCAGCGTGGACCGCAGTCTGAAGATCGGCGACCTCACGCTCGCGCCGCAGGCGCTGCTGACCGCGCTCACGGTGGTCTGCGCGGGCTTCGTCGCGATCCGCATCCTCAAGCGCTGGCTGCTCACCCGCTACTTTCCGCACACGGCGCTGGAACCCGGGATGCAAAGCTCCATCGTCACGCTGCTGGGCTATGTCGGCGGCGTGGTGGTGATCGCCGTGGCGCTGGCGGGCCTGGGCATCAGCGTGGAGCGCATCGCCTGGGTGGCAAGCGCCTTGTCGGTGGGCATAGGCTTCGGGTTGCAGGCCATCGTGCAGAACTTCATCTCGGGCCTGATCCTGCTGGCCGAGCGGCCGGTGAAAGTGGGCGACTGGGTGGTGCTGGGCGACACCGAGGGCGACGTGCGCCGCGTGAACGTGCGCGCCACCGAGATCCAGCTGCAGGACCGTTCGACGATGATCGTGCCCAACTCCGAATTCATCACCAAGACGGTACGCAACATGACGCTGGGCGGCGCCGAGGGCCGCGTGCTGCTGCGCCTGCCCGCGCCGCTCGACACCGACGCGCCGCGCATGCGCGAGCTGATCCTGCGGGCCTTCCACGCGCACGAGAGCATCCTGGACATGCCCGAACCCTCGGTCACGCTCGAAGGCATCCAGAACGGGACGCTGACCTTCCTGGCGATAGGCTACGTGGGCAACCCGCGCCAGATCAGCGGTGTGCGCAGCGACCTGCTGTTCGCCATCCTCGGCGCGCTGCGCGAGGCCGGGCTGGCGCTGTCGCCACCCACCACGATGGCGATGGCGCAGCTCCCGCGCGAACTGGGGAGTGAGCCGGTGGACGAGCCACCGCCGCTGGCGCAAAAGCTCTGATCAGCCGCGCCAGCCGCGCAGCCCAAGCCACTGCACGCTGGCGCACACCAGCACCAGCGCCATGTAAGTCGGCATGCGGCCATCGCTGCCCAGCAACGCCACACCCAGCGCCAGTACGGCGCAGCCCACTACGAAAAGCAGAGCTATCGAGACAATCCAGCCACGGAAGATAGCCGTTTTTCTTATGAAAACATGACTGCCTGCCACCACCAGCAACGCGACGGCAAACGCAGGCACGGCGAAGTTCAGGAGGTGGTTGATCAGTGTCAAAAGGGTCATGGTGTGCGCACGGTGGTACAAATTTTATAATTGCGCTTCATGGCAGTCTGGGCATTGGGCATCAACCACCATACGGCTCCGCTGGATCTGCGGGGCCGCTTCGCGTTCGCGCTCGATCAGATCGCGCCATCGCTGCAGGGGTTGCGCCAATCGTTCGGCGTCGCGGGCGGTCGCCACCCGGCGGTGGAAACCGCCATCCTATCGACCTGCAACCGCACGGAAATCTACTGCGCCGCAACGCAAGCAGCCCCCGAGCACACCCTCGACTGGCTGGCCGCCAGCGGCGGCGTCAGCGCCCAGCAGCTGCAGCCCCATGCCTACCTGCTGCAGGACGACCGCGTCGCGCGCCACGCTTTCCGGGTCGCCAGCGGGCTGGACTCCATGGTGCTGGGCGAGGCGCAAATCCTCGGCCAGATGAAAAACGCGGTGCGCGTGGCCGAAGGCGCGGGCGCGCTGGGCTCCACGCTCAACCAGCTCTTTCAGCGCAGCTTCGCCGTCGCCAAGGAAGTGCGGACCAGCACCGACATCGGCGCGCACAGCATCAGCATGGCCGCCGCCGCCGTGCGCCTGGCAAGCCAGCTGTTTGAAGATCTGGGCCAGATCCGCGTGCTGTTTGTCGGCGCGGGCGAAATGGTGGAGCTGTGCGCCACGCACTTCGCCGCCAAAAATCCACGCCAGATGGTGATCGCCAACCGCACGATGGAGCGCGGCGAAAAACTCGCGGCGCGCTTTGACGCGAGCGTGATGCGCCTGGCGGACCTGCCCGAGCATTTGCACGAATTCGACGCCGTCATCAGCTGCACCGCGAGCCAGTTGCCCATCATCGGCCTGGGCGCGGTCGAGCGCGCGCTGAAGAAACGCCGCCACCGCCCCATGTTCATGGTGGACCTGGCGGTGCCGCGCGACATCGAGCCCGAGGTCAAGCAGCTCACCGACGTCTATCTTTACACCGTCGATGATCTGGCTGGCGTCGTGCAGACGGGACAGGCTCAGCGCGAGGCCGCCGTGCAGCAGGCCGAGGCCATCATCGACGTAGGCGTGCAGAACTTCATGCACTGGATGGATCAGCGCGACCCCGCAGGCGGCGTGGTGCCGTTGATTCGCCAGTTGAACGCCAGGGCCGACGAATGGCGTGCCACCGAACTGGCCCGAGCCCGCAAGCGCCTGGCCAAGGGCGAGGACATCGAAGCCGTGCTCCAAGCCCTGAGCCGGGGCCTGACGCAAAAGATGCTGCATGGGGCGATGGTGGAGCTGCACAGTGCGTCGCCCGACGAACGCGCCCACACGACGCAAGCCGTCGAGCGGATGTTCCTGCGCGGCTCAAGCCGCTGAACGCCCTTCACGGTCAATCCGTGGCCCGGCATGACGGCGAAGGGGGGTTACTTGCGCCAGCAATCGGTGGAGACCGTGCCGCTGGCCAGGTTGTCGTTGTTTTGAACGCCGGTGCTGCTCAGAGTGAAGTCGCCACATTTGTCGTTGGCCTGGCCCGTGCCAGCCTTGCGCGTGGCGATCAGGGTGTAAGCCGTGCTGGAGTTGCCCGCCTTGAACCCTATCGTGTAGCGCCGCGTGCTGTCGCCTGACCAGGTCAGCGCGGAGGGCAATGTCGTCGGATAAACACCCGTCGCCGTGGCAGCGCGTTCCAGCCATTGCTGAGCCTGTAGCAATCCTCCGCGGGCGTCTGCCCGGTACCCACGTCGCACATACTCGGCGTAACTCGGATAGGCGATGGCTGACAGTATGGCGACAACCGCCACGACGATCATCAGTTCGATCAGGGTGAAGCCACGCTCGCGAGCCGCAGGAGTGCGCTGAGTAACCATATGCCGCCTCATTTGAGTTGACGCCAGTTGGGCCGCACCAGCAGCTCTGGCAGTTTGGCCAGTTTATCCACGACGCCGTCATTGCCACGGCGCACTTGTTGTGTCTTGGTCGAGAACCGCAACTCGATCGGAGAGGCCGTCATGCGGGCATACCCTTCGTCCGTGGCGTTGAAGATGCCGTCGCCGTTCACATCCAGGATGGGCGGCGTGGCGGGCTTGCCGGAGCTGATGCCGATCAGCGTGCGGAAGGTCTGAGCGGCCTGGGGCTGAGGCGCGCAGACCTCTTCACCGCTGGCCGTGGCGCTACCCGAAGCCGGCTTCTGACTGATGATTTCAAGAATGCCGCTGCCGTCGTAGAACGCCGGACTCATCGTGACCCGCTCGCCGCTCACGGGCAGATCCATATACCATCCCTTCTGCGCGGTGCAGCTGGTGGCTCCCGTGGCGCAGGCGTAGGTCACTTCGGTGGTCGTGAGCTTCCAGAACGAACGGCTGGAACTGGTGCCCGTGCCCTTCGTTCCGCTGCCCGTGCCGCCCGTGACGGACTCGGCCTGCAGCACCGAGCGCCCGCTCACCGTGGCGGGCACGGGGTTGGTCAGGTTGACCTTGACCTTGCCCTTGTTCGTGCCGCTCGTCTCCACGTCGTAGCGGGTGTTGTCCAGCACGGAATAGAAGGTCTGCTGCGAGGTGTCGGAGCGATCGCCCTCGGTCAAATTCTGGCCGGTTCCGAACGCCACCATCAGGCCGCCGACATCGGTGTTGACGCGCAGCACCGGGGGCGCCGTGATGGGCTGGCGCGTGGCGCTTGCACCCGCCGTGGCGGCCGTGACCAGGGGGCTGCCGCCGAAGGCCACGCCCCAGCTCGTCGTATCCGCGATGCCCGTGGCCGCCACGGTGCCAGAACTGTTGGAAATATCGAACTTCCACATGTTGCCGCACAGATCACCGGCGTACACGAAATCCGGAATGCCGTCGCCGTTGACGTCCAGAAACTGCGGCCGCGAGAGCCCGTTGCCCTTGGGCTTGATCGCCGCCGGGCAGGCCGTGGCGCTCGTGGGGATGACCTTCAGCGACTTGTCGCCGTCCAGGTACTGGATCAGCAGCGCAGGTGTTTCGTTGACGCTGTTGTAGCCATTGCCGGTGATCAGCGCCCAGCGGCCATCGTTGGTCCGGGTGATTTCCAGGGCGCGCTGCTGGTTGTCGGTCGCCACCGTGGGCTGGCCGAAAATGTGACCAATGTAGGGGTCGGCATTGGCATCGGCCGGAATTCCCGGAGGGGCGGCGTCACCGGCCGCCGCCGCGGTCTTGTCCATCACGACGAGACCGGCTGCATTGGCTTCGGAAAATGACGTGGGGTCCGTGACATCGAGTACGAAATACCCGCGTCCGCCCGCGGCCAGCGTGCCCACCATGTAAGTGTGCCAGTCGGGCGAGGCCTCACTTCCCAGGTTGACATCGCCCGAAAACGGCGAGCCGTCGACATAATAGCGGTGCGCGTAGGTCGGATCCGTCAGCAGGTACAGGTTCTGGAAGACGCCATGGGGAACGTAGGCAATCTTCTCCGTGCCGTCCTTGGCCGAGAAACCGTGCAGCATGCCATCGTTGCCCCCCACGTAGATCATAGACAGCCGACTTGCCTTGCTCTTGGCGAAGGCCGAGTAGCTGTTCGATGAATACCCGTCCGCCGGTGCACCCGTGTACCAGATGGCCGAGTTGACGATATCGCCTTCACGACTCTTGCGGTTGCGGAAGCTGCCGCCGTTCTTGACTTCCTTCGCGCGATCCCCGCGCAGAAAATTCAGCCTGTCCTGGCCCTTGCCGTCTCCAGCGAGGGTCGTGGTCGACCCCACCGTGCCGTGATTGAGCCACATCTGCTGCGACGCCCCCGTCGAAGAACTGGACAGACTCGCCCATTGGAACGGAATGCCGCCCGGGGAGGTGCCGGCGAGATCGTAGGTCACGATGACGCGCTTGGTCAGATCGGTGAGTGCGTCGAGCTTGTCGCCCGTCGTGGCACCCTTGCCGCTGGCGTTGGTGCCCCAATCCGGGTTGTATGCACTGCTGCCGTCCGTGGCGATGTAGTCGGATGCGACGTAACCATACCAGCGGTTGTCGTTGGAATTGGGATCGTCCGCCGCGATGTAGGTCGATTGATAGGACTGGGTGCCCACCCGGCTGACCGAACCCGAAGCGGAGGTGAAACCGCTGATCGGCGCGGTGGTGTCGACGATGATGTCGTCGAAAATGTCCGAGAAGACGCCAGTCAGGTCACCGCCAGTGACGGGATAGAACTTGCCGCGGCTGTTGACGGCCATGTGCCACATTTCCTGGGGCCTGTAGTTGTCGTAGTCACCATCTGCAGTGGAACTGGTGACGTCATCCCATTTGGTGTTGCCGACCGCCAGTTCAGCGAAGCCAGTGTCGTACATGCCATAGGTGCCGCCACTCCATTGCGGTGAGGTTGAGGGATTACCGATTTTAGATAAATTGCTGGCATTGGTTCCATACCCAATAGTGTACTGAACGAGGTGTTGCCATTCTGCAGGATCGTTCTTCGGGTTCCAGTACTCTTCAAAGGTGACGGATTTTCCACCGTTGGCGAATGTTTCGCTACCTGCTTTTCTGATTTTAGGAATGACTTCGTTATTTATTCCCGGCTGCAAATCCGTCGACCAAAAATAAAATGCGATATCTGCCAGAGTTGGATAGGCATAAAAAGTGTAGGTATAGGGTTTACTTCCGCCCGTTCGAACGTTGACCACTCGACTGCCATAACCATCTCTGTAAATCAGGGTTTGGTCTGATGCAGGAGGAGTCGGAGGTGTGATGGAATAGGCCATAACTCCGTATGGAGAGGCGGGATGTGTGCTGCTTGCAGGGGCCGGTGTGGGCAATGCACTGATGGGTTTGCCATCGTAGTTGGCAACCGTGACAGTATTGGAAGGATCTGACGGGGTCGAGCTTGCTTTTATCGCCTCCAAAAACATGTCATTTTTGAAAGATGTCCCACTTAAACCACTATCGTCGTATTTAAAATTCCAACCGCCGTC
The DNA here is from genome assembly GCA_021166775.1 of Comamonas sp. GTDB lineage: Bacteria > Pseudomonadota > Gammaproteobacteria > Burkholderiales > Burkholderiaceae_C > Comamonas_C. Next base: position 188,056 of record JAJPEQ010000013.1, on the reverse strand, counting down.
TGTCAGGAAAATATGATATGAGCGGCGGCATGCCAACGGAGCATCATCCGTGGTACCAGGTGTAGCGTTCCACGGACTGCTGGCACCCGTGGTTTGAAGATATTTCCCGGCATTCCACACCAGTACTGGCGACGGTGTGCTGCCCGTTGCCGTTAGTTTGCTTACCCAGGTGCCGAAATCAGCTCGATGGGTGTCCGTGAATTTTCCCATAGCATTCTTGCCGCCGCAATTACCGCTATTTGACGGTATGCCATTACAGGCAAATGATTGCCATGCGAGGCGAAATTGGCTATCGTACTTTGCACTATCTATCAGGACGGATTTGAGACCTGCCTTGACGTAATCTATACGGCTGGTTCCACAGCTACTGCTTTTATCGACAACGCCATTTTTATCGCACCAAGCCATACTTCCTGAGGTATCGACTGAAAGAATGACATTGGGAATGGGCGCCTTGTACGCCGTTCCGGCGGGATATTGCACGAAACTCAGCGGATCGGCTGATGCCAGGCCGGGCGCCCAGATCAGGGCAATGAGGATGGCCAGGGTATTGCGTTGGGGCATGGCGATACTGCGCATGGTGATACTCCGTATACTGCTTTGAAGATAACCAAGGTGATTGGTTGACCAGACGCTATTCCGCTTTTTGTATCGACAAGGTCGACTGCAGGACGACCTCCGAACCTGGTTTGTTGCCCCGGGCCAAGGCGGTGATCCTGTAGATGAATCGCTTGTTCGACGCGGGCGCCAGACGCGCCACGTTCGCGCCGGGAGGCATGCCCGACATCAGCGCGATGTTCGGGTCCATGTAGGGCATCATTTCCACCCAGTACCACGCGCCCTCGCCCGCGGTGGTATTGGCCAGAATCGGGTTGGCCGTGGCCGCCGTGTCAGCGCCCGTGAACTGCCCGTAGCGCGCGCCGATGTCGGTATCGATCATTTTGGCCAGCATGGAGCTGTCGTTCCAGAAATCCTGCGATCCCGAACGCTTGCTGCAGATGCCCTTGTAGCAGCTGACGTCGGGCTTGGTGGTCGCGATGGTCGCAAGCAGGTTGGCCAGATCCTTGGTCTCGATGTCGAAATACACCGCGGTCCCGACACGGCAGACGTCGGTCTTGCCGCTCACTGGCGTGCATGCCGAGCCGTCCGGCTTGACACCGCGGATGTCCATCTCGGCGTCCTGCAGCATGGCCTGGGCAGCCTCGAAGGTGCGCTGATAGTCCGCATCGTTGCCGACCAGAATTTCATTGAACAGCGAACTGCGCGCGGCCCACAGCGCCAGCAGCATCGAGAGCATGACGAAGACGATGACCACGAACAAGGCCACCCCGCGCTGGCGTACGGCATGCCTCTGCTTGTAAAGGGTGGTATTGCTTGCGTTTTTCATGATTCCAACCGGATGATGCGTGGAATGGTTGAATGCCACGTTGAAAATCAGATTCTGCTTTGGCTGCGTATCTGGAAGACGTTATGAAAAACCATCTTCAGTCGATTTCCGTAGGCCGTACTGGTGCCGCTGCAATTCTTGTACGTGGCGCCGCTGTCCGTGGTGGTCGTCTCCGAGCCTGTCAATTCAATGCAGACGTCCACGGCGTACACGCTGCTCCAGTCGCCGATGCCGCTGGCCGAGGATTGGTATTGCATGGTGGTCGTATTGGGGGCCTGCGTGATGTAGCGGACCTGGAAATCCGTGACATTGCCGATGATGGCTTGTGCCCCAGCGGCGCCCGAGCCGATGCACGTCAATTCATTGGTCGTCGCATTGCGCTGGAACTGGCTGGAAATGACAGGAGTGGTCGCAAGGCTGCCGCCCGCGCCTATGGCGGGATTCTGACCAAGACAATCACGCAACAGGGAGGTCGGATCCGTGGCCGACGCGGTGGTCATTTCGACGTAGTTCTGATAACCGACCGTGAGGCTGACCGGGGAGTCGGCGCCCACAACCGTGCTGGTCGAACGATCAAATGCCGGGCGCGCCCCGGAGGGATCGGGTGGGTCGAAGGCGACGGGGGTCATGGCCGCGTTCGAACTGCTTGCGGCAAAACCCGCGATATTGGGATCGAGGCTGAGTTCCAGGCTGCCGGCCTGCTTGATTTGCTGCCCCATGACCCTGAATGCGTAGGCGGCCTGTCTTTGCAGCGAGGTGGCGTCGGACACCGTGCTGGTGATGCCGCGCGAGGCCATCAGGGCGCCCATGGCCACGGCAATCACCAGCAGGCCGATGGCGATGCCCACCATGAGCTCGATCAGAGTCACGCCGTTTTGCCGACATCTGACCTTGCACGCGATCCGATGCAAGGGGCCGTGAGGGCTGGCCGATGGCGGCACGTGGGTCAATGGGTTTTGCATTTGCATCCCCTCAGCTCGCGCAATAGAGTGTGCCCGCGCCAATGCCCCACGGGGTGCAGCGCTGCGTGGGCTGAATGTATTGAAGGTGACAGATCAGGCCAGCGGGGCATGAAATGGCGGCGCCGGTACTGTCTTTGGTATTGGTCGGGATGATCTTCATCAATTCGGCATTCAACGCGGTGATGTCTGCCGCCAGATCGGTGCCGGTCTGGCTGTAATGCTTGTCGACCCAGCCGATGAGAACGCCCAGCTGGCGCGATCCGCCTTGCGGAACGAAAACGATGGCCTGGCTGCCGGGCAGGGTGGTGGATACCTGATCGCGCCAGCTCTTGATGTCGTAGGTGGCCAGGGCCGCCGGATCACACGCCGTCGAAGTGCAGTCGGTCGCGGAGGTCGGGGACGTCGTATAGGTTGGCAGGTTGTTGAGCGCGTCAGGGTTGGTCTGAATACGCTCCGCCAGGTCGTCAATGAGGCTGATGGCGTAGCCTCGATTGACCGAGGCCTGGGTGTCGACAAGGGTACGCATCTGCACGCCGACAACACCCAGAATGCCGAGTGCCGCCACGACCAATGCGATCAACGATTCAATCAGCGTGATGCCTGTCTGTTTTTTGTGCATACCCATTGCCCGGTGATTCGAAAAGCGGTTTTTCATGGTCATGTGCAGCTCACCTCGCCACTCAAGATCCGGATGCGACCGCCGGCGCTCATGCACAAGGTGGTCACGGCCGGGGAACTGACACCGGTTGCGGCAGGAGACAGGACGAAACGCAGGGTGTTGTTGCCATTGGCCATGCCGTAGCGATCCACCTTCACGAAGTTGCCTGACGGGTAGCGCATGACGTTGACGGCGCCGTCCAGGGCGGTATCGCGCAGCTTGAGTTCCGTACTGCTGTTGAAGGTGCCGTTGTCGTTTGCGTCGACAAAGACAATCCAGCCGCAGCCCCATTCCTGGGTGGTGCCGGCGTTCTGACAGCCCCCCGCTGTATTCGCCAGCTTGGCCATGGCGATGCCGCCCCCGCGTTTGATGGCCTCTGAGCGCGCGAAGTACAGCGTGCTCTGCAGCGCTTCAGCCGCGCTGCGTACCCGCCATTTATCGAGCAGCGGCGTAAAACTGGGCGCCGCCAAGGCTGTCAGCACTGCCAGGATGGCGATGGTGACCATCAATTCGATGGCTGTGAAGCCGCGAACATCAACGCCGCTTCTGCGAAAGCAAGGTGAGCCCAAAGTGTGCATGCTGTTCGTTTCCAATGGACACGACACCCCCGCAAGGGTCGTTATCTGTACTCGTGCCCCAAGCGTGCTCCCACACGTCGCGTGACACAATTGCTACGTTCTTTTGCGACCATGCTACAAGTGAGCGACAAACACCGACGCACTGGGAAGACGAACGGGAAGATAACAAGGACGAGCGGTATCCCAAACTGATGCACTGGTGGGCCGCGCTGTGCTAGACGCCTGGTGACGGTATGACGCAATCCACCCCCCCCATGATGCGAGAGCTCCCGCACCACCAACTCAAGGTTGCGCTTTCCTGCTCACCCAGCTGGACATGATGGCCGACGCCGCCAGGTCCATGGCGCTGTCACATGAGCACATTGAGATGGCGGCGGTAGCCCAGCGCCGGGTGCACCATCAGCAGCGCGCTGGCGAGTTGGCCACCGCGCGGGAGCTGCCGCAGGACGCCGGCATGGCCAAGATGGCTAGCAAGGAAGTGGCGGCCAGCAGATCAACCACCGCGCTGACGAATCACGACCTTCATGCAAGCCTCACTTCATGATGCGCCGGGTGGTTCCGGCGAGAAGTGAAGCGTTGGTTTTTAGCCCTGCGCGCCCATGCAAGACGCGGGGTGGCTGCGTGGCTGAAGCGTGCCCAGCGGCGGCCGTGTCCCAAAGTGTGTCCCAAAATGCGTTTCAGGGCCCTGGAAAAGCGGCAACCGTCGGGAGCGGTTCACGCAAGCCGTTGATTCGCAATCATAATTTTTGGTAGGCCGTGTTGGACTTGAACCAACGACCAAAGGATTATGAGTCCTCTGCTCTGACCAACTGAGCTAACGGCCCGCAGCAGCCCTCTTCCCGTGGGCCGCGCGCATTGTATGTGCTAGCTGCGATGGCTCAGCGCATTGGAGACGAGTTTGGACGTGATGTCGACGATCTGGATCATGCGATCGTAGGGCATGCGCGTGGGGCCGATCACGCCCAGCGTGCCCACCACCTGACCATCGACTTCGTACGGCGCGCTGACCACCGACAGTTCTTCGAAAGGCACCACATGGCTCTCGCCGCCGATGAAGATGCGCACGCCTTCGGCGCGGCTGGAAATGTCCAGCAGCCGCAGGATCTGCGTCTTCTGCTCGAACAGACCAAAGGCCCGGCGCAGGTTGTCCATGTCGCTGGAAAAGTCGCTCACGGCCAGCAGGTTGCGCTCGCCCGAGATCACCACTTCGCCCTGCGATTCGCTCAGCACATCGCTGCTGGCGCTCACCGCCGCCTGCATGAGCTGGGCGATCTCGGCGCGCAGGCTGTCCACCTCGGCCTTGAGGCGCTCGCGCACCTGTTCGATCGCCAGGCCGCTGTAATTGGCATTGAGGAAATTCGCCGTCTCCACGAGCTGCGACTGCGTGTAGTCCGACTCGGTGAAGATCACGCGGTTTTGCACATCGCCGTCGGGCGAGACGATGATGACGAGCACGCGCTTCTCGGACAGGCGCAGGAATTCGATGTGCCTGAATACCGAGGCTCTGCGCGGTGCCATCACCACGCCCACGAACTGGGAGAGGTTGGAGAGCATTTGCGCCGCCTGCGCGATCACCTTCTGCGGTTGCTCGGGCCGGATCTGAAGCTCGGGCAGGCGTTCATGCTGCACCGTGAGCATGGTATCGACGAACAGGCGGTAACCCTTGGCGGTAGGTACACGGCCCGCGGAGGTATGGGGGCTGGTAATGAGGCCAAGCTCCTCCAGGTCGGACATGACATTGCGCACCGTCGCCGGCGAAAGCTCCAGGCCCGACGCACGAGAAAGCGTGCGCGAACCGACGGGCTGCCCGTCGGCGATGTAGCGCTCCACCAGCGCCTTGAGCAACAATTTCCCACGCGCGTCCAGCATGCAAACCATTCTACCGAGCGCTTACCATAGCCAAACGTTGCGCCCCCGCCATGATGATCTAATCCAAGGCCATGCAGCCCATTTTCCACAGCATTGCCGTCATCGGCAAATACCAGAAATCGCGCGCCAAGGTGGCGGCGCCGCAGACGCTGTGTCAGGCGGTGCGCGACATCGCCGCGTTCGTCAAAGCGCAAGGCTGCGAAGTGACGCTGGATGAAGAGACCGCGAGCGGCATCCAACTCACGGATTACGCCACCCGCGGCCTTGACGATATCGGCCGTCACTGCGACCTGGGCCTGGTGATCGGCGGCGACGGCACCATGCTCAGCGTGGGACGGCGCCTGGCGAGTCATGGCACGCCACTGATCGGCATCAACCAGGGGCGGCTGGGGTTCATCACCGATATCCCGTTGGAAGGCTTCGAGGCCACCCTGGCACCCATGCTGGTCGGCGACTACGAGGAGGACGTTCGCCCGCTCATGCATGGGCGCGTGCTGCGTGGCGATGATTGCGTGTTCGAGGCGCTGGCACTGAACGACGTGGTGGTCAACCGTGGCTCGACCTCGGGCATGGTGGAGCTTCGCATCGAAGTCGATGCCGACTTCGTGGCCAATCAGCGCGCCGACGGCGTCATCATCGCCTCTCCCACCGGGTCCACGGCCTACGCCCTTTCTGCGGGCGGACCCATGCTGCATCCTTCCATTCCCGGCTGGGTGCTGGTGCCGATCGCGCCGCACACGCTTACGCACCGTCCCATCGTGCTGCCCGACGTGGGCGAGGTGGTGATCGAGCTGCTGAGCGGGCGAGAGGCGAGCGCCAACTTCGACATGCAGTCGCTGGCGCAGCTCAAGCAGGGCGACCGTGTGGTCGTGCATCGCTCACCCTACAGCGCCTGTTTCCTGCATCCCGTGGGCTGGAGCTACTTCGCCACGCTGCGCAACAAACTGCGCTGGAACGAAGGAGCCTGAACATGGCCCTGCGCCGTATCGCGCTGCGGGATTTCGTGATCGTGCCCGCATTGGATCTGGAGGTGTCGCAGGGTTTCACGGTGCTCACCGGCGAAACCGGTGCGGGCAAATCCATCCTCATCGATGCCCTGCAGCTGCTGCTGGGCGCGCGCGCCGACACCGGCGTGATCCGCGAAGGCGCGCAGCGCACCGACATCAGCGCCGAGTTCGACACACCCTCGGCCGAGCTGGCGGCCTGGCTGGAAGACGCAGGCATCCCCCGCGAGGACGGCTTGCTGCTGCGTCGCACGCTCGATGCGCAAGGCAGAAGCCGCGCCTGGATCAACGGCACGCCGGCGACCGCCACCCAGATGCGCGCACTTGGCAACTTTTTGATCGACATCCATGGACAGCATGCCTGGCAGAGCCTGACGCGCGCCGACGCGGTGCGCGATCTGCTTGATGCGTATGCGGGGTGCGACAGCGGTCCCCTCGTCACGCTATGGAAGGCCTGGCGCCAGGCCCATGAAGTGCTCGCGCGGGCACGCAACGCCCAGGAAACACTGCAGCAGGAACGCGAGCGCCTGCAGTGGCAGATCGCCGAGGTGGCCAAGCTTGCGCCGCGCGAAGGGCAATGGGAAGAGCTCAATGTCGAACACGCACGCCTGGCGAGCGCCGAATCCCTGCTCGCGAGCGCCCGCACCGCGCTCGCCGCCTTGCGTGGCGGCGATGTCGGCGGCGCTCTCGACGGCCTCGTCCAGGCTCGGCAGGCGCTGCAGGAGCATGCCGACGTCGAGCCGCAATTTCTCGCCCTCTGCAGCACACTCGCTTCCTGCCTCGCCGAGGCCGAAGACGCGGCGCACACGCTGCACGGCTATCTGCGCCATGCCGAGCCCGATCCCGCGCGGCTGCACCAACTTGACGAGCGCCTCTCGTTGTGGACCCAGCTTGCGCGCCGCTACCGGCGCACGCCCGGGGAGCTGCCCGCCCTGCTCGCGGATTGGAACGAAAAGCTGCGGGCGCTGGACGCCGCCACCGATCTGCAGCAACTCGAGACTGCCGAGCGCGAGCGCCGCGACGCCTACGACAAGGCGGCGCGGACGCTCTCGCGCGCGCGGTCCCGGGCCGCGGCGCAGCTGGCGACCGCCATCACGCAGGCCATGCAGGGGCTGGGCATGGCGGGCGGGCGCTTTGCGATTGAAGTGTCCGCCGCTGAACCAGGGGCGCACGGCACGGATCAGGTGCAATTTCTCGTGGCCAGCCACCCCGGCATGACCCCGCGCCCCATTGCCAGGGTGGCCTCGGGCGGCGAGCTCTCGCGCATCGCACTGGCCATCGCCGTGACCACCAGCCGCCTTGGCGAGGTGCCGACGCTGATCTTCGATGAAGTCGATTCAGGCGTGGGCGGCGCCGTGGCCGAAACCGTCGGGCGGTTGATGCGCCAGCTCGGGCGCGACCGCCAGGTGCTGGCCGTGACGCATCTGCCGCAGGTGGCAGCCTGCGGCGATCACCACTGGGTGGTGGCCAAGCACAGCACGGCGGATGAAACCAGCAGCAGCGTCACGCCCATCGAGGGTACGCAGCGCACACAGGAAATTGCCCGCATGCTCGGCGGCGAACACCTCTCAGCCACCACGCTCGCGCATGCGAGCGAAATGCTCGGCAGCGCCGTGGGGGGTTGAGCCATGCCGCTGGAACTCGTGCTCATAACAGGCATGTCCGGCTCGGGCAAGTCCGTGGCCCTGCACGCCCTGGAAGACGCCGGCTACTACTGCGTGGACAACCTGCCGCCCGAGTTGCTGGTGTCATTCGCGCAGCTGGAACACGGGCAGCACGCCAACCGCGTGGCGCTGGCCATTGACGTGCGCAGCGCCACGGCCCTGCCCCTGGTGCCTCAGCAGCTCGATCAGTTGCGCGCCAGCGGCGTGAAGGTACAGGTGCTCTTTCTGGATGCCCGTACCGAGACGCTGGTGCGGCGTTTTTCCGAAACGCGCAGACGCCATCCGCTGTCCACCGAAGAACTGCGGGACGGACGGCAGGCCCTGGTGCAGAGCATTCAACTGGAGCGCGAGCTGCTGGCCGAGCTGCGCGAGCAATCCCTCGTGATCGACACCAGCAACCTGCGCAATGCCGACCTGCTCGCCTACGTCAAAAAGCTCATGGCCGTGCCGCCAGGCCGGCTCACGCTGGTGTTTCAGTCCTTCGCCTTCAAGCGCGGCGTGCCGATGGACGCCGACTATGTCTTTGACGTGCGCATGCTGCCCAATCCGCACTACGACCCCGGCCTGCGTCCGCTCACCGGGCAGGATGAGCCCGTCATCGGCTTCCTGCGCAGACAGCCCGAGGTGGCCCGGATGCAGACCGACATCACCCTCTTCCTGGAACGCTGGCTGCCGCCGCTGGCGAGCAATCACCGCAGCTACGTCACGGTGGCCATCGGCTGCACCGGCGGGCAGCACCGGTCGGTCTACCTGGTGGAGCAGCTGGCCGAGCACTTCGCCGGCGCCTGGACCACGCTCAAACGCCATCGGGAACAGGATGGCGCTTGAAATCATCATGAAATCATTGCTTTGACATTGCTGAACAATCGCCACAAGCTATCATGACAATAGCTTTACTCCCCACATAAAGCATCGAGCAACCTGCGTATCGGAGCGGGCAGGCCCAGCCGCTGCCATTCATCGTGCCCGAACCATGCGCCCTGCGGGCTCGAAGAGGGCTCGGCGCCGCGGATCACGACAGGATGCAGCTGGAGTTCACGGTGCGTCAGCGCATGCGTGACCACCGCCAGCGCCTTCACAGCGGCATTCGAGCCCAAGACATCGGAACCGACGGGCTGCATCTGAACAGGCGGACAGTACAAGCCCGCCCAGATGCCGCGTGGCGGGCGCGGGGCAAGCCAGCAACGTCGCCCGCCGTCCAGATACAACAGCAGCCACCATGCTTCGACGCGACGCTTGATCTGCCGCGTGCGCACCGGGTAGCGCTGCGGATCGCCCTGGCGACGCGCCACGCAGAGATCCGCAAGCGGGCAGCGATCGCATTGCGGGTTCTTCGCAAGACACACCGTCGCGCCCAGATCCATCAGACCCTGGGTATAGCGCGGCATCGCAAGCTGCACATCGGTTTGCGGGAGCAACTGCTGAGCTTGCCTCCACAGGGCGCGTTCATTCGCCGCTTGCACCAAATCGGCGCCAAAGCCCAGCACGCGCGTGAGCACGCGCCGCACGTTGCCGTCCAGAATCGCGGCACGTTCACCAAAGCAGAACGCCGCGATCGCCGCCGCCGTGGAGCGGCCAATGCCCGGTAATTTCTGCAGCTCGGCCGCACTCTGCGGAAAGACGCCGCCGTGTTCGCGCGCCACCATCTGCGCACAGCGGTGCAAATGGCGCGCGCGGCTGTAGTAGCCCAAGCCGCTCCACAAGGCCAGCACCTCATCGGGTTCAGCAGCAGCCAGGGCCCGCACGTGCGGAAAACGTGCCAGAAAGCGCGCGTAGTAGCCGATCACGGTGGCCACCTGCGTCTGCTGCAGCATGATTTCCGAGAGCCACACCCGGTAGGGATCGCGCGTACCCTGCCATGGCAGGTCGCAGCGTCCGTGCGCCGCCTGCCAGCGCACCACGCGGTCTGCAAAATCGCTCGGCGTCATCAGCTCTTCTGGCACCGCGGGCAAAAGAAGGTGCTGCGCTGGCCCTGGCGCAGCGTGCGAATCGGCGTGCCACACGCCACGCATGGCAAACCGGCACGCCCATACACCTTGGCCTCAAGCTGAAAGTGGCCGGCCTCACCCTGCACGCCCACGAAATCCCTCAGCGTGCTTCCCCCCCGCTCGACCGCGCGCGCCAAGACCTCGCGAATGGCATGGTGCAGGCGCTCGGCGCGGCTGTGGCTCAGACGCGCGGCCATCGCGGTCGGCCGGATGCGCGCCGCGAACAGCGCCTCGCTGGCGTAGATATTGCCTATGCCCACGACCACCCTGCCCGCCAGCAGCACCTGCTTGATGCTCCGGCGGCTGGCCTTGAGCCTCGCCTCGAAGGTCTCGACATCAAAGGCGTCGGAAAGCGGCTCGGCGCCCAAGCCCGCCAGCAGCTTGCGCGCCATGGGCGCCTCTTCCCCCGGCACCCAGACCACCGCCCCGAAACGCCGCGGATCATGCAGGCGCAGCACGCCAAGGTCGGTCTGCATCTCGAAATGGTCATGCACCCCCATCGCAGGCAGCAAAGGTGCAAAGCGCAGGCTGCCGGACATGCCCAGATGAATGAGCAGCAGCCCCCTGCTCAAGTCCAGCAACAGGTATTTGCCACGTCTTCGCACCTTCAGCACTCGCAAACCCACCAGCGCGTGCGGGGCCACGCCCAAGGGCCAGCGCAGCGGCTTGCCCAGCACCACCTTTGTGATCCGAGCGAACGCGATCGCATCGGCAAACCCGCGGCGCGTGACTTCGACTTCTGGCAATTCCGGCATGGTGGGGCGTGCCGATCCTGCGCGGCATCTACAGCGTTACATCGCGCCACGGAAGGCGCAAACCTTCGATTATTATGAGGTGATGCTGCGTCTATCCCGCTTTGCGTCAACTGTATTCATGGGTACCGCCCTGGTGCTGACCTCCCTGACAGCCTGGGCACGGACACCTCCGCCCCCCCCTGCAGCCACCGGCACGCAAAAGCAGGAAAAGGCCGAAGCCGCAAACGCTGCGTTCACCGCCCAGCTGTTCTACGAAATCCTGCTTGGCGAGCTCTCCACCGAAAGCGGCGACCCCGGCCAGGGCTACTCGCTCATGCTGGATGCGGCCCGGCGCAGCAACAGCGCCGAACTGTACCGGCGCGCCACCGAGATCGCGCTGCAATCGCGCTCGGCGCAGGCGGCACTTGCCGCGGCCAAGGCATGGCAGCAGGCCGAGCCGGATTCGCGCGACGCCAACCGTTTCGTGCTGCGCATCCTGGTGGCGCTCAACCGCATCAAGGACAGCAGCGAGCCGCTGGCGCGCGAGCTTGCGGCAGCGCCGGCCGAAAACAGGATCGCGGTCATCAACGCCATTCCGCTGCTGTACTCGCACGCAAGCGACAAGGCGTTGGCCGCACGCGTGGTGGAAGAAGCCCTGGGCCATTGGCTGAAGGAACCCGCCACGGCCGCCAACACCTGGACCACGATAGGGCGCATGCGTCTGGCCGCCGGCGACAAGATCGGCGCGCTCGTGGCCGCACGCCTTGCTCAAAAGGCCGACGCGCGCAACGACGCCATGGCGGCACTGGCGCTGCAGCTGATGGACGAGAAGGTGAACGATGCCGAGCCCCTGCTGCAGACCTACCTGCAGGGCGAACCACTGCCGGAAATGCGCATGGGGTACGCGCGCTATCTTGCACAAGGCAACCAAATCGAGGCGGCGCTCGCGCAGATGCGCAAGATCACGGCCGAGCAGCCGGACAACACCCAGGCGCTGCTGCTGCAAAGCACGCTGGAGCTGCAGGCCCATCAGGTGGACGCCGCGGAAAAGACGCTGGAGCGCTTCACGCATCTCCATGACAAACTGCCCGCGTCGGCGCAGCCGCAAACGCTCACGCGCCAGATGTATTTGCTGCGCTCCGAAATCGCGCAGCAACGCGGCGACCTCGACCAGGCCGAGCACTGGCTCAGCCTTGCCGGTGACGACGACTCGCGCCTGAGCGTGCAGGAGCGCCGTGCGCTGCTGCTCGCGCGCCAGGGGCGCCTGGGAGAGGCGCTGGCGCTGATTCGCAATCTGCCTGCCGCCAACGACGAGGAAGCCGCCAGGAAATTGCAGGGCGAGGCGCTGGTGCTGCGCGAAGTCGGGCAGGTCGACCGTGCCTACGACGCGCAGGCGCGCGCCGTGGCGCTTCAGCCGGACAATGACGATTACGTCTACGACCAGGCCATGCTCGCCGAGCGGCTCGGACGCACGGATGAGATGGAGCGCCTGTTGCGCCGCATCCTGCAGCGCAATCCCAAGTACTACCACGCGCTCAACGCGCTCGGCTTTTCCCTGGCCGACCGCGGCGTGCGCCTGCAGGAGGCCAAGACACTCATCGAACAGGCGCTGCAACTGGCCCCGGGCGATCCCTACATCACCGACAGCCTGGGCTGGGCCGAATACCGCCTGGGCAACAAAAAACGCGCGCGTGAACTCCTGCAGGACGCCATGCGCAACCAGCCCGATGCCGACATCGCGGCTCACCTGGGCGAGGTGCTCTGGAAACTGGGCGAGCACGCGCGGGCACGCGCCGCATGGCGTGAGGGCCTGCGACTGAAGCGCGACAATGGCACGCTGCTCGAAACACTCAAACGCTTCGGGGTGCGTCCTTGATCCCCAGGGCACGATGCCAGCGGCGTCGTGCGCTGTGCCTTGTGGTCTTCACCAGTACCCTGGCCGCAGCCTGCGCCCCGATGCCCCAGGCAGAGCCGGCGCAGGACGACCGCTGGAGTGGGCGCCTGGCGCTGCAGGTGGACGACAGCTCGGCGCAATCCTTCTTCGCCGCCTTCCAGTTGCAAGGCAATGCCGAGCGCGGCAGACTCACGCTGTTCAACCCGCTGGGCAACATCCTGGCACGCCTCACCTGGCGACCTGGCAGCGCGCTGCTGGACGACGGGCAGAACCGGCGAACCTCCGACTCGCTGGCCGCCCTGACGCGGGAACTCACAGGCAGCGCACTTCCGATCACGGCATTGTTTGCCTGGCTGCACGGCCGGGACATGGCGGCCAGCGGCTGGCAGGCCGACCTGAGCGCACTGAGCGCCGGGCGCATCACCGCCACGCGCCTGCAGCCTCTGCCCACGGCGGTACTGCGCGTGGTGCTGGACCACTGACTGAAACTCGATCTTCCATGCGTGCCATCCACGACGTCCCGGCGCCGGCCAAGCTCAATCTCTTCCTTCATGTCACGGGCAGGCGCAGCGACGGCTACCACCTGCTGCAATCGGTCTTCATGCTGATCGACTGGTGCGATGAACTGCACTTCGAACTGCGCACCGGCCGCGCCCTGAGCCGCGAAGACCTCGGCGATGCGCTGCCGGCGGACGACCTGTGCCTGCGCGCCGCCCGAGCACTGCAGGCGGCCACGGGCTGCACGCAAGGCGCGCATATCTCGATTGCCAAGAACATCCCTGCTCAGGCGGGCATGGGCGGCGGCTCGTCGGATGCCGCCTCCACCCTGCTGGCGCTCAACCAGCTGTGGAATCTCCATCTCACTCGAAGCAAGCTGCAAGAACTGGCCCTCTCACTGGGCGCGGACGTACCCTTTTTCCTCCAGGGGCACGATGCATGGGTGCAAGGAATAGGTGAAATACTCGAACCCCTGCCAACCGGCCTGCTTGAGGCCGGTCAGCCCTTTGTCGTCATCAAGCCACAGGCAGGGCTTGAGACAAGCCTGATTTTTTCGCACCCGGAACTCAAGCGCGACACACAAGCTGCTACAATCGCGGGCTTCGCTAGAGAGCAGACAAGAGAGCCGTTTCAGTTTGGCAGAAACGACTTGCAGCCGGTTGCCGAGCTGCTGTGTCCCGAGATCACGCAGGCCCTTACGTGGCTTGCCAGACAGGGACTCGGCGGGCGCATGACAGGTTCCGGCAGTGCGGTGTTTGCTCCTGCGGTGCATGCGATCGACAGTGCACGGGCACCTGCCCAATGGCACGTCAAAGTGTGCAAGAATCTCGGGCTTCATCCACTTGCCGGATGGGCGCGGGATGAATGATTGCGAGGCTGTACACCCACAGTGTGCGGCCTGTGTAGGGGAGTAGCCAAGCTGGTCAAGGCACCGGATTTTGATTCCGGCATGCGAGGGTTCGAATCCTTCCTCCCCTGCCACATGTAGAGCCCGTTGCGCCACCACCGTCAGACATTCGAAACGCCCATGCAAGCCCATCACACCGATTTCATGGTTTTCACGGGCAATGCGAACCCCGGCCTTGCCACGGAGATCGCGAAGAACCTGGGCATCACGCTCGGCGCCATGCAGGTCGGGCGTTTCTCGGACGGCGAAGTCACGGTCGAAATCAAGCAAAACGTGCGTGCGCGCGACATCTTCGTCGTGCAATCGACTTGCGCACCCACCAACGACAACCTGATGGAGCTGCTCATCATGGTCGACGCGCTCAAGCGCGCCTCGGCCGAGCGCATCAGCGCCGTCATTCCCTACTTCGGCTACGCCCGCCAGGATCGGCGCCCGCGCTCCACGCGCGTGCCCATCTCGGCCAAGGTAGTGGCCAACATGCTGCAGGCCGTGGGCGTGAACCGCCTGCTCACGATGGATCTGCACGCCGACCAGATCCAGGGTTTCTTCGACATTCCGGTGGACAACATCTACGCTTCTCCGGTGCTGCTGCGCGACCTGAACGAGAAGAAGCACGACAACCTCATCGTGGTGAGCCCCGACGTGGGCGGCGTGGTGCGCGCCCGGGCGCTGGCCAAGCAGCTCGGCTGCGATCTGGCCATCATCGACAAGCGCCGCCCCAAGGCCAACGTCTCCGAGGTGATGAACGTGATCGGCGAGATCGACGGTCGCAACTGCGTCATCATGGACGACATGATCGATACCGCCGGCACGCTGGTGAAGGCCGCCAGCGCCCTCAAGGAGCGCGGAGCCCGGCAGGTCTACGCCTACTGCACGCACCCGATCTTCTCCGGCCCCGCCATCGAGCGCATTGCCCAGGGCGACGTACTCGACGAGGTCGTGGTCACCAACACCATCCCGCTGAGCGAAGCCGCCCGCGGGTGTCCCAAGATTCGCCAGCTCTCCGTGGCGCCGCTGTTTGCCGAAACGATACAGCGCATTGCCAGCGGAGCGTCGGTGATGAGTCTGTTTTCGGAGTACAGCTGAACACTGCCGAAAAACAGCACAGGCTCCGCCGCATGGTGCACGGGGTCTTTTCTCAAACAGGCGGGCAGGCTGGTCGCGGCCGCCCAACCACTGGAGTTCTCACATGAAATTCGCCGCTTTTGAGCGCAACGCGCAAGGTACGGGTGCGAGCCGCCGTCTGCGCGTCACGGGCCGCGCGCCCGGCATCGTCTATGGCGCGGGTGGCCAGCCGCAAATGATCGAACTCGATCACAACGCGCTGTGGCACGCCCTGCAGAAGGAAGCCTTTCACTCCACCATCCTGGAGATGGAACTGGCCGGCCAGACCAGCAAAGTGCTGCTGCGCGACGTGCAATACCACCCCTACAAGCAGCAGATTCTGCATGTGGACTTTCAGCGCATCGACGACAAGACCCGCATCCACATGAAGGTGCCGCTGCACTTCGACGGCATCGAACAGTCGCCGGCCGTGGTCACCGAAGGCTGCACCGTGACGCCGCTGCTGCATGAGCTGGATGTGGTCTGCATGCCCTCCGCCCTGCCCGAGCACATCACTGTGGACCTGAGCGGCCTGACCTCGAAGAACATCCCCGGCCTGCAATCGATCAAGTTGCCCACGGGTGTCAAGGTGGTCGTGCACGGCTCCAACAAGAACCCGGCACTGGTCTCGATCAAGCAGCCCGAAGTGATCGAGGACGAAGCCACCGAGGCAGCCGGCGCTGGCACAGCGCCTGCGGCGGCCCCTGCGGCGGCCCCTGCCGCCAAAAAGTGACCGTGGCGGCTTCTTGTGCCGCCCCGAACCCCCATGGCCCGCGACGAGCGGGCCATTTTTTTGTCCGCGCCCTGCCCGCACGCGGCGCTGATAATTCGCCACCATGATCAAACTGTTTGTCGGCCTGGGCAACCCAGGGCCGCAATATGAGGACACGCGCCACAACGTCGGCTTCTGGTGGATCGACGCGCTCGCAGAGCAGCTCAAGATACAACTGAGCCCCGAACGCGGCTATTTCGGGCTCATGGCCCGCGCCACTGTTCAAGGACACATGTTCTGGCTGCTTGAGCCGCAGACCTTCATGAACGCCTCGGGCAAATCGGTGGCGGCGCTGGCGCGTTTTTACAAGATCCAACCCGAAGAGATTCTCGTGGTGCACGACGAGCTGGACTTCCCGCCCGGCCAGATCAAGCTCAAGCACGGCGGCAGTCATGGCGGACACAATGGGCTGCGCGACATCCACGCACAGCTGGGCAGCAGCGACTACTGGCGACTGCGCATCGGCATCGGCCACCCCGGCATCAAGGCCGAGGTGGTTCACTGGGTCCTGGGGCGTCCGGCACCGGGAGACCGGCGGCTCATTGAGAACGCCATCGAGCACGGGCTCGCTTCCTTTGGCGAGCTGACAGGCGGGGCCATGGACAAGGCCACACAACAGATCAACACGCCCGTGAAATGACCGCGCTGCACGAGCTCAGCGCCGCCGAACTGGTGGCCGCCTACCGCGAGCATGCCCTCTCGCCGGTCGAAGTCGCCACGGCGCTGCTGGAGCACGTGCAGCGCTGGGAACCTCACCTGCACGCCACTTACCTGCTGCGCCCCGAGCTCACGCTCGCCCAGGCCAAGGCCAGCCAGTCGCGCTGGATGCGTGGCGCCCCCTGTGGTCCCCTCGATGGCGTGCCGGTCACGATCAAGGAGAACATCGCCACACTGGGCGACCCCGTTCCGCTCGGAACGGCGGCCAGCGAGCTCAAGCCCTCGCCGGTGAATGCCCCGCCGGCGCAGCGCCTGCGCGAGGCAGGCGCGGTGCTGCTCTGCAAGACCACGATGCCCGACTACGGCATGCTCTCGTCGGGCGTCTCAAGCTTTCACGCGAGCACGCGCAACCCCTGGGACACCACGAAGGGCCCGGGCGGCTCGAGCGCGGGTGCGGGCGCAGGCGCCGCCGCAGGTTACGGGCCGCTGCATATCGGCACCGACATCGGCGGCTCCGTACGCCTGCCCGCGGCGTGGTGCGGGGTCTTCGGCTTCAAACCCAGCCTGGGACGCGTGCCCATCGATCCACCCTATACGGGGCGCGCCGCCGGCCCCCTCACGCGCACCGTGCAGGATGCCGCTCTGATGATGCAGGTGCTCAGTGCACCCGACATTCGCGACAGCATGAGCCTCCCGCCCCAGGACGTGGCCTGGGACAGCGCCACGACGCGACCCAGACGCCTGCGCGGGCTGCGTCTGGGGCTGCTGCTGGACGCCGGATGCGGCCTACCCGTGCAGCCGCAGGTTCAAGCGGCCGTGCAGGCGGCCGCGGCGCTCTTTGAAGACGCTGGCGCCATCATCGTGCCGATGCGGCCATTTTTCACGCGCGAGATGCTCGACGGAATGGACCATTTCTGGCGCATGCGCTCGTGGATGGATCTGCGCAAGCTCGATGCGCCACGGCGCGAGAAAGTGCTGCCCTTCATCCGTACCTGGGCCGAGAGCGCGGCCGGTTTCACCGCAGCCCACCTGTACGAAGCGAGCCAGCAGTTCCACGCCACCCGCGTCGCCACGGTGCGCGCCTGCTCGCAGGTCGACTACGTGCTCTCGCCGACGGCGCCGATCACGGCCTTCGACGCCCTGCTCCCCGCGCCGACCAACGACCCGATGCGGCCCCTGGAGCACATTGCCTTCACCGTGCCCTGCAACATGTCCGAGCAACCCGCGGCGTCGATCACCTGCGCCATGACGCAGGCCGGGCTGCCCATAGGCCTGCAGATCGCCGGACCCCGGTTTGATGACCTCGGAGTGTTGCAGCTGGCCCACGCTTTCGAGCGGCTGCGCGCACCATTGCCGCCCTGGCCACAGCCTCCTGCAAAGGCATAGTCCGCTACCCGTAGACCGGGCAGGGATAGTCTTTACATTCTCGATAAAACACTATCCAATGCCCGCAAACCACACCACAAGGAGACTATGCCTTCGCAACAAACCCGGCCGTCGGGCCGCTGGGTGCGCGCGATCACGCGCACGTTCGAAATCCTCATCGTGGCGTGCCTGGCCATCATGGGCATCCTGGTGTTCGGCAATGTCGTGCTGCGCTATGCGTTCAATTCAGGTATCGCGATCTCGGAAGAGCTCTCGCGCCTGCTCTTCGTCTGGCTGATCTTTCTGGGTGCCGTGCTCGCCTCGGCCGAACGCGTGCACATCGGCTTCGACACGCTGCAGCGGCGCGTGGGGCCACGCGTCCGGCGCGTGCTGATCGTGTTTTCCGGCGTGCTGATCCTGGCCGGTTGCGTGATCTTCATCATCGGCGGCTACAAGCAGACGGCCATCAACCTGGGTAACACCTACCCGGTGCTGGGCATCTCCTACGGCTGGCTCTACGGCGTGGGACTGGTCTTTGGCATCGCGCTGATCTTTCCCGTGTGCCACAACATCCTGATGGCGCTGCGCGGCGACTTCGACAAGATGACGCACGATCTGGGCGATCGCATCGAGCAGGCGTCCGAACGCATCGCCAGCGAGGTGGCCAGCCAAGAGAGCGAGCGCAAGCCATGACCGCGGCCGTCTTTCTCGTGTCGCTGCTGGGCCTGATCGCGCTCGGGGTGCCGATCGCCTTTGCGCTGATGTTCTCGGGCATCGCGCTGATGCTGCTCACGGGGCAGTTCGATGCGCAGATCGTGGTGCAGAACGCCGTGGCCGGTGCCGACAATTTCGTGCTGATGGCCGTGCCCTTCTTCATCCTCGCGGGCGAGTTGATGAACGCGGGCGGCCTGTCCAAGCGCATCGTCGAGATGGCCAGCGCCTTCGTGGGCCACCTGCGCGGAGGACTGGGCTACGTGGCGATCGGCGCGGGCGTGATGCTCGCCAGTCTCTCGGGCTCGGCCGTGGCCGACACGGCGGCGCTCGCGGCCATCCTCGTGCCCATGATGCGGCGCGCCGGCTACAACCCCGAGCGTGCCTGCGGCCTGATGGCCGCCAGCGGCATCATCGCGCCTGTGATCCCGCCCTCGATCGGCTTCCTGATCTTCGGTGTCACGGCCAACGTCTCGATCACGCGCCTGTTCCTCGCGGGCATCGTGCCAGGAGTGCTGATGGGGCTGGCGCTCGTCATCACCTGGTGGTTCGTCGCGCGCGGACAGAACGCGGCCGTGACGGCGCGCGTCGCCTGGGGCAAGCGCCTGCGCCTGCTGGGCCAGGGCGGGTGGGCCTTGATGATGCCCGTGATCATCGTGGGCGGGCTGCGCTTCGGCATCTTCACGCCCACCGAATCGGCGGTGGTGGCGGCCGCCTACGCGCTCTTCGTGGGCCTGGTGGTGTACCGCGAGCTGAACTGGCGCAACATTTACGAGAGCCTGCTATCCACAGCGCGCACCACCTCCGTCGTGCTGCTGCTCGCCGCACTGGCGATGGTGGCGTCCTACATGATCACGATCACGGACATCTCGGGGCAGGTGGGCGGCTGGCTGCAGGGCCTGGTTCACTCGCCCATGCTGCTGGTGACGGCCATGATGGTGGTGATCTTCTTCGCCGGGATGGTGCTCGATTTCATCCCCATCGTGCTGATCTTCACGCCGGTGTTCATGCCCATCGTCGTCGCGGCCGACATCGACCCGGTGTACTTCGGCGTGATCTTCATCATGAACTGCTCGATCGGCATGATCACGCCGCCCGTGGGCGTGGTGCTCAACGTTGTGAGTTCCATCGGCAAGGTCACGATGGATCAGGCCGTGCGTGGCATCCTGCCTTTTCTGCTGGCGCTGGCGGCGCTGCTGGTGCTCTTGATCCTGTTCCCCGCACTGGTGACAGTGCCTGCCCAATGGTGGCGCTGACCACCGCCCATTCACCCCCCAAGGAGACCCACCATGAAATTCAAGACGTCCCTGCTGCTCGGCCTGCTGGCCGCGGCGCTCTCGGGCACGACGCTGGCCGCCGTCACGGCCAAGTTCGCCGTCACGCTGCCGGAAAAATCCCACCAGGGCCAGGGCGTGGCCAAGTTCGTCGAACTGGTCAAGGCCAAGAGCGGCGGCGAGATCGACATCAAGCCCTACTACGGCGGCGCGCTGGGCGACGACGTGAAGGTCACTTCGGCGCTGCAAGGCGGCACCATCGAATTCACCGTGCCGCAAACCTCCACGCTGACCGGCATGGTCAAACCCTACGAAATCCTCGATTTCCCCTTCCTGTTCGCGAACACCCAGGAGGCGGACAAGGTACTGGACGGCCCCATAGGCCAGAAGCTCATGGACCTGCTGCCCTCGCACGGGCTGGTGGGTCTGGCGTATTGGGAAAACGGTTTCTTCAACGCCACCAACAGCAAGCACCCGATCGCCAAGGTGGAAGATTTCAAGGGACTGAAGTTCCGCTCGATCCAGGCCAAGATCACACAGGAAACCATCAAGGCGCTGGGTGCCAACCCGGTGCCGCTGGCCGTACCCGAGCTCTACACGGCGCTGGAAACCCGGACCATCGACGGCCAGGGCACGCCCAACGCCGTGATCGCCGCACTCAAGCTCTACGAGGTGCAGAAATACCTCTCGATCACGCAGCACACCTATGGCGCCTTCATCCCGCTCGCGTCCAAGAAGTTCTGGGACAAGCTCACGCCCCAGCAGCAGAAGATCGTGAAGGATGCGGCCGTCGAGGCGCGCGCCTATCAGCGCCAGGTGGCGCGTGATCAGGCCGCCTCGGCACAGAAGACCATGGCCGACAAGGGCCTCAAGGTGAATGAGGTGGCGCCCGAGGAACGCGCGCGCATGCGCCAGGCCGTGCAACCGGTCTGGGACATGTTCACGCCGGACGTGGGCGCCGATCTGGTCAAGGAAATCGAAGCCGAAATCAAGAAGTAATTCAGCCGAAAACCGCCTGCTGTTTGCGGCAGGTGCTCTCAAAACAAAAGCGCGACAAGACCGAAGCCTTGCCGCGCTTTTGACCGTGCGCTCTGCTTACTCTTTCCAGGAGTCGATGTAGCCCGGCACCTTCACGGCGGCCACGTCGTCGAGCTCCAGCGGGTAGCGCGAATCGATCATCACCGCCACCTCATCGGTGTACTTGCGCTCACCCTTGTTGTTGGCCGCCGCCGCCGCAAACGCCTTGGGGTGCGGACCATGGTGAAAGCCCGAGGGGTGCAGCGTGAACATGCCGGGCTTGATGTTGTCGCGCGAGAAGAAGTTGCCCTGGTGGTAGAAGATCGACTCGTCGAATTCGTCGTTGTTGTGAAAGAACGGCACCTTGAGCGCGCCCGGGTCGCTTTCGATGGGGCGCGGCGCAAACGTGCAGACGATGATGGTGTTCGAGAGGAAGGTGGCATGCACCGTGGGCGGCAGGTGATAGCGATCGGAAAGCAGCTCGCGGATGTCGCGCCAGTTGAGCTTCACCGGCACGCAGTCGCCGTGCCAGCCTACCGCGTCGAGAAAGTTGTACGGGAAGGTGACGGTGGTGACTTGCCCGCGGCGCTTGGCACGCACCCGGGTTTCGCGTGTATCGCTGTACTGCGCCTTGAAGGCGTCATCGATCTTGGGCGTGTCCAGCACCGCCAGGTCAAACTGCGCGTGATGACCCAGAATGCCGCGCTCAGGCAGCACGAAGAGGTCTTCCGTGGCTTCGATGGTGAGCACCTCGTTGCGCACCCGGCTCTCGAGGCGCCAGGACGTGCCGCGCGGGATATTGATGTAGTCGCCCACGCGGTAGCTCATGTGCCCGTAATCACAATAAAAATCGCCCTCGCCCTTGTGAAAGAACAGGATCATGTCGCCATCGCCGTTGCGGGCCAGATCGGGCATGGAGGTGTCGAACTTCCAGAAGTGCACCTGCGTCTGCGCGTTGTGCATGAAGCGGCGCGCCTTCCAGGGACAGGGGGCGCTGTCTTCGAGCTTGTTCAGATCCAGCAGCGTGAGCTCAAGCGGCCCTTCCCAAGTGCTCCAGCCCGTGGGTTTGTGCTTGTGGATGATGTGACTCGCCGGGCCGAAGAAGCCATTGCGGCCGTGCTCGCGCTCATACAGGCCATCGGGAATGTCGCAGTGGGCCTGGCGGCTGTGCACGCCTTCGCGCAGCGGGAACGTGACGTACTGTTTCATCGAAAGTCTCCTTCAAAGAAGTTACGATTAGCGTAACGACGTTATAAAATATGGAATATCGAGAATCTAGGTCAGATACAACAGCCTGTCAAGCTGTCGGAAATCGGTCGTTTCACGCCTTCGCACACCACGGCCGCCACGTGGGGGAATGCCATGCCTGAACATTCGGACGACAACGACGCCAAGGGCGCTGAGCCGCTGCCCGCATCTCCCGCGGGGGTGCAGTCACTGGAGCTGGGGCTGGGACTGTTTGACCTGTTGGCCACCCACGGCAAGCCCTGCGGCCTGTCCGAGCTGGCGCGGCAGGCGGGAATGCATCGTGCCAAGGCCTACCGCTATCTGGCGAGCCTCGTGCGCCGCGGCTGGGTGCATCAGAGTGCAAGCAGCGGCCTGTATGAGTTGGGCCCAGCGGTGCGCGCGCTGGCGCTGGCCTGGCTCGCGCGCCAGGACTGGATCGAGCTGGCCAGCGCCGAGGCGCTTGAACTCGCGCAGCAGCTGGGCAACACCTGCCTGGTGGCTGCCCAGACCCAGGCCGGGGTGACGGCCATCCGCGTGTATCAGCCCAGGCAGGGCGTCTCGGTAGGCGTGGCGCAAGGCGCGCTGTTTGACCTGCGCTCATCGGCCACGGGCCGCGTGTTTGCCACATGGGCGCAGCCACCTTCCGACGCCCTGCCCGCGGCCCTGCGCGATCAAATCCGCGGTCGCGGCCTAGCCACGGTCGAGGGTGAACATGCGCCCGGCATCAACGCTCTGGGCGCACCCGTGTTTGACGCGCAGGGCCACCTGCTGATGGCGCTGACACTGGTGGGCCCCGCCGCGGCCTTGCAGGCCGACCCGCAGGGCGCGCCGGCGCAGGCGCTGCGCCAGGCCTGCGCGCGAATTTCCGGGGCCATGGGCTGGCACGAGAGCCGCCGCTGAACCTGCACAAGGCACAATCGCACCCTCTCATGTCCTCCGACTTCATTCTTGCGCTGGTCCTCGTCATCGGCGTGCTCTTCTTCGTCAACATCCAGCAGCAGCGCGCCCGCATCGTGCTGCTGGCCCGTGCGCTGCACCCCTACCAGATCGAGCGGCTCATGCAGAGCCTGATCGGGGACTACCTGCGTGCCATGGGTGAGACGCAGGCCGAGCGGCGCACGCAGGTGCTGGCCACGCTGCAGGACAGCGAACACCGCCTGCGCGCGCAGCTGCAGCGCCTGGCCGCCGATTTCGGGCAAACCCCTGCCGCACGGGCAAGGGTCAGCCGCATCGCTTTCGGGCTGCCCTGGGCCACGCAAGTGCTGCCCGGCCTCACGTTCGATCTGCGCCGCGCGCTGGCGATTCACGCCGATGGCGTGGCACGCGCCATGGACAACGCGCGGTCGTTGACGGAAAGAGACCGCGCCTACGCCATCACGGCCGAGCTGATGCTGTTGCAGCACAGTTGCCACTGGTTCTGCAAGTCACGCAACATCGCTTCGGCGCGGCTGCTGGCACGCCACCACACCAGCTGGGCGCAGACCGTGGAGGGCGTCACACCCGAAACACGCGCCGCCTATCTGGCGCTGATCACCGGCCAGACTACGGGGACGCGGTAACGATCCAGCCCTCCAGCGGATCGAGATCGGGCGGCAGTCCGTACATGGCATCGCCCGCCTCATGCGCGCGCTCGGCCCAGGCCGCCTGGACCAGGCAGAGCACGGCATCGAGCGAGTCGCCGCTCGCATCCTCGACCAGGCACGCGCGCTGCTCGCCGCTGAGTCGCAGAGAAAGATGCAAGCGGGTACGCCCATGCTCAAGAGCCTCAACCAGACGCAGGCGGGCCGCCGCGCGCTCGGGTGTTTGCCGCGCGCGCTCGTCGCTCTTGTAGCTCAGGCGGCCCACGAGTTCGCGCGCCAGCAAGCCGGGGTAGCCCTCCAGCGCCACACGCCGCGCGTCCGTCCGATGCAGCCCCGGAAGATGCACGCCCGCGGCCAGCAACAGCGGCACGCCTGCGTGCATCATCCAGGCCACGGGTGGATTCACCCATTTCATCGAGGGGCTGGAGCCCGCCGGGCCGTCCGTGGCGCGGTGCGCGAACTTGCGCCCCGGTGGGCGCGCCGCACAAAAGGCGGCGAACTGCTGGCGGATTTCCGCACGGGCGAGCATGCCGTAGTGGCGCATGCAGGCAAGCCAGTCCACGGGCCAGCCCAGATGCACGACGAGCTCGCGCGGCAGGCCGAAGGGCAGATCGAACGCTCCCGTCCACGGCTCGGGGCGGCACAACCACGCGCCGAAAGATTCAAGATTCGCGAAACGCTGCAGCCCCTGCAGCATCACGTGCGCGCCAGCGCGCTCGCCGCAGGCCAGCACGACGGGTTTGCGCCGCGTGGGCCGACTCGTGAAATCGACGCCAACAAGCACGGTGACGGGCGCCCGAGCGAGCCTACTGGCGGCCTGGTATCAGGGACAGAAACTCGCGCCGCAGCGTGGCATCCGTGAGAAAGGCACCACGCATCACCGAGTTGACCATCTTGCTGTCCATCTCGCGCACGCCGCGCCAGGACATACAGAAGTGGCTGGCTTCCATCACCACTGCAAGGCCGTCGGGCCGCGTCTTCTCCATGATGAGATCCGCCAGCTGCACGATGGCCTCTTCCTGAATCTGCGGACGGCCCATGACCCAGTCGGCCAGCCGCGCGTACTTCGACAGGCCGATGACATTGGTGTTTTCGTTGGGCATGACCCCCACCCAGAGCTTGCCGATCACCGGACAGAAATGGTGGCTGCAGGCGCTGCGCACGGTGATCGGGCCAACGATCATCAGCTCGTTCAGGCGTGCGGCGTTGGGAAACTCGGTGACCTCGGGCGCCGCGCTGTAGCGGCCGCGAAACACCTCGCTCACGTACATCTTGGCGATGCGCCGCGCGGTGTCCTGCGTGTTGTGATCGCTGGAGGTGTCAATGACCAGGCTGTCGAGCACGCCCCGCATCTTCACCTCGACCTCATCGAGCAAGGCCGCAAGCTCTCCCGGCTCGATGAACCCGGCGATGTTGTCGTTGGCATGGAAGCGTTGGCCGGCCTGCTTCAAGCGCTCGCGAATCTTTACGGAAACCGGCACACCTTCACCGGCGTTCGGGGGGTTGGTATCGCTCATGCCCGCATCGTACCAGTGAATTCGCACATCCAATTTACAAGCATTTTTGCCTCGCGACGCTTATCCATCAAGCGCCAGCAGCTATCGAATTAATATTTTTTACCCGTGACCCAAAGCGCCGTGCGCATGGCGGCGTAGGCGACGCGATCGAGCACGCGCTCATGCCACGGGCGGTTCGCGTAGGTCTCGGGGTCCAGCGCACCGCTGCCCTGGGTGATCGCCAGCTCCAGGCGAGCGCGCAGATCACGCGCGAAGTCGGCGTCGCGCACCATCACATTCGCTTCACGCGCCAGCAGCAGGCTGAGCGGATCGAGATTGCTCGAACCCACCGTGGCCCAGGGCCGCGCCCCATGGGCATCGATCACCGCGACCTTGGCGTGCAGAAAGCTCGGGGCATATTCATGGATCTCCACGCCCGCCGCCAGCAGCGCGCCATAGACCGGGCGCGCCGCGTGGTACTGCATGAAGTACTCGTAGCGCCCCTGCAGCAGCAGGCGTACGCGCACGCCGCGCCGGGCGGCCAGGATGAGCGCCCGGCGCAGCTTGCCGCCCGGCACGAAATAGGCATTGGCAATGATGATCTCCTCGCGCGCCTGAGCGATGGCGCGGCGGTAGGAGCGCTCGATGCGCGTGCGAAAGCGCACGTTGTCGCGCAGCAGCAGGGCCGCCCGGATGCCGCGCGCGCGTTTTTCCGTTCGCCTGCCGTCCGAGTGGCGCAGCGCGCGCGCGGCGCGCCAGTCGACCCATGCCTTGACCAGCTGGCGGTGCTGCACGTCCTTCACGGCCATCATGCGCAGCCACAGCTGCGCCATGATGGTCTCGGCGAAGTCCACCAGCGTGCCTTGCACGCGCACCGCGAAATCCAGGCGCGGCGCGGCCAGCGTGCCCCAATTGGGGTCGATGAAATCATCGAGCACGTTGATGCCGCCACAAAACAGCACCTCGCCGTCGACCACGCAGAGCTTGCGGTGCATGCGCCGCCAGCGCCGGGGCAGCAACAGCCCCAGCGGCCCCAGCGGCGAATACACCTGCACCTGCACGCCCGCTTCGCGCAGCTGCGAGGCCCAGGGCTCGGCAATGCGTCCGGTGCCCACGCCGTCGACCACCAGATGCACGCGCACGCCGCGGCGCGCCGTGCGCACGAGCGCCTCGACCACCTCGGCGCCCGCGCCCGCGGCGTCGAAGATATAGGTTTCGAACTGCACGTCCGCCCGCGCGCGATCGAGCTCTGCGATCAAGGCCGGAAAGAGTTCCTGCGCACCCTGCAGCAAGGCGACGCAGTGATCCGATCCGGCGTAGGCAGGCAGCGGCATGCGTCAGAGGCGGAATTCCGCGATCAACGGCAGGTGATCGGACATGCGCCACCAGATGCGCCCGCGCGGCACTGTAAGCGAAAGCGGATGCAGGCCGCGCGCATACACATGATCGAGCCGCGCCACCGGCAGGCGCGAGGGGTAGGTCAGGGGTCGGGGCGCGTCGCGTGCGCCGCTGAATTCGATCAGACCGAAGCCCGCGAGCATCTGCGCCAGCTGATTGCCCCAGTCATTGAAGTCGCCCGCCACGACGAGCGGGGTGTCATCGGGCACCTCTCGGCGGATGTAGCGCTGCAGCTGAGCCACCTGCCGGACGCGGCTGCCGGGCACGAGCCCCAGGTGCACCACGACGGTGTGCACCTCCCTGCCCTGTACCAGCACCCGCGCATGCAGCAGGCCGCGCTGCTCGAAACGGTGATCCGAGATATCCTCGTGCTGACTCGAAAGCACCGGCCAGCGCGTGAGCAGCGCATTGCCGTGCTCTCCGTGACGGGTGTAGGCATTGGTGTGATAGATGGCCTCGTAGCCTTCCGGGGCCAGGTACTGCGCCTGCGGCACCCGCGGCCAGCGCTCGAAATAAGCGGCCTCGCGCCGGTTGGAGCGGCGCACCTCCTGCAGGCAGACGATGTCGGCATCGAGCTGCTCGATCGCCAGCCCCAGGTTGTGGATTTCCAGGCGCCGAGCCGGCCCCAGGCCCTGCACGCCCTTGTGGATGTTGTAGGTGGCCACGCGCAGGATGCCGCCCGCCGACTGGGGCAGTTCGGACAGGGCAAACGCGGGTTGCGATGAGGCAGCGGTCATGATTCGGATTCAAAGCGCGGCAACCAGAGGATAGCCTCGGCGTTCGATGGTGAAAAACACCGGTCCGCGGCTTCGCGCCAAGGCCACCAGGCATATGCCGTGTGCTCGCGTGGATTCAAGGTCACGGGCATGGCGACGGGCACGCGCAGTCCAAGCACATGCTCGGTATTCAACATCACTCCGGGCGCGTAGCGATGACGCCACTGGGGGTAGATGCTGTAGACATTCTCCAGCCCCCAGTCCGAGAGCCGGCACCCCGCCACCGCCGCGTCGATGCCGGTTTCCTCCGCCACCTCGCGCATGGCGGTTTCGCGCCAGGATTCCGCCGTGGTCTGCTTGCTGCCCGTCACCGACTGCCAGAAATCTTCTTGCGCATCGGCGCGGCGGATCAGGAGCACCCGCAGATCAGGGGTATGGATCACGACGAGAACGGACTGCGGAATTTTGTACATGAGACGGCTTGCAACCCAGACCAGCCGCTATCGTAGAGCGCCGGTATATTTGCGCACCCGAGCACCGCACGAGACACCATGGAAATCGCCTTGATTTACGCCCGCGCCGCCAATGGCGTCATTGGCAAGGCCGGCGCCATGCCCTGGCACCTGCCCGAGGACCTTGCGCACTTCAAGGCGCTCACGCAGGGCGCGCCTGTCCTCATGGGGCGCAAGACCTGGGAGTCGCTGCCACCGCGCTTTCGCCCCCTGCCGGGGCGGCTCAACATCGTTATCACACATCAAGAAAATTGGAATGAAATCGGGGCCCAACGCGCATCCAGCCTGCGCGACGCGCTATCGGTGGCAGAGCAAACCGGCGCGGCCACGGCCTGGGTCATCGGCGGCGCGCAAATCCTTGTCGAGGCGCTGCCCTTGGCCACGCGCGTGGAAGTGACGGAAATCGACCGGAATTTCGACGGTGACACCTTCGCACCCACGCTCGGCGCAGAATGGGTGCTGACCGCGCACACCGACCACGCAAGCAGCCAGGACTTGCCGTTGCGCTTTGCACGTTACGAGCGGCGCGGTTAAGGTCAGGACATCTTCACCACAGGCACGCCATGAGAGAGTTTCACGACGCCCAAGGGCGGCACTGGCAGGCCGCGCCGCTTTATGCCTCCTACGGGCAGATGCTGCTCATTTTCAGCCGTCTGGACGGTGGCGACATTCTGCAAAAGCAGATGGCCGCCGACACCCTGCCTCAGGCCGAGGACGAGCTCGCGCAACTCGCCGATGACGCGCTGCGCGAATGGCTCAAGGATGCGCAGCCCTGGGACTTCGCGGCAAAAAAGTTCTGAACCGGCGGTTCAGGGTCAGCAGCGCATGGCGTTGGTGGCCGAGTTGCGGATGCTCTCCAGCAGGTCTTCGTCCAGGCCCACGTTGTTGTGCTCGAGCACACGCTCGGCTCGGTAGCTCGAACGCACGAACGGCCCGGCCACCACTTCGAGAAAACCCTTGGACAGGCCGATCTCGCGGTAGCGCGCGAACTGATCAGGCGACACATAGCGCGCCACCGGCAGATGATTCTGCGTCGGGCGCATGTACTGGCCCATGGTCACGATGTCGACATCGGCCGCGCGGATGTCGTCCAGCGTCTCTTCAATCTCTTCGTCGGTCTCGCCCAAGCCCAGCATGATGCTGGTCTTGGTGATGGTCTGCGGCGAGTGGCTCTTGGCGAACTTGAGCACGTCCAGCGTCTGCTCGTAGCCCGCGCGCGGGTCGCGCACCGGGTGCGTGAGGCGGCGCACCGTCTCCAGGTTCTGCGCGTAGGTCGCCAGGCCCGCATCGACCACCTTCGCCACCAGTTCGTGCCGGCCCTGAAAGTCGGGCGTCAGCGCCTCCACCGCGGTATCGGGCATGCGCTTGTGGATCTCGCGGATGCAGGCCGCGTAGTGCCCCGCGCCCAGGTCCTTGAGGTCGTCGCGGTCCACCGAGGTGAGCACCACGTACTTGAGCTGCATCAGCGCCACCGCATCGGCCACGTTCACCGGCTCCAGCGGATCGAGCCAGCCGTTGGGGTTGCCGGTGCTCACCGAGCAGAACTTGCAGGCGCGCGTACACACCGATCCCATGAGCATGAGCGTGGCCGTGCCGCGCCCCCAGCACTCGGCGATGTTGGGGCACTTGGACTCGGCGCAGACCGTGGAGAGCTTGTGCGACTCCACGATTTCCTTGATTTGCTGATACTTGGCGCCGTTGGGCACATGCACGCGCAGCCAGGCGGGCTTGCGTTCTGCATTAGGAAGGGTGGTGAGCTCGCTCGGTTTGACGCCGTCCTTGATGGCGCGCGTGCCCTGGCGGCTGGTGAACTTCGTGCCCGGTGCCGGGCGTGGAGACTCTTGCATGCGTAAACCCTGGTGAGGCGCAGCACGGCTGCGTTCGGTCTGGCGATTCTATCGGCGCACCCCAGGCCCCACTGGCGTCAGCGCCATCGCCCCCGCACCTGTCAACCCCCACTTCACTCAGGCAGATCCGGGCGGTGCAGACGGGCATTGACCTGCGCTGACGAATCCGCCAACTGCAGCGTCATGGCGCTGCACAGCATGAACATGCACCAGAAGATCAGGAACGTGACCGAATACACCGTGTAGCGCGACCAGTCCACCTGCCGGCCCAGCAGGGTCAGCGTCTCGGGATCGAGCACGGCGAACACCATCGCCTCCAGCACGCCCGCCACCAGAAAGGCGGGCCATGCAATCCATGTGAGCCGTCTGCCGTACATGCCTGTCTCCTGCTTGTGTGAACTATCGTCCCGGGTCGGCCTCGGGTTGCGACGGCCCGCGCTGGGCGCCCATGTCCCGGGCATTGCGGCTGCTGGTGCGGTTTCGGGCCTGCAGCGCAGGTTCGAGCGCATCGTCGTGCCCGTGCGCTGCCGCGGCACCTTCGTGCGCTGGCACAGCGGGCAGCGCCGGCACCTGCATCGCCAGGTACAGCGTCACGCCGGCGGCCACCACGGCGGCCAGCGTCAGGCCGATGATGAGCCACAGGTAGCCGCAACGCCACCACGGCTGGGCCAGGGGATCGGGAGCCGCCGCGCGCATGGGCTCAATGCGGCACGAGGAACACGGACTTTTCCCGAACATGCCCTACCCCGGGTGCGCTCACGACGAAGTCGAACCTGTGGGAGCCGGCCGCCGCCGTGCCATACGGCAGGCGCAGTTGCACCGGGATCGATGTGGACTGCTCGGGCGCCACCGTCACGGCCGCCTCGGTGCCTTCCGCCAGTGTCAACCCGGGCAAGCCTTCCACGCCCAGGGTGAACCGCTGCTCCCGCTCGGTCGCATTCATGATGTGGATACGGTAGATGTTCTCGATCTCCCCGCCCTTGACCAGCCGCGCCAGCGTCGCCCGGTCACGCATCACGTCCACCTTGAAGGGCGTGCGCACCCACAGGCTGGTGACGAAGACCACCACCGCGACCGCCAGGATGGTCGAATAGATCAACACTCGCGGGCGCAGCACACGCCGCAAAATGTCGCGTCGGCTCCAGTCGCCTGCGATCGCCGCTTCCGTCGAATAGCGGATCAGGCCGCGCGGATAACCCATGGTATCCATCACCTCGTCACAGGCGTCGATGCAGGCGGCGCAGCTGATGCATTCGTACTGCAGCCCGTCGCGAATGTCGATACCGGTCGGGCAGACCTGCACGCACAGGGTGCAGTCGATGCAATCGCCCAGCCCCAAGGTATGGGGATCGGCCTTCTTCGACCGCTTGCCGCGCGGGTCACCCCGCTTTTTCACGTAGGTGACGATGAGCGTGTCGCGGTCGAACATCGCGCCCTGAAAGCGCGCATAGGGGCACATGTACTTGCAGACCTGTTCGCGCATGAAGCCCGCATTGCCCCAGGTCGCAAAGCCATAGAACAGCACCCAGAACAGCGCCCACGGCCCCACCGAAAAGGCCACGACGCTCGTTGCGAGCTCACGGATGGGCGTGAAATAGCCAACGAAGGTGAACCCCGTCCACAGCCCGATGGCGATCCAGACCAGGTGCTTGCCCGCCTTGCGCCAGAGCTTGTTCCAGGACAAAGGCGCGGCGTCCAGCCGCATGCGCTGCGCCCGGCTTCCTTCGAATTTTTCCTCCACCCAGAGGAAAATCTCCGTGTAGACCGTCTGGGGGCACGCATAGCCGCACCATTGGCGCCCGGCCATGGCGGTGAACAGAAACAGCAGCAACGCCGAGAGAATGAGCAGCGCCGCCAGGTAGAACACGTCCTGAGGGTACAGCACCAGCCCGAAAATGTAGAAGCGCCGCGCATCGATGTCGAACAGCATCGCCTGGCGCCCACCCCACTGCAGCCACGGCATGCCGTAGAAGAACAGCTGCGTCGCGAAGACGAAGAACCAGCGCCAGCGGGTGTAGATGCCCTTGGCGGTACGCGGGTAGATCTTCCCGTGCCCCTGAACTGCAGCAGCGGTGCCGACGGCCGACATCGTCAATATCCGTCAGGCGCACGACAAGGATACGCCGTGCGCCTCCGTGAAAGCCGAGGACTCCAGCCGGTCACTGCGCCCCCGCGGGCTGGCCGCCGCCCAGCCCCCAGACGTAGGCCGCCAGCACGCGCAACTGCTCGGGCGAGAATTTCTCCTTCCACGCGGGCATCTGCGCCGTCTTGCCGTTGTTGATCATGTCGATCACATGCGCCTCGTTGTCCGGGCCGTGCGTGAAAACGCCATCGGTCAGGTTCGGCGCCCCCAGCGCCGGGGTGCCCTTGCCATCCGGCCCGTGGCAGGCGGCGCAGACCTCGCCGAACTTCCCACGTCCGGCCGTGGCCAACGCGGCGTCATGCTTGCCGCCCGAGAGGCTCATCACGTAATTCGCCACGGCGCGCACATCGTCCGCAGAGCCCACGGCGGCGGCCATGGGCGGCATCATGCCAACGCGTCCATCCGTGATCGTCTCAAGAACGGCATCGGGCGTGCCGCCCCAGTTCCAGTGCGCATCCATCAGGTTGGGAAATCCCTTGCTGCCACGCGCGTCGCTGCCGTGGCATTGCGCGCAGTTGTTCATGAACAATCGATCGCCAATGGCGCGCGCATTCGCGTCCTTGGCCAACTGCTCCACGCTCCGGTCTGCAAAGGCCGCGTAGATGGGGGCGATCCTGGCTTCATAGTCCCGCAACTCCTTCGCGTGCTGGCCTTCCTGCGTCCAACCCAGCGTGCCGTCGTAGGTACCCAGCCCCGGATACAGCGCCAGATACAGCAGGGCGAACACGCAGCTGATGGCGAACATCATGACCCACCAACGTGGCAGTGGATTGTTCTTTTCAGCCAGATCGCCATCCCAGACATGGCCCGTGGATGCATCCGGGTCGACTTCGGCATTCATCCGGAGAGTCCACCACAGCAAGGCCACACAGGCCAGAACGCCGACCAGCGTGATGCCGGCCACGTAGAGGGACCAGAAACTGCTCGTGAAATCACTCATGCTTTGTCTTCCCGTGAGGCGCCCACCCGCTTCGCGGGCATGTCGTCGTCCAGAAGAGGCAGGCGCGCGGCCTCTTCAAAACCGGCGCGATTGCGCGCCGACCAGGCCCACAGGCCAATCACGACAAAGGTGACGAAAGCCAGCACCGTGTACAGGCTGTGCAGCCATTCAGCATCCATGGTGTGTTCCTCGCTGCTTATTTGCGGTGAATGCCCAGGCCCTGCAGGTAGGCGATCAAGGCCTGCAGCTCGTTCCTGCCCTCGACTTCCGCCGGGGCCTTGGCGATCTCTTCGTCGGTATACGGCGCTCCCAACGCACGCAAACCGCGCAGGTGCGCCTGAATGCTCGTGCTGTCGGCAGGCGTCTTTTCAAGCCATGGATAGGCCGGCATGTTCGATTCGGGCACCACCGCACGCGGATTGTTCAGGTGCACCGCATGCCAGTCATCGCTGTAGCGCCCCCCCACACGCGCCAGATCGGGCCCGGTGCGCTTGCTGCCCCACAGATGCGGGTGGTCATAGACATATTCCCCCGCGACGGACACCGGTCCGTAACGCAGCGACTCGTGCTGCAGCGAGCGGATCATCTGCGAGTGGCAGTTGTTGCAGCCTTCGCGAATGTAGATGTCGCGTCCCACGACCTGCAGCGCGGTGTAGGGCTTCAGGCCATCGATCGGCTGCGTGGTCGATTTCTGGAAAAACAGCGGGACGATTTCCACCAATCCGCCGATGGCCACCACCAGCAGCACCAGCACGATCATCAGGAAATTGTTGGTTTCGATGCGGGCGTGGCCGCGGATTTCTTCTTGAGCCATGTCGTTGCTTCTCTTTCGTCGAGCGGACTTCAGGCGTGCGCCACCATGGGCGGGACGCTGACCACGGGTGCGCGCCCCGCGTTCATGGTCTTGAGCACGTTCCACAGCATGATGAGCATGCCGCTCAGGTACATCAGCCCGCCCACCAGGCGCACCACGTAGAACGGGTAGGTGGCCTTCACGCCTTCGACGAAGGCATAGGTGAGCGTGCCATCGTCATTGACCGCGCGCCACATCAGGCCCTGCATCACGCCCGCGATCCACATCGAGGCGATGTAGAGCACGATGCCCAGGGTGGAAATCCAGAAGTGCAGCTCGATGGCGCGCGTCGAATACATGCTGGTGCGGCCGTACAGGCGCGGGATCAGCCAGTACAGCGAGCCCATGGTGATGAAGCCCACCCAGCCCAACGCCCCCGAATGCACGTGGCCTATCGTCCAGTCGGTGTAGTGGCTCAGCGCATTCATGGTCTTGATCGACAGCAACGAGCCCTCGAAGGTCGCCATGCCGTAGAACGACAGCGACACGACCATGAAACGGATGATGGGGTCGGTGCGCAGCTTGTGCCAGGCGCCCGAGAGCGTCATGATGCCGTTGATCATCCCGCCCCAGCTCGGGGCCAGAAGGATGATGGAAAACACCATGCCCACCGATTGCGTCCAGTCGGGCAACGCCGTGTAGTGAAGATGGTGGGGGCCCGCCCACATGTAAGTGAAGATCAGCGCCCAAAAGTGCACGATGGACAGGCGGTAGCTGTAGATCGGGCGCTGGGCGGCCTTCGGGATGAAGTAGTACATCATCCCCAGAAAGCCCGCCGTCAGCAGGAAACCTACGGCATTGTGGCCATACCACCACTGCACCATCGCATCCTGCACCCCGGCGTAGGCCGAGTAGGACTTGAACCAGCCCACCGGCATCTCGACGCTGTTGCCGACATGCAGCAGGGCGATGGCGATGATGAACGCGCCATAGAACCAGTTGGCCACGTAGATGTGGCTCATCTTGCGCCGGGCAATGGTGCCAAAGAACACGATGGCGTAGGCGACCCAGACGAGGGTGATCAAAAGATCGATCGGCCACTCGAGCTCGGCGTATTCCTTCGAGGACGTGATCCCCATCGGCAAGGTGATGACCGCGCTCACCAAGGCCAGCTGCCAGCCCCAGAACACGAAGGCCGACAGAGCATTGCCACCAAAAAGCCTGGCCTGGCAGGTACGCTGCACCACATAAAGCGAGGTGCCGATCAGCGCCGAACCCCCAAAGGCGAAGATGACCCCGTTGGTGTGCAGGGGCCGCAGGCGCCCGTAACTGAACCATGGAACGCCGAAATTGAGCTCAGGCCAAGCCAGTTGCGCCGCGGCGATCACGCCAACCAGCATACCGATCACACCCCAGACCACGGTCGTGACCGAAAACTGGCGGACCACCTTGTCGTTGTACGTCGGCACGGAGTTGTTCGCTGTATTCATCTAAGGGTTTCCTCTAATGCTCTTGCCGATTATCCATAGGACTGACATGGTCAATTTGACATAGCTCAATCATTCTCGAGAATCCGTCCCCCCTCACGTTCCAGATCCTCGAATTGGCCGCCGAAGATGGCCCAGGCCAGTGCGCCCACGATCAGGAGGGCCAGCACCACCGACAGGGGAATGAGCAGGTAAAGAATGTCCATCAGGCGTTCTCCGATCGATCCTCGCGATTCAGGCGCATCGCATTGGCCACCACCAGCAGCGAGCTGGCCGCCATGCCCAGGCCCGCAGCCCAGGCCGGCATGAAGCCCAGCACCGCCAGCGGCAGGGCCGCGGCGTTGTAAAAAAGCGCCCAGCCCAGGTTCTGCCTGACGACGTCCATCGTCCGCCGGGCGTACCGATGTGCCCATGCCAGCGGCATGAGCTGCTCACCCAGAACCACGAAATCCGAGCGCGCCTGCGCCAACGGCACCGCCCGCCCGAAGGCAAAGGACACGTGCGCCGCCGCAAGCACCGGGCCGTCGTTGAGCCCGTCGCCGACCATCGCGGTACGATGGCCCTGCCGGTGCAGTGCCTGCAGCTGGCGCAGCTTGTCATCCGGCGTGCAGTCTCCGATGGCAGCGTCGATCCCCGCCACCAGGCCGATGCGCCTGACCGTGGCGTCGCGGTCGCCCGACAGGAGGCGGCAATCGAGCCCCTGCGCCCGCAACGCGGCGACGGTCTGCGCGGCATCGCCGCGCAAGTCCTCTTCAAAATCAAAACTTGCGAGCCACCCCTGCTCGTCCGCCAGATGACTCACGGGCCCCTGGGGCGACCGATCCGCCTGCCCTCCGGCCACACCGCAAAGAGCGGCCGATCCGAGCCGATGGAGAACCGGTACGCCCGCCACCTCCAGGCTGCCCTGCAGCCCCTGGCCTGCCGTTTCCAGCACCCCTTGGGCCACCGCATACCCGCCGGCCGCCGCGACGAGGGCCCGCGAGACCGGGTGCAGGCTGTGACACGCCAGTGCGGCGGCGAGCGTCAACGCCTGCTCGCGTGTGACGCCGGATCGCGTGCGCACGCCCACGAGCACGAAAGCGTCGGAAGTGAGCGTGCCGGTCTTGTCGAACACCATCGTATCGACCTGCGTCAGCGTCTCGATCGCCTGCAGGCGCCGCACCAGAATGCCGCGACGCGCCATGGCAGCGGCGCTTGCGAGCATGGCCGCCGGCGTGGCCAGCGACAGGGCGCAGGGGCAAGTCACCACGAGCACGGCCACCGCCACCATCACCGCACGCGCCGGATCGATGGGCCACCACCAGGCTGCGGCCAACGCCGCCGCCAGCAACACGACGGCCAGAAAGGGCTTGGCCACGCGATCGGCCAGGCGCGCCAGATCGGGCTTGCCGATGGCCGCCTGTTCCATCAGCGCGACGATGTGGGCGTAACGCGTCTGTGGACCGACCGCGCCCACGCGCACCTGAACCGGCGCACCCAAGTTGTAACTGCCGGCGATGACCGCGTCACCCATGCCGCGCGCCACCGGTCGCGACTCGCCCGTGAGCAGCGCCTCATCCACGGTGGTGATGCCCGCAACCACCTCGCCATCGGCCACAAAGGCCGCGCCCGGCAGCACGCGCACCACGTCGCCGACGCGCACGCGCCGCGCCGTCACGCGCCGCCAGGATCCATCGGCATCGCGACGTTCAACGCTGTCGGGCAGGCGATGCATCAGGGCCTCCAGCGCACCGGCCGAGCGGTCGCGCAGGCGCGCTTCAAGCCAGCGCCCCGCCAACAGGAAGAACACGAACATCGTGAGCGAATCGAAATACACCTGGTGCCCGAACGCTCCCTCGGGCTCGAACGTACCCAGGCTGCTGACGACGAAGGTGAGCAGCATGCCCAGTGCCACCGGAAAATCCATGCCAATGCGCCTGCCGCGCAGGTCGCGCCACGCGGCACTGAAAAACGGCCGACAGGAAAAAAGCATGACCGGCAGCGACAACACCCACTGCGCCCAGCGCAGCAGGTGCTCGAGATCGGGGGCCATCGCACCGGGCTCGGCAAGGTAGGCGGGTACCGCGTACATCATCACTTGCATCATGCAGACGCCGGCAACCCCCAGGCGCCAGAGCATGCGTCGGCTCTCGGCTTGCCTGCGCGCACCCGCACCGATGTCCTGCACC
Organism: Comamonas sp.; assembly: GCA_021166775.1. GTDB lineage: Bacteria > Pseudomonadota > Gammaproteobacteria > Burkholderiales > Burkholderiaceae_C > Comamonas_C. The sequence goes on along the minus strand of JAJPEQ010000013.1, from coordinate 150,706 downwards.
GGCAAGACGCCATAACCGCTGCCTTCCAGGGCGCGCATCCAGCGTGAAGGGCGAGCCACCTGCTCGTCCCAGATCACGCGGCCGCGCTGACTGGCGGCATTGACCTCGACCCGCACCACCCCTGGAACACGGCCCAGCACCTGCTCCAGCGTCATGGCGCAGGCCGCGCAATGCATGCCTTCGAAGGCCACGAAGGATTCCCACAGCCCGCCACCGGCGCCCAGGGGTCGGCTGAACGCCTGCCACTCGTCGCGCTCATCGAGCAAGCTCAGATCGGGTTCGGCCGCCCGCGCACCGGAACGTCCGGGCGGGGGCCACGAGGCGGGAAACGGAGCGTCTGCTCCCAGCATCACAGTCGTCCTGGTAAAGCCTGAGGCCGGGCTGGCCTCCAAGGGCTGGCTTTGAAAACGGCGCGCAGTCTAGCGATTTTTCATCAAATATCCATTTATCGATAGTGGATATTCCACCTGCTCTTGCGATACATCAATACCACGTACCCTTGGCGCCTACCGGGCCAGGTCGGAGTCGGCGATTGCGGGCGGCTTTCCTAAAATCGAAGGATGCAGATTTCCCTCGCGCTCACCGGCTTGCTGATGGGGCTGGCAGGCAGCCCGCACTGCATCGCCATGTGTGGCGCCGCCTGCGCCGGCATCGGCCAGGCCGCGGCCCCGCGCACGGCACAAGCCCTGGCGCTGTTCCAGCTCGGGCGCCTGCTCGGTTATGCGGCGCTGGGCGCGCTGGCTGGCGCATCGATGCAGGGTCTGGGATGGCTCACGGTGCACTCGGCGGCGGTCAGACCGCTGTGGAGTCTGGTTCATGTGGCCGCCGCCGTGCTCGGGCTGAGCTTGCTCGTTTTCGGACGCCAGCCGCTTTGGCTGGAGTTGGGCGCACGGCGCATCTGGCTGCGCGTGCGCGATGCCACGCGCGCCATGGGACTGGCCGCGCCGCTGGGCCTGGGCACGGCATGGGCCCTGCTGCCCTGCGGCTTGCTGTATTCGGCCGTCATGGTCGCGGCACTGGCCGACGGCGCGGTGGGCGGCGCGGCCGTCATGGCGCTGTTCGCGCTGGGCTCGGGTGTGGCACTCTGGGCCGGTCCCTGGCTGATGCTGCGGCTGGGGCGACTGGGTCGCGGCACGTGGGGCATGCGGGCAGCGGGCGCCGCACTCCTGGCCACCGCTGTCTGGGCGCTGTGGATGGGGCTGGCGCACGAGCAGGCGCCGTGGTGCGTCACGCCGGCATGAAGCGCTGCGGCATCGCGGCCGCACCGTCACAATCACCCCATGCAAATCGCCACCTGGAACATCAATTCGCTTGCCGTGCGCCTGCCGCAGGTACTGGCCTGGTTGGCCGCAAATCCCGTCGACGCGCTCGCGTTGCAGGAGATCAAGCTCGCCGATGACAAGTTTCCGCACGACGCCTTCGAGCTCGCGGGCTACCACAGCGTGTGCTTCGGGCAGAAAACCTACAACGGCGTCGCGCTCATCACGCGCCAGCCGGTGCAGGACACGGTGCGCAACATCGCGGGTTTTGAAGACGATCAGGCCCGCGTGATCAGCGCCACGCTGCCCCTGTCCGGCGGGGCTCTGCGACTCATCAACGGCTACTTCGTAAATGGGCAAGCGCCCGGCACCGACAAATTCACTTACAAGATGCGCTGGCTCACCGCGCTGCACGGTTGGGTGCGCGAAGAGCTCAAGGTGCACCCGCGCCTGGTGCTGGCAGGTGACTTCAACATCGTCCCCGAAGATCGGGACTCGTGCGACCCGACCGGCCTCAAGGGCACCATCCTGCACACGGACGAAGAGCGCATGCATTTCCAGAACCTGCTCGCTCTCGGACTGAACGACAGCTTCCGTTTGTTCGAGCAACCGGAAAACACTTTCTCATGGTGGGATTACCGCATGCTCGCCTTCCAGAAGAACCGCGGTCTGCGCATCGACCACATCCTGGTGAGCGATGCGCTCAAAGGTCTGGCACGAGCCTGCTTGGTTGACCGCGCGCCACGCAAGAGCAAGCAGCCCAGCGACCACGCGCCCGTGGTGCTCACCCTTGAGATGCCCGCATCATGAGGGCAGCGCTGCCCGATCTTTCCGAGCTGGTGCGCCTAACAACCGAGCCTGTATGTGTGCTCATGGTCTGCATGGGCAACATCTGCCGCAGCCCGACGGCCGAAGGCGTGCTGCGCAAGATGGCGCTCGATGCCGGTCTGGCGCAGCGCTGCAAGGTGGATTCGGCCGGAACACACGGTCATCACATTGGCCAGCCGCCCGACGCACGCGCGAGGCGCCACGCCAGCGCTCGCGGCTACGACATTTCAGCACACCGCGCCCGCGCACTCACGACACGGGATTTCGAGCATTTCGATCTGGTGCTGGTGATGGATGGCGCCAATGAGGTCGCGGCACGTGCGCTGTGCCCGGCGCCGCGGCGCTCACGCATACACCGCCTGACGGACTTCTGCACCATCCACACGTGCCGTGAAGTGCCCGATCCTTACTACGGCGGCGACGCCGGGTTCGAGCGCGTGCTGGACCTGGCTGAAGACGCCAGCCGCAGCGTGCTCTCCCGGCTGCGGCTTACTTAGTGCGCTCCAACTCGCGGCGAATGCCGTCCACATCGGCCTGTGCCCGGTCGAGCTTGGCTTTCAGGTCGGCCGTGCGCTCTTGGTAAGCCTGCGCGTTGCGCATTTCGAGCGCGCTCTTTTCCGGAAAACCATTGTTGTACGTTTTGGTGAGCTCGGCCAGTTTGGTCTCGGCCTTGCGCAACTCATCTTGCAGGATGGCGCGCCGATCCGAATCACGCGCCTTCTGGTCGGCCTCGCTCACCTTGGGGGCCCCGGCCGGCGAAGCGGCCGCCGCCGCAGGCGTCGGCTTGCTGCTTTGCAGCACCGTGACGTTGCCACCCTCCACGATCTTGCAGCCGCGCTCCTTGGCCTGACTCGCATTGTTGGTGTATTCGTTGCCACAACGATAGATGCGGTCTTGCGCGTGTGCCGGCAGCACCGCCAGCACAGCCAGCAAGGAAGTCAGGACAAACAGGACGTGTTTCATGCGTAACCTTGAAAAACCAGCCACACCGGACAGCTGAACGGACAAGTATCGGCCAAACGCGCGCCCAAGCTGCGAGGCTGACGTCACAAAGCGTAATACAGGTCGTACTCCACGGGGTGCGGCGTCATGCGCACACGCTGTACCTCGGCCTGCTTGAGTTCGATGTAGGCATCGAGCATGCCGTCGGAAAACACGCCACCGCGCGTGAGGAAGGCACGATCGGCCTCCAGCGCGGCCAGCGCTTCTTCCAGGCTGGCGCAGACCGTGGGTACCTTGCGATCCTCCTCGGGCGGCAGGTGGTAGAGATCCTTGGTGGCGGCCTCTCCCGGATGAATGCGGTTTTCCACGCCATCGAGCCCGGCCATCATCAGTGCCGCAAAGCACAGGTAAGGGTTGGCCAGCGGATCGGGGAAACGCGCTTCCACACGCCGCCCCTTGGGGTTGGCGACGTAGGGGATGCGGATCGACGCCGAGCGATTGCGCGCGCTGTAGGCAAGCTTGACCGGCGCCTCGAAGCCCGGCACCAGGCGCTTGTAGCTGTTGGTGCCCGGGTTGGTGATCGCGTTGAGCGCCTTGGCATGGTGGATGAGCCCACCGATGTAGTACAGCGCGAAGTCCGAAAGCCCCGCATAGCCGTCACCGGCAAACAGGTTCTTGCCATCCTTCCAGATGGACTGATGCACGTGCATGCCGCTGCCGTTGTCGCCTGCATAGGGCTTGGGCATGAAGGTGACGGTCTTGCCATACGAGTCGGCGACGTTCCAGATCACATACTTCATGAGCTGGGTCCAGTCGGCACGCTGCACGAGCGTGGAGAATTTCGTGCCGATCTCGTTCTGGCCGGCGCCGCCCACTTCATGGTGAAACACCTCGACCGGAATGCCCAGAGATTCAAGCACCCCCGCCATCTCGGCACGCAGGTCCTGACTGCTGTCCACCGGCGGCACCGGCATGTAACCGCCCTTGGTGCCAGGGCGATGGCCGCGATTGCCGCTGTCGAATTTCGCGCCGCTGTTCCAGGGCGCCTCGTATTCGTCGATTTCAAAGAATACGTCTCCGGGCTGCGTGCCCCAGCGGACGTTGTCGAAAATGAAGAATTCCGGCTCGGGCCCGAAATACGCGGTATCCCCCAGGCCCGAAGCCTTCAGATACGCCTCGGCGCGCTTGGCGATCGAACGCGGATCGCGGTCGTAGGCCTTGCCATCGCCGGGCTCGACCACGTCGCACTGCAACAAGAGCGTGGTCTGTTCGAAGAACGGATCGATGTTGGCAGTGGCCGGGTCGGGCATGAGCTGCATGTCCGATGCCTCGATGCCCTTCCAGCCAGGCATGGACGAACCATCGAACGCATGGCCGTTGGTGAACTTGTCTTCGTCGAAGTGCGACGCAGGCACGGTGACGTGATGCTCTTTGCCGCGCGTGTCGGTAAAGCGCAGATCGATGAAACGCACCTCGTGCTCCTGCACCATCCGCATCACATCGGCGACGGTCTTGGCCATCTGGCAACTCCTGAAAAATTCACGGCCACATGCCTGAAAGGGCACGGGCGAAAGGCAGGGATTCTAAGGTGCGCCTGCTCAGAACTTGCGCTCGATTTCCGGCCCGAGCCGGATCGGCAGGGCATGCAAGGCGGCCAGCAGCTCCTGCCAGGCGGCCGGCACCGTTTGCGCAGCGCCCTTGACGCCCAGCTCGATGTGCACGCCATGCACCGGATGATCGACGCTGGGCAGGCTGAACACTTTGACGCCAGGGTGCTCCGACTCGATGCGCTCCATAAGCGGGGTGAGCGCGGACTCCGCCGCGCCGTGGATGACGATGGAATGCTCCAGCTGCGGCGTGCGGTGAAACCACTGGCTGCAGGTGTTTTCCAGCACCCATTCGATCATGGGCCAGGCCATCACGGGAAAGCCCGGCACGAAGTGCACCCATCCACCTCCCGGTCCGGCGCAGGAAAATCCGGCGATCTTGTTGTACGCGTTGGGAATGAGGCGCGCGTGCTGCGGCAGCACGCCCATCTGCAGGCGCTGCACGTTGTCTGCGCGCACGGCATCGAAGACCTCGCCCTTCTCGCGTGCCATGTCCTGCATGCGTTCGGTGATCAGGGCCTGTGCCTCGCCGTGCGGCTGCAGCGGCACCCCCAGCGCCTGCGCCGCGCACTGGCGCGTGTGGTCATCGGGCGTGGCACCGATGCCGCCGCAGCTGAAGACCACGTCGCTTGAGGCGAAGGCCCGCTCAAGCGCCTGCGTGATGCGCCCACGCTCGTCACCCACCAACTCCATCCAGGCCAGCTGCAAGCCCCGCTCGGCCAGCAGCCGGATCACCGCGGGCAAATGCTTGTCGACGCGCTTGCCCGACAGGATCTCGTCCCCGATGATGAGCAGGCCGAACGCGGGCGTCATGATGGATCGGTCCCGGGCAGGACCGGGGTGGCTGCGACTTCAATCACCGCAGCGGTTGCAGTGCCCTGCGCGGCGGTCGGCTCCTGGGCACGCAGCTGCTGCAGGCTCGCCAAACAGTAATGCGCAAACCACAGCGACGAAAAAGCAAACACCAGCGTGTAGATCCAGATGGCCACCGGGATCAGCACCACGAAGGCCGCGGCAAACACCACGCCAGAGGCCCAGACGATGCCGGGCGCCGCGCCCAGAAAACCGCAGAGCACGCCGATCACGAGCAAACTCCCCCTGTGACGGGCGAACAGGCTCTTGCGCTCCTCCTTGCTGGCGTGCTCGGCCAGTGCATCAAACGCCATCACCCGGTAGGTGAGCCAGCCCCAGATGAGCGGCGGCAGCACCAGCACGAGCGGTGGAATGAGCCACAGGGGCATCGAGAGCACGAGCGCGACGAGGGCCAGCAGTGTGGAGGACAGCGACCACCAGACGCTGGTGACGAAACCCGCGCCGTGGCGGCGCTGCAGATCCGTAAAGCGCCGCTTCGCCACCAGGTCGACGATGGCGGGCACCATCAGCACCGAAACCGCCAGCACGCAGACGAAGACCACCACCGGCATCGTCATGAGCACGACGAACAGGGGAGCCAGCAGCGTAGGCACATCGCTCACGCCCAGGTGCGCGAGCCACCCCCAGACCGTGCCCAGCCAGCTCGTGCCATCGAGCATGGACTGCATCCACGCGACCGCCGGAGCCCAGAACAAATACCACGCCACGCCCGCGACGGCACTGATCAACACCAGCGGCAGCAGCGACAGCGCGATGATGCGCGGCATCAGGCAATAGCCGACGGCGCGCCAGAAGGAATCGATCAAGGCTCCCATGATGCCGCCAAGCATAGCGCTTGCCGCCCCTCAAGCGCGCAGCGCGCTCCTGAGCTGCTCGCCGACGGCCGGCCGCTCGGCAAACGGATCGGGTGGATTCTCGCCACCGACAATGGCCTGCATGCGCTGGGCCACGCTTTGAAGCGCCTTGGGGTGGCTGTAGATGTAGAAGTGATCCTGCGCCGCCGCTTCAAAGATGCGGGCGGCCACGTCGGCCGCGGACACCTTGCCGCTCGCCACGGCCTTGTCCATCATGGCCTGGCCAATGCGCTGGCTGGCGGTGATCGGCGCACCCCGCATGGCCACCGGGCGATTGCGCTCGCTGTGCGCAATGCCGGTGGCCACGAAATACGGACACAACACGCTGGCGCCGATCTGGTCGGTGACGAGGCGCAGGTCCTGGTACAGCGTCTCGGTGAGGGCCACCACCGCATGCTTGCTGACGTTGTACACACCCATGTTGGGCATCGTCACCAGGCCCGCCATGCTGGCCGTGTTCACGATCTGCCCGCGCCAGTTCGCATCGGAGCGCGCCGCCGCGAGCATCATGGGCGTGAACAGGCGCACGCCATGGATCACGCCCCAGAGGTTGACGCCCAGCACCCACTGCCAATCGGCGAGCGTGTTTTCCCAGATGAGCCCGGCCGAGCCGACCCCCGCGTTGTTGAACACGAAGTGCGGCGCGCCAAAGCGCTGCTGCACCGCATCGGCCAGCGCCTGCATCTGATCGGCGTCGGAGACATCGACTCGGCGCGCCAACAGCTCCACGCCACGAGGCTCAAGTTCGGCCACGGCCTTGTCCAACGCATCCTGCTGCACGTCGACCAGCACCAGCCGCATGCCGCGACGCGCCGCGATGCGCGCGCATTCCAGGCCAAACCCTGAACCAGCCCCGGTCAGAACCGCCGTCTTGCCTTCAAAGTGTTCGATCACGGCACCTCCCCCTCACACCAGTCGGACCAGTTGCTTGCCCACGTTCTTGCCATGCAGCAGGCCGATGAAGGCCTCGGGCGCACTCGCCAGGCCCTGTGCCACGGTCTCGCGCGGGTGCAGCTTGCCGGCCCGCACCAAACCCGTGAGTTCGGCCAGCGCCTGCGGCCACAGCTGCAGGTGTTCGCTCACGATGAAGCCTTCCACGCGCATGCGGTTGACGAGCATGAGCGCCGGGTTGAGCAACGGCAACGGCTGGCCGTCGTAGCCCGCGATCATTCCGCACAGCGCCACGCGCGAAAACGCGTTGGCACGCAGCAGCACGGCATCGAGCACGGTGCCACCGACGTTCTCGAAGTGGCCGTCGATGCCGTCGGGGCACGCCGCCTTGAGCGCCTGCGACATCGCCCTGAGGTCACCGTGCTCGCGATGATCGATGCAGGCGTCGAAGCCCAGTTCATCGACCGCATAGGCGCACTTGAGCGGCCCGCCCGCGATGCCCACCACGCGGCAGCCGCGCGCCTTCGCCAGCGCCGCGAAGGCGCTGCCGACCGCGCCCGTGGCCGCGCTCACCGTGAGCGTCTGCCCGGGCTTGGGCTCGATGATCTGCGTAAGCCCATACCAAGCCGTCACCCCCGGCATGCCCACGGCCCCGAGGTAGTATGAAAGCGGCACCGCGCCGCCGTCCACCACCCGCAACGCACCCGCTTCGTCGCCATCGACGACGCTGTACTCCTGCCAGCCGCCCATGCCCACGACCTTGTCGCCCACCGCATAGCGCGCATGGCGGCTTTGCACGACCTCGCCGACCGTGCCGCCGATCATCACCTCGCCCAGCGGCTGGCACGCGGCATAGCTCTTGCCCTCGTTCATGCGCCCGCGCATGTAGGGATCCAGGCTCAGGTAGTGGTGTCGCACCAGTACCTGCCCTTCGGCCAGTGCCGGCGTGTCCGTGGTCACCAGGCGGAAGTTGTCCGCCGTGGCGGCGCCCTGGGGACGGCTGTCGAGCAGGATTTGTTGATTGATTGGCATGATTGCTACCTTTAAAAGAGCTATCCGCGCTTGTTACTCGAGCGCTACAGCCGTATTTGTTTCAAATTCAAGTGGATGACTCGCCCTCGGCTGAACGAACCCGGGAAACATATTTGAAGGTGCCCGTGGCGTGGCAGCAGGCACGGCCCTCGGCGTCGAACACCGTGCCTTCGGCAAACGCCAGGCTGCGCGTGCGGTGCAGCAGCTGGCCACGCGCCACCATCCGCCCCGTGGCCGGGCGCCAGAAGCTGGTCTTCATCTCCACCGTGACCATGCCCATGCCGCGCGCCAGCGCCTCGCTGCGCGCGGCCATGGCCAGCGTCACGTCCAGCAGCGTCATGAGCGCGCCGCCGTGCGCGATGCCCCAGGAATTGAGGTGCTCGGGCTGCGCCTCGTAATGCAGCTCGGCGCTGCCCTCGCCCATCCGCGCCAGCGTGATGCCCAACGCCTGGACGAAGGGGATCTCGATGTCGAATCCCAGACTCGCTGACATCGCCTCAGCCCGCAACGATCGCGCTCACGCCGCCATCGACGGCAAGCCACTGCCCGGTGATGTGCTTGCCCGCGTCGCTCGCGTACAGCAGCACCAGGCCCTTGAGGTCTTCATCATCGCCCAGGCGGCGCAGCGGCGCGTGGGCCGTCATCTTGTCCTCGCCCATGGTGTCTATGAGCACGCTGGCCATCTTGGTGCGAAAGAAACCCGGGCAGACCGCATTCACGCGGATGCCGTAATGCCCCCACTCACCCGCCAGCGCCCGCGTGAAATTGAGCACCGCGCCCTTGGACGTGTTGTAGGCGATGGTCTTCATCGCCAGCGGATTGCCGCCCAGCGCCGCGATCGACGCGATGTTGATGATGGAGCCCTTGCCGCGCGCAATCATGCTGGCCTTGGCTATGGCCTGCGACAGCAGGAAGTAGCCGCGCACGTTCAGGTTCATCACCTTGTCCCAGGCCGCCACGGGATGATCCTCCGCTGGTGCGCCCCAGCTCGCGCCGGCGTTGTTCACGAGGATGTCCACGTCGCCCATGCGCCGCAGCGTCTCGCTCGCCAAGCGCTGGATGTCGGCTTCCTGCGCGCAGTCCGCAGCGATCCAGCTCGCGTCGATGCCCGCGGCATGCAACTGAGCCGCTGCATGCTCGAGCTCCTCGGCCTTGCGGCTCGCGAGCATGACGCGCGCGCCCGCCTCACCGAGCGCCCGCGCCATCTGCAGCCCCAAGCCGCGCGAGCCACCGGTCACGAGCGCCACCCGGCCCGAAAGATCAAAGAGTTGTTGCACCGTGCGTGCCATCATGCGGGGTCTCCCATCGTGCTTCGGGCATGCCAGCGATGCCCGTCGGCTCATTGTGGCGCGCCGCGGCGCGTACACCTGTCGCCTGCGCGAACACCGACGCAGTATCCTTGCGGGTTTCGTCCCTTCATCTGCCATGCCCCCCCTTTCCAGCAACGCGCCGATCGGTGTTTTTGACAGCGGCATCGGGGGACTGAGCGTGCTGCGGGCGCTGCGCGAAGAACTGCCGCACGAGCGTTTTGTGTACCTGGCCGACAGCGCCCACACACCTTACGGCGAGAAGGGCGACGCCTTCGTGCGCGAGCGCAGCCTGGCCATCGCCCGCCATCTGGTGAGCGAGCATGCGATCAAACTGCTGGTCGTGGCATGCAACACCGCGACCGCCGCGGCGGTGCACCTGTTGCGAAGCAACTTGCCCGATATCGCGCTGGTGGGTGTCGAGCCGGCGCTCAAGCCCGCGGCGCACTGCAGCCGCACCCACCACGTGGGCGTGCTCGCCACTCGCGGGACGATTGCCAGCGCACGCTTTGGCGAACTGTTGTCCCGCAACAGCGAACACACGCACTTTTCGGTACAGGCTTGCGACGGCCTGGCGCATGCCATCGAACAAAGCACGCTCGAGCCCCTGCCCGCAGCGGCGTCATTGGAAAAAACCAGAGCGCTTTGCGCCCGTTACATGGGCGCTCTCGGCCCGTTTGGCACCAGGGATGGTGAAATGGACACGCTGGTGCTCGGCTGCACGCACTATGTCTTCGCAGAGCCCCTGCTCAGGGAACTGGCAGGCCCCGACATCCGCATCATCGAAACCGGAGCCGCCGTGGCGCGCCAGGCAAGACGTCTCCTGCAAGAGCGCGCATTGCTCACCGATCCAGCAGCCCAGCCGCACGGCGGCGATGTCGGGCTCTACACCACCGCCGCGCCAAGCGCTTTGCAAGCCGCCGCCCAGCGCTGGCTGTACTTTCCCATCAGCCGCTGCGCCACGGTGTCGCTGCCTTGACCCGGGTCAGTGCAGGTGGCGTGGACGGCGATTGCCCCCACGCCCGCCCGTGCCGCGCGGGCGCTTGCTCAGGTCAAGCGAGCTCACGAGCGCATCAAAACGGTCGGAAAAGAGCTTGTCGATTTCGGCCACCACGCCCGCGAGCTCCGAGGCGTCGAAATGGCGCTCCATGACGTTGACCACGTCCTGCACCAGCATGTCGCGCTGCACCTGCATGATGGCCGCGGGCGTAGGACCGACAAAGAGCATCACGAAGTCATCGCGCGATTCGGCCTCTTCGTCGTCCTCGTCGGCCTCATCCTCGTCGAACTCGGTGTCGTAGAACGTCACCTCGATCGCGGCGCCCTGATCGGCGATTTCATTCAGGCCCATGCACATTTCATCGAGCGACTGGCGAAAGTCCTCGTCCCCGCGCAGGGTCCAGCACATCTGCAGCAGCCGCTCCTTGGGGTCGAACTGAATACCCGGCTCTTCCTCGTAGACACTCACCGCGCCATCGGCCAGGGAGCGCGCGCCGGCATACTGCCAAAGCGGCTTGAGCGCCTCCTGCAGCTGCGCGAAATCCACGCCCAAACGCAATTGCACCTGACCGTGGACATGAATTTCAAAGGGAGCGTTGTAATCTGACATAGAACCTACTTTGGTGCCCCGGGCCGGGTTCGAACCGGCACGCCCCTTTTCAGGAAAGCAGCGGATTTTAAGTCCGCAGTGTCTACCAATTTCACCACCGGGGCGAGACAGCAATGCCGAAGGTCTGGACCAGGCCGATGTGCAATGCCTGCGACTGTAAACCCGTTGAGGCGCAATCCGGCGCCGCGGTCATCCGTACCAACTGAAATTCCGGACTGGGGTGGCAGAAAAACTGGAGCGGGAAACGAGTCTCGAACTCGCGACCTCAACCTTGGCAAGGTTGCGCTCTACCAACTGAGCTATTCCCGCATCGGCGTGCCACGCACGGTGGCAACACCTTGTTTTTGGAGGCGCGGCCCGGAGTCGAACCGGGCTCTACGGATTTGCAATCCGGTGCATAACCGCTTTGCTACCGCGCCACACACAAGTTCAGAAAAAAGGGGAAGCTCGTGCCTCCCCTTCGTTTCAGGATCCTGGAGCGGGAAACGAGTCTCGAACTCGCGACCTCAACCTTGGCAAGGTTGCGCTCTACCAACTGAGCTATTCCCGCATCTGGCGAAACAAGCGTCTCGCGAAGAAGGCGAGATTGTAGGCGATTTTTCGGTCGCTTTCTGCCTGGATCTCAATGTTTTATGGAGCGGCTTGCCGATGGCCGCCTCGCAGGCGGTTTCACAGCGGCAGCAGCGGCGATCTCCTCCTCGGAAAGCGGCACGGGTTTGCGCTCCAGAGCGACTTCAAGCACCTTGTCGATCCAGCGCACCGGCACGATCTCCAGGCCCTTCTTGACGTTGTCCGGAATCTCCTGCAGATCCTTGACGTTCTCCTCCGGGATCATCACGGTCTTGATGCCGCCGCGCAGAGCCGCCAGCAGCTTCTCCTTCAGGCCGCCGATGGCCGTCACCTCGCCACGCAGCGTGATCTCGCCCGTCATCGCCACATCGGCGCGCACGGCAATGCCGGTGAGCGCGGAAACCATCGCCGTGACCATGGCGATGCCAGCGCTGGGCCCATCCTTGGGCGTGGCACCGTCGGGCACGTGAATGTGCAGGTCGCGCTTTTCGAACACTTCATCGCGCAGGCCCAGCACGTGCGCGCGCGAACGCACCACGGTGCGCGCGGCCTCGACCGACTCCTTCATCACATCGCCGAGCGAGCCGGTGCGCTGGATCACGCCTTTCCCAGGCATGGTCGCGACTTCGACGGTCAGCAGATCGCCACCAACCTCGGTCCAGGCCAGGCCAACGACCTGTCCGACCTGATTCTTCTGCTCGGCGCGCCCGTAGTCGAACTTGCGCACACCCAGGTATTCGGCAAGGCACTTGGCACCGACCTCGACGGCGGGTTTGAGCTTCTTGAGCAGCAGTCCCTTGACCACTTTGCGGCAGATCTTGGAGAGCTCACGCTCGAGCGAACGCACACCCGCCTCGCGCGTGTAGTAGCGCACGATGTCCACGATCGCGTCTTCATGAACCCGCAGTTCGCCCGCCTTCAGGCCGTTGGCCTGCATCTGCTTGGGCAGCAGGTACTTCACGGCGATATTGAGCTTTTCATCTTCCGTATAGCCCGCCAGGCGAATGACCTCCATGCGGTCGAGCAGCGCCGGGGGAATGTTCATCGAGTTGGACGTGGCCACGAACATCACGTCCGACAGGTCGAAATCGAGCTCCACGTAGTGGTCGGCGAACTTGCTGTTCTGCTCCGGATCGAGCACTTCCAGCAGCGCGCTCGACGGGTCGCCGCGAAAGTCCATGCCGATCTTGTCGATCTCGTCGAGCAGGAACAGCGGGTTCTTCGTGCCGGCCTTGGCCAGGCTTTGCAGCACCTTGCCCGGCATGGCGCCGATGTAGGTGCGCCGGTGGCCCCGGATTTCAGCCTCGTCACGCATGCCGCCCAGCGCCATGCGCACGTACTTGCGCCCCGTGGCCTTGGCAATCGACTGCCCCAGCGAGGTCTTGCCCACGCCCGGCGGACCCACGAGACACAGGATGGGCGCCTTCACCTTGTCCACGCGCTGTTGCACCGCGAGGTATTCGAGGATGCGGTCCTTGACCTTCTCCAGGCCAAAGTGGTCTTCATTGAGCACTTCCTCGGCACGCACCAGGTCCTGCTTGACGCGGGTTCTGCCGCTCCACGGCAGGCCGACGAGCACATCGATGTAATTGCGCACCACGGTGGCCTCGGCCGACATGGGCGACATCAGCTTGAGCTTCTTGAGCTCGGCCTCGGCCTTCTTGAGCGCCTCCTTGGGCATCTTGGCCGCCTTGATGCGCTTTTCGATTTCCTCGATGTCGGCGCCGCCCTCGCCCTCGCCCAGTTCCTTCTGGATCGCCTTGACCTGCTCGTTGAGGTAGAAGTCGCGCTGATTTTTTTCCATCTGGCGCTTGACGCGCCCACGGATGCGTTTGTCCACGTTGAGGATGTCCACCTCGCGCTCGAGCTGCTCGAACAGGCTCTGCAGCCGCGCCTTCACATCGGCCAGGTCCAGCACGTGCTGTTTGTCGTCGAGCTTGAGCGGCATGTGCGCGGCGATCGTGTCGGCCAGTCGCCCGGCATCCTCGATGCCGGAAATGGAGGTGGAAATCTCCGTGGGAATTTTCTTGTTGAGCTTGACGTACTGGTCAAAATGCTGCATCACCGCGCGACGCAGAGCCTCGATCTCGGCAGCCTTGCGCTCCGGCGTGGGCACCAGCAGGGGTCGCGCCGTCGCGGTGAAATGGGTCTCGCCCTCGGTCACGTCATCCAGATGCGCGCGCTGCTGGCCCTCGACCAGCACTTTCACCGTGCCATCGGGGAGCTTGAGCATCTGCAGGATGGTGGAGATGCAGCCCACGTCAAACATGTCCTCGGCCTGCGGTTCGTCCTTGGACGCTGCCTTCTGCGCCACGAGCATGATCTGGCGATCGGTGCCCATGGCCACCTCGAGCGCCTTGATGCTCTTGGCACGCCCGACGAAGAGCGGGATCACCATGTGCGGAAACACCACGACATCGCGCAGCGGCAGCAGCGGCAAGACCAGGGGGGTATCGGGCAGGGGTGTCTGTCCAGGCATGGGCTATTCCATCAAAAGCGGTCGTGCATGGACTCTCCCATGCACCACCTTGTAAAACGAACGCTGGCCGTGACCCGGCCGGGACACCGCCGCTCTCAGCAGCCGGGATCGCCTGTGCTCAGGCCTTCTTCGCGGCCTCGCGATAGACCAGCAGCGGTGCCTTGCCTTCATCGATCGTGGCCTCTTCCACCACGACCTTTTCGACGTTCGCCGTATTGGGCAGATCGAACATGGTGCCGATCAGCGATTGTTCAAGAATCGATCGCAGACCGCGCGCGCCGGTCTTGCGCGCGATCGCCTTGCGGGCAATCGCCTTGAGCGCGGTCGGCCGGATTTCGAGTTCCACGCCTTCCATCGCGAGCAGCGCGCCGTATTGCTTGACCAGCGCATTTTTCGGTTCGGTGAGGATCCGCACGAGCGCGTCCTCGCCCAGCTCGGCCAGAGCCGCCACCACCGGCATGCGCCCCACGAGTTCGGGGATGAGGCCGTACTTGATGAGATCCTCGGGTTCGATGCCCTGAAACACCTCGGTGAGCGAGCGCTGCTTTTTGCTGCGTACCGTGGCGCCGAAGCCGATGCCTGAAGCCTCGGTGCGGTTTTCGATCACCTTCTCCAGGCCCGCGAAGGCTCCGCCGCAAATAAACAGGATGTTGGTGGTGTCAACCTGCAGGAAATCCTGGTTCGGATGTTTGCGCCCGCCCTGCGGCGGCACGCTGGCCATCGTGCCTTCGATCAACTTCAGCAAGGCCTGCTGCACGCCCTCGCCCGAGACGTCGCGCGTGATGCTCGGGTTGTCGCTCTTGCGCGTGATCTTGTCGATCTCGTCGAGGTAGACGATGCCACGCTGCGCGCGCTCGATGTCGTAGTTGCAGCTTTGCAGGAGCTTCTGGATGATGTTTTCCACGTCTTCGCCGACGTAGCCCGCCTCGGTCAGCGTCGTGGCGTCGGCCATGACGAAGGGCACATCGAGCTGGCGCGCCAGCGTCTGCGCCAGCAGCGTCTTGCCCGAGCCTGTCGGACCCACGAGCAGGATGTTGCTCTTGGAGAGCTCGACATCCTCCTTGCCCGCCTTTTCCTTGTGACGCAGGCGTTTGTAGTGGTTGTAGACCGCCACCGCCAGCGTGCGCTTGGCCTGTTCCTGGCCGATCACGTAGCCGTCCAGGTTGGCCTTGATGTCCGCGGGTGCGGGCAGGTCACCGTGACCACCCTGGCCGGCCTCGGCGCCGGGCTGCTCGTCGCGGATGATTTCGTTGCACAGGTCGATGCATTCGTCGCAGATGAAGACCGACGGGCCGGCAATGAGTTTCTTGACCTCGTGCTGACTCTTGCCGCAAAACGAGCAATACAGGGTTTTTTCGCTGGAAGAGCCTTTTTTCTCGGCCATGGAGCTACGCCTTGAAACAGATAACGTGAAGTGATGATACTCAAATAGAAACGGCGCTTCCCGCAGGGGGAAACGCCGCCCGCGCGCTGCAATGCCGATCAGGCGCGCTTGGCGATTACCTGGTCGACGATGCCGTATTCCTTGGCTTCGTCGGCCGTCATGAAATAGTCGCGCTCGGTATCACTGACCACCTTTTCATAGGGTTGCCCGGTGCGCTCGGCGAGGATGCGGTTCATCTGCTCCTTGGTGCGCAGGATGTCGCGGGCGTGAATTTCAATGTCGGTCGCCTGCCCCTGGGTGCCACCAAGCACCTGGTGAATCATGATCTTGGAATTGGGCAGCGAATAGCGCTTGCCCTTGGCGCCGGAGGCCAGCAGGAAGGCACCCATGCTCGCGGCAAAGCCCACGCACATGGTGGAGACATCGGGCTTGATGAACTGCATGGTGTCATAAATTGCCATGCCGGCCGTGACACTGCCCCCAGGCGAGTTGATGTAGAAGGAAATGTCCTTGTCGGGGTTTTCACTTTCCAGAAACAGCAACTGCGCGACGACGAGGTTGGCCGTCTGGTCATTGACCTCGCCCACGAGGAAGACCACGCGCTCTTTCAAGAGGCGCGAATAAATGTCGTAGGAGCGCTCACCACGCCCCGACTGTTCGATCACCATGGGGATCAGCCCCAGGGCCCTGGTCTCTTGTGCACTCATCCGTCTCTCCAATCGGTTGTCCTGACTGTATCCGCAAACAGATGGGGCCTGTACCTGTCGGCACAAGCCCCATCCGCGTCACCCAACGGGCGCTGGCGATCAGTTCTGCGCCATCAGCTCGTCGAACGTCACCGTCTTTTCGTCGATTTTGGCCTTGCTCAGGACGAAATCGGTCACATTGTTCTCGACCACCACGGCTTCCACCTCGGCCAGGCGATCGCGGTCGCCGAAATACCACTTGACGACGTCCTGGGGCTTCTCGTAGCTGGACGCAAGTTCCTCGACATGCGCCTTGAGCTGCTCGGGCTTGGCCTGAAGCTCGTTGGCGCGCACGAGCTCGGCCACCACCAGGCCCAGACGCACGCGGCGCTCGGCCTGCGGGCGCACCACGTCTTCGGGAATATCGGCCTTGTCGGCATCCTTGATGCCGCGGGCCTTGAGGTCGGCACGCGCGCCTTCGAGCAGCCGCTCGATCTCGGCCTGGACAATGGCTTTGGGCAGCTCCAGCTCGGCGTTGGCGAGCAAGGCGTCCATGACGGCCTGCTTGTTGCGCGACTGCAGACGGAACTTGACCTCGCGCTCCAGGTTCTTGCGCACGTCGGCGCGCAGGCTATCGACCGTGCCGCCTTCGATGCCCAGCGACTTGACGAACTGCTCGTTCACCTCGGGCAGGTGCGCGGCCTCGAGGTTCTTGAGCGTCACGAGGAAGTCCGCCGTCTTGCCCGCCACGTCCTTGCCGTGGTAATCCTCAGGGAAGGACAGCGGGAAGGTCTTGCTCTCGCCCACCTTCATGCCGCGCACGGCGTCTTCGAATTCCTTGAGCATCTGACCTTCTCCGACGAGGAACTGGAAGGCTTCGGCCTTGCCGCCGGCGAAGGGTTCGCCGTCGATCTTGCCTTCGAAGTCCACGGTCACGCGGTCGCCATCCTCGGCGGGCGAACCTTGCGCGCGCTGCGCAAACGTGCGCCGCTGCTTGCGCAGAATCTCCAGCGTGCGGTCGATCGCGGCGTCATCCACCTCGGCCGCGAGCTTTTGCACCTGCGCCGTGGTCAGATCGCCGATCTTGACCTCGGGGAAGATTTCAAAGACCGCATCGAAGGTCATTTCACCTTCGGGCGCACCTTCCTTTTCGGAAATGCGCGGCTGGCCCGCGACGCGCAGTTTGGCTTCGTTGGCGGCCTGCGAAAACGCCTCGCCGACCTTGTCGTTGATCACTTCGTACTGCACCGAGTAGCCGTAGCGCTGCGCCACGACACCCAGCGGTACCTTGCCCGGACGAAAGCCATCCATCTTCACGGTGCGTGCCAGGCGCTTGAGGCGCCCGTTCACCTCACTCTTGATGCTGTCGACCGGCAGGCTGAGCGTGATCTTTCGTTCCAGTTTTTCCAGGGTTTCAACAGTGACGGCCATTGTGGTTCCTCATCGTCTGACAGTGTGGGAACGCGCCGCTGGCCATCGCTCGACGACTGCATGCTCGCGCTCCGGGGTGTTTCTGGTTTTTTCCGTGGCAATGGGGCACCGACAATGCCCGTCCGCCGCCCTTCATGGGCCCGGTCATGCTCAGGGAAACCGTTGATTGTAGCGAAACGCCCCGCCGCGCCGGCAGCGCCTACTTGCCAAGGATGTCGCCCACCCTGTCGGCCTCGCAACGGCCGGTGACATGGGCCTGGGGCGGTACGCACCCGCGCACCTGCTGGCCGGCCGAGAGCTTTTCGATCGCCTGCCACAGCAGCGCGATCTGCTGCTCCTGCCCCGAGGCCGAATCGGCCAGACTGCGCAGCGCCAGGGCCATCGGGTCGTCCTGCTGCGGCGTCACACCATAGGCGCTGAATGCCGGGGTCTGCGCATGCTGCGCCTCGGTCACATCCGCCCCGTGGTCCTTGTGCGAGGCGATGATGCGCGCGGGTATGCCCACGGCGGTTGCTCCGGCGGGCACGGGCTTGATCACCACGGCATTGCTGCCGATCTTGGCGCCGTCACCCACGGTGAAGCCCCCGAGCACCTTCGCGCCCGCGCTCACCACCACGTCGCGCCCGAGCGTCGGGTGGCGCTTGGCACCCTTGTAGAGCGTGGTGCCGCCCAGCGTCACGCCGTGATAGATGGTGCACCCGTCCCCCACCTCGGCGGTTTCGCCGATCACCACGCCCATGCCGTGATCGATGAACACGCGCGCGCCGATAACGGCACCGGGGTGGATCTCGATGCCGGTGAGCCAGCGCGCCAGGTGCGAAATGAAGCGTCCCAGCCAGCGCAGGCCATGCGTCCAGCACCAGTGCGCCGGGCGATGCAGCCAGATGGCGTGCAGGCCGGGATAGCAGGTGATGACCTCCCAGGTGCTGCGCGCAGCCGGGTCGCGGTCAAGAATGCACTGGATGTCTGAGCGGGTTCTGGAAAACATGGAAGGCGCGTGCGATGGCAGCGCGCAGTCTAGCGTCTAAGCCATACCTGCAGCGGCGACGGCCTCTTCAGGCGGATTCCAGCTGCAGAACCTGGCCTTGCACCGCCAACGGCGCCTCGGCCGGGGCATCCGCTCCGAGCTTGAACACCTGCACGGCGCCCGCCAGTCGCGCCGCCTGCTCGCGCTGGCTGTGCGCGGCCGCGGCCGATTGCTCCACCAGCGCGGCGTTCTGCTGCGTCATCTGATCGAGCTGCGCCACCGCTTGGTTTACCTGGCCGATGCCATCCGCCTGCTCCGACGACGCGGTGGTGATTTCGCCAATGATGTTGCCGACGCGCCGCACGCTGTCCACGATCTCGCTCATGGTGCCTCCCGCTTCCTTCACGAGGCGCGTTCCGGTGGCGACCCTGCCCACCGAATCCTGGATCAGCTGTTTGATCTCGCGCGCGGCTTCGGCGGATCGCCCTGCCAGCGAGCGCACCTCGCCGGCGACCACGGCAAAACCCCGCCCCTGTTCGCCGGCACGCGCAGCCTCCACGGCCGCGTTGAGCGCGAGGATGTTGGTCTGAAACGCGATGCCGTCGATCACGCCGATGATGTCAGCGATCTTGCGCGAACTCTGCTCGATGTCGCCCATCGTGTCCACCACCTGCGCCACGGCCTTGCCGCCGCGCTCGGCCACCTCGGCGGCCGACGCCGCGAGCTGATTGGCCTGACGTGCCGCATCCGCCGAATGGCCGACCGTCGTGGTGAGCTCTTCCATGCTTTGCGCCGTCTGTGCGAGGCTGGACGCCGTGGCCTCGGTACGCGCCGACAGATCCTGATTGCCGCTGGCGATCTCGGCGCTGGCGGTATCGATGCTGTCGGCCGCCGCGCGCACCTGCTGCAGCATCTGCACGTAACGCCCGCGCATCCCTTCCACCTCGCGAATCAATGCGCCGATCTCGTCGCGCCGGGTGGTGGTGAACTTCTGTGTCAGGTCACCCTGCGCCACCAGCGTGATGGCCTTGGTCAGACCCATGAGCGGGCGACTCACGCCGCGGCGCAGCATTTGCCACAGGCCGATGCCCAGCGCCAACAGCGCCAGCGCCATCAGTCCCCACACCGCCCAGGTCACGCGCTGCTGAGCTGCCATGGCCTCGCCATCGGGCACCTCGGCCACGACCCACCAGCCCGTCTGCGTCTTGCGCATCAGCGCCCACGGATCCTGGGCCTCGGGATACAGCAGCGCCTGCGCATGGCGCACGAAGCCATCAGGTGCCGCCGCCAGAGCCTCCAGAAAGGCCTTCGCGCCGGGGTTCGCCTTGAGCACGGCCTGGCCGCGTTGCGCGGGGTGATAGACGAAACGGGCCTGTTGCAGCCCCGCGCCCGGATCGATCACATAGACGCCGCCGTGCTCGAAGAACCGCGTCTGCTGCACCTGCTTTTGCAGCACGTCCTGGAAAATGCCGATGTCATTGCCCACGAAGAGCAGCGCCACCACCTTGCCCTTGGCATCCTTGATCGGCTGGTAGTCGCCCATGTACGGCTTGTCCTGCACCACCACCAGCCCCGTGTACGGTTCGCCCTTCATGACGGTGGCATACGCGGGATCGGACGCCGAGAGCTCCAACCCATCTTCGCGCACGCCCTTTTCGTCCTTGACGGAAGACACCACGGTGACGAATCCCTCGCCCTTGCGCGCAAACACGCGCGCTATGCCGCCGGTCTGGGTGGCAAAACGGTCGACCGCGCCGGTATCGCCGTTGACCAGGCCACCGAAGCTGCGCAGTTCGCCAGATGCCTCGTCCAGCTCCATGGTGGCTTCGAAAAAGCGTGCAAAACCCTTCATCGAGCCCGTGGCCATATCGCGCGTGATGCTGTCGGCGGCATTGAGCGACTGCGCCACTGCGACGACCGTATCGCCCACGCTTTCAACCAGCTGCGCCCGGGTATTGCGTTCCGTCAGCACCGCGAGGGTGATGCCCACGAAAACCAGAACGACAGCCACCAGACCAAGGGACAGCAGCGTGACGCGCCGCGCCACCGAACCGTTGGCCGCTTTTTCACGAATCGACATGACTCACCCTTCCTAAGATGCCAAGCTGCATGAAATGAATGAGACGGCGCGTCGGTACGCGCCCTGCAAGCCTGCAAAATGCGCAGTTTAGGTAACAGAATGCTGCACCGCATCAAGGAAACTACTTAATCGTGTCACCTTTGTTGCGCTCGCTCGCCACATCGATCAGGGCCCTGGCGATACCGCGCAGGATGTGGATCTCTTCCTGCGTGGGCCGGGCGCGGTTGAAGAGCTGATTCAGGCGTGGCATGAGCTTCTTGGGCGCGGTGGGATCCAGAAAGCCGACATCGATCAGCGCCCGCTGCCAATGCGCGAGCATGCCAGCCACCTGTGCGGCGTCGGCCTGCTGGCCATGCGCGGCGACGTCCTGTACCGCAAAGCCGCCAAGCGCCAGGCGCCACTCATACGCGATCACCTGCACCGCCGCCGCGAGGTTGAGCGAGCCAAAGTGCGCCGCCGTCGGAATGCAGAGCGCCACATGGCAGCGGTAGACATCGTCGTTGGCCATGCCGAAGCGCTCGCTGCCGAAGAGGAAGGCGACGCCCGTATCCTCCGCAAAACCTTGAACCAAATTTGGCTTCGAGCATTGCTCTACCTGCACTGATGGCTCTTTCTTCAGGAGCATCGAAAAGTGCTCGCGGGGTGAGCGCGTTGGCGGCCCGAAGTCGCGCGGCGTCATGGCCGTGGCGCACAGATGGTGCATGCCCTGCAGCGCTTCATCAAGGGTGGCGACGACGCGCGCCTTGGCCAGCACATCGGTGGCGCCACTGGCCCGCTGGATCGCGATCTCGCGGTGCAGCACATTGGGCCAGCGCGGCGCCACCAGCACCAGATCATCAAAACCCATGGTCTTGATCGCGCGCGCCGCGGCGCCCACATTGCCGGGGTGACTGGTCTGAATCAAAACAAAGCGTGTTCGCATGGGCGCGATTGTCGTCGTCCAGCCCACGCCGCCGCGGGGTAGAGGCAGCGACGCACAAGTGCTCGCCCGCCAGGGGCATGGTCAGCGTTGACCTAAAATCGGCGGCCCTCGCGCATCGACGCGTTCACTTGCCGCTCCTTTCCATGTCGTCCCATCTGCACCCCATGCTCAACACGGCCATCAAGGCCGCACGCGCCGCTGGCGCCATCATCAACCGCGCCGCGCTGGACGTGGAAGCCGTGCGTGTTTCGCAAAAGCAGATCAACGACTTTGTGACCGAGGTCGATCAGGCAAGCGAAACCGCCATCATCGACACGCTGCTCACCGCCTACCCCGGCCACGCCATCCTGGCCGAGGAATCGGGCAGGCAGCACGGCGCCAAGGACTCGGACTACATCTGGATCATCGACCCGCTGGACGGCACGACGAACTTCATTCACGGTTTCCCCGTGTACTGCGTGAGCATCGCGCTGTCGGTGCGCGGCAAGGTGGAGCACGGCGTGGTGTACGACCCCACGCGCAACGACCTCTTCACCGCCACGCGCGGGCGCGGCGCGTTCATGAACGACAGGCGCATGCGCGTTTCCAGGCGCACACGACTATCGGAGTGCCTGATCGGCACCGGTTTCCCTTACCGCCCCGGCGACGATTTCCCCGGTTACATGAAGATGATGGCCGAGGTGATGCCACACACGCAGGGTCTGCGCCGACCCGGAGCCGCGGCACTGGATCTGGCCTACGTGGCGGCCGGGTTCACCGACGGTTTCTTCGAGGCCGGTCTGTCCATCTGGGACGTGGCCGCCGGCGGCCTGCTGGTGACGGAAGCTGGCGGCCTCGTGGGCAATTTCACGGGCGAAGCGAACTACCTGGAACAGCGCGAATGCCTGGCAGCCCCGGCGCGCATCTATGCTCAGCTCGTGAACCTGATCGGCAAGTACAGCAAATTCGCCAGCGTGGCCGACAAGATGGCGGTGCAGGCCGCCACTTCCAGCAGTAGCGCCAGCACCGACACCGATCCGGAATGATATTTTCATAGCGCACGGCGCCCATTCTGAAAGCGCTGCAGCCCGTTTTCTTTTAATTCCGCCATGTCCCTCGTGACGGCCGCCGTCGCCCTGTGCCTGATCGTTTCAGTCGGGGACGGCGATTCGCTCTCCGCCCGCTGTGGCGCCGAGCCCGTGCAGCGCGTGCGTATCGCAGCCATCGACGCGCCCGAGCTGCGGCAGGCGCATGGCGTACAGGCTCGCAAGCACCTCGCGCAGCTGTGCCTGCGCCAGCAGGCGCGCTTGACGGCGCAGGGCCACGACAAATACGGCCGGTTGCTCGCTCAGGTCAGCTGCCGCGGCCGCGACGCAGCGAGCGAGCAGGTGGTGGCCGGTCTCGCCTGGGTGCATCCGACCCAGGCCAGGATGCACCCGGCGCTCGCGCGCGCGGCCGTTCGCGCGCGCCAGACGAAAGTGGGCTTGTGGGCGCAAAAGCGCCCGCTGGCGCCATGGACATACCGTCAGCGCCACCCCCACCCGATTTACAGGTAATTCGCTCGGAGTTCCTGCGCGCTCTTGGGCGAGAGCAGCGCGGGTGACAGGTCCAGCATGGTCTTGCAACCGTATTGCCCCGACTGGTGCAGGCGATGGACGGCGCGCGCACCGGCCACCAGCACGCTGGCGGTGAACTCGGGATTGCTGTCCAGCTGCAGGCGGTACTCGATCACGTGCTTGACTTTGTCCGAGGTATCGCCGCTGCGGATGACGAAGCCGCCGTGGGCCATGCCCGCGTGATCACGCGCGAGCACCTCGGCACTGATGAAATGCACCGTGGTGTCGTAGTCGCTGAAGTAGTTGGGCATGGAGACGATGGCACGCCGCACGGCATCGGCGTCTGCGCCGGGCTTGAGAACCACGAAACATTCGCGCCGATGCTTCTCGCGCGTGCTCAGCTCGGGCCGCAGGCCGCTGCGCGCCTTGTCCATCGCCTCGGCCACCGGGATGGTGTACTGCACGCCAGCGGCAACACCGGGCACGTGGCGGATCGCGTCCGAATGCCCCTGGCTCAAGCCCTTGCCCCAGAAGGTGTAGCTGGCGCCATCGGGCAGGAAGGCATCGCTCATCACGCGGTTGACGGAAAACAGCCCGGGGTCCCATCCCGCGGAGATCAGGGCCGTGGTCTGGCTGGCGCGCGCCGCGGCATCCACTTTCGCAAAGTGCTCGGGAATACGGGCGTGCGTGTCAAAACTGTCCACCACATTGAAGTGGCGAGCGTACTCTGGCGTCTGCACCGGCAGATCGTCCTTGGAGCCGCCGCAGAGGATCAACACATCGATACTCTTTCGATGCGCGAGAAGATCAGCGACCGCATGCACAGCAACGCCACTGGCAGATTTGACGCTGGCGGGGCCGCGGCGCGTGTAGATACCGACCAGCGCCGTGTCGGGATTCTTGCCGACCGCCTTCTCCACGCCGCGCCCGAGGTTGCCGTACCCGACGATGGCCAGCCGCAGCGGCGCCTGACGGTGGTCATTTTGTTGATGTTCCATGGTGATTGCCTTTCAAAATAAAAATAATAGCCGCTGCCATCAGGCAGCCGGTTCATGCGGGTTTGCACCCGGCTGGCTGACGAGGCGCAAAGCCGAAGGCAATGTGGGCGCAGGCAAGGCGAACCGACGGAGCCATGCCACCGACGGCACTCGCGTATCGATCATCTGCCCCGCGCAGGCAGCGGCCCGCCGCCATAGAGCCAGGGCATGTCCAGCACGCCCTCCCCCAGCAGGCGCAGCGACGCATCGCGCGCCAATCGCACCGCCCCCGTGGCATGAAAGATGCGGCCGTTGCGCCGCGAGCGCCGCTGTACCCGCGCCACGCGTTGCCAGCGGCTGAGCGCGTAGCGGCGCAGCCGTTCCTGCACATTCAGCGACTGCATGGCCAGAGCCTGCTCCAGGCCCATGGCGTCTTCAATGGCCATTCCAGCCCCCTGCGCGAGATAGGGACGCATGGGGTGTGCCGCATCGCCCAGCAGCGCCACCGCCCCCTGCGCCATCTCATGCGCGCCAGCCACCGCAGCGCGCAGCGCCAGAGGCCAGCGCCGCCACACGCCCCCGGCGGCAGGCACGGCCCGCACCAGGTCCTGCAAGTTGGTGCAGACGCCATCCAGAACCGGCAACAGTTCGCCCGCATCGGCGGCCTGATCCCAGCGTCGCAGGGACTCCCGAGCCTGCCCCTCGCGTATCACCACCACATTGAGCCATTCGCCACCGCGCACGGGATAGTGCACGACATGCAGGCGCGGGCCCAGCCACACCGTCACCACCTGCGTACGCAGCGCCCACGGCAGCGCCTGCTGAGACACGACCGCGCGGTAGGCGACGTGCCCAGCCACTTCTTCGCCGACGACGCCCAGCATCACGTCGCGCACACGGCTGTGCAAGCCGTCGGCGCCCAGCAGGGCATCCGCCTCGACCTGCAGCTGCGCGCCGTCCGCCGTCCGCACCTGCGCGCAAACCCCATGGGGCTGCTGGCTGAAATGCGTCACCTGCTGGCACAAGTGCAACTGCATCTGGGGCAGCGCGCGTGCGGCCTGCAGCAACAGGCCATGCAGGTCGGCCCGGTGCACGGTGACATAGGCCGCGCCATAGCGCTCGGCGACGGCGCGGCCCAGGTCCATCCGTGCAAGCTGCGCTCCATCGAGCGCACTGCGCACCTGCAGCGTCTCGGGGAAACACGCCAGCGCCCGCAGCGGCGCCATCAGCCCCCAGGCAGCGAGGCAGCGCACGGCGTTGGGCCCGAGCTGCACGCCCGCCCCCACTTCGCCGAACGCGCTGGCGCGCTCATGCAGGCGCACGTGCCAGCCCGCACGCTGGCAGGCCAGTGCAGCGGCCAGCCCGCCAATGCCACCGCCCGCGATCAGAATCTGATGCATACAAAATTCAGGCCGGTGCAGGTGCACACCACCCACGACCGGCCTTGCAAGTCACTGTGGCGCCACGGCTGCCGTGACCGTCGGCCGCCCCGCCACCCGGGCTCAATCAGCGATCAGCTGATCCAGGACATAGGGCAGGATGCCGCCGCTGCGGTAGTAATCGACCTCGATCGGCGTGTCCAGACGCAACGTCAGGGGCACTTCCTTCGTGCCGCCGTCGGCGCGGCGAATGATCAGCCTGGCGTTGCTTTGCGGCTTGAGCTGCTTGTCCACGACCACGTCCACCTGCTCGTCACCCTTGAGGCCCAGGGTCTCCCAGCTGTCCTGGCCCTGAAACTGCAGCGGCAGCACGCCCATGCCGATCAGGTTGGAGCGGTGGATGCGCTCAAAGCTGCGCGCCACCACGGCCTGGATGCCCAGCAGCTGCGTGCCCTTGGCCGCCCAGTCGCGGCTGGAGCCCGTGCCATATTCCTCGCCGGCGAACACCACCGTGGGGGTCTTGCTCGCCATATAGAGCTCGGCCGCATCGAAGATGGCCATCTTGTTGCCGCGTTGCGGCCCTTCACCTTGGTAGAGCGTGAGGCCGCCTTCCTCGCGCGAGCCATCGGCGCGCGGCGGGATCATCAGGTTCTTGATGCGCACGTTGGCAAAGGTGCCGCGCATCATCACCTCGTGCTGGCCGCGGCGCGAGCCGTAGCTGTTGAAATCCTGCTTGCTCACGCCGTGCGCCTTGAGCCAGAGGCCCGCGGGCGAGCTTTCCTTGATGCGCCCGGCCGGCGAGATGTGGTCGGTGGTGACCGAGTCGCCAAACAGGGCCATGATGCGCGCGCCGCGCACCGAATGATCCTTGGCTGCGGCCTCGGCGGCCGAGGCCGCCGTCTTTTTCACAAAGCCGTCGAAGAACGGCGGCTCGGCGATGTAGGTGCTCTCGGGCCAGTCGTAGATCCGGCCGGTGACGCCCTTGATTTTCTCCCACAGCTTGCCGGGTTCGGTCTCGATCTTGGCGTAGTTGGCGCGGAAGGCCTTGCCCTTCATCGCGTATTTCAGCAGCTGTTGCACCTCATCGCTGGTGGGCCAGATGTCGCCCAGGTAGACGTCCTTGCCGCCCTTGCCCTGGCCCACGGGCTCGGTCATCAGGTCGACATTGACGCTGCCCGCGATCGCGTAGGCCACCACGAGCGGCGGGCTCATGAGAAAGTTGGCCTTGATGTTGGGGTGGATGCGCGCCTCGAAGTTGCGGTTGCCCGACAGCACCGAGGCGCAAACCAGCTCATGCTCGCCGATCGCGTCGTTGAGCTCCTGCGTGAGGTCGCCCGAGTTGCCGATGCAGGTGGTGCAGCCGTAGCCTGCGAGATTGAAGCCGATCTTCTCCAGGTAAGGCAGCAGGCCGGTTTCAACCAGGTACTCGGTCACGATGCGCGATCCGGGCGCCAGAGACGTTTTCACGTGGCGCTTGACCTTCAGGCCCGCCTCCACCGCCTTCTTGGCCAGCAGGCCCGCGGCCAGCATGACGCCGGGGTTGCTGGTGTTGGTGCAGCTCGTGATGGCGGCGATCAGGACGTCGCCGTTGGTCACTTCAAATCCCTTGGGCTCGGCGCGCGCGTCGATCGGCGCGCTCGGTGCGATGTGCACGCGATCATGGAACGCGCTCGCCGGGCGGGCAAACCCGCCCTCTTCCATGGGCATGGTGAACAACTCGGCAAAGCGCGTCTTGGCGTGGCCCAGGTCAATGCGGTCCTGCGGGCGGCGCGGACCGGCGATGCTGGGCGTGACATCGCCCAGGTCGAGCGAGATCACGCGGGAATAATCCACGTCCCCCGCGCGCGGAGCGCCAAACAGGCCCTGGGCCTTGTAGTAGGCCTCGACAAGTTCGATCTCAGCCTTGGTGCGGCCCGTGCCTTCGAAGTACTCGAGCGTGCGCTGGTCGACCGGGAACAGGCCCAGCGTCGAGCCGTTTTCGGGCGACATGTTGCCCAGCGTCGCGCGGTCGGGCACGCTCAAGGAGGCGGTGCCCTCGCCAAAGTATTCGACGAAGGTGCCCACCACCTTGTGCTTGCGCAGCAGCTCGGTCACCGTGAGCACGAGGTCGGTGGCCGTCACGCCTTCGCGCAGCTGGCCCTTGAGCTCGAAGCCGACCACGTCGGGCGTGAGGAAATACACCGGCTGACCCAGCATGGCCGCTTCCGCCTCGATGCCGCCGACGCCCCAGGCGACGACGCCGGCACCGTTGATCATCGGGGTGTGGCTGTCGGTGCCCACGAGCGAATCGGGGTAGATAACCCCGTCCTTTCTCTTGTGCACGCCCTTGGTCAGGAACTCCAGGTTCACCTGATGGCAGATGCCGAAGCCCGGCGGCACGACACGAAAGGTGTCGAACGCCTGCATACCCCATTTCATGAACTGGTAACGCTCGTGGTTGCGCTGGAATTCCATCTTCATGTTCTCGGCGAGCGCGGTCCTGGTGCCGTAGTTGTCCACCATGATGGAGTGATCCACCACCAGATCGACCGGGACCAGTGGTTCCACACGCCGGGGATTGGCGCCCACGCGCTCGGCCGCGGCGCGCATGGCCGCCAGATCCACGAGCAGGGGAACGCCGGTAAAGTCCTGCAGCAATACGCGCGCCACGGTAAACGGAATTTCATCGGTACGTGATGCATTGGGCTTCCAATTGGCCAATTGCTCCACATGCTCCGGCGTCACCTTGGTGCCATCGCAATGGCGCAATACCGATTCCAGCACGATGCGAATCGAACGCGGCAGGCGCTTGACATTCGGATATTTGCGCGCCAGAGCCGGTAACGAGAAGAATTTGTGTTCCTTGCCTGAAGCCGTCTTGAACGTCTTGATCGTGGCAGCAAACGCATGCCTTTTTTCCGTGGCAGCAACCATATCGTGATCTCCTTGAAAATGCAGGAACGAGGCTGAGCGACACCTGCGGATGCCCGGCGCTGTGCAGCACCCGATACAGGGCGCGAGTGTACGCTTAGCCGGCTGGCGCGACACGGCGCAGGTCTTTGCCCGCGCGCGCTATCCACCTGAAATGGCGGATAGACGCCAGGCAATAAAAAAGCCCGCTCGACGGCGGGCTCAGCGGCCATTTGCCAGCTTGTCAGCGCGCGGCGCGCGCGGGCTCAGATCGCGAATGCGGCACGATCCTGCCCCTGTATCCACTTGGGCGGCTTGCCGCGGCCCGTCCAGGTCTGTCCGGTGGCCGGATTGCGATACTTGGGTGCCACCTTGGCGGCCGATGCGGCACTGTTGCCCGCGCCGCGTGCGCGGCGCCCGGACGGAAAGACATCCGTCACCGTCAAACCGTATTCCGCCACCGTCTGGCGCACTTTTGCCACGGCTTCGGCAATTTCCCTTTCGCGGGCCTGCTGAATCTGCAGATCCAGCGCAGCGCGCTGCTTCAGTAATTCCTGGTAACTATTGGTCATGGCTATACCGAGATGGGTTGTGGGTTCTGATTGAAAATCACGCGCATTATAGAAAGTTTGTTGCACGGAAATCAAGTTCCCATGCAGGCGGACGAAAATTTCAAGCGACACCGACAAAATCGTGCCGCGTCCGGCATGCCGGGCCGAATGCGATGCACAATCTGAGCTTCGTCTCGATAATTTGACTGAAGGCAATGGCTCTCTATTGCGCAGGAGATATTCAAGGCTGCGCGCAGGCGTTTGAGCAACTGCTCACGCATATCGGCTTCTCACCCAGTCGGGATACCTTGATTTTGCTGGGCGACCTGGTCAACCGCGGCCCTGATTCAACGGCGGTACTGCGCCGCTGCATGGCTCTGGAAGGCAGCGTGCAAGTGATATTGGGCAACCACGATCTGCACCTGCTGGCCGTCGCCCTCGGCGTGCGCGCGCCATCCCGGCGCGACACCTTGCACGATCTGCTCGCCCATCCCCACCGGCAGGCGATGCTGGACTGGCTGCGCCGTCAGCCCCTGGCTCGCCAGGCGCGCCACGGCGGCGGAGAACTGCTGCTCGTGCACGCTGGCGTGCTGCCGCAGTGGTCGGCGGCGCAGGTACTGCGTCTGGCGGGCGAGGTTCAGGCCGTCCTGAGCAGCACGCAATGGCCGGATTTCGTCGGACAAATGTATGGCGATCTGCCAAACGCCTGGAGCGACCACCTGCGAGGCGCGAACCGCCTGCGCGTGATCGTCAACGCGTTGACACGGCTGCGCTTTTGTTCACCCGCCGGAGAAATGGATTTTTCCAGCAGTGAAAGCGCATCCACTCCACCGGCCGGGCTCATCCCCTGGTTCGACGTGCCCACCCGCCTCACACGGGGCCAGCTGATCGCCTTCGGCCACTGGTCCACGCTGGGCTGGATGAATCGCCCGGACCTGCTCGCCCTGGACACGGGATGCGTCTGGGGCGGCAGCCTCAGCGCCGTGCGCTTTGGCGCGACCCTGGCTGAGCGCGAGCACCTGCAGGTGCGCTGCCCACAGGCGCAGCAGCCCGGGTAAAGGCGACGCTGAAATCAGGCGGCCGCGTCTTGCGTTTGCAAGGGCGCCTTGAAGAGCGCCGCCACGACCCGCCTCTGCTTGATATTGGCCGATACCTTGCCGCGGGCGGCCACAGGCGCGGGCGCCTGCTCCCAGGATGCGGGAACGGCCCCCGAGGCCTGAGTTTCGTACGGCTTGTCAAAGAAGGGATCACGCGAAGGCACGAAACCGTGGGTCGTGCGGTGCGGCGCGCGCGTGCGCGGTGCATCCGGGTCGCCCCGTTGCGCCCGTTGCGTCTCGCCATGGTGGCGGCGCGGGCGCTCGTCGTCCAACGCGACCGGCTCGATTTCAACCTTCTTCTTGAGCAATTTTTCCAGCTCGGCCATCAGACGTGCGTCATGGCTGGTGACCAGCGTCACCGCCAGGCCCGAAGCGCCCGCGCGGCCCGTACGGCCGATGCGGTGCACGTAATCTTCGGCGTTGAACGGCACGTCGTGGTTGAACACGGCAGGCACGTCCTTGATATCGAGCCCGCGGGCGGCCACGTCGGTGCAGACGAGCAGATCCACCTCGCCGCTCTTGAACGCTTCCAGGGCCTTGAGGCGCTCATCCTGGCTCTTGTCCCCGTGCAGCGCGGCGGTCTTGAGGCCGTCGCGCGCCAGCGAGCGTGCCAGCCGCGCACAGCCCAGCTTGCTGTTGACGAAGATGAAGGCCTGGGTGAGGTCACGCTCCTTGAGCACCTGGCGGATGACGCGGCGCTTGTCGTCGTCGCTCACGGAGTAAAAACGCTGCTCCACGGTGGAGGCCGTCGCGTTGGGCCGCGCGACCTCGATCGTGACCGGATCGTGCAGATAGCTCGCGGCCAGGCGCCTGATCTCGGACGAGAACGTCGCTGAAAACAGCAGCGTGGTGCGCTCCTTGGGCAGGTAAGAGAGGATGCGCTGCAGGTCGGGCAGGAAACCGATATCGAGCATGCGGTCGGCCTCGTCGAGCACCACGTACTCGACGTGGTTGAGCACCACGTTCTTCGCCTCGATATGGTCCAGCAGCCGCCCCGGCGTGGCGACGAGCACCTCGACGCCCTTTTTCAGCTCCAGGGTCTGCGGCTTCATGTCCATGCCGCCAAACACCACGGTGGAGCGCAGCTGCGTGTACTTGGCGTAGAGCTTGACCTGCTCGGCCACCTGGTCCGCCAGCTCGCGCGTGGGCAGCAGCACCAGGGCACGCACCGGGTGGCGTGCGGGCGAGGCCGAGGTGTTTTCATGCGCCAGCATGCGCTGCAACAGCGGCAGGGCAAACGCGGCCGTCTTGCCGGTGCCGGTCTGGGCCGCGCCCATCACATCCTTGCCGGTGAGCACGACCGGAATGGCCTGCGCCTGGATCGGCGTCATGGTTTCGTAGCCCATGTCGGCCACGGCGCGCTGCAGGGGTTCAGCCAGCGCTACTGAGGTGTACGGAGTAGTCATGAACCCGTGATTGTCGCATCGCAGCAAAAAACGGGCAAATCCGGCCTTACAGCGTTCGCGCGCCGAAGGTATCGCACGACTGCACGCGGCCGCTCCGGTAGCCCTGCGTGAACCAGTGCACGCGCTGCGCGCTGGTGCCGTGGGTGAAGGCGTCGGGGCGCACCGTGCCGGTGCTTTTGCGCTGCAGCGTGTCGTCGCCAATCTGCTGCGCGGCGTTGACTGCGGATTCAATGTCTCCCTGCTCCAGCCAGTTTTTCGCCTGCTGCGAGTGCTGCGCCCAAACGCCCGCGTAGCAATCGGCCTGCAATTCGAGCCGGACCGAAAGCGCATTCTGCTCACGCTCGCCGATGCGCCCGCGCATGCCGTCCACCTTGGCCGTCGTGCCCAGCACCGATTGCACGTGATGTCCCACCTCGTGAGCAATCACGTAGGCACGCGCGAACACGCCGGGCGCGCCAAGCTGGCGGCTCATGGTGTCGAAAAAGTCGATGTCGAGGTAGACCTTGTGGTCGCCGGGGCAATAAAACGGCCCCATGGCGGACTGGCCCGTGCCGCAGGCCGTCGGCGTGGCGCCGCGAAACAGCACCAGCCGGGGCGCCGGATATTGCGCGCCCGCCTGGCGAAAAATCTGGCTCCAGACGTCCTCGGTCGAGGCCAGCACGGTCGAGACGAAGGCCGCCTGCCGGTCGTCCTGCGGCGGACGCTGCGCCGGGGCCTGCGTCACCTGCGGCGCGCCGCCGCCCGAGAGCACCTGCAGCGTGGTGAGCGGATTGATGCCGAACACGCCCCAGCCGATCAGCGCGACCACGATGGCGCCTATGCCGATGCTGCGCCCGCCCAGGCCGAAGCCTCCACCGCCGCCACCCGAACGGCGATCCTCGACATTGTCCGACTGGCGTTCACCTTCCCAGCGCATGTCGTGCCCCAAGTGAAGTAAATTGCGGCGATGGTAACGCCCGCACCACGCCAGCGCAGACCGGACACGACCGGCGAACGCGGCACCGTGCTCGTCACCGGATTCGATCCGTTCGATGGCTACAGCGTCAACCCGGCCCTGCTTGTGGCCACCGCGATGCACCGGCGCCAGGTGGCCGGTTGCCGCATCGTGGGCGCCGAGCTGCCCACCGTGTTCGCCACCGCGCTGCAGCAGCTCGACCAACTCCTGGCGCGGCATCGTCCGGCACTGGTCATCTGCCTGGGCCTCGCGGCCGGGCGTGCCACCTTGCGGCTCGAACGCGTGGCCATCAACCGTGACGATGCCCGCCGTCCCGACAACAGCGGCGCGCAGCCGACGGGGCAGGCCGTGATCGAGGGCGCACCCAGCGCCTACCTGAGTACCTTGCCGCTGGAAGCGATGCAGCGCGCGATGACGGCTGCGGGCGTGCCCACGGACACCTCGCAGAGCGCCGGCAGCTTTGTCTGCAACCACGTGTTCTTCGGCCTCATGCACCGGCTCGCCACCCACCCCGAGCTGCAGGGCGCGCGCGGCGGCTTCATCCACCTGCCGCTGCTGCTCGGGCAGGGCAGGCCCTGCATGCCGCTCGCGCAAATGGTGCATGGCGTGCGCACCGGCATCCGCGTGGCGCTCAACACCCCGCATCAAACCCAGGCCACCGATGACCTACACACTTGACCCCGAACGCACCGACGCCTGCCTGCCCTGGGCTGCACTGGTCGATGAAATCGAGTCCCTGCTGCAATCGCCCACCGTCCAGGTGCCCGAGCGCATCGTGATGCCCACCGCCCACGGCGCCGTGCTCTTCGTCATGCCCGCTACCGACGGCCAGGTGGCGATGACCAAGCTGATTACCCTGACGCCGGCCAATGCGGCAGGCGCGCTGCCCGCCATCCAGGGCGATGTGACGGTGTTCGACGTGGCCACCGGCGTGCGCCAGCTCATTTTGGACGGCCCCGCGGTGACGGCGCGACGCACCGCGGCCGTTTCCGCGCTGGCCGCGCGTCTGCTGGCGCCACGGCCGGAGGGGCCGATGCTGATCGTGGGCGCGGGCGTGCAGGCGCGCGTGCATCTGCAGGCCTTCGCGGCCGTGCTGGGCGTGCGTGAGTTTTTCATTGCCTCGCGCAGCCGCACCAGCGCGCAGGCCCTGGTGGAGCACGCCCGATCCCTGGGTCTGCGGGCCAATGAAGCGCGCGATGCGAATGCGGCACTGGCCCTGTGCCCGCTGGTGGCCACCTGCACGCCGGCGCACGACATCGTGCTGCGGGCGCTGCCGCGTGCCGACGCCTTCATCGCCGCCGTGGGCGCGTTCACGCCGCAAATGGCCGAGCTCTCACCTGAATTCTGCCGTCACATCGCGGCGCACGGCCGCATCGTGGTGGACACGCGTGACGCCGAGCACGAAGCGGGCGACTTGCTGCAGGCCCAGATCCCCATAGCGCCCCTGCCCAGCCTGCAGGACGTGGTGCGAACGGACCCGGCCCGCACGGCGGGCCCGGTGCTCTTCAAGAGCTGCGGCTGGGCCGGATGGGATCTGGCGGCGGCACGCCTGGCGCTGCGCCAGCGCGGCTGAGGTTCGGCCCCCGCTCAGGCGCGCGGCAGCGTCACGCCCTGCTGACCCTGGTACTTGCCCTTGCGGTCGCGGTAGCTCGTCTCGCAGACCTCATCGCTCTGGAAGAACAGCACCTGCGCGCAGCCCTCGCCCGCGTAGATCTTGGCAGGCAGCGGCGTGGTGTTGGAAAACTCCAGCGTCACGTAGCCCTCCCACTCGGGCTCGAAGGGCGTGACGTTGACGATGATGCCGCAGCGCGCGTAGGTGCTCTTGCCCAGGCAGACGGTGAGCACGTCGCGCGGGATGCGGAAATACTCCACGGTGCGCGCCAGCGCGAAGCTGTTGGGCGGGATGATGCAGGAGTCGCCCGAAAAATCGACGAAGCTGTTTTCGTCGAAATTCTTCGGGTCCACCACCGTGCTGTGGATGTTGGTGAAGACCTTGAACTCACGCGCGCAGCGGATGTCGTAGCCATAGCTGCTGGTGCCGTAGCTGATGACCTTGCGGCCGTCCACCTCGCGCACCTGGCCGGGCTCGAAGGGCTCGATCATGCCGTGCTGCTGCGCCATGCGGCGGATCCACTTGTCGCTCTTGATGCTCATGCGAGAACTCCTGTTGCCCGGATTCTAATCGAGGCATCCATGCGAGACATCAATAAAAATAGCTGCTGGCGCTTGCCCAGCAAGCGTTGGAGCCATATTTCATTCAAATTCAACGATCAACGTGGGCGCCGCCCTCGTACCAGCGCTTGAACATGTTCACCTGCGCGGGCGTGAGCGCGTCGGGGTTGCCGAAGGGCATCTTGCGCAGCTGCACCACCTGCTGGTAGATCTGCTGCGCGTGGGCCTTGACGTCCTCGGCGGTGTCGAACTTCACGCCCTTTTGCTGGATGGTCGCCTCGCTGTGGCACATGAAGCAGTGCTCCTTCATGACGGCGTGCAGGTCGGCGAACTTCACCGGCTCGTTCAAACTGCTCACCGCCTGCGGCGCGGGTTTGAGCCAGGCGACGAGCCCGAGCAGCACCACGATGCCCACCACCGCATACGGCCAGGGATGGCGGTTGCGCCCGAGCTTGTAGCCGTGGCGCAGCACGAAGAACTGGCGGATCGCCGCGCCGGCGAACATCATGAGGATGAGCACCAGCCAGTTGAGCGCATGCGTGTTCATCCAGCCGTAGTGCGTGGAGAGCATGGCAAAGACCACGGGCAGCGTGAAATAGGTGTTGTGCACACTGCGCTGCTTGCCGCGCTTGCCGTGGATGGGATCGACGGGCTGGCCCGCCTTGAGCGCGGCGACCACCTTGCGCTGGCCGGGGATGATCCAGAACAGCACGTTGGCACTCATCGCGGTGGCGAGCATCGCGCCCATGAGCAGGAAGGCCGCCTGCCCCGGAAAGATGCGGCAGGCCAGATACGCCGCGATGCACACGAGCCCCATGACCAGCGCGCCCACGATGGCGTCGCCATGCTCCTTCTGCCCCCAGATGCGGCAGATCAGGTCGTACAGCACCCAGAACACCGCCAGAAAGGCCAGCGCCGCCACCACCGCCACGCCGGGCGACATCAGCGGGTTGGCCGGATTGACGAGATAGACGCCGGCATTCCACAGATAGGAGCTGCTCAGCAGCGCGAAGCCCGAGAGCCAGGTGGTGTAGCTCTCCCAGAAGAACCAGTGCAGATGATCGGGCAGCCTGGGCGGCGAGACGTTGTACTTGACCGGGTGGTAGAACCCGCCGCCGTGCACGGCCCAGAGCTCACCGGTGGCGCCATCCTGGCGCAGCTTGTCATCGACCGGTGGCGTGAGGCTGCTGTCGAGAAAGACAAAATAAAACGAGGAACCGACCCAGGCGATCGCCGTGATCACGTGCAACCAGCGCAGCAGCAGGTTGGCCCAGTCCAGAAGATAAGCTTCCATGGTGTTCAAGTCTCCAGCTGCTCACCACGGCGGGCGCTCTGAGCAGACATTGATGGGCCGCGCTCGAAGCTGGAAGATACTTCGGCACCGCTACGACCCGATTTGTAGACATAAATTGTATGCACTTTTGGTTGCTACGTCAGCGGGCCGACCCGCATCAGCAACTGCGCCGCCACCGCCACGGCGATCACCTCCGGGTCCTTGCCGACGATGCCTGGCACCCCGATCGGGCAGGTGATGCGCGCAAAATCATCCTCGCCAAAGCCGCGTGCCTCCAGCCGATGGCGAAAGGTCGCCCACTTGGTCTTGCTGCCGATCAGGCCGATGAAGGGCAGGTCGGCGTGCCTGCGCTGGCGCTTGAGGCATTCGGCCACGATGTCTTGGTCCTCGGCGTGGCTGAAGCTCATGATCAGCACCATGGAGCCGGGCGCGAGATCGGCCACGGCACCCTGCACCGGGTCGGAATGCTCGCACTCGACCTTGCTCGACAAGCCGGCCGGGAAAATCTCGTCCCGGCTGTCGATCCAGCGAATCGCAAAGGGCAGCGGCTCAAGCACCCGCACCAGCGCCCGCCCCACGTGCCCGCCGCCAAAGAGCGCCAGCTTGTGCAGCGGCGGTGCCAGGCGCGCGCGCACCCCGGCCGCGTCCCGCGGCCCCAGACATTCGAAGCGCAGCGAGACCACGCCGCCGCAGCACTGCCCCAGGCTCGGCCCCAGTGCCTTGCGCACCACGGGTTCGGCCACGGTCGTGTCCACGGCGCCCGCCGCGCAGGCCTTGAGCCGCTCATGCGCCTCGCGCATGGCCTGCCATTCGAGATGTCCGCCGCCTATCGAGCCGATCAGCACCTCGGGCGCGGCCAGCGCGATCGCCATCCAGGCCCCCTCCTCGCGCGGGGTCGAGCCCTTGGCCTCCTGCACCGTCACGAGGCACACCGGGCCCGCGTCCAGGGCCACGAGCAACTGCTCCAGGGGGGTCAGCATCGCGCGTGGCCGCTCACGAGCCGCGGTAGGTGGAGTAGCTCCAGGGACTCACCAGCAGCGGGACGTGGTAGTGCTGGTCCACCTGCGCAATGCCGAAATCCAGGCTCACGCGGTTCAGAAAGTTGGGCTCTGGCAGCACCACGCCCCTGGCCTTGAAATAGGCCGCCACGTCAAAAGTGAGGCGGTAGGTGCCCACGCGCAGGCTCGCGTTGTCAAACAGCGGCGCATCGGTGCGGCCGTCGTGGTTGAGCGTCAGGCTCTTGATGAGCGTGGCCTTCTCGCCCTCGGTCGCGTAGAGTGACACCCGCATGCCGGCAGCCGGACAGCCATGCATCGTGTCCAGAACGTGGGTACTCAGGCCCATGATGCGGTCTCCCGTGAATTGCAATAGATGAAAGTGTATACACTTTTTGTACGCTTTCAAGCCCCGATCCTGGTCAAGACGGCACTGAACAAGCCTGCGCGATGCCGCGCGCACTGAATGGGACAGGAAGGCAAGACGCCAAGCGCAGCCATGGCCGCGGCCATGGCGGGCATTGGCCGCGCCGCCGACCGCCCCAGGCAGGGATGCGGCGCGCGCGAGGGACTTGCTTCGCATTGCCTTAAGCTCGGTCAGCTCCCACCTTCCGCGAGGTCTTCATGCTCCTGCGCCCCACCTTGTTGACTGTTTGCCTGTCGTTGGCCCTGTTGGGTGGCTGCACAACGAGCTCCGTCGCGCCGACTGCCGCGCCCCAGCAAACCAGCGCTGCCCAGCAGGCTGCTGCCGCCTATGACTATGACATGGACGTGTTCCACCCGGTGGTGGCGCACCATGGCATGGTCGCGAGCGAACAGGCGCTGGCCACGCGCATCGGCCTGGACATCCTCGAGAGCGGCGGCAATGCAGTCGATGCCGCCGTCGCCGTGGGTTTCGCGCTGGCCGTGGCGCTGCCCAATGCAGGCAACCTCGGCGGTGGCGGCTTCATGATGGTGCACGACGCCAGGACCGGCCGCGATGTGGCGCTGGACTTCCGCGAAATGGCGCCCAGCGGCGCGCACCGCAGCATGTACCTGGACGCGAACGGCAAGGTCATCAGCGGCAAGTCGCTGTTCACGCACTACGCGGTGGGCGTGCCCGGCACGGTGGCGGGCCTGACACACGCACTGCAACACTGGGGCACGCTGCCGCTGGCCCGGGTGGTCGAGCCCGCCGCCCGCCTGGCCGAACACGGCTTTGCCGTGAGCGAGACGCTGGCCCAGGCGCTCGCGCACGGGAAAAAGACCCTCGCCCCCTGGCCCGCGAGCCAGGCGATTTTCTTCAAGAATGGCGCGCCGATGCAGGCGGGCGACCTGTTGGTGCAAAAGGACCTGGCCGCGTCGCTGCGCCTGATCGGGCGCGAAGGCGCCCAGGCGTTTTACGAGGGCGCGATAGCCCGGAAAATCGCCGCCGAAATGGCGCCGCACGCGGGGGCCATCACGCTCGCGGACCTGAAGGACTACAAGGTGATGGAGCGCGAACCGGTGCGCGGCAGCTACCGTGGCTACGACATCGTGACCATGCCGCCGCCCTCTTCGGGTGGCGCGCATCTGGTGCAGATGCTCAACATCATCGAGCGCTGGCCGATCCGGCAATGGGGCGTGAACAGCGCCGCCACCATCCACCACATGACCGAGGCCATGAAGCTCGCCTACGCCGACCGCGCCGAGTACCTGGGCGATCCGGATTTCGTCAAGGTGCCGCTCCATGGCCTGATCAGCAAGCGCTATGCCGATCGTCTCGCCGCGAGCATCGATGCCCATCGCGCCCGCCCGGCCAGCGAGATCAGGCCGGGCCAGCCTCAGGCCTACGAAAGCGACCAGACCACGCACTTTTCCGTGGTCGATGCGGCGGGCAACGCCGTGGCCGTCACCTACACGCTGAATACGAACTTCGGCAGCGGCATCGTCGCGCAGGGCACGGGCATCCTGCTGAACAACGAGATGGACGACTTCGCCGCCAAGCCCGGCGTGGCCAATGCCTACGGCCTGGTGGGCGGGGACGCCAACGCGGTGCAGGCCGGCAAGCGCCCGCTGTCGTCGATGACGCCCACCCTCGCGCTCAAGGACGGCAGGATCGCCATCGTCACCGGCAGCCCTGGCGGGCCGCGCATCATCACCACGGTGCTCGAAACGCTGGTGGACATGATCGACTTTCAGATGAACCCGGCCGAGGCCGCCGCGACGCTGCGCTTTCACCACCAGTGGACGCCCGACGAGCTGCGCGTGGAAAAAGGCCTGTCCCGGGACACGCTGGACCTGCTCCAGGTCAAGGGACACAGGATCGTGGTCAAGCCGGTGATGGGTCGCACGCAGACCATCCAGGTGCGCGACGGCCTGCTGTACGGCGCATCCGACCCGCGCAATCCGGACGGGCGCACGCTCGGGTACTGAGCACGAGCGCCCGCAAAGCGCCCCAGCCTCCCGCCCACGGACCGCTTCGGCGGGGATGAGTGCGATCGTCGACAAAAAGTGTATGCAATTTTTGTGTCCGCGTTGTATCATGGCCGGCATGGACACACCCGCCTCCACCACCGAAGTCATTGTCGAGAGCCTGACCCGGGCCGTCGTCGAGCACCGGCTGCTGCCCGGCACCAAGCTGGCCGAGCAGAAACTGGCCGACCACTTCGGCGTCTCGCGCACGCTGGTACGGCAGGCGCTGTTCCAGCTCTCGCAAAACCGGCTGATCCGGCTCGAACCTGCGCGCGGAGCCTTCGTGGCCACGCCCTCGGTCGAGGAAGCGCGCCAGGTCTTCGCCGTGCGCCGCATGCTGGAAATCGCCACCGTGCGCGCCTTCGTCGCAGCAAGCACGCCCGCCAAGATCCGGGCGCTGAAGAAGCACATGGAGGCCGAGCGCAAGGCCATGCTGGGCCAGAACGTAAGCCTGCGCACCGAGCTGCTGGGCGACTTTCACGTGCGCATCGCGCAGCTCATGGGCAACGAGGTGCTGGCGCAGATGCTGGGCGAGCTCATCTCGCGCTGTGCGCTGATCACGCTGATGTATCAGACGAGCACCGCGGCGGGGCATTCGCACGAAGAGCACGAAGGCATCTTCAACGCCCTCGTCGCCGGCGACGAGGCGAGCGCGGTACGCCTGATGCAGGAGCACCTCGACAACGTGGAGGCCGGGCTGATGTTCGACCGCGACGTTCCCTCCAACGACCTGTCCATGGCTCTCACGGCCAGCAACGCATGACCCCCACCGCTTTTTACGACGCCACCGCCCCCTACCCACGCGACCTGGCCGGCTACGGCCGCACCACGCCGCATCCGCACTGGCCGGGCCAGGCACGCATCGCCGTGCAGTTCGTGCTGAACTACGAAGAAGGCGGCGAGAACTGCGTGCTGCACGGCGACGCGGGCAGCGAGCAGTTCCTCTCCGAGCTCTTCAACCCGGCGGCCTACCCCGCGCGGCACATGAGCATGGAGAGCATCTACGAGTACGGCTCGCGCGCCGGGGTCTGGCGTGTACTGCGCGAGTTTGAACGCCGCAAGCTCCCGCTCACGGTCTACGGCGTCGCCACCGCACTGCAAAAAAACCGCGAAGTAGCCCAAGCCTTCGACGAGCTCGGCCACGAAGTCGCCTGCCACGGCCTGCGCTGGATTCACTACCAGGACATGCCCGAAGACCTGGAGCGCGCGCACATGCAGCAGTGCCTGGACATCTTCGAGCAGCTCTACGGCAGCCACGGCGACCACGCGCTGGGCTGGTACACCGGGCGCGACAGCCCCAACACTCATCGGCTGGTCGCCGACACCGGGCGTTTTACCTACGACGCCGACTACTACGGCGACGACCTGCCGTTCTGGATGAAAGTCGCCAAGACCGACGGTTCCGCACACCAGCAGCTCGTCGTGCCCTACACGCTCGACGTGAACGACATGCGCTTCGGCCTGCCGCAGGGCTATTCGCACGCCGACCCCTTCTTCCAGTACATGCGCGATGCGTTTGACGTGCTCTACGCCGAGGGCGACCCCCAGGGCCTGAACGCACCCAAGATGATGACCATCGGCCTGCACTGCCGCATGGTGGGGCGTCCGGGGCGCTTCATCGCGCTGCAGAAGTTCCTGGACCACATCGCGCGCCACGACCAGGTGTGGGTGTGCCGCCGCATCGACCTGGCGCGCCACTGGGCCAGGCAGTTTCCCGCGCCGGTCTGAAGATTCAAGCCAAATCGGGCTGAGACGCTTGCCAATCAAGCGCAATCAGCTATTTATTTAATAGGAATCCCATGCCCTTGACGCTGGAACAACTCAACGCGGCACCGCTGGCGCAGGCCACGCTGCTGCTGGACGGCATTTACGAGCATTCCCCCTGGATCGCCGAGGCAGCCCTTGCGCACCGCCCGTTCGCCACGCTGGCGCAGCTCAAATACGCCATGGTGCAGGCGCTGGAGGCAGCGGGCACGGACGCGCAGCTGAAGCTCATCCGCGCCCACCCCGAGCTCGCGGGCAAGGCGATGGTGGCCAAGACCCTCACGGCCGAATCAACGAACGAGCAAAACCGGGCGGGCCTGACGAGCTGCACCCCCGACGAATTCGCCCGCATCCAGCAACTGAACCACGACTACAACGCGCGCTTCGGCTTTCCCTTCATCCTGGCGGTGCGCGGCCCGCGCGGCACGGGGTTGAGCAAGCAGCAGATCATCGACACGTTTGCGCGGCGCCTGGCCAACCACCCGGAGTTCGAGCGTGCCGAGGCGCTGCGCAACATCCACCGCATCGCGGAAATCCGTCTGAACGAGAAATTCGGCGCCGAGCCGCTGCTGGGCAACGATGTCTGGGACTGGCACGAGCGTCTGGCGCAGCACAGCGACGCGGGCTATGCCGAACGCGGCCAGCTCACCGTCACCTACCTGACCGACGCGCACCGCGCCTGCGCGCAACGCATCAGCCAC
Organism: Comamonas sp.; assembly: GCA_021166775.1. Lineage (GTDB taxonomy): Bacteria > Pseudomonadota > Gammaproteobacteria > Burkholderiales > Burkholderiaceae_C > Comamonas_C. The sequence goes on along the minus strand of JAJPEQ010000013.1, from coordinate 108,837 downwards.
TGGATGCGCGAGAGCGGCTTCGACGAAGTCGAGATCGACGCCGTGGGCAACGTCGTGGGCCGCTACAAACCCGCTGCCGAGGACGGCAAATACCTGCTGACCGGCAGCCATTACGACACCGTGAGGAACGGCGGCAAGTACGACGGCCGCACCGGCATCTTTGTGCCGCTGGCCTGCGTGCGCGAGCTGCACCGCGCGGGGCGCCGCCTGCCCTTCGGCATCGAGCTCGTCGCCTTCGCCGAAGAAGAAGGCCAGCGATACAAGGCCACCTTCCTCGGCTCGGGCGCGCTCGTGGGCGATTTCGACCCAAGCTGGCTGGATCAGGAGGACGCCGATGGCATCACCCTGCGCGCCGCGATGGAGCACGCGGGCCTGTGCATCGCCGACATCCCCAGGCTCAAGCGCGATCCGGCCCGGTACCTGGGCTACATCGAAGTGCACATCGAACAGGGCCCGGTGCTCAACGAGATGGGCCTGCCGCTGGGCGTGGTCACCAGCATCAACGCCAGCAGCCGCTACTTGTGCGCGATCACCGGCATGGCGAGCCACGCCGGCACCACGCCCATGAACCACCGCCGCGACGCCGCCGCCGCCGCCGCCGAACTGCTGCTGTACATGGAAGAGCGCGCCGCCCGCGATGGCGACAGCGTGGCCACCATGGGCATGCTCAGCGTGCCCAGCGGTTCGGTCAACGTGGTGCCGGGGCGCTGCGAATTCAGCCTGGACCTGCGCGCCCCCGGCAACGCCCAGCGCGATGCCCTCGTGGCCGACATCCTGCAGCGCCTGGACGACGTCTGCCAGCGCCGCGGCCTGCAGTACGTGGCCGAACGCAGCATGCAGGCGAGCGCCGCCCCCAGCAACCCGGTCTTGCAGGCGCGCTGGGAAGCGGCGGTGCAGGCGCTGGGCCTGCCCGTGCACCGCATGCCCAGCGGCGCCGGGCACGACGCGATGAAGATCCATCAGATGCTGCCACAGGCCATGCTCTTCGTGCGCGGCGAAAACAGCGGCATCAGCCACAACCCGCTCGAATCCACCACGGCCGACGACCTGCAGCTGGCCGTGCTCGCCTACAGCCACGTGCTAAACCAACTCGCCCATTAAAACCCAGACCATGACCACAACCTACGAACAACTCGACGCCTGGATCGACCAGCACTTCGACGAACAGGTACGCTTTCTGCAGGAACTGGTGCGCGTGCCCACCGACACGCCGCCCGGCAACAACGCGCCGCACGCGGAGCGCGCCGCCGAACTCATCCGCGCCTTCGGCTTCGAGGCCGAGAAGCACCCGGTGCCCGACGCCGAGGTGAAGGCCTACGGCATGCAGTCCATCACCAACCTCATCGTGCGCCGCCCCTACGGCAAGGGCGGCCTCACGCTCGCGCTCAACGCCCATGGCGATGTGGTGCCGCCGGGCGAAGGTTGGCAGCACGCCCCCTACGGCGCCGAGATCGAGGGCGGCAAGCTCTACGGCCGCGCCGCCGCGGTGAGCAAGTGCGACTTCTCCACCTTCAGCTTCGCGGTGCGCGCGCTCGAAGCCGTGGCCCGGCCCGCCAAGGGCACCATCGAACTGCACTTCACCTACGATGAGGAATTCGGCGGCCTGCTCGGCCCGGGTTGGCTGCTTTCCCAGGGCCTCACCAAGCCCGACCTGATGATCGCCGCCGGTTTTTCGTATGAAGTCGTCACCGCGCACAACGGCTGCCTGCAGCTGGAAGTCACCGTCAACGGCAGGATGGCGCACGCCGCCGTGCCGCACACGGGCGTGGACGCCCTGCAAGCGGCGGTCTTCATCATGAACGCACTCTATGCCGAGAACACCGCCTACCAAGAGGTGAGCTCCAGGGTGAAGGGCATCGACCACCCCTACCTGAACATCGGCCGCATCGAAGGCGGCACCAACACCAACGTGATCCCCGGCAAGGTCGTGCTCAAGCTCGACCGCCGCATGATCCCCGAGGAAAATCCCGCCAGGGTCGAGGCGCGCCTGCGCAAGGTGATCGCGGATGCCACCCGGCACTTCAACCGCTGGCGCGGCGTGAAGGGCGAGCAGGCCGTCACCACCGACGTGCGCCGCATCCTGCTGGCCCATGCGATGACGCCGCTCAAGGGCAACGCCCCCTTGGTCGACACACTGCAAAAGCACGGCGAGGCCGTGTTTGGTGAAAAGCCGCCCGCCGTGGGCACGCCGCTGTACACCGACGTGCGCCTGTACGTCGAACGCGGCATACCCGGCGTGATCTACGGCGCCGGCCCGCGCACCGTGCTGGAGAGCCACGCCAAGCGCAATGACGAGCGCATCGACCTGGAAGACCTGCGCCGCGCCACCAAGGTCGTCGCGCGCAGCCTGTGCGATCTGATGGCGCAGTAAGACCGCTATTTGAAAACGGGGTTCATGTCAACCCCGTGTATCCCATAGTATTTATACCACCAATTTTGTATACACTTTTTGTATGTAACCTTCCCATCTCAGGAGCCTTGCATGCAAAAACCCGTCCATCCGGTAGATGAAAAACTCTCCTGGGGCCACATGATCACCCTGGGGATGCAGCACGTGCTCGTGATGTACGCGGGCGCCGTGGCGGTGCCGCTCATCGTCGGGCGCGCGCTCAACCTCACGCCCGAGCAGGTGGCGCACCTCATCTCGGCCGATCTCTTCGTCTGCGGCCTGGTCACGATGATCCAGGCCGGTGGCCTCACGCAGTGGTTCGGCATCAAGCTGCCGGTGATGATGGGCGTGACCTTCGCGGCCGTCGCGCCCATGGTCTCGATGGCGCAGTCCAACGGCGGACCCTACGGGGCCGGCCTCATCTTCGGTTCGGTCATTGGCGCGGGCGTCGTCGCCATCCTCATCGCGCCACTCATGAGCCGCATGCTTCGCTTCTTTCCGCCCGTGGTCACGGGCACCATCATCGCGGTCATCGGCATCAGCCTGATGCGCATCGGCATCAACTGGATCTTCGGCAACCCCGTCGGCCCCACCGCCCCCTCGGTGACCAACCCCGAATACATCAAGTGGCTCTCCGAGCTGCAGGCCGCCGTCAGCGCACCAGGCTCATCATTGCCACCCGTGCCCAAGGGCCTGGCCATCCTGCCCACGATGCCGAATCCCAAGTACGCCGACCTCACGGGCATGGGCATCTCGGCCGTCGTGCTGCTCACCATCCTGTTCGTCGCGCGCTTCGGCAGGGGCTTTCTCGCCAACATCTCGGTACTCGTGGGCATCATCGTGGGCGGCGTCATCACCGCGGCCATGGGGCTGATGACCTTCGAGAAAGTGGGCAAGGCCTCCTGGTTTGATCTGGTGCTGCCATTTCAGATCGCCTACCCGGTGTTCGACCCCATCCTCATCCTCACGATGTCGCTGGTGATGATCGTGGTGCTGATCGAATCGACCGGCATGTTCCTCGCGCTGGGCGAGATGACCGGCAAGGAAATCACACCCGACGACCTCAAGCGCGGCCTGCGCACCGATGGCCTGGGCACGGTGATCGGCGGCCTGTTCAGCACCTTCCCATACACCAGCTTCTCGCAGAACGTCGGCCTGGTGGCGGTCACCGGCATCAAGAGCCGCTGGGTGTGCGTGGCCGGCGGCGCCATCATGATCCTGTTCGGCATCGTGCCCAAAATGGGGGCGCTGGTCGAGTCGCTGCCCACGGTGGTGCTCGGCGGCGCGGGCCTGGTGATGTTCGGCATGGTCGCGGCCACCGGCATCCGCATCCTCGCTGGCGTGGACTTCCACAACAACCGCAACAACGCCATCATCGTCGCCATCTCCATCGGCGTCGGCATGATTCCGCTGGTGGCGCCCAACTTCCGCCAATGGATGCCGCACGCCATCCACCCGCTGATCGAATCGGGCATCCTGCTCGCCTCGATCGCCGCCGTGGCGCTCAATCTCTTCTTCAACGGCGCCAAGGACGACCCCCAGGCCGCCAGCCTGCAATCGAGCGCGCACTGACCGACCATCGCCCCATCCGGCCGACAGAGCGCTTGAAGCCGCCCTGTCGGCCTTCCTGTTTGCAGTAAGCTAGCCGCAAGCATCCCAGGTCAACCACCATGAGCAAATCTCTCTCCCCCGCCGAAGCCGCCCTGCGCGAAGCCGCGCTCGACTATCACCACTACCCCGCCCGCGGCAAGATCGCGGTCACGCCCACCAAGCCTCTGGTGAACCAGCGCGACCTGTCGCTCGCGTATTCGCCTGGCGTCGCCTACCCGTGCCTGGACATCCAGGCCGACCCCACCAAGGCCTACGACTACACCTCGCGCGGCAACCTCGTCGCCGTGGTCACCAACGGCACGGCGGTGCTGGGCCTGGGCGACATCGGGCCGCTGGCGGGCAAGCCCGTCATGGAAGGCAAGGGGTGCCTGTTCAAGAAGTTCGCCGGTGTCGATGTGTTCGACATCGAACTGGCCGAGCACGACCCGGACAAGCTCATCGACATCATCGCCGCGCTCGAACCCACCGTGGGCGGCATCAACCTGGAGGACATCAAGGCGCCCGAGTGCTTCTACATCGAGCAGGAGCTGTCCAAGCGCATGAACATCCCGGTGTTCCACGACGACCAGCACGGCACCGCCATCATCTCCAGTGCCGCGCTGATCAACGCGCTGGAGCTCGTGGGCAAGAAGATCGAGAACGTCAAGCTCGCCGTCTCGGGCGCGGGGGCCGCCGCCACGGCCTGCGTGGACGTGATGATCGGCCTGGGCCTCAGGCGTGAAAACGTCTTCATGTGCGACTCCAAGGGCCTGATCCACACCGGGCGCACCAGCCTCGACCCCTCCAAGGCCCGCTTCGCCCAAGAGACCGACTGCCGCACGCTCGCGCACGCGGTGGAGAACGCTGACGTCTTCCTCGGCTGCTCCGCGCCCGGCGTGCTCACGGCCGAAATGGTCAAGACCATGGCGGACAAGCCCATCATCCTCGCGCTGGCCAACCCCGAACCGGAAATCCGCCCAGAACTCGCCAAGGCCGTGCGCCCCGATTGCATCATCGCCACCGGCCGCTCGGATTACCCCAATCAGGTCAACAACGTCCTGTGCTTTCCCTACATCTTCCGCGGCGCGCTCGATTGCGGGGCCACTCGCATCACGCAGGAGATGAAACTCGCCTGCGTGCGCGAGATCGCCGCGCTGGCCAAGGCCGAACTCTCCGCCGAAGTCTCCGCCGCCTACCAGGGCAAGGAGATGCACTTCGGGCCCGATTACCTCATCCCCACGCCGTTCGACGTGCGCCTCATCCTGCGCATCGCCCCGGCGGTGGCGCGCGCCGCAGAGCTTTCGGGCGTCGCCACGCGCCCCATCCAGGACTATGACGCCTACCGCGAAAGCCTCACGCGCTTCGTTTACCAGACCAGCATGTTCATGCGCCCGGTGTTCGCCACCGCCAAGGCCCACCCGCAGCGCGTGGCCTTCGCCGAAGGCGAGGATGAGCGCGTGCTGCATGCAGCGCAATTCGCGGTCGATGACGGCCTGGCCAAACCCATCCTGATAGGACGCCCGGCGGTGATCCAGGCGCGCATCACCCGCAACGACCTGCGTCTGCAGCCCGGCGTGAACGTCGAAATCTGCAACCCCGAGGACGACCCGCGCTTTCGCCAATACTGGGAGACCTACCACAAGCTCATGGGCCGCCACGGCATCACGCCCGAAACCGCCAAGGCCTCGGTGCGCCGCTCCAACACGCTGATCGCCGCGCTGATGGTGCACCTGGGTGACGCCGACGCCATGCTCTGCGGCCTGGTAGGCAAGTTCGACAACCACCTCGCGCACATCCGCGGCGTGCTCGGCCTGCAGGACGAAGAACACGACTTCGCCACCGTCAACGCCGTGGTGATAGGCCAGAACACCCTCTTCATCGCCGACACCTACATCACCGACGACCCTAGCGCCGAGCAGCTCGCCACCATCGCGCTGCGCACCGCCGAGGAGGTGCAGCGCTTCGGCCTGCCGCCCAAGGTCGCGTTTCTCTCGCACTCCAATTTCGGCTCATCGACCCGCCCCAGCGCGCTCAAGATGCGCCGCGCGCACGAGATCTTCACCCGGATCGCGCCACACATCGAATGCGACGGCGAAATGCACGGCGACTCGGCCCTGTCGGAAACCATCCGCCGGCGCACGCTGCTGGATTCGACGCTCAGCGGCAGCGCCAACGTGCTCATCTGCCCGAACCTGGACGCGGCCAACATCCTCTTCAACGTGATCAAGACCACCGACGGCCACGGCACGACCATCGGCCCGATCCTGCTGGGCTGTGCCGCGCCCGCGCACGTGCTCACGCCGTCGTCCACGGTGCGGCGCGTGGTCAACATGACGGCGCTGGCCGCGGCCAATGCCGTCGCCCGTGGACGTCGCTGAACCCTGGTTCGAGATAGAAAAAATGACCGATACACCCGACAACACCGTCGTCTACGGCACCAAGGATGTGCTCATCAGCCTGTGCAACTCCGTCACCCGCGTGCTCTCGGTGGCCACGCAGGGCACGGTGCGCTATTCGGGCATGGTGCAGCGCATCGGCAAGACCTGCCTCAAGCCCGACATCGGCTGCTTCGTGCTCTTCAACGGCGGCTTTTCCGGCCTGGTGGTGATCAACTTCTCCGCCGCCGCGGCGATGGAGATCTACCAGAGCTACCTGCTGAGCATGGGCATGTCCGAAACCGACCTCGCCCCCGCCTACACCTCGGACGAGGTCGCGAACGTGATGGGCGAGCTCATGAACCAGGTCGTGGGCGACTTCACCAGCGCCATCCAGCGCGAGTTGCAGACCCGCATCACGCAGAACCAGCCCAAGATGCTTGTGCTCAACCAGCAGGTCGTGCTGAGCGTCGACGCCAATCTTGACCAGCCCGAAGCCCGGCGCGTCACCTTCTACACCGCCAGGAACAACATCTTCTACCTCGAACTGGCAATCGACCGCACCCAGTTCATCAAGCTCTACGACTTCGAGCCCCAGGAAGCGCCCGACCCCGACAGCCTCATGACCCAGGCCGCCAGCCAGCACCACGCAGCTGCGCCGCAGGCAGGCAGCGGCTCGGACATGGACGATCTGCTCAAATCGCTGGGGATGTAGCCGCAGATACAATCCGTGGCCCATCGCGGAACGCGCCACGGAGACTTGGGTGAGTGGTTTAAACCAGCAGTCTTGAAAACTGCCGACGGGCAACCGTCCGTGAGTTCGAATCTCACAGTCTCCGCCATCAGGCACGCATCAGACTACCATCGCGGGCGTCATGACCGCTGCCTCCTCCCCCATCACCCAGGCGCTTGAGCTGGCCGCTCAGGCGCTTTTTCTTTCCAACCCCAACCCCCGCGTGGGCTGCGTCATCACGGCGGCCGACGGGCGGGTGCTGGGCCGCGGTTTTACGCAGCAGGCCGGGGGGCCACACGCCGAGGTGATGGCGCTGCGCGACGCGGCGGCGCAAGGCCGAGCCGCGAGCGGCGCGACCGCCTATGTCACGCTGGAGCCGTGCGCGCACCAGGGGCGCACGGGGCCCTGCTGCGACGCCTTGATCGCGGCGGGCATCGCCCGCGTGGTGGCGTCCATCGCCGACCCCAATCCGCTGGTGGCGGGCCAGGGCTTCGCGCGGCTGCGGGCGGCAGGTGTGCAGGTCGAGATAGGGCCGGGGGCCGCCGAATCGCGTGAGCTCAACATCGGCTTTTTCAGCCGCATGGTGCGCGGCACGCCCTGGGTGCGGATGAAGGCGGCCACCTCGCTCGATGGCGTGGCGGCGCTGGCCGATGGCACGAGCCAGTGGATCACCTCGCCCGAGGCGCGCACGGATGGGCACGCTTGGCGCGCACGCGCCTGCGCGGTGCTCACAGGCGTGGGCACAGTGCTGGCGGACGACCCTTTGCTGAACGTGCGCGGCGCGGCCACGCCGCGCCAGCCGCACCTGGTGGTGCTGGACAGCCACCTGCGCACGCCGCCCGGCGCCCGGCTGTTTGACGTGCCGGGCAGGCAGGTCTGGATTTACACCGCGCGCGAGGATACGGCTGCATCAGATGCGCTGCGCGCACGCGGGGCCACGGTCACCGCGCTGCCCAATGCCGACGGCCAGGTGGACCTGCCCGCGCTGCTGCGCGACCTGGGCCGGCGCAGCGTGAACGAGCTGCACCTGGAGGCGGGCCCGCGGCTGAGCGGCGCCTTCGTGCAGGCCGGGCTGGTGGATGAAGTGCTGCTGTACCTCGCCCCCATGCTGCTGGGCAGCGGCGGGCAGAGGCTGGCCGATTGGGGGCCGCTGCAGGCCCTGTCGCAAGGCCTGGGGCTTGAGTGGCAGGGCGTGGAGCGCGTGGGGCCGGATCTGCGCTTGCTGGCGCGGGCCAAGGGGCGGGCGGATTTCGGCCTTACGGTATCCGAAGGTCTGTGAGCACGGCTCTTGCCCGCCGTGCGAGCGCTCGGGGAGGGGGCGATACACCAGCGCTCGCGCCGGGCGCATGGACTGGCAACGGCCCCATCCCGGCCTTCCCTCAGAGGGGAAAGGGACTCAGGCGCAAAGGTCAAGTTTCCAAGAGAAATATGGCCTGAGCCCTTTTCTGCCGGGCGCTAGCCGCTCTAGTTCAAGGAGCGCTGCAGCCGCACTTCCTCGATCTTCACGCCGCCAATCACCGCCGTCTTGGCGGTGCTCATCTCGCGCTTGAAACCGGCTGCCTCGTGAAAGCGCAGCGCGCGCTCGTTGCGCAGCGGCACCCAGGCGGTCACGGTGGTGCAGCCTTCTTCGGCCAGGCCTTCGCGCGCGGCGTCCCACAGCGCCAGACCCACGCCTTGGTCCCAGTGACCCGGGTCGGCGTAAATGGCCCAGATCTCGCCGGTGGTCGGGCGGGTCTTGGGGTCGCGTGAGCGGTCGAAGCCGACGAAGCCGACGATCTTGTCGTCCTCCACGGCCACCTGCACCTGCGGCTCGCAGTAGTCGATGGCTTCGCGCCAGTAGGCCTGGCGCTTTTCGGGGGAAGACATGACCTTGAGCTGCTCGTCGGGGACGACGCCTTTGTAGACTTGCAGGGCGGCGGAAGTGTGGACTTGGGCGATGGCCTTGGCATCGCGCAACGTGGCGGGGCGTACCTGAATACGAGACATGAAAACACAAACACAAACGTGAGAAAGGCCGCGATTCTCGCGCAAAAACTTTTATCTGCCTTACGAAGGCGAAACGAAGTTTTGTGCTAGTGCGGCGTCGCGCCCCGGATGGAGGCTACAGGAGCTTGCGCAGCACGCTCATGACGCGGTCGAAACGCGCGCCGTAAGGCGGATAAAGCGCCCCCCCGGCACTGAAGCGCGACTGCACGAGCACCGGCTTGGCGTGGCTGAAGCGCACGAAGCCCGGCTCGCCGTGGTAGGCACCCCAGCCGCTGTCCCCCACGCCGCCGAAGGGCAGGTTCTCGTGCGCGATGTGCAGCAGCGTGTCGTTCACCGTGACGCCACCGCTCACGGTGCGTGCCAGCACCTCGTCGCGCACCGCCTGGCGGTTGCCGAACCAGTACAGCGAGAGCGGGCGCGGGTGCGCGTTGATGTGGTGGACCGCCTCGTCGAGCGCTTCGTAGCCGATCACCGGCAGCACCGGACCGAAGATTTCCTCCTGCATGAGGCGCATGTCGCCGGTGGCGCCGAAAACCAGCGCAGGCGCCATCTGGCGGGCGATGCCGTCGCCCAGGCTTTGCTGCGGCGCCGCGGGCGAGCCAGGGACGGCGCCAAGCTCCTGCACGTCGGCGCCCAACTCGCGCGCCTCCCGCAGCAGGTCGCGCAGACGCGCGAGGTGGCGCGGCGTGATGATGGAAGCGTAGTCGGGGTTGCCCTCGAAGTACGGAAAAAGCCTCGCCACGGCCGCGCGGTACGCCTCGGCAAAGGCTGCCTCGCTGCCCTTGGGAATGAAGAGATAGTCGGGCGCAATGCAGGTCTGCCCGGCATTGAGCAGCTTGCCGTGCGCAATCTTGGTGGCCGCGTCACGCAAATCGCAGTCGGCGTCGAGGATGGCGGGCGACTTGCCGCCGAGCTCCAGCGTGGTCGGCGTGAGGTGGGCGGCGGCGGCCAGAGCCACCTTGCGACCCACAGCCGTCGAACCCGTGAACACCAGATGATCGAGCGGGAGCGACGCCACCTGCGCGGCCACGTCGGCACCGCCCTGCACCACGCAGAATTCGTCAGGCGCGAAGAACTGCGCGACCAGATCGGCCAGCTTGGCCGAGGTGTGCGGCGTGAGTTCGCTGGGTTTGAGCAGCACGCGGTTGCCGGCCGCGAGCGCCCCGATCGCGGGACCGAGGGCGAGCTGCACCGGATAGTTCCACGGCGAGATGACGCCGATCACCCCCAGCGGCTGGCGCTGCACCCAGGCGCGCGCGGGCTGCAGGTACAAGGGCGTACGCACCTTCTGCGGGCGGCACCAGCGTGCCAGATGCTTGAGCGTGGACGCGAGCTGCGCGCGCAGCAGGAAGAAATCCGCCACTTCGGTGAGGCGCGGCGAACGCATGCCGAAATCGGCCTGCACGGCCGCGGCCAGCGTGGGGGCGTGTTGTTCAAGCAGCGAGCGCAGGCGCAGCAGCCGCTCGCGGCGCACACCGAGGGGCGCATCGGGCTGCGCGCGGCTGGCGGCATGCTGGGCCTTGAAGAGCCGCTGCACTTCTTCGGAACTGGTATCGGGCATGTCCTGGCCTTCCAAAAGGGTGGGGCGCGCCCGCATGCCAACGCAGTCCACGCGCAGGTCGCGCCCGTGAAATACCGGCGCAGTGTGGCACCGCGCTCAGCGGATTTCGCGCGGCTCCACGTCGGTCACGTCGCCCAGGCGACTGACGCTGCTCCTGGCCTTGCTGGCGGTGTGCGATGTCCATCGCGCGGTGCTTCGGTACACCGTGCTGAAGCCATGGCGCGGATCCATGCGCATGACCCAGGGCCTGGCGGGGCGGCCCGTCAGGCGCGCCCAGAGCAGGCGGATGCCCCACGCCAGCGCCAACACACCGGCAGCGGCCAGCAAGCTCAGGAACAGCACCGCGCCCATGACGATCACGAGCAGGCGCAGGCTCCAGCGCGCGACGGTGGTGACGACTTCGTTCAAATCCATGCCTCTTTCTGTTGGGGTGGGTGCGCCGCGTGGCGCTGCACACCCATCTATGGTAAGCCGCAATCGGCGATGCATCATCACGGCCTGCGAATACCCGGAAAACGACGTCCGCACGCTGCAACCGCACGACGATGCCTGTTTACACAGACGGCGGCCGGACGGGGAAGTTCAAGTCGGCGCCACGCCCGGCCTCCTCAAGCCTGCGCGCGGGCAGCGAACTCGAACACCCCCGGCGCATTGATCGGATCGACCCCGACCTCGATCACGCTCTTGGGCGGAAAGCGCCCTTGCAGCAGCAGTTTGGAGAGCGGATTCTCGATGCGCTGCTGGATCGCGCGCTTCAAGGGTCGCGCACCGAACACCGGATCGAACCCGACCTTGGCGAGCTCCGCCATCGCCGCGGGCGCGACATCCAGGAACAGCTCCAGCTTGTCCAGGCGCGACTGCAACTGGCGCAATTGGATGCGCGCGATCGCCTCGATATTCTTGGCATCGAGCCCGTGGAACACCACCGTCTCGTCGATGCGGTTCAGGAACTCGGGCCGGAAGTGGTTCTTGAGCTCGTCGATCACTGCGTCCTTGATGTCTTCATAGGGCTGCCCCGCCATGCTCTGGATCATGGGACTGCCGATGTTGCTCGTCATGATGATGACGGTGTTCTTGAAGTCCACGGTGCGCCCCTGCCCGTCCGTCAGGCGCCCGTCGTCAAGCACCTGCAGCAGCACGTTGAACACGTCGGGGTGCGCCTTTTCCACCTCGTCGAGCAGCAGCACGCTGTAGGGCTTGCGCCGCACGGCCTCGGTCAGATAACCACCTTCCTCATAGCCAACATAGCCCGGAGGCGCACCAATCAAGCGCGCCACGCTATGCTTTTCCATGAATTCGCTCATGTCGATGCGCACCAGGTGGTCTTCGCTGTCGAAGAGGAAACCCGCCAGGGCCTTGCACAGCTCGGTCTTGCCCACGCCCGTGGGGCCGAGGAACAGGAAGGAGCCCAGCGGCCGGTTCGGATCCGACAGACCCGCACGCGAGCGGCGAATCGCATCGGCCACCGCCGTGATCGCTTCGTCCTGGCCCACGACGCGCTCGTGCAGCTTGTCCTCCATCTGCAGCAGCTTGTCTTTTTCGCCCTGCATCATCTTGGCCACCGGAATGCCGGTGGCGCGGCTCACCACCTCGGCGATCTCCTCGGCGCCCACGTGCGTGCGCAGCAGCCTGTGTTTGGGCGCGTCGCCCTCGGCCTCGCTGTCCTGCGCTTCCTTCAGGCTCTTCTCCAGCTCGGGGAGCTTGCCGTATTGCAGCTCGGCCACCTTGTTGAAATCGCCCTTGCGCTTGAGGTCCTCGATCTGCGTGCGGATCGCGTCAATGTCCTTCCTGATCTGCTCGCTGCCCTGGGCGCTCGCCTTTTCCATCTTCCAGATTTCTTCCAGATCGGCGTATTCACGCTCGGCCGCGGCAAGTTCTTCCTCGATCAGCTGCAGGCGTTTTTGCGAGGCCTCATCGTGCTCCTTCTTCATCGCCTCGCGCTCGATCTTGAGCTGGATCATGCGGCGGTCGAGTTTGTCGAGTGCCTCGGGCTTGGAGTCGATCTCGATCTTGATCTTGGCCGCGGCCTCGTCGATCAGGTCGATGGCCTTGTCCGGAAGAAAGCGGTCGGTGATGTAGCGGTGTGACAATTCCGCTGCGGCCACGATGGCCGGGTCCGTGATATCCACGCCGTGGTGCGCCTCATAGCGCACTTGCAGGCCACGCAGGATGGCGATGGTGTCCTCGACGCTGGGCTCATCGACCAGCACCTTCTGAAAGCGCCGCTCCAGCGCCGCGTCTTTTTCGATGTACTTGCGGTATTCGTCGAGCGTGGTGGCACCGATGCAGTGCAGCTCGCCGCGCGCCAGCGCCGGTTTGAGCATGTTGCCGGCGTCGATCGCGCCCTCGGCCTTGCCCGCGCCCACCATGGTGTGCAGCTCGTCGATGAAGAGGATGATGCGGCCCTCGTCCTGCGCCACTTCCTTGAGCACGGCTTTGAGGCGTTCCTCGAACTCGCCGCGGTACTTGGCACCCGCCAGCAGCCCCGCCATGTCCAGCACCAGCACGCGCTTGCCCTTGAGCGATTCGGGCACCTCGCCCGCGATGATGCGCTGCGCCAGGCCTTCGACGATGGCGGTCTTGCCCACGCCCGGCTCGCCGATCAGCACCGGGTTGTTCTTGCTGCGCCGCTGCAGCACCTGGATAGTGCGGCGGATTTCGTCGTCGCGGCCGATCACCGGGTCGAGCTTGCCCAGACGCGCGCGCTCGGTCAGATCGAGCGTGTATTTCTTCAGCGCCTCGCGCTGGCCCTCGCCCTCGGCACTGTCCATGGTCTGGCCACCGCGCACCGCCTCGATCGCAGCTTCGAGCGCCTTGCGCGTCAGGCCCGCCTCCTTGGCGATGCGGCCGGCCTCGCCGCTCGAATCGGCCAGCGCGAGCAGGAACATTTCGCTGGCGACGAACTGGTCGCCACGCTTGATGGCTTCCTTTTCGGTCGCCTGCAGCAGCTTGAGGAGGTCGGGGCCGGGCTGCACCTGTTCCTGCCCCTGCACGGCGGGCAGGCGCTGGATGGCCGCCTGCGCATCCTGCGCCAGACGCGCGGTATTCACCCCGGCGCGCGCGAGCAGGGCCTTGGGGCCGTCTTCCTGCTGCAGCATGGCCGCGAGCAGGTGCTCGGGCTGGATGTAGGCGTTGTCATGCCCCAGGGCGAGCGACTGCGCGTCGGCCAGGGCTTCCTGGAATTTGGTGGTGAGTTTGTCCAAACGCATGATGCAACCCGTGAAATGTGAGTTACATCCGATATGAGGGGCAGGGCGCCCCACTTCAAGACGGGGCGCGCCCGTCAGTGCGCGCGCAGCAACGCGCTAGCGTAGCCCCCTGCGGCGACTTCAGTGCACATCGCGTACCAGGGGCAGTCGGCGCAAGCGGCGCGGATGGAGCCTTCGGCAAACGCCGTGCGCAGGCGCTGCACGAGCGGCGCGGTCACCGTCACTCGCGTGCCCGGCGTCAACGGCAGGCCGGCGAGCCGCGCCAACTGCCCAGCGGCCAGGCGGTCGCGCTCGATCACGCTGGTGCAGTGGCAGTGCTCCCCGGCGTTGCCCGCGATCGGCTCGCACACATCATCCGGGCCTGCCAGAAGCTCGATCGCCTCGCCCGCGCCGATGCGCTGAACGAGGCGGTCAAACGAGTGGACAAAGGCTTCGCTGTAGCCCTTGCCCGAGTAGGTCAGCATGCACAACAGATGGTGTGCACGCAGGCGCACCGTCACCGGCGGCCCAATGCCTTGCGCGCGGTACTCCAGAGCACGAGCGAGGCCGCGCCCAGCGCCGACTTGACCACCTCACCCGCGAGGAAAGGCGCAACACCCAGCGCCCAGCCCTTGGCCGCGCCGATCATCGTGCCGAGCCACAGCCCGCCGATCGCCAGGATCAGCGTGGTGCACAGCAACATGGCGCCGAACGCGCGCAGCGGGCGTGTGCCGTCGAAACCACGCTCGACCAGCCACCCCATCAGCATCGCACCGACGGGAAAGGCCAACAGATATCCGGCCGTCGGCCCGACGAAGGGGGCGAGCCCCCCCTTGCCTCCCGCGAGCACCGGCATGCCCAGCAACGCCTCGAGCAGCCAGGCCAGCACCGTGATGCCGCCCAGGCGCCAGCCATAGAGCGCACCCACCATCAGCACCGCAAAGGTCTGCATGGAAACCGGCACGGGCACCATGGGAATGCTGACGTAGGAGGAGGCCGTGAGCACCGCCGTGCCAGCGAGCACCAGCGCGGCCTGACGCAGCCAGCGTGCACCACCGGCAGCGCCATTGGAAAGAGCAACCGAAGCTTCTTGTGTCATGATGAGTTCCTGCAAAAAACCCCGAGCGGGCCAACCCTCGGCCGCACGGGCGAGGCGCAAGTATCTACGCCGATCAGCCTCGTGTCAACTTGAATTCATAATTACGTTGACAATTCCTGCGGCGTTTGATCACCCAACCAGCGGGGCCGCGCGCTCCAACCATTTGCGGGCACACTCGGCTCATGAAGCGCACACTATCTCCTCATGAAGTGATGCAGCGGCTGGCGCCGGGCATGCCGATCTCGGGCGAGGCGCTGGCCGAACAGCTGGGCGTGACGCGCGCTGCCGTGTGGAAGCAGATCGCCGCGCTGCGCGCGCTTGGCCTGCCGATCGAGGCGCGCACCAATGTGGGCTACAGCCTGCCGTGGCCCGTCGAATTGCTGGACGCCACGCGCATCGCGCAACTCAGCGGCGCAGCGGGGCCGCCGATACAAGTGCACTGGGCGCTGGATTCGACACAGGACGAATTGGCGCGAACGCTCCATGCCCAGCCCGATCTGGCCGTGGTGCTCGCGGAACAGCAGACGGGCGGGCGCGGGCGGCGTGGCCACGTCTGGAGCTCGCCTCCGTGCATGGGCGTGTACCTTTCGTGCCTCAAGCGCTTTGCGGGCGGCCCGGCCACGCTCTCGGGGCTGTCGATCGCGGCGGGTGTGTGCACCGCGCACGCGCTGGCGGAGCTGGGCGTGCCCGATCTGCGTCTCAAATGGCCCAACGATCTGCTGGCGCGCGGCGCCAAGCTTGCGGGCATCCTGATCGAGGTACAGGGCGAATACGATGGCCCGTGCACCGCGCGCGTGGGCGTGGGCGTGAACCTGCGCCTGCCAGAGGATCTGCACCAGACCGTGACCCAACCGGTGATCGACCTGGCCACGCTGTGCAGCGGCCAGCCACCGGGGCGCAACGCGATCGCGGCCGCGCTGATTCGCCACCTGCGCGCGGGTCTGCTGAGCTTCGAGCATTCAGGCCTGGCGCCGTTTCTGGATGATTTTGCGCGACTGGATGCGCTGGCCGATCAGCCACTGTGCCTTCAGGGCGCCGGAGCACTGCGCGAGGGCACGGGCCGGGGCATCAACGATCGCGGCGCACTGCGCGTGCAGCACGGGGGAATCATCACGCTGATCGAGAGCAGCCAGGTGTCGGTGCGGATCGCCCCAGCGCCTTGAGGGCAGCCCGTCAGCCTTCGGGTACCCCAAGTGGGGGCCGCGTCGCCATGGGCGTGACCTGAACGCCCCAGCGCGCGAGCGCCGCGTCGTCGCTCTCGCGCGCATCCACCCAGCGCGTGCCCTCGGGGGTGGTTTCCTTCTTCCAGAACGGCGCCTGGGTCTTGAGGTAGTCCATCAGGAACTCGCAGGCCATGAAACTCTCGCCGCGGTGCGCCGAGGTCACGGCCACCAGCACGATCTGATCGAGCGGCTGCAGCAGCCCCACCCTGTGAATCACGCGCACGCCAAGCAGCTCGAAGCGGGCGCGCGCCTCCTCGATCATGGCAATGATGGATTTTTCCGTCATGCCGGGGTAGTGCTCCAGTTCCATCGCGCTCACTGCGCCGTCGCCGCCGCGATCGCGCACCGTGCCGACGAAGCAGCAGACGGCGCCCACGCGGGCATCGCGCTCGCGCAGGCGGGCCAGCTCGGCGGAGACATCGAAATCCTCGGTCTGGATGGAAACGCTGCTGAACATGAAGGACGATCGCACGGACGAATAAACTTGTCGCGACCCGCCTACTTTACGCCCTTGCCCTCATGGCCACCCTCGCCTTCTCCGCCCACGGCTACACGCTCTATCCCTCGCCACAGAGCGCGCACCGCGCCGTCTTTGAATTCCACGTCTTCGTGCCCCATCCCTACGCCATCATCGACCTGGAGAGCATGGCGCTGAGCGGGCGTGCCAGCCTGTTTGCCGCGCACCGCACGGCCGACGGCAAGATGGGGCAGCTGGTGACCTTCGAACTGCACGCGGACCGGCTGCGCTTCGAGCAGCGCTTCACAGCCAATTGACGCATGGACGACGACAACCAGATCATCGTGCCGCCCTCGTTCATCGCACTGTGCAGCGATGCGCGGGGGCGTTTGCGCATGAGCGCCGCCGCGGTGCGCGATCGCCATGAACTGTGCGAAGACCTGGCCTGCGGTCTGGTGGAGCGCGCGCAGCAGCTGCATCACGACGCGCCTTCCGAGCAGGGCGTGCTCGCGGGCATGCACGCCGCCCTGGTCACGCCGACCAGCGCTCTGGCGCCCGAGGAGGCGCGCTGGGTGGTGCTGCGGCTGGCGGAACTGCTGGGCTGGCACAGCCCGGAACTGGCCGAACCCGGCCTCAGCCCCCGGTGACCGGCGGGAAGAACGCCACTTCGGCGCCGTCGGGCAGGGCCGCGTCGTCATGGGCCATCAGCTGATCAACCGCCATGCGCACCGCGCGACCGGCGGCCAGGCATTCGGCCCAGGGCGCACCACGCGCGATCAGTTCCTCGCGCAGCGCCGCAAGCGTGGCGGCGTGGGTGCTCACGCGCTCATGGTCGCGGCCCACGGCCTCGCGGATCGAGGCGAAATAGCGCACGGTCACGGTTTTGGCGGCGATCACAGCAGCTCCGACCACGGGATGAAGCGCACGACATCGCCCCGCGCAATGGGCGTGTGCGGCGGGTTGTCCACCACGCCATCGGCCCAGGCGACGGACGTGAGCACGCCCGAGCCCTGGTTGGCGTAACGCTCGAGGCGCCCATCGGCCGCCCGGCGCACACGCAGGAACTCGCGCCTCGAATCGGCCTTGAGCCAATCAAAATCGGCGCTCACGGCGACGGATTGGGGGGCCACCTCGCGCACCCCCTGCAGGCGCAACAGGAAGGGGCGCACCAGCAGCACGAAGGTGATGAAGCTGGACACCGGGTTGCCCGGCAGCCCCATGAAGTGCGCCTGGCGTCCACCGGCGCGCACATGGCCGAAGGCAAAGGGTTTGCCGGGCTTGATGGCGATCTTCCACAGATCGAGCGCCCCGAGCTGCTGCACGGCGGGCTTGACGTGATCTTCCTCGCCGACCGAGACACCGCCGCTGGTGACGATCACGTCGCAGCGCTCGGCGGCCTGCGTGAGCGCCGCCAGCGTCGCGCCGAGCGTGTCTTCGACCACGCCCAGATCCAGCACCTCGCAGCCCAGGCGCTGCAGCAGGCTGCGCAGAAAGAAGCGGTTGCTGTTGTAGATGCGGCCCTCGCGCATCTGTTCGGGCGCCACGGCGCCGGGCATCACGAGTTCGTCGCCGGTGGAAAAAAGCGCCACGCGCGGGCGGCGCGCGACGGTCAGCTCGGCCATGCCGACGCTGGCCGCGAGGCCGAGCTCGGCCGGCCCCAGGCGAGTGCCCGCCCCCAGCACGACGCTGCCGCGCAGGATGTCCTCGCCGCTGCGGCGTATGCACTGCCCGGGTCGGGGCACGGTGTTGACCTGCACGCGATCACCATCGAGCGGCGCGCATTCTTCCTGCATCACAACGGCATCCGCGCCTTCGGGAATCGGCGCTCCGGTGAAGATGCGCGCGGCCGTGCCTTGGGCCAGTGGCGCCCCCACATGCCCCGCTGCGATACGCTGTGAGAGGGGCAGCACCGTGCCCGCCTGCGCCACATCGCTGCTGCGCAGCACGTAGCCGTCCATGGCGCTGTTGTCGTGTGGCGGCACCTGCAGCGCGGAGACCACATCCGCCGCCAGCACGCGGCCCTCGGCCTCGAAGAGCGAGACCGATTCGGTGTCGGTCAATGCCGCCGCGTGCGCAATCAGCTCGGCCAGTGCGTCGTCCAGCGGTTTGAGGGGTGTCTTCATGCATGCTCTCCCGATGCCACCGCGGGATGCGCATGGGGCGGCGCGTACTCGAAGTCGCTCGCGTTCTGCAGCATCCACTGCACGATGCCGGCCGGATCGTTGAGGTCCAGCAGCGGCTGGCGCACGGGCTCGGGCAAACGCGCGGGGTCGTCGGTGGCGACGGCAAGGATACGCGGATCGTGCGGATAGCGCACGGGGCGCTCGCCGCGGCCCGGCTCGGGCTCGCGCCAGACTTCGATCTTGGGCAGCGCGGCGAGCTTGAAGCCCTCCACCAGCACCCAGTCCACCGTGCTGAGCTGCGCCAGCAGCGCGTGCACGTCGGGCTCGATCGCCGAACCGTATTCACGCATCAGCGCCAGGCGCTGGTCCGAGGCGATGAGCACTTCGTAGGCGCCGGCCTGGCGGTGGCGCCAGCTGTCCTTGCCCGGCTGGTCGATGTCGAAGTGGTGGTGCGCGTGCTTGAGTACCGACACGCGCAACCCCCGCGCCTTCAGGAGCGCGATGATCTGCTCCAGCAGCGTCGTCTTGCCGGAACCGGAAAAGCCGGCGAACACGACCACCTTCATTCAAAACTCCTGAATCGAGAGCTATCCGCGCTTGACAGGAAAGCGTTTGAGGCCGATTTGACCATTAATTTCCACCGAACCGAACGATCATCGCCTTGACCTGCTCGACGTCGGCGGGCAGCACGGTGACGCGCTTGGGCAGGCCCTCGATGCCGTTGAACCGGGCGGGCCGCTCGGGCGGGTGACCCAGGGCCTCGGTGATGGTCTCGGCGAACTTGATGGGCAGCGCGGTCTCCAGCACGATCATCGGCACGTCGGTGCGATGCTCACCCGCCACCTTCACGCCATCGGCCGTGTGCGTGTCTATGGTCACGCCATGGCGCTCGTGCACGCCGCGTATCGTCGCGAGGCGGTCGGCGTGGGTGCTGCGGCCGCTCTGAAAGCCGTAGCGCTGCGCCGCCTCCTTGAAGCGCGCATCCTCGCTGAGATCGAAAAAACCCTGGCGCGCCAACTGCACGCCAAAGAGCTCACGCACGGCCGCGCCATCGCGCCCGAGCAGGTCGAAGATGAAGCGCTCGAAATTGCTCGCCTTGGAGATGTCCATCGAGGGGCTGGACGTCTCCAGCGTGTCGGCCGCGGCGCGCACGCGGTAGACACCGGTGCGAAAGAATTCGTCGAGCACGTCGTTCTCGTTGGTCGCCACCACCAGGTGCTTGATCGGCAGCCCCATCATGCGGGCCACGTGGCCGGCGCAGATGTTGCCGAAATTGCCGCTGGGCACGGTGAAACTCACTTTGTCACCCGCGCCGCTCGTCGCCTGGAAGTACCCGGCAAAGTAATAGACCACCTGCGCCAGCAGCCGCGCCCAGTTGATCGAGTTGACCGTGCCGATGTGCTGGCGCGCCTTGAACGCCAGGTCGTTGCTCACGGCCTTGACGATGTCCTGGCAGTCGTCGAACACGCCTTCGATGGCGATGTTGTGGATGTTCGCATCCTGCAGCGAGAACATTTGCGCCTGCTGGAACGGGCTCATGCGCCCGTGCGGGCTGAGCATGAAGACGCGGATGCCCTTCTTGCCGCGCATCGCGTATTCGGCGGCGCTGCCGGTGTCGCCGCTGGTGGCGCCCAGGATGTTGAGCTGCTGCCCGCGCCGGCCCAGCTCGTACTCGAACAGGTGGCCCAGCAGCTGCATCGCCATGTCCTTGAACGCGAGCGTCGGACCGTTGGAGAGCGCCTCCAGGTAAAACCCGTCGTCCAGCTGCTTGAGCGGCACGATCTCGCGCGTGCCGAAAACCTCGGCGGTGTAGGTCTGCTCGCAGATCGCCCGAAGGTCGGCGGCAGGAATGTCGTCGATGTAGCGGCTCAGGATCTCGAACGCCAGCGCCGCGTAGCCCTCGTTCGCGTGCACCGCGCGCAGTCGGGCGAGCTCGGCCGCATCGACCTGCGGATAGCGCTCGGGCAGGTACAGGCCGCCATCGGGCGCGAGGCCCTCGAGCAGGATATCGCAGAACTGGCGCGGGGTCGCATCGCCACGGGTGGAGAGGTAGCGCATCAGTTCAGCTCTTCCTTGCGGATGCGCGTGATCGGCGCCAGCACCGTCGGCAGCGGCTGGATCTGCGCCAGCGCGGCGTCCAGATCGCCTTCGCGCGTGTCGTGCGTGAGGATGATGAGATCGGTTTGCGTGCTGCCCTCGCCACCGACTTCGTCGGCCTCGCGCTGCAGGATGGCGTCGATGCTGATGCCCGCGTTCGCCAGGATCCCGGTGATGCGCGCCAGCACCCCGGCTTCATCGACCACACGGATGCGCAGGTAGTAGCCGGTGACCACGTCGGCCATGGGCAGCACCGGCAGGTCGCCGCCCGCGGCCGCCAGCGTGCTGCTCTGAAACGCCAGCGGCGGCACGCGATGCGCCGGGTCGGCGCCATGAAGGCGCGCGATGTCCACGAGGTCGGCGATCACGGCGCTCGCGGTCGGTTCGCTGCCCGCACCCTTGCCGTAGTACAGCGTCGTGCCCACGGCGTCGCCCTGCACCACGACGGCATTCATCGCGCCGTCGACATTGGCGATGAGGCGCCGCGCCGGGATCAGCGTGGGGTGCACGCGCAGCTCCACGCCCTTGTCCGTGCGCCGGGTGATGCCCAGCAGCTTGATGCGGTAGCCGAGCTGCTCGGCGTAGCGGATGTCCGCGGATGCGAGCTTCGTGATGCCCTCGACATGGCACTTGTCGAACTGCACCGGAATGCCGAAGGCGATGGCGCTGATGAGCGTGGCCTTGTGCGCGGCGTCCACGCCTTCGATGTCGAAGGTCGGGTCGGCCTCGGCGTAGCCCAGGCGCTGCGCGTCCTTGAGCGCGACATCGAAATCCAGCCCCTTGTCGCGCATCTCGCTCAGGATGAAATTCGTCGTGCCATTGATGATGCCCGCCACCCACTGGATGCGGTTGGCCGTCAGGCCCTCGCGCAACGCCTTGATGATGGGAATGCCGCCGGCCACCGCCGCCTCGAAGGCGACGATCACGCCCCGCGCCGCCGCGGCCTTGAAGATTTCGGTGCCGTGCACCGCCAGCAGCGCCTTGTTGGCCGTGACCACGTGCTTGCCCTGGCGAATAGCCTCCAGCACGAGCTGGCGCGCAATGCCGTAGCCGCCAATCAGCTCGACCACCACGTCGATCTCCGGGTTGGCGATGACCTCGCGCGCATCGCCCACCACGCGCACGTTCCCGCCCACGATGGAGCGCGCCCGCGCGGTGTCCAGATCGGCCACCATGGTGATCTGGATCGCCCGCCCGGCGCGGCGGCCGATTTCCTCCTGGTTGCGCGTGAGCACCTGAAAGGTGCCGCTGCCGACGGTGCCGATGCCGAGCAGGCCGACTTGAATGGGTTTCATGGTTGAGTTTTGAATGAAAAACGGCTGCAGCGCTTGTCCATCAAGCACTGGCAGCTTCTTTTTTTGAATTGATGGGCAACACCGCCGCCGGTTTGGCACGGCGCTGGCGGTACTGCTCGAGGAACTTCGCAAGGCGCCCGATCGCCTCGCGCAGGTCGCTCTTGTGCGGCAGGAAGACGATGCGAAAGTGCTGGTTGTCCGGGTAGTTGAAGCCCGTGCCCTGCACCAGCATCACGCGCGTGGCGCGCAGCACCTCCATGAAGAACTGGCGGTCGTCCTCGATCGGGTACATCTGCGGGTCCAGGCGCGGGAACATGTACAGCGCCGCCTTGGGCTTGACGCAGCTCACGCCCGGAATCGCGGTGATGAGCTCGTACGCCAGGTCGCGCTGCACGCGCAGGCGTCCGCCTTCCCTGATCAGGTCGTTGATGCTCTGGTAGCCGCCCAGCGCGGTCTGGATGGCCCACTGGCCCGGTACGTTGGAGCCGAGCTTGAGGTTGGCCAGCATGTTCAGGCCCTCGATGTAGTCGCGCGCCTGCCCCTTGTCGCCCGAGACCACCATCCAGCCCGCGCGGTAGCCGCACGAGCGGTAGGCCTTGGAGAGCGAGTTGAAGGTGAGCGTCAGCACATCGGTCGACAGGCTCCCCATCGCGGTGTGCTTCTCGCCGTCGTACAGCACCTTGTCGTAGACCTCGTCGACCAGCAGCACCAGGTCGTGCTCGCGCGCCAGCTGCACGATGCCGCGCAGCAGCTCATCCGAATACAGCGCGCCCGTCGGGTTGTTCGGGTTGATGACCACGATGCCGCGCGTGCGCGGCGTGATCCTGGCGCGCATGTCGGCCAGGTCGGGCATCCAGCCGTTGGCCTCGTCGCAGACGTAATGCACGGGCACACCGCCCGCCAGGCTGGTGGCCGCCGTCCACAGCGGGTAGTCGGGCGCGGGCAGCAGCAGCTCGTCGCCGTCGTTGAGCAGCGCGTTGGTCGCCATCACGATCAACTCGCTCGCGCCGTTGCCGAGATAAATGTCGTCCAGCGTCACCCCGGCGATGCCCTGCTGCTGCGTGTAGTGCATCACCGCCTTGCGCGCGGCGAAGATGCCCTTGCTGTCCGAGTAGCCCGCCGACTCGGGCAGGTTGCGGATCATGTCCTGCACCACCTCGTCGGGCGGATCGAAGCCGAACGGCGCCATGTTGCCGATGTTCAACTTGATGATCTTCTGCCCTTCCTCCTCCATCTGGCGCGCCGCGTCCACGATGGGGCCGCGCACGTCATAGAGCACGTTGTTGAGCTTGGAGGATTTGTGCAGGAGTTTCATGGCCGCGTGCCTGGCAAACTGGCGAAACCTATAATTTGACCACATTTGCCCGCGCGGCCCATGCGGGCGCAGGCACCGGCGGCACCATGAAATTCGAACCCGATCAAAGCGACGCTCAAACCATCACCGGCTACGGCCCGGGCTGGATCGCGGTCAATGCCGAGCGCCTGACGCACAGCGTCGTCATCGGCGCCAACGGCGCGCGCTTCGACTGGGAGTGCGAGCGCTTCGAGGATCTGAGCGAAGCGCACTTCTCCAGGCTCGCCGAACTCGACGCCGAGGTGGTCATCTTCGGCAGCGGCGAAAAAGGCCGTTTTGTCTCGCCCCGCTGGCTCGGCCCGCTCATGAAGCGCCACATCGGCCTGGAGACCATGGACACGCATGCGGCCTGTCGCACCTACAACATCCTTGCCGGCGAAGGCCGCAAGGTCTTTGCCGCGCTGCTCGTCACCCACTGACGTGTCCACGGGCCCCAGGCCCGCGACGGCGCCCCGCCAACGCCCCGGGTCACTGGCCTTTTCAGCTGCTACACGTTAAAATAGCTGCCTTGCAGCCGGGGGCATCCGCTACCGCACCCTACTTCCCCCGGCACTTTCACGGCTTTACACGAGAGAGATAACACCGCCATGGCGATCGCTGTCAACAAACCCCTTCCAGAATTTGAAGCCAACGCGACAGGCGGAGTACAGGTCTCGAACGTTTCGCATCTGGGCCAGGCCCTGGTGCTCTATTTCTACCCCAAAGACAACACCCCCGGCTGCACGACGGAAGCGATGCAGTTCCGCGACAAGTACAAGGACTTCGTGAAGGTCGGCGCCGAGGTTTTCGGCGTCTCGCGCGACAACATGAAGTCGCACGACGACTTCAAGGCCAAGCTGGAACTGCCCTTCGAGCTCATCGCCGACACCGAAGAAAAAATGTGCCACATGTTCGGCGTGGTCAAGAACAAGATCATGTATGGCAAGAAGGTCAAGGGCATCGAGCGCTCCACCTTCCTCATCAACGCCGATGGCATCGTCGTGCAGGAGTGGCGCGGCCTGAAGGTGCCCGGCCACGTGGAAGACGTGCTCAAGGCCGTCAAGGCCCTGAAGGCCCAGGTCAAGAAAGTTGCCTGAGCGCACCCTGTTCGCCCGGGGCGGGCATGCATAATGGCCCCATGGGTCTGAGCCTTCGCCACACACCACAAGCCGCCCACTCCGGGCGGCTTTTCATTTTCTGAACCATCTCCATGCCGCTGCCTCCCGCTCCCGCCAAACGCGCCGCCCTGCTGGCCACCAGTGCCTATGCCGCCACCGAGCCACGCAAGCGCCCGGCAGGCGCCCAGCTCCCCGCCGACCCCGAACGGCCCCTCGCCGCAGCACGCGCCGCTGCAAAGCCCACCGCCGCGCCCGCGCAATCCGCCCGCGCAGCGGCCCCGTCGGACAAGGCCGCTGGCCTGGCGGCGGCGCGGCGGCGCGAACCGGCGGCCCGCAAGACGACCCGGCACGCGGGCACAGCCAAGCTGTTCGTGCTCGACACCAACGTGCTGCTGCACGACCCATCCAGCCTCTTTCGCTTCGAGGAGCACGACATCCTCCTGCCCATGGTGGTGCTCGAGGAGCTGGATGCGCACAAGCGCGGCACCACCGAGGTGGCGCGCAACGGCCGCCAGGCGAGCCGCACGCTCGACGCGCTGGTCGCCGCCGCGGGGCCCTCGGACATCGCCAGCGGCGTGCCCCTGAAAGGCACGGGCCAGCGCGCGGCCACCGGCCAGCTGTACTTCCAGACCGAACCGCTGAGCTACCAGCTGCCCGCGAGCCTGCCCCTGGGCAAGGCCGACAACCAGATTCTCGGCGTGGTGCACGCGCTGCGCGAACGCCATGCGCCGCGCGAGGTGGTTCTGGTCTCCAAGGACATCAACATGCGCGTGAAGGCGCGCGCGCTGGGTCTCGCGGCCGAGGACTATCAGAACGACAAGGTCCTGGACGACGACGATCTGCTGTACTCGGGCTATCTCGCGCTGCCGCCCGATTTCTGGGCCAAGGCGGGCAGAAAGGTGGAAAGCTGGCAAAACGGCGCGCACACCTGCTACCGCGTGAGCGGCCCGCTGGTGGCGCAGATGATGATCAACCAGTTCGTCTTCTTCGAGGCCCCGGGCGAGCCCAGCCTGTACGCGCGCGTGACCGAAATCCGCGACAAGACCGCGGTGCTGCAGACGCTCAAGGACTACGGCTCGGCCAAGAACGCCGTCTGGGGCGTGAACACGCGCAACCGCGAGCAGAACTTCGCGATGAACCTGCTGATGGACCCCGAGGTGGACTTCGTCACGCTCACCGGCCAGGCCGGCACGGGCAAGACGCTGCTGGCGCTGGCCGCGGGCCTCACGCAGGTGCTTGACGAGCGCCGCTACACGGAAATCATCATGACCCGCGCCACCGTGAGCGTGGGCGAGGACATCGGCTTTCTGCCCGGCACCGAAGAGGAGAAGATGGGGCCGTGGATGGGGGCGCTCGACGACAACCTCGAATTCCTCGCCAAGGGCGAGGGCAGCAGCGCCGGCGAGTGGGGGCGCGCGGCCACCAATGAGCTGATCAGGAGCCGCATCAAGATCAAGAGCATGAACTTCATGCGTGGGCGCACGTTCATGAGCAAGTACGTGATCATCGACGAGGCGCAGAACCTCACGCCCAAGCAGATGAAGACACTCATCACCCGCGCGGGGCCGGGCACCAAGATCATCTGCATGGGCAACCTCGGCCAGATCGACACCCCCTACCTCACCGAAGGCTCCTCGGGCCTGACCTTCGCCGTGGACCGCTTCAAGGGCTGGGCGCACAGCGGCCACATCCTGCTCGCGCGCGGCGAGCGCTCGCGCCTGGCGGATTTCGCCAGCGAGGTGCTCTGATCGGCGAGTTGCTGAAAAAAATAGCTGCCAGCGCATGTCCAGCAAGCGCTGGAGCCCTATTTCATTGAAATTTCCTACACGTCAAAGCGCACGCCCTGCGCCAACGGCAGCGCGCCGCTGTAGTTGATCGTGTTGGTGGCTCGGCGCATGTAGCCCTTCCAGGCGTCCGAGCCCGATTCGCGCCCGCCGCCGGTCTCCTTCTCGCCGCCGAACGCACCGCCGATCTCTGCGCCCGAGGTGCCGATGTTGACGTTGGCAATGCCACAATCGCTGCCCGCCGACGACATGAAGCGCTCGGCCTCGCCCAGGTTCTGCGTGAAGATGGCCGACGACAGGCCCTGCGGCACGGCGTTCTGCAGCGCCACGGCGGCCTGCAGGTCGCCGTCGTAGCGCAGCACATACAGGATGGGCGCGAACGTCTCCTGCGCCACCACCGCGCTCTGGCGCGGCATCTGCACCAGCGCGGGGCGCACGTACCAGGCGTGTGCCCCCAGCTCCTCGCACACGCGCTCCCCGCCCTGCACTTGGCCGCCCTCGGCGCGCGCCTGAACCAGCGCCGCCTGCATGGCATCGAACGCCGCGCGATCGATCAGCGGACCGACCAGCACACCCTCCTGCAGCGGATCGCCCACCGCGATGCTCCGGTAGATCGCGCTCAGGCGCGCAAGCAACGCATCGGCCACCGACGCATGCACGATCAGGCGGCGCAGCGTGGTGCAACGCTGCCCGGCCGTGCCGACCGCGGCGAAGGTGATGGCGCGTGCCGCCAGCTCCAGATCGGCCGAGGGCGTGACGATCATCGCGTTGTTGCCCCCGAGCTCCAGAATGCTGCGGCCAAAACGCTCGGCCACCCGCACGGCCACCTGCCGGCCCATGCGCGTCGAGCCCGTGGCGCTGACCACGGCCACATGCGGATCCGCGGCAAGCGCCTCGCCCACGCCCTGCCCGCCGATCAGGAGCTGGCTCAGTCCCTCGGGCACGCTCGCGGGCCGCTCGGCATTGAGCGAGCGCGCGGCCTGCAGCAGCAGGTGCTGGCACGCGGCGGCCGTCAGCGGCGTCTTTTCCGAAGGCTTCCAGACGATGGCATTGCCGCAAACCAGCGCCAGCGCCGCATTCCAGGACCACACCGCCACCGGGAAGTTGAAGGCCGAGATGATGCCCACCACCCCTGCCGGATGCCAGGTTTCCATCATGCGGTGGCCGGGGCGCTCGCTGGCGATCGTCAGCCCGTGCAACTGGCGCGACAGCCCCACGGCAAAGTCGCAGATGTCGATCATCTCCTGCACCTCGCCCTGGCCTTCGCTGGTGATCTTGCCCGCCTCCAGCGACACCAGTTCCCCGAGCGCCGCCTTGTGCCGACGCAGCAGCTCACCGAGGCGCCGCACCAGCTCGCCGCGCACCGGCGCAGGCACGCCGCGCCAGGCCAGCGCCGCCTCATGCGCCGCGGCGATCGCCCGGCGAGCCTGGTCGCCGCTGCAATGTCCGAGCCGCATCAGCTCCGCACCGTCGCGCGGCGAGCGCGCCACCTCTTGGCCCGGCGGCAAACCCGCCTCATCCAGTCCCAGAGCCAGCCTGAGCCGCTCCCAACGTTCGCGCGTATCCATCATGTGCCCGCCTTGTCCGGTCTCAATAGCCATCCATCTGCTCGATCGCCAGATTCTCAAAGCGCGTCTGATCCTTCTGGAAGAAGAGCTTGACCGTGCCTGTCGGCCCGTTGCGCTGCTTGCCGATGATGATTTCTGACACATTGGGCTCCTTGCTCTCCTTGTTGTAGTAATCGTCGCGGTAGATGAACATGATGATGTCCGCGTCCTGCTCGATCGCGCCCGATTCACGCAGATCGCTCATCATGGGACGCTTGTCGGTGCGCGTCTCCACGCTGCGATTGAGCTGCGAGAGCGCGATCACCGGACATTGCAGCTCCTTGGCCAACATCTTCAGGCCGCGCGAAATCTCGCCCAGCTCGGTGGCCCGGTTTTCCCCCTGGGAGCCGCCCGAACCGCTCATCAGCTGCAGATAGTCCACCACGATGAGGCCCAACTTGCCGCACTGGCGCGCCAGGCGCCGGGCATTGGCGCGCAGCTCGGACGGCGTCAGGCCCGGCGTTTCATCAATGTGCAGCGACACGCTGCGCAGACGCTCGATCGCTTCCGTCAGGCGCGGCCACTCCTCGTCCGTGAGCTTGCCGGTGCGCAGATGCCCCTGATGAATGCGGCCGATCGAGCCGACGATGCGCACTGCCAGCTGAGCCGCGCCCATTTCCATCGAAAAGATCGCCACCGGCAGCTGCTCGTTGAGCGCCACATGCTCGGCGATATTGACCGCGAGCGACGTCTTGCCCATGGACGGGCGCGCCGCCAGCACCACCAGATCGCCCGCCTGCAGGCCGCTGGTCATGCGGTCCAGATCGGTGAATCCCGTGGGCACCCCGGTCACGTCCATGGGGTTGTCAGCCATTTCAGTGACGCGATCGAGCAGCGTCACGACCAGCGACTCCATGGCCTGGAAGCCCTGCTTCATGCGCGAGCCTTCCTCGCCGATGGCGAAGATTTTCTGCTCGGCCTCGTCGAGAATGCGGTCCACCGGCCGCCCCTGAGGGTTGAAGGCATTGGTCGCGATCTCGTCGCTCGCCGTCACCAGTTTGCGCAAGATCGCGCGCTCGCGCACGATTTCGGCGTAGCGGCGGATGTTGCTCGCGCTCGGCACGTATTGCGCCAGGCTGTTCAGGTAGGCGAGACCTCCGGTTTCCTCGGCCCGACCCAGACTCTGCAGGCGCTCATACACCGTGATCACGTCGGCCGGCTTGCCCGCACCGACCAGCGCGCCGATGGCCGCGTAAATCTGCTGGTGTTCGTTGCGGTAGAAGTCGCCATCCACCAGCAGGTCGCCGACCCTATCCCAGGCCATGTTGTCCAGCAGCAGGCCCCCGAGGACGCTGGATTCGGCCTCGATGGAATGCGGAGGAACGCGCAGCCGCGCCACCTCCTGGTCGACAAATCCCGCTGGATCAAAGGCTTCCAGCGGCGCGGAAATCACGGCAGACATCAATCACACCATCCTGAAAAACAATGCGGGCTATGCTAACCACGCGCAGGCGCCAAGTCACGGCACAAGGCTGTGGACAACAGGTGTACAAGCCATGGGAAACCGGTGCACGACGCGCGCAGAGTCTTCGCCGCGACAGGGGTTGCACAGGCGCCCGCAGAGGCTAGCATCGCGGATGTCACGCCACCCACGGGATCGCCATGCCATACGAGCGCCGCCACTACGTCCGCGTCCAGTTCGATTCTCCAGGCCAGCTGCGATGGGCCGGACAGGCCATCCCCGTGCGCGTCCTGGACCTGTCCCTCAAGGGGGCCCTGCTGCAGGCCACATCCGACGCCGCCACGCTGCATCCCGGACTGCAATGCGAGCTCACCGTGCCGCTGGCGCGCCAGGAGTACATCGCCATGTCGGTGCAAGTGACCCACCTGCAGGACGAAAACATAGGCGTCGTCTGCCGCGGCGTGGACATCGACAGCGTCACCCACCTGCGCCGCCTCATCGAGCTCCAGCTGGGTGACCCGGCCCTGCTGGATCGCGATCTGGCGCAACTCAGCGGCCTGCATTGAGGCAAAACAAAAGCCGCCCGAAAGCGGCTTTTGCATCGGGTGACACGGTCTCCGTCAGGCCGTTTCACCGTAGACGACGACCGTCAGGTCCACGGACACGTCCGTGTGCAGCACCACCGTGACGGAGCTCTCGCCCACGACCTTGATCGGCCCATTGGGCATGCGGATCTGCGCCTTGTGCACCTTCACGCCCTGGCGATGCAGTTCGTCGGCGATGTCGTAGCTCGTGACCGAGCCGAACAGACGGCCATCCACCCCCGCCTTCTGCGTGAGCTTGATGGTGGTTTCGGCCAGCTGGGCCGCGTGGGCCTGCGCCTGGGCAAGCTTGTCGGCCGCGGCCTTTTCGAGGTCGGCGCGCCGGGCTTCGAATTCCGCCTTGGCGGTGGCCGTGGCGCGGTGGGCACGCCCCGTGGGGATCAGATAGTTGCGGGCGTAACCGTCCTTGACCTTGACGATGTCGCCGAGTGCGCCGAGGTTGACAACCTTGTCGAGCAGAATGACTTGCATGGAATGGGTGCTCCTCAGATTTTGTGCTGGTCGCTGTAGGGCACCAGGGCCAGGAAGCGCGCGCGCTTGATGGCGGTGTTGAGCTGGCGCTGGTAGATGGCGCGCGTGCCCGTCAGGCGCGCGGGAATGATCTTGCCGTTCTCGGCAATGAAATCACGCAGCGTATCGACATCCTTGTAATCGATTTCCTCGACGCCCGCGACGGTGAAACGGCAGAAACGCTTGCGCTTGAACAGCAGAGACTGGTTGTTGCGCCTGCCGTTCTTGCCATTCTTGCCATTCTTGTTGAATTTCTTGAACATGGTCTGAACCTTTTAAAACTGATGCGGTTGAAACTCACGGATATGAAACACCACGCCTTTGCCGTTTCGCCCCTGCGCCAGAAAGCCCTGAAAATCCCAGAGACTCCCCAGCGCCTGACGTGCCAGCCTCTCGGCCTGGGTACCAAAGGCCACAGCCTTGATACCCAACGCAATCTGGCGCTGCGCTCCCGCCTCCTGGCCCGTCGAAGCATGCACCAGCTGCATGTCCAGCACGGGCAGGCCCGCAGGCGTATGGCGCAAGGGCTGCACCTGCTCCAGGCTTGCCGTCAGGCTGGCATGGTTGCTCGCGTGCGCGCCGCCGGTCGTGTTCACATCCGCCGTGGGTGACGTGCCCGGGCTCAGCCCTGGGCCGTCTCGGCCTGGCCGGCCTTGCGTGCTTCCTCGCGCTCGACGGTCTTCATCATCGAGGACGGCGTGGTTTCGGCCTTGGCCTTTTGTACCGTGAGGTGACGCAGCACGGCATCGTTGAACTTGAACGCATGCTCGAGCTCGGCCATCACCGCCTGATCAGCCTCGATGTTCAAGCACAGATAGTGCGCCTTGGCCAGCTTGCTGATCATGTAGGCCAGCTGGCGCCGACCCCAGTCTTCCACGCGGTGCACCTGGCCACCGCCTGCGGTGATCATGCCCTTGTAGCGCTCCAGCATGGCAGGCACCTGTTCGCTCTGGTCCGGGTGGATGAGCAAGACAATCTCGTAATGACGCATGAAACCTCCTTCTGGTTGAAGCCACCCGCTGCGTCTTGTCCGGCCCATCATGGTCCAGGCGGTGTGGCAAGGAAAACCGGCGATTATAGGATCGAACGCGTCAGACGTACACTACTTGGCTTGACTCCGCGCAACCGAACACCTTGCGGCACCACCCGGCTTGAAACACCGGGCGCAGGCCCCAGATACAAAGTATTTGCCGTCCGTCACAACAAATTTTCAGACATGCCCGACAACCACGCCTCCACCCCGCCGTCGGCCGAGCAGGCCGATGAAACGCTGCAGTCCACGATGACTGCCGATACCCTGGACGAGATCGCACGCCTGCAGGCCGAGTTGGCCGAACTCAAGACCAAGAGCGCCGAACTGGCCGACCAGTACCTGCGCGCCAAGGCCGAGGCCGAAAACGCGCGCCGCCGTGCCGAGGAAGACATCGCCAAGGCGCGCAAATTCGGCATCGAAGCCTTTGCAGAAAACCTTCTGGCCGTCTGCGACAGCCTGGATGCCGCCCTGGCGCTCGAAAACGCCAACGCCGCGCAACTGCGCGAAGGCAGCACCGCCACGCTGCGCCAGCTGACCTCGGCGCTGGAACGCAACAAGGTGGTGGTGGTGAACCCGGGCGTGGGCGACAAGTTCGATCCGCACCAGCACCAGGCCATCAGCGTGGTGCCCTCGGAGCAGGAGCCCAACACCATCGTGAACGTGCTGCAAAAGGGCTATCTGATCTTCGATCGCGTCCTGCGGCCGGCCCTCGTCACCGTCGCGGCACCCAGGTAATGCCTGCTCTGGGCGGCGCTCACTTGAAAGCAGCGAGGGCAACCACACCTCAGAACCATCGCACTTTCAATCATTTTTGAATCCGGAGAACAACATGGGAAAAATCATCGGCATTGACCTGGGCACCACCAACAGCTGCGTGTCCATCATGGAAGGCAACACCACGCGCGTGATCGAAAACAGCGAAGGCGCGCGCACCACGCCGTCCATCGTGGCCTACCAGGAAGACGGCGAAATCCTGGTGGGCGCCTCGGCCAAGCGTCAGGCCGTGACCAACCCGAAGAACACGATCTACGCCGTCAAGCGCCTGATCGGCCGCAAGTACGAAGACAAGGAAGTGCAGAAGGACCTGGGTCTGGCACCGTTTTCCATCATCAAGGCCGACAACGGTGACGCCTGGGTCGAGGTGCGGGGTCAGAAGCTCGCCCCGCCGCAGATCAGCGCCGAGGTGCTGCGCAAGATGAAGAAGACCGCCGAGGACTACCTGGGCGAGCCCGTGACCGAAGCCGTGATCACCGTGCCGGCCTACTTCAATGACAGCCAGCGCCAGGCCACCAAGGACGCGGGCCGCATCGCAGGCCTGGACGTCAAGCGCATCATCAACGAGCCCACGGCCGCGGCGCTGGCCTTCGGCCTGGACAAGCAGGGCAAGGGCGACCGCAAGATCGTCGTCTATGACCTGGGCGGCGGCACGTTCGACGTGTCCATCATCGAAATCGCCGACGTCGATGGCGAAAAGCAATTCGAGGTGCTGGCCACCAATGGCGACACGTTCCTCGGCGGCGAAGACTTCGACCAACGCATCATCGACTACATCATCGGCGAGTTCAAAAAAGAGCAAGGCGTCGATCTGAAGGCCGACGTGCTCGCGCTGCAGCGCCTGAAGGAAGCCGCCGAGAAGGCCAAGATCGAGCTGTCCAACAGCGCGCAGACCGACATCAACCTGCCCTACATCACGGCCGATGCCTCGGGCCCGAAACACCTGAACATCAAGCTCACGCGTGCCAAGCTCGAATCCCTGGTCGAGGACCTGATCGAGCGCACCATCGCGCCCTGCCGCACCGCGATCAAGGATGCGGGCATCGGTGTCTCTGACATCAACGACGTGATCCTCGTCGGCGGCATGACGCGCATGCCCAAGGTGCAGGAAACCGTCAAGGAGTTCTTCGGCAAGGATCCACGCAAGGACGTGAACCCCGACGAGGCCGTGGCCGTGGGCGCGGCCGTGCAGGGGCAGGTGCTTTCCGGCGACCGCAAGGACGTGCTGCTGCTGGACGTGACGCCGCTGTCGCTGGGCATCGAAACCCTGGGCGGCGTGATGACCAAGATGATCGCCAAGAACACGACGATCCCGACCAAGTTCGCGCAGACCTTCTCCACCGCCGAGGACAACCAGCCCGCCGTGACGATCAAGGTCTTCCAGGGCGAGCGCGAGATCGCCACCGCCAACAAGCTGCTGGGCGAGTTCAATCTGGAAGGCATCCCGCCGGCCAGCCGCGGCACGCCGCAGATCGAGGTGAGCTTCGACATTGACGCCAACGGCATCCTGCACGTGGGCGCCAAGGACAAGGGCACCGGCAAGGAAAACAAGATCACCATCAAGGCCAGCTCGGGCCTCTCGGAAGAAGAAATCCAGAAGATGGTGAAGGATGCCGAGCTCAACGCCGCCGAGGACCACAAGAAGCTGGAACTGGTGCAGGCGCGCAACCAGGGCGAGGCGGCGGTGCACAGCACGCGCAAGGCCCTGACCGAGCACGGCGACAAGCTCGACGCCGGCGAGAAGGACAAGATCGAAGCCGCGATCAAGGAGCTGGAAGAAGCCCTCAAGGGTGAGGACAAGGCTGCGATCGACGACAAGACCAACGCCCTGATGACGGCCAGCCAGAAGCTCGGCGAGAAGATGTACGCCGATGCGGCCGCCGCCGCACAGGCTGCGGGGGCCGGTGCGACCGCCGGAGCCACTTCCTCGGGTGAGCAGGCTCAGGCCTCGGCCGCGGCGGACGACAACGTGGTGGACGCCGAAGTCAAGGAAGTCAAGAAGGGTTAAGCGGCGGCACACAAACCATGGGGCGGCAGGCACGGGTGCCTTGCCGCCCTTTGCGCTGATGGTGAGCGGCCTTGCCGACCACCCCTGTCCGGCGTCACAGCGAATTGAAGACCTTAGCCCATGGCCAATAAACGAGACTACTACGAAGTCCTGGGCGTTCCCAAGAACGCCAGCGAGGACGAAATCAAGAAGGCTTATCGCAAGCTGGCGATGAAGTACCACCCTGACCGCAATCAGGGGGATGCAGCGAAGGCCGCCGAGGAAAAATTCAAGGAGGCCAAGGAAGCCTACGAGATGCTTTCCGACAGCGGCAAGCGCGCGGCTTACGACCAGTACGGTCACGCGGGCGTCGACCCGAACCTGCGTGGCGGCATGGGCGGCGCGGAAGGTTTCGGCGGCTTTGCCGAGGCCTTCGGCGACATCTTCGGTGACATGTTCGGCGGTCAGCGCGGCGGAGCTCGCGGCGGGCGACAGGTGTACCGCGGCAGCGATCTGTCGTACGCGATGGAAATCACGCTCGAGGAAGCCGCCAACGGCAAGGACGCGCAGATTCGCATTCCCAGCTGGGACAATTGCGAGACCTGTCACGGCAGCGGCGCCAAGCCCGGCACCAGCCCCAAGACCTGCGGCACCTGCAATGGCTCGGGTGTGGTGCAGATGCGCCAGGGCTTTTTCAGTGTGCAGCAGACCTGCCCACACTGCCGCGGCACGGGCAAGATCATCACCGAGCCCTGCGTCACCTGCCACGGCCAGGGCAAGGTCAAACGCCAGAAGACGCTGGAGGTGAAGATTCCCGCCGGCATCGACGATGGCATGCGCATCCGCAGCACCGGCAATGGCGAGCCCGGCACCAATGGCGGTCCGCCCGGCGACCTCTACATCGAGATCCGCACCAAAAAGCACGAGATCTTCGCGCGCGATGGCGACGACCTGCACTGCGAGGTGCCGGTGAGCTTCATCACCGCCGCGCTCGGCGGCGAGATCGAGGTGCCCACGCTGGCCGGCAAGGCCGCGATCGACATCCCCGAAGGCACGCAGGCGGGCAAGCAGTTTCGCCTGCGCGGCAAGGGTATCAAGGGCCTGCGCGCGAGCTACCCGGGCGATCTGTACTGCCACATCGTGGTCGAGACGCCGGTCAAGCTGACCGAATACCAGCGCAAGCTCCTGCGTGATCTGGAAGAATCACTCAAGAAGGGTGGCGCCAAGCACTCGCCGTCGACCGAGAGCTGGACCGAGCGGCTCAAGCGCAGCTTCTTCAGCTGAGGCGCGACGGCGCCATC
Organism: Comamonas sp.; assembly: GCA_021166775.1. Lineage (GTDB taxonomy): Bacteria > Pseudomonadota > Gammaproteobacteria > Burkholderiales > Burkholderiaceae_C > Comamonas_C. The sequence continues at coordinate 73,270 of JAJPEQ010000013.1, read as the reverse complement.
TCAGCGGCGGGCATCGGCCAGGGTCTGCGTATCGGGCGCCACGTGGCGCCCGGCGCGGTAGAACGCAAGCACGCGCCTGACGTATTCCCGCGTTTCCGCGAACGGCGGCACGCCGCCATGGCGCTCGACCGCGCCCGCGCCCGCGTTGTACGCGGCGGACACCAGAGCCACGTCGCCTTCGAAGCGCTGCAGCAGCCAGCGCAGGTACGCCAGGCCGCCGCGCGTGTTCTGCTCGGCGTTCCAGACATCACGCACGCCATATCGTTCGGCGGTTTCAGGGATCAATTGCATCAGCCCCTGGGCATTGCGCGGCGAGAGTGCGAGCGGGTCGAAGTTCGATTCCGCTTTCACGATGGCCAGCGCCAGGCGCGGATCGACCGCGAAGCGCGGCGCCAGGCGCTCCACCAGTCGGGCCTGGCGCCGCTGCGCCGGCGACAACCCTGCGACGTAGCGCTCCACCACCTCGGCAGGCACCACGGCCTCCGGCGCTGGCTCTGCCGGGCTGGCGCTCGGCTTCAGGCAATCCGGCAACTGGTCGCCCGACGGCTCGCCTGCCAGCAGGATCCGAGCCTTTTCATGCCCGCGCTGCGCGGCAAGGGCCAGCAGCGTAGCCGCCACCGCATGGTCGGCCGGCGCGCTGGTCACCCACAGCAGCCGGCCCAGGCGGTACTGCCCTTCCAGGCTGCCTTCGCGCGCGGCGGCGCAGTAGCGCTCCTGCGCCGCAGCGCGGTCGCCACGGAATTCAGCCGCATAGCCTTGGTCGAGCAGGCGCATGACCACCGGCGGCTCATCATTCCAGCCGAGCGCGCCCCCGCCCTCCTGGGCATGCACGGCGGCGTAAGCGGTCAACGCGAAGAAAGCCAGGCTGGCGCGCGCCAGCAGGGCAAGGTACGGCTGCATGCGGAGCACTGTAGCGCCGCCCCGCTGCGGGCACCATGCGCCATTCGGACCATGGGTGACGCGCGTCAGATCACAGCATGTGGTCGAGAAAGGCCTGGGCGCGCTCGTGTCCGGGGTCGGCGAAGAACTCGGCGGCGGGCCGCGTCACGAGCAGCTCGCCCTGGTCCATGAAGGCGACGGTACGCGCCACCTCGCGCGCGAAACCCATCTCATGCGTCACGACCAGCATGGTCATGCGCTCCTCGGCCAGTTCACGCATGGTTCGCAGCACCTCGCCGGTCAGCTCGGGATCGAGCGCCGAGGTCGGCTCGTCAAACAGCATCAGCTCAGGCTCCATCGCCAGCGCGCGCGCGATCGCCACGCGCTGCTTCTGCCCGCCCGAGAGCCGCGCCGGGTAGTTGTCACGCTTGGCCGACAGCTCCACCTTGGCGAGCAGCTTTTCGGCGCGCTCGACGGCCTGCCCACGCGGCACACCCGTCACCACCATCGGCGCCGCTATCAGGTTCTCCAGCACCGTCAGGTGCGGGAACAGGTTGAAGTGCTGGAACACCATGCCGCTCTTGCGGCACAACCGCCGGCCATCGGCCTCGGGCGCATAGCGGCAGCGGCCCTCGGCATCGGTGCTCGCCAGCACCTCGCCGCCGATGCGGATCTCGCCCGCATCGATCGTCTCCAGATGATTGAGGCAGCGCAGGAAGGTACTCTTGCCCGAGCCCGAAGGGCCGATCAGCGCCACGACCTCGCCGCGCGCGACCGAGAGCGAGACGCCACGCAGCACCTCGTTGTCGCCGAAGCGCTTCTTGACGCCGATCGCCTCGATCATCGGCACGTCGTCACTGATCGAAGCGGGCATGGTGGCGTTCCAGCCGCTGGAAACCCCAGGTGAGTACCAGCGTCATGATGAGATAGAAAGCGGCCGCCACGATGAAGGGCGACGTCGTGAAATCACGCTGCACGATGCCACGCGCGGCGCGCAGCAGGTCGTTGAGCGCCAACACGTAGATGAGCGACGTGTCCTTGACCAGCGTGATGGTCTCGTTGGACAGCGGCGGCAGAATGTTGCGCACCATCTGCGGCAGCACGATGCGGCGCATGGTCTGGCGATAGTTCATGCCCAGCACCCGCGCCGCCTCGTACTGGCCGCGATCGACCGAGAGAATGCCGGCCCGGAAAATCTCGGCGAAATAGGCGCCGTAGTTCAGCGTGAAGGCAACGACCGCCGACGGGAAATCCGGCAGCCTCACGCCAATGACGGGCACGAAGGGCAGCGCGAAGTAGATGAACAGCATCTGCAGCATCAGCGGCGTGCCGCGCATCAACCAGATGTAGCCGTTGACCGCGGCCGAGAGCGGGCGCAGGTGCGACACGCGCGCGAGCGCCAGCAGCAGCCCCAACGGCAGCGCCAGCGCCACCGTGATGAAGAACAGCTTGAGCGTGACGGCGGCGCCCTGCGCCAGCGGCCCCAGAAGAGACAGGAAATAGTCCATGCGCTGTCAGCGGCGAGCACCGCGGCATCGGCACAAGGCCGATGCCGTCATCACGTGCTTATTTGACGATGTTCTTGCCGAACCATTGCTCGGAAATCTTCGCGGCCGCGCCATCCGCCTTCATGTCCGCAAGCGCCTTGTCGAGCTTGCCCAGCAGCTCGGCGTCGTCCTTGCGCAGGCCCACGCCATATTCCTCTGTGCCGAAGTTGTCGTCGAGGACGGCGTACTGGTCAGGCTTCTTGGCCACGTAATAGCGTCCCACCACCTCGTCGACCACCACCGCATTGAGGCGTCCGGCCGAGAGATCCATCAGCGCGGTCACGTTGTCGCCGAAGGTCTTGAACTCCTTGAACGACTTGAACACGCCCTCCTCCTTCTTGACCGCATCGACCGCGCTCGAACCTTCCTGCGCGCCGACCACCTTGCCCGCCAGATCGGCCTTGGTCTTGATCGCCGCATCGGCGGGCACGACGATGATCTGGTGGTTTTCCATGTAGGGTGCGGTGAACGCGATGTTCTGGCGGCGCTCCTCGGTGATGGTCAGGCCGTTCCAGAGCACGTCCACGCGCTTGCCCGAGAGTTCCGCTTCCTTCGCACTCCAGTCGATCGGCTTGAAATCCACTTGCAGCCCCAGGCGCTTGGCCGCTTCTTTGGCCATGTCGATGTCAAAGCCCACCAGCTCGTTCTTTTCGTCACGAAAACCCATCGGCGGAAAATTGTCGTCCAGGCCCACCACGATCTTGGTCACGGCCGCGGGTGCGGCTGCAGGAGCGGGTGCGGCGCTCTCTTGTTTGGAGCAACCTGCAAGCATCACGCCCAGGCTCAGCAAGGCGACGGCGGCAAAATTCTTCATGTCAGATGATCCTCGACAAAACAGGGGTTCGCGCCGGAAGGTCCGGCAAAGCCAAGTATTGTCCCATTGATCCCGCCACCTCCCGGACCGCAGCGGCCAGTGGCGCAGTCAGACCGGATCCACTCCAAAACGCGGGCCCAGCACGGACGTCAGCCCGAATTCATCCAGGATGGCCCTGAGCCTCTCGCCCGCGCTGTGCCTTTTCTGCCCGGTATGACGCGCAACGATGAGCTCGTTCTTCAGGCTGTGCTCCCAGCCCACGAGCTCGGTCACCGTCACCTGGTAACCATTCGCCTCCAGCCTCAGGCAGCGCAGCACATTGGTGATCTGACTGCCCATCTCACGCGTGTGGATGGGGTGGCGCCAGAGCTCGGCCAGCGGCGTGCGCGCCAGGTTGAAGGCCTTGTTCTGCCTGAGGCCCCGGGCCACCTCGGCCTGGCAGCAGGGCACGAGCACCATGAAGCGCGCCTGTTTGGCCAGGCCGAAGTCGATGGCATCATCGGTGGCGGTATCGCAGGCGTGCAGCGCGGTGACGATGTCAAAGCGCTCGGGCAAGTCGGCCTGCACGGCATCGGCCACCGCCATGTCCAGAAAGCGCATGCGCTCGAAACCCAGCCGCGCCGCAAGCTCGCGTGAACGCCGAACCAGATCGGCACGCCACTCGATGCCGACGACTTCGCCGCACCCCAGCGGCTTGAAGAACAGGTCGTACAGGATGAAGCCCAGGTAGGACTTGCCCGCGCCATGGTCCGCGAGCAGCGGCGCGTGACCGTCCTGCGCCAGCTCCTGCAGCAGCGGTTCGATGAACTGGTACAGGTGGTAGACCTGCTTGAGCTTGCGCCGCGAGTCCTGATTCATCAGCGCATCGCGCGTGAGGATGTGCAGCTCCTGCAGCAACGCCACGGACTGCCCTGGGCGCAACTCCGCGAGAACCGCCGCGCGGGCGGCCTCCATGCCTGAATGATGTCGCTTGTTCATCTGCCATCCTTGCACGCCCGGGCGGATCGCTGCCCGCAGGCAGCGGGGCGGCTCCCGACGCTATTTTGCTGTGACATCACCGCGCCGATGCAAGCCCCTCTTGCCAGGCGCCGGCTCATCCGCCACGCCAGGCCCATGCCCAAGGCGCTGCACAGGCCCAGCAACACCCAGGACCACTGCCACGTGCCCAGCCGGCTCGCCATCCATGCCACCGTCGGCGGTCCGCTGAACTGGCCGATGGCCGACCACTGCATCATCCAGCCTATCGTCGTCGAGACGGTCTGCTCGCTCGGTGCCAGACGCGGCGCCAGCCCGAACAGCCCCCCGGGAATCAAGCCGCCGAACAGCGAGAACAGCACCGCGCCCAGGTAGCGCAGCACCGGCAGATCTTGCGTGAGCGTGCCAAACGCCATGAACGTGCCCAGGGCCATGACGGCAAAGCCCCCCCAAAGCACGGCCCGGGGCGCGACGCCGTGCGCAAGCAGACGACCCGCGACGATATTGCCGACCATGTTGACCGCCGCGACGACCGCCGTCAGCACCGCGCCCAGCATGCCACCCCAGCCCATCGCTTCGTAGAGCGCGGGAAGAAAGCCGATGACGGCCAGCCATTGCGCCGAATAGCTTGCAAAAATCAGGGCGATCAGCCACACGCCGCCCGAGCTCAGGGTTTGCACCAAACGCTCGCACCAGCCAGCGCGGACCGCGCCCGATGAGGGATGAGCCGCATCCGCGGGCACGGCCCAGGCCAGCCAGATCATCATCACCGTGGACACGCAGGCCATCAGCCACCACCAGCCCTGCCAACCCGCCACGCCCATCACCGCCGGCCCCACGAGCAGGGCCAGCGCCGTGCCAAACGGCATGAAGCTGCCCCAGTACCCCAGCATGTGCGTGAGCTGCTCCGGCGGCACGCAGCGCCGGATCAGGCTGGGCGCGGGCACGGTGGTCATGAGAAAACCCAGCCCCTCCACCGCCCGCAGGATCAGGAGCGTGGTGACGTCGTCGGCCAGCCCTCCCGCGAATCCAGCGCCCGAAAGCAGCGCCAGACCAACGAGCATGCTGCGCCGCAGCCCGAAGCCATCGGCCACGAGCCCGGCCACGATGCCCAGGCCCATCCCGGCCAGCTGCACCAGCGACAGCAGGAAACCCGCCTGCACCAGCGTGATGCCCAGCTCGCGCTGCAACACCGCAATGGCCGGGGGCAGCTTGGCGATGTGCAGGGCCGCGGCCACTCCGGCGAGCAGCACGATCCAGGCGCCCTGGTTGCGCCGTGCCTGTGCCATCATCACGCGAGCAACCGCTGTCCCGTGAGGCGCTCGTGCTCGTGCAGCGCAAACCGGTCCGTCATGCCGGCAATGAAATCCGCGATCGCACGCATGCGCTGCGCCAGGGAGCCTGCGGCACGTATGCGCGCCGCACGGCTGCCGGGCAACTGCCCATGATCGGCACCGTAGATCGCAAACAGCTCGCGCACGACCCGCTGCGCCGCGTCCATGGTGCGCGCCACCCGCGGATGGCGGTACAGGTCATGCAGCAAAAATTGCTGCAACTGTGTCGTATCCGCCTGCATGGCCACGGAAAAACACACCAGGGGCGGCAATCCACGCACCGCATCCACGTCCTCCGGGCCAGCACGGCCGACGGCCGCACGCGTCGTGTCCACCACGTCGTACACCTGTTCGCTGAGCATGCGGCGTATCGTCTCGTAGAGCAGCCGGCGGCTCTCATGCGCTGCCGCAAGCATCGGGTAGTCGGACTTGACCCGGGAGATGTGGCGCCGAACCAGCGCGACATCTTCGAGCTGCTCCAGCCTGATCAGCCCGGAGCGCACGCCGTCATCCACGTCGTGCGCGCTGTAGGCGATCGCATCGACCAGGTTGCACAGCTGCGCCTCCAGGCTGGGTTGGTGCCCCAGCAGAAAACGCGCGCCCACGCCGCCCGGCTCGCGCGCCTCAAGCCATTGGGCATTGCGTCGGGAACAGTGCTTGAGTATGCCCTCGCGTGTCTCAAACGTGAGGTTGAGCCCGTCGTGCGCCGGGTAGCGGTGCTCGAGCGCATCGACGACGCGCAGGCTCTGCAGGTTGTGCTCGAACCCGCCCCACTCGCGCATGCAATCGTTGAGCGCCTCCTGTCCCGCATGGCCAAACGGCGTGTGCCCGAGGTCGTGCGCCAGGCAGATCGCCTCCACCAGATCCTCGTTGAGCCCGAGCGAGCGCGCAATCGAGCGCCCAAGCTGCGCCACCTCCAGCGAGTGCGTGAGCCGCGTGCGAAACAGATCGCCTTCGTGATTCACGAACACCTGCGTCTTGTATTCAAGCCGGCGAAATGCCGACGAATGCACGATGCGATCGCGGTCGCGTTGGTAGTCGCTGCGCGTCGGATCAGGCGAAACGGGGTAACGGCGCCCTCGCGTGCGGCCTGCGTCGCAGGCGTAGGCAGCCAATTCGGGATTCATGGTCAAATTAGACTTGAACGCAGACTGAGTAAGCGCAGTCAGCTATCAGATAAATAGTGTCGTCAGGCCACGCAGCAGGCATCAATCACGTCGCGCACCAGCGCATCGGGCGCGCTGCGCACCACCGCCCGCCCCGGCCCGTCGATCAGCACGAAGCGGATTTCGCCCGCCTCGGCCTTCTTGTCCACGTGCATCAGCTCCAGGTAACGGCCCGCATTGTCACCGCCGTCGAGCACCGGCCCCTGCGTCGGCAGCCCTGCGCGCTCGATCAGCGAACGCAGGCGGCGGACGAATTCCCCATCTACCATGCCCAGCCGCTGCGAAAGCTCGGCCGCCATCACCATGCCCGCGGCCACGCCTTCACCATGCAGCCACGCGCCGTAGCCCAGGCCGGTCTCGATCGCATGACCGAAAGTGTGGCCAAAGTTGAGGATGGCGCGCAGGCCCGATTCGCGCTCGTCCTGCGCCACCACCTCGGCCTTGATCTCGCAGCAGCGGCACACCACGTGGGCGAGCGCCGCCCGGTCGCGCGCGCGCACAGCGTCGATGTGCGCCTCCAGCCAGGCAAAAAATGCCATGTCGGCGATCGGCCCGTACTTGATCACTTCCGCCAGGCCTGCGGACAGCTCGCGATCGGGCAGCGTGTCGAGCGTGGAAAGATCGCAGATCACGAGACGTGGCTGGTAGAACGCCCCGATCATGTTCTTGCCCAGCGGATGGTTGATCGCCGTCTTGCCGCCCACGCTCGAATCCACCTGCGCCAGCAGCGTCGTCGGCACCTGCACGAAGGGCACGCCGCGCATGTAGCAGGCAGCGGCAAAGCCGGTCATGTCGCCAATCACGCCGCCACCCAGCGCGTAGAGCACCGTCTTGCGATCGCAGCCATGGGTGAGCAGGGCGTCGAAGATCAGATTGAGGGTCTGCCAGTCTTTGTGGGCTTCGCCGTCGGGGAGGATGGCCTCATGGACATGAACGCCTTTTCCTGCAAGCACTGATTTCAACTCTTGTATATAAAGCGGCGCGACTGTAGTGTTGCTCACCACCAAAGCGCTATCCGTAGAAGGCACATCAGCGCAAGCGTTTAACGTTGTGAACAAGCCCTCGCCGATGGAAATGCGGTAACTGCGCTCGCCCAAATCGATGTTGACACTCTGGGTGGGAACGTTCATAAATCCTCTCCTAACGTTAAAGAGAACACCGCTCTGCCGGGCATTGCCGAGGTGTGCGGCAGCGGTCGGAACAAAAATCCCCGGACGAACCGGGGATTTACACAAGAAGAGAAACGCTCGAGGCGCGCTCCTGCACTTCTACGGTAGCGCCGAAACCATTATGGTTTGCAAGTTCCCGCTCCACTGCCCACGACCATGACAACGGTACGCGTAGCGGTTTTGCCTCCACGGGCTGCTGTCACTGTGAAAGGCGGACTCGTGCAGTCTTTGACTTGCGGCGCCGGTGCTTGTGTGGCTGCCCAAGACACGGCCAAAGTACCATCGACCGACAAAGATACCCAGGTACGCGGAGGCGTGGGGGCGGATACCCACACGGCACTCCCAGTACCTGTCCCCGCAACTGTCAGCGCGTACTTGTAATAGAGATCATCCGTCGGAGCTGTCGCCGCCGGATTGGCCACGGCAAACTTGCAGAAATCAGAACCGCAGCCTGCCGCAGTAATGGCCAGCACGTCGGAGAGGGGATCGCCATCTGGTGTCTCCTCCACTTTCATAGAAAAGTTGGCTGTGGCCGTGGAACCCTTGCTATCCGTCACACGCACTGCGATCACGTAGGTACCTATCAAGTTGGTTGCGGTCGGCGTTCCGCTCAGCACGCCCGAAGCACTGAGGCTGAGGCCGTCCGGCAAACCCCCAAGCGCAATCCACGTATAAGGTGCGGTTCCGCCCGTCGCGCTAAAGGCATAGCTGTAGGGCAATCCATTGGTTGCATCCGCTGGCGTGGCTTCGCCGATCACGACCGGTACCGGCGCAGTGCCCGTTGGGGTGCCCGCAGTTACCGATACGGCCAGAAGTTGCACCACCGGATTTTGGATACCGTTGCTGACGTCATTGTCAGCACGGTCCGCCGTCAGCTCCAGCAATATGGTGCCTTCCGCCGCACCGCTAGCCAAGGAAAATAGACCCACCCCGTTGTTCGTCCTGACCTGCACGACACTGCCATCTTGCGTGGCGGTGAACAGGCGGGCGCCAGCCGACGCCCCGCCCGCCACAATAGCCACCTGAAGATTCGGTTGAGCACCATCAGGAATCGGCTGGTTGGCATCGTCACGTACATGCACGTTGACTGCTGTACTGCCCGGCACATTATTCGGATTACCTTGCGTGCCCAACGCCGGCGTAGTCACGATTGTCTCGATACTTGCCGCCTTGCCGGTAGCTGCACCGACGGTAATGTCGATGCTTGCGGAAACGTTCCGCTTGTCTCGCGGGTCTGTCACCGAGCAGGTGATGGTAGCCTTGCCGGCTGTGTCCTGCGCATGGAAGTGAAACGAGTTGCCCCCCGCGTTGGAACCCAGGGTAATCGAGCGGTAGGCGCTGGGCACCTTGACGGTAGTACCGTCGGGCAAGGTGACGTCATGCTCATGCTCATCCTTGCCATCCAAGTAGTACAGCGGGCCCGAAGACAGACCATAGGCAGTATTGCAACCGAAGATGTCCTCGCCACCCGGAATCGGGTTGCCTCCTTCGGTGGCATTCACGTAAATCGTGGTCGTATAGGGCGAGGAAACACCGATACCTGGCCCGACGTTGCCGAGATTCACCGGCAACTGCGTGCGCTCGGCACGCAGAGTGATCTGATAGCCAGTGTGCGTCTCCCCGGGACTGCCACCGCCGCCGCCACAAGCCACAGCCAACACGGCGGCCGCCGCGGAAAGTGCCAGATTTTTCAGTATCTTCATAAAAATTCTCTACCTTCGAAATTCAACGTACCGGCCCGCGGTCCGAAATGACCTTGGGCGTGATAAAGACCATCATTTCGCGCTTGTTGGCCGTCTTCGTGGTGTTCTTGAACAGATTGCCCACGATGGGCACGTCGCCCAGCAACGGCACCTTGTTCACCTGACTGGTTTCTTCCAGCTCGAAGATGCCGCCGATCACGACAGTGCCGCCATTTTCGACGAGCACCTGCGTCGTGACGTGCTTGGTGTCGATCGCGACGCCCTGATCCGTCACCTGCCCGACGCTGTCCTTGTTGACGTCGAGGTTCAGGATGATGTTGCCCTCGGGGGTGATCTGCGGTGACACCTCCAGCTTGAGCACCGCCTTCTTGAACGCGATGGTGGTGGCCCCGTTCGGCGCCGTCACGTTGTAGGGGATTTCCGTGCCCTGCTCGATCAGCGCCTTGGTCTGGTCGGCCGTAACCAGCCTCGGACTGGAAATGATCTTGCCCTGGCCGTCCGCCTCCATCGCCGAGAGTTCCAGCGTCAGGAAACGGTTGGCCGCCGAATTGAAGATCGAAAGGGCGAAAGAGCCCGTACCCGTCACACCGGAAAGCGCCGCCGGCATGTTGACGAAATTCCCGCCCACATTCACCGGACCGCCGAAACCGGAGGAATTGGTGGCGTTGGTGTAATCGGTGCCAATGGCCACGCGATTGCCGCCAAAGAGGCCGTAACCGCCGTCGCCGCCCTTTTGTGCGCGCAGATCGCCGCCACCCAGGCGCACCCCGAGAGAGCGGCCGAAGGTATCGCTGGCCTCGACGATGCGTGCTTCGATCATCACCTGGCGCACCGGCACATCGAGCGACTGGATCAGCTTGGCCACTTCCTCAAGCTTGCTCGCGATGTCGGTGACGAACAACTGATTGGTGCGCGGCTCGGCCATCACGCTGCCACGCTCGGAAAGGAACTTGTTCGTCTGCCCTCCCCCCGCGGACGCCCCGGGCAAGCCGCCGCCCGTCAGCTGCGCCACGAGGTCTGTCGCCTTGGCATAGTTGAGCTGGAACGCCTGCGAGCGCAGCGGCTCCAGTTTCTTGATCGCGTCGGCGGATTCCAGGTCTTTCTTGGTGCGCGCATCGATTTCATCCTTGGGCGCGATCCACAGCACCGTGCCGGTCTTGCGCATGCCCAGACCCTTGGCGTCCATGATGATCTGCAGCGCCTGATCCCAGGGAACATCCTTCAAGCGCAGGGTGAGCGCCCCGGTCACCGTGTCGGACGTCACGATGTTGAAATTGGTGAAATCGGCAATGACCTGCAGCAAGGAGCGCACGTCGATGTTCTGGAAGTTCAGTGAGAGCTTTTCACCGGTGTAGGTTGGGCCCTGCGCCAGCTTGTTGACGTCCACCTTCTTCGCGCGCACTTCCACCACGAACTGCTGATCGCTCTGATAGGCGCTGTGCTCCCAGTCGCCCACCGCCTTGATCGTCACGCGCACGCGCTCGCCGCGCTGCTCGGCGGTGATGGTTTGCACCGGCGTGCCGAAATCCGTCACATCCAAGCGCCGGCGCAAGCCTTCAGGCAGCGAAGTACGGGGGATGTCGAGCACGAGGTCCTTGCCCTGCTGCTGGATATCCACGCCCACGTCGCTGCTGCCCAGTTGCAGCACGACCCGTCCCGCGCCATCGGTCGTGCGCCGGAAATCCAGGTCTTTCAACGCGGTGACGTCGGCTGACGCCGCTGCCGTCGGCAACGCGAACGGCGTGACCGACGACGCCGATGCACTACCAGCAGGGTCCAGGGAAACGACGACGCTGTTGCCCTGCAATTCCGACTTGTAGGACGTGGCCTGCTTGAGGTTGAGTACCACCCGCGTGCGATCCCCGACCTGGACGACGTTGGCCGTACGCAAATTGCCTTGGTTGATTTCGACCAGCGAACGCCCGAGGGCATTGGTCACATTCGGGAAATCCAGCGCAATGCGTGCGGGACTCTGGATGGCGAACCCCGCAGGCAATTGAGCCAGCGGCTCGGACAGCTCGATGCGCAAGACCTCGGCGCCACCTTGAACGTAGCCCGTCACCGATTCTATGGCCCCGCCCGCATGGGCCGCCGTGGCAAAGAACCCAAGGCCCAGAGCGACACCCGCCAGCCACGAGGCAGGCGAATAATGGGTAGTTGTGCGCTTTGTCATTTCTTTGCCCCTGTTCCCTCTTGCAATTCAAGCGTCGTCATGCGCTCCACCCAATCTCCAGTCTGATCCTGGACAATCTCTCTGATTTTCATATTGGTTTCGGCAATGGCGATGATCTTGCCGTAGTTCTGCCCGAGATAATTACCCACACTCACTTGGTAAAGCAGTTTGTCCACGGTAACCAAGGCAGCGGGCTTGCCGTTCTTGACCATGCTCCCCACCATCTTGACGGCATCCAGCGGATAAGCTTCCAGAGGCTCCTTGCGCCGGGCCAGTTCAGGTGCGATCAACGATGCATTCCCCGCGCTTTCCTGCGAGTCACGTCGCAATGCCTGTGTCAGCTTTTGCGAATTGAACGGATCCACGCCATTACCGGCCACATAGGCCTGCGGCACGAATTGCAGCGGCTCCTTGATCGGCGTGACGTGCGGCTTGGTATTGGCGCGCAAGTCATTCATCCACTGGCGCAGGTCATCCTGCCCGGAAGGTTGACACCCCGCCAGAGCCAGCAAGCCCGCCATCACACTGAAGATAAGGGCGCTGCGGATCATTTCTTTTTACCCTTGCTTGCGGCGGTTGCCTGTTTCTGCGCCTCGATCTCGCTTGCATCGAGATAACGGAAGGTGCGCGCGGTCGCATCCATCCTGAGCCCCCCGCCGCCGTCCTTGGCATCGGCCGGCGCGATTTTCAGGTCATTGAGCGTGACGATGCGCGACAGTTTTGCAACATCCGCGGCGAACTCTCCCATGTCGTGGTATCGACCCGTGACCTTGATTGCAATGGGTAATTCCGCGTAGTAATCGCGTGTAATCACCTGCCCGGGCCGAAACAACTCGAATTGCAGACTGCGCCCGAGACCGGCCTGATTGATATCGGACAGCAACGCCGACATTTCCGCCTTGCTGGGCAACTGTTTTTCCAACTGCAGCACGTACTGCTGGATTTGTTCGCGCTGCTTCTTCAAGGCGTCAAGGCTGACGGCCTTGACCAGTTTTTTCTGATAATCATTCTTGAGCGTCTGCTCCTTGGCCTCTTCGGTGTGCAGTTCATCCTGGTATTCGTTGAGTTTGACAAACCACAACACCGCCGCGACCGCAGCCGCGATGAATACGCACAACAAGACCTTGGGCAGAATGGGCCACAACGACGGATCTTTGGGATCAAGATTCCTGAATTGGCCTTGCAGTTCGGCCTGCAGTTTGCCGAAATCAATCCCGGATTTTTTGGTTTTGGTGGCCATGTTCACTTCTTCCGGGCTGAGCCAGCGGCGTCCGCGGCCTTCTTGGCGTCGGCGCTGCGCGCCAGATGGAAGCTCAGGGTAAACGACGGGACACGTCGCTGGTCACGCGCGGAGAGCGAGACATTCGCCGTCACGATTTCTCCCAGCTGTGGCTTGGAGAACCAGGGCGTGTTGTCCGACAGATTGCGCAGCAGTTCGGACACCCGCTCGTTGGACTGCGCCATTCCCTTGAGTGTCACCACCTGATCCGTTTGAGCCAGACTCGTGAGATAGACCCCATCCGGCACCTGCAGCACGAGCTCGTTCAGCATGTGCACGGGCAGATTGCGATCGGCCTGCAAATCTTCCACCGCCTTTTGGCGCGCGCGCAATGCCGTGATTTCTTCCTCGATATTCGCAATTTCCTTGATTTGCTTGTCCAGAATCGCCGTTTCGCTGGCGATGAAACCATTGCGTGCCTGCTGGTTTTCTATCATGGCCTGGAACCACAGATAGATGGCTCCGGCAATCAACAGGCCGACAATCGCCGACAGCAGCATGACCGCCTGAAACGACTCGCGGCGGCGCTTGCGCGCCACTTCGCGGTGCGGGAGGAGGTTGATCAGGATCACTGCAGGAACCTCCGCATCGCGAGACCACACGCCGTGAGATACCCCGGCGCCTCACGCGCCATCTTCTTGACGCGCACCGTACCGCTGATCTCCATTCCCTCGAACGGGTTGACGATGCTCGCCGCAAAACCGGTGCCCGATGTCACGGCGTCCGTGAGGCCCTGCAAGGCGGCAGACCCGCCTGCAATCAGGATGCGGTCCACCCGGTTGTACGGCGTGCTCGTGAAGAAAAACTGCAGGGCCCGGCCGATTTCCTGCGCCATCCCCTCGACGAAGGGCTGCAGGACGGTGCTGCGGTAATCGTCGGGGAGATCGTCGTTGCGTTTTTTGGCCTCCGCCTCTTCCAGCGAGAAGCCGTACTGACGTACGATGTGCTGCGTCAGCTGCGCGCCGCCAAAGCCCTGATCACGCTCGTAAAGCACCTCTTCGTTACGCATGATCTGCATGCTGGTCGTCATGGACCCCACTTCAAACAGGGCAACCACCGCATCCTGCCCCTTGTTGGGCATGGCCTCGACCAGGCGCCCCGCCGCCAGGCGCGCCGCGTGGGACTCCACATCCACGACCATGGGCTTCAAGCCCGCCGCTTCAGCAAGGCCCTCGCGGTCCTGAACCTTCTCACGGCGCGACGCCGCGATCAGCACGTCCACGTCGCCCGGAGAGTTCTTGCTGGGCCCGATCACGCAAAAATCGAGGCTCACTTCATCGAGCGAGAAGGGAATGTATTGATTGGCTTCGGATTCAACCTGAACTTCCATCTCCTGGTCGGTCAAATCCGCAGGGAGGGTGATGCGCTTGGAGATCACCGCGGAAGACGGCAGGGCCAGCGCCACGTACTTCGTGCGCGAGCCGCTTTTCTTGACCAGACGCCTGACGGCATCGGCCACTTCGTCGAATTTTTCAATGTTGCCGTCGGAAATCCACCCTTGTTCCAATGGCTCGATGGCACACCGCTCCAATACCCAAGCACCGGCCTTGTCCCGACCCAACTCCACCAGCTTGGCGCTGGACGAACTGACGTCTATCCCCAACAAAGGGGCCGGCTGGCGACTGAACAACGACCCCAGTGAAATCAAGATATCCCCCATATCTATTTGAAACGGCGCAACAAAAGTTGACACGTCACTTGCATGCTAGCAGCAAAGTTGTTCTGCAGGAAAGACTTTTACGGCGCTTTCACCGCGCAAACGTTGTCAAAAGCTGACGAATCCACCTCGTGAAGAGCGCCCCGCGAACCGTCCCGCCATCGGGCACCGGCGCCGGCGCAAGTGCCGCCAAACGCCCTTTCTATAATTACCGGTTCCCTACGACAGGCCCCTTATGCCTACGGACTCAGAACGTTCCACCCCCAAAGCAACCAAGCCCCGTCGCGCCCACTGGGCGGTTCGCGCGCTGGGCTGGTTTGCCGGCCTTGTTGCCGCAGGAGTCGCCGCTGGCGCGCTGCTGGTGGGCATCGGTCTGGCCCTGGCCTATCCGAATCTGCCGGATGTCTCGGACCTCGCCAACTACCGCCCGAAACTGCCGCTGCGGGTGTTTTCCGTCGAAGGCGCGCTGCTGGGCGAATTCGGTGAAGAGCGGCGCAACCTGACCCCGATCAAGGACATCCCCGAGGTCATGACCCACGCTGTCCTGGCCGTGGAGGATGCACGTTTCTTCGAACACGGCGGCGTGGACTACAGGGGGGTGTTGCGCGCGGCGCTGGCCAACCTCGGGCGCATCAAGAGTCAGGGGGCCTCGACGATCACGATGCAGGTCGCGCGCAATGTCTATCTGTCTTCCGAAAAAACGTTCACCCGCAAGATCTACGAGCTGCTGCTCACGTTCAAGCTCGAGCACCTTCTGACCAAAAACCAGATTCTCGAGATCTATATGAACCAGATTTATCTGGGCAACAGGGCCTACGGGTTCGCGGCCGCGGCGGAAACCTATTTCGGCAAGCCGCTCAAATCGATTTCGATTGCCGAGGCAGCCATGCTGGCGGGCCTGCCCAAGGCGCCGTCGGCCTACAACCCGATCAGCAACCCCAAGCGTGCGCGCACACGTCAGCTCTACATCATCGATCGCATGCTGGAGAACGGTTTCATCACCGCTGACGAAGCCAAGGCCGCCAAGGCCGAACCCATCAAACTGCGCGCACAGGGCGAAAGCACCCGCGTGCATGCGGAGTACGTCGCGGAGATGGTGCGCCAGTTGATCTACGCGCAGTACGGCGCGGACACATACACGCGCGGGCTGAACGTCTACACGACCTTGCAGGCTGGAGAGCAGGATGCCGCCTACAAGGCGCTGCGCCAAGGCATCATGAATTACGAGCGGCGCCAGCATTACCGCGGCCCGGAGGCTTTCGTCACCTTGCCCGCCGATGCCGACGGCGCGGAAGACATGATTGACGAAACGCTGGCAAACCACCCCGACAACGGGGAAGTGCTCGCCGCCGTGGTGCTGGAGGCCGGCCCGAAGAAGGTGGTCGTTTCGCGCTCCGATGGCCAGACCATCGAAGTGACGGGCGACGGACTCAAGCCGGTTCAGTCCGGACTGGCCGACAAGGCCCCGGCCAAGATCAAGCTGCGTCGGGGTGCCGTGGTGCGCATCGTGCAGACACCCAAGCAGACCTGGGAAATCACACAACTGCCAGAAGTGGAAGGCGCCTTCGTCGCTCTGGATCCACGTTCGGGCGCCATCCATGCCCTCGTGGGGGGCTTTGACTTTGAGAAGAGCAAATTCAACCACGTGACCCAGGCATGGCGCCAGCCGGGCTCGAGTTTCAAGCCCGTCATTTACTCAGCGGCCCTGGAGAAGGGCTTCACACCGTCCACCGTGATCGATGACGCCCCCCTGTTTTTCAGCGCCGAGCAAACCGGGGGCAAGCCCTGGGAACCCAAGAATTACGATGGCAAGTACGATGGGCCGATGACGCTGCGCACCGGGCTTGCCAAATCCAAGAACATGGTGGCGATCCGCGTGCTGCAGGCCATAGGCCCCAAGACGGCGCAAAACTGGGCCACCCACTTCGGCTTCGACGCGGACAAGCAGCCGCCCTTCCTCACGCTGGCGCTGGGCGCGGGCTCCGTCACGCCCATGCAGATGGCGCGGGCCTATTCGGTCTTCGCCAACGGCGGGCATCTGGTCAGCCCCTATCTCGTCGCCCGCATCACCGATCAGCAGGGCCATGTCCTGAACGAATATCAACCACCGGCATTGGATACCTTGCCGCAGACGATCAGCCCGCGCAACGTCTTCGTGATGGACAGCCTGCTGCAGGAGGTCACGCGCGCGGGCACGGCCGCGCGCGCGCAAGCGACACTCAAGCGGCCCGACCTGTACGGCAAGACCGGAACCACCAACGACGCCGTGGACGCGTGGTTTGCGGGTTTTCAACCCACGCTGACGGCGATCACGTGGATAGGCTACGACACACCGCGCAACCTCGGCAGCAGAGAAACCGGGGGGGGACTGGCGCTGCCGATCTGGATCGATTTCATGCAATACGCGCTCAAGGGCGTTCCCGTGGCGCAACCCACGGTGCCGCCCGGCGTGACCAATGTCAGTGGCGAGTGGTACTACGATGAATACGCGCGCGGCGCCGGCGTCACGAGCCTGGCGGACAATACGGCGCCTGGCAGCGCGGCCGTCGGGGACGACACGCCGGAGCGCCCGTCCGCCGAGGAGCGCAGCCACATCCTCGATCTGTTCCGGCGCTGACAGCGCCGCCGCCCCCATGTCCACCCTCTTGTTGCGAGCCCTGTCCATCCTGAGCTGCTGCCTGGTACTTGGCGCTTGCGGGCAGCGCGGGCCGCTGTATTTGCCGCATCCCGCAACGGCAACACCCAGCGCGCCACCAGCCAATACGAGCAGCACCACGCCCCAGAAAACGCCCCCTTCCTCGGCGGCAAACCCATCATGACCACGACACTCCTGCCTGGCCATCCGTTCCTGCGTTACGAAAACAAGGCCCTGCATCTCGAAGGTGTGCGCCTGCTTGATCTGGCGCGGCGGTACGGCACCCCCCTGTATGTATATTCACGCGCGGCGATGCTGGAGGCGCTGGCCGCGTACCAGCGCGGGTTCGCCGGTCGCAAGGCGCGCATCTGTTACGCCATGAAAGCCAACTCGTCGCTGGCGGTGCTGCAGCTGTTCGCGCAGGCCGGGTGCGGGTTTGACATCGTCTCCGGCGGCGAGCTCGCTCGTGTGCTGGCCGCTGGCGGCGACCCGGCCACCGTGGTCTTCTCCGGTGTCGGCAAGACGCGCGCGGAAATG
Organism: Comamonas sp.; assembly: GCA_021166775.1. Taxonomy (GTDB): domain Bacteria; phylum Pseudomonadota; class Gammaproteobacteria; order Burkholderiales; family Burkholderiaceae_C; genus Comamonas_C. The sequence continues at coordinate 55,402 of JAJPEQ010000013.1, read as the reverse complement.
CGTGAGGCCCTGCGTGCCGGCATAGGCTGCTTCAATGTGGAGAGCGAAGCCGAGCTCGAAGTCCTCAGCGGCGTGGCTGAAAGCATGGGCATGCGGGCGCCCGTGAGCATCCGCGTCAATCCGAACGTGGATGCCAAGACCCATCCCTACATCTCCACGGGTCTGAAAGGCAACAAGTTCGGCATAGCGCACGAACGCGTGCTCGCCACCTACCAGCGCGCGGCGAAGCTGCCGGGCCTGCACGTCAAGGGGATCGATTGCCACATCGGCTCGCAGATCACCGAGGAAGCCCCCTACCTCGACGCCATGGAGCGCATTCTGGACCTGGTGGATGCCGTAGAGGCCCAGGGCATCCGCCTGGAGCATATTGATTTCGGCGGTGGGCTCGGTATCAACTACGATGGGGAGACACCGCCCGCCGCCGATGCCCTCTGGACCAAGCTGCTGGCCAGGCTGGACGCACGCGGGCAGGGAGAGCGGCAGTTCATGATCGAACCCGGCCGCTCGCTCGTGGGCAATGCCGGCGTGTGCCTGACGCAAGTGCTCTATCTGAAACCGGGCGAACAGAAGAATTTCTGCATCGTCGACGCGGCGATGAACGACTTGCCGCGGCCGATGATGTACGAGGCCTACCATGGCATCGTGCCGCTCGATGATTCCGCCAGCGCGCCGCCACGGGTCTACGACGTTGTCGGCCCAATCTGCGAGAGTGGCGATTGGCTGGGGCGCGAACGCGAACTGGCGGTACGGCCCGACGAATATCTGGCCGTGCTTTCGGCCGGGGCGTACTGCAGTGCCATGGGCAGCACCTACAACACGCGCGCGCGACCCGCGGAGGTGCTGGTCGATGGCCATACGGCACACCTCATTCGCGAACGCGAAGCCATCAGCGACATCTTCCGCACGGAACGGCTGGTACCGGCAGGCCCCTGAGAATTTGAACAAAAATGGCTATGGCGCTTTGCCATCAAGCGTTAGCCACTATCGTTTTCATAACATGTGCGCAGGCGCTTTTCCGGGGCCGGCGAGACGCCAACGCAGCATGACCCGCGCCATCAGCAGGATGGCGATGATGGTGGTGTAAACGAACACCTCCGCGAAATCGCGCTTGCCCGCACGCATCCAGAAAAAATGCAGCAGGGCGAGCACGGCGCACAGATACACCAGCCGATGCAGCGCCTGCCAGCGGCGACCACCGAGCCAGCGCAGGAAGGGCTGGAAAGACGTGATGGCGAGCGCCAGCAACAAGGCAAAGGTGCTTGCGCCCACGAGGATGAACGGCCGCTGAGCGATATCCAGCACGATGGCGCGCGCATCCAGCCCCATGTCAAATCCCGCATAGCACAGCAAATGCAGCAGGGCGTAGCTGAAAGTGAACAGACCCAGCATGCGGCGAAACCGCGCGAGCTGCTGCACACCCAGCAGTTTGCGCAGTGGCGTGATGGCCAGCGTGAAGCACAACAGGCGCAGCGTCCAGTCGCCCGTCGAGCGGATCAATTTCTCCGCCGGATTGGCGCCCAGGCCGCCCGTGGCCGCACCAAAGACCAGCCACGCCAAAGGCAGCAGGCACAGGGTGAACAACAGCACCTTGGCAGACGGGTGCAGCAGCCAGCCCGCGCGCATCGGCCGCGGCTTGGGCATCAGAAATACTTCTTCAGATCCATGCCGGCGTAAAGCTGGGCCACCTCGTTGCCGTACCCGTTGAAGAGCAACGTCTTGCGGCGTCTGGCAAAGAGGCCATCCTCTCCGATGCGCCGCTCGGTCGCCTGGCTCCAGCGCGGATGCGGCACATCGGGGTTCACATTGGAGTAGAAGCCGTATTCATGCTGCGCCGCGATATTCCAGGCCGTGCTCGGCTCTTTCTCCACCAGGCGCATGCGCACGATGCTCTTGGCGCTCTTGAAGCCATATTTCCACGGCACCACCACGCGCACCGGCGCTCCGTTCTGGTTGGGCAACACCCGGCCATACATGCCGAAAGTCAGCAAGGTCAGCGGATGCATGGCTTCATCCAGCCGCAGACCCTCGGTATAGGGCCATTGCAGGATGCTGGAGCGCACACCAGGCATGGTCGCCTTGTCGGCCAGCGACTCGAACTGCACGTACTTGGCACTGCCCTGGGGCTGAACGCGCTCGATCAGCGCCGACAGCGAGTAGCCCACCCAAGGAATCACCATGGACCAGCCCTCCACACAGCGCAGCCGGTAGATTCGGTCCTCGAGTGGGCTAAGTTTGAGCAGATCATCGATGTCGAAGGTCTGAGGCTTGCTGACGAGACCACTCACCTCCAGCTTCCACGGACTCGTCTTGAGCGCGGAGGCATGCGCTGCCGGATCGGCCTTGTCGGAACCGAATTCGTAGAAATTGTTGTAATGCGTCGCATCCTGGTAGCTGGTGGGCTGCTCCATGGTCATGGCGGCTTCCACCTTCGACGGCTGCCCTGCCAGCCGAGCGAGCGAGCCTGATGACGCCCCTTGCCCATGAGCCGAGCGCTGGGCCCAGGCCGCAAGCAGGGCTCCCCCGGCGCCTGCGGCCATGATCCGCAGGTATTCGCGTCGACGCGCGTAGACGCCGGCTGGGGTGATCTCGCTAGGAACAGGATGGTCGAAGCGATTCGTGTCACGCAATGCAGACATGGTGCGCTCTCCAGCATGCATGCGCCGCGAGGCGCACAAGAGTACGGGCGGGTGCCTGAACAAGCAGCCCGCCCGAATTGGATGACGATTCGTCTGCGCGTGTTCCGCACGCGCCCCGATTTCAGCGCAAACCGGCGATGTAATCGGCCAGGCCCTGGATTTCGTGGTCGGTCAGGTACTTGACCTCGTCATGCATGACCGTACTGTTCGTGCGCTTGCCACCCCTGAAATCGGACAGCTGCTTGACCGTGTATTCCTGATGCTGGCCCGCCAGACGCGGGAACTGCACGGGCACGCCCGCCCCATTGGGGCTGTGGCAGCCAGCGCATGCGGCAATCCCGCGGTCTTGCGCACCGCCGCGGTAGATGGATTCGCCCACCGCCGCCAGATCCTTGCTCTGGGCGACACCATTTTTCGCTTTTTGTGTGCCCAACCAGGCCGACACATCGCGCACGCCTTCATCATCAAGCGTGGCGGCCATGCCCTGCATCACCGCGTCTTCACGCTTGCCGCTCTTGAATTCCTGCAGCTGCTTGACCAGATACCCCGGGAATTGCTGCGCCAGCACCGGATAGTTGGGTACCTCCGAATTGCCACCGGCGCCATGGCATGCCGCGCACACGCCGGAGTAGGTCGCCTCGCCCTTGGCCAGATCCGGTTTGGCAGGCGCATCGGCCGCAAATGCAGTAACAGCGACAACCGCCAGCGCGGCAGGCATCATCAGGGAGGCGATCAGCTTCATGGCGACGAATTTGAAGTTATGGGCGCAAAAACCCTCGGATTCTACAATGTCGATCATCCCCAAACGACGCGCCTCATGTCCCAGACCCCCGCACCAGCCTCCGCAGCGCCCTCATCGCCGACCTCCGAAGACCGCGCGGCCCTGGCCTGGATGCATACGGCGCGCTTTTTGACGACGGCGTCGACCCTGAACCAGCTGCCCACGGTCACCGTGCCCGAAATCGCTTTCGTCGGGCGTTCCAACGCGGGCAAATCCACGGCGATCAACACGCTCACCCAACAGCGTCAGCTCGCCTTCGCTTCCAAGAAGCCCGGCCGCACGCAGCACATCAACCTGTTTGCGCTGGGCAAGCAAGGCGTGACGGACGCGGTGCTCGCCGACCTGCCGGGCTACGGCTACGCGGCGGTGTCGCGCGAAGACAAGCTGCGCTGGCAGCGGGTGATGCTCAACTACCTGGTGCAACGGGAAAGCCTCTCGGCCTTCGTGCTGCTGTGCGATCCGCGCCTGGGCCTGACGGAACTCGACGAAGCCCTGCTCGATGCGCTGCGCCCGCGTGTCCAGGCGGGGCTGCGGTTCCTGGTGCTGCTGACCAAGGCGGACAAGCTCGCCCGCGCGGAGCAGGCCAAGGCCCTTTCCATCGTACGGCTACAGGCCGGCGGGGGCGAGGTGCGGCTGTTCTCCGCGCTGAAGAAACAGGGGGTGACCGAGGTGGCGCACCTGCTCTGGCAGTGGACTCATCCGGCAGGTGCCGCCACCACCGATGAGCCAACGCTCGTCACTCAAGTACCGTGAGATAGTCGGCCAGGGCAGGCGTGGCGTGCGGGCGCCGTTGACCGGCGCCTGCGGATCGGGCCACGCCAGGGCCATGCCGCACACCACGAGCTCGCCGCGCGGCAACTGCAGCAGCTCGCGCACCACGTCGGGATAGGACATCCGGCATCAACCTTCGGGGGCAGCAAGGGAGACAGCCATGTCCATCCCGCCCAACTGCTCGAACCCATTGGGCGCATCCCGTCGGCCGAGACTGAGACAAACGACTGGCGCCAGCTCGCTTTGCAGACCGAGACCGCCGGCTCAACTCAAAGCAGCCAGCCTCCCGGAAACGCGGGGCGATTCCAGGTGCCAACACTGGTCAGGACGGGTCAACTCCCTCAAGAAAGACAGCGACAATTGGGCCGTGATGCAACAATTTCTCCGCGAGCGTCTGGCTCGCCATGCTGAACGGTTGTCCGAACTCGACTTCCTTCTCGCCCAGCCCGACGTGATGGCCGACATGGCCAAGTTCATGGCGCTGTCGCGCGAGCACACCGAGGTGGCGGCAGTGGCCCAGCGCTGGGCGCGCTGGCAGCAGCGCGAGCGCGATCTGGCCGCCGCGCAAGAGCTGCTCGCCGACCCCGACATGGCCGGGATGGCGCAGGAGGAGATCAGCAGCGCGCAGGCCGAACTGGTCCACTTGGAGGGCGAGCTGCAGCGTCTGCTGCTGCCCAAGGACCCCCAGGATGCGCGCAACGCCTTCGTCGAAATCCGCGCGGGCACGGGCGGTGATGAATCCGCGCTGTTCGCCGCCGACCTCGCCCGCATGTACACGCGCTACGCCGCCAACGTGGGCTGGCGCGTGGAGGTGATGAGCGCGCACGAAAGCGAGCTGGGCGGCTACAAGGAGGTGGTACTGCGCGTCGAGGGCGAGCAGGTCTTCGGCCGCCTGCGCTTTGAATCGGGCGGGCATCGCGTGCAGCGCGTGCCGGTCACCGAAACACAGGGGCGCATCCACACCAGCGCCTGCACGGTGGCGGTGATGCCCGAACCCGACGAGCACGAGGCCATCACGCTCAACCCGGCCGAGCTGCGCATCGACACCTTTCGCGCCAGCGGCGCGGGCGGGCAGCACATCAACAAGACCGATTCGGCGGTGCGCGTGGTGCACCTGCCCACCGGCATCGTGGCCGAATGTCAGGACGGACGCAGCCAGCACGCCAACAAGGCGCAGGCGCTGCGCGTGCTGCAGGCGCGGCTTCAGGAAAAGGAGCGCAGCGAGCGCGCCGCCAGGGAAGCCACCCTCAGGAAAGGCCTGGTGGGCAGCGGCGATCGTTCAGACCGCATCCGCACCTACAACTTCCCGCAGGGGCGCCTGACGGATCACCGCATCAACCTCACGCTCTACAAGCTGCAGATGGTGATGGACGGCGACCTCGGCGAGGTGCTCGACGCGCTGCAGCACGCACACGAGGCGGAGCTGCTGGCGCAGCTGGAGGAGGTTTGAGTGGTGTCGGCGGTATCCGCCCCCCTCCCGCCGGGAGGGTTGGGGGTGGGTGCCCGTGGTCTGGAAGATATGAATGAAATTTGGCTCAATCGCTTGCCCATCAAGCGCAAGCAGCTCCTGAATTGATGAACATCACCCTGAGGCAGGCGCTGGCCGGGGCGCAAGACAAAGGCCTCGCGCGCATCGACGCGCAGATGCTGCTGTTGCACGCCTTGGGCCGCGTGCCGCATGACCGGGCCTGGCTGCTCGCGCACGACGATGAACCGCTGCCACCCGAGGCCCTGGACAGCTTCAATGCCTGTTGCGAACGGCGCCTGGCGGGCGAGCCCATCGCCTATCTCGTGGGACGCAAGGCGTTTTACGGGCTGGATCTGGACATCAACGCCAGCGTGCTCGATCCCCGCCCCGACACCGAGACACTGGTGGATTGGGCGCTTGAAATCGCGGCGCCGCTGACCGCGCCCCGCATCGCCGACCTGGGCACGGGCAGCGGCGCGATCGCGCTGGCCCTGCAGGCGCAGCGCCCGGACGCTCTCGTGACCGCCGTCGACAAGAGCCCGGAGGCACTGGAGGTGGCGCGCCACAATGCCGCACGCCTGGGCCTGCCCATCCGGCTGCAGCAGGGCGACTGGCTGCAGGGGCTGGGCGGCGGGCGCTTTGACCTGATCGTGAGCAACCCGCCCTACATCGCCGAAGGCGACCCACACCTGACGGCGCTCGGCCACGAGCCGCGCATGGCGCTCACCAGCGGCGCCGACGGGCTGGAGGCGATCCGCAGCATCATTGCGCAGGCCCCTGCGCACCTGCCGCCCGGCGGCTGGCTACTGCTGGAGCACGGGCATGATCAGGCTGCCACAGTACGTGCCCTGCTGTCGGCCCAAGGGTTCACACAGGTACAAAGCCGCAAGGACCTCGCGGGTATTGTCCGATGCAGCGGCGGGGCAATACCCCGAAACCCCACCGATGGCGGGCCGATGGTGAAATAATCCACACCCCGCCCGGCATGGGCGGCACTGATTTCAGGAGTATCCCGATGAGCGACGTCCAGCAACGCATCGACCAACTGGTCAAGAACAACGACATCCTTCTTTTCATGAAGGGCGACGCCCATTTCCCCATGTGCGGTTTCTCCGGCCGCGCGGTGCAGATCCTCAAGGCACTGAACGTGGATCTGGACCAGCTGGCCACGGTCAATGTGCTCGATGACGACGAGATCCGCCAGGGTGTGAAGGAATACAGCAACTGGCCGACGATCCCGCAGCTCTACGTCAAGGGCGAGCTGGTCGGCGGCGCCGACATCATGATGGAAATGTACGAGTCGGGCGAGCTCAAGACGCTGCTGGAAACCATCCAGGCCTGAGCCTTGCGAGGTCGGCCCTCGACCGACCTCGTTGCGCTGTCTCAGTCGGGCATGGAGCAGTGCCCGCCCCGGGTGGCCTGGCCCGACCCGGCCGAGATCGGCGCCAGTTCCCAGCGCAGATCCACCGCAGGCGAAGCCGCATAGTCCCACGCGAGGAAAGCGGCGAACAGCACCCAGAAGACGGTGCGCAGCAGACCTGATTTCATCGCGTGCCCACCCTTTCTCAATAGCCCAGCCGCCTGCGGATGCGCAGGCCGAAAAGGGTGCCGGCAAACGCCATCGGCGCCCAGATCCAGCCGTGGATCGACCCGGTCGAAATACCGGAAAACATGGCGCCGATATTGCAGCCAAACGCCAGCCGTGAGCTGTAGCCAAGCAGCAGCCCCGCGCTCAGGGCCACAGCCCATTGTCTGCCGGTGAGCGACTTGTGCGCGGGCGGCTTGTCCGCGCTCACCCAGAGCGCGCCCGCCAGGATGCCGATGTTGGTGATGGTCGTCACGTCCAGCAGCACCGTCTGTTGCAGCAGCGCCGCATTGCCCGGCATGCTCCAGAACCAGTTGTGCGTGGGGTCGATCACGCCAGCCGACTGCCCGATCTTGGCCACCCACAACGCCGGGCCGTAGACGATGCCCCAGGGGTTGCCCGAGATCAAGAGCGCCAGCGTGGCGAAGACCGCGATCAGGAGGGCGCCCACGACCCACTTGCGCGCGAACAGCGCGGGCGCGGCGCTGCCGTGCGACCGATGCCACGCGCGTGTGTACCAGGCCACCCCCGCGCCAATCGCCACCAGGGCCACCAGGGTGCCCGCCAGCGCCTTCGGCCAGCCCCATTCGGTGACGAAACCCAGGGGTTCGGTGCTGCCCAGGCTCAACCACCAGCCCAGATGCCAGCTGCCGAAGAAACTGCCAATGGCAAAAAGCGGCAGGATGGCCACATTCAGCGGTATGCCCATGCCCGCCTTGTAAAACACGCCGCTGCCGCAGCCATCGGCCACCTGCATGCACAGGCCGAAGGTGAAGGCGCCGACGAGCAGGCTCACGCTGGGCGGGCCGAGCGCTGCCGTCAGCTCGGAATAGTGCCCGAGCAAGGGCATGCACAGGATGGCCGCCAGGCCGAACGCGATCAGCTGGCCGAACACCCCGCTCGGGTTCTTGTCCTCCACCAGAATGCGCCACGCCGTGGTGAAGCCGAAGCGCTGGCCCGCCAGCGCCACACCCAGGCCGATACCGACCAGGAACAGCAGCGCCTGGCGCATCGAAACGCTCCAGAGCAACCAGGCAAAGAAGACCGCCATCATGGCGGCAATGGGCAGACGCGTCTTCATTTCTTCAGATTTTTCCACGCCTGCTCAAAGGCCTGCGTGATCTGCGTGCCACGGCTCGGGGCATTGAGCATGGGCAGCGGCGTGGGCGCCTGCACCCAGTCGACCATGGATCCGGGGTAGATTTTCACGTCCTCGAGGCCGACGATCTCGTGCATCTCGAACCACACCAGCGCCGACCACACGCCGGTATTGCAAAACAGCACCAGATCCTGGCCCGCAGGGCGCTTGACCTCGGCGGCGAGCGTGCGTGCCTCATCCGCCGGCACCGCATTGGCCGAACCGTTTTGCACCCAGCGCATGAAATCTTGATGGAGCGCGCCGGGGATGGTGCCTGCCATGCGCGCCATCGGCGCTTTGAACTGGCCCAGGTAGAAATTTTGCGGCCGCACGTCCAGCAGGGTCGCATCGTGCTTGCGCACATGCTCCAGCACCTGCTCGCGCGTGGCCGTCCAGCGTGGGTTGAACGCGGGCGTCCAATCGGTCCTGGCGACCGGAGTCAGTGATTTCGTCGTGCCCATGCCGTCGAAATCCCAGGCCTGCATGCCGCCATCGAGGATGGACAGCGACTTCATCCCCAGCGACTTGAGCATCCAGTACACGCGCGCCGCAGCGCCAAAATCCGTGCCATCGCTGCCGGCCGAGACGACGACGACGTGGCTCTCGGGCGTGAGGCCCAGGCGCTGCACCAGCGCCACCATGTCCTGCGCGGGCGGCAGAATACCGAAATTCTCGGGGGGGCCCAGCCATTCGTTGTACGGGGCGTTCTGCGCCCCCTGGATATGCCCACCGGCAAAGCTCTGGGCATCGCGGATGTCGACAATGCGCACCTGCGGCGAGGAAAGCAGCGGCTGCAGCCCTTCGGACGTGAGCACCGGCTCACCGGCAAGCGCCGCACCGCACCACAGCAAAATGGCAACCACCCAATACTTCATGTTTTCATCGACCCGGCCGAACCGGGTATTGTCTTGCCGACAATCCAGGTAGCCAACGACTTTTTTCTGCTTTGCTTATGACTGAATCGCCCGAAGGCGCTCCCGCTGCGCCCATCACCGTGCCCTGTCCCACCTGCGGCCAGCCCAGCCTGTTCGCCCCCGGCAACCGTTACCGACCGTTTTGCAGCGAACGTTGCAAGCAGATCGACCTGGGGGCCTGGGCGGCCGAGGATTTTCGCGTGCCTAGCGACATCCCGCCAGAAGATGCACCTTTCGGCGACCCGAAGCAGCAGCCCTGAATTCAAAAGAAATCGGCCTCAAGCACAATACCAGAAAGCGCTGGAAGCTATTTAAAAATGAGTGTCAGCCGCCCAACGCAGCCGCGTCAAAGGGCAGGCCCCACTCCTGCGCCAGCATCTTGAGCACTGGAAAGGCGCCGGGCAACAGCGGGCGTACCGTGGGCGGCCAGGTCTGCCAGGCCATGCTCTGGCCTTCGCGCATCTCGAATTCGCCCCGCCACTCGAATACCTTGCACCAGTGCAGGCGTACGAGCGCATGCGGATAGTCGTGCTCCGTCACCTTCCAGCGCTGCGCGGCGGCGATCGTGATGCCGAGTTCCTCCTGCAACTCGCGCCGCAGCGCCTGCTCCACGCTTTCGCCCGCCTCGATCTTGCCGCCGGGAAACTCCCAATAGCCCTCATAGGGCTTGCCGGGCGGGCGCGAGGACAGCAGCATGCGGCCATCGGCACGCAGCAGGATGCCCGCCGCGACTTCGGTCCAGGGCCGCGTCATGAGGCGGCACGCCCCGCGTAGTCGCGGGCGAACTGGTAGGCCACGCGCCCGCTGCGCGAGCCGCGCTCCAGCGCCCACAGCAGCGCCTCGGGCCGCGCCGCTTCGATGGCGGCAGGCGCCACGTTGAAGTGCGCAAGCCACTGTGCGGTGATCGCAAGGTATTCGTCCTGATTGAAGGGATAAAAACTCACCCACAGGCCGAAACGCTCGGAGAGCGAAATTTTTTCCTCGACCACCTCGCCCGGATGCACCTCGCCATCGTCGGTGTGCGTGTAGCTGAGGTTTTCCTTCATGTATTCGGGCAGCAGGTGACGCCGATTGCTCGTCGCGTAGATCAGCACGTTCGGCGTGGCGGCCGCCACCGAACCATCGAGGATGGATTTGAGCGCCTTGTAGCCCGGCTCGCCCTCGTCAAAGCTCAGGTCGTCGCAGAAGACGATGAACTTCTCGGGGCGCTGCGCCACCACATCCACGATATCGGGCAGATCGGTGAGGTCGCTCTTGTCCACCTCGATCAGGCGCAGACCCTGCGGCGCATAGGCGTTCAGGCAGGCCTTGATGAGCGAGGACTTGCCCGTGCCGCGCGCGCCGGTGAGCAGCACGTTGTTGGCGGGCTTGCCCGCGACGAACTGCTCGGTGTTGCGGCGGATCTTCTCCTTCTGCGGCTCGATCTCCTTGAGATCGGCCAGCTTCAGGTTCGCCACGTGGCGCACTGGCGCAAGCAGGCTGCCGCCGCTGGCACGCCGCCGGTAGCGCCAGGCGATCGAAGCCGCCCAATCGGGGGCGCCCAGGGGTTTGGGAAGGATGGCTTCGATGCGTGCGATCAGGTTGTCGGCACGCGCTATGAGAAGATCCAGTTTATCAGTCATTTCGGCTTGCAGCCCGCACTGGACAAGCGCAAGCCGCTACTTATTCAGGAACGGTAGTCGGCGTTGATCGTGACATAGTCGTGGCTCAGGTCGCAGGTCCAGACGGTATCCATCGCCTGGCCGCGCCCCAGCAGCACACGCACCGTGATCTCGCTTTGCGCCATCACGCGCTGGCCATCTTCCTCGCGATAGGCAGGGTGGCGCCCGCCGCGCGTGGCCACGTGCACATCGTCCAGGAAGAGTTCGATCTTCGTCTGATCGAGGTCCGCGATGCCCGCATAGCCCACGGCCGCGAGGATGCGCCCGAGATTCGGGTCGCTGGCAAAGAACGCCGTTTTCACGAGCGGCGAATGCGCGATCGCGTAGCCGACCTGCAAGCACTCCGCGGCGCTGGCGCCCTGCTCCACCTGAATCGTGATGAACTTGGTGGCCCCCTCGCCGTCGCGCACGATGGCCTGCGCCAGCTGCTGCGCCACGGTGCGCAGCGCCGCCATCAGCGCCTGACCATCCGCACTGTCGAGCGAGGTGATGGGCGCATGCGCCGCCTTGCCCGTCGCCATCAGAATGAAGGAATCGTTGGTGGAGGTGTCGCCATCCACCGTCACGCGGTTGAAGGACTGATCGGCAAGCGTGCGCACCGCCTGCTTCAACAGCTCGGGCGCGATGCGGGCGTCGGTGGCGACGAAGCCCAGCATCGTCGCCATGTTGGGATGGATCATGCCCGCGCCCTTGGCGATGCCGGTCACGTGAACCGGTGCGCCACCAAGCACGAACTGCGTGCTGAAGGCCTTGGGCACGGTGTCCGTCGTCATGATGGCCTCGGCCGCGCGCAGCCAATGGGCAGCTTGCGCATCGGCAATCGCCGCGGGCAACCCCGCCACGATGCGATCCACGGGCAGCGGCTCCATGATCACGCCGGTGGAAAACGGCAGGATCTGCCGCGTCTGCAGGCCAAGCTGGCCCGCAAGTTCCGCGCAGGTGCGCCGCGCATCCGCCAGGCCCTGCTCGCCCGTGCCGGCATTGGCCACGCCCGTGTTGACGACCAGCGCCCGGACGCCGCCACCATCGGCCAGATGCTCGCGGCAGACCTGCACCGGTGCGGCGCAGAAGCGGTTCTGCGTGAACACCCCCGCCACGGCCGCACCCTCATCGAGCAGGAAGACGGTCACATCCTTGCGGCCGGCCTTGCGCACGCCAGCCTCGGTGCTGCCGATGCGCAGCCCCGCCACGGGATGGAGTTGCCCGGCCACCGGGGCCTTCAGATTCACGGACATGGGGTGCTCCTCCTGTCAGGCCAGCTTGCCGTGGCAGTGCTTGTACTTCTTGCCGCTGCCGCAGGGGCAGGGGTCGTTGCGCCCGACGCGCGGCATCGCCGCTGTCGCTGCCGCCGCTGCGGTGCCGACGCCCGCCCCGGCCGCCACCACCGCGGCCTCGCCGGTTTCGGTCGGAGCACTGTAGGTGACGTTGCTCACGCTCTCGTTGCGCGCATTCACGGCCTCGGCGGCCTCTTCCACCTGCTGCTGCGACTGCACCTGCACGGTCATCATCACGCGCGTGACCTCGTTGCGGATGTGATCGAGCAACTGGCGGAACATCTCGAATGATTCGCGCTTGTATTCCTGCTTGGGCTGCACCTGCGCGTAGCTGCGCAGATGGATGCCCTGACGCAGATAGTCGAGCGCAGTGAGGTGGTCGCGCCAGCTGGTATCAAGGCTTTGCAGCAGCACCGCGCGCTCGAACTGGTGGAAGTTTTCCTTGCCCACCAGCGCCACCTTGGCGTCGAAGGACTCGCGCGCCGCGGTCACCACCTTCTCGACGATGTCTTCTTCGGACAGGATCTCTGACGCCTGCACCTCGTGCACCAGCGGCAGGTTCAGCTGCCAGTTGGCGGCCAGGTCTTTTTCCAGGCCCGCCAGATCCCACTGCTCTTCCACCGATTGCGCCGGCACGTACAGCCGCACCACGTCGGTGATGCACGCGTCGCGCATGGCGGCGATCATGTCGGACAGGTCGGACGCATCGAGGATTTCATTGCGCTGCTGATAGATCACCTTGCGCTGCTCGTTGGCCACATCGTCGTATTCGAGCAGCTGCTTGCGCATGTCGAAGTTGCGGCCCTCGACCTTGCGCTGCGCGCTCTCGATGCTGCGCGAGACCATGCCTGCCTCGATCGCCTCGCCATCGGGCATCTTCAGGCGCTCCATGATGGACTTGACGCGATCGCCCGCGAAAATGCGCATGAGCGGATCGTCCAGGCTCAGGTAAAAGCGCGAAGACCCCGGATCGCCCTGACGGCCCGAACGGCCGCGCAGCTGGTTGTCGATGCGCCGGCTTTCGTGGCGCTCGGTGGCAATGATGCGCAGGCCGCCCAGGGCCACCACCTTCTCGTTGTCCGCTTTCCACTGCGCACGCAAATCAGCGATCTGGCGTTCGCGCTCGGATTCGGACAGTGACTCGTCGGCCAGCAAGGCTGCCACGCGTTTGTCGATGTTGCCGCCCAGAACGATGTCGGTGCCACGACCGGCCATGTTGGTGGCAATCGTGATCGCACCGGTATGCCCCGCCTGCGCGATGATGTCCGCCTCGCGCTCGTGCTGCTTGGCGTTGAGCACCTGGTGCGGCAGTTTGGCCTTGGTGAGCAGCTCATCGATGATTTCCGAGTTCTCGATCGACGAAGTCCCCACGAGCACCGGTTGCCCTTTTTCATGGCATTCGCGAATGTCGGCAATGGCCGCCTCGTATTTCTCGCGCGTGGTCTTGTAGACGCGATCGAGCTGGTCATCCCGGCGGCTGGGCTTGTTGGGCGGAATGATCACGGTCTCCAGGCCGTAGATGTCCTGGAACTCATAGGCCTCGGTATCGGCCGTGCCGGTCATGCCGGAAAGCTTGGTGTAGAGGCGGAAGTAATTCTGGAAGGTGATCGAGGCGAGCGTCTGGTTCTCGGCCTGGATCTTCACGCCTTCCTTGGCTTCCACCGCCTGGTGCAGACCTTCGCTCCAGCGCCGACCCGCCATGAGACGGCCGGTGAATTCATCGACGATGACCACCTCGCCATCCTGCACCACATAGTGCTCGTCACGATTGAACAGCTGATGCGCGCGCAGCGCAGCGTACAGGTGATGCACCAGCGAAATGTTGGACGCCGCGTAAAGCGACTGGCCATCGGCGATCAAACCCTGGCTGGCCAGAATGCGCTCGGCGCTCTCGAAACCCTGCTCGGTCAGCGTCACCTGGCGCTGCTTCTCGTCCACGGTGAAATCGCCCGGCGTGATCACGCCTTCACCGGTGCGCGCGTTGGCTTCGCCTTCCTGGCGCTTGAGCAGCGGCACCACCTTGTTCATCGCCACGTACAGGGCCGTCTGGTCCTCCGCCTGGCCACTGATGATGAGCGGCGTGCGTGCCTCGTCGATCAGGATGGAATCGACCTCGTCGACGATGGCGTAATGGAGCTTGCGCTGCACCCGGTCGCGCGTCTCGTACACCATGTTGTCGCGCAGGTAGTCGAACCCGTATTCGTTGTTCGTGCCGTAGGTGATGTCGGCGTTGTAGGCGGCCTGCTTTTCCTCGCGCGGCATCTGCGGCAGGTTGATGCCCACCGTCAGACCCAGGTAGTTGTAGAGCTGCCCCATCCACTGGGCATCGCGGCTGGCGAGGTAATCGTTCACCGTCACCACATGCACGCCCTTGCCGGCGAGCGCATTGAGGTACACCGCCAGCGTGGCCGTGAGCGTCTTGCCCTCGCCGGTGCGCATCTCGGCGATCTTGCCGTCGTGCAGCACCATGCCGCCGATCAGTTGCACGTCGAAGTGGCGCATTTTCATCACGCGCTTGGAGCCCTCGCGCACGACGGCAAACGCTTCGGGCAGCAGATCGTCCAGGGTCTCGCCCTTGGCCAGACGATCGCGAAATTCCTGCGTCTTGCCCCGCAAGGTTTCTTCGCTCAACTTCTCGTAGTCCGCTTCCATCGCGTTGATGCGACGAACCGTCTTGCGGTATTGCTTGAGCAGCCGGTCATTGCGACTGCCGATGAGTTTGGTGAAAAAATTGGTGCCCATGCGGATGCAACCGCAACGACGGCCGGAGAAGCCACGAGGCGGTCTTTGACCTTAAAGAAGAAACAGGCGCAGTTGCAGGCTGTTGGCGCCAATTGCAAGGGTCTGCAATCGAGTGCCCGCTGTCCGGTCAACGCGCGAAACGAAGCATTTTACTGTTGCGAAGGCTCGACCTTGTGTTCGCGCGCCGCAACCATCCGCACAGGCGCCTTGCCCCGTCCGGCAAAGAGAAAATCGCCGGGGTTTTGCCACATGCCATCCTTGAGCACCTCAAAGTGCAGATGGGGCCCGGTGACGCGCCCGCTGGAACCCACCGCGGCGATTTTCTGCCCCTGCCGCACCAGATCTCCCTTCTTGACGAAAACCTTGGAAGCGTGGGCATAACGCGTGATCAAGCCGTCGCCGTGGGAGATCTCGATCATGTTGCCGTATTCCTTGTGAAATTCCTGCGTCACGACCACGCCCCCCGCCGCCGCCGCGATGGTCGTTCCCGTGGGCGCGGGAAAATCCAGTCCCGTGTGCCGCGCCGCGTGCCCGTTGATCGGGTCGATGCGCGTGCCGTACGACGAGCCGACCGGGTGGCCCATCACGGGCAAGTTCGACGGCACCAGGCGCGTGCGCGCCTGCTGATCCACCAGACGGGACTCGATGGCCACCATCCGGTCATGCCGGGCATCGAGCTGCGCCCCCAGATCATTGAGGATGCCTTCGAACTCCTGCATGGACAGCGGCCGTTCGTCCAGCAGGACACCGCCTTGCCCCGGGCGCGACTCCCACTTCATGACGGGCAGCCCGGCGAGGCCGCGCACCCGTTCATCGAGCGATTCAAGCTGCATCAGCCGGGCTTGCAACGCGCCCACCTTGCGAGCCATGGCATCGATGCTCGCACGGGCGGCCCGCTCTTGGCGCTCCAGCAGGCGATCGGGGGTCGGCCATGACACCAGCACGCGAGCGCCGCTGTCCCCGGGTGTGCCCACGGCCTGCAGCCCCAGCCACATCAGGCCGGCACCCAGCAGGACGCACGCGACCACCGCTGCCAGCCCGTGCCACCATCCCAGCCGCAGCACGCGGCTGTGCGCCATGCGGATGTCCGTAATGATCAGGTGCACAATGCACAACCTCCCTACAGCAACCGTTCTGTACCGTGCAACGCCGCCACCATGCCATTTCCCTGGAACAGGCAAGCCAGGAAGCTCCGGCACTTGCACGGCTGGTGACTCTGGTCCAGGAATCCAACGCGCGACTGCAGGCACTGCAGACTCTCATGCCTGCGGCGCTGCACTCGCAAGTCCAGGCGGGCCCCATTCAGGGCGACACGTGGTGCCTGCTGGTGCGCAGCAACGCGGCCGCCAACAAGCTGCGCCAGCTCACCCCCGCGTTCATTACTCACCTGAAAAACCGAGGGTGGGAGGTTAACGCGATTCGACTCAAAATTCAAACCTGCTGACCCTTGCCGCAAACGGGCTACCGGTCGCGCACCCAACCCTGGGCTCGACAGAGGCTGGGCGTCAAGCCACGTGCCCAGGACGGTGATGGTGCCGGTTGTCGGATTTGAACTGACGACCTTCCGCTTACAAGGCGGGTGCTCTACCAACTGAGCTAAACCGGCAAGGGGCGCAATTCTACCCAGCCCATGCCGGTGCGGAACTCACCACGAAACACGCTATTTGATTCGTTTGAGCGTCGGCTTGCGCCCTTTGGGGCCCGACCCCTCAGGAGGTGTCCGACGGGCAGAGTCCACGGGTTTGGCGGAGTCCTTGACCGACTTCAAACCGATGCCTCCCCCCTCCCCGGAGGTCTGGGATTGTGCCTGCGGCATCGCCGCGAGCGGTGGCTGCGCTTCCTCCACCGGAAACGCCATGCCTTGGCCATTTTCGCGCGCGTAGATCGCAACCACACGGCCGATGGGTATCGAAATATCCCGCGACCGCCCACCAAAGCGCGCTTGGAAGAGGATGAATTCGTTGGAAATCTGCAGCGCGCTGGTGGCTTCGTCGCTCACATTGAGCACGATCTCGCCATTGCTCACGTATTCGCGCGGCACGTGAACTGTGTCGTCCACGCGCACCACGATATAAGGCGTCAGCCCGCTGTCCGAGCACCACTCATGCAGCGCACGAAGCAGATATGGACGAGTGGAAATTCCTGTCGGTTGCGCATCCATGCCATTGCTCGCCAAAACCTGGCCACGCCTATTTGCGCATGACCTTTTCGGAAGGTGTCAGAGCCTCGATGTAGGCTGGGCGTGAAAATACGCGTTCCGCATACTTGAGCAGAGGCGCCGCATTGCGTGACAACTCGATGCCGTAGTAATCCAGCCGCCAGAGCAGCGGAGCGATCGCCACGTCCAGCATGGAAAAGCCGTCGCCCAGCATGTACTTGTTCTTGAGGAACACGGGGGCAAGCTGGGTGAGCCGGTCGCGAATGTGGCCACGCGCCTTTTCCAGCGCCTTCTCGTTGCCCTTGGCGGCACGCGATTCGAGCGTGTTCACGTGAACGAACAGCTCCTTCTCGAAGTTGAGCAGGAACAGACGCACGCGCGCGCGGTCCACCGGGTCACCGGGCATCAGCTGCGGGTGCGGAAAACGCTCATCGATGTACTCGTTGATGATGTTCGACTCGTACAAGATGAGATCGCGCTCGACCAGGATGGGCACCTGGCCGTACGGATTCATGACGCTGATGTCTTCCGGCTTGTTGTAGAGATCCACATCACGAATCTCGAAATCCATGCCCTTTTCAAACAGGACGAAACGGCAACGATGTGAGAACGGGCACGTCGTTCCCGAATAAAGCACCATCATGCGGGCAGCTCCTCAAAAATCAAAAGAGTGGGCACGCAACCGGCACCCACTCCGTATGCAAACGATGCACCCCGGCAAGGGTGCCACCGCACGTCTTATTTCACGTCTTTCCAATACGAAGCATTCAGGCGCCACGCGATCAACATGAAGATCGAGATGAACATCAGCACCCAGACGCCAACGCGCACACGGGTCTTCTGTGCGGGTTCACCCATCCACTGCAGGTAATTGACGAGGTCACCCACCGTCCGATCAAACTCGGCGGCGCTCTGCGTTCCAGGCGAAATCTGCTCCCAGCCCTTGAACTTCTGCACCTTCTCGCCATGGCTCTCGACTTCCTCGAACACGGCCTTGCGCTCGCCCTGCAGCTGCCAAAGCACGTGCGGCATGGCCACGCTGGGGAACACCAGGTTGTTCCAGCCTGTGGCCTTGGTATCGTCCACATAGAAAGTGCGCAGGAAGGTATAGAGGTAGTCGGCGCCACTGCCACCGTTTCCTGCGCGAGAACGCGCAATCACGGTCAGATCGGGCGGAACGCCACCAAACCAGGCCTTGGCTTCCTTGGGGTTGATCGCTGCCTTCATGGTTTCACCCACCTTGTCGGTCGTGATCAGGAGGTTGTCCTTGATCTGCTTTTCGGTGAGACCGATGTCGGTGAGCCGGTTGTAGCGCATATATGCGGCCGAATGGCAGCTCAGGCAGTAATTGACAAAAGTGCGCGCACCGCGCTGCAGCGAGACGTTGTCCGTCACGTTGACGGGCGCCTTGTCCAACGGAAAGCCGCCGCCGGCGGCTTGAACACCCGCCACCAACCCAAGACCCATCATCAGGGCAAGAAGAATTTTTTTCATTGTCATGACTCCGGCTCAGTGCGCTACAAAATTCACGCGATCGGGTACCGGCTTGGGCTCACCCAGTCGGCTCCACCACGGCATGAGCAGGAAGAAGCCAAAGTAAAAGAGCGTCCCGACTTGCGACACGCGCTCGCCGAGCGGGAACGGCGCCAGCATGCCAAGGTATCCCAGCACGAAAAACACCACCACGAACAGCGCGTACAACCACTTGTGCCAGCTCGGGCGGTAGCGGATGGAACGCGCCGGGCTGCAGTCGAGCCAGGGCAGGAAGAACAGGATGATGACCGCGCCACCCATGGCGACCACGCCCCAGAACTTGGCGTCGATGGAGAGCATGAGCGCCACCACGATGATGCCCGCCACCAGAATCACGCCCTTGACGAGCCCGGCCAGCTTCGCCTTGAACACGCCATACCCCGTGCCCAGCACCACGCAGGCGATGAGCGCGTACATCATCTCGCTGGTGACCGCGCGCAGCATGGAGTAAAACGGCGTGAAATACCACACCGGCGCGATATGCGTCGGCGTCTTGAGCTGATCTGCCGGGATGAAGTTGTTGGCTTCCAGGAAGTAGCCGCCCATCTCGGGCGCCAGGAACACGATGGCCGAGAACACGAACAGGAAGACCGACACGCCAAAGATGTCGTGCACCGTGTAGTACGGGTGGAAAGGCACGCCATCGAGTGGATGGCCCTTCTCGTCCACGGGTTTGCCCGGGCCCTTGATCTCGATGCCATCGGGGTTGTTGGAGCCGACGTCATGCAGTGCCAGCAGGTGCGCCACCACGAGGCCCAGCAGCACCAGCGGCACGGCAATCACGTGAAAGCTGAAGAAGCGGTTGAGCGTGGCATCGCTCACCACGTAGTCGCCGCGAATGAAGATGGACAGATCGGGCCCGATGAACGGAATCGCGGAGAACAGGTTCACGATCACCTGCGCGCCCCAGTACGACATCTGACCCCAGGGCAGCAGGTAGCCCATGAAGGCCTCGGCCATCAACGCCAGGAAAATGGCGCAGCCAAACAGCCAGACCAGCTCGCGCGGCTTGCGGTAGCTGCCATACAGCAGCCCGCGGAACATGTGCAGATACACCACCACGAAGAAGGCGGAAGCGCCCGTCGAGTGCATGTAACGAACCAGCCAGCCCCAGGGCACGTCGCGCATGATGTACTCGACCGACTCGAAGGCCTTGGCGGCGTCGGGCTTGTAGTGCATCACGAGGAAGATGCCGGTGACGATCTGGATCACCAGCACCAAGAGGGCCAACGAGCCGAAGATGTACCAGAAGTTGAAGTTCTTCGGAGCGTAGTACTCCGACATGTGGACCCGGTAGGCGTCAAACGCCGTCGGAAAGCGGTTCTCCAGCCAATTGGTGAGCTTGGCCGTGGCCGAAGCATTGGGTGATATCTGCTTGAATTCGCGGTAGGCAGCCATGTGATTTCCTTCAAGCCTTCTTCGTGTCGTCGCCAATCAGCAGCTTGGTGTCGGACAGGTACATGTGTGGGGGCACCGGCAGATTGTCGGGCGACGGCTTGTTCTTGAAGACACGGCCCGCAAGGTCGAAGGTCGAGCCGTGGCAGGGGCACAGCCAACCACCCGGCCAATCATTGGGCAGCGAGGGCTGCGCGCCGGTGGTGAATTTCTGCGTGGGCGAGCACCCCAGGTGCGGGCAGATGCCGATGACCACCAGAATCTCGGGTTTGATCGAACGCCATTCGTTGCGCGCATAGGCGGGCGTGAATTCATCCGGGTGGCGCTTGGATTGCGGGTCTGCCAGCTCGCTGTCGTGCTTGGCCAGCGCAGCCACTTCCTCCTTGGTGCGCCGAACGATCCACACTGGTTTGCCGCGCCATTCAACGGTGACCTGCTCACCTTCCTTGATACTGGAAATGTCCACCTCAACCGGCGCACCCGCAGCCTTGGCCTTCTCGGAGGGTTCAAAACTACTCACGAAAGGTACGGCTGTGGCCACGCCACCCACCGCGCCGGCACAACTGGTCGCGATCAGCCAGTTGCGCTTGCTGGAGTCGATCGGTGTATCACTCATGGGGATCCTTGCTATGCGTCAGTCAGCGAGACGGTCAACCGCAAATTGTAGCGGACGCACATGCGCCTGCGGCGCATATGCAGCCGCCCCGACACGCGCGATACTGTCACCTGTTGATCGACCACAAGGGAAACACACCATGGCAATGATGCAGGAATTCAAGGAATTCGCCGTCAAGGGCAACGCCATCGATCTGGCGGTGGGCGTGATCATAGGCGCCGCATTCGGCAAGATCGTCGACTCGATCGTTGGCGACCTCGTGATGCCGCTCGTCGGCAAGCTCATCGGCGGGCTGGATTTTTCCAGCTACTACATCCCGCTGGCCGGGCAGGCGGCGGGGTTGACGCTGGCAGAAGCAAAAAAAACCGGCGCCGTTTTCGCTTACGGCAACTTCATCACGATTCTCGTGAACTTCATCATCCTGGCCTTCATCATCTTCATGATGGTCAAGCAGATCAACCGCTTGAAGAAGGACGCCCCTGCGGCGCCCGCGGAGCCCGCGCCCACACCGGAAGACGTCGTGCTGCTGCGTGAGATCAGGGACAGTCTCAGGAAGGGCTGACCCGCTCGCGCTCAGCGACCGCCGCTCAGCGCCTTGGCCATCCGCACGGCACGGATCAGGCTGCTGGCGTCGGCCATGCCGCGGCCTGCGATGTCGAAGGCCGTGCCGTGATCGGGACTGGTGCGCACCAGCGGCAGACCCAGCGTCACGTTCACGCCTTGGTCCACCCCCAGGTACTTCACGGGAATCAGCCCCTGGTCGTGGTACATGGCCACCACGACGTCGAACTCGCCCTGGCGCAGGGCGCTGGAGCGCGCACGCATGAAGACCGTGTCGGGC
Organism: Comamonas sp.; assembly: GCA_021166775.1. GTDB lineage: Bacteria > Pseudomonadota > Gammaproteobacteria > Burkholderiales > Burkholderiaceae_C > Comamonas_C. The sequence goes on along the minus strand of JAJPEQ010000013.1, from coordinate 33,889 downwards.
GCGAAAGGGCCATGGGCATCGACACCCTGCGCGCGCGCCTGGGCGATGGCGGGGGCGATGACATCGATTTCTTCGCGGCCGAACAGCCCTCCTTCCCCTGCGTGCGGATTGAGCCCCGCCACCGCGATGCGCGGCGCGCGCCCCAGCATCCTGCCCAGCGCCTCGTGGGTGGTCAGCAGGGTCTGCAGGACGTTCTCGTGCGTTACCGCGTCGATGGCCTCGCGCAGGGCCACATGGATGCTGACCAGCACGGTGCGCAATTCATCGTTGGCGAGCATCATGCGCACCGGCATTCGCCGGACATCGACGCCGCCATGGCGCGCGGCCTCCGCCTGCAACAGTTCGGTATGACCGGGAAACGGCACGCCCGCCATCGACAGGGCTTCCTTGTGCAGCGGAGCGGTGACCAGCGCCGCAACCTCGCCGCGCAAGGCCGACCGCGCAGCCCATACGACGCAGGCTGCCGCATCCTGCCCGGCCTTGCCGCTGACCACGCCATAAGGGGCCGGCCCGTTCAGCCCCGCCAGCGGCCAGACGGGCAGGCAGCGCAAAGGCAGCCGCTGCACCTCGTCAAGCGACGTCAGCTGCGCCACAGGCAATATCGGCTCTCCAGGCTCCACGACGCAGCGCGCAGCGCGGCGCAGGGTCGCCAGATCCCCGACTGCAAAACAGCCCCGCAGCAGATCGGGTGCATCACGAAAGGCCTTCGCGACGATTTCCGGGCCGATGCCGGCCGGATCCCCCTGGGTAATGGCAATGGGAAGCACGCAATGACCTCTGGTCCATTCAAGCCGGGTTGTCGATATCGATGAACTGATGCTCCAGACCCAGCGCATCGGCCACATGCGCGGCCACGGCGGGAGCGCCATAGCGCTCGGTCGCGTGGTGCCCGGCGGCGATGAAAGCCACCCCCATCTCGCGCGCCAGATGCGCCTGGGGCTCGGAAATTTCACCGGTCACGAAGGCATCGGCGCCCGCAGCGATCGCCGATTCGAAATAACTCTGCGCCCCGCCACTGCACCACGCCACCCGGCGTATGGGGCGTGGCGCATCCGGCGCCGCCAGCGTCACGGCACGACCGAGCACCGCCTGCACATCGGCGGCGAGTGCCTGCGCACCGGCATAGTCCGCCGCGCCCACGCACCCCAGATCCTGCTCGCCGAAATGGGCATCCACCTCCCAGCCAAACCTGCGGGCCAGCTGCGCATTGTTGCCCAGTGTCGGATGCGCATCGAGCGGCAAGTGATAGGCAAACAGATTGATGTCGTGTGCCAGCAGGCGCTGCACACGCTGTTTCAGCCAGCCAACGATGCGGCCATCCTGACCTCGCCAGAACAACCCATGGTGCACGAAGACGGCATCCGCACCCGCCTCGATCGCTGCATCGATCAGCGCCCGGCTCGCCGTCACGCCGCTGACGATGCGCTGCACGCCGGGCTTGCCCTCCACCTGCAGGCCGTTGGGGCCGTAGTCCCTGAAGCGTTCAGGCTGCAGCAGCGCATCCAGATGCGCCAGCAGTTCATGTCGATCGATCGCCATGCCCGCATTTTGCCTGCGTAAACACGCGACAATGGCACCCTCTTCCCCGGATTGGTTCATGAAACGTTTGTGGCTTCTCTTTTCCCAGGCCGTCACCGTGTGCGTCGCGGCGTGGTTCGTGGTGGCAACGCTGCAGCCGAGCTGGCTGGGGCGCACTGCCACGCGCACTGCCGCGGGCATCACGCTGTACGAAGCGCCCGAACAACCCGGCTCCGACCGGGAAGCAGAGCCCGGGAGTTTCAGCCCGGCGGCACGCAAGGCATCGCCGGCCGTGGTGAGCATCACGACCAGCAAGGAAGTGCGCGATCCACGCAGCAACGATCCGTGGTTTCGCTTCTTCTTCGGCGACCAGGGCACGCAGTCGCAGACGGCCTTGGGCAGTGGCGTCATCGTCAGTCCCGACGGCTACATCCTCACCAACAACCACGTGGTGGAAGGCGCCGACGAGATCGAAGTGGCGCTGGCGGATAGCCGCCGCGCCGAGGCGCGCGTGATCGGCACCGATCCCGAGACCGATCTCGCCATCCTGAAGATCAAGCTCGATGCGCTGCCCGTGATCGTGCTGGGCAGCTCGGACACGCTGGCGGTGGGCGATCGCGTCCTGGCCATTGGCAACCCGTTCGGCGTCGGGCAGACGGTCACGAGCGGGATCGTCTCGGCGCTGGGGCGCAACGAACTGGGCATCAACACGTTCGAGAATTTCATCCAGACCGATGCCGCGATCAACCCCGGCAATTCGGGGGGCGCGCTGGTGGACATTCACGGCAATCTGGTGGGCGTGAACACCGCGATCTACTCACGCTCGGGCGGCAGCATGGGCATAGGCTTCGCCATCCCCGTCGCCACGGCAAAACAGGTGCTGGAAAGCATCGTGCGCGACGGACGCGTGACGCGCGGCTGGATCGGCGTGGAGCCCAGCGAGCTCTCGCCCGAGCTGGCCCAGACGTTCGGTGTGCAAACGAACGCGGGCGTGATCATCACCGGCGTGCTGCACGACGGCCCTGCGGCCGCGGGCGGCATGCTGCCGGGAGACGTGGTCAAGCAGGTGGCCGGCAAATCGGTGCGCACGGTGCCGCAGTTGCTGTCCGCTGTGGCCGCGCTCACGCCGGGTGTTGCGGTGCAGTTCCAGGTGCAGCGTGGTGCCCAAGAACTGCAACTGTCCATTGCCCCGGCCGCCCGGCCCCGTCAGGCCCCACGCCGCTGACGGACTCAGGTGGGCGTGCTGGTTTCGCTTTCGGTCTTCTCATCGGCCGGCGTCGTCTTGCGCACCAGCAGCTGCGCGGACCAGATACCAACCTCGTAGAGCAGGCACATAGGGATGGCCAGCGCGAGCTGTGAGACGACGTCCGGTGGCGTGATGATGGCCGCCACAATGAACGAACCCACGACGAAATAGCCACGCACGTGCTTGAGCTTTTCGACGCTGATCAGCCCCAGGCGCACCAGGACGACCACGGCGATGGGAACCTCGAATGTGACGCCGAACGCCAGGAACATGGTGAGCACGAAACTCAGGTAGGCCTCGATGTCCGGCGCGGCCGTGATGCTCTTGGGCGCAAAACTCTGAATGAAGGTGAACACCCGTCCGAAGACGAAGTAGTAGCAAAACGCCACCCCGAGAAAAAACAGGATGGTGCTGGAGATCACCAGCGGCAGCACCATCCTCTTTTCGTGCGAATACAGGCCCGGCGCGATAAAGGCCCACACCTGATAGAGCACAACGGGCAAGGCGACGAGAAATGCCGCCATCAACAGAATCTTGAGCGGCACCATGAACGGCGAGATGACCGAGGTGGCGATCATCGTCGCACCCTGGGGCAGGTGGGCCACCAGTGGCGCGGCGAGGAAATCGTAGAGCTCGCCCGGCCCGGGATAAAGGAAAAGCACCCCCGCGGCCACGCCCACGGCGATGATGGCCTTGAGCAGCCGATCGCGCAGCTCCATCAGGTGCTCGACAAAAGGCTGCTCGGTACCGGCGAGTTCGTCTTCAGATTCAGGGGTTGGGGCCATAGGTGGGAGTGAGCTGGGTCAGGGCAAGCCCCGATCGGCGGCCATGCATGCGGCCGCAGGCTGACAAAAGTGGCTCAGATGGATTTCTTCGGTCTGTAGCGAGCCACGCGCGCGGCGCCGGACTGAACATGCGCCCGCACGCCGTTGCGCGCCTTGAACCACTGAGGCACGGCCCCGCGCTTGGCCCTCCAGTGCTTGTCGGGGCGCTTGTACGGGGGAACGTAGAGCGCCAGCAGCGCCGGATCATCGGGCAGCGGATCGCTCGACGTATCCGCCAGCTCGCCCACCGCGTCCTTCCAGTCCTTCTCGAAATCGCTGGCCGTGCTCTGCACACCCTTTTCGACATCGCGCGCCGCACTCTCCACGGTGTCCTTCATCTTGCGCAGTTCGTCCAGCTCCATGGACCGGTTGACCTCGGCCTTCACGTCGGAGACGTAACGCTGCGCCTTGCCCAGCAAGGTGCCCACCGTGCGGGCCACGCGCGGCAACTTCTCGGGGCCGATGACGACGAGCGCCACCACCCCGATCAGGGCCATCTTGGACAAGCCAATGTCAAGCATTGCCGGCAGTCAATCCACTGTCAGCTTTTTTGTTTGGCTTCGACGTCGATGGTGGTTTTCTCCGCCGACGCGGCGTTGGTCACCTGACCTGCAGGCGCGGAACCGGGAGCAGCGGCGTCTTCGCCTGTCGTGCCGTCCTTCATGCCGTCCTTGAAACCTTTGACGGCACTACCCAGATCCGAGCCCATGTTCTTGAGCTTCTTGGTACCGAACACCATGACCACGATGAGCAGCACGATGAGCCAGTGCCAGATCGAAAACGAACCCATTGCATACCTCCTGAGGTGGGATTGGTGATTCTAGGACAAGGCAAACGCCGCGCTCGCCGGCATCGTGCACACCACGCTATTTCTTGAGCCAGGGCCTCGCGCCGGCGACCACGTGCATGTGCAGGTGATAGACCTCCTGACCGCCCTCCGTGCCGGTATTGATCTGCAGCCGATAACCGCCCTCGGGGTAGGGATTGCTGCCCTGCGCTCGTGCGAGCCTGGGCCCCAGCAGCAGCATGTGCGACAGAAGCATCTCGTGTTCCGGCCCCGCCTGCTCCATCGAGGCGATGTGCTCCTTGGGCACAATGAGGAAATGGATGGGAGCCCAGGGGTGGATATCCTTGAAGGCGTAGACGAGATCGTCTTCATGGACCTTCTGCGAGGGAATTTTGCCCTCAATGATCTTGCAGAACAGGCAATCTGGATCGTGATGCATGGGTTTCTCCGGAAAAGCGCTTTCAGGCGTCGTCGACCGACTTGAAGGTGCAGCGCACGCCGACATCGTGGCGATGAGCATGCAGCCAGCGCTGACCCTCTTCACGCCCAAGCTCGAACAACTGGCGCAGGAACGCCAGATCGGCGCGCATCTTGCTGGACGCGCCGAAATCCGCCAGCGCCGCGCCGCCATCGATGCGATGCACGCGCACATCCCTGTAGCGCCCGGGGTCGAGTTTGCCTTCGGCCAGCAGACGGCGAACGAATTCGATGGCGCGCAGCTCGGCCAGCAGGCTGGCGTTGAACGTGACTTCGTTCATGCGGTCGATGATGTCGCTGGCGTTCTCGGGCAGTGCCTTGTGCTGCACCGGGTTGATCTGCACCAGCAGCACATCGCTGCATTGGGTGTGGTAGATCAGCGGATGCAGGGCCGGGTTGCCGGAGTAGCCGCCGTCCCAGTAATGCTCGCCCTCGATCTCCACCGCCTGAAACATCATCGGCAGACAGGCGGACGCCATGACCGCCTCCATGCACAGGCGCTTGCCGGTGAAAATCTCGCCACGCCCCGTGCGTACATTCGTGGCGCAGACAAAGACCTTGGGGACCAATGCGTGCTCGGCGCCCAGCAGTTCGAAGTCCACCGTGCGCCCCAGCAGGGCACGCAGAGGATTGATGTCCAGCGGATTCGTCTGGTAGGGCGAGAGCCACTGCGTCATCAGGCTCATGAAGGGATTGCCTTGCAGGGGCACGCCCCACATGAGCGAACCCAGCGCACCCACGCCTTCCCAGAGCGCCTTGAGCGTCTCGCGCGCCAGCGCACACCCATTGGCGTGAATTTCCTGCCTGTCCTTGCTTTTTTTGGCGGCCTGCGCAAAGCCGTGGACCAGCGCCACCGCGTTCATCGCGCCGGCACTGGTGCCACTGATACCAACGAACTCGAACTGGCCGTCTTCCAGCAACGCATCGAGCACGCCCCAGGTGAACGCGCCGTGCGAGCCGCCGCCTTGCAGCGCGATGTTCAAAGCACGCCGTGGACCGGGATCAGGCATCGATGGCCCTTCCCTCGTTCATGCTGACCATGCCGCGCACGATACGGTAGAGAAACCAGATCGAAATCAGGCCCCACGCAATCCAACCCGGCAACAGAAAGAAGAACCACAGCGGCGCCGTCACGATGTAGAGCACACCCGCCCAGATCACGCTGCGGATGCGCCAGGAAAAGTGGCTGGCCTGCCAGGTGCCGACCGCATCGCCCTTTTTCACGAGATCGATGATCAGCGCCACGATCAGCAGCGCCGCGCTGGGCTGCGCGCCCGGCACCACTGCCGCGATGGCGACGATCAGGTGCAGCAGGTAGCTGATCCAGCCGAAGGTCTTGAGCGACTCGGCTCGTTCATCGGGCCCCACATCGATGATGTCGTCATTCACTTTCCACCCTCCTCGGCCGCGGTCCGCTCGGTGAGCTTGCGCAGTGCCTTTTCTTCCAGACCGCTCATGCCTTCACGGCGCTCCAGCTCATGAATCACGTCCGCGGGCGTGAGACCGAAATGCGCCAGCGCCACCATGCAGTGAAACCACAGATCGGCAACTTCATAGACGATCTTGGCGGGATCGCCACCGTGCTCCACGTCCTTGGCGGCCATGACGACCTCGGTGGCCTCTTCGCCGACTTTTTTGAGAAAGCCGTCCGGCCCCTTGGCCAGCAGACGCGCCACGTAGCTGGTGGCAGGATCGCCGCCGCGTGACGGCTTGCGGCTTTCGATCACGGCGGCCAGACGCGCCAGTGCGTCGTTCGATGTCATGATGTTCATGTGTAGATCTTTGACGGGTCTTTCAAGACCGGGTCCACGGCCTGCCACGCGCCCCCCTTGAGCACGCTGAAGAAGCAGCTGTGGCGGCCCGTGTGGCAGGCGATGCCGGGGCTGTGGCCGGTCTGGGTGACCTTGAGCAGCACCACGTCCCTGTCGCAATCGACACGGATTTCGTGCACCTGCTGCACATGGCCCGATTCTTCGCCCTTGTACCAGAGCCTGCCGCGCGAGCGGCTGAAGTAGACCGCGCGCCCGAGCGCCGCCGTCTGCGCCAGGGCCTCGCGGTTCATCCAGGCGAGCATGAGCACGTCGCCCGTGGTCTGCTCTTGGGCGATCGCGGGGATCAAGCCCTGGGCGTCCCAGCGTACTTGGGCAAGCCAGTCGGCATCGAGTTCAGGCATGGTTACTATTCATTCAGGAGCTGGCTGCGCATGTTTGGCGGGCGTCAAGCCAGTATTTCATTCAAATTCACAGGCGCACGGGGATCCCGCGCGATTGCAGGTGCTCCTTGGCCTGCCTGACCGTGAACTCACCGTAGTGGAAGATGCTCGCCGCCAGCACGGCATCCGCACCGCCTATGGTCACGCCGTCGGCCAGATGGTCGAGGGTGCCCACGCCACCTGAGGCAATCACGGGCACTTCGACCGCATCGCTGACCGCCCGCGTCAGCGCCAGATCAAAACCGGATCTGGTCCCGTCGCGATCCATGCTGGTGAGCAAAATCTCCCCCGCGCCGCGCCGCGTCATCTCGATGGCCCACGCCACGGCATCCAGCCCGGTGTTCTTGCGCCCGCCATGGCTGTACACGTCCCAGCCCTCGCCACGCGCAGTCGCATCGGCACCCTGCCGGCGCTTGGCGTCGATCGCCACGACGATGCATTGCGCGCCGTATCTGGCCGAGGCATCGCTGATCACGTCCGGATTGGAAATGGCGGCCGAGTTGAAGCTCGTCTTGTCCGCTCCGGCATTGAGCAGGCGGCGCACATCCGCCACGCTGCGCACGCCGCCGCCCACGGTCAGCGGGATGAAGACCTGGCTGGCCACGGCCTCGATGATGGGCAAAATGAGGTCGCGCTCGTCGCTCGTGGCCGTGATGTCCAGGAAGGTGAGTTCATCGGCGCCCTGCTCGTTGTAGCGCGCCGCGATTTCGACCGGATCGCCCGCATCGCGCAGTTCGACGAAATTGACGCCCTTGACCACGCGACCGCCCGTCACGTCAAGGCATGGAATGATGCGTTTGGCAAGCATGAATAAGCACGATAGGAACCGGGTGCAAAAGATACCACGCGCCGCCGTGTCTCGGGCAACCACGGGCCTGCACTCGGTATATTCGAGGAGTTATTTTTCCGCCCCCGCCCTGCCCCATGGTTACCAGCGCCGCACCTGAAATTCCTGACGCACCAGATCCCGAGAACACGTGGGCGCCGACACACTACCAGCGCGCCATCCTCGCGGTGTGCGAACGCCGGGCAGTGTCGACGGCAAAGGCCGTCTTCACGAACACGGGCATCAAGTTGGTGGAAGGCGGCGTGCGCCTGAACCAGGACATGTACTGGCGGCTGGCCCGCCACGACTTGCGCGCCCCCCTGGAGGAGCTGCTGACGATCGAAGACCTCGTGAGCACCTCCTCGCTGGTCGAGCTGGCACGCGAGCAGTGCCAGCACGAGCCGCTGCTGCACCTGTTGGCGCAAGACGGCAGGAATGCCATTCCCACCTCAGCACTGGTGGCACCACTGCAGGCCATGAGCCTGCCCAGGCCGCTGGCGTTCATGCTCAGCGTCATGCGCGAACAATTTCCCGAACAGTACACCCACGCCATGCACGTGGCGCTGGTGGCGATCTATCTCGGAGCTCGGGCCAACTGGAGCAAGGGCGAATGCACGAGCCTGGCGGCGGCTGGCCTGCTGCACGACATCGGCACACTGCACATTGATCCCGTCTGGCTGGACAGCACCAGAAAGCTCACGGGGCCCGAGCGCGAACAGCTGGCCAAGCACCCGATCATCGCGGCGCAATTGGTCAACGCCTGCGAGGTCTATCCGCGCTCGGTGGCGGTCGCCATCCTCGAACACCACGAGCGCATGGACGGCAGCGGTTATCCGCGCGGCACTCGCGCCACGCAGATCTCACCCCTGGGGCAGGTGCTGCTGCTGGCGGAAGTGGTGGCGGCCTTCTTCGAAAAATACGCCAATGACGGCGCGGCCGTGCGCCTCTCGCTCACCTTGCGTCTGGGTCACCACAAATTTCCCGCCGATCTGGCGCAGTTGCTGCTACCCATCCTGCCGGCCAACAACATCCAGACCGGCAATGCCAACGATCTGCAGCAGGTGCAGCACATCAGCGCACAGATCGAGAGGGCGCTGGCCCACTGGAGCCAGCTCCAGCCGGAACCGCAAGCCCCTCCCGATGCGCAAGGCGACTCGGGGCAGGCATCGGTCTTCATCACGCAGCGCATCCAGGCCCTGCAACGCAGCCTGTTCGATGCCGGTTGTCATCCCGAGCAACAGGGTGAGCTGATCCCCCTGCTGCAAGACGACACGCAAGGGCTCAAGGAAATGCTGTTTCTGGTGCGCGAGGCGATGTGGCAGCTGCAGTCGATTGCCAACACGGTGACCACGCGCTGGCCGCGGATCGCGAGCAGCAGCGACGCGAGCGACATCGCCGTCTGCCAATGGCGCGACGCGCTCGTTGCGCCCGACGGGGATTGAAGGGGGCGCTGCTCCTAGGCGGTCAATTCATCGGCACGGCTTTGCGCCGCCGCAAAATCCAGCTCGCCGGAGTAGATCGCGCGCCCGCAAATCACGCCCTCGATGCCTTCGCCCTCGACGGCGCACAGCTGCTCGATGTCCGCCATGCCCGCCAGACCGCCCGAGGCGATCACCGGAATGCTCAGGGCCTGGGCCAGCTTGACGGTGGCGTCCACGTTGATGCCGGTCAGCATGCCATCGCGGCCGATGTCGGTGTAGACGACGGACTCCACGCCCCAATCCTCGAACTTGCGTGCCAGGTCGACGACCTCGTGACCCGTGAGCTTGCTCCAGCCATCGGTCGCGACCTTCCCGTCCTTGGCGTCGAGCCCGACGATGATGTGTCCGCCGAACGCGCTGCAGGCATCCTGCAGGAAGCCCGGGTTCTTGACCGCTGCGGTGCCGATGATGACGTACTCCAGCCCCGCGTCCAGGTACAACTCGATCGTGTCCAGATCGCGGATGCCGCCACCGAGCTGCACCGGGATCTCGCTGCCGACGGCCTTGAGGATGGACTTGATGGCCGTGCGATTCTTCGGCTGACCGGCAAATGCGCCATTCAGATCCACCAGATGCAGACGCCGGGCCCCGGCATCGAGCCATTGCCGCGCCATGGCAGCAGGGTCTTCGCCAAAGGTGGTGGCTTGTTTCATGTCGCCTTGCTTGAGGCGTACGCAGTGACCGTCCTTGAGGTCGATGGCAGGGATGAGCAGCATGGTCGAGGAATGACGGCAGGGTCCGGGGTGGACCGACCAGGTTGAACGTCAGGGATTCCAGTGCAGGAAATTACGGTAAAGGCGCAGCCCCTGGGTCGCGCTTTTTTCAGGGTGAAACTGGGTAGCGAAAAGGTTACCACGTGCAACGGCCGATGCAAAGGGGCCGCCGTAATCCGTCTCACCCACGCCATGCGTTGGGTCAAGCGGCTGTGCGTAATAGCTGTGCACGAAGTAGAAAAAACTCTCGTCGGGCACGCCTTGCCACAGCGCGTGCGCGCGGCCCTCGTGCGACACCTGGCGCACGCGGTTCCAGCCCATGTGCGGCACCTTGTAGCGACTGCCGTCGGGCTGCCTGCGACCGGCCAGATCAAAGCGCTGCACCCGGCCGGGGATCAGGTTCAGGCCATCGACCTCGCCTTCGGTGCTGTGGGTGAGCAGCATCTGCATGCCGACGCACACGCCGAAGAGTGGCTTGGCAGCCGCCGCTTCCAGCACCGCCTCGCGCAGCCCGGATTGCTCAAGCTCACGCATGCAGTCCGGCATCGCGCCCTGCCCCGGCAGCACCACGCGGGCCGCATCGCGCACCACGGCCGCCTCATGGGTGACAACCACGTTCCAGCCTTCGCCTTGCGCTGCGGCGCTCACCGCCTGCGAGACGGAGCGCAGATTGCCCATGCCATAGTCGACGACGGCGACTGTCTTCGCTTTTGATTGCATAGCTGCTCACGCTTGCCCAGCAAGCGTTGGAGACCAATTTTGCTTACAGAGTGCCCTTGGTGGATGGAATCACGCCACTGGCACGCGGATCAATCTCCAAGGCCGCGCGCATGGCACGGGCAAACGCCTTGAACGCCGTCTCGCACTGGTGGTGCGCGTTCGTGCCCTTGAGGTTGTCGATGTGCAGCGTCACCCCGGCGTGGTTGACGAAGCCCTGGAAAAATTCATGCACCAGTTGCGTGTCGAAGCCTCCGATCATGGCGGCGGTGAACGCCATATCCAGATGCAGGCCGGGCCGCCCCGAAAAATCGACCACCACGCGCGAGAGCGCCTCATCGAGCGGCACATAGGCATGGCCGTAGCGGCGCAGGCCCTTCTTGTCGCCCACCGCACGCGCCACCGCCTGTCCGAGCGTGATGCCCACATCTTCCACGCTGTGGTGGCCGTCGATGTGCAGGTCGCCGTCGCATTGCACCTCCAGGTCGATGAGACCGTGGCGCGCGATCTGGTCGAGCATGTGATCGAAAAAGCCGATGCCGGTGTTCAGGCGCGCCTGGCCGCTGCCGTCCAGATTCACGCGCACGCGCACGCGCGTCTCGGCGGTGTCGCGGCTGACTTCCGCGGTACGGTCGGTATGGGCGGAGGCCACAAGTGCAGATGAGGTCATAGCGAAGCGCGAAGCGCCTGCAGCAGGGCGGTGTTTTCGTCGGCCGTACCCACCGTCAGCCGCAGGCAGTTGGTCAAGAGTGAGTGCATTTTAGAAACGTTCTTGACGAGCACCTTGCGCTCGTGCAATCCGGCAAAGGCGCGCGCCGCATCGGGCACACGCACGAGGATCATGTTCGCCTCGCTGGCAAACGCCTGCACGCCCGGCATGCGCGCGAGTTCGCCCAGCACCCGCGCCCGCTGCCCGCGGATGTCGCGCGCCTGCGCGGCGAAGACCTCCTCATGCTCCAGCGCGAACAGGGCGCATTCGGCGTTGAGCACGCTCACGTTGTAGGGCGGGCGCACCTTGTCGATTTCGCGGATCAGGGCGTCGTCGCCCATCAGGTAACCGAGCCGCACCCCCGCAAGGCCGAACTTGCTGAGCGTGCGCAGCACCAGCACGTGACCATGGCGCGCAGGCGCGGCGCGCACCGAATCCATCCAGCTGCGCGCGGCAAAGGGTTGATAGGCCTCATCGACCACCACGAGCCCCCCTTGCGCGCCCTGCGCTTCGATGAGACGCTGCATCGCCGCCTCGCTCCACAAGGTGCCCGTGGGGTTGTTCGGGTACGCCAGATAGACGATGCTCGGGCGATGGCGCTCGATCGCCTGGAGCATCGCGGCCTCGTCCAGCGAAAAATCGGCCTCGAGCGGTACGCCATGGTAGGCCAGCCCCTGCAGCTTGGCGCTCATCGCATACATCACGAAACCCGGCTCGGGCGCGACGATGCCGGCCCCTGGCACGTCGCAGGCGAGCGCGAGCAGGCTGATGAGCTCGTCCGAACCATTGCCGAGCATCAAGGACCAGCCCTGCGGGAGGTTCGCGTAGCGCGTGAGGGCCGCACGCAGATCCGCCAGGCGCGCACCCGGATAGCGATTGACCGCCACCTGCCCCAGGCGCCTGCCCAGCTCGGCCTGCAAGGCTGCAGGCAGGCGGTGGGGATTTTCCATCGCATCGAGCTTGATCATGCCGCCCGATTCCTGCACGGCATAGGCATGCATGCCCTGTACATCGCGGCGGATACGGTTCAAGGGGTTCAATGCCTGGGTCACAGGCGGTTCTTGCTTGGCGTTTTCAGTGGTCATCACGCGCGAATTTACACGCGTTTGACATGGCGCCACGACAAGCCGCACGCCGGCGCCGGTCTTGATCCCGAAATCACCCCGATTTCGCCCGCTTTTCACGCTTGCGCCGACGCGCTTGTCGGACAACTTCCTACACGCACGAGCTCGGCCGGATGACACCACGTCGCGGCGACCGCCGACTTATGTTTCTATTAAGCGACTTTGACAATGCATTTCAACGGATCACGCAGATCCGGCCCTGAAAGGAATGCACCATGACCAACGAACAGTTGCTCGCCGAAATTCGCGAAGCCAACCTGACCTACCTGATGCTGGCGCAGAACCTGATCCGCCAGGACAAGGCCGAAGCGGTGTTCCGCCTGGGGCTGGGCGAAGAGGCCGCCGATATTCTCGCCGCACTGTCCACGGGCCAGGTGCTCAAACTGGCATCGCGCAACACGCTGCTGTGCAGCTTCCGCGTGGACGATGAGCTGGTCTGGAGCCTGCTCACCAGCCACAACACACCCAACAAGGTCGGCAACGAAGCCACCAACACGCTGCACGCCAACATCCTGATGGCCAGCCGCGTGGCCGAAGTCATCTGAGACAGGCAACCCGGGGAGAAGCACACCATGCCCGCCACCGTCAAAAGCGTCCTGAATGAATCCCGGCAGATCGAACGCGCCGCCATGCTCATCGAGATGGGTGCGCGCATGCAGGTGCTGGAATCGGAGACCACGCTCTCCTACGAGCGCCTGATCCGCCTGTACAAGGAAGTGGCGGGACGCTCTCCCTCCAAGGGACAGCTGCCGTTTTCCACCGACTGGTTTCTCACCTGGCAGGAAAACATCCACAGCTCGCTGTTCCTGAACATCTACGAATACCTCTCCAAGGGTGTGGATCTGGACGCGGTGGAACTGCTGACCAAGGCCTACCGTCTGTACAACGAACAAGTGCAGGCCGCCGAGATCGAGCCGCTGCTCTCGTTCACCCGCGCCTGGCGGCTGGTGAAATTCGTCGACGCGGGCATGCTCACGCGCACCCAATGCAGCAAATGCAAGGGTCAGTTCGTCACCGAGCTGTACGAGAACCGGCACTACACCTGCGGCCTGTGCAACCCGCCCGCGCGCGCCGGCAAGAGCAAGGCCAAAGCCGCACTCAAACTGCATTGAGCGCGGCCGGGCTTCAATGCCCGGCCAGCATGCCGCGCAGTTCCGCGGTCATCGGCACCACGTAGTCCTGCGCAGCCACCACCACATTGCCCTGCGGCCGCACGAGCTTGAGACTCACATACACCTGCCGCGAGGAAGCCGCGTAGGTGCCCACCAAGGCTGTGCTCGCCTGGTGCGTCCGGCTCACTTCGCTCAACTGGCGCGACAGCAGCAGCTCGCCTTCGCCAGGTTGCAGCACAAGCGCGTCACGCAGCCGCACCTCGACAACCGGCACGCCGCGCTGCACCAGCCGCCCCGCGATCTGCTCGGAAGAGATCCGGCCGAAACGCGAGGAGGCGCCGAGTCGATCCACGTTGACCAGCGTGGCCACCAGAAACCGCGCGCCCGGCTCCAGCGGTGCCGCCTCCAGCAGCTTGTCCACCGCCTGTTGGTTGGCCTTGAGCAGCGCGGCCGTTGCCTGCGGCGTCACTGTGTCGGGACCCGCGGCATCGCCGTAGTAGTACGAGGCGCAGCCCGACGCCGAGAGCAGCGCGGCGGCACCAGCGACCAGTACACCACGGCGCATCACGGCGTCACCACTTTCCAGGTCTTCACCACAGGTGCCGGCGGCGGGGGCGGCGGCGGCACGTACAGCGCCGCATCGGCACGCTCGATGTAGTACATGTCCGCCGTGCCAGTCAGGTAGAGATCCTCGTTCGTGAGCGTGGTCGTGACCAGCACTTCGGTGCGCGTCGGGCCGCCGGCGGCATCGCCACGGGCGCCGCGCCCGGCCGGGTCGACAAGCTGCGTCTGCACCCGCAGTTCCACGGCGGACGGTGTCACCGACAGCGCCACGCCACGGTCGAGCAGGTGCACGCGAAGCAGCTTGACGAACCCCTCGTTGAACTCCGATGGCTCAGCGGCCGAGACATGGATGGGGTGCTCGCCTTGAGGCCATGAAGCGATCCTTTCGGCGACGCGCGTCGCGACATCCTGCGCGATCACGTCCCAGTGGTGAATCGCATGCACCTTTTTCTGACCGGTCACGGGGTAGCTGTCCACGCGGGGCGCGTCCAGCGCGGCGCAGCCAGCCAGCCACCCCGCAGCCGCCAGCAACAAGCAAGCCAGGGGAGCGCGGCAGGTGGTGAAAGGCATGGCCAGATGATAAAAAGCCGCGCCATCGGCAATCGATCCAATACCAGCCTCTTTGCCTGCCTGTCCCCCGCTTCGTGGACCGATTCAGGCGCATGCAGCGCAGTACAGGCAAGCCCCGCGCACACCGAGGGTGTCGAATGCGGCTCAACCTGTATTGCGCAGCCCCGCCGCAATGCCGTTGATGCACAGCTGAATGCCGGTGCGCACCCGGTCGTCGCCTGGTTCGGCGCGCCAGCGACGGATCAGCTCGACCTGCAGGTGGTGCAGCGGGTCGATGTAGGGGAAGCGGTGCTTGATCGAGCGCGCCAGCGCGCTGTTGTGCGCCAGGCGCTCCTTGTCTCCCGTGATCTGCCCCAGCGCCTGCATGGTGCGGTGCCATTCCTGCTCGATCGCGGCAAAGACCTGCTTGCGCAAACGCGTATCCGTCACGAGTTCGCTGTAGCGCTTGGCCAGCGCCAGGTCGCTCTTGGCCAGCACCATGTCCATGTTGGACAGCAGTGCGCTGAAGAACGGCCATTGACGCACCATCTTGCGCAGCAGCGCCCACTGGGCCTTTTCGCTCTTGCCCTGCATCGTCACGAAGGCCTGCACCGCCGAACCAAAGCCGTACCAGCCGGGCAGCGTCAGGCGGCACTGCCCCCAGCTGAAGCCCCAGGGAATGGCGCGCAGATCCTCGATGCGCTGACCCGCCTTGCGCGACGCCGGGCGCGAGCCGATGTTGAGTTCGGCAATCTCGCGGATCGGCGTGGCGCTGAAGAAATAGTCGGTGAAGCCCGGCGTCTCGTACACCAGCGCGCGGTAGGCCGCCATGCTCGCCTCGGACAGGTGCGCCGCCGCCTGCAAGAAGGCCTGGGTCGCCGGCTTGGTGGGCTGCAGCAGGGTGGCTTCGAGCGTGGCCGCCACGAGGGTTTCAAGATTGCGCCGGCCGATCTCGGGATTGGCGTACTTGGAGGCGATGACCTCGCCCTGCTCGGTCAGGCGGATCTGCCCGCGCACCGTGCCCGGCGGCTGCGCCAGGATGGCCTGGTAGCTGGGCCCGCCGCCGCGCCCCACGGTACCGCCGCGGCCGTGGAACATGCGCATGCGGATGGGCTGCCCGGGCGCGGCGGCATTGAGCTCGTCGAAGAACTCCACCAGCGCGATCTCCGCCCGGTACAGCTCCCAGTTGCTCGTGAAGATGCCGCCGTCCTTGTTGCTGTCGCTGTAGCCGAGCATGATGTCCTGCTCGCCCCCGCTGGCGCGCACCAGGGGGACGATGCCCGCGAGCGCATACCAGGCGCGCATGATCGGCGCGGCGTTGCGCAGATCGGCGATGGTCTCAAAGAGCGGCGAGACGATGAGCTCGGCGCGGCACGCTTCATCCAGTGTGCCGTGCATCAGGCCGGTTTCCTTCTGCAGCAGCAGCACCTCCAGCAGGTCGCTCACGGTTTCGGTGTGGCTGATGATGTAGTGGCGAATCGCCTCGTGCCCATAGCGTTCACGCAACTCGCGTGCCGCCTCGAAGATGGCGAGTTCACCGCGTGTGTGCTCGCTGTAGCGTGCGCCCACCACGCGCAGCGGGCGCGCGTCGCACAGCAGGCGCAGCAAAAGGGCCTGGCGCTCCTGCTCGGCCAGCCGCGAGTAATCGGCCTCCAGCCGGGCCACGGCCAGCAGCTCGGTGAGCACGCGTTCATGCTGGTCCGAGCTTTGTCGCAGATCGACGGTCGCCAGATGAAAACCAAACACCTGGACCGCACGCACCAGCGCATGCAGGCGCTCCGCCGCCTGCGCCGCGCCCTTGTGCGCCTGCAGCGATTGCTCGATCACCGACAAATCCGCCAGAAACTCGGCCGCTTCGGCATAGGGCGGCTGTGGCGCCACGGCGGCCAGCGCCGGATTCACGCCGGTCAGGACGGTACACGTCGCGGCCAGGCGTGCATAGATGCCGCTGAGCGCCTTGCGGTAAGGTTCATCGCTGCGATGCTCACTCAGGTCCGGCGATGCATCGGCCAGTGTCTGCAGCGCGGGCGAGACCTGGACCAGCCGCGCCGAAAGCGAGAGCTCGCGCCCCAGCGCGTGCACCTCGGCCAGATAATGCTGCAGCGCCACCTGTGCCTGGCGGCGCAGCGCCAGGCGCAAGGTCTGCGCCCCCACGTTGGGGTTGCCATCGCGGTCGCCACCAATCCACTGCCCCATGCGCAGAAAGCTGGCCACGGGCGCATCAGCGCCCAGCGTGCGCTCCAGGTCGGCGTAGATCTTGGGGATCTCATCCACGAAGGTGGACTCGTAATAAGAGAGCGCGTTTTCAATTTCGTCGGCCACCGTCAGGCGCGACACGCGCAGCAGCCGTGTCTGCCACAGCTGCGCCACACGGGCCCGCAAGCGCGCCTCGTTGGCGGCGAGCTCACGCGGCGTGAGGATGTCACGGGCGCTGTTGTACAGCTGGGCGCGTGCCTGGATGTCCTCGCGCGCGGCCAGCAGCTGAGCGATTTCGCGCTCGGAATCCAGAATGCTTTTGCGCTGCACCTCGGTCGGGTGGGCGGTGAGCACCGGAACCACGTAGCTTTGGGCCAGGGTTTGCGCCACCGTCTGCGCTGCAATGCCCGCCCAGCGCAGACGCGCCAGTGCCACGTCGATGCTGCCCTCCTGGCTGCTGCCGCTGCGCTCATGCATTTCACGGCGGCGAATGTGGTGGCGATCCTCGGCCAGATTGGCCAGGTGGCTGAAATAGGTGAACGCACGGATCACCTTTACCGTTTCGTCCCCGGTCAGCGACTTGAGCAGACGCTTGAGCGCGCGGTCGGCCTGCGGGTCGGCATTGCGTCGAAACGCCACCGAGAGCTGGCGAATCTGCTCGACCAGCTCGAACGCGGGCGCGCCTTCCTGCTCCCGGATCACATCCCCCAGAATCCGCCCCAGCAGGCGGATGTCACGAATCAGCGGTGCATCCTTGTCGTTGCGACGTGTCGGAGAAGTGCGAAGACGGGGTTCGGCAGAAGCGGTCATGGGTTGACGTTGCGGGCGGGTTATGCAGATGCTGCATTGCAATATGCACACAGTGTAGTCCACGGCTGTCTCTGGGGTGACAGCAGCGCGGGCCCTTCACACTGCGACACAATGGCGTCATGACCGCACAGCATCCCGCCCAACGACCCCTCGTCATCGCCACCCGCGAAAGCCAGCTCGCCCTCTGGCAGGCCAGACATGTCCAGGCCCTGCTTCAGGAGCGCGGCCACCGCATCGAGCTGCTGGGCATGACCACGCGCGGCGATCAGATTCTGGACCGCACGCTGTCCAAGGTCGGCGGCAAGGGCCTGTTCATCAAGGAGCTGGAAGTGGCGCTGCAAGAGGGCCGCGCCGACATCGCGGTGCACTCGCTCAAGGACGTGCCCATGGTGCTGCCCGAGGGCTTTGCGCTCGCGTGCGTGATGCAGCGTGAAGACCCGCGCGACGCCTTCGTCTCGCCCCACCACGCCCGGCTGGAAGATCTGCCGCAAGGCGCGGTGGTGGGCACCTCCAGCCTGCGCCGGCAGGTGCTGCTGCATGCGCTGCGCCCCGACCTGCGCATCGAGCCGCTGCGCGGCAACGTCAACACCCGGCTGCGCAAGCTCGACGAAGGCCAGTACGCGGCCATCGTGCTCGCGGCCGCGGGCCTCAAGCGCCTGGGCCTGGGCGAGCGCATTCGCAGCACCTTCGAGCCCGAGCAGATGCTGCCCGCCGCTGGACAAGGCGCGCTGGCCATCGAGGTGCGCGCCGACCGGCAGGACCTGCTGCAAGGGCTTGCGCCGCTGGCCGACCAGAGCACCTGGCTCACGGTGACGGCCGAGCGCGCGGTGAGCCGCGCCATGGGCGGCAGCTGCTCCATGCCGCTGGCCGCACACGGGCAGTGGCAGGGCCAGACCTTGCGCCTGGCCGCCGCCTGGGGCGACCTCTCGGGGCGCTCGCCGCTGGTGCGCGCGGCCGGCGAAGCCACGGTCACGACGCTGCAGGAGGCCGATGCGCTGGGCTTGCGCGTGGCAGCCCAGTTGCAGACCCACGGCGCCGTGGCGGAGCCCGGGGCCTGACATGGCCTTGCCACGGGTGCTGGTGACACGGGCCGCGCAGGACGCCGCGCGCTGGGTAAGCCTGCTCGAACAGCAGGGCATCCCGGCCCAGGCCCTGCCACTCATCGCCATCCGGCCCCTGAGCCATCCGGCGCTGCAAGCCGCGCTGCAACACGCCCGAATGCAATGCGCAGACTACCGCGCCGTGATGTTTGTCAGCGGCAATGCCGCGCGTCACTTCTTTGAGGAAAATAAGGCTCAAACGCTTGCCAGTCAACCGCTGGAAGCTATCAAAACGAGATGCTGGGCGCCAGGACCGGGGACGGTGCGCGCGCTGCAGGCGAGCGGCGTCGCCTCGGCGGTGATCGACGGTCCCGCCCCGGACGCCGGGCAATTCGATTCCGAAGCCCTCTGGCATCAGGTGGCGTCCCAGGTGCGCCCCGGCGACCGCGTGCTCATCGTGCGCGGTACCGACGAGCCTGCCCGCCCGGGCGGGCAAGGGCGCGACTGGCTGGCCACGCAGTTGCGAAGCGCGGGCGCGCAGGTCGACTTCGTGGCCAGCTACGAGCGCGGCGCACCTGTCCTGGATGAACAGCAGGCCCGGTTGGCGCGCGCGGCCTCGGGGGGAGCCTTTCTGTGGCTTTTCAGCAGCAAGGAGGCCATCGGGCACCTTCTGGCCTGGCTGCCCGGGCACGATTGGTCCGGCGCCCATGCGCTCGCCACCCACCCGCGCATCGCCCAGGCCGCGCGGGATGCGGGCTTCGGGCAGGTACACAGCGCCCGTCCCGCGCTGACGGACGTGGTCTCGTCTATAAAATCGCTGCATGAGCACTGAGCCCCTCTCTTCCACCGTCGGCGAGGCCGCGCCACCGGCGCCGGCTCCCGCGGCGCCGACGGCGCCCGCGGTGGTCACCAGCGGTGCCAATCACCTGCTGCTTGGAGTGCTCGCCTTCGTCGCGCTGGCGGCGCTGGGCTCCTCGGCCATGCTCTGGCAGCGCCTGTCCAACATCCAGGAACAGCTGGCGCGCCAGAGCGCCGACTCGGGCACACAGGCCACCGAGGCACGCACCCTGGCACGCGAGGCACAGGATCTGGCGCGCGATGCGAGCGCGCGCATGAGCGTGATGGAGTCACGCGTGGCCGAAGTCGCGCTGCAACGCAGCCAGCTCGAAGAGCTCACCCAAAGCCTCTCGCGCAGCCGTGACGAAAGTCTGGTGGCCGATGTGGACGCGAGCATTCGCCTGGCCCAGCAGCAGGCCGAACTCACCGGCAGCCTGCAGCCCCTGACGGTGGCCCTAAAAAACGCCCATCAGCGCATCGAGCGCGCCGCGCAGCCCCGGCTTGCGCCCGTGCTGCGCGCCATGGAGCAGGACAGCGAAAGGCTGGAGCGTGCCAGCGTCACCGACACGGCCGGTCTGCTGGGTCGGCTCGATGACTTGGCTCGCCAGATCGACGAGCTGCCGCTGGCCAACGCCGTCGCGCACCCCTCGGACATGCGGCCGCCGTCGTCCGCGGCCCGCACGGCGTCCGCGGATACCCCGGCGAGCGAACCGGCCTGGCAGGCCGCGCTGCGCGCCGTCTGGCACGGAGTGCGCGACCAGGCTCTCGGCCTGGTGCGCATCAGTCGCATCGACCGACCAGACGCCGTGCTCCTGGCGCCCGATCAGGCCTACTTCCTGCGCCAGAACCTGAAGCTGCAACTGGCCGATGCCCGCCTGAGCATCCTGGCGCGCCGCATGGACACGGCGCGCTCCGAGCTGGCCGCGGCGCAGCGCGGCTTCACCAAATACTTCGACGCCAACGCGCGGCGCACGCAGAATTTTCTGGCGGCGCTGCAGCAACTGCAGAGCAACATGCGCGCCACCGAAATTCCTCAGCCCACGGCCACGCTCTCCGCGCTGGCCACCGCCGCGGCCGGCCGTTGAGGGGCTACACGTTCATGCGCGCTGCCCTCTGGTTCCTGGCTCTGTTCGGCATCGCCGTGGCCATTGCCCTTTTTGCCGGCAACAACCAGGGCACGGTCACCATCTTCTGGCCACCTTGGCGCGTCGATCTCTCGCTGAACATGGTGCTGATGCTGATATTCATCGGCACCACGCTGTTCTATGCGGCGCTGCGCGGCCTGTCCACCTTGCGCGCGCTGCCACGTCAGGCACGGCGCTGGCGCCTGCAGCAAAAAGAGCGCGCCATGCATGGCGCCATGCTCGACGCCATGGCCCAGCTGCTGGCCGGGCGCTTCGTGCGGGCACGCAAATCGGCCCTCAAGGCCCTCGCGCAGGAAGAAGCCCTGGCCCTTACCGATGCCGCCATTGCCCACCGCCAGCAACTGCGCACCCTCGCCCACGTGGCCGCGGCGGAAAGCTCGCACGCGCTGCAGGACCGCAGCGGCCGCTCCGAGCACCTCGCGCTGGCACTGGAGGCGCTGGGCGAACACCCGGACAGCAGCGGCCAGGAACTGCGCGAGGGCGTGCAGCTGCGCTCGGCCCGCTGGCTGCTCGATGATCGCGATGCAGAGGCCGCGCTGGAACGCCTGGCCGCGCTGCCGCAAGGCGCCAGCCGGCGCACGCTGGCCCTGCGCACGCGCCTGAAGGCGGCGCGCCTGGCCGGACGCACGCGCGACGCGCTGGAGACCACGCGCCTGCTGGCCAAACACCGCGCGTTCTCACCCGAGGTCGCCACCACCCTGGTGCGCACGCTCGCCATCGCGCTGCTGGACGAAGCGCGCGACGATGCCCAGCTGGGCGCTGCCTGGCAGGCCTTGGAAACCGCCGAGCGCAGGATGCCCGACGTCGCCATCCGCGCGGCCAGCCACCAGATCGAGCTGGGCGGCGCAAGCAACCAGGCGCGGCTGTGGCTGCAACCCGTGTGGGAGCAGTACGGCGAACTCCAGAGCCATCAGACGCGCAAGCTGGTCCTGGCGCTGGAAGCCACCCTGGGCGAGCAGGATCACCACTGGCTTGGGCTGATCGAGGCGCAGCAACGCCTGCACCCGCGTGACCCCTGCCTGCACTACCTCGCGGGCGTGGCCTGCATGCGCCTGTCCCTGTGGGGCAAGGCGGAGCAGTCGTTTGCCGAAGCCCGCCAGGGCCTGACCGAGCCCACGCTGCGTGCCCGCGCCTGGTTCCACCTGGCCGAGCTTGCGGAACAACGCGGCGACAAGGAGGCCGCGAGCGCCGCGTGGAAGCGCGCGGCGCAGGGGTGAATCCGCATTGCCCCTTTTGTCCATTGCGCTGAAATGGCCTGCGCCACGATGCGCGCGGGGGGCCACCTAAAATAAGCCGGTTGATTCGTTTTTCGTAGCTGGTACTGCCATGACCCACGTCGTTTCCGACAATTGCATCAAGTGCAAATACACCGACTGTGTGGATGTCTGCCCCGTCGACTGCTTCGTCGAAGGGCCCAACATGCTGGTGATCAACCCGGATGAATGCATCGATTGCGCGGTCTGCGTGCCCGAGTGCCCGGCTAATGCCATCTTCGCCGAAGAAGACGTGCCCGCCGATGAACAGCATTTCATTGCCCTGAACGCCGAACTCACCCACGCCCCCGGCTGGAAGACGCTCGCCAAACGCCACGAAGCCTTCCCCGACGCCGACGAATGGAACGGCGTGAGGGACAAGCTCAAGTACCTCGAGCGCTGAGAGCGCCCACCATCCCCGCAATCGCCCTGCAGCCGGCGTGCCCCGCAGGCGCCCGCTTGCGTCATGCCGGCGCGCCCGCCCGACCCTGCCCGATCCATTGATGCACGCATGGCCGCCTCCCGCTGCCGTTTTCGGATAAGCCTGACCGGCCTGCGCCGATAACGCCAATCACCCTGCTGCGAACTCCCACCTACAATTGCCGCCTGCTAGGGGTGCCGGTGCGTCCGGCTGAGAAAAACCCTCTGAACCTGATTGAGATCATCCTCGCGCAGGGAAGCACGCTCACGTTTTGGTTGGCGCCTGGCCAACCTTCCCTGACGCTGCGACCCACGAGCACGTACAAGGAGCACACGCCGTGAGCACCAATCAACCCGCCACCAACGAAGCCCTGACGCCGCTGCACGAAGGTCAGCGCGCCTTCGGCTGGCGCGACCACACCTCGCTGTGGTTCAGCCTGGGCGTAGGCCTGCTTGTGATGCAGATGGGCGCTTACCTCCTGCCGGGGCTGAGTCCGGGCGAAGCGCTGGTGGCCATCGCCATCGGCTCCATCGTCGGCTCGGGGCTGCTCGGCTGGGTCGGCAAGCTCGGGTGCGACAGCGGCCTGGCCAGCGCCGGGCTCATGCACGCGGTCTACGGGCGCCGGTTCGCCGGACTGCCCATCGTGCTCAATGTTCTCCAGCTGCTGGGCTGGGGGGCGTTCGAGCTGGTCATCATGCGCGACGCCACCGTCGCCATCGGCCGGCAGTCGGGCGGGTTGACCGCCGGGTACTGGCCCGTGCTCGCCACGCTCATGTGGGGCGCCGTGGTGCTGCTGCTCATCAGCGGCTCCATGGTGCAACTCGTGCGCCGGCTGATCGCGCGCATCGCACTGCCCCTGGTGGTGCTGTCGCTGCTGTGGCTGAGCTGGCAATTTGCCACGCTGGCGCAGACGCAGGGACTGGCGCCACTGTGGGGCCGCGGCGGCGACGGCAGCATGAGCACGCTGTCGGCCATCGATCTCGTGATCGCCATGCCCGTGTCGTGGCTGCCGCTGGTGGCCGACTACGCGCGCCACGGCAAGGACGGTCGCTCGGCCCTGCACGGCACCTGGCTCGGCTACGCGGTGGCCAACATCTGGTGCTACGGCCTGGGCGTGCTCGTCGCGCTCGTGCTGCCCAGCGAAGACCTCGTCACCGCGCTGCTGCTGGCCCAGGGCGGGTTGATCGCGCTCTCGCTGATCCTGATCGACGAGATCGACAACACCTACGGCGACGCCTACTCGGGCTCGGTCTGCATGCACAGCCTGCTGCCGCGCTGGAGCATCCGCCGCTGGGGCGTGCTGATGGTGCTGGCCTGCACCGCGTTTGCGCTGGTCCTGCCCATGCACAGCCTGGAGCCCTTCCTGCTGCTGCTCAGCTCGGTGTTCGTGCCACTTTTTGGCGTCATCCTCGGGCGTCTGGCCTTCGGCGCGCCCACGCGGCAACTGCTGCGCGAGGCCGGCAGCATCCACTGGGGCGCCACGCTGATCTGGCTCGCCGGCATCGCCTTCTATCACCTGCTGCCGCGCCTGGCTCCTGCGCTGGGTGGATCGGCGCTGCCCACGCTCGTGCTCTGTTTCGGACTCGCGTGGCTGAGTCGGGGCTCATTCAAATGATAGCTGTTCGCGCTTTAAATATAACGGTTTCGAATACAAATGTATTCGAAATAAAATGTCGTCAAGCGCAATCAGCTATTGATCAAGGAGCATCGATCACGCGTTGCGCGATCGGCGCATAGCCGTGGTTCAGGGGTCCGTGGCCGTGGCCCGTCACCACCGCGGCGCCTGCCTCGATCGCTCCGAGGATGTAGGAGCGCGCACCGCGCACCGCCTGCACCAGCGGCTCGCCCAGCGCCAGGTGCGCCGCGATCGCCGACGACAGCGTGCAGCCCGTGCCATGGCCGTTGTTCGTCACGATGCGCGCCGATTCCAGCCGATGGTGCTCGCCGCCGGGCAGCGCCAGCAGATCGACCACCCAGTCGCCGCTCAGATGCCCGCCCTTGAGCAGCACCGCCCTGGCGCCCAGCGCCAGCAGCTCATCGGCGGCGCGCTCCAGCGCATCAACGGTGTCGATCGGGCGCCCGAGCAGCAGCGCCGCCTCATCGAGGTTGGGCGTGATCACCTGCGCCAGCGGGAACAACTCCCGCACCAGCGCGGCGATGGTCTCGTGCTCGATCAGGGCGTCACCGCTCGTGGCGACCATCACGGGATCGAGCACCACATGCGGCAGCGCGTGGCGCGCAATGGCATCGGCCACCACCCGCACGATGTCGGGCGTGGCCAGCATGCCGATCTTGACCGCATCGACCCCGATGTCCTCGACCACCGCATCGATCTGCGCACGCAGCACCTCGGGCGGCACGCCGTGGATGGCGCGCACGCCCTGGGTGTTCTGCGCCGTGATGGCGGTGATCGCCGTCATGCCGAAGCACCCCAGCGCGCTGAAGGTCTTGAGATCGGCCTGGATGCCCGCGCCGCCGCCGCTGTCGGAGCCCGCGATGGAGAG
This sequence comes from Comamonas sp., assembly GCA_021166775.1. GTDB lineage: Bacteria > Pseudomonadota > Gammaproteobacteria > Burkholderiales > Burkholderiaceae_C > Comamonas_C. Next base: position 8,824 of record JAJPEQ010000013.1, on the reverse strand, counting down.
CACGCGCACGTAGCGTGGATGACGGGTCGATGGCGTTGCTTCGGTCATGGCCAGGAATTATCGAACACGCACACGACGTTCTTCACCGGGCCCGTCCCGCTTGTGATGTAATTCACGGCTTCGGACGAAACAGGGGTGTCCTGGCGAGCAGATCGCGCAGGGCTGAGAAATACCCTGGGGCCCATGCGCCCCGTTACCCGATCCAGATCATGCTGGCGTGGGGAGTTTTCGCGGCGCACCGTTTTGTCCTTGTTCACTCAATCGATGAAAACGATGCACGCACTTGCCGCCCCTTCCTCCCGCATCACCATTCTGGGCGCCGGTCTCATGGGACGGCTGCTAGCCGTCGCCCTGGCGCAGCAAGGCTGCCACATCGACATTCACGACGCCGCAGGGCCCGACGCCGAGCTATCCGCCGCGCGCGTGGCTGCCGCGATGCTGGCTCCGCTGGCCGAGTCCGCCGTCAGCGAGCCGGGCATCGTGCGCATGGGCCAGTACGCCATGCGGCGCTGGCCCGAGCTGCTGGCCATGCTGGCGCGACCCGTTTTCTTCCAGCAAAACGGCACGCTCATCGTCTGGCACCGGCAGGACGCCGCCGATGCCGCGCGCCTGCACGACAAGCTCAGGCACACCCACGCCCTGCTGCCCGATCTCCCGGCCGCCCAGGCCCTGGACGAAACCCTGCTGGCGCAGCGCGAACCCATGCTCGCCGGGCGCTTTCATGAAGGCTTGTACCTGCCGGGCGAGGGACAGCTGGACAACCGCCAGCTGCTCGCCGCGCTGCACGAACGCATGCAAACGCTGGGTGTGGCGATGCACTGGCACAGCCGCCAGGCGCTGGGTGATTTTTCCCCCGGCGCGCCGGGCGGGCCAGACCTCATCCTCGACTGCCGCGGGCTGGGCGCACGCGGCGACTGGCCCGAACTGCGCGGCGTGCGCGGCGAAGTCATCCGCGTGCATGCCCCCGAGGTCACGCTGCAGCGCCCCACCCGGCTGGTGCACCCGCGCTACCCGGCCTACATCGTGCCCAAGGAAGATTACGTCTTCGTGGTCGGCGCGACCGCCATTGAATCAGACGATCTCTCCCCGGCCAGCGTGCGCTCCACGCTGGAACTGCTCAGCGCCGCCTACGCCCTGCATTCGGGTTTTGCCGAGGCCCGCATCCTGGAGATCGCCACGCAATGCCGCCCCGCATTGCCGGACAACAGCCCGTGCATCCGCCAGGTGGGCCAGCGCATCCTGCAGATCAACGGCCTGTACCGGCACGGCTTCCTGATCGCGCCGGCGCTCCTGGACGTCACCCTGCAGCTGCTGCGCGAAGGCGACTCGCCGCTGGCCCGGCAATTCGACCTCGCCATCACGACGCGCGACTTGGGGCTCTCATGAAAATCTGCATCAACGGCACCGCCACCGAACTGCCGGACGAAGCCACCGTGGCCCACGCCATCACCCAGCTCGCGCCCGTGCCGCCGTTCGCGGTGGCGGTGAACCTCCACTTCGTTCCCCCATCGCGTTACGCCAGCGAGCGGCTGCACGAGGGCGACCAGATCGAAATCATCGCGCCCGTCACGGGCGGTTAAACCATGTCCACTGTCCAGCCCGCGGGCGACCCGCTCATCCTCTACGGCCACACCTTCACCAGCCGCCTGCTGCTCGGCAGCGCCCGCTACCCGTCACCGGCCACGCTCCAGGCCGCTGTGGCGCGCGCCAGACCCGCCATGGTGACCGCCGCGCTGCGCCGCCAGGGAGCCGCGTCCGGCAGCGGCTTCTGGCCCTTGCTGCAACGCCTCGACACCACCGTGCTGCCCAACACCGCGGGCTGCCACAGCACGCAGGAAGCCATCACCACCGCGCTGATGGCACGCGAGGTGTTCGGCACCGACTGGATCAAGCTCGAAGTCATCGGCGACGACTACACCCTGCAACCCGACACCCTGCAACTCGTGCCCGCGGCCGAGCGCCTGATCAAGGAAGGCTTCAAGGTGCTGCCCTACTGCACCGAAGACCTCGTCGTCTGCCAGCGGCTCGCCGACGTGGGTTGCCAGGCCGTCATGCCCTGGGCCGCTCCCATCGGCACCGGCCGCGGCCCGGTCAATCCACACGGACTGCAGACGCTGCGCGAGCGCCTGTCCCTCCCCATGCTGGTGGACGCGGGCCTGGGCCTGCCGTCGCATGCCTGCCAGGTCATGGAGTGGGGGTTTGACGGCGTGCTGCTCAACACCGCCGTCGCCCTCGCCACCGACCCGGTTCAGATGGCCGGCGCATTTGCCAACGCGGTTGCGGCCGGGCGGGCTGCCCGGCTGGCCGGCGCGATGCAGGCGCAGACATCGGCCCAGCCGAGCACGCCGGTCCTGGGCACGCCCTTCTGGCACCAAAGCGAAGGACCCAGCGCGTGACGCTGCCCATGCAGCAGGCCATCGTCGAGGCGCACCGCGAGCGCCTGGCGGGCTTCGAACCGCAGCCCGTGCCCCCCACGCGGGAGACCGACCCCGTGTTCCTCTCGGCACTGGCCGCCTGCAGCCAGTTGGGGTACATCGCCGCCGATGCACTGTGCCTGGCCCGCGCCTGGACAGCGCAAACTCTGCGCCTGGGCGCTTTTGATCCGGCCCGCTGGCCCGACGCGCCCGCCGACTTCGGCCTGCAGCCACGCCCGCACGCCGCGCCCTTTGCGCCCTGTCCCAAGAATCTTGGGCTTTACGCCGTGCTCCCCGACGCGCAATGGGTCAGCCGCATGGCGCATGCTGGCGTGCCCACGCTCCAGTTGCGATTCAAAGGCAACGACGCACAGGCCATCGCACGCGAAGTGCGCGCCGCCATTCAGGGCGTGAAGGGAACCCCTGCGCGTTTGTTCATCAACGATCACTGGCGCATCGCCCTGGACGAAGGTGCCTATGGCGTGCATCTGGGTCAGGAAGACCTCGACCAGCTGTGTGCCGCCGACATCGCCCTGGTGCGGCGCAGCGGCACCCGCCTGGGCCTGAGCACCCACGGTTACGCCGAAATGCTGCGCGCCGATCGCCTCAGCCCGAGCTACATCGCCATGGGCGCGGTGTTCCCCACCACGCTGAAAGCCATGCCGACCGCGCCTCAAGGCCTGGAAAGACTGGCCGACTATGCCCGCCTCATGCACGCGTATCCGCTGGTCGCCATTGGCGGCATCACACCAGAACACCTTGCGGCCATCCAGGCGGCCGGCGTGGGCTCGGCCGCCATGGTACGAGCCATCGTGCAGGCGTCCGAGCCGCAAGCGGCCGTGCGTCGGCTCCTGCATCTCATGGGCAGCACCTGGGGCGAAGCTGAATAAGTCCCCGCGATGTGGCGCGCCCTGGATTGGGATGGGCTGCGAGGCGCAAAGCGCAGACATGGCCGCAACCATGGCGAGCATTTGCAACGCGGCAGACCGCCCAAGCCGGAGATGCGACGCGCGCGGGACTTGTTCAGCATTGCCCTAGACTCGGACGCCATCTGCCCGAGCCATCATTTGACGAACCGTCTGCCGTTGTCCCGGGGCTCCAAGTTGAACCGGGCTCCATCGTGATCAGGGGCAAGCATCTCATCCGGGGCCACGATCTCCGGGGGCAATCCACTGCCCGATGGCCCTTTGTCGGCTGGCCCGTGTCCCTGAACCGACATTTGCCGCGACGGTTCGAGCATCAGGTCACCCGCCAGCGTGTCCACCGAGGGGGATACGGGTTTCGCGCCATCGCCCGTGACCGCGGCCGTGGTCACCCGTTGCGGCGCCACACTGGCGCCGGGCCCCTTTCCGGCCGGCGGCTGAGCAATCGCCCGCAGCAGCAACAGATCTTCGAAAGCCGGCAAATCAAACCGGGCAACATCCTGCCCTCCACCGCGCCGGAACATGAGCCGCTCCAGCTCATCGACGACATCGGCCGACCCCCACAGCGATTCGATGCGCCGCAGCTCCGCGCCATAGTCTTCCAGAGACCTTCCGCCTCGCTGAAAGGCCGCAAACGGAGGGACTTCGGCATTGAACCTATCTTCGAAGCTCGTGCGCAGCTCATCAAACGCCGCAACACGTCCCAAGGTGTGATAGAGCCTCAACAACTCAAAATACGCCAACGGGGACGACGCAGCGTGATGAGCAATATGCCTGCGCAAGCCATCGACCGCCTGTTCGTGCTCTCCGATCGAGATGAAAAATTCGGCCTGCTGCAACACGTCGAACAAATCTTCCGGATGTTCGATGTCCTGCACACGCGAGACCACGGGCACAGCACTTACCACCGCCGCAGGCGCCTGCGGCTCGGGCACGGACACCGCCTCATCCCCTGCGCCCACTCGCCGGGATGCTGCGGCATGGGTTGCGGGGGCCTGCCCAACAGGCACCGTCGCAGTCTGGACAGGCTCCTCGGTCTGAGGCCAGACGGTCGGCCCAACCACCTCACTGAAGGTGTCCGGTTCCTGCGGCTCACCGTTGAGCGCCACGCTTCGATGCCACGCCTCACGCTCCTGCCGACGTTGCTTCCACGCCAACCCGATCAGACCCAACAGCGCAAGGGCAAGCGCACCGGCGAGCCCATACACCACCAGCGGGGAAAACCGTTCTGAAACCGCCTGCTTCAACGCCTCGCGAGCCACGTTCCCCGCCGCCTGCTCCTTGCGCAGCTGCTCCTTCAACGCCTGCACTTCCCGCTGCACCTCGCTCACACGCTCGCCCAGATTCGCCAACTCCTGCGGCGCCGTGTTGAGCATCTGCCAGACCTCAGCCGCGTTCTTTTGCGCCTGTGCCGTCCCAGGTTCACCAAAGTGAGGCGGATCAATGGACAAGCGCAGATCAAGAGGGTTCTTCGGCCCAAGGTCCAGGGGCTCCATGACCAGTTTGGGCACAGGGCTCGGTGCTCCCACCGTGCCCACAGGCGGCGCCGCGTTGCTACCGACCGGGTCGGTGCGGCGTGCGTCCGCGACCACCGCCCTGGCGGGGCCGCGTGCCGGTGAAACCGAGTTCGTGCGCCGCCTGCTGGCAGCGGCCCTGGGTTCTGCCCCCCTCGCGCGCTTGCTGCCGGACGCGCGGATCGTCGCCCGGCCATCATCCCCACTCCCAGAGGCCTCGCGCCGTGGCGTGCCAGGCGCCACGCCGGCGAGCGCCTGCCCTTCGGCCCCGCTTGGCAAGTCGCTCAGGAACGTATAGGCGCGAGAGACGCGCCCGCTGCAAGTCGCCTCGAGCCTGATCTCCACGATAGGCTCATTCACGGGAACATCGGTCCTCACCCGCAGACGTGGCGTCGCAAGACCCCCCGATACGAGATGGACGCTGACGCGGTTTCCCGGAACTGGAGTTCCGCCCATGTCCACACGAGCAGACATGCAGGAGTCCAGGAGGTCCGAACCGCTCTGCGCTTGCAGATTGAACGACAAGTCCAAGGGAGAACCCAAAACCACCCGCCCGTGACCCGCGCCCAGCGTCAGCGCGCCAGCAGACGTGGCCGCAGCAGCAATGATGGTTCCTGCAAGAAATCTACGTGCGTTCACGATGCTAATGTTTGGTTACACGCACATTCTGACATAGAAAGGGCAGGGCAAATTCGCCACGACGATAGCCAGAACGTTGAATGGTGCGGGACCAGACCTTTTCACCCGCCATCATGCTCCTCCCCCCCCAAAAAAACCGACCCCCCTGAGTCTTGTGAGGCTCAGGGGGGGGTTGGGGGGTGATGGTGCCTGACGATGACCTACTTTCACACGGGAGTCCGCACTATCATTGGCGCGAAGCTGTTTCACGGTCCTGTTCGGGAAGGGAAGGGGTGGTGCCAGCTTGCTATTGTCATCAGGCGTAAAGGGTTGCTGCGCGCGGGTTTGGTGCGGGCAGCGGGATTCATAGAGTCGAGGTGAATTTGATTGCGGCTGTGGCATGAGCCTTGAAGGCATGGCGCGCTCGTTGGCGCGGGCCTCAAGGTTATAGGGTCAAGCCTCACGGGCAATTAGTACTGGTTAGCTCAAAGCGTTGCCGCTCTTGCACACCCAGCCTATCAACGTTGTGGTCTACAACGACCCTTCAGGGAGGTCAAGCCTCCGGCAGATCTTATCTTGGAGAGAGTTTCGCGCTTAGATGCTTTCAGCGCTTATCTCTTCCGCACATAGCTACCCTGCGATGCCACGGGCGTGACAACAGGTACACCAGCGGTGCGTCCACTCCGGTCCTCTCGTACTAGGAGCAGGCCTCCTCAAATCTGCAGCGCCCACGGAAGATAGGGACAAAACTGTCTCACGACGTTTTAAACCCAGCTCACGTACCTCTTTAAATGGCGAACAGCCATACCCTTGGGACCGACTACAGCCCCAGGATGAGATGAGCCGACATCGAGGTGCCAAACACCGCCGTCGATATGAACTCTTGGGCGGTATCAGCCTGTTATCCCCGGAGTACCTTTTATCCGTTGAGCGATGGCCCTTCCATACAGAACCACCGGATCACTAAGTCCTAGTTTCCTACCTGCTTGATCCGTCGATCTTGCAGTCAAGCACGCTTATGCCTTTGCACACAGTGCGCGATGTCCGACCGCGCTGAGCGTACCTTCGAGCTCCTCCGTTACTCTTTGGGAGGAGACCGCCCCAGTCAAACTACCCACCATACACGGTCCCCGACCCGGATTACGGGCCCAGGTTAGAACGTCAAGCACGACAGGGTGGTATTTCAAGGTTGGCTCCACCCCAGCTAGCGCCAGGGTTTCACAGCCTCCCACCTATCCTACACAGACGAACTCAACGTTCAGTGTAAAGCTATAGTAAAGGTTCACGGGGTCTTTCCGTCTTGCCACGGGAACGCTGCATCTTCACAGCGATTTCAATTTCACTGAGTCTCGGGTGGAGACAGCGCCGCTGTCGTTACGCCATTCGTGCAGGTCGGAACTTACCCGACAAGGAATTTCGCTACCTTAGGACCGTTATAGTTACGGCCGCCGTTTACTGGGGCTTCGATCAAGAGCTTCGCCTTGCGGCTGACCCCATCAATTAACCTTCCAGCACCGGGCAGGCGTCACACCCTATACGTCCACTTTCGTGTTTGCAGAGTGCTGTGTTTTTGATAAACAGTCGCAGCGGCCTGGTCACTGCGGCCCCTCTCAGCTCAGCTACGCATGTAGCCACCAAAAAGGGCGCACCTTCTCCCGAAGTTACGGTGCCATGTTGCCTAGTTCCTTCACCCGAGTTCTCTCAAGCGCCTGAGAATTCTCATCCTGCCCACCTGTGTCGGTTTACGGTACGGTCTGCGTAAGCTGAAGCTTAGGAGCTTTTCCTGGAAGCGTGGTATCAGTCACTTCGCTCAAAATGAGCTCGTCTCGGTGCTCGGTGTAGAGGATCCCGGATTTGCCTAAGATCCACACCTACCGCCTTTCCCCGGGACAACCAACGCCCGGTAGACCTAACCTTCTCCGTCCCTCCATCGCACTTACGCGAGGTGCTGGAATATTAACCAGCTTCCCATCGACTACGCATTTCTGCCTCGCCTTAGGGGCCGACTCACCCTGCGCCGATTAACGTTGCGCAAGGAAACCTTGGGCTTTCGGCGTGCGGGCTTTTCACCCGCATTATCGTTACTCATGTCAGCATTCGCACTTCCGATACCTCCACGGAACTTCTCAATTCCGCTTCGACGGCTTACGGAACGCTCCTCTACCGCGCACATTGCTGTGCACCCCAAGCTTCGGTTCCATGCTTAGCCCCGTTAAATCTTCCCCGCAGACCGACTCGACCAGTGAGCTATTACGCTTTCTTTAAAGGATGGCTGCTTCTAAGCCAACCTCCTGGCTGTCTGTGCCTTTCCACATGGTTTTCCACTTAGCAGTGAATTTGGGACCTTAGCTGTGGGTCTGGGTTGTTTCCCTTTTCACGACGAACGTTAGCACCCGCCGTGTGTCTCCCGGATAGTACGTGCTGGTATTCGGAGTTTGCCATGGTTTGGTAAGTCGCAATGACCCCCTAGCCATAACAGTGCTCTACCCCCAGCAGTATTCGTCCGAGGCGCTACCTAAATAGCTTTCGAGGAGAACCAGCTATCTCCGGGTTCGATTAGCTTTTCACTCCTAATCACACCTCATCCCCTACCTTTGCAACGGGAGTGGGTTCGGGCCTCCAGTACCTGTTACGGTACCTTCACCCTGGGCATGACTAGATCACCCGGTTTCGGGTCTACTGCCTGCGACTATGCGCCCTTATCAGACTCGGTTTCCCTTCGCCTCCCCTATACGGTTAAGCTCGCCACAAACAGTAAGTCGCTGACCCATTATACAAAAGGTACGCCGTCACCCTTGCGGGCTCCGACTGCTTGTACGCACACGGTTTCAGGATCTATTTCACTCCCTTCACCAGGGTTCTTTTCGCCTTTCCCTCACGGTACTGGTTCACTATCGGTCGGTCAGGAGTATTTAGCCTTGGAGGATGGTCCCCCCATGTTCAGACAGGGTTTCACGTGCCCCGCCCTACTCACTTTTCATCGATCTGGCTCTTTCGCATACAGGGCTGTCACCTGCTATGGCCAACCTTTCCAGGTTGTTTTGCTAGAACCAGGCCGACTTTTGGGCTAGTCCCCGTTCGCTCGTCGCTACTGAGGGAATCTCGGTTGATTTCTTTTCCTCCGGTTACTTAGATATTTCAGTTCACCGGGTTCGCTTCCAATGGCTATGTATTCACCATTGGATACTCCTTGCGGAGTGGGTTTCCCCATTCGGACATTGCCGGATCAAAGCTTGTTGCCAGCTCCCCGACACTTTTCGCAGGCTGCCACGTCCTTCATCGCCTCTGACCGCCAAGGCATCCACCGTGTGCGCTTATTCGCTTGACCATATAACCCCAAGTCGCCTCGGGATCA
>JAJPEQ010000012.1 GCA_021166775.1 Comamonas sp. | reverse complement strand
CGCCAGATGGCTCAGGAATGCCTCCACTTCCCGTGCACCCATCTCTTGCGGATGGCGCTTGTTGTGATACAGAATGAAACGACGCGCCCAATCCAGATAGGCCTGCTCGGTGCGGATGCTGTAGTGGCGCGTGCGCAGGTGAATGCGCATGCGCTCCAGAAGTTTGGGCGGCTTGGGATCGGGCGCGAGGCCATCAGGCGGAGGGAAGTCAGGTACAACCATCCGCGAAATTTTAGGTTTGTCTAAATGGAAAGCAAGCTCGGGTTTGCGAGGGGATTGGCAGGCGTCATGACATGTTATTGTTCAAGGAATCGCTCACAGAGCGTCGTCTAATTCTAGTTAGCCGTCAAAATCACCCACCGTTGGGCTGTGGCTTACTCAAAAGCAGGAGATTGCTGTGAAACTGGAGCGCCTACACGTAGTGAATTTCCGAACACTCGAAGATGTCGAGGTGGAGTTCCGCGGCTACTACACTGCGATATCGGGGCAGAATAACGCTGGAAAGACCAGCTTGCTTCGTGCGATCCGGCAAACGTTCCGTGACAACTTCAGAGACATCTTCTTTTACCGCCGCGATGATGACATCACATATCGTGACAACAAGACGCAATGGGATAAGAATAGTAATGACATCGTCTTCGACTATGAAATTGGCGTTTCGCCAGACGAAGATTCCGGGCTTTTTAAGTTTATCGAGAAATTCAACGAAGGAAGTCTGCCAAAAGCGGTCGCGAAATTGCGCGTGAAAGTCACCTACAAGACCGGTGACGAGAGTTCCTGCCAAATTTGGGTCAACGGAAAGGAATTCACAAACTACGATTCAAAGGAGGTTCTACAAAAGCTCAAATCGTCGAGCCTAGCCTTTATGCACGACTCAGCACAATCCTTTGCACCAGTATTTGGTCCAGGAGGCCGGTATCTGCATGAGCTAACATTTGCGGACGATGAACTAAAGCAGGTCACTGATGCATTAGCGAAGGTTAAGGCGAAGGTGAAAAAGGCTGCGCAAGCACACAAGGCAGAGCTTTCAGAGCTTCTCGGCCACCTTGAGGAAAAATATGAGGTTGAGTTCTCATTGCCTGAAGGCATGTTTTCAGGCTCAATCCCATTTGAAGTAAACCTCAAGGACAAAAACGTTGATATCCCGCTGAGTGATTGGGGTAGTGGCACGAGGAATCGAACGCAAATTCTAATGTCAATTCTTCACGCAAGTAGAATAAAGAAAAAGTCTGACGAGAACAAAATTACGCCAATAATACTAATTGAAGAGCCTGAAAGTTTTCTGCATCCCTCGGCGCAAGCTGAGTTTGGACGTGTTCTAATCGATCTTGCCAACGAATTGCAGGTTCAAACGATTGTAACCACCCACAGTCCTTACATGCTGTGCCAGACTGACGTCAAATCGAACATCCTGTTGTCGCGTAAGATTTCATACGGCAAAACTAAGGAGACCGAAGTCGTAGCCGTGGACGAAAACACATGGATGGAACCGTTCGGAAATATCTTAGGTCTTAACAATTCAGAGTTCGCGCCGTGGAAGGACGTAATATTTAGCGACAAACATTGTGTGCTATTAGTCGAGGGTACGCTTGATAAGCAATACTACGAGCACATAGACGGCCTAGGCATCACGGGCCTCACCTTCCCACCGGAGGTTGAAATTGTTCCGTATGAAGGAAAGGACGCTTTGAAAAACCCTATTCTGCTCAAATTCATTATTGAAAAATTCAATAAGGTGCTTGTCACGTTTGATCTAGACGTAAAGTCAGAGCTTGAGAGGGTGATGCAGCAAGTAGGGCTGCAAGAAGGGAGTGGATACATTGCCGTTGGCAGTAGCAAGCCGGGCAAACAGTGCATCGAAGGCCTTGTTCCGGACCGAATCCTTGCGAAGGTTCACGGCGCGAATACCTCTCTGGTTATGGCGCTGACATCTGCGGACACCAAGGAACGTAAGGGTGCAAAAAGTTCGCTAAAACATAAGGTGCTCACTGAATTTAAGGCCGATTCGGCGGTGTCGGCGGATGAGCTCAAGGGTTTTGCGCCTGTATTCAAAGCCCTGACACGGCTGTCATCGCAATGACGGCTAACAACTCCGGTCAACCGGACGCAAACCCGCTGCGCGGGTTCGCGCCGGTTACCTCGGGCGTTATGCCTTGAGGCCGCACCGAGCACACACATGACAAGCACGTATCCTTCATTCCTAGAAAGAGCAGAATTTGTCGCAGAGATTATTCGCGCTTACAGATTCGGTCTGAAAGTTGATCAAAATTCTCTATTTCAGCGCGCCTACGAACTCTGGCCTTGCTCTCATCGCATATCAATAGTTTCAGAACCCGACAATGTGAAGTGCAATGATGAGGAGATTCGAAAGCGGCTTTTGAAAGATGACGAATTTCTCGACTCCACATACACTTCGCACATTTACTGGAACTCCGATGAGGCAATTGTCGGTAAAATCGCTGTTGCTGCTGGGCTAACCGAGGTTGCTGCAAACTCAATTGAAAGTAGTACCGATCTACTGGCCGCAGCCAAGATGCTAAGGAACCTGTTCCAAGGCATTGCGCTCCCATTTCTAGGTGGCGACTACAGCGATGAATATGAAGATCAACCGGGCCACTGGGTTCACTTCGTGACGAGCCTGGAGCCAGCCGACGCGATGATCCACCTGTTCCATCAGCGCATCTACTCAATAGAAGATGACGAAGTTTGGAGCCAAGAGAAAAAGGATTCTGAGTTTCGAAGGCTATCTGGGGTTTTGGAAGAGTATGAAGGAAATGTCTGTCGTGATCCGCCTATGGCATAACAGTTCATTCAAGCCGACGCCGCTACGCGGCGCGGCTTAATTCAGGCGTTAGCCAGTCAACAGGAGAGAATGTGTTCCGTATCCTTCTCATTGTTCTGCTCGCCTTTGGAGTTTGGAAGGGCTATGAAAAATACCAATCTCAACGCCCAGCACAGCAATTTCAAGAAATTGATATTTCAAGTGGTTCTTCTAGGAGAAACCGAAGCATTGATCTAACACCAAAATTTCAGTGCGATGGACGAACCCATTGCTCTCAAATGACTTCTTGTGAAGAAGCCACCTTCTTTCTTAAAAATTGCCCGGGCACAAAAATGGACGGGAACAATGATGGTGTCCCGTGCGAGCAGCAGTGGTGCAAATAAATCAAGCCATTGGGGCTAACAATTCGTCGCAGCCGACCGCCTACGGCGGCGGCTGAACTCAGGGCGTTAGCACCACTGAAAACCAATTTATTTAGCCCATGTTTATTCAAACGGCATTCAGTTTCTCAAGCGCTGTGCAGCGCTTGGTTTGTCGTTTTTCTGGGCTTCGCCTGCTGGCTCTTTGCAGGTTTCAAGCATTTTTGGCATCTAGCCCTTGTGCAGCAAGCGCAAGCAGCTATCGTTTTTGCAGTGCTGTGCCGCCTCGGTGGCGCCGTGCTTTTTCGCAGTTCGCGTCCGTCGCCAAATTCAGGTTACCCGTTTTGGCTTCTGGCTCTAACATTTCGGTCAAGCCGACCCGCATTCTGCGGTCGGCTTACCTCGCCCGTTAGGTTTCAGAAACACAGACCCTGCTACTAGCCATGTCAAAGAACAACCTGGTTGTCATCAACCCAAATAGCGAGCTTGTTGAGGCTGCAGGCGTCTCTACGTGGATGCAGCGCATTCGCCCGCATTGGAAGGGAAAGCAACTCGTTCAACGCGTTGAAAGGCTGCTCGCTACTGATCCGAGCAGTGCGTGTCAGCGGATCTTCAATGCGAGCATTCACGATCTTCGAGAAAAGGTCATAGTTGCTGGGGTTGACTTAGCGTCCGAGGCTGCAAAGCAGCACAAGCTACCACCCATAACAAAGGCAGAAGACGTTGAGGATTACTCTGTACTTCGGCTTATCGATCTCACGTACCGCATGGGCATCCTTTCCAGACCGGAGTACAAAAGGCTGCTTCGGGCGTACGACATCCGAAAAGATCTGGAGCACGAAGACGACGAATACGAGGCTGGAATAGAGGACTGTGTTTACATCTTTGCCACATGCATCGATGTAGTTCTCTCAAAAGACCCACTCCATCTAATCAAGCTCACAGATGTCAAACAGATCATCGAGCAGCCGTCTCCTGCTGCACTGAACGAGAGCCTTACCGAAGAATACAAACACGCACCGCAGCCGCGGCAGCACGAAATATTCAAGTTTCTTGTCAGTACTGCTCTAAACAAAGCGCAACCCGACATCGTTCAGCAAAACTCGTTCAATGCGTTATTCACCCTGCGGCCGCATACCCACACGCAGGTGCTACTCGATGCATCGAAAGAACTGGTTGATCAAATTGGTAAGAAAGCACCAGAACTACGTGTGGCGCGTGTTGCGCTTGCGGCGGGGCTTTTTCCCTACCTTCGCAAAGCGCAAGTGAAAGAGCTCTTCGCCGCATATCTTGAACGAATGAAGCAGGTGGGATACCAGTGGCGAAAGAATGCGGACCACGGAGAGTTGCTCCGCAATCTTCAAGAGTTGGGCGGCCTAGAGCATGTGCCTGACGAAATGCTTCCCGAATATTTGGAGTGGCTGTTGCTCTGCTATATCGGTGAACCAGGTGGCTACGGCGCCGGCTACAACCGTAAAGTCTTTTACAGCAACGTAGGTGCTCCGCTTGTGCGTGACATCATCAAGGAGTCCAAACGGCCTCTCGCGAAAGAGATGGAGTCGCTGCGAAAGTCTGCGCGAATGAAACTGGCTCTCGCAGACGAGCACGTCGCGCGAAGATTTGAGGCTATGGTCGATGAAGCTCAGTAGCCAGAAACCTAACATTTCAATCAAGCGGACTTGCCTGCGGCAAGCCGCTTATCTCAGGCGTTAGAGGTCACTTATGGCGATCACCAGCGTGCGACTAGAGGGAACCGAGCGCCTCGAGGTCACGATTCGGAACGAGCTTCCAGTCGCCCTCACGGACCTAACCTTGTCGCTTCTCGCGGTGGGCCACCAATTCGAAACCTTTGTCGAGTCGGAGCTGCCAAGTGACGTGCCGGTCGCGAGCGAACTTCTCGTTAAGGAAGTTCGAACCGGCTCCATCGTGTTTGAGCTAGTCGCACAGTCGTTGCCGGTGATTCCTTTGCTCTGGCAAGGCGGCCCGCTTTTGGAGTGGGTGAATTACGCCAAAGACACTGTCATGTGGTTATTGGGCAAGCTGGACAAGCCGCCCAGGAACGTCACAAAGAACGACCTCAAGCAGTGGCATTCGATCCTGGAGCCCGTGGCCAAGGATCATGGCTCGCAGCTCAACTTTACCGTCTCAGATGGCGGCACAGTCATTAATCACTTCTTCGTTAACTCGCAGGAAGCGAACGCCGCGCAAAGCCGCATCACAAGGGAAATCGGCGCTCTGGAGGAACCAAATAACGCCATCTACAAGAAGCGTGTTATGACTTGGTACCAAGCGAAGTTTGACAATTCTTCGCAAACCGGGAACAAGGCGGTCATAGAGAGCATCAGCCCTCGCCCTCTCCGCGTCGTGTTCGACAACAATGCAGTCAAGAACGAAATGTTCGAACAGGGCGTAGAGTTCTCAAAGCCTTGGCATCAACTCGCCTACATCGTGGATGTCCAAGTACAAACGATCAGTGGTCAGCCGCGGGTCGCGACTATTTTGGGGTTTTACCCAGAAGAGACGTTTGACCCCTCGGAGTGACCTCTAACAATTCGTCCAAGCCGACGCCGCTTCGCGGCGCGGCTTAACTCAGGTGTTAGGCCTAGAAAGCAACCATGTCGGTCTACGAAGAAAAACTCTCCGTCATCGCCGCGCAACTGAAGAAGGGCGTCGCTCCCTCGCGGGAGACCGTAAGAACATTCTTGCTATGGTTTGGCGCCGAGCGACGGGGGTACAACGTCATCAGGCGCATTCGCAACGTATTGAAGAGACATGGCCTGACAACCATGCCAGACTTCGAGTACACGTGGCTGGACGGGACCGTGGCCTTCGTTACCGCGTCCGCCGAAGGAGCGGGAGCAGCCGCCACGCCAAGCGGTACGGCGGCAGCAGATCCAACATTTCGAATCGGTCGCCTTGATGCCGCGAACAAGGTTCCGATTTCAGTTAAGCCAGATGCGACGCTGCAACAGGCGGTAACGATCATGCTCACGAATGACTTCTCCCAGCTGCCTGTTATGACTGGGCCGCGCGAGCTGAAGGGAATGATCAGTTGGAAAACGATTGGTAGTCGCTTGGCTCTGAAGCGCCCGTGCGCAAACGTCCGCGATGCCATGGAGCCGGCACATGTTGTGTCTGTGGATGAGTCCCTGTTTGATGCCATCGCGCGCATTGCATCGCACGACTACGTCCTAGTTAAAGCGAGCGACAAGACCTACACCGGCATCGTCACTGCCAGCGACTTCAACTTACAGTTCCAAGCTCTAGCCGAGCCCTTCCTTCTGGTTGGTGAGATTGAAAACGGACTCCGTCGCATCCTGCATCAGAAGTTCAATCTCAAAGAACTTGAGGAAGCAAAAGCCCCGGGCGATGATAGCCGAACGATTGAATCTCCGAGCGACTTGACGCTAGGAGAGTATGTGCGCCTCATCGAACCAGAGAAGCGATGGAAGAAGCTGAAGATTGAGATCGATAGGGTCGAGTTTCTCCAACGACTCAATCGAGTTCGCGAGGTTCGGAACGACGTCATGCACTTTGATCCAGATGGCCTTAGCCCAGACGACCTTGCGTTTCTAAGAGAGTTCGCCCAATTCCTAAAGCGTCTGCGAGATGTTGGCGCAGTCTAGGCCTAACCCATAACTTCAGCGGACTGCCTACGGCAGCAGCTGAATTCAAACGTTAGCCGCGTAGAAACCCGCTTTATCCAGGCCCATGTTTTATCCACCGGCATTTAGTTTCTCAGGCGTTTATTCGTTGGGGTTTTTGCCGTGTGCCAGGCTTCGCCTTGGGGTGCTGCACCAATTTCAAGCATTTTTGGCCTCCAGCGCTTACTGGGCTTGCGCCAAAAGCTATCATTTTGCAAGCATTGCGCCGCCTCCGTGGCGCAGCGCTTTTTCGCAGTTTGCGCCCGTCGTCAAGTTGGGGTTCCCGTTTTGGCGTTTGGGTCTAACTGTGCAGTCAAGCCGACCCGCCTTCGGCGGGCGGCTTACTTTCGTTCGTTAGTCGTCGCAGATACGTTACAGCACGCTCAAACAAGGAGAGCATCATGCGTTACTTCTTTGTCCTAGTGTTAGCCGCTGCAATCATTAGTGGCTGTGGTGGAAAGCGGGAGCTTACGCCCGAAGAGCTAGAACTCGTTACTCAGCTGCGATCCGAACTCTCAGCGACAGATACAAGCATTTCTAATGCAGAAAAAGAAGATGCGAATGTAACGGGCGGCCTCGTCAAAGCACTCATTACTACGAGGCTTGAGATTCTAAGGACGAATAAGGCGTTAATTGAGCAAAGAATCCATGCGATCGAGTCAGGCGCGCCAATTACCGTTTCAGTACCATCATATAAAACCGATCCGCAAGAGGCAGATCGACTTAATAAAGAAATTGACTCTCAACTTGCAGAAATCAAGTCCGCTCGCGAAGACGCAAGCCAATATAGCGGCGGCCTTGTACTCGCGATGAAACTGTCACAGATCGCGACTCAAGAGCAAACTCTAGCAATGCTCAAGCAGCGCCAGCTAACGGCGAAGTATGGCCTCGCATATCTTCCGGCATCAAATACACCCGCGGCACCTACTCAAACGCAGTCTATCAAACCCGAAGAAAATCGACAGACTGCTGCAAAAACACCGCCAGCAGATGGGCCATTTGGATTCAAGCAGGGCCTTACTAGAGCCGAGGTCGAATCAATGGTGGGAGAGTCCTCGACACTGCTTCCCGGATCGAAAAACGCATATCTTCTAAATAATGCTCCGAAACCGCACGGCGCTTTTGAAAACTATGTTGCTGTTATCGGAGACGTGTCTGGACTTTGCGTTGTCCGTGGGATCGGAAAAGATATCACGTCTAGTCGTCACGGCATCCAGTTGAAAACAAGTTTTAATGAGATGGAGGCTACTATTTCAGAGTTGTATGGATCATCCGAGAAAACGGATCGACTCTTGCCGGGAAGCATTTGGAAGGACCCTGAGGATTGGATGATGGGGCTTGTTAAGGAAGAACGTTTCTTATTCGCCCAATGGCCGCGCAAAGGTCAAGTATTGAAAAACGAGCTTGATAGTGTTGCATTAGCCGCTCGGGCAAAGGGCAGCGGCACAGGTTACTTGATTTTGGAATATTCATTCCAGAACCATGAGCAGTGCAGTGAGGAGTCAAAGGCCGCAGAAAAAGACGCACTCTGATGCATGGAGAGGCGACGACTAACAATTCATTCAAGCCGACGCCGCTTCGCGGCGCGGCTTAACTCAGGCGTTAGGCCGCTATCGACATGTCCGATCACTTCAAGAAGATCTACCAACGTTCAGTCGACCTGCTGGAGGCCTTCCAACGGGTGGAAAAGGACCGCCAAACCACTGGCGTTTCTCAGTTCCAGGTCAATGACCTTGCTTCGCGAGGGGCAAACCTCATCCATTCGGTGACTGGCAGTAAATCTTCCTATGCCGAGCACATGCGAAATGCCCTGAAACAAAAAACAACGGCGATGCAGTTCTTGGCAGTCGGTGGCGTGGTGCAAGCCTTTCACATCGACTTGGCAAACGGCGACCTTGTCAATATTCGACAAGAGGTTGAGGCCGTGGTCGTATCAGAGATACTGTCACAAGCTCACAAACTGAGCCGGACAAAGGGCGTACATCCTGCTGCGTCAATCATCGTTGCTTGCGCGGGAGCCGAAGAGTTCTTACGCAATTGGTGCGAGCAAAAGAACATTTCTGTGCCAGAGAAACAGCGGTCAATGGGCCGATTCGCTCAGGAGCTTCGAGCGGCCAGTCACATCGAATTGCCTGTGGAGCGGCGCATAGCCGCATGGGCGGACTACCGCAACGATGCTGCGCACGGAGCCAATTGGAACAAGATCACTCAAGAGATCGCTAATCGCACCATCCGAGAGATTGAGGAGTTCGTTCTTGAGCATCGCCACATCTTTGGCTAGTGCGCGGCCTAACAATTCATATATGGACTCCCCCTCAACGGCAAGGGACTGACCGATTGGGGCCTTGGGGTAAAGCACCTGCAGTCGTATATCCGGCATCTGGAGTGGGATCGTCAATGTCCCGTGCCGACATGGAATCTGCGTCACCGCGTCGCCACACGTTGCAAGCGGCAGGCAAGCTGCCGGAAGAGTTATCGGCGTTGTACGGTGTGGGAGGAACCCGGTTGGCCATGATGGTCCATCAAACCCGTCGCAAGGTGGGGGGGGTGAGTGAAGAGATCAGCTCAGAAGAGATCAAGCCGGCATGACGAAGCTCTGCCGGCTTTGTTTTTTGGTCAGTCGGGCCGCCTCGTCAAACGGGGCGTGGTCGCGCAGCGTGGCGTAGCAGATGCGGGCGAGCTTGTTGGCCAGGGCGCAGGTGGCCTTGTTGTGGTTGGAGCGGCCCTGCACATCCAGCGCCCAGCGGCGGATGCCGCAAACGTCCTTGCCCGCACCTTCGGCCACCTTGGCCGCTCGCAGCACACTGCGCGCGCCGTGCGTGAGCAGCACGCGCAGGTAGCGGTCGCCTTTCTTGGAGATGCGGCCCAGGAACCGGCTGGACCCCGAGCTGTACTCGCGCGGTGTCAGGCCGAACCAGCTGGAGAAGTGGCGTGCGTCCGCAAAGTGCGTCACATCGCCGGAAGTGGCCGCCACCAGGGCGGTCGCTGTGAGCAGCCCGATGCCGGGGACTGAGAGCAGCAGCGTGCAGGCCGGACTGTGGCGTGCCACGCTGGAGAGCTCGCGCTCGACCTGGGCGATGCGCGCCTCGAGCAGACGGATCTCTTCGAGCAGCATGCCTGCGCTGTGGCGGATCAGATCGGGCACGGCCGAGCGCGGATCGGCCAGCACGCGGCCGATGGTTTCCACGCCCGTGCGGGCGCCTTGCGGGATGGTGATGCCGAACTCGCGGCAGAAGCCGCGCAAGGCGTTGATGCGCGAGGTGCGCGTGCCCATCCAGAGCGAGCGGATGCGATGCAGGCCTTGAAGGGCTTGTTGCTCGACCGACTTCACGCGCACGGGGCGAATGTCCGAAGCGCGGGCGGCCTCAAGCAGGGCTGCGGCGTCGGTGGCATCGGTCTTGTTGCGCCGGACGTAGGCGCGCACGTACTGGGCGGGCAGCAGGCGAACGGTGATGCCCAGACCATTGAGCCAGCGCGCCCAGTGGTGGGCCGAGCCGCAGGCTTCCATGATGACCAGGTCCACGGATCGGTTGGCAAACCAGCGCTCGAACTGGGTGCGCGTCAGGCGCTGGGTTTCAACAATGCGCCATTGATCGTCGGCAACGGCGATCTGGAAAACGGATTTGGCCAAGTCGACGGCCACGGTAGTAGCATGCATCTCGGACTCCTTTCGTTTGTGATGAAGACCTGACCTCCACGCCAATGAAGACCAGTGCGCGTTTCTCGCGCAAACAAACGGGGGAGTCCATCCCATCATCCAAGCCGACGCTGCTTCGCGGCGTGGCTCAACTCAGGTGTTAGCAGTCTTGGTCTCGCATCGCGTATCAGCATCAACGCCCGACGCAGAGGAGAACTTGCTTGACCGAACATCAGCCCACATTCGATGCAGAGAAATACAAGAACGCGCAGCGGGAGCAATGGAACAAGGACGGCGCCGCGTGGCGATACTGGAGTCCCTTTCTGGAACGCTGGTATGGCGGTGTGACCCGCCAGATGCTCGACCTGGCCCGTATTCAGCCCGGTCAGCACATCCTGGATATCGCCGCCGGTGCCGGCGAACCGGCGGTGAGCGCCGCCGAACGAGTGGGCCCTGGTGGCTGCGTGCTGGCAACCGACATCTCGGAAGGGATCGTGGAGCTTGCGCGCCAGCTCGCCCATGAACGCGGACTCAAGCAGGTGAAGACCCGCGCCATGGACGGCGAGAAACCGGATCTTGCTGACGGCACTTTTGATGCGGTGCTGTGCCGGCTCGGTCTGATGTACATGCCGCACCCGGTGACCGCGCTGCGCGAGTGGCGCCGTGTCCTGAAGCCGGGCGGCCATGTGGCCGTCGCCGTGTTTTCCTCGCCCGATCGAAATGCGTGGGGGGCTGTGCCGGCTTCCATCATCCGCCGGCGCGCGCAACTCCCGACCCCCGTTCCGGGGCAGCCTGGGCCGTTCAGCCTGGGCGATCCCGGCGTGCTCGAAGGCATTTTCAATGAGGCCGGATTCGCGAGCCCCGAAATTCGCGCCGTGCCGGTACCTCATCGAACCACCAGCGCCGCCGAGTACGTGCAAGTCGCCCGGGAAGCCTTCGGCGGGTTCAATGCCATGATGGCTCAACTGCCGCCTGAAGAACGCGAGTCCGTGTGGGATGAAGTCGAAGTTGCGCTGCGCCGTTTCGAATCGCCGGATGGGTTCGAGGCGCCGGGCGAGTGCCTGGTCGTTGCGGCCACGAAGTGATCGTGCGCAGACGACGCTGCGCTTGCGCCGCACGGTGCCGATGTCAGGCCTCGCAAGATTCCGGCAAGCTGCTCTGGTGGTAAGGTGAGTACCCATCAGTCAGAAAGCAAGCCGCATGGCCAAGCCCAACTATCAGTTCGAAAAGCGCCAACGCGAGCAGCAGAAGAAGCAAAAGAAGGCGGAAAAAGCTCAGCGCAAGGCACAACCGGTCGCGCCAAATACTGTCCCCGAGCCCGAAGAGCGCACGTCGGAGTAAGTCGCAGCCTATGCGGGCTCCGTAGCAGTAGCTCGCTGTACAGCAGGCGGCGCGGCACCTGCACAAGGGAGTATCTTGCAAGCGCCGCGTCACCTTGGTGACTGTTTGCCGGTTCCAGCGGCGCGCGCGTGTTGTGGTCCGGGTTTTCCTTGCAGGCCTTTAAGCCTAATATGGCGCTCAAGCCGACTCGCCTGCGGCGGGCGGCTTGTCCTGGCCGTTAGACCACTGCAGGAGGATTTATGGCAAAAGATGGGAAGACATCGGGCCGCGTAGCTTCCAAGGCTTCGGACATCCTTCGGAGCACCAGCGCCAGCAAGGCTGAAAAGTCCGTTGCAGCGAGCGCCCTGGCACAGTCGGGTACCAACAAGACGACCTCGGCAAAAGTGGCCGCCGCTGCCGCGAAAGCGTTGGACCAACCCGGTGCCAGCAAAGCGGCCAAAGCGGTTGCCGGTAGCGTTCTCGCACAAAAGAGCAAGAAGTAGCGCTCTAGCCATCCACTCAAGCGGGCGCCGCTTCGCGGCGCGGCTTGGTTCATTCGTCAGGCGTCAGCATCTTCCGTCGTTCGCAGGATAAACAGGAGGAAATACGCAATGAGCACAGCCGAAATTCATGTGGGTCATCTACGCATCCGATATCTCGTCGACGGTTCGCCAAATGCGACCTTGGGCATGTTTGAACTGACGGTGCCCCCGGGCTCCAATGTTCCGCCTCCCCACAGCCACACGAACAACGAGGAGATCGTCTACGTCCTGGAAGGCACGCTCCGCTACTCGGTTGACGGCGATACGCGCGACCTCACACCCGGCCAAACGATGCGAACGCCCAAGGGCTCAGTCCACGGCTTCTCGAACCCGTTTGGCGGCGTGGCGCGCGCGCTGATCATCCTGGCCCCCGACATCGGGCCAAAGTACTTTGAGGACGTCGCTTCCGTCATCCATGCGGGCGGCCCGCCAGACAAGGCCGCGCTGGTCGCCGTCATGAGCCGGTACGGCCTGGTGCCGGCGGCCCCGGGGGCCGCCTGACCCTTCCCTCCATCGAGGGGCGGCTTGCAGCGGGCCTCGTCCGCCTTCCGCTGCCTCTCGTGCCAGGCGGCCGTTGCGACAGGAGGGCTCAGGGATCATGTTGTCCGCCGAAATTGCGCTCAGGGCGTTTGGGCTCTGGCTCGTCATTCTCGTGTGTGCGGTGGCGAATGGCGTCTTGCGGGAAGCCGTGCTCATCCCTGGACTCGGCCATGCTCCGGGTCTCGTTCTCAGCGGCGTGCTCTTGTCCGGTCTGGTCTTGCTGATCGCCTACCTGGGCGTGCCGTGGCTGCGCGCGCAAGGCCGGGCGCTCGTGGTCGTTGGCCTGGGGTGGCTGGTTGCCACGCTGATCTTCGAGTTTTCGTTGGGCCTCCTGCGCGGCAAGGCGTTGAACGAGATTCTCGCGGCCTACACCTTCAAAGACGGCAATCTCTGGCCCGTGGTGCTGCTCGTTGTCGCGTTCGCGCCCTGGCTCGCCGGAAAGCTCCGGGGCGTGGCGTAACGCGGGCGGCGCTTGGTGATGTGTTTCAAGTTACTTTCATGGTGAAGACGGATGTGCCGGGCGATGCGGCGCTCAAGGCACTACCATCGCTCGCAGGAGTGAATCATCATGACCCAAGGTCTGGATGTGCCGCTGGCCGCGCGCGTGGCGCGGGCGGCCAGCGCCATCGTCGGTATAGGCCCCGGCAATGGGGCCGCGCTGGCGCGGCGTTTTGGCGCGGACGGCGGCCCCGTGGCGCTGCTCTCGCGCAGCACCGGTTTTTCGGCGGCGCTGGCGCAGGAGCTGCCTGCGGCGTGCGCCTATGCGGCGGATGCCGGCCAGCCCGAAGCGCTGCAGGCCGCGCTGGCGCAGGTGGCGGCGCGGCAGGGGCCGGTGGGCACGCTCGTCTACAACGCCGGTTCGGGCGCCTGGGGCAGCGTGGAAGAGGTGACGGCGGCCGATCTGGAGCAGTGCTGGCGCGTGAACACGCTGGGGCTGTTCGCGGCCATGCAGGCGGTGCTGCCGGGCATGAAGCGGCTGGGCGGGGGCGCCATCGTGGTGATCGGCGCCACGGCCTCGCGCCGGGGTGGCGCGGGCGCGGCGGCGTTCGCGCAGGCCAAGGCGGCGCAGCGCACGCTGGCCGAATCGATGGCACGCCAGCTCTGGCCGCAGGGCATCCACGTGGCGCTGATCGTCATCGACGGCATCGTCGATCTGCCGCGCCAGCGTGAACGCTTCGCGGACAAGGGCGATGATTTCTTCGTGCAGCCCGCGGCCGTGGCCGAATCGGCCTGGTGGCTCACGCAGCAGCCGCGCTCGGCCTGGTCGTTCGAGATCGAGGCGCGGCCGTTCGCCGAAAGGTGGTGAGCGGCGCGGGGCGCGTCATCGCGCCGTGGCTCGCGCCAGCCGCCGGCCCCAGCGCGTGTGCTTGCGCGTCGCGGCGGCCAGGCCCATCATGATGAGCAGCACGGTCAGGCCGCGCAGCACCAGAATGATCCAGACGTTGGCGCCCAGCGCCGCGATGAGCAGCGTGTCTTCGAGCACCGCGTGGAACAGCGAGAGCCAGCACAACGCCAGCAGCAGCGTGCGGCGGTCGTAGTTTTCCCGCTCGCTGGCTTCGATGATGAGCGCGCCGCCGTAGGCCAGGCCCATGAGCATGCCGATGGTGGTGAGCGGCGCGGCGGCCTCGGTCAGGCCCGTCAGGCGCAGCACGGGCGCGAGCCGGCGCGTGAGCCAGCGCGTGAAGCCCAGGCGCTGCAGCGCGTCGAGCACGATGACGAGCACGCAGATGATGAGCCAGATCAGCAGCAGCGAGCGCGCGGTGGAGACCAGCCACGGCCCCACGTCCAAGGGCCTGGTGTGCGTCCGGCCGCCGCTGGACAGCCAGGCGAGCGACACCGGCTCCTGCAGCCAGCCGCCCAGGCGGCAGGCCCAGGCCACGGTCGCGCCATAGGCCGCGCCCACGACGAGGCGCAGGCCGCCGGTGAAGAGCGCGCTGGCCCCGGCGCGGCGCACCACGGCCTGTTCGGTCGGCAGGTTGTGCGCAAACAGCATCATGGCGCCGAGTGCGCTCATCTGCGCGGCGCTGAGGTGCAGCTCGCCCGAGAGCGCCGAGATCACGGCAATGCCGCCATAGATGTTGGTCAGCACCGTCGTCGCCCAGACGATACCGGCCTGCGCGGGCAGGCCGATGAAGGCCATGGCCGGGGACAGCAGCTCGCCTGCCCGGGCGACCAGCCCGAGGCGCTCGGCCCCATACACCAGCACCATCACCGGCAGCATGATCTTGGCCACCGTGAGGAACATGCGCGTGGCGCGGTGGCTGATGGTGTTCAGGTCGTGCCGCATGCGACTCGATACCTCGCGGGGCCGCGCCCGTGCACGCCACCACGCCGAGTGAAGAAACGGCACGTCGGCAGGATTAGGGTTTTCAACAATACGTTTATTGTGTTGATGATGTAAGTTACGATTGTTCAACAATCACAGGATCCAAAAACCTGCCATGTCGTGGCGTCCGTCCTCAATGCCTCTTGCCCGTGTAGACCGCCAGCACCATGCGTTCGGACTGCAGCAGGTAGGCTTCGAGCTCGCGTGCGGCGGCCGCGGTCTGGCCGTCCATGAACAGCTGCAGCAGCCGCCGGTTGTAGTCCACGAAGGGCGCGTGCAGGTATTCGGCGTCGTCGAGCAGGCCGAAGGCCAGGCGCAGTTCGGCCGCGATGTGCGAGAACATGGTGCTCAGGCGCAGGCTGTCGCCGAGCGCCACGATGCCGGCATGAAACGCCATGTTGGCCGAGCCGACCTGACGCCAGTCGCCCGCGTCGCGCGCGGCCATGCCCGCGTCCACCGCCTGGCGCATGCGCTTGTGCGCGGGGTGCAGCGGCCAGGATTTTTCCAGCGCCTGCCCTTCGATGAGCCGGCGCACGCGGTAGATGTCGATGATGTCGGCGATCGTTGGCACGGCCACCGAGACGCCGCGGTTGGGTTCGTGGCGCAGCAGCCCTTCCTTGATGAGGCTGCGAAACACCTCGCGCAGCGTGTTGCGCGAGATGCCGAGCTGCTCGCTCAGCACCGCCTCGGACAGGCGCTGCCCCGCCTTGAGCTGGCCGTCGATGAGTTGCGCGCGGATGGTTTCGGCGACGGAATCGGCCAGGTTCAGGGCCGTGGCGCGGTCGGTGGTCAGGTTGGCGGGCATGAGCAAACGGGTGGCGGACGAGCGTGAATTGTTCAACAATTTAAGCCATTTCTGGCATGGTCGGAGCGAAACATGGATATCAACAGCGATCTGGGCGAAAGTTACGGCGCATGGCGCATGGGCGATGACGCGGCGATGCTCGCCATCGTCACCAGCGCCAACGTCGCCTGCGGCTTTCATGCGGGCGATCCGGCCGGCATCCTGCAGACGCTGCGCGATGCGGCCGAGCGTGGCGTGGTGGTGGGTGCGCACGTGGCCTACCCCGACCTCGTGGGTTTTGGCCGCCGCAACATGGACCCGACGAGTCGCGAGCTCGTGGCCGACGTGATCTACCAGATCGGCGCGCTGCAGGGGCTGGCCGCCGCCGCGGGCACGCGCGTGCGCTATGTCAAGCCGCATGGCGCGCTCTACAACACCATCGCGCACGATGCGCGCCAGGGTGATGACGTGGTCACCGCGCTGCTCGCGGTCGACCCCGCGCTGACGCTGCTGGCGCTGGCCGGCTCGCCGCTGATCGAGCGCGCGCGGGCACGGGGTTTGACGGTGGTGGCCGAGGCGTTCGCCGACCGCGCCTACAACGACGACGGCACGCTGGTCTCGCGCCGCCTGCCCGGCGCGGTGCTGCACGACGCCGACAGGGTGGCCGAGCGCATGCTGCGCTGGGCGCAGACGGGCGAGCTGCTGTCCGTCAACGGCCACGCGGTGCGCGTGCAGGCCGATTCGATCTGCGTGCACGGTGACAGCCCCGGCGCGGTGGAGATGGCGCGGCGCATCCGTGCGCGCTTCGCTGGCGCGGGTGTGCCGCTGGCGCCGTTTGCGGCCTGAGATGCGCATCCTGCCCGCGGGCGATGCCGCCCTGCTCGTCGAGCTGACCGACCTGCCGCGCACGCTCGCGCTGTACCGCGCGCTGCGCGAGCAGCCGGTGAACGGCGTGTGCGAACTCGTACCCGCGGCGCGCACGTTGCTGGTGCATTACGCGCCGTGGCGCACCCGCGCGCCCGCATTGGCCCAGGCGCTGCGCGCGCGCGCCGAAGCATTGGCGCAGCAGCCAGACGAGGACGCGCCACCCGGCCGGCTGGTCGAAATTCCCGTGCACTACGACGGCGAAGACCTGGCCGAAGCGGCGGCGCTGCTGGGCCTGAGCGTGAGCGAACTGGTCGAGCGCCACGCCGGCAGCGTCTGGCAGGCGGCGTTCGCGGGCTTCGCGCCGGGCTTCGTCTACCTGAGCGGGGGCGATGCGGTTTTCACGCAGGTGCCGCGCCGCAAGGCGCCGCGCACCAAGGTGCCTGCGGGATCGGTTGCGCTCGCGGGGGATTTCAGCGCGGTCTATCCAGCCGCCAGCCCCGGCGGCTGGCAGCTCATCGGCCAGACCGACGTCGCGATGTGGGACCTGGCGCGTGCCGAACCCGCCTACGTGCAGCCGGGCTTTCGCGTGCGCTTCGTCGATGCCGGCGCGCGGTCCGTCGCGGTCACCGCGCCGGTGCCGGTGGTTTCCAAGCAAAATGTGGCCACAACGCCCGGTAGCCAAGCGCTGCCAGCTATCGAAATCATGAGCCCCGGCCTGCAGACGCTGGTGCAGGACGCGGGCCGCCACGGCCTGTCGGGTCTGGGTATTTCGCCCTCGGGTGCGCTCGACGGCGCGGCGATGCGCGCGGCCAACCGGCTCGTGGGCAACCCCGCGGCCACGCCGGTGCTGGAAAACCTGCTCGGCGGCCTGCGCCTGCGCTGCCACGGCCGCGCGGTGCTGGCCGTGACCGGCGCGCCGATGGACATCACCCTGTACGCCGCCGACGGCCGTGCGTGGCCGGTGGCGAGCCACGCGCTGATCGCGCTCGATGACGGCGATGAGCTCGCGCTGGCCGCGCCCGCATCGGGCGTGCGCTGCTACCTCGCGGTGCGCGGCGGCTGGCAGGTGGCGCCGGTGCTCGGCAGTTGCAGCCGCGACACGCTCGCGCAGGTGGGGCCGGCGGCGCTTGCCGCGGGCGATCGCATCGCGGTCGGCAGCGCGTTGGCGCCCGGCGAACTGTGCGCGGTGCAGACCGACGCCCTGCCCGTGCCCGCTCTACCCAGGACGGGCGATGAGGTCTGGCTTGACGTCATCCCCGGCCCGCGCACCGACTGGTTCACGCCCGAGGCGCTGGCGCTGCTGGCGCGCCAGCCTTGGCGCGTCACGCCGCAGTCGAACCGCGTCGGCATGCGGCTGCACGGCGCCATGCCGCTCGCACGCAGCCGCCACGACGAGCTGCCGAGCGAAGGCACGGCCACCGGCGCGATCCAGGTGCCCGCGAGCGGCCAGCCGGTGCTGTTCCTGGCCGACCATCCGCTGACCGGCGGCTACCCGGTGATCGCGGTCGTTGCGCGCCACCATCTCGATCTCGCGGCGCAGATTCCCGTGGGCTGCAGCGTGCGCTTTCGCGTGGTCGCGCCCTTTTCCGAACAGGTCTTGCCATGATCCAGAAAGTACTCATTGCCAACCGGGGAGAGATCGCGGTGCGCGTCGCCCGCGCCTGCCGCGACTACGGCGTGCGTTCGGTCGCGGTCTACGCCGACCCCGATGCCGACGCGCTGCACGTGCGCGCCGCCGACGAGGCCTGGGCGCTGGAAGGCACGCGAGCGGCCGACACCTACCTCGCGATCGACAAGCTGCTCGCCATCGCGCGCGCGAGCGGCGTCGACGCGGTGCACCCCGGCTACGGCTTCCTCTCGGAGCGCGCCGACTTTGCGCAGGCCGTGATGGATGCGGGCCTCACCTGGATCGGCCCGCGCCCCGAAACCATGGCCGCGCTCGGCGACAAGGTGGCCGCGCGCGCCATCGCGCTGCGGGTGGGCGCACCGCTGGTGGCCGGCACCGACGGACCGGTGCACGGCGCCGAGGAGGCCGTGGCCTTCGCGGACGAGCACGGTCTGCCGATCGCGATCAAGGCGGCGTTTGGCGGCGGCGGCCGCGGCCTGAAGGTGGCGTGGCGCCTGGACGAGGTGGCCGAGCTCTACGCCTCGGCGGTGCGCGAGGCCACGGCGGCCTTCGGCCGCGGCGAATGCTTCATCGAGCAGTTCCTGGATCGGCCGCGCCACATCGAGGCGCAGATCCTCGCCGACCGGCACGGCCACGTGGTCGTGGTCGGCACGCGCGACTGTTCGCTGCAGCGGCGCAACCAGAAGCTGGTGGAAGAAGCGCCCGCGCCCTTTTTGACCGACGCGCAGCGCGAGGCGGTGTGCCGCGCGGCGCGCGACATCTGCGCCGCCGCGGGCTACGAGAGCGCGGGCACGGTGGAATTCCTGCTCGGGCAGGGTGGGCAGATTTCCTTCCTGGAAGTGAACACCCGCCTGCAGGTCGAACACCCAGTGACCGAGGAGACCACCGGCGTCGATCTGGTGCTGGAACAGCTGCGCGTGGCCGACGGCCTGCCGCTCACGTTCACCGAGACGCCGCCCGCGCGCGGGCACAGCATCGAATTTCGCATCAATGCCGAAGATCCGGGGCGCGGCTACCTGCCCACGCCGGGCCGCATCACGCGCTTTGACGCGCCCGGCGGCCCGGGCGTGCGGCTCGACAGCGGCGTGGCCGCAGGCAGCAGCGTGCCCGGCAGCTTTGATTCGCTGATCGCCAAACTCATCGTCACGGGCGCCACGCGCGAACAGGCGCTGGCGCGTGCGCGCCGGGCGCTGGATGAATGCGCCATCGAAGGCGTGGCTTCGGTGCTGGCGTTTCACCGCGCGGCGGTGCGCGATGCGGCCTTCACCGCCGAAGAGCGCTTTGGCGTGCACACGCGCTGGATCGAAACCGAAATGACCGCGTCGTTCGAGCCGGCCGCGCGCCCCGGCCCGCCCGAGACCGCACCGCTCGCACGCAGCTGGATCGAGCTCGACGGCCGGCGCATGCGGCTGGGCCTGCCCGCCGATCTGGCGCTGGCGGCGCCCGCGCCCCGGGGCGAAGCCGCCTCGCCCCCCGCCACCGCCGCAGCCCGGCCGGGCGATGTGCTCGCGCCGCTCACCGCCAGCCTGGTGCGCTGGCACCGCGCCGATGGCGAGCAGGTGCGCGCGGGCGAGGTCATTGCCACGCTCGAAGCGATGAAGATGGAAACGGCCGTGCTCGCGCCGTGTGCCGGGCGCCTCACGCCGCTCGCCCGCGCGGGCGAGCTGCTGCAGACCGGGCAGTTGTTGGCGAAAATCGATGTTGACGCATGATGGGCGGGCGCCAGCAGCTATTTTTCAAGTAGCAACCCGGACCGGCCGCCGTACCGCCAGCCATACAAGCGCCGCTGCCATCAGCACCAGCGCGGGGATGGAGCCGACATTCAGCCAGTTCCACCCCTGCGTGGTCACGAGCGCGCCCGACGAGAACGAGGTCACCGCCATGGTGGCGAACACGCAGAAGTTGATTGCCGCCTGCGCGCGGTCCTTTTCCTCGGGGCGGTACGCTTGCAGCGTCAGCGTGGTGCTCGCGGTGAAGAGGAAATTCCAGCCCACGCCCAGCACGATCAGCGCCGCGAGGAAGTGCTGCAGCTCGACGCCCGAGAGCGCGATCGCCACGCACGCCGCGTTCAGCAGCACGCCCGCGCCCATGACGCAGAGCACGCCGAAGCGCCGGATCAGGTGCCCGGTGAAAAAACCCGGCGCATACATGCCGATCACGTGCCACTGCAGCACCGTGGCGGTGGCGCCGAACTCGAAGCCGCAGACCTGCATCGCCAGCGGCGTCGCTGCCATCAGCAGGTTCATCACGCCGTAGCCGATGGCCGCGCCCAGCGTGGCGACGATGAACACCGGCTGGCGCATGATCTGCGCGAGCGGCCGGCCCCGCGGCGCATGGCTGGAGCGCGCCGGCGCGGGCGGGAAGTCGATCAGCGCCATCACGCCCATGGCGAGCAGCGCGACGAGGGCCAGCGTGAGGTAGGCCGCGACGAAGGGCGTGGGCAGCAGCGTGCGCGTCCACGCCGCCATGTTGGGGCCGACCACGGCGCCCAGCAGCCCGCCCGCGAGCACCAGCGAGACCGCCTTCTCGTGCCAGTCGGGCCGCGTGAGTTCGGCCGCCGCAAAGCGGTACAGCTGGCCGTTGGCGTTGTAGTAGCCCGCGACCACGGTGGCCAGCATCAGCAGCCAGAACTGGCGCGTCTGCGCCGCGTACGCGGCCAGCAGCGCCGAGCCGAGCGCGACCAGCAGGCCGATCTGGAACGACCCTCGGCGCCCGAAGCGCGTCTGCGAGCGCGCCACCAGCGGCGCCGCGATCGCCCCGCCCACCACGTAGCCCATCACCGGCAGCGTCGCCATCCAGCCGAACGGCGCGAGCTGCAGGCCCACGAGCCCGTTGATCGCGATGAAGGTGACGTTGTTGACCAGGAACAAGCCCTGGCACAGCGTGAGCAGCAGCAGGGCGCGGTTCATGCGATGGCCTCGGGCTCGGGCTTCGTGCCTGCGGCCGCGCCCCGGCGGTTGACGAGCACGATGCCGCCGGCCACGAGCACGAGCGCCGCCAGCAGCGTCGCCGTCACCGGCTCGTGCAGCCACAGCGCCCCGACGACGAGCGTGAACACCGGCGTGAGGAAGACGAAGACCGACATGCGCGTGGCCGGGTAGCGCGAGAGCATCCACATCCACACGAGGTAGCTCGCAAAAGCGCCGATCAGCCCCTGCACCAGCAGCGACGACCAGGCAAAGGCGCTGAAGTCCAGTTGCCAGCGCTCGCCCAGCAGCCAGGAGACGAGCGGCAGCACGGCCGAGGTCACGCCCATCTGCCACAGCAGCTGCTTTTCCGGGCGCGCGTGCTGCAGCTTTGATGCGCGCAGCATGCAGGTGGTGAGGCCCCAGAACAAGCCACCGGCCAGCGCCAGCAGGTCACCCATCCAGGCGTTGGCGTGCGCCGCGTCGGGCGTGCGCCAGCCGTCGCTCAGCGCCAGCAGCACGCCGAAAAACGCACAGACCAGGCCCAGCCATTGCACGCGGTTGAGTCGTTCGCTCTTGACGAAGTGCGGCAGCACCAGCGCCACCCAGAAGGGCGAGCAGTACAGGAAGATCGTGGCGCGTGAGGCCGTGGTGTACCTGAAGGCGAGAAACAGCCCCGTGAATTCCGCGGCAAACAGCAGTCCCGAGAGCACCGCCGCGCGCGTCACGCCCGGCGGCTCCTGTGCACCCGAGAGCGAAATGCCGCGCAGGCGGCACCACAGCAGCAGCGCCAGCGTGCCCAGTGCAAAGCGCCAGAAGGCCTGGTAGATCGGCGCCACCTCGGTCACCGTCGCCTTGGAGAGCACTTGCTGAAACCCCCAGTACAGGCTGCAGGCGAGCAGCAGAGCGGTGGCCAGGGTATCGAGGTGATTTTTTCGCGACGCGGGCATCGCGCGATTATCCGGACGCCATGAAAATGCGTGCGTCGCGCGGGTGATCGTCCGGGCCGTCACAGTACACTTTCACGATTCCCAGGTCCGACAGACTCCTGGCACTTTCCCTTCGCGATCCATGGCCGTTGAAACCCCGGGCGCCGCCCGTACCAGCTTTGATCTCAAAAGCACCCAGTTGCCCGTGGTGGCGGTGGTGCTCAAGAGCAGCGACGGCACGCAGATCGAAGCCGAGTTCCGGCGCCAGCTGGGCGATGACCAGTCTTTCTTCGATGACGACCTGGTGGTCATCGATCTCGCGGCCGTCAGGGACGAGACACGCCCCATTGACTTTCCCGCGCTTGTGGCGCTGCTCAAGGAGCACCGTACCCGCCCCGTGGCCGTGCGCGGCGGCAGCGCGGGGCAGATGCAGGCCGCGTTCGAGGCCGGCCTGGCGGCGGCCCCCGAGGCGCCCCAGCGCCCGGCGCCCGCCCCGGTCGATGCCGTGCATGAGGTGCCCGAGGCGCAGGCGCGGGGGGTGCGGGAACTCCCCGCCGCGCCCGTGCCCACGCTGGTGATCGACAAGCCCGTGCGCTCGGGGCAGCAGATCTATGCGCGCGGCGGCGATCTCGTGGTGCTGGCCATCGTGAATTTTGGCGCCGAGGTGATCGCCGACGGCAGCATCCACGTCTATGCGCCGCTGCGCGGGCGGGCGATGGCGGGCGCGCGCGGCGACGCCACCGCGCGCATCTACACCACCTGCCTGGAGCCGCAGCTGGTCTCGATCGCCGGCATGTACCGCACCACCGACAATGAGCTGCCGGAGAACGTGCGCGGCAAGGCCGCGCAGGTGCGTCTGGAAGGCGAGAAACTGATTTTTGAACCGCTGTAGGGCAGCGGGCACACAACGCAAGGAAACCGCACACATGGCCAAGATCGTCGTCGTCACCTCCGGCAAGGGAGGCGTGGGCAAGACCACCACCAGCGCCGCCTTCGCTGCCGGCCTGGCGCTTGCCGGGCACAAGACCGCCGTGATCGACTTCGACGTCGGTCTGCGCAACCTCGACCTCATCATGGGCTGCGAGCGCCGTGTGGTCTACGACTTCATCAACGTCATCCAGGGCGAGGCCAACCTCAACCAGGCGCTGATCAAGGACAAGCAGCTCGAAAACCTCTTCATCCTAGCCGCCAGCCAGACGCGCGACAAGGAAGCGCTCACCATCGAGGGCGTCGAAAAAGTGCTCAAGGACCTGGCGGAGATGGGTTTCGAGTACATCGTCTGCGATTCGCCCGCGGGCATCGAAAGCGGGGCGCTCGCCGCGATGCACTTTGCCGACGAGGCGCTGCTGGTCACCAACCCCGAGGTGTCCTCGGTGCGCGACTCCGACCGCATTCTGGGCATGCTGTCGTCCAAGACCCGCCGCGCCATCGAGGGCGACGAGCCGATTCGCGAGCACCTGCTCATCACCCGCTACAACGCCAATCGCGTGGAAGACGGGCAGATGCTGAGCCTGCAGGACATCCAGGACATCCTGCGCATCAAGCTGATCGGCGTGATCCCGGAATCCGAAACCGTGCTGCAGGCCTCCAACCAGGGCATGCCGGCGATTCACATGGAGGGCTCGGACGTTTCCGAGGCCTACAAGGACGTGATCGCGCGCTTTCTCGGCGAAGACAAGCCGTTGCGCTTCACCGACGCCGTGAAACCCGGCTTCTTCAAACGCATCTTCGGGGGGAGGTGAAGCGTCATGTCCCTGCTGTCATTTCTGCTGGGCGAGAAGAAGAAATCGGCCGCCGTCGCCAAGGAGCGGCTGCAGATCATCCTCGCGCACGAGCGCAGCGGCCGCAATCCCGGCCAGCCCGACTACCTGCCGGCGCTGCAGCGCGAACTCGTGGCCGTGATCTCCAAGTACGTGCGCATCAACCCCGAGGACCTCAAGGTGCACTTCGAGCGTCAGGATGAACTCGAGGTGCTGGAAGTCAAGATCGAACTGCCCGAGGCCGCGCGAGGCTGATCAGGCCCGCGCGGGCGGCGGGTAGCGCACGCCGAGCACCTCCAGCGTGCGCGGCCCCGCGGGCGTCTGCAGCGCCACCTCGTCGCCCACGCGCGCCTTGAGCAGCGCGCGCGCCACCGGCGAGACCCAGCTCACCTGCTGGCGGCCGGTGTCCACTTCGTCGATGCCCAGGATGGTCACGGTGCGCTCCTCGCCCAGATCGTCGGCGTAGGTCACCGTCGCGCCGAAAAACACCTGATCGCTGCCCGCGTGCACGCTTGGGTCCACCACCTCGGCGATCTCCAGGCGCTTGGTCAGGAAGCGGATGCGCCGGTCGATTTCGCGCAGGCGTTTCTTGCCATAGAGGTAGTCGCCGTTTTCCGAGCGGTCGCCGTTGAGCGCCGCCCAGTGCACCACGTCCACCACCTTGGGGCGCTCCTCGTCGATCAGCTGCAGCAGCTCGGCACGCAGTCGCGCGCAGCCCTGCGGGGTGATGTAGTTCTTCGCTCCCGCCGGGATCTGTGGCGTCGGGACGGCATCGTCGTCCTCATCGCCTTCGCCCTCCCGGGTGAACGCCTTGTTCATGGCTTGGCCCGCATGCCTGCGCCGCCTGCGCCGTTGCCCAGCGGGTGCTCGGTGTAGAACCGGCCGCCGTGATAGAGCAGGGGAGCGCTGCCCGGGTGGTGCGTGCTGTGCAGCACTTCACCTACCAAAATCGTGTGATCCCCCCCGGGATACTGGTTGCGGCTTGCGCACTCAAAGACGGCCGCGACCCCGGCGAGCACCGGCACACCGGTCTTTCCGGGGTGCCAGGCGGTGCCGATCCAGCGGTCGGCGTTGCGCGTGGCAAAGCGCACCGCCAGTTCGTGCTGTGCGCAGGTGAGCACGTGGATGGCGTAGTGCGTCGCCTGCGTGAACACCTCCAGCGACAGCGCCTTGTGCGCCAGGCTCCAGAGCACCAGGGGCGGCGCGAGCGAGACGGAGTTGAATGAATTGACCGTGAGCCCCACCGGCGTGCCGTCGGGCGCGAGCGTCGTCACGATGGTCACGCCCGTGGCGAACGTGCCCAGTGCGTCGCGCAGCGCGCGCTGCTCGTCGGCAGGCATGGCAAGGTGCGCTGGGTGCAGAGGTTTCACGATGCAGTGGCTCGGGCGTGGAGAAGGTCTGGCCTGTGATTATCCCGGCCTTGCGCCCATCATGCAGGGGTGCGGGCGGGTGCCCGCGCGCTCGCCAGGGCGGCGCTCAGCGGCCCGTGCGCAGGCGCCATTGGGCGCGGTTAAGCTCGTCGCGTGCCATGGCCAGACGCAGGTCCAGATCACGCAGGCTGGCGCGCAGCCGCTGGCGCCGCGCCTCGTCTTTTTCGCCGTTCAATTGCCACTGCAAGCGGTCCTGCTCGCGCTGCAGCTGCTGGAGGGCTTGCTCGGCGTCGTACACGCGCCGCCCCGCCCGATAGCGATCCAGAAACCCGGCCTCGATCTGCGGGGGACAGGAGTTGTGGTAGCTGCGGCCATCACGTCCCCAGCGCTCGCCGTTTTCCGGGGTGCAAAAGCGCGCGATGCCCGCGTTCCAGCCATTCCAGTACAGCGACTCGATGGGCACCACGCCCGCTTCGGCGCAGGCCTCTCGGATATCCGCCAGGCGCGAGCGCGGATGGCCATTGAGCGCGTCGCGCATGCCTTGTTCGCCCCAGTCGGCGGTGCGGCATTCTTCCTGGCTCATCGCGGCGCAGCCCGCCAGTGCCACCGCGGCGCTCAGGGCCAGCAGCAGGGGCGTATGGCGCAGTGGCTTCACGTCGCCTCGGTCAGCGCACCAGCAGCACCGGCACCTCGCACTTGGCCAGCACCTTGGTGCTGACCGAGCCCATCACCAGTTTGCCCAGCGCGCCGTGGCCGTGCGTGCCCATGACGATGAGGTCAAACGGCGTCTGCGTGGCCACGTCGGCGATGGTGTCGGCGATCAGGCCGACCTTGGCGAGGGTCTGCACCTGAACGCCCTTGCGCGCGAGAAATTCACGCACAGGTTTCATCACCGCTTCGGCCTCGTCCGCGTAGTATTGATCGACGGCTTCCTTGCTCAAGGCCCCGCGGGCGCGGGGCGGCAGGGGCAGTTGCACGGTGATCGCGGTGTACTGGTGCTCAGGCCCCAGCATTTCATTGTGGCTGGCGAGGTAGTCCAGCATCTTGCGGGTGTAGGCGCTGCCATCGACAGCAAGCAGGATGTTCATCAGACCTCCGACGTGGGTTGCAGGCAGGGTGTGTGCGCCATCATACGGTGCGCGCCTGCGCGTTCACTGCTCCAGTGCCTGCGCGAGCGCGGCGAATTCGGCATGAGCGATCAGGAAGTCGAGCTGCTGGCCGCGCGGCGTCGTGATGCGCAGGTGCCAGTTGCCGGGCACGCCTTCGCGGTATTGGCCTGCCAGCTGGCGCACCAGGGCCATCGGCAGCGGCAGGCTCAGCTCCTCGCGGTACTTGCATTGGCCCGAGAGCAGGTCGCGCACGCCGCAGGTGTTGCCGTCCGACAAGGTCTTGAGCGGCTCGGTCGCTTCGCCCTGCAGGCCCTCGAACTGCGCCTTGTCGTAGCGGCGGATCACTTCATCGACGTAGGTGAGGGCCATCATCACGTCCACGCGTGCCGCCGGCTCGTCCGGACCGCGTCGGGCGCGCAGGTACACGAGGTTCTGCTCGTCCGGGTTTTCCTGCGGGTGTGCGGTCTGCAGGCTCCAGACGGTGGTGCCCTGCGGCGTCGACGTTTTCTGCAGATGCCCGGCGTAATAGCTGCTGCGGTAGCGCAGGGCCAGCGCGTCGAAGAGTTCGGTGCTGTCCACCGATTTGAAGCTGTATTGCCCGTCCTTCCAGCCCGTGCGTTTCTGCACCAGCGCGTAATTGTCCGTCGCGCCCTTGGCGAAGAAGGCGAGATAGCTGATGCGCTCGGGGGCCGCGCCCTTTTCCTGCACCGTGCTGCGATCCGTTCCCCGGCACGGCACGGGCGTGCCGTCGGGGGCGGCCAGCGTCTCTATGGAGGCGCTGCAGGCCCCGTCGCTGCTGGTGGTGCACGACCAGGACGCCTGGTGTCTGGTGGGGCTCCAGAACGAGCCCAGGCGCGATTCGCAGGTCCCCGAGAGGGTCAGGCCCGCCATGGGCAGCTCGTTGCCGTCGAGAAAGAGAAAGTGGATCCGGCCCTGAACCGTGGGGGCGGCCGCCCGCGCGGGAGCGAGGGCGCTGGCCGCGACAAGCGCGGCGGCGAGAAGGAAAGAGCGGAGTTTCATCGCGCAAAGGGTGAACATCGCGCAGTCGATGGGCCGCGCAAGGCAGGGATGGTAGCGGCCTCGCCGCGAGGGTTTTGCGCGATAGCCCCGCGCGCGCGCCGGGAATCGCCGCCCCCGGTGCGCGTGCGGCCGCTTCAGGCGTGGATGCGTTGCGCCAGCGCTGCCCGGATGTCCAGCAGCTCCCCGGGCAGGCGGTGGGCGAGCTTGTCGAAGTGCGCGTCGTGCAGCTTGAGCTCTTCGTCCCAGGCGGCCGTATCCAGGCGCGTCACGGTCTCGAACTGCGCTGGTGAAAACGCCAGCCCCTGCCAGTTGATTTCGCCGTACCGTGGCGCCACCCCGAAGGCGGTATCGCGCCCCTGGACCCGGCCTTCGAGCCGGTCGAGCATCCACTTGAGCACGCGCATGTTCTCGCCATAGCCCGGCCAGACGAATTTGCCGTCCTCGTCCTTGCGAAACCAGTTCACGCAATAAATGAGCGGCAGCGTCGCGCCCCGCGCCTCGAGTTGCCGGCCCAGGTCGAGCCAGTGCTGGAAGTAGTCGCTCATGTTGTAGCCGGTGAAGGGCAGCATGGCAAACGGATCGCGGCGCACCACGCCCTGCTGGCCCACGGCCGCGGCCGTCGTTTCGCTGCCCATGGTGGCGGCCATGTACACGCCTTCCTGCCAGTTGCGCGCCTCGGTCACCAGTGGCACGGTGGTCGAGCGCCGCCCGCCGAAGATGATCGCGTCGATCCGCACGCCGGCAGGGTCGTCCCAGGCCGCGTCCAGTGCCGGGTTGTTGGTCGCGGCGGCGGTGAAGCGCGCGTTCGGGTGCGCGGCCTTGGCGCCGGTTTCCTTCGCGATCTGTGGCGTCCAGTCCTGGCCCTTCCAGTCGAGCAGGTGCTCGGGCAGGTGGCCGGTGTCTTTTTCCATGCCTTCCCACCAGACGTCGCCGTCGTCGGTCAGCGCCACGTTGGTGAAGATCACGTCGCGCTTCAAGCTCAGCATGCAGTTGGGGTTGGTCTGCATGTTCGTGCCCGGTGCCACGCCGAAATAGCCCGCTTCGGGGTTGATCGCGCGCAGCGACCCATCGGCCTGCGGCTTGATCCAGGCGATGTCGTCGCCGATGGTCGTGACCTTCCAGCCCTCGAACGCCTTGGGCGGCACGAGCATGGAGAAATTGGTCTTGCCGCAGGCGCTGGGGAAGGCGGCAGCCACATGGTACTTTTTGCCCTCGGGGTTCTGCACGCCCAGGATCAGCATGTGCTCGGCCAGCCAGCCTTCGTCGCGTCCCATGGTCGAGGCGATGCGCAGTGCCAGGCATTTCTTGCCCAGCAGCGCGTTGCCGCCGTAGCCCGAGCCGTAGCTCCAAATCTCGCGCGTTTCGGGGTAGTGCACGATGTACTTGGTTTCGTTGCACGGCCAGGCGGTCCGGTCCTTCTCGCCGGGCGCAAGCGGCACGCCCACCGTGTGCATGCAGGGCACGAAGGCACCGTCCGTGCCGATCACGTCATGCACCGCTCGGCCCATGCGCGTCATCAGCTTCATGTTCACGGCCACGTAGGCGCTGTCGGTGAGTTCCACGCCGATCTGTGCGATCGGGCTGCCCAATGGCCCCATGGAAAACGGGATCACGTACATCGTGCGCCCGGCCATGCAGCCATCGAACAGCGGCGCCAGCGTGGCGCGCATCTCGGCGGGCGCCATCCAGTTGTTGGTCGGGCCCGCGTCTTCCTTCTTCTCGGAGCAGATGAAGGTGCGGCCTTCGACGCGCGCCACGTCCGAGGGGTCGGACCAGGCCAGGTAGGAGCCGGGGCGTTTGGCGGGGTTCAGGCGCTTGAAGGTGCCCGCGTCGACGAGCTGCTGGCACAACCGCTCGTACTCTTCTTGACTGCCGTCACACCAGTGAATGCGTGCGGGCTTGCACAGCGCGGCCATGTCGGCGACCCAGGCGATGAGCCTGGCATTTTTCACGTAGGCGGGGGCCTGGATGTTCAGGTCGGGATCGGAGTGGGCGTTCATCGGCGGGCTTCCTGGAGTTGAAAACGGTCTTTTCAAAGGAAGCGAACCAAGGGGCACCCGGCCTGGGCCGTCGCCTGGCGAGGTGCATGCGCGCTGCCTTTGAAAAAAGGCTTTCCATCAGCCAGCGTGCACAGCATGCGCCGGTCCGGAGCCCGATTCTAGGAAGCGCCTGCGAATTTGTCCGGAGCGATGTCGGGAAAACTATGAAAACGACGCATAACGTTATGCATCATAAATTTGTCGCACGCATGAAAAAGCCCCGCGTTGCGGGGCTTGTGCGCAGGCCGGGGACTCGTTCAGCCGACGGTGACCGCGATCATCGCCAGAATGAAGATCAGCATCACGCCGTAGGCGGGGATGATGAAGGGAATGACCGAGGTCACCGCTTCGACGGGATCGGCTTCGGCCGTGGATTCGTGGGCGGTGCTGGGTTGATCCGACATGGTGTGGGCTCCTCGACTTCTTTTCGTGACTGCGTGCTGCGCCCGAGTGTAACGCGAAGCGGCGATGGCCGTGTGGCTTCAGGCCGCGCCGATACGCTGGAACCGCGCGCCCGGCAGGCGAGCGACGCTGCCGGCGAGCTCCAGCTCGAGCAGCCGCACCTGCAAGCTGGCCGCGTCCATGCCGGTGCGTTCGACCAGCGCATCGATCCCGATGGGATCGAACCCCAGGGCCTGCATCAGGGGGTCGTCGGCCAGGGGCTCGGCGTCGTCCGTCGCTTCGCTGCGGGCAGGCGCCGGGTGGGCCAGTTGCAGTTCTTCAAGGATGTCCTGCGCCGTCTCCACGAGCTTTGCGCCCTGGCGGATCAGCGCGTGGCAGCCGCGCGATTGCGGGGCGTGGATGGAGCCGGGAATGGCGAAGACTTCGCGCCCCTGTTCACTCGCGAGCCGGGCGGTGATGAGCGAGCCCGAGGCGAGCGCGGCTTCGACCACCAGCGTCCCCGCCGAGAGCCCGGAAATGATGCGGTTGCGCCGGGGGAAATTGCCCGCCAGCGGCGGCGTGCCCAGCGGGTACTCGCTCATCATCAGGCCGTGCTCGGCGATGCGCGCGGCCAGCGCCGCGTGGGCGCGGGGATAGACCTGATCGAGCCCGGTGCCGACGACGGCGATCGTGGCGGGGCTGGCTTCGTCCGGGGCGGCCGCCAGGGCGCCCTCGTGCGCCGCGCCGTCGACGCCGCGCGCCAGGCCGGACACGATGCACAGCCCGGCCTCGCGCAGTGCCCGGGCGAAATGGCGGGCATTTTCCCGGCCCTGCGCCGTGGGGTTGCGGCTGCCGACGATGGCGAGCCGCCTGGCGGACGGCGGTGCATCCTCGTGCAGAAAGCGCCCGGCGCCCTCGACGTACAGCAGCACGGGCGGGTCCGGCGTGGCCAGCAGCGCGCTCGGGTAGCGCGTGTCGGCCAGCGTGATGATGGCGCGCGCCACACCCGCCCCCGGTGCTGCGTCCAGCCATTGCCGGGTACGCTCGATGTGCGCGTTCAGTGCGTCACCGCGGTGCTCCTGCAGCGCCTGCCCCTGCACGGGGCCCAGGCAGTCGCGCCAATCCTCGGCCGGGTGCTCGAAGAGGGCCTGCGGCAGGCCGAAGCGCGCCAGCAATCTGCGTGCGGCGGTCGCTCCGATGCCCGGCGCCGTCGTCAGACGCAGCCACGCGGCAAGTTCGCCCGGCTCCATGGTGGCCTGCGGCGGGTGCGCTTACTTCGGGTTGACCAGATGGTCACCCACCTGCACCGTGTCGTTCACGCGCAGCAGCAGCACATAGGACACGCGCTCGAAGGTGCGAAACACCATCGCGGTGCCGTTGACCTCGCTGGGCAGCTTGATCGTGGCCTTGTTCTCGTCGGTCTTGTCCTGGATGTGCTGGCCGCCGCTGAGCACGGTCAGCACCTGGCCGACTTCCATCCCGTCCTGCGTGCCGCGGTTGATGGCCACCACCTGGTTCTGCCCCGCATACCGCAGGACCGAGCTGCCGTACAGGGACACCACCTGCGCGTCCACGGGTTGCCTGGGGGCGCGCGGCACATAGTTGACGAAGCCCTGCTTGGCCGCGGGCAGCAGCCGGTCACCGGGGCGCACTTCTTCCTTGGCGCCCGAAAGTTCCACGGTGGCGGGCACGAGATCGACCTGAACCTTGCCCTCGCCCGCCGGGCTTTCCTGTTCGGATTCGCCGCGCACCAGCGTGGCGCGGGCGACGTATTGCGCCTCATAGCCCAGAATCTCCCCGGTGCCGGGGTCTTTCATGGCCACCACGTTGCGATAGACGCGCCACTGGC
The DNA here is from genome assembly GCA_021166775.1 of Comamonas sp. Lineage (GTDB taxonomy): Bacteria > Pseudomonadota > Gammaproteobacteria > Burkholderiales > Burkholderiaceae_C > Comamonas_C. The sequence goes on along the minus strand of JAJPEQ010000012.1, from coordinate 25,579 downwards.
GTGGTGTGCTCGCGTTCATCTCGAGCGGGTTGCCACCGGACCCGCGCGCATAGGCGCGTTCGCCGTTGCCCATGATGGTGTGCTCGCCACGCGTGGCCACGATGCGCGGCGCCTGCTCGAAGGCGAGCTCGTCCACGACCTCGGGTTCGACCAGGAAGGGCTCGATCAGCTGCGGGTTGAGTGTGGGCAGCGCGGTGTCGGAAAGGCTTTCGTAGCGCGTGCGCGGGGAGATGCGGATGGTTTCATTCGCCCCGCCGGTGCGCAGGCGCGCGTAGCCGCCGGTCCGGTCCAGGTACAGCGTCTGCCCCGGATAGATGAGGTGCGGATTGGCGATGGCCTTGAGGTTCATGCCCCAGAGTTCGGGCCAGCGCCATGGCTGCCTGAGGTAGAGGCCGGAGATGGCCCAGAGCGTGTCGCCGCGCTTGACCACGTAGGTGTCGGGTGCGTTCGGAGCGAGGTCCGCGACGGGTACGCCGCGCGCGGCCGTCTGCTGGGCCGTGGCGCGCTGCTGGGGCGAGATCGGAAACTTTTGTGCCCAGACGGCCCCCGAAGGCAATGTGGACAGCAGCGCCGCTGCGATGATCGACGCGGCGATCGCCGTGTGGCCCGGCGTGGCGGCAGCCGTTGCGTTGCTTTTGTCTTGCATGTGGAAAATCCCTCTTGCCTGCGCCGCGGGCCTTGGCCGTGCATGCGCGATGAGCACAAATCAAGAGAGATTTTCAGTCCAAGCTCTTGATTGGGCAACGATTATTGCCCTCTCGCGCGACCCTCGCGCTCGAAAGTGGCGAGAATAACGACATATTTGGTACTTCCCATGGCAATTCTTCCCATCCTCCGTTATCCCGATCCGCGGCTGCACAAGGTGGCCCGGCCGGTTCAAAGTGTCGATGCGCGCATCCGCACGCTGGTGACGGACATGATCGCCACCATGTACTCGGCCGATGGCATCGGTCTGGCGGCCACGCAGGTGGACGTGCACGAGCGTGTGGTCGTGATCGATGTGTCCGAAACGCGCGACCAGCCCATCGTGCTGATCAACCCCGAAACACTGTGGCTGAGCGAGGAAAAGCACCAAGGCGACGAGGGGTGCCTGTCGGTGCCGGGCATTTACGAGCGCGTGGAGCGCTCGGCCGCGGTGCGCGTGCAGGCGCTTGATGCCGACGGCGTCCCGCGCGTGATCGAGGCCGAGGGTCTGCTGGCCGTGTGCATCCAGCACGAGATGGATCACCTCATGGGCCGCGTGTTCGTCGACTATCTTTCGGCGCTCAAGCGCGGGCGTATCAAGACCAAGCTGCTCAAGCAGGAAAAAGAGGCCAGGCAAGCGCCGGTGAACGCATGACCTCCCTGCGCCGCACGCTGCTGGTCAGCATCGTCTTCGTGCTCGCGGGGTGTGCATCGCCGCAGTGGCAGAAGCCGGGGACATCGCTGGATGCAGTGCGCCAGGCTCTGGGGCAGCCGACGCTGACCGAGCCCCTGGCCGGTGGCGGCGAGCGTCTGCTCTACAGCCGCCAGCCGGCCGGGCAGCAGGTCTATCACCTGGATTTCGATGCGCAACGCCGTCTGGTGTCGGTCACGCAGGTGCTGACCGAGGCGCGGTTTCAGGCGCTGCGCGACGGCGTGGACACGCGCGCGATGGTGCTCGCCACCTTCGGCCCTCCGGCGCTGGTGGAGCGCGTGGCGCGTTTCGATGGGGACATCTGGACCTACCGCCTGATGGAAAATCTCACACCGCGCCAGGCGCACGTGCACCTGGACCCCGAGGGCATCGTGCGGCGCGTGATGTTCACCGACGAGATCCTCGGCGATTTCGATCCGGCGCGCTGAGGAGGCAAGGCATGCGCATCGTTTTCGCGGGCACGCCGCAATTCGCGCGGGTGGCGCTGCAGGCCCTGGTCGATGCGGGGCACGAGGTGGTGCTGGTGCTGACCCAGCCCGATCGCCCGGCCGGGCGTGGCATGCAGCTGCAGGCTTCGCCGGTCAAGCAGTACGCGCAGGGCCGCGGCTTGGCGCTCGCGCAGCCGCGCGGCCTGCGCCAGGATGGCAAGTACCCCGAGGACGCGCGTCTGGCCCATGATCTGCTGGTCGCGGCGCGCGCCGATGCGATGGTGGTGGCCGCCTACGGCCTGATCCTGCCGCAATGGGTGCTCGATCTGCCGCGCCACGGCTGCCTGAACATCCACGCGAGCCTGCTGCCGCGCTGGCGCGGCGCCGCGCCGATCCATCGCGCCATCGAAGCGGGCGACGACGAGACGGGCGTGACCATCATGCACATGGACGCCGGGCTCGATACCGGAGACATGCTGCTGCGCGAAGCGCTGCCCATCGGTCCCGAAGACACCACGGGCCACCTGCACGACGAGCTCGCGACGCTGGGCGCCGCGCTCATCGTGCGTGCGCTCAAGGAACTGGAGCAGGGTGAGCTGCAGGCCACCCCGCAACCGGCCGAGGGCGTGAGCTACGCGCGCAAGGTCGAGAAGGCCGAAGGCGCAATTGACTGGGCCCTGCCCGCGGCCACGCTGATGCGGCGGGTGCACGCCTTCAACCCCGCGCCGGGCGCGCACACCTCGCATGCGGGGGAAATGCTCAAGATCTGGAACTGCGAAATTGAGAGTGATCAGCGTTTGTCTGGTAAGCGCTGCGGCGAGATTTTGTATGTAAATGACCGTGGCATCGGCGTGGTTTGTGGCGCGGGCTCGGTGCTCAGGCTCACCACGCTGCAGCGTGCGGGCGGCAAGCGCCTGCCCGCGGCGGAGTTCCTGCGTGGCCATGCCCTGACACCCGGCGACGTGCTGGGTGCGAGCAGCGCGTGACGCGGCAGGCCGTGTCCCTGCACGCCGTGCTGGACGTGGTGCGCAGCCCGCACTACCGCCTGGGCGCGCTGGATATGGCGGGCCTGGCGCTGGGCATTGCCGCCTGGGGGCTGGTCACGGGCGTGGCCATGGTCAAGACCGGCATGTCGGTGACCATGGCGCTCATCATGTCGCTCACCGTATTCGCCGGCAGCGCGCAGCTGGCGGTGCTGCCGCTCATGGCCACGGGCGCGCCGCTGTGGGTGATCTGGCTCACCGCCACCTGCGTGAACCTGCGCTTCGTGATCTTCAGCAGCCTGTGGCGCGACTATTTCGGCCATCTGCCGCGCTGGCACCGCATCCTCATTGGCTACCTGAGCGGTGATGTGATTTTCGTCGGCTTTCTCAGGCGCTTCCCGACGACCGAGCGTCAGCCGGGGCAACTGCCCTACTTCTGGGGCGCGGCCAGCGTGCTGTGGCTGGCGTGGCAGGTGGCGTCGGTTGCCGGCATCGTCCTGGCCGATGCGGTGCCGCTCGAATGGGGTCTGGGCTTTGCCGGGGTGCTGGCGCTGCTGGGCATTCTGCTGGCCATGCTCGTCGATCGCGCCAGCTGGCTCGCGACGATCACGGGCTGCACCGCGGCCGTGGCCGCCTATGCGCTGCCGCTCAAGCTCAACATCCTGCTGGCGGTGGCGGTCGCGGTGACCGTGGGGCTGGCGACGGAATCCATGGATCGCGCCCGGCGACGCACGCAAGAGCGCGCGCCGCTGGCCCAGACGCAGGAACGCAGGGACTCATGAACCAGCCGTGGTGGCTCCTGCTCATCACCATTGCCGGTCTCACGGTGGTGACGGTGGTGACGCGCGCGTTTTTTCTCATTGCCAATCGGGAACTGCCCCTGCCCGACTGGCTGCGTCGCGGGCTCAAGTACGCGCCGCTGGCGGCGATCGCGGCCGTCGTCGCACCCGAGGTGCTGATGAAGGACGGCCACCTGATCCAGACGCTGGCCGATGCCCGCGTGCCGGCGGTGCTTGCGGCCAGCGCGTGGTATTTCTGGAAGCGCAGCATCCTGGGCACCATCGTCATTGGCATGGCGGTCTACCTGCCGCTGCACATTGCCATGGGCTGGTAAGCCGCACTTCCTACAATCCGCGCGCCGCTTTCGACCGATCTCTGGACACTCACCATGGACATTCTTCGTTTCTCCGACCTCTGCGCCCAGGGCCAGGCCCGTGGCCGGCGCGTGTTCATCCGCGCCGACCTGAACGTGCCGCTCGATGGCGCGCGCATCACCGAGGACACGCGCATCCGCGCCTCGCTGCCGTGCATCCGCATGGCGCTGGAGGCGGGTGCGGCCGTCATGGTGACGAGCCACCTGGGCCGACCGACCGAGGGGGTGCTGCGCCCCGAGGATTCGCTGGCCCCGGTGGCTGCGCGCCTGGCCGAGCTGCTCGGGCGCGAGGTGCCGCTCGTGGCCGACTGGCTCGGCGGGGTGAGCGTGGCGCCGGGCGAGGTGGTGCTGCTGGAAAACTGCCGTGTGAACAAGGGCGAGAAGAAGAACGATCCCGAGCTGGCACGGCAGATGGCGCGGCTGTGCGACATCTACGTGAACGACGCCTTCGGCACGGCCCACCGCGCCGAGGGCACGACCTACGGCATCGCCGAATACGCGGGCGTGGCCTGCGCCGGGCCGCTGCTGGCGGCCGAGATCGACGCGCTCACGCAGGCGCTGGCACAGCCCAGGCGCCCGCTCGTGGCCATCGTCGCCGGTTCCAAGGTGTCGACCAAGCTCACCATCCTCAAGAGCCTGGCGGGCAAGGTCGACCGGCTCATCGTGGGCGGCGGCATCGCCAACACCTTCATGCTCGCGGCGGGCCTGCCGATCGGCAAGAGCCTGGCCGAGCCCGCATTGGTGGACGAAGCCAAGGCCGTGATGGCCGCGATGGCGGCGCGCGGTGCCGAGGTGCCGATTCCGACCGACGTCGTGGTGGCGGGCGAGTTCAATGCCCAGGCGCCGGCGACCCTGAAGGCGGCGAGCGCGGTGGCGGCGCAGGACATGATCCTGGACATCGGCCCCGAGACGGCGGCGCGGCTGGCCGCGCAGCTCAAAAGCGCGGGCACCATCGTCTGGAACGGCCCCGTCGGCGTCTTTGAATTCGATGCCTTCGCTCATGGCACCGAGACCATCGCCCGCGCGATCGCGGCCAGCCCGGCCTTCAGCATCGCGGGCGGCGGCGACACCCTGGCCGCCATCGCCCGCTTCGGCATCGAAAAGGACGTGAGCTACATCTCCACCGGTGGCGGGGCGTTTCTCGAAGTGCTCGAAGGCAAAACCCTGCCGGCCTTTGAAATTTTGCAGCGCCGCGCGCAGTTGCAGCCATGACTTGCGAACGCGTGCGAACCAAACAACACAATGCCGCGTGTTCGGCCGACAATTGCCGCGGGGCTGTTTGCCTTTGGTGCATTTGGTGCTAAAAATCAAGTTCGAGCCAGTGGGACGCGCGTGATGGCGCCTCGCGGCGTCTTCAATCAGAGGAGAGGATCATGTCCTTGACCAGGGCTCTCACATGGACCGCTGCCGCCGCTGCCCTCATGGCGCTGGTCGGCTGCGAAACCGCACCGATCCCGGTGGCGAAGAATTTCGAATACACCAGCCAGTACAAGGTGCGCTCGGCCGGGCATTGGGATCTGGTGGCGCGCGATGTCGCGTTCCAGACCCGCGCCATGCTCGAATCCGCCGGCATCGGCGACGCCACGCCGCTGCACGTGGTCGCGCCCAGCAATCCCAGCGCCTTCGACCTGGGCTTCCGCGATTTCCTGATCACGCAGCTGGTGCATGACGGCGCCGTCGTGCGCACCGACCCCGCTTCGGCGCTGGCGGTGAGCTACAGCACGCAGGTGGTGCGCCACAACAGCGATCGTCCGCACTTCATCCCCGGCGCGTTCACCATGCTCGCGGGTGGACTGGCCGCCGCGTATGGCCTGCGCCTGGAACACATCGACACCAAGATCGTCGCCGGCCTGGGCCTGGCCGTGGGCGCGGATTACGCCAACAGCATCAATTCGGGCGGCCCGACCAACACCGAGCTGATCCTCACGACCACCGTCACGCGCGATGGTCAGTACGTGGCGCGCAAGACCGACGTGTATTACCTCGAAAACGTCGATACGCCGCTGTTCATGCGGCCTTCGTACTACCGCGCCGTCAACATGAAGGTGGTCTCTCAATGAAAAGCGCACTTGCCCTGAGCCTGGTCGCCACGCTGCTTGCCGCGGGCTGCGCGCAGCAGTCGACGCAGATCCGTCCCGAACCCTCGTACAAGCAGGCGGCCGAAGCGCCCATGCTGCAAAGCAGCCGCGATGCCGTGCGCCAGCTGCTGGCCGGCCTGGACATTTCCGCCACCGGGCCCGGGCCGGTGCTCGTGGCCACCATGGTCAACGTCAACGACCTGAACAGCGCGGCTCCGCTGGGGCGCACGCTGTCCGAGCAGTACGCCAATGCCATGGCGATGAGCGGCTTCGACGTCAAGGAAATCAAGCTGCGCGGCGCCGTCTTCATCAAGCAGGATGCGGGCGAGTTGCTGCTTTCGCGCGAGATCAAGGACATTGCGCGCCAGCACAATGCCTCCATGGTGCTGGTGGGCACGTATTCGCCCGCGGCCAATTTCACCTACGTGAGCCTCAAGCTCGTGCGCATGGAAGACAGTCGCATCATTCGCGGCCATGACTACGCTTTGCCGGTGGACCGCGACGTGCGGCAATTGCTCGTGCAGGCGCGCTGAAGTTCCTGCGTCATCGGAAAAACCGCCTCAGGGCGGTTTTTTCATTGGGGCCGGGAGGGCGTGCGTGCGGGCCAGAGCACCGAGGCGATCGCCAGCAGGATCAGCGCCATCGCGCTCCAGTCCTGCCAGTGCAGCGTTTCACGCAGCCACCATGCGCCGACGAACACGCCGATCACCGGGATCATCATCACGCTGAGCGTGGAGGCGATCGGCGCGAGCGTGCGCGCGAGGAAGAACCAGGCCGTCTGCGCGAAAGCGAGCGCCAGCACCGCGTTGTAGAGGATGCCGAAGGTGGTGACGGCGCCGGGCAGGTGCCAGCGCCCGCTCTCGACGAACCATGCCAGCGGCGTGAGCGCGATCACCGAAAGCACCGTCATCCAGAACGTGAGCGTGATGAGCGGCACCGCCATGCTGGAGCGGCGCAGCAGCTGCGTGCCCAGCGCCCAGGACAGCGCCGCGGCCAGCATCAACGCCACACCCGCGCCGCTGCCCGTGAGCCGCGCGATCTCGTTCCACAGCAGCAGAATCACCCCGGCGGCGGCCGCCGCCACGCCCATCCAGCCGCGTGCGCTCAGCCGGTCGCGGAACACGATCTGTCCGAGCACCGCCGAGAAGATCGGCATGGTGTAGCCAAGGATGGCCGCGCGCCCGCTGGTGAGCAGCGGGATGGCAAGGATCATCAGCGCGTTCCAGCCGGCCACGTTCAAGAGCGCGAGCCAGGCCACGCGCGGCCAGTGCGCGCGCGCGATCGCAAACCCCGTGCGCTGCCACGTCAGCACCAGCGCATAAACCGGCAGGCTCAGCCACAGCGAGACGGTGCGAAAGCTCAGCGGCGGGAAGTCCGCGACGCTGATCTTGAGGATGGGCCAGTTCAGGCCCCAGACGATGGTGAGCAGCAGCAGAACGATGAGCTGGCGGCGGGAAAAGGCGGGCATGGCGGGCGATTGTGCAGCGTGACTGCGCAGTGATGGGCGCCATAGAATCCGCCCCATGGACTTCCTCGACCTGCTGCAGGGCGCCAGCCGCCGCAACGACTCGATGCTTAGTGTCGGGCTCGACCCCGACCCGGCGCGCTTTCCGGCGGCGCTGCAAGGGGATGCGCGCAGGATCTACGACTTCTGTGCCGCGATCGTCGATGCCACGGCCGACCTCGTGTGCGCCTTCAAGCCGCAGATCGCCTACTTTGCCGCCTGCCGTGCCGAAGACCAGCTCGAACGCCTGATGCAGCACATTCGCTGCAACGCGCCGCACGTGCCCGTGATCCTGGACGCCAAGCGCGGCGACATTGGCGCCACCGCCGAGCAGTACGCGCGCGAGGCCTTCGAGCGCTATGGCGCCGACGCGGTCACGCTCTCGCCCTTCATGGGCTTCGATTCCATCGCGCCCTACCTGCGCTACCCCGGCAAGGGCGCCTTCCTGCTGTGCCGCACGTCCAACCCCGGGGGCAGCGATCTGCAGGCGCAGCGCCTGGCCGATGTGCCGGGCCAGCCGCTGCTGTATGAACATCTGGCGCAGCTGGTGCAGGGGCCGTGGAACACCAACGGTCAGCTGGGCCTGGTGGTCGGCGCCACCTACCCTGCCGAAATCGAACGCGTGCGCGCGCTCGCTCCCACGGTGCCGCTCCTGATCCCGGGCGTGGGCGCGCAGGGGGGCGATGTGCGGGCCACGGTGCGCGCGGGCTGGCGCGAGAGCGGCCCCATCGTCGTCAATTCCTCGCGCGCCATCCTCTATGCGGGCGGCGAGGCGGACTTCGCGGCGGCGGCGCGTGCCGCCGCGCAGTCCACGCGCGAGCAGCTCAACGCCGCGCGCGCACTCACCTGAATCGCGCGGGCGCGAGTCGCGTGGCCATGGCGGGCGTGATGCCCTGGGCCCGCAGGCACTCGTCGAGCCGCTCGCCCAGCAGCAGGTTGCGCGCCAGCAGCGCATAAGCCGCGGCGCTCTGGATGCCGTAGCCGCCTTGTGCGGCGAGCCAGAAAAAGCCCTCCAGCGCGTCGTCCCGGCCGATCACGAATTCGCCGTCGGCCACGAAGGAGCGCAGGCCCGCCCAGGTGTGCGTGGGGCGGCGGATCTTGAGCCGGCTCACCGCCTCGATGTGCGCGATGGCCATGGCCACGTCCAACTCCTCGGCCACCACGTCGTGCGGTTGAACCGGGTCGGCGTTCGCCGGTGAGCCCAGCAGTTGCCCGGCGTCGGGCTTGAAGTACCAGTTTTCCGCTACGCCGATCGCGGCCGGCCAGTGCGCGGCGTCCATGCCCGCGGGCGCGGGAAAGGTGAAGGCGGTGCGTCGCTTGGGGACCAGCCCCACGGGCGCCGCGCCCGCGCGCTGCGCCAGCACATCGGCCCAGGCGCCGGCGGCGTTGACCACGCGGCGTGCCGCCACCGTTGCGCCCTGGGGAAGCTGCAGCAGCCAGTGGTCGTCCCTGCGCTGCAGGCCCAGCACTTCGCTGTCGCAGCGCAGCGCGCCGCCCAGCTGGCGCAGGCCGCGCAGATAGCCCTGGTGCAGCGCGTGCACGTCGATGTCGGCGGCGCCGGGATCGAGCAGGCCTTGCGCCACCACCTCGGGGCGCAGGCAGGGCAGATGCCCGAGCAGCGCCTCGCGGTCCAGGGCCTGCAGATCGGGCGCGTGCGGCTGCAGCTCGGCCCGCAGCGCCGCCAGCTCGGCCTGCTCGCCTGACGTGGCCACATAGGCGACGCCGCGCGGCGTGAGGATGGGGGCGTTGGCGAAGCCTGCAGGAGGCGTCTCGTAGAAGGCGCGGCTGGCACGCGTGAGCGCGCGGATCGCCTCGGTGCCATAGGTCTCGATGAAGAGCGCGGCCGAGCGGCCGGTGCTGTGGTAGCCGGGCTGCGATTCGCGTTCGAGCACAAGCACCGACACGCCGGCGCGCGCCAGTTCCCAGCCGAGCGAGGCACCCGCCATGCCCGCACCGACGATGGCGACATCCCAGGTCTGCATACGGTTTACTCCTTTTGGTATAGCTGGCAGCGCTTACCTGGAAAGCGTTTGAGCCATATTTCGTTATTATTCATGAACCAGGACCATACTCGCCCCATGAACGACACGACGATCCCCGCGGCCAGCGTGCTGGCCTTCTGGTTCGACGAGAGCACACCTCAGCAATGGTTTGCCAGGGACGAGGCCTTCGACGCCGCGATCCGTGTGCGCTTTGCCGCGCTGCACGAGGCCGCCGCGCGCGGTGAGCTGTGGCGCTGGCGCGTGGATGCGCCGGGGCGCCTCGCGGAGATCATTGTGCTCGACCAGTTCTCGCGCAATCTGCACCGTGGCAGTGGCCTGGCCTTTGCACAGGATGCGATGGCGCTGGTGCTGGCACAGGAACTCGTGGCGCAGGGGCTGGACCGGCGCCTGCCGGTGGTGCAGCGCGCGTTCGCCTATCTGCCTTTCATGCACAGCGAATCGGGCGTGGTGCAGCGGGAGTCGCTGCGCCTGTACACCGCGCTGGCGCAGCCCGTGAACCTCGATTTCGCGCAGCGGCACGCGGACATCGTTGCGCGCTTCGGCCGCTACCCGCACCGCAACGTGGCGCTGGGGCGCGAGAGCAGCGCCGAGGAAATCGCGTTTTTGAAACAGCCGGGCAGTTCGTTTTAGTCCGTTCAAGCCACTGAATGCTGGTACTTACTGTCAACTCGGTGCTCCTTCCGCTCTTGGCGATTAGTCCGTTGAGCCCATTGCGGGGTACGCGTACGCAATGCATCATGTTGACGCTACGTGGCGTTAGTTACATGGACGAAGGAGCGCCGGATGACGACACATTGGACTTTTTCACGAGCCATTGCAGGTGTGGCAATAGGCGCAGCGTTTGCACTGTCTGCTGCAACGGCATCGGCTGCGAGCTGCTCCGCATCCAGTGGCAAGCAAACCATCAACTACGATCTCACGCAAACCATCAGCGGAACACCCGAGGGCTTGTCCGCCATGTATTGCGAGTCCAATAGCAATGACAAGAACACGCTGGACGATCTTGGTTGGACACTGGGGTATTCCACTGACGGAGGTTTTGCCGCGGGGCCCGTTGCCGGATTGAATATTTCAGGCATTGGTGCGACTACAGGGCCCGGAGATTGGAGCATCACGTGGAGTAATCCCCCTGTGAGCTATGGCAACCTCTTGCTCACCATCGTCCAGGCCAATTCATTTGCGGGCTATCTGCTGGATCTGGCGGGGTTGCCAACACTCAGCGGAACGTGGGAAACGAGCGGGCCGGGCGGCGCCCACAACTCCATATCACATTTTTCAGTTTGGTACCAGCCGGGAGAGATTCCCCCGGTGTCGACCGTGCCGCTTCCCGGCGCTGCCCCGCTGCTCTTGGGGGCATTGAGTAGTCTGGGCGGGCTCGCCGCCCTGCGTCGACGCAAGACCAAGAAGAACTGAGCCGCCTGGCTTGGCCGATTACGCATGCATGAGGGGCCACTTGATGGCCCTTTTTTTGCGCGAACACGAGCTGTCTAGCCGCCGTCCGAGGCCTCGATCACTCCGCCGCCCAAGCACACCTCGCCGTCGTAGAGCACGGCAGACTGCCCCGGCGTGACGGCCCATTGCGCCTCTGGGAATGCCAATACGAAGCCGTTTTGCTCTGTATTTGATAGCGCGCAGCGCGCATCCTGCTGGCGGTAACGCGTCTTTGCGCTGTAATTGCCGGAGGCAGGCGCGTGGCCCGCGACCCAGCTTGCGTCCTGCGCGGCGAGCTGGTGCGAAAGCAGCCAGGGGTGGTCGTGCCCCTGCACCACAATGAGCGCGTGGCGCGCCAGATCCTTCTTCGCGACGAACCAGGGCGCGTGATCGCCCGCGTCGCGCGCCGACTGGCCGGGCGGCGCTTTGATGCCTGCGCCCTTGTCCTTCACCCCGCCTATGCCCAGGCCCTGGCGTTGGCCCAGCGTGTAAAACGACAGCCCCATGTGCCGCCCAAGCGTGCGCCCCCGGTCATCGATGATGGGGCCGGGCTCGCGCGCGATGTAGCGGTTGAGGAATTCGCGAAACGGCCGCTCGCCGATGAAGCAGATTCCGGTCGAGTCCTTCTTTTTCGCGTTCGGCAGCTTCAGTGCCTCGGCGATGCGCCGCACCTCGGTCTTCTTCAGTTCGCCGACGGGGAACAGGCTCTTGGCCAGTTGCGCCTGCGTCAGGCGGTGCAGAAAGTAGCTTTGATCCTTGGTCGCATCCAGCCCCTTGAGCAGCTCGTGCAGGCCGGTGGTTTCATTGAAGCGCACGCGCGCGTAGTGGCCGGTGGCGATTTTCTCGGCACCCAGGCGCATCGCGTGATCGAGGAAGGCCTTGAACTTGATCTCGGCGTTGCACAGCACGTCGGGGTTGGGCGTGCGCCCGGCCTGGTATTCGCGCAGGAACTCGGCGAACACCCGGTCCTTGTACTCGGCAGCGAAGTTCACGTGCTCGATCTCGATGCCGAGCACGTCGGCGACGCTGGCGGCGTCCAGGAAATCCTGGCGGCTGGAGCAGTATTCATCGTCGTCGTCATCTTCCCAGTTCTTCATGAAGATGCCGACGACCTCGTGACCCTGCGCTTGAAGAAGATGGGCGGTGACGGCGGAATCGACGCCGCCCGACAGGCCCACCACGATGCGGTGCTTGTGCATGCCACGGATTATCGGCGGCCCGAATGCCAATCCCTGCGGCGCATGATGGATGGGATGTGCCGTACCAACCTGATCGTGGAGGGAATCGGCGTCATGCCCGTCGTGCCGCACCACGGGTGGAGCCGTCGGCCACGGTGGCCGGATGCGGTGAGGTGGTCGATGGCGTGCGCAACGGGCATGCCGAGGCCAGGCGTGCGGCCAGGTCTTCGCGCAGGGATTGCAGTGCCTTAATGCGCTGATCGATGTCGGCCAATTTGTTCTGCAAAACCTGCGCGATGTCGGCGCCCGAAACCTCGCCTTGCCAAAATCGGGGGATTTCGCGCCCGATCTCGGACAAGGTGAAGCCGAGTTGTTGGGCGGTCCGGATGTACATGACGAGCGTCAGAGTCTCGGGGATGTACCGACGATAGCCGTTGGGCAGTCTGCGGGAATGGATCAGGCCGAGTTTCTCGTAGAACCGCAGCGTCTCACGAGATAGACCGCTGGCGGTGGCCAATTCGCCGATGAGCATGGATTGCCTTCGAAAACGCTTGACATTGAAGCATGGTCTAAGGTTGACACTGCGGTCTTTGCACTTCACGGGAGCTCGCGATGCAACAAGACCGCTTCATCCGCATGGTACGGTACAGCGCATGGTACGACCTGCTGGCCACCTGGATGTTCGTTTTGCCATGGACATTCACCTGGATTTACACGCTACTCGCCTGGACGGCCAGAAGCTTGGGCCTTCCGGGAGCAATCCCTGAATTGGAGCCCATGCACATATTGTTCGCCAACTTGCTGGGGTCGGTGGTCGTAGTCTGGGCGCTGGCGCGCATTCTTTATCCTTCGGTGGCCTTGGGAAGGCTGGATGCCGTGGCGCGACTGCTTTTCATGACGTGGCAAATCCATGCGGTCTTCTCTGGAGCCAGCGCCATCATTCTCGGGTTCACTGCGTTCGAACTGCTTTTTGGCATATTGCAGCTGATGCCTGTCGAGGCCCGGGACGAGGGCTTGCGCGAACAGGGTGCCGCGGCATGAGTCGCGAGGGCGTGCAGAACCATCACCAATCAAGGAGGCCAGTTCTTATGTGGAAGAAAACCCTCGGTGCCCTGCTGATCTTCGTCCTCGTCCTGGCGTCGGCCGTGGCGCTCAACACCTGGCGCAAGGGCTCGCGCCAGTTGGAGGTGGCGCCGCTCGCGCCACTGGCCGTCGACGAAGCGGCTGCGGCGGGGCGCTTGGCGCAGGCGGTCCGGCTCAAAACCATCTCGTCGGCCACGGACGCCGATTTGAGCCGGGATCAGTTCCTTGCGCTGCACGCCCTGCTCGAAAAAGAATTTCCCCGGGTGCATGCCACGCTCCAGCGCGAGGTGGTCAACGGCCTGTCGCTGCTGTACACGTGGCAGGGGCGGGACCCCAAGGCCAAGGCCATCCTGCTGGCCGCGCACCAGGATGTGGTGCCGATCGCGCCGGGCACCGAGGGCGACTGGCAGCAGCCGCCGTTCGCCGGGCGGGTCTTGGACGGCTACATCTGGGGCCGCGGCTCGTGGGACGACAAGGGCAACCTGCTCTCGCAGATGGAAGCGGTGGAGATGCTGATCGCCAGCGGCTACAAGCCGCCGCGCACCATTTACCTGGCTTACGGCGCCGATGAGGAGGTGGGCGGCCACCGTGGAGCGGCCAAAATCGCCGAGCTGCTCAAGAGCCGGGGCGTGCAGCTCGACTTCGTGCTCGACGAGGGCCTGCTGGTGCTCGACGGCGTGATGCCGGGGCTGAAGAAACCGGCCGCGCTCATCGGCGTGGCCGAGAAGGGCTATCTGTCGGTGGCGCTCAGCACCACGGCCACGCCGGGGCATTCGTCGATGCCGCCGAAACACGGCACCAGCGCGATCGCGATGATGGCCGCGGCGCTGAACGCGCTGGAAAACGACCAGATGCCCGCGGCCATCCGCGGCGTGGCGGGCGAGATGTTCGACGTGCTCGCGCCCGAGATGGGGGGCTTTTCGCGCGTGGCGCTGTCCAACCTCTGGCTCTTCGGCCCGCTGGTGCAAAAGCAGCTCGAAGGGGCGGGCAGCACCAATGCCATGCTGCGCACGACCACGGCGCTGACCATCGCCCGCGCCGGCAACAAGGACAACGTGCTGCCCGGGCGCGCCGACGCGACGGTGAACTTCCGCATCCTGCCCGGCGACACGCGCGAGGGGGTGATGGCGCATGTGCGCTCGACCGTGGGCAAGGTGGTGGACATGGCCCACGTCAAGGCCGAGGCGCTGCCCGGCGCCAAGGAGGCTTCCAAGGTGGCGCCGACGGGTTCGGTGCAGTACCGGAGGCTGAACCAGACCATCCGCGAGGTGTTTCCCGACGTGCTCGTCGCGCCCGGCCTGATGGTGGCCGCGACCGATTCGGTGCATTACGAGCCCATCAGCGACCACATCTTCAAGTTCTCGCCGGTGCGCGCCAACAGCGAGGATCTGAAACGCTTTCACGGCACCAACGAGCGCCTGTCGGTCAAGGGCTATGCCGATGCAGTGCGCTTCTACCACCGCCTGATCATGCAGCTGCCGGGTGAGCGGTGACGCGCTGGCGCGGCGTCACCGCCCGCGTCACTGGCTCACTGGCCGAGCACGCTGGGGTCCACGTGCATCAGCGACAGATCGAAGCGCTGGCCCGCGAGGTAGTCTTCCAGGCTCTTGAGCAGCAGCGGACTCCTGTGGCGCTCGCGGCAGGCGCGGATTTCCTCGGGGCTCATCCACACGGTGCGCACGATGCCGGTGTCGAGCGGGCGCCAGCCGTGGTGCGCGAGCAGACGCCCGCAGAAGGCGAACCGCAGGTAGGTGATGTCCTCGCCGGTGCGTGTCTTGGTGAAGCGGTTCAGGTAGACGCCGACGAGCGAGAGCGGCTCGAAATCCCAAGCCGCTTCCTCCAGAACTTCGCGCACGCAGCCCTGCGCCGGGGACTCGCCCGGCTCCAGGTGGCCGGCCGGGTTGTTGAGCTTGAGACCGTCGCTCGTCTGCTCTTCCACCAGAAGAAAGCGCCCATCCTGCTCGACCACCGCTGCGACGGTGACGTGCGGCTTCCAGCGATCGATCGCGCCCGACGGCATAGGCGTCGTTTCCCCAGCGTCAGCGGAACTTGGGCAGGTGCAGGCGTGGCGGCACGCCCAGGCGGGTGTTGATCACCCACTGCTGCGCGATCGACAGGATGTTGTTCGTGAGCCAGTAGAGCACCAGGCCCGCCGGGAACATGAAGAACATGAAGCTGAACGCCAGCGGCATGATCCACATCAGCTTGGCCTGCATCGGATCGGGCGGCGCGGGGTTGAGCGCCGTCTGAAACAGCGTGGAGATCGTCATCAGGATGGGCAGGATGAAGTACGGGTCCTTGGTGGAAAGGTCTGTCACCCAGCCGATCCATGGCGCGTGGCGCATTTCCACGCTCGACAGCAGCACCCAGTACAGCGCGATGAACACCGGAATCTGGATCGCGATCGGCAAGCACCCGCCCAGCGGATTGACCTTTTCCTCGCGGTAGATGCGCATCATCTCCTGCTGCATCTGCTGCGGCTTGTCCTTCAGGCGGGCGCGCAGGTCCTGGATGCGCGGGTTGAGCGCCTTCATCTTGGCCATGCTCGAATAGGCCTTGGCGTTGAGCCAGTAGAACGCCAGCTTGAGCAGCACCACCAGGCCGACGATGGACCAGCCCCAGTTGCCCAGGAGGCTGTGGATCTTCTCGAGCAGCCAGTACAGCGGCTTGGCGAGGATGGTGAGGTAACCGTAATCCTTGATCAGCTCCAGCCCCGGGGCGAGGCCTTCGAGCACGGTCTCCACCTGGGGGCCGACAAACAGCCGTGCGTCGATGGTCTTGGTCTGCCCGGGCGCCAGCTCGCCGAAGGGGGTGATTTCCTGCGCCCGGTAGCAGCAGTCGGGCACCTGCGAGCCGATGTCGGCGGCATTCACGTGCAACTGGCGCGGCGTGCCTTCAGGCAGCAGCCAGGCGGTGGCGAAGTAATGCTGCACCATGGCGATGTAGCCGTCGGTCGATTCGGCGGGGATCTCGACCTTCTTTTCCCTGATCGCCTTGAAGGTGATCTTCTGGTACTTCTTGGCGCTGGTGTAGATCGCGGGCCCGGTGAAGGTGGAATAGAACGGCACGGCGCCATCGGGCTCATTGCCATCGCGCACCAGCTGCAGGTACAGCTGCGGCGCCACGGCGGCCGTGCCGGTGTTGACAACCTCATGGCGCACCGCGATGTCGTAAGCACCGCGCTTGAGCGTGTAGGTCTTCACGAGCTTCACGCCGCCCAGATCGGGCGACTCGAAGCGCACGGTGAGTTCGTTGTCCGCGCTGCCCAGCTCGCGCGGACCGGGGGCCACGTGCATGACGGTCTTGTGGGTGGGGAAGGGTCCGCCGATCAGGCCGGTCTGCGCGACGTAGAGGTGCCGGCCATCTTCTTCCAGCAGCACGAAGGGCTTGGGGTCGTCCTGGCTGCCCTTGTGGTGCAGCAGCTCGCCCTTCACGAGCGAGCCGCCCTCGTTGTCGAAGGTGAGCTTGAGCACATCGGTCGAGACGGTCACGAGCTCATGTGCGATCGCGGGCTGCGCGGGCGCGGTGGCGGGCACGGCGCTGGCGCCCGGCGCGGCGGGCTGCGACGCGTGGGTCGCAGTCGGGCCGGCCTCGGGCCCGCTTGCCGGGCCGCTTGCCGGGTGCGTGGCGGACGTGCTCGCGGTTTGCGTGACCGGTGACGGGAAGAAGGTGGCCTGCCTGCCGTTGTAGACCTGCCATTTGTCCCACAGCAGAACCATGGAAAAGCCAAAGATCACCCACAGGATGGTGCGGCGAATGTCGTTCATGAGTGTTCGCTTGTGCGGGAAGAAGGAGGTTGGGCGGCGCCGTTCAGTCGGGAGAACAGACGCAGCTCGCGCGGCGGTGTGTCGGGCACGGGATCGTGCCCACCGTCGCACCAAGGGTGACAGCGCGCAATGCGCTTGAGCGTGAGGTAGCCGCCGACCGCCGCGCCGTGGCGCTGCAGGGCCTGCAAGGCGTAGTTGGAGCAGGTCGGCTCAAAGCGGCAGCTGTTGCCCAGCCAGGGGCTGAGCAGCAGCTGGTAGCCGCGCACCGTCGCCATGAGCAGGCGCCGCATCATGCTTGGGCGTCCGGCCTGGGCAGGCGGGCGAAGAGCAGCAGCAGCTCGGCGCGCACGGCGCGCTTGAGCGCGTGCGAGGCCGCGCTCACGAACTGCTCGCGGTCGAAGGCCGCGCGCAACCGCACGACGTAGGCCGCGTGGGCCAGCGTCGGCGCCTGTTGCTCGGCCACGGCGTAGATCTGCCGGCGGATGGCGTTGCGCGTGACGGCGCGGCGCGCCCAGCGCTTGGGCACCAGCGCGCCCAGCCAGAGCTCGCCGTGGGCAAACAGGGGATGCGGCGTGTCCAGCGCCAGGCCATGCAGCGCGAAATGCGCCGTGCGAGCCAAGGTGCCTGCGGTCATCGTGGCCTGGAATTGGGGACGGGTTTTCAGCCGATGCATGGGGCAACGGCGCGGCGCAAGCGCTGTCAGGGCCGCACGGCAAGGGCTGCGCGCGCGCCGCCCGCTCAGACCGCCAGGCGCTTGCGACCCTTGGCGCGGCGTGCGTTGATCACGGCGCGGCCGCCGCGCGTTTTCATGCGCACGAGAAAACCGTGGGTGCGCGCGCGGCGCGTCTTGGAGGGCTGGTAGGTACGTTTCATGATCGATCCTTGGAAATTCGGTAGCGCCGAGTCAGGCAGGCGCGCTCTTGCGGCAAGAGCGAAGAGCGCGCGCCATCAAACGCCAGCACGGCGCCACGCACGGACGGCCCTGAAAGGACTCTTCAGGGAAACGGGCAATTATCGCAGCACTCACGATGCGCGGCAAACTTTTCGCGAAAGGCGTCGGGCAGGGAGCGCGTGTACCGCCCGTTCCGGGTTGTGGATAACTTCCCCGCAGGCTAGAATGACCGGTCTTGTTTCGTGCTTTGCAGACAACCAAAGAAGCGGCTCAAAACCCTGTGCGGCCCGCACGGGGCTTCGAGCGCTTCCCCAAAAAGAATCGCCCTGATGTACGAGGGAGCCCCCCTTTCCGCCACCGTGAAAACCGCCGCCGCGAATGCGCAAGACCCTGCTGCGCAGCAGCTGTGGCAGACCTGTCTCGCGCAGCTGGCGCAGCAGCTGCCCGAGCAGCAGTTCAACACCTGGATCAAGCCTCTGAAGGTGGAGGTCGCGCCCGATCTCTCGCGCGTCACCCTGTTCGTCGCCAATCGCTTCAAGCTCGATGGGGTGCGCGCCCAGTATGGCGCGCAGATTGCCGCCGCGCTGCAGGCGGCCGTGGGCGAGCCCGTGCAGCTGGAGCTTGCGCTGGCGCCCCGGCGCGCCACGCCCAGGGTGGTGGCCGAGCACGCGCCGCGCACGCCCCCCCGACCGCTGGCGGACGAGATGGCCTATGCGGAGCCCGAGCTCATGCCCGCACCCACGCCGGCGCCGCACTCGCGCCTGAACCCGGCGCTCACCTTCGCCACGCTGGTCGAGGGCACGGCCAACCGCATGGCGCGTTCGGCGGCGATGCATGTGGCCGCGCAGCCGGGGCAGATGTACAACCCGCTGTTCATCTACGGCGGCGTGGGCCTGGGCAAGACCCACCTGATGCACGCCGTGGGCAACCAGTTGCTGGCCGAGCGCGCGAGCGCGAAGGTGCGCTACATCCACGCCGAGCAGTTCGTCTCCGATGTGGTGCGCGCGGTGCGGCACAACGCCTTCGAGTCGTTCAAGGAAAGCTACCACTCGCTCGATCTGCTCCTGATCGACGACGTGCAGTTCTTCGCCAACAAGGACCGCACGCAGGAGGAGTTCTTCAATGCCTTCGAGGCGCTGCTGGCCAAGAAGAGCCACATCGTGATGACGTCGGACACCTACCCCAAGGGCCTGACCAACATTCACGAGCGGCTGGTGTCGCGCTTCGACGCCGGCCTGTCGGTCGCGATCGAGCCACCCGAGCTGGAGATGCGCGTGGCGATTCTCATCAACAAGGCGCAGGCCGAGGGCGCGCAGATGCCCGAGGAGGTGGCGTTCTTCGTCGCCAAGAACGTGCGCTCCAACGTGCGCGAGCTCGAGGGCGCGCTGCGCAAGGTGCTGGCCTACGCGCGCTTCAACGCCAAGGACATATCGATTGCCGCCGCGCGTGAGGCGCTGCGCGATCTGCTCAGCATCCAGAACCGCCAGATCAGCGTCGAGAACATCCAGAAGACGGTGGCCGACTACTACAAGATCAAGGTCGCCGACATGTACAGCAAGAAGCGCCCGGCCAGCATTGCGCGCCCGCGCCAGATCGCGATGTACCTGGCCAAGGAGCTCACACAGAAGAGCCTGCCCGAGATCGGCGAGCTCTTCGGCGGGCGCGACCACACCACCGTGCTGCATGCGGTGCGCAAGATCGGTGGCGAACGCCAGCAGCTCACCGAACTCAACCAGGAGTTGCACGTGCTCGAACAGACCCTCAAGGGCTGAGCAGGCGTGAAAGAACCCATGCGCAGCCCTGTTTCGCCAGCCTCTGTTTTTTCGTCTTTCATTTCACCGAGGTTCACCCGATGATTGTCCTGAAGAGCACCCAAGACAAATTTCTGGCGGTTCTGCAAGCGGTATCCGGCATCGTCGAGCGCCGTCACACGGTGCCCATCCTGGCCAATGTGCTCATTCGCAAGACCGCCAGCGCGCTGCAGTTCACCACGAGCGACCAGGAGATCCAGATCCGCACCGTGGTGGAGCTCGGCGGCGATGTGGGCGATTTCGCCACCACCGTGGGCGCGAGGAAGCTCATCGACATCCTCAAGACCCTGCCCGCCGACCAGACGGTGAGCCTGGATTCGGGCGCCTCCAAACTCGTGCTCAAGGGCGGCAAGAGCCGCTTCACGCTGCACACGCTGCCGGCCGAGGATTTCCCGCTGGTGCAGGAATCGAGCAGCTTCGGCCCGGCGTTCAGCGTGCCGCAAAAGGTGCTCAAGGAGCTGCTCGCGCAGGTCTCGTTCGCGATGGCGGTGCAGGACATCCGCTACTACCTGAACGGCATCCTGTTCGTCGCCGAGGGCAAGACGCTTTCGCTCGTCGCCACCGACGGCCACCGCCTCGCGTTCACCGCCGCCGAGCTGGAGGTGGAAGTGCCCAGGCAGGAGGTGATCCTGCCGCGCAAGACGGTGCTCGAATTGCAGCGCCTGCTCTCGGACGCCGAGGGCGCCATCCAGATGCAGTTCGCGGGCAACCAGGCGCGCTTCACCTTTGGCGGCATGGAGTTCGTCACCAAGCTGGTCGAGGGCAAGTTCCCCGACTACAACCGCGTGATTCCGCGCAACTACCACAGCAGCATCACGCTCGGGCGCGCGCCGCTGCTCGCGAGCCTGCAGCGCTCGGCCATCATGACGAGCGAGAAGTTCAAGGGTGTGCGCCTGAACATCGAGCCCGGCAGTCTGCGCGTCTCCAGCAACAACGCCGAGCAGGAAGAGGCCGTCGATGAACTCGACATCGATTACGACGGCGAGCCCATCGAGATCGGCTTCAACGTCACCTACCTCATCGACGTGCTCACCAACATGAGCCAGGAGATGGTGCGCATCGACATGCTGGATGGCAGCAGCTCGGTGGTCTTTCAGATTCCGGGCAACGAGCACTTCAAGTATGTCGTGATGCCCATGCGGATTTGATAGCCGCTGGCGCTTGTCTGTAAAGCGCTGGCGCTGTTTTGATATTGAACATTTGCGGAAACGCACCGCGTTTCCCCGAAGCTGCTGCGATGACCAACGAGAACCACGAGAACCACCACGCCGCGCCCGCAGGGCCCGGCAACGCCAGCGGCTACGGCGAATCCGCGATCCAGATCCTCGAAGGGCTGGAGGCGGTGCGCAAGCGCCCCGGCATGTACATCGGCGACACGTCCGACGGCACCGGGCTGCACCACCTGGTGTTCGAGGTGGTGGACAACTCCATCGACGAGGCGCTGGCGGGCTATTGCGATGACATCGCCGTGACCATCCACGCCGATGGCAGCCTCAGCGTGACCGACAACGGCCGTGGCATTCCCACCGGCGTGAAAATGGACGACAAGCACGAGCCCAAGCGCTCGGCCGCCGAGATCGCGCTCACCGAACTGCACGCGGGCGGCAAGTTCAACCAGAACAGCTACAAGGTCTCGGGCGGGCTGCACGGCGTGGGCGTTTCGTGCGTGAATGCGCTCAGCAAATGGCTGCGCCTGACGGTGCGCCGCGATGGCCAGGTGCACCAGATCGAGTTCGTGCGCGGCGCGGCGCAGAACCGCCAGATCGAGGTGGTCGACGGCTTCGAGACCTCGCCGATGAAGATCACCGGCACCACCGAGGACCGCGGCACCAGCGTGCGCTTCCTGCCCGACGTGGAAATCTTCGGCGACAACCACGACTTCCATTACGAGACGCTGGCCAAGCGCCTGCGCGAGCTTTCCTTCCTGAACAACGGCGTGCGCATCCGCCTGATCGACGAGCGCACCGGCAAGGAAGACGATTTTTCGGGCGCGGGTGGCGTGCTTGGTTTCGTCAAGTTCATCAGCACCGGCAAGAAGGTGCTGCACCCCACACCGTTCTACGCCAGCGGTTCGCGACCGGCGGAGACCTACGGCGGCATTCCCGGCACCGAGATCGGCGTCGAGGTGGCGATGCAGTGGAACGACGGCTACAACGAACAGGTGCTGTGCTTCACCAACAACATCCCGCAGCGCGACGGCGGCACCCACCTCACGGGCCTGCGCGCCGCGATGACGCGCGTCATCGGCAAGTACATCGCCGACAACGAGCTGGCCAAGAAGGCCAAGGTCGAAGTGACCGGTGACGACATGCGCGAGGGCCTGTGCTGCGTGCTCTCGGTCAAGGTGCCCGAACCCAAGTTCAGCAGCCAGACCAAGGACAAGCTGGTCTCCAGCGAGGTGCGTGCGCCGGTGGAGGACATCGTCGGCAAGCTGCTCGCCGACTACCTCGAAGAAAAACCCAACGACGCCAAGATCCTTTGCGGCAAGATCGTCGAGGCGGCGCGTGCGCGCGAGGCCGCGCGCAAGGCGCGCGAGATGACGCGGCGCAAGGGCGTGCTCGACGGCATGGGCATGCCCGGCAAGCTCGCCGACTGCCAGGAGAAAGATCCGGCACTGTGCGAGATCTACATCGTCGAGGGTGACAGCGCCGGCGGTAGCGCCAAGCAGGGGCGCGACCGCAAGTTCCAGGCCATCCTGCCGCTGCGCGGCAAGATCCTGAACGTGGAGAAGGCGCGCTACGAAAAGCTGCTTTCCAGCCAGGAAATCATCACCCTCATCACGGCGCTCGGGACCGGGATCGGCAAGGCGGCGAGCGACGATGAGAACGGCAATGGCAACGGTAACGGCAAGAGCGGCGCGGACGACTTCGACATCGCCAAGCTGCGCTACCACCGCGTCATCCTCATGACCGACGCCGACGTGGACGGCGCGCACATCCGCACGCTGCTGCTCACCTTCTTCTACCGCCAGATGCCCGAGCTCGTGGAGCGCGGCCACGTCTATATCGCCCAGCCGCCGCTGTACAAGGTCAAGAACGGCAAGGAAGAGCTGTACCTGAAAGACGGCCCGGCGCTGGACCAGTTCCTGCTACGCGTGGCGCTCGTCGGCGCGGCCGTGAACACCGGTGGGGCCGCGCCGCGCACGCTCGAAGGCACGGAGCTGGCCGATCTGGCGCGCCAGCACCAGCGCATGGAAGCCATCATCGAGCGCCTTTCGGCCTACATGGACGCCGAAGCGCTGCGCGCCGTGGCCGACGGCGTGGTGCTCGACCTCTCCAGCATGGAGGCGGCGCAAGTCAGCGCCGGCAGGCTGCAGGCCAAGCTGCGCGAGCTCGACCACGCGGGCACCGAGGCCGAAGTCACCGCCGAAACCGACCCGCGCCACGGTGGCCTGCTGCTGCGCATCAGCCGCCACCACCACGGCAACATCAAGAGCAGCATCGTGGCGCAGGACTTCATCAGCGGCAGCGATTACGAGGCGCTGGCCGAAGGCGCGCGCAGTTTCGATGGCCTGCTCGCCGAGGGGGCGCGCGTGATGCGCGGCGAGGGCGAGAAGAGGAAGGAAGAAAAGGTCTCGGACTTCCGCCAGGCCATGCGCTGGCTGCTCGCCGAAGCCGAGCGCACCACCAGCCGCCAGCGCTACAAGGGCCTGGGCGAAATGAACCCCGAGCAACTGTGGGAGACCACCATGGACCCGGCCACGCGCCGCATGCTGCGCGTGCAGGTGACCGACGCGGTCGAGGCCGACCAGGTCTTCACCATGCTCATGGGCGACGACGTCGAGCCCCGGCGCGAGTTCATCGAGACCAATGCGCTGCACGCGGGCAATATCGACGTGTGATTTCATTGTTTCCAAATTAGAAACAATGAAATTCATTATCTGGTCTTTTTTAAACCATCTGTAAGACACAAACTAC
Source organism: Comamonas sp. (assembly GCA_021166775.1). GTDB lineage: Bacteria > Pseudomonadota > Gammaproteobacteria > Burkholderiales > Burkholderiaceae_C > Comamonas_C. The sequence continues at coordinate 1,955 of JAJPEQ010000012.1, read as the reverse complement.
AGGTCATCGAAGGAACGCCACCCGCGATCCTGCGACAAGGGAAGTGGCTTGAAGCCACCCGTTGACCCGATGGGTTTGTTTGTCACATTTTCAGGAAAAGACCATGATCCGCAAGAATTTCGCTTTTGCTTCCATCGCCGCCGCTGTGCTGGTTTCGGGCACCGCCTTTGCGGCGGGCCAGCAGCCCGCGGCCGGTGAGGCTCCGTTCTTCCAGCCCGAAGCGGGCAGCAGCCAGGTGCAGCGCACCGACGTGGCCGCCCAGGCCGTGTCCCAGGCGCCGCTGGCGGGCAATCTGCCGGTGGCTCAAACGACCGTGACGAGCGATCTGAGCCGTGCGCAGGTGCGTGAAGCCACGCGCGAAGCGCTGGCCCACGGCTTCCGTCCGGCCAGTGGCTATCAGTCCTGATCGGATGGCGCGATGAGGCCGGTCGCTGCCGGCCGTCAGACGCAGGGGCACGCGGTTCGCCGCGTGCCCTTTTTCGTGTGCAGGTGATGACGGGCCCGCACGCGCTTCAGGGCTGTCGCGGTGGCTGCAGGACGGCGCGTACCAGCTGGCGGCTGTGCGCGCCGAAGTGGCGCATGAGCGTGGCGATGCTGGCCTCGAATGCCGCGCGCGACTCGGGGCCGCGCCGGGCGACCTCGGCCATGAGGTCGATCCGGCTGGCGTGCACGCCGAAGTCAAACGTCGGGTCGTCCACGTACTTCGAGGGCACGGAGGCGAGCATCTGCGCGGTGACGGCCTCGCCCAGCGACGAGGATTCGAGCGAGACCCCATCGCGCAGCGTGTCGTCGTTCCACGCACCGTACGCCGCGTCGCCCGTGGTGTCGTGCAGCGCGTTCTCCAGCGCCGTGGTCTGATGCGCCCTGGCGCTGGCCTGGATCATCTGGCTTTCGTAGCGTTCGAGCACGAAGTGGCGGTTGGAGAGCAGCACAACCATGTCGTTCTTGCTCGCCGGCAGGCCGAGCACCGCCAGCAGCTGGATGCCGATGAGCCGCGCCGCGGAAAAACCCGGCGCCAGGCTCGCGTGGTAGGGCTGGGTGAGGTCCTGCGCGTAGTGCGACGCCAGGCCCGCAAAGCGCCAGCCCCAGTACGGGTGGCCGCTGCGCAAGGCGAGCTCGGCCAGGCCCATGTACTGGTGCAGCCGCAACTCGGGGTAGGTGCGCTTGAGAAAGCCCGCGGCGGCGTAGATCAGCGGCGACTCGTGGTAGTAGCCCATGTGAAAAGGCGCCTGCGTGGCGAAGCTCAGGCTGGGGTTGCCGAACGGCAGCTTGCCGAAGCCGTACAGCGGCCCCCAGGCGGAGGGGCTGTCTTCCCAGAGGTTCACGTCCATGCCGTAGTCGGGTTCGTCGCTGGCGCTGGCGAGCACCGCGATCGGTGCCACGGGCTCGCCGGGGGCCAGGCGCACGAAGCGGTGCTTTTCCACGTCCTTGTCGCGCAGCGGCAGGGCGTTGACCTCGTCGTGCGGCATGGGCGCGCCGCTGGGTGCGGGCCCCCAGGGGTCGGGCTGCACGTACAGCGCAAGGCGGCTTTCGGGCGAGACGCGCAGCGCCATCAAAAACGCCTTGCGCAGCGCCTGCGGCCCCTGGCTGGCCACGGTGGGGTTCAGGCGCAGACTGGCGGGCAGCGGCGGGTAGTGCGCGATGTGCTGGCGCGCCCAGGCGTCCTGCGCATCGATCAGCCGGGCGATGGCTGGCGCCTGGGCGGCAAGGAAGTCTTCCAGCGGCTCGACCACGACGGGCGCGGCCTGGCTGACCTCGGGCAGCACCTCGTACGCGCGGTACGCGGCCAGCGCGTGGTTGCTCCAGGCCCAGGCGGCGGGGCTGGCGCACAGGGCGAGCAGGGCGGCGAGCAGCAGGCGCTGGGTGGGGTGCGTGGGAGCGGGGGGAGCCGCGCGGGGCGGCGGCGGGCCCATCGGGGCGGGCGCCGGGCCCCCCGGGGGGGGGGGGGGGGTCCG
>JAJPEQ010000005.1 GCA_021166775.1 Comamonas sp. | reverse complement strand
GGTCGGTGTGGTGAGCCAGCCTGCGGCGGATGCGGGCGCCGCCGTGGCCTCCAGCGCTGTCGAAGTGAACCTGCCCGAGGGTATCTCGGTGGCGCGCATTCGGCTCAAGACCGGCGCGGAGGCTTGGCTGCGTGACCTGGTCTTCGCGGCCAAGTGAGATCAGCCCGATCGTGCAGCGATTCAACATGGCGCGATACTTCGCGTGATCTGCTTGATGGCTGAACACTCGGAACGCACATGAAGACGCTGAGACGATACGGGCCGTTGATTGGCGTGCTGCTCGCGTGGCTGCTGCTGTTCAGCCTGCGTCTGCTGCCTGGCATTGACGCCAAATCGCTCGCTTGGCTCGCGATCTCGGCTTTCCTGTTCTGGCCACTCGCGTTTCAGCGTTGGTCGCTGTGGCTCGCCGTGATCGTGCTGGCGATGGCCGGTGTGCTGGATATTTTTCATGTCTACTACTTCGGCAAGCTGACGGACGAATATCTTCTTGCCACGGCGCTGCGCACCACTCCAGCGGAGTTGGCTGATTTCTTTTCGGTATTGCCGCTGAAGCCGCTGATGCTCAGTGGACTGTGGCTGGCTTGGTGTGTGCTGGCAGGGCGGTGGCTAGGCCGTGTGGCGCCTGGCGAACTTCGCGGCCACCGTTTTCTGCGATGGACTTGGTCGGCACCGGTTCTGGTCTGGCTCGCGTTGCTGGTGGCGAACGCTTGGGCGGGTATGGCGCTGCGCTGGCAGATTCACGACAAGTCATACAAGATCTACCCGACGCACTTGGTTTGGGCAGCGTGGAAGTACCACTCGATGAGCAACGCCGTGATGGATCCGCCACTTCTGCCTGATGTGGTCGCAGCGCCCGCGCGGGCGGATACTGTCGTGGCCATCATCGGTGAAAGCGCCTCCGCGCAGCGCTGGTCTTTGTTGGGCTACCAACGCGAAGATACCAATGCGCCGTTGCGGGGCCTTGACGGGGTTGCTGCGACCATGGTGCTCGCGCGCGGGCTCAATACCGCAGGTGCGCTACCCTTTGTTCTGATGGGTCAATCGAGCGCGGACAGCGTTCGTCATCGGGCGCCATCGTTTCTTGATCTGGCGCACAAGGCGGGCTACAAGGTCTTTGTCCTCAGCAACTCACGCAACGCACCGTTCGCCGATTTTTTCGATCAGGTACTGCGCCGTTCCACAGCCATTTATCGAAAATTGGGGGATGGTGGGCCTCATGACAGCATCCTCACGCCTGCCTACGAGCAAGCACTGGCCGACCCGGCCCCGCGCAAGCTGATCGTTCTGCACACCTTTGGCAGCCATGAGATCGTGCAAGACCGATATCCGCCCGAGCTGGCGCGGTTTGCCGACCCTTACGACAACTCCATCCTCTACACCAGCACGCTGCTCAAGCAGTGGGTAGGCATGCTCGATGCCTCCGGCGCGCGCCGCTCGGTGCTGATCTATACCAGTGACCACGGGCTGGTCATGCCGCCCTGCAGCAGCGAATATCGCCACGGCCGCAGCATGGCGAGCCTGGAGGTTCCGTTTCTGGCGTGGACCAATGCGGGTGCGCGAGCGCTTTTGCCTGCGTTGCTGCCACCGGGTGAGCACAGCAATGCGCTGGTGGCCGAGGGCGTCATCCGCGCCATTGGCTACGCCGAGCTGCTCGGGCGCGCCGAGTGGCCCGGCAGTGCCAACCCGGCGTTTGAGGGACACGCTTGGCAAGACCTGCGCCAGCTGGACGCCTGCACCTTGAAGTAATGCGGCGATGGGCCGTCAGTCCGGCGGGTGCAGCGCAATCCACTGCACTGGCAGCTTGCCGTCCAGCGCTATCACGTAGCGGCCATCTTTGTACTGCGCGGGCAGTTCGATCCAGCGGTTGAATGGCCCGTTGCGCCACGCCTTGAGCCCGGCGGGTGCGACCACCTCGATGCTCCCGGCCAGCGGCTCCACGAGAAAGGGCGTCTTGTTGCCCTGCTGTGGCAGCGAACGCGTGCCTATGGAAATCAGCACATGGGTGGATGGGCCCAGCGGCGCCTCGTCCAGGCTTTGCACCGCGATCGAGGCGTGGCGCGTCTGCAGGTTCAGGTGCAGCGCGGGCAGATCGTGCGGCTTGCCGCCTATCCAACCGAGCAGCGCCTGCGTGCGTGCGGTGTTGATGCTGTAGGTGCCCGCAGCCCAGTTGTGCATAAGCTCACCCGTATCGCTCGTGACTTCTTGCGCACCTTCGGGCAGCAGCGACCTCGATGGGTCCTTGATGACCGTGGCGCCGGCCGGTGGCGCGCGCCGTTCAAGCCACGGGAGCTGCGGCGTTGCGGGTATGGCGATCAATAGCTGCCCTTTTTCTGCCGCCGTGCGCAGTGCGGGTGCATTGCCCGCCGAAGTGGCCTGACCGAAGAAGGCCTCGGCACCCGGGTCATAGACATAGGTGGTGCTGGCCGGGCGCACATCGCCACGCCGGTACATCAGCGCGGCCGCGCTCAGCATGGGCAACAGCGACGGATCGTTGTAGGCATGCCAGTTTCCAGGGCTGCCGCCCTCGCTTGGCGGCTCCTGGGTGTAGGCATAGTGCATCAGTGCACTCCAGCCCTGGTGTGAGGCCATGGCGGCGATGAGCAGCGGCAGCGTGTGTCGGTCGTACGAGGGGAAGGGCTCGGCATTCCATTCGCTCACCGCCAGCGGCATGCCCACCACCTGCGCCGCAGCCATCCAGTGGCCCAGATTGGCAGACCACGCCGGGTCTTTTTCCAGTTGGCCCGGGCCGCCGTAGCTGTGCACGTCAATCACATTGCCGCTGGTGAGCGCAGGCAGAGAGAACAGCGGGTTGTCGCCCCAGGTGTTGGTGGTGGCGATGGCCTGCTTGGCGCCCAGGCCGCGCAGTTGCCCGATCATGTCTTCGTCAAAGCGTTGTTCCAGGTCATTCAGAAAAATCTTGCTCGGCCCCGGCTCCCAACTGCGCCAGGTCTTGTTCTGAGGCAGATCGTGCTGACGCGCAAACGTGTCGGCCGCGTTCATGTAGAGCTTGCTGTGCAGCGGCACCTTCTTGTCGGGCAGCATCGCGTTGCCAAAGTGGTGCGTCAGGTCGTCCTCGTTGGTGATCAGGAGCGCGACGATGGCAGGGTCGTCTTTGTAGGACAGGTGAGTGTAGGCGTTGCGATGCGTCACGTAGGCTTCGTTGAAGCGGCGCATGGCTTGCTGCAGCGTGATGTTCACGTAGTTGAAGCCCTTGATGTCCGCGCTGTCCTTGCCTTTGGCGATCTCGTCAAAGCCGTAAATGTTGTCCCCCCGCTTCACGGTGCGGCCCACGTGCAGGTCCAGCCAGATGGCGATGCCCTCGTCCTTCAGGCATTTGATCCACCAGTCCAGCTTGTCCAGCGACAGTGCATCCAGCGTCTGCGTGTCGGCAATGGTCTTGGGGTTGCCAAAAATATTGGGGTTCACCCAGGGCGAATCGTGGTGGTGCAGCCGCACCAGGTTGTAGCCCAGCTGCGCCAGGCGTCTGGCCTGCTGCTGCACCACCTCGCGCGGCGTGTTGAACAGTGCATAGGCGGTGATGTTGGTGCCCCAGTAGCGGGTCTGCGTCTTGCCCTCGTCGGCGCGCAAAGGGGCAAAGGCTTCAGCACCTTTGAGCGCCGTGCCCAGCAGGCCAGCGGGCGCGGTGCGCACGTCGATCGCGTCCCTGGGCCATTGCGCTGCCGGTGGGCCGCCCAGACGCTCGGCCAGGGGTGCTTGCCAGTGGGCATCTCCCGTCCAGCTCAGTGTCACGGTGTAGCGCTGTTCACCCGCACTGATGGAACCGTCGTAGAAATAGGCGCGTATTTCGGCCGGGTTGTTGCGTTCAAAAAATACCTTGGGAAGCGCCGGGGAGAAGCGCAGGTTCATTTGTGCCGCGCCTTCGCGCCCCCACTGCCAGCCGGTGTTGCCCGGCAGCAGCGTGGGCTTGCCCATCGTCGCGCCAAAGGTTTGCAAGTCAAACTTGAAGACCGCGCCGCCGCCAATCACCCCCTCTTTTGCGCTGCGCGCGGCCATGCGCAGCTCGTAGGTCAGCGTGTGTTCGTCGGGGCGCTTGGTCTGGGCCATCCAGGCCACACCCAAATCTGCCACTTCGCCCGCCATCCGATAGTCACCCTGACCATTGCCCGCCAGGGCGGCGCGCGTGTCTACCCATTTCCATTGGGCGCCCCAAAAATTCCAGCTCGCCGTCACGCCGGTTTGCCCACCTGCGCTGGCAAGCGGCAGACCATCGCGTTCGCTGAGCTGGACTTGCCACGTGGGTATCGCGTAAACCGTGCCAGTAGCAAAAAAACCAAGCCACAGGGCTAAAAGAAATGAAGATGACCGCATTTCGTGGAGTCTCCGGAAGAGTGCGTGTCGTACCGGTGCACATTGACACTGACTTGGAAATTTATCCCGACGCCCCAAGGCAATAGCTTGTTTCAGCTCAGGCCAAACTCTGTGTTTGACCGTACCCATGAAGCGCAAGCAACTATCAAATCAGGGGAGTCTCGCAGGTGCATCCAAGCCGCGCTTAAGCATCGTCAGCCACGCCATACCCAAACCACCCGTCAGCCAATAAATGTGAGGTACCACGACAGTGCTGCCTACCGTGGTGATGATGACAGCGATGCCGACCAACGTGGCCAGCAGGCTGCGCCCCAGTGTGCGCCGCTCATCATTGGTTGTCAGGTGTGCCTGCTTGCGCCAAAGGCTCCAAAGAATGCTGGCGAAGAAGCCCACAAAAAGCGCGAGGCCGATGACGCCGTAATTCAAGGCTACGCTGATGTAGGTGTTCACGATGTCGATGATGCCTTCGCCTTGAATCATCGCTTGCATTTCGGGTGTCTGCCGATAGTTCGTGGAGCCCAGCCAGAAGTTGCGCTCGATCACGATGAGCGCGTTGTCTATCAAGCGCTGGCGATACTCCACGTTACCCGCCTCGGTCTGGCCGATAAAGGGAAGCAGATTCAGCACGCGCTGGCCTATGCCCAGCGTTGCCATGGCGGCCAAAGCGGCAGCCCCTGCCAGTACAAGATGCAGCACCTTGCGCATGCCGCTACGTCCAGTGAACACAAAGGCAAGCACCATGGCGACCGCGCCCACCCACGGCCCGCGCGAGAGGGTGGCCAGCAGGCCAGCCCCCATCAACAGCATGGGCGCGGAGCTGCGCAGGGTGAGTTTTTTCTCGCCCCGGAGATACAACCAGCATCCCAGACCCACGGTCATCACGTACCCAAGCACGATGGGGTGACCGGCGCTCGCGGCGGCCCTGAGCAAGCCATCGCGCCCCAGGTAGTTGCCATAGCCCCAGTTCAGACCGAGTGCGCCGGTCATGGCTGTATAGAGTTTCCAGTGTCTCAAAAGCTCGAATACGGCGACGAGACCCAGCAGGGAAACGGCCATGACGTAGGCCGCCATCACCAGCTTGAAGTCTTGCAGCCTGCGCACCGCCCGACTGGCCACGTAATAAGGCAAGAACATGTCCGTCATCAGGTAAAAACAGCCGCGCAACGTGCTGGTGACGTTGTTTTCGCGCAGTTGCAGCGCCGCTGTCAGCAGCAGGTAGCCCATCAGGCATTTGTCTGCCCATGTCGAGCCTAGTCGCAAGCTGCCCGGCTGGCGCCAAAGCGCCAGCGCCGCGGGTGCCAGCAACACCAGCGCCAGCAGACGCGGCTGATCAAGCGTGAAAAAATAATTGATCAGGCCAAAGCCCGGTATTTCGATGCTGGCTGCAGGCACGACGATGAGCAACAAGCAATACGCGGACAGTGCGCGCACGGGAGTGAAGCGCTGAATCAGCAGCCATGCGGCAGCCAGCCCCGCATAGAGCCAAAAATTGCCGACCAGAAACGCAGCAACGGTGAGTCCAAACCACAGATTGCGCCACTGCCGAGCAGCTTGAGTCGTGCTTGCTTGCGTTATCGCTGGTTGCACAGACCACCATGTCATGCTGCACAGTCCGAGTACGACCACGAGGGCGCGCAGGTGTTCTGGCATGTCTTCTTGTAAGAAAGGAGGTATAGAGAGCGGTGCGAGACCACTGGTACGGCCTTGGCACCGACCGCGAAGCAGCGGCGAGGGGGATGGTTGATAAGACGTATTTCATTCTAAGATGCAGCGCCCTCGCATATGGAGCGAGGTTCGTTCCATCCGTCGTTGAAGCGTCACCTGATGAAGTTGAAAATTACGTTCTTGTTGCCCGTATTGGGCTGGTCGGGTGGAATCCGTGTTGTGGCGATCTATGCGCATTGGCTGGCAGAGCAGGGGCATACCGTGGTGTTGGTGTCCCGCTCCGCCGCGGCCCCTACGCTCGTTCGCAAAGTGAAAAGCGTGCTGCGCGGGCGCGGATGGCCCAAGCATCAGCCAGTGCCTGAGTCCTACATGGACAACCTGAATATCGAGCACCGGGTGGTGTCGATGGAACGGCGCTTGCAGCCCGAAGATGTGCCCCTGGCAGATGTGCTGGTCTGTACGTGGTGGGAGACGGCAGAGTGGGCCAGGAGTCTGCCGCCTGACCGGGGCGTGCCCGTGCATTTTGTGCAAGGCCATGAGGTGTACGACTATCTGCCACGTGAGCGATGCGAGGCCGTCTATCGTTTGCCCTGGCGAAAAATCGTAATTGCCCGTTGGCTGGCCGATGTCATGCTTCAGAAGTACGGCGCCACACAGGTGGATCTGGTGCCCAACGCGGTTGATCATGAGATGTTTCATGCACCGGTGCGGGTAAAAAATTCGCTGGTTACCATTGGCACGCTTTACCACGAGGCGCCCATCAAAGGCCTGGATGTGGCTTTGCGCGCGCTGGGAAAAGTCAAGCAACGCCATCCAGAACTTGAAGTGTTGGCGTTTGGCAGTAGCCCACCAACAGGATCCATGGCGATACCGGACTGGATGGAGTTGTGCATTGCCCCGCCGCAAGACACCTTGCGCTTGCTCTACGCGCGTTGTGATGCCTGGCTGACCACCAGCCACACAGAAGGTTTCAATTTGATGGCCATGGAAGCCATGGCCTGTCGCACGCCCGTCATTTCTACGCGCACCGGTTGGCCTGCTGAAGCGGTGTTTGACGGTGTGAACGGTTTTTTGTGCGATGTTGGTGATGTCGATGCCGCGGCGCAGGCGGCCTGTCGGATCGTCGAAATGGACGCCGTACAGTGGGCACAGATGTCTTCCAATGCGTTTGCAACGGTGGAACATGCCAGTTGGGGCGCATCTTCCAGATTGTTTGAGGCGGCGTTGATCCGGGCCGTGAGCGATACTGGTTTGGCCTCAATGAATACTATGAATATGGCGGGTGGTTGACGCCGTTTCGTTTGATGATTGAACTGATTTCTACCGTTTGGCACCACCTTGGCCGCAAGCGCCGTCTTCAGTTGGCGACGGTGGCGCTTCTGATGGTGGCCGGTGCCTTTGGCGAGGTGTTCACGCTCGGCGCGATTGTGCCGTTTCTCGGCCTGCTCGCCAGCCCCGAGTTCGTGGACAAGGCGCCGTGGCTTGCCCATTTGCTCGATGCGGTGGCGGGCCTCATCGGGGTGACGCGCCTGCTGGCCGCTTCGCTGCTGTTCGGCTGCATTGCGCTCACCGCCGGGGCGCTGCGCTTGCTGCTTACCTGGACCAGCAATCGGGTGATTTTTGCGATCGGTACCGACCTTGGCGTGCAGGTCTTTCGCCGGGTACTGCACCAGCCCTATGCCTACCACCTGGGCCGCAGCAGTAGCCAGACGCTTTCAGCGATGGAGAAGGTCGGTCACCTGACCTCGGGTGCGCTGGCGCCCCTCATGCTGATGATGGTGGCTGCCGTGATGGCAGGCTCGATTCTGGCCGCCTTGCTGTGGGTGGATGCGGTGGTGGCGCTGGTGGCGGGCGTGTTGATCGGCGGGATGTACATCGGCGTCAGCCTGTGGGCCAAACGGCGCCTGCAGCGCAACAGCGAGACGGTGGCGCGCAATGGCATCCTGCGGTTTCAGTATTTGCAAGAGGGCATAGGCGCGATTCGCGACATCACGCTGGAGCACAACCAGGAGGTGTATGTGCACCAGTTTGCGTATGTGGATCGTGAGCTGCGCGCGGCCCAAGCGACCAATCTCACGCTGGGTGGCGCGCCCAAGTACGTGATCGAGAGCATCGCCATCATCCTCGTGGTGGTTCTGGCCAACTGGCTGGTGCGCGGCCCTGGGGGCGTGGTGGATGCGCTGCCGGTGCTGGGCGCGTTGGCACTGGGCGGCCAGCGGCTGCTGCCCCACGTGCAAGTCATTTACAGCGGATACGCGAGCTACCGCGGCAGCCTCGCGACCGTGCAAGAGACGTTGGAGTTGCTGGATTTGCCGATGCCCCGGTCGAGCCCCGCGCTGCATGCAGCGGCTGGCGTATGCGAGGCGGCGGTGAACAGCATCGAACTGCGAGACATTCAATTCGCCTACGGGCCAGGGCAGAAGATGGTGCTCAACGGCTTGAACTTGCGCATCGATGCCGGAGAGCGCGTGGGTTTTGTAGGCGTGACGGGCGGCGGCAAAAGCACGCTGCTCGACATCTGCATGGGATTGCTGCAACCCACCAGCGGCGAGGTGGCCGTCAACGGCAAACCCATCGCCGACGCGAATCTGCCCTGGTGGCACAAGCGCATCGCCCACGTGCCGCAGGCCATTTTTCTGGTGGACAAGTCGATCGCCGAAAACGTGGCATTGGGCGTGCCGCCCGACAAGATCGACCATGCACACCTGGCGCAAGCGCTGGAAGCGGCGCAGCTTTCAGAATTCATCCGGCAGTTGCCCGAGGGCACACGCACCCGCGTGGGCGAGCGCGGCATCCAGCTCTCGGGTGGGCAGCGCCAACGCATCGGCATCGCCCGCGCGCTCTACAAGAAGGCGGACGTGCTGGTGCTGGATGAGGCGACCAGTGCGCTGGATGGCGAAACTGAAACGCGGGTGATGGATGCCATCTATCAGCTTAACCCCAATCTCATTATCCTGATGATTGCCCACCGCACCTCGACGTTGGCGCGCTGTAATGCGATCTACCACTTGGAGAAGGGCTTGATTCGGGAGACGCGGCAAGAAGACACCTAGGCGGGTTGCAGACCGACTTGGTGCAAGTATGCCTCAGATGCGGCCTCTATAACCGGCTAGTGTTGTGTTGTTTAGGAGAAAATTATGCAAAGCAATTGCCTGGATTTTGGCTTGCGTCGTAGGGGTTTATTGAAATGTTTTACCCGTATAGCCCTGGGTTTTATGACGGTATCTGTGGTCGACATCGGTCGTGAGCTTTCGTTCTCTCGAATTGATGACCGGTACGTGCTTGTAGATGGCTGGGTGTTGCCGTCGGCGCATTTCAAGAAATAGCCAATGATTCAAGATTTTGCTGACAACAAGGTGCTTCCGGAGTTCGACGTTTGTATCGTTGGCGCGGGGCCTGCAGGGATCACCGTTGCGCTCAAGCTTGGCGAGGCAGGTCTGAAGGTAGGCCTCCTCGAAGCCGGTGGTATGACGTTCGAGCAGCGTTCGCAGGATATCTACGAGGTCGAATCTATCGGACGAGACTTGTACGCCAACAGCACCAGACTTCGCTTTCTTGGAGGCACTTCAAACCACTGGAGCGGTCGCTGTCGGCCGTTCGTTCATTGGGATTTTGAACGCAAGACGGTTGGTGATTTGCCCGGATGGCCGATCTCGTTTGACGAGATGCAGCGCTACTTGCCAGAAGCGATGAAAATACTCGACCTACCCGCCCAAGGATTTGAATCCGAAAACGGGCCACTCAAAGGGGGGTATTTCGAGGCTGACATTTTTGCATTGAGTCCGCCCACGCGGTTCGCGGAGAAATACCTCGAGCAGCTACGGGACTCCTCGAATATTGTTCTTGCATTGAATTGCAATTTGACGGAAATCAAACTCGATCAGAGTGACGAGCATGCTGTTGGTATTGAAGTTGCCGGATACGATAAGCAACGGCACGCGGTAAAATCAAAATACTACATCATGGCCATGGGAGCAATAGAAAACTCCAGAATTTTGTTGAATAGCAGTTCCCTTGCGTCCATCGATGCGGTGCGAGATATGGCAGGTGTCGGCTTTATGGAGCACCTAAATGTGGGGCTGGGTGAATTCATTTTAAATGAATATAGTGAAAAAAAGAGTTGGCAATATTACACAACCGAAAAAATCATCGAAGAAAAATCCGTTGGGCGCGGAAATGTCGCTTTCGGCATATTGCAAGAAATAACTTCTTATGGAAGAACTGCAAAAATCAAGACATTTCTAAAAGGTTTGGTCTGTGGTCTTGGAGTGAAGGACAAGGTGCAGTATCTTTCGAGCCTCCATTGTCCGGGCGAAGGTGTCATTGGCACGCTCTTGGAGCAATTTCCAAAGCGCGACATGAACAGAATTACCTTATCTGATGAGATCGACTATTTCGGCCTCAAAAGGGCCAAGTTGAACTGGCAACTCGGGTCGGACGATCTGCACACGATCCGCACGATCGCGATCGAAATCGCAAAGGCTTTTGCCGATTCAGGGCTTGGTTTCGTCAAATTGCGTGACTACATTCATCGTGACGACGTGCCACTGCCGGTTAGTCCGCACGCGCATCACATGGGTGGCACGCGGATGGCGCTTGATGCTTCTGGCGGGGTTGTCGATGGCAATTGCAAGGTGTTTGGTCTCGACAATCTTTTCATTGTCGGCAGTAGTGTCTTCGCAACTGGTGGCGGTGGCAATCCGACGATGCCGCTGGTTCAGCTAGCGCTGAGGCTGGCGGACTACATCGCAGACATGGCCAAGCATTAGTTGTTTGTTATTGATTACGTACTTTTAAAACACGAGCAGTTACTTGAAAGACAATGCATTGGTCGCACCAAAGATCGACGTGATCATCGTCAACTACAACACCGCCCACTTGTTGGGGCGCATGTTTGCCTCGTGCGAAAGCGCGGCGCAGGGGTTGCAGGTGCGGTACTGGGTGGTGGACAACGCCTCGCGTGATGATTCCGTGGCCGTGTTGCGGCGCGATTTCCCACAGGCCACGGTGTTGGTCAACGACAAGAACGTGGGCTTTGGCCGTGCCAACAACCAGGTGGTACCGCACCTGACGGGTGAGTTCGTGCTGTTGCTCAACACCGACGCCTTCATTGCGCCCGACGCACTGCAGGTGGCGCTGAAGTGCATGCAGGCGCACCCGCGCTGCGGTGCCGTGGGGGTGCGGCTGACGACCGAGGGCGGCGAACTCGAACCCAGTTGCCGCTACTTCCCCACGCCGTGGAATGTTTTCCTGCAGCGAACCGGCCTGTTCAAGCTGTTCACGCACACCCGGATGATTGACGATTTCTCGTGGGATCACCGGGGTGAGCGCGAATGCGATTGGGTGCCGGGCTGTTTTTTGCTGCTGCGCAAGCAGGTGATCGACCAAGTGGGCTTGTTTGACCCGCGTTACTTTCTCTATTACGAAGAGGTGGATTTGTGCAAACGCATCAAGGCGGCGGGCTGGCAGGTGCTCTACACCGGCGCCACGTCTGCGGTGCATCTGGGGGGCGAGAGTGCCAAGTCGGATGCGGACATTACCGCAACCGCGAGGCAAATTTCTGGGCTGCAAGTGGAAAGCGAGTTGCTTTACATGCGCAAAAATCATGGTGTGTCAGGCTTGGTCGGGTATCTGGTCCTGGTTCATGTGGCAGATGTCTATATCGCGCTCAAGGAACTGGCGAGGCGGCGTGGCTGGGTGGCTGCAAAGGTGCAGTTCCGGCGCGGCAGATCGGCGCGCAAGGCCTGCAAGCAGACCCACTGGGGCACCGTCCCAACGAGGTGAACGTGTGACTGATTCAATGCGATGGCAGGCAGTGCCCGGGCGTGCACACCGGCGGCTGGCGTGCGCAAGGTGTTCACGTGATTGAGCCGATCAGCGATAGCGTCGCAGATTGGTCGCGGGAGGCTCTGCGGCAGGGAGAATGGAACCCGGGCAAGCGCCTGCTCGCGAGCTTGCGCGACTACCAGCGTCATGCGCAGGAGTCTGGTGCGTTCGCACTCTTTTTCAAACGCCTGGCCGTGTTGCGTCATCGTTTCTGGAGCGCGGTGAGCGGCGCTGACATTCCGCTGAACGCGCAGATCGGCGGTGGGCTGCTGCTGCCGCACCCCAATGGCGTGGTGATCCATCCGGACGCGCGCATTGGCCCCAATTGCCTGATCTTTCAGCAAGTCACGCTGGGCACGCGTGGCGACGGGCGCGCGCCGGTGCTGCAGGGGCACGTGGACGTGGGTGCGGGCGCCAAGCTGCTGGGGGGCATCACCGTGGGCGCACATGCGGTGGTTGGCGCCAATGCCGTGGTACTGCAGGACGTGCCGCCGGGTGCTGTGGTGGTCGGTATTCCTGCAAGAATTCTTAGCCCTGATGCCCATGAATAAAGCGCCATCAGCTATTGGAATCGTAGTCATCGGCCGCAATGAGGGCGAGCGGCTGCGGGTGTGTTTGCGGTCCGTCGTCGGTGCAGGCGACACCGTGGTGTACGTCGATTCGGGTTCCACCGATGATTCCGTGGCGCTGGCGCGCAACGTGGGTGCGGTGGTGGTGCCCCTGGACATGAACGTGCCATTTACGGCGGCGCGCGCGCGCAATGCAGGGTTTCATGCCTTGCTGTCACGCGAACCGGCGGTGCAATTCGTGCAGTTCGTTGACGGTGATTGCGAGGTACTGCCAGACTGGCCTCAGGCGGGGCAGGCATTTCTGGAGCAGCATGTGGCCTATGCGGTGGTGAGCGGCCGTCTGCGCGAGCGCCATCCCGAGCGGTCCGTCTATAACCGGCTGTGCGATGCGGAGTGGAACACGCCGGTGGGCGAAGCCAAGGCGTGTGGCGGCATTGCCCTGATGCGCGCGGCGGCGTTCAGCGCGGTGGACGGTTTTCGCGAAGACCTGATTGCCGGCGAGGAACCCGAACTGTGCCTGCGTCTGCGCGCTGCGGGCTGGAAGATATGGCGGCTTGATCACGACATGGCGCTGCATGATGCGGCCATGACGCACTGGCGCCAGTGGTGGCGGCGCAGCGTGCGCGGCGGCTTTGGTTTTGCGCAGGGGGCCTGGCTGCATGGGCGAGGAAAAGAGCGGCATTGGGTGGCCGAGACGCGGCGCGCGGTGCTGTGGGGGATTGCCCTGCCTGTATTGATCGTGGCGGCCATGTTCTGGTGGGGCGCGCCAGCGCTGCTGTTGTGGCTGGTTTATCCATTGCAGGTACTGCGTCTGTACGTGCGGCAAAAAGACGCGGCACGCGCTTTTTTCCTGGTGCTGGGAAAGTTTGCCGAAGGCTGGGGCGTGCTGAAGTTTGTTTTCAAGCACCTGATGCGTCAGCGCCAAACGCTCATTGAATACAAGTAAACCATGGCCAATGCCGTGCTGACCGCCATCAACGTGCCCGATCTGAGCCCGGCCGATGACGCGTTCACGCAGTTGCAAACGCGCCATGCGCTGCGTTGGGTGGGTTTGAGCGGGCAGCCGGCCAATGCGTTGGAGCGCAGCATCCGGGGCGTGCGGCTCTCGCGCTACCGCGCTGCTGCGCAAGCGGCGCTGCGTGCCGGGCCGCGTAGTTTTGTCATTTCGCATCTGCCTTTGATGACCGCGGCAGTGGCCCATCTGCTGCGTCTGCGCGGTGATGTGCCACATCTGGGTTTTGCCTTCAATTTCACGCGGCTGCCGACGGGCAGGCGCCTGCAGTATCTTCAAGGGGCGTTGCGGCGTGTGGACAAGATGGTGGTTTTCTCTCGTTATGAACACGAGCTGTATTCCGAGCACTTCGGGATCGAGCGCGAGCGCTTTCAGCCGGTGATCTGGACGCAAGGACCGCCGCCGGTGCAGGCCGACACGGGCTTGAATGATGTCAGGCCCTACCTGTGCGCCATTGGTGGCGAAGGGCGGGATTTCGCGTTGCTGATGCAGGTGGCGCGCAGGCTGGGTTCGGCAATGAGAGTAGTGGTGGTTGCGCGCCCGCAAAGTCTGGTGGGTTTGGAGGTTCCCGACAACGTCACCGTGCTCACCAATATTTCGCTGGCGCAGACCTGGGCGATCGCGAATGGCAGTCGCGGTGTGATGGTGCCGCTGCTGACCCGTGAGACCTGCTGTGGCCAGATCACGCTGGTGAGCGCCAAGCTGCTCGGTCTGCCGCTGGCGACGACTCGTGCCCACGCCACGCGAGAGTATGTTGAGGGAAGGGCTGCCGTGCTGCAGTGCGACCCCGGCGATGTGGCGGGGTTTGCTGATTTGGCGCGGCGCCTGTATGAAGAAGCTGCCAGCCTGCGCGCCCTCGCGCAGTCACAGAAAGCGGCCGAGCTGGCCATTCATGATCGGCGGCACTGGGCCGAGCTTGTTGATGCGTTCATTGAACGTGATGTGTTGAACCGTTCACGATAGTTACCATGTCCTTGCGCATCGCCTACTTCATCAACCAATACCCCAAGGTCAGCCACAGCTTCATCCGCCGTGAAATCCTGGCGCTTGAGCGCCAGGGCATGCAAGTGCAGCGTTATGCGCTGCGCGGGTGGGGCGATGCTGTGGCCGACCCCGAAGATGCGGCCGAACAGCCGCGTGTGCGTTACCTCTTGCGTGAGGGCTTGATGGGTTTGGCGCGGGCAAACGTGCGTGTGGCGATGACGCGCCCACGATGCTGGGGCCGCGCTTTCATGTTGGCGCTGCGCACGGGTTGGCGCGCGGACCGGCCTTTGCCCTTGCATCTGGTGTATCTGGCAGAGGCCTGCCAGCTTTACCTGTGGCTGGTTGATGCTGGCGTGCAGCATGTGCACGCGCACTTTGGTACCAATTCGGCCGAGGTGGTGATGCTGGCGCATGCGCTCGGCGGGCCGGGCTACAGTTTTACCGTGCATGGGTCCGAAGAGTTTGACAAGCCTCAGGCGCTGCACTTGGGCGAGAAGATGCGGCGCGCGCGCTTCGTCGTGGCGATCAGCTCGTTCGGGCGCAGTCAGCTCTATCGCTGGCTGCCGGTGTCCGAATGGCCCAAGGTGCAGGTGGTGCATTGCGGTGTCGATCAGGCGTTTCATCGGGTGCCCGCGCAGCCCGTGCCTGCAGCGGCACGCCTGGTTTGCGTGGGGCGCTTGTGCGAGCAAAAGGGCCAATTGCTGCTGGTGCAGGCGCTGGCGCTGCTCAAGGCGCGCGGCATGGGTTGTGAGCTGGTGCTGGCGGGCGATGGCGAGATGCGCGACATGGTCGAGGCAGAGATCGCGCGTCTGGGGCTGCAGGCGCAGGTACGCATCACCGGCTGGATCGCGTCTGCGCAAGTGCGTGAGGAGTTGCTCGCCGCCCGTGCGATGGTGCTATCGAGCTTTATCGAGGGACTGCCCGTGGTGATCATGGAGGCGATGGCGCTGCGCCGTCCGGTGCTCAGCACCTGTGTGGCCGGCATTCCCGAGCTGGTGCAGCCGGGGCGCACCGGCTGGCTGTTCCCGCCGGGGGATGTGGATGCCTTGGCCGATGCGATGCAGGCTTGCCTGGCCGCGCCTACCGGTGAGTTGCAAGCCATGGGAGACGCGGCGCGCGAGCGCGTTTTGGCGCGCCACGACGTGGATACCGAAGCGGCCAAGCTGCACGCGTTGTTTACCCAGTACGTGGGTGCACAGGTGCGTGGATGATGAGCTGGCTGGTGGTTTTGTTGTGGGCTGCCTTGCTGCTGCTGGGTGTGCCCGTGCTGGTGCTTGCGCTGCAGGTGTGGGCCGCATGGCCCCGGCGCGCGGATGGCCTGCCGATGCGGATGCCGGATGTGCCTGCGGGTTCCGCGCCCCGAATCGCGGTGCTCGTGCCCGCGCATGACGAAGCGGTGGTGATCGGCCAGACGGTGCGAAAATTGCGCGACGCGCTGACGCCGCAAGACGTCCTTTGTGTCGTCGCCGACAACTGCAGTGACGACACCGCGTGCATCGCGCGTGAAGCGGGTGCGCATGTGATCGAACGTTTTGATGCGCAGCACCGTGGCAAGGGTTATGCGCTGGACCATGGTGCGCGGTATCTGGCCACGCTGGCGCAGGCGCCCGATGCGCTCTTGATTGTTGATGCCGACTGCACCGTGGCCACCGCAGGCGGGCTGCACGGCTTGGCACGGCTGGCGCTGGCGCAGGGCAGACCGGTGCAGGCGCTGTACCTGATGCATGCGCCCGCGAGTGCGGGCTTGAAGCTGCGTGTGGCGGCTTTTGCCTGGCGAGTCAAAAATTGGGTGCGCCCGCTGGGCGCGCTTGCAATGGCTTGGCCGTGCCAGTTGATGGGGACCGGCATGGCCTTTCCCTGGGCCATGGCACAGCAGATGCCCTTGGCCAGTGGCGAGCTGGTGGAAGACATGCAGCTGGGCATTGCGCTGGCCCTGGCGGGCACGCCGCCGCTGTTTTGCCCGCAGGTGCTGGTCAGCAGCGAATTCCCCGAGGCGGCCCCCGCCATGCAAAGCCAGCGTCGCCGCTGGGAGCACGGTCACCTGGGCATGATCGCGCGCCACGTGCCGCGCCTGCTGGGGCAGGCCATCGCGCGGCGCGATCGGCGCCTGCTGGCGCTGGCGCTGGATTTGGCAGTGCCGCCGCTGGCGTTGCTGGTGCTGCTGCTGGTGGTGGGGAATGCGTTGGCCTTGCTTGCCGTATTCTTGGGAGGGGGCGTTGCCCTACTCACGCTCGCGCTGGCGTGTCTGGCGCTGCTGGCGGCAAGCATCCTGGCGGCATGGTGGGGCTGGGGGCGTGCGGTGGTCTCGGCGCGCGATCTGCTGGTGGTGCCGTGGTATGTGCTCTCCAAGCTGCCGCTGTACCTTGGCTATTGGTTCAAAAGGCAAAAAGAATGGGTGCGCACGCAGCGCAAATGAATGCGGGCGCCAGCCTCGCGCGGGTGACGGTGGCCGGGCTGCCGTTCGACGCCGTGGACACGGCGGGTGCCGTGCAACGGGTGTGCACGGCGATGGCGCGGCAGCAGCGCCTGTTTCTTTCCACGCCCAACCTGAACTTCGTCGTGGCGGCGCAAAGCGACGCGGCTTTTCGCGCGTCGGTGCTGGCCAGCGACCTCAGCGTGGCCGACGGCATGCCGGTGCTGTGGCTGGCGCGTCTGCAGGGCACGCCGCTGCCCGAGCGGGTGGCGGGCTCGACGCTGTTCGAGCACCTGCGCGCGGGCGAGGGGCAGGCGCTGCTGGGGCGGCCCATCAAGGTGTATTTTTTTGGTGGCCCGCCGGGCGTGGCGCAAAAGGCCTGTGATGCATTGAACGCCGAAGGCAGGCACATGCGCGGCGTGGGTGCGCATAGTCCGGGCTTTGGTACGGTCGAGGAAATGTCGGCGCCGGCGGTGATCGATGCCATCAACGCCAGCGGCGCGGATTTCCTGGTGGTGGCCCTCGGTGCCAGGAAGGGGCAGGCCTGGATCATGCACAACCTCGACCAGCTCAGCGTGCCGGTGGTGAGCCATCTGGGGGCGGTGGTGAACTTCGTTGCCGGTACCGTGGAGCGTGCGCCCATGGCTTGGCAGCGCTGGGGATTGGAGTGGCTGTGGCGCATACGCCAGGAGCCCGCGCTCTATCGCCGCTATGTGGCCGATGGCGTGGTGTTGCTCAAGCTGATGCTGCGCGCTCTGGTGCGCAAAGCGGGAGGGCGGTGAGCCGCGCACCGTGCGAGTGTGCGGCACGATGGCCCGCCTGCTTTGTCACTCGCAGGGCCGATTGATCCGCACAGGACTGCTGAAAATCCACCCCTTGCTCCCGCCATCCTGTGCGCCTGCACGCGCGGGTGGTGCCGCTGGAGATCATCGAGGTGCAGTCGAACAGCTACCTGGGCGAGGACGATATTGTGCGGCTTGAAGACGGCTTCTGCCCGATGGCTGAGGTGCCGCACCGCTGAGCGCCCGCCGATCGGCCGCGCGCGCAGGGCGCCTCACGCGTATCCGTTCGGGTTCTGGCTCTGCCAGCGCCAATGGTCCAGGCACATTGTTGCCAGCGTGCGTTCGGCCTTCCATCCCAGCCGTTCGCGCGCGAGCGTGGCATCGGCGTAGCAGGTGGCCACATCACCGGTGCGGCGGGGTGACAGTTCATAGGGCACGGGGCGGCCGCTTGCCGCTTCGAAGGCGCGCACCACCTCCAGCACGCTGTAGCCCACGCCGGTGCCGAGGTTGATAGCCGTGCAGCCGGGCTGCGCCAGCCATTGCAGCGCCTGAAGGTGGCCCAGCGCCAGGTCCACGACGTGGATGTAGTCGCGCACGCCGGTGCCGTCGGGTGTGGGGTAGTCGGTGCCCCAGACGTTCAGGTGGGTACGGCGGCCCACGGCGACCTGTGCCACGTAAGGCATCAGGTTGTTGGGCGTTCCTTGCGGGTCTTCGCCGATCAGGCCGCTGGCATGCGCGCCTACCGGGTTGAAATAGCGCAGGATGGCGATGCGCCAGTCGGGCTGTGCATTAAAAAGATCTCGCAGCATCTCTTCGATGAAGAGCTTGCTGCGGCCATACGGGTTGGTGGCCGAGAGCGGATGTGATTCGTTCAGCGGCAGGTATTGAGGCTCGCCGTAGACCGTGGCTGATGAGCTGAAGACCAGCGTGCGTACCCCGCAGCGCTGCATAGCGCGCAGCAGGCGGTGCGTGCCGATGATGTTGTTGTCGTAATAGGCCAGCGGCTCGGCCACCGATTCGCCCACCGCCTTCAGCCCCGCGAAATGGATCACCGCGCTGCAATGGTGCTGGCGCAACGCGGCCTCGATCGCGGCCTGGTCGCGGATGTCGCCTTCCACCATCGCGGGGGCGGTTCCGGTGATCTGCGCCACGCGGTGCAGTGCCTCGCGGTGGCTGTTGCTGAAGTTGTCGAAGACGACGACGCGGTGGCCCGCCTGCAGCAGTTCGACGCAGGTGTGCGAGCCGATGTAGCCGGCGCCGCCAGTGACGAGGATGTTCATGCGGGTATTTTGCTTGCAGCGGTGCGGATGCTTTGCGCGGGGTGTTTGGGATAGTCCCATCGGCCTATCGCGGCGAACTTCATGAGTGCGATACGCTCAGTTTCTGCTGTTAGCATGCAGATCGCCTGCAGAACCTCCTTTGCCACGTGCCTTCCCATTTCCGTCTTTCGCGCAATGAGCAGTTATTGTTCCTCGGCGTGCTGCTGGCGATCGCTGCGTTCTGGGGCGGGCTTTCCGAGCTGGTGGGCCGTTGGTACAGGCAGGAGGAATACAGCCACGGTTTCTTCCTGCCGCTGATTTCGCTGTTTCTGCTCTGGTATCGGCGCGACGTACTCCGAAAGAGCCGGGGCGCGCCCTCGGGCTGGGGGCTGGTGCTGCTCCTGGTGAGCGCGCTGCTGCTGGTGCTGGGCGAGGTGACGGCGCTGTTCCTGGCGGTGCAGTTCGGCTTTTTGCTGGCGCTCGTCGGGCTGGTGCTGTGCTATGGCGGGGTGTCGCTGTTGCGCGTGGCGTGGATGCCGATCGCGTTTTTGCTGTTCGCGATCCCGCTGCCATATTTCATCGATTCGCAGATTTCATGGCGCCTGCAGCTGCTGTCATCGAGCATGGGCGTGGGACTGCTCAGGTTGCTCGGTTACGCGGTCTACCTCGAAGGCAACGTGATCGATCTGGGCAGCTACAAGCTGCAGGTGGTGGAAGCCTGCAGCGGCCTGCGCTACCTGTACCCGCTGCTCAGCCTGAGCTTTCTCATGGCTTACATCTACCCGGCCAGGCTGCATTGGCGGGCGCTGGTGTTCTTCTCGGCGATTCCGATCACGGTGCTCACCAACAGCGCACGCATCGCCATGGTGGGTGTGCTCGTGGCGCGCTGGGGCAATGGCATGGCCGATGGCTTTCTGCATTACTTCGAGGGCTGGGTGATCTTTCTCCTGTGCCAGCTCATCCTGATGGCGGAGATCTGGGTGATCGAGCGCTTCACGCTGCGGCGCGGGATCATGGAAGTGCAGCAGCAGATCCCGCTGCCGCCGGTGGCCACGCCGTCGGGGGTGTACAGCGCGCGCTGGTCGCACCCGCTCGCGGCGGCGCTGGTGCTGCTGCTGGCGGGCTGGGTGGCGGCGTTCACGGTGGGTGGGCGCGAAGAGGTCAAGCCGCTGCGTTCGAGCCTCGTCACGTTTCCGCTGGAGCTGGGCAATTGGCGCGCCACCGAGTCCTCGCTGTCGATCGAGGTCGAGCAGGCGCTGGGTTTCAACGATTACGTGCTGGCCGATTACCGCGACGAGCAGGGCGACGTGGTGAATTTCTACACCGCCTACTACGCCTCGCAGCGCAAGGGTGTCTCGCCGCACTCGCCGCAGGTCTGCATTCCGGGGGGCGGCTGGGTGATTTCGGGCATCCGCAACGAGAAGATCTTGCTCAATGACGGCTCGCCGCTGGAGGTGGTGCGCGTGGTGATCTCCAAGGACAATGTGCACCAGCTCGTGTACTACTGGTTCGACCAGCGTGGACGCTCGATCGCCAACGAATACCTGATGAAGTGGTATCTGCTGGAAGACGCCATTCTGCGCAACCGCACCGACGGCGCGCTGGTGCGCGTGGTGACGCCCATGCGCCAAGGCGAGGAGCAGGGCGCGGCGGACGGACGCCTGATCGCCTTCGTGCGGCTGGCGGTACCGTTGCTGGGGCCGTTCGTGCCCCGGTGACCTTCTGCGCGCTTGTGCTTGGGCGCGTGGCAGGAGCATCGGATTGGTGTGTGATTTTCAAGTGGAATGTGCCTTGAACCTTTATATGGAAAGCGTAAGCAGCTATTGTTTTAATGCTTTTTACAGTCTGCGGAGCTGATTCGAGGGGAATGCAAATGCATGAAGCCAATGGATTTCTGCGGGCCACGTGGCCCCGCCTTGCGACGGTGCTGGTGCTGGCGCTGAGTTTGGGCCTGGTGGCGTGTTCCTCGCCCGAGGAGAAAGTGGCGTCGTTCGCCAAGAAAGGGCAGTCGTATCTGCAGGCGGCGGATCTGGTGAAGGCGCGCCTTGAATTCCAGAACGCGCTGCAGATCGCGCCGAACAACGTGCCCTCGCTCTTCGGTCTGGCCGAGATCGCCGAGCGCAGCAGCGACTGGAACCGAGCCTATGGCTTGCTGAGCAAGGTGGTCGAGCTCGATCCGCAGAACCTCGCGGCGCAGCTCAAGCTGGGCAAGCTGCTGCTGGCCGCGGGTCAGGTGGACAAGGCATTGAGCGTGAGTGAGGCGGCGAGCAAGATCAAACCCGACGCGGCCGACGTGCTGGCACTGCGCTCGGCGGTGATGTTCAAGCTGGGGGACCGCAAGGCCGCGGTGGACCTGGCCAACCAGGCGCTCGGGCACGACGACAAGCAGGTGGATGCGCTGGTGGTGTTGGCCTCCGACAGCCTGCTGGGCGGTGAGGGCGACGGCGCTTTGAAGTACCTCGATCGTGCCTTGGTGAACAACGAGCGTGACATCGCGCTGCAGCTCATCAAGGTCCAGGCGCTTGAAAAAATGGGCAGGCTCGACGACGCCGAGGCGATTTTCCGCAAGCTGATCGGCTTCTATCCTGACAACAAGGTGCTGCGTCACATGCTGGCGCAGTTCTTCGTGATGCATGGCAAGCCCGAGAAGGCCGAAGCCACCTATCGCGACACGGTCAAGGCCCACCCGGCGGATGCGGAGGCCAAGTTCGACCTGGTGCGTTTTCTCGGGCAGACCAAGGGGCAGGATGCGGCCGCCAAGGAGTTGCAAGACCTGATCAAGGCCGAGCCCAAGGCGTCAGAACTCAAGCTCATGCTGGCCAGTTTGCGCCAGCAGCAGAAGCGCAGGGATGAGGCGCGTACCCTGTGGCGCGAGGTGATGGACGACGCGGGCAAGGACCCGGTCGGGCTGAAGGCGCAGGCGGCACTGGCCGGCGACTTGCTGGCTTCAGGGCAGAAGCCCGAAGCCAACAAACTGATCGCCCAAGTGCTGGAGGCAGATGCGCGCAACGAGCCGGCCTTGCTGCTGCGCGCGGGGGTGGCCTTGGACGAGCGGCGGCTGGACGATGCGGTGGGCGATCTGCGCACTATCCTGCGCGACACACCTTCTTCGGCGCAAGCGCACGCCATGCTGGGGCTGGCGCTGGAGATGCAGGGCTCCAGGGACCTGGCGCAGGAGGAATATGCGCGCGGCGCGCAAGAGGGCAAATTCGCCCCGATCTATGCCATGCCGTATGCGGAGTTCCTGATGCGCGCGGGCAAGCCCAGGCTGGTTGAGCCGGCGCTGCGCGAGACGCTGCAGGTCGCGCCCACTTATCTGCCAGCCTACCAGTTGCTGGCGCAGTCGTATCTGAACGTGGGAGACCTGGTTTCGGCGCAGAAGGTGGCCGATCTGGTGGCCAAGCTGGACAACCAGCAGGTGGCAGCCAATCAGCTTCAAGGCGAGGTGGCGGCGGCGCGCCAGCAGTTCGACAGCAGCATTGCCGCCTACAGGAAGGCCTATCAGCTTGCGCCCGATGAGACGCAGCCCATGGTGGCGCTCGTGGGTAGCTACCTGCGCGCGGGCAAGCTCAAGGAGGCGCAGAGCTTTCTGCAGTCGGTGCTCGCGGCCTCGCCCGACAACCTGGACGCGCGCCTGTTGCAGGCACGCTTGTTGGCGCAGTCTGGCGATGTGCCGGGCGCGCGCCAGGACTACGACGCGGTGCTTGCGCGTCAGCCGAAAAACACCACGGCCTGGCTGGGACTGGCCAATCTGCAGATCGTCGCGGGCCAGCTCGATGAAGCGGACGCGACGATGCAGCAGGCGATCAAGCAGGCACCTGAGGATTTCAGCCTGCGACTGGCGCGCGCCAGCCTGATGGAGCAGCGGGGCAAATCCGAGGAAGCCATCAAGATGTACGAGCAGTTGCTCAAGGAGCGTCCCAACGCCCAGGTGGTCATCAACAACCTCGCCAGCCTGCTGGCCGAGACACGCACGACCGAGGCCGATTTCAAGCGCGCCTACGAACTCGCGCAGGGGCTGCGCGCGAGCACCGTGCCCCAGTTCAAGGACACGGTGGGCTGGGCCAGCTACCGTGTGGGTCGCTACGCCGAGGCGGCGGGCCCGCTGCGCGATGCTGCCCAGGCCATGCCGGGTTTGCCCGTGACGCAATTCCATCTGGGAATGAACCTGCTGGCGCAGGGCAACAAGGAGGGCGCGCGCAAGGCACTGCAGCAGGCCCTGGATCTGGCGGCCAAGGGCGCGCCGTTCGCTCAGGTGGACGATGCGAAGAAGGCGCTGGCCGGGATCTGAAGCGCCACCATGTATGAAGCCTTCTATGGGTTGCGCGAGAAGCCGTTCTCGATCCAGCCCGACCCGGAATTCCTTTACTTCAGCAAGCGCCACGCGCTGGCGTTCACGATGCTGCAGTACGGCATCCAGAACCGCGCGGGCTTTTCCGTCATCTGCGGCGAGATTGGCTGCGGCAAGACGACGCTGATCCGCCACCTGCTGAACACACTGGGCGAGGAGCTCACCGTAGGGTTGGTCTACAACACGCACCAGGACATCGCCGACCTGCTCGAATGGATCATGCTGGCGTTCGGCCAACCGTACGAGGGCATGTCCTCGGTGGCGCGCTACGACGCCTTTCAGCGCTTTCTGATCAATGAATACGCCGCCGGACGCCGCTCGGTGCTGATCGTGGACGAAGCGCAGAACCTGAGCGCGGGCGCGCTGGAGTCACTGCGCATGCTTTCCAACATCAACGCCGACAAGGACCAGTTGCTGCAGGTCATCCTGGTGGGTCAGCCGCAGTTGCGTGACCTGCTCAAGCGCCCGGAGCTGCAGCAGTTTGCCCAGCGCGTGGCGGTGGACTTCTTCATCCCGCCGCTGGCGGCGCAGGAGGTGGCGCGCTACATTCAGCACCGCCTGCATGTGGCCGGCCGGAACGAGCCGCTGTTTACCGAAGCCGCCATCGGCCTGATCACCAAGGCCACGCGCGGAGTTCCGCGCGCCATCAACATCCTGTGCGACATGGCACTGGTTTATGGCTTTGGCTCAGACGCCGTAACCATCGACGCCATGCTGGTGGGCGAGGTGCTGGCGGATCGGCGCGATTTCGGCGTGCTGGGCGGCTCTGAAACTGGCAGTTGAGCCCTGCCTGGCAAACCGTGGTTGACGCGTTGGTGACAACTTGTAGTCCGATAGGCCCATTGTGACTGTCTGTGATTACCGATAGCATTTGCACGCGTTCGATTTCTGACAATCAACCAGAGGGGCTACCCATGAGTTTTCCGATCAAGGCATTTGCCGCAGCGCTGAGTGCTTGCGCTTTTCTGATGGCTTCGCCGGCGGCATCGGCCGCCAGTGTTCAAATTGGCGTGCATCTGGACAGTGTGAGTCCGGGGTTGGGGGTCACGATTTATAACCATTCGTCGACTGGGATGAGCACCATTGCAGGGCAGCAGAACTACACCGTTACGAGTTCAGCAGATCAAGACTTCCTCGGCTTGGGGTCACTCACGGCGTGGTGCGTCGAACTGAGCCAGCACGTCAGCGTGGGTGGCAATTACATCTACCAGGCTGCCGCCGCGGTCGATTCGTGGGCCAGCGATCTGGCCAAACTGTTCGCCAGCTTCACCGGCTACATGTCCAGCGCCACGACCACCTCGGCCCGGAATATTGGCGCGGCGGCCATGCAGTTGGCCATCTGGGAAGTGACAAATGAAAATGTACCCAGCGGCAGCAATGCTTACAACGTGAAGACGGACAATTTCAAAGTCGCCTTGGGCACCACCAGCGTGAATGCTGCGCGCAACCAAGCCAATCAGTGGCTGGGCCAGCTTGCAACTACCGACGGATCGGGCTGGCAGGTCGTCAAGCTGCATAGCGACAGGTCGCAAGACCTGGTGACCTTTCAGCAGGTGATCGCCACACCACTGCCCGGCGCCGCGCTGCTGTTTCTCTCGGCCCTGGGGCTGGGGGGACTGGCCAGGCGCAAGCAAGGGGTTCAGGAGCCTGCCACGGTCGCCTGATCGGGTGGTAGGTGCCCCGGATGCAGGAAGAAGCCCGCCGCTGGCGGGTTTCGTGTTTCCTGTTGGGTCAGGGTTGAGCCGTAGTCCATTGGAACCATTGCGGTAGTTCATTCCTTTTGCGTAAGATATCTCCATAGTTTTTCTTTAATCCGTCCAAAGGATGGGCCATGAAGTTCTTCACCAAAACCCTTGCTGCGTCGCTCTGCGCGACGGCTTTCACGATGGCAGCGCCCCAGGTGTTTGCGGCGTCTGTAAACCTCACCAACAATGGTGGTGCGTTGGGTGGCGAGACGGAGATGTACGTCGTGCGTACGCCCGGTGGCGCGCCGTCGCAGATGTGGGAAGGCGCTTTTGACGTCACGATCAACAGCGAAACCGGGGTCACGCCGTTCTCTGCGGGGCAGCACATCCTGGCGTGGTGCATTGATGTGGCGCGTCACTTCCCGACGGGTGTGAGTGCCGACTTCAATGTGATTGAAGAGCCTAACGTAGTCGATTCCTGGACGGATTCGCTCAAACGCCTGTTCACGATGTTTGGCAGTTCCGTCACGGATAGGGTGACGTCCGCGGCGATGCAATTGGCGATCTGGGAAGTGATTGGTGATACCGGTACGTACAGCCTGAACAACGGCAATTTTCAAGCCTACGATGCGCCGGCGAATCCGGGTAGCGTGGCCGCACGGTCTCAGGCAGAGACGTGGTTGACGGCACTCAATGGCAATCCGAACGGCTGGAACGATGGCTACAAGATCGTCAAGCTCGAAAACTTCGGTGTTGACCCCAAGCTACAAGATTTGGTCACTTTTATCCCCACACCGCTGCCCGGCGCTGCCTTGCTGTTCCTCTCGGCCTTGGGTCTGGGGGTGTTCTCTCGCCGCAAGGGCGGCGCGGACAAAGGCGATCTGGCTGCCTGAGCGTCAGCCGACAACACGGCACGAACGATGCCCGCTGGCAACAGCGGGCATTTTCATTTTTGCGTCAACGCATGGCGATAGCTGTCGATCTTGGCGACGGCTTGGGCGCGGTTGAGTACATCCAGTTTTTTGAAGATCCGCTGCATGTGGTTCTTCACCGTGAAGGCGCTGATGTCGAGAATCATGCCGATTTCAGGGTTGGTCTTGCCCTTGCGTACCCAGTCCATGATTTCGGCCTCGCGCGCGCTCAGATCTCCGACGAGGGCATTCGCATCGACATTTTCGGCGGCCGCTTGTCCAGCGGGTCCTCGTTGATGCGGCTGCTCGTAATACTGGCCTGGCAGATGGGCAACTTGCCGAAATGATGCATCGATGTATGGCAGCAGAAAGCGCAGCGAAGCCAGTGTCTTGGCGCGGTCCCGCGGCTCGCCGTCGCTGAGCAGCACGTACAGACAATCGTGGCGGCCGCGCTGATCCTTGATGCCGTGGACCAGGGTGGTGCGCATCCCGTGGAAGGTGTCGATCGTCTGCTCGCTCTCCAGGCTTTGCAGTGCCGAGTCGCTGAACGCGTGGTTGATGAAGGGTTGGAAACCGTGCTCCGTCCAGCGCTTGAACAGCCAGCTGGTGAACGGCTGCAGAGTGGCGTCGCTGAAACTGCGGGTGCGCATGCCCTGTAGCGACGACACCACGTCGTGGCAGACCAGTCCAAGTGAAAAGTCGCCCCACGCGGCAATGACTGCCTCGTGCGGCAGCAGGCGTTGCACGTCCTCCTGCAGCCAGTTGAACAGTGCATAGTGGCTGTCTATCCGCAGCGAATGCTGCATGGTTTGCAGCAGGTGCCCGAGTTCTTCAGCCGACAGATGAGCCATCAGCGGCATCCACGTTGTCCTTGGCGTTGTCCTTGTTTACGTACGAATTCCGCGTGGTGCGGGTCGTCACGAAAGATTTTGCATTATGCGTGCAATGTCGTAAATGGCCACGCATGGTGTGTTCCTGTGCAACGGGCGCCTCGTTTGTCATGGTGCGTCCATGAGCAGGCTGGCGCCGTGTTCGCGCAGCAGCATGACGGTTTGAGGGTTCACGGGCGCGTGCACCAGCGCTGGGACCTGCAGGTCGCGCGCCGTCGCGAGCATGGCCAGGAGCAGCTGACGGCCGCCCGGGCTGGTCAGCGCCTGCTCGGCAAAGTCACCGCCAAGCTTGACATAGCGCAGCGCAAACTCATGCAGTTGCGCGAGTGCCGTGGGCGATTGGTCCAGCCGGCGCAGCGCCACGCCTGCGCCGGCGGCTGTGACGTGTCGAGCGAATTCTGTGACGTCCTCGGCGTCGGTCTGTAGCGCATGGGCGTCGAGCTCGAGCACCAGCCGCGATGCGACGTTGCTTGGCGCGGCCTGCAGCGCGGCGTGTACCTGCTCCCGGAAGTCCGGTTGCGCCAGCGAGGGCAGTGATGCGCGCACCACGAGTGTGTCACCATCGTGTTGTGCCAGCCGTTGCAGCCCGAGCCTGATGGCCTGCGTGTCGAACGCGGCAGAGAGTCCCAGGCGTACGGCGGCGGGCAGGAAGAGCGCGCCCGTCAGCATGCCCCCGTCCTCTGTTCGCAGGGCGAGAGTGGCCTCCTGCTGGCACGCGCGCAATTGGCTTTCGAAGATCAGCGGATGCAACTGTAGCGTCAGTGCGCCAGGCGTGGCCAGCGCATTTTCGAGGATATGCCGCCATTGGTCCTGCGCGGCGACATGAAGCGCCGCGCTGTCCTGTGCGAGGAATTCCACCTCGCCGTGTCCGGCGCTTTCTGCGCGCATCAGCGCCTGGTCCAGTCGGGCGAGCACGTCACTCATCGTGGAGCCCGCGAGGTAGTCGGTCAGGGCGTAGGCCCAGCGGCAGCGCCGCCCCTGCGCCAGCGTCACGCGCAGCCCCTCAAGGGTCTGGCGCATGCGTTGCGCCAGCAGTGCTGCCCGTGGTCCGTCGAGTTGCGGGATCAGCACGCTGAAATCCGAACCGTTCAGGCGCGCGATCTGCAGGCCCGGTGCCGCGCTGCCTGCGTCTGCGATCACCGCCCTGGCATGCTGACCCACGGTGGCCAGCCAGGCGTCGGCGCCGGCATGGCCGAGATGCGCGTTCACGGCGGGCAGATCGCGCTGTCGGAACAGCATCAAATGACCTGCGGCGGCGGTGTCCGCAGTTGGCGCATCCAGCACGCGATGCAGTTCGTTGATGAAATAGCGCCGGTTGGCCAAACCGGTCACGGGGTCGGTGTTCAGCTCCAGTTGCAGCGTCTCTATGCGTTCACCCTGCTCCCGCGCGGTGGCGCGCACACGCTCGCGCGTGGCGTGGATGGCGCGTACCACCGAGGCCAGCTCCCGTACATCGGGCGCGTCGGCCTCCATGGACGCGTCGGCCGCATGGTCCATCGTCATTTGCTTGTCTATGACCATCACCTGGGACTCGACCTGTTGGCGCAGCATGCGGCGGAACCAGCGCACCAGCCCGGCCACGAACAGCGCCCACGCGAGCCCGGCGATGATGATGAGCAGCGCCATGCGTGTGCTTGATCGCCATAACGCGTCACTGGCGTAGGCGTTGTTCACCGTGAGGCTGAGATGGCCGACCTGCTTCCAGCCGTCGCTGACGGCCCTTTGCACCCGTGGCGCGTGCAAGGGCAGCAGGCGCGCGAACCAGTCGGGCGACTGACCCTTGTAATGCGCCAAGGGCGGTTGTTCGCGCTCGAACAGCGTTTCGCCCTGGAGTCCGGTGAATGCGATGGCGTCAAACTTGCCGGTGTCGAACAAGGCCATGATCAGCAGCTCGCGCGTGACCGGGTCCTGGTTGGCCGGCTGCGAGAGCGAGAGCGTCAGCGCCGAGATGGCGTTGTCGCTTTCGGATTGAAGCTGACCGTCCAGGTACTGGCGCGCCGCCGTCACGCTCCAGGTGAGAGTGCCGACGAGGATGATGGCCAGCGCCACGGTCACGCTGAGCAGCAGGCGGTTGAGCAAGGACATAGGGTGGTCTTTCGTTCGGGTCTTGCCGGTCAAGGCATGAATCCTTCTTGTTGCATTCGCGCCAGCAAGTCCGGCCAGCGGCTGATGCGCTCGGCTGGCGTGGGCTGCCTGCCGGGCAGGTAGATTCCCCCCGCGTTGAAGCTGAACACGGGCGTGAGGTCGGGCCGGTCGCGCGCGGGCAGGATGTCGTTGATCATGTTGTCCAGCACCAGCGGCTCGCCTTGCGGCGTCTCGTAGTAGCCCAGCACCATGTGGGCGATGCTTTGCGCGCTGCCAACACCGCCGATGCGTGCGCGCACGTAGATGAAGCGCAGCTGCTCGCCGGGCATGCCCAAATACAGCAACGAAAAATACTTGCCGATGACGTAATCCTCGCAATCCCCTGCGCGTTTGCCGAGCGACTCCAGCGGGGTCGCCCAATAGTCTGACTGACCCCACTCGGAACTGTCTTCGGAAGAAAGGACGACGCGATTCCAGAATTCGTTGACTGCGGCAAGCCGGGCCTTGAGTGGACGTGCGGCCTGCGCCTGCAGCAAAGCCAGCCATTCGCGCAGTCTCTGTACGCCGGGGGCGCCGAAACGTTCACGCATCGTGGTTTCGAGCCGCTCGCGGTCGAATCCGAACGCGTGTGCCTTCGGTAGGCCGCCATCGAGCGCCGCCGCGCCCGCGAGCCAGCCCGCGCATGCGCACAGAAGCACGCGTCGACGCCATGCTCCCGTGCCGCCTTCGGCGGTTTCACTGGTGCGCCTCACGAGTTGCATGGCGTGCCTGGGCGTCGTGCCACTTCATCCTTTCGGCCCTGAGGGGTCGTGGCGATTGTGCGTCAGGGGTGGCCATCGTGGGCAAAGACGCGCAAAACCGCACCAAAGCGCGTGCCTGAGCAAAGGCGGGCACGCGCGCTTGCACGGATCGGACCAGACGGTCAGACGGGGTCCGTGCCGTGCTTGCCTTGATCGATGACGCTCTGAATCATGCCGTTGAGGCTGCCGACACTGTCGACCAGTGCGGCGTCACCGGGTGCGCCGATCACGTGCGGTGTACCGCCGGCGCCGCTTGCGCCACCGGCACCGCTCATGCTATCGGTACCACCTGTGCCACCTGTGCCACCTGTGACGCCCGTACCGCCCGTACCGCCGGTGGGTTCCATCGGAGCGCCCAGCAGCTGCGAGACGCCGTCGGGGTGGGTGCCGGAGTCAAGAACGTCGGCCAAGCCGAGCGAGTGGTCGCCAGCGGACGGCGTGGCGCCCGGTGTGGCGCCGTGGCCGAGATCCTTGCCCTGCCCGGCCAGGGTTACATCGCCCGGTGCGAGCGCATCGCCATCGTCCACCAGCCCGGCGAGGCTCATGGTCATCGGTGGGTGGGGCGCGGCCGCGGTTTGGGGAGGCGCATCGATCTGGAACGGGCCGTTGACGAAGGTCGGCTGGCCCACGTCACCTTCCACGGTGCCGGTGCCGGTTTGCGTGTGGCCCTCGCTGTCCTTGGTGCGATCACTCAAGGTCAGTGATTCGGTGCCAATGGTGTTCGTGTTGTCGAAAAATTTGAGATAGGCCTCATTGACGTTGTCGCCAACGCCGATGGCGTGGACCTTGCCGCCGCCGCTCGTCAGGGCCGCAAAGGCATCGAGTGCGCCCTGCATGTCGCGGTAGTCGGTCGCACCGGCAAAATGGGTGGTGTCGCCGTTGTAGACCGTCGGATTCCCGTCGGTGACGAAGTAGGTCACGTTCTGGAAATGGTTGCCTTGGCTCGCAAACCAGCTCGCTACCTGGGTGAAGGCGGCCTCGTAGTTGGTCGCGCCATTGGGGGTGAGCCCGTCGATCGCGTTGAGCAGCGCCGCAAGATTGCCCGCGACATCGCCCGAGTTCAATCCCGTCACGGTATGCGCCGTACCCGCGTCGGTGCTGAAGCTCATCAGGCCGACGTTGACTTGGCCTTCGTACCCGGACAGGGTATGCGCGAGGTCATGCAGCGCGTCCTTGGTGAGTTCCATGCGCGTCTTGCTGGTGCCGGGCGCGGTTTCGCCCATGCTGGCGGAAATGTCGATGAGCAGCGCAATGTTGTAGCTCAATGGCGTGGGGGGGGGGGGAGGAGGCGGCGGCTCCACCGGAGGCTCCACTGGGGGTGGAGGGGGGGGCTCTATCGGAGGGGGAGGGGGCTCGACTGGCGGGGCGGGTGGCTCCACGGGCGGCGCAGGGGGCTCGACCGGCGGTGCGGGTGGCTCCACGGGCGGCGCAGGGGGTTCGACCGGCGGGGCGGGTGGCTCCACGGGCGGTGCAGGAGGTTCGACCGGCGGGGCCGCTTCAGTCATCATGGCCACGGCAGGCTGGATCAGTGCGACCTCGTGGTCTGGTGTACCCAAGGGGTAGCTCAAGGCCAATGGCGTGGTCAGTTCGATCACGCTGCTCAGGCGCACGAAGGAGTGTTCGCCCCCGTCGCCCCCGCCCAGCGTGGCGGCCGTTGGATCGAGCTGGGCCAGCGGGTCCTGGCCAGCGTTGATGGCGTTGATGACTTCATTGACCGCGGTGTCGGTGGGTAGGGTGACGGACGCTTCACTGGATTGTGGCGGCGACACCAGGTCGGCCGTGAGCGCGATGTCTTGCGCTTCGCCTATCGTGACGGGCGGCATGCCGTCGGCTTGCACCTGCAGGTTGGCCCCTGTGGCGGTGACGATTTCCGCATCGGCGGGGATGCGCATGCCTTCGCGGATGGGCGTCAGAGTGCCGTCGGTGCCACGTGTCCAGGCCTGGCCGGTGAGGTGGGTGACGAGAACGGTGGTGGGCGCTGCCATGGGGATTCCATCAAGGTATGGACGAAGAGAAATCGCAAGCGGGTTGCATGCGAACGACAACTTGATGTTAGGTGCCGGCTTGCACCGGGTCCATTGGCGTCGGCGCCAATGCGCGGCGCCAGCCGTGAAGCGATGTTCAGCCGGAGATGCCGTGCACCTTGAGGGCCAGTTGCAACCGGTCGGCCACGTCGAGCTTCTCGAACGTGGCCGAAAGATGCGCGCGCACGGTGCGCTCGGTGATGTCCAGCGCCTGCGCGATGTCGGCGTTGCTCTTGCCCAGCGCCGCCAGCCGCGCCACCGCCTGCTCGCGCGGCGTGAGGTCGGTGGCCCATTCGGCGCCTTGCGCCCGTTCGGCCAGCGCCGGCAGCCGCTGGCTCACGTCGGCCAGCAGACGCTGCAGCAGCGAACGCCCGGTCCAGATGCCGCCATGGGCGATGGTTTGCAGGATGTGATCGAGCTCGGAGGCTGGCGTGAGCGCGTGCGCGTAGCCGCTGGCCCCCTGCAGCAGCGCGTGGTGGCCTTGCTCGTCGCTGGGGTGCGTGCTCAGAACCAGTGCCAGCTGGCCCTGAAAAAGCGCGCGATGGCCGGGTTGGGTCCAGTCAGCCAACTCGGGCAGGCTGGCATCCAGCAGGGCCCAGCGGTGATTCTGGTCGCGCCAGTCGGTCCAATCGGCGATGCGTGTGCCGTGTCGAGGCAGCCAGCCGTGCAGGCGCAGCGGTTGCCAATGCTGCCACAGCGCGGTGTTCCGGGTCAGCATCAGGATCGGTTGTGCGGGGGCTGGCATGGATGGACGCGGGGCGCGAATTCAACGCTCGGTCAGTGCGTTGGCCTTGGCGCGCAGAATGGGCTTGAGCAGATAGTGCATCAGGGTGCGGCTGCCGGTGAGGATGTGGACCTCGGCCTGCATGCCGGGAATGATGGGACGTGAGTGGTCGCCCACGTGGGTGCCTTCGGTGCGCACCTTGACGACGTAGAACGCGCTGCCACGCTCGTCGGTGACGGTGTTGGCGCCTATCTGCTCGACGTTGCCCCTGAGGCCTCCGTACACGACAAAATCGTAGGCGGTAAATTTCACTTCGGCCTTCTGCCCATCGTGCAGGAAGCCAATATCGCGCGGGCTGATCTGCACTTCCAGCAGCAGGGTGTCATCGGCCGGCACGATGTCCAGGATCTCCTTGCCGGGCTGCACCACGCCGCCAACCGTGTTGGCCATGAGCGTGTTCACGGTGCCGCGCACCGGGGCGCGCACTTCCGAAAGCTTGACGCGGTCCGCCAGCGCCACCTGGCCCTGCTCCAGGGACGACAGCCGCGCACGTGTTTCCGAGAGTTCCGAGCGCGCCTGGTTGCGCACGTTGAGTTCGGATTCGCGGATCTTGCGCTCGGCCTCCTGAATGGCGGCGCCGAGGCGGCCGATCTGCGCCTCCGCCGATTTGGCTTCGCCACAATACCGCGCGACGTCGCGCTGCAGGCGCAGCAGGTCGACTTCGGAGACGGCGCCGGAGCTCAGCAAGGGTTTGGTGACGGCCAATTCGTCCTGCGTGAGCCTGCAACTGGAATTGGCCTGATCGCGGTTGGCCTGCGTGGCGCGAAGTTCCTGCTGGCGCTGGCGCAGCTGGTCGCGAGCGATGCTGACCGTGTTTTCGATTTCCTGCGTGCGCGATTGCCACAGACGGCGCTCGAGCTCCACCACCTGCGGTGCGTCGCGCACCAATTGATCGGGCACGTGAAACGCCTCGCCGGTGGCGAGCGCCGCCAGCCGCGCGGCCTTGGCCTGCAGCGCGAAGCGCTCGACCTTGTTTTCGCCCAGCGAGGCGCTGAAGCGCGTCGGGTCGATGCGCAGCAGCACCTGGCCCTGCTCGACCTCTTCTCCGGGGTGCACGAGGATCTCCTGAACCACGCCGCCGTCGAGGCTTTGCACCACCTGCACCTGGCGCGAAGGCACGACTTTGCCGGTGCCGCGCACCACCTCGTCGATGTGGCCGACGCTGGCCCAGACCAGTAGTGCGACGATGGCGGTGAGCGAGGCCCAGATCAGCAGCCGCGAGCCACGCGCCTGCGCATGGCTGGCAGCCCATTGCGCATCGACGGCGAGGTCGCTGGCGCGGTCGTGTCGGCTCATGCACGCGCCCCCGCGCGGCCGATGCGCCCTTGCTTGAGCGCCTCGATGACGCGCGCCTTGGGGCCGTCGGCCATGATGCGCCCACCGTCGATCACGATGAGTCGGTCCACGAGTTCGAGCATCGCGCTGCGGTGCGTGACCAGCATCACGGTCTTGTGGGTGCAGGCGCCCAGCAGGCGCTGCTTGAGTTGCGCCTCGCTCTGGTTGTCGAGGTTGCTGCTCGGTTCATCGAGAAGCAACATCGGCGGGTCGTTGATCAGCGCGCGCGCCACCGCGATCGACTGGCGCTGCCCGCCCGAGAGCGACTCACCGCGCTCGCCTACGGTCATGTTGTAGCCTTGCGGGTGCTGCGCTGCGAACTCATCCACGCCGGCGATACGCGCGGCGTGCAGCATGTCATCCTCGGTGGCCCAGGGCGCGCCCATCAGCAGGTTCTGTTTGAGGCTGCCGTAGAACAGCATCGCGTCCTGCGGCACGTGGCCGATCGCGCGGCGCAGATCCGCAGGATCGATCTGCCGCGCGTCGACGTCATCAACAAGAATAGCGCCTTGCGTAGGCTGGTAAAGGCCTAGAATCAACTTTTCTAATGTTGTCTTGCCCGAACCTATGCGGCCGATGATGCCGACCTTCTCGCCCGCTCCGATCCGCAGGTTGACGTCGGACAGTGCCGCCTGCGTGCTGCCGGGGTAGCTGAAGCTGACGCCGCGCAGCTCGATGTCTCCGCGCAGATCGGGTCGCGCGACGTATTCCTGACCGCTGCCGTGTTCCACGGGCATCTTCATGTAGCCGTCGATCGATTCGAGCGAGATGCGTGCGTGGTGGAACTGCATCATCAGCCCGGCGACTTGTCCCAGCGGCGCCAGGCAGCGCCCGGCGATCATGGACGCGGCGATGATGCCGCCCATCGACATCTGCTGCTGCTGGATTTCGTAGACGCCGATGATGATGACGGCGACCGAGACCAGTTGCTGCATGGCGGCGACGAAACCCACGGTGAAGGACGAAGTGAGCTTGAGCTGCGTGCCAATGTGCGCGATGTATTCGGTGGCGCTTTCCCACTGGCGTTGCACGCCACCCTGCGCGTTGAGCGTTTTCACCGCTTCCAGGTTGGTGAGTGATTCGACCAGCAGCGCGTTGCGCTGTGCGCCGGCCTGGAAGGTCTTGAGCGTCAGCGCTTCCATGCGCGCCTGCGCGATGAAGGAGACCATCAGTGCCAGCAGAATGGCCACGATGGGCGGAATCAGCATCCATGGCGAGATCCACCACATGGCCAGCAGGAACAGCAGCACGAAGGGCAGATCGACCAGCGTGGTGAGGCTGGCGGAGGCGATGAAGTCGCGCACCGATTCGAAGGCGCGCAGGTTGGACGCGAAGGAGCCGACCGAGACCGGGCGACTTTCCATGCGCAGGTCAAGCACGCGTTCCATGATCTGCGCGCTCAGGCGCACATCCACGCGCTTGCTGGCGGTGTCAACCACGTAAGCACGCAAGGTGGTGAGCGCGTAGTTGAACAGCACCACCAGGCCAATGCCGAAGGCGAGCACCCACAGCGTATCGATCGCATTGTTCGGCACGACACGGTCGTACACATTCAGGTTGAACAGCGGCAGCGCCAGCGCAAAGAGGTTGATCAGCACGGCGGCCACCAGTGCGTCGCGGTACAGGCGCCAGTTGTCGAGGATGGCGGACCAGAACCAGTGCTCCAGGCGCGGCGCCTCGCCCTCGACGACCGCGCGACGCTCGAAATGAAACTGCGGGCGCACGAAGCACATCAGCCCCGTGTAAGCCTGCAGCACCTCGGCGCGCGCGACCTCGACAGGGCTGGCCGATTCGGGGTACTGAATGAGCCAGCCCCGCTCGCCCAGATCTTCGAGCAGCACGCAGGCGCGGTTGCCGTGCAGAATCAGGATGGCGGGCAGCAGCCCGGCGGGCACGCCGTCGAGCGTGCGGCGCACGATGCGCGTGGTGAAGTGCGCGCGCGCGGCGGCACGTGCCAGCAGCGAGGGCGTCAGGCGCTGGTCAACAAGCGGCAGGCCGTTGCTCAGTGCCTGGGCGGTGAACGGCACGCCGTGCAGTCGTGTGATCTCCACCAGACAGGCGAGCAGCGGGTCGTCGTGCGCGGCATGCGCGGGCACGCGCCAGGGGTCGTTTTGCGGCTGGGCCAGGCGTGCGACTTCGGGCGACATGCGTTCGAGGCGGTTGGTCACAGGAGCGCGTCGTCGTCGCCGATCAGGTCCAGGCTGTTGCGCAGACGAGCGCGCGCCTGTCTGCGTTGGTCAAGCTTGGCTACAGCTTCGGGCGGCAGGTCGGTGAGGCGCAGCGTGCCATTGGCCAGCAGTGCATTCACCAGGTCTTCCAGCACACGGATGAAGTCGGCGTCCAGTTCCGACAATGCTTTCCGTGACGGGAACGCGGCCCCTGGGTCAGGTTCCTTGCGGTCGGTATCGGACACGGGTGTGGTGCGTGCGTGGGCGGCTTCTTGCGGGCGAACCCGGTCTCTCGGTCACTGGTTGCTGGCCATGGCCGTACCGTCTCGCCCCGGCTGGACCTGGGCCACGGGCGCCAGGTTGCGGGTGTCGGGCACGGCACTCTCGCAGGCCCTGAGCGCGTCGTCGGGCAGGACCAGATCGGCTTGCTCCTCGGGCTGGCTGTCGGCATGGGGTGGCGTCAGGTGCAGCGCCTGCAGCACCTGACCGGAGTTGGCAAGCCATTGATACTCGTATTTCTTCAGGTCGGTTTCCGCGTTGACTTGCGCGATGCGTGCCTGAAACAGTTCATTTTGCGTGTCCAGCAGGTCCAGCAGCGTGCGCTGCCCGATCTGGAACTGCTGGATGTAGGCCGCGTGCACCTTGGAAGTGGCCAGCGCATGCTCGCGCAGGAATGGCAGTTGCTGGCGCAGCCGCACGATGTTGTCCCACGCCACGGCAAGAGTTTGTTGCACGTTGCGGCAGGTGTAGTCGCGCACGTCCTGGGCGGCGTAGTTCTGTGCGGCCGTTTGGCGGCTGCGCGCGTCGTCGGCGCCGCCGCGGTAGAGATTGAAAGTGAGCAGCAACTGGATGCTGGAGCTCTGGATATTGGTGGCGGGACCTGCGGCCGTGAGCATGTCGCGGTCGCGCCCCGTGCCCACGCGCAACTGCAGCTTGGGAGCGTAGTTGCCCTTGGCCGACTCCTGAACGGCCTCGGCGGCCTGCACCAATGCCTGCTTGGAAAGCACCGAGGTGTTGGCGCGCAGCGCCTGTTCGAAGTTCTGCGTGGTGCCTTGCGGCATCGCACTGGCCTCGATCTCGGGCGCGGGATCAAGCGTCGCGGCGGGGTATTCGCCCACAAGGCGGCGGTAGCGCTGAGAGACGTCATTGAGGTTGCCGGTTTCGGTCATCAGGTTGACCTGCGCCAGTGCCAGGCGGGCGTTGGCCTGCTCCAGGTCGACGCCGCGCCCGACGCCCGACTGCTGGCGTTGGCGAATCTGCTCCAGCGAGGTCTTGTGGACCTGATAGTTGTTTTCCGCCAGTGCATGAGTCTGGCGGTAGCGCTGCACGTCCAGATAAGCGATGGCGGTGTCGTTGGCCAGCGCCTCGCTGGTGGCACGCAAGTCGTAGAACTTGGAAAGCTTCTTGAACCCGTAATTGCGAATCAGGTTGCTGGTGACCCCGCCGTCGTACAGCAGCTGGCTCAGCGTCAGGCTCCAGCCCGGGCGGTTCCAGTCGAACGACGGGGAGGCGGGCACGTTGCTGCGCCATTCGTGACCGGCCCAGGCTTGCGCGTCCACTTGCGGGCGCCAGTCCGCCTGGGCGATGTTCTTGTCCTCAAGCGATGAAATGAAGTCGTGGTAGCGTGCCTGCACCTCGGGGTGAGCGCTGATTGCCTTCTTGATCGCATCCGGCAAATTCTGCGCCGCGGGGCCTGTACCTGGTGCTGGCATTCCTTGCGCGCCGACGGCACATGAAAGTGCGGCTGCGTAGAAAGTGGCAACAACGTGCGCAGCAAACTTGCTGTTCATCAATATCTTTCTCCCTCAGAAACGGCCCATGGCGCCAGGCTTCGCCAAAGTGCCCTGCGTTGTAACGATCTCGATAATAGTGGGCAAAGCGACGGTATGGAAGGGTGCCGAAAGGACTATGCGTCTGCGCATGGTGTACGCATGAAGACGGCGCCTCGTGCAAAGCCTGGGATGTCCATGGACAACACCAGGTCGTGTCGATGTTGCGTGGGCAAGCGGGCCGAGTGCGTCCGGAATGCAAAAAGCCCAGGTGCGCTGCGTACCTGGGCCTGTGGGCTGGCGGAGAGGGGGGGATTCGAACCCCCGGTGGGCTATTAACCCACACACGCTTTCCAGGCGTGCGACTTAAACCGCTCATCCACCTCTCCGCGAAACGGGCGATTGTAGCGGGTTACGTGGCGCGGATTTGGCGTGCAGGGGCGTGCATATGCGCGCGCAGCACCATCAGCATAAGCGCCGTGAAAACCAGGGCCGTGGCGGCCAGCGCTGCGGCGCTCGCGCCCCAGAACGGCACGGGCGATGGCCATGGCCCCCAGCCGATCCATCCATGGTAGGCCAGCATGTAGCCGCCGCCCAGGCCCACCCCCCACAGCAGTAGGCCGTACGCCAGGAAGGGGATGATGGTCATGCGGTAGCTGCGCAGCACGAAGATGCACAGCGTCTGCACGGCGTCCGCCACGTGGTAGGCGCACACCCATGACAGCAACTGGCTTGCAAGCCGCGCGACCTCAGGGCTTGTCGTGTACAGGTTCGCCAGCGGCCGTTTGGTAACCCACAACAGGGTGGCTAGGGCGCAGCCCAGCGCCGCCGCGTTCAGCAAGCCTCGCAGGGCGATCTGCGCCGCATGGTGTTCGTCGCCGCCGCCGCGGCTGAAGCTCACGTGGGCGCTCACGGCGATCGCCAGTGACAGCGGCACCATGTAGAGCACGGCAGCCAGGTTGGCTGCGATCTGGTGGGCGGCTGCGGGCAATGCGCCCTGGCGCGCTATGAAAAGGGCCATCAGCGTGAATGACGTGACTTCCACCAAAATGGAGAGGGCTGCGGGGACGCCCAGTCGCAAAAAACTTTGGTGTTCGGTCCAGTCGGGGGGTTCCAGCGGTTGCCACAGCAGGAGGGGGCGAAACACCGCTTGTTGGCGCAGCATCAGGAGGGCCACACCGAGCAAGGCGTAGTTGACGACCAGCGTGGCCCACGCGCAGCCCGGGGCGCCCTGGGGAGCAAGGCCGGCGCCGCCAAAGGTGAACCACAGCGACAGCGGCACCTTGATGAGGAGCGAGCTCATCTGCAGCCAGGTGACGAATTGCGGCCTGTCGAGTGCCTGGCTGAGCGTGCTGTAGATGCGAAACAGCAGTGCCGGAGGCAGGCCGAAGGCGAGAATGGCGAGGTAGCGGCTGACCTCGCCGCGCAGGTTCTGCGGGACGTCGGTGGCGCGCAGGATGGCGTCGGGCGTGAGCAGGATCGCCATGCCCAATGCGCTGGCCACCAGCCAGAGGTAGAGCGACTGGCGCACGCTGGCGCCGATGGCTGCGGGGCGATGGGCGCCGTGGTGCTCCGCCCACAGGGGCAGCAGCGCCTGAAAGACACCCATCACCGCGACGTAGACACTCACGAACACGGCGGAGCCGATGGAGAGCGCCGCGAGCGAGGCTTCGGAATAGCGGCCGGTGACGATGGTGTCCGTCACGCCAAAGGCCATGACCGCCAGTTGCCCCGCGAGCACCGTGGCCGCGTGGCGGGCGATGCTGCGGCGTCCGCGCATGGTTCAGCGGGTTCGGCGGCGCAGCACCACGAGCTGGTCGCGCCGGTCGGTGGGACGTGTGACCATGGCCATCTGCTCCCAGGCGTCGGATGGGAGCACCTCAAGCGCATTGACGTCGGCATCCGGATCGGCAATGGCCCAGCCGCAGGGCGTTGCCTCGTTCGGTGGGTGCATGTCCAGACCCCCTTGATAGAT
This sequence comes from Comamonas sp., assembly GCA_021166775.1. Lineage (GTDB taxonomy): Bacteria > Pseudomonadota > Gammaproteobacteria > Burkholderiales > Burkholderiaceae_C > Comamonas_C. The sequence continues at coordinate 143,294 of JAJPEQ010000005.1, read as the reverse complement.
TAGGGCGGCCATCAGAGGTTGATCCAGGCCGAAGCCGGCGACACAGTCGCCGTCGTGCAGCGGTTGGCCGTCGTGCGGCCTTTGCAGGACCTGGTGCAGCAATGCCACTTGCGGCGCGTAGCTGCGCCCGTAGTTGAGCAGCGGCAGCCACAGGGTCATCAGGAGGACCCACCCGAGTGCCGCGCCTCCCGCGGGCAACACCAGACTTTTCCAGATCGCCGGGCGCTGGCGTGCGGTGCGCCAGCGCACCAGCGCACACCACGCCAGCGTGGCCAGGATCGCAACGGTGAAAGGCAGGGGGGCAAAGCGGCTTTCAAAGCCGGGTGCGAGTCGGGCCACGTTGGCGGCCGGCTGAGCTGGAACGCCGGTCTGGACGGCCAGCCAGATGACCCAGATCACGATCGCCGACAGGCTGAAGAAGAGCAGCGTGAACCAGTCGATGACCGCGGCAAAGCCGCGCGTGAGCGTGGGCAGCGCGAACGCGGCCAGCGCCGCGAAGGCGGGCAGGCCCTGGAACAGGGCCCGGTCCGCCGGCTGGGTGCCAAAGGTGGCGGCCAGCGCGATCAGCGCGAACCACAGTGGCAGCGCGATGTGGCTGTCTCCGCCCGCGAGCTGGTGGCGCCAGCGCCACAGCGTCCACAAGGCCAGCAGCCAGGTGGGCCAGATGAACCAGACGAGCAGGCGCAGCAGGCTGCGCCATTCGTGGGCGTCGCCTGGCAGGTTGATGCGCCAATGCCACAAGTCCAGCCACTTGACCAGCAGGGCCGTGGTGATGGTCAGGGTCACCAGCGTCGCCGCGGCCCGCCGGGCGGGCGTGGACGATGGCGCGGTCCGCGCATGGCCCGCGGCCAGCGCGGCACTGCCGAGCCCGAGCAACAGGGCCATGCCGGGCGCGCCGCTCAGTGCCAGGCACAGCAGACCGATTCCCGCCGCGAGCACAGGTCGGCGGGCCATGCGAACGGGGAGCGCGGCCCCGGCGTAGAGCAACAGCGCCGTTCCGGCCAGTTGCGTGAGATGGCTGGTGGTTTCGTGTGAAAACTGGGCCAGGCCCAGCGTGGCGATCAGCGCCAGCAGGGCGCCGTCGGCGATAGCGCGGGCGTAGTCGCGTGGCTGCGCCTCGCCGCCGAAGGCGAAGGCCACGGGCTGGGCCTGCGGGCTCAGTGCAAGGTGATAGACGGCGCGCCAGGTACTGATGAGGATCAGCACCAGCAGGAGCATGAACGGCAGCCGGGTGGCCAGTTCAGTGGGCAGCCAGCCGTCACTCAGGCGTATCGCACAGGCGCCGAGCCACAGGGGCAAGAGACCGTTGGTTTCCGGCGGCTGGCCTGCCAGCATGGGGGTCAGCCAATGGGCGTGGCCGAGCGCGATTTCGCGCATGAAGGCAAACGCCTGCATGTCGTCGCCGCGCCAGGGGTCCCGGCCGATGAAGCCCGGCACGGCGTAGGCCAGGCACAGCAGCCACAGTGCCCAGCGCGGCAGGGGCCGCACGGCCGCTTGGGCAACGATGGCTGGGCTGGGGCGTGTCATGCTGGGGAATCCAACAATGAAAAAGGCAGCGCGGCGTGCCGGGCTGCCTGGGTGCGCCGGGGCACAGAGCCCACCGAACGCGCTGTCCGGGTCTGGGGCTTACTTGGCGACGCCGCGGGCAAAGCGGTTGCGGAATTTTTCGACGCGCCCACCCATGTTGTCCACGGACTTTTGCGTCCCGGTGTAGAAGGGGTGCGACTCGCTCGACGTATCGAGCTTGTACAGCGGGTATTCCTTGCCCTCGAAGGTGTCGGTTTCCTTCGTGCTCACGCACGAGCGAGTGACGAACTTGAACCCGTTGGACAGGTCCAGGAACAGCACTTCGCGGTAATCGGAGGGATGAATGCCTTCACGCATGATGAAATCCTGTTGGAGTGGTAAGCCGGGAGCCGCGCCAGCACATCCGGCGTACTTTCCGTGAAACCGAGCATTATATAGAAACGATCGAAATCGGCCGAATCAGCCGCCGCGGCGCATGGCTTCGAAGAAATCGACGTTGCTCTTGGTCTCGCGCATTTTCTTGATCATGAGCTCCATCGACTCGATCTCGTCCATGTTGTACATGAACTGGCGCAGGATGCGGGTTTTCTGCAGGATCTCGGGGGCCAGCAGCAGTTCCTCGCGGCGCGTGCCGCTCTTGTTGAGCTCGATCGCGGGGAACACGCGCTTTTCGTACAGGCGCCGACTTAGGTGCAGCTCGCTGTTGCCGGTGCCCTTGAACTCCTCGAAGATCACCTCGTCCATGCGGCTGCCGGTATCGACGAGCGCGGTGGCGATGATGGTGAGGCTCCCGCCTTCTTCGATCTTGCGCGCCGCGCCGAAGAAGCGCTTGGGGCGCTGCAAGGCGTTGGAATCGACGCCGCCGGTGAGCACCTTGCCACTGGAGGGCACGACGTTGTTGTAGGCGCGCGCCAGGCGCGTGAGCGAGTCGAGCAGGATGACCACATCCTTGCCCAGCTCCACCAGGCGCTTGGCGCGTTCGATCACCATCTCGGCGACGTGCACGTGGCGCGTGGCCGGCTCGTCGAAGGTGGAGGCGATGATCTCGCCCTTGACCGAGCGCTGCATCTCCGTCACTTCCTCGGGGCGCTCGTCCACGAGCAGCACCATCAGCGTCACGTCGGGGTAGTTGGCGGTAATCGCGTGGGCGATGCTCTGCATCATCACTGTCTTGCCGCTCTTGGGCGGCGCGACGATCAGCGCGCGCTGCCCGCGGCCGATGGGCGCGATGATGTCGATGATGCGGCCGGTGATGTTTTCCTCACCCTTGATGTCGCGTTCCAGCTTCATCTGCTCCTTGGGGAACAGCGGCGTGAGGTTCTCGAACATCACCTTGTGCTTGTTCTTTTCGGGCAGGTCGCCGTTGACCTTGTCGAGCTTGGTCAGCGCGAAGTAGCGCTCGCCATCCTTGGGGATTCGCACCTCGCCCTCGATCATGTCGCCGGTGTGCAGGTTGAAGCGGCGCACCTGGCTGGGGCTGATATAGATGTCGTCGGTGCTGGCGGTGTAGCTGGTGTCCGGGCTGCGCAAGAAGCCGAACCCGTCGGGCAGGATTTCAAGCACGCCATCGGCGAAGACCTGCTCGCCGCCCTTGGCGCGCTTCTTGATGATGGCGAACATCAGTTCCTGCTTGCGCATGCGGCCGCCGTTTTCGACGCCAAGCTCTTCGGCCTGCTTGAGCACTTCGGAGACGTGCAGGGCCTTCAATTCGTTCAGGTGCATGGAAAGACTCCGGTCAGGGAGTGGCTGTGTCTGGCTAAGGAGGGAAGATGGCTGTCCGCCGTGCGGGCATCCGTTGGTCGGGATGCTCTGGCGAGCCTGTGATCAGCAAACCAGCTGCGCAGAGGGTGCAGCGCAGTGGCGATCGGAGGGATTATGACAGGAAAAGTGCGCTGGCCGGGCGATGCAATGAATGGCCGATGCTGCGGCGTTGTGCAAACGCCGCAGCGCAGGGGGTGTGGATCAGCCCAGGTTCTGGTCGATGAAGGCCGTCAGCTGCGCCTTGCTCATCGCGCCGACCTTGGTGGCGGCAAGCTCGCCGTTCTTGAAGATCATCAGTGTGGGAATGCCGCGGATGCCGAATTTCGCGGGCACTTCGCGGTTATCGTCCACGTTGACCTTGGCGATCTGCAGCCTGCCCTGGTAGTCGCCCGCCACCTCGTCGAGCACGGGGGCGATCATCTTGCAGGGGCCGCACCATTCGGCCCAATAGTCGACCAGCACGGGGGAGGAAGACTTGAGGACGTCGGCTTCGAAGCTTGCGTCGGAAACGTGTTTGATCAATTCGCTGGCCATGGCATGTCCTGTATGGCGGTAGACAAGAGGTAAATTCAATTTATTGTGACAGAAACACGTTTGCCTCGTGGCGCCATGGTTGTTGGCGCCTCGCCCTGCGTCGGCTGGTTCGACGCGGTGTGCGAACACGCCGCGCGCCGCGGCGCGCATCTGGCGCGCACCGTGGTGCTGTTGCCCTACGCCAACCTGCTGAGCACGGCGCGCGATGCGTGGCTGGCGCGTTGTGCGGACGGCGCCGCCGCCTTCATGCCGCGCCTGCAGACCACGCGCAACTGGGCCGCAGAGCTGGGCGTTTTCGCGCCCCAGTCGCAGGACTTGTGGTTCGACCATGCGCACGATCTCCTGACCGCGCAGCGTCTGCTGGAGCAGGCCGGGCTGGGCGCCGAGGCCCAGCCCCTGGCCGGGCGCCTGCTGGATCTCACGCGCCAGCTCGCGCCCTTGGCCGCTTCACAGCCGCCGGGCGGGCGTGAAGGCTGGCTGACGCAGGTGCATGCGGTGCTGCCCGCGGCGCAGGACGGCCCGTTCGCGCTCGAAAGCCTGCTGGCCCGGGTGGCGGCGGTGTGGGCGGCCAGCTCGGCCTACGCCACGGATGTGCTCTTTGACGCGGCGCTGGGCCGACAGTTCGATCTGCTGGCGATCGTGCCCGGGCTGCAGCGCGAGCCCCTGGTGCAGGCGCTTGCCGCACACTGGGCCGACAAGGCCGTGACGCTGGCGCACGAGACGCCGTCGCGCCTGGGCGCCGTGGCGTTGCACCAGGCGATGGATGCCGAGGATGAGGCCGAGCGCTCGGCGGCGTGCGTGCTGCGGCACCTGCAGGCGGGGCGCACGCCCGTGGCCATCGTGGCCGGTGACCGGCTGCTGGTGCGCCGCGTCAATGCCCTGCTGGGCGGTGCCGGGCTGCACGCCGACGTGCAACTGCGCGATGAAACCGGCTGGAAGCTCTCGACCACGCATGCCGCGGCCAGCGTGGTGGCGCTGCTGCGCGCCTGCGCGCGCCGGGCGACGAGCGATGCGGTGCTGGACCTCATCAAGCTCGCGCCCGCGCTGGCGCAGCACGATCACCGCGCGCTGGAGCAACGGCTGCGCCAGGAGGCGGCGCGTCACTGGGACGACGCGCTGGCGCTAGCCCCGCACGATCCGCTGGTCGAGCAGGTGCAGGCGCTGCGCGAGCCGATGGCGGCAGGCCGCACGCTGGCGCGCTGGCTGGCCGATCTGCGCGCGCTGCTGCAGCGCTGCGGGCTCTGGCCGGTGCTGGCGGCCGATGCCGCGGGCAGCGCCGTGATCGAGGCGCTGGGCCTGAGCGACGAGGCGCTGGCGCGGTGGCAAGCCTGGCCCGGCGCATCGCGGCGCATGACCCTGGCAGGGGTGCTCGATTGGGTGAGCGAGGTGCTGGAGCACGCCAGCTACCAGCCGCCCCACGCGGGCGACGCGCAAGTCGTGGTGCTGCCCATGGCGCAGCTGCTCGGGCGTTCGTTCGCCGCGGTGGTGCTGCCGGGCGCCGATGAGCGGCATCTGCCCGCGGCCCCCGAACCGCCGGGGCCGTGGACGGCGGCGCAGCGCCAGGCGCTGGGGCTGCCCACACGCGAAGACGCCCAACGCGCGCAGGCCGAGGCCTGGGCGCTGGCGCTCTCCGCCCCCGAGCTGGACGTGCTCATCCGCCATGCCGATGACAGCGGCGAGCCGGTGATGCCCTCGCCGCTGGTGCAGGCGCTGCGCCTGAGGCCGGGTGTGCGCCTGCATGCGGGCCGCGATGCCCGTGTGCTGCGTGAAGTCGCGCCCGCGCCCACCCCGCGACCCCGGCCCGTGGGCGCGCGCCTGCCGATGCAGCCGCTGTCGGCCAGCAGCTACGAGCAGTTGCGTGCCTGTCCCTACCGCTTCTTTGCGCTGCGTCAGCTCGGCCTGCGCGATGAGGGCGAGCTGGATGTGGACGTGGACAAGCGCGACTGGGGCATCTGGGTGCATGAGGTGCTGTGCGAGTTTCATCAACGGCTGAAGGAGGCGCCGCGGGCCGATCGCCTGGTATTAATGGACGCGGCGCAGCAGCAGGCCACTCAGACGCTGCACCTTGCGAACGAAGAGGGCGAATTCCTGCCCTTTGCCGTCGCCTGGCCGCAGCTGCGCGACGCCTACCTGCTCTGGCTGGCGGGCCACGAGGCGGGCGGCGCGGTGTTCGCGGCGGGCGAGGAGTCCTTCAAGACGCGCCGCGGCACGCTGCAGCTGAGCGGAAAAATCGACCGCATCGACCATCTGCCGGGCGGTGGCGCGCTGCTGATCGACTACAAGACCGAGTCGCTGCAAAAGACCCGAAGTCGCGTCAAGGCCGGCAGCGAAGAGACGCAGCTGCCGTTTTATGCCCTGCTCTCGGGCGCGCAGGCGCCGCGCGCGGCTTACCTCAACCTGGCCGAGGGCGAAGAACCCGGTTTGCACGAACTGCCCGAGCTGGCGCGGCTGGCCGAACTGCTCGAGGCCGGCATGGCCCACGACATGGCGCGCATCGCGGCGGGCGAACCTCTTCCTGCGCTGGGCGAGGGCAGCGTCTGCGACTGGTGCGAAGTGCGCGGACTGTGCCGCAAGGATTTCTGGCATGAGTGAATGGGCTGCCTATCAGCTCGATGGCGTGCCCTGCACCCGCGAGGCGTTCTATGCCGTGGCGTGCGATCCGCGCCGCAGCGTGGTGGTGGAAGCCTGCGCCGGCGCGGGCAAGACCTGGATGCTGGTCTCGCGCATGCTGCGGGCGCTGCTCGATGGCTGCGCGCCGCACGAGATTCTGGCGATCACCTTCACGAAGAAGGCCGCGGGCGAAATGCGCGAGCGGCTGCGCCAGTGGCTGCAGGACTTTGCCCGGCCTCGCCCCGCGGACCTGCAAGCAGGCCGACCGGCTGAGACCGAAGCCGCGTGGCACGAGCGCCTACGGGGCGAGTTGGTTGCAAGAGGAATAGCGCCAGAATTGGCTCTGGAAAAGCGTGAGCAGCTACAAAATTTATATGAAACACTGCTTGCCCAAGGCCGCCCGGTGCAGATCCGCACCTTTCACGGATGGTTTGCCGCGCTTTTGCAGACGGCGCCGCTGTCGGTGCTCGCCGATCTGGGACTGCCCGCGGGCTACGAGCTGCTGGAAGACGAGGCGCAGGCCGTGGCCGACGTCTGGCGCCCCTTTCTGCACGAAGTGGCCGGGCATGAGGCGCTGCGCGAGGATTACGCGGCGCTGGTGACCACGCTGGGCCGCACGCAAGCGCACGAGGCGCTGCGTACGGCGCTGACGCGGCGCACCGAGTTCGCGCTGGCCGACGAAGCCGCGCCGGTGCAGGACGCGGTGCCCGATTTCGATGCGGTGTTCCCGCGCATGGCAGGCGTGGCGCAGCCGAGCGACTGGCTGCTCGTGCGCGCTGCGGGCCAGGCGTTGCTTCATGAAGCCGCACAAGCACTCCTTCCCGCCGCCAGAACCTTTGCCGAGTGCGGCAGGAAATTGCTCGCCGCCGTGCACAGCGGCGACTTCGATGGGGTGCAGGAGGCGCTGCTCACGCAAAAAGGCGAGCCGCGCGCCTTCGGCAAGAACATGCCGGGCATGGCGCCGGTGCGCGCGGCGCAGCAGGAGGTGCTGGCCGTGCTCGCGGCGCGGGAGCAGCAACAGGCGCGCCTGCACCAGCAGCGCATGACCCGCCTCACGCGCGTGCTGACCGAGTGTTTCGCCACGCTCAAGCGCGAGCGCGGCTGGGTGGACATGAACGACGTCGAGCGCGCGGCCATGCGCCTGCTGGCCGATCACGAGTTGTCCGCCTGGGTGCAGGAGCGGCTCGATGCACGCACGCGCCACCTGCTCATCGACGAATTCCAGGACACCAACCCGCTGCAGTGGCAGGCACTGCACGCCTGGCTCTCGGGCTACGCGGGCGCGGGCGGCGGGCAGGTGGCGCCCAGCGTCTTCATCGTCGGCGACCCCAAGCAGAGCATCTATCGCTTTCGCCGCGCCGATCCCAAGGTGTTCGCCGCCGCGCGCGACTTCGTCGTGCAGGCGCTCGGCGGTGCCTGCCTGGCCACCGACCACACGCGGCGCAACGCGCCCGGCGTGCTGGACGTCGTCAATGCGGTGATGCAGCAGGCGCAGCAGGGGGGTGAATTCAGCGGCTTTCGCGCGCACACCACCGAATCCACGGACGAGGGCGGCGCGCAGGCGCTGCCCCTGACCCCGCGCCCGCCCCGGGCGGCCCGGGCACAGGCGCCGGAGCTCGCGTGGCGCGACAGCCTCGCCACGCCGCGCCTGGAGGTCGAGGAAACCCTGCGCACGCTCGAATGCCGCCAGGCCGCGCGCTGGGTGGCCGCGCGCATCGCCGCGGGCGTCGCGCCCGAAGAGATCATGGTGCTGGCGCGCAAGCGTGAGCCGCTCATCGTGCTGCAGGCCGAACTGCGCGCGCTCGGCGTCGCCTGCGAACAGCCGGACAAAAGCCTGCTGACCGAGCAGCCCGCGGTGCTCGACGTGCTGGCGCTCGTCGATGCGTTGGTCTCGCCGGGGCACGATCTGATGCTGGCGCGCGCGCTCAAGTCACCGCTCTTTGGCTGCGGCGATGAAGACCTCGCGCGCATCGCGCTGGCCGTGCGCGCCGCAGGCGAGCCGCGCCCGGCGTGGTTGGATGTGCTCCCAACAACAGAGCTGCAGACGCAGGACGGGCAAGCGTTGGCGGCCAATTTGGCTCAATACCGCGCTTGGTTGCTGAGCCTGCCGCCGCACGACGCGCTGCAGGCCATCTATCACCGGGGCGATGTGCTCGCGCGCTTTGCCGCCGCCGCGCCGCCGCCCGAGCGCGCGCACGTGCTGCGCCAGCTGCGCGCGCTGCTCTCGGCCGCGCTCGACGTACAGGGTGGGCGCTTTCTCACCGCCTACCAGTGGCTGCACGCGCTGCGCCGTCAGCCCTTGCCGCTGCCGCGCCACGCCGCGCCCGAGGCCGTGCGCCTGCTCACCGTGCACGGCGCCAAGGGGCTGGAGGCTGCCGAGGTGCTGCTGCTCGACAGCGCCAGCGGTCTGAAGGCCCGCGCCACGCCCGAGGTGCTGATCGACTGGCCGGGCGATGCGCCCGCGCCCCGCCGGCTGGTCTTTCTGGCCAAGGGCAGCGCACCGCCCGCGAGCGTTCAGACGCTGGCGCAGGAGGAAGCCGCCGCCCAGGCGCGCGAAGAACTCAACGCCCTGTACGTCGCCATGACCCGCGCACGCACGCGCCTCGTGCTCTCGGGCTTCGAGCCCTATCAGACCAGCAGCGGAACGTGGTGGCAGCGGATCGAGCCGCTGGCCCAGGCACTCGATGCCCCCGAGACTGCTGCCACGGCGCAGCCTGCGCGGCAGACGTTCACGATCCCGACCCTGCCCCCTGCTCCCGCGGGAGCGGGCAGAGGCGAAGAAATCTGTAAAGAAAATCAGCCTCTGGCGGCTGCCGAACAAGCGCTATCAGCTATGCAGATAGAAGCAACGCCCGACAGCGACGTCTCGCGCATCGGCCAGGCCATGCACTGGCTGCTGGAGCATGCGGGTGAGCTTGCGGGAGGCTGGCGCAGCGAGCGCGTGGCGCATGCGAGGCAACGCTATGCCTTGAGCGCCGAGCAGAGCGCGCAGGCCGAGGCCATGGCCCGCTGCATACTCACGGGCGAAGCCGCCTGGGCCTGGTCCGAGGTCGAGGTGCTCGAGGCCTTCAACGAGGTGGAGCTGATCCACCGGGGCGAGCGCCTGCGCATCGATCGCCTGGTGCACCGCCGCGCCTGTGCCACCGACCCCGAGGCCTGGTGGGTGCTCGACTACAAAAGCGCCACGCACCCCGAACGCGACGACACTCTGCGTGCGCAGCTGCAGCGCTACCGCGACGCCGTCCAGAGCCTTTACCCGGGGCATGCGGTGCGGGTGTCCTTTCTGACGAGCGATGGAAAAATGGTGTGATGAATCCCTCGGCAGCGAACGAACCACCCCGGCGCGACATGAACCGGACCTTGCCGTACTGCGAAGCCAACGGCTCCTCTTTCTGAACTTTGCGACTCTGCCGTGCCTGAAAAAGACCTTGCCTGTGATCTTGCCGTGATCGGCGGCGGCCCCGCCGGCCTCATGGCCGCGCAAGTGGCCGCGCAGGCGGGCGTCGCCGTGCGCGTTTTCGACGCCATGCCCTCGCTCGGGCGCAAGTTCCTGCTCGCGGGGCGCGGCGGGCTGAACCTCACGCATTCCGAGCCCGAGCCGCGCTTTCTCGCCCGCTTTGGCGCGCGTGAGCCGCAGCTCGCGCCCCTGCTGCGCAGGTTCGGCGCGCGCGAGCTGCGCGCCTGGGCCGATGAACTGGGCGCACGCACCTTCGTCGGCAGCTCGGGCCGTGTGTTTCCGGCCGACATGAAGGCCGCGCCGCTGCTGCGCGCCTGGCTGCAGCGCCTGCATGCCCAGGGGGTGCGCTGGCACGTGCGCCATCGCTTCACCGGCTGGGCGAATGATGGGGCACTGCGGATGACCACGCCCCAGGGCGAGGTGCGCGTCACGGCGCGTGCCGTGGTACTGGCCCTGGGCGGGGCGAGTTGGCCGCGCCTGGGCTCGGACGCGGCCTGGGTGCCGCTGCTGGAGGAAAAAGGCGTGCCGGTGGCGCCGCTGAAAAGCGCCAACTGCGGCTTTGACGTGCGCAGGCCGGACGGCTCGCCCGGCTGGTCGCCCTTTTTTGCCGAGCGCCATGCCGGCCAGCCGCTCAAGACCGTGGCGCTGCGCTGCGCGGGGTTCGACCGGCGCGGTGAATTCGTCGTCACGGCCAGCGGGGTGGAAGGCAGCCTGATCTACGCCGCCTCGGCCCTGCTGCGCGACGCCATCGAGGCGCAAGGCGAGGTGACCCCGCACCTGGACCTGCTGCCCGATCGTTCACCCGAGCAGGTGCGCTCGGCCGTCCTGCATCCGCGTGGCGCGCGCAGTGTGGCCAGCCACCTCAAGAGCCGCCTGGGGCTGCAGGGCATCAAGATGGCGCTGCTGCATGAACAGCTTGGCAAGGAGGGCGTGCACGATGCGGCGCGGCTGGCCGCCGCCATCAAGGCCTTGCCCCTGACCCTGGTGGCCGCGCGGCCGATTGCGGAGGCCATCAGCACCGCGGGTGGCGTGCGCTTTGAAGACCTGGACGCCCGCTTGATGCCGAGCCGCCTGCCGGGCGTCTTCTGCGCGGGCGAGATGCTTGATTGGGAGGCGCCCACCGGCGGCTATCTGCTCACCGCCTGCATGGCCACGGGCCGCGCGGCCGGGCAGGGCGCGGTGCGCTGGATCGAGGCAGGCCGAACGGTTTGAACCGCCCTGACGCGCCGCGCGGCGCCGCGGAAATGACCGCCGACATCCGCGTGCAAACTTATAGAATGGCCGCGTACCGCGCCACCACGGGCGCTGGAGGACCTCACATGGCAAAGTCCCAGTCTGAAATCGATGAGCGCGCCAACCTGGCCGGTTCGAACAAGTTCGAAATGCTGATGTTTCGCCTGGGCAAGGACAAGGCGCTGGGCCAGTCCGAGCTGTTTGGCATCAACGTCTTCAAGATTCGCGAGATCATGGCCATGCCCACGATCACGCCGGTGGTGGGGGCGGACAAGCTCTCGCTGGGCGTGGTGAACCTGCGCGGGCAGGTGATCCCCGTGTTCGATCTGCCGGCCATGGTCGGCTGCACGCCTGAGACGGGGCTCAACATTCTGCTGGTGACCGAGTACGGCCGCAGCATCCAGGCCTTTGCGGTCGAGTCGGTGGAAGACATCGCGCGCCTGGACTGGAAGCAGGTGATCCCCGCGGAAGCCAGCGGCAATTCCAAGTCGCTGGTGACGAGCTTTGCGCGGCTCGAGGACGATGGCAGTGGCCAGCAGCGTCTGGCGCAGGTGCTGGACGTCGAGGCCATCGTGCAGATGATCACCCCCGAAAAGGACCGCCACGCCGTGGATGGCAAGAAACTGGGCGCCAAGGTGCGCATGAAGGGCGAGTCCATCGTGCTTGCCGCCGATGACTCCTTCGTCGCGCGTTCGCTGCTGGAGCAGGAGCTCAAGGGGTTGGCGGCGCCCTACGAGATCGTCAAGTCGGGCAAGGAGGCGTGGGAGCGGCTGAACGCGCTGGCCGAACAGGCCAAGGCCGAGGGCAAGTCCATCCTCGACAAGGTCGGGCTCGTGCTGACCGACCTGGAAATGCCCGAGATGGATGGCTTCACGCTCACGCGCAACATCAAGCAGGACACGCGCTTTGCCGGTTTGCCGGTGCTGATCCATTCGTCGCTTACGGGCACGACCAATGAGGGGCTGGTTCAGAAGGTCGGTGCCAATGGCTATGTCGCCAAGTTCGAGGCGGCAGAACTCGCCCAGGCCATCCGCACGGCCTTGGCGGACAGCGCGGCCGCCACGGTGGCGGCCTGAGCGCGGATCAGACTCAGACCTGATCGGCCGACAGGCCCGCGGTCTGGCTGAAGCCCGCGTCCACATAGGTGATCTCGGCCGTCATGCCGCTGGCCAGGTTGCTCAGCAGGAAGGCGGCGACGTTGCCCACGTCCTCGATCGTCACGTTGCGGCGCAGCGGCGCGGCGTCGGCCACGCGCGAGAGCAGCTTGCCGAAATCCTTGATGCCGCTGGCCGCCAGCGTCTTGATCGGCCCGGCCGAAATGCCGTTGACGCGGATCGCCCGGCCGTCCTCGGTGCGGCCCATCGCTTCGGCCAGGTAGCGCACGCTGGCTTCGAGCGAGGCCTTGGCCAGGCCCATGGTGTTGTAGTTGGGAATGCTGCGCAGCGAGCCCAGGTAGGTGAGCGTGAGCAGCGCCGACTGGTCGTTCAGGTAGGGCAGCGCCGCCTTGGCCAGCGCCGCGAAGCTGTAGGCGCTGATGTCGTGCGCGATGCGGTAGTTCTCGCGCGAGAGACCGTCGAAGAAGTTGCCCGCGATCGCTTCGCGCGGCGCAAAGCCGATGCTGTGCACGAAGCCGTCGAACGTGCCCCAGGCGGCGTGCAGATCGGCGAAGAGCCGCTCGATCTGCGCATCGTCACCCACGTCGCAGTCGAGCACCAGCGTGGAGCCGAATTCGGCCGCGAACTCGGTGATGCGCTCCTTGAAGCGCTCGCCCACGTAGCTGAAGGCCAGCTGCGCGCCTTGCTGGTGGCAGGCGCGCGCGATGCCGTAGGCGATGGAGCGGTTGGACAGCACGCCCGTGATGAGCAGCTTCTTGCCTGCGAGAAAACCCATTGTTGTTCTCCTGATGGTGCGGTGGTTCAGTGCAGAATTGTCGCATGCGAGGTTTGCGACTCTTCCTGCTCGGCGCCTGTCTGGCGGCGGTGCTGCCCGTGCGCGCCGACTATGCCTACGCGCTCTGGGGCGACGTGAAGGAGCCGGCCGATTTCACGCACTTTCCCTATGTGAATCCGGACGCGCCCAAGGGCGGCGAGTTGCGCCTGGTGAGCAATTCGCGCGCTTCCACCTTCGACAAATACAACCCCTTCACCATCCGCGGCAGCGCCCCGGCCTACCTGTCGCAGCTGATGTTCGACACGCTGCTCACCGGCTCGCTGGACGAGACCGCCACCGGCTACGGGCTGTTGGCCGAGGACGTGAGCGTGGCGGCCGACGGCCTCTCCGCCACCTTCCGCCTGCGGCCCGAGGCGCGCTTTCACGATGGCTCGCCCGTCACGGCGCAGGACGTGAAGTACAGCTACGACACGCTGGTGGGCCCCTACGTCTCGCCCGGCTACAAGACCATGCTCTACGAGGTGGCCGGCTGCGACGTGCTGGACGAACGCACGGTGCGTTTTCGCTTCAAGGCGCCCAATCGCGAGCTGCCGCTTACCGTCGGCGGCCTGCCCGTGTTCAGCCGCGCCTGGGGCGCGGGCAAGACCTTCGACCAGGTGGTGACGGACACGCCCATCGGCAGCGGGCCGTACAGGATAGGCCCGGTGAATTTCGGCAAGGACATCACCTACGTGCGCGACCCCCAGTATTGGGCGCGCGACTTGCCGGTGCGCAAGGGCACGGCCAACTTCGACCGCATCCTGGTCAAGATCTACAAGGACAACACCGCGCGCCTGGAGGCGCTGAAGGCGGGCGAATTCGACCTGATGCGGTTTTTCAGCGCCGGCGACTGGGCGCGGCGCGTCAATGGCAAGCGCTTCGCGACCGGGGAGCTGGTCAAGACCGAGTTCAGGAACAAGCTGCCCGCGGGCTTTCAGAGCTACGTGCTCAACACCCGCCGCCCGCTGCTCCAGGACCTGCGCGTGCGCCGCGCGCTCGGCCTGGCGTTCGACTACGAATGGATGAACAGCCACCTGTTCTACGGGGCGTACCAGCGCGTGCAGGGCCTCTTCGGCAACACGCGCTGCCAGACGCAGGGCGAGCCCACGCCCGCCGAGCTGGTGCTGCTCGATCCGTGGCGCGCGCAGCTGCCCGAGGCCACCTTCGGCCCCATGGTGCAGCCGCCCGTCACGCCCGATGCGATGGCGCTGCGCGAGCACCTGCGCCTGGCCCAACAGCTCCTGAAGGAAGCGGGCTGGGAGGTGAAGGACGGTGTGCTCAGAAATGCGCAGGGCGAGCCCTTCGTACTCGAATACATAGACAGCAGCGAAGGCGGCATGCGCACCATCTTCTCGTGGCAGCGCAACCTGGCCCGGCTGGGCATCACGCTCAACTACCGCTCGGTCGATTTCGCGCTGTACCAGCAGCGGCTGCAGAAGTTCGACTTCGACATCACCACGCTCGCCTTCCAGGGTACGAACAATCCGGGGCAGGAGTTCGCCGACCTCTTTGGCAGCCAGGCGGCCGACCAGGAAGATTCGGGCAACTTCGCCGGGGTGAAGAACCCGGCCGTCGATGCCGTCATCCGCGCCATGGTCTCGGCCAGAACGCTGGCTCAGATGCTGCCCGCCTGCCACGCGCTGGACCGCATCATCGCGGCCGAGCACTACCTGATCCCGCAGTGGTATGCGAGCACGCATCGCATGGTGTACGACGCCTGGCGCCTGGCGCGTCCCGACGTGGTGCCGCCGTACTCGCCGGGCGAGATGTGGGTGGTGGACACCTGGTGGGCCCGCCAGCCGTAGGGCCCTTCAACCCGTTTTTCGGAGATGTTTCCATGGCCGGTGCCAGCCTTCTGACCCTGCTTGACGACATTGCCACGCTGCTCGACGACATCGCCCTGATGACCAAGGTGGCGGCGAAGAAAAGCGCCGTCGTGGCCGATGACGTGGCCACCATGACCAAGGTGGCGACGCAGAAGACCGCCGGCGTGCTCGGTGACGACCTGGCGCTCAACGCCCAGCAGGTCAGCGGCGTGCGCGCCGAGCGCGAGATCCCCGTGGTCTGGGCGGTGGCCAAAGGCTCGTCCGTGAACAAGGCCATCCTCGTGCCGGCCGCGCTGGCGGTCAGCGCCTTCGTGCCCTGGCTCATCGCGCCGCTGCTGATGCTGGGCGGCGCGTTTCTGTGCTTCGAGGGCGTGGAAAAACTCACGCACCGCTTCCTGCACGATCCCGCGCCGGCCGACCCGGGCGCGCCGCCGCCGCCGGTGGTCGATCTGGCGGCGGATCTGGCGGCGCTGGAGAAGAGCCGGATACGCGGCGCGGTGCGCACCGACTTCATTCTTTCGGCCGAGATCATCGTCATCGCGCTGGGCACCGTCGCCAGTGCGCCGTGGGCGCAGCAGGTGGCCGTGCTGGTCGGCATCGCCATCATCATGACGGTGGGCGTCTACGGCCTGGTGGGCGCCATCGTCAAGCTCGACGACCTCGGCCTGTGGCTCAGCGCCAGGGCGGGTCGCTCAGCGCGGGCCCTGGGCGCCCTGCTGCTGGCAACCGCGCCCCGGCTGATGCGGTTTCTCTCGGTGGCGGGCACGGCGGCCATGTTCCTCGTCGGCGGCGGCATCCTGGCGCATGGCGTCGCGCCCCTGCACCACGGCATCGAGGCCGTCGGCGCGGCCGTTCAGTACGGCCCGCTGGGCGGCCTGTGGCGGGTGCTCGCCGTGAATGCGCTCAACGTGCTCGTCGGCATGATTGTGGGCGCGTTGGTGCTGGGGGCGGTGATGGCGCTGCGCCGGGGACGGGCGCCAGCGTCCTCCACGCCGGTGAGGCCGGGGCACTGAACGGCACCGTTGCGGGGGACCGCCAGACAAGGGAACGGCGAACCGTCCCGGCAAGGGCGATGTCCGCGGCAGAGCCGGCTGCGTGCAATGGTTGGCGCCCGTGCGTGAGGCGCCCCCGAGGCCCGTTCACACCGCCTGGCTCCACGGCAGCGCGTGCCACTGACCGCGCGCGTAGCGCACCAGGCGCCCGTCGTGCGCCCAGCGCCACAGGTGCATCCAGCCGTTGTCCACGAGCCGGCGCACCACGGCCTGACGCTGCAGCACGCCTTCGATGGCGGTGGCGGGGGCGTCGATTACCGTGGTCAGCCGCAGCGGCTCATGCACCCAGCGCGTGCCGTCGTGCAGCGACTGCAGCGGCAGGCCGATGCGCAGATCGCCCCCGTTGCCCTCGAACACCCCGATGTGTCCGCCCACCACGTTCAGCAGCAGCTTGTTGCCGGTGCCCAGCCGTTCGGGGTCGCAGGTGCTGGCGTTGTATTGCCAGTTGATCCAGTGCGTGACCAGCATGGGCGCGGTCATCAGTTGTTCGAGCAGCGTACCCTGCGGGTCCTGCGCGCTGTCGTAGGCGTGCAGAAAGCAGCGGCTGCCCAGCACGATGCCGCGGCTGCGCCAGCGCGGGCCGATGATGAACGAGGCGTTGCCCGCCAGGCCCCATTCGGGGCGGTTTTGCGCGCCGTCGTTGGCGCGGCGCCTGAATTGCCGCAGCACCTGCGTGTGCGTGCCGCGCGGCGTAAGCCCCAGCGTGGGCGCGCGTTCGCGCCGCGCCTGGTCGCAGGCGTGCCCCAGGACGGCTTGCAGCTGCTCCCAGCGCGGGCGCGCCGGGTCGGGCATCAGGTCCAGATCGAAAGCGTCGATTTCGTCGGTGGCGGTGTTGTGCAGCGCGCCGATGAACCAGGTCTGCTCGGGCACGGTGATGCCCTGTTCGGCCAGGCCGGCGCGGACTTCGGGCTCGTTGAGCAAGCGGGCCAGACTGCGCGCGTTGGCCTCGCCGGTCTGGCCGCTGCAGGCGCCGCAGTCCAGCGCGGAGGCGGTGGCGTTGTTCGCGGTCTGGCTGCCGTGGCCGACGAAGAGCACCAGCGGCGCGAGCTGGCGCGCCAGGCCCGTGGCACGCAGCACCTTGGCGGCGAGTTCGACCTTGGCCTGCGGCGCCAGGTGTTGCAGGCCCGGGCGGCACAGTGGCCGCAGGCGCATGGGCAGGCCCGCGCGGTCTTCGTTGGCGCGCGCCCGACTAGACGGGTTCAGGAAGCGCCACAGTGGCTTGAGGTAGGTGACCCCGGCCGCCTCGACGTAGGAGAAGGCGGCGCCGGGCCAGCGGCCCGCCGATTGCCATTGCTCGCCCACGCCCAGGCTCTGCTCGCGCGCCTGCAGCGCGGCCTCGCGCAGTTCGGCAGCGGGCGTGTCGCCCTGCGCCGGGATGATCTCGTCGCCTACCTCGAGCGCGGGTCCGAGCAGGCCCGGCAGCTGCGGACGACGCGCGTGCGAGCCAAACGGCGTGTAGGCCAGCGGCACACCGAAGAAGCCGGCAAAGCCCAGCGTCTGCACCGCGGGCCAGACGGCTTCGATCGAGCGGCGCAGCGGCTCGCTGCGCACGTCGATGCAGAAGGCCGCCTGCACTTGCACGTCCGGTTCGGCCACGGGCGGGCAGGCAGCGGCCAAGCGTGTCGTGAGCTCGCGCTGGTAGCCGGCTTCGTAGGCCCACTGCCAGAGTTCATCCACGAGCAGTTCGCGTTCGCTTTGCGCCAGCAGCGCGGGGGCTTCGTGCCACGCATGCTGCAGCGCGTGGAACGCCTGGCGCGCCGCCGTGTCGTTCTTGCCTTCGAGCAGGATTGCCCCCCAGGCCAGCCGGATGGCGAGCAGATCGCGCAGGTGCTCGTCGCGCTGCCCCTGCAGTTCGGCCTGCCAGCCCAGATACGCGCACCACGAGGCCCAGCCGTTGACCGTGAGCAGCACCGCTTCGAGGTAGTCGGCCCACACCTCGGGGGGCAGCTGCACGCGTTCGAGCACCCAGCGTTCCGCCTCCTGCCGCGTGCGCGGCAGGGCCTTGAGCGCATCGCCCAGGCCGGGCAGGCCCATCAGCGTGCCGATGCCGTAATCGTGGCTCAGCGTCTCGCGCCAGAAGGCGTAGAGGCTGGTCGGGCGCTGGGGCTGCCATTCGGCCTGCTGCGTATCGAACCAGGCGGCGCAGGTCTGGCTCACCTGGTAGGTGATGGCCTGACGCCACGACAGACGGGCGCCGCGCTGCGGGTCGTTGTCCAGCACGTCGATCAGCAGGGGCAGCTGCGGCGTGCGCAGATTGGTGTCGAGCGCGGCCACCAGGGTGTCGGGTGTCCATCCGGCGCTGACCTCGGCGCTCTGCTGCGTCAGCGCGCACGCCAGATCGCGGCTTTGGATACGCCCCTCCTGCCAGGCCTGGCGCAGCATCGCTCGGGGCGCGAGCACCTGAATGTGGCCGAGCACCATCATGCGCGCGGCGACACGGCGCACCGGCATGTGGATGCGCTTCCAGTGCGGGTTGACGGCCACCGAGCGATCGAGCGGCCAGCTGGGCGCGATCGCCCGGCAGGCCTGCTCGCAGGCCGCTTCGACGGCCGCATGCCAGTCGGTGGCGAGCGATGGCGTGGCGCCCGCGGCGGTGTCCACGGGGGTGGGCGCGAGTTCGGTGTCGGTATTCATGGTGGTTCGTCCGTCTTTACCGCGGGCTCATCACGGCCCAGATGGCGGCCGGGCTCGGGGCCGCCGTGGTGGGGGCCACCGTCCACTGCGCGGGCCACAGGCGCAGTGCAAGCCGGGTGTAGTGCTCGTCCACGTAAAAGCCGGCGTAGCTCCAGCGCTGCCAGATGCCCAGCGCGTGCGGGCGCCATTGCAGCACCGCCAGGCAGGCGTACAGCGCCGCCATGCCAATCAGCGCCACCACGCCCTGGGCGGTGTTTGGCGCGTCGTGCAGGCCCAGGGGCAGGGCGTGCGCGAGCAGCGCGGCCAGGCCCAGGGCGGCCACCATCAGCATGCCCGCAGCGATCTGCGTGACGCTGGTGCGCGCGCTCACGCCGCGCGCCAGCCACAGCAGCGGCGCCCAGGCCAGGGCCAGCAGCAGCGTCCACCACCACGGCCAGGCGATGGCGCCGTGCGCCAGCTGCAGCGCCATCAGGATGGCGGCCGCCAGCACGGGCGCGGCCAGCAGCGGCGCCGCGTGCATGCCGTGCGCGCCGTGCAGCATCCGCAGCCGCGTCTCGCGCACGGCGCTCGAGGCCGAAAGAAAATGGTGCGCCTTGTACAGCGAGTGGCCGATCAGGTGCAGGGCCGCCAGCGTGTACATGCCCAGGCCGCATTCCAGCACCATGAAGCCCATCTGCGCGGCGGTGGACCAGGCGAGCCGCACCTTGATGGTGATGCGCGTGAGCATCACCATGCCCGCGAGCACGGCCGACGCCAGGCCCAGGGCCACGAGCAGCCAGCGGGCAGCGGCCGCGTGATCGAGCAGTGGGGCGAAGCGGATCAGGATGAAGCCGCCGAGATTGACCACCCCGGCGTGCAGCAGCGCGGAGACGGGCGTGGGCGCTTCCATCACCTGGATCAGCCAGCCGTGCACCGGCAGCAGCGCGGTGCGCAGGATGACCGCCAGCGCCAGGCACAGCGCGCACAGCTGCAGCGCGGTGTCCGCGCCGTGCTGGTTCACGGTGTCGATCAGGTCGGTGAGCGAGCCGCTGCCCACGGAGCTCCAGGCGAGCAGGGCGGCCGCCAGCAGCAGCACGTCGGCCGCCCGATCGGCCAGGCGCTTCTTGTGCACGGCCAGGCGCGCAAACGGGCGCTCGGCATAAAAGCACAGCAGGTGCTGCAGCGCCACGCCGATCAGCGCCCAGGCCGCGATCAGCACCAGCCAGTGGTCGGCCAGCAGCAACAGCTGCACGGCCGCCAGCACGCCCGCCAGTGCCGCCGCGTAGGTCCGCTGCCGGGCTTCGCCTTCCAGGTAGCGGGAGGAGAAGCTGCCGATCACCGTGCCGAGAAACTGCACCAGGACGGCAACGACGCCCGCCAGCGGCGTGAGCACCAGCCATCCGGGCCAGACCGGCGTGGCCTGGGTCGCGGGATCGGGCCACAGCCCCGGCAGAGTGGCCAGCAGCGCCAGCACGCTCAGTGGCATGAACACGCGCCAGGGTCGGTGAAGGGCCTTGTGGGTCGCCAGGATCAGCGCCGAGGCGGCGAGCAACATGACTGCAACGACGGGCAGGAAGGCAGGGAGGGCGGTCATGAATTCATTGCGAAGTGTGAAAACGATCGCAATGGTGCGTCGCAGCATGCGTTCTGTAAAATACATTGATAAGAACAAATTAATCTATTAAAAAGAACGATGCGTCTGGAGCAGCTCAACTTCCGCCATCTCTTCTACTTCTGGCGCGTGGCTCGCCTGGGGCATCTGACGCGCGCCGCGCAGGAGCTGCACACCTCGCAGTCCTCGCTGTCCGCGCAGATCCGCCAGCTCGAAGACCGCCTGGGCAGTCCGCTGTTCACGCGCGAGGGGCGGCGCATGGTGCTCACCGAGACCGGTCATCTGGCGCTGGCCTACGCGGAGAACATCTTCGGCCTCGGTCAGGAGATGCTCGGGCGGGTGCAGGGGCACAACGAAGGGCTCAGCCACCTGCGCATCGGCAGCGTGGCCACCATGTCGCGCAACTACCAGGAAAACCTGTACCGGCCGCTGCTTGCCGACCCCACGGTGCTGCTCACGCTCGAGTCGGGTTTGCTGGAAAACCTGCTCGAGCGCCTGACCGAGCATCAGCTCGATCTGGTGCTGGCCAACGAGCCCGTGGCGGCGGACGCGCACCGGCCCCTGCACTGCCGGTTTCTGGGCAGCCAGCCGATTTCGCTCATCGGTCCGGCGCAGCGCTGGCGCGGGCGGCAGCTGCGCGTTCCGCAGGATCTGGACGGCCTGGAAATCGCGCTGCCGGGCCCCAGGCACGCCGTGCGCGCGCAGTTCGATGCGCTGTGCATGAGCGAGGACGTGCGGCCCAAGGTGCGCGCCGAGGTCGACGACATGGCCATGCTGCGGCTGGTGGCGCGCGACAGCGGGTGGCTCGCGATGATGCCCGAGGTGGTGGTGCAGGACGAGCTGCGCAACGGCCTGCTCTGCACCGTCGGACAATGCCCGCAGCTGCACGAGCGCTTTTATGCCATCACCACCTCGCACCGCCACCACATCGAGCGGCTGGAAGCCCTGCTGCGGCTGGCCCCTGCGCTGTCGCTGGCCGCGGGCGTGGAGCAGGCCACGCGGCTGGCGCTGGGCCTGCCTTGAGCTGCGCCGGAACCGGCGCGTGCCTGCCGCGCCCGCGTGGCGCCGCGGGCTTACATAATCGGGCCCGATGACCGCCTACATCCTCAAGCGCATTCTGCTCATGCTGCCGACGCTCTTCGGGGTGCTGTTGCTCACCTTCGTGGTGATCCAGTTCGTGCCTGGCGGACCGGTGGAGCAGTATCTGGCCGAGGCCAAGGCCGGCATGGCGGGGCACGGCGGCGCCGAGGGCGCGGGCATGGCGTACCGTGGCGCGCAAGGGGTGGATGCGCGGCGGCTGCAGCAGATCAAGCAGCTCTATGGTTTCGACAAACCGGCGCACGAGCGGTTTGTCGAGATGCTTGGCAAGTTCGCGCGCTTCGACCTGGGGCGCAGCTTCTTCCAGAACAAGGACGTATGGCAGCTCATCAAGGAGAAGATGCCGGTCTCCATCAGCCTGGGGCTGTGGACGTTTTTCATCAGCTATCTGGTGGCCGTGCCGCTGGGCGTGGCCAAGGCGGTGCGCGCAGGCTCGCGTTTTGACCTTGTCACCACGCTGCTCATCCTGGTCGGCTACGCGATTCCGGGCTTCGTGCTGGGCCTGGCGCTGCTGGTGGTGTTCGGCGGGCAGCTGCAGTGGTTTCCGCTGCGTGGGCTCACGTCGAGCAACTGGGAAGAACTCGGCTGGGGCGCGCGCATCGTGGACTACCTCTGGCACATCACGCTGCCGGTGATCGCCATGGTGGCGGGCAGCTTCGCGGTGACGGCCATGCTCACCAAGAACGCCTTCCTGGAAGAAATCCGCAAGCAATACGTGCTCACCGCGCGCGCCAAGGGGCTTTCCGAGCGGCAGGTGCTCTATGGCCACGTGTTTCGCAACGCGCTCATTCCCATCGTCACCGGTTTCCCGTCGGCCTTCATCGGCGCGTTCTTCACCGGCTCGCTGCTGATCGAGACGCTGTTCTCGCTCGACGGCCTGGGGCTGCTGAGCTACGAGAGCGTGATCCGGCGCGACTACCCGGTGGTGCTGGGCACGCTCTACCTCTTCACGCTGATCGGCCTGGTGACCAAGCTGATCTCCGACCTGTGCTATGTCTGGGTCGATCCGCGGGTGAAATTCGATTGAGCGCCGGGATGGACAGCGCCGCCGCCCCGCCCGTCTCGCCCTCGCGCCGCGCCTGGTTGCGCTTCAAGCGCAACCGCCTGGGCTACTGGAGCCTGGTCGTCTTCTGCGCGCTGGTGCTGCTGAGCCTGGC
Source organism: Comamonas sp. (assembly GCA_021166775.1). Taxonomy (GTDB): domain Bacteria; phylum Pseudomonadota; class Gammaproteobacteria; order Burkholderiales; family Burkholderiaceae_C; genus Comamonas_C. The sequence goes on along the minus strand of JAJPEQ010000005.1, from coordinate 120,885 downwards.
CGCTGAACTCGTGAGCAACGACCGCCCGCTCGTCGTGCGCTACGAGGGGCAGACCTACTTCCCGATGCTGTACGACTACCCGGAAACCACGTTTGGCGGCGACTTCGCCACGCCGGCGGATTACCTCGACCCCTACGTCCGGCGGCGCATCACCACGGGCGGCAACTGGGCGCTCTACACGATCAACCCCTACGGCGCCAACACGCTGAACTACTACGCCAAGGCGCCTTATCCGTCGCCGCCCTCGGGCCAGAACTGGCTGGGCACGGACGACCGCGGGCGCGATCTGCTCGCGCAGCTGCTCTACGGCTTTCGCGTGAGCGTGCTCTTCGGCCTGGCGCTCACGGCGGTGGGCGTGGTGCTGGGTATCGCCGCGGGCGCGGTGCAAGGGTTTTTCGGCGGCAAGACCGATCTGGCGTTTCAGCGCTTCATCGAGATCTGGGGCTCGATGCCCGAGCTGTACCTGCTCATCATCTTCAGCGCCATCTTTTCGCCCAGCGTCGCGCTGCTGCTGATCCTGCTCAGCCTGTTTGGCTGGATGGGCCTGTCGGACTACGTGCGCGCCGAGTTTCTGCGCAACCGTCAGCTCGACTACGTGAAGGCCGCGCGTGCGCTGGGCGTGCCCAGCGGCCGGATCATGTGGCGCCACATCCTGCCCAATTCGATGGTGCCGGTGGTCACCTTCCTGCCGTTTCGCATGAGCGCGGCGATCCTCGCGCTGACCTCGCTCGACTTTCTCGGCCTGGGCGTGCCGCCGGGCACACCCAGCCTGGGCGAGCTGCTGAGCCAGGGCAAGAACAACATCGATGCGTGGTGGATTTCGATCTTCACGTTTGCCGTGCTGGTGGTCACGCTGCTGCTGCTCACCTTCATGGGCGACGCGCTGCGCGACGCGCTCGATCCGCGAAAGGCCGATGTGTGACGACCCCCGAAACGCCGCTGCTGCAAGTGCGTGATCTGCGCGTGGCCTTTGGCGCCAAGGAGGTGGTGCACGGCGTCAGCTTCGAGATCCGCGCGGCTGAAAAATTCGCCCTCGTGGGCGAATCGGGTTCGGGCAAAACGGTGAGCGCGCTCTCGCTGCTGCGCCTCGCGGGTGAGGCTCGAATCACGGGCCAGGCCTTGCTGGACGGGCGCGACCTGCTCCAATTATCGGAACGCGACCTGCGCGGCGTGCGCGGCGACAGCGTGGCGATGATCTTTCAGGAGCCGATGAGCGCGCTCAATCCGCTGATGCCGGTGGGCGCGCAGGTGGCCGAAGTCTTGATGCTCAAACAGGGTCTGAGCAAGGCGCAGAGCGCGAAAGCAGCTATTGAATTGTTTGCGGCGACGGGCATCCCCGAGCCCGAGCGGCGCGTCGGGAATTTTCCGCACCAGCTGTCGGGCGGGCAGCGCCAGCGCGCCATGATCGCGATGGCGCTGGCCAGCCGGCCCAGGCTGCTGCTGGCCGATGAGCCGACGACGGCGCTGGACGTCTCGCTGCGCGGCCAGATTCTTGAATTGCTGGCCGACCTGCAGCGCCAGAGCGGCATGGCGATGCTGCTCATCACGCACGACCTGCTCATGGTGCGCCGCTTCGCCGACCGCGTGGCGGTGATGGAGCAGGGGCATCTGGTCGAGCATGGCGAGACGACGCGCCTTTTCAAGGCGCCCGAGCACCCCTACACCCGCCGCCTGATCGCGAGCACGCCGCGCCGCGACGTGGCCGAGGAGGCCGTTGCCGCCGACGCACCCGTGGCCGCCCTGGCCGAGCGCCTGCGTGTGAGTTATCCGGTGCCCTTGCCGGGGGTGCGCGGCTGGTTCCGCAGGGGCGAGTTCGTGGCGGTCAAGGGGGCGAGCTTTCGGCTTTGCGCCGGGCGCACGCTGGGCGTGGTGGGTGAATCGGGCTCGGGCAAATCCACGCTGGCGCAGGCGCTGCTCGGCCTGCTGCCCAGCACCGGGGAACTGCAGGTGGCGGGCCAGCGCTGGCAGCACCCCGCGCAGCACAACAATGCGCACAACCGGCGGCTGCGCCGACAGGTGCAGGTGGTGTTCCAGGACCCGTTTTCCTCGCTCTCGCCGCGCCTGACGGTGCAGGAGATCATCGGCGAGGGGCTCAGGGTGCACAGCCCCGGGCTGACCGAGGCCGAGCGCCGTGCACGGGTGCTGGCCATGTTGACCGAAGTGGGGCTGACCGAGGCGCAGTTTCCCGGGCTGCTCGCGCGCTACCCGCACGAGTTTTCCGGCGGCCAGCGCCAGCGTCTGGCGGTGGCGCGCGCGCTCATCCTGGAGCCCGGCGTGCTGGTGCTCGATGAACCCACGAGCGCGCTCGACGTCACGATCCAGCAGCAGGTGCTGCAGCTGCTGCAGCGGCTGCAGAAGGAGCGCGGCCTGGCCTATCTGCTCATCACGCACGACATGGCCGTGGTGCGCGCCATGGCGCACGCCGTGCTCGTGATGAAGGACGGCGAGGTGCTGGAAGAGGGGGACGTGCGCCAGGTGCTCGACGCGCCGCGCCATCCCTACACGCGGCGGCTGGTGGAAGCGGCGCTGATGGCCAATGATGAGTGAGGTCTGCCGCGCGGTCTTCGCCGTCAGCGCAGCACCAGCACCGGCACGCTGCACAGTCTGAGCAGCGCCGTCGTGGTGCTGCCCACGATCAGCTGGCGGATGCGCGAGTGGCCGTAGGCGCCCAGCACCAGGAGCGTGCTGCCCAGACTTTCCAGCAGCGGCGGTATCACCTCTTCGGGCAGGCCGGGCAGGGTACGGGTGGTCACTGTGAAGCCCGCATCCGCGAGCAGGGTCTGCGCCGCGCGCAGGCGCTCCTGCAGGCGCGCGGGGCATTCGCCCACCATCACGAGCTCGGCCGGCATGCCGCGCAGCAGCGGGCTGCCGGCCACGCGCTGCACCGCGCGGTCGGCCGTGGCGCTGCCGTCGTAGGCCACGACGAAGTGCGTGGGGGCGGTGAACGGCACCGCGTCCATCACCATCACCGGCTGATGCAGGTTGCGCACCGCGGTTTCGATGCGGTGATCCAGCCGCAGCTTGCGCGCGGTGGGCGGGCGGCGGTTGCTGCCGAGCACGAACAGGCGCGCCGTGGGCTCCTGCGTGAGCAGCACGTCGGTCAGATCGCCCTCGCGCAGCAGGGTGCCGACCTGCGTCACCGATTCGCTGCAGACGCGGCCGCGCGCCTCGTCGAGCATGCGCTGCGCCGCCTCCTGCGCCACCTTGGCGCGCTCTTCGTCCAGGTCGGAGAGCCGCTGCAGCAGCAGGTCCTGCGCGCCCATGCCCAGCACGCCGCTGTAGTCGCCCACGGCGGCCGCTGGCTCGGGGCGCTCCAATGTGTGCAGCAGCGTGAGCGGAGCGCCCAGACGCTGCGCCGCCCAGCAGGCGCCATCGACCACGGCGGTGGTCGTGTTCAGGCCATCGAGGCAGGCGTAGACGGTATCGGGTGTCGGCATGGCGGCCTCTTTCATGCAATGGCTCAAGTGTGGCACCGCAGGTGTGTCGTGCAACAGGGATATCCCTTGCGGTTTTTCCGGCCGCGGCTTCAGGCGGCGCTGAACAAGTTCCTCGCGCGCGTCGCCTCCCCGCCTGGGGCGGACTGCGGCGGCGCCTTCACTCGCGCGCGCCGGCTTCGGCCGCGACCGGCGGTGAGTACAGATCCCAGGTGGCCATGAAGAGCGCAGCCACCACCGGGCCGATCACGAAGCCGGTGAGGCCGAACAGCGCCATGCCGCCCAGTGTGGAGATCAGCACCACGTAGTCCGGCATCTTGGTGTCCTTGCCCACGAGCAGGGGCCTGAGCAGGTTGTCCACGAGACCGATCACGCCGACGCCGTACAGCGCCAGCGTGATGCCCTGCCAGGTGGCGCCGGTGGCCAGGAAATACAGCGTCACCGGGCCCCAGATCAGGCTGGCGCCGACGGCCGGCAGCAGCGAGAGGAAGGCCATGATCACGCCCCAGAGTACCGGCCCTTCGATGCCCAGCACCCAGAAGATCAGACCGCCCAGCGCCCCCTGGGTGGCCGCCACGGCGATGTTGCCCTTGACGGTGGCGCGGATCACGGTGATGAACTTGGCCGTCAGCGCGCGTTTGTGCTCCTCGTCCAGCGGGATGGCGCCCCGGATGCGCGCACCCAGCCGCGGGCCGTCGCGCAGCAGGAAGAACAGCAGGTAGAGCATCACGCCGAAGTTGACGATCAGCCCCAGCGTGTTGGAGCCGACGTTGATCGCCTGATTGGCGAGGAACTGGCTGGCCTGCGCGCCAAAGCTCGCAAGCTTCGTCTGCAATTCGGCGAACGTGCCCAGGTGCAGGCTTTCGAGCAGCCTGAGCACCCATGCGGGCAAGGTCGCCCAGATCTGCTGTGCATAGGCCCCGAAATTGATCTGGCCGGCGCGCACCCGCTGGTAGACGACGCCGGCTTCCTGGGCCACCGATGCCGCGATGGCGAGGATGGGCAGGACGACGATGAGCAGGCAGATCGTGAGCGTCAGCAGCGCCGCCAGATTGGGAGTGCGCCGCATGCGCAGCAGCAGCCGCCGATGCAGGGGGGCAAACAGGATGGCGAGCACCATGCCCCAGAAGATGGCGCCGTGCAGCGGCAGCAGGATCGCGCCGAAAGCCAGCGTCACGGCCGAGAGCAGGAGCAGCAGGGCGCGATTCTTGGTCGTGGGCTGGTGCATGGGGTGTGGCGGCGCGATCGGCAAGAAGCACTACTCTACGCCACGTGCCGTGCGCGTCTTCCTGCCCGAACGGTGGCACAATACCCTTTGCACATCAGGCCCTTCCCCAGCCACAGTCGCATCCGCCATCCGGTACAGCCGTGTCGCGGAAGGTTTTGAACCAACTCGTGTTTCCCGCAGGGAGACAAAAGTCAGCGCGAAATGAGTGATCCGATATCCATCTACAAAGCCTTTGAAGGCAACACCTACCTCTTCGGCGGCAATGCGCCGTATGTCGAAGAGCTGTACGAAAACTACCTGACCAACCCCGGCAGCGTCCCTGATTCGTGGCGCGACTACTTCGACGCGCTGCAGCACGTGCCGGCGGTCGATGGCAGCGATGCACGCGACGTGCCGCACCAGCCCGTCATCGACGCGTTCGCCGAACGCGCCAAGCAGGGTGGCACGCAGGTGGTGGTGGCGTTCGGCGCCGACTCCGACCTGGGGCGCAAGCGCACCGCGGTGCAGCAGCTCATCGCCGCCTACCGCAACGTGGGCGTGGCCTGGGCCGATCTCGATCCGCTCAAACGCCAGGAACGCCCGGCCATTCCCGAGCTGGAGCCCTCGTTCTACGGCTTCACCGATGCCGACCAGGAAACGGTGTTCAACGCCAGCAACACCTTCTTCGGCAAGGAGAGCATGTCGCTGCGCGAGCTTCTGAACGCGCTGCGCGAAACCTATTGCGGCACGCTGGGCGCCGAATTCATGTACGCCACCGACCAGCACCAGAAGCGCTGGTGGCAGCAGAAGCTGGAGAGCGTGCGCAGCAAGCCGTCGTACGACGCCGCCAAGAAGAAGCGCATTCTTGAACGCCTGACGGCCGCCGAAGGCCTGGAGCGCTTCCTGCACACCAAGTACGTCGGGCAAAAGCGCTTTTCGCTCGAAGGCGGCGAGACCTTCATCGCGGCCATCGACCACCTGATCCAATCCGCCGGCCAGAAGGGCGTGCAGGAAATCGTCATCGGCATGGCGCACCGCGGGCGCCTGAACGTGCTCGTGAACACGCTCGGGAAGATGCCCAAGGATCTGTTCGCCGAGTTCGACCACACCGCACCCGAGGATCTGCCCGCGGGTGACGTGAAATACCACCAGGGCTTTTCCTCGGATGTGACCACCACCGGCGGCCCGGTGCACTTGTCGCTGGCGTTCAATCCCTCGCATCTGGAGATCGTCAACCCCGTCGTCGAGGGTTCGGTGCGCTCGCGCATGGACCGCCGGGGCGACCCGCACGGCAAGCAGGTGCTGCCCGTGATCGTGCACGGCGACGCCGCCATCGCAGGCCAGGGCGTGAACCAGGAAACGCTGGCGCTGTCGGAGACGCGCGGCTTCACCACCGGCGGCACGGTGCACATCGTCATCAACAACCAGATCGGCTTCACCACCAGCGACCCGCGCGACAGCCGCTCCACCACCTACAGCACCGACATCATGAAGATGATCGACTCGCCCGTGCTGCATGTGAATGCCGATGACCCGGAAACGGTGTGCCTGGCGATCGAGCTGGCGCTCGAATACCGCATGGAGTTCTCCAAGGACGTGGCGGTCGATATCGTCTGCTATCGCAAGTTGGGCCACAACGAGCAGGACACGCCCATGCTCACCCAGCCGCTGATGTACAAGAAGATCGCGGCGCACCCCGGCACGCGCAAGCTCTACGCCGACAAGCTCGCCACCCAGGGCCTGGGCGCCACGCTGGGCGACGACATGGTGCATGCCTACCGCGCGGCGATGGACGACGGCAAGCACACGGTCGATCCGGTGCTCACCAACTTCAAGAGCAAGTACGCGGTGGACTGGACGCCTTACCTGGGCAAGGTGTGGACCGACGCGGCCGACACGGCCATTCCGCTCACCGAGTGGAAGCGCCTGGCCGAGCGCATCACCACCATCCCCGACTCCGTCACGCCTCACACGCTGGTCAAGAAGGTGTACGCTGATCGTGCCGCCATGGGGCGGGGCGAACACCCGGTGGACTGGGGCATGGGCGAACATATGGCATTTGCCTCGCTTGTGGCTTCGGGCTATCCGATCCGCCTCTCGGGCGAGGACAGCGGCCGCGGCACCTTCAGCCACCGCCACGCGGTCATTCACGACCAGAAGCGCGAGAAGTGGGATGAAGGCAGCTACATCCCGCTCTCGAACGTGGCCGAGAACCAGGCACCGTTCGCCGTCATCGACTCCATCCTGTCCGAGGAAGCGGTGCTGGCCTTCGAATACGGCTACGCCTCCAACGACCCCAACACGCTGGTGATCTGGGAAGCGCAGTTCGGCGACTTCGCCAATGGCGCGCAGGTGGTGATCGATCAGTTCATCGCCTCGGGCGAAGTGAAATGGGGCCGCGTGAACGGCATGGCATTGATGCTGCCCCACGGCTACGAAGGCCAGGGGCCGGAGCACAGCTCGGCGCGCGTCGAACGCTTCATGCAGCTCGCGGCCGATACCAACATCCAGGTGGTGCAGCCGACGACGGCGAGTCAGATCTTTCACGTGCTGCGCCGCCAGATGATCCGCCCGATCAGGAAACCTCTGGTCATCTTCACGCCCAAGAGCCTGCTGCGCGCCAAGGACGCCACTTCGCCGATCTCCGAGTTCACCAGCGGGGGCTTCCAGACCGTGCTCACCGAGCGCGACGAGGCGGTGGTCAGGAACGCGGCCAAGGTCAAACGCGTGATCGCGTGCTCGGGCAAGGTCTACTACGACCTCGTCAAGAAGCGCGCGGAAAAGGGCGCTCAGGATGTCGCGATCATTCGTGTCGAGCAGCTCTACCCCTTCCCGCACAAGGCGTTCGCCGCCGAACTCAAGCGCTTTGGCAAGGCCGCGGACATCGTCTGGTGCCAGGACGAACCCCAGAACCAGGGTGCGTGGTTCTTCATTCAGCACAACATCCACGAGAACATGCTGGCGGGGCAGAAGCTCGGCTATGCCGGGCGCGCGGCCTCGGCCTCGCCGGCCGTGGGCTACGCGCATCTGCACGCCGAGCAGCAGAAGAATCTGGTCGAGGCGGCATTTGCCAAGCTCAAGGGGTTTGTCCTGACCAAATAAGAAGAGGTTGAGCGTTGTGCGCCGGGCGTTGAGCAACAGCGCCTGCACAACGCCTGTCGCATCACGCACATTGCTGAACGGAATCAAAAATGTCCATCGTTGAAGTCAAAGTCCCCGAGTTGTCCGAGTCGGTTGAAGAAGCCACGCTGCTGCAGTGGAAGAAGAAGGCGGGTGAGGCGGTTGCCGCCGATGAAATCCTGATCGAGATCGAAACCGACAAGGTCGTGCTCGAAGTGCCCGCGCCCGCCGCTGGCGTGCTCAGCGAGATCGTGCAGCCCGATGGCGCCACGGTCGCCGCGAGCCAGTTGATCGCCAGGATAGACACCGAGGCCGTGGCTGGCGCCCCCGCACCCGCCGCTGCCCCCGCGCCTGCCGCTCCTGCGCCCGCGCCGGTGGCCGCTGCGCCTGCCGCCGCTGGTGGCGGCAAGGCCGGTGTCGCCATGCCCGCTGCCGCCAAGATCCTGGCGGAGAACAATCTTGCCGCCGCCAGTGTGCCGGGCACCGGCCGCGACGGTCGCGTGACCAAGGGTGACGCGCTGGCCGCCGTCGCAGGCGGCGTGAAGGCTGCTGCGGCCATTCCCACGGGCGTGCCCACCAAGGCGCTGCCGCAGGTGGCGGCGCCCGTGGCGGCCAACCTGGGCAACCGCCCCGAGCAGCGCGTGGCCATGAGCCGCCTGCGCGCGCGCGTGGCCGAGCGCCTGCTGCAGTCGCAGGCGACCAACGCCATCCTGACCACGTTCAACGAGGTCAACATGGCGCCGGTGATGGAGCTGCGCAAGAAGTTCCAGGACCAGTTCACCAAGGAGCACGGCGTCAAGCTCGGCTTCATGTCCTTCTTCGTGAAGGCGGCGGTGCATGCGCTCAAGAAATACCCGGCGGTCAACGCCTCGGTGGACGGCACCGACATCGTCTACCACGGCTACTTCGACATCGGCATCGCGGTCGGTTCGCCGCGCGGCCTGGTCGTGCCCATCCTGCGCAATGCCGACCAGATGAGCTTCGCCGACATCGAGAAGAAGATCGCCGAGTTCGGCAAGAAGGCGGCCGACGGCAAGCTGACGCTCGACGAGCTCACCGGCGGCACCTTCTCGATCAGCAACGGCGGCGTGTTCGGCTCCATGCTCTCCACGCCCATCATCAACCCGCCGCAGTCGGCCATTCTCGGCGTGCACGCGACCAAGGAGCGCGCGGTGGTGGAAAACGGCCAGATCGTGATCCGCCCGATGAACTACCTGGCGCTGAGCTACGACCACCGCATCATCGACGGGCGCGAGGCGGTGCTGAGCCTCGTCGCGATGAAGGACGCGCTGGAAGACCCCTCGCGCCTGCTGTTCGACATCTGAGCGGCCCGCCACGAGCCACCCCAACCCACCCTTCGCGGTGGGTTTTCACCATGGATTGAGGAAACGAGATGAGCAAGTCATTTGATGTGGTCGTGATCGGTGCCGGCCCTGGCGGCTACATCGGCGCGATCCGCGCCGCGCAGCTGGGCATGAACGTCGCCTGCATCGACGAGTGGAAGAACGACAAGGGCGGCCCCGCACCCGGCGGCACCTGCACCAACGTGGGCTGCATCCCCTCGAAGGCGCTGCTGCAGTCGAGCGAGCACTACGAGCAGGCGCGCCTGCATTTCTCCAAGCACGGCATCACCGTGAAAGATGTGAAGATGGACGTCGCCACCATGGTCGGCCGCAAGGCGGCCGTGGTGAAGCAGAACAACGACGGCATCCTCTACCTGTTCAAGAAGAACAAGGTCACGTTCTTTCACGGGCGTGGCTCCTTCGTGCGCGCGGTGGACGGCGGCTACGAGATCAGGGTGGCGGGCAAGAGCGACGAAACACTGGTCGCCAAACAGGTGATCGTGGCCACGGGCTCCAACCCGCGCGAACTGCCAGGTGCGCCGTTCGACGAGGAGACCATCCTCTCCAACGACGGTGCGCTGCGCATTCCTGCGGTTCCCAAGCGCCTGGCGCTGATCGGTTCGGGCGTGATCGGCCTGGAGATGGGCAGTGTCTGGCGCCGCGTGGGCGCCGAGGTGACGGTGCTCGAAGCGCTGCCCACCTTCCTCGGCGCGGTCGACGAGCAGATCGCGAAGGAGGCCAAGAAGGCGTTTGACAAACAGGGCCTGAAGATCGAGCTGGGCGTGAAGATCACCGAGGTCAAGAGCGGCAAGAAGGGCGTGAGCATTGCCTACGCCAACGCCAAGGGTGAGGCGCAGAAGCTCGATGTGGACAAGGTCATCGTCTCGATCGGGCGTGTGCCCAATACCCAGGGTCTGAATGCCGAGGCCGTGGGCCTGAAGCTCACCGACCGCGGCCAGGTGGAGGTGGACGAGCTGTGCCGCACCAACCTGCCGGGCGTCTGGGCCGTGGGCGACGTGGTGCGCGGCCCGATGCTCGCGCACAAGGCCGAGGAAGAGGGCGTGGCCGTGGCCGAGCGCATGGCGGGTCAGCACGGGCACGTGAATTTCAACACCATTCCGTGGGTGATCTACACCAGCCCCGAGATCGCCTGGGTGGGCAAGACCGAGCAGCAACTCAAGGCCGAGGGCGTGAAGTACAAGGCCGGCAGCTTCCCCTTCACGGCCAACGGCCGCGCGCGGGCGCTGGGCGATACCACGGGCATGGTCAAGATGCTGGCCGATGCGGCGACCGATGAAATCCTCGGCGTGCACATCGTCGGACCGCTCGCCAGCGAGCTCGTGGCCGAGGCGGCCGTGGCCATGGAGTTCAAGGCCAGCAGCGAGGATATTGCCCGCATCTGCCATGCGCACCCCACGCTCTCCGAGTCGATGAAGGAAGCGGCGCTGGCGGTGGACAAGCGTACCTTGAATTTCTGATTTACAAGAAAAATTGGCTGTCGGCGCTTGCTGGGCAAGCGCTGATAGCTATTTTTTGTGGAGCGGGTGCGCGTGTCGGTTCAGCAGATCTATGAAGAGGCCCTGGCGGTCAAGGGATTTCACAGCGACCCGGCGCAGTTGCGCGCGATCGCGGCGCTGGAGCGCTGCGCCACCGAATGGGGCGCGTACAAGCAGCGGCGCTCCAACGCCCTGAAGAAACTGCTGAACCACCCCGAGATTCCGCGCGGCGTGTACATGCACGGCGGTGTGGGGCGCGGCAAGAGCTTTCTCATGGACTGCTTTTTCACGGCCGTCCCGATCAAGCGCAAGGTGCGGCTGCACTTTCACGAATTCATGCGCGAGGTGCAGCGCCAGCTTGCCGCCCTGCAGGGCACGCAGGACCCGCTCACCGTGCTCGGCGCCCAGATTGCGAGGCGTTACAAGCTGATCTGCTTCGACGAATTCCACATCGCCGACATCACCGACGCGATGATTCTGCATCGCCTGCTCGATTCGCTCTTTGCGCACGGCGTGGGGTTCGTGACCACGTCCAACTTCGAGCCCGACGGCCTGTACCCCGATGGCCTGCACCGCGACCGCATCCTGCCCGCGATCGCCTTGTTGAAAGACCGCCTGGAGGTGATCAACGTGGACAACGGCGTGGACTACCGCAGCCAGACGCTGGAAGACGCGACGATCTACCACACGCCGCTCGGACCTGAGGCCGAGGCCGCGATGGCCGCGACGTTCGAGCGCCTGGCCGAGGTGCGCGACGAAGATCCGGTGCTGCGCATCGAGGCGCGCGAGATCCATGCGCTGCGCCGCGCGGGCGGCGTCGTATGGTTCGATTTCCGCGAGCTGTGCCTGGGTCCGCGCTCGCAAAACGACTACCTGGAGATCGCCAGCCAGTTCCACGCCGTGCTGCTCTCCAATGTGCCCTGGATGCCCGTGAACATGGCCTCGGCCGCGCGGCGCTTCACCTGGCTGGTGGACGTGCTCTACGACCGGCGCGTCAAGCTCATCATCTCGGCCGCCCTGCCACCCGAGCAGCTCTACACCGAAGGGCCGCTGGTGCACGAATTCCCGCGCACCGTCTCGCGTCTCAATGAAATGCAGACGCGCGAGTACCTGCAGCTCGAGCGCCGGGTGGTCGATACCCGCCTGACCTGAGCCCGGGTCAGACCTTGGCTTCGAAGCCGGAGAAGCGCGCTGCCTTTTTCTCTTCGGTCAGCGGCTCGATCCGCACGATGATCAGCGACAGGTTGTCTCCGCCGCCCTGCGCGCGCTGGCGCGCTTCCTGGATCAGGTATTCGCTGGCCTCGCGCGGAGTCAGCGAGGCGATGGCGGTCGCCAGTTCACGGGTGGTGAAGTAGTGCCACACGCCGTCGCTGCAGGCCAGCAGGCTGTCGCCCACCATCAACTGGGCGATGTCGTATCCCGTGACGGGCGGATCGGCGTCCATGCCCAGGCACCCCAGCAGGATGTTGGAGTGGGGGTGGTCGCGCGCCTGCTCCTCGGTCAGTTCGCCCCGGTCCACCAGCGCCTGGACGTAGGAGTGGTCCTTGGTGCGGTGCAGGAGCTTCCTGCGCCTGAGGTGGTAGATGCGTGAATCGCCCGCGTGGATCCAGTGGCAGTCGCCGCCCGGGTTGATGACGAAGGCGGCGATGGTGCTGTGCGGTTCCTGCTCGGAAGAGATGGCGGTGAGGCGGATCACCAGGTGCGCTTCCTGCACCAGGTTTTCGAGGAAGGTGCTGGCGTTGTCGGTCTTGGGGTCGTAGCGCTCGAACACCTGGCTCGCCGTCATGATGACCTGGTCGGAGGCCTTGCGCCCGCCGCTGCGCCCGCCCATGCCATCGGCCACGATGCCCAGGATGCAGCCGTTGACGCGTGGGTGTGCCAGCAGTTCCACCCGGTCTTGCTGGTAGTCCCGGTCACCCCTGTCGGTGCCGGTGGCCGCCACGATGCGAAACGGCTTGTCCATAGGCAGGATTTACCAGAATTTCCACCAGGGATTGGATTTGCCCTTGAAACCTTGCTTGGGCAGGTCGCTGTGAGGATAGGAGGCATCGAGCACGCGCTGCGCATCGGCACTCAGCTGGGTGAGCCCCAGAGCATCGTAGGAGCGCACCAGGATGTACAGCGCCTCCTCATTGGAGGGCGCACTGGGGAAATCCTTGATCGACGACTGCGCGCGGCTCACCGCCGCGACATAGGCGCCGCGATCAAAATAGTAGCGCGCCACGTGCACGTCGTATTGCGCCAGCGAGTTCACGATGTAGGTCATGCGCTGGCGTGCATCGGGCGTGTAACGCGAATCCGGAAAGCGTGTGACGAGTTCCTTGAACGCCTCGAACGAGTCCTTGGCCGCCTTCTGGTCGCGCTCGGACAGATCCTGCCGCGAGAGCCAGGAAAACCACCCCAGGTCGTCGTTGAAGTTGACCACGCCCTTCATGTACAGCGCATAGTCGTACGCGGGACTCGCAGGGTGCAGCTTCATGAAGCGGTCGAGCGTGGCAATGGCCTGCGGCCGCTCGCCATCCTTGTACTGCGCGTAGGCCTTTTCCAGCTGTGCCTGCTGGGCCAGCGGAGTACCAGCGGCACGCCCTTCGAGTTTTTCGAGCAGCGGGACGGCCTTTTCCCAGGCGCCGCTCTTCATTTCGTCCTGCGCTTCAGACTGGATTTTCTGCACGCTCCAGTGCGCGGTGGGGTCCTCGGGCGTGCTGGAGCAGCCCGCCAAAGTGGCGGCAAGCAGCAGGGTGGCGGGCAAAAGGGCAAAAGGGCGCAGCATGGAGCGTGGGAAACCTGAGCGACTGAATCCGGCCATTGTATGAAACCGCGCCCGCGCAAACCATGTGCGATTCACCGAAAATGGCGGCCCCGCCACACCGGCCGTGCGCGTGACGGGGGACAAAGAGGCCAGGCGCGTGTTCTGTCCGCTCACGCCGCCGCTGTACCTTGTGGTTGCGTGGCTGCGCTGCGACGGGGGCGGCGCGTGATCCTGTTGGCGGCGGCGCTGGTCTGCACGCTCGGTTTCCCGATGTCTCGGCCATGCCCGGCCTGCTCTGAGCGCACCCCCGACCGTTCATGGCGTCGCCGGGGCACACGCTCATGGCCCAAGCGCCCGATGCCTCATTTCCCAGTGATCGCCTGACGGGCATGTGGAGCGTGGCGGTTTTCCACGGTGAGCCACCCGCGTGCCGGGGCGGCGTGGACGGCTCTTCCTACAATCGACGGATGTTTGTCCACCTGCGCCTGCATTCCGAATTTTCCGTGGTCGACGGCACCACGCGCATCGATGAAGCGGTGGACGCCGCCGCCAAGGATGGTCAGGGAGCCTTGGCGCTCACTGACCTGAACAACCTGTTCGGCGCGCTCAAGCTCTACAAGGCCGCGCGTGGCAAAGGCGTCAAACCCGTCATCGGCGCCGAGATCTGTCTGGAAGATGCCGCTGGGGGCGAGCCTACGCGCATCGTGCTGCTGGTGCAGAACCGGCGAGGCTACTTCAACCTGTGCGAGCTGCTCACCCGCGCCTGGATGCAGGGCGTGGTGCGCGACGTGGCGGTGTGCCGCTGGGCGTGGCTGCAGGAACTGGCCGAGGGCTTGATCGCGCTCTCGGGCGCGCAGGCCGGTCCGGTGGGCCGTGCGCTCATGCTGGGCAACGAAGCGGGCGCTGCCGAGCAGGCGCTGCAGCTCGCGGCCGTTTTCCCCCATCGTTTCTATCTGGAACTGCAGCGCGCGGGACGCGACGATGACGAGGCCCATGTGGTGGCCACCGTGCAGCTGGCGGCACGCCTGCAGTTGCCCGTCGTGGCCACGCAGCCGGTGCAGTTTCTGCAGGCCGATGACTACGAGGCGCACGAGGCGCGCATCTGCATCGCCGAGGGCAGCACCCTGGGCGACCGGCGGCGCGCGCGGCGCTTCACGCGCGAGCAGTATTTCAAGAGCAGTGCGCAGATGCAGCAGCTCTTTGCCGACGTGCCCTCGGCGCTGGCCAACACGGTGGAGATCGCGCGCCGCTGCAGCCTGTCGCTGGTGCTGGGCAAGCCGCAGCTGCCCGATTTCCCGATCCCGGCGGGCATGGTGATGGAGGACTATTTCCGCCACGTCTCGCAGGAAGGGCTGCAGGAACGCCTGCGCCACCTCTACCCCGACGAGGCCGAGCGGCAGCGGCAGCGGCCGCGCTATGAGGAGCGGCTGGCGTTCGAGCTGGGGATCATCATCGAGATGGGCTTCCCCGGCTATTTCCTGATCGTCGGTGACTTCATCCAGTGGGCCAAGACGCATGCCTGCCCGGTGGGGCCGGGGCGCGGTTCGGGCGCGGGCTCGCTCGTGGCCTATGCGCTCAAGATCACCGACCTCGATCCGCTGCACTACAACCTGCTGTTCGAGCGCTTCCTGAACCCCGAGCGGGTGTCCATGCCCGACTTCGACGTGGATTTCTGCCAGGCCAATCGCGACCGGGTGATCGACTACGTGAAGGAGCGCTACGGCAAGGATGCCGTGAGCCAGATCGCCACTTTCGGCACCATGGCCGCCAAGGCCGCGATCCGCGACGCCGGGCGCGTCATGGACATGAGCTACACCTTCTGCGACGGCATCTCCAAGCTCGTGCCGGCCAAGCCGGGGCAGACCTACACGCTCGCCTATCCGCCCGAGCCGCGCATCGAGGGCGACAAGCACAACTACGCGCTCGAGCTCGAGCCGCAGCTCTGGGCGCGCGTGCGGGGCGAGGAGGATGTGCGCTCGGTGGTGGAGATGGCGCAGAAGCTCGAGGGTCTGACGCGCAACATCGGCATGCATGCGGGGGGCGTGCTGATCGCGCCGGGCAAGCTCACCGATTTTTGCCCGCTGTATCAGCAGCCGGGCAGCACTTCGGCCGTGAGCCAGTTCGACAAGGACGACGTGGAGGCGATCGGCCTGGTGAAATTCGACTTTCTGGGCCTGGCAACGCTCACGATTCTGGAGCTCGCGCGCGAGTTCATCCGTGCGCGGCACAAGGGGCAGGAAGACTTTGCGTTCGAAAACATTCCGCTGGACGATGCCCCCACCTACCGGCTGTTCCAGGAAGGGCGCACCGAGGCGGTGTTCCAGTTTGAAAGCCGCGGCATGCAGGGCATGCTCAAGGAAGCGCGCCCCGGCCGCCTCGAAGACCTGATTGCCTTGAACGCCCTGTACCGCCCGGGGCCGATGGACCTGATTCCCAGCTACATCAACCGCAAGCACGGCAAGGAAGAGGTGATTTACCCGCACCCGCTGGTGGAGCCGGTGCTGGCCGAGACCTACGGCATCATGGTCTACCAGGAGCAGGTGATGCAGACCGCGCAGGTGCTGGGCGGCTACACGCTCGGCGGCGCCGACCTGCTGCGCCGCGCGATGGGCAAGAAAAAGCACGAGGAGATGGCGCGCCACCGCGAGATCTTCCGCAAGGGCGCGGCCGCCAAGGGCATCGCGCAGGCCACGGCCGACGAGGTGTTCGACCTCATGGAGAAATTCGCGGGCTACGGCTTCAACAAGTCGCACGCCGCCGCCTACTCGCTGCTGGCGTATCACACCGGCTGGCTCAAGGTGCACTACACGGCGGAGTTCTTCTGCGCCAACATGACCGTCGAGATGGACGACACCGACAAGCTCAAGGTGCTGGTCGATGACGCCATCCGCGAAGGCCTGTCGTTCGAGCCGCCGGACATCAACCGGGGGGTGTACCGCTTCGAGCCCGTGACGGACCAGGTGATCCGCTACGGCCTGGGCGCGGTCAAGGGCACGGGCCAGCAGGCGATCGAGGCCATCGTCGCAGCGCGCGAAGGCCGGGGCGAAGGGCCGCAAGGCAGCACGCGCGGGCCGTTTGCGAGCCTTTTCGACTTTTGCGCGCGGGTGGATCGCACGCGCATCAACAAGCGCACGGTGGAGGCGCTCGTCAAGGCCGGGGCGTTCGACGCCATCGACCGCAACCGCGCGGCGCTGGCCGCGTCGATCGACATCGCGTTCGAGTATGCGCAGGCCCGGCTTGCCAATGCCAACCAGGGTGGGCTCTTCGACATGATGGGTGACGGCGCGGTGGGCGCGAGCGACGAAGAGCCGCCGCTCATGAGCGTGCTGCCCTGGGACGTGCGCGAGCGCCTGACGCAGGAGAAGGCGGCCATCGGTTTTCACCTCTCGGGACATCTGTTCGATGCGGTCGAGAGCGAGGTCAGGCGCTTTGCCCCGACGCCCCTGGCCCAGCTCGCCGACAGCCGCGAAAGCGTCCTGGTCGCGGGCATCGTGGCCGATCTGCGCGCGATCAACGGCCAGCGCGGCAAGCTCACGCTGTTCAAGCTCGACGACAAGAGCGCGGCCATCGACGTCTCCGCCGATGAAGGCGTGGCGACTGCGGCCGCCGAGGCCTTGCGCGACGATGAAGCGGTCGTGATCAGCGGGCGCGTGCAGCCGGACCATTTCAATGGCGGTCTGCGCCTGAAGGCACAGCAGGTCTGGAGCGTGCCGATGGCGCGCGCGCGCTTTGGCAAGTACCTGCGGGTGCAGGCGGGCGCAAGCGTGCCCGATGTGGCTGCCTTCGTGCGGCGCTTTCCGCCGAAAGTCGAGGAAACCGGGGAAGGCCACGTCCTGGCGCGCGGCCTGTGCGTGCGCCTGGGACTGCAGTGCGAGGCGGACGGCCAGGTGGCCAGCGCCGAATTGCAACTGGGGGACGCCAGCCGCTTTTTCCCCTCGGATGCGGCCCTGGCCGCCTGGGGCGCGCAGGCGGGCGCCGATGCCGTCCACGTGGTGTATTCCGTGTCTTGATAGCGCCCCTGCTCGGCCTGGCAAGGCCCGGCGGCGCCTTGCGTTCATCCTTTGCGGCGAATGCTTGAAAAGCGGGGCAGCGGCACCAGATTCACAGCCATCAGGCTTTGCGCTTGATCGCTAGAATGAGTTTCATGGTTACCAAAGCGCCCGTACCAGCACCCCGCGAGCCATCCTGGGATGAGGGCGGTTCGGTTGTCGCCGAGCGGCGCACGCAAAAGCTGCAGCCGCCGCACCTGTATCAGGTGGTGATGCTCAACGACGATTTCACGCCGATGGAGTTCGTGGTCGTCGTGCTGCAGGAATTTTTCAACAAGGATCGTGAGGCCGCCACGCAGATCATGCTCAAGATCCACCTCGATGGCAAAGGCGTGTGTGGCGTCTACACCCGCGACATCGCCGACACCAAGGTGGCGCAGGTGATGGATGCGGCGCACAAGGCGGGCCACCCCCTGCAATGTCTCGCGGAGCCTGTTGAATGATGGGCGCCGCGCCCTGATCTGATCTACAGTTAGTCCCAACCGCAAGCCAAAGGAGTTCTCACATGATTGCCCAGGAACTGGAAGTCAGCTTGCACATGGCCTTCGTCGAGGCCCGCCAGCAGCGCCACGAGTTCATCACCGTGGAGCACCTGCTGCTGGCCCTGCTGGACAACCCGAGCGCCACCGAGGTGCTCAAGGCCTGCGCGGCCAACATCGACGACCTGCGTGCGTCGCTCAGCAATTTCATCAAGGACAACACGCCGCAGGTGGCGGGTTCCGACGAGGTCGACACCCAGCCCACGCTGGGTTTCCAGCGCGTGATCCAGCGCGCCATCATGCACGTGCAATCCACCGGCAACGGCAAGAAGGAAGTGACGGGCGCCAACGTGCTCGTCGCGATCTATGGCGAGAAGGATTCGCACGCCGTCTACTACCTGCACCAGCAGGGCGTGACGCGCCTGGACGTGGTCAACTTCATTGCCCACGGCATCCGCAAGGGCGAGGCGGCCGAGCAGGCCAAGCCCGAGGCGCCGCAGACCGAAAGCGAAGAGGGCGCGGGCCAGGGCGGCGAGCGCAGCGAAAAGGCCTCGCCGCTGGAGCAGTACACGCAAAACCTCAACCAGGCCGCCAAGGACGGCAAGATCGATCCGCTGATCGGCCGCAACTACGAGGTCGAGCGCACGGTGCAGATCCTGTGCCGCAGGCGCAAGAACAACCCGCTGCTGGTGGGCGAGGCCGGCGTGGGCAAGACCGCGATCGCCGAGGGCCTGGCCTGGCGCATCACGCAGGGCGACGTGCCCGAGATTCTGAGCGAGTCGACGGTCTATGCGCTGGACATGGGCGCACTGCTGGCGGGCACCAAGTACCGCGGCGACTTCGAGCAGCGCCTGAAAGGCGTCCTGAAGAACCTCAAGGACAAGCCCAGCGCCATCCTGTTCATCGACGAGATCCACACGCTGATCGGCGCGGGTGCGGCCTCGGGCGGCACGCTGGACGCGAGCAACCTGCTCAAGCCAGCGCTCAGCTCCGGCGCGCTCAAGTGCATCGGCGCGACCACCTACACCGAGTACCGCGGCATCTTCGAGAAGGATGCGGCGCTTTCCAGGCGGTTCCAGAAGGTGGACGTGGTCGAGCCCACGGTGGCCGAGACGGTGGACATCTTGAAGGGGCTCAAGAGCCGCTTCGAGGAGCACCACAGCGTCAGGTACGCCGCCGCGGCGCTGCAGGCGGCGGCCGAGCTCTCGGCCAAGTACATCAACGACCGGCACCTGCCCGACAAGGCGATCGACGTGATCGACGAGGCAGGCGCGGCGCAGCGCATCCTCACGCCCTCCAAGCGCAAGAAGACCATAGGCAAGAGCGAGATCGAGGAGATCGTCGCCAAGATCGCGCGCATTCCGCCCGCGAACGTGAGCAATGACGACCGCGGCAAACTGCAGACGCTGGAGCGCGACTTGAAGAGCGTGGTCTTTGGCCAGGACAAGGCGCTCGAAGTGCTTGCGTCCAGCGTGAAGATGGCGCGTTCGGGCCTGGGCAAGGGCGACAAGCCGATTGGCGCCTTCCTCTTTTCCGGTCCCACGGGCGTGGGCAAGACCGAGGCCGCGCGCCAGCTCGCCTACGTGATGGGCATCGACCTGATCCGCTTCGACATGTCCGAGTACATGGAGCGCCATGCGGTGAGCCGCCTGATCGGCGCGCCTCCGGGCTATGTCGGCTTCGACCAGGGGGGGCTGCTGACCGAGGCGATCGCCAAGAAGCCGCACGCGGTGCTGCTGCTCGACGAAATCGAGAAGGCGCACCCGGACATTTTCAACGTGCTGCTGCAGGTGATGGATCACGGCACGCTCACGGACAACAACGGGCGCAAGGCCGATTTTCGCAACGTCATCATCGTGATGACGACGAACGCCGGTGCCGAGACGATGAACAAGTCCACCATCGGCTTCACCACGGCGCGCCAGCAGGGCGACGAGATGGCCGACATCAAGCGGCTGTTCACGCCCGAGTTCAGGAACCGCCTGGACGCCATCGTGAGCTTCAAGGCGCTCGATGAGCAGGTCATCCTGCGCGTGGTCGACAAGTTCCTGCTGCAGCTGGAGCAGCAGCTGTCCGACAAGAAGGTCGATGTCACCTTCACCGACGAGTTGCGCAAGCACCTCGCCAAGAAGGGGTTCGATCCGCTCATGGGCGCGCGGCCGATGCAGCGCCTGATCCAGGACACGATCCGCAAGGCGCTCGCCGACGAACTGCTGTTCGGCCGCCTGGCCGACGGCGGGCGCGTGACGGTGGACGTCGAGCACAAGAAGGACGACAAGGGCGTGGAGAGCGACGAAATCAAGCTCGACATCCAGCCGCTGCCGAAGAAGGAGCGCGCCAGGAGCCGCGAGGCGGCGGAGCACGAGGAAGAAGCGGCCGCGGATTGATGCGCGCCTGACGCCCCTCCAAGCCCGCCTGTTCGGCGGGCTTTTTGTATAAAATATGGCAAAAGCGCTTGTCCATCAAGCGCGAGCAGCTATAAAAATTCTAACAATGACTGGGATCGCGGGCTGGCGCAGCGCCTTGGCGGATTTGTCTCCGGCCAATTTCGGCCTGGTCATGGCCACCGGCATCGTGGCGCTGGCGGCCTCGATGATGGGCCTGACCTGGATCGCCCGCGCCCTGTTCGCGCTCAACGTGCTGCAATACGCGGTGCTGGCGCTGCTCTACCTGCTGCGCGCCTTGCTTTATCCCGGCCGCTTCTTTGGCGACATGGCCAATCATGCCGTGGGGCCGGGCTACTTCACCGTGGTGGCGGCCACCGGCGTGCTGGCCGCGCAATTTCTGGTGCAGCAGCATGCGCGGCAGGTGGGCATGGCGCTGGGGTTGCTCACGCTGCTGCTGTGGGCGGCCTTCACGTATGCGATGTTTCTGGGCTTCATCATCAAGCGAGACAAGCCTGCGCTCGTGCGCGGCATCAGCGGCTCGTGGCTGCTGGCGGTCGTGGCCACGCAATCGGTGGCCGTGGTGTGCGCGCTGCTGGCGCCCGATGTGCCCCTGCACTGGCGACCCACGGTCAACTTCGTGGCGTTGACGCTGTGGCTGTGGGCCGGCGTGCTGTACCTGTGGCTCATGGGCCTGATCTTCTACCGCTTCATGTTCCTGCGCCTCGCGCCCGAGGAGCTCGTGCCCTCGTACTGGATCAACATGGGCGCGCTGGCGATTTCGACGCTCGCGGGCGCGCTGCTGATCCAGGAAGCGCCCGAGGCGCCGTGGCTGGCGACGCTGCTGCCCTTCGTCAAGGGCTACACGCTGCTGTACTGGGCCACGGGCAGCTGGTGGATTCCGGTGCTGGTGCTGCTGGGCATCTGGCGCCACGGTGTGCGCCGTTATCCGCTGCGCTACGAGCCGCTGTATTGGGGGCTGGTGTTCCCGCTGGGCATGTACGCCGCGTGCACCTGGCAGATGGATGCGGCGTTGGGCATCGCGCTGCTGAAGCCGCTGGCGCAGCTGTTTCTGTGGCTGGGCGTGCTGGCGTGGCTCGTCACGTGGGGCGGGATGGCGCGGCGGCTGTCCGCTGTGCTGCGGGGTCGGCGCGATTGAGGTTAAAGGCGCGTTCGTGCGCCTGGCGCCCAGCGACGGGCTGCTGGCCGGGCGGCCGTCAGCGCCGCGCGAACGCGGTAGCGAGCGCATCGGCCACGGCGCGCAGCCGCGGCGTGCCACGCAATTCCCGGTGTACCGCGAGCCAGCAGGGCATGGGAGCGATGGTCAGTTCCGGCAGCACGCGCACGAGTTCGGGCGTGCGCTCGGCCACCGCCACGATGCCCGCGCCGATGCCAAGACCTTCGAGCACGGCGCGCCACGCGAGCGCCGAATCGTCGGTGCGCAGCGCGAAGAACGCCCGCGTGACGCTGTAGCCCGCGAGCGCGAAGCCGCGGCGCATCTGTTCGCCTTCGTTCGGGCCGATCCAGGCATGCGCGGCCAGCGTCTCGCGCGTCACGGGGCCGTGGCGCGCGAGGTAGTCGCGATGCGCATACAGGCCCACGGGCAGGTCGGCCAGCCGCCGCGCGATCAATCCGCCCTCGCGCGGACGGAACATGCGCAGCGCGATGTCGGCGTCACGCGCCAGCAGGTCCCTCACGCCGTCGTCCGCCAGCAGTTCGATCTGGATCTCGGGGCGCTGCTCGCGCAGCGCGCGCAGCGCCGGCAGCAGCAGATGCTGGCTCACCATGGCGCTGGCGGTGATGCGCACCGTGCCGGCGAGCGTGCGCGCATGCTGCTCGATGGCCAGCGCCATGCGCGCCACCTGCTGGTGCATGCGCCGCGCCGGCTCGATCAGCGCCGCGCCCGCCGCCGTCGCGGTGAGCCCACGGGGCGTGCGCTCGAACAGCGCCTGCCCGAGCCCTGTCTCCAGTTGCGCCAGCCGTCGGCTCAGCGTCGGCTGACTCTCACCGAGCGCGCGGGCCGCGGCGCCGAGCGAGCCCGTCTCGGCCGCCGCGAGGAAGGCTTGAAGCAGGCGCCAGTCGATGGTTTGCGCATCCATGCAATCCCTCAAAACCCATTCAGATATGAATGGCCATTATGTCTTTTGTGTGATTCCATGGCGGGCGCATCACTGTGATGATCAGCGCATGAACACCCTGCAGACCCACACCGAACCCGAGGCATTTCACCTGATCATCGGCGGCGGCCAGATCGGCGATGCGGCCGCCGCCCGCTTGCGCGAGTGCGGCCAGCGGGCAGTCATTGCCCGCCGACACCCGCCGGAGAACGCACCCGTGGGCGCGCACATCGCGCTCGATGCGCTGGACGCGCGCGCGGTGCACGAGGCGGCGCGCGCAGCCAGCCACATCCACCTGACGCTGGGCCTGCCGTATCGCACGCGCGTCTGGCAGCGCGACTGGCCGCGCATCGTGCAGGGCGCGATCGACGCGGCGCTGGCGCATGGCGCGCGCCTCGTCTGGTTCGACAACCTCTACGCCTACGGGCCGCTGCCGCTCAAGGTGCCGATGCGTGAGGACCACGCGATCGATCCGCCCTCGCGCAAGGGCCGGGTGCGTGCCGCATTGCTGAGGATGATCGAGCGCGCGGGCCAGGAGCGCGGTCTGCGCTGGCTCGTCGCCCGCAGCGCGGATTTCTACGGCCCCGGTGTGCGCCAGTCGCTGCTGCACGTGGTGGCGATGCAGCGGCAGGCGCAGGGGCGCGCCGCGTGGTGGCTGGGCGATGCGGACCGCCTGCACAGCTTCACCTACGTGCCGGACGCTGGCCGCGCGCTCGCCACGCTGGCGCTCGACGACGCGGCGTACCAGCAAAGCTGGCACCTGCCGACCGCGAGCCCCGCCACCACGCCGCGTGAGCTTCTCGCGTGGTCGGCCCGGCTGCTGGGCGCCCCCGCCAAGGTGGTGACGCCGCCCGAGGTCTTGCTGCGGGGGCTGGGCCTCGTGGTGCCCGACTTGCGCGAGGCGCGCGAGATGCTCTACCAGAATCAGCAGGACTATGTCTTCAGCAGCGCCAAGTTCGAGGCGCGCTACCCGGCGTTTCGCATCACGCCCTACGAGGAAGGCATCGCCGCGATGGCACGGGCGTTGCGTGCCTGATGTGGCGCGGCGGTGGCGTGGCGCTACGCGGCCGAGCGCGCCAGCGCCTGGTCGATGTCCCAGAGGATGTCCTGCACGTCCTCGATGCCGACGGAAAGCCGCACCATGTCGGCACTTACACCGGCGCGCGCCAGCTCTTCGTCGTTCAGTTGCCGGTGCGTGGTCGAAGCCGGGTGCAGCACCAGCGTCTTGGCGTCGCCGATGTTGGCTAGGTGGCTGAGGAATTCGCAGGCGTCGATGAATTTCTCGCCGGCCGCGGCACCCCCCCGGATGCCGAAGGTCAGCAGCCCCGAGGCGCCGGGCGCGCCGTCGACCGCGCGAAACTGCTTGCGCGCGAGTTCGTGGTAGGGCGAATCGGGCAGCCCGGGGTAGTTGACCCAGGCGACGCGCGGGTGCTGCTGCAGGTGGCGCGCCACGGCCAGTGCGTTGCGGCAGTGCGCCTGCATGCGCAGGTGCAGCGTCTCGGCGCCCTGCAGCAGCAGCCAGGCGCTCATCGGCGAGAGCACTCCGCCATAGGTGCGATTGACCTCCATGCGCGCCTTCATGGTGTAGCCGAAATCGCCGAAGGTCTCGTAGAACTTCACGCCGTGGTAGGCCCGGCTGGGCTCGACCATGTCGGGAAACTTGCCGTTGTCCCAGGGGAAGCGCCCGCTTTCGATCAGCACGCCGCCCATGGTCGTGCCGTGGCCGCCGATGTACTTGGTGGCGCTGTGCACCACGATGTCCGCGCCCAGTTGGAGCGGATTGCACAGATAGGGGCTGGCCACGGTGTTGTCGATGATGAGCGGCACGCCGTGCGCGTGGGCCACGTCGGCTATTGAACCGATGTCCAGCACGTTCGCCAGCGGGTTGCCCAGCGTCTCGCCGAACACCACGCGGGTTTCGGGGCGCATGGCGCGCGCGAAGTTTTCCGGGTCCTTCGGGTCGACGAAGGTGGTGGTGATGCCCAGGCGCTCGAAGCCGATGCCCAGCTGCCCGATGCTGCCGCCATAGAGTGTGCTCGCGGCCACCACGTGGTCGCCGCTCTTGAGCAGGGCAAACAGCGCGGTCATCTGCGCCGCCATGCCGCTGGCGCAGGCGAGCGCCGCGCGCCCGTCTTCCAGGCTCGCCATGCGTTCCTCGAACACGGCGACCGTGGGGTTGCTGATGCGGCTGTAGACGTTGCCGAAGGTCTCCAGATTGAAGAGCTGGCTTGCGTGCTCGGCGCCGTCGAAGACGAAGCTCGTGGTTTGATGGATGGGCGTGGCGCGCGCGCCAGTGACGGGGTCGGGCTGCGCACCGGCGTGGATGGCGCGGGTGCCGAAGCCGAAGGTGTGGTCGCCGTGGGAAGTGCTCATGATTTTATGACTGTAATATGTATTAAACGCTTGTGTGACAATCGTAGAAAGCTATGCATTTAATAGTATTTTCTCGTCAGATGAGTCCTGCAAAGCGCTCCCAGTATTCGGCCAGCCGCTGCAGCACGCGCCGTTTTTTTCAGTGTGGCTGTCGGCCGTCTTGCCAAAGCGCGAGGTGGGCGGCAGCACTTGCGTGATGGCCGTTCCCGTGCTGGCGATGCCACCATCGGGAAAGGCGTCGTCCATGAATCGGCGTGCCGCCTCGGGGTGCAGGTTTTCCTCGGCAATGATGCGTTCGAGTTCCTCGGTTTTCCGCTGAGCGATGAAGGCCAGCCATTGCTCGTCCACCCGGGCTTTCGGAGAGACGGAATCCACGAAGGCTTCGATGAGGTCCTTCTTGTTGCGCAGTGACGGGCTGGCGTTGATCGCGCGTTCGATGCTTGCACGGATTGGCGATGAGGGTCGGCCTCGCTGCCGATGCGCAGGTACTCGTAAGCCTGCGCCTGCAGGTGCTCGATGAAATCGCGCGCCAGCTCGGCCTCGGACTGGTGGCGGGCCTCGCGTACCGCGCCCGGGGGCACGAATTCCGCAACGACGGTGCTTTCGTTGGAAAGCGCAATCGGCTCGTAGCGATTGGGCGCGGGGGCTTCGGTCATGGGGCAGCCTTTACCCAATGCGCGACGTCGTGCGCCAGAAAGTCCTCCAGCGCGATGCCGTCACCGCCGACCAGCAGGGTGCGCTGCGGCTCGAAGGCCTGCACGAAGGCGGCAGTGCCGGCATGCGCCAGCGGTGCTCGCCCGCTTTTCACCTCGATGGCGGTCAACTGGCGCCCGGCCTGCACGATGAAATCCACCTCGCGGGTTCCTTCGCGCCAGTAGTGCAGCGTGCATTCCCCGCGCATCGCCGCGTTGGCCAGATGCGCGCCCACGGCGGATTCCACCAGCCGCCCCCAGAACTCGCGATCGGCCCTGGCCCCGGCCAGCGTCAGACCGCCATTGGCCGTCATCAGTGCCGTGTTCAGCACCTGCAGCTTGGGGCTGGAGGCGCGGCTGCGGGCCACGTCGCCGGCATACTTGGGCAGGCCGCAGACCATGCCCGCGCCGGCCAGCAAGTCCAGATAGTGCGCCAGCGTGGTGGTGTTGCCCGCGTCCTGCAGCTGGCCCAGCATCTTGGTGTAGGAAAGGATTTGCCCCGAGTAGCGGCACGCCAGGTCGAACAGCCGCCGCAGCAGCGCGGGCTTGTCCACGCGGGTGAGCAGCAGCACGTCGCGTGAAATCGAGGTTTCGATCAGGCTGTCCAGCACATAGCGCGCCCAGCGCGCGGGCTCGGCGATCAGCGGGGCCGCGCCGGGGTAGCCGCCGTAAAAAACATACTCGTCCAGCGACCAGCCGAAGGCCGCGCGCATTTCCGCCCAGGACCAGTGCGACAGCGTGATCGTCTCGAAGCGCCCCGCCAGGCTCTCGGTCAGGCCGCGCGCGATCAGTAGCGGCGCTGAGCCGAGCAGCACCACCTTCAGCCCGCGCCCGGCGCGGGTGTCTTCGTCCCAGAGGCGTTTGACCGTTTCCGACCATGCCGGGATTTTCTGAATCTCGTCCAGCACCAGCACCGCCCCGTCGCCGCCAACCGGCATCAGGCGCGCGGCCTCCCACTGCTGGGCAATCCATTCCGTGCCGCGCAGCGTGGGTTCGTCGGCGCTGGCATAGCGCACCGCCAGGCCGCTGGCCTGCGTCACCTGCTGCACCAGCGTGGACTTGCCCACCTGGCGGGGCCCGGCCACCACCTGGATGAAGCGGCGCGGCTCAGCCAGCCGGGCCTGCAGCACGTTGGCTTGTGGCCGTTGGTAGAGGGGTGTACTTTGGCTCAACATATTGAGTAATTTTACTCAATAAATTGAGTAAAACAGTTCACACTGCCTCCCTGAAGCTCCGCAGGCGGTCGCGATAGTGCTCGTACTGCTGGCGGCGTGCCTCGATTTCGGCGGGCAGACCGAAGGACAGGTCGTTCACCAGCGCGTCGAACTTGTCGAGGACGGAGACGATGCGTTGCTGTTCTTCCCTTGAGGGGAGGGGGATAGGAAGGGACTTCACGATATCTGCGTTCAGGTTCTGGACTGTGCCAGCGCCAGCACGGCGGGAAAACTCCATTTGGGCGGGCGCGAAGCGGAGCAGGTGGTAGAGGAAATCCGGCACGAACCAACGATCAAAGTCGCTGGTGGCCAGCCAGCGTGTCGCCGTGCGCGATGTCGAACTTTTCGTAGCTCACGTATCTGCATGAGGTATTCGTAGGCGTCGCCGAACAGGTCGATGGTGTTGTCGGCAAAGCGGTTGCCGCCGCTCTCGCCACTGGCCAGTGGCAGATCGCCGATGGCGCCCAGTAGCTTGACGAGCTTTTCGTTGCGCCTGGCGACCGTGGCCGAGCTTGCTGCTGTTCACATCCAGGTCGTCGAACAGGCCCTAGCGCTTATCTGGAAAGCGCTGTCAGCTATGATTTCAGTAGGGCAACTGCCGCGCCCGCCTGGCCGTGATGACCCGGGTGTTCACCCCCATCCAGCCCAGGCCGCCGAAGAGCCGTGCGTGCTCGATCTTCACACAGCGGTCCTGCACGACATCGAGCCCCGCCGCGCGCGCGATCTGCGCCGATGTTTCGTTCACCACGCCCAGCTGCAGCCACAGGCACGAGGCGCCGATGGCCACGGCCTCTTCGGCCAGCGGCGGCGTGTCCTCGGCGCGGCGAAAGCAGTCCACCATGTCGATGTGCCGGCCTTCGCGCGCCAGCGCCTGCGCGGCCTCGGTCACGCTGGCGTAGGCGTTCTCGCCGAGGATGCAGCCGCCGGCATGGGCGACGAGCGGGTTCACGGGCACGATGCGGTAGCCGTGCGCCTGCATGTACTGCGCGGCGAAGTGGCTGGGGCGGTGCCACTGCGGCGACAGGCCGACGACGGCGATGGTGCGGCAGCGCGTGAGGATGGCGCGCAGCTGGCTGCTCAAAATGGGCGGGCTCTGAGGCACAGTCATGGTCGGGTGGCCTTGGTCTGTTGCTGCAGCAGGCGCTGCAGCAGCTCCTGCGTGGGGTAGCCGTCGGTCACCAGGCTCTGGCTCGCCTGAAAGCGCCGCAGCGCGGCGCGGGTGGCCGGGCCGATGACGCCGTCCACGTCGCCCGCGTCCATGCCGAGCTGGTTGAGCGCCGCCTGCATCGTCTGGATGTCGGCACGCGCCAGGGGTTTGAGCTGGCGCGGCCATGAAGCGAGCAGGCCCGGGCCGCCATCGATCTGCTGCGCCAGCAGCGAGACCGCCAGCGCGTAGTTGGTCGAGCTGTTGTAGAGCAGCAGCACGCGGAAGTTGTTGCCCACCATCACCGCTGGGCCGCGCTCGCCCGCAGGGGTGAGGATGGAGGCACCCTGCATCGCGGGCAGGGGCTGGTCCTCCATGGTGCGCACGCCCTCGGCGGCCCAGGCGCTGCTGTCCTGGCGCACCGTGAGTTCGGCGTGGCTGTAGTCGAAGCTCGCGGGCAGGCGCACTTCCACGCCCCAGGGCTCGCTCGGTCGCCAGCCCGATTGCGAGAGGAAATTGGCGGTGGAGGCGACCACGTCCGCGGTGCTGCTCCAGATGTCGCGCCTGCCGTCGCCATCGGCGTCGACCGCGTACCGCAGGTAGACCGAGGGCAGGAACTGCGTGTGCCCCATGGCCCCGGCCCAGGAGCCGATCAGGTCGGCCGCGGGCATGTAGCCCTTGTCGACGATGGTGAGCGCGGCGATCAGCTCGCTTCGCGCCCACTCGCGGCGGCGCCCGTCGTAGGCGAGCGTAGCCAGCGCGTCTATGGTGCGGAAATTGCCGAAATGCGTGCCGTAGCTGCTCTCTATGCCCCAGATGGCGGTGATGATGCTCGCGGGCACGCCGTAGCGATCGGCCGCGCCGTCGAGCACCCTGGCGTTGAGCAGGCGCTGGGTTTTGCCGGCCACGATGCGCTGGGCCGAGACGGCGATGTCCAGGTATTGCCAGACGGGCCGCACGAATTCGGGCTGGGCGCCGTCGAGCTCGATCACCTGCGCCAGCCATCGCGCCTTGCCCAGCGTGGCGTCGATGGTGGTGCGGCTGATGCCGGCCTTGAGGGCCTCCTTTGAAAAATCGGCCACCCAGGCGCGAAATCCCTCGGCGGGATCGGACGTGTCGGCAACGGCGGGTGCGGGAGGAGCGGCGAGCGTGGTGCAACTGGCCGTGCCCAGCAGGGCAGCCAGCGCAAGAAAGAAGGCGGGGGCGCGCGCATGGAAAACGGATGGGGAGCGCATGCCCGGATTGTGCCCAAGTCCGGGCGGCGGTGACGCGGCGGCCGGGCATACTCTGCACCGGCTTGCCCCTTGCTTGACCCACCATGCACACCTTTCTCTGGCACGATTACGAAACCTTCGGCACCGACACGCGGCGCGACCGCCCGGCGCAGTTTGCCGCGATCCGCACCGATGCTGAGCTCAGGGAAATCGGCGAGCCCGTCATGCTGTACTGCAGGCCGGCGGACGATTACCTGCCCGACCCGGGCGCGTGCCTGATCACCGGCATCACGCCGCAGCAATGCCTCGCGCACGGCCTGCCCGAGCACGAATTCGCCGCGCGCATCGAGGCCGAGCTGGCGCAGGCGGGCACCATAGGCGTGGGCTACAACACCATCCGCTTCGATGATGAAGTCACGCGTTTCATGTTCTGGCGCAATCTCATCGACCCCTATGCGCGCGAATGGCAAAACCAGTGCGGCCGCTGGGATCTGCTGGACGTGGTGCGCATGGCGTATGCGCTGCGCCCCGACGGCATCACCTGGCCGGTGGTCGAGGGCAAGCCGAGCTTTCGGCTGGAAAAACTCACGCAGGCCAATGGCATCGCGCACGAGGCGGCGCACGACGCCCTGAGCGACGTGCGCGCCACGATTGCGCTGGCGCGCCTGATCCGCCAGCACCATCCGCGGCTCTTCGATTTTGCGCTGTCGCTCCACAAAAAAGAGCGTGTGGCGCAGGAACTGCGCCTCCCAACCACGCAAGACACCGCCAAACCGTTCCTGCATGTCTCGGGCATGTTCGCGGCCGAGCGCGGGTGCCTGGCGCTGATGTGGCCGCTGGCGATGCACCCGACGAACAAGAACGAACTGCTCGCCTGGGACCTGGCGCACGATCCGGGTGTGCTGGCCGGCCTGTCGGTGCAGGAGCTGCGCACCCGGCTGTTCACCCGCGCCGACGAACGGCCCGAGGGCGTGGCGCGCCTGCCGATCAAGGGCGTGCACCTGAACAAATCGCCGATGGTGGTGGGCCACCTGAACACGCTCACGCCCGCGCTGGCGAGCAAGTGGGGCATCGACGTCGCGCAGGCGATGCGGCATGCGGAGATCGCGCGCGCCCTGCCCGACATGAGCGCGATCTGGCCCGCGGTGTACGCGCGGCCCGACGAACCCGCGCCCGACGTGGATCAGGATCTGTACGGCGGCTTCCTCGGCCACGAAGATCGCAGGCGCCTGACCCGGCTGCGCGGCCTCGCCGCGGCCGAACTCGCGCAGGCGCGCGCGGGCTTTGACGATCCGCGCCTGGCCGAGCTGCTGTTTCGCTACCGCGCGCGCAATTTTTCCGAGACGCTCACCGCCGAGGAGCAGGCGCGCTGGCAGGCGCACCGTGTGGCCACGCTGATGCAGGGCGAGGGCGGTGCGCGCACCTTCGACGCGCTGTTCGCGCAGCTCGACGCGCTGGGCGAGCAGGCCGATGAGCGTGCCGGCGCGATTCTTGAAGCGATCTACGACTACGCCGAGGCGATCGCGCCGGACATGGGCTAAGGCACGGGCCGAACCAACCCCTTGAACAACTGCAGCACGGCCCAGGCCAGCAGCAGCGGGATCACCAGAGTCTGCAGCGCGAACACGACGATCAGCGTCACGAGCCGCTCGACGAGCTGGTCGACGGCGGCGGCGATCTCGCCGAGTCGGGTCTGCGCCGCGTCCACGGGATGGCTGGCGGCTTCTTTGGCGCTGCTGCCCCATTGCTTGAGCCGGTCCAGCAGGCTGGCCGCGGCGGCATCGCCGTTTCTGGCGCCCTGGCCTTCGGCGGGCTCATGGGTGCCGGCGGGCGGTGCTTCGCTCTGCAGCGCCTGCAGTCGTTTCGTGGCGGTGTCGCTGGCGAGCTGGCTCTCGTTGTAGGGCTGCGCCAGGAAGTGCGCGAAGAGCTGCTCGCTGCCGAGAATGGTGACGGGCATGACCAGCCGCACGAACAGCAGCAGCACCAGCGTCTGGGCAAGCCACGGCGGGTCGCGCCCGCCTCGGTGCAGGGCGAGCCACAGCAGCGCCAGCGCGGAGACGGCGCCCGAGACCCAGACGTTCGCGCCCATCTCAAGCAGGAATTTTTGCAGCCCGAAGGCGACGCTGGCCCAGAGCATCCAGTCCGCCACCTGGGCCGTGAGCTCATTGATGGGCGTGAGCAGGCGCCCCGGCGTGAGCGTCACCCCCATGCCCATGGGCTGCACGGCCAGCTCCGTGCCCTGCACGACCGAGACCACGCCGTGCAGCGTGCGCGCCGTGGCAAAGCTCACGAGTGCGCGCTTGAGACCCGCGTCCACCGCCTGCTGCGCCGCGGTGTTGAACGCGGGCCACCAGCACAGCGCCACGCCGATCGCGAGCAAGGCGGCCACCACCGCGGCGCGCAGCGCGCTGAAGCTGGATGGCTGGCCGGTGGCGGACATGGTGCGACTCCCGTGGTGGGGCCGTTCAGTGTAGCGGGGCCGCGTTCGCGGGCGCCATTCGTGGGCACCGTGTGTCCAGCGCGGCCGTTGCGCTGCGGACCGAACCGCCTCAGTGGCTCAGCGCATTGAGCAGGTCCGATTCGATGCGCAGCTGCAGCTCGCCGCTCTGCAGTTCTTCGCCGGCGATGACGAAGGTGTCTTCCACCCGCTCGCCCAGCGTGCTGACCTTGGCCAGCTGCACGCTCAGCGCATGGGCCGCGAGCACGCGCGCCACCACGTACAGCAGGCCGGCGCGGTCGGCGGCGGCCAGCGTCAGTATCCAGCGCTCGCCGTGTTCATCGGGCCTGAGCGTGACGCGTGTGGCCACGGGAAAGCTGCGTGCGCGCCGCGACAGGCGCATGGGGCGCGGCTCGGGCAGCGCGGTGCGCAGATCGAGCGCGTGCGGCAGCTCGTTTTCCACCAGCGTGATGAGCTCGCGCACGCCGCTCACGGCGTGGCGCGGCATCACCTGGAAGGTGTCCAGCGCATGGCCGCTGCGCGTGGTGTGGATGCGCGCGGCGAGGATGGAGAAATCGGCGCGGTCGAAGTAGCCGCAAATGCGCAGAAACAGTTCGCTCTGGTCCGGCGTGTAGACCAGCACTTGCAGACCCTCGCCCGCGAGCGACTTGCGCGCGCGCACCACGGGCTGGCGCGAGTCCACCACCTCGCGCAGCTGGCGCGTGTGCCAGGCGATGTCGGCGGCGTCGTGGCGCAGGAAGTAGCTCACGTCCAGCGTCTGCCAGAGCTTCTCGTGGGCGTTCGCCGGCAGCGCGTGCAGCGCCAGCACCACGCGCGCGTCGCGCTTGCGCTCCTCGATTTCGGTGGCGGGGTCGGGGGTGCGCCCGCCGAGCACCGCCAGGCTGGCGTGGTACAGGTCTTCGAGCAGCTTGCCCTTCCACGCCGTCCATACCTTGGGGCCGGTGCCGCGGATGTCCGCCACGGTCAGCAGGTACAGCGCCGTCAGCGCCCGCTCGCTGCGCACGCGCTCGGCGAAGGCGGCGATGACGGCCGGATCGCTCAGGTCCTGCTTTTGCGCCACCTGGCTCATCAGGAGGTGCTCGGCCACGAGAAATTCGATGAGCCGCGCGTCCTCGCCGGTGATGCCGTGCGCGGCGTACTGACGGCAGAAATGCGCGGCCTCGCGGGCGCCGATCTGCGAGTGGTTGCCCCCGCGCCCCTTGCCGATGTCGTGAAAGAGCGCCGCGATCGTGAGGATCCAGGGTTTGTCCCAGCCCGTGGCCAGTTGCGAGCACAGCGGGTACTCGTGCGCGTGCTCGGGCATGAAGAAGCGCCGCAGGTTGCGCACCACCATGAGGATGTGCTGGTCCACGGTATAGACGTGAAACAGGTCGTGCTGCATCTGCCCGACGATGCGCCGAAACGGGCCGAGCAGCCGCCCGAGCACCGAGGTCTGGTTCATGAGCCGCAGCACATGCGTGACGCCCGAGCCCTGGCGCAGGATCTGCATGAAGCAGTCGCGGTTGGCTTCGTCGTCGCGAAAGGCTCGGTCCATCAGCGGGCGCGCGTTGTAGAGCGCGCGCAGCGTGCGCACCGACAGGCCCTCGATGCCGGGCGTGCTCTGGTAGCGCAGGAAGGTGCGCAAAATGGCCTGGGGCTTGCGCGTGTAGAGGTCGTCCTGCGCGATCTCCAGCAGATTGCCCTTTTGCAGGAATTCGGCGTCGATGAGGATGAGCGGCGCAGTCGAGGGCTGCACCCGCTCCTCGATTTCCAGCAGCAGGATCTGCGTGAGTTGCGAGACCGCCTTGGCCGCCCAGTAGTAGCGGCGCATGAGCTGCTCGCTGGCGCGAAGCCAGCGCCCGCCCGTGCCCTGGACGTCGCTCAGGCCGAAGGTCTGCGCCACGGCCGCCTGCAGGTCGAACACCAGCCGGTCCTCGTGCCGGCCCGCGACGGTGTGCAGGCGCGCGCGGATGAGGCAGAGCATGGCTTCGTTGTGCTCGATCTGGCGCAGTTCGTAGGCGGTGGCCAGGCCCCGCTCGGCCAGTTCGCGCCAGCTGCCGCCCAGGTGCGCCGCGCGCGCGAGCCAGAGCACGAGGTGCAGATCGCGCAGGCCGCCGGGCGACTCCTTGCAGTCGGGCTCCAGCGCGTAGGGCGTGTGCTCGTGGCGCGTGTGGCGCTGCTGCAATTCCAGCAGCTTGTCCTGCACGAAGGCGCGCACGTCGAGCCGCTCGGCGTGCGCCTGCGTCAGCGTGGCGAAGAGCTGCGTGCTGCCGGCCAGGCGCCGTGCTTCGAGCAGCGAGGTCTGCAGCGTGATGTCCTGCGCGCAACTGGCCAGGCAGCCGCCCGGTGTGTGCACGCTGGAGCCTAGCTTGAGGCCCGCGTCCCAGCAGCAGGCGATGAAGGCTTCGATCGCGGCCGTGGGCGCGTCTTCGCCCACGAGGATGAGCAGGTCCACGTCCGAGTGCGGGAACAGCTGCCTGCGCCCGTAGCCGCCCACGGCAATGAGCGTGGCGCGGTTGCCGATGCGCATGGCCTGCCAGATCGAGCGCAGCAGCGCGTCGGTGGCGCTGGAAAAGCCGTGCAAGATGCGCCGGATGCCACGCGGCTTGAGCGTCGGCTCCATCAGCTGCGCCAGCAGCGCCGCGCGGCGCGCCTGGTACTGGGCCTGTTGCGCCACCGGGTGCGCGCTGATGCAGCTCATGGCATGCGCCGAGCAGGAGAGGGGGTCAGGTCGCCGTCGCGGTCACGAAATCGGGCAGCGGCGGGTAGCCGGGCGAGAGCGTGAGCACGTCAAAGCCGGTTTCCGTCACCAGGATGGTGTGCTCCCACTGCGCCGACAGGCTGTGATCCTTGGTGATGATGGTCCAGCCATCCTTGCCCAGTTCCTTGATGTCGCGCTTGCCCAGGTTGAGCATGGGCTCGATCGTGAAGGTCATGCCGGGCAACAGTTCCACGCCCGTGCCGGGATGGCCGTAGTGCAGTACCTGCGGCTCGTCGTGAAATTTCTTGCCGATGCCATGCCCGCAGAACTCGCGCACCACCGACAGGCCGTGGCTCTCGGCAAAGGTCTGGATGGCGTGGCCGATGTCGCCCAGGCGCGCGCCGGGGCGCACCTGCTGGATGCCCAGCCACATCGATTCGTAGGTGAGCTTGACCAGCCGTTTGGCCGCAATCGAGCACTCGCCCACGAGGTAGGTGCGGCTGGTGTCGCCGAACCAGCCGTCCTTGGTGATCACCGTCACATCCACGTTCACGATGTCGCCCTTCTTGAGCGCCTTTTCGTTTGGGATGCCGTGGCAGACCACATGGTTCACCGAGGTGCACAGATGACCAGGGTAGGGCGGATAGCCCGGCGGCTGGTAGCCGATGGTGGCCGAGACCGTCCCCTGCTGCTTCATGCACTCGGCGCCGAGCCGGTCGATTTCGATGGTGGGCAGGCCGGGCACGATGTGTGGGGCGATGTAGTCGAGCACATCCGCCGCGAGGCGGCAGGCTTCACGCATGCCGACGATGCCCGCTGCGTCCTTGATTTCAATAGTCATTGAGAAATTATCCCATTCGCAGTGCGTGCTTGCAGGTTCACTAAAATCGGCCCTCTTGCAACCGCAAAGCCCGGCGCATGTCAAGGCCCCAGTCAGCGGCCCTGGCGCGTGCAGGCATCAGCCCCCGTTTCAGGCCTTCCCGTGTCCTTGCATATCACCACGTTTGCGGGCAGCAATGCCCTCGGTTCCTTTCGCGCGGAGCAGCTTCTGCCCCAGTTGCAGGCCATCGGCCCGAAGGTGACGGGCATCGAGGCCCGCCATCTGCATCTGGTGGCCACGGCCCAGGTGCTCGATGGCGCGCAGCAGGAAAAGCTCGCGGCCCTGCTCACCTACGGCGAGCCATACACGGGCGGGCAAGAGGGCGAGGTCTTCATCGTCACGCCGCGCATGGGCACCATTTCGCCTTGGGCTTCCAAGGCCACGGACATCGCGCGCAACTGCGGCCTGCAGGTAGCGCGCATCGAGCGCGTGACCGAGTACCGCGTGGTGCTCAAGGGCGGATTGCTGGGCGGCAAGGCGCAGCTCACGCCCGATCAGCGTGCCCAGGTGGCCGCGCTCCTGCACGACCGCATGACCGAATCGGTCGTTGCCACGCGCGAGCACGCCGAGCGGCTCTTCACGGCACTGCAGGCCGAGCCCATGGCCCGCGTGGACGTGCTCGGCCAGGGCCGCGCCGCGCTGGTGGCGGCCAATACCGCCTGGGGCCTGGCGCTGGCCGAGGACGAGATCGACTACCTGGTGCAGGCGTTCAAGGGCCTCAAGCGCAACCCCACGGACGTGGAGCTGATGATGTTCGCGCAGGCCAACAGCGAGCACTGCCGCCACAAGATCTTCAACGCGCAGTTCACGATCGACGGCGTGGCGCAGGAGAAAACCCTGTTCGGCATGATCCGTCACACCGAGGCCACGTCGCCCCGGCACACCGTCGTCGCCTATGCCGACAACGCCTCCGTCATGGAAGGTGCGCCGGTCGAAGAATTTTTGGCAAAATCGGCCTCTGGCACAGGTGGAACAAGCGCGAGCAGCTATCAAAAACATGAGGTATTGCGCCATGTGCTGATGAAGGTGGAGACGCACAACCACCCCACGGCGATCTCGCCCTTCCCGGGTGCGAGCACCGGCGCCGGCGGCGAAATCCGCGACGAAGGCGCGACCGGCCGCGGCTCGCGCCCCAAGGCGGGGCTCACGGGGTTCACCGTCTCCAGGCTCTGGGGCAGCGAGATCGGCAAGCCCGATCACATCGCCAGCGCCCTGCAGATCATGACCGAGGGACCGCTGGGCGGCGCGGCCTTCAACAACGAGTTCGGGCGCCCCAATCTCGCCGGGTATTTCCGCGAGTACGAGATGCTGGTCGATGGCGTGCAGCGCGGCTACCACAAGCCCATCATGATCGCGGGCGGCCTGGGCAGCATCGATGCCGGGCTGACGAAGAAGGTGGCTTTCCCCGCCGGAACGCTGCTGGTGCAGCTGGGCGGCCCCGGCATGCGCATCGGCATGGGCGGCGGCGCGGCCAGCTCCATGGCCGGCGGCGCCAACGCGGCCGATCTGGATTTCGACTCCGTGCAGCGCGGCAACCCCGAGATCGAGCGGCGCGCGCAGGAGGTCATCAACCAGTGCGCGGCGCTGGGGACGGCCAACCCCATTCTCGCCATCCACGACGTGGGCGCGGGGGGGCTTTCCAACGCCTTCCCGGAGCTCGTCAACGACGCGGGTCGAGGCGCGCGCTTTGACCTGCGCGCGGTGCCGTTGGAGGAATCGGGCCTGTCGCCGCGCGAAATCTGGAGCAACGAGAGCCAGGAGCGCTATGTGCTGGCCCTTGCGCCCGAGTCGCTCGCGGCGTTTCAGGCGCTGTGCGAGCGCGAACGCTGCCCGTGCGCCGTCGTCGGCGTGGCGACCGAAGCGCGTGAGCTGATCGTCGCCGAGCAAAACCTGGCTCCCGACCCCGAACACCCGGTGCTCGACGTCGAACCGGCCGTGCACATGCCCATGGACGTGCTGCTCGGCAAGCCGCCCAGGATGCAGCGCGACGTCACGCGCATCGCACGCCAGGGCGCACCGCTGCCGCTCGACGATCTGCCGCTGGAAAAGGCCGTGATCGAGGTGCTGGCCCACCCCACGGTCGCGAGCAAGCGCTTTCTGGTCACCATCGGCGACCGCAGCGTCGGCGGCCTCACGCACCGCGACCAGATGGTCGGGCCGTGGCAGCTGCCCGTGGCCGACGTGGCCGTGACGCTGGCCGACTACCGCGGCTTTGCGGGTGAGGCCATGGCCATGGGCGAGCGCACACCGCTCGCGAGCCTGAACGCCCCCGCCTCGGGGCGCATGGCCGTGGCCGAAGCCATCACCAACCTGCTGGCCGCGCCCATCGAGCTCTCCCGCGTCAAGCTCAGCGCCAACTGGATGGCCGCCTGCGGCGAGCCGGGCGAGGATGCGGCGCTGTACGACACTGTGCGCGCCGTGGCGATGCAGCTGTGCCCGCAATTGGACATCGGCATTCCGGTGGGCAAGGACAGCCTCTCGATGCGCATGCAGTGGAACGCGGAGGGCGCCGCCCGGAAAGTGGTCTCGCCCGTCAGCCTCATCGTCAGCGCCTTTGCCACGCTGCAGGATGTGCGCGGCACGCTCACGCCGCAGCTCGACGCCAGCGTCGAGGACAGCTCCATCGTTCTCATCGACCTCGGCCACGGTCGCATGCGCATGGGCGGCTCCATCCTGGGCGAGGTGCTGGGCGCGAGCGGCACCGAGGTGCCCGATCTGGATGATCCGCAAGACCTCAAGCGCCTGGTGGCCGCCGTCAACGCGCTGCGCGCGCGCGGCCTGATCCTCGCCTACCACGACCGCAGCGACGGCGGCCTGATCGCCGCCGTGGCCGAGATGGCCTTTGCCGGCCAGGTGGGCGTGGCGCTGAACGTGGACATGCTCGTGAGCGAGGGCGACGGCATCCAGGACGGCCGCATGGACAGCTTCGAAGCCAAGGAGTGGACCAAGCAGATCAGCGGCCGCCGCGACGTGCTCACGCTGCGCGCGCTGTTCAACGAGGAGCTCGGCGCGGTGCTGCAGATCCGCACCGCCGAGCGCGGCGCCGTCATGCAGGTGCTGCGCGAGCACGGTCTGGTGCAATGCAGCCACCTCATCGGCAAGACCCGCCCCGAATCCTCGCCCATGAAGGCGGGCAAGGGCGAGCTGCAGGTCTGGCGCGACGCGAAAAAGGCCTTCGGGGCGACGCTGGAGAACCTGCACCAGGTCTGGGACACCGTGAGCTGGAAGATTGCGCGCCAGCGCGACAACCCCGTCTGCGCCGATGCCGAGCACGCGGCGGCGGGCCACCCGGCCAACCCCGGTCTGCACCAGCACCTCACGTTCGATCCGCAGGAGGATGTGGCCGCGCCCTTTTTGAACCTGTCCCGGCCCAGGGTCGCCATCCTGCGCGAGCAGGGCGTGAACTCGCATGTGGAGATGGCCTACGCCTTCACCGTGGCGGGCTTTGACGCCGTGGACGTGCACATGAGCGACCTGCAGGCCGGCCGCGCCAGTCTGCAGGACTTCAAGGGGCTGGTGGCCTGCGGCGGCTTCAGCTACGGCGACACGCTGGGCGCGGGTGTGGGTTGGGCGCGCTCCATCACCTTCAACGCGCGCCTGTCCGAGCAGTTCCAGGCCTACTTCGGCCGCGCCGACACCTTTGCGCTCGGCGTGTGCAACGGCTGCCAGATGTTTGCCGAACTCTCCGAGATCATTCCCGGCGCCAGCGCCTGGCCGCGCTTCACCACCAACCAGAGCCACCGTTTCGAGGCGCGCCTGTCCATGGTGGAGGTGCTCGATTCGTCCAGCATCTTCTTCGCGGGCATGGCGGGCAGCCGCTTGCCCATCGTCGTTTCGCATGGCGAGGGCTATGCCGACTTTGCCCGC
Organism: Comamonas sp.; assembly: GCA_021166775.1. Lineage (GTDB taxonomy): Bacteria > Pseudomonadota > Gammaproteobacteria > Burkholderiales > Burkholderiaceae_C > Comamonas_C. The sequence continues at coordinate 81,985 of JAJPEQ010000005.1, read as the reverse complement.
CGGGGCAACGCGGCCGAGGTGGTGCGTGCGCTGCGTTTTGTCGACAACCATGGCCAGGTCACCGACGCTTACCCGGCCAACCCCAACGGCAGCCCCGAGGGCCTGACCGCGGTGACCACCGCCGACGGACGCTTCACCGCCATGATGCCCCACCCCGAACGGGTGTTCCGCAACGCCCAGATGAGCTGGACGGCGGGCGACGTCTCGGCGCTCAGCCCCTGGATGCGGCTGTGGCGCAATGCTCGCCGCTGGGTGGGCTGAATCGATCACCATGCGCGGCTCTTGAAGTCGCGCGCTCTGGCCTAAAATACGCGCTAAGGGGCTGTACCGGTTTCGACGTGGGTTCGGACGCGGTGTGGTGCATGTCGAGCTTGAGTGACGCTCGTAAATCTCCATTCACAAAAGTAACTGCAAACGACGAACGTTTCGCACTCGCCGCCTAAACACCGGTGAGCCTTGCAACAGCACGCTGGTGGGCTGGGCAAGGGGGTAGCAATACCTCCCGGCTGCAAGGGAATTCACATCAGCTGGCCGTTTGCCGGGCACCTTGGCACGCGGCGAGATTCAAGGATGCTGGCCTTGCATGCAGCGTGCGTCTGCGCGGCATGTCGGGCGAGACTCAAAACAGAACGCTAAACATGTAGATCTGCCCGAACAAGGCTTGCGGACGCGGGTTCAATTCCCGCCAGCTCCACCATACACAAGGGCTCGGAAAATCTCCGGGCCCTTTTTCTTGCCTGAAATCCCCGCGCCACGCGGGGTTCCGGCCAACTCTGCTGCGGGTGGCCATCCATCAAAACGCCCGGAATCGGCCACTTTCTCCGCCAGAGCCGTCTCTGTTCTTCGTTTGGTCTGCGGGTAGGCGCAGATGAGGTTCTTGCAAAATCAACGATTTACGCGCGCCGGTTCATCATCAACCAAGGCTGCCGGTCAGGCATTGAACGCCATCCAGAGGTGGTAAACGTTTTCATCTTGCTTTATCATGAATCGTCAGGATGAATCATGATGGAGATGGCCATGACCCCTGCTATCCGCGAAAAGTTTTCCTCCCAGGCCGCGCCCGATGTGCTGGCGGCGCTGCGCCAAATTGCAGAAAGCCAAGGCCGCCAGTTCCAGGCGGTGCTTGACGACGCCCTGCGCGACTACATTGACCGGCAGCAAAAGGAACGCCCCCGCCGCCACGTGATGGCTTCGTTTGCGTCCAGTCTGGATGAGTTCGACAACCTCTACCGCGAACTGGCCAAGTAAACCGTGGCTCACGATTACCTGACCGTGGCCGATGTGCTGGGCATGCACACGTTGCTGATGAAGCGGTATGGCGGGGCAATGGGTTTGCGCGATCCCGGAGCGCTGGATGCCGCACTGTTTCGCCCGCAGACCGGGTACTACGATGACATCGTGGCCGAGGCGGCTGCCCTGCTGGAAAGCCTGGCGATCAACCATCCGTTCGTGGACGGAAACAAGCGCATCGCTTTTGCCGCTGCCGACGTGTTCCTGCGCATCAATGGCTGGCGCTTGCAGCGTTCGCCGATGCAGATCTATGCAGAGATGATGCAGATGTTCGAGTCGGGCACGTTCGACATAGCCCACCTCGACCCCTGGCTGCGGTCTTTCGCCGTCGCCGCAGAGTGATGCTATGAATGAGAAGACAAGCGCAGCATCAGCGTCATCGGATGCTGCGGTGACTCCTGGAAGCCGTAGTGCTCGTAGAACTGCTTGGCGCGGTCGAGGATGGCGTGGACGAGCAGCGCCCTGACACCGGCGTTCTGCGAAACGCTCACCGCGCGACCGGCTGCATCCTGCAGGAGGGACGCCCCAAGCTTGATTCCCTGCGCTCGGTGGTCGACAGCCAGCCGGGCCAGAGCCATCACTGGAACGGGATCGGGCATGTTGCGTCGCGCGTTGCTGGTTGCTGCCTGATGTGAAACCGCACTTGCGGCCATCGCGTAGTAGCCGTAGACACGCCCTTCCTGATCGGTGACGACGAAGGTGCGGCTGGCACTGCTCAATTGGTTGGTCAGTGCCCGGCGCTTGAGCCATTCATCGAGATTGGCTTCACCGCAAGCGAACTCATCCGGGATGTGGGTGGTGGCGAGCGGAATCGGTGCGCTCAGTTTCAGGCTCATGCCGCGCCGGTGCTCCAGGGTGCCTTGACGGACATGAGACGTTCAAGCCCGGGGTTGGGGCCGGGAGGTGCGTCGAGCATCGCGGTGAACTGCTTGAACTTGTCGGCGTCCAGGTTGAAAAAGACCTGATCCAGCACAACAGACTGAGCACGGTCGCAGGCCGCTTCGAGCATGAAGCCGGATCAGTTCTTCCCGAGCAGACTGGCGGCGTGACCGATCAGGTCTCGCTGCTCGGGCAGGGCCCGCAGATACGCCCGCTGTATTGCTATGCAAGCGACGGAGACGGAATTGAACCGGCGTCCATCACGAGATGGTTTTGCGGATACGTCGCCAGACAAAGAAAATTTTCAATTTTGACTTGCATCAATGTGGCCCGTCCGAGCCCGGAAGTATAAAAAAGGCTGTTTTCTGCGAGCAAAGTATCGCTGCGATTCGAGCCAATAACCACATTATGTTTCACGGTATTCACTCCGTACAAAAGTTTGCTGCGCGCCTGGTGCACCGTCCAAAGGTGCATTCAATAAATACGGGCTCGAGCCTTCGCAATGCCAGGGAACTGCTTGATATCGATCTGCCAGGAAAGGCATCGAGATAGCGGTTGATCGGAGTACTCATGAGATCGGAATACGCATACGGAAAGGAAAGCGGCGCCATGCTGCAACAAACCATTGGGCTGCTGGTCATGGCGCACGGTACGCCGTACAGCCTCGATACTGTCGACTCCTTCTATACCCATATCCGCCACGGACAAAGACCATCCGATGCCTTGCTGCAGGATCTCAAGCTCCGTTACCAGGCCATCGGTGGTATCTCGCCACTTGCCCACATCACGAAAGCGCAGGCAGACGGGCTGGGGGCATCCCTGAATGCGCGCGATTCAGGTCAGTCATTCAAAATATACGTGGGTCTAAAACACGTAGAGCCATACATTGAAGATGCCGTCGAAGCGATGCACCGAGATGGCATCACGCAGGCCATCGCCTTGGCGCTGGCGCCCTACGATGGCAACGCCAGTGTCCAGAGCTACGACGATCGTGCGCAAGGTGCCACCGCGCGGCTGGACGGACCTGGGATATTGACCGTATCTGGTTGGTATCGGCAGGAGAAGTTCATACGCCATTGGGCGGAGCAGATCAGGGCAGCTCTCGCGGCCATTCCCGAAGATGAACTTGAGACAACTGTCGTCATTTTCTCTGCGCACAGTTTGCCGGAGGCGATGCCCGGTGCAAAAGACCGTTACCGGCGCCAACTGGAAGAAAGTGCACGATCCATTGCGCAAGCAGCGCAACTGAAACACCATGCGACGGCATGGCAGAGTGCAGGAAGGACTTCGGGTTCGTGGTTGGGTCCGGATATCCGGGACGTGACCCGTCAATTGTGGAGCACGGGCGGCTACCGCACCTTCGTTTATTGTCCGACCGGATTTGTGGCCGATCATCTCGAAGTTCTTTACGATCTGGATATCGAGTGTCGGGCGGTCGTGACCGAATTGGGCGGGCGTTATATGCGCCCCGCGATGCCAAACGCGGCCCCCTTGTTCATTGACTGCCTGTCTGATGCGGTAATGGACACACTGGCGCATGAAATGGGTGTGCCGGCATGACTGAAGAGCCGCTGCACGCCGTCATTATTGGCGGGGGTATCACAGGACTGTCCGCTGCCTATTATCTGCAGCGCAGGCTGACGGATAAGGGTTTGGCGCCCAAGGTGGCACTGCTGGAGTCGGAACCTCGACTTGGTGGAAAGATCAAGACCACCCTCCGCGATGGTTTCCTGATGGAGCAGGGTCCTGACTCCTTTGTGGCGACCAAGAAAGCTGCCTATCAGCTGGTGCAGGATCTCGGGCTGGAAAACGATTTGGTTCGTAATCACACGGGCCAGGCCTACATCGTGCAGGATCGCCGGCTGTATCCCATCCCTGCCGGTACGATGATGGGTATTCCCGTCAGGCTATGGCCGCTCCTCAAGTCACCGCTGCTCTCCCCGTCAGGCAAGATGCGGGTTGTACGGGACCTGTTTTCGTATGGCCTGGAAACCGGTGGCGACCGGTCGGTTGGGGATTTTCTTCGCAAGCGCCTGGGCAATCACATAGTGGATCGTCTGATCGAACCGCTGCTGTCGGGGATCTACGCTGGCGACATCAACCATTACAGCCTACAGGCATTGTTCCCGCAAATTCATCAGTTGAGTCAGAACCGCCGCAGTCTCATCCGCGCGATGGGTCACTCATACGGCCATGTGAAACCCACCCGCGCCGGCGAAGCCCGTGGGCAGTTCCTGACCTTCAAGATGGGTCTGCAATCCTTGACTGCGCGGATCGAAGAGCGCCTGAGGTCGTGCGTGATCATGAAGGGCAGCCCCGTAACCACTGTTCGGAAACAGGGCAGACACTACCATCTGGATCTGGATGACGGGCGTTCGCTGGAAACCCATTCGATCATATTGGCTGTACCGGGCTCCGCCGCGGCCGACCTGTTTCCTGACGCAAGGGATGCCATCTCACCCGTACTACTGACGCCGCCAACGTCTGTCGCCAACGTTGTGTTGGCATTCCCCCAGGGAATCACGGGAATATCGTTAAGCGGCACTGGTTTCGTGGTGCCGCGCGGGTCGGGTCACGTGATTACCGCATGCACCTGGTCGCATCTCAAATGGCCGCATGCAGTTCCTCGGGGCGCGGCGTTGCTGCGCTGTTATATCGGCGGCCAAAGTGACGCGCAGCTTGTCGACGAGTCCGACGCCACGATTGCCGAGGCCGTCATGGCTGATTTGAGACAGATCGTGGGGTTGCGCGAAACGCCATCCTTTTACCAGGTGACCCGCTGGAAGCACGCGATGCCGCAGTACTCTGTAGGTCACCTCGACCGCCTCGAAAAAACCCGCAAGGCGATGGCTGCGGAGTTCCCGGGTGTTTTCCTGGCCGGGGCCTCATATGGCGGCGTAGGTCTGCCCGATTGCATTCGAGAAGGAGAACAGGCCGCGCATGACCTGGTCGATCATCTGGAACAAAGAAACCTATTGGATTCACGAGAGGAAATAAATGTTGATTGAAAAACTTGGAAAGACTCGCGGAATGCTCCTGGATAGCCTCGAAGGGCTGACGGAGGATCAATTGAATGCGAAACCCCCCGCGGGGGGACTTTCCATCGGCCAGATCGTTCATCATCTGTACCTGAGTGAGCGAGACACCGCAAGCTTGATTCTGAATGCGCTGTCGCCCCGCAGTGAAAGAGTCGAGGACAAGGCCCCATCACTTCTCGCGGTCTGTCTGCAAAAAAATTGTGGCGAGGAGCAAGCAACTGCCGGTCGTTTCTCCAAGGGTGAACTGATCCGTGGGTTGGAAGAATCACGCTTCAGGGATCTGCAGTCGGTATTCAACGAAACACATGAGGATGTCCTGGCCGAGAGATCGCTGGAACACCCCTCGTTCGGCGTGATCAGCTTGAAAAATCTGGTCGATACCATCTGGATTCACGACGAATTTCACTGCAAACAAATTGCGGCAATCAAACAGTCGCTCTGACCTCTCTAACATTCGGGAAAGCAACGGACATGCGGAATCAATTTACAGCGCAGCTGGCCATCAAGTACACGGCGAAGTGGTATGAAGCGGGCAAGGATGACAGGATCACGGCCATCAAGGAAGTGGCCGAGATTTTCAGGAGATATGAAGACCGGGTCGGGTTGCGTGGAACCTACGTGGTTCAAGGATTCCAGGCCCATACGGATATTCTCTTCTGGATGGTGGCCGATCGTTTCAATGACATTCAGGACCTGCAACTGGAGCTGCGGCGATCGTCTTTGGGCCAGTATGTCACCACGTCCCATGCATTCACGGGGATCACGAAGCCGTTCGAATTTTCCACCCATCCGACATCCTTCGCCGTCGGTATGCGACCAAGGGAATACCTGTGCTTTTATCCCTTCATTCGCAAGCCGGAATACTATCTGCTGCCGAAGTGGGAGCGCAAGGCGCTCATAGGGGAGCATGGTGACATCGGACACGAGTTCACTCCGGACATCCTCACCAATGGTGTCTATGGTTTCGGGCTGGGTGATTACGAGTGGTTGCTGACCTTCGAGACGAACGATCTGAGCCTGCTGGTCGATTGCGTACGAAAGCTCAGGGAGTCCAAGTCAAGGTTGTACATGCAGGATGAGCATCCTTTCATCGTGGGACGCTACTTCGAGTTGGAACACGGGTTATCGCAGTACGCCTGATGAATCGTGGCGCTTGTGGCAAGGACTGTGGTGGCTTGCCATGGGCATGCTTCGGCCCGGGGGCGTCCGAATGACGCGCGCCATCCGCCGGCAAGGCATCGCCTTTATGCGACGGCTGCGCGTCCCAATCCTCAGTCGCTGAAGGCCCGCAGTCCCTCGGGATCGAGAATCGTGAACTCACGGCCCTTCACGCGGATCAGCTTGCGCTCGCTCAGTTCACGCAAAATCCGCGAAAAATGCTCGGGCGTCAGATTCAGGCGAGAGGCAATCACCCCTTTGGTCATCTCGACCCTGAAGGGAACCCCTTCGCAACCCTGGGCCGCGCGAAACAGGTAGCCAATGAGGCGCTGGGAGCCGGAGCGCGTGGTGTACGCTCCCACGTCGCCCATCAGCATGTACAGCCGATGGCTCAGGCTCACCAACATTTTGCGTGCCAACTGAGGATGGCCATCGAGCTTTTTGAAGAGCGCCTCGCGCTGCACATACAGCAGCAGCGTATCGCACAGGGCTTCGGCCGTGATGACATAGTCCCGTTCCAGGAACATGAAGGCCTCGCCAAAGCTGTCGCCGGCACCGATCAGGCGCATGACACGCTCGGTACCGGCGGCCGAGGCATGAACCAGCTTGACCTGGCCGTGGACGATGACATGAAATCCAGCGCAGGGCTCACCCTGGCGGAAGATGACGTCCCCGTGCCCGACGTGGACTGTGCGCGCGCCCTGCGCCAGCAGATCGAGCTCGTCGGTCCCGAGCTCGCCAAACAGCGGCGTTTTCGCAAGCAGGTCACGCACGGATGGGTGACTCAGGCCATCCGCTGGCCCGGTCTTGGGATGCTGATCCAGCGGGCCCTCCGAGGTCGCCACTTTCGTGTCCCGTTCGGCCCCTGCCCCCATTTTGTTTGCTCCGCTTTCCATGATGTTTCCTCACAGGCTCGGGCCGCAGCCGATCAACAATCTTGTCCCAAAGGGCTAGATGTACCGCCCATGGATCGCCGCTTTACCTCGAGACCAAGCAGAACCCGCCCACCCTTCATCGCGCGGCGGTGGCCGTCGTCTTCTCGGCCAGTCGCTGCTCGAAGCGTTGAAGGTCGATGATGGCCCGCCGGTGCAGGCCTTGCCCGATCGGTCCTGCCGCATCCCGGCACACCACCTTGAAGGTCAGTGCCTTGCCCTGGATGTCGACCAGTTCGACGGCCGCCTCGACCTCCATGCCCACCGGCGTGGCCGCGACATGGCTCATGTCCACATGGGTGCCCACGGTGCGCTGACCTTCTTCCAGGTAGGGGCGCAGCGCCTGGATGCACGTCTGTTCCATGAAACCGACCATCATGGCGGTCGCAAACACCGGGGGCATGTCCGAGAAGCCCGGCCAGTCGGCAAGTTGGGGGACGGTGTGGCTCGGCGTCACCACCATGCGTTCGGTGTGGCGCAGGCCGGCACGCAGTGTGGGCCGGGACTCCTTCGTGTTGCTCATGGTTTTCCCAGCCTCATGTTGATGGGCCAGCGAACTTCGCGGCGGTGTGACGGATGGCCCCAGAGCATCGACAAGTCCTCGGCGAAGCGTTGCAGGATGTCCTCGCGAGTGGCTTCGCGCACGCGGCGCACTGCCGACCAGGTCGAGATGTATCCGAGCAGTTCCTCCAGCGTCCACGCCTTGCGGATTTCCAGCTCAGGAGCTGCCAGCTCGTTGAAAGGAAAGGGCAGGTTGGCGTAGCCTGTGTCTACCAGTTTGCGCTCGACGGGCCAATAGGGTCCGATTTCCTGCCCGTAGAACCGGGCAAAGCGGCCGTCCAGATCCTCATCCAGTCGCAGGACGCCGTAGCTGACCAGGGCCAGCATGCCCTCTGGGACGCAGATGCGTCGGACCTCCTCGTAGAAGCGAGGCAGGTCAAACCAATGTGCGGCCTGGGCTGCGGTGATGAGATCCGCACTGTGGTCTGCCACAGGCATTTTTTCGGCAGGGGAGCAGCCATACGCGATGCGTGGATGTGTGGGTGCCTGTGCAATTTGGTCGGCGCTGGGGTCCAGCCCGATCACTTTGTCGAAGTGCGTGGCCAGCTGCGAGGTCAACTGGCCATTGCCGCAGCCGACATCCACGGCCAAGGTGGTGCCGGGTGAAATGCAAGCCAGGAATTGGGCCAGGTCGGCGGGGTACTCGGGCCGAAAGCGCGAATAGGCCTTGCCGCCTTGCTCGAACCAGTTGCGCGACTTCGCGGTGTCAGCGGTCATGCGATGCCTCCTTGCGCGTCGTCTCCAGCGCGGCGCGCCTGAGACGTTGCGCAAACCCTTCTCGTTCCAGCGCCTTCGCCGTGGCCACCAGAACCTGGCGCAATGGGTGTCCGATCTCCGTTTCCAGCGCATCGATGGCCTTGAAAGTCACGTCCCAGTTCGGCTGGAGCTTTTTCAGCAGTGCTCGGCCCTTGGGGCTCAGGCGCAGGCTGCTCTTGCGGGCATCCTCCATGGGACGCTTGACCACGATGCCCTCGGCGATCATCAGGGCAATGGTCTGGCTCACGGCCCCCTGCGTGAGGTGGGTGGCGTCGGTGATGTCGGTCACGGTTGCCGCTGCGGCCTCCATGGCGCGAAGCACGGGCGTGTAACGGGCACGGTAGCCTGGGCTCAAGTCGCGATAGCGTTCTTCCGCGCCCAGATCGACCAGTTCAGTGACGTGCCGCAGAAGCTCGCCCAGTCCGGGTTTTGTTCTTTCAGGCATTGGCACATTTTACATTAGCGCTAATGCAAATGCCGCAAGGCCATCTTCGTGCGCGGGTCTGCCGCAGCACGCAAGGTTCATGGCGCATCCCCGCGAGAATGTATTCTTGCGTCAGCGCATGCCAATCCACGCGCACGCTTTCGATGAACCGCGGTGGTCGCAGGCTTGAAAGGATCGTCCATGCGCGTCTCTTGCCTCATGTCAATTCATGGTCTGTATGTTGGAAACCGAATCGTCCTCTGCCATGTCCGACTCCGTCCTGTCGGGGCTGCGTGAGTGGGTGGGACGCAGTGAGGAGTCTCACGACGAACTGACCGTGGCCCCGCTACGCGGGCTGGCAGCCGTGTTGGACCGTGAGGATGATTCGCCAGCGCTCGGTGACGAGATCCCGCCACTGGCTCACTGGCTGTACTTCCTGCCGCAGGCGCGCCAGAGCGCGCTGGGGCCGGACGGCCACCCGAGGCGCGGCGGTTTCCTGCCGCCGGTGCCGCTGCCGCGTCGCATGTGGGCTGGCGGGCGGCTCGCGTGGGTGCCGGGCAACCCGCTGCGCGTGGGCGACGTCGCGCGGCGCATCTCGCGCATCGAATCGGTGACGCACAAGAGCGGGCGCAGCGGCGAGATGGTCTTCGTGCTGGTGCGCCACGAGGTGCACAACGCGCGCGGCCTCGCGCTGACGGAAGAGCACGACATCGTCTACCGCGCGGCGGCCCGTCCCGCAGCGTCCGCGCCCGCGCCGCAGGCCGCGCGCACCGAGGCGCCGTGGCGCCGTGAAATCCAGCCCGACCCGGTGCTGCTGTTTCGCTACAGCGCGCTCACCTTCAACGGGCATCGCATCCATTACGACCGCAGCTACGTCACGCAGGAGGAGGGCTACCCCGGCCTCGTGGTGCACGGCCCCCTGATCGCCACGCTGCTGCTGGACCTGGCGCGGCGCCATGAGCCCGGACGCTTTGTGCGCAAGTTCGAGTTCCGCGCGGTGCGCCCGACGTTCGATCAGCACCCCTTCTTTGTCAACGGCGAGCCCGCACCCGATGGAAAGCAGGTGGCGCTCTGGGCGCATGACCACGAAGGCTGGCTCACCGTGCAGGGGCAGGCGCAGTGGGCCTGAATTGCAAGCCATTTTCAACTCTGGACCATACGCATCGGGCGCGAGAAGCTATCAAAACAATGGTTAACTTCCGGCCATGATCGATCCTCCCCGAGACCACCACGAGATCCGCGACGCGGTGCGTGCGCTGTGCGCGCAGTTTCCGGATGAATACCACCGCCGCATCGACGCCGAGCGCGGCTATCCCGAGCAGTTCGTCCAGGCGCTCACCGCGGCCGGCTGGATGGCCGCGCTGATTCCGCAGGAGTACGGCGGCTCGGGCCTCACCATGGCCGAGGCCTCGGTCGTCATGGAAGAGATCAACCGCAGCGGGGGCAACTCCGGGGCCTGCCACGGCCAGATGTACGTGATGAACGCCATCGTGCGCAGCGGCAGCGAGGCGCAGAAGCGGCGCTACCTGCCGCAGATCGCCAGCGGCGCGCTGCGCATCCAGTCGATGGCCGTCACCGAGCCCACCACCGGCAGCGACACGACGCGGCTCAAGACCACCGCGGTGAAGAAGGACGGACGCTGGGTGATCAATGGCCAGAAGGTCTGGATCAGCCGCATCCAGCACAGCGACATGATGATTTTGCTGGCGCGCACCACGCCGCTGGCCGAGGTGAGGAAGCGCTCCGAAGGGCTGAGCTGCTTTTTGGTCGATTTGAAAAGCGCGATCGGCCACGGCCTGACGGTGCGCCCCATCCCCAACATGGCCAATCACGAGACCAATGAGCTGTTTTTCGACGAGCTCGAAATCCCCGAGGAGAACCTGCTCGGGCCCGAAGGCGGCGGCTTCAGGACACTGCTCGACGGCCTGAACGCCGAGCGCACGTTGATCGCGGCCGAATGCATCGGCGACGGCTACTGGTTCATCGACCGCGTGGCGAAGTATGTGAAGGACCGCCAGATCTTCGGCCGTCCCATCGGACAGAACCAGGGCGTGCAGTTTCCGATCGCTGAAAGCTTCATCGAACTCGAAGCCGCCAACCTGATGCGCTGGAAGGCCTGCGAAAAGATCGACGCGCACGAGAACGCCGGCGCCCAGGCCAACATGGCCAAGTATCTTGCGGCCAAGGCGAGCTGGGAGGCGGCCAACGTCTGCCTGCAGTTTCACGGCGGCTTCGGCTTCGCCTGCGAATACGACGTCGAGCGCAAGTTCCGCGAAACGCGGCTGTACCAGGTCGCGCCCATTTCCACCAACATGATCTTCAGCTACGTGGCCGAGCACATCCTGGGTCTGCCACGGTCGTTCTGAGGAAGACCTGAGCGGCGGGCGTGTCCAGCATGAATGTTCAGGAATCGTTGCCACTCATCCAACGCCCATGACCAGACCTCTTGACGGCATCACCGTCGTTTCTCTCGAACACGCCGTGGCGGCGCCGTTTGCCACCCGGCAGCTCGCCGACCTCGGCGCGCGCGTGATCAAGGTCGAGCGCCCCGGAAGCGGCGACTTCGCGCGCGGCTACGATCAGCGCGTGCGCGGCCAGTCGTCGCACTTCACCTGGATCAACCGCAGCAAGGAGAGCCTGGCGCTGGATCTCAAGCACCCATTGGCGCTGCAGGCGCTGATGCAGTTGCTGGCCAGGGCCGACGTGCTGGTGCAGAACCTCGCGCCCGGCGCCAGCGCGCGCATGGGGCTGTCGTACGAGGCCCTGAAAGAGCACAACCCGCGCCTGATCGTCTGCGACATCTCGGGCTACGGCGCCGACGGGCCATACCGCGACAAGAAGGCCTACGACCTCTTGATCCAGAGCGAGGCGGGGTTCCTCTCCGTCACCGGCACGCCCGAGACGCCATCGAAGTCCGGCATCTCGGTGGCCGACATTGCCGCGGGCATGTACGCCTACAGCCACATCCTCTCGGCCCTGCTGCTGCGCGCCACGACGGGTGAGGGCAGCCACGTCGACGTGTCCATGCTCGAGGCCATGGGCGAGTGGATGGGCTACCCGATGTACTACGCCTTCGATGGCGCGCCGCCGCCGCCGCGCACCGGCGCATCGCACGCCAGCATCTACCCCTATGGGCCGTTCACCGCCGGCGACGGCGGCACGGTGATGCTGGGCCTGCAGAACGAGCGCGAGTGGAAGGCGTTCTGCGACAGCGTGCTTCAGCGCCCCGAGGTGGCCACGGACGCGCGCTTCTGTTCCAACGCCCAGCGCAACGCCCACCGCGACGCGCTGCAGGCGCTGATCCTGCAAGAGTTCTCCGCGCTCTCCGCCGCCCAGTTGGTCGAGCGGCTGGACGCGGCCGGCATCGCCAACGCCCGCGTCAACGACATGGCGGGGCTGTGGGCGCACCCGCAGCTTGCGGCGCGCGAGCGCTGGCGCGACGTCGATACGCCCGCCGGCCCGGTTCCCGCCCTGCTGCCGCCGGGCGTGAACAGCGCGTTCGATTACCGCATGGACGCCGTGCCCGCCGTCGGGCAGCACAACGCCGCCATCCTCGCCGAGCTGGGCTGGAGCGCCGAGCAGATGGCACGACTGCACCATTGACGCCCCGGCGTCCTCCCCCGCTGGGGAGCCGGTGAGGAGCCGACAGCGCTCGTCTCGCCCGCCGGCCCCTATCCCCGCGTTGCCCAAGGCGGGAAACCCGCGCCCAGGCATGACGCCGTCCTTTCGTGAGGCGGCCAGCCGGGTTACGCTCTGGGCTGCGTTGGCTGGCGGATCGCGATCGCAACGGACAGGCGATGCGCCGCTGCTGCCCATGCCGGATCTCTCGTCGACCTCGTATTCTTGGGAATCATCATGGCCATTTCCTTCAGGAACAAGCTGCTTCCCGCGCTCGTCGCCGTCGCACTGGCGCTGACGGGCTGGTACGCCTGGCATCGTTTCAGTGCCGGTACGGAGGATGGCGCCTTCGTCCGCGGCAACGGCCGCATCGAGGCGACCGAGGTGGACATCGCGACCAAGCTGGCCGGCCGTGTCGGTGACATCCTGGTCAATGAAGGCGACTTCGTGAAGGCGGGTCAGGTGCTGGCCACCATGCAGGTGCAGACGCTGCAGGCGCAGCTGCTCGAGGTGACGGCGAATCGTCAGCAGGCCATCCATGCGGTGGCCAGCGCCCAGGCGCAGGTGGCGATGCGCCAAAGCGACCGGGCCGCGCTGATGGCGCAGGTGACCCGCGCCGAGGCCGAACTCCACGCGGCCCAACGCCGCCTGGAGCGCTCCGAAATCCTGGTCAAGGAGGGCGCCATTTCGGCTCAGTCCCTGGACGACGACAGCGCACGCATGCAAAGTGCCGAGGCGAGCGTCGCTGCCGCGCGGGCGCAGGCCAGGTCTGCCGATGCCGCCATCGCGGCGGCCGAGGCGCAGGTGGTCAGCGCACGCTCGCAGGTGCAGGCGGTTCAGGCCACGCTGCAGCGCGTGCAGGCCGAGATCGACGACAGCCAGCTCAAGGCGCCGCGCGACGGCCGCGTGCAGTTGCGCGTGGCCCAGCCCGGCGAAGTACTGGGCGCGGGCGGGCGGGTACTGAACCTGATCGACCTGTCGGACGTGTACATGACTTTCTTCCTGCCTACCGAGGCCGCGGGCCGGCTGGCGCTGGGCGCGCAGGTGCGCATCGTGCTGGACGCGGCGCCGGACTACGTGATTCCGGCCAAGGTCTCGTTCATCGCCAGCACGGCGCAGTTCACGCCCAAAACGGTGGAAACCGCCAGCGAGCGCGAGAAGCTGATGTTTCGCGTGCGCGCGCAGATCGACCGCGACCTGCTGCGCGAACATCTGGAGTACGTCAAGACCGGCGTGCCGGGCGAGGCCTGGGTGCGGCTCGATCCCACGCGCGAATGGCCCGCGCGCCTGGCGCTGAAGGCGGGCCGATGACCTCGCCAGCGGCGAGCGCCTCGCCGGTGGCTGTCGTCGAGCAGCTGCGGCTGCACTACGGCAAGGTCCAGGCGCTGGCCGGTATCACACTGAGCATCCCGGCCGGCCGGATGGTCGGCCTGATCGGGCCCGACGGCGTGGGCAAGTCCAGCCTGCTGTCGCTGCTGGCGGGCGCGCGCGCGGTGCAGCAGGGGCGCGTGCAGGTGCTGGGCGGCGACATGGCCAGCAGGCGCCACCGCAGCGCGGCCTGTCCGCGCATCGCCTACATGCCCCAGGGACTGGGCAAGAATCTCTATCCCACCTTGTCGGTGCAGGAGAACCTGCAGTTCTTTGCGCGCCTGTTCGGCCATGGCGCGGCCGAGCGGCACCGGCGCATCGACGAGCTGACCCGCGCCACGGGATTGCACGGGTTTCTGGCGCGCCCGGTGGGCAAGCTCTCGGGCGGCATGAAGCAAAAGCTCGGCCTGTGCTGCGCGCTGATCCACGACCCGGACCTGCTGATCCTGGACGAGCCGACCACCGGTGTCGATCCGCTGGCGCGCGCGCAGTTCTGGGAGCTGATCGCGCGCATCCGCGGCGAGCACCCGGGCATGAGCGTGATCGTCGCCACCGCCTACATGGACGAGGCCGAGCGCTTCGACTGGCTGGTGGCGATGGACGACGGCCAGGTGCTGGCCACCGGCGCGCCGGGCGAATTGCTCGCGCGCACCGGTACTGCGTCGCTGGAGGCGGCTTTCATCGCACTGTTGCCCGAGGCCAAGGTGCACGGCCACGTCGCGGTCGAGATTCCGCCGCTGCGCACGGCGCAGGACGACGTCGTCATCGAGGCGCAGGATCTGACCATGCGCTTCGGCGATTTCGTCGCCGTGGACCGCGTGTCGTTTCGCATCCGCCGCGGCGAGATCTTCGGCTTCCTCGGCTCCAACGGCTGCGGCAAGACCGTGACCATGAAGATGCTCACCGGCCTGCTCGCGGCCAGCGAGGGCCGGGCCTGGCTGCTGGGCCACGAAGTCGCCCCCAGGGATTTCGCCACGCGCCGCCGCGTCGGCTACATGTCGCAGTCCTTCTCGCTCTATGGCGAGCTGACGGTACGCCAGAACCTGGAGCTGCATGCGCGCCTGTTCGGCGTGCCCGAGGCCGAGATCGGCCACCGCGTGGCCGACATGGCCCGGCGCTTTGGCCTGGCCGAGCTGCAAGGCAGCCTGCCCGCGAGCCTGCCGCTGGGCATGCGCCAGCGCCTGTCGCTGGCGGTGGCGATGGTGCACCGGCCCGAGCTCCTGATCCTGGACGAGCCCACGTCAGGTGTCGATCCGGTGGCGCGCGACGCGTTCTGGCGCCTGCTGGTGGAGCTCTCGCGCCGCGACCGGGTCACGATCTTCCTGTCGACCCACTTCATGAACGAGGCCGAGCGCTGCGACCGGATGTCGATGATGCACGCCGGCCGGGTGCTTGACAGCGACACGCCGGCCCGCCTGGTCGAAAAACGCGGCGCACGCACGCTGGAGCAAGCCTTCATCGGCTATCTGCTGGAGGCGCAAGGCGGGCAGACGCCACAGCCGCTCTCAAAAAATGTAGCTTTCCACGCTGTCCCGGAAGTCGTTTCAGATTCGAAAGTATCTGGAATTCAAGTGCAAAGCGCGGAAAAAGCTACAAAAACAATAGTGTCTTCGCAGCCCATTTTCAGTCTGCGGCGCCTGCTGAGCTACATGTGGCGTGAAGCGCTGGAGCTGCGGCGCGATCCGGTACGGCTGACCCTGGCGCTGGCGGGCTCGGTGCTGCTGATGCTGGTGATGGGCTTTGGCATCAACACTGACGTGAACGACCTGCGCTACGCCGTGCTCGACCGCGACCATTCCACCCTGAGCCAAAGCTACGCCACGAGCCTGGCCGGCTCGCGCTACTTTGTCGAGCGTGCGCCGATCAGCGACTATGCCGAGCTGGATCGGCGTATGGTCAGTGGCGAGCTGAACCTGGCGCTGGAGATTCCGCCCGGTTTCGCGCGCGATGTGTTGCGTGGACACAATGTACAGATCGGCGCTTGGGTGGACGGTTCGATGCCACAGCGCGCCGAGACCGTCCGGGGTTATGTGCAGGGCATCCACCAGCACTGGCTGGGCGAGCAGGCCGTCGCGCGTGGCGGCGCGCAGCCGCTGGGCAGCACCGGCATCGAGACGCGCTTTCGCTACAACCCGGACGTGAAAAGCCTGCCGGCCATGGTGCCCAGCGTTATCCCCATGCTGTTGCTGATGCTGCCGGCGATGCTGGCGGCGCTGGCCGTGGTGCGCGAGAAGGAGACCGGCTCCATCATCAATCTGTACGTCACACCGGTCACGCGCACCGAATTCCTGCTGGGCAAGCAGTTGCCCTACGTGGTGCTGGCCCTGTTCAATTTTCTGCTCATGATGCTGCTGGCCGTCACGGTCTTCGCGGTGCCGGTCAAGGGCAGCTTCGCCACCCTGCTGCTGGCGGCGCTGGTCTTCAGCTTCTGCGCCACCGGCATGGGCCTGCTGGCGTCCAGCATCACCCGCAGCCAGATCGCGGCGATGTTCTTCACCATGCTCGGCACCATGATCCCCACGGTGCAGTTCGCTGGCGTCACCGATCCGGTGTCCTCGCTGCAGGGCCTGGGGCGCCTCATCGGCGAGGTTTACCCGGCCACGCACATGATCGACATCAGCCGCGGCGTGTTCAACAAGGCGCTGCAGTTTGGCGACTTGAGCGCGTCGTTCGTGCCCTTGCTGATCGCCACGCCGCTCATCGTCGGTGCCGCGATCGCCCTGCTGCGCAAGCAGGAGCGCTGAACCATGCGCCAGTTCCTTGCCAACACCTGGCACCTGGGCACCAAGGAGCTGTGGACGCTGTGGCGCGACCCGATGATGCTGATCCTCATCGTCTACGTGTTCACGGTGGGCGTCTACACGGGGGCCAAGGCCGCGCCCGAGGTGTTGCGCGATGCCCCCGTGGCCATCGTCGATGAGGACCACTCGCCGCTGTCGCAGCGCATCGCCTCGGCGCTGTATCCGCCGCATTTCAGTCCGCCGAGGATGATAGCCTGGGCGCAGATGGACCCGGGCATGGATGCGGGCATCTACACCTTCGCCATGGTGATCCCGCGCCACTTCCAGCGCGATCTGCTGGCCGGCCGTGCGCCGCAGATCCAGCTCAACGTGGACGCCACACGCATGAGCCAGGCCTTCGTCGGCAGCGGCTACCTGCAGCAGATCGTCGGCGGCGAGATCCGCGAGTTCGCCCAGCGCTACCGCGCAGAGTCCATCCCGCCGGTGGAGCTGGCCCTGCGCGCGCGCTTCAATCCGGGGCTGGACCCGGTCTGGTGGGGCAGCGTGGCGCAGGTCATCGACCACATCGCCATGCTGTCCATCATTCTGGCCGGCGCGGCGCTGATCCGCGAGCGCGAGCACGGCACCATCGAACACCTGCTGGTGATGCCGGTCACGCCCGCCGAAATCATGTCCGCCAAGATCTGGTCCATGAGCGCCGTGGTGCTGCTGGCGACCTGGGTGTCGGTCACCTTCGTCGTGCGCGGCGTCCTGGGGGTGCCGGTGGCCGGCTCGCTGCCGTTGTTCTTCGCCGGCACCGCGCTGTGCCTCATCGCCTGCACCTCGCTGGGCATCTTTCTGGCCACGCTGGCGCGCAACATGCCGCAGTTCGGCATGCTGATGATGCTGACCATCATCCCCATGCAGATCCTCTCTGGCGGTCTCACGCCGCGCGAAAGCATGCCCGTCGTGCTGCAATGGCTGATGGATGCGGCACCGACCACGCATTTCGTGAAGCTGGGCCAGGCCATCCTGTTTCGTGGCGCCGGATTCGATGTGGTCTGGCCGCAGTTCGCGGCGCTGACGCTGATCGCGGTCGCCTCGTTCGCGCTGTCTCTGAGGCGCTTTCGCAACACCATCGCGCAGATGGCTTGAAGATGGCTTGAAGATGGCTTGATGCCGTGTCAATGTATCGACACCGCCACTTTGGCCCTGCGGAACATGGCATGAATCAGCGATTTTCCGTACCGCCGGACGGCGCCGCCGCTCTCCAGCCTTGCATGGGTGTGTTTCCGGTGGCCCGATCTGGCGCGGCGTGCGCCAGCCAGATTGCCTGAAACGCTCGTTTTCTACAGGCAAGCCCCTACAATGCTCTCATTTTCGTACATGATTCAGATGACGGACGTGGGTTTGGTCCCATGTTCTGCCTCCATCAACGACGGCTTGGCGATTGTTTTCGGCGGGTTTGACAAATTTTCGTTTGCAAGCCTCACGAAAGCCGATGTCACGAGCATGGATTCTGGGATGATGCATGCACTTGCGAAATGGCGTTAACGTGCCCGATTCCGTTCTGATCAATATCGAAGATCTCCGCGTCGGCATGTATGTGCGGCTGGAAATCGGTTGGATGAACCATCCGTTTCCGACAAGCAGCTTTCGCATCGCATCGCTCGATCAGATTCAGATCCTGCGCGATCTTGGGCTGCGAGAGGTTCGCTATGTGCCCTCCAGAAGCGTGGTGGCGGGCGATGAGACCGGGCAGGTTGCGGCCGCTCCGGCCTCCCCGGGCGGGGCCGTGCAGGCCGATGAGGTTTACGCCGAACCCCCGGACGAGCCTGCGGTCCGACCTGGTGCAGCGGTTTCGGCGCCGTGGGACGGCGCGGCGCGCAAGGCCGATTCAACTCTTCAGTCGCGTTCGCACGCGCGCTTTCAGGAGGCGGCGGCCCTTTATGCCGACGTGGTGGCCGGGGTGCAGGCCACGCCGACAGCCCTGCGAGAGCGGGTGCAGGAGTGGGTGCGCACGGGCGTTGCCGAGCTGATGGAGACCGAGAACTACGCGGTGCACCTGCTGGCGCAGGTGGCGGGGCAGCGCCAGGCCAAGCACAGCGTGAACGTGATGGTGCTGGCCATGCTGCTCGGGCGGTCGTTGAACCTGGGGGCCGCGTCGCTGCGCCTCCTGGGGGCGGCGGGCCTGCTGCACGATATCGGCAAGATCGAGCTGCCTGCGCACATCGCCGCGCCCGGCGCGGCGCTGTCGCTGGGCGACAGGCGTTTGTACGAGGAGCACGTGCAGCGCTCCATGGTCATCGCCCAACGCATGGGTTTTGATGCCGACCTGGTGCAAGCCGTAGGCGAGCACCACGAGATGGTGGACGGCAGCGGCTTTCCCAAAGGCAGCAGCGGCGCGCAGATCAGTCGCCACGGGCAGATCCTGGCGCTGGTCAATCGCTACGACCGCCTGTGCAACCCTCTGCACGGGGAGGCGTCACACACGCCGCATGAGGCGCTGGCCCGCCTGTTTTCCCAGGAGCGCAAGCGCTTTGACCCGACCACGGTACTGGCCGCTTTCATCCGCATGATGGGTGTGTATCCGCCGGGCTCCATCGTGCAGTTGGGCGACGGGCGGTTCGCGCGCGTGGTGGCGAGCAATGCGCAGTCGCCGTTGCGCCCGTGCGTGCTGCCGTTCGTGGCCGGCGTGTCGCCGAGCGAGGCGCAGGAGCTGGACCTGGGGCCGGGCACGGCAGGCGGCATACGCCGCAGCGTCAAGTGCGATGCGCTGCCTGATGAGGTGCTGGAGTTCTTCCAGCCCGAGCAGCAGATGTGCTACTTCTTCGAGCGCATGCCGCGCCAGCCGGCATCGGAGAGCGCGGCTCGATGAAACTGCCCGCATCGGCGGCGATTTGGCAAGGTGTGCCGGACGCTTTGGATATGGCCGTATGGTTGGTGGATGCGGCCACGCTGCAGATCGTCTACTGCAATGGTGCGGCGGGGGCGTTGACCGGGCGTGAGCCGTCCGCCATGGTGGGCGCGTCGGTGCTGGAGCTGGCCAACACGCCGGAAGACCAGATTTTCTGGGGCCAGAGCGTCCCTGAGCTGCTGCGCGGCATCCGTTCACGCTCCAGCATCCTTTGCGCAGGCAGCGGCGATGTCCTCGCGGTCGAGCGCAGCGTGTGCGCGTTGCCGGGACCTGCGGCCGAGGGGCTGCTCCTGATGAGCATGCGCGATTGCTCGCTCGAGGATGAGGCCGAGCGCCAGCAGCAGGAGCAGGCCGAGCAGATGGCGGCCACGCTGGATGCCACGGCCGACGGCATGCTCAGTTGCGACCTGCAGGGCCGAATCACCGGTTTCAACCGCGCCTGGGCCGAACTCTGGGGCTTGCCCGAGGCACTGCTGCTGCACCGTGACGAGAGCGCCATCCAGGCGCACATGCTCGAATGCGTGGCCGATGGCGAGGCTTACCGCGAGCGGTTGTCGGCCCTGGTGCGCGAGCCCATGCACGAGGCGCACGACGTGCTGCAGTTCGCCGATGGCAGGCTGGTGGAGCGCCGCGCCGTGCCGTTGTGGCTGCACGGCTATCCGGGCGGGCGCGTGTTCCTGTTTCGTGACATCACGGAGCAGCTGCGGCAGCAGTCGGAGTTGCGTCTTGCGGCGCTGGCCTTTGATGCGAGTCTGGAGGCGGTGTTCGTTGCCGACGCGCAAGATGAAGTCGTGCGCCTGAACCCGCGCTGCGAGCAGCTCTGGGGTGTGCCCGCGCGGGAGGCGCTGGGCTGCGCCGCCTGGCAGTTCCTGAGCCTGGCGCAAGGAGAAGCCAGCCTGCGGGCGCAGGTGCGTGGCACCTGGGAAGAGGGCAGGGTCTGGGAAGGCCGGCTCTTCCTGCCGCCGCGTGCCGATGGCGGCCGGGCCGTGGTGCACCTGTCCTGGGTGGCCTTGCGCGATGCGCAGGGGCAGGTCACGCAATCCATCGGCTTCGTGCAGGACCTGACGGCGCAGCATGCGGCCGAGCAGCGCATCGAGGAGCTGGCGCTGCGCGACGCGCTCACGGGCCTGCCCAATCGCCTCGCGTTCAATCAGCGCATGTCCGAGGCCATCGGAAACGCGGGGGAAAGGCACGCGGGCTTTGCCGTGATGCTGCTGGATCTGGATCGCTTCAAGAACATCAACGACTCGCTTGGGCACACGTTTGGCGATCGGGCGCTGCGCGTGGTGGCCCAGCGCCTGCTGGGCTGCCTGCACCATTCGGACATGCTGTGCCGCCTGGGGGGTGATGAATTCATCGTGTATCTGCATGCGGCCAACGCGGTGGCGGCGCAGACGGTGGCGCAGCGTGTGATGGATGCCGTCGCGCGCCCCTGCGTGATCGACGACATGACGCTGTCGCTGCAGTGCACCATCGGACTCACGCTGTACCCGCAGGACGCGAGCACGCCCGATGAACTCGTGAGCCAGGCCGATGCGGCGATGAACCGAGCCAAGGAGCGCGGGCGCGGCAGCTTTGAATTCTTTCGGCCGAGCATGAATGCGGACCTGCTGCCGCGCATGAAGCTTGAGCACGCCTTGCGCCAGGCGCTGCCCGCGGGGCACATGGCCGTGCACTACCAGCCTCAGGTGGACGTGCGCACCGGTGCCATCCTGGGCGCGGAAGCCCTGCTGCGCTGGACCGATCCGCATCTGGGCAGCGTTCCGCCATCGCAGTTCATCCCCCTGGCGGAGGAGCGCGGCTACATCGCCACGCTGGGCGCCTGGGTCATGGATCGCGCCGTCGCCGATGCGGCGCAGTGGGCGCGCGGCGGCGCCGGGCTGGTGGTGGCGGTCAATGTCTCCGCCCTGGAATTTCGCCAGCCGGGCTTCGTCGAGCGGGTGCGCACGCTGCTGGCGCGCCATGGTCTGCCGCCCCATCTGCTGGAGCTCGAACTGACCGAGAGCGTGTTGCTGAACGACGCCGAGGAAATGGAAGGCCTGATCGGCACGCTCGCGGCCACGGGGGTGCAGCTCGCGATCGACGATTTTGGAACCGGGTATTCGAGCCTCGCCTACCTCAAGCGCCTGAAGATCGGCAAGCTCAAGATCGACCAGTCCTTCGTCCGTGGCCTGCCCGATGACGACGGCGACCGTGCCATCGTGCAGGCGGTGGTGGACATGGGCAGCGCGCTGCGCATGAAGGTGCTGGCCGAGGGGGTGGAAACCGAGGGGCAGCGGGCGGCGCTCGAGCAGATGCGCTGCGCGCAGTACCAGGGATTTCTGTGTTCGCGCGCGTTGTCGGCGCAGGAGTTTC
Source organism: Comamonas sp. (assembly GCA_021166775.1). Lineage (GTDB taxonomy): Bacteria > Pseudomonadota > Gammaproteobacteria > Burkholderiales > Burkholderiaceae_C > Comamonas_C. Next base: position 59,969 of record JAJPEQ010000005.1, on the reverse strand, counting down.
GCGCGCTGGTGGCGTGTCGGGCGTGAAGGATGGGAGAGGCGGGCTGGTGGTGTCTGCGGCACGCCGCCGAGCCGTCATCCTGAACCGGGGTTCAGGTGGGCCAGGGCAACCAGGCGTTGGGTTCATCTGACGCGAGATGATCACGCCCGCCGGGTGATGTACCTAGTCCGTGCTCTACGAGCATTGGTTCAAGGCAATATAAAGCTCGGCGGCACCGCAGACACAGCCATTGTAGGCCCGTGCCGCAGGATGTCCAGAAGGCCGCCGGACCTGGAAATCGCCGGCTCCAAGTCCGGCAGATGGCTAGATCAACCGGCCGTCTCTGCCCAGGGCCTCGTCCAGGCGCGTGGCCAGCGTCTGCAGCAGCGCGGATTCATTGGTTTGCGCGCCGTTCGGTTCGGGCGTCGCCATCGGCTGGGCCGCGACCCGCAGCTGCTGGTCGGCCAGCTCGAAGGCGAGATTGAGCGCGGCCAGCACGGCGATGCGTTCGCGCGCGCGCACCTTGCCCGCGTCGCGAATGCGCGTCATGGCCGTGTCCACGCGCTCCACGGCGTCCAGCAGACGCGCCTCCTGGCCCTCGGGGCAGGCCAGAAGGTAGGTCTGCTGCATGATCTGCACTTCCAGCTGTTTGGCGCTCATGGGGCATCCTTGGTGTCTTGGGCGGCCGGCAGACGATCGAGCAGCGCATCGATGCGCGCGCGCGCCGCTTGCAGGCGCGAGCGCAGCGAGTCGCGCTCGTGCGTGAGCTCGCTCAGCTGCTGGCTCAGCAACGCATTGATGCGCTGCAGCTCCGCGTGGCGTACCAGCAGCCGGTCCACGCGCTCGGCGATCTGGGAGAGGGAAGGGGGGGCCATGGGTTAAGGATTGTAAGGAGCGCCTCCCGACATCGGTAGAATTCGCTCCCGTTGGTGCTCGCGGTCGTGGTTCGCACGCCGCAGTTCAACGGGAAGCAGGGAGGTGCCCTTCACCATGAAGGGTTTGCCCAGCCTGCGCTGCCCCCGCAACGGTCAGCGGACGAATCGATTCGATTCACTCTTGCAGCAACCCAGCCACTGGGCGCCTTGAACAAGCGCCTGGGAAGGCGTTGCAAGGGCGTTCCGCCAGCCCGGATACCGGCCAACGAGGTGGCTTGCGCGTTCCTGACGCGCGGGCCGTGTGTGCTCGGGGCCGGCGGGGAAGCTGGCAGAGCTTGCTACCGGATGTGTTTTCCCATGTCGAATCGACTGTCTGCCGCGCCAATGAATGCGCGCGCGCTCCTGTCCCTGGCGGTGCTGTCCGCTTCTTCCTCGTTCGCCCAGGACGGCGTGCGGCAACTGGCCCTGGCTGCCAGCATGCCGCAGCTGTCCGAGGTGGTGGTGACGGCCACGCGTACCGAGCAGCCGCTGTCCGACGTGCTGGCCGATGTAACGCTGATCGACCGCGAGCAGATCGAGCGCAGCGGTGCCATCACGGTCTCCGATCTGCTCGCGCGCCAGCCCGGGCTGGAGCTTTCCAGAAGCGGCGGGCCGGGGACGGCCACGGGGCTGTTCCTGCGCGGCGCGGAGACGCGCTTTACTGCCGTCTACATCGATGGCGTGCGCGTGGATTCGCAATCGACGGGCGGCGCGCCCTGGGAGGCGATGGCGCTGGGTCAGGTGGAGCGCATCGAAATCGTGCGAGGGCCCGCGGCCGCGGTGTATGGGTCGGACGCGGTGGCCGGCGTGGTCCAGATATTCACCCGCCAGGGCCAGGGACCGTTCACGCCCTACGTGGGCGTGGGCGCGGGCAGTCGCCGCACCGGCACGCTGGAGGCGGGGTTTTCCGGCAGGCACAGGGCCGTGGACTATTCGCTGGGCGTGCAGCGCGACCTGAGCCGGGGCTACGACTCGCGCCCCGGCTCCAATCCGGATCTGGACGGCTACCGCCAGACGGCGGCCAGCGGTCGCGTGGGCGTGCAGTTGAGCGACGCGCACCGTGTCGACCTGACCGGCAGCTTTGCCGACATGGATGCGCAGTACGACGGCTTTGTCCCCGGGCTCGATGACCACGGCCTCAATCGCCTGGCCACGCTCGGGGCCGCCTGGTCGGCCCGGTGGACTGCGGCCTACAGCACGCGCCTTTCGGTGAGCGAGTCGGACCAGCGCTACGCGACCCTTCCCTTGCTTTACCGTTCCAGAACACGCCTGCGCAACGTCCTGCTGCACAACGAGTGGAAGGAAGGCGCGCACACCCTCACGGGAGCGCTCGAGCGCCGCGAGGACCGTCTCGAAAACGACCCGATCCACCAAAGCCGTCATCAGGATGGCCTGGCGCTGGGCTACGGCTATGTGGCCGGGGCGCACACCGTGCAGCTGAACCTGCGCCATGACCGCGACAGCGAGTTCGGCGGCCAGACCACGGGCGGCGCGGCGTATGGCTACGCCTTCGCGCCGGGCTGGCGCGTCACGGCGGCCGCGGGTACGGCGTTTCGTGCGCCCACGCTCTACCAGCGGTTTTCCGAATATGGACAGGCCGCGCTGCAGCCGGAGCAGGGCCACAACGTCGAGCTGGGCCTGCACTGGGCCGAACGCAGCAGTCGCCTGGGCGTGACGGCCTACCGCAACCGCGTGAGCAACCTGATCAATTTCGGCGCGCCCGGCCCATGCGCGGGCCTCTACGGCTGTTACGAGAACGCGGGCAACGCACTGCTGCAGGGCGTCACGCTCACGGGCGCCCACCGCCTGGCGGGCGTGAATCTCCATGCCTCGCTGGACCTGCAGCAGCCAAAAAATGCCGATACCGGCACGCTGCTGGCACGCCGGGCGCAGCGTCTGCTCAAGCTGGCGGCCGACACGCGGATGTCCACCTGGACGCTGGGCGCCGAGTGGCAGGTGGCGAGCCACCGCTGGGACAACGCGGCCAACACCAGTCGCTTGGGCGGTTACGGCCTGGTGAATCTGTACGCCAGCACGACGATCGCGCGTCAGTGGGATCTGCTGGCGCGCATCGACAACCTCGGCGACAAGAACTACCAGCTGGCGGCAGGCTACCCGGCGCTGCCACGCACCTTTTTCGTCGGCCTGCGCTGGACGGGCCGCTGACGCCGAGCGGCCATGAACCTCGCGCGCACCGAACTGATCCTGGGCGGCCAGAAGAGCGGCAAGTCCCGCCGTGCCGAGCGCCTGGCCGCGGCGTGGCTGGACGAGACGCCGGCGCATCACGCGGTGCTGATCGCCACGGGCGTGGCGTGCGATGCGGAGATGCGCGCGCGCATCGCACGCCACCAGAGCGATCGCCGTGCGCGTGTGCCGCGTCTGCAGACCGTGGAGGAGCCGCGCGAGCTGGCGCAGGCGCTGCGCCGCTGTTCGGATGCGCGCACGCTCGTGGTGGTCGATTGCCTCACGCTGTGGCTCACGAACTGGCTCATGCCGGCGGGGTCGAATCAAGATGCAAACGTGCCACCAACGATGGGCTGGCAAGCGCAGCAAGCGCTGTTTTTGCAAGCGCTGGAGCATTTCCCCGGCCCGGTCGTCCTGGTGAGCAATGAGATCGGCCTGGGGGTCATCCCCATGGGAGCGGCGGTGCGTGCGTGTGTCGATGCGCTCGGGATGCTGAACCAGGGCGTGGCCGCGGCGTGCGAACGTGTGAGCTGGATGGTGGCGGGGCTGCCCGTCTGCGTGAAAGGGCAGCCATGACCCGCTGGCTCCTGAACGCGCTGCTTGGGTTGGCGCTGTGCCTGGGAACCCATGCCCGGGCCGCCTATGCGATCACCGACGACACCGGCCACACCACGCGCTTCGATGCGCCGCCCGCGCATATCGTGAGCCTGCTGCCCTCGCTCACCGAGACCGTGTGCGCGCTCGGCGCCTGCGATCGCCTCGTCGGCGTGGATCGCTACTCCAACTGGCCCGAGTCCGTGAACAGGCTGCAACGGCTTGGCGGCGGGCTGGACCCGAACGTGGAGGCCGTGATCGCGCTCAAGCCCGATGTGGTGCTGATCGGTACCTCCTCGCGTGCCAGCGTGCGCCTGCGTGCCCTGGGGGTGAAGGTGGTCGCGTTCGAGCCCAAGACCCGTGCGGCCATGCGCCGCGCCACCCTGCGGCTGGGCGAACTGCTGCAGGTCGGCGGCGCGGCGGAGCTGCTCGCCCGCATCGATGCCGGCGTGCAGGCCGCGGCCGACAGCGTTCCCGCGCCGGCGCGGGGCCAGAGCGTGTATTACGAAGTGACGCCGGCGCCGCATGCGGCCGGGCGCGGCACCTTCATCGACGAGCTCATCCAGGCGCTGGGTCTCGTGAACATCATCGATGCGCGGCTGGGCCCCTACCCGCGCATCAATCCCGAACTGGTGGTGCGGCTCGACCCCGACCTGATCATGGTGAGCCAGCAGGGCGCGCCGGAGCTGGCGCGGCGCCCCGGCTGGGCGCAGCTGCGCGCGATCCGGCGCGGCAGGGTCTGCGAGTTCGACAGCGCCGAACGCGATATTCTGGTGCGCCCCGGGCCGCGCATGGCGCAAGCGGCGCGCCTGATGGCCGCCTGCGCGACGCGCGGATTTGACGTAAATAAGTGAGCTTGTGGCGTTTGATGGACATGCGTTTGAGCGGGATTTGAGCAAGATTTCAACATCATGAATACCCTGGCCGCCACCGTGTCGCACGTCCCTGCCCGCAGGGCGTCGCGCGTGCCGTGGCTGGTGCTTGCGCTGGTGCTGCTCTCGCTGCTGGCGCTGGCCTGGGGCGCGAGCGTGGGCAGCACGGGTTTCGACAGCCTGCGCCGCGCGTTCGACGACCCGGCGGCCGCGCAGATCGTCTGGGACATCCGCCTGCCGCGCACGCTGGGCGCCTGGCTTGCGGGCGCGCTGCTGGCGCTGGCGGGCGCGGTGGCGCAGGGGCTGTTCCGCAACCCGCTGGCCGATCCGTTCCTGCTCGGCAGCGCCTCGGGCGCGGCGCTGGCCGTGGCGCTCGCGTATGCGGTGCTGGGCGCGGGCGGCATGGCGGCCGGGGGTGGCAGCGTGGCGCTGTTGCAGGCGGCCTCGCCATGGCTCGCGCGCCTGGGGTTCACGGGCGCGGCCTTCGTTGGTGCGCTGGGCGGGGTGCTGCTGGCGCTTATGCTGGCACGAGGCGTGCAGCAGACGCTGCGCCTGCTGCTGGCGGGCGTGGTCGTGGGCTTCGTGCTGGGCGCGCTGCGCGATCTGGTGCAGTTGGCGCAGCCCGACGTGCTGCAGGCCATGCAGGGTTTCACGCTCGGGGTCACGGGTTTTGTCGGCTGGGGCGGCTGCGCGGTGATGGCGGCCGTGCTGGTGCCGCTGGTGGTGCTGGCCTGGGCGCTGGCGCGGGTGCTCGATGCGCTCAGCCTGGGCGAGGCCACGGCCATCAGCCTGGGCCTGCCGCTGGCGCCGCTGCGCGCGCTGCTCGTGGGCGTGCTGGCGCTGGCCACGGGCGCGGCGGTGGCGCAGACCGGCTTGATCGGCTTCGTGGGGCTGGTGGCGCCGCACCTGGCGCGCTCGCTTGCGCGCTGCACGCACGGGCCGCTGCTGCTGCTGTCCACGCTGGTGGGCGGCTTGCTGCTGATGCTCGCCGATGTGGCCTCGCGCCTGGTGATCGCGCCGCAGGAGCTGCCCGTGGGCGTGCTCACGTCGGTGCTTGGCGGCGTTTATCTGCTGTGGTTGATGAGCCGGCGCGCCGGTGCCCGGAGCGTGTCATGACGCGGATGGCGCTGCAGGCTCGGCTGGCCGGCGCCCGCATCGGGGATCGCGCGATCCTGCATGCCATGCAGCTGAGCCTGGCGCACGGGCGCTGGACGGCCGTCGTCGGGCCCAATGGCGCGGGCAAGTCCACGCTGCTGCGTGTGCTTGCGGGGTTGCTGCCTTGCGAGGGCGAAGTCCGGCTGCTCGGTCGCCCGCTGGCGCATTGGCCTGCGCGCGAGCGCGCGCGCGAACTCGCCTGGCTGGGTCAGCAGGAGGGCGGCAGCGAGGACCTGCGGGGGTGGGACGTGGCCATGCTCGGGCGCCTGCCGCATCGGGCGTGGCTGGCACCGTCCACGGCGCGCGATGACGCTGCGGTGGAGGCGGCGCTGCGCGCCACGCAGGCCTGGGATTTGCGTGAGCGGCGCCTGTGCGAGCTTTCGGGCGGCGAGCGCCAGCGTGTGCTGCTCGCGCGGCTGCTTGCGGTGCAGGCGCAGGTGCTGCTCATGGACGAGCCGCTCGCGCACCTCGATCCGCCCCATCAGGCCGACTGGCTTGCCACGGTGCGCGCGCTGGCCGCTGGCGGCACGACGATCGTGAGCGTGCTGCACGAACTCAACATGGCGCTGCAGGCCGACGACATCGCGATCGTCGCCGCCGGACGTCTGGCGCACTTCGGGGCCGCCGCCAGCGCCCAGACGCATCGTGCGCTGCAGGCGGCGTTTGGCGAGCGCATCACCATTCATCCGGTGCAGGGCCAGTGGATCGCGCTGCCCAGCGAGGCCAACCATGCAGATTGAAACCCCACCCACCGAGAAACCCCACGAGCGCCCCGAGGGCGAGCGCCGCGGCCTCGTCATCGTGCACACGGGCGACGGCAAGGGCAAGAGCACGGCGGCCTTTGGCCTGGCCCTGCGCGCGTTCGGGCGTCGGCATGTGCACGGCAAGCAGGTGGCCATTTTCCAGTTCATGAAGGTGCCCAGCGCCCGCTTTGGCGAGCACCGCGCGTTCGAGCAGCTTGGCCTGCCGATTCACGGCCTGGGCGACGGGTTCTCATGGAAGAGCCGTGACTTGGAACATTCCGCCGCGCTGGCGCGTGAAGGCTGGCAGCGAGCGCGCGCGGCCATCCTGGATGGTGCGCATTTCCTCGTGGTGCTTGACGAGATCACCTACCCGCTGATCTACGGCTGGCTGGCGCTTGAGCCCGTGCTCGACACCCTGCGCTCACGCCCCAGGGACGTGCACGTCTGCCTCACGGGCCGGCGCTGCCCGAGTGAACTGATCGAGCTGGCCGACACGGTGACCGAGATGCGGCTCGTCAAGCACGCCTTCAAGGCGGGCATTCCGGCGCAGCGCGGCATCGAGGATTGACGGGGCCTTACCGCAGCTGCTGGTGTACCCGCACCGCCAGCGCCTGCAGGCGCTCGCGCGGCAGTTCGCCGGCCAGCGCGTAGCCCAGGCCGCGATCGACCCAGTAAAACGCGCTGGTCGCGCCGTCGCGCTGAAAGCGGAACGCGGTTTCATCCGCGCCGCTTTTGTCTTGCGCCAACGCGCCGACATAGACGGTGACGCGTTCGCCGGCCGGGTCTTCGTACATGAACTGCGCGCGCGCGCCGCCCCCGTCGCCGGGCAGCAGGCGCCCGCCCATCAGCGCATACCCCGCGTCTTGCAGATCGGGCGCATGCAGCGGATGGCCCAGGCGCTTGCTCAGCCACTGTTGCAGGTGTTCGCGCTCGCTGGCCGGGACTTCCACCGGGTGGCGCACCTCGGGTTGGAACAGCGCGTGCGCCGACGTGGCCGCATGCACGAAACGCAGGGCAGGCGCTGTCCGGGCCAGCACGGCGGGTGTCGCGCCGGGCCGCATCTGGCCATGCACCAGCCAGCCGCTGACGAACGCGAGCGCCACCGCCGCCGCGGTGCCTCCCAGGCGCCAGCGGGTGTGTTGCTGATCACGCCGTGCCTGCAATCGCGTGGCCGCGGCGACGAGCGCGGGCGGCGGCGGCTCGTCCGGCAGGCCGGCGTGCCGTTGGCGCAGGGCCTGGCGCTGCGCCTGCCATTGCCGCACCGTGCGCAGGGTGTCTGCATCGAGGCCCGCGAGCAAGGCCGCGGCCTGCGGTGCGGGCAGGCGGTCGTCGGCCAGCGCGTGCAGCGATTCTTCGGTGACCGTGGGGGGGACTGTCATTTTTGCGTGGCGTGGGTCGTGTCAGTTCGGGCGGCGCAGCGGCGTGACCGTGGCGCGGGCGGGCGGCTGCGCCGGTAGATCGCGGCCCATGAGCTCGCGCAGGCGGCTGCGCGCGCGCGACAGGCGCGACATCACCGTGCCCATGGGCACGCCCAGCACTTTGGCCACGTCGGCGTACGACATGTCTTCGAGCGTCACCAGCAGCAGCACGCTGCGCTGCTCCTCGGGCAGGCGCAGCAGGCAGCGCTCCAGGTCGATGGCGCTGTCCAGATCGCGCGCGGTGCCGGGCGGCTCGGCCAGCGTATCGGTATCGTCCAGCGACGTCACGTTGGCGCGGCTCGCGCCGCCGCGCCGCTGATTGAGGAACACCCGGTGCATCAAGGTGAACAGCCAGGCGCGCAGGTCGCTGCCGGGCAGCCACAGGCGCCATTTGCCGCAGGCGCGCTCCAGCGTGTCCTGCACGAGATCGTCGGCCGCCCAGGCATCGCCCGTCAGCACGCGCGCATAGCGCCGCAGCGCGGGCAGTTGCTCCAGGACGGACGATCGCTCCACGGCACGCGGTCTTACGGGCGCGCGAGATGCCAGACCTGGTTCACGCCGTCGCCGCTGCGGTCGCCCGGCTTCGCGTCCTTGGCCCAGAAGTACAGCGGCTTGCCCTTGTACGCCCACTGGCTGGTACCGTCCTCGCGCCGGATGATGCTGTACTCGCCCTGGGCCTGGTCGCCGCTGGCGGCGGCCAGCGCCGGCCAGTTCGCGCTGCACGGGCCGTTGCAGGCGGACTTGCCGCTGCCGGCCTCGTCCTTGTCGAAGGTGTAGAGCGACATGCCGTTAGGCCCGACGAGCGCGCCGTCCTGGGTCTTGGTCGGGGCTTGCTGTGCCCAGGCCAGCGAACTGGCCACGAGGAGGGCGGCGGCGGTCATGAGAATGCGCATGGTGAATTCCTGAAAAGGGTGGTTGACGTCTGCACAAACACCGCCAGAGGGCGTTTTATTCCATGGCCTTGCGGCGGCCTGCGCATTTTTGCGGAATTTTCCGGGGCTCGCCTGGCACTGGCACCGGCGCATCGATGTTGCGACAATCGGGCGCATGGCCCTGCTCTCTCACACCTACGCCACGCCGCTGGGCGAAATGCTGGCGCTCATCTCCGAGCGCGGCCTGTGCCTGCTCGAATTCAGCGAGCGCACCAAGGGCCTGGCGCGCGAGATCGCGCAGGTCGAGGCCGCGCGCGGCGGCCCCGCGCGGGCGGGCGAGAGTGCGCTCGCCGCGCAGCTCGGACGCGAGCTGGCCGAGTATTTCGCGGGGCGGCGGCGCCACTTCGACATGCCGCTGGACCTCGTGGGCACGCCGTTTCAGCAAAGCGTCTGGCATGCGCTGCTCGCCATCCCCTATGGCCAGACGCGCAGCTACGCCGAGCAGGCGCGCTCCATCGGCAAGCCCACTGCCACGCGCGCGGTCGCCAGCGCCAATGGCAACAACAAGATCAGCCTCGTCGTGCCGTGTCATCGCGTGATCGGCAGCGACGGCAGCCTGACCGGCTACGGCGGTGGCGTGGCGCGCAAGGAGTGGCTGCTGGCGCTGGAGCGCGGCGAGCGCACGCTGCCTGCTCTGGATTGATGGGCCTCTTGTTTGTGACGCCGGATGCGGCGCTGGGTGTGTGGTTGTCTCTGGTGCCCGCGCTGGCGCTGGCGATCGATCGGTCGCTGGGCGAGCCGCCCGTGCGCTGGCACCCGGTGGTCTGGATGGGGCATTACCTGACCTGGGCGGGCATGCGCTGTGCGCCGCGTGCCGATGCGCCACCCCCCGGACGCCATGCGCGGGCCTTCTGGCTGGGTGCGCTGGCGTGGTGCGTGGGCGCGGCCATCGTCGGTGGGGCTGCGTGGCAGCTGCAGGCGTGGCTCTTGCGCTTGCCGGACTGGGCGACGGTGCTGTTGCTGGCGCTCCTGCTCAAGCCGCTGCTGGCCTGGGCCCTGCTGCACGACGAGGTGCTGGCGGTGGAGCAGGCGCTGGCGCATTCCCTTGCCGACGGCCGCGTGCGGCTGGCGCGGCTGGTGAGCCGGGGGGTGGACGCCTTGACCGAGGCGCAGGTGCGCGAGAGCGCAATCGAGAGTCTGGCCGAGAACCTCAACGATTCGCTGGTGGCGCCGATGTTCTGGTTTGCGCTGCTGGGTTTGCCGGGCGCGGCGCTGTTCCGGTTCGCCAACACGGCGGACGCGATGTGGGGCTACCGGGGCACGCGCGTGCTGGGCGGCGTGGCGCGCGACTGGCGCCGCGCGGGCACCTGGGCGGCGCGCGCCGACGACGTGCTGGCGTGGCTGCCCGCGCGCATCACCGCCGTCTTGGTCGGCGGGCTGGGCGCATTGCAGAGCTGGCGGCACCTGCCGGGCGAGGCGCGGCGCACGCCGTCGCCCAACAGCGGCTGGCCGATGGCGGCGATGGCGCTGGTGCTGGGCGTGCGCCTGGGCAAGTCCGGCGTCTACACGCTGGGAGAGGGCGGGCGCGACGCGGCGCCGCGCGACCTGCTGCGCGCCTGCCGGATCGGCTCGCGCGCGGCCATCGCCGCCACGCTGCTCGCATGCGCCGCACTGATGCTGCGGGCCGCGCCGTGGTGACGCCGCTGCATGGCGGGCCGGACGCGCTGGGCGTGCCGCTGCACGATCTTTCAACCAACGCCAACGCCTGCGGTGCCTGTCCTTATGCCGTGCAAGCGCTGCTGGCCTGCGATGCACGCCACTATCCCGACCCGGCCTACACCGCGCTCACGCCAGTGCTGGCGGCCTGGCACGGCGTGGTGCCGGAGCGCATCGTGCCCGCGGCCAGCGCGAGCGAATTCATCCAGCGCATCAGCATCGCGGTGTCGCTGCAGGCCAGGCCAGGCGCGCATGTGTGGCTGCCGCAACCCGCGTACGGCGACTATGGGCGCGCCGCGCTGGCGGCGGGTTTGCAGCCTGTGGAGCATCCGGGTGAGGCGGCCCTGATCTGGGCCTGCGAGCCCGGCAGCCCGCTGGGGCAGCCCGAGCCGGGCCTGGCGCGGCGCGTTGCAGCCCTGCGTGCCGACCAGACCCTGGTGCTTGACCAGGCCTACGAGCCGCTGCGCCTGAGCGGTGCACCGAGCCTGGACGCCGCGCGACTCGATCGCGTCTGGCGGCTGCTCACGCCCAACAAGGCGCTGGGCCTGACGGGCGTGCGTGCCGCGTATGCGATAGCGCCTGTCGATGTGTCCGCGGCGCTGCTCGAACGTGTGCACCGGCTCGCGCCTTCCTGGCCGCTCGGCGCGCATGGCGTGGCTTTGCTGCAGACCTGGGTGTCCGAATCGTGCCAGGCGTGGCTCGCGCAATCGCGTGAACAACTGCGCACCTGGAAGCGGCGGCAGATTCAGGCGCTGCAGGCCATGGGGTGGCTGGTGCAGCCTTCGGAGACTAATTTTTTTATAGCTGCTCGCGCTGATTCATCAAGCGATACAGCCGTACTTGATCTTCAATCGCTGCTGTGCGCCCTGCGCGAGCGCGGCATCAAGCTGCGCAACGGCGCGAGCTTCGGCCTGCCGGGCTGTGTGCGGCTGGCCGTGGTGGCGCCCCCGGCGCAGGACGCACTGCTGTCGGCGCTGGGAGAGGTGGCGCGCTGATCAGGTCCGGGTGGCGCCGCCGGGGGATGTGATGGCCTGCAGCTGGTGCAGCTCGGCCGACGTATTGACATTGTGAAAGGCCAGCGGGTCGTCCCGGGGCGGGCCGAACGGCACCAGCGTGCAGCCCGCCGCCGCGGCCCAGCGCCAGGCACGGCGTTCGCCGCCCGCCAGGCTCTCGTGCAGGCTGGGGGCCAGCTCGCGGTGCATCAGGCAGAACACGGGTTGCGGTTGCAGGCTGCCGTCGGCCCCGGGCGTGGCGGCCATGGCGAGCCGCGTGCCGGCGGCCTGCGCGGCGTGCGCCAGGCGTGTTGCAAGGTCCGGCGGAAACAGCGGCGTGTCGCAAGGCACGGTGAGAAGCCAGGGGGTCTCGAGGTGCGCGAGCCCCGCGGCGAAGCCCGCCAGCGGCCCCTGGAAGTCCCCTGCGAGGTCGCTCCAGACCGGCACGCCCAGCCGGGCGTACGCCGCAGCGTTGCGATTGGCGTTGATCGCCAGACGCCCCACCTGCGGGCGCAGGCGCCGCAGCGCCCACTGCGCCAGCGGCTGCTTGTGAAACAACTGCAGGCCCTTGTCCCGGCCGCCCATGCGCGTGCCTCGGCCACCGGCCAGGATCAGGCCGGTGATGGCGTCGCGACCGGGCGCGCTGGCCTGTGCGTCATGCATGCGCTGAGCTGCCGAATTCCATGGGCCGATTGTGCGTGATGACCCGTGCGGCGGCGGGCGCGCCGTACACTTGCGCTCATGCAGCACAAGCCGACGCTGACCACCCGGTTGATCGCCACGGGCTGCGCTTTTTTGCTCCTCGCGGTGGTCTCCATCGGGCTCACCTTGTGGGTCACCTGGAAACTCGAAGGGGGTGCGGCTTCGATCAACGAAGCCGGGCGCCTGCGTCTGTATGCGGTGCGCATGGCGCTGGCGCTGCACGACGATGATGCGGCGCGCCTGCACGAACTTTCCGGCAAATTCGATGCCAGCATGCAACTGCTGCGCACCGGCAACCCGGCGCGTCCGCTGTTCGTTCCCTGGAGCGCCGACGTGCACGCCGGCTTTGACGCGCTGGAGGCGCACTGGCAGCATGCGCGCGCTGCCTGGGCCGATCCTGAGGGCGGGCATGCGGTGGTGGCGGCGGCCGGCGTGGCGGATGACTTCGTTGCTTCCGTGGATCAGTTCGTCAACGCGATGGAGGTCCAGATATCACGCTGGACCGCGGTGCTGCACGTTTTTCAGATTTTCATGCTGGGCATGGCGGTCGTGGCCACCGTCGTGTTCATGGTCATGAGCTACTTTCTGGTGCTGGCGCCGCTGTCGCGCATGCAGCATGCGCTGGCCCGGGTGCGCCAGGGCGACCTGGCCACGCGTGTTCCGGTGGATTCGGACGATGAGTTCGGCCAGCTCGCGCAGTATTTCAATCAGATGGCCGATGCGCTGCAGTCCTCGCATGAGGAACTCGAGCGCAAGGTGAGCGAGAAGACCGCCAGCGTCGAGGAACGCAACCAGCGCCTGTCCGCGCTGTATGCCGTCAGTGCCCTGGTTGCCGATGCGGGTGGCCTGCAGGTGCTTGCGCAGGGCTTTGCGCGCATCGTGCGTGAGGTGGCCGGGGCCGATGCGGCCATGGTGCGCTGGTCGGACGCGGCCAACGCGCGCTACGTGCTGCTGGCGGGCGACGGTCTGCCGCCCGGCTTTGCCGAACGCGAGCAGTGCCTGGACACGGGCGCCTGCGTGTGCAGCCAGCCCAAGGCGCGGGCGCGCCTGAGCGTTGTCACCGTCGCGGACGAGGGGGGCATGCGGCTGCCGCACTGCCATGAATTCGGCTTTAAAAGCGTGATCAGCGTTCCCGTGCGCCAGCACCAGCAGCTGCTCGCGCAGGTCACGGTGCTGTACCGGCAGGAGCATCGCCTCACGCGCGATGCGCGCGAACTGCTCGAAACCATGGCGCAGCATCTGGCCAACGGCATCGAGGGCCTGCGCGTGAGTGCGCTGGAACGCGAGGCCGCGGTGGCCGAGGAGCGCGGCCTCATTGCGCGTGAGCTGCATGACTCCATCGCGCAGTCGCTGGCGTTCCTGAAGATCCAGACCGAGCTGCTGCAGGGGGCCATCGCCAAGGGCGACGATGTGGCGCGCGATCGCAGCGTGGACGAATTGCGCGAGGGCGTGCGCGAATGCTATGCGGACGTGCGCGAGCTGCTCGTGCACTTTCGCACCCGCACCCAGGATGAAGACATCGAGCAGGCGCTGCGCTCGACCCTGTCCAAATTCGAGTTGCAAAGCGGGCTGCCGGCCCATCTGTCGATGCAGGGGCAGGGCATGCCGCTCGCCCCCGACGTCCAGATCCAGGTGCTGCATGTCGTGCAGGAGGCGCTGTCCAATGTGCGCAAGCACGCGCAGGCCCGCGTCGTGCAGGTGAGCGTGCTGCGCCATCCGCACTGGCGCTTCGAGGTGCGTGACGATGGCCGGGGGTTCGACCCCCGGGCGGTGTCGCCGGATTCGCTGCATGTCGGCCTGGGCATCATGGCCGACCGCGCCTCGCGCGTCGGTGCGCTGCTGCGCGTCGATTCCCGTCCCGGCGAAGGCACCTGCGTCACGCTGGAGCTGCCCCGCGGCGCCACCCACACCGCGGCTCCGGACCGGCCGGACGCCGAAACCGCACCCGCTGCCGAAGAGGCCGCACCATGGAAGGCATAAGCCGTGCCCATCACCCTGTTCCTGATCGACGACCACACCCTGATTCGCCGCGGCCTGGTGGCGCTGCTGCGTCAATACCCCGACCTGGAGGTGGTGGGCGAGGCGGGTGACGCCGGCCAGGCGCTGCGCCTGCTGCCCGCCTTGCGCCCCGACGTCGTGCTGCTGGACAACCACCTGCCGGGCGTGCGCGGGGTGGACGCCATCGCGGGGCTGCGTCAGGCGTCCCCCGCCAGCCACATCGTCATGCTCACCGTGAGCGAGGATGGCGCCGATCTGGCCGCCGCGCTGCGCCATGGCGCGCAGGGCTATCTGCTCAAGACCATAGACGGCCCCCTGCTGGCCGAAGCCGTGCGCCGCGCCGCGCGCGGCGAGCCGGTGGTGAGCCCGGAGATGACGGGCAAGCTGATCAGCGCCTTTCAGCAGCAGGGTGCGATCGAAGCCGGGCAGGCGGCCCCGGAGGCAGGAGGGGGCGACGCCCCCCTGTCGCCGCGCGAGGAGGAGGTGCTGCGTGAGATTGCCCACGGGGCGAGCAACAAGGAGATCGCGCGCACGCTCGATATCGCGGAGACCACCGTGAAGATCCACGTGCAGCACATCCTGCGCAAGCTCGGCCTGTCCTCGCGCGTGCAGGCGGCGGTCTACGCCTCCGATCGTCAGCGCTGAGGGCGGCGCGACGCGCGTGCCCGCTCCAACCATTGCAGCGCGCGGCGCGCCACGCCCGCGAAAGCCATGCACCATGTCAGCAGGGCGACGGCGAGAAAGAGACCCGGGATGGGCGCGAGAAAGCCCAGCCCCATGGCCTGCGCCAGCTCGTGCGTGCAGGCGGCGTACATGCCCAGCGGGAAGACGGCGCCCCAGTACAGCGGGTCGTAGCGCAGTGGAAAGCGCTTGACCGCGTAGCGCCAGAAGGCCAGCACCACGAGCATCGGAATCCACCAGGTTCCGGTGGCCCAGTAAAAAATCGTGAAGCCCTTCAGGAACGGGAGCACCGAGGTGAGAAACGGCGCATCCGGCGCGTTGAGGATCAGCAGCGACCCTGCCAGCGTCGAGATCGCCATCGCGCCCATGTTGATCCAGTAGGGCGGGGCGAGGTCGCCGGGCAGGAAGGGAAAGAACAGGTAGCGGTAGAAAATTAGCGACATCATCCAGATGTAGAGCATGCCGCCCCACAGCCACATGGACAGCGCGAAGAAGTTCAGCTCCAGCTTCCACGGCTGGCCGATGCGCGCGGCCAGCAGGGCGCTGAGCACGGTGAGCGACTGCGTCGCCACCACGGCCAGCAGCCAGCCGCCGTTGATGCCCTGGTGCAGGCTGGGCTTGTGCTCCTTGATGGTGAAACCGGCAAAGATGGCGTAGGTCAGCAGCAACCACAGGAGCACCGCCAGGCCCCATAACCAGACTCCCGCCGGCAGGCTGCGAGCCAGCAGGATGCACTGGGCGCCCAGCACGCTGGTGGCCGCCACCATGGTGAAGAAGCCCGGGCCGCGCAGATGGTCGCGCAGGTCGGCGATCATGGCGGCGGGCCAGCGCAGCACGCGCGCCACGTACAGGCACCACAGCGCACCGTACATCACCGCATTGAGCGCGAACAGTGCGGCGGCGACCCAGGGCAGCCCGCGCATGGAGGCCGCCAGCGACACGATGCCCGTGGCCATGACCATGCCGAAGTACGCGGGAGACAGCGCGGCCAGCCCGGCGTCGGGCTGCGATGCAGTGGCGGCGGCTTGGCGTGGCTTCATGGGCAGGCGCGCGATGCTAGCGGTTCGCCCGGCGTTGGCAACGGTTTTGGCGCCGGCCCTAGTTCTTCAGAACTACGTGGGCCGGCCGGCCCTAGTTCTTCTGCGCCGGCCCGACCGGCCCACGGAAGGATGGTCGCCGCGGCGGCGCGCGGCGACCATAGCCATGTCGTCATCCAAGCGCACACGCAAGAGGAACACATGGTTGCCTGGTCGTCGGTCGTCGAGAAGGATTTACGCCGCGCGCGCCAGGCCTGGTCGGTGCTCATCGTCAGCACCCTGGCCTTCACCGTCTGCTTCATGGTCTGGATGATGTTCGCCGTGATCGGCATTCCGATCCGCAAGATGCTGGATCTGAACGCCACCGAGTTCGGCCTGCTCACCGCCATGCCCGTGCTCAGCGGCTCGCTCATCCGCGTGCCGCTCGGGATCTGGACCGACAAGTATGGCGGGCGCATCGTGATGGCCGTGTTGATGGCCGTCTCGGTGCCCGCCATCTGGGCCATTTCCTGGGCCACGCAGTTCTGGCAGTTCCTGGTGATCAGCCTGCTGCTGGGCCTGGCGGGCGGTTCGTTCTCGGTCGGCACGCCCTATGTGGCGCGGTGGTTTCCCAGGCAGCGCCAGGGCATGGCCATGGGGGTCTTCGGCGCGGGCAACTCGGGCGCGGCGGTGAACAAGTTCGTCGCGCCCGTCATACTCGTGGCCTTCGGCTGGCAGGCCGTCACGCATGTGTATGCCGCCATCATGCTGGTGGCGCTCATCGTGTTCTGGCTGTTCAGCCACAGCGACCCGGCCCACCTCGTGCCGAGCAACGTGCGCTTCGTGGACCAGCTCAAGGCGCTCAAGGACCCGCGCGTGCTCAAGTACTGCCAGTACTACAGCATCGTCTTCGGCGGCTATGTCGCGCTGTCCCTGTGGATGGTGCAGTACTACGTGGGCGAGTACGGTCTGGACATCCGCATCGCCGCGCTGCTGGCCGCATGCTTCTCGCTGCCTGGTGGCGTGCTGCGCGCGGTCGGCGGCGTGCTTTCCGACAAGTACGGCGCGCACAGCGTCACCTGGTGGGTGATGTGGGTGTGCTGGATCTGCCTGTTCCTGCTGTCGTACCCGCAGACGGAGTTCACCATCCAGACACTCTCGGGCGCAAGCACCTTTCACATCGGCCTGAACGTTTACACCTTTACCGCGCTGATGGCCGTGCTCGGCGTCGCCATGGCCTTCGGCAAGGCCAGCGTGTTCAAGTACATCAGCGACGACTACCCCGGCAACATCGGCGCCATCAGCGGCATCGTGGGCCTCGCTGGCGGGCTGGGCGGCTTCATCCTGCCCATCATGTTCGGTGCGCTGCTGGACGTCACCGGCATCCGCTCCAGCGCCTTCATGCTGATGTACGGCGTGGTCTGGGTGTCGCTCATCTGGATGTACTGGACCGAAATGCGCCGCACCGACGTGCTGCATTCCACCCCCTCGGGGCAGACCACGGGCGCCTGAGCCCCCCTTTCACGACGGAGATTTCCATCATGTCCGCCACGACCCCCCGCTCCGCCAACGGCCGCGTCGGCCGCATGCTCACGCTCTGGACGCCCGAGGACAAGGCGTTCTGGGAGCGCGAGGGCGAGGCCATCGCCAAGCTCAACCTCTGGATCTCGGTGCCCGCGCTGTTCCTGGCGTTTGCCATCTGGCAGGTCTGGAGCGTGGTCGCCGTGAACCTGCCGGCGCTGGGCTTCAAATATTCGACCGACCAGCTGTTCTGGCTGGCGGCGGCCCCTGCCCTCTCGGGCGCGACGCTGCGCATCTTCTACTCCTTCATGGTGCCGGTGTTCGGCGGGCGGCGCTGGACGGCCATCGCCACGGCCTCGCTCCTGATTCCGGCCATCGGCATCGGCGTGGCGATCCAGGACAACACCACCAGCTACCCGACGATGCTGCTGCTGGCGTTGCTGTGCGGCCTGGGCGGGGGCAACTTCAGCTCCAGCATGGCCAACATCAGCTTCTTCTTTCCGAAGGAGCGCAAGGGCTCGGCGCTGGGCGTGAACGCGGGGCTGGGCAATCTCGGGGTGTCGGTGGTGCAGTTCCTGAGCCCGCTGGTGATTTCGCTGGGCATCTTCGGCGTCTTCGGCGGCGAGCCGCAGCTCATCATCCGCAACGGCGAGCCGCAGCACGTGTGGGCGCAGAACGCCGCCTTCATCTGGGTGCCGTGGATCGCAATCGCGGCCGTGGCGGCGTGGTTCGGCATGCACGACATCCAGGATGCCAAGGCGAGCTTCGCCGCGCAGGCCACGATCTTCAAGGCCAAGCACAACTGGATCATGTGCCTGCTCTACCTGGGCACCTTCGGTTCGTTCATCGGCTTCGCGGCGGGCTTTCCGCTGCTCATGAAAGCGCTCTTTCCGGGGCTCAATCCGCTCGCCTACGCCTGGCTCGGGCCCCTGGTGGGCGCGCTCACGCGGCCCTTCGGCGGCTGGCTCGCGGACCGGCTCGGCGGCGGTGTCGTCACCTTCTGGAACTTCATCGTGATGGCGCTGGCGGTGCTCGGCGTGCTGTATTTCCTGCCCAAGGGCGCCACCGGTTTTGCCATGCCGTTCGGCCCGGCCGAGGGCAGCTTCACCGGCTTCTTCCTGATGTTCCTGGTGCTGTTTTGCACCACCGGCATCGGCAATGGTTCCACCTTCCGCATGATTCCCGTGATCTTCCTCACGCAGAAGATGCGCGAGCTGCGGGGCGACAGCGACGCGGCGCGGGCGCAGGCCATCAAGGACGGCAACACCGAGGGCGCGGCGGCCGTAGGCTTTGCCGGAGCGCTGGGGGCCTACGGTGGCTTCTTCATTCCCAAGAGCTACGGCAGCTCGATCACCGCCACGGGCGGCCCGGAGCTCGCGCTGTGGACCTTCGTGGCCTTCTATCTGCTGTGCGTGGCCGTGACCTGGTGGTACTACGCGCGGCGTGGCGCCGAGATGCCCTGCTGATGCACGCCCCCCTCATTTCCCTGACCCAGAAGTCCGATTCAAGGAGCGCACGATGAGCCATCTGCTCGACCGACTGACCTATTTCTCGCAGCCGCGCGAAGAATTTTCCAATGGCCACGGCCAGACCAACGGCGAGGACCGGACCTGGGAGGATGCCTATCGCGGCCGCTGGGCGCACGACAAGATCGTGCGCTCCACCCACGGCGTGAACTGCACGGGCTCTTGCTCCTGGAAGATCTACGTCAAGGGCGGCATCGTCACTTGGGAGACGCAGCAGACCGATTACCCGCGCACCCGAGCCGACCTGCCCAACCACGAGCCGCGCGGCTGCGCGCGCGGCGCCAGCTACAGCTGGTACCTGTATTCCGCGAGCCGCGTGAAATACCCCATGGTGCGCGCGCGGCTGCTCAAGCACTGGCGCGCGGCGCTGGCCGTGGCCAGGAGCCCGGTCGCCGCCTGGGCCGCCATCGTCGAGAACCAGGACGCGCGCCGCGAGTGGCAGCGCCAGCGTGGGCTGGGCGGCTTCGTGCGCAGCACCTGGGACGAAGTCAACCAGATGATCGCCGCGGCCAACGTCTACACCATCAAGAAGTACGGGCCCGATCGCATCATCGGCTTTTCGCCGATTCCGGCGATGTCCATGATTTCCTACGCTGCGGGCTCGCGCTATCTGAACCTCATCGGCGGCGTGCCCATGAGCTTCTACGACTGGTACTGCGACCTGCCGCCCTCGTCGCCGCAGGTGTGGGGCGAGCAGACCGACGTACCCGAATCGGCCGACTGGTACAACTCCAACTTCATCATCGCGTGGGGCTCGAACGTGCCGCAGACGCGCACGCCGGACGCGCACTTCTTCACCGAGGTGCGCTACAAGGGCGCGAAGGTCGTCGCCGTCACGCCCGACTATTCCGAGGTGGCCAAGCTCTCCGACCTGTGGCTGCACCCCAAGCAGGGCACGGATGCGGCCGTGGCCATGGCCATGGGCCACGTGATCCTCAAGGAGTTCTACTTCGACAAACGCTCGGCCTACTTCGACGATTACGCACGCCGCTACACCGACCTGCCGCTGCTGGTCGTGCTCGAAGACAAGAAATTGCCCGACGGCCGCATCGTGAAGGTGCCGGGGCGCTACGTGCGCGCGAGCGACTTCGAGGGGCAGCTCGGCCAGAGCAACCACCCCGACTGGAAGACCGTGGCCTGGGGGCTCGACGGCAAGGTGCAGCTTCCCAACGGCTCGATCGGCTTTCGCTGGGGCAAGGACGGGCGCGACGATCAGGGGCTGTGGAACCTGGAGGACAAGGACGCGCGCACCGGCAACACCACCAGGCTCAAGCTCTCGGTGCTGGAGGGCGGCGCGCAGGCGTGCGAAGTGGTGGACGTGGCCTTCCCCTACTTCGGTGGCATCGCGACGCCGCACTTCGACGCCAACGACCAGGGCGCCGACGTGATGGTGCGGCGCGTGCCGGTGGCCACGCTCGAACTGCAGGGCGAGGGCGTGAGCGGCCGCGTGACGGTGGCCACGGTCTTTGACCTGCAGGCCGCGCACTATGGCGTGCATCGGGGTCTCGCGGGTGAGGGCGAGGACCAGGGTTACGACGCCGACGCGCCCTACACCCCGGCCTGGCAGGAGAGGATCACCGGCGTGCCGCGCGATCAGGTCATCACCATTGCGCGCCAGTTCGCCGACAACGCCGACAAGACGCAGGGCAAGAGCATGGTCATCATCGGCGCGGCGATGAACCACTGGTACCACTGCGACATGAACTACCGCGGCATCATCAACATGCTGATGATGTGCGGCTGCATCGGCCAGAGCGGCGGTGGCTGGTCGCACTACGTGGGCCAGGAGAAGCTGCGCCCGCAGACCGGCTGGACGGCGCTGGCCTTCGCGCTGGACTGGATCCGCCCGCCGCGCCAGCAGAACTCCACCAGCTTCTTCTACGCCCACACCGACCAGTGGCGCTACGAAAAGCTGGGCGTGGAGGAGGTGCTCTCGCCACTGGCCGATCGCAACGATTACCAGGGCTCGATGATCGACTTCAACGTGCGCGCCGAGCGCATGGGGTGGCTGCCCAGCGCGCCGCAGCTGCAGGCCAACCCGCTGCAGGTCGTGCGCGACGCGCAGACCAATGGCATGGATGCGCGGGACTACGTCGTGCAGTCGCTCCAGAACGGCTCACTCAGCCTGAGCTGCGAAGACCCGGATCACCCGCTGAACTGGCCGCGCAACATGTTCGTGTGGCGCTCCAACATCCTGGGCTCGTCGGGCAAGGGGCACGAGTATTTCCTCAAGCACCTGCTGGGCACGCAAAACGGCGTGCAGGGCAAGGACCTGGGCCGGGATGAGGCCAAACCGCAGGAGGTGAAGTGGCACGAGAGCGCGCCCGAGGGCAAGCTCGACCTGATCGTGACGCTGGACTTCCGCATGAGCACGACCTGTCTGTACTCGGATATCGTGCTGCCCACCGCCACCTGGTACGAAAAGAACGACCTCAACACCTCGGACATGCACCCCTTCATCCATCCGCTGTCGGCGGCGGTGGACCCGGCCTGGCAGGCCCGAAGCGACTGGGAAATCTACAAGGGCTTCGCCAAGGCGTTCAGCGAGGTCTGCGTCGGGCACCTGGGCGTGGAAAAGGAGGTGGTGCTCACGCCCATCATGCACGACACCGCCGGCGAGCTGGCGCAGCCCTATGACGTGAAGGACTGGAAGAAGGGCGAGGTGGATCTGATTCCGGGCGTGACCGCGCCCCAGATCACCGTGGTCGAACGCGATTACCCCAACACCTACGCGCGCTTCACGGCGCTGGGCCCGCTGATGGACAAGGTGGGCAACGGCGGCAAGGGCATCGCCTGGAACACCGAGACCGAGGTCGAGCAGCTCGGCGAGCTCAACGGCCGCGTGCGCGAGGAGGGCGTGACGCAGGGGCGCCCGAAGATCGTGACCGACATCGACGCCACCGAGGTGGTGATGATGCTCGCGCCCGAGACCAACGGCCACGTGGCCTGCAAGGCCTGGGAGGCTTTGGGCAAGCAGACCGGGCGCGAGCACGTGCACCTGGCGCTGCACCGCGAGGACGAGAAGATCCGCTTTCGCGACATCCAGGCGCAGCCGCGCAAGATCATCTCCTCGCCCACCTGGAGCGGGCTGGAGAGCGAGAAGGTCAGCTACAACGCCGGCTACACCAATGTGCACGAGCTGATTCCGTGGCGCACGCTCACGGGCCGCCAGCAGTTCTACCAGGATCACCGCTGGATGCGCGACTTCGGCGAGGGTCTGTGCTCGTACCGCCCGCCGGTGGACCTCAAGGCGCTGCGCGCGGTCGAGGGCAGAAAGCCCAACGGCCACCCCGAGCTGGCGCTCAACTTCATCACCCCGCACCAGAAATGGGGCATCCACAGCACCTACAGCGACAACCTGCACATGCTGACCCTGAACCGCGGTGGTCCCGTGGTCTGGCTCAGCGAGGAAGACGCGCGGCGCGGCGGCATCGTGGACAACGACTGGGTGGAACTCTTCAACGCCAATGGCGCGATCGCGGCGCGCGCGGTGGTGAGCCAGCGCGTCAAGCCCGGCATGGTGATGAAGTACCACGCGCAGGAGAAGACCATCAACACCCCGGGCTCGGAGATCACCGGCACGCGCGGCGGCATCCACAACTCGGTCACGCGCGTGGTCCTGAAACCCACGCACATGATCGGCGGCTACGCGCAGTACAGCTACGGCTTCAACTACTACGGAACGATAGGCACCAACCGCGACGAGTTCGTGCTGGTGCGCAAGATGCGCCGCGTGGACTGGATGGACGAAGAGGCTGGCTCCACCGCCGGCGCCCATGCCTGAACAAGGAGATCGAAAATGAAGATTCGCGCGCAAATCGGCATGGTGCTGAACCTGGACAAGTGCATCGGCTGCCACACCTGTTCCGTCACCTGCAAGAACGTCTGGACCAGCCGAGCCGGCATGGAATACGCCTGGTTCAACAACGTCGAGACCAAGCCCGGCATCGGCTACCCCAAGGAGTGGGAGAACCAGGCCAAATGGAACGGCGGCTGGGTGCGCTGCGCCGACGGTTCCATCGCCCCGCGCCAGGGCGGCAAGTGGCAGCTTTTGATGAAGATCTTCGCCAACCCCAATCTGCCGCAGATCGACGACTACTACGAGCCCTTCACCTTCGACTACGACCACCTGCAGTCGGCGCCCGAGATGAAGTCGCCGCCCACGGCGCGCCCGCGCAGCCTGATCACCGGCGAGCGCATGGAAAAGATCGAGTGGGGTCCGAACTGGGAGGAAATCCTCGGCGGCGAATTTTCCAAGCGTTCGCGCGACGTGAACTTCGAGCAGGTGCAGAAGGAGATGTACGGCCAGTACGAAAACACCTTCATGATGTATTTGCCGCGTCTGTGCGAGCACTGCCTGAACCCGGCCTGCGTGGCGTCCTGCCCCAGCGGCTCGATCTACAAGCGCGAGGAAGATGGCATCGTGCTGATCGACCAGGACAAGTGCCGCGGCTGGCGCATGTGCGTCTCGGGCTGCCCCTACAAGAAAATCTACTACAACTGGCAGAGCGGCAAGGCCGAGAAGTGCACCTTCTGCTACCCGCGCATCGAGGCGGGCCAGCCCACCGTGTGCTCCGAGACCTGCGTGGGCCGCATCCGTTACCTGGGCGTGCTGCTGTACGACGCCGACCGCATCCAGGAGGCGGCGAGCGTGGAGCGCGACAAGGATCTGTACCAGGCGCAGCTCAACATCTTCCTTGACCCGCATGACCCCGAGGTGATCGCCCAGGCGCGTCTGGATGGCATTCCCGACAACTGGCTCGAGGCGGCCAAGAAGAGTCCGGTCTATCGCATGGCCGTGGACTGGAAGATCGCGTTGCCGCTGCATCCCGAGTACCGCACGCTGCCCATGGTCTGGTACGTGCCGCCGCTCTCGCCCATCACCTCGGCGGTCAACGCCGGGCACGTGGGCATGAACGGCGAACTGCCCGATGTGTCGCAGCTGCGCATCCCGGTGCAGTACCTCGCCAATCTGCTCACGGCCGGCAACACCATCCCCATCGTGCAGGCGCTCGAGCGCATGCTCGCCATGCGCGCCTGGCAGCGCGGTCTGCACGTGGACAAGGTGGAAAACCACGCGGTGCTGAGGCAGGCGGGCCTGTCCGTGCACGACGTGCAGGACATGTACCAGGTGATGGCGATCGCCAACTATGAAGACCGTTTCGTCGTGCCGACCTCGCACCGCGAGTACGCCGAGAACGCCTTCGACGTGCGCGGCGGCTGCGGCTTCACCTTCGGCAATGGCTGCTCGGACGGCGCGAGCACGCTCAGCGTCTTCGGCAGCAAGAAAAAGCGCACCGTCACCGTGCGCGCCACGATCTGAAGGAGGCCCGCATGTTCCAGACATCCACCCCATCCCTGCGCCTGAGCCTGCGTGCGCTGGCGCGCCTGCTGGCCTATCCCGACGAGGACGTGTGCGCGCAGATGCCCGCGCTCGCCGAGGTGCTGCGCGCCGAGCGGGTGCTGCCCGACGCGCGCCTGGCCGAACTCGACGCGCTGACGCGACGCATCGCCGCGATGGACCCCTACGAGGCGCAGGCGCATTACGTCGACACCTTCGACCGCGGCCGCCAGACGTCGCTGTACCTGTTCGAGCACATCCACGGCGATTCGCGCGAACGCGGCTCGGCGCTGGTCAACCTGACGCAGACCTACGAACAGGCGGGCCTGAGGATGCAGGAGGGCGAGCTGCCTGACCACCTGGGCGTGGTGCTGGAGTTCGCCTCCACCCAGCCCGTGGCCGTGGCGCGCGAATTCCTCGGCGAGATGGCGCATGTGATGAGCGCGCTGTTCACCGCGCTGCAGGAGCGGGGCAACCCCTACGCCAGCGTCATCGCCGCGGTGCTGGAAGCTGCGGGCCACAAGGTGCAGGCGGTGCAGATCGCGCCCGAGCCGGACATGGACGAGGCCTGGGCCGAGCCCGAGGCCTTTGACGGCTGTGACATGCGCGGCCAGAGCCGCCCCGGCAAGCCCCAGCCCATGAGCTTCGTGCGCAGGGCGCATCCCAAGACTTCCCAAGGAGTTGCACCATGACCGCCTGGCTCGACCACTTCCTCTTCGGCCTCTACCCCTACATCTGCCTGGCCGTGTTCTTCCTGGGCAGCTGGATCCGCTTCGACCGCGATCAGTACACATGGAAGAGCGATTCCTCGCAGCTCTTGCGCAGCGGCAACCTGCGCTGGGCCAACAACCTCTTTCACATCGGCGTGCTGTTCCTTTTCTTCGGCCACTTCGTCGGGCTGCTCACGCCGCACTTCCTCTACGAGCCCTTCATCAGCGCGGGCCACAAGCAGCTGCTGGCCATGGTCTCGGGCGGCGTGGCCGGGGTGCTGGGCTTCGTCGGTGTGTCCATGCTGCTGTACCGGCGCCTGTCGGATGCGCGCATCCGCGCCACCAGCAAGACCAGCGACATCGTGCTGCTGTGGATCTTCTGGGCCCAGCTCGCGCTGGGTCTGGCGACCATTCCGTTGTCGGCGCAGCACCTCGATGGTTCGATGATGCTGCTGCTGGCCGAGTGGGGCCAGCGCATCGTCACCTTCCGCTCGGGCGCCGTCGAGATGCTGGCCAGCGCCGGCTGGGTGTTCAAGACCCATCTGTTCCTGGGCATGACGGTGTTCCTGATCTTCCCGTTCACGCGTCTGGTGCACATCTGGAGCGGCTTCGGCACGCTGGCCTATCTGCTGCGCCCCTACCAACTGGTGCGCGCGCGGCGCCTGAATCTGCCGCAGGGTCACAACCGTCCGTCGCGTGGAATTTGAATGAAATTGGCGTGAAAACCAATGTGGACAAGCGCGATCAGCTATTGAAGCGAGAGTAACCATGACGAACTCATCCTGCGCCTCGGGCCCGTGCGGCTGCAGCCAGCCGCAAGCGGCCACCCTGCCGGTGGCCCATGTCAATGGCGTTGCGCTGCATGCGCCGGGCGAAGCCCTCGCGCCGGAGCTCCTGCGTCAGCGCGCCTGCACCGAACTGCTGCGCCAGCAGGCGCAGCGCGAGGGTCTGCTGGCCGCTGGCGATGCCCCAGGCCTGGACGGAGCCACGAGCGAAGCGGCGACCGCCGCCATCGAGGCGCTGCTGGAACAGGCGCTGAAGGTGCCCGAGCCCTCCGAAGATGCCTGCCGCCGCTACCACGCGGCCCACCCCGCGTTCGGCGGGCAGGGTGCGCGCGCGCACCTGCGCCACGTGCTGTTTGCCGTCACGCCGGGCATCGACGTGGGCTTGCTGCGCCAGCGCGCCGAGGCGCTGCTCATGGAGCTGCGCTGCGCCGACGAGGGCGGCCCGGCGTTCGGCGAGGCGGCGCGCCAGTGGTCCAACTGCCCCAGCGGCGCCGCAGGCGGCGATCTCGGCTGGCTCACGCCCGAAGACTGCGCAACCGAATTCGGCCGCGAGATTTTCGATTCACAAGAGGTGGGCGTGCTCTCGCGCCTCGTGCACAGCCGCTTCGGCCTGCACATCGTTCAGGTCTGCGGGCGCGATGCGGCCCGGCCGACCGCGTTCGACGACGTGCGCGCCAGCATCGCGCTGGTGCTGCGCCAGCAATCGTGGGTCAATGCGCTGCGCCAGTACCTGCAGCTGCTGGCGGCCGACGCCGAGATCGAAGGCGTTCAGCTGGAAGCGGCCACGTCACCGCTGGTGCAATAGCGCTCCCGCAAGGGGCGGACACGTCTGCCGCCTTGTCGAGAAGAAAAGCCGCGTGCGGAAGAAATCTTCCTCATGCGGCATGCCCGGTGAGCCGCGACGGCTCGGGCCGGACTCGCCTCAGTTGGCCTTGTCGGGAAACTGCTTGGCAATGCCGTCGGTCAGCACGTCGGCGATTGCATCCATGTGCTGCTGCATGGCCGTCCATTCGGCTTCCTGCTTGTCCTTGGGCGCCTTGGCGGCCATCATGTCCACCTGCGATTTGTGGTGGCCGAAGTGGGCCACCAGCCCGGCATCCAGGTCGGCTTCTTTCCAGTTGGGGTTGGCACCGGCGAGGAATTTGGCAATTTCCCCTGCGTTGGCCACGGCGTCCTTGAGCGCCTTGTCCTCACCCGCGGCGTTGCCCGCATGGGCGGAATCCGTCAGCGCCTTGACGGCGCCCCAGTGCCCGGCCAGCAGCTTGAGCAGTCCGTCCCCGGCGGGCTGGCCGTAGAACCCAGCCACGGCCTGCGCGATGTCCTTGGCGTTGGCGACGACGGCATCGGCCGCCTTGTCGGCGCCGGCCTTGTTGCCCGCGAACACCGCGAGCGCGTAGTCGCGCGTGGTCACGACGTGGCCATGCCAGAGCCCGCGCATCGCCTTGTGCAGGTTGGGCGCGGCCGTCGGTGCCGGTGCCGTCGCCGCGTGCGCGTGGCCCTGCGCGAGCGCGGGCGTGGCCGCGGTGAACCCGAGGCCCAGCAGGGCGGCACAGGCGATCGACAGTGTTTGCATCTTCATGTTCATCACGAATTCTCCAAATCATTGATGACGCCGTGATGAATCGTTCATCGCGGCAACTCGTTCTTTGTGGTAACCGGCCGAGTTGCAGCATTGGATGCAAGCGGCATCGCTGGCGTTTCAGAAAAGCTCCCTCGTTCGTCGGTTACGCTGCGGGCTGCGTTCATTAAAGACTTTCCGGCATGCCTTGTCCGTCGATCGATTCCTTGACACCTGCGCCAGTGGCGCTATTGAAATGAAAGCGCGTTGCGTTATGGTGCTGGGCACCAGCAGCGGCGCGGGCAAGAGCTGGATGGCGACCGCGCTGTGCCGCCACTACGCCAGCCTTGGCCTGAAGGTCGCGCCGTTCAAGGCGCAGAACATGAGCAACAACGCGCGCGTGGTGGCGGGACTGGCGAGCGCGGACGCCCAGGCCCCTGTGGGCGAGATCGGCAGCGCGCAGTATTTTCAGGCGCTGGCCGCGCGCGCCGAGCCCGACGTGCGCATGAATCCGCTGCTGCTCAAGCCCGAGGCCGACACGCACAGCCAGGTGGTGCTGCTGGGGCAGGTGCACGAAGCGCTTTCGGCGCTGCCTTGGCGCGGGCGCAGCGAGCGGGTGTGGCCGCGGATCGCCGAGGCGCTCGAGCAGCTGCGAGCCGAGAACGACGTGGTGGTGATCGAAGGCGCGGGTTCGCCCGCCGAGATCAATCTGATGCAAAGCGACGTGGTCAACCTGCGCGTGGCACGCCACGCCGATGCGCGCTGCCTGCTGGTGGCCGACATCGATCGCGGCGGCGCGTTCGCGCACCTGTACGGCACCTGGGCGCTGCTGCCCGAGGCCGATCGCGCGCGCATCCGGGGCTTCGTGCTCAACAAGTTCCGTGGCGACGCCGACCTGCTTGCGCCCGCGCCCGAGCAGTTGCAGGCACTGACCGGCGTGCCCACGGTGGCCGTGGTGCCGATGCGCTTCGGCCACGGGCTGCCGGAGGAGGATGGGGTGTTCGATGAAGGCCCCTCACCCCAGCCCTCTCTCCAAAGGGGCGAGGGAGGAATACGCCGCATCGCCATCGTGGCGTATCCACGCATCAGCAACCTCGATGAATTCCAGCCGCTGAAAAATCTGCCGGGCGTTTCGCTTGTCTGGGCGCGCAGCTTGGCGCAGCTCGATGGGGTGGACTGGATCATCCTGCCCGGCAGCAAGGCCACGGCATCGGATCTGCACTGGCTGCGCGCACGCGGCATGGATGGCGCCATCGCGCGCCATGCGGCCGCGGGCGGCGCGGTGCTGGGCATCTGCGGCGGCCTGCAGATGCTGGGCGAGGCGCTGATCGATCCGCACGGCGTGGAGCCCGGCGGCAGCGGCCCGGGCCTGGGGCTGCTGCCGCTGGTGACGCAGTTTGCGCCCGAGAAGACGCTGCGGCGCGGCGCCTGGCGCCTGGGGGAGGTGGCGGGCGCCTGGGCGCCGCTTTCCGGCGTGGCCTTCGGCGGCTACGAAATCCACAGCGGCCAGACGGTGCAGCACCCTGCGATGGCGCGCAAGGGCGACGTGGCGCGCGAGCTGCTGGCGGGCCTGGCGTGGCAGAACGCGGCGGGCAACGTGCTGGGCTGCTACGTGCACGGCCTACTAGAGGACGCGGCGGTGCTGCGTGCGCTGTTCGGCGTCGAGGCACGTTCGCTCGACGCGGTGTTCGACGCGCTGGCCGCGCAGGTGCAGGCGGCGTTCGCGCCCGGGGTGCTTGATATGCTCGCTGCCCCTGATTGAATCGCCGAGTTGCGCATTCCCATGACTTTCGCCGTTCCCGCTCTGCAAGACGCTCAACTGGATGCCCGGTTGCAGCACAAGATAGCCCGCAAGACCGTGCCGCACGGCGCGCTGGGGCGCATCGCGGCGCTGGCGTGCCGGCTCGG
Source organism: Comamonas sp. (assembly GCA_021166775.1). Classification (GTDB taxonomy): domain Bacteria; phylum Pseudomonadota; class Gammaproteobacteria; order Burkholderiales; family Burkholderiaceae_C; genus Comamonas_C. The sequence continues at coordinate 30,784 of JAJPEQ010000005.1, read as the reverse complement.
GCGGATTCTGGGGACGTCCGAGCCCCGGCTGATCGACCCTCAGCTCGTGGTGTTCGCCGCCGACCATGGCATCGCCGCGCGCGGCGTGTCGGCCTACCCGAGCGATGTGACGGGGCAGATGGTGGGCAACTTTCTCGCCGGGGGCGCGGCGGTGAGCGTCCTGGCGCGTCAGCATGGCGTCACGCAAACCGTGGTGGACTGCGGCGTGCGGCGCGACTTTGCGCCTGCGCCGGGCCTGCTGATCCGCAAGATCGCGCCAGGCACGCAAGACAGTAGTGCAGGTCCGGCGATGACGCGCGCGCAGTGCGAGCAGGCTTTGTCCAATGGCATGGCGCTGGCGCGGGCGCTGCCCGGCAACGCGCTGCTGCTGGGCGAGATGGGCATAGGCAACACCAGCGCCGCGTCGCTGCTGGTGGCGCGGCTCGGCGGGCTCGACGTGGCCGAGGTGACGGGCGCGGGCACGGGGCTCGATGCCGACGGCGTCGCGCGCAAGGCCGCGGTGCTGCGCCAGGCGCTGGCGGCCAATGCCGCGGCCACCGAGCCGCTGGACGCGCTGGCGGCGCTCGGCGGTTTCGAGATCGCGACCATGGTCGGCGCCATCGTGCAGGCCGCAAGCGAGCGGCGCGTGATCGTGGTCGATGGCTTCATCGCCTCGGCCGGCGTGCTGGTGGCCTGCCGCCTCGCGCCGCAGGTGGCGCAGCGCTGCGTGTACGCGCACCGCTCGGATGAGCGCGGCCACGCGCGGCTGCTGGCGTTGCTGCAGGCCGAACCGCTGCTGGACCTGGGCCTGCGCGTGGGCGAAGGCAGCGGTGCGCTGCTGGCCTGGCCGCTGCTCGAATCGGCCTGCCGCATCCTGAACGAGATGGCGAGCTTCGAGTCGGCCGGCGTGTCCGACAAGGGCTGATCGCGGCGCCGCTCAGAACCGCCCTTGCCACGTCAGCGCCAGGCTGCGCCCGGGCGCGATCAGCTCCATGCCCGGCAGGCCTTCGGCCAGGTGGTCGTGGTAGCGCTTGTCGGCCAGGTTCTTCACCGCCACGCGCAGGTGCTGGTCCTTGGCGTAGCGCCAGGTGGCGCCCACGTCGAGCACGCCGTAACCGGCCGTGGCGTCTTCGGTGCCACGGCTGAAGAGTGTGGCCACGCGGCTTTGCCTGCGCACCAGGCGGGTGCTGGCGTCCAGTGACCAGGCCGAGGTGACCTGCCCCTGCCAGCCCAGCGTGAGCGTGTCGGCGGGCATCATGAAGAGCGGCTCGTTCAGGTCGCCGTTGGTGCCGCGGATGCGCGTGTACCCGGCCCAGAGCAGCTGCCCGGGCGTGAAGCGCCAGCGCAGCGAGGCCTCCACGCCGTTCAGCGTCGCGTGGCCCAGGTTCACGCTTTGCTTGCACCAGGCGGCGTTCGGCCCCGTGCCACAGGCGGCCTGCGCCGCGGCGCCGCTCAACTGCATGCCGGTGATGTAGTCGCTCACGCGCATGCGCCAGGCCGAGACGCTGTACTCCAGCGTGGCATCCGAGCCCTTGAGGCCCAGCTCGAACTGCGTCGCGTGCTCGGGCTTGAGCTGCGGGCTGCCGGCCCAGAAGAAGCCGTCGTTGCGCGCGCCCGACTGGTAGCGCTCGCGCAGGTCGGGCGCGCGAAAGCCCCGCGAGAGATTGGCGAAGGGCCGCAGCAGCGGCACCACCTCGTACACCGCGCCGATGCTGCCCGAGAGTGCGCCGTCGCTGCGATCCAGCCCCGTGCTCACCGTGTGGTTGGCCATGTCGACGGCGCTGGTGCTCACGCGGTCGTAGCGCAGGCCCGCGAGCACGCTGAGCGCGCCGAATTGCATGTCGTCCTGCGCGTAGACGCCCGTGGCCCGCAGCGCGCCGTCGGTGAATGGCTTGGAGGGCGCGAACGCCGCGAACGCGGGCGGAGCGGCCATGCGGCTGTCGGGGTTGGCGGTCATGCGCCAGGCGTTCAGGCCCAGCGAGAGCAGGTGCCGCGGATGCACCAGCCAGTCGGCGCGCGCATCGAGCCCGTCGGTGATGAAGCCCACGTCGTTGAGCACGATGTCGCGCGCGAGCAGGCTGCCCCAGGCGTTGATCTGGCGCTGCATCTGCTGGCGGTACACGCGCACGTCCAGGTTCAACGGCTGATCGCCCGTGCCCTGGCGGTTGTAGCCGACCTCGGCCAGGCGCCGCGTCTGCTCGGGCGAATGGATGGTGAGCCGGCCGACGGCGGCGACCGGGTGCGGCTTGGCCGAGCCCGGATACCAGACGTCGCGGTCGCTTTGCTGCTGCAGCGACACGCGCAGCTGCTGGCGCCCGTCCAGCCGATAGCGGTACTGGCCGATGAAGCTGTTCGAGCCGTAGCCGGTGAGCGCCTGGCGCCCGCCCGGGGCGCTGTAGTCGCCAATATCCGCCAGCGAGGCGCCGAGCATCAGCGCGTGCTCGCCTTCGCTGGCGTTGAGCACGGCGGCGCCGTTCCTGCCGCGGCTGGCGCTGTCGTAACCCAGCCGCGCCTTCAGGCCCACGCCGGGCTCGAAGCGCGCCTGCAGCAGCAGCACGTTGACTGCGCCGCCCAGCGCGCCCGTGCCGTAGAGCACCGAGGCCGGGCCCTTCACGACTTCCACGCGCTCGGCCAGGCCCAGAGAAAGAAAAGAGGCGATCGAGCCCGCGGGCTGCGCGGAATTGAGCCGCATGCCGTCCACCATGAGCACCACGCTGTCCTTCCGCAGCCCGCGGATCACGGGGTTTTGCCCCTGCGCGCTGTCGGACGAGACCGCCAGGCCAGGCTCGCCCTGCAGCGCCTCGCCGACGTTCTGCGCCTGCTTGCGCGCGAGATCTTCCTGCGTGAGCACGGTGGTGGAGACAGGCGATTCGGCATCGCTAGCCGTGTAGCCCTTGGCCGTCACGTTGACCTCAGGCAGCGTGGCGCTGCTCTCCTGCGCCTGGGCTTGCGTCAGCGCCAGCGCGGCGAGCAGCACGGCCAGCACCACGGCGCGCCTGGACCAGGGCAGTGTCTTGCGCGCATACCCCAGGCACACGCAGTCCAGCGGCATTGCGGCGGCATCGAAATGCGTGGCCCACAGCGCGGCGGGGGTGGGGAAGGCGGGCACGGGGGCAGGCGAGGGCAGGCTCATGTCGGATACTCGTTGTCTACGGTCTGATCAATGACTATAAATGAGAATTAATTGTATTTACAAGAAATTCATGGCGAACCGGACGGGGAAAGCGCCGGGGCGGGACGCGTCATGACCGGTGGTCTGCGCCACTTCCTGCTGGCGCTGCAGTTCTTCACGCGCATCCCCGTCACCGGGCGTCTGGCCGCGTGGGTGGGCTACAGCCCGGCCCTGCTCAATGCGGCGAGCGGTCACTTTCCCGGCGTCGGCTGGGTCGTGGGCGCGGCGGGTGCGGGGGTGCTCTGGCTGGCGGGCTGGCGCTGGGGTGCGTCGCCCCTGGGCGCGCTGCTCGCGGCCGTGCTCGGCACCGCGGCCACGGTGTGGCTCACGGGGGCGTTTCACGAGGATGGCCTGGCCGATACGGCGGATGGCCTGGGCGGCGGCGCGACGCGCGAGCGGGCACTGGCCATCATGAAGGATTCGCGCATCGGCAGCTACGGCGCGGTGACGCTGGTGCTGGTGCTGCTGCTCAAGGTGGCGCTGCTGGCGCTGCTGGTGCGCCATGGCGCCACCGGTGCAGCGGCGGCCGTGCTGGGCGCGCATGTGCTCTCGCGCCTGGCGCCGCTCTTCATCATGCGCTGTCTGCCCTATGTGAGCGAGAGCGCGCAGGCCAAGTCCAAGCCGCTCGCGCAGGCGGTGTCGGGGGCGAGTGTGTTCAGCGGGGTTTTGTGGTCGATTCCTGCGCTGGCGCTGATCTGGCAGGCGCAAGGCACGATCGCAACGATAGGAGCGGCGGTGTGTGAGCTGCTGATGGCATGGGCCGTGCTGCGGCTGCTGCGCCGGCGCCTGCAGGGCTTTACCGGCGACACGCTGGGCGCGGCGCAGCAGCTGTGCGAAGTGGCGCTCTACCTTGGCCTGGTGTGGAGCGTGGCGGCATGAGGCTGTGGCTGGTGCGCCATGCGCGGGTGGCGCTGCCCGAGGGCGTCTGCTATGGCGCCAGCGACGTCGCGGCCGATGTGCAGGCCACCGAGGCGGCCGCGCGCCAGTGGGCCGAGCGCGTGCCGCTGCGGCTGGTGGTGCGGCATTCGCCGCTGCGACGTTGCGCGCAACTTGCGCTGTCCCTGCAAGCGCTGCGGCCCGATCTGACCCTGGAATCGGACGCCCGGCTGCGCGAGCTGGACTTCGGCGATTGGGAAGGGCGGCCCTGGTCGGCGGTCGATCGCGAGGCGATGGACGCCTGGCTCGCCGACTTTGCCCATGCGCGCCCGGGGCGATGCGGCGAGAGCGTGGCCGCGCTGATGGCGCGGGCCGGTGCCGCCTTCGACGCCTGGCGTGCCAGCGGACGCGACGCCGTGTGGATCACGCATGCGGGCGTGATCCGCGCCGCGCGGCTCATGGCGCAAGGCGTGCGCAGCGTGCAGGTGGCGCGCGACTGGCCGGTGCAAAGCGTGGCGTTCGGCGAGGCCTGGGTGCTGCGGGTCTGAGGGCGCCTCGCGTAGGATCGAGGGGTCGCAAACCACGCAAGAAGGAGACAGGCATGCCATTCATCAAGACCTTGACGGCGGCGGCCGTCGGCTTCACGCTGGCCCTGGGGGCGCAGGCCGCGTGCCTGACGCAGGCCCAGGTGCAGGAGATGGCCGATCACTACTTTGCCAAGACGCCCGCGCCCAATTTCGCCAGGCAAAGCGACAAGGACGCGGCCTGCACGCGCGACCGCTTCAACAAGCTGCTGGCCGCGCACTACGGCAAGGTGGTGGGCTACAAGGCGGGCCTCACCAACCCGGCCACGCAGAAGAAGTTCAACACCAACCAGCCCGCCTGGGGCGTGCTCTACGAGGGCATGATTCAGCCAAGCGGCTACACCACGGCGCCCAACTTCGGCGCGCGCCCGCTGTTCGAGGCCGACATGCTGGTGCGCGTGAAGGATGCGGGCGTGAACCAGGCGAAGACGCCCGAGGAAGTCATCGCCCACATCGACCAGGTGATTCCCTTCATCGAGCTGCCCGACCTGATCGTGCAGGCACCCCCCAAGCTCGACGGCGCGGGGGTGAACGCGATCAACGTGGGCGCGCGCCTGGGCGTGGCTGGCACGCCGATACCGGTGCCGGCGGCGGGTATGGACCGCTATGTGATGCTGGCGCAACTGGCCAACATGCACATCAAGGTCAGCAACCAGCAGGGCGAACAGATCGGCGCGGGCAAGGGCAGCGACATCCTGGAGCACCCGCTCAACGCCGTCGTGTGGCTCGCGCAGGCGCTGCGCAAGGAGCATCGGCAGATGAAGCCCGGCGACCTGATCAGCCTGGGGTCGTTTTCTGCGCTCATGCCGCCCAAGCCGGGCCTGACGGCCACGGTGACGTATGAGGGCCTGAGCGGTGCGCAGCCGGTGGTCGTGAATTTCAAGTGAGAGAACGTGACGTGAATCGGGTGGCGGCTGTGTCGGTTGACGCGGCCTGCCACGCTGGAGTGAGGCATGCATCGCTGGCTCGTTGAGTCCATCTGGCTGGGGCACACGGCGCTGTCGTGGTTGCTGGCCGTCTCTCTTGCGCTGGCGGCCTGGGCGCTGGTGCATGGCGTGGTTCTCGTGCTCTCGCGGCGCCTGGCGCGCCTGGCTGCGGCCTACCCGCAAAGCCCGGTGGATATTGCCGCGGCGGTGGTGCGGGGTACGCGCGGCTGGCTGCTGCTGCTGCTGGCGCTGGCGATCGCCGCGCGCGTGCTGCACCTGCCGGGCGAGATGCACGCGGCCATGGGGCACCTTATCTATGTGCTCGTGGGCGTGCAACTGGCGCTGTGGCTCTCGCGGCTGCTGGAGCGTTCGCTCGAACACCTGGCCGAGCGCGAGGGCGCGCCGCGCAACCCGGTGCTGCTGGGCATCATCAAATGGAGCGTGCAGCTCGTCGTCTGGGTGGTGCTGCTGCTGGCGGTGCTCTCCAACGCGGGGATCAATGTCAACGCCTTCATCGCGAGCCTGGGCATCGGCGGCGTGGCCGTGGCGCTGGCGGCGCAAAGCGTGCTGGGCGATCTGCTCGCCACCATCAGCATCGGCCTGGACAAGCCCTTTGCCGTGGGCGAATCCATCGCCTTCGACGATGTCTCGGGCACCGTGAGCCATGTGGGCATCAAGAGCACGCGCCTGCGCTCCCTTTCGGGCGAGGAGATCGCGATCTCCAACGCGCAGCTGCTGGGCAAGCGCGTGCACAACTACAGCCGCATGCAGGAGCGGCGCGTGGCCTACACGCTCGGCATCTCCGTCGACACGCCGCGCGAGAAGGCCGAGCGCATCGTGCAGGAGGTGCGCGCGCTGATCGCCGCGATCGACGGCGTGCGCTTTGACCGCGGGCATCTGACCGGCTTCGGCGAGTCCTCGCTCGACTACGAATTCGTCTACCACGTGCTCAGCCCCGACTTTGCGCGGCACCGCGACATACAGCAGCACATCACGCTCGCGATCCTGGCGCTGGTCGAACGCCTGCAGGTGCGCCTGATCACGCCCACGCACGTGCTGAGCACGCCGCAATCTTGAAGTCCCGGCATGAGCGCTTTCGCCCCCCTGTTTCCTGATCTGGCGCTCACGGCGCAGATGCGCGCCGTGCTCTCGGGCATGGCGCGCGCCGCGCGACCGCCCTTGCACACGCTCTCGCCCGCGGCGGCGCGCGCGGCTTACGAGGCGGGCGCGGGGGTGCTGGAGATCACACCCGCCGCCGTGCCGCGCATCGAGGAGCTGCGCATTCCCGCGCGCGATGGCGCCCTGCTGCCCGCCCGCCTGTACGCGGGCTCGGGCCAGAGCGCTCAACCCGCGCTGCTGTACCTGCATGGCGGCGGCTTCACCATCGGCAGCATCGCGACGCACGACGTGCTTTGCCGCGAGCTCGCGCACCTGAGCGGCGCGGCGGTGGTGTCGCTCGATTACCGGCTCGCACCCGAGCATCGCTTTCCCGTGGCGAGCAACGACAGCTGGGATGCGCTCGCCTGGCTTGCCGCCCATGCCGGCGAGCTGCGGCTGGACCCGGCGCGCCTGGCCGTCGGCGGCGACAGCGCGGGCGGCACCTTGGCCGCGGTCTGCGCCGTGATGGCGCGCGATGCGGGCCTGAAGCTCGCGCTGCAACTGCTTTTCTACCCCGGCACCACGGCGCACCAGGACACACCCTCGCACGCCAGATTCGCCGATGGCCCCATCCTGGACAAGGCGTCGATCGACTGGTTCTTCGGCAACTACATCGCTCCAGGCCAGCGCGAGGACTGGCGCTTCGCCCCGTTGCTCGCGCCCGATGTCGAGGGCGTCGCGCCCGCGTGGATCGGCCTGGCGGAGTTCGATCCGCTGGTCGACGAGGGCATCGCCTGGGCCGACCGGCTGCGCATGGCGGGCGTGGCGGTCGACCTGGACATCTACCGCGGCGTGACGCACGAATTCATCAAGATGGGCCGCGCGCTGCCCGAGGCGCGCCAGGCGCACCGCGACGCCGCGCGCGCCCTGCGCGCCGCCCTTGAACTGGAGTGAACCCATGTCCCCGACAAGCAACTACCGCTGCCACCTGCGCCTGCGCGTGCGCTGGGCCGAGATCGACGCGCAGAAGATCGTCTTCAACGCGCACTACCTCACCTACGCCGACTGCGCCGTCACCGAATACTGGCGCGCGCTCGCGCTGCCCTACGAGGAGACGATGCAGCAGCTTGGCGGTGACGTGTTCCTGAAGAAGGCGAGCGTCGAATACCACGCCTCGGCGCGGCTGGACGACGTGCTGGACGTCGGCATGCGCTGCGCGCGCATCGGCACGACGTCCATGGTGTTCGACTGCGGCATCTTCCGCGGGGGCGAGCGGCTGGTGTCGGTCGAACTCGTGTACGTCTTCGCCGACCCGGCCACACAGAGCAAGCGCGACGTGCCGCCCGCGCTGCGCGCGGTGATCGAGCGTTTCGAAGCCGGCGGCGAGATGGTCGAACTGCGCACGGGCCGCTGGACGGAGCTGAGCGCGGCCGCCACGCCGCTGCGCACCGCGGTGTTCGTGCACGAGCAGGGCGTGCCGCCCGAAATCGAGCTCGACGAGCTCGATGCCGTGTCCGTGCACGCCGTCGCGATCAACCGCCTGGGCCGTGCGGTCGCCACCGGGCGGCTGCTACCCGCCGAGCACGGCGAGGGCCGCATCGGCCGCATGGCCGTGGCCCGCCCCCTGCGCGGTCAGCGCTGGGGCCGTCTGCTGCTCGACACGCTGGTGCAGGCGGCGCGTGAGCGTGGCGACGCGAGCGTGCTGCTGCATGCGCAATGCCACGCCGAGGGCTTCTACCGCCGCGCCGGTTTCGTGCCCGAGGGCGAGGTGTTCGAGGAGGCGGGCATCGCGCACATCGCGATGCGCCAGCACCTGGACCGGGCGCCTTCGGTTTCCTGAAAATTCACAAAAATCGTATCGATTCCAGGAGCTGCCCGCGCTGGTTGGACAAGCGCTGGAGCCCGTTTTGACTCATGGAAACTCGCTATTGAAACAGGAGTTGGCGGCCGGTGCCCGCGCAAGGGGCTTGGCCGCCGCGCCGCAGGCGCCCCGGGTTCAGGCGAAGACTTCGTCCAGCCAATCCATGGAAACGGCCGCCGAGTACGCCAGATTGATGGCCTGGCAGTGGCCGTCCGCGCCTTCCTCGCGGGTGAAGATGTGCTGGCGCACCTGGCCGGTGATGCTCTGGCAGAAACGCTCGCTTTGCGCCAGGGGTTCTTTGCCTTCGCCTTCGCCCACCAGCGCGAGCGAGGGGCAGGTGATGGCCTGGAGCTTGTCGGGCGCGACGCGGAAATCGCGCAGGCGCTGGTAGGTGCGCTTGAAGCTGCCGCCGCCCACGCGCAGCATGAGGTTGTGCATCATCGCGACGGTCTGCGCCGGGATGGCGCCCGGGGGGATCTTGTCGATGTCGGCGAGCGCGATGTCCTCGCTGTCGGGCAGTTCGGCCGGATCGAATCCGGCGAAGGACGCCATGTAGGCGTGCAGGTCGATGATGGGCGAGTTGGCGATGAGCGCGCGCACGCGCGGTTCGTGCGCGGCGATGCGCGTGGCGAAGTAACCACCGAAACTGATGCCCATGAGCGCGACGCGGTCCGGATCCACGTCCGCTCGCGCCAGCACGTGGTCGAACGCGACGCGGCCGATGCGCTCGAACTCGGGGATGAACTGGATGCCGGGGTACAGGCGCAACGTGTCCATCTGCCCCGGGCCGGTGAAGAGCATCAGGTGGTAGCCGCGCTCCATCGCCGCGCGGCCATAGGCCAGCCAGGTTTCCTCCAGCGTGCCATCGTAGCCGCTGATGATGAGCAGCGTCTTGGCGCGCTTGCCCCGGGCCGCCGGATTGCGGAAGTAGTAGGCGGGCAGCGCGATGTCATCGAGCGCCAGCGAGAACGCTTCGCAGGCGATGCCGCCTGCGCGCATCGCCGCGAGAAAGCAGGCGCGGCTTTCCAGGCCGAGCAGTGCGTGGCGCGGGTCGCTGGCGATGCAGTAGTACTCGGCGGCGCGGTAATGGTTGCTGGCCACCAGGTACTGGTCGCGCGCACTCGTGCCGTGCCCGCGCTTGAGGCGCGCATCCGCGTCCAGCTTCTGACGCTGGCCGGCGGCGGTGAATTCGCTGACCCAGCTCTCGGGATCGGCATCCTTGATGCGCCGCGCCATCGCGAGGCACTCGCCGACCGAGGCGCCGCCGTAGCGCGTGGCGCCGAGCTGGCGCATCAACTGGTAGTCCATTTCGGCGTCGGCAAAACCGACGACGCGCGTGCCGCTGCGTTCGAGTTTCTCCACGGGGGTCTCCTTGGGGACGGGGGGCGCCGACTGCGCCACGGCGGGCAGGGCCAGGCTGGCGGCGGCCGCGGTGATGAACTGGCGTCGTTGTGACGATGGCGAGGCGCCGTTTCGCATGGGTCGTACCTGGGTTTGTTGAGAAAGCGCAAGGAAATCCGGGGTCGTCCACCTACCATAACACCCGAGCTCCAGAGGAAGAAAGGCAAAACCATGAGGGCTTTGATCCAGGTCAGTTTCTGGCGGCGGGTGCTGTGCGCATGTCTTGGCGCCTTCTGTCTCACGGCGCTGCAGGCGCAGGAATGGGCGCCGCTCAACTACGCTCGCCCCGATGCCTGGCTGGCGCGCCCGGGCAAGATGTCCGTGGCCAGCCGCGTGCCCGCCGGCAGCGGCTTCACCGATCTGCAGGACGTGGCGCGCGCCGACGTGTTCTACATCCACCCAACGACCTCGGTGAGCCGCAAGGATCTGCTGAACGCGCCGATCGACGATCCCGAGGTCGTGAAGATGGACACGGTCATGCTCATGACGCAGGCCACGCCCTTCAACGGTGTCGCGCGGGTCTATGCGCCGCGTTACCGGCAGACGGCGCTGCACGTGTACTTCCTCTCGGAAGACGAGCAGCAGGGGCCGAACGACCGCGCCTATGCCGACGTGAAGGCGGCGTTCGAATACTACGTGCGCCACGACAACCAGGGGCGCCCGTTCTTCCTGGTCGGGCACAGCCAGGGCGCCAACCATGTGCAGCGCCTGCTCAGCGAGGTGATCCAGGGGCAGCCCATTCAGGACCGGCTGGTGGCCGCCTACCTGCCCGGCATTCCGCTGCCGGAGTCGGTGTTCCGAGACGACCTGCGCCGGATTCCGCCGTGTCACCAGCCTGCTCAGACCGGCTGCGCCGCCGTCTGGGGCACCTTCGGCCTGAACGGGGGCGACGATCTGATGCAATGGTCGGACGTGGTGCACTGGGATGCCGCGAGCCAGCGCTGGACGTCGCGCCGCGGCGCCGCGATGGAGAACGTCAACCCGGTGAGCTGGAGCAAGCGCCAGCCGCGCACCCCGGCGTCGGCGCACCGCGGCGGCACGCCCTTCGGCACCACGCGCGCCACCTTCTTCACCAACCCCGTCGGTCATCTGGTGAGCGTGAGCGACGAGCGCGGCTATGCCTTCGTCTCGCCGCTGCTGCGCAAGGCGCAGTTCACGGACGGGGGCATGTTCGGCGGCGAAAACTATCACGTCTTCGACATCAGCCTGTTCTGGCTCGATCTGCGCGAGAACGCGCGTTTGCGTCTGGCGAGTTTTTTGCGCCAGCAGGACGGCGTGGGCGCGCCGCTGATCGGGCCGACGGCGGCGTTGACCGTGCGCCGGGGCCGGGCGCTGAACTGGCGTGTGCGCACCGCGGCGCCAGCGACGCGCCTGGTCGCATCCGGCCTGCCCCAGGGCTTGAGCCTGGACGCGCGCACCGGCGTGATCCACGGCACGGCGCAGGCCCCCGGGGTCTATGCCGTGGTGCTGCGCGCCGAAAACGCCGAGGGCGCCGACACGGCCGACCTGGCCCTGACGGTGCGTTGATCCCGCGGCCCGCGCCGGGGCGCGGCTGAATTACCATATCCGGCTTGCCTCTTGAGACTGCCCTTGCCGGATGCGCCGCTTCTTCATTCTCCTTCTGCTCCTTGCCGCCGCCGTGGCCGGTGCAGGTGCGTGGTGGCTGAATACGCCGCTGTCGCTGGCGGGCGGTCAGGCGCTGGAGCTCGAGATCGAACCGGGCACCACGCCGCTGGGCGTGGCGAAGGCCGCGGCCGCGGCCGGGGTTCAGGTGTCGCCGCATCTGCTCAGGCTGTGGTTTCGCCTGTCGGGCAAGGACCGGCAGATCAAGGCCGGCAACTATGAAATTCCCGTGGGCACGACGCCGCTTGCGCTGCTGAAAAAATTGGTGCGCGGCGATGCGACCATGATGACGGTGACGATCATCGAGGGTTGGAACTTCCGCCAGGTGCGCACGGCGCTGGCGCATGCCGACGGGCTCAGGCATGAAACGCAGGACATGAGCGACGCGGCGCTGATGGCCGCGCTGCAGCGGCCCGGCATTGCCCCCGAGGGACGGTTCTTTCCCGATACCTACGCCTACGCCAAGGGCAGCAGCGACCTGGCCGTGCTGCGCCGCGCGCTGCGCCAGATGGACCGGCGCCTGGAGGCGGCCTGGGCGGCGCGCGCCAGCGGCCTGCCGCTGCAGTCGCCCGACGAGGCGCTGACGCTCGCGAGCCTGGTCGAAAAGGAAACCGGCCGCGCGCAGGATCGCGCCCTCATCGCCGGGGTCTTCATCAACCGCCTGCGCGCGGGCATGCTGCTGCAGACGGACCCGAGCGTGATCTACGGCCTGGGCGAGAAGTTCGACGGCAACCTGAGAAAGCGCGACCTGCAGACCGATACCCCCTACAACACCTACACGCGGCCGGGCCTGCCGCCCACGCCGATCGCCATGCCGGGGCGCGGCGCCCTGCTGGCGGCGGTGCAGCCGCAGCCGACGAAGGCGCTGTATTTCGTGGCGCGCGGCGACGGCAGCAGCGAATTCAGCGCCACGCTGGGCGAGCACAACCGGGCCGTGAGCCGCTATCAGAAGGGCGGCAAATGAGGGGTCGTGGATGAGCGCGGGCCTGTTCATCAGCTTCGAGGGCATCGACGGCGCGGGCAAGTCCACGCACATCGACGCCCTGGCCCAGGCGCTGCGCGATGCCGGGCGCGCGGTGGTGCTCACGCGCGAGCCGGGCGGCACGCCGCTGGCCGAGCAGCTGCGCGAGCTGCTGCTGCACGAGCGCATGGATGCGCTCACCGAGGTGCTGCTGGTCTTCGCGGCGCGGCGCGACCACATTCGGCAAGTCATCGCACCGGCCCTGGCCGAAGGCCGCGTGGTGCTGTGCGACCGCTACACCGACGCCACCTTCGCCTACCAGGGCGCGGGGCGCGGGTTCGATCTGCAGGTGCTCACGTATATGGAGCGGCTGGTGCAGACGGGGGTGGGGGCGGAGCCTGATTTGCTGCTGCAACCGGATCTCACGCTGTGGTTTGACGTGGCGCCCGAGGTGGCCGCGCAGCGGCTCACCCAGGCGCGCGCGCCCGACCGTTTCGAGGCGCAGCCGCTGGCCTTTTTCACGCGCGTGGCGGGCGGCTATGCGGCGCGCGCGGCGCAGGCGCCGCGGCGCTTTGCGCGCATCGACGCCGCACGGGCGCCGCAGCAGGTGCTGCAACAGGTGCTCGCGGCCGTGGCGGCGCGGGGCTGGCTGACCGCGGGGGGCGGCCATGGCTGAGCTGGCTCCGTGGATCGCCCGCCAGCGCGACGCCTTGCTCGCGCAGCGCGGTCACGCCTGGCTGCTGCACGGGCCCTCGGGCCTGGGGCAGTACTCGCTGGCGCTGGAACTGGCGCGCGCCTGGCTGTGCGAGGCGCCCACGGCGCACGGCGCCTGCGGCACGTGCGCCAGTTGCCACGGCGTTGCCGTGCGCACCCATGCGGACTTGCGTGTGCTCATGCCCGAGGTGCAGATGCAGCGGCTTGCCTGGCCGCTGTCCGAGAAGGCACAGGCCGAGATCGACGACAAGAAGCGCAAGGCCAGCCGCGAGATCCGCGTGGAGGCGATGCGCGATGCGGTGGAATTTTCCCAGCGCACCAGCGCGCGCGGGCGCGGCAAGGTGGTGCTGGTCTATCCGGCCGAGCAGATGAATGCGGTGACGGCCAATGCGCTGCTGAAGACGCTGGAGGAACCGCCGGGCGATGTGCGCTTCGTGCTCGCGAGCGAGGCCGCGCACCAGCTGCTGCCCACCATCCGCAGCCGCTGCCTGGCGCACACGCTGCACTGGCCCACGGCCGCCGAGGCACTGGCGTGGCTGCAGCAGCAGGGCGTCGCGGGCGATGCGGCCCAGGTGTGGCTGCGCGCCGCCGGCGGGCGCCCCGATGATGCGCTGGCGCTGGCCCGAAGCGGCCGCAAGCCCGAGGCGTGGGCGGGTCTGGCGCGCGCCCTGGCGCAGGGCGACGGGGCGCCGCTGGCCGACCTCGATGGGCCGCAGCTCGTTTTCGTGCTGCAGCAGCTGTGTCACGATCTGCTGGCGCTGCGCGTCGGCGCCGAGCCGCGCTATTTCGCCGTGGCCGATCTGCCCGCCGCCGCGCAGCTGCCGTCCCTGAACACGCTCACGCGCTGGGCCGGCCTGCTGCGTCAGGAGGCGCGCACGGCTGAGCACCCCTACAACGCCGGCCTGATGCAGGAGGCCCTGGCGGCGCAGGCGCGCGAGATACTGGCCGCGCCGCGCCGGCCCGGCGGCTGAGGCCCGATGTCCCGCGCGTGCCGGCCTTGCCCTAAACTCTTGCCGTCGTCACCGCCCTTCAGAGACTGCCGCCACCATGAATACCGCCGCCAATGCACCGCGTCCAAGCGTGATGCAGCTCAGCATCAAGGACAAGGCCCAGCTGTTGGCGTCCTATGTGCGGCTGTTCAAGGAGGGCGGCATCTTCGTGCCGACGACGCGCGAATACCGGTTGGGCGACGACGTGTACGTGCTGCTCTCGCTGCCCGAGCAGCCGCAGCGCTACCCGGTGGCGGGCCGCGTGGCCTGGGTCAACCCGGCGCGCGTGGGCGGCGGGCGCACGCAGGGCGTGGGCGTGCGCTTTCCGGACGACGACAAGGCGCGCGAGCTCAAGGCCAAGATCGAGGAACTGCTCGGCAGTGCGCTGGGCTCGGACAAGACCACCCAGACGATTTGATCCGCCGCCTGCGATGCGGCCCGACCCCGAGCGATGTTTGTCGATTCCCACTGCCACCTGAACGATCCCGAGCTGCGTCCCCGCCTTCAGGAAATCCGCGCCGCCATGGCACAGGCCCAGGTGGACCGCGCGCTGTGCATCTGCACGACGATGGAGGAATTTCCCGACGTGCACCGGCTCGCGCTCGATCACGACAACTTTTGGGCCTCGGTCGGCGTGCACCCCGAGACCGAGGGCATGGCCGAGCCTTCGGTCGATGAACTCGTGCGCCTGGCGTGCCTGCCGCGCGTGGTGGCCGTGGGCGAGACCGGGCTCGACTACTTCCAGATGGACGAGCGCAAGGGCGGGCGCACCGTGGCTGACCTGCAGTGGCAGCGCACGCGTTTTCGCACGCACATCCGCGCCGCGCGCGCCGCGCGCCGCCCGCTCGTGATCCACACGCGCAGCGCATCGCAGGACACGCTCGCCCTGCTGCGGGAAGAGGGCGAAGACGGCGGCGCGGGCAGCGTGGGCGGAGTGTTCCACTGCTTCACCGAGACCTTGGAGGTCGCGCGCGCCGCGCTCGACCTGGGCTTTTACATCTCGCTGTCGGGCATCGTCACCTTCAAGAAGGCGCAGGAGCTGCGCGAGGTCGCCGCCTTCGTGCCGCTCGATCGCATGCTGATCGAGACCGACAGCCCCTACCTCGCACCCGTGCCCATGCGCGGCAAGGTCAACAACCCTTCCTACGTGCCCTTCGTGGCGCAGCAGATCGCGCAGGTGCGCGGCGTCGGCGTGCCGGTGATTGCCGAGGCCACGAGCCGCAACTTCGAGCGGCTCTTTCTTGGCGGGATGGGTGCATGAGCGTGCGCAGGCGCTGGCTCGGCGTGCTGGCGCTGGCTGCGTGCATGCCGCTGGCGCGGGCCGGCGCCTGGGAGGATTTCTTCCAGGCGATCGAGCTCGACGATGAGCGCACCGTGGCCGACCTGCTGCGCCGCGGGTTCGACCCCAATGCGCGCGACGCGCGCCGCCAGCCGGCGATCACCGTGGCGCTGTTCAAGGATTCGCGCAAGGTGGCCGCGGTGCTGCTCGCGAGCCGCAAGCTCAAGGTCGAGGCGCGCAACGCCAAGGATGAGAGCCCCTTGATGATGGCCGCGCTGCGCGGCAATCTGGAAGCGGCGCGCACCCTGATCGCGCGCGACGCCGACGTGAACAAGACCGGCTGGACGCCCTTGCACTACGCGGCCAGCGGCAGCTCGGACCACGCGCAGGCCATGGTGCGGCTGCTGCTCGAACACGCGGCCTACATCGACGCCGAGGCGCCCAACGGCAACACGCCGCTGATGATGGCGGCCGAATTCGGCGAGATCGACGTGGCGCGCCTGCTGCTGCGCGAGGGCGCGGACCCGACGATCCGCAACCGCAGCGGCCAGACGGCGCTCGACGCGGCGCGCAAGGCCGAGCGCGAAGGCCTCGCGCAGGACATCATCCGCGCCATGCAGCAGCAACGCCCGAACAAGGGACAGTGGTGAAGGCCGTGGTGAGCTGCTATCTGCGTGATAGCGGTATGCGCTTGATGGAGCTTGATTTCAGATACATTCATATCTGAAACCACCATGAACCAAGCGCGCGTTGCTATGCTTCGTGCGAAGAACGCAAGCGTGCGTACAGACCGTCCGCCGCCATCAGCTCGGCGTGCGTGCCCTGCTCGACGATGCGCCCGTGCTCCATCACGAGCACGCGATCCGCGTGCTCGATGGTCGAGAGCCGGTGCGCGATGATGAGCGTGGTGCGCCCGTGCATGAGCCGCTGCAGCGCCTGCTGCACCAGGCGCTCGGAGGCGGTATCGAGCGCCGAGGTGGCCTCGTCCAGGATCAGGATGGGCGCGTCCTTGTACAGTGCCCGCGCGATCGCCAGGCGCTGACGCTGCCCGCCCGAGAGCTGCGTGGCGTTGTGCCCGACCAGCGTATGCATGCCGCCCGGCAGGCTGGCGACGTGCTCGGCCAGGTTGGCCGCTTGCAGGCACTGGCGCACGCGCGCTTCGTCGATGGGGCCGCCCAGCGCCACGTTGGCCGCGATGCTGGCGTTGAACATCACCACGTCCTGGCTCACGAGCGCGAACTGGCGGCGCAGCGACGCGAGTTGCCAGTCCTGCAGCGCCACGCCATCGAGCGTGATCGAGCCGCTCGCGGGCACGATGAAGCGCGGCAGCAGGTTCACCAGCGTGCTCTTGCCAGCGCCCGAGGGGCCCACGAGCGCCACCGCCTCGCCCGGCGCGATCGTGAGCGACACGCCGTCGAGCGCGGCCGCGTGCTTGGCGTCGTAGCTCACGCGCACGTCCCGCAGCGCAATCGCCCCTTGCGCGCGATCGCAGCTGTGCTGGCCTTCGGTCTCGGGCTCGGTATCGTCCAGCAGACGCAGGCCGCGCTCGAGCGCCGCGACGCCGCGCGTGATCGGATTGGCCACGTCGGCCAGGCGCTTGATGGGCGAAATCAGCATCAGCATCGCCGCGATGAAGGCGGCGAACCCGCCCACGCTCACCGGCTGCGGCCCATGGCCGCGGCTTTGCCACAGCGCGATGCAAATGACGGCGGAGAGCGCGGCGGCGGCCAGCAGCTGGATCGCCGGTGTCATCGCGCCGGAGGCGACGACCGACTTCATCGCCAGCTGCCTCAGGCGCAGGCTCAGCTGCTCGAAGCGCCCCGCCTCCTGCGCCTGCGCGCCGTGCAGACGCACCATGCGGTGCGCGAGCACGTTTTCTTCGACCACGTAGGCCAGGTCATCGGTCGCGTCCTGGCTGCTCTTGGTGATGCGGTACAGCCGCTTGGAGAGCGTCGTCATCACCCACGCCACCGCCGGCACCATGAAGGCCACGATGAGCGTGAGCTGCCAGTTCAGGTACAGCAGATAAGCGAGCAGCGCCAGCACCGTGAAGCCGTCGCGCGAGGCGCCCAGCAGCGCCTGCACCAGCACGTTGAAGCCGTTTTGCACCTCGTAGACCACGGTGTTGGAGAGCGTGCTGGCCGACTGGCGCCCGAAGACCTCCATGCGCGCCATGAGCAGGCGATCGAACAGCACGGCGCGCAGCCGCACCATGCCTTCGTTGGCGATGCGCGCCAGTGCGTACTTGCCCGTGAACTGCGCGATGCCGCGCAGCAGAAACACACCGATGATGGCCACCGGCACCAGCCACAGCGGCAGCGAGCCTTCGGTGAAGCCCTCGTCCAGCAGCGGCTTGAGCAGCGCCGGAATCAGGGGTTCGGTGCTCGCCGCGACGAGGGTGGTGACGATGGCCACCACCCATTCCAGACGCTGGTTGCCGAAGTAGGGCTGCAGGCGCTTGAGGCGCTGGCGCAGCGGCGACGCCGGCGCTTGGGGATGACCCGCAGTAGAATTCTTGTTTTGCATTCACTGCAAATTTTAAATTGAGGTGGTTCGCAAGCGGCACAGTTTGTCACATGGCCCACGATGTCATGTGTAACATTCCAAGCTTTGTCTGACGGCTTTTTCAAGTCAGTGTTCGGCATGATGTTTGACCACCTTCCCAAGCCGCCGCTGTCGCGGCGGCAATTGATTGCTTTCGGGCTCCTTGGCTGCGGCCTCCCGGCGCTGGCGCAGTTTCGCGTCGAGATCACCGGCGTGGGGCTCACGCAGATGCCGATCGCCATCGCACCACTGCGTGGCGAGGGCGCATCGCCGCAAAAGATTTCCCAGATCGTCATGGCCGACCTGGAGCGCAGCGGCCGCTTTGTCGGCGTCGACACCTCGGGCGCGCAACTCGATGAGGCCTCGCGGCCGGACCTCGCGCAGTGGCGCGAGCGCAAGGCCGACGCGCTGAGCGTGGGCAGCATCGGGCAGCTGGCCGATGGCCGCTGGGACACGCGCTTTCGCCTCTGGGACGTGGTGCGCGGGCAGGACCTGAGCGGCCAGAGCTACGTCGTCACGCGCGCCGATCTGCGCCTGGCGGCCCACCACATCGCCGACTACATCTACGAAAAACTCACGGGCGAGCGCGGCATCTTCTCCACGCGCATCGCCTACATCACCAAGGTCGGCAGCCGCTACAGCCTGTGGGTTGCCGATGCCGACGGCGAGAACGCCCAGTCCGCGCTCTCCAGCCCCGAGCCCATCATCTCGCCCGCGTGGTCGCCCTCGGGCACGCAGTTGGCCTATGTGTCGTTCGAGTCGCGCAAACCCGTGGTCTACGTGCACGACATCGCCACCGGGCGCCGGCGCCTGATCGCCAACTTCCGCGGCTCCAACAGCGCACCCGCGTGGTCGCCGGACGGGCGCACGCTCGCCGTCACGCTCAGCCGCGACGGGGGCTCGCAGCTGTACACCATCAGCAGCAGCGGGGGCGAACCCACGCGCCTGATGCAGAGCCCGGGCATCGATACCGAGCCCACCTACGCCAGCGACGGCATGATCTATTTCGTGAGCGACCGTGGCGGCTCGCCCCAGGTCTACCGGGTGCCGGTTGGCGGCAGCAACCCCGAACGCGTCACCTTCCAGGGCAACTACAACATCTCGCCCACGGTCAGCCCGGATGCGCAGACGCTCGCCTACATCGCGCGGGTGAACGGGGCATTCAAGCTGCACGTGATGGACCTGAAGTCGCACACCGTGACGGCCATCACCGACACCGCCAACGATGAGCACCCCAGCTTCGCGCCCAATGGCAAGCTCATCGTCTACGCCACGCGCCAGCAGGGCAGGGAAATGCTCATGACCACCACGCTGGACGGCAAGATCAAGGCCCGTCTGGCGGGGCAAAGCGGCGACATCCGCGAGCCCGCGTGGGGGCCGTTTGCCAGGCAATAGTTTTCTTTCCTCAAACAACGAGAGTTCAACGTGAAATATTTCCGATTCAACCGTATGTCCCTGGCCTTGGTGGCCGCCGCGCTGGTGGTGGGCTGCAGCTCCGGCGTCAAGCTCAATGACGCACCGGTGAGCGATCAGGGCGCCGCCTCCACCAACGGCAGCCAGAGCGCCGTCGCTCCCGTCGATCTGAACGCCACGCAAGGCACGGTGCAAGGCCCGGTGGGCGTGGCGCGCATCATCTATTTCGACTTCGACAGCTACACCGTCAAGCCCGAGTACCAGTCCGTGCTCGACGCCCACGCGCGCTTTCTCAAGAGCCACACCGCCACGCGCGTGACGCTCGAAGGCAACACCGACGAGCGTGGCGGCCGCGAATACAACCTGGCGCTCGGCCAGAAGCGCGCCGATGCCGTGCGCCGCTCGCTCGGCCTGCTGGGTGTGCCTGAATCGCAGATGGAAGCGGTGAGCTTCGGCAAGGAAAAGCCCGCGGTGCAAGGCAACAGCGAAGACGCCTACGCCAAGAACCGCCGCGTCGAGCTGACCTACCACTGAAAGGAGCAGGCCCATGCAGCGGTCGACCTCACGCTGGTGGCTTGCCGTCGCATGCGCCATGCTGGCGTTCGCTTCCTCGGTGAGTCACGCTGCCCTGTTTGAAGACGACGAAGCCCGCCGGGCCATTCTGGAGATACGCCAGCGCATCGACCAGATGCAGCAGTCCAATCAGCGCGCGGGCGACGACTCCTCGCAGCTGCGCCGCAGTCTGCTCGATCTGCAGGCGCAGATCGAGTCGCTGCGCGCGGATCTGGCGGACCTGCGCGGTCAGAACGAAAAGCTGCGCCGCGATGTGTCCGATCTGCAGCAGCGCCAGAAGGACATCAGCAAGAACGTCGACGATCGCCTGCGCCAGTTCGAACCCGAGACGGTTCAGGTCGATGGTCGCGAATTCAAGGCCGAGCCGGCTGAGAAGAACGACTACGAGGCCGCGCTGGCCGTCTTTCGCACCGGCAAGTTCCCCGATGCCGTGACCGCCTTCCAGGCCTTCGTGCGCAAGTACCCGCAGTCGGGCTACCTGCCGTCGGCGCGCTTCTGGCTCGGCAACGCGCAGTACGCCACGCGCGCCTACAAGGACGCGATCGACAACTTCAAGGCCCTGCTGGCGAGCGCGCCCGATCATCCGCGCGCGCCCGAGGCGGCGCTCTCGATCGCCAACTGCCAAGTGGAGCTCAAGGATACGAAAGCCGCGCGCAAGACCCTGGAAGACCTGATGCGCGTGTACCCGCAATCCGAGGCCGCGGCGGCCGCCAAGGAGCGCCTTGCGCGCCTGAAGTGACCCCCGCTACGCCCGAGGCGCAAGACCTGGAGCGGCGCTTCGCCGGCCTCGCCCGCCTCTACGGCGTGGCGGGCGCTGCGCGCATCCGCGACGCCCATGTGGCCGTCGTCGGCATCGGCGGCGTCGGTTCGTGGGCTGCCGAGGCGCTGGCGCGCAGCGGCGTGGCGGCGCTCACGCTCATCGACCTCGATCACATCGCCGAATCCAACATCAACCGCCAGGTGCATGCCCTGACGGACACCGTGGGGCAGGCCAAGGTGGATGCCATGGCCGAGCGCATCGCCCGGATTCACCCGGGTTGTGTCGTGCACCGCGTGGATGAATTCGCCCAGCCGGACAACTGGCCGGGGCTCCTGCCGGCTCCGGTGCATGCGCTCATCGATGCCTGCGACCAGGTCCGCGCCAAAACGGCGCTGGCGGCCTGGGCGCTGCGCACCGGCGCGCGCTTCATCACCGTCGGCGCCGCCGGCGGCAAACAGCAGGCCGAGCGCGTGGAGGTCGGCGATCTGGCCGATGTGACGCACGATCCCCTGCTGGCCAAACTGCGCTACGACCTGCGCCGCCGCCACGCGGCGCCGCGCGGCGAGCAGCCCCTTGGGGTGACCTGCGTCTTCAGCCGTGAAAGCGTCGCGCCGCCGGATGCCTCGTGCGCCATGGGCGCAGGCGACGGCTCCCTGAACTGCCACGGCTATGGCTCGAACGTTGCCGTCACCGCCACGTTCGGGCTGTGCGCCGCGGGCTGGGTGCTGCGCACGCTGGCTGTGGCGAAGGCGGCGGAAACCTACTTATAATCCGAGGTTCCCTTGTGACGGGTCGTTAGCTCAGTCGGTAGAGCAGCGGACTTTTAATCCGTTGGTCGCGCGTTCGAGTCGCGCACGACCCACCAGAAAATAAAATTGAATCAAGCGCTTACGGCCTTTGGGTGTAAGTGCTTTTTTCTTGTAGTTTCTTCGGCGACATTCTGGTGACACTTTTGGCGCTGATGAAGACGGGTTGTCTCTCTGAGCAACCGGAGCGCGACGACAGCCTGGTCTGTCACTCCGACAGAGGGTCTCAGTGCGTCAGCATTCGCGATACGGAGCGGCTGGCCGAAGCCGGCATTGAGCCGTCCGTGGGCAGCAAGGGCGACCGTTGCAACAACGAAGATCATCAACAAAACTGAGCTGATTCACCGTTGAGCGCCCTGGAAGGCCAAGGAGGCTGTTGAATTCGCCACCCTGGAAGTAGGTGTCCCGGTTCAACCACCATCGCCTGGTCGAACCAATCGCCTACGTACCGTTGGCAGAGGCCGAGGCAAACCTGTATCGGCAACTTGCCAATCGGGCGACGGCCGTGATGGCTTCACTGGCCAGGCAGCGCGTCACCATCTCCGAGAAGAGAGTGCGGCGCTTGATGAGGCAGGAAAGGCTGGGCGTGGCAAAACCCATGCGGCGCAGGTATGCCTCATACCTGGGCGAGATAAGCCCAGCACCCGAGAACCTCCCCCGTCTCAATCGACCTGATCTCACAAGCCCGTCTGCTGTTACACGGTCTCCAAGCGTCGGCCAATGGCTTCGGCCACCCGAGCATCGATGCCGTGGCCAAGACCTGCAAAGCGGTCAAGTGTTGCATTGGCCCCCAGGGACCGCAACTCATGCTCGGCATCCATGGCCAACCTGACGGGAATTACCTGATCCTGCTCGCCATGCATCAGATGCACTGCAACGTCCTCTGGCACGCGCCGCGGTGGTTGTGCGAAGCGTCCCGCGATCGCGACCACACGGGCCGCGTGTCTCGAGGCGCCGGAGAGCTGGGTCGACTCCAGTGCCATGATCGCGCCCTGCGAGAAGCCAATCAGCGTGGTATGGGGAGGACCGACCCCTGTCTCGTGCTGCCAGAACCGAATGCGTTCCTCGAACGCCGGCATCGCTGCGGCAACGCGTTCAGGCCGGTTGGCCTCGGTCACACCCTGTACCGAGAACCATTGCCACCCTTGACCGAAGTCCGAGCGGTCGGGCGAACGAACGCTGACGATCCATGCATTGGGTCGTTGCGACGCCAGCGTTCGACCCAGCGGAGCCAGGTCCTCGGCGCTGGACCCCACCCCGTGGAAAAGCAACAGCAGCTGAGCCTTGTCCGGCATCGCCGGGCGTTGCAGGATCAGATCGGTGCGCATGGTGCCTCCCGTGTCCAGTGAACGGCGCCGGCAAGGCCGAACGCATAAGAATCCATGGCCAGCACGCCATGCGCAATGCCCCCCGCGACCACCGTGCCCTGCGGGGCGCCGTCGCCAGCATCGGCCGCACCGGCAGCGATCAGGAGGGGCCAAAAATGTTCGGCCGTCGGATGTGCCCGCTGGGCGTGTGGCGCGTCGTCCAGCGTCCGCAGCAAGCGCTCGTTGTCGCCTTGTTCCACCGCCTCGCGCACCCAACCAGCGAATGCGGCCACGTAGGCTTCGTTCGCACCATGCGCTGAGCGGAACTCGTACAGGTTGTGCGTAAGGCCGCCTGAGCCCACGATCAGCACACCCTCCTCGGCCAGCGGCGCCAGCGCCTGTCCGAAGGCCCAGGCACGCCGGGCGTCCAGCTGCAGGGGTAACGAAACCTGGAACACCGGCACGTCAGCCTCGGGGAACAGATGCAGCAGGGGTACCCAGGCGCCGTGGTCCAAGCCGCGCCGCTCGTCCGCCTGCGCAGGCCAGCCCGCCTTTGTCAGTTGCGCGATGGTGCGCTGGGCCAGCGCCGCATGGCCTGCGGCCGGGTAACTCAATTGGTACAGCGCCGGGTCAAACCCGCCAAAGTCGTGAATGGTGGCGGGCTGAGCGCAGGTGCCCACCCGCGGCATGGATGTCATCCAGTGCGGTGAGACCATCAGCACCGCCTGCGGGCGCGGCAGCGAGCGGCCCAGCTCGGTCAGACTGGGGCCCGCCGTCCCGGGATCGATGGCGAAGGTGGGCGCACCGTGCGAGACAAACAGGCTGGGCAGGCGTGACATCAACGTTCTCGGGTGAGGGCGTGGTCGACCGAGAAGCGACCGCCACCACTGAACAGCAGCGACAGCGAGGCGGCGAACAGGGCCAGTGCGTATTCGTACCCGCCCTTGTCCATGAAGAAGCCATTGCCGATGTGCACGGCGAAGATCGCAATGAGCATCGCGAAGGCCAGAGCCGCCGCCGCCGGGCGAACCAGAACCCCCAGGATCAGTGCCAAGCCACCGAAGAACTCGGCAGCGCCGGCCAGTAGCGCCATCAGGTAGCCAGGATTCAGGCCCACGGAGCCGAAGTACTGGCCTGTGCCGTCCAGTCCGTATCCGCCCAACCAGCCGAAGAGCTTTTGCGCGCCATGTGCGGCGAAGATGATGCCCACGGGAATGCGCAGGGCCAGGGCGCCCGAACCGTTTTGGGTCGCCAGAATGCGCTGCAGGAATGTGTTGTTCATGACGTTTTCCGTTGAATGCGTTGAGGTGCGTAGCGTGGGCGTGTTCAGGCCTTGTGGATCCAGGTCGGAGCGATGGCGGTACCCAGGCCCGTTCCATAACCCAGATAGATATTCAGACCCGCCAGGGGCTCGAGGTAGCGCGCGTTCTTCAGGCCACCCGCATCGACGACGTCAAAGCCCATGCTCTGGGCCAGCGCCGCGGCGGTCTGCTTGGCGCGTACGCTGTCGCTGGCTACAAACACCGTGGCCTTGCGGCCGTCGCCGAAATCGGCGCCATCGCTGAGCACCTGGGCAAAAATGGTGTTGAAGCCCTTGACCACTTCAGCGCCCGGTACGGCCTTGGCGATTTCCTCGGCGGACGAGGTGCTGTGGCCCAGAGTCAGGCCCATGTAGTCGGCTGTCAGCGGGTTGGTGACGTCGATGACGACCTTGCCCTGCAGCCCCCCCACGGCGTTCAAAGCGGCGGCGGCACTCTCGTAGCCGGTGGCCAACACAACGGCGTCGGCGCCGTTGGCAGCGCCAGCGATCGCGACGGCCCTGGCGCCCGGGTAGGCTGCGGCGACCTGCGCCGCCTTGGCGCTGCCACGGGAAGTGACGCTGACTTCATGGCCTGCGCGCACGAGTTGCTTGACGAAGGCCGAGCCCATGTTGCCGGCGCCGATGACGGTGACTTTCATGATGTGTCCCTGGATTGAAAGCAGCGACTTGCTGCGATGGCCTGAACTTTAAAATCCCAAGTTCAATAGATAAATAGGACATCAAGTCATTAACTATCCCGAATATCGGCACAATAAGGGCCATGGATCGATTTGGGGAATGCACATCTCGTCGCCATGGCCGATGCCGGCAGCTTTGTGCGTGTGGACGCTGCATCGAACGATGCGCAAGCTGCTTTGGGTCGATCTACGCCACGGTGATCAGCGCGTCGTACACGAAAGACCGCAGTCAGCTTGTTCCTGACGTTCTGAACGCGATGGCAGCGGGTGCGCTTGGATGCACCGCTTGCAGCTGGTGCTGTGGGCGCTGCTGGCGAGGTAGCCATCGCCCGCGCTGGCATTTCGCCGCAACTCGCGGCTGAGCGTGCTGGCACTGCGCCCCATGCTTCACATCGCCGGCTGATCGCTTCGCGCCTTGAGGTTCGCTTTGAGTTGCGAACCCATGGGCATGTTCAGCACCACGCCCTTGGGTGGAATGGGGGACTCAAACCACTTCTTGTACAGCCGTTCGAACTCGCCGGTCCGCATAAGCCTGGTCATCGTGCCATCCACCAGTTTCTTGAATTCCGGGTCGTTTTTGCGCACCATGCAGGCATACGGCTCGACCTGAAGAGTTTCCCCAACGACTTCAAACGCTTCGGGGTCGCTGGAATTCGCTCTGAGGCCGAAGAGTAGAACGTCGTCCATCGCGAAGGCTACGGCTTGGTCGCTTTCGACCAGGCTCAGCGCATCGCCGTAGTCCTTGCCAAGCACGATCTTCATGTCCAGCCCATGATCGGCGCTGTACTGGCGGATCAGCTTTTCATTGGTGCTGCCGGTGGTGGTGGCCACCGTCTTGCCGGCCAGGTCGGCATAGTCTTTGATGCCGGAGGTCTTCTTGGCCAGCAGGCGTGTGCCAGTGTAGAAATGGTTGATGGCAAAGGAAACCTCTTTGCCGCGCGCCGCGTTGTTTGTCGTGGAGCCGCACTCAAGGTCGTAGGTGCCGTCAACCAGCAATGGAATGCGGTTTTGCGCGGTGACGGGCATGTACGCCACATGCAAGAATGGCTTGTGCAGACGCTGGCGCACGTCATCGACCACGGCCTCGGTCAGATCCACCGCAAAACCCACGGCCTTGTGCGTTCCTATGACGTAACTGAAAGGGACGGCCGCTTCGCGATAAGAAACGGTGATTTTGTTGCTGGCGGCGATTTTCTCCAATGTCTGCGATTGCGCCGCAGGTATGGCAGCCGACAGGACCGCAGCAAACAGCGCGCTATTGAGGTTATTCATGGAAGGCCCCCGGCAAGTTTGTTGAGCAGAAAAGCGGTCCTGCGGCCACCCCCGCAGCCGGCACGCGAAATCATTATCAGCATGCAAATTCATGGCTATTTGACCGACGTCAAACTGTCGAAGTCGCGCGTCGTTGGCACGCATATGCCGTGCGCGTCCACATTCCGGGTTCTTCACCAGCGAGATCCGGGTCTCGTCCGCCAGGTCTTCCGCCGCCGGAGCAAGGGGCACAAGGGCCTTGGACGTCCGAGGGCGTGCAGGGTCAGAAAATTTTCAGGGTTTTTCGGCCCGAAGCGATTGTCTGTCAGGCGTAAGCAGCTATTAAAACCATGGCAGCGCAATCATCGCCTCACGCCGATGCCAGCAGCGCGAAAGCCCAGTACACCCCGATGGCCATCTGCACGGAAAACGCGGTGAAGCGGATCGTCACCATGGGCACGCTCGTCGAGGCCAGGTGAACGAGCGACTGGAGCACGCGAGCGCCCAGGAACAGGTAGGCGAGCGGGTCCGTGACCGCCGTCCGTTGCGTGGCCATGGCGACCAGCAGCAGGCCACCGAAGACCGGCAGGCTTTCCACGCAGTTGGCGTGCGCCCTGGCCAGCCGCCGCATGAAGGGCGACAGGCCGTCGTTGTCCGGCGTGAAACCGTTGGCGGGCACCTTGCCGCGCACCACGAGCTGCGTGCGAATGGCTTCCATGAGCACGAGGAGCAGCAGCGCCCAGGCCATGAATCCGGTCAATGCGATCGAGGTGGGAGAGATCATGGAAGTCCTCTCTGTTTGGGTTCGACGTTGGAATTCACCGGCGCGGCAGTCGTCCGTGTGGAACGATGGTTGAGGCGTCGAGTTCTTTGCGCCATGGCTTTCAAGCGGCTACCCCAAACAGGGCACCCACTCCAGCGGTCAACGCCATTGCCAACGCCCCCCAAAAAGTCACACGAATGACAGACACGATCACCGGCGCGCCACCTGTGCGTGCAGCCAGGAAGCCCAACAGCGCGAGAAAGAAGAGTGAGCTGCCTGCAACACCCCACAGCAGCGCAGACGCCGGAAGCAGGAGCACCATCAGAAGCGGCAGGACTGCGCCCACGGCAAACGTACCCGCCGAGGCCAAGGCCGCCTGCACGGGTTTTGCGGCCAACGCGTCGGATATGCCCAGCTCATCGCGTCCGTGTGCGGCCAGTGCGTCATGCTGCGTTAATTGGGCAGCCACGTCTGAGGCCAGTTTCTTGTCCAGCCCGCGCTTGACGTAAATGGCCGCCAGCTCTGCGCGTTCCTGCTCGGGATTCTCGGCCAACTCTTTGCGCTCTCGGGCGAGATCCGCAAGCTCGGTGTCGGCTTGTGAACTCACCGATACATACTCGCCAGCAGCCATTGACATCGCACCCGCGACAAGGCCGGCAACGCCTGCAACCAGAATACCCTGAGTGCCTGCGCCGGCTGCTGCGACGCCCAAGACAAGGCTGGCGGTAGAGACGATACCGTCGTTCGCGCCAAGAACAGCGGCACGGAGCCAGCCTGTTCGGTGTGTTCTGTGTCTTTCAGTGTGTCTCATGGTGTTTGCCGTGTAGCGGAGAGTCAATGCGACGCCTAACGCCTGAGCTGAGGAGCCGACGCCGGCATGGTGCTCGGCCCGCCTGACGGTGTAGTTCATCATATGGCCGTCGAGCCAAGCGCCATGCCGGTGGTGGTCCGCTCGAGTGAAGGGTTAGGTTTCACTGCTCAGACTAGAACGGTATGTCATCGTCCATCGCTGGCTGTGCATACCGCTTGATGGCATTGAGCCGGGTGTGAAGATTTGCGAGCGCTATCCGTTGCTTCTCCAATGGAGCGCTACGGAGGAAGTGAAGAAAGCCTCGAAGAACCCAAGTCTGAAAATTGGCCTTTCTGTAGTAGTACTGACCGTCTACGAAGATGCGCAATAGCGGGGCGCAATCTGGCAGTTCATCTTCAAGCATGCAGTTTCGATGCACTGCTTCAAGCTGTGCACGGATTCGATCAAGATCCGTTGCGTACTTGGCTCCCTCTGCGATCTTCGTGATGCGGTCGGTGACCTCATCGGCGAAGAATCGATACGTCTGCCGCTCTTCGTCCTCGAATTCGATGTCTTCGGAGCGCCGAAGGCTGAGCTCGTTCTTCGCTTCGAGAAACGACGAGACTCGTTCAAAAGGGTCTCTACGACACATGCGCTCTAGAAGAGTTGCATGCTTGAACTGTTCGATGCCGTTCTCGGCGATGATCTTCTGAAAGAGCTTTGCTACGAAATAGACCTCGGTCGAGTGGTCGTAGGTGCCGGTAGAAAACTCTTCTGGCGGCTCGCACCACCAGTTGAGGCTAATGCTTTTGTCGAAATCCTTGGTTGCCTCGACGTGCTTTCCGAAGCCTAGATCAATGATCTTCAAAATTCCGTCATCGCGAACAAGTAGATTCTGTGGACGTATATCGCGGTGAAGAATTTGAGTTGATTCTAGGTAAGCAAAACCATCGACCGCCTGGATGAAGAGTTCGTTTACCGTCTCGGGTTGGGCGCGCAAATGCTCCTCAATGTCGAGGCCCCGAACGTACTCCATAAGGATGTAGCCAGTAAATTTGTCGGGGTAGACGTAGTAGTTGAATACTCGCACTACGTTCTGGTGATGCACTTCGTGGAGCAGCTTGATCTCACGGAGAAAATTCTTGAACAGCTCTTGGCGCAACGACTCCGATCTCGGTGAATACTTCTTGCAAACGAAGAAGCTGTCGATCAAGTCGTCTCGGAGAAGGACGGTTTCGCCACATGCACCTCGGCCTAGCGGATTAACAAAGACGTAGTCACGGCGGCGAAGAAACGGTATCAGCGATCCGGACGGTGGTGGAAAAGTCATGGCACTGATTGTAAAACCTAACGCCCTGAGTTCAGCTGCCGCCGTATGCGGTCGGCTGCGACGAATAGTTAGAAATAGACAGTCGTTATTGTACAGTTATATATTTTTCCCTGATGTTTTCTATGGTTTGGTTGCAGACTTTTTGGCTAATTAAATTTAGAGATGGAACCAAGATACAGACACCAACTGAATGACGAAAACTTGTAGATTTAATTTCATCAAAATACTGAATTTCCCCATCTCCAAGCTTTACTGTGTATCTGAATTGAAATTTTGAAGATGGACCTGAATCCATAGTTGATCCAATTGCTGCTCCAAGAAGGCCAATGGCCAAAGCGCCGCCTGCTGAGTAGTTGTTACCCCTCAACCCTTTATCGATGTATGCGGCACTTGCGGCTGCACCACCAAGAGCAGCGCCTGCGTTCGAGCCAGGAGTTGATTGGTCTGCGCCTTGAACGTCAGTTATTATTCCAAATGAATCTGGTGATAATATATTTATATCGTAATCTGCGGTGATGGAAATTTTCTCTGCTTCACTAAGTTTATCCCATATAGGCTTCGTGATTAATGCAGGATTTTTAGTGTGCGATGCTGTGGCTTTTTTTTCTGTTCCACTTGTTGATTTTGATGGCGGAGCCAAATACCCAATTTCTTCTACTCGCTGAGTCTGTCGTGGTATTTCTGGTGCGGATGTCGCACATCCCGCCAGAAATATCACGACACACAGTGCAGAAAAATTACTTAATGTACTTGATTGCACGGCCTTTACCTTCCAGGCTGCCCCAGCTCATAAGAGATATGCCGCCGTCACCGTAGCGAATTAAAATTACTGCATCAGCACCCAATTCAGCCGCTTCTTTTTGCAATTTTTCGTTCACCATTTCGCGTGTTGGATTTGAGTGAAAAATTGTAGTTTTATTTACCGTAGCGGTAATATCTCCAAGTGATTTGTACGGGCGGTCGACTATGTCTTGATCTGTTAAATATATTTGTGATGGGGCTTTCTTGGAAATGGCATCTTGGCTACTTTCCTGAGTACTCACATCTTTGTTGTCTATACTGCTCGTCGACCATGTGGCGCAGCCACTCATAGATCCGACGATAGCTAGTGCAAAAAATACCTTATGAACTTTCATTTTTTTCTCCATGGTGATTGAAGATGATTCTAACGAATAAAATAAGCCGACCGCCGCAGGCGGGTCGGCTCGAGCGCTGGGTTAGACCCAAAGCGCAAAAAAGAATGTGTCCGCACGGGCCGTAGACTACGAAACAATAGCTGCTAGCGCTTGCTGAGAAATGGCTAGAGGCAAAAATGGCTTGAAACTGGCACACCCCACGCAGGCGAAGCCCGAACGAACGCCAAATACCCGGCGAATAAACGCTTGCGAAGGTCAAGGACGTTTGGATATGCATGGGCCGAAATGTGAGGAAATAAAAGGCAGACTAACTGGAATTAGACGGCGCTTATCAAGCGCTTCTTTCAACAATAACATGTCGCAACACCTGTCAACCTCCTCATAAACCAGAATTTGCCTTCCATTTAGGCAAACCTGAAATTTTGCGGAGGGATGCATCAAGCTCCCCTCCGCCCGACGGCGCTGCGGCCGGCCCCAGGCCGCCCAAACTTCTGGAGCGCATGCGCATCCACCTGCGCACGCGCCACTACAGCATCCGCACCGAGCAGGCCTATCTGGATTGGGCGCGTCGTTTCATTCTGTATCACAACAAGCGCCATCCGCAAGAGATGGGTGCACGGGAAGTGGAGGCATTCCTGAGCCATCTGGCG
>JAJPEQ010000007.1 GCA_021166775.1 Comamonas sp. | reverse complement strand
TTGGGCGCGTCGTTTCATTCTGTATCACAACAAGCGCCATCCGCAAGAGATGGGTGCACGGGAAGTGGAGGCATTCCTGAGCCATCTGGCGGTGGACAGGCAGGTGTCGGCCTCCACGCAGAATCAGGCGAAGGCGGCGATCCTCTACCTCTACCGGCAGGTGCTGGCCGTCGAGCTGCCCTGGCTCGATGAGGTGGTGCAGGCGAAAAGGCCGCGGCGGCTGCCGGTGGTGCTCACGCCCGGCGAGGTGCGGCTGCTGCTGATGCACATGGATGGCACGATGGGGTTGACCGCCCAGTTGCTCTACGGCACGGGCATGCGGCTCATGGAGGCGCTGCGCCTGCGCGCGAGGGACGTGGAGTTCGCGCGGCGCGAGATCGTGATTCGCGAGGGCAAGGGCGCCCAGGCCGGTGTCACCGCACGTGCTGCGCCATTCATTCGCCACGCATCTGCTGCAATCGGGCTGCGACATCCGCACGGTGCAAGAGCTGCTCGGCCACGCGGATGTGAGCACGACGATGATCTACACGCAGGTGCTGAACAAGGGCGGGCGGGGCGTGTTGAGCCCGCTCGATGCATTGTGATGGCAGCCGCGCCGAGAGGTGTTCAGCCCGCCGCGTAGCCCGGATTGGGCAGCCCCCCCGTCAGCTTGGGCGCGTTGAGCTTGCGCGCGCTCACCTTGCCGCCGCGCGCCTTGAGCCACTGTTCCACCTGGTCCCACACCATGGGGTTGCCCGCCTTGGCGGCGTCTTCGGCCACCGGAGCCCAGCCGGCCACCTTGTAGGTCTTGTCAGGGGCTATCAGCTCGCCCTTGAGGCGCATGTCGCCGATGCGCTGGCCCATCGCGGCCGTGGGGTCGCAGGTGTAGGCCAGGCCCCCCACGCGCACCATGTCGCCGCCCTGCTGGTAATACGGGTCGGGGTTGAAGAGGTTGTCGCAGACGTCTTCGAGGATGGTCTTGATCATCGCGCCCTTCATCTCGGAGAGCGTGGCGTAGCTGTAGGTGGTGGCGGTCATGTCCATCAGCCATTCGCGCGTGATGGGCTGGCCGGGCAGCAGCGTGGTGCCCCAGCGAAAGCCGGGCGAGAAGGCGAGATCGGCGCCTTGCACTTCCATCAGGGCATCGACGATGAGCTGGTCGCCGGTGCCGTTGAAGTTGCCGCGGCGGTACAGCAGGCCCTCGGTGATGGCGAGCTGCTCGGCCAGTTTGTCGGCGTAGGGCGCGCGGATTTTGGTGATGAGCGCGTCCATCTCCTTGTCCGCGGGCAGCATGTTGGCGAAGATGGGCAGCAGCCGGTAGCGGAAGTCGGCCACCTTGCCGTTCTTCACGTCGAAGTCGATCACGCCGAGGAACTTGCCGTTGCTGCCGGCGTTGGTCACGATGGTCTGGCCGCCAGGGTTCTTGACGAGGGTGGGCACGGGCATGCCGTCGTGCGTGTGCCCGCCCAGGATCGCGTCCACGCCGGTGACGCGGCTGGCCATCTTCAGGTCCACGTCCATGCCGTTGTGGCTCAGCACCACGACGATCTGCGCGCCCTTGCCGCGCACTTCGTCGACCATCTCCTGCAGGTGCTCGTCCTGGATGCCAAATTCCCAATCGGCCACGAAGTAGCGCGGGTTGGCGATCGGCGTGTAGGGAAAGGCCTGGCCGATGATGGCGACGGGCACGCCGTTGATCGGACGGATGGTGTAGGGCTTGAAGACGGGGTCGCCGAAATCCTTGGTCTTGACATTCTGCGCCAGGAACTCGGTCTTGCCGGCCAGTTCCTTGTCGACGATTCCCTTCACGCGCTCCATGCCGTAGGTGAATTCCCAATGGCCGGTCATGATGTCCACGCCCAGCAGCTTGCAGGCGTCCACCATGTCCTGGCCCTTGGTCCACAGCGACGTGGCGCTGCCCTGCCAGGTGTCGCCGCCGTCGAGCAGCAGCGCGCCGGGGCGGCTGGCCTTCAGGCGCTTGACCAGCGTGGCCAGGTGCGCAAAGCCGCCGACCTTGCCGTAGCGCTTGGCGGCCTGCTCGAAGTCCAGATAGGTGAGGGCGTGGGCCGTGGGCGTGCCGCCTTTGATGCCCGCGGCCTTGAGCAGATGCTCGCCGACGAGGTGGGGCAGGCGGCCCTTCATGTCGCCCACGCCCAGGTTCACGCTGGGCTCACGGAAGTGGATGGGCATGAGCTGCGCATGGCAGTCGGTCATGTGCAGGAGCGAGACGGTGCCGAATTTGGGGATGTCGTAGAGGCCCTCGGCGGCGGTGGCGGCACTGGCGTTGACGTAGCTGCCCAAGCTCATGCCGGCGGCGCTCGCGGCGCCCAGCACTTGCAGAAATTCGCGTTTGGTGAGGTTCATGGCGGGGTGCTCTCTCGGGTGCGGGGATGAACAGCGGCCCTGGCGGCAATGGCGCGGGCGGGTGAAGCCGCCTCATCCATCGCGACCAGGGCCGCTGGGTGTCAAGCCGTGTTGGCGGTTTACCGATTGACCGGGGATTTCGGGTCCAGCAGCAGCGCGACGATGTCGGCCACCTGTGCCTGCGTCAGGACGCCCTTGGCGCCGGCGCGCGGCATGTTGGAGCAGGCGTTGTACGCCTTGGCGTTCCAGATCTTGCCCCAAGTGTATTTGACGATCTCCTGCGCCTCGGGGCTGTTCGGGTCGCTCACGCCCTTGAGCCTGGCGTAGTGGTACAGGCTCGGGCCGATGGTGCCGTAGGAGATTTCTTCCTTGCTGATCTGGTGGCAGTTGTAGCAGTTGCCGCCGTTGGCGCTGTCCGCCTTGTCGTTCCAGGTGCGGCCCCTGCCGCTCTGGGCGATTTTTTCGCCCGACTTCCAGTCGCCCAGGTACTTGCCGTTGGCGGGCCACTGGATGGTCTTGAAGTTTTCGGCTTCGAGCTTCTTCTCGGTGGCGGCGTCGATCGGGTGGCCGGCGACGGCGGCGGCGTCGCAGTCGCGCAGCGTTTCATCGAGCGCCAGCGCCTCCTTGACCTTGACGATGCCCTTGTCGTGAAAGCTCTGCTGCACCATTTTCTGTGCCATGGCGTCGAGCTCGGCGGTGCTGGGGGTGCTCGCGCCGTTGCTGCCGGCGCAGCCGGCCAGCGTGGCGACGGCGATGGCGGCGAAGGTGGCGGTCAATGCGGTGGATTTCTTCATGATGGCTTCCTCCCGTTCAGCGCTTGATGGCCGGAACGGCCGACTTGGCGCCCTTGGCGTTCACGCCCATGTACACGCCCAGCGCGATGGTGATGGGGCTGGCGTAGCCCGGCTCGGGAAAGCGCTGCTGGCGGTAGCAGTCGTTCAGGCGGTGCTGCATGGTCCACATCTGGCCGTTGGAGACGCGGTAGGCGGGCCAGGCGGCAAAGCCGACGCCGTCGCCCGGGTTCTTGGTCAGGTTGGGCAGGTCCTGCAGGCGGATGCGCTTGCCGTCCTCGCCATGGCAGGTGGCGCACGAGAAATCATGTGAGCCGCCGCGCTGAAAGAACGCGCGCTTGCCCATTTCGTAGGCGATGCGCTCCTGCGGGGCCGACTGCGGCAGGTCGAACTTCATGTCCTTGGATTGCGCGGCCACCCAGGTGGCCAGCGCCGTGACGTTGGCGCGCTCGCCCTTGCCCCACTTGCCGTTGACGACTTCCTTGGGGTCTATGCCCTGCAGCGTGCTCATGCAGGTGACGAGGCGCGATTCGAGATCCTGCACTTCGTTGGTGTCGGCGAAGTAGCGCGGCAGCTGCACGAAGGCGCCCTTGACCACGCCCGCACCCAGACCCAGGTCGCACTTTTCGAGCGAGGCGTTTTTCGAGCCGCGGGCCTTCTTCCAGAGTTCCTCGCCCTTCATCTCATAGAGCTCGGCGGGGTTGCCGTCCTGCAGCATCTCGCGGTATTCGTCGATGGCTTCGGTCGTGCTTTTCTGAGCCCATGCCACAGAGGTGGCGATGAGCCCCAGCGCCGCGGCCGCCAGGGCCAGCTGGTGTGCCTTCATGGTGTGTGTCTCCTAGTTTTGACAGGAAAAAAAGGCAGGTCCGTGCGTGTGCGAGCCTGCCTGTGGTTCGGGGCGCGCGGGCTCAGGACACCGTGGCTTCGTCGGTGCGCGTGTCGCCCTTGCTGTCCTTCCAGCTCACGCTGACCTTGTCGCCCGCCTTGCCGCCCTTGATGGTGAATTGCAGGAAGGGGTTCTTGGAGACGGCCGGGCCCCATTCGCAGGAGAAGACCTGCTTGTCGTTGAGCTTGGCGGTCACTTCCTGGATCCACCAGGCGGGGATTTTGTTGCCCGAAGAGTCCTTGCGTTGGCCGGACTCCATTTCATGGCTCATCAAGACGCGCACCAGGACGTTGCCGTCCTTGGCCTGCGCGCGGATTCGCATCGGATCACCCATGGTATTGCTCCTCAATCGATGGTGTTGAAACGTTCTGGCGGTGGCGCCGCGCCATCAGCCGCCGCAGCCGCCGAGGGTGACCTTGACTTCCTTCTTGGCGAACAAGGCCTTGCCGTCCTTGGTGATCGCCACGGCGTAGACGTCGGAGGTTTCGCCCATCTTGCTGCGCGTGGCGAAGTTGGGTTCGACCTCGGGCGTGACCTGGAACACGCTGACCAGCGCGTTCGGGTTCTTCTCGACCAGCAGCACCAGCTCCTTGACGTCGGGCAGCTTGGTGGAGAGCGCGAACGGCACGACGGCGCCGTTTTCGGCAATGTCGGGCGCGGTCAGCGTCACGTCGCTGCTTGCGACCGGGTCGCCGTTCACACCCAGGCCCTTCAGCGCGTCATGAATGCCCTTGGCTTCGAACGCGGCCTTGTTGAACGCGAATGCGTGCTGTGGCAGAAGGCTGGCGCCAGCCACGAGAGCGGCGGCTGCGGCGCTCTGCTTCAGGGTTTGCCTGCGGGTTTGCATCGTTGTCTTCTCCTTCAAGTAATTCGATATTAAGGCTTGGACCAAAAGATATGGAAATATATAAATAAGTCGGATCGATTCTGCCTTCATTTGCCGGCGCCTGCAGCCAGCCACTCGGCAATGAGCTTGAGGTCGGCGGCGGGCGCGTCTTGCGGCGGCATCGGCGTTTCACCCCAGATGCCCGAGCCGCCGGAGCGGATCTTGCCTTCGAGGTATTCGCTCTTGCCCGGGTACTTTTGGGCCACGTCGGCAAATGATGGGCCGACGAGCTTGCCTTGCATGTTGTGGCAGCCGGTGCAGCCGAGCTCTTGCGTGAGGGCGATGGCCCTGGCGTGGGGGCTGTCGCTGCCCGCCGGACCCACCACCTTGACGGGACCGGCGGCATCGCCCAGCTTGCCTTCCGGTTGGGAGGTGTCTGCGCCGCGCTGCGGACCCACGGTGCGGTTTTGCTCGCGCAGGTTGCCCCAGACGTTGCGCGCGTGCTCGGGCAGCTCGGAGGTGATGGTGGGTGCCGGGCCGCAGTCCTTCATGCAGGCCGTGGCGTGCGTGTCGGGTTTGAGCTTGCCGCTGCCGAACTCGTTGCCGGGCCACAGGGCGTGCCGGGTGGTCATGCCGTTGCGGTTCGGGAGCTTTTGCTGCACTTCGGCGATGTTCTTGTCCGAGAGCGTGAAGCCGGCGGGCACGATGTCGGCCAGGTTGAGCAGGTAGGCGGTGAGCGCGTAGACGTTGTCGGCCGAGAGCGACTTGGGGTTGTCCCAGGGCATCGCGCGGTGGATGTAATCCCAGAGGGTCGAGATCGTGGGCACCTTCATGAGCGTGGTACGGCCGGGGTAGTCCGGGCGCTTGAGGTTGGCGACGTGGCCGCTCTTGATGTCGTCGGCCGTGGTGCCGCCCACGAGCGGGTTGAACACCGCATTGGATTCGCCGAAGATGCCGTGGCAGGTGGCGCAGCGGGCCTCCCACAGGTCTTGCCCGTCGTCCACCGAGCCGCTGCCCGCGGGCAGGCCTTTGAAATCGGGGCGCACGTCGATGTCCCACGCCGCCACTTCCCTGGGCGTGGCGTCGCGCCCGACGTTGGGGAATTTGCCCTGCGACCAGGCAGGCAGGCCGATGGTGACGGCCATCACGCCCAGGGCGAGGGCCTTACGCAAGCTGGACATGTTTCACCTCGCCGTTTTCCTGCACCAGCCACGACTGAACCGCGTTGTTGTGATAGATGGAGCGCGAGCCGCGCACCTCGCGCAGCTGCCTGTAGGTGGGCTGCACGTAGCCTGTTTCGTCCATGGCGCGGCTTTGCACGATGGCGCTCTTGCCGTTCCACACCCAGTCGATGTTGAAGCGTGTGAGGCACTTACTGAGGACGGGGTTTTCCAGCCGTGCGGTGCGCCAGTTGCGACCGCCATCGACCGAAACGTCCACACGCTTGACCTTGCCGCGCCCGGACCACGCCAGCCCCGTGATGTTGTAAAAGCCCGAGGCGAGCAGCACCTGACCACCCGAGGGCGTGCTGATCACGCTCTTGCATTCCTGGATGCTGGTGTACTGGCGGTGCTGGCCATCGGGCATGAGATCGATGTAGTGCACTGCCTCGTCCTTGGTGGCCCAGGGCATGTCGCCCAGCTCCACGCGGCGCAGGTATTTGACCCAGCTCACGCCCTGCACGCCCGGCACAACGAGGCGCAGCGGGTAGCCGTTTTCGGGGCGCAGCATCTCGCCGTTCTGGCCCCAGGCGACGAGCACTTCGCTGCTCCTGACCAGCTCCATCGGGATGGTGCGCGTCATGGACGAGCCGTCCGCGCCCTCGGCGAGGATGAACTTGCCATTTTTCAGGTCGGCGCCCGCCATCTCCAGCAGCGTGATGAGGGGCACGCCCGTGTATTCGCAGCACGAGAGCATGCCGTGCGTGTACTGCACCGTGGGCACGGCGACGTTGCCCCAGTTCATGCCGGTGTTGGCGCCGCACTCGATGAAGTGAAAGCGCGAGACGCTGGGCAGGCGCATCAGGTCGTCCATGGTGAAAACCTTGGGGGTCTTCACCAGGCCGTTGATCATGAAGCGGTGCTGCTGTGGGTCGATGTCCCACCAGCCCTGGTGGTGACGCTCGAAGTGCAGGCCGTTGGGCGTGACGATGCCGAAGAGCGACTGGATCGGCGCGAACGAGACCGAGGCCTGGTTGGTCTGCGTCAGGCCCGGACTTTGGCGGCGCTGCACGTTGCCTTCGTATTTCGAGGGCTGGCCGTAGGGGTGGGCCGCCACAGGCTGGCCCAGACTCGTGCTGTGCCGGGGCAGCTTGAGGATGGCGGGGTCACCGTCGCCCGCGTCGCCCGCCTGCGCCGCAGCCCGCGTCGCCGCGCCGCCGGCCAGCGCGGCCGCGAAGGCGCCGCGGATGAAGGCGCGGCGGCCGCCTGCGCCCTGAGACTGGATGGCGTGAATGTCTGCCCTGTCCAGGAAATTCTCTGGTGCCTTGCGCACCAGACCTCGTGCCATGCTGGCGGGTGCCGCTTGGGCCTGTATGTCTGTCATGGCTGTACGTGGAACATTCGTGAACGCTTATTTAAACAGAGTTCATCAACGTTCACGCCTAGGGCTTACCCTTGAACGCGCCGCGACTTGATCCGCGCGCTTGCCTAATGCTTGAAGTGGTAGTAGGACTCGTTGAGCCAGGCGGCGATGTCGGTCTCTTCTTCGGGAAACAGGTTCAGGTTCAGGCCCGTGTTGCACTGGTTCACCTTCTTGCGCAGCTGCTTGATCGTGGTGATGTTCTGGCCTGGCCGATAGACGTCCTTGCCGTCGCGACCCCATTTCTGTGCATGGCAGGCATCGCACTGGCGGTCGTTCATGAGTCTGTGGCCTTCGGACGGATTGGCGCCCTTGAAGGCGTCGGGGGTCTGGGCGCTTGCTGCGCCGACGAGCAGCAGCGCGGCCGCGAGAACCATGGGGCGGTAGGGAGCGTGTGGCATGAGGTCTCCTTGAGCGGGTTGACTATGGAATGTGCAGCTTTCACCGACCCATGGGCGGGCACTGGAGCCACATTTCATTTGGATATGGCTTCGCGCGCCTTTTCCAGTCGGGTATCGAGCATGGCCGAATAGAAGTCGTTGGGGCCGCCGGCCAGGCGCGGCGCCACCTCCTGGCCGCCCTGGCCGAAAAACAGCACCGTGGGAGCGATCGCTATGCCCCAGGCGCGCACCAGCGCCTCGTGCGTGGTGGGCTCGCCCGAGAGCGCCACGGTGGCGCGCGGATCGAGCATGTTGACCTGCACCACCGGCAGGCCCTCGCGTTCGTGCATGGGTGCGAGGTAGTTGTTGCGCACCACGGCGCAGAACGGGCAACCGTGCAGGCTCACCATGACCACCAGCGGCTGGTGCTGCGCCAGCGCTGCCGCCAGCTCCTGCGGCAGGGCGCTGGAGACGGGCAGGGTGCGCTGCGCCGCGCGCGCGCCCCGCGCCGCCCAGGCGAGCGCACCGAGCACCGCCAGCGCGTGGCGCCGGTCAGGCCGTGCGGGCGCGCGATCTTGCGTCATTTGGCCTGGTGCTCCATGAGGATGTAGGTGTTGTAGGCGTTCATGCGGTTGGCGGCATCGAAGAGCGGCATGTGCTGGTACGGGCTCCAGTCCGTCGCCTTGTAGGCCTCGTCGAACGGCGTCATGTCCTCGGCCGCCTGGCCCATGGCCTTGCGCAGATAGGCGAGGTAGTCGCGCGTGAACTGCATGTCCTTGCGCGCATCGAGCGAAATCGCCCCGTGGCCGGGAATCACCGCCTTGACGTCGAGCTGGAGCAGGTCGTCGAGTGCCTTGATCCAGTGCCCGCTGTCGGCGTCGCCCACGTAGGGGATGCGGCCGCGAAAGACCAGGTCGCCCGAGTACAGCACCTTGCGCCCCGGTAGCCAGATGACCACGTCGTCCTGCGTATGCGCCGGGCCGACGGGGATGAGCTGAATCTGCGTGTCGCCCACGGTGAGCGTGGTCGGCCCGTTGATCCATTCGTCGGCGGGCACGAGGTGGGTGTTCTCGTCGATCCAGGGCGCCAGATCGGTGCGCGAGGCCTGCAGCCGCAGCCGCGCGGTCTCCGAATTGAGGTACTCGCGCCCGAGCTGCTGCGCGATGATGCGGGCCCCCAGGGCCTTGAAGACCTGCAGGCCGTAGATGTGGTCAGCGTGGTAGTGCGTGAGGATGAGGTGCGTGATCGGCTTGGGCGTGACCTTGCGGATCTCTGCCACGAAACGCTCGGCCAGTGCCGGCGAGCCCAGTGCATCGACGACGACGACGCTGGTGCTGGTGACGATGAAACCGGCGTTGGAGATGAAGTTCTGGTTGGCCGATGACCCCATCTCCGACAGACCCTGCACGTACCAGCAGCCGCTGGCCGCCTCGCGCGCCTGCATGTCGGGCAGCGCCGCCAGCGCGCGGCTGGCCAGGCCGGCGCCGGCGGCCGCGACCCATCCCCATCTCAGTAGCGCACGTCGATTGAGGCTGCCCTGCATGTTCAACTCCGTATTCATAAGCCGTCACTGAAGTGATTGCCGCATTGTGAACGGCTTTGGCCAGGCGTGCAGTTGCGCTGTCAATCGGGCAGTTCGGCGTCCGGCTGGTTGAGAAAAACCATCAGGACCAGCAGCGTGATGTGCAGGCGAAAGGCCGTCGTCTGCCCGTTCCATTCGCGCGATTGCCACATCAGGAACCACTCGCCGCCGATCACCATGAAGCCGGCGAACCAGAGCAGGAAACCCGTGAGCGCACCGGCCATGGCCCACTGCCTGGCGCGGGCGAACGCCTGCGCGCTCGCGCGCCGCGCCCGCCACATGGCGAGTGCGCCCCAGGCAAGCAGCGTGGCGGTGAGCGCCTCGAGGGTGATGATGAGGGCGTAGGCCGCGTGCCACAGTGCGGGGGTGCCGATCGCGCGCCAGCGTGCCTGGCTGTCGGGAAAGATCGTGTCCATGGTCAGCACGTGGCGCACGAAGGCGAAGTTGGAGCCGTAGTCCGTCAGGTTGTTGAAGCTCACCAGCGCGGCGAAGAGGGCGAGGGCGGCCGTCACGGCCACCTTGGCGCAGCGGGTCATCAGCATGCGCGCCATGGTAGGCCGCGTGGGGGCATTGGTGTGCACTCGCTTGTCCCCATTGATGCGCGGCGCAAAGCCCTGTAGCTTCGCGGCTTTGCCCGCATCGGGCGCAGGAGACGTGAATGGCCCAGAATCTCAATCGCCGCCGCTTGGTGCAGGCTTTCGCCGCCGTGACCGCAGGCACCCTCGCCGCGCCGGCGCTGGCACGCAACGAGTGTGCCGTTTTCACTCGCCAGACGCAGGAGCAGGTCACGCCCGACGCGGCGCTCAAGCGGCTGCAGGAGGGCAACGCGCGCTTCGTGGCGGGGGAGACCATTCACTGCGATCTGCGCCAGCAGGTGCGCGAGACGGCGACAGGGCAGGCGCCGTTTGCCGCCGTCGTGGGCTGCATCGACAGCCGCGTGCCGCCCGAACTGGTGTTCGACCAGCGCATCGGCGACATCTTCGCGGCGCGCGTGGCGGGCAACATCGTCAACGACGACATTCTGGGCAGCCTGGAATTCGCCACGCAACTGGCCGGGGCCAAGCTCATCGTGGTGCTGGGGCACAGCGAATGCGGCGCGGTCAAGGGCGCGGTGGACGATGCCAAGCTTGGTCATTTGACCGGGCTGCTGGCGCAGATTCGCCCGGCGCTGGCGGGCGTGGAATACCGCGGCGTGCCCAGCTCGAAAGACAAGGCGCTGGTGCAGCGCGTAGCCGAGCGCAATGTGTACGACACCGTCAAGAAACTGGCGCGTGCGCCGGTGCTGGCCGGGCAGGTGGGTGAAGGCCGACTCCTGATCGTCGGCGCGATGCATGACGTGGGTACCGGCAAGATCAGCTGGCTGGCCTGAGCGACACGCGCCAGGAAGGGCGAAATTTGGCTTGACAGTGCCATGTTTTATCGCAAACACGGCAAACATGACAAAAACAAATGATCTGCCCACCACCCTTCGCGTCCTCCGCGCCAAGCTGGCCCTGACACAGGAGCAGCTTGCCGACCGGCTGGGCGTGTCCTTCGCCACGGTCATGCGCCACAAATGGGGTTCGTGCTCGTCGGCAGGCACGGTCACGCTGGCCAGCGACCTGCTCGATCAGGACGCGCGGTTTCAGGACTACGTCATCGTTCACGAACTGCTGCATCTGCGCTACGCCACCCACGGGCGCGTGTTCAAGGCGCTGATGAGCGCGCATGTGCCGGGGTGGCGGGCGCTGGAGGCGCGGCGGACGCACGGAGACGGCGTGAAGGGGTGGTCAACCGGCAAGCGTGGTTGACTGCCGCCAAACCTGTTCCGGCTTCTCCCTGCGAGGTGATCGGGACATTTTGCGGATTCCAGAGATGGAAAAGGCCACCCGAGGGTGGCCTTGATGGTGAAGGGCTGGGGTATCAAGCCAGCTGTGCATGCATTTCCTGCACCGAGATCACGCCGAGCTGGTTCATGCTCTTCATGCCTTCCACCGCGGCTTCGGCGCCGAAGATGGTGGTGATGGTGGGCACGCGGCCCGCCAGCGCGCTGGTGCGGATGGCGCGGCTGTCGGAGATCGCGTTGCGCCGCTCTTCCACGGTGTTGATCACGAGCGAAATTTCGCCGTTCTTGATCATGTCCACCACGTGCGGGCGGCCTTCGGTGACCTTGTTCACCGTCTCGCAGGCGATGCCGGCGGCGGTGATGGCCGCTGCCGTGCCGCGCGTGGCGATCAGGCTGAAGCCCATCGCAGCCAGGCTGCGCGCGATCTCGACGGCCTGCGGCTTGTCGTGGTTCTTCACCGTGAGGAAGACCTTGCCGATGGTTTCACCTGCCTTGGGCGGATGCGGCAGGCGTTCGCCCGCGCCGATCTCGGCCTTGATGTAGGCCTCGCCGAAGGTCTTGCCCACGCCCATCACTTCGCCGGTGGATTTCATTTCGGGGCCGAGGATGGTGTCCACGCCGGGGAATTTGACGAAGGGGAAGACCGCCTCCTTGACGCAGAAGTAGGGCAGTTTGGGCTCTTCGGTGATGCCCTGCGTGGCCAGCGTGTCGCCCACCATGCAGCGTGCCGCCACCTTGGCCAGCTGCACGCCCGTGGCCTTGCTGACGAAGGGCACGGTGCGGCTGGCGCGCGGGTTCACCTCGAGCACGTAGATCACGTCCTGCACGCTGCCGTCGGCCTGCTGCCTTTCCTGGATCGCGAACTGCACGTTCATCAGGCCGACGACCTGCAGGCCCTCGGCCATCGCGGCGGTCTGGCGCTTGAGCTCGGCCACGGTGGCGCTCTTGAGGTAGTAGGGCGGCAGCGAGCAGGCCGAGTCGCCCGAGTGCACGCCCGCCTGCTCGATGTGCTCCATCACGCCGCCGATGTAGACCTTGCCTTCGCTGTCGCGCACCGCGTCCACGTCGCATTCGATCGCGTCCGAGAGGAAGCGGTCGAGCAGCACGGGCGAGTCGTTGGAGACCTTCACCGCCTCGCGCATGTAGCGCTCCAGGCTGGCTTGCTCGTGCACGATTTCCATCGCGCGCCCGCCCAGCACGTAGCTGGGGCGCACGACCAGCGGGTAGCCGAGATCCGCGGCCTTGCTCAGCGCTTCTTCTTCGGTGCGCGCGGTGGCGTTGGGCGGCTGGCGCAGGCCCAGCTGCTGCAGCAGGTGCTGAAAGCGCTCGCGGTCTTCGGCCGCGTCGATCATGTCGGGGCTGGTGCCGATGATGGGCACGCCCTCGGCGGCCAGCGCCAGCGCCAGCTTGAGCGGCGTCTGCCCGCCGTACTGCACGATCACGCCGGTGGGTTTTTCCTTGTCCACGATCTCCAGCACGTCTTCGAGCGTGAGCGGCTCGAAGTACAGGCGGTCGGACGTGTCGTAGTCGGTGGACACCGTCTCGGGGTTGCAGTTGACCATGATGGTCTCGTAGCCGTCCTCGCGCATCGCGAGCGCCGCGTGCACGCAGCAGTAATCGAACTCGATGCCCTGGCCGATGCGGTTGGGGCCGCCGCCCAGCACCATGATCTTCTTCTTGTTGGTGGGCGCGGCCTCGCACTCTTCGTCGTAGCTCGAATACATGTAGGCGGTGCTGGTCGGGAATTCACCCGCGCAGGTGTCGACCCGCTTGTACACCGGGCGCACGCCCAGCGCGTGGCGCGCGTCGCGCACCGCCTTCTCGTCCGTCTTCAGGAGTTTTGCCAGCCTTCTGTCCGAAAATCCTTTGCTCTTGAGCGCGAACAGCTCTTCTTTCGATAGCTTGCCGATGGCTTGCCCGCCGTATTGCTCGGTGTGCGCATCCAGTTCCAACTCGATCTTCACGATCTGCTCGATCTGCGCGAGGAACCACGGGTCGATCTTCGTGAGCTGGTGCACCTCGGCAATCGACAGGCCCATGGCGAAGGCGTCGCCGACGTACCAGATGCGCTCGGGGCCGGGCGCGCCCAGTTGCTTTTCGAGCAGCTCGCGGTCCTGCGTCTTCTCGTTCATGCCGTCCACGCCGACTTCCAGGCCGCGCAGCGCCTTCTGGAACGACTCCTGAAACGTGCGGCCAATCGCCATCACCTCGCCAACCGACTTCATCTGCGTTGTCAGGTGGTTGTCGGCCGCGGGGAATTTCTCGAACGCGAAGCGCGGCACCTTGGTGACGACGTAGTCGATCGAGGGCTCGAACGAGGCGGGTGTGATGCCGCCGGTGATTTCGTTGCGCAGTTCATCGAGCGTGTAGCCGATGGCCAGCTTGGCCGCGACCTTGGCGATGGGAAAGCCCGTGGCCTTGGACGCGAGCGCCGACGAGCGCGAGACGCGCGGGTTCATCTCGATCACGATCAGGCGGCCGTTGTCCGGGTTGACCGCGAACTGCACGTTGGAGCCGCCGGTG
This sequence comes from Comamonas sp., assembly GCA_021166775.1. Classification (GTDB taxonomy): domain Bacteria; phylum Pseudomonadota; class Gammaproteobacteria; order Burkholderiales; family Burkholderiaceae_C; genus Comamonas_C. The sequence continues at coordinate 19,298 of JAJPEQ010000007.1, read as the reverse complement.
TCCACGCCGATCTCGCGCAGGATGGCGATGCTTGCGTCGCGCATCACCTGGTATTCCTTGTCGGAGAGCGTCTGCGCCGGCGCCACGGTGATCGAGTCGCCGGTGTGCACGCCCATGGGGTCGAGGTTTTCGATCGAGCAGACGATGATGCAGTTGTCCGCGTGGTCGCGCACGACTTCCATCTCGAACTCTTTCCAGCCGAGCAGCGATTCTTCGATGAGCAGCTCGTGCGTGGGCGAGGCCTCCAGGCCGCGCTTGCAGATGGTCTCGAATTCCTCGGGGTTGTAGGCAATGCCGCCGCCCGTGCCGCCGAGCGTGAAGCTGGGGCGGATCACGGCCGGAAAGCCCACCTTCTTCTGCACCGCCCAGGCGTCGTCCATGCTGTGCGCGATGCCGGAGCGCGCGGACTCCAGCCCGATGCGCGTCATCGCGTCCTTGAACTTGAGCCGGTCCTCGGCCTTGTCGATGGCTTCGGGCTTGGCGCCGATGAGCTCGACGCGGTACTTGTTGAGCACGCCGTTGCGCCAGAGGTCGAGCGCGCAGTTGAGCGCGGTCTGCCCGCCCATGGTCGGCAGGATGGCGTCGGGGCGTTCCTTGGCGATGATCTTCTCGACCGTCTGCCAGGTGATGGGCTCGATGTAGGTGACGTCGGCCGTGGCCGGGTCGGTCATGATGGTGGCGGGGTTGCTGTTGATCAGCACCACGCGGTAGCCCTCCTCGCGCAACGCCTTGCAGGCCTGCACGCCGGAATAGTCGAATTCGCAGGCCTGGCCGATGATGATGGGGCCGGCGCCGATGATGAGGATGGTCTTGAGGTCTGTGCGTTTGGGCATGGTGTTCTTGCCTTAATTGTTTTGTGGTGCGCTGGCCGGGCGCGTCGCCAGGCGCTGCAGCAGCTTTTGCGCGCGCTCGGCAGGCAGGTTCTTTTGCATGAGCTGCAGCAGGCCGTCGCCCTCCACGAGCGGGCGCAGCACGGCGGCTTCGGCGTCGTGAAAGCTCGCGTCCCACTCGGCGAGCGTGCCATCGAAGGTGGCGTCGTCCCAGGTTTTGCCCTTGGCCACGAGCGTGACGAGCGGCATGGCCTTGCGCTCGATGAAGGCCTTCTTGTAGGGCTTTTGCTGCCAGCGCTCGACAAACCAGGCGCGGTGCGCGGGCTCGAGCGTGAGCAATCGCCTGGCGACGGCCTTTTCGAGCATGGCTTGCGGAAAGCTGAAGAGTTTCATGGCGCTGGTGCGTGGCTCAGCCGGCCTTGGCCGCGTGGATCAGGTCGGTGAAGCGGTCGAACAGGTAGTCCACGTCGTGCAGGCCGGGCGAAGCCTCGGGGTGGCCCTGGAAGCTGAACATGGGCTTGGTCTTGCACTTCATGCCCTGCAGCGTGCCATCGAACAGGCTGACGTGCGTGGCGCGCAGGCTGTCGGGCAAATCCTTCATGTCCACCGCGAAGCCGTGGTTCTGGCTGGTAATGGCCACGCGGCCGTTGTCCAGGTCTTTCACCGGGTGGTTGGCGCCGTGGTGGCCGTGCGTCATCTTGAAGGTCTTGGCGCCGCTGGCCAGCGCCATGATCTGGTGGCCCAGGCAGATGCCGAACACCGGAATATCGCTGGCCATGATCTCGCGCACCGCAGCCACCGCGTAGTCGCACGCGGCGGGGTCGCCGGGGCCGTTGGAGAGGAAGATGCCGTCGGGCTGCATCGCGAAGACCTCGGCCGCCGGTGTCTGCGCGGGCACGACGGTGACGCTGCAGCCGCGCTCGGCCAGCAGACGCAGGATGTTGCGCTTGATGCCGAAGTCGTAGGCCACCACGCGCCAGCGCGGCTCGGTCAAGCTGCCGTAGCCCTTGCCAAGCTGCCACTTGGTCTGATTCCAGGTGTAGGTTTCCCTCGTGGAGACCACCTTGGCCAGGTCCAGTCCCGTCATGTCGGGCACGGCCCGCGCGGCGGCGACGGCCTCGTCGATGCGCGCCGGCGTGACGGCTTCGCCCTCGGCCAGCGCCACGATGGCGCCGTTTTGCGCCCCGTGTTCGCGCAGGTGGCGCGTCAAGCGCCGGGTGTCGATGTTGGCGATCGACACCGTGGCGTGGCGCCGCAGGTAGGCGGGCAGCGTCTCGCCCATGCGCCAGTTGCTCGCGAGCAGCGGCAGATCCTTGATGACGAGGCCGGCGGCATGCACCTGGCCGGATTCGTTGTCTTCCTCGTTGGTGCCGTAGTTGCCGATGTGCGGGTAGGTGAGCGTGACGATCTGGCGGCAGTAGCTCGGGTCGGTGAGGATTTCCTGGTAGCCGGTCATCGCGGTGTTGAACACCACTTCACCGCAGGCGCTGCCAGCGGCCCCGATCGAGTTGCCTGTGAAGACCGTTCCATCGGCCAGCGCCAGAATCGCGGGCGGGAAGGTGGGCTTGAGTGACGAAAGCACGGGTTTCTCCGAAAAGCTCGGGTCGCCCGGTCGCGCTCGGAAGGAATGCATCCTGGGCGCGGTTTTTCGAAGCTTGCTTTGGATGCTGCCGGGCGACTGTTGTATGGAAAAGCCTTTCATTTTAATGCTTTGCGCCATGGCTCGCCTGGCAGGCGTGAAAAACGGCGCGGGGCGGTGCCGTCGTCGGGTGTGACAATGCGGGCATGAGCGCTTCCGTCAATGCCGATCCAGCCGAGCTGGAAAAATTCTCCGAGCTGGCCCACCGCTGGTGGGATGCCGAGGGCGAGTTTCGCCCCTTGCATCAGATCAACCCGCTGCGTCTGGCGTGGATCGACGGCATCGCCGCCCTGGCGGGCAAGCAGGTGCTGGACGTGGGCTGCGGCGGAGGCATTCTGGCCGAGGCCATGGCGCGCAGCGGCGCGCGGGTCACGGGCATCGACCTCGCCACCAAGCCGCTGCGCGTGGCGCAACTGCATGCGCTGGAGGCGGGCGTGAGCGGCCTGAACTACCGCGAGGTGAGCGCCGAGGCGCTGGCTGACGAGGCCCCGGCGAGCTTTGATGTGGTGACGTGCATGGAAATGCTCGAACACGTGCCGGATCCGGCTTCGGTGGTGGCGGCCTGTGCGCGGCTGGTCAGGCCCGGCGGCTGGGTGTTTTTTTCCACCATCAACCGCAACCCCAAATCCTTCGCGTTCGCCATCGTGGGCGCGGAATACGTGCTCAAGCTGCTGCCGCGCGGCACGCACGAGTGGAGCCGCTTCATCACGCCCAGCGAACTGGCCGCCGCCTGCCGCGCGGCACAGCTGGACGTGCGGCAGATGCGCGGCATGCAATACAACCCGCTCACACGCCGCTACTGGCTGGACGGCGACACGCGTGTGAACTATCTCGTTGCCACGCAGCGGCCCGCGGCATGAGCGGCGCGGTGTTCCATGGCGTGCGGGCGGTGCTGTTCGATCTGGACGGCACCTTGATCGACAGCGCGCCGGATCTGGGTGCCGCCGCCGAGCAGATGCGCGTGGCGCGGGGCCTGGCACCGCTGGGCGTGGCCCGCTATCGCTCGTCGGCCGGCATGGGTGCGCGCGGCATGATGAGCGTGGCTTTTGGCGTGACGCCCGAGCAGCCCGGGTTTGCCGCGCTGCGCGAGGAATTTTTCGACCGTTACGAGGCCTGCATACACGACAGCACACGAGTGTTCGAGGGTGTGCCGCCGCTCGTCGATGCGCTGCGGGAGCGGGGCCTCAAGTGGGGCGTGGTCACCAACAAGTATGAGCGTTTCACGCGGCTCATCGCGGCGCGGCTGCCGCTGTTTTCAAGCAGCAGCTGCCTGGTGAGCGGCGACACCACGGCGCACCTCAAGCCCAACCCCGCATCGCTGCTGGAGGCCTGCAAGCGGCTCGATCTGGCGCCGTCGCAGTGCATCTACGTGGGGGACGATGAGCGCGACGTGGCGGCCGGGCAGGCGGCCGGGATGGGGACGGTGGCGGCGCTCTATGGGTATCTCGGCGTGGACGCCCGGGCGCATGAGTGGGGAGCGGATGCGAGCATCGGGCATCCGATGGAGTGTTTGGGCTTGCTGGGCTAGGGGGCCTGCTCCCCCGCGCCTTGGGGGTTTGCGCAAGCTTGTCTTTGGCAGGCGCCGGGGCGAGACCCGGCCCCTGCCCATCCGAAGCACGGGTGGTGCGGCGGCCCATCTGGTTCACAACAACAATTGCCCCACCCGTTCCCGCACCTTCGGGAGCAACTCCCGCTCGAACCACGGGTTGTTCTTGAGCCAGCCGTTGTTGCGCGGGCTCGGGTGCGGCAGCACCAGCGTGTGCGGCCACCAGCGCTGCCATTGCCGCACGGCTTCGGTCACGCCGAGTTTTCTGGCTTCGGGTACGTGCCAGGCCAACGGGTAGATGCCGATCACCACGGTGAGCTCGATGGCCGGCAGCTGCGCCATCACGCGCGCCCTCCACAGCGGCGCGCATTCGGGGCGCGGCGGCGCGTCGCCCGAGCCCTTGGCCGCGCGGCCGGGGTAGCAGAAGCCCATGGGCACGATGGCGACCTTCTCGCGGTCGTAGAACACCTCTTCGCTCATGCCCAGCCACTCGCGCAGGCGCCGGCCGCTCGCGTCGTTGAACGGAATGCCCGTCTGATGCACCTTGATGCCGGGGGCCTGGCTCGCGAGCAGGATGCGCGCGCCGTGGCCCGCCTGCAGCACCGGGCGCGGGCCCAGCGGCAGAAAGGGGGCGCAGACGCTGCAGGCGCGGATGTCGCGCAGGAGGGTGTCGAGGGATTTTCTGGAGGCCATGCGCGCGATTGTCCGGCGTGGCGGTCCGGGCGGCCGCTACCATCGTGGATGTCACTACTCACGTCTGCCGCCGCCATGAAGCCCGCGCCTTCCCATGTGCCCCTGGCCGAGCGTCTGCGCCCGCGCTCGCTCGATGAGGTGATCGGCCAACCGCAGGTGCTCGGGCCGGGCAAGCCGCTGCGCCTGGCGTTCGAGTCCGGGCAGCCGCATTCGTGCATCCTCTGGGGCCCTCCGGGCACGGGCAAGACGACGATCGCGCGGCTGATGGCGCAGGCCTTCGACGCGCAGTTCATCGCGATCAGTGCGGTGCTGGGCGGCGTCAAGGACATCCGCGAGGCGGTCGAGCTGGCCGAGAAGGCGCGGGACAGTCTCACGCCGCAGCGCACCATCGTCTTCGTCGATGAGGTGCACCGCTTCAACAAGGCGCAGCAGGACGCCTTCCTGCCGCACGTGGAAAGCGGCTTGTTCACCTTCGTCGGCGCGACCACCGAGAACCCCTCGTTCGAGGTGAACTCCGCGCTGCTCTCGCGCGCCACGGTCTATGTGCTGCAGCCGCTCACGCCCGACGATTTGAAGCAAATCGTGGTCAAAGCGCAGGCCCAGCAAGCGCTCCCAGCTATCGAAAGCGATGCAGTCGAACGGCTGGTGGCCTATGCCGATGGCGATGCGCGGCGCCTCTTGAACACGCTGGAGCAGCTCGCGATCACCGCCGCACAGGCCCGGGTGGAGACGATCACCGATGCCTGGCTCATCGCCACGCTCGGTCAGCAGATGCGCCGCTACGACAAGGGCGGCGAGCAGTTCTACGACACCATCAGCGCGCTGCACAAGTCGGTGCGCGGCTCCGACCCCGACGCGGCGCTGTACTGGCTGGTGCGCATGCTCGACGGCGGGGCCGATCCGCGGTATCTCGCGCGGCGCATCGTGCGCATGGCGTGGGAGGACATTGGCCTGGCCGACCCGCGCGCGATGCAGATCACCGGCGAAGCGGCGCAAACGTACGAGCGTCTGGGCAGCCCCGAGGGCGAGCTGGCGCTGGCGCAGGCGGTGATTTACCTGGCCGTCGCGCCCAAGAGCAATGCGGGTTACGTCGCCTACAAGAGGGCGCGCGCCCTGGTGGAAAAAGAGGGCACGCGGCCGGTGCCGCTGCACCTGAGAAACGCCCCGACCAAGCTCATGAAGCAGCTGGACTACGGCAAGGGCTACCGTTACGCGCACGACGAGGAGGGCGGCTTTGCCGCGGGCGAGACCTATCTGCCCGAGGGCATGGAGCCGCCGAATTTCTACGAACCCGTGCCGCGCGGGTTGGAAATCAGGATCGCCGAGCGCCTGCTCGAACTGCGTGCGCGCAATGCGCGCGCCGACAGGCGCGACCCCGCGCAGGAGTGAGCCGCCGCGCCGCTCAGGCCACGGCCACGCGCATCATGTTGGTGGTGCCGCTTTCGCCAAAGGGCACGCCCGCCAGAATCACGATGGGGCGCCCGGGCTGCGCGAAACCCTGCTCGCGCGCCACCGCCGTGGCCATGGGGGCGAGCTCGTCGAGCGAGGTGGGATCGGGCACGTGCATCGAGTGCACGCCCCAGGCGAGCGCCAGCTTGCGCGAGGTCGCCAGGTGCGGCGACAGGCTCAGGATGGGCGCCTGGGGCCGCTCGCGCGCGGCGCGCAGGCTGGTGTGGCCGCTGCTGGTGTAGCAGACGATGGCATCGGCCTCGAGCAGCCCGGCGGCGCGGCGCATGGCGCCGCACACGGCCTGCGTCACGTTGTGCGCGTCGGTCTCGGTGGCCGCCTGCGAGGCTTCGATGCTCTCGCGGTACTGCGGGTCGGCCTCGGTGCCTTCGATGATGCGGTTCATCATCGTCACGGCCTGCACCGGGTACTTGCCGGCGGCCGATTCGGCCGAGAGCATCACCGCGTCGGCGCCCTCGTAGATGGCGGTGGCCACGTCCGAGGCCTCGGCGCGCGTGGGCACGGGGCTTTCTATCATCGATTCGAGCATCTGCGTTGCGACGATCACCGGCTTGCCGAGCTTGCGGCAGAGCTTGACGATGCGCTTCTGGATCGCCGGCACCTGCTCGGCCGGCATCTCCACGCCGAGGTCGCCGCGCGCCACCATGACCGCGTCGGCGGCGGCCACGACCTCGTCGAGCCGGGCGATGGCCGAGGGCTTTTCGAGCTTGGCGAGCAGCGCCGCGCGCCCGGCGATGAGTGCGCGTGCCTCGATCAGGTCCTCGGGGCGCTGCACGAAGGACAGGGCGATCCAGTCGGCACCGAGCGAGAGCGCGGTCTCCAGGTCGGCGCGGTCCTTGGCCGTGAGCGCCGAGATCGGCAGCATGACGCCAGGCACGTTCACGCCCTTGCGTTCCGACAGACGCCCGCCGGCGAGCACGGTGGTGTCGGCGCTCGCGCCGTCGCAGCGCTGCACGCGCACGCGCAGCTTGCCGTCGTCGAGCAGCAGCTCGGCGCCGGGCACGAGCGCGGCGAAGATTTCGGGGTGCGGCAGGTTCACGCGCTCGGCGTTGCCCAGCGCCGGGTCCAGGTCGAAGCGAAACGCCTGCCCTTCCATGAGTTGCACGGGGCCGTCGGTAAAGCGCCCCACGCGCAGCTTCGGCCCCTGCAGGTCCGCCAGGATGGCGATGGGGCGGCCGGTTTCGCGCTCCACCTCGCGCACTGCGGTGAAGCGCGCGGCGTGGTCCTCGAGCGTGCCGTGACTGAAGTTCATGCGGAACACGTCCGCCCCCGCCAGGAAGAGCTGGCGGATCATGGCGAGGTCGGAACTCGCGGGGCCCAGGGTGGCGACGATCTTGGCGCGGCGTGTGCGGTGCATGGCGGTGTGTGGTGTGTGCGTCAGGCGTCGATGAGCACGACGCGGAAATCGTTGACGTTGGTGAGCGTGGGGCCGGTGATGACCGAATCGCCCAGCGCCTCGAAGAAGCCGTGGCCGTCGTTGTTGTCCAGGCTCTGGCGCGGCTGGATGCCCTGGGCAAAGGCACGCGCGAGTGTCTCGGGCCCGGCGATGGCGCCGGCGATGTCCTGCATGCCGTCCACGCCGTCGGTGTCGCCCATGAGCGCGTGAATGCGCGGATGGCCGCGTGTGGCCAGCGCGAACGAGAGCAGGCATTCGACGTTGCGCCCGCCGCGGCCCCTGCCGCGCAGCGTCACCGTGGTTTCGCCGCCCGAGAGGATGGCGCAGGGCGCCTGGAAGGGCTGGCCGCGCCCGGCCACCTGCAGCGCCAGCGCCGCGAGCACCTTGCCGACGTCGCGCGCCTCGCCCTCGATCGCATCGCTCAGGATGTGCGGCGTGTAGCCCTGCCGCGTGGCGACGGCGGCCGCGGCCTGCAGCGCCTGCTGCGGCGCGGCGACGATGTGCGTGCGGCTGCCCGCCAGGCGTGGGTCGTCCGGCTTGATGGATTCGCCCGCGCCGCTGTCCAGCACCCGGCGCACATGCGCGGGCAGCGCGATGCCGTAGCGCTGCACGATCGCGAGCGCGTCGGCGCAGGTGCTGGGGTCGCCCACCGTGGGGCCGGAGGCGATGTCGCAGGGCGCGTCGCCCGGCACGTCCGAGAGCAGCAGCGTGATGACGCGCGCCGGGTGGCAGGCCACGGCGAGGCGCCCGCCCTTGATCGCGGAGAGGTGCCGACGCACGGTGTTCATTTCGCCGATGCTCGCGCCGCTGGCGAGCAGGGCCCGGTTGATCGCCTGCTTGTCCTGCAGCGTGAGGCCGGGCAGGGGCAGCGGCAGCAGCGCCGAGCCGCCGCCCGAGATCAGGCACAGCACCACGTCGTCGGCCGTGAGGCTCTCGGCCAGCGCCAGCAGGCGTTGCGCGGCCGCCAGGCCCGCCGCGTCGGGCACGGGGTGCGCGGCCTGCACGATCTCGATGCGCTCGCACGGTACGGCGTAGCCGTAGCGCGTGACGACGAGGCCGGTCAGCTCACCCGGCCAGTGCGCCTCGACCGCTTGCGCCATGGCGGCCGAGGCTTTGCCCGCACCGATCACCACCAGCCTGCCCCTGACCTCGTCGGACCGGGGCAGGTAGGGCGGCACGCACAGGGCCGGTTGCGCCGAGGCAATGGCGGCTTCGAACATCGCGCGCATGAGATCGGCAGCGGTCATGATGCATTATGGGTTCAGAGCGCTTGAGGGGCTTGACCGATTTCGAAGTTGGAAAGCGTTTCGAGCGCGCGCACCATGCCCGAGTGATCCCAGGCCGATCCGCCGTGCGCCGCGCAGGCGCTGAAGAGCTGCTGCGCGGTGCTCGTGGCCGGCAGCGCCAGGCCGAGCTGGCGCGCGGCCGTGAGGGCGAGGTTCAGATCCTTCTGGTGCAGCCCGATGCGAAAGCCCGGGTCGAAGGTGCGGCGGATCATGCGCTCGCCCAGGATGTCGAGGATGCGCGAGCTGGCCAGCCCGCCGAGCAGTGCCTCGCGCACCCTGGCCGGGTCGGCACCGGCGCGCGCGGCAAACAGCAGGCCTTCGGCCACCGCGTTGATGGTGAGCGCCACGACGATCTGGTTGGCGACCTTGCAGGTCTGGCCGTCGCCCGTGCCGCCCACGCGCGTGATGTTCTTGCCCATGAGCGCGAGCACCGGGCGGGCGCGCTCGAACACCTCGGGTTTGCCGCCGCACATGATGGAGAGCGTGGCATTTTTTGCGCCCACGTCGCCGCCGGAGACGGGCGCATCCAGGTAGTCGCAGCCCAGCGCCTCGATCTTGCTGGCGTATTCCTTGGTTTCCACGGGCGAGATCGAGGACATGTCGATCACCAGCTTGCCCCGGGTGAGGCCGGCGGCCACGCCGTATTCGCCGAACAGCGCCTGGCCCACGTCGGGCGTGTCCGGCACCATGGTGATGATGATGTCCGAGCGCTCGGCGACTTCGCGGGCGTGGGCGCAGGCCTTGCCACCCGCGCTCAGGAGTTCGTCCGGCACCTTGTGCAGGGTGTGCAGGTGCAGCCTGTGCCCGGCCTTGATGAGGTGGCCGGCCATGGGCGTGCCCATGATGCCCAGGCCGACGAAGCCGATGTTCAGGGCAGGGGTGTTCATGAAGTGATCTCCTGTGTTCAGTGATGGGGGTTCGTTGGTCAGTGGCTCAGCGCCTCGATCCAGCCCAGACCCGCTTCGGTCGTGGTCGCGGGCTGGTATTCGCAGCCGATCCAGCCGTCGTAGCCGATGCGGTCCAGGTGCGCGAAGAGAAAGCGCCAGTTCAGCTCGCCCGTGCCCGGTTCGTGGCGGCCCGGGTTGTCGGCGAGCTGCACGTGGCCGATCTGCGCCAGGTGCTTTTGCAGCGTGGCGGCGATCTCGCCCTCCATGCGCTGCATGTGGTAGATGTCGTACTGCACGAACAGGTTGTCCGCGCCTACCTGTTCGATGAGCCTGAGCGCCTGCGCCGTGCCGTGCAGGTAGAAGCCCGGAATGTCGAAGGTGTTGATCGGCTCGACCACCAGGCGCTTGCCGTGCCGGGCGAGTTCGGTGGCGGCGTGGCGCAGGTTTTCGATCACGGCCTCGTCCACCTGTCGCGGGTCGGCGCCCGCGGGCACCTTGCCGATCAGACAATTGAGCTGGGGCACATCCAGCGCCGTGGCGTACGCGATGGCCTGGGCCACGCCGGCGCGAAATTCCTCGGTGCGATCGGGCAGGCAGGCGATGCCGCGCTCGCCCGCGTCCCAGTCGCCCGCGGGCAGGTTGTGCAGCACGAGCTGAAGCCGATGCTGCGTGAGCCGCGCCTTGATCTCCTGCGCCGGCCAGGCGTAGGGAAAGAGGAACTCGACGGCGTCAAAGCCGGCCGCGCGCGCGGCGGCGAAGCGTTCCAGGAACGGGCGCTCGGTGAAGAGCATCGTGAGGTTGGCGGCGAATTTCGGCATGGTGGGTTTCCTTTCAATCGAGTAGAGCGAGGGCCGTGGGTGCATCGCTTTTGTCCGCGGCCAGGTCTTCGAATTCGGTGACGTTGTCGATCTCCGTACCCATGGCGATGTTGGTCACGCGCTCCAGGATCACCTCGATCACCACCGGCACCCGGTATTGCTCCATCCAGGCCTCGGCCTGGCGGATCGCGGGCGCGATCTCGTGCTGCCCGTGCACGCGGATGGCCTTGCAGCCCAGGCCCTCGGCCACCTTCACGTGGTCCATGCCGTAGCCGTTCACCTCGGGCGAGTTGACGTTCTCGAACGCGAGCTGCACGCAGTAGTCCATGGCAAAGCCGCGCTGGCTCTGACGGATCAGACCGAGGTAGCTGTTGTTGACGACGATGTGGATGTAGGGCAGCTTGAACTGCGCGCCCACGGCGAGTTCTTCGATGAGGAACTGGAAGTCGTAGTCGCCCGAGAGCGCGACGATCTTGCGCTTGGGGTCGGCCACGCGCACGCCTAAGGCAGCGGGCAACGTCCAGCCCAGCGGCCCGGCCTGCCCGGCATTGATCCAGTGCCGCGGCTTGAACACGTGCAGGAACTGGCCGCCGGCGATCTGCGACAGGCCGATGGTCGAGACGTAGCAGGTGTCGCGGTCGAACGCGTTGTTCATGCACTGGTACACGCGCTGGGGCTTGAGCGGCACGCTGTCGTAGTGGGTCTTGCGCAGGAACGTGAGGTTCCTCTTGCGCGCCTGGCATTCGCGCGCCCATGCGCTGAAGTCGCGCAGCCGTGCGTCCTGCTTCCACTGCCTGGCAACGTCCAGGAACAGTTTGAGCGCGGCTTTTGCGTCCGAGACGATGCCCAGCTCGGGCGTGAAGATGCGCCCGATCTGCGTCGGCTCGATGTCCACGTGCACGAAGCGCCGACCCTTGCAGTACACCTCGGGCGAGCCGGTGTGGCGGTTGGCCCAGCGGTTGCCTATGCCCAGCACGAAGTCGCTCGCGAGCATGCTGGCGTTGCCGTAGCGGTGCGCGGTCTGCAGGCCGCACATGCCGACCATCAGCGGGTGGTCGTCGGCGATGGCGCCCCAGCCCATGAGCGTGGGAATCACCGGCACGCCCACGAGCTCGGCAAACGCCACCAGCAGTTCGCTGGCGTCCGCATTGATGATGCCGCCCCCGGCCACGATCAGCGGCTTGTCCGACTGCATCATCATCGCCAGCGCCTTTTCCACCTGTTTGCGTGTGGCGGCGGGCTTGTAGACGGGCAGCGGCTCGTAGGTGTCGATGTCGAACTCGATCTCGGCCATCTGCACGTCGAACGGCAGGTCGATCAGCACCGGGCCGGGGCGGCCCGAGCGCATCAGGTGAAAGGCCTGCTGGAACACGCGCGGCACCTGCGCGGGTTCGAGCACTGTGGTGGCCATCTTGGTGACGGGCCGGGCGATGCTGGCGATGTCCACCGCCTGAAAATCCTCCTTGTGCATCCTGGCGCGCGGCGCCTGGCCGGTGATGCACAGGATGGGAATCGAATCGGCGCTGGCCGAATACAGCCCGGTCAGCATGTCGGTCCCGGCCGGGCCCGAGGTGCCGAGCGCCACGCCGATATTGCCGGCCACGGCGCGCGTGTAGCCCTCGGCCATGTGCGTGGCGGCCTCGACGTGGCGCGCCAGCACGTGGGCGATGCTGCCGCGCTCCTTGAGCTGGGCGTACAACGGATTGATGGCGGCGCCGGGCACGCCGAAGGCCTGCGTGATGCCTTCCTTCTCCATCACCAGCACCGCGGCCATCGCGGCTTTCATCTTGGGCATGTGGGGCTCTCCTTGTCTGCGGCTTTGTCGATTGGCGTGATCGTCCGCGCGAACGCACCGGCACGGAAGACGGCTCTTGCGCATGACGCTTATTCCATGCTGGAATGGCGGCCGGCGCCGTTGCCGCATTGACAATGCCTCATGGACCGCATCCAGGACATCCGCCTTTTCGTTCGCATCGTCGATCTGGGCTCGTTCAGCAAGGCCGCGCAGGAGGCGGGCATCGGCCAGCCCGCCGCCACCAAGCAGATCAACCGCATGGAGCAGCAGCTGGGCGCGCGGCTGCTGCACCGCACGACGCACGGCGTGAGCGCGACGGAGATCGGCCTGCTGTACTACGAAAAATGCCGACTCATCTGCCTGCACGCGGACGAGGCGAGTTCCGTCGGCACGCTGCTGCAGACGCAGGCCGAGGGCAGCATGCGCATCAGCTCCTCGGTGGCTTTCGGGCGGCGCGTGATGGCGCCGCTGGTGCTCGAATTCATGCGCATGAACCCGCAACTGCAGATCGAACTGCAGTGCGACGACCGCTACGTGAACCTGGTGGAGCAGGGCGTGGACGTGGCGGTGCGTCTGGGCAAATTGGCCGACTCCACGCTGGGCGCGGCCTGGCTGGGCGTGAACCCCTGGGTGCTCGTGGCCTCACCCGCCTATCTGAAGGCGCACGCCGCGCCGCGCAAACCCGATGATCTGGCGCGCCACGAGGTGCTGATCTACAGCAGCGTGCAGGGCGACGAGCGCTGGCAGTTCACCGGGCGCGACGGCCGCCTCAAGAGCGTAACGGTGCGCGCCCGGCTGCGCTCCAACAACCTGTCGATGCTGCTGCTGGGCGCGCGCAGCGGCATGGGCATCGCCGCGCTGCCGCGCTACGTGGCGCAGCATTCGCTGGGTGAGGGTGCCGTGCTCAGCCTGCTCGATGCCTGGCAACTGCCGCAGCAGGAAGTGCACGCGGTGTTTCCGTCGCCGCGCATGGTGCCCGCCAAGGTGCGCCAGTTCATCAGCTGGATGCAGGGGCAGTTCGGTGCCCGGTGGTGGGAGCGCGCCCAGGCCTGAGCGCCACCGATCTCAGCGCCGCTGCCAGACGGCCGCGAAGAAGCCGTCGGTCTGGTGCCGGTGCGGCCACAGGCGCAGGTGGCGCTGGCCGTCCTCGCCGCCGCTGGCCAGGCTCGCCGCGTGCGGCACCTTGAGCTGCGCGAGCAGCTCGCCCGCGGGCAGCGGCGTGAAATCCGGCTGCGCGGCGCCAAAGGCGTCGGCAATGGCCTCGTTTTCCTCGGCCAGCAGGCTGCAGGTGGCGTAGACGAGGCGCCCGCCCGGCTTCACCAGCCGCGCGGCGCTGGCGAGGATGGCGGCCTGCTTGGCCGTGAGCTCCTGCACGCTTTCGGGGGATTGGCGCCATTTCAGGTCGGGATTGCGGCGCAGCGTGCCCAGGCCCGAGCAGGGCGCATCGACGAGCACCCGGTCGATCTTGCCCGCCAGGCGCTTGACGCGTTCATCGCGCTCGTGCGCGATCGCGGCCGGATGCACGTTGGACAGGCCCGAGCGTGCCAGGCGCGGCTTGAGCGCATCGAGCCGGTGCGCCGAGGTGTCGAAGGCGTAGAGCCGCCCGGTCGAGCGCATGGTGGCGCCGATGGCGAGCGTCTTGCCGCCCGCGCCGGCGCAGAAATCGACCACCATCTCGCCGCGCCTGGCGTCGAGCAGCAGCGCCAGCAGCTGTGAGCCTTCGTCCTGCACCTCGATAGAGCCGTTCTTGAACAGCTCCAGGTGGGTGAGCGCCGGCTTGCCCTGCACGCGCAAGCCCCAGGGGGAATACGGTGTCTCTTCGGATTTGATAGCTAGCTGCGCAAGCTCCGACTGTGCTTGAAGCCTTTTTGCCTTCAAGGTGTTGACGCGCAGATCCAGCGGTGCGCCTTGCAGCAGGCTCTCGGCCAGAGGCCAGAAATCGGCGCCCACCTGCGACTTGAGCCGCTGTGCCAGCCATTCGGGCAGGTTGTGGCGCTCCGGCTCGAAGTAGTCCTCGGGCTTGACGCCATGGCACGCATCGAGCCAGTCGGATTCCTGCGCCGACAACGCGCCCTGCAGAAAGCCGCGCACGCCCGCGAAGCCGAGGATGGCCAGACGCCGCTCGCGTGCTCCCGAGCCCGATCGCGCCAGGCGCTCAAACTGCAGCTTGCGTCGCAGCACGGTATAGGTCGTTTCCGCCAGCGTGGCGCGCTCGCGCGGTCCGAAGTGGCGGTGCTCGCGGAAGTAGCGCGAGACCACCGCATCGGCCGGGACCTCGAACGTGAGAACCTGGCGCAACAGGTCGGTACAGGCTTCAACCAGGGCTTGTGGGTGCATGGATTTTCAATCAAAACGGGCGCAAGCCCTTGTGAATCGTGCGCGAGCAGCTATGGTCAAGAGAGCAACCGGGCCACGGCGCGCGGGTAGATCAGGTGCTCCTGCGTGAGCACGCGCGCCGCCAGCTGCTCGGCCGTGTCGCCCGCGAGCACCGGCACGACGGCCTGCTCCACGATGGGACCGACGTCCAGTTCGGCCGTGACCTGATGCACGGTGCAGCCGGCGAATCGGCACCCCGCCTCGATCGCGCGCTGGTGCGTGTGCAGCCCTGGAAACGCCGGCAGCAGCGAGGGGTGGATGTTGACGAGCCGCCCCGCGTAATGCGCCACGAAGCCCGGCGTGAGGATGCGCATGAAGCCCGCCAGCACCACCAGCGCCGGCGTGTATCCGTCGATGGCCTGCGCCAGTTGGGTGTCGAAGGCCTCGCGGTTGGCGAATGCCTTGTGATCGAGCACCTGCGTGGCGATGCCGTGCTCGTGCGCGAACGCCAGGCCCCCGGCATCGGCGCGGTTGCTGATCACGGCGGCCACGCGCGCGTTCAGGTGCCCGGCCCAATCCTGCTGCTCGGCGGCGCGCACGATGGCGGCCATGTTCGAGCCCGTGCCCGAGATGAGAATCACGATGTTTTTCATGCTGGGCGGATTATCCCAGCCACGCTCCGTGCGCCTTGCGTGCCACGAGTGCGGCGCGTGGAGGCATGCTGTCACTGCGTAGACAGGGCAAGCGCGGCGCGCGTGCTACAACCGCCCGCACCAAGGAGTCAACGGCATGGATCTCGCATTTACCCCCGAAGAAGAGGCGTTTCGCGCCGAAGTGCGCACCTGGGTGCGCGCGAATCTGCCACCCGAAACGGCGCACAAGGTGCACCATGCCCTGCGCCTGACGCGCGCGGACATGCAGGGCTGGGCGAAGATTCTCGGCAAGAAGGGCTGGCTCGGCTTCGGTTGGCCGAAAGAATTTGGCGGCCCGGGCTGGAATGCGGTGCAGCGCCATCTGTTCGAAGAAGAATGCGCGCTCGCCGGTGCGCCGCGCATCATCCCCTTCGGACCGGTGATGGTGGCGCCCGTCATCATGGCCTTCGGCACGCCCGAGCAGCAAAAGCGCTTTCTGCCCGGCATCGCCAGCGGCGAGGTCTGGTGGAGCCAGGGCTATTCCGAACCCGGCTCGGGCTCGGACCTGGCGAGCCTGAAGACCCGTGCCGAGCGCAAGGGTGACAAGTACATCGTCAACGGCCAGAAAACCTGGACCACGCTGGGCCAGTACGGCGACTGGATGTTCAATCTGGTGCGCACGAGCAACGAGGGCAAGCCGCAGACCGGCATCAGCTTCATCGTGCTCGACATGAAATCGCCCGGCGTCACGGTGCGGCCGATCCGGCTGCTGGACGGCGAGTGCGAGGTCAACGAGGTCTTCTTCGACAACGTCGAGGTGCCGGCCGACCAGCTCATCGGCGAGGAGAACAAGGGCTGGACCTACGCCAAGCACCTGCTCAGCCACGAGCGCACCAACATCGCCGATGTGAACCGCAGCAAGCGCGAGCTCGAGCGCCTCAAGCGCATCGCCCGGCGCGAAGGCCTGTGGGACGACCTGCGCTTTCGCGACCAGATCGCGCTGCTGGAGGTGGACATCGTGGCGCTGGAGATGCTGGTGCTGCGCGTGCTCTCGGCGCAAAAAAGCGGCAAGAACCCGCTGGACATCGCGGGCCTGCTCAAGATTCGCGGCAGCGAGATTCAGCAGCGCTATGCCGAGCTGATGATGCTCGCGGCCGGGCCGTTCGCGCTGCCGCTGATCCAGGAGGCGATGGACGCGGGCTGGCAGGGCGACTTCCCCGGGGGCGAGGTCGGCAACGCGCCGCTGGCGTCGACGTACTTCAATCTGCGCAAGACCACGATTTACGGCGGTTCCAACGAGGTACAGCGCAACATCGTCTCGCAGACGGTGCTGGGCTGAACGGAGACAAACATGGATTTCGATTTCACCGACGACCAGGAACAATTGCGCGACGCGGTGCGCCGCTGGGTGGGCAAGGCCTACGGCTTCGAGCGTCGGCGCGCCATCGCCGCCGCGGGCGGCTTTGACCGCGCGGTGCTGGGCGAGCTGGCCGAGCTGGGCTTGACGGCGCTCACCGTGCCCGAGGCGCATGGGGGGCTGGGCCAGGGCGCGGTCGATGCGATGGTGGTGATGGAGGAGCTCGGTCGCGGCCTGGTGCTCGCGCCGCTGGCGCAGACGCTGATCGTGGCCGAGGTGCTGGCGCGGCACGCACCCGAGGCCATGCGGGCCGCATGGCTGCCACGCATCGCCAATGGCGAAGCGCTCGTGGTGCTGGCGCAGCAGGAGCGCAAGGCGCGCTACCGGCTCGACGTTTGTGAGGCAAAAGCGGTGCAAACGCCCGCTGGATATGCGTTGACAGCTCATAAAAGCATAGTTCCCGTGGGCGATCGAGCCGAGGCCTTCCTCGTGCCCGCGCAGCTCGGTGGCCGCATCGCGCTCTTTCTCGTGGAGCGCAGCGCCAGCGGCGTGGCGACGCGGGGCTACGGGACGCAGGAGGGCGGGCGCGCGGCAGAGCTCGCGCTCACCAACGCATCGGCAACGCGGGTCACGACCGACGGCCTGGCAGCACTGGAACTGGCGCAGGACGTGGGCATCGCCGCCACCTGCGCCTACGCCGTCGGCGTGATGGATGAGACGCTGCGCCTCACCGCCGAATACATGAACCAGCGCAGGCAGTTCGGCGTGACCATCGCGAGCTTTCAGGCGCTGCGCCACCGCATGGCCGACATGAAGATGCAGCTCGAACTCGCGCGCTCGATGAGCTTCTACGCCAGTCTCAAGCTCGGTGCCGAGCCCGGCGAGCGCCGCCAGGCGCTGTCGCGCGCCAAGGTGCAGCTCGGCCAATCGATGCGCTTCGTCGGCCAGCAGGCGGTGCAGCTGCACGGCGGCATCGGCGTGACCGACGAGTACATCGTGAGCCACTATTTCAAGACGCTCACGCAACTGGAGATGAGCTGGGGCGACACGCTGCACCACCTGGGCGAGGTGTCCGCTCGCATGCAGGAAACGGCGGGGGTGTTCGCCTGAAGCCTGTCAGCGCTCGGGATGGATGCTGAACGCGAGCATCGCCGAGAGTTCGCACAGCGACCGTCCCGACTCGGCGTGCAGCGCGTTGAAGGCGTCCTGCACGGCTTGCAGTTCGCCCGGTGTTTTGGGTGTGCGTTGCACCACTCCCGCTTCGATGAGGCGCGCCACCACGTCGCTCGTCAGCAGGAAGCTGTCCTTGCCTGCAAGGCGCAGAAACCCCGCTCCCGAGCGGCCCCCCAGGCGCGTCGCGCGCTGTGCGAGCAACTGCCAGAGCCCGATGATGTCGCTGGCAGGCCAGTCGGCGATGAACTGCCCGAACGGCTCGCCGCGCTCCTGTTCAATGTCGAGGATGAAGCGCGCATTCTTCACCATGCTCTGCAGCTTGGCGCGGTCGCGGATCAGGCGCGCATTCTGCATGTGCGCTTCGATCTGCCGGGCGTCGAGCTGCGCCATCGCCTGCACGTGGAAACCCTCGAAGGCGGCCTCGAATGCGCTCCAGCGCGCGTCCACCACGCTGTGGCGCAAGCCCGCCTGGAACACGCGTTGCGTCATCGCCGAGAGGTAGCGATCACTGCTTTTCTGACGCAGTGCCTCGGATGAAAGGGGCTGGGGCAGAGCACTCTCCAGTGCCGCTTCGGAGCCGAAGCGTTGCACCAGCATGCCGTGCAGCCACGCGTACGCGATCGCCATGGGTGGGCTCCTGTCCAGAGCATGAAAAAACCCGCCGGGGCAGGGGGCCGAGGCGGGATTTGCATCGAGTCGATCCGCTTACAGCGAATCGATGAAGCTGCGCAGCTTGTCGCTGCGGCTCGGGTGCTTGAGCTTTCTCAGCGCCTTGGCCTCGATCTGGCGGATGCGTTCGCGGGTGACGCTGAACTGCTGGCCCACCTCTTCCAGCGTGTGATCGGTGTTCATGCCGATGCCGAAGCGCATCCTGAGCACGCGCTCCTCGCGCGGCGTCAGCGAGGCGAGCACGCGCGTCGTCGTCTCGCGCAGATTGGCCTGGATCGCGGCGTCGATCGGCAGGATCGCCATCTTGTCCTCGATGAAGTCGCCGAGATGCGAATCCTCCTCGTCGCCCACGGGGGTTTCAAGCGAGATCGGCTCCTTGGCGATCTTGAGTACCTTGCGCACCTTTTCGAGCGGCATGGCGAGCTTTTCGGCCAGTTCCTCCGGCGTCGGCTCGCGGCCGATCTCGTGCAGCATCTGGCGCGAGGTGCGGACGATCTTGTTGATCGTCTCGATCATGTGCACCGGAATGCGGATCGTGCGGGCCTGGTCGGCGATCGAACGGGTGATCGCCTGCCGGATCCACCACGTCGCATAAGTCGAGAACTTGTAGCCGCGGCGATACTCGAACTTGTCGACCGCCTTCATCAGGCCGATGTTGCCTTCCTGAATCAGATCGAGGAACTGCAGGCCGCGGTTGGTGTATTTCTTGGCGGCGATTTCCTTGTCCACCCAGCCCAGGTTGGTTTCGTTGCCGGGGAAGGTCTTGATGAAATGCGCGCGCGGCATGCCCGAGC
>JAJPEQ010000008.1 GCA_021166775.1 Comamonas sp. | reverse complement strand
ATCCAAACGCCCACGCTTATCGGCTGTATTTTGTTAACGAACCTGTCCCTCTCATCACCCCAAAAAACCACTTGCGTGGACCCCGGGGATACCAGAGGCGCTGCGATCAGCGAAGCCCTGCATTGTATACCCAATTTTGGGCGAAAGACAAGAAGTTGAAGAAAAAGCTTTCATTGCCTTGCATCGCGCATCACTCACACCTTCCAGCGCTCCAGCAGCCGATCCGGCGTCAGCGTATCGTAGGTCTCGAACGGTTGGTGGATCCAGGGGTTGGTGGGCAGGAAATCGACGGAATAGTCCGGCTCGAACGTGGAGGCCCCTTTGACCCAGATGGCTGCGGTACGCAGCTCGGAGATGGGCGCGTATCTGGCTTTCAGCAAGGAGACGACTGCGTTGAGCGTATGCCCCGAGTCGGCCAAGTCGTCCACGAGCAGGACTCGGCCTGCAATTTCGCCATTGGGAGTCGTGATGTAGCGCGCGATGTCCAGGTGCCCCTGCACCGTTCCCGCTTCGGCCCGATAGGAACTGGTGGACATGATGGCCAGCGGCTTGTCGAAGATGCGGCTGAGGATGTCTCCCGGTCGCAATCCCCCTCGCGCCAGGCACAGGATGGTGTCGAATTCCCAGCCTGAATGGTGTACCTTGAGCGCCAGCTTCTCGATGAGGCTGTGGTATTCGTCGTAACTTACATACAGGTGTTTGCCGTCTTCTGTCAGCATCGCAAGATCCGTGTGTGGCGTTGAAACAAGGGCCCTGGTCGCGCCCGCAAAGATCAAATGTCCGCCTGTGCGGCAAAGGGCTGCCGCAGGACGATGGTCTGTGCCCTGTCCGGGCCCGTTGAAACAATGGCCACCGGAACGCCCGTGACCTGCTCGATGCGCTCAAGGTAGTTGCGCGCATTGGTAGGCAAGTCCTCATAACGGGTAACGCCGAACGTGGTCTCGGACCACCCGGGCATCACTTCATAGATGGGTGTGCAACGGGCAATTTCATCTGCTCCCATGGGCAGCAAATCGATGCGCTCGCCTTCGAGCTCATAGCCGACGCACAGGGCCAGCTCATGCAAGCCGTCGAGCACGTCCAGCTTGGTGATGCACAGACCTGACAAGCCATTGACCTGGGCGCTGCGCTTGAGCAGTGCCGCATCGAACCATCCGCAGCGCCGGCTACGCCCGGTGGTCACGCCTTTTTCGGCTCCAACCGTGCTCATATGATGGCCTGGCGTGCCAGGTTGCTCCCAATCGAGCTCGGTCGGAAACGGGCCGCCACCCACCCGGGTGCAATAGGCCTTGGTGATCCCCAGGATGTAGTGCAGCATGCCGGGTCCGACTCCGGAGCCGGCTGCGGCATTGCCAGCGACGCAATTGCTGGAAGTCACATACGGGTAGGTGCCATGATCCACATCCAGCAAGGTGCCCTGAGCGCCTTCAAAAAGCAGATTGGCTCCATGCGCATGCGCCTCGTTGAGTTCACGAGACACATCGGCCATCATGGGTTTGAGTTGCTCGGCATGGCGCATGGCTTCTTCATAAACCGGCTCGAACTGGACTTCGCCCTCGCGCATGTAAGGCTTGAGCGCATCACCAAACGCAAAGTCGCGCGAGCCCAGGAAGGTGGTCAGAACGTGATTGTGCAAAGCAAGCAGCGCGCGCAGCTTCTGCGCAAACCGCTCGGGATGCTTGAGGTCTTGCACCCGCAGCGCCCGGCGCGCGATCTTGTCTTCGTACGCCGGTCCGATTCCCCGCCCTGTAGTGCCGATCTTCTCGCTGCCACCGCGCTCCAGCGCGGCCTCACGCGCCACGTCCAGCGCCGCGTGAAACGGCAGGATCAAGGGGCAGGCCTCACTCACGCGCAAACGGGAGCGTACCTCGACGCCGGCGTGCTCCAGGCCCGCAATCTCCTGAAACAGCTTGGCGGCAGACAGCACCACGCCATTGCCGATATAGCATTTGACGCCCGGGTGCATGATGCCACTGGGAATAAGGTGCAGCGCAGTCTTCACGCCATTGATCACGAGCGTGTGCCCTGCGTTGTGCCCTCCCTGAAAACGGACCACGCCTTGGGCAGATTCGGTGAGCCAGTCCACCAGCTTGCCCTTGCCCTCGTCGCCCCACTGTGCTCCGACCACCACGCAGTTGCGCCCTTTGAGAGTATTCATCACCGCACCGAGTCCCATTCAGAGAAAGTTCATCAAACTAAAGTGTCCGGACAATCCAGTGCCCGTCGACTTGGACCAGTTCGCGATCGCAGTCGAATTCGTCCACATGATTGCCGACGTCGGGCATCACGCAGACCACGGTCTCTCCTTGCTGGCGCAAACGCGCAATCGCATCGGACAGCCCATCGTCTGCGGACCACGGGGCACGGATGGCGGCCCTCAATGCAGGGGGTACCACGACCGATGCCAGCTGCTTGACGTCCAGACTGAACCCCACGGCCGGGCGATTGCGCCCATACACAGCACCCACCTCGTCGTAGCGCCCGCCCCGCGCGAGCGTGTCCGTGACGCCCGTGGCATAGACCGCAAAGCGCAGACCACTGTAATAAGAATAGCCGCGAAGGTCCGCCAGATCGAAGGTGACGTGAGCGTATTTGACCTTGGAGGCCACCATCCTCAAATCTTGTAGCGCCTTGCGCACGCCAGCAAAGGCGCCGAGCACTTTTTCTGCTTCATCAAGGATATCCATGCCCCCATACAACTGCAGCAGCATGGCGAGCCCTTCCCGGGATTGCCTGGGAAAGTCTTTGGTCAGTTGGGAAAGCTCGCTCGCGTCCTTGGCTGCCAGCGCCGCGTGTACCCTGCGCAGGGTCTGGAGGCCGGCAGGAACGCCAGCCAACAGGGCACGCACGATGCGCATGTCCGCCAGATCAATGCTGGGTGCCGGTACCTGCGCCGCACGCAGGCACTCGAGCGCCAGGGTCACGGATTCGATCTCCGCCTCAACGCCACCACACCCATAAATCTCGGCGCCGAATTGCAAGGGCTCGCGCGTGGCATGCGGCCGATCGGGCCGGGTGTGCAGCACCGGCCCACAGTAGCACAGACGCGCCACGCCACTGCGATTGAGCAGGTGCGCATCGATACGCGCCACCTGCTGCGTCATGTCGGCCCGCAGACCCAGGGACTTGCCCGAGAGCTGATCGACGAGCTTGAAGGTCTGCAGGTCCAGCTCTTCTCCAGCGCCGGTCAGCAGCGATTCAAGGTGCTCGAACAGTGGTGGTATGACGAGTTCATAGCCGTAGCCGCGCGCCGTGTCCAGCAGCGCACGACGCAACTCCTCGATGCGCCGGGCTTCAGAGGGCAATACGTCAGCGATGTAATCCGGGAGTACCCAGGCAGACATGCAAAACCCGGAGGTTGTTAAAAAGGGGATTCTACCGGGCGCGTCTGCGCCGGGCGCCGACCTAAGCCATCCAGGCCAGAACCAGCGCGCCCGCGAGCAGGCTGACCAAACCGCAAAATCGAATTTGTCCGTCACGCAGCTGCAGCATCTGCGTGAACACCCGGCGCCAGGCCGAAGGCGCCAGCAAAGGCATGAGCCCTTCGAGAATCAGCACGAAGGCGAGCGCTGTCCAGAACGCGTCAGTCATGCGAGGCGCGGTTCAGTTGCGCCCCGAACCCGAGCCGGACGCGCCCCGCATGGCCTTGAAGAATTCCGAACCGGACGGGTCAAGCACCATGACGTCGTGCTTGCCGTCGAAGCTGGCCCGGTAGGCCTCGAGGCTGCGATAGAACTGGGCGAACTGCGGATCACGCCCAAAAGCCTCACCGTAGATGCGCGTTGCCTGGGCATCGCCCTCGCCCTTGACCTTCTGCGCATCGCGGTACGCACCGGCAAGAATCACTTCGCGCTGACGGTCGGCCTCGGCACGAATCTTCTCGCCTTCGGCCACACCAGTGGAACGCAACTCGTTGGCGACGCGCTTGCGCTCGGCCTCCATGCGGCGATAGACCGACTCGGTGATCGACTCCACGTAATCGACCCGCGTGATGCGCACGTCCACCACGTCCATGCCCCAGGGCTTGCCGCCACGCACCGCTTCGAGCACTTCGCGCTTGACGTCGGCCATCAGGGCATCGCGCTGGTCGGAAAGCAATTCACGCACGGTGCGGCGATTGACTTCTTCCTGAAACGCATTGCGCACCACGCGGTTGAGCTGCAGCGACCCGGCGCCTTCATCCAGCCCCACATTGCGGATGTATTCCAAGGGGTCGGAAATGCGCCAGCGTACATACCAATCGATGACCACGCGCTGCTTCTCCGCCGTCAGCATGGATTCCGTCTCGGACCCGTCCAGCGTAAGCAGGCGCTTGTCGATATAACGCACGTTCTGCAGGGGCGGCGGCAACTTGAAGTACAGCCCTGGCTTGGTGATGACTTCCTTGATCTGCCCAAGCGAATAGACCACGCCATACTGGCGCTGATCGACCACGAACATGCTCGCGCTTGCCAGCACAAAAACAAGCAACAGGGTGGAAATAGCAAATCCTATGCGGTTCACACCACTCTCCTAGCGTGGTTCGCGCTCGCGCGAGCGCGAGTTGTCGCGGGTACGGGCATCACCCACCGCCGACGAGGGCGACGAGGCGGGTGCCGAAGGCGCTGCCGTGCGCGGCGCAGCGGGCGCAGCCCCCGGCTGAGTGACCGTTGACGGCTGCAAAGCGCTGCCGAGCAGCTTGTCCAGCGGCAGATACAGCAGATTGGAGCCTTGGCGAGATTCGACGAGTACCTTGGTTACATTGCTGAGCACATGCTGCATGCTCTCAAGGTACATGCGGTCACGCGTGACCTGAGGCGCCTTCTGGTACTCGGCCACTACGGAATCAAAGCGCTGGGCATCGCCCTGCGCCTGCGCGACCACACGCGCCTTGTAGCCAGTCGCCTCCTCTTGGAGCCGTGACGCCGCGCCAGAAGCGCGGGGAACGACATCGTTGGCGTAGGCCTGGGCCTCGTTCTTGGTCCGTTCGCGCTCCTGTCCGGCCTTGAGCACGTCGTCGAAGGCAGCCTGCACCTGCTCGGGTGGACGCACGCCGCCCTGCTGCAGATTGACCGCAACGACCTCGACCCCGACCTTGTAGCGATCAAGGATGGTCTGCATAAGCGTGCGCACGCGCGGAGCAATCTGATCGCGCTCTTCGGCGAGGGCGGAGTCCATCTTCATGCGGCCTACCACTTCGCGCACCGCGCTTTCAGCCGCCTGCACCACTGCGTCCGCGGGGTTGCGGCTGTTGAAGAGCCAGTCCCGGGCGTCACTGAGGCGGTATTGCACGGCGAATTTGATTTCGACGATATTCTCGTCTTCGGTGAGCATGGCCGATTCACGCAGGCCGGTGGCCTTGATGATGGCGTCACGGCCGATGTCCACCGAGCGGATCTGCGTCACAAAGACCAGCTCATGGCGTTCGATCGGATACGGCAGCCGCCAGTTGAAGCCCGCGCCCACCGTGCCCCGGTACTGCCCGAACCGGGTGATGACCGCCTGCTGGCCTTCCTGCACGATGAAGAACCCGGTGGAGAGCCAGACCAGCGCCGCAATGACCGCGCCGATCATCAGGGTCTTGCCCGCATTGCGCATGTCCGGCTGGAACCCCCCGCCACCCGAGGAGCCAGGCGAGCCACGGCGCCCACCGCCACCGCGGCCGCCGCCGAACAAACCGTTGAGCTTGCCCTGAAGATCGCGCCAGAGTTCGTCAAGATCGGGAGGCGCGCCACCCCCGGCACCCTGGGGATTTCGTGGCGGGCGCGCAGGCGGCGTGTCATCGGCCGGACGATCAGGGTCCGGGCGTTGATCAGGGGCGCCGTTGTCATCCCCGCGCCCCCAGCGCGGATCATTGAGGTTGTAGATGCGCCGTGGCCCCGTCGCTGGTGCAAGCCAGCGGGCCACACGATCGCGGAGATCCATGCGTACGTTCTTCATTGGTTGATAGCAAACGCTTGTGCTTGTATTGTCCCGGCAATCGAGGTCTCAATGTAGTGCGGGCATTGCATGCGGCTCTTCGCCCTGCACGCCATGCGCGCGAGCAGCCTGCGCCGCCAGCGCAAGCCTGAGAGCCGCGAGCCCTTCACCGGTGTGCGCACTGACGAACAGGCGTTGCAGCCTGCGCCCCTCCCATTCATAGTCGTCGTGGGCGCCCAGGGGCTGCGCCGATGATGCCAGAGCATCCACCTTGTTGAAAACCAGAATTTGCGCCACATCAGCCGCACCAATTTCAGCAAGCACTTCCTGCACCTGCGCGATCTGCTGCGGGTAGGCGGGGTTGGCCGCATCAACGACATGCAACAACAGGTCGGCGTCCGCCGCTTCCTGCAGCGTGGCCTTGAAGGCGCTGATCAGGCCGTGGGGCAGATCACGAATGAAACCGACCGTGTCGGACAGCGAAATCGACCCCGCCTGTTCGCCCAGATACAGGCGCCGGGTGGTGGTGTCAAGCGTGGCGAACAACTGGTCGGCGGCATAGGCATGCGCCTTGACAAGCGCATTGAAGAGCGTGGATTTGCCGGCGTTGGTGTAACCCACCAGCGAAACACTGAAGGTCTCGCGACGCTCGCGCTGACGCCGCTGCGTGGCGCGCTGGCGCTGCACTTTGACGAGGCGCTCTCGCGTACGCTTGATGGTGTCTGCGATCATGCGCCGATCCAGCTCGATCTGACGCTCACCCGGGCCACCGCGCGCACCGATGCCGCCGCGCTGACGTTCCAAGTGCGTCCAGCGGCGCACCAACCGTGTGCTGAGGTACTGCAGGCGCGCCAATTCCACCTGGAGCTTGCCCTCGTAGCTGCGCGCGCGCTGGGCAAAGATTTCCAAAATGAGCATGGTCCGGTCGTAGACCGGCATCTGAAGCTGCTGCTCCAGATTGCGCTGCTGCGCCGGGCTCAAAGCCTGGTCGAAAATGATTTCCTGCACCCCGTGCCCGCGCGCCAGCGCACCGATCTCCTCGACCTTGCCACTTCCGACGAAAAGCGCAGCGTCGGGCGCCTTGCGCTTGCACGTCAGCCGGGCAACAGGATCGAGCCCGGCGCTGCATGAGAGCAGCGCCAGCTCCTGCAACTGTGCATCGAAGGCGTCTGCGCCAAGATCCACGCCCACGAGAAGCACCGGCGTGGCTGCTTCGGGCGAATGGGACAACGCACTCACGGCAGCGCCCCGGCAATGAGCAGGGGCACGGCCTTACCCTGTACCACGATGCTTATTGCTCGCCAGGTTCGGCCGTTTCCGCCGCAGCGAAGTTGACGGCACGACCTGGAACGATGGTCGAAATGGCGTGCTTGTAGACCATCTGCGTGACGGTATTGCGCAGCAAAACCACATACTGATCGAAGGACTCGATCTGTCCCTGCAGCTTGATGCCATTGACAAGATAGATGGATACCGGCACGTGCTCGCGCCGCAGCGCATTCAGGAACGGATCTTGAAGTAGTTGGCCTTTGTTGCTCACGATATGCTCCGTGTTCAAAACTGTTGTTGTGGTGCGTCACCTTACCACAGCAACCCGAACTGACAGAGTGCGGGCGGCAAGGCACATTTTCAAGTGCCGTTTTTGTCGGTATAGGGGTTTTTCGACGTCTTGAATTCCACCCTCAGCGGCGTGCCCACCAGGTCGAACTGCTTGCGAAAGCGCCCTTCGAGGAAACGCTTGTAGGCGTCGGTCAGATGCTCCAGAGAATTGCCATGGACGACGATGACCGGCGGATTCATGCCCCCCTGGTGCGCGTAACGGGGTTTTGGCCGGGAGCCGCCTGAGCGCTTGGGGGTCTGAAACTGCACCGATTCCAGCAATACGCGCGTGAGCACCGGCGTCGGCATCTTGCAGACCGAGGCGTGATACGCCTTGCGGATCGAGTCCCAGAGGGCGGCGATCCCTTGCCTGCGAGAGGCTGAAATGAAGTGGATCGTGGCAAATTTCATGAAGGCCAGCCGGTTCTCGATCGAGCGCTGGACCTGCTGGCGCTGGTAATCGTCCACTGCATCCCACTTGTTCACGGCCACCACGACGGCGCGACCGCTCTCAAGGATGTAACCAGCGATGTGCGCATCCTGGTCCGTCACGCCCTGAGTGGCATCGAGCAGCAGCAGCACCACGTGCGCCGATTCGATCGCCCGCAGGGTCTTGACGACCGAAAATTTCTCGATGGTCTCGAACACCTTGCCACGGCGGCGCAGCCCCGCGGTATCGACCAGCTCGTATTTCTGGCCGCGGTATTCGAACGGCACCGTGATGGCATCGCGCGTCGTGCCCGGCAAGTCAAACGCCACGAGGCGTTCTTCCCCCAGCCAGGCATTGATCAAGGTGGACTTGCCTACATTAGGCCGACCCGCCACCGCAAGGCGTATGGCGTTCCCTTGATCCTGCAGCGCATCGCCGTCGTCGGGCTCGGGCAGCGCCAGAGGCTCCAGCGCGGCTTCCAGCAGGCTGCGTATGCCCTGCCCATGCGCGGCCGACACCGGGTGCACCTGCCCCAGGCCGAGTTCATAGAACTCGCCGAGCAAGGCGCTTTCCTGCATGCCTTCGGCCTTGTTGCCCGCGAGCACGCAGGGTCTGCCCAACCGACGCAGGTACACGGCAATGTCATGGTCTTGCGCCGAGAGGCCCGCGCGCACGTCCACCACGAAAATGACGACATCGGCTTCGGCGATCGCCTGCTCGGTCTGCCGCGCCATCTCGCGATAGATGCCACTGTCCGCATCGGGCTCGAAACCGCCGGTATCGACGACGATGTATTCGTGCTTCCCCAGCCGTCCAAGGCCGTAGTGACGATCACGCGTCAGTCCGGCAGCATCCGCCACGATCGCATCGCGCGAGCGCGTGAGGCGATTGAAGAGCGTCGATTTGCCGACATTGGTTCGCCCCACGAGGGCGATGACTGGCTTCACGAAATCGTCCTGTCAATCCGGTCGAAAGCCATAGACGCCGCCCTGGCGCGTGACCACAACCAAGGTCTTGCCTGCCGCCACGGGTGCTGCGGCCACGCCTGAGCTGTCCGTCGTCAAGCGGTTCAGCGGCGAGCCGTCTTCCTTGGACAGCAGGTGCACAAGGCCCGTGCTGTCGCCGATCACCACCGAGCGCCCCAACAACAGCGGTGCCGTGAGATGGCGATAGCGCAGCTGCTGCCAGGTCCACAGGGGCGAGCCGTCGGCACGTTTCCACGCCTGCACGAGGCCGTTGCTTTCGGTGCCATACAGCGCCTGCGCATCGCCATCGATGCCGCGGGCGCCATGCGCGGGTCGTGTCCAGAGCAAGGCACCGCGAGCGGCGTCCACACAGCCCACGGCCGCCTGAAACGCCCGGGCGCAAACCACGCTGCCTTCACGACTCACGCTACCCACCACTTCCACCAGGCGCTCGACGTCGTTGGCACCGCGCGGCGTGGCGAGCGGTGCCTCCCAGCGCACCATTCCGGAATCAGGATCGAACCCCACCATGCGCCCGGAAATGCCGGCCACCAGCGTATCGCCGACGGCCATCAAGAGGCCGTTTTCGCGCAACACCAGGGTTTCGCCCTGGCGCTGCTGGTTCCACAGGCTGGCGCCGCTTCTGCCGTCAAACGCCATCACCGAACGATCGGCCGTCATCACGAAGACGCGCCCGCCCGCTACCAGCGGCGCCGTGAACGTCTGCGCCGGCAGAGGTTTGCGCCAGAGCTCACGCCCCGCCTGCATGACGATCAGTTCGCGGCCGCGGGAAATCACGGCGGCACGCTGGCCGTCGCTGCCGACACCGGCCGACAGCGTATCGGCGAGCTGTACCCGCCAGAGGCTTGCGCCACTGCGCGCATCCAGCGCCGTGACCGTGCCTCCTTCCGAAGCGAGCACGACGGTATCGCCCTGCACGGCAGGCGCGAGCACCAGCCTGTCCACCGAACCGATCTGGGTCTGCCAGGCCAGGTGCACGGGAAGCAGGGGAACGACCGCGCCCAACTCCACCGGCTTGGGCCTGGATGAACCGCAGGCGCCCAGGATCAGGGCCGAGGCCACGACGGCGCAGGTCGCCAGCAGGCGCAGCGTACGGTTTGCCGCAACCATCATGCGCCTCCCTTGGCGGGCGTGGCGGCGCCCAGCGCGTCGAGCTTGGCCTGCACGACCTGGCGATAGCTCGCCTGCTCGCCCAGCGCATCCCAGGCGCGGCGGTATTGCTCGATCGCCTCCTGCTTCCTGCCCTGCAGATTGAGCACGTCTCCCTTGCGGTCGGCCACCACGGCGGCAAATTCCGGCGGAAAGGCGGACGACAACTGCGCCAAGGCCTGGTCATAGGACTTTTCCTGCATCAGCACCGCGGCCAGCCGCAGACGGGCAAGCGCCACATAGCCGTCATCGCTCGCGTTGTCCACCACCCAGGTCAGCGCCGCCTGGGCTTCTTTCCAACGCCCGGCATTGGCATATTCCTGCGCGGCCAGCAGCCCGGCCTGCCCCGCCTGCGCGGTACGCGGATAGTCCTTGCGCAGATCGCCAAAAATCTGCTGTACGCGATCGAGGTCCTTGGCTTGCGCGGCGACTTCGACCGCCTCCATCATCGCCACCGCCTGCTGCGCCTGACGGCCCTGCCAGTAACGGTAGCCATTCCACGCGGCGAGGCTGCCCATGACGACGATGACGGTCCAGGTGATGAGCGTGCCCCAGGTGTCCCAGAAATGCTTGAACTGGGCGATCTGTTCCTGTTCTTCGAGGTCGAAATGGTGTGCCATCGTGCGGTCTTTCGTTTCAGCGCGCGGATTGTAGGCTGGACGCCAGCGCGGCCACGTCGGTCAGCGAGAGCTGTTTCTGCTCGCCGGCCTCGCGCAGAGGCTTGACGGCAACGGCCCCCGCCTGCATTTCATCCGCTCCGAATACAAGAGCAAACCGCGCGCCACTGGCATCGGCCTTCTTGAATTGCGCCTTGATGCTGCCCAGCCCCTGCGCCTGGGCAGCGCCGCTGTGCATCTGCACAGCAACGCCATGCAGGCGAAGCCGCTGCAGCAAGGCCATGACGGCGGGCAGGAACGCGGCATCGGCCACCACGGCATAGGCGTCGAGGGGGGCGGCCGGGGTCTCGCGCTGCTGCTCCCTGAGCAGTTCGAGCACGCGCTCCACGCCCAGCGCCCAACCCACGGCGGGTGCGGGCTTGCCGCCCATCTCCTCGATCAGGTAGTCGTAGCGGCCGCCGCCGCAGATCGTGCCCTGGGCGCCGAGCTGGTCGGTGACGAACTCGAACACCGTGAGGTTGTAGTAGTCCATGCCGCGCACCAGGCGCGGGTTGATGCGCCACGCCACCCCGGCGGCATCGAGGATGGATTGCACGGTCTGCAGGTGCTGGCGCGAGGCATCGCCCAGGTAATCCATGAGCTGGGGGGCGGATTCGACCACGGCCTGCATGTCCGGGTTCTTGGTGTCGAGGATGCGCAGCGGGTTGGTGTACAGGCGCCGCTGTGCGTCCTCATCGAGCCGCCCGCGGTGCTGCTCGAAATGGGCGATCAGCGCCGCGCGGTGCGCCTTGCGCTCGTCGGGTTGGCCCAGGCTGTTGAGCTCCAGCCGCACGCCCTGCAGACCCAGCTCGGCCCAGAGCGCATGCGCCAGCAGGATGATCTCGGCATCCATCTCGGCGCCCGGGAAACCCAGCGCCTCGGCGCCGATCTGGTGAAACTGCCGATAGCGCCCGCGCTGGGGGCGCTCGTGGCGAAACATCGGCCCCATGTAATACAGGCGCTTGCCGCCATCGTGCAGCAGGGAATGCTCGACCACCGCGCGCACCACACCGGCCGTGGCCTCGGGGCGCAGCGTAAGCTGTTCACCGTTGAGCCGGTCCTCGAAGGAATACATCTCCTTCTCGACGATGTCGGTCACCTGCCCGAGCCCGCGCACGAAAAGCGCCGTCGGCTCGACGATGGGTGTGCGGATGGCGCGGTAGGCGTAGCGCTGCATGAGCGAGCGCACCACGGACTCCAGCCACTCCCAGCGCGCGGAATCCGGCGGCAGGATGTCGTTCATGCCCTTGATGGCGGCCAGTCTTTGCATGGTATCGGAAATTTATATAAAAACAGGCTCTGGCGCTTATCCAGCAAGCGCCAACAGCTCACTTTTTCATGGGGATAAAGCGTCAGGTCGCACCCGCTGCCAGCCCGTAACGGCGCTCCACGTAGTCCTGCACGAGCTGCTGGAATTCGGTGGCGATGTGCTCGCCGCGCAAGGTGGTGGCCTTCTGTCCGTCGATGTACACGGGCGCCGCGGGAGCTTCGCCCGTGCCCGGCAGGCTGATGCCGATGTCCGCGTGCTTGCTCTCGCCCGGCCCGTTGACGATGCAGCCCATGACGGCCACACGCAGCTTCTCCACGCCGGGGTAGCGCGTGCGCCACAGGGGCATCTGTGCGCGCAGGTAGTCGTCGATCTGCTTGGCCAGCTCCTGGAACGTGGTGCTGGTGGTACGCCCGCAACCCGGGCAGGCCGTCACGCTGGGCGCGAACGCGCGCAGGCCGAGCGACTGCAGGATCTCGGTGGCCACGAGCACCTCCTGCGTGCGCGGCTCGCCGGGCTTGGGCGTGAGCGAGACGCGGATGGTGTCGCCTATGCCCTCCTGCAGCAGCATGGCCATGGCCGCGGTCGAGGCGACGATGCCCTTGGCACCCATGCCGGCTTCCGTCAAGCCCAGGTGCAGGGCGTAGTCGCAGCGCTTTGCCAGCGCGCGGTACACCGCAATCAGATCCTGCACGCCGCTGACCTTGCACGAGAGGATCACCTGGTCACCGTTCATGCCCAGCTCCTCGGCGCGCCGGGCCGAGGAAATCGCCGAGCGCACCAGCGCCTCGTACATCACCTGGCGCGCATCCCAGGGCTGGGCGCGCGTGCCGTTTTCATCCATGAGGCCGGTGAGCAGATCCTGATCGAGACTGCCCCAGTTCACGCCGATGCGCACGGGTTTGTCCCACCTCAGCGCCGCCTCGATCATCTGGGCGAACTGCTTGTCGTGCTTGTCGCCCTTGCCGACGTTGCCCGGGTTGATGCGGTACTTGGAGAGTGTGCGTGCGCACTCCGGGAAATCGGTGAGCAGCCGGTGTCCGTTGTAGTGGAAATCACCTACCAGCGGGACGAATTCACCCATCCGGTCGAGGCGCTCACGGATCTCGGGAACGGCCGCCGCCGCCTCGGGCGTGTTGACCGTGATGCGCACGAACTCGGAGCCGGCCAGCGCGAGCTGGCGCACCTGCATCACCGTCGCCTTGACGTCGGCGGTATCGGTATTCGTCATGGACTGCACGCGCACCGGCGCGTCGCCACCCACCGTGATCACCTTGTCGCCCCAGACCACGCGCGCCTGGCGCGAATGGCGCGGCGCCGGCGCCACCATGGGAATCGGCGCGCCTGCTTCAGACATCTGCATTCACTTCACCTCGAACCGCGCGACGTTGCTGCGCGCGATGGCACTCAAATCCACGGGCTGGCCCCGCACCGTCACATCGGCCGCATCGGCACGCCCGATCACGACGGACCAGGGACCGCTGCCTTGCGCCGCATAGCGATCACCCTTGTGCAAGGTGCGCTCGGCCAATACCGTGCCCTTGGGATCGCGGACCTGCACCCAGGTCTGTTCGCGCGCCTGTATGACCAGCGAATCGGCTGCCGTCGTGGCGGTCGAAGCGGCCAACACGGGCTCGGCTGGGGGTTCTTCCGGCTGAGTTGCGGCGGCCTTGTCCGGCAGTGCCGCGACCGCGGCCCGGGGAACGCTGCCCGGCGCGGGACCGGTGGCGGCAAGCGGTGCCCCAGGGGACGCTGCCTCGTGGGTCGGCGCCGCAACCGGCTCAGGCGCCTGCGCGGGCGGGGTCTCGGCTTCGGTCTCGGTCTGCGGCAGCGCCAAGGCGGCGTTGTCGCCGCGCGGGATGAACGCCATCACCAGCGCGGCCGCCAGCAGCGCAATCACGGCAAGCGCGGTCAGGCGCGACATCGGCAGGCCCAGCGCTCCGGCGCCATCCGAGCGGCTCCCGGCCTCCTTGAAGCGGGCGTTCAAGCCCTGCTGGTCCTTGAGCGCCACAGGGGCGCTCTGCGGCAGCAGGGCCAGCACCGGGCTCGCATCCATCTTGAGCACGCGGCAGACACTGGAGGCAAGCGCGCGCAGGAAGACGACGTCATCGAACGTGTCGTACCGATCGTCTTCCAGCGCCTGCAGCTTGTGCAGCGGCACCTTGAGCGTGGCCGCCAGCGCCGCCAGATGCAGGCCCGCGTCCTCGCGCCGGGCGGCGAGCAGACGCCCCGCCGTCGTGGGCGCGCCCACATCCGCCACGGACGCGGTCTGATCTTCCTGCGGCACGCCGGATACGGTCTCACTCATCAAACGCTCCACGGCCCAGGGCCAAAGCCTCCTTGGACGAGGGGTAGCGCTTGTTCAACTGCTCGGCCAGCTGGCCCATGGCTTGCGTGTCCTTGAGCGCACGCTCGATCTTGATGCCCAGCCACAGCGATGCCGCGTCGGAATACTCGCCGTTGTTCACGCGCCGGATGTAGAACTGCGCCCGCTTGGCGTCCCCCTGGGCAAAGATGACGGAGGCAAGATGCAGGCCCACGACCGGATTGCGCGCATCAAACTCATAGGCGTGCAGCAGGGCTTCATGCGCCAGCTTCAAATGCCCCGCCCGCTCGTAACACACCCCCTGGGCCGCCTGTGTCTTCACGCGCTCGGTGTAACCCGGGGTGGCCAACGCCTGCTTGAACAGGGCATCGGCCTCGTCATAGTCCTTCAGCTCGCAGCGCAGCCAGCCCAGGTTGTGCAGAATGTCCGGATCATTCGGCTTGAGCTCGCGCGCACGATCCAGATCCGACTGCGCCCTGGCCCATTCCCGCTGAGCCAGGTACACCAAGCCACGCAGATGCCAGGCTTCGGCGTAGGTGGGGTCCGCCGCCACTGCCTGACGCGCTTCGTCCAGAGCCACGTCGGTCCTGCCCGACTGCAGATAACTGGCAGCCAGCTCGAGCCGGATATGCGCCCGCTTGCGGGCGTCGGTACCGGCGCCCTTGTCCGATACGGCTGCGGCCCCGGCATCACCAGAAGCAGGCTGATGGGCGCACCCCTGCAACGAAAGCGAAGAAGCCGCCAGCAGCATGATTGCCAGCCAGCTGCCCGCGCCGCGAAGCATCGAGTGCCATGAGACCATTGCCTGTTTCTCCTTCATGTTGAGGCCGCTCAATGCGCCACGCTCTCGCGCAGCTTGGCCATGCGCTCGGCGGCGCGCGTGCGATCCTGCACCTCGCCCGCGAGCTGCCCGCAGGCGGCGTCGATGTCGTCGCCACGCGTCTTGCGCACCGTCGTCACCACACCAGCATCGAGCAGCACCTTGGCAAAGGCCGCAATCGCGGCATTGGGGGAACGGCGCAAACCGGACTGCGGGAAGGGATTGAACGGAATCAGGTTGAGCTTGCACGACAGGCCTTCCCAGCGCTTGTCGTTGATCAGCGCCACCAACTCGCGCGCGTGCTCGGGCTGGTCGTTCACGCCATCGAGCATGCAGTATTCAAAGGTGATGAAATCGCGCGGCGCCACCTCCAGGTAACGGCGCGCCGCACCCAGGAGCTCGGCTATCGGGAATTTGCGGTTCAGCGGCACCAGGGAGTCGCGCAAGGCGTCGCTCGGCGCATGCAGCGAGATCGCCAGCGCCACCGGGCAGTCCTGCGCGAGGCGGTCGATCATCGGCACCACGCCCGAGGTGGAGACCGTCACGCGCCTGCGCGACAGGCCGTAGGCATGGTCATCCAGCATGGTGCGCAGTGCGGGCACCAGCGCCGGATAGTTGTTCATCGGCTCGCCCATGCCCATGAACACCACGTTGGTGACAACGCGCTCGTCGGTACCCAGGCGCTTGCGCAGCGCATGCTCGGCCCACCAGAGTTGCCCCACGATCTCACCGGCGGTGAGGTGCCGACTGAAACCCTGATGGCCGGTGGAGCAGAAGCGGCAGCCCACGGCGCAGCCGGCCTGCGAAGAAACGCACAGCGTGCCGCGGTCATCCTCGGGGATATAGACGGTTTCGATCGCGTTGTTGCGGCCCACGTCAAACAGCCACTTCACCGTGCCGTCCTGCGAGACGTGCTCCTTGGCCACAGGTGGCGCCACGATGTAGGCGCAGTCCTTGAGCTTTTCGCGAAAGGACTTGGCCAGATCCGTCATCTGGTCAAAATCCTGCACGCCGCGCTGGTGGATCCAGCGAAACAGCTGTGTGGCGCGAAACGGCTTTTCCCCGAGCTGGCCACAGAATGCAGCGAGCGCGTCGCGGTCCAGGTCGAGGAGATTGGTGATCATGACATTGCCCCCGCCGGGGCCTGACAGCGAAGAGGCGCCCGGCGAAACGTGCTCATCAGCGAGCGTAAACGGACCAGCCCGGGAAGAAGAAGGCCACTTCCACCGCGGCGGTTTCGGCCGCGTCGGAGCCATGCACCGCGTTGGCGTCGATGCTGTCGGCGAAATCGGCGCGGATGGTGCCGGGCGCGGCCTTCTTCGGGTCGGTGGCGCCCATGAGCTCGCGGTTCTTCAGGATGGCGTTCTCGCCTTCGAGCACCTGCACCATGACCGGGCCGGAGATCATGAAATCCACCAGATCCTTGAAGAAGGGGCGCTCCTTGTGCACCGCATAGAACTGCTCGGCCTGCGCACGCGAGAGATGGATCATGCGGGCGGCAGCGATCTTCAGACCCGCGGCTTCAAAACGCGCATAGATCTGACCGATCACGTTCTTGGCAACGGCATCGGGTTTGATGATGGAGAGGGTACGTTCGAGGGCCATGGGGCTGTTCCTGTTCTGAATGAAATGAAGCGGGACTTGCGACAAGCGCAAAAACAGTCGATTTTACGATGTGCGGTCATGGCCGACGGCCACCGCGACGCTGGCCGGGATTTTGCCGCTGGCGGCGCTGGCGCGCGAAGCTGTCCGCGCCGATGTAGCCCACCGAGGTCTTCATCGGGTCAGGCTGGGCGCTGCCGCTCTGGCGGGCTTCGCGCCCCTGCCCCGGCGCGCCACGTCGCCCGTTTCTCTGCCCGCCACCACCGCCACCCTTGCGCTCACCGCGAGCCGGCGCCCGATCGGGCAGACCTGCCGCCTGTGTCAGCGCGCGGATGTCGCGTTCGTCCAGCTCCATCCAGGTGCCGCGCTTGAGGCCGCGCGGCAGCACCATGGCACCGTAGCGGATGCGAATGAGGCGGCTGACGGCATGGCCCACGGCCTCGATCATGCGACGCACCTCGCGATTGCGACCCTCGGCAATCGTCACGCGGTACCAGCAATTGGCGCCTTCCCCCCCGCCGTCTTCAACGGTGCCGAATGCCGCCACGCCATCGTCGAGCGTGACGCCGTCGAGCAGCTGCTGCTTCTCTTCGTTGCTCAAGGCACCGAGCACGCGTACAGCGTATTCGCGTTCCGTGCCAAAGCGAGGATGCATCAGCCGGTTGGCGAGATCGCCCGAATTGGTGAAGAGCAACAAGCCCTCGGTATTGAGGTCGAGGCGCCCCACCGACTGCCACTTGCCCTGAGGCAGTCGCGGGAGCTTGCGAAACACCGTCGGGCGGTTCTCCGGGTCGTCCGTCGTGACCACCTCTCCAGCGGGTTTGTGATAGGCAAGCACGCGCGGCTCGGGCGGCTCGATGCGAAAGCGGATCGGCCTGCCATTGACCTTGATCTGGTCACCAAACTGCACGCGCTGACCGATATGGGCCGGTTCGTTGTTGACCGAGATGCGCCCTTCCAAGATCAGCTGTTCCATCTCCAGACGCGAGCCCATGCCCGCCTGCGCCAGCACCTTGTGCAGCTTGGGCGACTCCGGGCGCGGCTGCAGCACACGTTTGGGCACGGCAAGTTCGGGGTTTTCGTCGTCCTGGTCGAGCTGTCCGGAGACGACATCCGCGAACCGGTATCCGGGCTCGCCGCCACCCGCTTCAAAAGTCGTCCCGGGTCGCCCTTGTCCCGGCGCGCCGCGCGGACCCCGCCTGCGCCTGCCCAGCTGCGTGCGCCGCGCCGTGCGCTCCTGATCCTCAGGTGCGTGCCCATGGGCCGAGTTGTCGGTCGGATCTGCGTTGCGTTCGTCATTCATCGTCATTTCCCGCGGTGGTTGCACCCTCATCCAGATTCGGCGGCTCATCGGCGGGCAGCGCCAGCGCCGCCTGTCTCTCATCGCCTTCGAGCCCGTGCGCCGCACCGGCCTGCAGCTGCGGCAAATCGGCAATCGATTGCAGGCCAAGGTCATCGAGGAACTGCCGCGTGGTGGCAAACAGCGCGGGCCGCCCCACCGTCTCGCGGTGCCCGATCACCTCGATC
The DNA here is from genome assembly GCA_021166775.1 of Comamonas sp. Lineage (GTDB taxonomy): Bacteria > Pseudomonadota > Gammaproteobacteria > Burkholderiales > Burkholderiaceae_C > Comamonas_C. The sequence continues at coordinate 34,751 of JAJPEQ010000008.1, read as the reverse complement.
CAGCCCCGGTCTTCCAGCTGCTTGATGATCAGGCTGCCCACCACCACACCGCGGATGTCCTCGATGTCGCCGCGCGTCACCGGCTGGCGATGCGCAATGATGGCCAGCGTCTCCAGCGTCGCGCGGCTGTAGCGCGCGGGCTTTTCAGGCACGAGACGATCGAGCCAGTGGCGCATCTCGGGTCGGCTCTGGAATCGCCAGCCGGACGCCACCTGCACCAGCTGCACCCCGCGCTGCGCCCAGTCGGCCTGCAGCTCTTCAAGCAGGAATTTGACGGTATCCGCGCCCACCGCCTCGTCGAACAACGCACGCAGATCACGCAGCGCCAGGGGCTGCTGGGAGCAGATCAACGCGGTCTCCAGGACCTTCTTGGCTTCCACCGTGTTCATGGTCTGGCGCCATGGACAGACACACCACGCGTGTGACCCTGCCTGTCAAAGCGACGCTAATGCGGATTTGTGGGTGCGCGGCCCGAATCCGGGAGCCGCATGAACGCGCGCAAGGAGCAACCCCGCTGCGCTGGGGCCAGCGTCGCAGAATACCAGCGCGACGCAAACTTACGGCTCATTGTAGTCCAAGCCCAACACGTCAAGCGCATGGCGCAGATCCAGCGGCAGCGGCGCGCTCCAGCACATGGGCACGCCGGTGACAGGGTGCGTCAGGGCCAGGGAAAAGGCATGCAGGGCCTGGCGCCGCATGTCTGCCGCGGGCGCACCGCCGTACAACGCATCACCCACCAGAGGGTGTCCGATGAACGCCATGTGCACGCGAATCTGGTGCGTGCGCCCCGTGTGCAGGCTGCAGCGCACCAGGCTGAGCCGGCCGTCGGTCGCCAGGCCTTGTACGTCGGTGCGCGCGGTCTTGCCCGGGTGCAGCGCCAGATCCACCACCGCCATGCGCAGGCGATTGCGCGGATCACGCCCGATGGGCGCATCTATGCTTTGCCGCATCCCCGGCAACCAGCGCCCCCAGGCCAGGGCCAGATAACGCCGGCTGACTTCGTGGGCGGAAATGGCTCGCGTCAGTACATCCATGGCCGTGCGGGTGCGCGCCACCACCATCAGACCGCTCGTATCCTTGTCCAGTCGGTGCACGATGCCTGCGCGCGGCAGCTGCGCCGCGCCCGCATCGCGCCAAAGCAGGCCGTTGAGCAGCGTGCCGCTCCAGTGGCCGGCCGCAGGGTGCACGACGAGCCCGGCGGGCTTGTTGATCACCAGCAGGTGCTCGTCTTCGTGCACCACATCGATCGCTATCGGCTCGGGGTGAAATGCCTGACTCTGTTCGGTGGGGCGCATCTGCACCCGAAGCAGATCACCGACGCGCACCTTGTGCGCGGGCTTGACGCCGACGCGGCCATCGAGCTGCACCGCCCCCTGCTCCAGCAGCTGCTGCAGGTAGCTGCGCGAGAACTCGGGCACCAGCAGGGCGAGCGCCTTGTCCAAGCGCAGCCCGTGCTCGCCGCCCGAGATGGTGAGGTCGCGCTGCTCGCACTGCGCCTCGTCAGGCTGAGGCTCGCCGCTCTCGCCTTGCGGCGCGGGTTCGGCCATCAGCGCGCGGGCAGGTAGCGCAGCGGATCGACCGGCTTGCCTTCGCGGCGCACTTCAAAATGCAGTTTCACGCGATCGGCATCGCTGCTGCCCATCTCGGCGATCTTCTGGCCCCGATGCACGGTCTGGTCTTCCTTGACCAGCAGCTTCTGGTTGTGCGCGTAGGCCGTCAGATAGGTCTTGTTGTGCTGCACGATCAGCAGGTTGCCATAACCGCGCAGGCCCGCCCCGGCGTAGACCACCCGGCCGTCCCCAGCAGCCAGTACCGGGTCTCCGGCCTTGCCACCGATGTCCAGACCCTTGTTGTGCGCCTCGTCGAACCGGGCTTCCACCTTGCCGGAAGCGGGCCAGGCGAGCTGGATGTCGCCAGAGGCCGCCGCCGGTGCCACAGGCGCCGCCGCGGGGGCCGCGGGCGCCGGGGCAACAGCCGCTGCCGCGGACCCATTCGCCGCCGCAGCACTGCTCGTCACCGGCCTCGTCACCACGCCCTTGTCAGACGCGACGGTCGCCGCTGCCGTGGCGGCATCGGGCGGCGCCACGCGCAGCACCTGGCCCACTTCGATGACGTTCGGGTTTTCAAGCTGGTTCCAGCGCGCAAGGTCCTTCCACGCCTGTCCATGATCGAGGCCGATGCGGATCAGCGTGTCGCCGGGCTTGACCGTGTAATACCCCGGCTTGCCCGCGTTCTCCGCCCCGGCAAGCGGCTTGGCGGGCGCGGGGGTCGGCGCCACCACGGGCCCGGCGCCGCCCAGGGCCGACGTGCCGCGGCTCTCCACAGGCGCCTGATTGACCGGTGTGCTGCACGCCGCGAGCAGCATGGCCGCCCCCAGAACGCCCGTCCACAATCCTCTCGACCTGATTTGCCTCATACCTCAGCCTGCGTTCGTTGAATCACGCGATACCCGATTTTAGGGGGACGAAGTGCACCGCCTCGAGCACGCTGTGCGCATAGCCCTGCGCGGTTCTGTCCACCACCTGCAAAGCCTGCGCGCCGTCCGCGCCGACGATGGGCGCGACCAACCGCCCCCCGACGGCCAGCTGCTCACACCACGCGCCCGGCAGCTGCTGACCGCCGGCGGCGGCGATGATGCCCGCATAGGGCGCGCCGGCCGCATAGCCGAGCGTGCCGTCGCCCAGGATCAGGTGCACGTTCGCAAGCCGCAAGGGCCGCAGCCGCTCGCGCGCGCGCTCGTGCATGGCCCGCAGACGCTCGATGGTGTAGACCTCGCGCACCAACAGCGAGAGCACGGCCGCCTGGTAGCCGCAACCGGTGCCGATCTCCAGCACGCGCGCGAGCTGGCCACCGGACTGCACGCAGGGCGCGCCCAGCAGCAGCTCGATCATGCGCGCCACCACGGCGGGCTTGGAAATGGTCTGCCCCCAGCCGATCGGCAGGCTGGTCTCTTCATAGGCCTGGGTGACCAGTGCCGTGTCCACGAAACGGTGGCGCGGCACCGTCCCCATGGCCTGCAGCACGTCCGCGCGCGCGATGCCGGCCTGTGCCAGGCGCTGCGTCATGCGCTGGCGCACGGCGGCCGAATCCAGCCCCAGGCCCTGGGGCACCGGCGTCGGCGCCTGCGGCGCGCGCGTCGGCATGGGGGCGGTCAATGCGGAACCCGCGCCCGCCTTGAGCCCACCCAGCCGCGCCGGAAACCCCGGCCTGCGCGACGGGCTCATGCGGTCTGTCCCGCCATCGCCAGCCGCGCCATCGTCTGCGCCCAGTAGCCGAGGTTTTGGTGATCGGTCAGATCCACCTGCAGCGGCGTGACGGACACGTGCCCCTGCGCCGTCGCATGGAAATCCGTGCCTTCGCTCGCATCCCGGGCCGCGCCGGCCGCGCCAATCCAGTACATGGTCTCGCCACGCGGGTTCTCCTGCCGGATGGCGCTTTGCGCCGCGTGGCGACGCCCGAGGCGGCAGAGCTTGGCCGGGCGCAGGGCCTCGAGCGGCAGATTCGGAATATTGACGTTGAGCAGCCACGCGGCGGCAGAGCCGACGAAATGCTGTTCCTTCATTTGCGCCACCAGCGTGGCGACCGTGGCGGCTGCCGCATCCAGTTCCTGCCAGCCCTTGTCGACCTGCGAGACGGCGATCGACGGGATGCCGAAGAGATAGCCCTCCATGGCCGCGCCCACGGTGCCCGAATAGAGCGTGTCGTCACCCATGTTGGCGCCGTTGTTGATGCCGGAAATCACCAGGTCCGGCCGGTCCGAAAGCAGCCCCGTGAGCGCAATATGCACGCAGTCGGCCGGTGTGCCATTGACGTAGCGAAAACCGTTGGGCGCCGTGTGCACGTACAGCGGCGCGTTGAGCGTCAACGCATTGGATTTGGCGCTGTTGTTGTGCTCGGGCGCGACCACCTGGACCTCGGCGATCGGCGACAGCGCCGCGTACAGCGCGGCCAGGCCGGGGGCCTGGTAGCCATCGTCATTGCTCAGGAGGATGCGCATTGTTGCCTGCTAGGGAAGGCTGGCATTGTAGGGGCGCACGCCTGGATGAGGAGGGTCCGTCGCGCGAGGGACAAACGGGGCGTGCTCGCACTTTCATAATGGCCCGACCAGACCACGAAGAGGAGATCCCATGCACGCCTGGCTTTGCAGCAACCCCACCGGGGTCGATGCGCTCACATGGACCGAGTTGCCCACACCTGAGCCCGGCCCCGGCGAGGTGCTGATCGAGATCCGCGCGGCCAGCCTGAACTTTCCCGATCTGCTGATCGTTCAGGGCAAGTACCAGTTCAAGCCGCCGCTGCCCTTCGTGCCGGGCTCGGAATACGCGGGCGTGGTCAGCGCCGTGGGCGAGGGAGTGAAACACCTGCGCATCGGACAGCACGTGGCCTGCCTGTCGGGCACGGGCGGCTTCGGCACGCACACCGTCGCGTCCGCCGCGCTGTGCATGCCACTGCCCGAGGGCTTCGCGTTCACGGACGCGGCGGCCTTCATCATGACCTACGCCACCTCGCACCACGCACTGATCGATCGCGCGGCGCTGCGGACGGGCGAGACGGTGCTGGTACTGGGCGCGGCCGGCGGCGTGGGCACGGCGGCGATCCAGATCGCCAAGGCGGCCGGCGCACGCGTGATCGCCGCCGCATCGACGCAGGAAAAGTGCGACATCTGCCGCGCGCAGGGGGCCGACGCCACCATCAACTACCGCACGCAGGACCTGCGCGCCGCGCTCAAGGATCTGACCGGCGGCAAGGGGCCGGACGTGGTCTACGACCCCGTGGGCGGTGAGTTCACCGAAGCGGCGTTTCGCTCCATCGCCTGGCGCGGGCGTTACCTGGTGATCGGGTTCGCGGCCGGCCCGATTCCCAGCCTGCCGATGAACCTGCCGCTGCTCAAGGGCGCGTCCATCGTCGGTGTGTTCTGGGGCGAATTCGCCAAGCGCGAGCCGCAGGCCAACGCGGCCATGCTGGCGACGCTGGCGCAGGAGTACGCCAGCGGCAAAATCAAGCCGGTGATCGACCGCGTGCTGCCCATGAGCGAGCTGCGCGCGGCCTACGCGCAAATGGCGGCGCGCGACGTCAAGGGCAAGCTGGTGCTGGTGAATGCCACCTGAGCGCGACAGGCGACAATCGCGGCGCACGCGAATCACCGAGCAGCGCCCGCCATGGCCACCAAACCCGCCTCCGAATACGCCCGCGAAACCCTCAGGCAGCTGGCCGCGCGTCGGCTGCAACCCACGCCGGACAACTACCTGGCGATCTACGACGAGATCTCGGGCCAGATCAGCCAGCCGGCCTTCCCGGAACTGCGCCTGCGTCAGATCGCGCGCATCCTGCCGGGGCAAACGGCCGAGCAGCGGCGCCTGCTCGAGCAGCTGAACGCGGCGATCGACGCCAAGGACTGGATGGCGCTGCAAAGCACGCTGGTCGGATACGCCACGCTCGGCCTGTCCCCGGTGTCGACCACCGTCGCCAACAAGCCGGCCGACAGGGACACGCTCGACACCGTCTTTGCCGAGCACCTCGCGCGCATGGTGGACAACGTGGTCGCCGCCATGGGCGAGGACGATGACCGCGTGCGCGAGCTCGGGCAGGAGCTGATCGCCTGGCTCAGGCAGCCCATGCCGGCGCTGCCCGAATCCGAAAAACTCCTGTCCAACTTCAGCTACCGGCTCTCGTTTGCCGCCGAGGACCAGGCCGCGATTCGCGCCGCCCTGCTCACCCTGCTGCACATGGTGTTCGACAACGTGGCCGTGCTCAGCCAGGACGACGCCTGGCTGCAGGGCCAGGCGCAGGCGCTGCGCGACGCGGCGGTGCCGCCGCTGACGCTCAGGCGCCTGGACGACGTGCAGCAGCGCCTGAAGGACGTGATCTTCAAGCAGTCCGAATCGAAGGAGCACGCCGTCAAGGCTCAGCGGCAGATGCGCGAGCTGCTGGCCACCTTCATCGACCGGCTCGCGCAGATGGACGAGAGCAGCGCCGCCTACCACGGCCAGCTCACCGACTGCGCCGGGCGCATCGGCCAGGTGCGCGAACTCAAGGAGCTCCAGCCCCTGCTGCAGGAGGTCATGGCCGCCACGCAGGCCATGGCGCAAAAGAGCAGCGCGATGCGCCACGAACTGCGCGAGCTGCGCCAGCGCGCCGACACGGCGAACGCAGAAATCGAGCGCCTGCGCCAGGCGCTGGAGCGCACCAGCGCCCAGGCGCGGCACGACCCGCTGACCGGCACGCTCAACCGCAAGGGGCTCGATGAGGCGCTCAGGCGCGAAATTTCCCGCAGTCTGCGCAGCGATGCGCCGCTGTGCGTGGCGCTGCTCGATCTGGATGATTTCAAGGTGCTCAACGACCGGCTGGGCCACACCACGGGCGACGCGGCGCTCGTGCACCTGACCGACGTGGCGCGCGCCGCGATGCGCCCGCAGGATCAGCTGGCACGCTACGGTGGCGAGGAATTCGTGCTCATTCTGCCCAACACCACGGTGGAGCAGGGCGTACAGGCGCTCAAGCGTCTGCAGCGTGAGCTGAGTGCCCACTACTTCCTGAGCAACGACGAGCACGTGCTCATGACCTTCAGCGCCGGGGTGACCCAGCTCGCGAACGACGAGGAAAGCGCCGTCGCGCTGCAGCGCGCCGACCAGGCCATGTACCTGGCCAAGCGCGCGGGCAAGAACCGCGTTGTCGCCGCCTGAAAGGCAAGGACGCAGCCTCACCACCCGCCGGTGATGTACTGCTCCATCTGCGCGATCACGAACTGCTGCTGCGAGATCACGTGCTTGACCAGGTCGCCGATGGAGATCAGGCCCACGAGCGTTCCATCGTCGAGCACGGGCAGGTGGCGCAGGCGGTTTTCCGTCATCAGCGCCATGCATTCCTCGGTGGTCTGCGTCGAATGCACGTAGCGCACGGCGCGCGTCATGATGTCGCTCACCGGCGTATCGCCCGAGCTGCGCCCGAGCAGCGCCACCTTGCGGGCGTAGTCGCGCTCGGTGAAGATGCCGGCGAGCTTTTCGCCTTCCAGCACCACCACCGCGCCGATGCCCTGCTCGGCCATCAGGCGCAGGGCATCGAGCACCGTATCCGAGGGAGATACGTGAAAGACCAGGGCATTGCTCTTGGAGCGCAGTATCTCTGCAACCGTCGTCATGACACACCTTCCTTTCTGGCGTCAACCCGCAAATCGGTGGCCTGATGTGAGCACAAGCGGGGGCGCGCGGCAATAGGGCTTCGCCCTCATGTCGTTTCAAGATTAAATGGCCTGCAGGTCAACACCGTGCTACGCAATCAGCTATCACGTCAATAGCAAACACGTGGGCACCGCGTGAAGCAACTTTCTGCTACGCTGCTCGGCGCTCGTCCATGTCGGGGACGTGCCCAACGCCTGCGGCGCCGCACGCAACACCCCGGGGCATGGACGCCTTTTCACCCCTGAGGACCTGCCATGAAGCTTTACTATTCCGCCGGCGCCTGCTCGCTAGCCGCACACATTTCGCTCGAAGAAGCCGGGCTGACATACGAAGCCATCTCGGCGCCCACCAAAACCAAGGTGCTGCCCGACGGCTCGGACTATCGCAAAGTCAACCCGCTGGGCTACGTGCCCTACCTCGTGCTCGACGACGGCACCGGTCTGCGTGAATGCGCCATCGTCTGCCAGTACATCGCCGACCAGGCCCCGGACAGGAAACTCATTCCCGCCTGCGGCACCATGGCACGCTACGAACTGCAGATGTGGATGCACTTCACCTCGACCGAGATCCACAAGAATTTCAGCCCGCTGTTCAACCCTTCCATGCCGAACGAGGCCAAGAAGTTCAGCACGGACAAGCTGACCGAGCGCCTGCGGTGGGTGGACGAGCAGCTCGCAGGCAAACAATACCTGATGGGCAATGATTTCACCGTGGCCGACGCCTATCTGTTCGTCGTGAGCGGCTGGGCCAAGCCCTTGCACCTGGACCTCTCGGCCTTGAAGAACCTCGCGGCCTGGCGCGAGCGCGTGGCCGCGCGCCCCGCGGTGCAACGCGCCATGAAGGCGGAGGGGCTCATCTGAGTGTTGGAAAAAGCCTGGGGGTGCGGCATCGAGCGCAAAGCGCCGCGGCTTCCCAGGCAGGCTGGCCCGCCCGCTCAACGCTCGGCGGCCAGACCTTGCGCCAGCGGCCGCTGGCGCCACGCCACCAGCGCTCCCAGCCAGAGTGCGGCGGCCGAATAGATGAAACCGCGCGCCAGCCCTCCCTTGCCATCGGCGATCCAGCCCACCACCGTGGGGCCGACGATCTGGCCGAAGGCAAAGAGGATGGTGAAGGCGCTGATGCCCGCGGCCCACTGCGCCCCGGGCAGGTTGTGGCGCACGAAGGCCGTGGTCGACGCCACGAGCGAGAGAAACACCGCGCCAAACAACAATCCTGACGCCAGCACCACCGGCCACGCGCCCGTAAGCACCGGCAGCAGCGTGGCCACCCCCAGCAGCGCATTGAGCAGCGCCAGCGCGCCGCCGCCCCTGGCCTGATCGAGCAGCCGCGCCCAGATGCGCGCCGACGCAATCACGGCCAGACCCAGCAGCGTGTAGAACACCGTGATGGCCGTGCCACTCGCGCCCTGATCCCGCAGCAGCGCGATCACAAAGGTCATGTAGCCGATGTAGCCCACGCCGAAGAGCGTGTAGCCCGCGAGCATGGGCGCCATCGCCAGCCACGGCAGTTTTTGGGTCAAATCCGCCTTCCGTGCTTGTCCCGCATGCGTTGACAGCTCTTGTTCAGGGAGCAAGCGCGCGGGCCAGAGCAGCACCAGCGTGGCCAGCACGCACAGCAGCGCCAGCCCCCACCAGGCCCAGCGCCAGCCATGCGGCGCGCTGCGCGCGGCCGCGAGCAGCAGCGGAATGGCCAGCGTGGACAGTGCGATGCCCGTGCCCACCCCGCCGTAATAGATGCCCAGCACCAGCCCCGCCTGGCGCGGCACGCGGCTGCCGATGCGCGCGGCCAGCAATCCACCCGAGATGAAGACATAGGCGCTGGCCACGCCCGCCAGAAAGCGCTGCAGCAGCAGCGGATGGGCCTCGATGAAAAAGCCCGAGAGTGCCATGAACACGCTGGCCAGTGCCGAGCCCCAGAGCAGCACCGCCGCCGTGCCCAGGCGGCGCATCAACAGCGGCGTCATCAACGCACCGGCGAGGTAGCCCGCCGCGTTGACCGTGTTCATGGCCCCTGCGAGCGTGTAGCTCCAGGCGAGGTCGTCTCGCATCACCGGCAGCAGCAAGGCATAGGCAAAACGCGTGATACCCAAGGAAATGGCGGCGCCCAAGGACAGCGCAACCGCCAGGACAATGGGATGCGCCCGCGGGCGGGAAGCGTCGGAGGAATCAGGCATGGGCCGATTCTTGCAGCGGATCACGACCAGGTCCGGGCCAGCGCCGTGGCCGCCTGTCGCAAATGCGGCAGGTGCTGCAGCGCCTGCGCGAGCGTCATGCGCGCCACCGGCGCCTGCAGTGCGACGGCGCAGCGCACCGCGCGGCTGCCCGCCAGGCGCACCGGCACGGCCACGCACACCAGGCCCTGCACGAATTCCTCCGCGTCGACCGCGTAGTCCTGGCGTGCGATGCCGTTGAGCTCCGCATCGAGCGCCTTGCGCTCGGTCAGCGTGGTGGGGGTGTAGCCGGTGAGCGGCAGGCTGCGCAGCATCTCGTCGCGCTTGCGCGGCGCCAGCGAAGCGAGAAACAGCTTGCCGCTGGCCGAGCAGTGCAGCGGCACGCGCGTGCCCGGGCGCAGCTCCATCTGCAGCGGGAAGGCCGACTCCACGCGGTCGAGGTAATGCACCTGCGCGCCCGAGAGCGCCGTCAGGTTGCAGCTCTCGCCCACCTGCGCCACCAGCTGGCGCAGCACGGCGTGGCGCACCCCCTGCGGAATGCTCGCCGCCTGCACGCTGTCGGCCAGGCGCAGCAGGCGCGGCGCCAGCGTGTAGCGGTGGCCGCCCGGTTCACGGCGCAGCAGCTCGGCCGCCTCCATCTGCTGCAGCAGGCGGTGCACCGAAGGCTTGGGCCAGCCCAGCAGCTGCACCAGTTCGGCACCCGACAGAGCACGCGCCTCTCGCGCCATGGTCTCGAGCAGCTCGAACTGGCGCAGCAGCGGCCTGCTGACGGCGGATTCGTCATCCATATCTAAAAATCTCTATTTTTGAGACGTTTCGATATAAAAATCAGAGACTCATTCTATGGCGGCCTACATTCGATGACAAATCCATCCCGCCACGGCCATGTCATCCCTCTTGCACAACGTCGTCCTCACCGGTGCCTGCGGCGGCCTGGGCCAGCAGCTGGCACGCCAACTGCTGGCGCAAGGCTGCGCGGTGGCGCTGGTGGGCCTGCAGCGCGAGGTACTGCAGCGGCTTGCGGCACTGGCGCCCGAGCGCACCGCCCTCTACACGCCCGACGTGGCCGACAGCGCCGCGATGCAGGCCATGGCCGCCGACTGGATGGCGCGCCATGGCCTGCCCGATCTGGTGATCGCCAACGCCGGCGTGGCCGGGGGTTTTGACACCGCGCAAGCGCCGGATCTGGCCGTGATGCGCCGCATGCTCGAGATCAATCTGCTGGGCGTGGCCACCACCTTCCAGCCGTTTCTGGCGGCGGCGGGCGCGCACCCTGCACGGCCGCTCGCGCTCGTCGGCGTGGCCAGCATCGCCGGCTGGCGCGGTCTGCCGGGCAATGGCGCCTACTGCGCCAGCAAGGCCGGGTTGATCGCCTACCTGCAGAGCCTGCGCGCCGAATGGCGCGGCACCCCGGTGCACGTGCATACCGTGAGCCCCGGCTACCTGCGCACGCAGCTCACGGCCGGCAACCGCTTTGCGATGCCCGGCCTGCTCGAACCCGACGTGGCCGCGCGCCTGCTGCTCGCGGGCGTGGCGGCCGGTCGCGAGCACATCGTGCTGCCCAGGCGCACCGGCTGGCTGGCGCGCACCCTCGCCTGCCTGCCCGCGCGCTGGCACGACGCCCTGCTGCGGCGCCAGCCACGCAAGCCGCGTGCCACCGAGGTGGGCGCGACCCCGATTCCGGGCCTTAACGGCTCTTCCTCCGACTCCGACTCCCTGCATTCATGAGCACGATGGCCACACGAGAACAGATCGCCCTGATCGGCGCCGGCCCCTCGGGCCTGGCCGGCGCACGCGCGCTGCAAAAGGCCGGCGTGCCGTTTCAGGGCTTCGAAGCCTGGAGCGACGTCGGTGGTCTGTGGAACATCGAGAACCCGCGCTCCACGGTCTACGAGTCCGCGCATCTGATCTCCAGCAAGACGACGACCGAATTCAGTGAATTTCCCATGCCCGAGAGCACGGCCGACTACCCCGGCCACGCCGAGCTGCTCGACTACTTTCGCGCCTACGCCGCGCACTTTGACCTCAAGCGCCACTTTCGCTTCGGCACCCGCGTCATGCGAGTCGAGCCGGTGAGCGGCGCACCCGACACCCTCTGGCGCGTGACGGTGCAGGCGCAAGGCGGCGCCGAGGAAACCGCCCTCTACAAGGGCGTGGTGATCGCCAACGGCACGCTGGCCGAGCCCAACATGCCTGCGTTCGAAGGGCAGTTTGACGGCGAGCTGCTGCACACCAGCGCCTACAAGTCACCGACGCAGTTCAGCGGCAAGCGTGTGCTGATCGTCGGCGCGGGCAACTCGGGCTGCGACATCGCGGTGGACGCGGTGCATCACGCGAAGAGCGTGGAGATGTCGGTGCGCCGCGGCTACTATTTCGTGCCCAAGTATGTGTTCGGCATTCCGGCCGACACCGTGGGCGGCAAGATCACGCTGGCGCCCTGGCTCAAGCAGAAGATCGACGCCACCATCCTCAGGTGGTTCACGGGCGACCCGGTGCGCTTCGGCTTTCCCAGGCCCGCGTACAAGATGTACGAATCGCACCCGGTCGTGAACTCGCTCATCCTCTACCACCTGGGCCATGGCGACGCGCGCGTCCGCGCCGACGTGGCGCGCCTGGAGGGCGCCACGGTGCACTTCAAGGACGGCACGCAGGGCACCTACGACATGGTGCTGTCGGCCACCGGCTACAAGCTGCACTACCCCTTCATCGACCGCGCGCTGCTGAACTGGCAGGGCATGGCGCCACGGCTGTACCTCAATATCTTCTCGCCGCGCTTCGACCGGCTGGCGGTGCTGGGCATGGTGGAGGCCAGCGGCCTGGGCTGGCAGGGCCGCTATGAGCAGGCCGAACTCGTCGCGCGCTACTTCAAGGCGCAGGATGGCGGCAGCGCTGCCGCCACGGCGCTCACCCAGGCCAAGGCCGGGCCGCCGCCGGACCTTTCAGGCGGCTACCACTACCTCAAGCTCGAACGCATGGCCTACTACGTCAACAAGGACGTGTACCGGCGCACCGTGCGCCGCGCGGCGCAGGCGCTGGCCTAGGAGGAAACCATGCTGCCCATCGACGAGATCCGGCTGAACTTCAACCCCGCATCGCTCGCGCTGCTCAACTGGGTGCTGGCGGCGCTGATGTTCGGCATCGCGCTCGATACGCGTGTGGAGGATTTTCGCCGCGTGCTCAAGCTGCCGCTGGCCTTCGGCGTGGGCATCGCGGCGCAGTTTCTGGTGCTGCCGCTCATCACCGTCGTGCTCTCCATCGCGCTCGGCGTGGAGCCAAGCATCGCGCTGGGCATGATCCTCGTCGCCTGCTGCCCGCCGGGCAACGTCAGCAACATCCTTACGCACCAGGCCAGGGGCAACGTGGCGCTGAGCGTGTCGATGACCGCCGTCTCCAACGCGCTCGCGATCGTGCTCATGCCGGTCAACTTCGCCTTCTGGGGCCACCTGCACCCCACGGCCGCGCCGCTGCTCAAGTCGATCGCGCTGAGCCCGCTGGAGATGACGCTGCACATCATCGCCATCATCGGCATTCCCTTCGTGCTTGGCATCGCCATTGCCCACCGCTGGCCCGCGTTCACGGCGCGCGTCAAGCGCCCCGTGGGCATCGTCAGCTTTCTCGTGCTGATCGGCTTCATCGTCGGCGCCATCGCGGGCAACTGGCGCTTCTTCATCGACTACACCGGCGAGGTGCTGATCGCCGTGGCGCTGCACGACGCGCTGGCGCTGGCCACCGGCTACGGCTGCGCGCTGCTGTTTCGCGTGCCCGACTACGACCGGCGCGCGATCACCTTCGAGGTCGGCATCCGCAACGCGGGCCTGGGCCTGGTGCTGGTGTTCAGCTTCTTCGGCGGGCTGGGCGGCATGGCGGTGGTCGCGGGCGTCTGGGGTTTCTGGGACATCATCGCCGGGCTGCTGCTGGCCAGCCTCTGGGCGCGCCGACCCGCGCTGACGCAAGCCGTCCCATCGAAAGCCATCCCATGAACCCCACCTCCCCCGCCGCGCGGCGTGTGCTCGTCACCGGCGCCGACGGTTTCGTCGGCCGCAGCGTGATCGCGGCGCTGGCCAGGCAGCTGAGCGCTGGCGCCATCGAGGCCGTGTTCGCCTGCGACGTGCGCGCCGTGCCTTTTGATCGGCAACTGCCGGGCGTGCGGTATGCGCGGATGGACGTGCGCGCCACCGACCTTGCCGAGCAGTTCGCGCGCATGGCGCCCGACACCGTGGTGCACCTGGCCTCCATCGTCACGCCCGGCAAAGGCATGACGCGCGAGTTTCAGTACTCGGTGGACGTCGAGGGCACGCGCCAGGTGCTCGGCGCATGTCTTGCCAGCGGCGTGCGCCACATCGTCGTGTCATCCAGCGGCGCGGCCTACGGCTACCACGCCGACAACGCCCCCTGGCTCACCGAGGACATGCCGCTGCGCGGCAACGAGGCCTTCGCCTACGCGCACCACAAGCGCCTGGTCGAGGACATGCTGGCCGAGCACCGCCAGGCGCATCCCGAGCTGCTGCAGACCGTGCTGCGCATCGGCACCATCCTGGGCGAACGGGTGGACAACCAGATCACCGCACTGTTTGAAAAACCCCGACTGATCGCGATCCAGGGTAGCCCCAGCCCCTTCGTCTTCATCTGGGATGAGGACGTGACCGGCGCCATCATGCACGCGCTCTCGGGCCGGGCGCGGCCAGGCTGCTACAACCTCGCGGGCGACGGCGCGCTCACCCTGCACGAGATCGCGCGGCGCCTGGGCAAGCGCACGCGCGACTTTCCGCCCGGCCTGCTCAAGGCGGCCCTGGCCATCGGCTCGTGGCTGGGCGTGAGCCGCTACGGCCCCGAGCAGCTGGACTTTCTGCGCTACCGCCCGGTGCTGCTCAACACCGCGCTCAAAGCGCACTTTGGCTACACCCCCGCGCGCACCAGCAGCGAGGCCTTCGACGCCTTCATCGCCGCGCGCGCGGCGCAGGGCCGCCCCGTCACCGCATGAGCAGCGCACCCCGTTTTTCGCGCGGCGACTGGGCGCGCGCCATCGCCGTCGTCGTCATCTGGGGGCTGAACTTCGTCGTGATGAAGCTGGGCCTGCACAGCCTGAGCCCCATGCTGCTGGGCGCGCTGCGCTTCTCGGCCGCATCGCTGCCCTTGCTGCTCTTCGTGCGTCCGCCGCGCGGCCTGCCCTGGCGCTTCACGCTGGGCTACGGCCTGGCGCAGGGCGTGGGGCAGTTCGGCTTGCTGTTCCTGGGCCTGCGCCTGGGCATGACGGCCAGCATGGCGTCGGTGGTGATGCAGGTGCAGGTGTTCTTCACCTTGCTTGCGGCGCCGTGGCTGCACGAGCGCGTGCGCCCCGCGCAGTGGCTGGGCCTGGCGGTGGCGATGGCGGGGCTCCTGATGATCGCCACCTCGCACGGCGATGGGCCGGGGCAGATGACGCTCATTGGCTTCCTGCTCACCGCCGGTGCCTCGGGCATGTGGGCCGCTTCCAACGTGATAGCGCGCCGCGCAAGTCAGTCCTACGTTTACGAGCCTTTTCCCTTCATCGTCTGGAGCGGCGCGGTGGCCATCGTGCCGTTCTTCGCGCTCGCCGTCTGGCTCGACGGCGCCGACACCGTGGCGCGGGAGCTGCGCTCGCTCGAGCTCGCGGCCATCGCCGCCGTGCTCTACCTCGCGCTGCTGGCCACGCTGCTCGCCTACAGCCTGTGGACGCGCCTGCTGCAGCGCCACCCGGCGGGCGAAGTGGCTCCGTTCGCGCTGATGGTGCCTGTCGTCGGCCTGTGGGCGGGCGTGGTGCTGCTGGGCGAGCAACCCAGCGGCCTGCAGTGGCTGGGCACGGCCGTGGTGCTGCTGGGGCTGGTGGTCAATCAGGGGCGGGCGCCGAGGGGACGCTGGCGCCGCGCGCGAGCGGCGGAATGACTAACTCCGTGGCCATGCCTTGTTCCGTGGCCGGGGCCCTGCAGAGGGATCGCCTCTGTAAAGAAGCATGAAGACCCGGCCGATGCCGCACAGAGCGCGAGCAGATATGCGACATTCGCACATTCTGTTGCACAACGGCCGCGCAACACCTGCATCCACGCCCTGATCATTCCATGACATTCGCGCCACGCCGCCACCTCGCCGATCCCACGCCGCTACAGCGCAAGCCCTTCTCTTCCCCTCGGTCAGCCGCCCGGTTCTGCTCACTGCTGGTCTGCACGCTGAGTCTCGTTGCGTGCGGGCCCAAATCGTCCGCACCCGCCAAAGGCGGCGGTCCGGCCGAGGTCGGCGTGATCACGCTGCAGGCCGAGCCGCACACCTTCACCACCGAGCTGCCGGGGCGCACCAGCGCCTACCTCTCGGCCGAAGTGCGGCCGCAGGTGGGCGGCATCCTGCAAAAGCGCCTGTTCACCGAGGGCGCCGAGGTCAAGGCCGGGCAGGTGCTCTACCAGATCGATCCGGCGAGCCTGGAGGTGCAACTGGCGACGGCGCAGGCGCAACTGGCCAAGGCCCGAACGAACCAGCGCGCCGCGCAGGTGAATGCCGCGCGCAATGCCGAACTGATCAAGGCCAGGGCCATCAGCCAGCAGCAGTTCGACGACGGCCAGACGGCGCTGGCGCAAAGCGAATCGGACGTCGCCACGGCCCAGGCGGCGGTGCGCGCGGCCGAGCTGAACCTGGGCTACAGCCGCATCAAGGCGCCGATCAGCGGGCGCGCCAGCGCTTCCAGCGTCACGCCCGGCGCCCTGCTCACAGCCAGCCAGACGCAGGCGCTGACGACCATCACGCAACTTGACCCGCTGTACGTGGACATCACGCAATCGAGCACCGAGGTGCTGCGCCTGAAAAAGCAACTCGCAGGCGGCCAGCTCACGCAGGACAGGAAAGGCGCGGCGCGCATCACGCTGGTGCTCGACGACGGCAGCACCTACGCGCACGCGGGCACGCTGCAGTTCAGCGGCGTGCAGGTGAACCCCGCCACGGGCGCGATCACGCTGCGCGCCACCGTGCCCAACCCCGAGGGGCTGCTCATGCCCGGCATGTATGTGCGCGCGCGGCTGCAGGAGGGGGTGAGCGAGCGCGCGCTGCTCGCGCCGCAGCAGGCCGTGACGCGCGACCCGGCGGGCGTGGCGCGCGTACTCGTGGTCAAGGACGACGACACGCTGGAAAACCGCCGCATCGTGACCGGCGCGGCCGTGGGCAACCGCTGGGAGGTGCTCGCTGGCCTCACGGCCGGTGAGCGCATCCTCGTCGAGGGCTCGCAGCGCGTGAAGGCCGGCGACAAGGTCAGGCCCGTGCCGGTGCAGCCCGGGGCGGCCGAGCCCACGCAGACAACCGGCGCCCAGCCCTGAGAGGCCGGAGCACCATGGCCCAGTTCTTCATCAACCGCCCGGTCTTTGCCTGGGTGATCGCGATCATGATCATGCTCGCGGGTGCGTTTTCCATCGTCACGCTGCCGCTGGAGATGTACCCCGAGATCGCGCCGCCGCGCGTCACCATCAACACCACCTACACCGGCGCCTCGGCCGAGACGGTGGAAAACTCGGTCACGCAGATCATCGAGCAGCAGCTCAAGGGGCTGGACAACCTGCTGTACATGAGTTCGACCAGCGACTCGGCGGGGCGCTCGCGCACCACGCTCACCTTCGCGCCCGGCGCCAACATCGACGTGGCGCAGGTGCAGGCGCAAAACAAGATGCAGGGCGCGATGAACCGTCTGCCCGACCAGGTCAAGAGCCGGGGCGTGTTCATCAACAAGGGCGGGCAGGATTTCCTCGTCACCTACGTCTTCACCTCGCCCGATCCGAACGTGACACAGGTCACCATCGGCGACTACCTCAACTCCAACGTGGTCGACGTGCTGGCGCGCATCGACGGCGTGGGCGACATCTTCGTCTTCGGCACGCCGTACGCGATGCGCATCTGGATGAACCCTGCGCTGATGGAGAAATACGCGCTGATGCCGTCCGATCTGGTCAATGCGCTGAACGCGCAGAACGCGCAGGTCTCGGCCGGGCAGCTCGGCGCGCTGCCGGCCGTGAAGGGCCAGATGCTCAACGCCACGATCACCGCGCGCACCAAGCTTGAGACCGTGCAGCAGTTCAAGGACATCGTGCTCAAGGCGCTGCCCGACGGCTCGCTGGTCACCGTGGCCGACGTCGCGCGCGTGGCGCTCGACCCGGACAACTACACCGTGCGCTCGGACCTGGATGGCCAGCCGGGCGCGGGCCTGGGGATCATCCTGGCCGACGGCGCCAATGCCACCAAGGTGGCCGACGACGTCGCCAGGAAACTCGCCGAGCTCTCGCCCTACTTTCCCGACGGCATCACCAGCTTCGTCAGCTCCGACTCCACGCCCTTCGTTCGCGCCTCGATCCGCGAAGTGGTCAAGACGCTGGCCGAGGCGATGCTGCTCGTCACGCTGGTGATGTTCGTCTTTTTGCAGAACTGGCGCGCCACCTTCATTCCCATGATCGCGGTGCCGGTGGTGCTGCTGGGCACACTGGGCGTGCTGAGCCTCACCGGCTATTCGATCAACATGCTGACGATGTTCGCGCTGGTGCTCGCGATCGGCCTGCTGGTGGACGACGCCATCGTCGTGATCGAGAACGTCGAGCGCGTGATGAACGAGAAGGGGCTCACGCCCCGGGAAGCCACGCGCGAATCGATGCGCGAGATCACGCCGGCGCTGGTGGGCATCGGCCTCACGCTTGCGGCGGTATTCATCCCGATGGCGTTCTTCCCCGGCTCGGTGGGCGTGATCTATCGCCAGTTCTCGGTCACCATCGTCGCGGCGATGGCGCTCTCGGTCTTCATAGCGCTCACGCTCACGCCGGCGCTGTGCGCGAGCCTGCTCAAGCCCACGGCGCACAACCAGCCCGGGCATGCGCCGCGGCGCGGGCTGCCGGGCCTGGCGGACCGCTTCTTTCAATGGTTTAACCGCCACTTTGACGCCAATGCCGCGCGCTACCAGGGCACCGTGGCGCGCCTGCTCACACGCGCGCTGCGCATGATGGTGCTGTTTGCCGTGGTGCTCGCGGCCATGGCCTGGATGTTTCACCGCCTGCCCACCTCGTTTTTGCCCAACGAGGACCAGGGCTTCGTGCGCGTGAACGTGACGCTGCCCTCGGGCGCGACCGACGCGCGCCTGCAAGACGTGATGGGCGACATCCGCGCGTACTTCCAGGGCATGCCCGAGGTGCGCAGCACCAGCGCGATCTATGGCTTCAACGGCAACCAGAGCTCGGGCAGCATGTTCGTGCGGCTCAAGAGCTGGGACGAGCGCCCGCTCTTGAGCCAATCGGCCGAAGTCATCGCGCGCCGCGCCAACCAGGATCTGCGCCGCATCCGCGACGCGCGCATCTTCGCGGTGATGCCGCCGCCGGTACGGGGCCTGGGTTCGAGCGCCGGCATCAACTTCGTGCTCAAGGACCTGAACGGCCTGGGCCACGAGGCGCTGATGAAGGCGCGTGACGACGTGATCGCCGCCGCGCGCCACGAGCCGGCGCTGGCCGCGACGCGCACCACGGGCTTTGACGACACGTCCGAACTGCAGGTCGTCGTCGATGACCGCAAGGCCGCCGCGCTGGGCCTCTCCACCAATGACATCAACACCACGCTCTCGAGCGCGCTGGGTGGCACCTATGTCAACGACTTTCTCAATCAGGGGCGCGTCAAGCGCGTCTACATCCAGGGTGATGCGCTCTCGCGCATGCTGCCGCAGGACATCGCCGACTGGAGCGTGCGCAACAAGAATGGCGAGATGGTGCGTTTTTCCAGCTTCTCGACCACGCGCTGGAGCAGCGGCTCGCCGCAGCTGATGCGCTACAACGGCAGCCCCGCGATCGAGATGGAGGCCAACACCGCCGAGGGCGCGAGCTCGGGCGACGCCATGGCCGCGATCGAGAAGATCATGAAGACCCTGCCTGCGGGCATGGGCATCGAATGGACCGGCGCCTCGCTGCAAGAGCGCCAGTCGGGCTCGCAGGCGCCGCTCTTGTACGCGGTCTCCATCCTCTTCGTCTTCTTGTGCCTGGCGGCGCTGTACGAGAGCTGGAGCGTGCCCGCCTCGGTCATGCTGGCGGTGCCGCTGGGTGTGATCGGCGCGCTGATCGCCACCTGGGGCCGGGGCCTGGCCAACGACGTGTACTTCCAGGTCGGGCTGCTCACCACCGTGGGGCTGGCGTCCAAGAACGCCATCCTGATCGTGGAGTTCGCGATGCAGTTGCAAGAGCGCGGCCAAAGCCTGATCGAGGCCACGGTGCACGCGGCGCGCCAGCGCCTGCGCCCCATCTTGATGACCTCGCTCGCGTTTGGTTTTGGCGTGCTGCCGCTGGCGCTGGGCACCGGCGCAGGCGCCGCCGGGCGCAACGCGATCGGCACCGCCGTGCTCGGCGGCATGGTGTTTTCCACGCTGCTGGGCATTTTCTTCGTGCCGGTGTTCTTTCTCGTGATCCGCAAGCTCTTCGTGCGCGGACATGGGCGTGAAGCGGAACATGCGACCCCGGCGGCCGATTGAACTATTTTTTTAATAGCTACCAGCGCTTGCCCATCAAGCGCCATAGCGCTGTTTTTCTTGAATTCTTTCCACGAACATGGGCACCGTTCACTTCGACGCCGTGATCCTCGGCGCAGGCGCCGCGGGGTTGCACTGCGCCGCCGAGGCCGGCCAGCGCGGGCGCAAGGTACTCGTGATCGACCACGCGCCCAAGGTGGCCGAGAAGATCCGCATCTCGGGCGGCGGGCGCTGCAACTTCACCAACCGCCAACTCGACCCGCGCGCGCCGCAACAGCACTTCCTGGGCGCCAACCCGTCGTTTGGCCGCTCGGCCCTCTCGCGCTACACGCCGGGGGACTTCATTGCGCTCGTGCAGCGCCACGGCATCGCCTTTCACGAAAAACACAAGGGCCAGCTCTTTTGCGACGGCTCCAGTGAAGCGATCATCACCATGCTGCTCGCCGAATGCGCCGACGGACGCGTCGAGCGCTGGCAGCCATGCAGCGTCGGCGCCATCGCGCAGGCCGATGGCGCCTACCGCATCGAGACCGCGCGCGGCACGGTGACGGCCGGCCGCCTCGTCGTCGCCACCGGCGGCCTGTCCATCCCCAAGATCGGAGCGAGCGACCTGGGCTACCGGATCGCGCGGCAGTTCGGCATCCCGCTCGTGGCGCCACGCCCGGCACTGGTGCCGCTCACCTTCGACGCGGCCCAATGGCAGCCCTGGGCCGCGCTCTCGGGCGTGTCGCTGCCCGTGCGGATCACCGCGGGCCAGGGCAGGCAACGCACGGCCTTCCACGAAGACCTGCTGTTCACCCACCGCGGGCTCTCCGGCCCTGCCATCCTGCAGATCTCCAGCTACTGGCAGCCGGGCGAGGCGCTGTCCATCCACCTGGCGCCCGAGACCCCGCTGCGCTCAGCGCTGCTGCAGGCCAAGGCCGATTCGAAGAAGCAGATCGCCAGGCTCCTCGCCCAATGGCTGCCCGCGCGCCTGGCCGAGGCCTGGGCGGCCGAACGCACCGAGTGGCAGCGCCCGGTCAACGAAGCGAGCGACAAGGCCCTTGCGCAGCTGGCCGATCGGCTCGGCGACTGGCGGCTCACCCCCAGCGGCACCGAAGGCTACAAAAAGGCCGAGGTGACGCTGGGCGGCGTCGACACCCGCGCGCTCTCGCAGCAGACCCTGGAGGCCACCGGCCGGCGGGGCCTGCACTTCATCGGTGAAGTCGTCGACATCACCGGCTGGCTGGGCGGCTACAACTTCCAGTGGGCCTGGGCCAGTGCCCATGCCTGCGCGCAGGCGCTGTGACGTTCGGCCGAACCCACCTGCTTGAATGCATTTGTTGAATGCAATACATTCTCATTTATAATTGCGTTAACTGAGCGTCACCATTTTCTCGCCATGATCGTCTGTGTCTGCCATCGCATTTCGGAGCGTGAGATCGCGCGTCACGCGCGCGCCGGCCTGAGCTTTGACGAAATCCAGCTGGAACTGGGCGTGGCGACGCAATGCGGATGCTGCGAACAGACGGCCCGCGCGGTCGTCGCGCAATGCGGCGCCTCCAACCCCGTGGCGGCGCTGCACAATACGCTCGATGCGCCGGGAGCGCACGCCACGGCGTTGCACTGAGCCCGCAGCGAGATCTGGACGCGCCGTGCCAGCGCCGCTGGCGGCGTGCCTGGCACGGCAGCCCCACCACTTGATGAATCACTTCGAGCACTACGCAAGGACCCGTGGCACCCACCGCATGACGCTGATCGTCGGCTGCGTCGTGGCGGCGCATGCCGTGGCGCTTTGGGCACTGCAGGCCGGGCTGCTGCGCAAGGCCGCAGAAGTGATCGTGCCGGTGCAGGTGCTGAGCGACTTCATCACCCCGGCACCGCCGCCGGCGCCCGTACCCACACCACCCACGCCCGCGCCCACGCCACCCAAGCCGAAGGCGCCGCCACCGCCCGCACCGGTCCGGCACGCGCCGTCACCCGTCAAGGCCGAAGCGCCCAAGCCGGCCCCGATGCCGCTGGCCATCAACGATCCGACGCCGGCACCCGACGCCCCCGTCGGCGTGAGCGCGCCGCCACCGCCCCTGCCCCCCATCAACACGCCGGTTGCGGCGCCGGAGCCCGCGCCAGCCGCACCGCCGGCCCCCCCGGCCATGGTGGCGCCATCGAGCACCGCCAGCTACCTGAACAACCCGCCCCCCGTCTATCCGGCGATCAGCCGGCGGCTGAACGAACAGGGACTGGTGGTGCTGCGCGTGCTCATCGGCACCGACGGTCTGCCGCAAAAGGTCGAGGTGAAACAATCGAGCGGCTTCGAGCGGCTCGACCAGGCCGCCATCAAGACGGTCACACGCTGGCGCTTCGTGCCCGGCACCAAAAACGGCGTGCCTGAAGCCATGTGGCACCTGCAACCGATCAATTTCGTTCTGACGCACTGAAAGTATCCCCATGGAAACGCAACTCGGGCTCGCGCACCTCTGGCAGCAGGGTGACTTCATCACGCGCGCCACCGCCCTGCTGCTGCTGGGCATGTCGCTGCTCACCTGGATCGTGATCCTCGTGAAGGCCATGAACATCGTGCGGTTCAAGCGCGACGCGCACAACGCGCGCGACTTCTGGCACAGCGAGGATTTCGCCGCGGGCCTGACCAAGCTGGGCAACAAGCCGGACAACCCCTTTCGCTACCTGGCGCTGGAGGCGCGTGACGCGACGGCGCACCATCGCAACACCCAGGCGCACCTGCACGACACGCTGGACGTGAGCGACTGGGTCACACGCTGCCTGCGCAACTGCATCGACGAATTCACCGCCAGCATCCAGTCGGGCCTGGCGATCCTCGCGTCCATCGGCTCGACCGCCCCCTTCATCGGCCTGTTCGGCACGGTCTGGGGCATCTACCACGCGCTGATGGCGATCAGCAGCGCGGGCGCCTCCACCATCGACAAGGTGGCCGGCCCGATCGGCGAGGCCCTGATCATGACGGCGTTCGGCCTGGCGGTCGCCATTCCCGCGGTGCTTGGCTACAACGCGCTGGTGCGCGGCAACAAGTGGACACTCAACCAGCTGAACAGCTTTGCGCACGACCTGCACGCCTATTTCGTGACCGGCGCGCGCGTGAGCCCGCCGGGCGAGAGCGGCAACGTGCTGCCGATGAAGAAGGTCTGAGGCCATGTCCTTCGGAACGCAGGACGACACCGACGAGGTGATGAACGAGATCAACGTGACGCCCCTCGTGGACGTCACGCTGGTGCTGCTCATCATCTTCATCGTCACCATCCCGGTGATGAACCACGCCGTGCCGGTGCAACTGCCGCGCGCCACGAGCCAGAAGGAGGTGATCCAGCCGCAGACCATCCGCCTGACGATCACGGCCGACGGCAGCTACCACTGGAATGAGGCTGACATCACCGCCGGCGAGCTGGAGGCGCGGCTGCGCCAAGAGGCCGCGAAGGACCCGCAGCCCGATCTGCACATCCGCGGTGACAAGGACGTGCGCTACGAGTACGTGGCCAAGGCCATGTCGGCGGCGCAGCGCGCGGGTATACGCAAGATCGGCTTCGTGACCGATCCGGGCGAGTAAGCCGCGCCACGGCCCGCTCATGAAAACAAACGGCCTCCGCGGGAGGCCGTTGTCGTATCTGCCGCCAGAGCCCTTTCTTTATTTGACCCTGTGCAGCGTGTTCTTGTCGGTGTGCAGCATCTCCCTGCCAAGCGCCGCCAGCTTGAGCGTGAGCGCCGAGCTGTAGCTCATGCTCCCGTCGTCATGGAAGGTGAAGCTGCTCTTGAAGTCCCTGAGCTCGGCACGCTCCAGCAGGTATTTGTTCTGCAGAATGCCGAAGCATGGGTCGCCCGGCTTGGCATTGAAGTGCAGCACCTTGTCGTGCGGCTTGGCGATGCTGCCCGCGAGCATGGCGATGCCACGGCCAAAGACCACGCTGCGCATGACCTGGCCCGTGGCCTTTTCCCACAGCAGGTACCCCACTTCGTCGTGGAAGGGGTCCATCGCTTCCTCACCATGGCGCCAAGCGGTCGTCTGGTAGCTCAGCCCTTCCAGAACCTGCTTGCCGTTCTTGGTCTGGGGAATCGGCTTGAACCAGGCCTTTTCAAAGTAGCCGGTCTCGCCAATATGGTCGTCGTCGTTGTGGTAGGACAGATCCACGCCGACATTGCCCTCCCACTCACCCACGAAGGGCGTCAGCGGCCCGAGGCGTTGCGGCCCGAGAATTTCAGCCATTGCATTTTCTCCTTGATCATCAGCAAAAACGCCTGGCGCGCCGCCGCGGGCGATGTTCGCGTGCCGCGGCGTGCCACGGTGCAAGCCGCCCTGGGGCAGCTCATATTTCAGCGTACTCGCTTGCCGGCATGAAGGCAACGCACGTCGGGCTATGGCCGCAATAGCCGGACCCGGATCGCCATCCGGGGAAAACGAGAGTCGCCGAGCACGGGCGACGTCCCCTTCAGCACCCCCGCGCCAGGCATCACGCAGGCGCACCCACGCCGGATGCACCTGCGCGCCGTCCTTGCGCGCCGAGCTGACGTTCACAGGGCAAGTGATCCGGCGCCCGCGGTGCTCACAGCCCGAGCGCGGCCACCCCGGCGTGCGCCACCTGCGCATCCTGCGGCGCCTTGACGCCGCTCACGCCCACGGCGCCGATGCACTGACCGTCCTTCACGACGGGCACGCCGCCCTCCATCAAGCCATCGAGTTCCGGTACCGAAAGAAAGGCCATGCGTCCGTTGTTGATCATTTCCTCGAAATTCTTCGTTTCGCGGCGGCCCAGCGCGGCCGAGCGCGCCTTGGCCGGTGCGATGTAGGCCGACATGGGCGCACAGCCATCGAGCCGCTGCAGCCAAAGCGGGTGGCCGCCGGCATCGACGATGGCGATCGTGACGGCCCAGCCGTTTTTCACGGCCTCGGCCTCGGCCGCATCGGCCATCCGTTTCACATCCGACAGTTCAAGCGTCGCCTGGGTTTTCATGGTCTACTTCAAAGGAATTGGGAACAATCGGACAGCATAGCGTCGCGGCGGCAAGCGCGCATGCGCTGCACGGGCAAAACTGTCCCACCCGAAAAGGTGACAATCCGGCCCGTCTTGCAACGGGCACTTTTGACGCCACATAGAATCAACGCAAGAACGACGGTTGCCGTTTTGAAGGAGTACGACACCATGAATACAGACATCACCCGCTTGGGATCCGCCACGGGCTATGGTCTTTCGGCGCAGGAACGCCATCGCGTCCTGCGCAACACCTACTGGCTGCTGGCGCTCAGCCTCGTGCCCACGGTGCTCGGTGCCTGGGCGGGCGTGGCCACCGGCATCATGCAGACGATGCGCGGCGGCTTCGGCCTCATCGTCTTTCTCGGCGGTGCGTTCGCCTTCATGTACGCGATCGAGAAGACCAAGGACTCGGGCAAGGGCGTCGCCGTCCTGCTCGCGTTCACGTTCTTCATGGGACTGATGCTCTCGGGCCTCATTGGCCTGGTGCTCGGCATGAGCAACGGCGCCAGTCTCATCATGACGGCGTTTGCCGGCACCGCGGGCGTCTTCTTCGTGATGGCCAGCCTGGCCAGCGTCATCCAGCGCGATCTGTCCGGCCTGGGCAAATGGCTCTTCGTGGGCGCCGTCGTGCTGATGGTCGGCGCGGCGATCAACATCTTCGTCGGCTCCACAGCCGGCGTGATGGCCATCTCCGTGGCCGCCATCGCGATTTTCAGCGCCTTCATGCTCTACGACATCAAGCGCGTGCTCGATGGCGGCGAGACCAACTACATCAGCGCCACGCTGGCACTCTACCTGGACCTGTTCAACGTCTTCCAGAGCCTGCTGGCGCTGCTGGGCATCTTCGGCGGCAACAACGACTGAGCCACCGGGAAGCCGATCACCCAAGCCCCGCACGCCGGGGCTTTTTTTCAACCTGAATCCGGCAGTTGAACGCTCATCCAGATTCAGGCTCAGCTCAACAAAGCGCGGTGGTTGCCGATAATCATGGCATGCCAAGTCTGTGTCATTCCCCAGCCTTGACCCTCGCGCGCACCGCGCTGGTGGCCGTGACGTTGCTGACCCTGGTCGGCTGCGACATTCCCGGCCTGGGTCCCGATCCGCGCGCGCTGGCGCGCGACGCGGAAGCACGGGCCATCGGCGGCGCCTGCCGCTTTGCCATGCGCGGGCTCGAGGACTGCTACACGCTCAACCCCAAGTCGGCCAAGGCGCAGATCTTTGCCGGCTGGAAAGAGATGGATCAGTACATGCGTGAGAACAAGGTGGAACCCGTTCCCTCCGTGCTGACGAAAGCACCCAAAGCGGCGCCCGAGGCGGAATCGAACGAAGGCGAAACGCCGGCCAGGACAGGTTCGGGCAGCCGCGGCTGAAGCCGTCAGGCCACCCGCTCGAACACCGCCATGCTCTCCACATGCGCGGTGTGCGGAAACATGTTGATCACCCCCGCGGCCGTGCAGCGGTAGCCCGCCTGATGCACCAGCAGCCCCGCATCACGCGAAAGCGTTGCGGGATTGCAGCTCACGTAGACGATGCGTTCGGGCGCCTGCCAGGCATCGGCCTCTTCGGCCCGCGATCGTGCGTCCTGCGCGCCCAGACGCGCCTGGTGGATGTCCGCCAGCGCCTTCGCAAGCGCGAAAGCCCCCTCGCGTGGCGGGTCGATCAACCAGCGCTGCGCCGGGCCGTGCGCCACCAGCTCCGCCGCCGTGATTTCAAACAGATTGCGGACTTCAAATTCAGTAGCTGCCAGCGCTTTACCATCAAGCGATTGAGCCTGATTTGATACAAAATTCTCCCGCGCACGGGCAATCAGCGCGGCGCTGCCTTCCACCCCCAGCACGCGGCCGGCACGCGTGGCCAGAGGCAGCGTGAAATTGCCCAGGCCGCAGAACCAGTCGATCACGCGGTCCGTCTTGCGGGGTTCAAGGAGCCTGAGCGCCCGAGCGACCAGCACCCGGTTGATCTGCGGATTCACCTGCGTGAAATCGGTGGGCCTGAAGGCGATGATGATGCCGAAATCCGGCAGGCGGTAGCACAGCGGCGCGCCGCCCTCATCAAGCGGATGCGCGCTGTCCGGCCCCTTGGGCTGCAGCCACCATTGCACGCCGTGCTGCCCGCCGAACGCGCGCAGCCTCTCCCGATCGCCCGGCGACAACGGCTCCAGATGACGCAGCACCAGCACCGTGACCTCGTCGCCGCAGGCGAGTTCGATCTGCGGGCAGGTGTCCCGCGCCGCCATGGCGCCGATCAGCTCGCGCAGCGGCATCAAGAGCGCATCCACATGCGGCGGCAGGATCTTGCAGGTGTGCATGTCCGCGATGTAGCGGCTTTTGCGCTCGTGAAAGCCCACGAGCACCGTGCCCTTCTTCGC
Organism: Comamonas sp.; assembly: GCA_021166775.1. GTDB lineage: Bacteria > Pseudomonadota > Gammaproteobacteria > Burkholderiales > Burkholderiaceae_C > Comamonas_C. Next base: position 7,579 of record JAJPEQ010000008.1, on the reverse strand, counting down.
CACGTAGCGCACCGCCAGGCGCGCCCGGTAGCGGTAGCCCCAGGCCGGCCCATGGATGGGCGTCAGCATCGACTCGGGCCTGACCTTGCCCAGATGCCAGAGGTTGTCCTCGAGCACCCGCTGCTTGGCCGCCACCTGCGCCGCTGCATCGAGGTGCTGCATCTTGCACCCCCCGCAGGCACCGGCATGCAAGCCGAAATGCGGGCAGCGCGGCGCCACGCGCAGGCTGGATTCGTGGTGAATCTCGGTCAGGTCCGCCTGCTCCCACTGGTTCTTGCTGCGGCGCGTGCGTGCGCTCACCAGCTCGCCAGGCAGCGCGCCATCGATGAAGACCACCTTGCCGTCGGTGCGATGGGCCACGCCTTGCGCCTCCATGTCCATGGAGGTCACTTCAAGCCAGTCGGCAGGCAGAAGCGGCGGATCGGAAAGGGGACCGTTCATGGCCCCGATTGTCGCAAAGCGGCGGGCGTCAGGAATTGGAGATGGCGCGCTCGCGGGGTGCCTTCCCCGCTTTTTTCGGAGCCTGCGAGGTCGCCTGGAGCGGCAGTTTGTTCACCGTCAGCTCGCAACCGAAGTTGTCGAGCGAGAACACCATCACGCCGCCCGGCGCCACCTTGGGCAGCGTTTCGTGGATCTGGCGGGACATGTCCACCGGCGGCTCCTGGCTGCGATAGACCACCTGCTGGTCCGGTCCGTACACCACATAGCACTCGGCCCACGCCGCAGGCGCGAGCAGGCCCGCGAGCACGGCCATGGCGGCGGCATGACGGATGTGAGGCATGGCGAGAACTCCCGGTTGTCCTGTGAAATCGTCCAGCAATTATTGCGTGCTTTCACACTCATGCATACTGGCGCCGCCATGGAACGCACGCTCGATATCGGCCCCCTGTCGCTGCCCTGGAGCCTGTTGCTGCTCCTGCTGGCGTGGATCATCGGCAGCACCTTGCACGAGCGCATGGCGCAGCGCGCCGGGCTCGGCGCCGGCGTGCGCCACAGCTGGCTCCTCATGGCCTGCGCGCTGCTGGCCGCGCGCGCGGGCTACGTCTTGTATTTCATGAACGAGTACGCAGGCGCGCCGTGGGCCATCCTGGACATGCGCGACGGCGGATGGGCACCGTGGTGGGGGGTGGCGGCGGCCGTCACCTACGTGATCTTCCTGTGGGCCGCGCGCAGCCCCTGGCGCAAGACGGTGAGCTCGGGTGCGGTCACCGCCCTTGTCCTGTGGATTTCCGGCAACGCCTGGCTGCACCCCGCGCTGCCCGACATCGACGAACTGCCCGCCCAGGCGCAGGCCTTGCCCTCGTGGCAAATCAGGACGCTCGATGGCGCGGCGATGGAGCTTCAGGCGCTCAAGGGGCGCCCCACGGTCGTGAACTTCTGGGCCACCTGGTGTCCGCCCTGCCGACGCGAAATGCCGGTGCTGCTGCAGGCGAGCCAGCAGACACCGCAGGTGCGCTTTCTCTGGATCAACCAGGGGGAGACCCCGGAAAAGGCGGCGCGCTACGCGACGCAGCAAGGCCTGCCGCTGGCCAGCGTGCTGCTCGACGCCGATTCGGGCCTGAGCCACCTGCTGGGCCTCAAGGCCCTGCCCACCACGCTGTTCTACGACGCGCAAGGCCGACTCGTCGCCACGCGCGTGGGCGAGCTGTCGGCGGCCACGCTCGCCGAGCGCCTGCGTCTGGCGACGCGGGCGCGTTGAGCCAACCGCGCTAGACGTCGATCGCCGACATCGAGCCCGCCTGCTTGCGCAGCTCGAATTTCTGAATCTTGCCGGTGCTGGTCTTGGGCAGCTCGCCAAACACCACCACGCGTGGCACCTTGAAGCCCGCCAGGTGCTGCTTGCAGTGCGCGACGATCTCCTCGACCGTGGCGCTGGCGCCCGCCTTGAGCTCGACAAAGGCGCAGGGCGTCTCGCCCCACTTGGGGTCGGGCCGCGCCACGACGGCCGCGGCCATCACCGCGGGGTGCCGGTAAAGCACGTCTTCGACCTCGATCGAGGAGATGTTCTCGCCGCCGGAGATGATGATGTCCTTGCTGCGGTCCTTGATCTTGATGTAGCCATCGGGGTACTGCACCGCCAGGTCGCCCGAGTGGAACCAGCCGCCGCGAAACGCCTCGCCGCTGGCCTCGGCATTCTTGAGGTAGCCCTTCATCGTGATGTTGCCCTGGAACATGATCTCGCCCATGGTCTCGCCATCCATGGGAACGGGCTGCATGGTCTCGGGGTCGAGCACGCACGCCGAGCGCTGCAGGTGATAGCGCACGCCCTGGCGCGCGTTCAGGCGCGCGCGCTCGCCAATGTCGAGCTGCTGCCACGCCTCGTGCTTGGCGCAGACGGTGGCCGGTCCGTAGACTTCGGTCAGGCCATAGACGTGCGTCAGGTCAAAGCCCATCTGCTCCATGCCCTCGATCAGCGCCGCGGGGGGCGCTGCGCCCGCCACCATGGCCTTCACGCCCGCGGGCACGCCCTCCTTCATCGCGGCGGGCGCATTGACGAGCAGCGACTGCACGATGGGCGCGCCGCAGTAGTGCGTGACGCCGTGCTTGCGAATGGCGTCAAAAATCGCCTGGGCCTCCACGCGGCGCAGGCAGACGTTGACGCCGGCGCGCGCCGCCACGGTCCACGGAAAACACCAGCCGTTGCAGTGAAACATCGGCAGCGTCCACAGATAGACGCTGTGCTTGGGCATGTCCCACTCAAGGATGTTGCTGATGGCGTTGATCGCCGCGCCGCGGTGGTGGTAGACCACGCCCTTGGGGTTGCCGGTGGTGCCGCTGGTGTAATTGAGCGCGATCGCGTCCCACTCGTCGCCCGGCAGCTCCCAGGCAAACGCCGGATCGCCCGCCGCCAGGAATGTTTCGTAGGGCGTGCCGCCCAGGCTCTGTGCGGGCGCGCCGTAGAGTTCGTCGCTGGTCTCGATCATGAGGATGGGCTCGGTGCGCTTGCGCAGCGCCAGCGCCCGGGCCATCACGGCGGTGAACTCCGGATCGACGATCACCGCCTTGGCTTCGCCATGATCGAGCATGAAGGCCACGGTCTCCGGATCAAGGCGCGTGTTCATCGTATTGAGCACCGCGCCCGCCATCGGAACGCCGAAATGCGCCTCCACCATGGGCGGGGTGTTGGGCAGCATCACGGCAACCGTGTCATTCTTTCCCACACCTGCGCGTCGCAGGCTGCTGGCCAGGCGCCGGCAACGCGCGTACGTCTCGCTCCACGTCTGGCGCGCGTCGCCATGCACGACGGCCAGCCGATCGGGATAAACCTCGGCCGCACGTTCGATGAACGACAAGGGGGTGAGTGGCGCGAAATTGGCCGAATTGCGATCCAGATGCTGGTCAAAAATACTCATGAAACCTCCGTGGCGACACTTTCAGATTACAGCAGAGCCGCGCCACCCCCTGCAACAAGACATTTGCAATCAACCATGCCGGGGCAGGCTGTGACGGGGGCCTGAGCGGGGGCAGAAGACCAGTCGAGACGCATGCGCGAAAATCCGCGCCGTGGCCATTCCCCAGTCATTCATCCAGGAACTGATCGACCGCACCGACGTCGTCGAGGTGATCGGGCGCTACGTGCAACTCAAGAAAAGCGGCGCCAATTACATGGGGCTGTGCCCCTTCCACTCGGAGAAATCGGCCTCGTTCAGCGTCAGCCCCTCGCGCCAGTTCTTTCACTGCTTCGGCTGCGGCAAGAGCGGCAACGCCATCGGCTTTCTCATGGAAAGCCAGGGCATGGGCTTTCGCGAGGCGGTGCAGGACCTCGCCCAGCAGGCGGGTCTGCAGGTGCCCGAGGACGATCAATCCCCGCAGGAACGCGAACGCGTGCAGGCGCAGCGCCAGCAGCAGGCCACCTTGAGCGAGGTGCTGGCCCGGGCGGCGCAGGCGTTTTGCGCGCAGTTGCGCGAAGCGCCGAGTGCCATCGCCTACCTCAAGGGCCGGGGCGTGAGCGGCGCCATCGCCAAACGTTACGCCCTGGGTTGGGCCGGCAGCGGCTGGCACGGCCTGGCCAGCGTGTTCGCCGAGTACGACAGCCCGCTGCTGGTGCAAAGCGGCCTGGTGATCAAAAACGAGGAGGACGGCAGGCGCTACGACCGCTTTCGCGAGCGCGTGATGTTCCCGATCCGCAACGTCAAGGGCGAATGCATCGCCTTCGGCGGGCGCGTGCTCACCGACGAGAAACCCAAATACCTCAACTCGCCGGAAACGCCGGTCTTTCACAAGGGCCGCGAGCTTTACGGCCTGTTCGAGGCGCGCCAGGCGATCCGCGAGGCCGGTTACGTGCTCGTGACCGAGGGCTACATGGACGTGGTGGCGCTGGCGCAACGGGGCTTCGGCAACGCCGTGGCCACGCTGGGCACCGCCTGCACCGCCGAGCACGTGCACAAGCTCTTTCGCTTCAGCGATCAGGTGGTGTTCAGCTTCGATGGCGATGGCGCGGGGCGGCGCGCCGCGCGCAAGGCGCTGGAAGCGGCCCTGCCCTACGCGAGCGACACGCGCAGTATCAAGTTTCTCTTTCTGCCCCCCGAGCACGATCCGGACAGCTACATCCGCACCTTCGGCCACGATGCGTTCGCGCGCCAGGTGGGCGACGCGCTGCCGCTGTCGCGTTTTCTCGAGCAGGCCGCGCGCGAAGGCTGCGACCTGGGCACGGCCGAAGGGCGCGCGCACATGCTCAGCAACGCCCGCGCGCTCTGGACGCCGCTACCCAGGGGCGCGCTCAAGCAGCAAATTGCCGCGCAGCTGGCCGAACTCGGGCAAATGCAGATGGAGCCCCTGATTTCGCTATGGTCCATGGAGCAATCCACGCACGACGGACGGGCCGCGGAGCCTGATTCGACTGCCTACCGATCCTGGCGCAAGGGCAACGACTGGCGCGGCTCGCGCCACGCGGGGGCACGCATCGCCACCCAGCCGCCCCTGCCCCGGAGCAAACCGACCCGCCGCAGCGACCACGCACTGCGCCTGCTGCTTTCGCACATGGCGTTCCTCGAAACACTGGACCAGGAAGACCGCGGCGCCCTCGCCGAACTGGCACCGCCGCACGGGCTGCTGTTCACGTGGCTCGAAGAGCAATGGCACCAGAGCGGCGTGCTGCCCTGGGCGCAGCTGGCGCAGCTTCTGCGGGGACACGAAGCGCAGGCCTTGGCCGAGCGCATCATGACCGGCTCGCACGCGCAGACCGAAGGCGACGAAAACGAACTGCGCGCCGAGCTGCACGGCCTGCTCGCCCGGCTGCATGTCGAAAACATCGAGCGCGAGCAGAGCGCACTCATCGCCACCAGCAGCCAGGACCCGCTGGCGCTCGAGCGCTATCGCCAGCTCGAAGAGCGCAGAAAGGCGCTGAAACTGTCGGGAGACAACGCCGTCACCGGCTCTTGAAATCGAACATTTCGTTATAATGTAGGGCTAGTCGGCAAGAGCGACAGCAGTACCTCCGGACCGGGCAGCCCAGTGAAACGGCGCGCCAACGCGCTTTGCCCACCATCACCGCAAGGGCTGCACTCCAAATGTTCGCCCAGACATCTTGCCTTCGGACGGCACGCCAGCAGACGTGCGTCCATGACACGCGGTCCTGCACGCCGTCCGCCGTGTCGTGCCACGTTTCACGGCTTTGATATTTTGACACCCTGTTTTGACCTCGAGGATATTCATGCCAGCTCGAAAGTCCGCCGCGCCCGCAACCGATGGCGCCAGCGCCAAAAAGTCCAAGGCCAGTGCCGAAGCAGAAGAAAAATTGACCAAAAAACCTGCCAAGAAGGCTGAAACACAGGTGGCGAAGAAGCCTGCCGCCGCCAAGAAGCCTGCTTCCGACAGCCAGGACAAGCCCACCAAGGCCACCAAGGCCAAGGCGGAACCCAAGGGCAAGGGCAAGGCAAAAGCCAAGGGCAAAGCGAAGGACGAATTCCAGGACGACGCCGACCTGTCGGACATCGAGGCCGATCTGGAAGGCGAGCCCGAGCAGGAATCTCCCGCGGCCGACGTGGCCGCGCCGGTGGAGAAGGTCAAGCCCCTGCGCATGAAGATCAGCAAGGCCAAGGAACGGGCCTTGATGAAGGAGTTCGGCCTGGACGAAACCGTCCTCTCCGAGGAAGACATGGCCAAGCGCCGCGCGCAGCTCAAGAAGCTGATCACGCTGGGCAAGACGCGCGGCTACCTCACGCAGGGCGAAATTTCCGACCACCTGCCCGACAAGCTCGTGGACGCCGAAACCATGGAGGCCGTGGCCGCGCTGCTCAGCGACATGGGCGTGGCCATTTACGAGCAGACGCCCGACGCCGAGACGCTGTTCCAGAACAACGTCACGCCCACGGCCACCACGGTGGAAGAAGCCGAGGAAGAAGCCGAGGCGGCACTGTCCACCGTCGATTCCGAATTCGGCCGCACCACCGACCCGGTGCGCATGTACATGCGCGAGATGGGCACGGTGGAGCTGCTCACGCGCGAGGGCGAAATCGAGATCGCCAAGCGCATCGAGGGCGGCCTGATGGACATGATGGAAGCCATCAGCGCCTCGCCCGCGACGATTGCCGAAATCCTCAACATGGGCGAGGAAATCCGCGAGGGCAAGGTCGTCATCAACACCGTGGTCGATGGTTTTGCCGACCCCGAGGAAGCCGACGACTACGTGGCCGAGGAAGACTTCGACGAGTACGACGAAGAGGACGACGACGACGGCAAGGGCGGCTCCAAGGCCATGACGCGCCTGCTGGAAAAGCTCAAGAGCGATGCGCTCGAGCGCTTTGACGAACTGCGCACGCTGTTCGAGAAGATGCACAAGATCTACGACCGCGAAGGCTACGGCACGCCCACCTACATGAAGGTGCAGCACGAGATCTCGGCCAAGCTGATGTCGATCCGTTTCACCGCCAAGACCATCGAGAAACTGTGCGACATGGTGCGCGACCAGGTGGACGACGTGCGCAAGAAAGAGCGCCAGCTGCGCCACATCATTGTGGACAAGTGCGGCATGCCGCAGGAGACCTTCATCAAGGAATTCCCGCCGCAACTGCTCAACCTCAAGTGGGTGGAAAAGCAAGCCGCCGCCGGCAAGCCGTGGAGCGCCATCATGGGGCGCAACATCCCGCCGATCCAGGAGCTGCAGCAAAGCCTGATCGACCTGCAGACGCGTGTGGTGGTTCCGCTGGCCGAGCTCAAGGCCATCCACAAGCGCATGAACGACGGCGAGCGCGCCAGCCGCCACGCGAAGAAGGAGATGATCGAGGCCAACCTTCGCCTGGTGATCTCGATCGCCAAGAAGTACACCAACCGCGGCCTGCAGTTCCTGGACCTGATCCAGGAAGGCAACATCGGCCTGATGAAGGCGGTCGATAAATTCGAATACCGCCGCGGCTACAAATTCTCGACCTACGCCACCTGGTGGATCCGCCAGGCCATCACGCGCTCGATCGCCGACCAGGCGCGCACCATCCGCATCCCGGTGCACATGATCGAGACCATCAACAAGATGAACCGCATCTCGCGCCAGCACCTGCAGGAGTTCGGCTTCGAGCCCGACGCCAGCCTGCTCGCGGAGAAGATGGAGATCCCCGAGGACAAGATCCGCAAGATCATGAAG
>JAJPEQ010000006.1 GCA_021166775.1 Comamonas sp. | reverse complement strand
CAGCGGGTTGTCGCCCTCGGGACGCAGGATGTCATCCAGCCGCCCTTCCGGCAGCGGGTTGCTGGCGGCTTCCAGAACTGATTGGACGATATTGCTCATTCCCACTCCAGCGCGCCGCGCTTCCACACGTACACGAAGCCGATCACCAGCAGCGTGAGGAACACGCCCATCTCGATCAGGCCGAACACCCCCAGCTCGCGGAACACCACGGCCCAAGGGAAGACGAAGGCGATTTCCAGGTCGAACACGATGAACAGGATCGCGACCAGGTAGTAGCGCACGTCGAACGGCATGCGCGCGTTCTCGAAGGCGCCGAAGCCGCACTCGTAGGGCGAGAGTTTTTCGCCGGAGGGCCGCTTGGGACCGAGGACGTTGCCGACGATGATCAGGGCGATGCCGATCCCGGTGGCGACGATCAAAAACAGCAGGGTGGGCAGGTATTCGGCCAGCACGCTTGCCTCTTCTAGTTGTTCGTGGGCTTGCCGGCCATGATGGCCGCTCGCTAACAGCCGCGCATTCTAACCGCCGGGATACCACCGCGGCCATACCTTCACGACCAAATGCACGCGAAGTGCGCACGATTTTGCACTCGGGCGCACCCGCAAGCGCACAGCACAAGAATCGTTCGCATCCACGGCCGGCAAAATACCCGGATCGATTCCCCAGGCATCGCACGGCCGCTTCCGCCACCTGCCCCGGGCATCTTGCGGATTGGAGCCCGTACTCGTGACATGGCGCGTACAATGCGTGCCCCCTTAACCTTCGGCGATTCCGCCCCAAGGCAACATGAGCGCCGACAACGCGACCCTGCTGTTCACCGACCTCGGCCTGCCCGAGACCCTGCTGGCCGCCCTGCGCGACGTCGGCTATGAGTCACCCTCCCCGATCCAGGCCGCGACCATCCCGCCGCTGCTGGAAGGCCGCGACGTGCTGGGCCAGGCCCAGACCGGCACCGGCAAGACCGCCGCGTTCGCCCTGCCCGCGCTGTCGCGGCTCGACGCCCCAGCCGGCAAGCCACAGGTGCTGGTGCTGGCCCCGACCCGCGAGCTGGCGATCCAGGTGGCGGAGGCGTTCCAGACTTATGCCAAGCACATCCCCGGCTTCCAGATCCTGCCGATCTACGGCGGCCAGGGCTACGGCCCGCAGCTGCATGCGCTCAAGCGCGGCGTGCACGTGGTGGTCGGCACCCCCGGCCGCGTCATCGACCACCTGGAGCGCGGCACGCTGGACCTGTCCTCGCTGCGCATGCTGGTGCTGGACGAGGCCGACGAAATGCTGCGGATGGGCTTCATCGACGACGTCGAAGCCATCCTCAAGAAGACGCCCGAGACCCGCCAGGTGGCGCTGTTCTCCGCCACCATGCCGGCGCCGATCAAGCGGATCGCCCAGACCTACCTGAAGGACCCGGTGGAAATCGCCATCAAGGCGCAGACCACCACCGCCGCCAGCATCCGCCAGCGCTACTGGATGGTCAGCGGCGTCAACAAGCTGGACGCGCTGACCCGGATCATGGAAGCCGAGCCGTTCGACGCGATGATCATCTTCGCGCGCACCAAACTGGGTACCGACGAGCTGGCCGAAAAGCTGGCGGCGCGCGGCTTCAGCGCCGCGGCGATCAATGGCGACGTGGAACAGAAAACCCGCGAGCGCACCATCCAGCGCCTGAAGGAAGGCCAGATCGACGTGCTGGTGGCCACCGACGTGGCCGCGCGCGGGTTGGACGTGGAGCGGATCAGCCACGTGCTGAACTACGACATCCCCTACGACACCGAGAGCTACGTCCACCGCATCGGCCGCACCGGCCGCGCCGGCCGCAGCGGCGAGGCGATCCTGTTCGTGGCGCCGCGTGAGCGCGGCATGCTGGGCGCGATCGAGCGCGCCACCCGGCAGAAGATCGAGCAGATGAACCTGCCCAGCGTGGACGCGGTGAACGAGCGCCGCGTGGCGAAGTTCCTCGACAAGATCGACGCTGCGTTGGGCAGTGACGACCTGTCGGTGTTCCGCGGTCTGGTGGAGCGCTACGAGCAGGAAAAGAACGTGCCGGCGGTGGAGATCGCCGCGGCGCTGGCCAAGCTGGTGCAGGGCAAGACGCCGTTGTTGTTGCCCAAGCCGGCCGTGCCGGAAAAACCCTTCACCGCGGGCGAAGGCCGCCCGCAGCGGAGCGAGCGCCCCGCGCGCGAGCCGCGTGAACGCACCCCGCGCGAGCCGCTGCCGGCCGATGTGGGCATGCGCACGTACCGTATCGAAGTGGGCTACCAGCACGGCGCGCAGCCGGGGCATATCGTCGGCGCGATCGCCAACGAGGCGGACCTGGAATCGCGCTACATCGGCCGCATCGACATCCGCGATGATTACACCCTGGTCGATCTGCCCGAGGGGATGCCGCCGGAGCTGCTGGAACACCTGCAGCAGGTGCGGGTGGCGAGCAAGCCGCTGCGGATGAAGCCGGCCAGCGACGCCGATATCGACGCACCGAAGCGCAAGCGCAGCTTCGGTCCGCCGCGCGACGGCGACCGCCCCGGTGGTCCGCGCAAACCCGGCGGGTTCAAGCCCGGCGGACGCAAACCGGGCGGATTCAAGCCGCGCGGGCCGCGCTGATCGCCCACTTGCTGCCCTGATTGTCCGCGGATGACGCCCGCATCCCACTGCGATGCCGTCGTCATCGGTGCTGGCGCCGCCGGCCTGATGTGCGCGCTGGTGGCCAGCCGGCGCGGTCTGCGCGTGCTCGTCGTCGACCACGCCAACAAGGTCGGCAAGAAGATCCTGATGTCCGGCGGCGGACGGTGCAATTTCACCAATACCGGCACCACGCCCGCCAACTATCTGTCGGCCAACCCACACTTCTGCAAGTCGGCGCTGGCCCGCTACACGCCCTGGCATTTCATCGAGATGGTGGAGCGGCACGGCATCGCCTACCACGAGAAAGAGCTGGGCCAGCTGTTCTGCGACGAGTCCTCCAGGCAGATCGTGGCGATGCTGCTGGCCGAATGCGCCGACGCGGGGGTGGAGATCCGCACCCATTGCGCCATCGAGCGGGTGGAACACACCGACGCCGGCCGCTTCCGCCTGGATACCGTGCAGGGGCGCTTCGAAGCCGCCTCGCTGGTGGTGGCCAGCGGCGGCCTGTCGATCCCCAGCATGGGCGCCAGCGGCTTCGGCTACCAGCTCGCACAGCAGTTCGGCCACGCCGTGCTGCCGACGCGTGCCGGGTTGGTACCGCTGACCCTGAGCGGCAAGCATGCGGAGCGGCTGCACGACCTGGCCGGCGTGGCGCTGCCGGTGGAAGCCCGCTGCAATGGCGCCAGCTTCCGCAACTTCATGCTGGTCACCCACCGCGGCATCAGCGGTCCGGCGATCCTGCAGATCTCCAACTACTGGCAGCCGGGCGACAACCTGCGTCTGGACCTGTTGCCGGCAACCGACGTCGATGCGCTGCTGCGCGACTGGCAGCAATCGCGGCGCGACGCCGAACTTAAGACGCTGTTGGCCGAGGTGTTGCCCAAGCGCTTCGCCCAACGGCTGTGCGAGCACTGGCTGGCCAGCAAACCGCTGCGCCAGTACACCCCGCGCGAGCTGGACGGCATCGCCGCGCTGCTGCGCGACTGGCCGCTGGTAGCCAGCGGCACCGAAGGCTACCGCACCGCCGAGGTGACCCTGGGCGGCGTGGACACCGACGGCCTGTCGTCCAGTACGATGATGTCGCGCCACGTGCCGGGCCTGCATTTCATCGGCGAGGTCGTGGACGTCACCGGCTGGCTGGGCGGCTACAACTTCCAGTGGGCCTGGGCCAGCGGCCACGCGGCCGGACAGGCGCTGGGCGGGCCCTGAGGCGGACGCGGCGCCGCCCGAGTCAGATGAAGGGCACCAGCGGCAGCCCCAGATAGGGATGCACCAGCCACCACAGGCCCACTACCGCGGCCAACCACAGCAGCAGTTTGACCAGCGCGCTGGCGACCTTCAACGCCAGCCACACGCCCAGCACCACCAGCACGATCGCAACCCAGTTCATGCGGCCTCTCCTGCCGACATCGGCCGCAGCTGCGGGTCCAGCGCCACCCGCTCGTCGAACACGAAACAGCCGCCCGCATAGCCCACGCCGCCCACCTGCTCGAAATACCCAAGGATGCCGTCATCCAACTGCAGCACGTTGTCCATGCCGTCGGCGCGCAGCCACAGCGCGGCCTTCTCGCAGCGGATCCCGCCGGTGCAGAAGCTGACCACCGCCGCATCGCGCAACGCCTCGCGGTGCGGAGCCAGCGCCGCCGGCAGGTCGGTGAAGCGGTCGATGGGCAGGGTCAACGCGCCGTCGAAGGTGCCGTATGCGACCTCCTGCTGGTTGCGCGTGTCCAGCAGGACAAGCCGGCGCCCGGCATCATCGCGGCCGCCCTGCGCGATCCAGCGCGCCAGCGTGGCCGGGGCCACCGTCGGCGCGCGCTCGCCAACTTGCAGCGGCGAGGCCGCCTCGCGCCGGAACGTGATGATTTCTGCCTTGCGCTTCACCTTCAATCGCGCAAACGGCACCGTCTCGCTCCAGCTTTCCTTCGCATGCAGCGCGGCGAAGCGCGGATCCTGGCGCAGCCCCTCCAGGAAACCGCGCAACGGCGCTTCGGCGCCGGCCAGGAACAGGTTCAGGCCTTCCGGCGTCACCAGCATGGTGCCCCGCAGCCCTGCTGCCTCGGCCTGCGTGCGCAGGCGCGCGGCGAGCGCATCGGCATCGTCGATGACCACGAACAGATAGGCGGCGATGTTGAGGATCATGCTGGGTCCGGCTGGCACAAACCAGCCATTCTAGTCGCCCTGCGGCGGCGGCCGTGGAATCATGTGCGGATGCCCGAAACCCCACACACCCGCCGCGTTGCCGTGATTGGCGGCGGCCCCGCCGGCCTGATGGCTGCCGAAGCCGCGCGCGCCGACGGCGCCGAGGTGCATCTGTTCGAGGCCAAGGGCTCGGTGGGGCGCAAGTTCCTGATCGCCGGCAAGGGGGGATTGAACCTGACTCACGGCGAAGCCCGCCCCGACTTCGACATGCGTTACCGCGAGCGGGCCGGCGAAATCGGCCGCTGGCTGGACGCCTTCGACGCCGACGCGCTGCGCGCGTGGGCGCACGGGCTGGGCGTGGATACCTACGTCGGCAGTTCCGGGCGGGTGTTCCCGCTGGACCGCAAGGCCGCGCCGCTGCTGCGCGCGTGGGTACGGCGACTGAAGGAGTCCGGCGTGCAGATGCACGTCCAGCACCGATGGCAGGGCTGGGCCGAGGCCGGCGCGCTGCGCTTCGACACGCCCAACGGCGCCACCACGTTCGCCGCGGATGCGCTGGTGCTGGCACTGGGCGGCGGCAGCTGGCCGCAGTTGGGATCGGACGCCGGCTGGGTGGCGTTGCTGACCGCGCGCGGCATCGACATCTCGCCGCTGGCGCCCGCCAACTGCGGGTTCGACGTCGGCTGGAGCGCGTTGCTGGCCGGGAAATTCGCCGGCGCGCCGTTGAAGCCGGTGGTGGCGCACTGGCAGGACGCTGTGGGTACCGCGCACGCCCTCCAGGGCGAATGCGTGCTGACCGAAACCGGCATCGAAGGCAGCCTGGTCTATGCCATCGCCGCAGACCTGCGCACCACCATCGCCCGCGACGGCAGCGCGATGCTGGAACTGGACCTTGCACCCGGCCGCGACCTGGAACGTCTGCAGGCCGATCTGTCGAAGCCGCGCAAGAGCCGCAGCCTGGGCGAACACCTGCGCCGGCAGGCGGGGCTAGATGCTGCCAAATGCGCGTTGGTGTTCGAGGTGCTGGACAAAGCCGCGCTGCAGGACATGGCTGCCGTCGCTGCGACCATCAAGAACTTACCGCTACGCCTGCTTCGCCCACGCCCACTGGCGGAAACGATCTCCACGGCCGGCGGCGTCAGGCTGGAAGCGCTGGACGATTCGCTGATGCTGCGCGAACGGCCCGGGATCTTCTGCGCGGGCGAGATGCTCGACTGGGAGGCCCCCACCGGCGGCTACCTGCTGACCGCCTGCTTCGCCAGCGGGCTGGTGGCCGGCCGCGGCGCCGCGGCGTGGCTGGCGCGGACGCCAGCCTGAGCCCGCGGGCGGTGAAGCTCAGTCCAAGTCCCGCACCGCCCCTTTGACCACCACCGGTGCGGCGCTCCCCCGGAACCTGCGGAAAAACGCCACCGCGCGCGCGCGCCTGCGGCTCAGCAGGTACCAACCGATGCACAGGCCGACGAAAGCGATGAGCAGCAGCGGGTTGGGCACGTCCAGGCGCATCGCCTGGCCGGCCACCAGCCCGCACAGCAGGCTGAACCAGGTAAGGTGCAACGCCGCCCGGGTGGGCCCGAAACCCGCATCCTGCATGATGTGATGGATGTGGTCGCGCCCGGCCGAGAACGGAGACCGCCCTTCCTGCAGGCGCCGCAGGATCAGCACCAGACAGTCCATGACCGGCACCGGCAGCAACCACAGCGCCAGCACCGGGTTCACCGGATGCCCCGGATTCTGGGTCAGCCGGAACATGACCCAGGCGATCAGCAAGCCCAGCAGGGCGCTGCCGGCATTGCCCAGGAACACTTTCGCGCGCGGCCGCCACGGCAGGCGCATGTTCCAGGCCAGGAAGCCCGCGAGCGCACCGCACAGCACCGACAGCCGCCCCGCCAGCACCTCGTTGCCAGCGTACATCGCGGCAAACGCAAGCATCCCCAGCGCCGCCAGCCCCAGCAGGCCAGCCAGCCCATCGGCACCATCGATCATGTTCATAGCGTTGATGATGCCGATGGTGGCAAACACCGTGAACGGCACCGACAGCCAGCCGAGCGACATCTCGCCCAGGCCGAATACCGGGCCGATCTGCTCGACACGTACCCCGCCCCAGTAAATGATCATCAGCGCCGCTACGGCCTGTCCGAGCACCCGCGTGTACCAGCGCATGTCGCGCAAATCGTCGTAAAGGCCGATCGCCACCAGCAGGACCGAGGCGGCCAGCAGCGAATGGACCGCATGGCTGGAGGACTGGAACCAGAGCAGCACCACCGCGCTGCCGACGAAGATGGCCAGGCCGCCGGTGACTGGCGTGGGGGACTGATGGTCCTTGCGGCCCCCGGGGCAATCCAGCAGCCCCAGCCTGCAGGCCGCAGGCTGTATCAACCAAAGCACGCCTGCGGTAACGGCGAACGCCAGCAGCGTGGCCAAGGGGTCGAACCCAAGGAACTTGTGCAACATCCTGTTGCTCCGGCCGGACCAGAACCCCGAGTCTACGGCCTGACGGGTTGTTTTGCCGTTCACGGGACGGGCGACAGTACCCTGGGCCCGGAATGCCGCCTCGCCCACCCGACCGGGTTGGCGCTTACGCGTGCTCGGGTCGCATGTACGGGAACAGCAGCACGTCGCGGATCGAGCTGGAGCCGGTCAACAACATCACGAAGCGGTCGATGCCCACGCCCAGCCCGCCGGTGGGCGCAAGGCCCACCTCGAGCGCGCGGATGTAATCGGCATCGAAATGCATGGCCTCGTCGTCGCCTGCGTCCTTCGCCTCGACCTGGGCGCGGAAGCGCGCGGCCTGGTCTTCCGGGTCATTCAGCTCCGAGAACCCGTTCGCCAGCTCCTTCCCGCCGACGAACAGCTCGAAGCGATCGGTGATGCCGGGCTCGCTGTCGGATTCGCGCGCCAGCGGACTGACTTCTACCGGGTAGTGGGTGATGAAGGTCGGCTGGATCAGCCCGGTTTCGACGGTCTTCTCGAAGATCTCCAGCAGCAGCTTGCCCCAACCGTAGCCGGGCTTGACCGGAATCTTCAGTCGCGCGCAATGCGCGGCCAGTGCGGCGCGGTCGCGGCAGTCGGCGGCCGAGATCTCCGGGTTCAGCTCGCGCACCGCCTCCTCCAGCTTCCAGCGGCGGAAGGCCGGGCCGAGATCGATGGTGTTGCCGTCCCACTCGAATACGGTCGTGCCCATTGCTTCCCGGGCGACGTCGCGCATCATGCCTTCGGTCAGGTCCATCACTTCGGTGTACGTGGCGTAGGCCTCGTACAGCTCCAGCATGGTGAACTCGGGGTTGTGGCGGGTGGACACGCCTTCGTTGCGGAAATTGCGGTTGATCTCGTAGACGCGCTCCAGCCCGCCGACCACCAGGCGCTTGAGGTAGAGCTCGGGTGCGATGCGCAGGAACATTTCCTGGTCGAGCGCGTTGTGGTGCGTGATGAAGGGCTTGGCATTGGCCCCGCCGGGAATGGGGTGCAGCATGGGCGTTTCCACCTCCAGGAAACCGTGCGCCACCATGAAGGCGCGCAGGCCGGCCACGGCTTGGCTGCGCGCGACGAAGCGCCTGCGCGCTGCATCGTCGGTCATCAGATCGACGTAGCGCTGACGGTACTTGGTTTCCTGGTCCTGCATGCCGTGAAATTTGTCGGGCATGGGCCGCAGGCTCTTGGTGAGTAGGCGCAGGCGCGTGACCTTGATCGAGAGCTCGCCGGTCTTTGTCTTCATCAGCGTGCCCTCGGCGCCGAGGATGTCGCCCAGGTCCAGGCGCTTGAAGTCGGCGTAGGCGTCTTCGCCGATCGCGTCGCGCGTCACGTACAGCTGGATGCGCCCCGCGGTCGCTCCAAGAGAGCCATCCTGCAGCGTGGCGAAGCTGGCCTTGCCCATCATGCGCTTGAGCATCATGCGCCCGGCCACGCTCACGGCGACGGCCTGTGCCTGCAGGACCTCGGACTCGGTGGCGCCGTACTGCTCGTGCAGCGCGGCGGCGCGGTGCAGCGGCTTGAAATCGTTGGGAAAGGCGACGCCTTGCCCCTGGGTCTGACGTTCGCGCAGGTGCCTGAGCTTCTCGCGGCGCTCCGCGATGAGCTGGTTTTCGTCGGAAGCAGGCGTTGCCGCAGCGGTGGTGGACTCGGAGGAAAACATGGCAGCATGGGCGCCACCGCATGGCGGTACGCCTGGTCAGGACAGGCGAGGGGCGCCTGCGGGGGTGAAAACCGCCGATTTTAGAGGGTCGCGCCCATGCAGGCCTTCATTTGACGACCGTCTTGCTGCCGTCCTGGTGCCATTCGAAAACCTGGAATTCAAATGATTTCAGGTCCCCGCCCGCATCCCAGCTCGTGGGGCCCAGCGGGGTTTGGAAGGTGGTCTTGTGCATGTGGTCGGCAACGAGCTGGGGGTCGTCGCCCACGGCCTTGATGCTGTCCATGATCACCTGCGCGGCGGTGTAGGAGGTGAGGCCGAACGCGCTGGAGGCGTTGCGCTTCTTGGCCTCGAAGGCCTTGACGATGGCCGTGTTCTTCGGATTGGCCGCGAAGTCGGCTGGCAGGGTGACGAGCATGCCCTCGACGGCGGGGCCGGCGATGGCGTTGATCTCGGAATTTCCGACGCCCTCCGGCCCCATCATCCTGACGTTCAGGGCGGCTTCCTTCGCCTGGCGCAACAGGACCCCCATTTCATTGTGATAGCCACCAAAGTACACGAAATCGACACCTGCGTTCTTGATCCTGGCGATGACGTCCGAGTAATCCTTGCCGCCGGGAGTGATGCCTTCATAGAGCGCGACCTCGGCCCCGGCCCGGCTCAGGAGCTTGCGCGCGGTGTTCGCGATGCCGCGCCCGTAGGACTGCTTGTCATGCAGCAGGGCGATCTTGCGCGGCTTGATTTTCTCCATGATGAACTTGGCCGCCGCTTCGCCCTGTTCGTTGTCCTGGCCGATGGTGCGGAAGATGTAGTGGTAGTCCATGCCGCTGGTCAGGGATGGCGACGTGGCCGATGGCGTCACCACGACGACGCGCTGGCTGTTGTAGATGGGCGCGGCGGCGATGGCGGCGCCGGAGCAGACCGGACCGATGACGTAGCGCACCTTCGCGTCAAGCAGGCGGTTGGCCGCGCCCGGGGCCTTGCCGGGGTCGCATGCATCATCGAACACCACCGTTTGCACCTGCTGACCATCGATGCCGCCCGCGGCATTGACCTGCTCCACCGCGGTGCCCACGCCTTCCTTGATCATGGTGCCGTACTGCGTGAGTGGACCGCTTGCCGGAATCACCAGGCCGATCTTGATCTGTGCCTGTGCCGCCGTCGCGAGAACGACCGCGGTCACGGCCACGGCCATCGTGCGAACCTTCGTCTGAAATTTCATGTGGACCTTTGAGGGCATGCGAGTGTCATGCGCGGCGGTCATCGCCGCCAGCGGTGTCGGCAAGCGTACCGGCTTGCCGGGCTTTGACAAGGGGGAAACCCTGAATGGGTGGTGCTTTTCGCCACGTCGGGGCGCCCCGCGCCATGACGGACGGTCCGTGACCGGCCAGGGTGGTGCGCCGGGCAGGCGGGGCGCAGTCTGGTTCGCGCCGAGGTGACGCGTGACATGCGTGGCATCATCGCACGCTCAGACCGTACGGATGCCCTCATGCTCTACCAGATCGCTTCTTTCCTGCTCGATGTGGCGGGCAGCGTCATCACCGGCGCCTGCCTGCTGCGCCTGTACATGCAGCGCCAGCGCGTGCCTTTTGGCAATCCCGTCGGGCAGGCGGTGTTTGCGCTCAGCGACTGGCTGGTGCTGCCCTTGCGCAAGCTGATGCCCGCGGTGAAAGGCTGGGATGGCGCCTGCATCGTGGGGGGCCTGCTGGCGCAGCTGGTGGAATATCTGGTGCTGGTGTTGCTGGCGGGAAGCGGCCTGCAGCTGCTGCCGGCCCTGGTGCTGTTCAGCACCCTGCGCGTGGCCATCCTGGGACTGATCGGCCTCATCATCCTGCACGCGGTGCTCAGCTGGGTGCCCAACCACTCACCGATCGCAGGCGTGGTGGCGCGCCTGGCCGAACCTTTGCTCGCGCCCCTGCGCCGTATCCTGCCGAACCTGGGCGGGCTGGATTTCTCGCCGCTGGTGGCGCTGGTGATTCTGCAGGTGCTCCTGATCGTTCTGGGCAACCTGCAGGCCGGGACGTTGCATTAAGAAAAACTGCCCCAAACGCCCGATGGACGTGCGTTAAAAGCTATTGTTTTTCAGGCAATGGCATCGGCGGGCAGGCGCTGGAGCATGGCGAGCAGCCGTGCCACCGTGTCGCGCAGCTGGCGCCGATCCACGATCATGTCCACCGCACCCTTGGTCTGCAGGAACTCGGCGCGCTGAAAGCCCTCGGGCAGGGTCACGCGCACCGTCGATTCGATCACGCGCGGACCGGCGAAGCCGATGAGCGCGCCAGGTTCGGCCACCACCACGTCGCCGACGAAGGCGAAGCCGGCCGAGACGCCGCCCATGGTCGGGTCGGTCAGCACGCTGATGTAAGGCAGGCCCTTCTTGGCCAGGCGGGTGAGCGCGGCATTGGTCTTGGCCATCTGCATGAGGCTCAGCAGCCCCTCCTGCATGCGCGCGCCACCGGTGGCGGTGAAGCAGATGAAGGGCACCTTCTGATCGATGGCGTTTTCTACGCCACGCGCGAAGCGTTCGCCGACGACCGAGCCCATGGAGCCGCCCATGAAGTCGAACTCGAAGGCCGCGGCCACGACGCTGATGCTCTTGACGGCCCCGCCCATCACGACGAGCGCATCGGTCTCGCCGGTGTTTTCCAGGGCTTCCTTCAAGCGCTCGGGGTACTTGCGGCTGTCCTTGAATTTGAGGGCGTCGACCGGAATCACTTCCTGCCCGATCTCGTAGCGGCCCTCGCCGTCGAGAAAGGCGTTGAGCCGTGCGCGCGCGCCGATGCGATGGTGGTGGCCGCAGTTGGGACAGACGTTCTGGTTGTGCTCCAGATCGGTCTTGTAGAGGACGCTGTCGCAGCTCGGGCATTTGATCCACAGGCCCTCTGGGATCTGGCGCCGCTCGGCCGGGTCGGTCTGATGGATCTTGGACGGTAGAAGTTTTTCCAGCCAGGACATGTCGTTTGCCTTTCAGCTATCCAGTGCCTTGCGAATCTGACGCAAGAAATCGGTGGTGACGCCCACGACGCGCTCGTGTGGCTGGTCCTCGATGAGCGTGATGATGCGGCTGCCGATCACGACGGCGTCGGCCACGCGGGAGATGGCCTTGGCGGTGTCCGCATCACGGATGCCAAAGCCCACGCCCACGGGGATTTTCACGTGCTCGCGGATGCGCGGCAGCATGGCCTCGACCTCGTGCACGTTGAGCGCGCCCGAGCCGGTCACGCCCTTGAGCGAGACGTAGTACACGTAGCCGCTGGCGATGGCGGCCACCTGCCGCATGCGCTCGGACGTGGACGTGGGGGCCAGCAGGAAGATCAGGTCGATGCCGTGCGCACGCAACTGCCCGGCAAATTCCTCGCACTCTTCGGGCGGGTAATCGACAACGAGCACGCCATCGACCCCGGCCGCCGCCGCATCGCGCGCGAAGCTGCCCGCGCCGTGGCGCTGCTCGTAATGTTCCACGGGGTTGGCATAGCCCATGAGGACGACGGGCGTGTCGGCGTTGCGCTGCCGGAAGGTGTGAACCATGTCCAGCACTTCGCTCATGCCCACACCCAGCTGCAAGGCTTTTTCGCCGGCGTTCTGGATTACGGGGCCGTCGGCCATGGGGTCGGAAAACGGCACGCCCAGCTCGATCACGTCGGCCCCGGCTTCGACCATGCCATGCATCAGCGCAGGCGTGATGTCGGCGAACGGAAAACCTGCCGTCACATAGGGAATGAGGGCCTTGCGACCCTTGGCGGCCAGAGCTGCAAAAGTGGCGGGAATGCGGCTCATGCCTTCGCTCCCTTCACGCTGACGCCGTGCTGGCTGGGCCGGTCGTGGTATTCGCCGCCCGAGAGATCGGCGACGGTGCCGATGTCCTTGTCGCCGCGGCCCGAGAGGTTCACGAGGATGGTCTGTTCGGGTTTCATGGTCTTGGCGAGCTTCATCGCGTAGGCCACCGCGTGGCTCGATTCGAGCGCCGGAATGATGCCCTCGGTGCGGCACAGGTGGTGAAAGGCGGCCAGCGCCTCGTCGTCGGTGATGCCCACGTACTCGGCGCGGTGGATCTGCTGCAGCCAGGCGTGCTCGGGGCCGACGCCGGGGTAGTCCAGGCCCGCGCTGATCGAGTGCGTCTCGGTGATCTGGCCGTTTTCGTCCTGCAGGATATAGGTGCGGTTGCCGTGCAGCACGCCGGGGCTGCCGCGCTCCAGGCTCGCCGAGTGCTTGCCCGAATCCAGCCCCAGCCCTGCGGCTTCGACGCCGATCAGCTTGACGTTCTCGTGCGCAATGTAGGGGTGGAAGATGCCCATGGCATTGCTGCCGCCGCCCACGCAGGCGACGATCACGTCGGGCTGGCGATCCGCGCCCAGCAGCTCGGGCATCTGCACCAGGCACTCCTGGCCGATCACGCTCTGAAAATCGCGCACCATGGTCGGATAGGGGTGGGGTCCGGCGACGGTGCCGATGATGTAGAAGGTGTTGTCCACATTCGCCACCCAGTCGCGCATGGCTTCGTTGAGTGCGTCCTTGAGCGTGCGGCTGCCCGATTGCACCGGCACGACCGTGGCGCCCAGCAGCTGCATGCGATAGACGTTGGGGCTCTGTCGCTTGATGTCCTCGGCGCCCATGTAGATCACGCATTCGAGGCCGTAGCGTGCGCAGATCGTGGCCGTGGCCACGCCGTGCTGGCCCGCGCCGGTCTCGGCGATGATGCGCGGCTTGCCCATGCGCTTGGCGAGCATGGCCTGGCCGATCACGTTGTTGATCTTGTGCGCACCGGTGTGGTTCAGATCCTCGCGCTTGAGGTAGATCTGCGCGCCTTTGAGCTCGCGGCTCATGCGCTCGGCGTGGTAGATGGGCGAGGGGCGCCCGACGTAATGCGCGAGGTCGCGCTGAAATTCAGCGATGAATTCCGGATCGTTCTGGTAGCGTGCATAGGCCGCGCGCAGTTCGTCGGTGGCGTGCGTGAGCGTCTCGCTCACGAAGCTGCCGCCATAGGGGCCGAAGTGGCCACGGGAATCGGGTTGGTGATAATCAAACATCGGGTTCAGGGGCGTAGGCTGCGTCGGCCGCACGCACGGCTGCGACGAAGCGGGCTATCTTGCCGGCGTCCTTGATGCCGTGAAGAAGGTGTCCATCGGGGGCATCAAGCTCCACGCCGGAGCTCACGTCAACGGCCAGCGTCTTGCAGCGCGGCCGGACCTCGCGTATGCCATCGCCCACGTTTGCAGGTGCGAGTCCACCAGACAAAACGAGGTGAGCGTCGACGTTTGGTGGCAGCAGTGACCAATGGAATGTCTTGCCGCCCCCGCCGTACCCTTCGACATGCGCGTCGAGCAGGATGGCGCGGGCGTGGGAGTAATCGTGCGCGTATTTTACGAGGTCGAACCGCGTGCCGGCGGCGCCCAAGGGAATACGCGCCGCGCGGATGAAGGGAATGCGACCGCGATCGCTGGCGCGCCAGCAGTCCTCGGGCGTTTCATCGCCATGAAATTGGATCGTGACGCCTGCCAAATCGGCGCAGGCCGCTATCACATCGGGAGCACTCGCGTTGACGAACAGCAGTACGGGGGTGACAAACGCAGGCAGCCTCTTGCCGAGATCGGCGGCACGTGCGGGCGAGACGCAGCGTTTGCTCCCGGGGTAGAGCACGAAGCCGACCGCGTCGGCGCCGAAGGCGACCGCGGCGTCCACGTCTTCCTCGCGGGTCAGGCCGCAGATCTTGATGCGGGTACGCGCGTGGCGATGGGGCTGTGGATGAAGGGCGCCATTCATGGCAGCCAATCATACGCAGGGGTGCGCTCGGGCAGACCCCAGACGGGATCGTAGCGTGGCCCGAGGAAATACAGCCCGTCGGCCATGAAGGTCGGTGCTGCCGCGCTGCGCGAACGCGCATCCAGCACCTCGCGCATCCAGCGACTGGGCCGGGTGCCCTGGCCGACCGCCACGAGGCAGCCCATGATGTTGCGGATCATGTGGTGCAGGAAGGCGTTGCCCTCGAATTCAAAACGCCAGTACGCGGTGACGCAGCCCTGCACGCCGGTGGCGGCGGGTTGCGGGTGGCCGCGGCTGGAGATGTTGATGCGCCGCAGGTGCTTGACCGGGCTTTTGGCCTGGCACTCGGCCGCACGAAACGAACTGAAGTCGTGCTCGCCGATCAGATGGTTCGCCGCCTCCTGCATCGCCGTCTGGTCGAGCGGCTGGAAGACCCAGCCCACGCGCCCGGCTTCCACGCTGGGGCGCACCGGTGACTGCAGCAGCACGTAGGTATAGCGGCGCGCGCTGGCGCAGGCACGGGCATGGAAATCATCTGGAACGTGCCGCGCCCACTGCACGGCGATGTCCGCGGGCAGAAAACTGTTGGGCCCGCGCACCCAGGAGAACTCGGGGCGATCGATCGCGGTGTCGAAATGCACCACCTGCATCAGCGCGTGCACGCCGGCGTCGGTGCGCCCGGCACAAACGGTGGAAACGGGGAGGGTGGCGAAGCGCGCGAGCGCCGCTTCGAGGCGATCCTGTACCGTCTGGCCCGAGGGCTGGCTTTGCCATCCCCGGTAGGCCTGGCCGTCGTAGCTCACGCCGAGTGCGATGCGCATGGTGGTGCTGTGGCCTCTGAAGGGTGCGGCAGGTGCTTGAAAAAGAAAACCCGGGCGTGGCAGAACCTCGCCCGGGGTGCGCGCGGCTTGATCAGCTCAGCGTATCGAGCAGGCGCTGCGCCTCGGTCTTGAGGTCGCCGCTGGCCTGCGCCATGACTTCTTCGATCAGCGAGCGTGCGCCTTCATTGTCGCCGATGGCCTTGAATTCTTCGGCCAGCGCCAGCTTGGTGGCCAGCGGATCGCTTGGAATGGCCGGTTGGGGCTCGTCGGCCCGCGCCGGGGCGGCGGCGCTTGCCGCGGGCGCGGCGTCAGCGGGTTGGTTCAGGTCCAGCGACAGATCGCCCAGATCAAATTCCAGCGGGGCCGGCTGTGACGTCAGGCCGGCAGCCTGCGTGGGCGGGACGTCCTGTCTGGTCAGCGGCATGGGGCCACTGTCGGCCAAGGCCAGATCGTCGATCGGAAAATTGAGCGTCTGTTCGAGAGGTTCGCTCGTGTGCAGCGCGGGGATCGGCTCTTCCGGCAAGGCCGGGGGCAGTGTCAGTTCCTGGAGTTCGTCCGTTGCGCCGGGTTCGTCGAGCGCGCGCTGAGCCGCACCGACGGCCGCAGCCGCGAAGGCACTGCCCGCCGCAGACGTCGCGGACGGGGTGTGCGCAGGCGGCAGGGTGGCGGCGCTGTCATCCAGATCCAGATCGAGGTTGATTTCGGGCAGCACCGAGTCGAGGGCGGCGGGTGTCGATACCGCGAACGCAGGCCCGGCCGCCACGGAAAAATCGGGCTCCTCAGGGCGAGCCGCCGTCGGGGCCGCAGGCTTGTACAGCGGGTTGTCGCCGTCGAGCTCGGCGCCTGCCTGGCGCACTCGCTCCCACTCCGCACCCTGGCCGCGGGTCAGATCCCGGACCTTGCGAGCCATGGACTCGAAGGCCACACGGTCCTGCCGTTTAGCGTAAATTTCCGCCAGTTTGGCCGCAATGGGGATCTGCTCGGGATGCTGCAGCGCCGCTTCCTTGAGGATCGCCTCGGCCTCTGGGTCTTTGCCGTAGGCAAGGTAGACGTCCGCCTCGGCAACCGGATCCACATCGCCGATCTGGTCGAGCTGGCTCGGTGAATACAGGGTGGAGGTGGAGCCCGTGGTGAGGTCGCTGCTCGTGGTGTCCACTTCCTGACCGCCGCTTTCGGCGAAGAAGGAGTCGGGGTGGTCGGCATCGTCCGCAAACGTGGTTTCCGGCCCTTGCGCATTGCGTCGGTTTTGCTTCCAGCGGTAGCCGCCCCAGCCGAGCAGCAGGAGCACCAGTGCCAGCGCGCCGCCGGCCAGCAGCGGCTGCTCGGTCAGCGCGTCGAGCGGGCCGGGTTCGGGCGTCGGCGCGGGCGCTGCCGCCGTCGGCGTGGCGGGTTTGGGCGCTTCCTTGGGCTTGACGGATTCTGCCGGCGGCGCAGCGGCGGGCTCTGGCGCGGCGGCTGTCTGGGCCGGGGGTGTAGTCGCCGCGGACCCGGTGGGCGCGGTGACGGGCGCAGTCGATGAGGCTGGCGAGCTGTCGGCGGCCCCGGGCGCGGCCGTTTGCGCCGAAGGCGCTGGCGCGGGCTCGGTGCCCTGGCTCACATTCTTGAGATCTTCAATGTTCTTGGAGAGCTCTTTCAGGCGCGCCGCATCGTCTTCGGCCTGCTTGGCTTGTGCCGTCTTGGCATCCGCGGCCTGCTTGGACGCACTGCCCTTGCTCAACGTGAGCTTGTCGGCGCTCTTGGCAGCGGGCTTGTCTTCCGCCACTTCGGTCTGCACCTTGCCGCTGGCCGAACGCGAGGCGGCCTGCACCGCTGCCTCGGGCGCGGCGCCTGCCAAGCGGCGACGGTAGGCGTTGAAATCCTGGCTTTGCGCGGCGATGATCCGGCGCGCTTGCGCGGCGGGGGTGGCCTGCGCCTCCTCCTTGCCCGGCAGGTGCAGGACGGAGCCCGCGCGCAGCCGGTTGACGTTGCCTTCGATGAAGGCGTGCGGATTGGCTCGAACCATGGCCACCAGCATCTGATCGAGTGAGATGCCGCTCGGGCGGTGGGCGCTGGCGATGGCTCCGGCCGTATCGCCCGCCTGAACACTCACTTCCTTGCCAGATGGCTCCTCCGTGCCGTGCGTTGCCGCGGCGGGCGCGCGCGCGGCCGCGGTGGTGGACATGGACACGCTCGGCGTGCGCACCGGCGCGGCCGCGGCCGGGCTGCTCGGCGTCTGCGGGGCGACGGGCGCGGGCGCCGGGGCACTGCGCAGCGCGGGGGGATCGAAGAGCAGCGTGTAGCTGCGCACCAGGTGGCCGGCGTTCCAGGCGGCGTCGATGACGAGGTCGATGAACGGATCGTTGACCGCGCTGTTGCTGTTCAACTGCAGCACCATGGCGCCACCTGCGCCGCGCTTGAGTTCCAGGTGGATACCGTTGACTGCCGGCGAAAATTCCAGCCCCTGGGCGCGAAAGACGTCGGGGCTGGCGATGCTGACGTGCAGGGAGTCCGCCTCGGCCGGTGTGATGTTGGGCAGCGCAACCTGGGCGCGCAGCGGCTCGCCCAATGCCGATTGCACCGTCACCCGGCCCAGCGTCAGAGCGCTGGCGTCGGAGATGTACAGCCCCGTGGACAGAGCGGCCGCGGTGGCCAGGAGAGAGAATTTCCAGCGATGCATGGGTGCGGCGATGTGCGTTGCGTCCTAAAGGGGTGCTTTGCGCTTTGAAAACAGGAGCGAAAAAGCTCCTGATGACAGGTCAAAGCACCTTAGCATCAATGTGTTGCACTGACAAGGTGAGGATGCGGTTCAGCTTTCTTTCAACGCTTTCCCTCATCGCTTGTTGGCTGCTGGCAACAATTCGCACGGACACCTCGCCCACGGGCGCCGTGCGGGGCTGCGGGCCGGATCAGGCCTTGAGCAGGATGCGCAGCATGCGGCGCAGCGGCTCGGCCGCGCCCCACAGCAACTGGTCACCCACCACGAAGGCGGAGACGTACTGCGGGCCGATGTTGAGCTTGCGCACGCGGCCCACGGCCACTTCCAGCGTGCCGGTGATGGCGGCAGGCGTGAGTTCCCGGACGGTCTGTTCGCGCTCGTTGGGCACGAACTTGACCCAGGGATTGCCGCCCTTGATGAGTGCCTCGATTTCGGCCAGCGGCACATCGCGCTTGAGCTTGAGCGTGAGCGCCAGCGAATGGCAGCGCATGGCGCCGATGCGCACGCACAGGCCGTCAACCGGGATGGGCGAGGGTGTGCCCAGGATCTTGTTGACCTCGGCCTGACCCTTCCACTCTTCCTTGGACTGGCCGTTGTCCAGCTGCGTGTCGATCCACGGGATCAGGCCGCCGGCCAGGGGGGCGCCGAAGAACTCGCGCGGCACGTCCTGGCGGATGGTCTGCGCGACCTGGCGGTCGATTTCGAGGATGGCTGAGGCCGGGGTGGCGAGTTCCTTGGCCACCGCGCCATGGATCACGCCCATGCCCTTGAGCAGCTCGCGCATGTGATTCGCGCCGCCGCCCGAGGCCGCCTGGTAGGTCATGGAGCTGACCCATTCGACCAGATTGGCCTTGAACAGACCGACGAGACCCATCAGCAGGATGGAATTGGTGCAGTTGCCGCCGATCCAGTTCCTGCCGCCCGCGGCGAGCCTGGACTCGATCAGATCCTGGTTGACCGGGTCGAGGATGATGACGGCGTCATCCTGCATGCGCAGCGCGCTGGCCGCGTCGATCCAGTGGCCTTGCCAGCCGCTGGCGCGCACCTTGGGGAAGATGGCCTTGGTGTAGTCGCCGCCCTGGCAGGAGATGATGATGTCGCACTTCGTGAGCGCGGCGACGTCGTTTGCGTCCTGCAGCGCGCGGTGCGTGCGCGCCATCTCGGGCGCCTGGCCGCCCGCGTTGGAGGTCGAAAAGAAGATCGGCTCGATCAGCTCGAAGTCGCCTTCAGCCTGCATGCGCTCCATCAGCACGGAGCCGACCATGCCGCGCCAGCCGACGAGGCCCACCAGTTGCTTGCTCATTGTTCTGCCCTTTCAGATAAAAAGTCTGTGCACCATCCGGCGCTGCTTTTTGCCCCGGCTCGTCAGGGCCGGAGGGGGGCGCACGACGATGCCGGAGCTGCTTCAGCCCGTAATGGTCGTGGTTTTGGTGATGGATGCGCGCGCCGCCACGCCTGCTGTCGCAACAGGCGGGTTCTGGGTCGGAAACAGGCAGTGATCGCGCATGACACCGGATTTTAAAGGATGCCGCATGATCTCATGCACGCAGCGTATCCATGAACGCCGCATCAGCGCAATGCGTTGACCACCGCGTCGCCCATCTGCGTGGTGCCGACGCGGGTCGTGCCTTCGCTGTGGATGTCCGGCGTGCGCAGGCCCTGCGCCAGCACCGTTTTGACCGCCGCCTCGATGCGGTCCGCGGCCTCGGGCTGGTTCAGCGAGAAGCGCAGCATCATCGCGGCGCTGAGGATGGTGGCCAGCGGGTTGGCCACGCCCTTGCCCGCGATGTCGGGGGCGCTGCCGTGGCTGGGCTCGTAAAGCCCCTGCTTCTTCTCGTTCAGACTGGCCGAGGGCAGCATGCCGATGGAGCCGGTGAGCATCGAAGCTTCGTCGCTGAGGATGTCACCAAACATGTTGCCGGTCACGATCACGTCGAATTTCTTCGGTTCCTTGACGAGCTGCATCGCGGCGTTGTCCACGTACATGTGCTCGAGCTGCACGTCGGGGTAGTCCTTGTGCACGTCGCTCACCACATCCTTCCAGAACTGGAAGGTCTCCAGTACGTTGGCCTTGTCCACGCTGGTCACGCGCTTGTGGCGCTGGCGTGCGGCGTCGAAGGCCACGCGGGCGATGCGCTCGATTTCGGGGCGCGTGTAGCGCATGGTGTCGAACGCTTCCTCGCTGCCGGCAAACGCGCCATCGGGCGCGCTGCGGCGCCCGCGCGGCTGACCGAAATAGATGTCGCCGGTGAGCTCGCGCACGATGAGGATGTCCAGGCCCGCGACCAGCTCGGGCTTGAGGCTGGAGGCGTGCGTGAGTTGTTCGTAGCAGATCGCGGGGCGGAAGTTGGCGAACAGGCCGAGCGCCTTGCGCAGGCCCAGAATGGCCTGCTCGGGGCGCAGCGCGCGCTCGAGCTTGTCGTACTTCCAGTCGCCCACCGCGCCGAAGAGGATGGCGTCGGCCGCCCGGGCGAGCCTGAGCGTGGACTCGGGCAGCGGGTGGCCCGCGGCCTCGTAGGCGGCGCCGCCGACCGGTGCCGTTTCCATCTCGAATCTCAGACCGAGTGCCTTCAGGACCTTGACGGCTTCGGCGACGATTTCGGGGCCTATGCCGTCGCCCGGCAGGATGGCAATGTTCATGATGTTTCTTGATTTGATAGCTGCCAACACTTGATGGACAAGCGCTAGAGCCGATTTTTGCTTGAGATTTCAGGAGGACATCACGTGCGCCAGCCAGGGCTTGGTGATGAGGCGCTCGGCCTCGTAGGCCTGGATCTTGTCCTTGTGGCGCAGCGTCAGGCCGATGTCGTCCAGGCCGCCGAGCAGACAGTATTTGCGAAAGGGCTCGACCTCGAACGGGATTTCCTCGCCCTGGGGTTGCACGACCACCTGACGCTGCAGATCAACGGTGAGTTCGTAGCCCGGGAACGCGGCCACCGCGTCGAACAAACTGCCGACCACGGTCTCGGGCAGCACGATGGGCAGCAGGCCGTTCTTGTAGCAGTTGTTGAAGAAAATGTCGGCGTAGCTGGGCGCAATCAGCGCGCGAAAGCCGTACTGCTGCAACGCCCAGGGCGCGTGCTCGCGGCTCGATCCGCAGCCGAAGTTCTGGCGCGCCAGCAGGATGCTCGCGCCTTTGTAGCGCGGCTGGTTGAGCACGAAGTCCGGATTCGGCTTGCGTTTGGATTCGGGCATGCCGGGCTTGCCAGGCTGATCCAGATAGCGCCATTCGTCGAACAGGTTGGGGCCGAAGCCGGTGCGCTTGATCGACTTGAGAAACTGCTTGGGAATGATCGCGTCGGTATCCACGTTCTCGCGATCCATGGGGGCGACGAGCCCCTTGTGCACGGTGAATTTCTGCATGATGGGGTGGTGTCCTGTTATTTGGCCGCGCGCTCGATCGCGCTGCCAGCCTTTTGCACGTCCTGGCCCATACCCTTGACGGTGTTGCATCCGGCAAGGAACACGGCGAGCAGCAGGGAAACGAGTGCGGTCGCTTTGAGCATGGGAGGTCCTTCAGGCGAATTGGCGGATATCGACGAAGTGGCCGTGGATCGCGGCGGCCGCAGCCATCGCCGGGCTCACGAGGTGGGTGCGCCCGCCCGCGCCCTGGCGGCCCTCGAAGTTTCGGTTGGAGGTGGAGGCGCAGCGCTCGCCCTTTTCCAGCCGGTCGGCGTTCATCGCCAGGCACATCGAGCAGCCCGGTTCGCGCCATTCGAAGCCCGCGGCCAGGAAGATCTTGTCGAGCCCCTCGCGCTCGGCCTGTTCCTTCACCAGGCCCGAGCCGGGCACGACCATCGCGAGCTTGATGTTCTTCGCGATTCTCTGGTTGAGCTTCTTCACCACGGCCGCAGCGGCGCGCAGATCTTCGATGCGGCTGTTGGTGCACGAGCCGATGAAGATCTTGTCCACGAAGATGTCCGTGATTGCCTTGCCGGGCGTGAGGCCCATGTAGGTCAGCGCGCGCTCGATCGCGTGGCGGCGGCTCGCGTCCTTTTCCTTGTCGGGGTCGGGCACGCGGCCGTTGACGTCCGTCACCATCTCGGGGTTGGTGCCCCAGGTGACCTGCGGCAAGATGTCTGCCCCCTGCAGATCGACGATGGCGTCGAAGTGCGCGTCGGCGTCCGAGTGCAGCGTCTTCCAGTAGGCCACCGCCTGGTCCCACTCCACGCCGGTGGGTGCAAGCGGCCTGCCCTTGAAGTAGTCGATGGTTTTCTGGTCGACCGCGATCATGCCCGCGCGCGCGCCGGCTTCTATGGTCATGTTGCACACCGTCATGCGGCCCTCCATCGAGAGCGCGCGGATCGCCTCGCCGCCGAATTCGATGGTGTAGCCGGTGCCGCCGGCCGTGCCTATCCGGCCGATGATCGCCAGCACGATGTCCTTGGCGGTGATGCCCGGCGCCACCTGGCCGTTCACGCGCACCAGCATGTTCTTCGCCTTCTTGGCCAGCAGGCACTGCGTGGCCAGCACGTGCTCGACCTCGCTGGTGCCGATGCCGTGCGCCAGCGCCCCGAACGCGCCGTGCGTGCTGGTGTGGCTGTCGCCGCAGACCACGGTCATGCCGGGCAGCGTCGCGCCGTTTTCCGGGCCGATCACGTGCACGATGCCCTGGCGCTTGGACAGGAAGGGAAAGAACGCGGCCGCACCGGTCTTGCCGATGTTCTCGTCCAGCGTTTCGATCTGCAGCTTGCTGATCGGGTCGGCGATGCCGTCGTAGCCCCGCTCCCAGCCGGTGGTCGGTGTGTTGTGGTCGGCAGTGGCGATGATAGAGCTGGTGCGCCAGACCTTGCGGCCGGCCTCTCGCAGCCCCTCGAAGGCCTGCGGGCTCGTCACCTCGTGCACCAGGTGGCGATCGATGTAGAGCAGCGCAGTGCCGTCCTCTTCGGTGTGGACGACGTGCTCGTCGAAGACTTTGTCGTACAGGGTGCGTCCCATCGTTTCCTCTTGCGTTGTTCGCCCGTTCGGGTGCATTCGGACGAGTTCCAAATTTTAGTGATCCACCGCCTCGCGCGCGATCTGGTCCGCGAGCAGCCGCGCGGCCGCAGGCAGCGCGTCGAAGTCGCGCGCGACGAGGCGTAGCTCGCGCTCGGCCCAGGGCTCCTGCAACGCCACGGCGGCGAGCTGCCCCATGCCCTGCATCAGCGTGAACGCGCGATCGGGCAACAGGCCGATGCCCAGGCCGTTGTCGATCATGCGGCACATCGCGTCCAGGCTCGTGACCTGAATGCGCTGGCGCAGCGGGCGGGCCGCTTGCGCGGCCGCCGCGCGCATGGCCAGGCTGATCGAGCTGCCCGCGTGCAGGCCGACGATGTCCCAGGCCAGCACGTCTTCGAAGCGCACGGCGCCGCGGCCCGCCAGTGCATGCGAGCGCGGCACGACGACGACCAGCCGGTCGTTGCGGTAGGCGCGGCTTTGCAGGCCGGTGTCGCCGCTGCTGGCGCGCAGGCTGCAGATGCCCAGGTCGGCCGCGCCCTCGGCCACCGCGTGCGCCACGGCAGGCGAGAGGTGCTCCTGCAAATCGATCTTGATCTGAGCATGCGCGCGGGCAAACGCGCCCAAGTCCTCGGGCAGGAACTGCAAGATGGCCGAGAGGTTGGCGTGCATGCGCACATGGCCGCGCACGCCCTCGGCGTACTCCGCGAGTTCGCCCTGCATGCGTTCCAGGCCGAACAGCACGGCGCGCGCGTGGTGCAGCAGGCTCTCGCCCGCGGGCGTGGGGGTGACGCCGCGGCGTCCGCGGCGCAGCAGCGGCGTGCCCACCACGGCTTCGAGATCGGACAGGCGCTTGCTCACCGCCGAGGCGGCGATGTATTCCTGCTGCGCCGCGCGGCCAATGCCGCCGAGCTCGCACACGGCGACGAAGAGCTGCAGCGAGGTCAGGTCGATGCGGCGCGCAAAGTTACGCTCGGGGCCTTCCATGGGTGGTATTTTCGTCGCGTTTTGCGATGAATAACCATGGGTTGCCTGCTAGTTTGTGCAATAAGCATCGTGAAACACGATGAATGAAAAAAGTGTGACGACTGTCATCCCTGAAAGCATAGCTATCTGCGCTTGATGGCAAGTGGTTCGAGTCCAATTCCGTCAAACATCCAGCGTCGCCCCGTGCTCTGGCATCTGCGCGTTCCAGCGCAGGCGGTGGGCGATGTCCTCGCGCAGGCGGTCGGACGCGGCGATCTCGCCGTGCACCACGAACACGCGCTCGGGCCGGTCTGGCATCCGGCCCAGCCAATCGAGCAGTTGCGTGCGATCGGCATGTGCCGAGGCGCTGGCCAATTGCACCACCTCGGCGCGAATCGCCACATCCTGACCATGGATGCGCATGCTCTTCTCGCCCGCGGCGATGCGCGCGCCGCGTGTGCCTGGCGCCTGATGGCCGGTCAGGATGATCATGGCGCGGTGGTCGCCCGCGTGGAGCTGCAGGTGGTGCAGCACGCGCCCGCCGGTGGCCATGCCGCTGGCCGAGAGGATGACGCGCGGGCCGTGCATGCGTGCGAGCGCCTTGGATTCGTCCACGCTGTGTACCAGCGTGGTGCAGCGCGCCATGGCGCGCAGCGCGGCGGTGTCCAGCCGGTGCTCGTCGCGGCGGCTGCCGTAGAGCTCGGTGGCCTGCACCGCCATCGGGCTGTCGAGAAACACCGGCAGCGCCTGCGGTAGCACGCCGCGCAGCTTGAGCTGGGCGATGGCGTACAGCACCGTCTGCGCGCGCCCCACCGCGAACACCGGCACCACCGCCACGCCGCCGCGCGCGGCCAGACGCGCCAGCGGCTCGGCGAGGTCGTCGAGCACGTTGCTGTCGGGATGCTCGCGGTCGCCGTAGGTGGATTCGATCAGTACCACGTCGGCCGCGGGCGGCGGCTCGGGCGCGCGCATCAGCAGATCGTCGGGTCGCCCCAGGTCACCCGAAAACAGGATGCGCCGCCCACCGACCTCCAGCAGCACGCTGGCCGCGCCCAGGATGTGGCCCGCGTGGCTGAACGTGGCGCGCCAGCCCGGCAGCGGCTCGAACGGCTGGTGCCAGCCCTGCGCGCGCAGCAGATGCAGGCTGTGCAGCGCATCCTGGCGGGTGTACAGCGGCAGTGCGGGGTCGTGTTTGCTGAGCTTGTGGCGGTTGAGGTAATTCGCGTCTTCTTCCTGCAGGTGGCCGCTGTCGGGCAGCAGGATGGCGCACAGGTCACGCGTGCCGGAGGTCGAGAACACCGGGCCGCCGAAGCCGTCTCTGGCCAGCAGCGGCAGGTAGCCGCTGTGATCCAGGTGCGCATGCGTGAGCACCACGGCGTTGATGACTGCGGGCGCGATGGGCAACGGCTGCCAGTTGCGCTCGCGCAGCAGCTTGTAGCCCTGAAACAGCCCGCAATCGACGAGCAGTGACTGCGCGCCGTGGCGCACCAGGAATTTCGATCCGGTGACGGTGCCGGCGGCACCGAGGAAGGTGATCTGGACGGACATGGGGCTCTTTGCGACGGTTGCATCAGCGTATCAGGCCGCGGGCTTCGGCCGGCCCTGGTGATGGCGGGTCATTTCCTCCAGCTGTGTGAAAAAAGCGACACCATGAAAATTTCAGGGCGCTACCTTCGTCGCATTCTATTGACCCATGAGGAAAACACATGCCGAAAACCATGATCGAGCCGTTTCGCATCAAGAGTGTCGAGCCGATTCGCATGACCACGCGCGCCGAGCGCGAGCGCCTGCTGGAGGCGGCCAGGCTCAACGTCTTTCAGCTGCGCGCCGAGGACGTGCTGATCGACTGGCTCACCGACTCGGGCACCGGCGCGATGTCCGCGCGCCAGTGGGGCGCGATCATGGAGGGCGACGAGAGCTATGCCGGCGCGCGCAGCTTCTTTCGGCTGGAGAAGGTGATCCAGGACATCACCGGCATGGACTATTTCGTGCCCACGCACCAGGGACGCGCGGCCGAGAAGGTGCTGTTCACCGCCGTCTGCAAGAAGGGCGATCTGGTGCCGAGCAACTGCCACTTCGACACCACACGCGCCAATCTGGAGTATGTGGGCGTGCAGGCGCTGGACTGCGTCATCGCCGAGGGGCTGGAGCCCGCCACGCTGCACCCCTTCAAGGGCAACATCGACCTGGAACGCGTGGAGGCGCTGCTCAGGAAGGAGGGCGCGCGCATTCCGTTCGGCATGATCACCGTGACCAACAATACCGGCGGCGGCCAGCCCGTGGCCATGGCCAACATCCGCGCCTACGCGGCGCTGCTCAAGAAATACGGCAAGCCGCTGGTCATGGACGTGTGCCGCTTTGCCGAGAACGCGATGTTCATCAAGATGCGCGAAAGCGGGTATGAAAACACCAGCGTGCGCGCCATCGCCCAGGAAATGTTCTCCTACGCCGACGCCGCCACCATGAGCGCCAAGAAGGATGGCATGGTCAACATCGGCGGCTTCATCGTGCTGCGCTCGGACGAATGGCTCGACGAGGTGAGGAACGACCTCATCATGATGGAGGGCTTTCCCACCTACGGCGGCATGGCCGGACGCGACCTGGAGGCGCTGGCCGTGGGGCTGGAGGAGGGCCTGGACGAAGACTACCTGCGCTACCGGCTGCGCACGGCCGAATACCTGGGTGAAAAGCTCGACGCGGCGGGCGTGGGCTTCGTCAAGCCCACCGGCGGCCACGCCGTCTACATCGATGCGAAAACCGTGCTGCCCGACATGCCGGTCGCGCACTATCCCGCGTGGGCGCTGTGCAATGCGCTGTATCTGGAAGGCGGCATCCGCGGCGTGGAGGTCGGCTCGATGATGTTCGGCCGGCGTCTGGACGACGGCACCGAGACCTTTCACAGCATGGAGCTGGTGCGCCTGGCGTTCCCGCGGCGCATGTACACGCAGAGCCATTTCGACTACGCGGCCGAAGTGATTGCGGACGTGAAGCAGAAGGCGGCGAGCATCCGAGGCGTGAAGATCACCAAGCAGCCTAAATTCCTGCGCCATTTCACCGTGCAGTGCACCTGGGCTTGATGGCAAAGAACTGCGTTACCTGCGCCTTGGGCGTCAGGTAACACAGGAAAATTGCGTTAAAAAACAAAATCAGAAAACATTATTTGGGTTTCTGTCCATAAAGTAGCAGCCACGTTGCGTCAAAAAAGCTATTCGGGCTTTCAGACGTTTCACCGACAGACTACCGACTGGAGATGCCCATCATGCAAGCACACTACCCTGCCGAGCCCTACAAGATCAAGGTCGTCGAGCCCATCGCGATGACCACGCGCGAAGAGCGCGCGCAGTACCTGAAGGATGCGGGTTACAACACCTTCCTGATCAACTCCGCGCAGTGCTACATCGATCTGCTGACCGACAGCGGCACCACCGCCATGAGCGACAACCAGTGGGCCGGCATGATGCTGGGCGACGAGGCCTACGCCGGCAGCAAGAACTTCATCCACCTGCAGGCCGTGGTGCGCGAGTATTACGGTTTCAAGCACATCATCCCCACGCACCAGGGGCGCGGCGCCGAGAACCTGCTCTCGCGCCTGTGCATCAAGCCCGGCGACATCGTGCCCGGCAACATGTACTTCACCACCACGCGCGCGCACCAGGAGCTCAATGGCGCCAGGTTCGTCGACGTGATCGTCGACGAGGCGCATGACTCGCAGGCCGATGTGCCCTTCAAGGGCAACGTGGACCTCAAGAAACTGCAGAGGCTGATCGACGAAGTCGGCGCCGAGCGCATCCCCTACATCTGCGTCGCCGTCACGGTGAACCTCGCGGGCGGCCAGCCGGTGAGCATGGCCAACCTGCGCGCGGTCAAGGCGTTGTGCGCACCGCTCGGGATCCAGGTGATGCTGGACGCCACGCGCTGCGTGGAAAACGCCTACTTCATCAAGGAGCGCGAAGCCAGTCACAAGGACAGGACCATCCGCGAGATTCTCAAGGAGATGATGAGCTACGCGGACGGCTGCACCATGAGCGGAAAGAAGGACTGCCTCGTCAATATCGGCGGCTTCCTGTGCATGAACGACGACGAGCTCTATCAGCGCGCGAGCGAACTGGTGGTGCTGTTCGAGGGCATGCCCAGCTACGGGGGGCTGGCGGGACGCGACATGGAAGCGATGGCGCGCGGCATCGAGGAGTCGGTGGATTTCCATTACATCGAACATCGCATCGCGCAGTGCCGCTACCTGGCCGATCAGCTCACGGCAGCGGGGGTACCCATCGTGCGCCCGGTGGGCGGGCATGCGGTGTTCCTCGATGCGCGCGCCTTTCTCGACCACGTTCCGCAGGACGAATTTCCCGCGCAGACGCTGGCCGCGCACCTGTACCTGGAAAGCGGCGTGCGCAGCATGGAGCGCGGCATCGTCTCGGCCGGGCGCAACAAGGAGACGGGCGAGCACCACAGGCCCAAGCTCGAACTGGTGCGCCTGACCATTCCGCGCCGCGTCTACACCTACGCGCACCTCGATGTCGTGGCCCAGGCCTGCAAGGACCTGTATGCGCGCCGCCGCGAAATCCACGGCATGAAGATGGTCTATGAACCGGCCTTCCTGCGCTTTTTCACGGCCCGCTTCGAGCCGCTGCCCGCGCCGACCGGTGCGGCGCGCAAGGTGCAAGAGACCGAAGCTGTAGCGGCCTGACGAGGGTGCACGGCGGCGCGCGGGCCGTCTGCCGGGCGCGCAGCCATGATCGCGCCGTGGCGCATGCGCGCCGCGCTATGCTTGCCCCTTTGGCGTGCTGCCGCACTGCGGCGGCTTTTGATTCCTCGGGGGTGTGCCATGTCTCTGTCCTTGCAACGTGGCGGTCGTCGCCTGGCGCTGGTCACCGGCGTCCTGTCGGCGTGGGTGCTGACGGCTTGTGCCGGCGGCTATGCCGGTGATCGGGGGGGCTACGGCGATCGCGGTGGATACGGATACAACGATCGCGGATACGGCGACCGGGGGCATGCGCAGGAGCGGCGGGAAATGGCGCGTCAGGCGTATGAGCGCGACCTGGAGCGGCGCGTGGCGGCGGCGCTGGATGCCGATCCACGCACCAGAATCCACGACCTCCGAGTGACCGCCCAGGGCGATGGCGTCGTTCAAATCAGCGGCACGCCGGCCAACGGCGTCCTGGGGCGCGATCTGGCGCTCAGGGCCGCGTCGCGCGTGCCCGGCGTGCGTTCCGTGGCCAACAACATGACCGTGAACTGAAGGGTGCAGCCCATATCGCCGAGCGAGGTGGGCCGCGCAGGGACCGAGCCAAAGAACATGGGCGAGTACGACCAGATCATCAGTGCACTCAATCGTCAGGGCTGGAGCGTCACCGACACCACGGTGCCACCCTCGTGGTGCGGCGAGTTGCGGGCGCACGCCGAGCAGCTTTGGCAGGCCGGTGCATTCGAGCCGGGAGAGTTCGGCCTCGATCTCGCCAATGGCCAGCAGCCCGAGGTGCGTGGCGACTCCATTTGCTGGGTTCAACCGGGTTCGAGCGTGGCGAAGTTGCCGTTTTTCGAGTGGATGGCGGCGTTGCGTGGCGTGCTCAACGAGCGCTTCAATCTGGGCGTGCGCAGTCAGGAATTCCACTTTGCGCGCTACCCTGAAGGCCGGGGCTACCGCAAGCATCTGGACCAGCACCGTGGGCGCAATGTGCGCAAGATTTCCGTCGTGCTTTACCTGAATCCGGGTTGGGATACGACCCTGGGCGGCGAATTGTGCTTTTATCAGCCCACCGATCCGGAGACCGAGATCGCCCGGTTTGCACCGACGAATGCACGCCTGGCCGTGTTCGTGAGCGGTCTCATGCCTCATGCCGTCCTGCCCTGTCGCGACACGCGCTGGAGCGTGACCGGGTGGCTGCGCACGGACGAGCCCGCCTGACGCGACCTGGCATGTCTGGGCGCGGCGTCCGTTTCGTCTTCATCTCCCATCGCCTGGTCTTGCGGTGGGCGCTGGCGTGTCTGTGGTTGATCGCCTGGGCCGCGTCCGCGCAGGTGCTGGATGCGCGCCAGATCCCGGCGGCAGGCCTGGATATCAGCCCCTCGGTCATGGCGCTGGAAGATCCGGGCGGGGCGCTGGGGCCGCGGCAGATGCCGACGCCCGGCATCGCCGAGCGCTTTGCCGCCGGCCTCGGCAAGGCGGGCGCTTTCAATTTCGGCATCACGCCCTCGGCCTGGTGGTTTCGCTTCACGCTGGACAACTCGGGCGATGACGCACTGACGCGGGTGCTGGACGTGGGGTATGCGCGGCTGTCGCACGTGGCGCTCTATCAACTGGCCGATGACGGCACGGTGCGCTCCGTCGTGACCGGCGTGACGGCGCCGTTTGCGTCGCGCCCCATCGTGTGGCGCCAGTTTGCCTTTCCCCTGCGCCTGGCGGCGCATTCGCAGCAGACCTTCTATCTGCGCGTGCAGTCGCTCACGGCCTTCATCGTTCCCTTGCGTTTGTGGGAGCCCGCGGCCTTCGAGCATCACATGGCGGCCGATGCCGCGGCGCAGGCCTGGTACTTCGGCATGGCGGCGGCCATGGTGCTGTTCAACCTGCTGATTTTCATCTGGTTGCGCGAGCGCATCTTCCTCTTCTACGTGTTCTTCGTGTCGTCGATGGCGTTTGCGCTGGCCGGGCAGAACGGGCTGGTGAAGCAGTTCATGCCGTTCGAATCGCCGTGGTGGTCTGACCTTGCCTCGACCTTCGGCTACTCCTTTGCCATCGCCACGGGGCTGCAGTTCATGCGCAGCCTGCTCGACACCCGGCAGACGCTGGCGCGGTGGGATGTGGCGCTGAGGGCGATGGTGTGGTTCTTCCTGCTGAGCCCGGCCGTGTTTCCGTTCACCGGCCAGACCCTGATCAAGCCGGCGGCCGTGATCTACCTGCTGGCCATCCTGGTGGCCGCGGCCGTGATCGTGCAAGGCGTCGTCAGGCGCCAGCGCAGCGCCTACTTTTACGGCGTGGCGGCGCTGGCGCTTGCGGCGGGGGCCCTAGTCAACGTTCTGCGCGCCATGGGCTTCGTGGTCACCAATGTCGTGACGGCCAATGCGATGCAGATCGGCTCGGCACTGGAGATGGTGCTGCTGGCACTGGCGCTGGCCGATCGCTATGGGCAGATGCGGCGTGAAAAGATCGCGATGCAGCGCGAGCTGCTTGAAGCCCAGACCCGGCTCATCGAGCACCTGCAGCGTTCCGAGCAGCAGCTGGAGCAGAAGGTGCAGGAGCGCACCAGGGAGCTGTCTCGCGTCAACCGCCAGCTTTCCGCCTTGAGCATGACCGATGGCCTCACGGGCATCGCCAACCGGCGCCATTTCGACGAGGTGCTGCAGGCCGATTGGCAGCGCGCGCGCCGCTCGGGCGAGCCGATCAGCCTGGCGCTGCTCGACGTCGACTGGTTCAAGTCCTACAACGACCACCTGGGCCATCAGGCGGGTGACGAATGCCTGCGCCGCATCACCCAGATCATGGCGCGCAGCGTGCAGCGCCATACCGACGTGGTGGCGCGCTACGGTGGTGAGGAGTTCGTCGTGCTGGCCCCCGGCGTGGCGAGCGCGGGCTTGATGCAGGTGTGCGAGCACATACGCGAAGAGCTGCGGCGGCTGGCGCTGCCGCATCCGGGCTCGGCATTCGGCACGGTGAGCGTGAGCATGGGCATTGCTTGCGCCTCGCCCGTCAAGGGCGGTTCGGTGCAGGAGCTGCTGCGCCGCGCCGACGATGCACTCTACCGGGCCAAGGAGCAGGGGCGCGATCGCATTTGCGTGGCTGAGCGTGGTGGCGGCCTGCAGGCTATGCCGTGAATTGCAGCGCGGCCAGCCGCGCGTAGGCGCCGTCGGCGGCGAGCAGCTCGGCGTGACTGCCCTGCTCGATGATGCGGCCGTGGTCGAGCACGACGATGCGGTCCGCGTGCTGCACGGTGGCGAGGCGATGCGCGATCACCAGCGTGATGCGCTGCGCGGTGCGCTGGTGCAGCGCCGCATCCAGCGCCTGCTGCACCACGCGTTCGCTGTGCGCGTCGAGCGCGCTGGTGGCTTCATCGAGCAGCAGGATGGGCGCGTCCTTGAGCAGTGCCCGCGCGATGGCGATGCGCTGGCGCTGCCCGCCCGACAGGCGCACGCCGCGCTCGCCCAGGAAGGTGTCGTAGCCCTGGGGCAGGGCGGAGATGAATTCATCGGCGAACGCAGCCCGGGCGGCCGCGACGACCTCTTCGCGCGTGGCGTCGGGGCGGGCGTAGCGGATGTTCTCCAGCGCGCTGCTGGAGAAGATCACCGCCTCCTGAGGCACGGTGGCAATGCGCCGGCGCAGCGCCTGGGGGTCGAGCTGCCGGATGTCCTTGCCGCCGACCAGAATGCGGCCGTCCTGCACGTCGTAAAAGCGCTGCAGCAGCTGAAAGACCGTGGACTTGCCCGCGCCGCTGGCGCCCACGAGAGCCACCGTCTCGCCCGGGATCAGGCGCAGCGTGAAATGCTCGATGGCGGCGTGCTCCGGGCGCGAGGGGTAGCAAAAGCGCGCGGACTCGAACACCACCGCCAGGGGACCTTGCGCCAGGGCGCGCAGCTGCGTGGCGGGCGGCGCCGCGATGTCCGGCTCGACGGCCAGCAGCTCCATCAGGCGCTCTGTCGCCCCTGCGGCGCGCAGCAGGTCGCCATACACCTCACCGAGGACGGCCACCGCGCTAGCCAGGAACAGCGCATAGACGAGGGTCTGGCCCAGGCTGCCCGCGCTCATCTGGCCCGCGGCGACGGCCTGGCTGCCGCGGTACAGGCCCCACAGCAGCAGGGCTGCGTTGCCGATGATGATGAAGGCCACGAGCGCGGCGCGCACGCCGCTGCGCCGGATCGCGGTCTCGAACGCCGCTTCGTTCGAATCGGCGAATCGCGCCGCTTCGCGCGGCTCGGCGGTGTAGCCCTGCACCACGGGAATGGCGCCCAGCACCTCTGCGGCAATCGCGCTCGCGTCGGCGATGCGGTCCTGGCTGGCGCGCGAGAGGCGCCGCACGCTGCGCCCGATCCACATCGCGGGCAGCACCACGACGAGCACGGCGGCGAGCGCTACCGACATCACGTAGGGGTTGGTCCAGACCAGCATGATGAGCGCCCCCAGCCCGAGGACGGCGTTGCGCAGTCCCATCGAAAACGATGAGCCGATGACGGTCTGCACCAGCGTCGCATCCGCCGTCAGGCGCGAGAGTACCTCGCCCGTCTGCGTGGTTTCAAAGAAGGCCGGGCTTTGCCGCAGCACGTGGGCGTAGACGGCGGTTCTGAGGTCGGTCGTCACGCGTTCGCCCAGCCAGCTCATCATGTAGTAGCGTGCGGCGGAAAACACGCCGACCGCGACCGCCACGATGAACAGCACGATGAAGTGCGCGCGCAGCATCGTGCCCTGGCCCGCGTAGGGCAGGCCGCGATCGATCACGAACTTCAGCGCCAGCGGAAACGCCAGCGTCGCGGCGGCCGCCAGCAGCAGAAAGCCGAGGGCTGCCACAATGGGCCAGCGGTAGGGGCGCAGGAAAGGCAGCAGCGCGCCCAGTGCGCGCGGGGTCGGGCGACGTGCCGTGGATGGGGTGGAAGGCATGGCGCACAGTGTAAAAAGATGAAAGGCATGGTGGCCTGCAGTGAGATCTTGATGGACGACATTTCAGCGGTGTGTTTGCGGGCGGGCGCCCTTGCGCTGGACAACCGCCTTGCAGACTGGAACGCGACGTTCGGCCGCGGTCTGTCTCTTCTCGTGGACGAGGAGGACGCGATCAAGGGGCCGCTGCTGCGCGCGCTGGCTGGCGAAATGCCACCGCGGGCGGGAGCGGTGAGCTGGGGCGGTGTGGATATGCGTGTGCGCCGGGAGCGCATGCCTGGGGCCGTTTTCTGGCGCGATCCGCGCGCGCCCTGGCCCGATGTGTCACCGGCGCAATGGGCGCGGGAACTGGCCCGGTGCCATCCCGCCTGGAGCGAGCC
Source organism: Comamonas sp. (assembly GCA_021166775.1). Taxonomy (GTDB): domain Bacteria; phylum Pseudomonadota; class Gammaproteobacteria; order Burkholderiales; family Burkholderiaceae_C; genus Comamonas_C. The sequence continues at coordinate 371,672 of JAJPEQ010000006.1, read as the reverse complement.
GGATTGGCTGCGGCATGTGGGGGAATGGGCACTGCAGGAGCATCTGCACAAGGAGATGTTTCGCCTCTCGACGGGCAGCAGGCGCAAGGTGCTGTTGGCGGCCGCATTCGCCAGTGGTGCGCCGCTCACCCTGATCGACGAGCCAGAGGCGGCGCTCGACCATGCATCCATCCGGTATTTGCGCGAGGCGCTGGGCGCTGAAGCCGAGCGCTGTGGCCAGAACGGGCGTGTCTGGGTGGTCGCCCACTACGCTTTGATGCCGCAGGTGCCCTGGAATCAGGTGATCCGGCTGCCCTGAAAGCACCCCGGCGCCGCGTGGGGCGCCGGGCAGGCATGGGTCAGATCACGCCTTGCGACAGCATGGCGTCGGCCACCTTCACGAAGCCCGCCACGTTGGCGCCCGTGATGTAGCTCATCTTGCCGTCGGGGCAGCGCCCGTGCTGCAGGCAGGCACCGTGGATGTTCTGCATGATGCCGAGCAGGCGCGCGTCCACTTCGTCGCGCGTCCAGACCAGGCGCTGCGCGTTCTGGCTCATTTCCAGACCCGAGGTGGCCACGCCGCCGGCATTGCTGGCCTTGCCGGGGGCGTAGAGCACGCCGGCCGCCTCGAAGGCCTTGGCAGCTTCGTTGGTCGAAGGCATGTTGGCGCCTTCGGCCACGCACTGCACGCCGTTCTTGATGAGCGTGCGCGCGTCGCTCTCATCAAGCTCGTTCTGCACCGCGCTGGGCAACGCTACGTCGACGGGCACATGCCACGGGCGCACACCCGCCTGGAACTTCGCGCCCACGCGGGCCGCATAGTCGCTCACGCGGCCATATTGCTCGTTCTTGATCTGCATCAGGATGGCGAGCTTCTCGGCCGTGAAGCCTTCCTCGTCGATCACGGTGCCGCTGGAGTCGGAGCAGGTGACGACCTTGGCGCCCTGCTGCATGGCCTTCTCGATCGCGTATTGCGCCACGTTGCCCGAGCCCGACACCGACACGCGCATGCCGTCCAGGCTCTTGCCGCGCGTCTTGAGCATTTCCTCGGTGAAGTACACCAGCCCGTAGCCTGTGGCCTCGGGGCGCAGCAGCGAGCCACCGAAGCTCATGCCCTTGCCCGTGAGCACGCAGTCGGCGCGGTTGGTGAGCTTCTTGATCATGCCGGCGATGAAGCCGACTTCACGCCCTCCCACACCGATGTCGCCCGCCGGCACGTCGGTGTCGGCGCCGACGTGGCGGAACAGCTCGCTCGCGAAGGCTTGGCAGAAACGCATGATTTCCGCATTGCTGCGGCCCTTGGGGTCGAAGTCGGAGCCGCCCTTGGCACCGCCCATGGGCAGCGTGGTGAGCGCGTTTTTGAAGGTCTGCTCGAACGCAAGGAATTTGAGGATGGAGAGCGTGACCGAAGGGTGCAGGCGCAGACCGCCCTTGTACGGACCGATGGCCATGCTGTGCTGGATGCGGTAGCCGCGGTTGACGTGAACACCGCCCTGGTCGTCGGTCCAGGTCACGCGAAAGGTGACCACGCGCTCGGGTTCGACGAGGCGATCGAGCAAGGCTTGCTCGGTGTAGCGCGGGTTGGCCTCGAGAAAGGGCCACAAAGTTTCCATGACCTCGGTCACCGCCTGCAGGAATTCGGGCTGGTGGGGGTTGCGCTGGGAAACGCGTTCGAGGAATTGACCGACGGAGAGATGAGCGCTCATGAAATACACCTTCAATAAAAATGTGGCGTTGCAGCATTATGCCAAATAAACATATCTTCATGCATGCCCACATTCGGTGCAGTGTCAAAACACAACGGTGCATGCGTCCGCACCACGCTGGTGCGCGGAAGAACGACGTGAGTAAAAGAGCCGGAAAGAAAGGGTCAGCGGCCGCGCAGAAACAGTGCGTCCAGCTCTTTCATCGAGAGCTGGCGCCAAGTCGGTCGGCCATGATTGCACTGGTCCGAGCGCTCGGTGATTTCTATCTGACGCAGCAGAGCGTTCATTTCCGGGAGCGTAAGCAGCCGGTGAGCACGCACGGCGCCGTGGCAAGCCATGGTGCCCAGGATCTCGTTGCGTGCGCGCTGCACCACGGTGCTGGCGTCGTGCTGCGCAAGCTCGGAGAGCACGTTGCGCGCCAGTTCCACCGCATCGCCCTGCGCCAGCGTGGTGGGCACGGCGCGCACCGCCAGCGTGCGTGCGGAAAACGGTGTGATCTCCAGCCCGAGCACGGCCAGCGTGTCGGCCTGCGTCTCGGCCGTGGCCACTTCCACGGGCGTGGCGGCAAAGGTGGCCGGGATCAAAAGCGGCTGGCTGGTGATGCGTTCATCGGCGTCGATCTGTGCCTTCAGGCGCTCGTAGACGATGCGCTCATGTGCCGCGTGCATGTCCACGATCACGAGGCCGTGGGTGTTCTCGGCCAGGATGTAGACCCCGTGGATTTGTGCCACGGCGCGGCCCAGGGGCCAGGCGGGCTCGGGCGCGGGTTCGGGCGCCGCCGCCAAGGGCGTGGGCCAGGGGCGAACCGGGGGGGCGGAGGGCTCGCTGTGGTGTACCCACGGGCTGGCCGCGGCGGGTGCGGGCATTCCCCACAAAGCCTGAAGGTCCGAGACCTTGTGGCCTGGAGGATCTTCCAAATAGAGAGCTGCTTGCGCAGACTGGACAAGGGTTTGATGTCGATTTGACTGATATGTTTCCGGGGGCGTGGGGGCCGGTGCATCCGCCAGTGCCTGCGCGCGCGGCGCCGAGATCACGTCCTGCAGCGCGTGCAGCGCCGCCTGGTGCACCTCGCGGCTGTCGCGAAAGCGCACCTCGATCTTGGTCGGGTGCACGTTCACGTCCACGCGCTCGGGTGCGATCTCCAGGTAGAGCACGTACACCGGCTGGCGCTGGCCGTGCAGCACGTCCTCGTAGGCGGCGCGCGCAGCATGCTGCAGCACCTTGTCGCGCACGTAGCGGCCGTTCACATAGGTGTACTGTTGGTCGGCACGCGAGCGCGAGGCCGTGGGCAGTCCCGCGCGGCCGGTGATGACGAGCGGCCCCGCGCGATGGCGCACGGGCAGGGAAAGCGTGACGAACTCCTCGCCCAGCACGTCGGCCATGCGCCGTGCCAGCGCGTCGGTGGAAGGCGGCTCACCCGGCGCGAACGTGGCGCGCCATTGCTGAACCAGTTTGCCCTCGTGCCAGATGGCAAAGCTCACATCGGGGCGCGCCAGCGCGTGGCGGCGCACCGCCTCAAGGCAATGCGCGAACTCGGTGGCGTCGCTCTTGAGGAACTTGCGCCGCGCGGGCGTGGAGAAGAACAGTTCCTTGACCTCGACGGTGCTGCCGGCGCCGCGTGCCGCCGGACGCAGTTCGCCGCTGCGGGCATCAAGCAGGAAGGCGCTGGCCTGATCGGCGGTGCGCGACAGCAGCGAGAGTTCCGAGACCGAGGCGATGGCGGCGAGCGCCTCGCCGCGAAAACCCATGGTCGCGACCGATTCCAGATCGCTCAGGCTGGCGATCTTGCTCGTGGCGTGGCGCCTGAGCGCCAGCGGCAATTCGCCCCGCGCGATGCCGCAGCCGTCGTCTTCCACGGCGATCAGTCGCACGCCACCGGCGAGCAGGCGCACCGTGATCTGCGTGGCGCCCGCATCGAGCGCGTTGTCCACGAGTTCGCGCACGACCGAGGCCGGGCGCTCCACCACTTCGCCAGCCGCGATCTGGCTGATCAGCTCATCGGGCAGTTCGTGGATGGGGCGGCGGGCTGGGGTGGGCATCGGGTCGTTCACCGCGGCCATTTTAGGAGCCACCGATAATCCGGCGCATTGCCCTTTCGTGCGAGTGTTTCGTGGAAATTGCTGCCTTGTTGATCGACTTCATCCTGCATGTGGACAGGTATCTGGAGGCGTTCGTCGCCAGTTATGGCGCCTGGGTCTACGCCCTGCTGTTCCTGATCGTGTTCGTCGAAACCGGCGTCGTCGTGATGCCCTTCCTGCCGGGCGATTCGCTGCTCTTCATCACCGGCGCTCTCAGCGGCGCGGGCCTGCTGGGGTTCGCACCCGCGTGCGCCGTGCTGCTGGCGGCGGCGGTGCTGGGCGATCAGTGCAATTTCCAGATTGGCCATCACTTCGGGCCGCGCGTGTTCCAGTGGGAAAACTCGCGCTGGTTCAACCGCAAGGCCTTCGACCAGGCGCATGCGTTTTATGAGCGCTACGGCGGCATCACCATCGTGCTCGCGCGCTTCATGCCCTTCATCCGCACCTTCGCGCCTTTCGTCGGGGGCGTGGCCCGGATGAACCGCGCGCGCTTCACGGCCTACAACATTGGCGGCGCGCTGCTCTGGGTGATGGGTATCGTCACGGCGGGGCATTTCTTCGGCAATCTGCCGTGGGTCAAGGAAAATCTGGAGAAGATCATCTGGGCGCTGATCCTCGTGCCCGGCCTGTTGGCCATCTATGGCGCCTGGCGCGGCAGCCGCAAGGCCGCGGCTGCCTGAACTACGCCGTCACCACGCGTTCGACCGCGCGGTCGTCTCCGAGCACGATCAGCGCGAAAAGCAGCTCTTCGAGGTTTTCGGCGCGTCTGGCCTTGCGCGAGAGCAGGGGGATGGCGTCCGGGTTGAGCACGACGAAATCCGCCTCGCTGCCCGTGGCGAGCGTGCCGATCACGCCTTCAAGGCCGAGCGCGCGCGCCGCGCCGCCGGTGTGCAGCCACCACAGGCGCGAGGGCGCGAGCGACAGCCCCGGCTTGCTCTGTCCCTCGCGGCCGACGAAGTAGGCCGCCAGCATGGTGCGAAAAGGCGAGAAGCTCGTACCCCCGCCCACGTCGCTGGCCAGGCCGTGGAGCATGCCGGCGGCATCCGCGCCGCGAAAATTGAAGAAGCCGCTGCCCAGGAACAGGTTGCTCGTCGGGCTCACGGCGGCCGCCGCGCCGCTGGCGTGCATCAGCGCGCGGTCGGTGTCGTCCAGATGGATGCAGTGCGCGTAGACGGCGCGCGTGCGCAGCAGGCCGAAGTGTTCGTAGACCGAGAGGTAGGAGCGCGCCTGCGGATAAAGCTCGGCCACCCAGCGCACCTCGTCGCGGTTCTCGGCCACATGCGAGTGAATCCAGGTCTGCGGATAGCGCGCGGCCAGCTCGCCCGCGCCGCGCAGCTGCGCCTCACTGCTCGTGGGGGCGAAGCGCGGCGTGATGGCGTAGCCCAGGCGGCCCTGGCCGTGCCAGCGCCGGATCAGGGTTTCGCTGTCGATCAGGCTTTGCTCGGTCTCGTCGCGCAGGCCGTCGGGCGAGTTGCGGTCCTGCAGCACTTTGCCGCTCATCATGCGCAGGCCGCGCTTTTGCGCCTCGTGAAAGAAGGCATCGACCGATGCGGGGTGCGCCGTGGCGAAGGTGAGTGCCGTCGTCACGCCGTTGCGCATCAGCTCGGTGAAGAACACGTGAGCCACTTCGGCGGCGTAGCCGGCGTCGCAAAAGCGTGTCTCGGCCGGGAAGGTGTAGTGCGTGAGCCAGGGCAGCAGCCCGTCGGCCGGGGAGCCGATGATGTCCGTCTGCGGGTAGTGCACGTGCATGTCGATGAAGCCGGGCGCGATCAGGCGATCCATCCAGTGCGTCACCGGCACGTCCCGATGGCGTGCCGCCACCGTGCGATACGGCCCGGCGTCGACGACGCGCTGCACGCCGTCGCTGCCCTGCTCGGTCACGAGCAGGCCATCGCTGTCGTACAGGGCCTGGCCGTGCGCATCGAAGCGCAGCAGTTGCGCGCGGTAGCCGTTCATGATCTCTTTATCCTCCGATGTAGAAGAATTTGAACAGGAACACCATGGCGATCAGCCAGACCATCCAGTGGCTCTCCCGGATGCGCCCGGTCAGCAGCTTGATGACCGCGTAGGTGATGAAGCCGAAGGCCAGACCGTTGGCGATCGAGTAGGTGAAGGGCATCATCAGCGCCGTCACGGCGGCGGGAATGACCTCGGTGGTGTCGCCCCAGTCGAGCTCGGTCAGGTCGCGCATCATCAGGCAGCCCACGAAGAGCAGCGCGGGCGCGGTGGCGTACGCGGGCACGGCGCCGGCCAGCGGCGCGATGAACAGCGCAGCGAGGAACAGTACCGAGACCGTGAGGGCGGTCAGGCCCGTGCGCCCACCCGCCTGCACGCCCGCGGCGCTCTCGACATAGGCCGTCGTGCTGGAGGTGCCCAGCAGCGAGCCGGCGAAGATCGCGGCGCTGTCGGCAAACAGCGACTTGTTCAGGCGGTCCATCTTGCCAGGCACCAGGAGGCCCGCGCGCCGCGCCACGCCCATGAGCGTGCCGGTGGCGTCGAACAGCTCCACGAGAAAGAACACCAGCACCACGTTGAGCAGACCCTTGGTGAGCGCGGTGTGGATGTCGAGCTTGAACAGGGTGGGCTCGATCGATGGCGGCGCCGAGAAAATGCCGCGAAACTCGTTGCCGCCGAAGAAGAACGAGAGGATGGTGACGACGATGATGCCGATCAGGATGGCGCCGCGCACCTTCATGACGTCCAGCGCCACCATGATGAGAAAACCGATCACGGCCAGCACCACGCTGGGCTGGTGCAGGTCGCCCAGCGTCACCAGCGTGGCCTGGTTGCCCACGACGATGCCCGCGCTCTTGAGCGCGATGAGCGCCAGGAACAGGCCAATGCCCACGGTGATGGCCAGGCGCAGCGACTGCGGGATGCCGTTGATGATCAGGCTGCGTATGCCCGTGACGGTGACCAACAGGAACAGGCAGCCGGAGATGAACACCGCGCCCAGCGCCGCCTGCCAGGTGAAGCCCATGTGCAGCACGACGGCGTAGGCGAAGTAGGCATTGAGCCCCATGCCGGGAGCCAGCGCGATCGGGTAGTTGGCGTACAGCGCCATCACGGCCGTGCCCAGCGCGGCGATGAGGCAGGTGGCGACGAAGACCGCGTCCTTGGGCATGCCTGCATCACCCAGGATCGCGGGATTCACGAAGATGATGTAGGCCATCGTGAGGAAGGTCGTCAGGCCCGCGATCAGCTCGGTGCGCACGGTGGTGCCGTGCTCCTGGAGCTTGAACAGTTTTTCGAGCATCGAATGTCTCCTGATGTTGTTGCTTTGAGAGGAAAAATCAGAGGCTTGCGATCGTGCGTTTGACGCGCTCGCGCAGCCAGCGGGCGGCGCGCGCATGCTGGCTGCGCGCGTGCCAGAGCTGGTAGTAGTGCAGCGGCGGCATGGGCACGGGGCAGGGCACGATGGCCAGCGGCAGCTGCGTCGCGACGCGCTCGCAGTGCTGGCGCCCTGTGGTGAGCACGAGGCGGCTGTGTGCCACCATCTCGGGAATCAGGCCGAAATAGGCGCTGCGCGCGACGATGTTGCGTGTCAGGCCCAGGCCGCTGAGCACCTGGTCGATGACGCCGCGCGCGCCCGGGTAGGTGGGCATGGGCGCGATGTGCTCGGCGGCGAGCCATTCCTCCTGGTTCCAACCGCTGCGCGCGGCTGGGTGCTCGCGGCTCACGAGCGAGACCACTTCATCGCTGAAGAGCTGGGCGATGTGCAGATCGTCGGGCGGCTGCAGCCAGTTGCCGATCACGAGATCGACCTCGCCCTGCGCGAGCTGCGCGCGGTAGTCGGCCTCGCGCGTCAGCGCATGGATTTCGATGCGCGCCAGCGGTGCCTCGCTCTTGATGTCGGTCACGAGCCGCGGCAGAAACAGCGGGTCGAGGTAGTCGCTGGCGGCGATGGTGAAGGTGATTGCGCTGGTGCGGGCGTCGAAGTCACGCGATTCGGTGAACAGCGCTTCGGCCGCGCGCAGCACGCTCGCGGCCGGTTCGATCATCTGCTGCGCCACGTCGGTGATGACCATCTCGGCGCCGCTCCTCACGATGAGCGGGTCGCCCGTGAGCTCGCGCAGGCGTTTGAGCGCCGCGGAAACCGCCGGCTGGTTCATGCCCAGACGCAGCGCCGCGCGCGAGACGCTGCGCTCGCCGAGCACGGTGTAGAGCACGCGGATCAGATGCAGATCCACGCGATCGAAAAAAGCCCGATCCACGCCGGCGGGCGTGCTGCTCTGTGGGGTCGGTGGCGCGTGGCGCTCCATCGGCTTGAACGGGTGCGAGGTTCAGGCGCTTTGTACGGCCGTGACGGCGCGCAGGATGGCCTCGCTCGTCGCGGGCACCGTGAGCGGCGGATTCGTCTTGTGCCCGCCTGCGGCGGAGACGGCGTCGCGAATCGCGAAGAACACCGAAAAAGGCAGCAGCAGCGGCGGCTCGCCCACGGCCTTGCTGCGGTGGATCGCGTCCTGCACGTTGCGCCCTTCGAAGAGCTTGACGTTGAACACCGGCGGACAGTCGTTGGCCGTCGGAATCTTGTAGGTGCTGGGCGCATGCGTCAAGAGCATGCCGCTCTTGGGGTGCCAGACGAGTTCTTCCATGGTCATCCAGCCCATGCCCTGGATGAAGCCGCCCTCGATCTGGCCGATATCCACGGCCGGGTTGAGCGACTGGCCCACGTCGTGCAGCAGGTCGGCGCGCAGCAGCTTCCATTCGCCGGTGAGGGTGTCGACGACCACCTCGCTCACCGCCGCGCCATAGGCGTAGTAGTAGAACGGGTGGCCGGTCATGGTCTTGGCGTCCCACGACAGGCCCGGCGTGGCGTAGAAGCCGTCGGACCACAGCTGCACGCGATCGAGGTAGGCATCGGCCACGACGGCGCTGAAGTCAAGCGCCTTGCCCGAGACGAACACCTTGTCGTTGGCAAAGCGCACGTCCTCGGGCTTGCCGCCGTGGCGCTGCGCGACGTTGGCCGCCAGGCGCTCGCGGATCTGGCGTGCGGCATCCTGCGCCGCCTTGCCGTTCAGGTCCGACCCGGTGGACGCGGCCGTGGCCGAGGTGTTGGCCACCTTGCTGGTGTCGGTGGCCGAGAGGCGCACGCGTTCGAAGTTCACGCCCAGCTCGTGCGCCACCACCTGCACCACCTTGGTGTTCAGGCCCTGGCCCATCTCGGTGCCGCCGTGGTTCACGAGGATGGAACCATCGAGGTACACGTGCACGAGGGCACCGGCCTGGTTCAGGTGCTTGACGTTGAAGCTGATGCCGAATTTCACCGGCGTGAGCGCCAGGCCCTTTTTGAGCACGGCGCTCGACGCGTTGAACGCCGCCATGTCCTTGCGCCGCGCGGCGTAATCACTGCTGGCTTCGAGCTGGTCCACGAGCTCGTGGATGATGTTGTCTTCCACCGTCTGACGGTAGGGCGTGACGTTGTGATCGTCCTTGCCGTAGAAGTTCGCGCGGCGCACCGCGAGGGCGTCCTTGCCCAGGTTGCGCGCGATGCTGTCCAGGATGTATTCCATGCAGATCGCACCCTGCGGCCCGCCAAAGCCGCGAAACGCCGTGTTGCTCTGCGTGTTGGTCTTGCCGCAATAGCCGTGCATGGCCACCTCGGGCAGCCAGTAGGCGTTGTCGAAGTGGCAGACGGCGCGCGTCATCACGGCGGCGGAAAGATCCGCCGAGTGCCCCGCGTGCGAGACCATCTGCAGCGTCACGCCCAGCACGTGCCCGTCGTCGTCGTAGCCCACGTCGTACTCGTACCAGAAGCCGTGGCGCCGGCCGGTGATCATGAAGTCGTCGTCGCGGTCCAGGCGCAGCTTCACCGGGCGGTTCAGGGCGCGCGCCGCCATCGCGGCGATGCAGGCGAACTGCGCCGATTGCGATTCCTTGCCGCCGAAGCCTCCGCCCATGCGGCGGCACTCCACCAGCACTGCGTGCGCCTGAATGCCAAGCGCGTGGGCGACGAGGAACTGCATCTCGCTCGGGTGCTGCGTCGAGCAGTGGATGTGCATGCCCCCACTCTCCTTGGGCAGCGCGTAGCTGATCTGGCCTTCGAGGTAGAACTGCTCCTGTCCGCCCACATCCAGGCTGCCCGTGAGCCGGTGCGGCGCCTTCTCGATCGCGGCGCGGATGCCCGCTTCGTCCAGGCCGCTCACGCTGCGCGCCAGCTGCATGGGGGGCACCACGTACTGCTGCCTTTCGTGGGCCCGGCGCGGCGTGATCACGGGCTCGGCGCCTTCGGTTTTGAGCACGCCTTTGGCGAGTGCCGCGGCGCGGCGCGCCTGTTCGCGCGTCTGCGCCACCACGGCAAACACCGGCTGGCCCAGGTAGCGGATCTCGCCGTCGCAGAGGATGGGGTCGTCGTGCAGCACCGAACCGCAGTTGTTCTCGCCGGGGATGTCATCGGCCGTGAACACGCGCACCACGCCGGGCATGGCGCGCACGGAGGCCAGATCGCTGTGCAGCAGCCGGCCCGCGGCCACGGGCGAGAGGCCGAGCGCGCAGTGCAGCGTGCCGTTCACTTCCGGGATGTCGTCGGTGTAGGTGGCCGTGCCGGTCACGTGCAGCTCGGCCGATTCATGCGGGCGGCTCACACCCACGCGCGCTCCCGCGTTGAGAGCGCTGGCCTCGGCGCTGGTGTTCAGGCGCGCCTTGAGGTTGTGCTGGTAGTCGGTGAAAGGTTCGTCCTGGCGCAGGAGTTCTTCGGCGACTCGGGTGTTCATGGTGATCTCCTTCAGGCGACGACGGCGGTATGGGGCAGCACGCTGAAGACGCTGGTGGCGTGGCCGGCCAGCGGCGCGACCGCGCGGGTTTCGAGCCACAGGCGCTGCAGCAGGTTCTGCGCCACCTGCAGACGATACTGGCTGCTGGCGCGCATGTCGGTCATGGGTGCGTAGTCTTGCGCCAGCGCCTGCTGCGCGGCGTGCACGGCTTCCTGCGTCCACGGTTGGCCCGTGAGCACCGCTTCGGCGCGGGCAGCGCGCTTGACGATGCCCGCCATGCCGCCGTAGGCCAGGCGCACGCTCTTGACGGTGTCGCCCGCCAGTTCGATCGCCATGCCGGCGCTGATGGCCGAGATGTCGCAATCAAAGCGCTTGCTGATCTTGTAGCCGCGCAGCTGCCGACCGAAAGCCGTCAGCGGCACGGTGATGGCTTGCACGAATTCGCCCTCCTGCAGGGCGTTCTTCATGTAGTCCAGGTAGAGATCGGGCAAGGCCAGCGTGCGCACCGCGCGGCCTCGGCGCAGCTGCACGCTTGCGTCCAGCGCCATCAGGATGGGGGCCGAGTCGCCGATGGGCGAGCCGTTGGCGACGTTGCCGCCCATGGTGCCCGAATGGCGGATGGGTGTGGAGGCAAAGCGCAGCCACACGTCCATGAGGCTGGGCGCGCGCTGCACCAGGGCGCGCCAGGCGTCCTCGAGTGTGGCGGCCGCGCCGATCCAAAGCTGCCCGTCGCGCTCCTCGATGCGCTTCATCTCCTGTACGTTGCCCACGTAGATCAGGTCACCCACGTCGCGAAACTGCTTGTTCACCCACAGGCCGATGTCGGTGGTGCCGGCCAGCAAGCGCGCCTGGGGCTTGGCGGCGCGCAGCTCAGCCAGCTCATCCAGTGTGCGTGGGGCGTGGAAGTGGTCGATGCGCTCGCCCTGCGGTGTGGCGCGGGGAGCGGCGTAGGCCAGCGCGTGGCCGCGCTCGATGGCCTTGAGCGCATCGACCACGGCCTGGCGCTTCAGGCGCGCCTCGGGCAGATCGAACATGCGCTGGCCCGCGTCCAGAATGGGGCGGTAGCCGGTGCAGCGGCACAGGTTGCCCGAGAGCTTGTCGGCCAGCTCCTGGCGCGTCGGGCGCGTGCCGTCATGCAGGTGCTGTTCGTAGGTGTCCCAGAGCGTCATGACGATGCCCGGCGTGCAGAAGCCGCATTGCGAGCCATGGCACTCGACCATGGCTTGCTGCGCTGGGTGCAGTGCGGGCTGGCCCTTGGCCCCGGCCGGTGCCAGCGCCGCGAGGTCTTCGACGGTGAAGAGTGCCTTGCCGTCCAGCGCGGGCAGGAACTGGAGACAGGCGTTGATGGAGTGCAGTTGCAACTGCCCCTGGGCGTCGAGCTCGCCCAGCACCACGGTACAGGCGCCGCAGTCGCCCTCGTTGCAGCCCTCCTTGGTGCCCGTCTGGTGGCGGTTTTCGCGCAACCAGTCCAGCAGCGTGCGTGTGGTCTGCACACCGCCGACTTCAATCGTGCGGCCGCCGAAGTAGAAGCGGATGGGGGAGGGTGATACGTGTTCTGTCATGGCCATTTCGATCGCGTGGTGGTCGGCTTGGTCGTGGGCCGCCCTGTGCACATGCCGATGGTGCGGCTTTTTGCTTTGGGTTTCCATAGCCGACCCGCCATGGTCATCATGTCGGTAATGGCATAACACATGGGTTTACCCTTAGAACAGGCTCCAGCCTCTGCGAGGCTCACGCCAGGGCCGGGCCATGGCCGGCCGTTGCTCAGACGTTCAGCGGCAGATCGGCGGATTTGAGGGTGCGCAGCACGAAGCTGGACTGACTGTGCCGTATGCCCTTGATCTTGTAGAGCTTCTCGCGCAGCAGGCGCTCGTAGTCGCGCGTGTCCTTCACGACGACACGCAGCAGATAGTCGTATTCGCCCGAAACCAGGTGGGCTTCGACGATTTCGGGGATGGTCGCGAGTACCTGGCCGAATTTTTCCAGCGTGTTGTCCGAGTGGCTGTCGAGCGTGACCATGACGAGCACGGTCTCCGTCAGGCCAAGGGCCGCGGGGTTCAGGCGCACGGTGTAGCCGGTGATCACGCCAGCCTCTTCCATCTTCTTGATGCGGCCCCAGCAGGGCGAGGGGCTCAGACCGACGGCGGCGCCGATCTCCTGCAGGCTGGCGCGCGAATTGGCTTGCAGAACCGAGAGGATTTTTCGATCAAGGCGATCCATGAAGCAGATTATTTCATTTATGTTTGAAATTAAGAAGGATATTCTGAACCAAACGAGAAATTCAAGAAATACGGAAAAATTGTCTGTGGCCCGCCGCGTACAGTTCTTCTCTGTCAAGGCGCTTTACCGAAGCGCACGCCGAGACCCAAGGCCCCACCCGGTTACCGCTGGGTGGGGCGCTTGCTTTTCCGGGCAGGCCGGCCCTATGCGCTGGCGGGGATCAGGCAGATGGTGAGCAGCAGTGATGCGTCCTGCACGGCCAGCAGCGCGTGGGGCGCGCGGGGCTCGAGGTGAATCCAGTCGCCGGCGCGCAGCACCTGGTCCTTGTCGCCCACGGTGAATTGCACCTCGCCTTCCAGGCACTGCACGGTGATTTCACCGGGCGTTTCGTGCAATGGCAGCCTGTCGCCCGCGGGCAGCACGACACGGATGACTTCCAGCTGCTCGGCCTTGATGATGGCGTGCGTGGGCGTCCCGGGAATGCGCCCGCCCAGGGGCTTGAGGCTCACAATTTCGGACGACAGGGCATGGTGCAGGGCCATGGCGGTTTCTCCTTGCGGTGCGATGCCCGTGAATGGGGGCGTGGCCATCGCACCGTCGAGTGTGGCACGTTCCGGCGTCTGGCGGTGGTGCAGGCCGCGCGCCGGAGCGTGCGCCTACTTCAGCGCGACCCTGGGGAAATCGACCGGGACGTTCAGCGCGACATTGACGTAATTGGTGAAGAGATTCAGGGCCACGTGCGCCATGATCTCCACGATCTGCCCGTCGTCAAAGCCGGCTGCGCGCAGCCTGGCCACGTCGGCATCGCCAAGCTGGGCGCGCTGATCCACCACCTTGAGGGCGAATTCCAGCGCGGCGGCGGTCCTGGGGTCGTCCGACTGGCCGACCTGCGCGGCCGCCATTTCGGCGGGCGATGCGCCGGCGTTGCAGCCCAGCACGGTGTGCGCGGCCAGGCAGTATTCGCAGCGGTTGCGGTTGGCGATCGCGGCCGCGATCTGTTCGCCCAGCCGGGCCCCCAGGCTGCCCTTGCCCAGGGCGCCGAATGCCGCCCACATGCTTTGCAGCGCCGCGGGCGCGTTGGACACCGCCTTGAACATGTTGGGGGTGGCGCCGAAGGCCTGGTGGATCTCTGCCAGCAGGGCCTGGCTGGCTGCGGGGACGTGTTGGGTGTCGAGGTTGACGCGGGACATGTGTATCTCCTTCAGATGGAAAAAAACGCAGGACAAAAGGTGGCGTGGCTTACCGGCCGACCTTGCCGGGCAGCGACAGGTCGCCCGATGCGACCTTGAAGACGTCGGCGACGCACAGCAGCGGGCTGTGCACGCTGGCGTTGACGCGCAGCGCGGCGGTCACTGCGTCAAAGGCACTGGCCTCGATGGCGCCGATGTCGTCGAAGGGCACGCGCACTTCTACGGTTTCGCCGCGTAACGTCGGCGCCCAGCCCGGGCTGTCGATCAGGATGGGCAGGCCTGGCCAGGTCTTGGGCAGGCGCGGCCTGGTGCCCTCGGGAATGTCCACGACCTTGAGTGCGTCCTTGCCGCAGGCTGCGTCCGGCTGCAGCACGACCCAGTGCGAGTGCCAGACGTCGCCGTCGTTGTCGGTTTTTCCGTCGCCGTTTTCGTCGAACAGCGGCGTGTCGTCGAAGTCGGGGTGGGAAGTCACCGCGAATGCGAGGATGCCGGTCTTGGGCTCGAAGCCAACCACGGACGGGTCCAGGCTGGTGGGCCAGACGTAGGAAAACACGGCGCTGCCGGCGAGCTTGCCGGAGGGCGTGGGGCGCACGGCGCCCGCCTTGCCGGAGACCGCCATGTGGAAGGTAGCGAGATTGCCGCTCGCGGACACCTTGGCGTGCACGATGTCGAACGAGGCCACGGCAGCGGTGCCGCGCTCGGCGGTGATGCCGCCGGTGTGGCCCGTGCCGTGGGCGCCGGCGGCGCCGGTGAGGGCGGTCAGCAGCAGGGCGAGCGGTAGGGAGGATAGCGAGGATTTCATGTCTGCCCTTTCCGGGGAAGTTCTTGGAAGGGGCAGTATGGAGGCGAAAAATGTATGATAAGAACCATTAAGTATTGCATACATGCCAATTAATACAGACCAGAGACCGACTGATCCTTCCGTTGATTTGGACCGCTTGTCGGGTGTGCTGGAGCGCTTTCGGGTGCGGGCCCAGCTGCACCACGCCGGTGCGCTGTGTGGAGTCAGTCACTTTGATGCACGCGAGGGGCACGGCTACCTGCATCTGCTGCGCCGCGGCTCCCTGGAGGTGAGCCACCCGGGTGCGCGTGGCGATGTGCCGCGATCGATGCGTTTTGATGAGCCCGCGCTGCTGCTGTATCCGCGGCCACTCACCCATCGCTTCCACAATCCGCCGGTGCAGGAGTCGGATTTCACCTGTGCGCGGCTGCTTTTCGACGGTGGCGCGTACAACCCGCTCGCCCGGGCGCTGCCGCCAGTGCTCGCCCTGCCGCTGGCGCGCGTCTCGGGTCTGGACCTGGCATTGGAGCTGCTGTTCGCCGAGACCGATCGGGTGCGCTGTGGCCAGCGCGTGCTGGCCGACCGGCTCTTCGAGGTGGTGGTGATCCAGCTCCTGCGCTGGCTGTTGGATCATCCGCAGGAGGCCGGCGTGCGCCCAGGCTTCATCACCGGCTTGTCCGATCGGCGGCTGGCGCGTGCACTGGTGGCCATGCACGACGCCCCGGGCGAGCCCTGGCCGCTGGAGCGCATGGCTGAGCATGCGGGCATGTCCCGCACCGCGTTCGCCAACACGTTCCGCGCAGTGGTGGGCCAGACGCCGGCTGATTATTTGAGCGACTGGCGCATGGCGCTGGCGCGCAGCCGGCTGCGTGAGGGCCAGCCGGTCAAGCTGCTGGCCGACGAGCTCGGGTACGCCAACCCGTCGGCGCTGTCGCGCGCCTTCGCGGCCAAGGTCGGGATGTCGCCGCGCCAGTGGATGGCGCAGGCCACGGCGCAGTCGGGTGAATAGGCCGGGCGGCGCTCGCTATACCGAGCGGCTGCGTGCCAGCGGCGGGTTCTTGGCGAAATAGCGCACGATGCCGCGCATGAGCGCATCCGCCAGCTGCTGCTGGTAGGCGCTCGAGCGCAGGCGCGCTTCTTCTTCCGGGTTGCTGATGAACGCGGTTTCCACCAGCACGCTGGGAATGTCCGGCGCCTTGAGCACGGCAAAACCGGCCTGCTCCACGTGCGCCTTGTGCAATTTGGCCATGGCGCCGATCTCACCCAGCAGCACGCCGCCGAGCTTGAGACTGTCGTTGATCTGCGCGGTGGTGCTCATGTCGAGCATGGCGCGCTGCACGTGCTGGTCCTGCGCGCCCACGTTCACGCCACCGATCAGGTCGGCCTCGTTTTCCTTGCTGGCAAGCCACCGTGCGGCCGAGCTGGAGGCGCCGCTCTGGCTCAGCGCGAAGACGCTCGCGCCGCGCGCATCCGGGTTGCTGAACGCGTCGGCGTGGATGGAAACGAAGAGATCGGCCTGCACGCGCCGCGCCTTGGCCACGCGCGTGGCCAGGGGCACGAAGAAGTCCGCGTCGCGCGTCATGTAGGCGCGCATGGGATTGCCGCCGATGCGGGTGGCGTTGATGCGATCGCGCAGCAGGTAGGCCACTTTGAGCACCACGTCCTTTTCGTGCGTGCCCTGGGGACCGCTGGCGCCCGGGTCCTCACCGCCATGACCCGGATCGAGTGCGACGATGATGATGCGGTCGGTACCGCGGTGGATGGCGGGGCGCGGCGGATCCGACGGGGCTGGCGCGGCTGGCGGCTCCGGCGTTTGTGCCACGGCGGCCTTGGGTGGCTCAGGGGATTCGGGCCGGGCGAGGGTGTCTGTCGTCTGCAGGCGGTGGTTGATGAGTGCCTCCAGCGGGTCCTGCATGCTCGCGTGCGGGGCCGGTGTGGTGGCGGGCGCCGGGCCTGTTGGCCCGCCCGAGCGCTCGGCGATCAGGGCGGCCAGCGGGTCGGGCGGCGTCGCCGGGTACAGATCCAGCACCAGGCGGTTGCGGTAGTTGGCCACCGGCGCCAGCGAAAACACCTGCGGGCGCGCCTCGCGCTTGAGATCGAGCACCATGCGCACCACGCCCGGCTGGTATTGGCCGACGCGGATGGAGGCGATGTTGGGGTCGTCCGGCCGGACCTTGCCCACCAGTCCGCGCAGCTGCGGGTTCAGATCCATGCCTTCGATGTCCACGGCCAGGCGCGGTGGCTCGGGCACGAAGAGCTGTTTGGTGGTGAGCGGCGTGTCCGATTCGATGGTGACGCGCGAATAGTCCTGCGCGGGCCAGATGCGCACGGCCACGATGGAGGCCCCGCGCGCGATCTGCTGCGTGCCCAGCAGCAGCGCGAGCGAGCCTGCCTGCAGCAGGGTGCGGCGATGCAGCGGCGATGGACTCAGGTTTTCGGGCATGGATGGGTCAGCGCACTCAGCAACGCGCTGCCCAGCGGCGAGCCGGCGCGCAGAGTGACGCGCCTATTTTCGTCATCATCCACCTGAATTTCAATCTCCAAGTCTGCATCAGGCAAACACTTTTGGGCGTTTTGTGGCCATTCCGCCAGTTTCAGGCCGGGGCTGGCGAAGATATCGCGCAGTCCGGCATCCTCCCACTCGCGTGGATCGCTGAAGCGGTAGAAGTCGAAGTGCCAGATGGCGAGGTTTCCGACCTGATAGGGCTCGACCACGGCGTAGGTCGGGCTTTTGATGCGGCCCGTGACGCCCAGCGCGTGCAGCAGGTGGCGCACCAGCGTGGTCTTGCCCGCGCCCAGGTCGCCGTGCAGCGCGATGAAGGCGTGGGCAAGCTGCGGCGCCTGGGCCAGCCGCCGGGCGAAACGTTCGGTATCGGCTTCGCAGTGCCAATGCAGTTCCAACGGACGTTCTGCGGCAGGCAAATCGGGCATTTCTACAATCGCGTGATGGTGGACAGTGATCAACTGCTGGAACAGATCCGCGACTGGGCGCGGGAGCTGGGATTCTCCCAAATCGGCGTCTCGGGCGTGGACCTGTCGTCGGCCGAGCCGGGGTTTCTCGACTGGCTGGCCAAGGGCTACCACGGCAGTCTGCACTACATGGAGCAGCACGGCCTCAAACGCGCCCGGCCGGCCGAGCTGCTGCCCGGCACGCTCAGCGTGATCACCGCGCGCATGCCCTACCTGCCGCGTGACACCTCCGATGATTGGGCCGCGCGCGAGCGGGCCCGCCTGGCCCGCCCGGGCGAGGGCGTGGTCTCGCTCTACGCCCGGGGGCGCGACTATCACAAGGTGGTGCGCTCTCGCCTGAACAAGCTGTGCGAGCGCATCGCCGGGGTCGTCGGACCGTTCGGCCACCGTGCGTTTTCCGATTCCGCTCCGGTGCTCGAAAAAGAACTGGCGCGGCGCAGCGGCGAGGGCTGGCAGGGCAAGCATTCTCTGATCCTCTCGCGCGATGCGGGCTCGATGTTCTTTCTGGGCGAGATTTACGTCGACTTCGAGCTCGCGCCCACCGCGGCGGTGACGGACCATTGCGGCACCTGCACCGCCTGCATCGACGTCTGCCCGACGCAGGCGATCATCGCGCCCGGCGTGGTCGATGCGCGCCGCTGCATCTCCTACCTCACGATCGAGAACAAGGGCGCGATTCCGGTGGAGCTCAGAGCGCTCATGGGCAACCACGTCTACGGCTGTGACGACTGCCAGACCATCTGTCCGTGGAACAAGTACGCGCAAAAGACCGAGATTGCGGATTTCGACGAACGCTCGCCGCTCGTGGGCCAGCAGCTTGTGGACCTGTTCGCCTGGGATGAGCAGACCTTCCTCAAGCGCACCGAGGGCGGCCCGATCCGGCGCATCAACCACGAACGCTGGCTGCGCAACGTGGCGGTGGCGCTGGGCAACGCGCTGCGCCAGGCCAGCGGCGAAGAGGCAGCGAAAATCCGCGGGGCCTTGCGTGCGCGGCTTGATTTCCCGAGCGACCTCGTGCACGAGCACGTCGTCTGGGCTTTGGAGCAAAATCCGGCCTGAACGCTTGTCAGTAAAGCGCGGCCAGCTCTCGTTTCAGGAGAGCAGGCCCAGCGCCAGCGGCAGGCTTGCGAGCGCCACGATGTGCGACAGCGTGATCAGCCCGGCCACGTAGGGGCCACGGTAGCCCATCTCCACCGCCAGCACGTAGCAGCTCGATGCCGTGGGCAGCGCTGCGAAGGCCAGCAGCACCGTGGCCTGCACGGGCGGCAGCCCGAGCAGCCGCGCCAGTGCCCAGGCCCACAGCGGCATCAGCACGTGACGGATGGCGAGCACGCCGGTGGTGAGCAGGCGGCTGCTGCGCAGCTGCCCCCACTGCATGCCCGCGCCCACGGCCATCAGGCCCAGCGGCACGGCGGTCGCGCCCACGCGCTGCAGCGACGGCGTCAGCCAGGCGGGCAGCGTGAGCCCCGCGAGGTTGAACGCCAGGCCCGAAACGGTGGCGATGATGAGCGGGTTGCGCGCCAGCTCGCGCAGCACGTGGCTTTCGTTGTGCCGCGCCATGGGCCAGACCGCCGCCACGTTGATCAGCGGCACGCACACGCCGATCAAGATGGCCACGGCCTGCGAGCCCGCTTCCCCGGCGATGCGCGCCGCGAGCGCCAGGGCGATGTAGGAGTTGAAGCGAAACGCCACCTGCGCCGCGCCCGCATGGTCGCGCACATCGATGTGGCGCGCCAGCAGCGGCAGGCGTGGCAGCGCCCACGACAGCGCGATGCCGCCGCAACTCAGCATCAGCCCGCCCGCCATGAGACTCGCGGCCTCACCCACGTGGATCGGGGTTTTGGCGATGGAGAGGAAAAGCAGGACGGGAAAGAGCAGGTAGTACACCAGCCGCTCCAGCGGATGCCAGACGCCGCGATCGAGCGGCGTGAAGCGGCAGATGAGCCAGCCCGCCAGGATCAGCGAGAAATCCGGCAGCAGCAGTGCAGCGACGTTCATCGGGGACGGGTGCAGGGCGAGAGCAGCGTGATGCCGTGATCCGACGGCAGGTGATGGGCCATGGTGCGGCACCGCCCGTCGATGCACAGGTCGAAGTCCGCCGTGAATTCCGAACGCGTGAGGCGCAGCGGCGTCGTTGGCCAGGTGGCCGGGTGGTAGACGTACCAGCCGTCCACGAACACCGCGTCATCGGGCGGCTCCATGCCCGCGCCCGAGCCCCGGATGCGCGCGGCCAGGGCCTGCAGCCGGGGTGGCTGACCCGGCAGCACGGCGTAGTCTTCTTCCCAGCGCTGCTTTTCGATCGAATGCGTCCAGGCCAGCGTGAAGTGCTCGGCCGGCACGAACACGGCAGGGGTACCGGCGGCGGCCGCCGCCAGCGCCAGGCAGATGCCGAGCATCACGCCCTCATGCCGCCCGCCGCTTGCGGCGAGCGCGTGCGCCAGACGTGCCAGATCACGAAGGCCGCGCACGCCGCCATGCCCGTCTCGTCGGTCCAGGGCACGGCAGCCACGAGCAGGCAGGCCGCGGCCACGGCGAAGATGCGCTCGGCCCAGTTCAGTGGTCCGCGCAGGTAGCCGATCGCGCCCGCCCCCCACATGCAGACGGCAACGACCGCCTTGAACGTCACCCAGGCGGTGGCGGCGAGGCTGTCGCCCTGCAGCATCAGTGCCGGATCGTACACTGCCATGTAGGGCACGATGAAACCGGCAATTGCGATACGCACCGCGTTGAAGCCGATCGTCAGGCCGCTGGCTCCGGCGATCGGCGCGGCCGCGAAGGCCGCGAGCGCCACCGGCGGCGTGAGGTCGGCCATGATGCCGAAGTAGAAGACGAACATGTGCGAGACGATGAGCGGCACGCCGAGCTTGAGCAGCACGGGCGCCGCGAGCGAACTGGTGATGATGTAGTTGGGTATGGTCGGGATGCCCATGCCCAGGATCAGGCAGATCACCATGGTGAAGAAGAGCGCGAGGAAGATGCTGTCCTTGCCGATGGCGATCACCTGGCCGCCCAGCTCGGCCGCCACGCCGGTGAGGTTGATCACGCCGATGATCACGCCCACGATGGCGCAGGCCGCGGCCACGGGCAGCGCGTGGCGCGCACCGTCGGCCAGCGCCGTGATGGCGAGCTGGCGCGCATCGCCCCCGGTGCGGCGCACGTAGGTGAGTGCGACCAGCAGCGCCGTCACGACAAAGAAGGTGCCCACGCCGAACACGAAGAAACCCGCGCAGGCAAAGCCCAGCAGCGCCCAGAACAGCGCGCGCAGCGGTGTGCCTCTGACGCCCGTGAGCACGGCCGAACCGAAGATCAGCACCACGGTGAGCGCGAGACCGATGGTGCCCGAGAACATCGGCGTGTAGCCGGCGAACAGCAGCCACACCAGGCCGATGAGCGGCAGCAGCAAATGCCAGCGCTCGCGCACCGCCTTCCACGGGTTCGGGCATTCGTCCTTGGGCAGGCCCATCAGACCCTTGCGGCCGGCTTCGAGGTGCACCATCCAGAAGGCGGTGAAGAAGTAGAGCATGGCCGGAATCACGGCGGCCTTGACGATCTCCACGTAAGGCACGTTGATGGTCTCGGCCATGATGAAGGCCACGGCCCCCATCACCGGCGGCATGATCTGCCCGCCCATGCTGGCGGTGGCTTCCACGCCGCCGGCGAACGCCGGCGCGTAGCCGAAGCGCTTCATCAGCGGGATGGTGAACTGGCCCGTCGTCACCACGTTGGCCACGCCCGAGCCGTTGATCGTGCCCATGAGCGCCGAGGAAATCACCGACACCTTGGCCGGCCCGCCGCGCGTGTGGCCGACGGTGCCCATGGCGAAATCGGTGAACAGGTCGATCATCCCGGCCTGTTCCAGGAAGGCGCCGAACAGGATGAACAGGTAGATGTAGGTGGACGAGACGTAGGTCGGTGTGCCGAATAACCCCTCGGTGCCGAAGGACAGCGTGCTCAGGATCTGGTCGGTGCCGTAGCTGCGGTGCGCGAGCACGCCGGGCAGGTGCTCGCCAAACAGGCCGTAGAGCAGGAAGATGCCGCAGATCACCGGCAGCCCCCAGCCCATGGCGCGGCGCGTGGCCTCGAACACCAGCGCCAGCATGACGATGCCGATGAACCAGTCGGCGCCGACGATTTCGCCCGCGCGCGCCGTCAGGTCGGCTTCGAAGAACCAGTAATAGAAGCTGCAGGCGAAGCCGAGCAGGCCCAGCGCCCAGCCCGCGACGCGGCCGATGCGAGCAAGACTCGGCCTGCTGCCCTTGAATGGCGGGTACAGGATGAGCACCATCCAGATCACGAAGCCGACGTGGATCGCGCGCACCACCTGGCTGGAGAAGGGTTGAAATGCCGCCGTCCAGATCTGGAAGCAGGAAAACAGCACGGC
The DNA here is from genome assembly GCA_021166775.1 of Comamonas sp. GTDB lineage: Bacteria > Pseudomonadota > Gammaproteobacteria > Burkholderiales > Burkholderiaceae_C > Comamonas_C. The sequence continues at coordinate 349,654 of JAJPEQ010000006.1, read as the reverse complement.
CACCCAGAAGGCGGCGCCGCGCAGCGGCACGTGTTCGATGTCGGGGTCGCTCATGGAGGGTGCAGTCTCAAAAAAGCCCCCGGAGCGGGGGCTGGTTTTGGATCAGGCCAAGCTTACTTGATGACGCCCACTTCCTTGTAGTAGCGCTCGGCGCCCGGGTGCAGAGGCACCGGCATGCCCTTCACGGCATTTTCCAGCTTGATCGCCTTGGCGGCGTTGTGCGCGGCGTACAGCGTATCGAGGTTCGCGTAGAGCTGCTTGGCCATCTGGTAGGCGAGCTCGTCTGACACGCCCGAGTGCGACACGAGGAAGTTCGGGATCGCGGCCGTCGCCACGTCCTCGGTCTGGCCGGTGTAAGTGTTGGCCGGGATGATGGTGGGCTGATATGCCGGATCACCCACCTTGGCGACCACGTCGGCGGGCACCGGAACGACCACGATCTTCACCGAGGTGGCCAGGTCGCGGATCGAGGCGACGCCCAGGCCCGCGGACTGCAGCGTCGCGTCGAGCTGGCGGTTCTTGATGAGCTCGACCGATTCGCCGAACGGCAGGTATTCGACCTTGCCCAGATCCTGGTAGGTCAGGCCCGCGGCCTTGAGGATCGCGCGGGCGTTGAGTTCGGTGCCCGAGCGCGCCGCGCCCACCGACAGGCGCTTGCCTTTGAGGTCCGCCAGCGTCTTGATGCCTGAGTCGGCGTTGGCCACGATCTGGATAATGTTGTTGTACGTGGCCGAGATGCCGCGCAGCTTGTCCAGTTTCTTGGTAAAACCCGCGTCCGCGTCGCCCTTCCAGGCGTCCGAGAGCGCGTCGCCCAGGGTGAAGGCAATCTCGCCGCGACCGGCCTGCAGCAGGTTCAGGTTTTCCGCCGAGGCCTTGGTCACCTGCGCCGTGGCGCGGGCGTTGGGAATGGACTTGCCGTAGATCTGTGCCAGCGATACGCCGAGCGGGTAGTACACGCCACTTTGTCCGCCTGTGAGCACGTTGATGAAGGTCTGTTGCGCCATGGCGCCCGATGCCATGAAGGCGGCGCTCAGGCCGAGGCTGTAGCAAAGCGTGCGTATCCAGCGCATGGGGGTGTCTCCTTATGGTTTGGATGGAAGCAGGCAGAATAGCGCAAGAGCGGGTGTCTGAACGATCAAACCGCAACGAAGAGCGGCAGGGATTTCCCTGAATCCCGACTTTCTGCCATGGCCACCTCCCTGATTTCCGAACCCGATGCGCGGCTCGTTGACGCATTTGCCGATGCCGCGTGGCTGCGCGATGGCCTGGCGGCCAATACGCTGCAGGCGTATCGGCGCGACCTGAGCGCGCTGGCGCAATGGCTGGCTGGACGGGGTGCTGGGTTGCTGCAAGCCGACGAGGGCTTGCTCGGGGGCTATTTCGACGCGCGGCACGAGCACACGAAAGCCACCACGGCCAATCGTCGGCTCACGGTCTTTCGGCGCTTTTACCACTGGGCCTTGCAGGAAGGCATGGTGGCGCAGGACCCGACCCTGCGCCTGCTCGCCGCGCGCCAGCACCCGCGCCTGCCGGGCACGCTCACGCAGGCGCAGGTCGAGGCTCTGCTGGCCGCGCCCGATGTGGCCCGGCCCCTGGGTTTGCGCGACAGGGCGATGCTCGAACTCATGTACGCGAGCGGCCTGCGCGTGAGCGAGCTCGTGGGCCTGAAGGTGTTCCAGCTCAGCCTGGCCGAGGGTGTGGTGCGGGTGCTGGGCAAGGGCGGCAAGGAGCGGCTCGTGCCCATGGGTGAGGTGGCGTGCGAGTGGCTGCAGCGTTATCTGGCCGACGCGCGCGGCGCCATCCTCGCCGGGCAGCAGACGCAGGATCTGTTCGTGACGCGGCGCGGCAGCGCGATGACGCGCGTGATGTTCTGGATGCTGGTGAAGAAATACGCGCTGGCCGCGCAGATCACGGCGCCGCTGTCGCCTCACACGCTGCGCCACGCCTTCGCCACGCACCTGCTCAACCACGGCGCCGACTTGCGCGTGGTGCAGATGCTGCTGGGCCATGCCGACATCTCCACGACCACGATCTACACCCACGTGGCGCGCGAGCGCCTCAAGCAGTTGCACGCCAGGCATCACCCGCGCGGGTGACGCTCAGTTGCCTCCGGCCAGCAAATCGTCGGCCCAGGTGAGCGCCTGCATGTGCGCCATGTTGATCTGATGGCCGGACATGTGCAGCTGCTCCGCGGCGCGCGCGAAGGCCGTTTCGTCGCCGCTTTCGCAGGCGCGCGTGAGTTCGAGGAAAGGTGCGAACACGCCTTGGTTGCGCAGCAGCGCGTCGACCACCGACTCGGGCAGGGATACGCTCTCCAGTGCCCGGTCGAGCGGCACGCCCAGCATCACGTCCAGCAGCGAAAACACGCCGACCACGAAGGCGTGATCGCTTTCTTCGGGGGGCAGCATTTCGGCCGCCAGCAGCTCCATCAGGCGTCCGCGCACCACGGCGGTCTGCCCGACGGCCAGCGGCGTGCCGGTGTTGCGTGAGGTGGTGAGCAGCAGGGCGGCCCAGCGAAACAGCTTCTTGAGCCCGAGGATCATCACCGCATGGCGAAACGAGGTGATTTCCATGGACAGGCCGAAGCCCGAGGAGTTGATGAAGCGCAGCAGGTTGAAGGACAGCGTCGGATCCTTTTTGAGCAGCTGTTCGATCTCGTCGACGTCGGCCTGCTTGCGCACGAGGTCGATGAGCTGCAGGATCGTCGCCTGCGAGGGGCGGATGGTCTGCGCCTTGACCTCCGTGGGCTGGGCAAACCAGTAGCCCTGGAACAGCGTCACGCCCAGGCCTGCCATGCGCTCGTACTGCTGCGGGCTCTCCACCTTCTCGGCCACCAATGTGGCCTTGGGGCATTGCGAGCGCGCGAATTTCACCAGCGGCTCGGCCAGCTCTGGCTTGAAGGCCAGCATGTCCAGCTTGATGAAGCTGGCCAGGGGCAGCCAGTTCACATAGGCCTTTTTCATGGCGTTCTGGTCCAGGGCGATGCGAAAGCCCCGGTCCTTGAGCGCTTGCAAGACTCCGACCTTGCCTTCGATCTCTTCGGCCGACGCATCGGGTCCGAGCACCGGAACCTCGAGCACCACCTTGTCGGGGTGGATCAGCTCCAGGTGCGCACCCACCAGGCTCTCGTGCGTGCAGTTGATGAAGACCGTGTTGCGCCCGATCAGGGTTTCCGCGCCCGCGTAGGCCAGCGCATTGAACAGCACGGCGGCATCGGTGGCCGCCGTGTGCTCGTGCGCGGTGGTGGAGCGGTCGAACAGTTCGTAGCCGCACACGGCGCGCTTGGTGTCCAGGATTGCCTGGCGGGCGATGACGATGAGGTTGTCGGGCGCGGGAGCGGCGAGGGTATCGGTGGAGTCGGTCATTGAAAGATACCGGGAGCGGTCAGATTTCGCACATCTGGTCCGACCAGGCAAGGGCCTGAAGGTGGGCCATGTTCACCTGCTGGCTGGTCAGTGGCGTGTTTTGCAAGGCCGTGTAGAAATCGGAGTCGTCGTTGGTTTCGCAGGCCTTGACGAGTTGCAGCAACTGCCCCAGGGTGCCGTCGTGGCGCGTGATCTGGCTCAGCACCTCGCCCGGCAGGTCCAGCAGTTCCAGCGCCTTGTCCAGAGGCATGCTCAGCATCTGGTCGAGCATGGAGAATATGCCGACCAGAAAGGCCTCGTCGGCCTGCTCGGCGGACAGGAATTCCATGGCCAGCAGTTCCATGAAGCGCCCTCGCACCACGGCGGTCTGCCCCACGGCCGGGGGCGGACCGCCATGACGCGAGGCCGTGAGCAGCAGCGCGGCCCAGCGAAACAGCTTTTTCAGCCCCAGCAGCATGACGGCCTGGCGAAACGAGGTGATCTCGTGCGTCAGACCCAGGCCCGCGGAATTGATGAGACGCATGAGGTTGAACGCCAGGCCCGCGTCCTTCTTGAGCACTTCCTCGATCTTGTCGGTGCTGGCCTGCTTGCGCACCAGGTTGAGCAGCTCGACGACGTGTGCCTGCGCCGGGTTCAGCAGCTTGGTCTGCACCAGCGCGGGCCGCGCGAACCAGTAGCCTTGGAACATCGCCACGCCCAGCGAGGAAACCATGTCGTACTGCTGCGCCGTCTCGATCTTTTCGGCAATCAGCTCGGCCTTGCTCGAGCGCTGCGCGTAGTTGATCAGGACGGTGGCCTGATCGACCGGCAGCACCGAGAGATCGAGCTTGATGAAATCGGCCAGCGGCAGCCACGGCGCGTAGGCCGATTCGAGCACCGTCTGATTGAACGCCAGGTGAAAGCCGTGGTCGCGCAACTGCGCCAGCACCGGCTGGCGGGCCGCGATTTCCTGGGCGTCCGGCATGACCAGCGGCGGGATTTCCAGCACGACCTTGTCCGGGTTGACCAGTTCCAGGTGCCCGCCCGAGAGGCTTTCGTGGGTGCAGTTGACGAACAGCAGTGTCTTGCCCACGAGCTCCTCGGAGCCCGCGTGCGAGAGCGCGCTGAACATCACCAGCACGTCGCTGGCCGCCGTGTGGCTGGTGCGGCCATGGCTGCGGTCCAGCAGCTCATAGCCCACGACGGCCTGTTCGCCGTTCATGATGGCCTGACGCGCGATCATGGCGCCGGCAAGGGATTCGTGAGGTGCGGAGGTGGCTGCAGAGGTGTCGCTCATAAACACTGACGCTGCCAGGGCGGCGCAAGGGGAGTCGATCTGGCGGACATTGTAGGCAACGATCTGTTCAGTCGGCGGGCGAATGGAGCCACGCCAGCTCCGCTTCGGTAAACCCGGCCGCGCGGCGTGCGCGGGTATTCAGCGGCGGCCTGGCCCGAGGCGCGCCGTGGCGGCGCGTCAGCGCGTCGTAGTGGGCCAGCGGGTTCAGGCCCTGGCGCTCGCACAGCCAGCGGTACCAGTGGTTGCCGATGGCCACGTGCCCGATCTCTTCGCGCAGAATGATGTCCAGCAGGGCGCAGGCGGCAAGCGCGTCGGACGTGCCAACCTGGCGCAGCTTGTGCTGGATCTGCGGGGTCGCGTCCAGGCCGCGCGCCTCCAGTGTGCGCGGCACGAGCGCCATGCGCGCGGTGACGTCGTCCGCGGTTTTTTCGCACATGCTCCACAGCCCCTGGTGCGCGGGAAAGTCGCCGTAATCGTGTCCGAGGTGGCCGCGCAGGTGCTCGCGCAGCAGCGTGAAATGCCTGGCTTCCTCGGCCGCCACGCGCAGCCAGTCGACGTAGTACTGCGCCGGCATGCCCGCAAAGCGCCAGATCGCGTCCAGCGCCAGGTTGATGGCGTTGAATTCGATGTGGCAGATCGCGTGGATCAGGATGGCGCGCCCCTCGAGCGTGGCGGGCGAGCGGCGCCGGACCTGCGTGTGGGGCAGCAGGGGCGGCCGTTCGGGGTGGCCGGGCAGCTCGCGAGTGGCGGCGAGGGTCGCATCAAGTGCTATTTCAAGCGTAGCTGCTTGCGCTTGCAGATAAAGCGTTTGAGCCGGTTTTTCGTCAATATCCGGCAGTTCCAGCAGTTCGAGGGCGCGTGCGCGAAGCTCCATCTCTACAATTGTAATTTTGGGCCTGATGGGAGATGCAGCGCGATGGCGATCTATGAACTCGACGGCGTGGCGCCGCAACTGGCGGCGACGAGCTGGATTGCCGACAGCGCCGAGGTGATGGGTGGCGTCACACTCGAAGACGATGCCAGCGTGTGGTTCGGCGCCGTGGTGCGCGGCGACACGGCCCACATCACCATCGGAGCGGGCTCCAACATCCAGGACGCGAGCGTGCTGCATGCCGATGAAGGCCTGCCGCTCACCATAGGCCGGCACGTGACCGTGGGCCACAAGGTGATGCTGCACGGCTGCACCATCGGCGACGAGTCGCTGATCGGCATCGGCGCGGTGGTGCTCAATGGCGCGAAGATCGGCAGGAACTGCCTGGTGGGCGCCGGGGCCCTGGTGACCGAGGGCAAGGAGTTTCCCGATGGCTCGATGATCATCGGCAGCCCGGCGCGCGTGGCGCGTACGCTCACGCCCGAGCAGATCGAGGGACTGCGCTGGAGCGCGCGCCACTACATCGAGAATGCGCGCCGCTTCCAGGCGGGGCTCAAGCGCATTGGCTGAGCGGGGTCTCGCGTGTCCGAGCTGCAGCGTTTTCTCTTCGATGGCCTGCCGGTGCGCGGCGCGATCGTGCGCCTGACCGATGCCTGGCAGGAAGTGCTGCGCCGACGCGCCGCCAACACCGAGACGGGGGCCTGGCCCGCGCCTGTGGCGCATCTGGTGGGCGAGATGCTCGCGGCTGGCGTGCTCATGCACGCGCATGTGAAATTCGACGGCACGCTCATTCTTCAGATCTCGGGCGACGGTCCGGTGCGCCTGGCCGTCGCGCAGGTTGACGGCCAGCTGCGGGTGCGAGCCACGGCGACCGCTGGCGTTGCCGTGGCCGAGGACGCGCGCCTGCCCGAGCTGGTGAACCGCCATGGCGCGGGGCGCTGCGCGATCACGCTCGACCCGCAGCAGCGCCAGGCCGGCCAGCAACCCTACCAGGGCATCGTTTCGCTCACCGATGATGCGGGCGTGCCGTTCGCGAGTCTCGCGCAGGGGCTGCGGCATTACATGGAGCGCTCCGAGCAGCTGCCCACGACCTTGGTGCTCGCGGCCAACGAAGAGGTGGCCGCGGGGCTGTTGGTGCAGCGCATGCCGCTGACGGGCGAGGGCAAGCTCGGTCCTCGTGCGCAGGATCCCGAGGCCGACTACGAACGCATCGCCTTGCTGGCGGCGAGTCTCACGCCGCAGGAGTTGCTCGCGCTCGAGCCCTCGGCCGTGCTGCACCGCCTGTTCTGGCAGGAAAACCTCATGAGCTTTGCACCGCTGTCGGGCCCGCAGGGCCCGCGCTTTGCCTGCACCTGCTCACGCGAACGCGTGGCGGGCATGCTGCGTGGCTTGGGGGAAGCGGAGGTGCAAAGCATCGTGCACGAGCGCGGCGAGGTGGAAGTGGGATGTGAATATTGCGGGCAGCAATACCGGTTCGATCCCGTGGATGCCGCGCAGATCTTTGCCGCGTTGGGCAACCAGCCCCCGCCGCCATCGCGCATGCAGTGAGCGGGTTGCCCGCCCGATGTCGGGCAGTCGTCAGAACGATTCCCAGTCCCCTTCGTCTGCCTTTGCGGTGGCCCTGGGCGCGGCCGAGGGCAGACGTGGCGCTGCCTTGGGCGCTTCGGCGACTGCGGGCCTGGGTTTGCGAGTCGCGGCGGCGGCCACAGGCGCGGTCACCGGTGCGGGTCGGGGCGCGGGGCTTGTGGACGGCTTTGCCGGCGCCGATGCCGTGCCCGCCAGCTTGAAGATCGCCACGGCCTGCACCAGCTCCTGCGCCTGCGTGCTCAGGCTGCTGGCGGCCGCCGCCATTTCCTCGACCAGCGCCGCGTTCTGCTGTGTCGCCTGGTCCATCTGCGTCACGGCCTCGCCCACCTGCGCCACGCCGCTGGCCTGTTCGTTGCTGGCCGCGCTGATTTCGCCGACGATGTCGGTCACGCGGTTGATGCTTTGCACCACCTCGGTCATGGTCTCGCCCGCCTGATCGGCCAGCAGGCTGCCCTGGTTCACGCGCTCCACGCTTTCGTGGATCAACTGCTTGATCTCCTTGGCCGCCTCGGCCGAACGGCCGGCGAGCGCGCGAACTTCGCTGGCGACGACCGCAAAACCCCGGCCCTGCTCACCGGCGCGTGCCGCCTCGACGGCCGCATTGAGCGCGAGGATGTTGGTCTGGAAGGCGATGCCGTCGATCACGCCGATGATGTCGGCGATGCGCGTGGAGCTTTCGTGGATGCCCTTCATGGTCTGCACCATCTGGCCCACCGCGTCGCCACCGCGCACGGCCACGTCCGATGCGTTGCGCGCGAGCTGATTGGCCTGGCTGGCGCTGTCGGCGTTCTGGCGCACGGTGGCGCCGAGCTGCTCCATGGAGGCCGCCGTTTCCTCGAGCGCGCTGGCCTGGCTTTCGGTGCGCGCGGACAGATCCTGGTTGCCTTGGGAAATCTCGCTGGCCGCCACGGCCACGCTGTCGGAGCTGCCTCGCACCTGGGCCACCACCCTGGCCAGGCTCTCCTTCATGAGGTGCAGCTGCGCCATCAGGCTGCTGTGGTCGCCCGCCTTCACGGCTATCGATTGCGTGAAGTCGCCATTGGCCACGGCCGTGGCCAGCCGCGCGGCGGTGGCCGGCTCGCCGCCCAGTTCGCGCACCAGGCCGCGAGCGATCAGCCAGCCCAGGGCCGCGGCCAGCGCCAGCGCCACCACGCCCAGGGCGATCAGCGCATTGATGGCCGTCCGGGCGTCGGCTTGCGCAGCCTTGCCGCTTTCATCCGCACCGCGGGTTTTCCGATCGATCATGGCGTTGATCGATGTGCGGTACGCAGCCAACGCGGGGCGGAGTTCGTCATTCAGATAGTTGCGCGCAGAAGCCGCAGTGTCGTTGAAGATCAGGTTGCGCAGTTCCTTGTCTCCATTGAAATACGTGTCGTGCAGCTGCGCGATCTTGTCGAACTCGGCGCGTTCCTCACCGGAGCTCATCAGGGCCTTGAGTTCACCCAGCCACTGGTCGCTGGATTTGCGGGCCTGCTCGATGAGCTTGATCTGCTCCTCCCGGTCTTCCTTCTTGGTGCTGATCATGATGTTGCGCAGCGCGATTGCGATGCTGTCGGTATCCGCCAGCAATCGGTTGGATGCCGCCACGGTGGGCAGGTTTTCGACCACGATCGTTCCGAGGTCCTTGGTGATGGCGCGCAAGGTCAGCACCCCTGTGATCACGCAGACGAGAAGGAGCGCGCAGACGGCTCCGAAGCCCACCGTCAGCCGGGTGCTGACGCGCCAATGGGACAGATTCATTTTTTTGTTCTCCGGTGGTGACCGCGGCACTGACCTCGTGAGTACGGGCCGCCCTGTCGGGTGGATGGGTAAGGACAGATTACACACGATCCCACCGGGTTGGCAATCGGGGATTTGCCGCTGGATGCGTGGGTCACGACGCCCAGCACAAAATGGAAAAGGCACGCAGCCCGGCTGCGTGCCTTTTCCTTGGGTGTGAGCGATCGGCTTGCGCCGACGTTCAACGCATGTGCTTCACGACAGGTTGCCACTGGCCACGCGGTAGCCGTGCGCGATCGCATCGCGGGTGGCTTCACGCACCTGGGCGCGGGTCAGCGCACCGGCCTCGGTCCTTGGCTGCGCCACGGGCAGGTTGCCTGCCACGGGCGCCTGGCTTGTGGCGGCCGCGCGCACATCGGCGCGCTGGACCACGCTGGTGCCTGGCGTGGCTTGCGAGAGGGCGAACGGGGCCTCGCCGGCGGCGGGTTGCAGGTCGGCGGCGAAGGCGGTGCCCGACAGCAGCAGGGCAGCGGCAATGACGGAGAGAGTGGTGTTGGTGCGGATCATGATTTTTCCTGAAGTAAAACGGTTGAACAAAGCACTTGTCGAGACGGCGGCTACGTTGTGGGCCTGACCTTTTCTCGTCGAAGGGCTTGTGTTGTGTCCTTCGATGGCTGATAGTTTCGGGGCGTTGTTGGGTTAAAAAAAGACTTGTAAATGAATTTGATTGTTTCGATATCGGAAATAATTTACATATGGACTCCCTTGATCTCATTCAAATTTTTCGCGAGGTGGCGCGGCGCGGCAGTTTCTCGGCCACCGCCGCCGCACAAGGCGTTTCACCTGCGAGCGTCAGCAAGGCCATCGCACAGCTAGAAACGCGTTTCGGCCTGCGTTTGTTCCATCGGACGACGCGCAAGGTGTCGTTGACGGATGCGGGCCAGTTGCTGTTCGAGCGCAGCAGCGCGCTGCTCGAACTCGTGGACCTGGCGCAGGGTGAGTTGCATGAACGCGCCACGCGGCCCAGCGGCAGATTGACGGTCACCGTGCCCTACGGTCTCGTGCATACCGATCTGCCAGCGATGCTGGGCGACTTTCTTCAGCGCTATCCCGAGGTGGATCTCGATCTGTATGTGACCGACCGGGTGGTGGGGCTGGCGGAAGAGGGGGTGGATCTGGCGTTTCGCGTCGGGCCCATCGAGGACCAGAACCTGATCGTGCGCCGCCTGCTGCCCCTGGATTTCGTGGCCGTGGCCGCGCCCGCGTACTGGAAGGCGCATGGCAAGCCCGCGCATCCGCGAGAGCTGTGCACCCACGCGCAACTGGCCTGGAGCCTGCACGGGCAGGCGCCGCGCTGGCACTTCGAGGTGGCGGGCAAGCCGTTCGAGCTGGCCCTGCAGCCACGGGTGAACGCGACCCTGGCGGCACCGCTCATCACGCTGGCCACGCAGGGTCTGGGTGTGATGTGGGCCCCGCGGCGCGCGCTGGCGCAGTGGATCGACAGTGGTGCGCTCGAGTGCGCGCTCGAGCCGTTTTCACCGTCCAACGTGTGGCTCTATGCGGCGTACATGCAGCGGCGTCACAACAGCGCGGCGCTGCGTGTGCTGCTCACGCATCTGGATGCGTTTGCCGAGGCCTTCAAGGGGCGCGATGGGCAGCGGCCGCAGGATGCACAACCTCCTTCAGTCGCCGCCGCGCCGCAGGCTTGAACTCAGGGGCGCGGAGTCTGTCCGGGGAGCACTTCCACGTAGATCTCGCCGGGTTTGACCATGCCAAGCTCGCTGCGCGCCTTTTCCTCGACGATGTCCAGGCCCTGCTTGAGGTCCCGCACTTCGGCGCTCAACTGCTCGTTGGCCTGGCGCGCCTTGGCGTTGGCCGCCTGCTGCTCGGTGAGCTGCGCGCGCATCGCCGCGATGTCGCCCAGGTTGCCGCGTCCGCTCCACAGCCGCACGTGCACGAGCAGCAGCAACAGCAGCAGCAACAGGGCGACGGTACGCGAGCCCAAGATTCAACCAGCGGCAACAGCAGTCGGCGGGCTCAGCGCAGGTTGTAGAACGCCGCGCGGCCCGGGTACTCGGCCACATCGCCCAAGTCTTCCTCGATGCGCAGCAGCTGGTTGTACTTGGCGATGCGATCGCTGCGGCTCAAGCTACCGGTCTTGATCTGCCCGGCGTTCAGGCCCACGGCGATGTCGGCGATGGTGCTGTCCTCGGTCTCGCCGGAGCGGTGGCTCACCACGGCGGTGTAGCCCGCGCGCTTGGCCATTTCGATCGCGGCGAAAGTTTCGGTCAGCGTGCCGATCTGGTTGATCTTGATCAGGATGGAGTTGGCCACGCCCTTGGCAATGCCTTCCTTGAGAATCCTGGTGTTGGTGACGAACAGGTCGTCGCCCACCAGCTGCACGTTCTTGCCCAAGCGCTCGGTGAGCAGCTTCCAGCCGTCCCAGTCGCCCTCGGCCATGCCGTCCTCGATGCTGATGATCGGGTATTTGTCGGCCCAGGCGCGCAGCATGTCGCACCATTGCTCGGCGTTGAGCTTCAGGCCTCCTTCGCCAGCGAGCACGTACTGCCCTTCCTTGTAGAACTCGCTGGAGGCGCAGTCCAGACCCAGCGCGATCTGCTCGCCAGCGGTGTAACCCGCGGCCTCGATCGCCTGCAAAATCAGTTGGATTGCCGCTTCGTGGTTTTCCACGCGCGGCGCAAAGCCCCCTTCGTCGCCCACGGCCGTGCTCATGCCCCTGTCGTGAATGATCTTCTTGAGCGCATGGAATACCTCGGCGCCCCAGCGTAAGGCTTCGCGAAAGGAATCCGCCCCCACGGGGATGATCATGAATTCCTGCACATCCAGGCCATTGTTGGCGTGCGCGCCGCCGTTGATCACGTTCATCATCGGCACCGGCAGCTGACAGCCGCCCATGCCGCCGAAGTAGCGGTACAGCGGCAGGCCCGCTTCCTCGGCCGCCGCGCGTGCCACGGCCATGGAGACGGCCAGCAGCGCATTCGCGCCCAGGCGGCTCTTGCTTTCGGTACCGTCCAGGTCGATCAGCGTTTTATCGAGGAAGGCCTGCTCGGACGCATCGAGCCCGAGCACGGCCTCCGAGATTTCGGTGTTGATGTGGTTGACGGCGCGCAGCACACCCTTGCCGCCGTAGCGGCTCTTGTCGCCGTCGCGCAGTTCGATCGCCTCGCGCGAGCCGGTAGAGGCGCCGCTGGGCACGGCCGCGCGGCCCATCACGCCGGATTCGAGCAGGACGTCGCATTCAACGGTGGGGTTGCCGCGGCTGTCCAGGATTTCGCGGCCGACGATGTCAACGATGGCACTCATGGGGGGTCCTTCCGTGGGCTGTCAGTGCATTGAAGCTCTGAATATGAATCAAACAGTGCGCTGGCGATTGTCCGTAAAGCGCCGTGCGCTATCAAATATAGAGTCTATACGCCTTCGACCACGACCATGCGCATGGTGCAGGCGCCCTCGCGCGCGGCGCGGGCGGCGCGGTATTCGGGCGAATCCCAGTAGGTTCTGGCCGCCTCGACGCTCGGGAATTTGAGGATCACGGTGCGTCCGGGGTTCCAGCCGCCTTCCAGCGTCTCGACCTTGCCGCCGCGCGCCAGCACCTCGGCGCCGTGCACGCGCATGGCTTCGGTGCTGAGTTTCTTGTAGACATCGTAGGCGGCGGGATCGGTCACGTCGACGGATGCAATGAGGTAGCCACAGGGCATGGTTCAGACTCCAAAGTCGTTTTCAAGAAAGGGGCGGCGCTTGGCCGCGGCATCGAGTTCGCGCAGCGATTCGAGCAGCGCGCGCATGTGCTTGAGCGGCACGGCGTTCGGGCCGTCGGAGAGCGCGTGCGTGGGGTCGGGGTGGGTTTCCATGAACAGACCCGCCACGCCCACGGCCACGGCCGCGCGCGCCAGCACCGGCACCATCTCGCGCACGCCGCCGCTGCTCGTGCCGTTGCCGCCGGGCAGCTGCACGCTGTGCGTGGCGTCGAAGACCACGGGCGCGCCGGTCTCGCGCATGATGGCGAGGCTCCTCATGTCACTCACGAGGTTGTTGTAGCCGAAGCTCGTGCCGCGTTCGCAGGCCATGAAGTTGTCTTCGGGAAGGCCTTTTTCACGCGCGGCGGCGCGGGCCTTGGCGATCACGTTCACCATGTCGTGGGGTGCGAGAAACTGCCCCTTCTTGATGTTGACCGGCTTGCCCGACTGCGCCACGGCGCGGATGAAATCGGTTTGGCGGCACAGGAAGGCGGGCGTCTGCAGCACATCGACCGCGGCGGCGACGGGCGTCACCTCGGCCTCGGTGTGCACGTCGGTGAGCACCGGCACGCCCAGGGCTTTCTTCACCTTGGTGAGGATCTCCAGGCCTTTTTCCATGCCCGGCCCGCGAAAGCTGTCGCCGCTCGACCGGTTGGCCTTGTCGAAGCTGCTCTTGAAAATGAAAGGGACGCCCAGGCTGGCGGTGATCTCCCTGAGCTGGCCGGCCACATCCATCTGCAGCTGTTCGCTCTCGACCACGCAGGGTCCGGCGATCAGAAAGAAGGGATGATCGAGCCCGATGTCGAAATCGCACAGGCGCATGGCATTCAGCCTTTGTGCCGGGTCACGGCGGCGGCAATGAAGGAATTGAATAGCGGGTGTCCGCTCCAGGGGGCGGATTTGAATTCCGGGTGAAATTGAACGCCGATGAACCAGGGGTGCACGTTCTGGGGCAATTCGATGATTTCGGTCAGGTGTTCGCGCTGGGTGAGCGCGGAGATCACGAGGCCCGCCTTGCGCAGGGCATCGAGGTATTGCACGTTGGCCTCGTAGCGGTGACGGTGGCGCTCGGTCACGACGTCGCCGTAGATCTGATGCGCGAGCGTGCCGGGCTGCACGTCCGACGATTGCGCCCCCAGGCGCATGGTGCCCCCCAGATCGGAATGTTCATCGCGCGTCTTGATGCTGCCGTCCGCGTCCTTCCACTCGGTGATCAGGGCGATGACGGGGTAGGGCGTCGTGGGGTCGAATTCGGTGGAGTTGGCCCTGGCCATGCCTGCCACGTGGCGCGCATACTCGATCGTGGCCACCTGCATGCCAAGGCAGATACCCAGGTAGGGCAGCTTGTGCTCGCGGGCGTAGCGTGCCGTCGAAATCTTGCCTTCGATGCCTCGCGAGCCGAAACCGCCGGGCACAAGAATGGCGTCGAAGCCGCCAAGCTGCTGCTGCGCGTTGGCATCGCTGATGGTTTCGGAATCGAGGTGGGTGATTTGCACGCGCACATGGTTGTGCATGCCCGCGTGCTTGAGCGCCTCGTTCACCGATTTGTAGGCGTCGGTGAGCTCCACGTATTTGCCCACCATCGCCACGCGCACCTCGCCTTGCGGGTGCTCGCACTCATACACCAGGTCGTCCCAGCGCTGCAGCGTCGCCGGCCGCGTGTTCAGGCGCAGCTTGTCGCAGATCAGGCCGTCGAGTCCCTGCTCGTGCAGCATGCGCGGCACCTTGTAGATGGTGTCCACGTCCCACATGCTGATCACGCCCCATTCGGGCACGTTGGTGAAGAGCGAGATTTTCTCGCGCTCTTCGGTCGGCACGGCCTTTTGCGCGCGGCACAGCAGCGCATCGGGCTGGATGCCGATCTCGCGCAATTTCTGCACCGTGTGCTGCGTGGGCTTGGTCTTGAGCTCACCCGCGGTGGCGATCCACGGCAGGTAGGTGAGGTGTACGAAGGCGGTGTTGTTGGGGCCGAGCTTGAGCGCGAGCTGGCGCGCGGCTTCGAGAAAGGGCAGCGATTCGATGTCGCCCACCGTGCCGCCGATCTCGCAGATGGCCACGTCCACCGCATCGGGCGTGTCAATGCCGGCGCCGCGCTTGATGAATTCCTGGATTTCGCCTGTGATGTGCGGAATCACCTGCACCGTTTTGCCCAGGTAGTCGCCGCGGCGCTCCTTTTCGAGCACCGATTGGTAGATGCGGCCGGTGGTGAAGTTGTTGGCCTGGCGCATGCGCGTTTCGATGAAACGCTCGTAGTGGCCCAGGTCCAGGTCGGTTTCGGCGCCGTCGTCGGTGACGAACACTTCACCGTGCTGAAACGGGCTCATCGTGCCCGGATCGACATTGATGTAGGGGTCGAGCTTGACGAGGGTGACTTTCAGGCCCCGCGACTCCAGGATCGCGGCGAGGGAGGCAGAGGCGATTCCCTTGCCCAGGGAAGACACCACACCACCGGTGACGAAGACGAATTTGGTCATGTCGTGCTTGGGGTGGAAATGCTGATTATAGGGAGCACCCCGGCGCTCTCGCCGCAGGTGCCGCTGCGCCGGGCGGTGGTCGTGCGTTCATGCAATTTCTGTGACAAAACGCCCGTCTTCTCCAGTTACCATGCGCGGTTCGTTTCCGTCCGATGTTGCGCTGCGGAAATGCCTTCTTGAAACTTTCAGAGTTCTTTCATGTGGAACAACCTGCGTATCACCCAACGGTTCCTGCTGGTCCTGTGTGGCTGCTGGCTCTCGGGCGTGGTCATCATTGCCGTCAGTTACTGGGGGCTGTCGTCGGCCCGCGACGGCCTCAAGACGGTGCACGAGCATGCGATGACCCTGGCCCTGCAGGCCGCCGATGCCGCGGATCTGACGGTGCAAAACCGGTTGCAGGTGCTGCTGGCGTTCCAGCACGCGCCCGACTCGTCGTTCGCGTCGTTGCACGACCATCCGATTCAGGAGCATCTGGATGCCGTCAAGGCCAATCGCGCCAGGGTAGCGCAGCAGATCGATGCCTTGGTGGCGGCCGCATCCAGTGACCATGAGAAGGGGCTCGCCCAGGCCTTGCAGGTGGCGCGTGTGGCCTGGGTGGCGCAGCTGGACAAGGCGACCGACGCCGTCGCCAAGGGCGATTTTTCGCCCGCCGTGATGCTCGCATTTGTCGAAGCGGGGCGCGCTCAGGGGGAGGCCCTGATCGGCGCGGCACGCGACTTCCGCGCGGAACAGATCGCCCAGGCCGACCAGGCCGTCCAGGGCGCGCAGGACCGCTTCAAGACCGGTCTGGTGGTCTTCGTTGCGTCGGCGCTGTTTCTGGGCTTGCCGGCCTCGCTGCTGGGCCTGCTGCTGTTGTCGCGGCTGCTCAGCGGCTTTCGCGTGGCCAACGCCACCGCGGCATCGATCGCCGCACGCGATCTGACGCGGCCCGTGAAGGCCGAAGGCAAGGACGAGATCGCCGCCATGCTCACCCAGATGGAGCTCATGCGCGGCAACCTGAACCAGGTGATTGGCCAGGTGCGCGACGGCGCGCAGGCGATTGCGGGGGCGTCCACCCAGGTGGCGGCCGGGACCATGGATCTGTCGTCGCGCACGGAGCAGCAGGCCAGTGCGCTGGAGCAGACCGCATCCTCCACCGAGGAGCTCTCCGGCACCGTGCAGCACAACGCCGACAGCGCGCTTCAGGCCAATCAGCTGGCGGCGCAGGCGACCCAGATCGCGCAGCGCGGCGGGCAGGTGGTGGGGCAGGTGGTGCAGACGATGGAGGCGATCAATACCTCGTCGCGCAAGATCGTGGACATCATCGGTGTGATCGATTCCATCGCGTTTCAGACCAATATCCTGGCGCTCAATGCGGCCGTGGAAGCGGCGCGTGCCGGTGAGCAGGGACGCGGTTTCGCGGTGGTCGCGAGCGAAGTGCGCGCGCTGGCTCAGCGCAGCGCCGACGCGGCGCGCGAGGTCAGGGATCTGATCACCACGTCGGTGGCCAAGGTCGATGTCGGAACCGAGCAGGTGGCCCAGGCCGGCACGACGATGCAGGAGATCGTTGCCGGCATTGAGCGCGTTGCCCAGATCGTGGACGAGATCGCCTCGGCCAGTCGCGAGCAGTCGCTGGGGCTGGCGCAGATCAACCAGGCGGTGTCGCACTTGGACGGCGTGACGCAGCAGAACGCGGCCCTCGTGGAAGAGACCTCGGCGGCGTCGGGTTCGCTGCAGGATCAGGCCCGCCAGCTCGCGGACATGGCGGCGCAATTTCGCCTGCAGCCACGGGCTGACGCGCATGCGCCGCCGTTGCTGGCGCCCGGCGGCTGAGCACCACGGGGCAGGGTAGTCTGCTAAATTGCCCGCCATGAGCGTCTTATCCGGCAAACACATCATTCTCGGGCTCTCTGGCGGCGTGGCCTGCTACAAGGCCGCCGAGCTCGCGCGCCTGCTCACCAAGGCGGGCGCAGCGGTGCAGGTGGTGATGAGCGAGGCGGCTGAGCATTTCATCACGCCCACCACGATGCAGGCCGTGAGCGGGCGCGCCGTGTACACGTCCCAGTGGGATGGACGCGAGGCCAATGCCATGCCGCACATCAACCTGAGCCGCGAAGCGGATGTGATGCTGATCGCGCCCTGCAGCGCCGACTTCATCGCGCAGCTGGCCCAGGGGCGATGCACGGAATTGCTCGGGCTGCTGTGCGTGGCACGCCCCATGGACAAGGTGCCGCTGCTGCTGGCGCCGGCGATGAACCGCGAAATGTGGGCCCACCCGGCCACGCAGCGCAATCTGGCGCAGGCCGTGGCCGATGGCGCCGTGTCGCTCGGGGTGGGCTGCGGTGCGCAGGCGTGCGGCGAGACGGGCGACGGGCGCATGCTTGAGCCTGCCGAGATCGTGCAGGAACTGGAGGCCTTCTTCACGCCCAAGCTGCTTGGCGGTGAGCGCGTGTTGATCACCGCGGGCCCCACGTTCGAGGCCATCGACCCGGTGCGGGGCATCACCAACCGCTCCAGCGGCAAGATGGGATTCGCCCTGGCGCTGGCGGCGCGCGAGGCTGGAGCCGAGGTGACGCTGGTGGCGGGGCCGGTGGCGCTGCCGACGCCGCGCGGCGTCACGCGCATCGACGTGCAGTCGGCGCAGGACATGTTGCGGGCGGTCGAGCACCATGTGCGCGATGCGCGCGTATTCATCGCCACGGCAGCGGTGGCGGACTGGCGCCCCGCGACGGCGGCGGCGCACAAGATCAAGAAGGACGGTTCGGGGCGGGCGCCGCAGCTGTCGTTCCTTGAAAACCCCGACATCCTCGCCACCGTGGCGGCGAGCGAGCGCGCCCGGCGCGGTGAACTCTACTGCGTGGGCTTCGCGGCCGAAAGCGACCGGCTGGCGGAACACGCCAAGGCCAAGCGTGAGCGCAAGGGCGTGCCGCTGCTGGTGGGCAACGTCGGCCCGGCCACCTTTGGTCAGGACGACAACGCCCTGCTGCTGGTCGACGAGACGGGTACGCGGGAATGGCCTCGGGCGAGCAAGCGCGAGCTCGGCCGGCAGTTGGTGGCCGAACTCTCACGCAGGCTCGCGGCGGCGCGCGCGTCGGCAACGACGGGAGGTGGCGCATGACGCTTCCCATGGCGGAAGGTCCGCGCGACGGAGATTTCGCGCGCTACGTCGAGCAGCTCACCAGCGGGACGGCGCGGGCGGGCGTGGCACCCCCCCCGCCTGCGAGCGGTGCCTCCACTGCCCTGCCGGGCGAGGTTGTGCGACCGGCGGCAACGGCGCCTCGCCGCCGAGGCAAGACCGCGGGCGAGGGTGTGCCGGCACGCCCGGGCAGCCCGGGAGCCTATCTGAAGCTGCAGGCCGGGGTGGCGGCTGCCTTGGTGGTGCTGACCATGGTGTTCATGCCGCGCCTGATCGTTGCGGCGCTGGTCTTCGCGGGCGCGTTGCTCGTTTCGGCGGTGATCCGTTGGGTCGGCGCGCACAAGGGTCGTTGAACCTCATTGCATCATGGATGTGGATCTCAAAATTCTCGATGAGCGCCTGCGCGCGCAGATGCCCACGTATGCCACGCCCGGCAGCGCCGGACTGGATTTGCGCGCCTGCCTGACCGAGCCGCTCGAACTGGGCGCGGGGCAATGGGAACTCGTGCCCACGGGCATGGCGATCCATCTGAAGGACACCGGGTATGCCGCGCTCATCCTGCCGCGCTCGGGGCTGGGGCACAAGCACGGCATCGTGCTGGGCAACCTGGTGGGCCTGATCGACAGCGACTACCAGGGGGAGCTCATGGTCAGCTGCTGGAACCGTTCGTCAACGCCCTTTGTCGTGCAGCCGTTGGAGAGGCTGGCGCAGCTGGTCATTGTCCCCGTCGTACAGGCGCAATTTCGCGTGGTGCAGGAATTTGTGGTCAGCGAGCGTGGTCAAAACGGCTATGGCTCCACCGGGCGTCAATGAATGCCCGCATGGCGTAGGGCCGACTGCAGTGAAGGAATGAGGATGAAGCGAATTGTTTCCATGGCCACCGCGGTGGCTGGCGTGGTTGTGGCGAGTTTGCTGGTCGGGTGCGCGAGCAGTCAGCCCAGGCCCTATCACGCACCCCGTTACGCAAGTCAGCCCGCGCAGGTCTATCAGGCGCAGACCGATCCCCCTGGCACGCGTTACGGAACGGTCATTGGCATCGAGGGCGAACGCACGAGCCGCGGCACCAGCGGCGCGGGCGCGGTGGCCGGGGGCGTCATCGGCGGCGTCATCGGCAACCAGTTTGGCGGCGGCACCGGCCGTGCCCTGGCCACCATCGCGGGAGCGGTGGGCGGTGCGGTGGCGGGCAATGCCATCGAGGCCAATGCCAACCAGGGCAGCACTGGCCCATATGTCGTCACGGTGCGTTTTGACGATGGCGCGCAGGAGGTATTCAGCGTGCCTGCGCTGGGGGGGCTGCAACGCGGTGAGCGCGTGCGGTTCTATCGCGGGCAGATCACGCGCATGTAGCGCGTGGGCGCCCCTAGGCGTGCAGCTTGAAGAAACCGGTGCCGGCGCTGCGGCGCTCGGTTTCCTCGGGCGTGGCCTCGCGCACGCCGTGCACCTTGAGCGTGAGGCGCAGCGCGATGCCGGCCAGCGGATGGTTGCCGTCGAGCACCACGTGATCCGGGTAGATCTGGGAGACGGTGAAGAGGTGATCCTTGGGCAGCTTCGCTGCGACCTCGGGCGCCAGGCCGGTGTCTTCGATGATCATTCCCTCCTCCAGTGCCTCGGGGAAAGCCGAGCGCGGTTCGAGGAACAGCAGGTTTTCATCGTAGTCGCCGAAGGCCTCCTCAGGTTCCAGATGCAGCGCCAGTTGCGCGCCCGTGCCGTGGCCCTGCAGCGCTTGTTCCAGACGCGCGAGCAGGTCGTCGCCGCCCACAAGAAACTCCACGGGCTCCTGCAGCACATCCAACTCTTCGCCCAGGGTGTCCTGCAAGACCCAGGTGAGCGCAACGACGCAGTGTTCGGTGATGTCCATGGGCGAGAATTGTCGCAGCAGTTTGCCGTGAGGAAGAAGTTGCACATACGGAGTTGAGCAATGCAGGCCGACGATCTCGAATTTCCGTTGCCCGTCGGGCGTTTCGCGGGGCGCGAGGCGTTTCGCCAGCTGGTGCGCGATGCCCTGGCCAGCGCCGCGAGCCAGGCCTGGCCCGAACTGGTGCTCAGCGATTTTGATTTTGCCGATTGGCCGCTGGGCGAAAGAGAGGTGGTGCAGAGCCTGCACCGTTGGGCCGGGCACCGCAGGTGCCTGACGATGCTGGCGGGAAATTTCGATGCCGTGGCGCGCCTGCATCCGCGCTTCGTGCACTGGCGCGTGCGCTGGGACCATGTGGTGGTGGCGCGCAAGGCCAGAGTGGTCAGCAGCGAGGAAATGCCCAGCGTTCTATGGTCGGCGACGTGGATGCTGCAGCGGTTTGACCCCGTGCACAGCAACGGTGCCAGCTCGCGCGAGGCACAGCGCCTGACCTGGCAGCGCGAGCAGCTTGCCGAGTGGATACAGAGCCGCTCCGCGCCGGGTTTTCCGTCGTCGGTGCTGGGCCTGTGACAAATATTTGCGATAAGGGTTAATCAGGATTGACCCAAATGCCTACAATCAACATTGAATTCATTGTTGCCGGATTTCGCGGCAGATGAACCCTGTTGTCCAGGTGCAGGAAATTCCCGGATGGCGGGGCATTTCACATTGATATACCTGCATTTCATTTTTTCTGGATTGATCATGAAATATTCCGTCGTTCTGGCGTCTTTGCTTGCAGCGGGCGCACTCGTGGCTTGCGGTGACAAGCAGGAATCTGCTCCGGCTCCTGCCGCCGCTCCCGCTCCGGCCACTGCCCCCGCACCCGCACCCGCACCTTCGTCGGCTGCCGAGGCGGCAACGAATGCCGTGGACGCTGCCAAGGATGCGGCCAAGGATGCCGCCCATGCAGCTTCCGAGGCCGCCACTGCCGCAGGCGATGCCGCCAAGGCCGCCGGTGACGCCACCGTGGATGCTGCCAAGGATGCCGCGCAGGCAGCCAAGGAAGCTGCAGACAAGGCCGCTCAGTCGACGACCAAGTAAGCGCTGCGACGCGAGCCGAGGCCGTGATCGGCCTTGGACCATGAAAAAGCCCCGGTGTGTGCCGGGGCTTTTTCATTGGGGAGTGTCCGGATTTACTTCAGGTCATCCACCAGGATGCGCAGGATGCGGTCCACGTTGGCCGAGCTTTCGGGCTGGCCGTCTGCCTTGAGCACCGAGACGGTGCTCTGCCCGCCATTGCCGTGCACGACGATGCGATATTTCTCGGGCGGCGCGGCGTTGCTGGTGGAGCCAAAGAGCTTGCCAAAGAAGCCAGGCTCCTTCTTGTCGGTGGGCGTGACGTAGCGCACGAAGTAGGTGCCCTGGCTGCGGTCGCGGTCTTCCACGGTGAAGCCGGTACGGTCCAGCGACAGGCCCACGCGCCGCCACGCGTGATCGAAGTCATCGTGCAGTTCGATGATCTGCGCGCCGTTCACGTTGGCAAGCTGAACCGTGGCGGCGGACGATGCCGACGGCGCCGCGGCCACGGCGGCCTTGGCCTGTTCTTCCGAAACACCGAGCTTCACCATGAGGCGGCGCAGGAATTCGGTTTCCAGCTCGTGGTCTTCCGGCCGGGGCTGCCACATCGTGCTGTCTTTCTGCGCATTGGTGTAGACCTCCTGCATCCCGCGGTGCGTGATGTAGATGTCCGTGCCGCCGTCGGCGCGGCGCTCCAGCCGCGTGCGGAACTTGTCGCGCTCACCCGTGGAGTAGAGCGAATCGAAGACCTTGCCGATGGTGCGCCGGATCACGTCTTGCGGAATCTTGGCGCGGTTTTCGGCCCAGTCGGTTTCCATGATGCCCAGTTGCGGCTGATCAAGCGCCAGAACGAAGCCGTGCTCGAGCCAGAAATCGCGCACCGGCTCCCACAGCTGGTTGGGCGAGCGCGCCACCACCAGCCAGCGTCCGTTGCCGTCGCGCTCGATGCGCACGTCCCCGACCGTGTTGGGCGCGGCATTGATCCCGGCCTTGGCCTGCTGCGCGCGGCCAGCTTCATAGGCCGCCGCCGAATTGGCCTTGCCGGGGACGATGTAGCGTGTGTCCGTGCTCAGCTGCGTGAGGTCCGGAGGCACCTCCAGTGTCGAGCCGACGGCGGCGCTCTTGTAGTCGATTTTGTCGCTCTCGAGGGTGGAGCAGGCCGAGAGCGCGACAGCGAGGCCCAGCAGGCCCAGGCGTAGGGTCGGGTTCACGCGGGAATCTTTCGTGGTGAAGTGAATTGGACTCAGTGCAGCAGGCCGCTGGCGCGCAGCGCCGCTTCGACGCTGGCGTGGTGGGCGCTGGCCAGCGCCGTCATGGGCAGGCGCAAGGTGCCACCGCACAGACCCAGGCGCGCCATGGCCCACTTGACGGGGATCGGGTTGGCTTCGACGAACAGGTATTTGTGCAGCGGCATGAGCTGGCGCTGGATGCGCATGGCCGTGCGCGCATCGCCCGCGATGGCAGCGACGCACAGCTCGTGCATGAGGCGCGGCGCAAGATTGGCCGTCACACTGATGTTGCCCTGCCCGCCGCAAAGCATGAGTGCGACGGCGGTGGCGTCGTCGCCCGAATAGACGGCAAAGCCCTCGGGCACGTCGCGGATCAGCCACTGCGCGCGGCCGATGTCGCCCGTGGCTTCCTTGATGCCGACGATGCCCGGCACCTGCGCCAGGCGCAGCACGGTGTCGTGCTGCAGGTCGGCCACCGAGCGGCCGGGCACGTTGTAGAGCACCATGGGCAGGTCGCCCACAGCCTCGGCGATGGCCTTGAAGTGCAGGTACTGGCCCTCTTGCGTGGGCTTGTTGTAGTAGGGCACCACCTGCAGCTGGCTGTGCGCGCCCACCTTCTTGGCAAAGCGCGCCAGCTCGATCGCCTCGTGCGTGGAATTGGCGCCGCAGCCGGCCAGCACGGGCACGCGCCCCTTCGATTGCTCCACCGTCACGCGGATGATTTCGCAGTGCTCTTCGACGTTCACGGTGGGCGATTCACCCGTCGTGCCGACGACGCTCAGGCAGTCGGTGCCTTCGTCGATGTGCCAGTCGATGAGTTTGCGTAGCGTGGGGTAGTCGACGCTGCCATCCTCGTGCATGGGGGTCACGAGGGCAACGGTGCTGCCGGTGAAGAGTGGACTGCGGGTGGTCATGTCCGTGTCAAAAATCGTTAATGGAGCATTCTATGGCAGCTGCAACGGGATGCGCGCCGCCGGGGTTGACGATGACGCCGGCGGGCGCATGGCCGCGATGCGTTGCACGAAGCGCTCGGGCGCGGGGAGGAAGCCGTCCTCGTAGGCCACGATGCGCAGCGGCGCGCAGGCCGCGAGCAGCTCGCCCGGGCGCAGCAGGAAGTCCGGGCGCGAGGGTCTGCCCACGGTTTCGTTGCCCTGCGCGAAGGTTTCGTAGATCAGCACACCACCCGGTGCGACGCTCGCGACAATCGTGGGCAACAGCGCTCGCCAGAGGTAGTTCGTCACGATCACGCCGTCGAAGCTGCGCCCGGCGAAGGGCCAGGGGCCGTTTTCGATATCCGCGCAAACGGCTTCGCCCAGCATTGATATTGAATCGATAGCTTCTTGCGCTTTATCGACGCCGGTTACAGGGTGATTCTGTTCATGAAACCAGCGCAGGTGCCGCCCCCTGCCGCAGGCGACATCGAGCACGCGCCCGCCGACGGGGACGAGATGCGCCCAGCGCAGCACCCAGTCGGATGGCGGAAGGTGTTCGTGCATGGTTCAGAAACAGGCCCAGACCTGTTCGGCCAGCAGCACCATGAAACCTGGCTGCAGGTACAGCAGCACGCTGCCCGCCAGCGCCAGCAGCACCGCGATCCACAGCAGCAGGCGCGGCGTGGTCACCGCGCCAGCTCCGGCGCGCGGTGGATGGGCGCTTCGCGCACCGGCAAGTTGACGAATCCGGCCGCGATGCCCAGCGCGATGGTCAGATACCAGACCACGTTGTAGTCGCCCGTGGCGTCGTACAGGTAGCCGCCCAGCCACACGCCCATGAAACTGCCGAGCTGATGACTGAAGAAGGCCAGGCCGCTCAGCATGGAAAAATGCTCGGTGCCGAAAATCTGCACCACGGCGGCATTGGTCGGCGGCACGGTCGAGAGCCAGAGCGCCCCCATGACGGCCGCGAACACGTAGACCGACAGCGGCGTGACGGGCACGAGCAGAAAGACCGTGATCACCACGGCCCGTGCGAAGTAGATGAAGGCGAGGATGTGGCGCTTTTGCAGACGCTGCCCGAGCGCGCCCGCCGCGTACGAGCCGACCACGTTGAAGAGCCCGATGAGCGCGAGTGCGCCCGCCGCCACCTGCGGCGTGAGGCCCTGGTCCGAGAGATACCCGGGCAGGTGCACCGCGATGAACAGCACCTGAAAACCGCAGACGAAATAGCCCGCGATGAGCAGCACGAAGGGCGGGTGGCGCAGCGCCTCGGCGAGCGCGTGGCGCACGCTTTGCCGGCGCGGCGCGGTTGCGCCTGCGTGAAACCCCGGCTCGCGCAGACCCCAGGCGAGCGGCGCCACGAGCAGCACCACGGCCGCGAGCGCGAGCAGCGACTCCTTCCAGCCCAGGTGCAGGATCATCTGGCCTTCGATCGGCATCAGCAGGAACTGCCCGAACGATCCCGCGGCCGCCGCCACGCCCATGGCCCAGGAGCGCCGGTGTGGCGCGATCTGGCGCCCGATCACGCCGTAGATGATGGCGTAGGTGGTGCCGGCCTGCGCCGCGCCTATGGTGACGCCCGCGGTGAGCGCGAACAGCAGCGGCGTGGACGTGAGCGCCATGCCCGCCAGCCCCAGCGCATACAGCAGCGTCCCGCCCACGAGCACGCGAAACGCGCCATGGCGGTCGGCCAGCATGCCGCCGACGATGCCCAGCACGCCCCAGGCCAGGTTCTGGATGGCGAGCGCCAGAGAAAACGTTTCGCGCGTCCAGCCGTTGGCTTGGGTGATGGGCAGCATCCACAGGCCGAAGCCGTGGCGTATGCCGGTGGACAGCGTGACGATGGCGGCGCCACAGACCAGGATTTGGGTGAGGGAGAGCGTGGGGACGGCGCGGCGCATGGCGGCACTGTAACGAAAAACGGCGTTCAAGCGGGGGCGATGGGTGGTGTCGAAGCTGTTTTTATATCCAGCCATACAATCCGCCGCCATGCCGACCAAACCCGTTCCCGAGTACTCCGAAAGCACCATCCGCATCCTCAAGGGCCTGGAGCCCGTCAAGCAGCGGCCGGGCATGTACACGCGCACCGACAACCCGCTGCACGTGATTCAGGAGGTGATCGACAACGCCGCCGACGAAGCGCTGGCGGGCTTCGGCAAGAAGATCCGCGTCACGCTGCATGCCGACGGCTCGGTCAGCGTGGAGGACGACGGCCGGGGCATCCCGCACGGCCTGCACCCCGAGGAAAACGTGCCCGTGCTCGAACTCGTGTTCGCGCGTCTGCATGCGGGCGGCAAGTTCGACAAGGGCGCGGGCGGCGCCTACAGCTTCTCGGGCGGCCTGCACGGCGTGGGCGTGTCGGTGACCAACGCGCTGGCCACGCGCATGCAGGTGCAGAGCTTTCGCGATGGGGCGGTGGCAAGCATGGAATTCGCCGGCGGCGACGTGGCGCAGGCGCTGGCGCTGCGCGAGCCGCAAGAGGGCGAGCGCAGGCACGGCACCACGGTGCGCGTCTGGCCCGATGCCAGGTACTTCGAATCGCCGCAGATTCCCGTGGCCGAGCTCGTGCACGTGCTGCGCAGCAAGGCGGTGCTGCTGCCCGGCGTGACGGTGCAGCTGATTGACGAGAAGAAGAAAGAGACGCAGAGCTGGCAGTACAAGGGCGGCCTGCGCGACTACCTGGAGCAGAGCCTGCCCGCGGATGCCATCGTGCCGCTGTTCGAGGGCGAGGGCTACGCCGCGGCGGACGACGACAACTTTGCCGAGGGCGAGGGTGCGCAGTGGGTGCTGGCCTTCACCGAAGACGGCCATCCGGTGCGCGAGAGCTACGTCAACCTGATCTCGACCACTGCCGGCGGCACGCACGACAGCGGCCTGCGCGACGGGCTGTTTCAGGCCGTCAAGGGCTTCATCGAGCTGCACGCGCTCACCCCGAAGGGCGTGAAGCTCATGCCCGAGGACGTGTTCGCGCGGGTCAGCTACGTGCTCTCGGCCAAGGTGCTCGATCCGCAGTTCCAGGGCCAGATCAAGGAGCGGCTCAATTCCCGCGACGCCGTGCGCCTGGTCTCCAGTGTCGTGCGGCCCGCGCTCGAACTCTGGCTCAACGCCAACGTCGAGTGGGGTAAGCGCATTGCCGAGCTCGCCATCAAGGCCGCGCAGACGCGCCAGCGCGCCGGCCAGAAGGTGGAAAAGCGCAAGGGCAGCGGCGTGGCCGTGCTGCCGGGCAAGCTCACCGACTGCGAGAGCCGCGACATCGCGCTCAACGAGGTCTTCCTCGTCGAGGGCGACAGTGCCGGCGGCAGTGCCAAGATGGGGCGCGACAAGGAAACGCAGGCCATCCTGCCGCTGCGCGGCAAGGTGCTCAACACCTGGGAGGTCGAGCGCGACCGGCTCTTCGCCAATACCGAAATCCACGATATTTCCGTGGCCATCGGCGTCGATCCGCACGGACCCGAGGACGAGGCGGACTTGTCCAGCCTGCGCTACGGCAAGGTCTGCATCCTCTCGGACGCCGACGTGGATGGCGCGCACATCCAGGTGCTGCTGCTCACGCTGTTTTTCCGCCATTTCCCCAGGCTGATCGAGGCCGGGCACGTCTACGTCGCGCGCCCGCCGCTGTTTCGCGTCGATGCCCCGGCGCGCGGCAAGAAACCGGCGACCAAGCTCTACGCGCTGGACGCGGCAGAGCTGGCCGCCATCCTTGAGAAGCTGCGCAAGGAGGGCGTGCCCGAGGGCAAATGGAGCGTGAGCCGCTTCAAGGGCCTGGGTGAGATGAGCGCCGCGCAGCTCTGGGAAACCACGCTCAACCCCGATACCCGCCGCCTCATGCAGGTAAAGCTCGGCGCCTTCGACTTCACCGCCACCGCCTTGGAGATCACCAAGCTCATGGGCAAGGGCGAGGCCGCCGCGCGCCGCGAGCTGATGGAGCTGCATGGGGATGCGGTGGAGGTGGATGTGTGAGAGCGCAGATCAATCTGGCGGCCCCGGCCAAGAAGGCTGCAGGAAAGAAACGCGATGATCCAACGGTGCGCCACGGCGGCCTCAAGCCCGATGTGAACTGGCAACGCCCATCGCCGGGTGTTGCGGTGTTTCAGATTTGATAGCTATTAGCGCTTGCCGGTCGGGCGCTGGAGCCCAATTTCTTTGAATAATGACTGACCCAACCGTTCTCGACCTCGCCCCCGCCGACCCCGGCGACGACCTCGCGCTGGCCAGCTACGCCCAGCGCGCCTACCTCGAATACGCGCTCAGCGTGGTCAAGGGCCGTGCGCTGCCCGATGTGGCCGATGGGCAAAAGCCCGTGCAGCGGCGCATCCTCTACGCGATGCAGCAGCTCGGCCTGGGCTGGGGCGGAGTCAATGGCAACACGCCCGCCAAGCCGGTCAAGTGCGCGCGCGTGGTGGGTGACGTGCTCGGGCGCTTTCACCCGCACGGCGACAGCGCGGCGTACGACGCGCTGGTGCGCATGGCGCAGGACTTTTCGCAGCGCTATCCGCTGATCGACGGGCAGGGCAATTTCGGCAGCCGCGACGGCGACGGCGCCGCTGCCATGCGCTATACCGAGGCGCGGCTGGCGAAAATCACGCGGCTGCTGCTCGAAGAAATCGAACTGGGCACGGTGGATTTCACGCCCAACTACGACGGCTCGACCGAGGAGCCACGCCAGTTGCCCGCGCGGCTGCCGTTCGCGCTGCTCAATGGCGCCAGTGGCATCGCCGTGGGTCTGGCCACCGAAATCCCCAGCCACAACCTGCGCGAGGTGGCCGACGCCTGCGTGGCGCTGGTGAAGAACGCGAAGCTCACCGACGAGGAGCTGTTTGCCCTGCTGCCGGGCCCCGACTACCCGGGCGGCGGCCAGATCATCAGCAGCGAGGACGACATCCAGGCCGCCTACCGCAGCGGGCGCGGGAGCCTGAAGGTGCGCGCGCGCTGGGTGATCGAGGACCTGGCGCGCGGGCAGTGGCAGATGGTGGTGACCGAGCTGCCGCCCGGCACCTCGGCGCAGAAGGTGCTCGAAGAGATCGAGGAGCTCACCAACCCCAAGGTCAGGAGCGGCAAGAAAAGCCTCACGCAGGAGCAGAACCAGCTCAAGGGCGTGGTGCTCGCGGTGCTCGACGGCGTGCGCGACGAGTCGAGCAAGGACGCGCCGGTGCGCCTGGTGTTCGAGCCCAAGAGCCGCGCCGTGAGCCAGGAGGAGCTGGCCAACACGCTGCTGGTGCACACCAGTCTGGAGACGTCCGCGCCCGTCAATCTCACGAGCGTGGGGCTCGATGGCCGGCCGGTGCAGAAAAGCCTGCGCCAGATGCTGGACGAGTGGATCGCGTTCCGCCAGCAGACCCTCACGCGGCGCAGCGAATTCCGCCTGCGCAAGGTGCTGGAGCGCATCCACATCCTCGAAGGCCGGCAGCTCGTGCTGCTGAACATCGACGAGGTGATCGCCATCATCCGCGAGGCGGACGAGCCCAGGGCGGCGCTGGTGGCGCGCTTTCACTTGAGCGAGCGCCAAGCCGACGACATCCTGGACATCCGCCTGCGCCAGCTCGCGCGGCTGGAGGCGATCAGGATCGAGCAGGAGCTGGCCGAACTGCGCCAGGAACAGGGGCAGCTCGAAGACATCCTGGCCAGCCCGGCGGCGCTGCGCCGCCTCATGGCCAGGGAGATCGAGCGCGACGCGAAGGAATTCGGCGACGCGCGGCGCACGCTGATCCAGGCCGAGAAGCGGGCCGTGGCCGAGGTGAAGGTAGCCGACGAGCCGGTGACGGTGGTCATCAGCGAAAAGGGCTGGGTGCGCGCGCGCACCGGCCACGGGCACGATGCGGCAGGCTTTTCGTTCAAGGCGGGTGACGGCCTGTACGGCACCTTCGAGTGCCGCACCGTCGATCAACTGCTGGCCTTTGGCGGCAACGGGCGCGTGTACAGCGTTCCGGTGGCAAGCCTGCCTGGCGCGCGCGGCGATGGCCAGCCCATCACCACCTTGATCGAGTTGGAGGCGGGCACCGAGGTGCTGCATTATTTCGCGGGGGCCGAGCGCGCGAGCCTGCTGCTGTCGAGTTCCGCGGGCTACGGCTTCGTGGCGCACGTGGCCGACATGCTCTCGCGCACCCGCGGCGGCAAGGCGTTCATGAACGTGGGCGAGGGCGAGCACGTCTGCCGCCCGTCCATCATTGCACTGGATTTTGAACAAAAAGTGCCTCAAACGCAGGACGAACAAGCGCAAACAGCTATCGGCACCATAGCGGCGACGCACGTGGCCTGCGTGTCCACGGGCGGACGCATCCTGACCTTCGGCCTGGGCGAGCTCAAGCGCCTGGAAAAGGGCGGCCGTGGCCTGACCCTGATGGCGCTGGAAGCGGGTGATGCGCTCGCCGGAGCCGCGGCCTATGTCCGCAGCGTGCGCATCGCCGGAGTGGGCCGCGGCGGCAAGGCGCGCGAGGAGCAGCTGGAGATCCGCAGCCTGAACAACGCCGGCGCCGCGCGTGGCCGCAAGGGCAAGGCGGGCAATTTCGGCTTCAAGCCCGATGACGTGACGAGGGTGCTCTGATGGTGAACGACGTTTCCGTACCCGAAGTCCTGGCGCTCGTCATCCTGGCCCTGGCAAGCGTGCTGCTGGGGCGCTGGGCCGGTGCGCGCTGGCGTGCGCGCCGCCACGAACGGCAGGAGCGGGCAGCGCGCGCGCAGGAAAGCCGCCAGGCGCGCCGGGCCCGCCAGCGCCGGGAGCGGCGCCAGCAAGAGCGGTCTTGAGCCCCCGATTCATTGCGGTGGGTAAGCCGCGTGCTCTGGCGCCGTCTTCGTGTGTCATGCACACTAACAGGAGAACCAGACAGGAGGCAACATGAAGCAGATCAGCATCGCGCAGAAACTGTGGCTGTCGGTGGCCGTGATCGTCATTGCGTTCAGCGCCATCGTCGCGGGCGCGGGCTGGCGCTCGGGGCAGACGTCGGCGATGTCTCGCGCCGTGGGCGACGACGTGATGTTGCGTGTGACCACCGCGACGCGCTGGATGGGCCTGACCGAAACCAATGCGGCGCGCACGCTGGCGATCGCGATCAGCACCGAGCCCGCGGTTGCCGCCGCGTTCAAGGAGGCGATGGCGGCCACGTCCAGGGAGATCAGTGGCCTGCAAAAGCGCCTCGAGAGCCTGCAGCTGTCCGATGCCGACCGCGCCGCCATGCAGCGCATCGCCGATGCACGCAAGGCCATGTTCGAGCAGCGTGCGCAGGTGAACAAGCTCAAGGAGGCGGGCGACAACGAGAAGGCTGTGCAGCACGTGAGGGAGTCGTATGTGCCTGCGTCCGATGCCTACCTCAAGGCGCTGGCGGATTTCGTCGAGCTGCAGAAGACCCACGGCGATGCGGCCCGCGAGGCGGCGGCGCGGGCGAGCATGGACACGGTCAGGATGGCGGCGGTGGGGGTGGGTCTGCTGCTCGTGCTGATCGTCATCGGCGCCTACTACCTCATCCGCAGCATCCGCGTGCCGCTGGCGCAGGCCAATGGCATGGCCGGGCGCATCGCCATGGGCGATCTGAGCTCCCGGGCCCGCTCGGAGACGCGCGGCGACGAATTCGGCCAGCTGCTGCATTCGCTGGAGGAAATGCGCGCCTCGCTGGCCAGAATGGTGCATGACGTGCGCCAGAGCGCGGACAGCATCGCGGTGGCCAGCTCGCAGATCGCCAGCGGCAATCAGGATCTTTCGGCGCGCACCGAGGCCGCCTCCAGCAGCCTGCAGCAGACGGCCGCGGCCATGGAAGAGTTCACCAGCACCATCGAGCAAAGCAACGGCACGGCACGCCAGGCGAGCCAGCTCGCGTCCAGCGCCAGCGACGTGGCGCGGCGCGGCGGCTCGGTGGTCTCGCAGGTGATCTCCACCATGAGCGAGATCCAGAGCAGCAGCCACAAGATCGCCGACATCATCGGCGTGATCGACGGCATCGCATTCCAGACCAACATCCTGGCGCTCAACGCCGCCGTGGAAGCGGCGCGCGCGGGTGAGCAGGGCCGCGGCTTCGCCGTGGTGGCCAGTGAGGTGCGCGCGCTGGCCGGGCGCTCGGCGCAGGCGGCCAAGGAGATCAAGGCGCTGATCGGCGCCTCGGTGCAAAGTGTCGAGGCCGGCTCGCAGCTCGTGCATGGCGCGGGCGAGACCATGCAGGAGGTGGTGCAGTCGGTGCAGCGCGTGTCCGACATGATGGGCGAGATCACGGCGGCCTCCTCGCAGCAGAGCGCCGGGGTCGGCGAAGTGAACCAGGCTGTGGGGCAGCTCGATCAGATGACGCAGCAGAACGCCGCGCTGGTGGAAGAAAGCGCCGCGGCCGCGCACAGCCTGAACGAGCAGGCGCAGCACCTCGCGCAGGTGGTCGCTGCCTTCCGCGTGGAGGGCAGCGACAAGTCGGCGGCCGTCGGTGCGCGCCAACCCGCCGCGGCTCTGGTCCCGCCCGCGCAGGCGCCGGTGCGCGCCACGGTGGCTTCGCCCGCGGCGCCCGCGCGTCTGGCGGCTGCGCCCCGCAAGATCGCGGCGCCTCAAAAGACCGCGGCGCCCGCCGCCGGCAGTGCGCCGGCGAAAAAGGCGCCTGCCGCCGACGAAGGCGAGTGGGAGAGTTTTTGACGCGGACTGCGGTGTATGCCGCGGTCCGCTCGGTCCCTGCAATGAAGAAAGGCCGTCATGGCGGAACAGAACATCGTCATCATCATCCACGCCGCGCCGCACGGCAGCGAGCGCTGCCTCTCGGGCCTGCGCGTGGCCGGCGCGCTGGCCGCGCGCGACGACGTGAAGCGGCTGCGCATCCTGCTGATGTCGGACGCGACCGTCGCCGCGCTGCCGCATCAGAAGGACAACGCGGGCAACGTGATCGAGACGCTGGTGACGGAGCTCGCCAGCGCCGACAACGCCAGCGTGCACCTGTGCAGCAAGTGCGCCGAGGCGCGCGGACTTGCCGACCTGCCGCACATCGCCGGCGTGACGCTCACCAGCATGATCGAGGTGGCTGGCTGGATCGTCGAGGCCGACAAGGTGTTGACGTTCTGACTCAGGTGAGTTCGGCGATCAGCTCGATCTCCACGCAGGCGCCCAGCGGAATCTGCGCCACGCCGAAGGCGCTGCGTGCGTGCTTGCCCGCGTCGCCGAAGACCTCGCCCAGCAGCTCGCTCGCGCCATTGGTCACCAGGTGCTGCTCGGTGAAGTCGCCCGTGGAATTCACCAGGCTCATCACCTTGACGATGCGCCTCACGCGGTTCAGGTCGCCGCCGCACGCGGCCTGCAGCGTGCCGATGAGCTCGATGGCCACGTTGCGCGCCGCCGCCTTGCCTTCCTCGGTGCTCAGGTTCTTGCCGAGCTGGCCCGTGTAGGGCTTGCCGTCCTTGCGCGCGATGTGGCCGCTCAGAAAGACCAGTTTGCCCGTCTGCACATAGGGCACGTAGGCGGCGGCCGGCACCGCCACGGGCGGCAGCGTGATGTTCAGGGCCTGGAGTTTGTCGTAGACGCTCATCGTTGTTCCTTGGGTAAAAAGAAGTGAATGCGACGCCCGAGGGGCCTGTGCGGGGTGTGGAAGGCCTGGCGGGCGTGGCCTGAAGTGTTGCACAGGTAGCATCCAGGCTTCATGCGTGATGCCGCCGTCCGTTCCACCGATGCTGCCGCTTTCCCGGTCGGGAATCGGACGCCGTGGCCTCTGCCCGTGCTGCTGTGCGGGTGGCTGCTGGGCACGGCATTGCAGTTGCAGCAGGCGGCGCTCTGGCCGCCGTGGGCCTATGGGGTGCTGGCGGGCCTGGCGCTGCCCGCCCTCGCGCGGCTTCGGCGCGCGGGCCGCCGGGCTGTGGTGTGGGCCTGGATCGCGGGCGCGCTGCTGGCCTTTGGCAGTGTCGGACTGCGCTCGGCGACGTTTGACGCCGGGGCGCTGCCCGCGGCGCTCGAAGGCGTGGACCTGCGTGTGACCGGCGTGGTCGCCGCCATGCCGCAGCGGCGCGACGGTGGCGATGTGCGCCTGCGTCTGGCCGTCGAATCGGCCGAGCCGGTGACCGAGCCAGTGGGGCGTGCGCTGGCGCTGCCGCCGCTGCTGGATCTGAGCTGGTACGCCACCCAGCATGGTCGTGAACCCCGATCCGTGCCCGACGTGCATGCGGGCGAGCGCTGGCGGCTGAACGTGCGGCTGAAGGCGCCGCACGGCGAGCGCAACCCCCACGGGTTCGACTACGAACTCTGGATGTGGGAGCAGGGCGTGCAGGCCGGCGGCTACGTGCGCACGAGCGCGCGATTGGACGAGCGCCTCGGGGCGCCCCGGCTGCTGGGGCAGACATGGCGCTATCCCGTGGAGCAGGCGCGCCAGGCGGTGCGCGACGCCATTGTGCGCCACCTGGCGAGTGGCGGGAGCGATAGCGACAGCGCGCGCGATCGCGCCGCGGGTGTGGTGGCGGCGCTCGTCACGGGCGACCAGCGGGCGATAGAGCGCAGCGACTGGCAGCTTTTTCGGGTCACCGGCGTGGCGCACCTGGTGAGCATCTCCGGGCTGCACATCACCATGTTTGCCTGGCTGGCGGCGCTGCTCGTGGGCTGGCTCTGGCGGCGTAGCGCGGCGCTGTGCCTGGCGTATCCCGCGCCCTCGGCCGCGCTCGTGGGCGGCGTGCTGCTGGCGGCGGCGTATGCGCTTTTCAGCGGCTGGGGTGTTCCGGCCGAGCGCACGCTGCTCATGCTCGCCACCGTCGCGCTCTTGCGCCTGTCGGGGCGGCGCTGGCCCTGGCCGCAGGTCTGGCTGCTGGCGTGCGCGGTGGTCGTCGCCTTCGATCCGTGGGCGCTGCTGCAGGCGGGCTTCTGGCTCAGCTTCGTTGCGGTGGGGATACTTTTTGCTACCGACAGTGGAGCTGCTGACGCAGTTGGGATGGGCGTTGGAGGCCGATTCGCCGCATTGTTGCGTGAGCAGACGCGCATCACCGTGGCGCTGGCGCCGCTCACGCTGGTGCTGTTCGGCCAGATCTCGGTCGTGGGGCTTGTGGCCAATCTGCTCGCCATTCCGTGGGTCACGGTGCTGGTCACGCCGCTGGCCATGCTCGGCGTGCTGTGGGCGCCGTTGTGGCAGGCGGCGGCCTGGTGCGTGCAGGCGCTCACGTGGTGGCTGTCGTGGCTGGCCTCCTGGCCGTTTGCTCAGCTTGCGCTGGCGCAGGCGCCGCTGTGGGCGGGCGTGGCCGCAGTGGTGGGCGGCATCGTGCTCGTGCTGCGTCTGCCGTGGCAGGTGCGTGCGCTGGCGCTGGCGCTCGTGCTGCCCGCGCTCTGGTGGCAGCCGCCGCGTCCGGCCCCGGGCCAGTTCGATCTGCTGGCGGTCGATGTCGGCCAGGGGCAGGCGGTGCTGGTGCGCACCGCCACGCACAGCCTGCTCTACGACGCCGGGCCGCGTTTTGGCGAGGCCTCCGACGCTGGCCAGCAGGTGCTGGTGCCGTTGTTGCAGTCCCTGGGGGAGCGGCTCGATACGCTGGTTCTGAGCCACGGCGACAGCGACCACATCGGCGGCGCGGCCGCGGTCATCGCGCAGCAACCGCAGGCCGATGTGTTCGGCTCGATCCCGACCGGGCACCCGTTGCAGGCGCAGCATGCGGTGCGGGCGTGCGTGGCGGGCCAGGCGTGGCAGTGGGACGGCGTGCACCTGAGCGTGCTGCACCCGGGCGAAGCGTCCCCTGCGGGCGAACCGGTGCTGCTGCGCGGCTCGGCGAGCAACGCGCGCACCTGCGTGCTGCGCATCGCCACCGACCAGGGCGTGGCCGTGCTGCTCGCGGGCGACATCGAGCGTGCGCAGGAGCAGGCACTGGTGCGCGCGGGCGCGCCGCTGGCCGCGGATGTGCTCGTGGTGCCGCACCACGGCAGCAAGACGTCGTCCAGTGACGAGTTTCTGGCTGCCGTGCAGCCTGCGCTGGCGCTGGTGCAATCGGGCTACCGCAACCGCTTCGGCCATCCGGCGGCGCCGGTGGTGCAGCGCTACCGCGATCGCGGCATCACGCTGGTGGCCAGCCCCGTCTGCGGCGCGGCGTCGTGGTCATCGCAGGACGGGCAGCTGCGCTGCGAGCGCGAGCGATCCCGGCGCTATTGGCACCACCGGGTGGTTGGCGATGGGGCCGAGGGCGACGAAGGGCAGTGAGTGTCAGCCCGCCGCCACGGGGCGCGCGCGGTCTGCGCACCACTCGCTCCAGCTGCCCGCGTACAGCGCCGTGGGCGCGTAGCCGGCCAGCTCCATCGCCAGCAGGTTGTGGATGGCGCTCACGCCGCTGCCGCATTGGTGCACCACTGTTGCCGGATCGTGCCCCTGCAGGACGGCGGAGAACTCGCCGCGCAGTTGCGCCGCGCTCTTGAAGCGGCCGTCGGCGCCGAGGTTCTCGGTCCACGGGCGATTGAGCGCGCCGGGGATGTGCCCGGCGACCGGATCCAGCGGCTCGACCTCGCCGCGGTAGCGCTCGGCGGCGCGCGCGTCGAGCAGGGTTTGATCGGACTGCCCCAGGTGGGTGAGCACGCGCGTGGTGTCGACGAGCGTGCGCAGCGGCTCGCCCGGCTCGAAGTGGCCCGGCGCGCGTGGCATCTCTTCGTGCTGCGCCGCCTGGCCACCCGCGGCCTGCCAGGCGGCGAAACCGCCGTCGAGCACCGCCGCCGCGTCGTGCCCCAGCCACTTGAACAGCCACCACAGCCGCATGCCCGGCATGGCGCCGTTGCGGTCGTAGACCACGGCCTGCATGCCGTTGGAAAAGCCGACGCTGGACAGCCACGCGGCAAAGCGCTCGCGCGTGGGCAGCGGATGACGCCCACCCGAGGCGTTGGGGCCGCCCGCGGCGCTCAGGTCGTGGTCCAGGTGCGCATAGATGGCGCCCGGGATGTGGGCCTCGTGGTAGCGGGCAATGCCCCATTCGGTGTCGGCCAGCTCGAAGCTGCAGTCGAACACCATGAACGGCGCGCCGCTGTGCATCAGCGCCTGCAGCTCGGCGGCGGAAATCAGGGAGGTGTGGGTCATGTTGTCTTTGCGGTCAGGGGGGCGGCCCGTGCGCGCAGCACCCCGGCGGCGATCGCGCTCGCCACGATGAGCGCCATGCCCAGCCAGGCGCCGAGCGGCAGGTAGTCGCCAAACACCAGCATGCTGTAGATGCTGGCGAAAATCAGGCCCGAGTATTGCAGGTTGGCCACGAGCAGCGTGCCGCGTGTGCTCGATGCGCGTGAGAACGCCATGGTCATGCACAGCTGCCCGCCCGCGGCGAACAACCCCAGCGGCAGCAGCCACAGCGCGTGCCAGCCGGCAAAGGGCGAGACCCCGGTCACCGGCATGATCAGCGCCCCGGTGAGGGTGCAGCCCAGCGCGAAATAGAACACGGTGCGCGTTTCGGGCTCGCCCAGGCGAGAGAGCGCCACCACCTGCATGTAGGCGAGCGCCGCGCACATGCCGCCGAGCAGCCCCACGACGGCGGCGAAGCCCTGGTGGCCGTCCACGGTCGGCCTGAGCATCATGACGACGCCGACGAAACCCAGCAGCACGCAGGCGACGAGCGACAGCGGCACGGGCGGGCGCGGGTGCTCGCCCGAGGGGCGCCACATCAGCATCGCGCCGCCGACGATGAAGGCCGCGATCCAGACGCTGCTCATGTAGCCGAAGGTCATGGCCGTGGGCAGCGGCAGGTAGATGATGGCGTAAAACGATGCGCCCAGCGAGGTCACGCCGATGAAGCTGCGCCAGGCGTGCATGCCCGGGTAGCGGGTGGCGAGCGACACGCCTTGACGGCGCGCCAGCCACCAGAGCATGACCATGCTGATGAGGCCGCGCCAGAACACCATCTCGAAGGTCGTGAACCAGGGCGCCGCGAGCTTGACGCACACCCCCATGCTGGCGAAAAAGAAGGCCGCCAGAACCATCCACAGCGCTTGCATTTTTGGGTTAAAAGTGGCGAAAAACCTTATGTGTCAAGCGCAATCAGCTATGGTTTCAGAGATTCCCCAGCGCCTCGCCCATCCTGGCGCGGTACCACTCGTGAAAGTGCCGCATGCCGTCTTCCAGCGGGCTCTGGTAGGGACCGACCTCGTTGACGCCGCGCTCCAGCAGCGCGCGCCGGCCCTGGTCTTCGCGCTCGCCGATCTCGTCGTCCTCGATGGCGGTCTCCATGTAGGCCGCCTGCTGCGCCTCGATGAATTCGCGCTCGAAGGCGTGGATGTCCTCGGGGTAGTAGAACTCCACGAGGTTGAGCGTCTTCTGCGGCCCCATGGGGTGCAGGCTGGAGATCGTGAGCACGTGCGGGTACCACTCCACCATGATGTGCGGGTAGTAGGTGAGCCAGATCGCGCCGCGCTCGGGTCTTTCACCGCCGCGGTAGCGCAGCAGCACCTCGTGCCAGAGCCTGTAGGCGTCGGTGCCGGGCTTGCCGAAGGTGGGCGCCACGCCCACGGTCTGCACCGAGTATTCGCGGTCGAACTGCCAGTTGAGATCGTCCACGGTGACGAAGTTTCCGAGGCCCGGGTGAAACGGCCCGACGTGGTAGTCCTCCAGATAGATCTCGATGAAGGTCTTCCAGTTGTAGTTGCACTCGTGCACCTCGGCACGGTCGAACACGTAGCCCTCGAACGACAGATCCCGGGCCACGCCCATGCTGGCGAGATCGGCCGCGATGTCGCGCCCGTTGTCCTCGAAGATGAGGCCGTTCCATTCGCGCAGCGCGTAGTTCTGCAGGTTCAGACCGGGGTTGCTCGCAAAGCGCGGCGCGCCCAGCAGCTGGCCGGTGCTGTCGTAGGTCCAGCGGTGGATCGGGCAGACGATGTTGCCGCCCGCGTGCCCCTTGCCCTCGGCCCGCAGGTTGCCCTGGCCCGTGAGCATCAGCGCCTGGCGGTGGCGGCAGCAGTTGGAAACGAGCTGGATGCGTCCCTCGGGACTGCGAACCAGCGCCCGCCCGCCTTTTTCCTGCGGCAGCACATAGTAGTCGCCGGGCTCGGGCGCGTTCAGGCTGTGCCCGAGGTAGCGCGGCCCGGCGGCAAACAGCAGCGCCCGCTCGCGCTGGTGCAGCGCCTCGTCAAAGTAGCTGGAAACCGGGAGTTGGCTTGCGGCCTGCTGCAGTTGAAGACTTAAATCAGACATGGACGTCCTGACCTAAAGCCCCCCCACAGGGAGGTTGCGCGTGGCGTGCACGAGCGGAAAAAAATGAAACCGGCCGGGCGCGGTATGCCGAAGCCGGTTGGGGCGGAGCGGACGATTATAAGTGGCTGCCCATGACCTGGCGCGGCACCGGCTGCGCCGCCCTGGCTGTGCGCTTGCCCTACAGTGTCGCGCTGATCGACCGACCACACCGGTGCATGCATGCGCCGACATTTTTCACGACGGGAACGCCTGCCATGACGGATCAGGGTTTTGAAGGCCTCAAGGGCTTGGCCTGGCTGCTGGCGCTGCAGTCTCTGGGCGAGCTGCTGGCGCATGCGCTCGATCTGCCGTTCCCGGGGCCGGTGATCGGCATGGTGCTGCTGCTGCCCTTGCTCAGGCTGGCGCGCATTCGCCGCCATGTCGCGGCCTGCGCGGATTTCCTGCTGCGTCACCTCTCGCTGTTGTTCGTTCCGGTGGGCGTGGGGGTCATGTCGCATCTGGGCCTGCTGAGCACCTACGGGCTGCGCATCCTGGTGGCGATCACTCTGTCGACCTGGGCTGGCATGGCGGCCACCGTCTGGGTGCTGCGCGTCACGCGTGGCCGCACCACCGACGGCGGAGAACAGTGATGCCGGATTTCGTTGCGCTCTGGGTCTATCTCGCGTCCAAACCGCTTTTCGGCCTCACCGCCACGCTGGTGGTTTATGTGCTGGCCATGAGCGCCTATCGTCGCGCCCGCCAGGCGGCGTGGGCCAATCCGGTGCTCTGGAGCATGCTGGTGCTGGCCACGGCGCTGGTGTGGACCGGCATCGATTACGAAACCTATTTTGCCGGGGCGCAGTTCATCCACTTTCTGCTCGGGCCGGCGGTGGTCGCGCTCGGCTGGCCGCTGTTCGAGCGCCTGGGCGAGCTGCGCCGCCACTGGCACCGCATTGTGCTGGCGGCCCTGGTCGGGGGCAGTGTCGCGGCCGTTTCCGCCGTCGGCCTGGGGATGCTGCTGGGTTTGCCGCGTGAGGTGCTGCTGTCGCTGGCGCCCAAATCCGTGACCGCGCCGGTGGCCATGGGTATCGCCGAGAAGATCGGCGGCATCCCGGCGCTGGCGGCATTCTTTGCCGTTCCCACGGGTGTGATCGGCGCGCTCAGTGCGCGCTGGCTCTTCACCCGCATGGGTCTGGGCACCAGCGAGGAGGAATGGCGCATGCGCGGCTTTGGCCTGGGCACGGCGTCGCACGGCATAGGCGCGGCGCATGCGCTGCAGGTGCACCCGAGCGCCGGAGCCTACGCCGGGCTGGCGCTGGGGATGCAGGTGCTGCTGGCGGCGGTGCTCATGCCGCTGGTGTTTCGCTGGCTGGCGTTGTAGCGCGGCCGTGGGACCTTCCCCATGCAGGGCATGCCACCCCGCGAGGGCTTGTTCGGCACCGCCCTAAAATCACCCGCGCGCCCACCACCGATCGCATCCGGATTTTCATGCCCAAGGCTGCTGCCACCCCACCCACTTTGCCCACCCCGTCCGAGCCCGCCAGCTACGAAGCAGCGCTGCAGGAACTCGAAGACCTGGTGGCGCGCATCGAAGCCGGTCAGCTGCCGCTGGAGCAGATGCTGACGAGCTACCAGCGCGGCGCCGAGCTGCTGCAGTTTTGCCGCGGCAAGCTCGATGCGGTGCAGGATCAGATCAAGCTGCTCGATGAAGGGGTGCTCAAGCCGTGGACGTCCGTCTGATGGAGAGCGGCGCCCATGCCTTCGTGGCCGCCGAATGGATCGGCCAGGCGCAGCGGCGCGTGGAGCAGGCCCTGGCCGACTGGGTGCCGCAGGCCACGCCGGCCGATCTGGGCGAGCCCATGCGCTACGCGGTGACGGGCGGCGGCAAGCGCCTGCGTCCGCTGCTGGTGCTCGCCGCCTGCACGGCGGTGCGCGGCAACCATGATGCGGCGCTGCGCGCGGCCTGCGCGGTGGAGCTGATTCACGCCTATTCGCTGGTGCACGACGATCTGCCGTGCATGGACAACGACGTGCTGCGCCGCGGCAAGCCCACGGTGCACGTGCGCTTTGGCGAGGCGCGCGCGCTGCTGGCGGGCGACGCGCTGCAGGCGCTGGCCTTCGAGCTGCTCACGCCCGAAGAAGGTGTGCCGCCCGCCATGCAGGCCGAGCTGTGCCGCCTGCTGGCCCGGGCGGCGGGCGCCCATGGCATGGCGGGCGGGCAGGCGATCGACCTCGCCAGCGTGGGTGAAACGCTTTCCGAAGCACAGCTGCGCCAGATGCACCGCCTCAAGACCGGGGCGCTGCTGCAGGCGAGCGTGCTCATGGGCGCGGCCTGCGGCGCGCTCGAGGTGCGTGCACGCCAGGCGCTGCTGCAGTATGGTGCGGCCATCGGCCTGGCGTTCCAGGTGGTGGATGATGTGCTCGATGTGACGCAGGATTCCACCACGCTGGGCAAGACGGCGGGCAAGGACGCGGCCTGCGGCAAGCCCACCTACGTGTCGCTGATGGGGCTGGACGGCGCGCGGGCCCATGCGCAGGCCCTGCTGGACGAGGCGCGGCAGGTGCTGCGCACCAGCGGCCTCGTGGACACCCATGCGCTCGTGGCGCTGGCCGAGATGGTGGTGAACCGCACGCATTGACGCGGCGGATGTTTTGAGACGGAAGAAGGCTGCAAGGCCCGTGGACAGGGCGCCGGCAGCTATCGGAACAGGATATGGCGACGACGAACTACCCGATGCTGGAAAGCGTGAATGACCCGACGCAGCTGCGTCGCCTCTCGCGCGGCGAGCTCAAGATCCTGGCCGAGGAGCTGCGCGCCTTCGTGCTCGAAAGCGTGGCCCGGACGGGGGGGCACCTCTCGTCCAATCTCGGCGTGGTCGAGCTCACGATCGCGCTGCACGCGGTCTTCGACACGCCCGAGGACCGCCTGGTCTGGGACGTGGGTCATCAGTCCTACCCGCACAAGATTCTCACCGGGCGGCGCGAGCGCATGGGCACGCTGCGCCAGCTCGGCGGTCTTTCCGGCTTTCCGATGCGCTCGGAAAGCCCCTATGACACCTTCGGCACGGCGCATTCGAGCACCAGCATTTCGGCGGCGCTGGGCATGGCGTTGGCCGCGCGGCAAAAGGGCGAGGATCGCCACTGCATCGCGGTGATCGGTGACGGTGCGATGACCGCAGGCATGGCGTTCGAGGCGCTGAACAACGCGGGCGTGGCGGACTGCAATCTGCTGGTGATCCTCAACGACAACGACATGAGCATCAGCCCGCCCGTGGGCGCGCTCAACCGTTATCTGGCGCAGCTCATGAGCGGGCGCTTTTACGCCAAGGCGCGCGACGTGGGCAAGACGGTGCTCAGGAACGTGCCACCGCTGCTGGAGCTGGCCCGGCGCATCGAGCAGCAGGCCAAGGGCATGGTGGTGCCGGCCACGCTGTTCGAGAACTTCGGCTTCAACTACATCGGCCCGATCGACGGACACGATCTCGATTCGCTCATTCCCACGCTGGAAAACATCAAGGGCTTGAAGGGCCCGCAGTTTCTGCACGTCGTGACCCGCAAGGGCCAGGGCTACAAGCTCGCCGAGGCCGACCCCGTGGCCTACCACGGCCCGGGCAAGTTCGATCCGGAGATCGGCCTGGTCAAGCCGGCCACGCCGCCGCGCCAGACCTTCACTCAGGTCTTCGGCCAGTGGCTGTGCGACATGGCTGCCAAGGACGAGCGGCTCGTCGCCATCACGCCCGCGATGCGCGAGGGCTCGGGGCTGGTGGAGTTCGAGCGGCGTTTCCCCGGCCGCTACCACGACGTGGGCATCGCCGAACAGCATGCGGTCACGTTCGCGGCGGGCATGGCCTGCGAAGGGCTCAAGCCCGTGGTGGCGATCTATTCCACCTTTCTGCAGCGCGGCTATGACCAGCTGATCCACGACGTGGCGCTGCAAAACCTGCCGGTGGTGTTCGCGCTCGACCGCGCGGGCATCGTCGGGGCCGACGGCGCCACGCACTGCGGCGCGTTCGACATCGCCTACGCACGCTGCATCCCGAACATGGCGCTGGCCTGTCCGGCCGACGAGGGCGAATGCCGTCAGCTGCTCACCACCGCCTTCGGGCAGGATCACCCGGTCACGGTGCGCTATCCCCGGGGCGCGGGCGTGGGCGTGCAGCCTCGGGTCGAGCTCGACGAGCTGCCGTATGGCAAGGCGCAGGTGCGCCGCAGCGGCCATCGTGTGGCCATCCTCGCGTTCGGCACCTTGCTGTATCCGGCGCTTGAAGCGGCGCAGCGGCTCGATGCCACCGTGGTGAACATGCGCTGGGTCAAGCCGCTCGATGTGGAGCTGCTCGCGCGCGTGGCGGCCACCCACGAGGCCTTCGTCACCGTGGAGGAGGGCGTGGTCATGGGTGGTGCGGGCAGCGCGGTTGGAGAGTGGCTGGCGGGCGCGGGCGCCGCCACGGCCTTGCTGCAGCTGGGCCTGCCCGATCGCTTCATCGAGCACGGCGACCCGGCGAAATTGCTCGCGCTGCAAGGGTTGGATGCCGCGGGCATCGAGCGATCGGTGCGGCGGCGGTTCGAATCCCTGGTGGGTGCTGCGCCTGCGTTGCGTGCCGTGGGCGGGGATTGAATTTGTGTTTGCGGGCACCTGCCTGCTATAAGATCGCGCGCTGAGTGCGGAGTCCTTCTGCGCAGACGCTTCACAAGCGCGCCTGTGTTCGATGGTCTTTCGTTGTTCTCGATGTTTATCAACAAGGAGTCAAGCCCATGGATCGTCGATCTCTCATCAAAAACGCCGGTATCGCCGGTGTGCTGGCCGCCGGAGTGGCGCCGGCCGTGCACGCACAGCCAGCAATACGCTGGCGCCTGGCCACGAGCTTCCCGAAAGCGCTGGAGACGCTGCACGGCTGTGCCGTCAAATTCTCCGAGACCGTCAAGGCTCTCTCGGGCGGCAAGTTCGAGGTCTCGGTGCACGCCGCGGGCGAGCTGGTGCCGGCGTTCGGCATCGTCGATGCACTCGCCGACGACAGCCTGGAGATGGGGGAAACCGCGTCCTACTACTACACCGGCAAGGATCCGTCGTTCGCTTTCAGCTGCGCGATCCCCTTCGGCTTCACGGCCCAGCAGAACCAGGCCTGGAAGATCCACGGCAACGGCCACAAGCTGCTCGACGAGCTGTTCGCCAAGTACAACTTCCACGCGCGCAGCGCGCTCAACACCGGCACGCAAATGGGCGGCTGGTACCGCAAGGAGATGAACAAGCCCGAGGACTTCAAGGGCCTGAAGATGCGCCTGGGTGGCGGCGTGTTCGGCGAATCCATGGCCAAGCTTGGCGTGGTGTCGCAGAACATGCCCGGCGGCGACGTGTATCAGGCACTGGAGAAGGGCACGTTGGATGCCGCCGAATTCGTCGGCCCCTACGACGACGAGAAGATGGGCTGGAACAAGGTCGCCAAGTACTACTACTACGGCGGCTGGTGGGAAGGCGGCGCCGACCTCGAATTCTTCATCAACAACAAGGCCTACGCCAAGCTCTCGCCCGAGAACCAGGCCATCGTCAATGCCGCCATGGCCGTGGCCTACAACGACGGTACGTCCAAGTACCTGTACCTGAACCCGATCTCGCTCAAGCGCCTGGTGGCCTCGGGCACGCAGCTCA
Source organism: Comamonas sp. (assembly GCA_021166775.1). Lineage (GTDB taxonomy): Bacteria > Pseudomonadota > Gammaproteobacteria > Burkholderiales > Burkholderiaceae_C > Comamonas_C. The sequence continues at coordinate 305,717 of JAJPEQ010000006.1, read as the reverse complement.
AGCGCTTCAGCAAGGAGATCGTGCAGGCCGGCTTCAATGCCGCGCAGGAAGTCTACGCGGAGCACAGTGCCAAGGATCCGGTGTTCAAGAAGATCCTGGACGACATGCGGGCCTTCCAGCGTGACCAGATCCTCTGGAACCGCGTTTCCGAACTGGTGTTCACACAGGATATGGCGTCGCTCAAGATCTGACGCTTGCCCGTGTCGAGGGCGCCTCCCGCAGAGGCGCCCTGCATAAAAAAACCGCAGCCTCAAGCTGCGGTTTTTTTATGGGCCCTTGGGCCTATTTGCCGATGGAGTTTTGTATTGCTTTCATCGGATCGTCGGCTTCGCCGCCGACAGGCCCGAGGTTTGACCCGCCCGCCCCGCTGCCCGCCTCGGGCAACCCGCTGCTTGGGACTGCTTTGGAGCCCGCGCCCGTGGCAGGTTCGCTGCTGCTGCCGGGGACGGTGTTGAAGTCCGGACTTTGGTCGCTCTGGTTGAGCTCGAGCAGCATCTGCTCGCCCACGGCCTTCATGTCCACCTGCACCTTCTTGTCAAGGTTGCCCGTGACCAGGGTTGGGAAGGCGATCAGGATGGTCACCATCGACAGTTGCAGCAACAGGAAGGGGATCGCACCCTTGTAGATCTGCATCGTCGTCACCGGCTCCATCCGCTTGCCGGTTTGGCTGTCCACATAGGGTTTTTCGGGTGCGACCGAGCGCAGGTAGAAGAGGGCAAAGCCGAACGGCGGGTGCAGGAACGAAGTCTGCATGTTCACCGCCAGCAGCACGCCGAACCAGATCAGGTCGATGCCCATCTTGTCTGCGATCGGCGCGAGCACCGGCACGACGATGAACGACAGCTCGAAGAAGTCCAGGAAGAACGCCAGGAAAAACACCAGCACGTTCACGAAGATCAGGAACCCGAGATGTCCGCCGGGCAGCTTGGAGAGCAGGTGCTCGACCCAGACCGGGCCGTCGGCGGCCTGGAATACCATGCTGAAAACCGTGGCGCCGACCAGGATGAACATCACGAACGAAGACAGCTTGGTCGTGGTGTCGAGCGCCTGACGCAGCAGCGTCCAGCTCAGGCGCTTGCGCGAGACCGCCATGATCAGCGCGCCCATGGCGCCCATGGCGCCGCCTTCGGTCGGCGTGGCCACGCCCAGGAAGATGGTGCCGAGCACGAGGAAGATCAGCAGCAGCGGCGGGATCAGCACGAAGGTGACGCGCTCGGCCAGCTTGGAGAGCAGTCCCATGCGCGTGATGCGGTTGATCACCGCGATCAGCCAGCCAACGAAGCTGCCGCCGCACATGGCCACGACGATCTTCTCATCGGTCGGCACGAAGTCCACCGGCTCGCCCTGCCACCAGCTGTGGATGGCCGGCATCTCGTGACCCAGCAGCGCAGCCACGGCGACGCAGAAGATGAAGAGCATGGTCAGCGAGGTGTAGCCGTGGCTGCCGCTGGGTTCGGTGAAGGTGCGCGCCTCGGGGGGCAGTGCGGGCACCATCTTGGGCCTGAAGATCGCGAGGGCCGCCACGAACAGGATGTACAGCCCCATCAGCGTGAAGCCCGGGATGAACGCGCCCTTGTACATGTCGCCCACGCTCTTGCCCATCTGGTCGGCGAGCACGATCAGCACCAGCGAGGGCGGGATGATCTGCGCCAGCGTGCCCGACGCGGCGATCACGCCGCTGGCCAGGCTGCGGCTGTAGCCATAGCGCAGCATGATGGGCATGGAGATCAGCCCCATCGAAATGACCGAGGCGGCGACGACGCCGGTGGTGGCCGCCAGCATCGCACCCACGAGTACGACGGCCAGCGCCAGACCGCCGCGCAGCGGGCCGAACACCTGGCCGATCGAGTCGAGCAGGTCCTCGGCCATGCCGCTGCGCTCCAGGATCAGACCCATGAGCGTGAAGAAGGGCACCGCGAGCAGTGTCTCGTTGGCCATGATGCCGATCAGGCGCAGCGGCAGCACCGAGAGGATGGCGGTCGGGAAGATGTCGAGGTAGACCCCGAGCAGGCCGAAGGTCAGGCCCGCGGCGCCGAGAGAGAAGGCAACGGGAAAACCCAGAATCAAAAAGCAGATCAGGCCCACGAACATGATCGGGGCGAAGTTGGATGCGATGAATGCCATGTGTGTCTGCTCCGGCGTGTCAATGGGCCTGGGCCGGTGCGGCGCCGGAAGCCTTGGCGGCGACCTCTTGGCGCAAGGCTTCGATCAGCGCTTCTTCATCCGATTTTTCATCGGGTTTGATCATCGGATCGGGTCCCTTGCCGAGCGCGAACGCTATGCATTTGATGAGCTCGGACCAGCCTTGCAGCAGCAGCAGCGCGAAGCCCACGGGCAGGGCCAGCCACACCGGCCAGCGGATCAGTCCGCCGGGGTTGTTCGACATCTCGCCCGTGTTGAACATCTGGATCGTGAGCGGCGCGGTGTAGTACAGCACCATGACGCACACCGGGGTGAGGAAGAAGACGAGCCCGAAGATTTCGATGCCGAGCTGCAGCTTTCTCGGGAAATGGCTGTTGAGAACGTCGATGCGCACGTGCTCGCGCTTGAGCAGCGTGTAGCCGGCGGCGATCAGGAACGACCAGGCAAACAGGTACCACTGCACCTCCAGAAAGCCGTTGGAGCTGTAGTTGAAGATCTTGCGGATCACGGCGTTGATGGCGCTGATGGCCGTGGCGCCGAAGATCAGCCAGATGGCGTATTTGCCAATGAAGGAATTGAGCCTGTCGATGGCTCGCGATAGCGATAGCAGGGCCTGCATGGTGTCTCCAGAAAAAGGCCGGGTCGGCGCCGCATGGCCCCTTGATTGGTGAGGGGGCTCTGGCGGTTGTCGCGCGGTTCGCGGTATTCGAGCCCGCGCGGCAAGGCGAGGATTCTAAGTGCCAGCCTTTCATGATCCTGAATTTCGGAGCGCTCGACCATAATGGTGCGATGCACACGGCTGCGGGCCGCAGGACAGGCATGAACCACGCCACAGGCTCTCCCATCGCGCGGCTTCGCCTGCGCCAGATGCGTCGCACGGCACTGAGTGCGTCGGTTCTCAACGGCGCCTCGGTGGCGCTGGGCCTGCTGCTGATGGCGCTGCTGATCCATGCCTTGTTCGGCGCCCATGCGGCCTCCAACGCCAGTGTCGGCGCCATCGTTGCGCTGATTCCGGACACGCCGCGGGCACGTCGCGGCAAATTCGCGCACCTGATCGTGGCGCCGCTGCTGGGTGTGCCGCTGTTTCTGGCGGTTCAGCTGCTGCGCGGTCACCCGGTGGAGCTGGGCCTGCTGCTCGTGCCCGCCACGTTTTTCGCCTTTCTGTCCACCGCCTGGGGTCGTCCCGGCATGCCGGTGGCCGCGGGCTTGATGTTCGCCATGCTGCTGGCGCTGGCGCCCGAGCCCGCCGCCAGCGCGCATGAGGCCTTGCAGCGCACGGGATGGTGCGCGCTGGGCGCGGGTCTGTACGTGGCATGGGCCACCGCCGCCAACGCCGTGCTCAACGAGCGCTATCGCGCGCAGACCCTGGCCGAGCTGCTGCTGACCGTGGCGGCGCTGCTGCGCACGCATGCGGCGCGCATCACGCGCATGCCGGTGCCTGACACGCTGGGCGGGGTGCTGCGCCGCCAGGCGGCCCTGGCCGAGCAGTTGCAGGCGGCACGCGACCTGATCCTTGAGACGCCCGACACGCCCGGGCGCCAGCGGCTCGCGGGCATGCTGATCGTGGTGCTGGAGATGCGTGACCGCCTGATCGCCAGCGAACTGGACATCGAGCGTGTTCAGGCCAGCCAGGCAGCCAGTCTGGAGCCATTGGCCGCGCTCTCCTGCGCCATGGCGCTCGACGTGGAGCGCGTGGCCGACGCGCTTCTGTGGGGCTCCAGGCCCCCCATGGCACGCGAGCACGACGCCGTGCTCTCCGCCTTGCGGGAGCAGGCGCTGGGCGAGGCCCGGGCCCACCCTGAACGCAGTGAGGCCATGCGGCAGGCGGCGCTGCTGCGCAGCGTCTGTGTGCGCCTGGGCGATCAGGCCAGCGCCGTGCGTCAGCTCGCCGCGCTCGCGCGAGGAGAGGCCGAACCCGACCTGTCGGCGGTGCGCAGCGGCTGGCAGCTTTTCGTCAGCCCGGCGTACTGGTCCCGGCAGCCCTTGCGGGGCCTGTGGCGCTGGCGCCAGCCGGCCTTGCGCCACGCCCTGCGCGCGGCGTTGGCGATCGGCACCGGTTACGCGCTGGCCATGCTGCTGCCTTGGGGGTCACGCGACTATTGGGTGTTGATCACCATCGTGGTCGTGTTGCGCGGCTCGCTCGCGCAGACGCTGGAGCGGCGCAACCAGCGCGTGCTCGGCACGCTTGCAGGCAGTGCGCTGGCCGTGGGTCTGCTGGCGGCGCAACCGCCGGTCGCCGTGCTGCTGGGGGTGGTGGTGCTGGCGCAGGGGCTGGCGCATGCCTTCGTCGTGCGCCGCTATGTGGTCACGGCCGTGGCCGGGTCGGTGCTGGGACTGGTGCTGGCGCACCTGCTGTCCGCCACCAGCCAGCCGGCCTTCGATTTTGCCGAGCGCGTGGGCGACACGCTGCTGGGCGCGGCCCTGGCCTGGGGCTTTTCCTACGTGCTGCCGTCGTGGGAGCGCATGCGCATTGCCCTGACGGTGCGCCGTGTCTGCCGGGCCATGGCCGCGCACGCGCGCCAGTCGCTGGCGCTGGCCACGCTGGCCGAGGTCACGGGCCAGCCCGAACTGGCCTGGCGCCTGGCGCGCCGCGAAGCCTACGACGCGCTCTCGGCGCTGGTGCAGGCCACCGATCGGGCGCTGGCCGAGCCGCGCGCCGTGCAGCCGCCGATGGCGCTGCTCGAGCAACTGCAGGGGCATGGCTACCAGTTGCTGGGCCAGCTCAGCGCCGTGCAGTCCATCCTGCTGCTGCGCCGCCAGCGCCTGCAGCTGCAGGCCATCGCCGCGCCGCTGGCCGAGGCCGCGGGCACCATCGAGCAGCAGCTGGATCTGCAACGCCCCTGTGAGCCCGTGGCGGCGCGGGTCGAGGGCGGCCGTGATGCCATGCCCGCCGTGCCCGAGGACCTGCCGGATCCGTTCGTGGCCGATTCCAGTCCGTGGCTGCTGCGCCGCCTCGCCTTGGCGGTGGCCCTGGCCGGCGAGGTCAGGGTCGACGCGCTGGCCGTGCTGCGCGAGTCGGGTGCCGAGTGAGGGGCCGAGGGAGGGGCCGAGTGGGGCGTGGGTCAATCCACCAGCGCCACGCCCTTGACCTGCGCGAACAGGGTCTCGCCCACGGCCAGGCCCAGGGCCTCGCATGAGTGCTGCGTGATGCGCGCGAGCAGCGGCGTGCCCGCGCCATCGAGCGCCACCAGCACCTGACCCGGCCCGTCGGGCACGATCTGCGTGATGCGCACCGCCAGCACGTTCAGGATGGTGCTGCCGACCGGCGCGGTGCGCGTCAGGCTCACATCGCGCGCGGGCACGCGCAGGCGCACCGGCTCGCCCAGGGCGTGCGTGCGCGTGCTCACCAGGCGCAGCAGGCCGCCGCCAAAGCGGGCGCTGAGCAGATGGTCGTCGGCGCTGTGGCTCACGACGTGGGCGTGAATCAGCGCGCCCGCGTGCTCGCCGTGCGCCAGCGGCAGATCGGCGCGCGCCAGCAGCTCGGCCGTGGCGCCGTGCGCGCGCACGCGCCCGTGCTCGAGCAGCACCAGGTGGCCCGCCAGCCGTGCCACTTCGTCGGCGCTGTGGCTCACGTAGAGCACCGGCATGTCGAGTTCGCGCTGCAGCCGTTCCAGGTAGGGCAGCACCTCGGCCTTGCGCGCGGCGTCCAGCGCCGCGAGCGGCTCGTCCATCAGCAACAGGCGCGGGCTCGCGGCCAGCGCGCGGGCGATCGCCACGCGCTGGCGCTCGCCGCCCGAGAGCGTCCGGGGCATGCGTTCGAGCAGGGCGGACAGGCCGAGCAGGTCGACGGCGCGCTCAAGCGGCACGCGCCGGCGCTGCGGCGGCAGGCGGCGCAGGCCGTATTCCATGTTGCGGCGCACGTTCAGATGCGGGAATAGGCTCGCCTCCTGAAACACGTAGCCGAGCTGGCGCCGGTGCGTGGGCAGCCAGGCGCGCGTGGCGTCGTCCTGCCAGAGCTCGCCGTTGACCTGCACGCGCCCGGCCGCGCGCGTGAGCCCCGCGATGGCGCGCAGGCACGTGGTCTTGCCGCAGCCCGATGGCCCGAACAGCGCGCTGACGCCATGGCCGGGCAGCTGCAGATCGACGTCGAGCATGAAATCGGCGCGCCGCAGCCGCAGGCGTGCGTTGATCGCGTTCATTGCAGCCGCTCCTTGGGCTGCAGCCAGTGCAGCAGCACCAGCACGACGAAGGCGAACACCAGCATGCCGCCCGAGAGCCAGTGCGCGTGCGTGTACTCCATCGCTTCCACGTGGTCGTAGATCTGCACCGAGACGACGCGTGTCTGGCCCGGGATGTTGCCGCCGATCATCAGCACCACGCCGAATTCACCCACGGTGTGCGCGAAGCTCAGCACCGCGGCGGTGACGAAGCCCGGGCGCGCCAGCGGCAGCGCGACGCTGAAGAAACGGTCCAGCGGCCCGGCGCCGAGCGAGGCAGCCACTTCCAGCGGGCGCGTGCCCATGGATTCGAACGCACGCTGCAGCGGCTGCACCGCGAACGGCAGCGAATACACGACGGAGCCCACCAGCAGCCCGCCGAAGGTGAAGGGCAAGCGCCCCCAGCCCAGGGCTTGGGTGAACTGCCCGACCGGGCCGCTCGGCCCCATCATCACCAGCAGGTAGAAGCCGATCACCGTCGGCGGCAGCACCAGCGGCAGCGCCACCACCGCGCCCACCGGCGCACGCCAGCGCGAGGGCGTGCGCGCGAGCCACCAGGCCAGCGGCGTGCACAGCACCAGCAGCAGCGCGGTGGTCAGGCTCGCCAGCTCCAGCGTGAGCCGGATGGCAGCCCAGTCTTCAGGAGAAATGACGGGCATTGCTATACGGTTGAGAGCTGCTTGCGCTTATCAAATAATGATTCCAATGATAAACATGATTGAAATCAAGGTGATTCAGGCGTGAGCAGCTTCAGAAAGAATAGCCGTAGGACCTGATGATGGCGCGTGCCTTCTCGCCCTGGAGGTAGTTCATCAGCGCGGCCGCGGCCGGGTTGCCTTCACCGCTCTTGAGCACGATCGCGTCCTGGCGGATGGGCTCATGCAGCTCGGCCGGCACCACCCAGGCCGAGCCCTCGCGCAGCCGGCCGTTCTCGGTCACCTGCGAGAGTGCGACGAAGCCCAGCTCGGCGTTGCCCGAGGCTGTGAATTGGTAGGTCTGGGCGATGTTCTCGCCCTGCACGATGCGCGGCTGCACCTGGCCCCTCAGGCCGAGCCTCGCCAGCGTCTGCATCGCCGCCGCGCCGTAGGGCGCGAGCCTGGGGTTGGCGACGGCGAGGTGCCGCCAGTCGGTCTTGTGCAGCACCTGGCCCTCGGCGTCGACGTAGCCCGGCTTCTTGCTCCAGAGCGCGAGCTGGCCGATGGCGTAGGTGAAGCGCGTGGCGCCGATCCCCAGGCCTTCCCGGGCGATCTTCGCGGGCGTCGCTTCGTCGGCGGCGAGCACGATGGCGTAGGGCGCGCCGTTGCTGATTTGCGCGTAGAACTTGCCGGTGGCGCCGAAGGACAGTTCGGCCCTGTGGCCCGTGTCCTGCTCGAACTGCGCGGCGATCTTCCGCATCGGTGCCGTGAAGTTGGCCGCCACGGCCACGGCCACGGTTTCGGCATGGGCGCCGGCCAGCGTGGCGGCGGCGAGCGCGATCAACGTGAAAAGGCGGCGGGTGTGCGGGGAGGGGACCATGCCTTCGCTATTCCGAAAATGAATAGCGGATGAGTATAGCAAGGCCCCATGAATGCGGCATGATGGCGCGCATGGTCAGAAAACAGCTTTCCGTCGTTCAGGCGCTCGGGCAGGACCGGGCCGACCGGCGCATCGCCATCTTGCGCGAGATCGGGGTGCAGGGTTCGATCTCTCAGGCCGCGCGTGCCGTGGGCGTGAGCTACAAGGCCGCGTGGCAGGCGCTCGATACCCTGACCAACCTGGCCGGCGTGGCGCTGGTCGAGCGCGTGGTGGGCGGCGCGGGCGGCGGCGGCGCACGGCTTACCCAGGCGGCGCATGAGCTGCTGGCCGCCGCCGAAACGCTGGCGCGTGAGCGTTCCAGGGTGGCGCAGGGCGGCGGGGCGCATCAGGCGGCCGCGCAGCTGAGCGTGCGCACCAGCATGCGCAACCAGTGGCCCTGCGTGGTGACGGCCCTGCGCCGCCAGGGCAGCATCGTCGATGTGGTGCTGGCCGCCCGGGGCGACGAAACGCTGCTGGCGCTTTCGCGCATCACGCGCGAGAGCGCTCAGTTGCTGGGGCTGGCGCCCGGTCTGCCGGTGCAGGTGCTGTGCAAGGCCACGGCGGTGCGGGTGCGGGCGGGCGCGGTGCCCGATGAGAACGAGGCCAACCACTGGCGCGGACAGGTGCTGCGGATTTCACGCCATCCGGCGGGCGATGAAGTCGTGGTGCAGCTCGGTGGCGGCTTGCAGCTCGTCGGTTTCGCACCTCCCGGCTCGGGGCTGCGGGCGCGCGGCGCCGTTCTCGCCAGCGCCGACCCGAGCGCACTGGCCATCATGGTGAGCGCGGCCTGAGCGCAGCTTGAGCGTGGTGTGGCGGGCGATGTCGCGCCGTGCGGCAATGCTCGCAATCCCTAGTGGCCAGACCCTGGTGTTCATTGAACAATGGTTTGATTCATCCGTACCAGGCCATGGCGGACGCAGGCGTGTTTGCAGCTCCGTTCGCAGGCCTGCGATGTCCGGCGTCGCAGCGGCCCGCGTGGGTTGCGCTGCGGGGCTTTCGTCCGGGGTCCTGTTGCATCCACCCGCATGGCAGCGTTCATTTTCCGCCGTCTGATCCAGGCCATCGTGGTGATGGTGGTGGTGGCCTTCGTGTCTTTCCTGCTGTTCCAGTACGTCGGTGATCCGGTGGTGTTCCTGCTGGGGCAGGACGCCAAGCCCGAGCAGATCCGCCAGTTGCGCGCCGACCTCGGGCTCGATCAGCCGTTTTTCGTGCAGTTCTGGCACTTCCTCGTGAACGCGGCGCAGGGCGAATTCGGCCTGAGTCTGCGTCAGGGACAGAAGGTGTCGCGCCTGCTGGGCGAGCGCTTCCCGGCCACTTTCGAACTGTCCATCGTGGCGGCGGCGCTGGCGCTGCTGGTCGGCGTGCCCATGGGCGTGTATGCGGCGCTCAAGCGCGGCAAGGCGCTCAGCCAGGTGTTCATGGTGGTGTCGTTGCTGGGCGTGTCGCTGCCGACCTTTCTCATCGGCATCCTGCTGATCCTGATCTTTTCCGTGCTGCTGGGCTGGATGCCCAGCTTCGGGCGCGGCGAGACGGTGCAGCTGGGCTGGTGGAGCTCGGGCCTGCTCACGCGCGACGGCTGGATGCACATGATCCTGCCGGCGATCACGCTGGCGATCTTTCAGCTGGCGCTGATCATGCGGCTGGTGCGCGCCGAGATGCTCGAAGTGCTGCGCACCGACTACATCAAGTTCGCCCGCGCGCGCGGACTCACCGACCGCGCGATCCACTACGGCCACGCGCTCAAGAACACGCTGGTGCCGGTGATGACGATCACCGGCCTGCAGCTGGGCGGCCTGATCGCGTTCGCCATCATCACCGAGACGGTGTTCCAGTGGCCCGGCATGGGCCTGTTGTTCATCCAGGCCGTCACCTTCGCCGACGTGCCGGTGATGGCGGCCTACCTGTGCCTGATCGCGCTCATTTTCGTCGTGATCAATCTGATCGTCGATCTGCTCTACGTCGTGGTCGATCCGCGGCTGCGCGTGGGCAGGGCGGCGGGACATTGAAGCCTTGCCCGTTTTCGAAAACCAACCGAGGAGACCCGTATGACCCCTTCGATCCGACCTCTGCGCCTGCTTGCCGGCGCGGCCCTGCTGGCCTTGGCGGCCGCCGCTTCGGCGCAGACGGTGCGCATCGCCAACCAGGGTGATGCGCTGTCGCTCGATCCGCATTCGCTCAACGAGTCGCTGCAGCTTTCGGTGGACAGCAACGCCTACGAGGCGCTGGTGGGTTGGAACCAGAAGCTTGAGATGCAGCCGATGCTGGCCACCTCGTGGAAGCAGACCTCGCCCACGGTCTGGCGCTTCGAGCTGCGCAAGGGCGTGCAGTTCTACGACGGCACGCCATTCACCGCGGACGATGTGGTTTTTACCATGGGTCGCATCATGGCCGACGGCTCGGACATGAAGAGCTACGGCACCGACATCAAGGAGACGCGCAAGATCGACGAGCACACGATCGAGATCGAGACCAAGGCGCCGCAGCCCATCCTGCCGCGCATCCTCTCGCAGGTCTACATCATGAGCAAGAAGTGGTGCGAGGAGAACAACGCCACCAAGCCGGTGGACCGGCGCAAGGGCGTGGAGAACACGGCCTCGTTCAAGACCAACGGTACGGGGCCGTTCCACGTGCGCGAGCGCCAGCCGGGCGTGCGCACCGTGTTCGTGCGCAACCCGCGCTACTGGGGCAAGATCGAGGGCAACGCGCAGGAGGTGATCTTCACCCCCATCGCCAACCCGGCCACCCGCGTGGCGGCGCTGCTGTCGGGTGAGGTGGACGTGATGGAGCCGGTGCCGGTGCAGGACATCGCCCGTGTCGAGTCCAACCCCGGCACGCGCGCCATCGTCGGCCCCGAGTTGCGCACCATCTTCCTGGGCATGGACCAGAAGCGCGACGAGTTGCAGTACTCGAGCGTCAAGGGCAAGAACCCGTTCAAGGACGTGCGCGTGCGCAAGGCCTTCTACCAGGCGATCGACATCGAGGGCATCAAGAAGACGGTGATGCGCGGCCAGTCGCGCCCGACCGCGCTGATGGTCGGCCCCGGCATCAACGGCTGGACCGCCGAGCAGGACAAGCGCTTGCCGTTCGACGTGGAGGCGGCCAAGAAGCTGATGGCCGAGGCCGGCTACCCGAACGGCTTCGAGGTCGCCATGAACTGCCCCAACGATCGCTACGTCAACGACGGGCAGATCTGCCAGGCGGTGGCGGCCAATCTGGCGAAGATCAACGTCAAGATCAATCTCCAGGCCGAGACCAAGGGCACCTATTTCCCGAAGATCCTGCGCCGCGACACCAGCTTTTACCTCCTGGGCTGGACGCCTTCGACGTATGACTCGCACAACGCGCTGAACGCCCTGATGCGCTGCCCCGACGACAAGACCGGCGCCGGTCAGTTCAACCTGGGCAGCTACTGCAATCCCAAGCTCGATGAGCTGATCGAGAAGATCGGGTCGGAGACCGACCAGGCCAAGCGCGACGCCATGATCAAGGAGGCGTTCCAGATCCACATCGATGACGTGGGCCACCTGCCGCTGCACCAGCAGACGCTGGCCTGGGGCGCCAGCAGGAAGGTGGAGTTGACGCAGCTGGCCGACAACTACATGCCCTTCAAGTGGATCACCATCAAGAAGTAATCGAAAAGGGCTGCGGCGCCTGCATGACAGGCGCTTGCAGCTATCGATAGATGAGCAATTTCCTGATCCGCTGGCTCGACAGCGACGTTGGCTACAGCTTTCGCACCTCACCAATGGCCATCGTGGCCGCGGTGATCGCGTTCGTCTGCGTCTTCTGCTCGATCTTCGCCGGCTGGGTGTCGCCGCACAACCCGTTCGATCTGGCCTCGCTCGAACTGGGCGACGCCCGGCTGCCGCCCGCCTGGCAGGAGGGCGGCAGGCTGACCTACCTGCTGGGCACCGACGATCAGGGGCGCGACATCCTCTCGGCGCTGATCTACGGCGCGCGCATTTCGCTGGTCGTGGGCATCGTCTCGGTCATCCTGTCGGTGCTCGCGGGCGTGGCGCTGGGGCTGGTGGCGGGTTTCAAGGGTGGCTGGATCGACACCTTCCTGATGCGCGTGTGCGACGTGATGCTGTCGTTTCCCGCCATCCTGGTGGCGCTCCTGATCGCCGGCGTGGGCCGCGCGATGTTCCCCGCGGCCCACGAATCGGTGGCGTTCGGCGTGCTGATCATCGCCATCTCGCTCACCGGCTGGGTGCAGTACGCGCGCACGGTGCGCGGCTCCACCCTGGTCGAGCGCGGCAAGGAGTATGTGCAGGCGGCGCGCGTGACTGGTGTGTCGCCGCTGCGCATCATGACGCGCCACGTGCTGCCCAACGTGACGGGGCCGGTGCTGGTGCTCGCCACCATCCAGGTGGCCACGGCGATCATCACCGAGGCGACGCTGTCGTTTCTCGGCGTGGGCGTGCCGCCGACCTCGCCCTCGCTGGGCACGCTGATCCGCGTTGGCAACGACTACCTGTTCTCCGGCGAATGGTGGATCACCATTTTCCCGGGGGTGATGCTGGTGCTGATCGCGCTGTCGGTGAACCTGCTCGGCGACTGGCTGCGCGATGCGCTCAACCCGCGCCTGCGATGATGCAGTGGCGGCGCGCGGGCGAAATCATGGAAGCGATCGATGTCCCTGCTTGAAGTCCGCCACCTGATCGTCGAGTTTCCCCACCGGCGCGGCCTGCTACGCGCGCTCGACGACGTGTCGTTTTCCATCGCGCCGGGAGAAATCCTCGGCGTCGTGGGTGAATCGGGCGCGGGCAAGTCGCTCACGGGCGCCGCCATCATCGGCCTGCTGGAGCCGCCGGGGCGCGTGGCGGGCGGGCAGATTCTGCTGGAGGGGCAGCGCATCGATCAGCTGTCGGGCGAGGCGATGCGCCAGGTGCGCGGGCGCAGAATCGGCGCGATCTTCCAGGACCCGCTCACTTCGCTCAATCCGCTGTATTCGATCGGCCGGCAGCTGATCGAGACGATACAGACGCATCTGAAGCTGAGCCATGCCCAGGCGCGCCAGCGCGCCATCGAGCTGCTGCAGGACACCGGCATACCCGCCGCCGAGCAGCGCCTGGAGCATTACCCGCACCAGTTCTCGGGCGGCATGCGCCAGCGCGTGGTGATCGCCCTGGCGCTGGCGGCCGAGCCCAGGCTCATCGTCGCCGACGAGCCGACCACGGCGCTCGATGTATCGATCCAGGCGCAGATCATCCAGTTGCTCCAGCGCGTGTGCCGTGAACGCGGCGCCGCCGTCATGCTCATCACGCACGACATGGGCGTGATCGCCGAAACCTGTGACCGCGTGGCCGTGATGTACGCCGGGCGCATCGCCGAAATCGGGCCGGTGCATGAAGTGATCCACCAGCCGGCGCACCCCTACACGGCGGGCCTGATGGCAGCGATTCCCGACATGGAGCACGATCGCGAGCAGCTCGCGCAGATCGACGGCGCGATGCCGCGGCTGGGCGCGATTCCCCGTGGCTGCGCCTTCAACCCGCGCTGCCCCCAGGCCTTCGAGCGCTGTCGCATCGAGCGCCCCGACCTGCTGCCCGCCGGGGCCACGCAGGCCGCGTGCTGGCTGCACGCCGGCGCGGGAGGCACGGCATGACGCAGGCCGCGCAAAACCCGGACGGCGCCGTCCCGGCGCGGCCTCAGGACGGCGAGGTGCTGGTGCGCGCCGAGGGCCTGGCCAAGACCTTCGATGTGTCGCCGCCGCTGCTCAATCGCCTGCTCGAGCGCAAGCCGCGCGTATGGCTCAGGGCGGTGGACGAGGTCAGTTTCAGCATCCGCAAGGGCCAGACGCTGGCGCTGGTGGGCGAATCGGGCTGTGGCAAGAGCACAGTGGCGCGTCTGCTGGTGGGCCTGCATCAGCCGACGCATGGGCGCTTTCTCTTCAAGAATCAGGACGCCCATACGGTCTACGCCGGCCGCGAGGCGCAGGCGATGCGCCGCGGCATCCAGATGATTTTCCAGGATCCGTACGCCAGCCTGAACCCGCGCTGGAAGGTCGCGGACATCGTCGCCGAGCCGCTGCGCGAGCACGGCATGGTGGCCTCGCGGGCGCAGGCCGAGGAGCGCGTGACCGCGCTGCTGCAGTCGGTCGGCCTGGCGGCGGTGGACATGGGCAAGTTCCCGCACCAGTTCTCGGGCGGGCAGCGCCAGCGCATCTCGATTGCGCGCGCGCTGGCCACAGAGCCCGAGTTTCTCGTCTGCGACGAGCCCACGAGCGCGCTGGACGTGTCGGTGCAGGCGCAGGTGCTCAACATCATGAAGAACCTGCAGCGGCAGCAGCAGCTCACCTACCTGTTCATCAGCCACAACCTCGCGGTGGTGCGCCATGTGAGCGACCACGTCGGCGTGATGTACCTTGGGCGCATCGTCGAGCTGGCGCCCCGGCGCACGCTGTTCGCCGCGCCGCGCCATCCCTACACGCGCATGCTGCTCGATGCCATTCCCCGGATGCACGACACCGGCCGTGCACGCACGCCGGTGCAGGGCGAGGTGCCCAATCCGCTGGATCCGCCCACGGGCTGCGCGTTTCATCCGCGCTGCCCGTTCGCCACCGAGCGCTGCCGCGTCGAGCGCCCGAGACTGCAGGTCATTGATGGCGTGCAGGTGGCCTGCCACGCCGTGGAAGAAGGGCGGATCTGATCAGCCGCTCAGCCCGTCGACCGCCTGGATCAGGGCCTGCCGCGCCTGGCTGATGATCTGCTCCTTCCACGCGTCGGTGTCGGTGTAGAAGGCGCGCAGCACGCGGGCCTTGATGCTCTCGGCAAGCGCCGCGGGCGCGTCCGGGTGCAGCGCCAGCCAGTGGTCGCCGCGCAGCGCGTCGAGCACCTCGGTGATCGGCTCGGTGCCGTATTCGAGTGCGATGCCGGTGTATTCGGCCTGCGGCGCGGCGTCGTGAACGCTCTCCCACATCAGGCCCGTGAGCAACGGGCTGGTGGAGGAGCCATCGTAGATCGAGGTGACCTTCTCGCCCCACCAGCGGCGCGCGCGGGCCACGTCGGGCGCGCTGTTGCGTCCGGCCCAGATGCGCTCGCCCACGCCGCTCGGCCCCAGGCCCGTGTGCAGGTCGATCCAGGCGATGCGTCGTGCGCCGCCGGCGTGCCGCGCGAGCACGGCGCGCAGCGTCGCGTTGCTCCAGGTGGGTGCGCGACCGCCGTAGAAAAGGCCATCGGCGAACTCGTGCTGGCCGCTGGAAATCGCCGCCTGCCAGGCCTGCACGCCGTGCTTGGCGATGAAGTCGCGTACCGCCTTCTGGTTGGCCGCGTCGGGTGGCCAGACCTCGGGCAGCAGCAGCGGGTGCACCGCGCGGTAGGCCGGATTCTCGGGCAGCGGCCGGGTGAAGTCGTGAAAGTTGCGGTTCAGGTCCACGTTCTCCTGCGTCACGCGGCGCAGGTGCGAAAACCCGTAGGGATTGAGCGCATGGATGTAGAGCACCGCCACGCCAGCCTCGCGCGCCCTGGCACGCCACTCGGCGTCGTGCAGCGCGAACACCTGCACGCCGCTGCCGCAATAGCCTTCCACGCCGTGGCAGGCGCTGGTGACGATCAACAGGCGTTCGCTGCCCGCGTCGCCATCGAGCGCCACATCCATCGCGAGCGGCTCGCCGTCGCGGCCGGGCAGGGGATGGGGCATTGATTCAACGTGCAGCCCGGCACCCGCGGCGGCTTCCAGGAATTGCGTGCGCGCGCTGGCGTAACGGTGCGCGAAGGCCGAGGTGATGGCGATCATGGTGGGCGGTGATGGGCAGGGTGGCAGGGGGATTCGCCGCGAGTCAGCGCGAACCCGGCATGGGGCGATCGGCGGGCGGCGTGTGCGCGAGCCAGGCCTGCGCCAGGTTCACCCAGTAGGTGGCGCCCATCGGAATCAGCTCGTCGTTGAAATCGTAGTGCGGGTTGTGCAGCGTGCACGGCCCGGCGTCGTGCCCGCCGCCTTCGTAGCGCCCGCGATGCGCGCCATCGCCGTTGGCGATGAAGCAGTAGGCGCCGGGTTTCTCCTGCAGCATGTAGGCGAAGTCCTCGGCGCCCAGCGTGGGCTCCTGCGCCAGCGCCTTGTCTTCGCCGACGATGCCGACCATCACCTGGCGGCAGAAGTCGGCCTCATAGTGCGTGTTGATCGTCGGCGGGTAGTTGCGCACGAACTCGAACGCGCAGCGCGCGCCGAAGGCCGCACTCACGCCCTCGGCGATTTCCCGCATGCGCCGCTCGATCAGATCAAGCGTCTCGAAGGTGAAGGTGCGCACCGTGCCTTGCAGCTCGCAGGCGTCGGGGATGACGTTGGTGGCCTCGCCCGCGTGGATCATGGTGACCGAGATCACCCCGGCATCCACCGGCTTGCGGTTGCGCGAGACGATGGTCTGAAACCCCTGCACGATCTGGCAGGCGATGGGCACCGGGTCGATCCCCATGTGCGGCAGGGCTGCATGTCCGCCCTTGCCGGTGATCGTGATCTTGAACTCGTTGCTCGACCCCATCACCGGGCCGCCGCTGACGGCGAACGTGCCCATGGGCATGCCGGGCCAGTTGTGCATGCCGAACACGGCCTCCATCGGAAATTGCTTGAACAGCCCGTCCTTGATCATCTCGCGCGCGCCGCCGCCGCCTTCTTCCGCCGGCTGGAAGATCAGGTACACCGTGCCGTCGAAATCGCGGTGCCGCGCGAAATGCTGCGCCGCCGCCAGCAGCATGGTGGTGTGGCCGTCGTGGCCGCAGGCGTGCATCTTGCCGGGGGCGGTGCTGGCGTGCGCGAAGGTGTTGAACTCGGTCATGGGCAGCGCGTCCATGTCGGCGCGCAGGCCGATGGCCCGACCGCACTGGCCTGCGTCCCTGCCGTGCACGATGCCGACCACCCCGGTCGTGCCCAGCCCTCGGTGGATCGGTATGCCCCATTCGGTGAGCTTGGCAGCCACCAGATCGGAGGTGCGCACCTCCTTGAAGCACAACTCGGGATGAGCGTGGATGTCGCGCCGCAATTGAGTCAAGGCCGCGGCCTGTGCCAGGATGGGTTCGATCAGCTTCATGGCGGCAGTCTAGCCTTGCCTGCCTGTCTTTGTCACGCGGGCAAGAGCGCTGTGTCGGGGCGCGGTGTCGAAACGCTCTCGCACTGCCGACGTGCCGCTACCATCGCCGCATGCCTGTTGAAGTCACCCCAACCACCGTCTTGCCCCACGAGCCGCAGGGCATCCTCGACCTGGCCGTTCGCTCGATGTTCCAGTTGCTCTCCAGCCTGAGTCAGGGCATGTTCATCATGGATGTGAATGGACGCATTGTCTGGGTCAACGAGGGCTACCGGCGGTTCCTGCCCGCGCTCGGCCTGGGGTCGGTGGAGGATTTTGTCGGCCACCAGGTGGAAGACGTCATTCCCAACACCCAGATGCGCCGGGTGCTGGAGACCGGCAAGCCGGTGCTGATCGATCTGCTCACCAACCGCGCGGGCACCTTCGTCGTGAGCCGTCTGCCGTTGCTGGCCGAGGATGGCGCGGTGATTGGCGCGATCGGCATGGTGCTGTTCGACCAGCCCGAGACCACGCTGCAGCCACTGATCGCCAAGTTCGCGCGTCTGCAGCAGGACCTGGAAGACGCGCGCCGGGAGCTGGCCGCGCAGCGCAGTGCGCATGCCGATGGTGGCAGGCGCGCCAAATACACGCTGGCGAGCTTCGTGGGCGCCAGCGCTGCGGCCACCGAGGTCAAGCGCCGCGCGCGCCGCGCCGCGCTCTCCAGCAGCCCCGTACTGCTGTTGGGGGAAACCGGCACCGGCAAGGAGCTGCTGGCGCATGGCATCCATTCCGCTTCCCCGCGCGCGAACCGGCCGTTCGTGAGCGTGAACATCGCCGCCGTGCCCGACACGCTGTTGGAGGCCGAATTCTTCGGCTTCGTCGCCGGTGCGTTCACCGGCGCGGACCGACGCGGACGCGAGGGCAAATTCAAGCTGGCCGATGGCGGCACGCTGTTCCTGGATGAAATCGGCGACATGCCGCTGGGCCTGCAATCCAAGCTGCTGCGTGCCTTGCAGGAAGGCGAGATCGAGCCGCTGGGCAGCAACCGCCTCATCCCCGTGGACGTGCGCATCGTCGCCGCCACCAGCCGTGATCTGTCCGCGCTGGTGCGCGACGGCAGGTTCCGTGAAGACCTGTTCTATCGGCTCAATGTGCTGCCGATTCGCGTGCCGCCGCTGCGCGAGCGCCGTGAGGACATCCCCGCGCTCGTGGAAGTGTTGGGCGAAGAACTGGCGCAGCGCAGCGGCGCGGTGCAGCCCGAGCTGCTGCCCGAGGCGATGGAGCTGCTGGCCGCCCAGAGCTGGAGGGGCAACATTCGCGAGCTGCGCAACGTGCTCGAACAGGCCCTGCTGCGCGGTGACTCGCTGGCCATCGATGCCGGGCAGTTGGCGGCGGTGTTGCGCGAATCCGGCGTGGAGCCACAGAACCCCGTCATGCGGGAGGCCGCGCCACAGGATGGCGCGGGCCCCGATCTGCTGCGCCCTCTGGCCGAGCAGGTGGCGGAGCTTGAGCAGCGCGCGATCGTGGCGGCGCTCAAGGCCCACAAAGGCAACAAGGTGGCCGCCGCGCGCTTGCTCGGCATCTCTCGGGCCACGCTGTATGCACGCATGGAATGCATGTCGAACATTCAGTCATTTGACTGAATGTTCGACAGTCAAGTGTCTGATTTGGAGGCATTTTTAGAGCGTGGCCTTGTGTTTCAGCGTTAAATTCGTTGGCACGGCTTGTGCTGCTAGCAACGGCTCTGTCAAGAACAAAGGAGAGGCTCGCAGATGCCCACTTCGACGCACGCCACAATCGCTGCGCCACACGGTGGATGCGGCGCTTGCACATTCAATTTCGCATCGGCTATACGTGTTTATCCTGAGACGAATAGTGTTCAACAAGGTTTACGATGCAGTGCAACATAACTCGGGGAGCACGCGGCGGTGCCGTATCTTTTGCGCGGCATGCGCTGATCTGCAATGAGTGATTTCATACTCGAAACATCCCATCTCACCAAGGAATTCAAGGGGTTCACCGCGGTCAACGACGTGAATCTGTCGGTGAACCGCGGTGCCATCCATGCCTTGATCGGGCCCAATGGCGCAGGCAAGACGACATGCTTCAATCTGCTGACCAAATTCCTGGTGCCTACCTCGGGCACCATCCATTTCAACGGCAAGGACATCACGGGTGAAAAGCCCGCAGAGATCGCGCGCCGCGGCATCATCCGCTCGTTCCAGATTTCTGCGGTGTTCCCCTATCTGACGCTGCTGGAGAACGTGCGTCTGGGCCTGCAGCGCAAGCTGGGCACGTCTTATCAATTCTGGCGCAGCGAGCGCAGCCTCTACAAGCTCAACGGTCGCGCACGCGACCTGCTGGCCGAGGTTGGGCTGGAGCATATGGCGGACGAAATGACCGTGAACCTGCCATACGGCAGCAAGCGGGCTCTGGAAATTGCCACGACACTGGCGATGGAGCCCGAGCTCATGCTGCTTGACGAGCCCACACAGGGCATGGGCCATGAGGATGTGGAACGCGTGACCCAGCTCATCAAGAAGGTCTCCGCCGGGCGCACCATCCTGATGGTGGAGCACAACATGAAGGTGGTGTCCACCATCGCCGATCGCATCACCGTGCTTCAACGTGGGGAAGTGCTGGCCGAAGGCTCGTATGACGAGGTGTCGAACAACCCGCAAGTGATGGAAGCCTACATGGGAACGACCGAAGGCCAACTCGAGGGAGCGCACTGAGATGGCGGGTACACCTGCTCTGGAAATTCGCGGCCTCAAGGCCTGGTATGGCGAATCGCATGTTCTGCATGGCGTGGACATGGTGGTGCAACCCGGTGAAGTGGTCACGCTGCTCGGGCGCAATGGCGCCGGGCGCACGTCCACGCTGCGGGCCATCGTCGGCCTCACGGGTCGGCGCGAGGGGTCGATCAAGATCAACGGGCACGAGACGATCAACCTGCCCACGCACAAGATCGCGCATTTTGGTGTCGGCTACTGCCCCGAGGAGCGCGGCATTTTTTCCAGCTTGTCGTGCGAGGAAAACCTGCTGCTGCCGCCGCATCTGAAGACCGGCGAGAAGGGCATGTCGGTCGATGAGATCTACGCCATGTTTCCCAATCTTGCGGAACGCAGGAACAGCCAGGGCACGCGGCTTTCGGGCGGCGAGCAGCAGATGCTCGCGGTGGCGCGCATCCTGCGCACGGGGGCGAAGCTGCTGCTGCTCGACGAGATATCCGAAGGCCTGGCGCCGGTGATTGTGCATGCGCTCGCACGCATGATCACGATGCTGCGCGAAAAGGGCTTCACCATCGTCATGGTGGAACAGAACTTCCGCTTTGCCGCGCCGCTGGCCGATCGCTTCTACGTGATGGAGCACGGCAAGATCGTCGAGCAGTTCGGCGCCGCCGAGCTGGAGGCCAAGATGCCGGTGCTCAACCAGTTGCTCGGCGTTTGATGTCCGCGCCGCGCGGGGCGTGCGCGGGCATTCACCACTTCACTCAGGAGACAAGTCCTCATGCAAAGCAAACTCAAGACGCTCGTGGTCGCTCTCGGTGCCGCCTGCCTTGGCCTTGGCGCGATGCACGCGCAGGCGCAGGACAAGGCGCTGCGTATCGGTTTCATCACCGATATGTCCAGTCTGTACGCCGACGTCGAAGGCAAGAACGGAGCGCTGGCGATCCAGATGGCGATCGACGATTTCGGCGGCAAGGTGCTGGGCATGCCGATCGAGCTGCTCACGGCCGACCACCAGAACAAGGCCGACATCGCCGCCACCAAGGCGCGCGAGTGGATCGACACGCAGAACGTCACGATGATTTTCGGTGGCACCAATTCGGCCACGGCGCTGGCCACGGTCAAGGTTGCGGCGGAGAAAAAGCGCGTATACATCAACAATGGCGCGGGTTCTTCGGCGCTGACCAACGAGCAATGCACGCCGTACACGGTGCACTATGCGTATGACACCGTGGCGCTGGCGCGCGGCACGGGCGGTGCCGTGGTCAAGAACGGCGGCAAGACCTGGTACTTCCTGACGGCCGACTATGCCTTTGGCCACGCGCTCGAGGCGGACACCAGCAAGGTGGTCAAGGACAATGGTGGCCAGGTGCTCGGCGCGGTGCGCCATCCCATCGGTGTGTCCGATTTCTCGTCCTTCCTGCTGCAGGCCCAGAACTCCAAGGCGCAGATTCTCGCGCTGGCCAACGCCGGGGGCGACACCATCAATGCGATCAAGGCGGCCAAGGAATTCGGCATCACCAAGTCGATGAAGATCGCAGGCCTGCTGGTGTTCATCACTGACGTGCACAGCCTGGGCCTGAAGAACACCGAGGGCCTGCTGCTCACCACGAGCTGGGACTGGAACCTCAACGACAAGACGCGCGCGTTTGGCAAGAAATTCTTTGAGAAGACCAAGCGCATGCCGACCGACATCCAGGCCGCGGACTACTCCGCGACGATGAACTATCTCAAGGCGGTGCAGGCGGCGGGCACCATCGACGCCGACGCCGTGATGGCCAAGCTCAAGTCCACGCCGATCGACGACTTCTACGCCAAGGGCGTGATCCGGCCCGATGGGCGGTTTGCGCACGACATGTACCTGGTGCAGGTCAAGTCGCCCAAGGAGTCTGTGACGCCGTGGGATTACTACAAGGTGGTGAGCAAACTGCCGTCCGACGAAATCTGGACCAAGAAGTCCGAGACCAAGTGCGCCTTGTGGAAGTGATCCTTGCGGCCGTGCGGCGCGACAGCCGCGCCACCGCCGTGTGGATGTGATCCCTGTTTGAAGCGAAAGTTGAGGAAGATATCCAATGAAATCCAGATTCACCAAACTGGCCATGGCGCTGAGCGCGTTCGGCCTCATGGCAGGTGCCATGCACGCGCAAGCCCAGGATAAGCTCAAGATCGGTTTCATCACCGACATGTCCAGCCTGTACGCGGACGTCGAGGGCAAGAATGGTGCGCTCGCGATTCAGATGGCCATCGACGATTTCGGTGGCAAGGTGCTGGGCAAGCCGATCGAGTTGCTCACGGCCGACCACCAGAACAAGGCCGACGTGGCAGCCACCAAGGCGCGCGAGTGGGTGGACACTGAAGGCGTGACGATGCTGTTCGGCGGCACGAACTCGGGCACGGCGCTGGCCATGGCCAAGGTGGCGGCCGAGAAGAAGCGCGTGTTCTTCGACAGCGGTGCGGGTTCCTCGGCGCTGACCAACGAGCAGTGCACGCCGTATACCGTGCACTACGCCTACGACACCGTGGCGCTGGCCAAGGGCACGGGCAGCGCGGTGGTCAAGAATGGTGGCAAGACCTGGTTCTTCCTGACGGCCGACTACGCATTCGGCCACTCGCTGGAAGCCGACACGGCCAAGGTCGTCAAGGACAACGGCGGCACGGTGGTGGGCAGCGTGCGCCACCCGCTGAACGCAACCGACTTCTCTTCGTTCCTGCTGCAGGCGCAAAACTCCAAGGCGCAGGTACTGGGCCTGGCCAACGCTGGCGGCGACTTTCAGAACGCCATGAAGTCGGCCAAGGAGTTCGGCATCCTCAAGACCATGAAGGTCGCGGGTCTGCTGGTGTTCATTACCGACGTGCACAGCCTGGGCCTGAGGAACACTGAAGGCCTGTTGCTCACCACGAGCTGGGACTGGAACATGAACGACAAGACGCGTGAGTTCGGCAAGCGCTTCTTCGACAAGACCAAGCGCATGCCCACCGACATCCAGGCGGCGGACTACTCCGCGACCATGAACTACCTGAAGGCCGTGCAGGCGGCGGGCACCATGGATGCCGACAAGGTCATGGAGAAACTCAAGTCGACGCCGATCGATGACTTCTATGCCAAGGGCGTGATCCGTCCCGACGGCCGCTTTGCGCACGACATGTATCTTGTGCAGGTGAAGGCACCGAACGAATCCATGAAGCCGTGGGATTACTACAAGGTGGTGAGCAAGCTCTCCGCCGATGAGGTGTGGACCACCAAGGCCGAAAGCAAGTGCGCCTTGTGGAAGTAAGCTGACTGCGCGCACGTGGGTGCGCCATGAGCGTGCCCGCGTGCCGCGGGTTGCGATGATGAGCATGTGCTCGTGAAACCAAGAAGGAGACAGGCAATGAAGAACAGATTCACCAAGCTGGCCGTGGCCCTCGGGGCCGTCGGCCTCATGGCGAGCGCCATGCAGGCGCACGCGCAGGACAAGGTCAAGATCGGCTACATCTCCGATCTCTCCAGCCTCTACGCCGACCTGGAGGGCAAGGACGCCGCCACCGCGATCCAGATGGCCATCGATGACTTCGGCGGCAAGGTGCTGGGCAAGCCCATCGAGATGATGAGCTTTGACCACCAGAACAAACCCGATTTGGCGGCCTCCAAGGCGCGCGAGTGGATCGATACCGATGGTCTGACGATGATCTTCAGCGGCACCAACTCGGGCACTGCGCTGGCGCTGGCCAAGGTGTCGACCGAGAAGAAGCGCGTGATGATCAACAATGGCGCGGGCAGCTCGGCGCTGACCAACGAGCAGTGCTCGCCCTACGCGGTGCACTACGCCTACGACACCGTGGCGCTGTCGCGCGGCTCCGCCGGTGCGGTGGTGGCCAATGGCGGCAAGAGCTGGTTCTTCCTGACGGCCGACTACGCGTTCGGTCACGCCATGGAAGCCGACGCGGCCGCCGTGGTGAAGGAGAAGGGCGGCACGGTCGCGGGCACCGTGCGCCACCCGCTCAATGCGACCGATTTTTCTTCGTTCCTGCTGCAGGCGCAGAACTCCAAGGCGCAGGTGCTCGCCCTGGCGAATGCCGGCGGAGACACCATCAACGCCATCAAGGCGGCCAACGAATTCGGCATTTCCAAGACCATGAAGGTGGTGCCGCTGCTGGTGTTCTTCAGCGACATTCACAGCCTCGGGCTCAAGACCGCGCAGGGCATGCAGTTCGTCACGTCCTGGTACTGGGACATGAACCCCGAAGCGCGCGCGTTTGCCGACAAGTACATGGCCAAGGTCAAGAAGCGCCCGACGGAAATTCAGGCGGCCGACTACTCCGCCACGATGAATTACCTCAAGGCGGTGCAGGCCGCGGGCACGACGGACGCGGACAAGGTCATGGAGACCTGGCGCGGCATGAAGATGAAAGACTTCTTCGCGACGGGCCACATTCGCCCCGATGGCTTGTACGAGCACGACATGTACCTGGTGCAGGTCAAGACACCCGCCGAATCCAAGGGCGCGTGGGATTACTACAAAATCGTCAAGCAGCTGCCGGGCGCCGAGGTCTTCACGACCAAGGCCGAGGGCAAGTGCCCGCTCTGGAAGTGAACCGCGCTTGATTCGCACCTGATTCCACTCACTACCTGTTCACCATTCCATGGAAATTTTCGGCATTTCGATGGCGGCCATGATGAGCCAGCTCCTCGTGGGGCTGGTCAATGGCTCCTTTTACGCCATCCTGAGTCTGGGCCTCGCCGTGATCTTCGGCCTGCTCAACGTGATCAATTTCGCCCACGGCGCGTTGTTCATGCTGGGCGCGATGGTCACCTGGATGGCGATGAACTATCTGGGTGTCAACTACTGGGTCATGCTGGTGGTGGCGCCTTTGGTGGTGGGTGTCTTCGGTGCGATTCTCGAGCGCCTCTTCCTGCGCTGGATCTACAAGCTCGACCACATCTACGGGCTGTTGCTCACACTGGGCCTGACGCTGCTGATCGAGGGGGTGTTCCGCTCGATCTATGGCGTCTCGGGCCTGGGGTACGACACGCCCGATCTGCTGCAGGGTGCGACCGATCTCGGCTTCATGATGCTGCCGAACTACCGCGCCTGGGTGGTGCTTGCTTCCATCATCGTGTGCCTCGCCACATGGTATGTGATCGAAAGAACCAAGCTCGGCGCGTATCTGCGCGCGGGCACGGAGAACCCGCGGCTGGTGGAGGCGTTCGGCATCAACGTGCCGGTCATGGTTACGCTCACCTTCGCCTTCGGCTCGGCACTGGCGGCGTTTGCCGGCGTGCTGGCCGCGCCGGTCTATCAGGTGACGCCCCTCATGGGGCAGCACCTCATCATCCTCGTGTTCGCGGTAGTGGTGATCGGCGGCATGGGCTCCATCATGGGGTCCATCCTCACCGGTCTGGGGCTGGGGGTGATCGAGGGTTTCACCAAAGTGTTCTACCCCGAAGCTTCGTCAACGGTGGTTTTCATCATCATGGCCATCGTGCTGCTGGTGCGCCCGGCCGGGCTGTTCGGCAAGGAAAAGTGAGAAGCAGGGGCACGTGCAAATGAATATCAAGAAATTTACCCCTGTGGGTTACGGGCTGCTCTTGCTGGTCCTGATCGTGGCGCCTTTCTTCGGTGCCTACCCGGTGTTCGTGATGAAGCTGCTGTGCTTTGCACTTTTTGCGGCCGCGTTCAACCTGCTGCTGGGCTACACCGGCCTGCTCTCCTTCGGCCATGCGGCATTTCTGGGAGGCTCGGCCTATATCGCGGGTCACGCGGTGAAGGTCTGGGGCCTCACGCCCGAGCTCGGTCTGCTGGCGGGCACGCTGTGCGGCGCGCTGCTGGGCTGGATCATGGGTACGCTCACGATCCGGCGTCAGGGCATCTACGCCACGATGATTACTCTGGCGCTGGCGCAGATGGTCTATTTCGCGGCTCTGCAACTGAAGTTCACCGGGGGTGAAGATGGCTTGCAGGGCGTGCCGCGCGGCAAGCTGTTCGGCGTGCTCGATCTGAGCAACGATCTGACCATGTATTTCGTGGCGCTGACGATCACGGCGGCGGCGTTCTGGCTCATCATGCGCATCATCCATTCGCCGTTCGGCCAGGTGCTCAAGGGCATCAAGGAGAACGAACCGCGCGCCATTTCGCTGGGCTATGACACGGATCGCTTCAAGCTCGTCGCCTTCATCATCTCGGCGGCGCTCTCGGGTCTGGCCGGGTCGCTCAAGACGCTGGTGATGGGCTTTGCTTCACTGTCCGACGTGCACTGGACCATGTCCGGCAACGTCGTTCTGATGGCGTTGGTGGGCGGTATGGGCACGCTGAGCGGCCCGCTGGTGGGCGCGATGGTGATCGAGTTGCTGGAAAACAAGATTGGCGACTTCGGCACCTGGCTTGCCGACCTGACCAGCGTGGCGTGGTTCAGCACCATAGGGGGCTCCGTCACCATGGTCACTGGCCTGATTTTCGTGATCTGCACGCTGGCGTTCCGCCGCGGCATCATGGGCGAGCTGATCGCCTGGCTGCAGCGTCCGCGTGGTGGTGGGGGTGGCGGTACTTCGTGAATCTCCTGGCTTCTTCGTGGCCTCCCGCCAGAGCCGGAATTCAAGGCTCTGGCGGTTTTTTCATCGGGGGTGCGCATCACGGTGGCGGGATGCGTGCCGTGGCTGGCACGGCGGAGCCCTATCGCAGCCGCAACGGCGTGGCGTAGCCAGTCATTTCGAGATAACCCCGTCCGATTTCCTCGCCGCCCGCGTTGCGCAGCACGCTCAGACCTTCCCAGTAGATGGCGCCGGTGGAGGCGCTGCTGTCGAGCTCCTGATCATCGAGCAGGGCGTGCACGTCGTAGCGTCCCATAGGGGTATCGATCTGCCACCGAACGGGGTAGCGGGCGCCGCTGTCAGCGCTGGTCCACAGGCGCTGCGGTGTGAAGCGCACGTCGCCGGCACCAAAAATCCGCGCGGGCGCGTTGGCGGAGGGCCTGAAAGAGCCTCCGGCCCAAAGCGCGCTGCCGTCCAGGCGTCGCAGCACGAAAGCGGTGAGCGCGCCGCCGTCGCGCAGATTCATGCCGATCCAGTCCCAGCCCACGGCGTCGGGGTGCATGAGCGCCTCGCTCCATTCGTGATCCATCCAGGCGCGGTTGTCCCACGGCTGGCCGGCCTGAACCGGCATGCGCGTGTGGCCCAGCGTGATGTGGCCTGTGACGGCCAGTTGGGGCTGGCTCGTGTACCAGCTGGACTGAGCAGGCTCGGGTCCCTTGCGCGAGATGCCGTGCTCGCCCTGCAGCAGTACGGGCTGGGTGCTCGTGGCCTGCAGTTGCAGCGAAAAACCCTGCGCGGTCGCTTCGATGCGGTAGCGGCTGTGGCCGGGCACCGGTGCATCCTCGCGGGTGAGCGACCAGTCCTGCAGGCGAATGGCCGTGTCCTGCTCGCTCGCCTGCGCCACGCCGAAACCTTCGCGCGCGATGCGTTGATCGTGCAGCAGGCGCCGGCCTCGCAGGTCGGTGAGCGCCGCATGCGCGAAGAGCAGTTGGCGCGCGGCGAACGCGGAGCGCATGTGCGCTGCGATGTCCACGCGCGAGCGAAAGAAGGTCATCTGAAAGCCCCAGAGCGCACCTTCGGCCCGCACCTGCCCGGTGAGATACCACCACTCGGTGGCCCACGTCGGGTGGCTGCCGTGGTCGCGCGGAAAGCGCAGCTCGCCGACGGGGGCGGGCCATGCCGCGCGCTGCGCGCCGGCAGCCGCCAGGGCCAGCAGCGCGTGGCGGCGGCGCATCAGGCGAGCCGCGCCTGGGTGCCGGCTTGCGCGACCGTGCAATCGCCGACGTGTTCGGCCACCCACCCCGGGTTGTGGTAGCTGTGCAGGTAGCGTTCGCCCGCGTCGCACAGCAGTGAGAGGATGGAGCCGGTTTCACCGCTCTTTTTCATTTCATCAGCCAGGCGCAGCATGGCGGCGAAGTTGGTGCCGGTGGATGGGCCCACGCGCCGCCCGAGCAGGCGCGAGAGTTCGCGCATGCAGGCGATCGATTCAACGTCCGCTACCGCCTCCATGCGGTCGATCAGGTGGCGGATAAAGCTGGGCTCCACGCGCGGGCGGCCGATGCCTTCGATGTGCGAACCGGGCGCCGTGAGTGTGATGTCGCCCGAGCGCCAGTAGTCGGCGAAGACCGAGCCGGCCGGGTCGGCCACGCACAGGCGGGTGGCGTGGCGCTGGTAGTGCACGTAGCGGCCGATGGTGGCGCTGGTTCCGCCGGTGCCCGCGCCCACCACGATCCAGCGCGGCACCGGGTGGCGCTCGCGCTGCATCTGGACGAACATGCTCTCGGCGATATTGTTGTTGCCGCGCCAGTCAGTGGCACGTTCGGCGTAGGTGAACTGATCCATGTAGTGGCCACCCGTCTCCCGCGCCAGCGCACGGGCCGCGTCGTACATCGCAGGGGCGCTTTCGACGAAGTGGCAGCGGCCGCCATGGAATTCGATCAATGCGATTTTTTCGGCCGAGGTGCTGCGCGGCATCACGGCGATGAAAGGCAGGCCGAGCAGCCGGGCGAAGTAGGCCTCGCTCACGGCGGTGGAGCCGCTGGAGGCCTCCACCACGGTCGAGCTCTCGTGGATCCAGCGGTTGCACAGCGCGTACAGGAACAGCGAGCGCGCCAGGCGGTGCTTGAGGCTGCCCGTGGGGTGGGTTGATTCGTCCTTCAGGTACAGATCGATCCCGGCATCGGAAAACGCGGGCAGCGGCAGCGCGATGAGGTGCGTGTCGGCGCTGCGCTGGTAATCGGCTTCGATGCGGGCAATCGCCTGGTGCAGCCAGGGGTCGCGGTGGAAAGCGGCTTCGGGTTCGGTCATGGGCGTCGATTGTGGATCAGCTACCAGTCTTCCTTGACGGCGAGCACCGCATCATGGCTGGCGGCCGAGCGCCCGGCCAACAGCGCGGTGATGCCGCCGGCCAGGACCACCGCACCGGCCAGCAGGCCCAGGCGCGGCCAGGGGACGGCCAGGTCCATGCTCCAGTGAAAGCTCTGCGGGTTGACCACGCGCACCAGCACCAGCGCCACGGCCAGGCCCAGCAACGTGCCGACGACGGCGCCCACGGCCGTCCAGGCCACGCCTTCGCCCGTCACGACGCTGAGGATCTGCCGGCGCGTGAGTCCCAGGTGCGTGAGCAGACCGAACTCCTTGCGCCGCGCCAGCACCTGCGCCGAGAGGCTGGCGGCCACGCCGAACATGCCGATGGCAATGGCCACCGCCTGCAGCCAGTAGGTCACGGCGAAGCTGCGGTCAAACAGCGCGAGCGAGCGCTGGCGGATCACGTCGGTGCGGGTGAATTCCAGTGCGCCGGAGGCGGCGCCCTGCGCGCGAGCCAACGCCATGATCGCCTCGCGCAGCGTGCCCAGGTCGGTGCCGGGCGCGGGCCACAGAGCCAGATCACTGGCCCGGGTGTCGCCCGTCAGGTCGATGAAATCCGAGCGTCTCATCGCGACGGCACCCGTCTGGCGGACGTAGTCGCGCCACACGCCTGCTATGAAAAAAGGTGCTTCCTGCGCTTGATTGGAGAGGCTTTCATGGCGAAACGCCTTGGAAAATTCGGGCCAACCGTCTCCCAAGTGAACGCCGTGCAGATCGAGCACGGCTTCGCTCACGTACAGCGCGATGCGCCCGGCCGGCACCGGCAGTGGCTCGCCGACCAGGGGCAGGCTGCGTTCGGGGTGGTCTCCGAGGGGGCGCGCCAGGATGGCCAGCGCCGGCTGGGTGGCGCTCAGCTGCACACTGCTGCTGCGCGAGGCCTGCAGCTTCGAGAGGCCGGGCAGCCGCCGGATGTCGTTCACCAGGTCTTGCGTGAAGACGGCCCCGTCGTCGCCCTTGAGCTGGCCGCTGGCGCGAACGTACAGGGGCGCGGGCAGCATGGCGTCCAGCCAGTGCTGCACCGAGCCACGAAAGCTCGCCACCATCACCGTGAGCGCGACCGCGAGGCTGAGCGCGGCCACCACGCCACCAATGGTGGCCGCCGCCGCGCCGCGCGTGCGCAGGGCACGTTCCATCGCCAGCATGGGCAAGGCCCGCTGCGCGACCAGAGGTCTTGCGGCGCCGAGCAAGACTTCAACGGGCCAGGGCAGCAGCGCGATGCCGCCGATCAGCAGCAGGGCCACCGACAGGTAGGCCGCGATGGGGATGCCCAGCACCGGCGGCAGCAGCGCCAGCAGCGCGCTGGCGGCCAGCAGCAGCAGGCCGCCCAGCGCCAGCCGCGCGTTGCCGCGCGTCAGGGCCAGGCCCAGCCCCTTGAGCGCCTGTGCGGGCGCCAGCTCCCGGGCCTGGCGCGCGGGCCACCAGCCTCCGGCCAGGGCGGCGGCCAGGCCCAGAAGTGTGTAGCCGAGCGCGGCGCCCCCGCTCCAGTGCAGCCGCGATGTGGCCGAGAAATAGCCGCCTCCCAGGTCGCCCCCGGCCAGGCGCAGCGCGGCCCAGGCGAGCAGCGTGCCCAGCAGTACGCCGGCCACGGCGCCGATCAGGCCCAGCGTGCCGGCTTCGCCCAGCATGAGCATCAGGCGCTGGCGCGGCGTGGCGCCCAGCACGCCGAGCAGGGCAAATTGCGGCAGCCTGCGCGCCAGTGCCAGCGCCAGCACGGAGTAGACAAGGTAGGCGCCCGTGAACAGGGCCACGAGCGCGAGCGCCGTCAGATTCACACGGTAGGCGCGCGAGAGTTGATCGGCCTGTGTGATGCTGTTGCGCGGCGTGGTCGACAGGAGCCGGGCGGCGGTGTCCGGATGTGCATCGAGCGCTTGTTCCAGCGCGGCCTTGTCCGCGCCCGGGCGCAGCCGCACGTCGATGCGTGTGAGCCAGCCATCGAGCCCCAGCAGGTCTTGCGCGGCGCCGATGTCCATCACGCCCACGGGCTGCCCGGTGGCCGGGACGCTGCCTGCCACCTGCACAGCGGTGCGCCTGAGCCCGATCTGCAGCTGCACCACCGCCGGGCCATCCGCCAGATGCAGCGCCTTGCGTGCGCTGGCGTTCAGGAAGAGGGCGTCGGGCGCCAGCATGACCAGGCGCGCGCTGCCGGGCCAGGGGCGGGGCATGAGCGCCGGTGCGGTGGCGGGCAGCTGCAGCGCGTCGGCGCCCGTGAGATGCAGCGTCACCTCGTGGCCCGCCTCGGTGAAGGCCTGCACCGTCGCCTCCAGCACCGGATTGGCCTGCGCCACCAGCGGCTGGGCAGCCACCGCAGCGAAAAATCGCTGCGGCAGCAGTCCCTGGCGCGCGCGCAGCTGGACGTCGCTCTGGCCATTGATGGCCTGGGTGGCCTGCGCGAATTCGGTCAACGCGCTGGCGTTGATCAGGTGCACCGCCAGCCCCAGCGCCACCCCCAGCATCACGGCCAGGGCGGCCGCGAGGCTGCGCCAGGGGTGCTGGCGCAGGTCCTGCCAGGAGAACGTGAAAAACAGCTCGCGCATGGTCTGCGATTGTCGGTGCAGTGCCAGCGCCGGGTGAGGTCTTGAAACCTGGCGCGCGGTGCACATGTACAAGGTATGCCGCACGAGGCGGCGCAATGCAACATGAGGAGTAAGACCATGAACTCGCTGATGACCCGTGGCAATCTGCTTGACGATTTTTTCCGTGATGTGGCCCCTGCCTTTTACGTGCGGCCGTTGCATGGCGACGCCCTGCCGCAGCCGTCGCAGATCCGCTTCGACGTGAAGGAGGATGACGCTGGCTACAGCGTACAGGCCGAACTGCCGGGCGTGTCCAAGGAGGACATCCAGGTGTCGATCGACGGTGCGGTGGTGACGCTGCGCGCCGAGGTGCAGCAGCACGACGAGAAGAAGGAGGGCGAGAAGGTGCTGCGCAGCGAGCGCTACTTCGGCTCGGTCGCGCGCAGCTTCCAGCTGCCGATGGAGGTCGACGCAGCCAAGGCCAAGGCCAAGTACGAAAACGGCGTGCTGATCCTGACGCTGCCCAAGAAGCTCGAAGGCAAGGCGCAGCGCCTCGCGGTGGAATAAACGCCGTCCTGCCCGTCAACCGTGGGCCCTGTCGCTGACTTGCGCCAGGGCCCGTCGTTTTTGCTGCTTTTCAGGCGCGCGGGTGAGGCCCTGCCTCAGCTGCTGAAGGTGAGCGGCGTGAGGGGAGCTTGCAGCCTGTCAGCCGCCACGGACCCCGGTTTTTGAAAGATGCAGCACACGGTCGGCGCAGGCGGTCACGCCGGCCGTATGGCTGACCAACACCAGCGCCGCCTTGCACTCGCGTGTCTGTCGGGTCAGCAGATCGAGGATGCGCGCCGCGGTGTCGGGATCGAGGTTGCCGGTGGGCTCGTCCGCGAGCAGCAGCGGCGGGCGGTGCACCAGCGCGCGGGCGATGGCCACGCGCTGCAGCTGGCCGCCGCTGAGCTGCTGCGGCAGCCGCCCGGCCAGGCCCGCGAGGCCGACGGCGGCGAGCATGCGCTGAACTTGGACGTCCTCGTGGCGCCCCAGCAGCATCAGCGGCAGCGCGACGTTCTGCGCCACGGTCAGATGGGGCAGCACGTGAAACGCCTGGAACACAAAGCCGACGTGTGCGCGCCGCCAGAGGGCGCGCGCGGTGTCGTCCAGCGGTGTGAGGTCGGTGCCGTCGAACAGTACCTGGCCCGCGTCCCAGGTGTCGAGCGCCGCCAGGCAGTTGAGCAGCGTGGATTTGCCTACTCCCGACTCGCCCACGATGGCGACGAATTCGCCGCGCGCCACCTGCAGGCTGACGTTCTCGAAGACCGTCTGCGTCCCGTAGCGGCGTGCCAGCTGGCGCGTTTCGACCAGGGGGGTGTCGGCGGCGCTCATGCGGTCAGCTGCTCCATGGCCGCGCGCAGCAGTTGGGCCGTGGCGTCGGGCGCGTCGGCGGCGATCACCCGCCGCCCGGGCATGGAGCGCAGCCAAGTGAGCTGGCGCCGGGCCAGCTGGCGCGTGGCGGCGGCGCCGCGCCCGGCCAGCTCGGCGATGGGAAATTCGCCCTCCAGCGCCTGCCAGCACTGGCGATAGCCCACACAGCGCATGCTGGGCAGCTGGGCATGCAGGTCGCCACGGGCGCGCAGGACGCGCACTTCGTCCAGCAGGCCTTGCTCCAGCATCCGCTCGAAGCGGTGGGTGATGCGTGCGTGTAGCCAGCCGCGGTCCGACGGTTCCAAGGAAAAAACGGCTCCAGCGCTTATGGGATAAGCGCCGGCAGCTCTCTTGCTGGTAGCAATCAGGTGAGACAACGTTTGCCCGGTCAGCCGCCAGACCTCCAGCGCGCGCTGGATGCGCTGGCTGTCGTTGGGTGCCAGACGCGCGGCCGTGGCCGGGTCGATCCTGGCCAGTTCCTCGTGCATCGCCGGCCAGCCGATGGCGCGGGCCTGCGCATCGAGCCGCTCGCGCGTGGCGGGGTCGGCGGGCGGCAGCTGAGCCATGCCTTCGCTCAAGGCCCTGAAATACAGGAGGGTGCCGCCCACGAGCAGGGGGAGCGCGCCGCGCGCCTGGATCTCGGTGATGAGCCGCGCGGCATCGTGCGCGAATTCCGCGGCCGAGTAGGGTTCGCCCGGATCGCGGATATCGATCAGGTGGTGCGGTGCGGCGGCGAGTTCATCGGCGCTGGGCTTGGCCGTGCCGATGTCCATGCCGCGGTAGACCAGCGCCGAATCCATGCTGATGATTTCCACCGGCAGTCGAGGCGCCAGGGCGTGCGCCAGCGCCAGGGCCGCCGCCGTCTTGCCGCTGGCCGTGGGCCCGGTGAGGGTCAGAACCGGCGGCAGGGTGCGGGGTGGGGCTGGCGATGCGGTGCGCATGGGAGCGCGAGCGTAGCAGAGTGCTCGCGCGGATGAAAAAAGGCCCGTGGCGCGTGTGCACCGCGGGCCGTGAGACAGACCTTGGGTATCGGAACGGGCGCTCAGAACCGGTGGCGCATGCCGACCGCGAAGCTGTTGCCGCTGGGTTGCGCCGTGATGCGGTCATTCATGTACATCGCGTACAGATCGGTGCGCTTGGAGAGGAAGTAGTCGTAGCCCAGGGTGAGGGTCTTGCGGCTGGTATCGAGCGCGGTCACGTTGGTGCGCGCCCACGAGGCCAGCACACTGCCGCCGCCCAGCGGGGCCGAGGCGCCCAGATGGATGGTCTTGGCCTTGCCAGGGGCATTGTCGGCCTTGGCCTGACCGTAGCCGACATAGGGCTTGACGACCTTGAAGTCGTAGGCGGCCGTCAGCATCCAGTCGGTCTTGGTCGTGCCCAGCCAGGTGCTGGTGCCGGGGTTGCTCAACTGGTCGCGCTCGTAAAAGCCGGTGACCGTGAGCGGACCGTGAAAATACAGGAAGTTGGCGCCGATGTTGTGCTTGCCCGTGTCGCCCCCGAGCTGATACTGCAGCGTGGCCTTGAACCCGCCGAGATCGGGCGTGGTGTAGGCGATCTGGCTGTTCCAGCCGGTGTCCGACGGCGTCGTGGCCTGCCAGCCGCTGGCGTTGAACAGCGGCACGTTCATGTGCAGGATGAGCGGCGCGAAGGTGAACGAGTCGCCCAGCGGGTTGCCAATGACCGACGGCAGGAAGTTGGGCGCGAGCCAGCGGCCCAGCACCACCGAGCCGAAATTGCCCGAGAAGCCGATGTTGGCGTCGCGCGAGAAGAAGGTGTCTCCGGGGAAGCGCCCCTGCGAGCCGTCGGTGAGCTTGAGAAACGAGGTCATCGCGAAATTGACCTTGAGCCCGCCGCCAAGGTCTTCAGAGCCCTTGACGCCGACCCATGAGGTGGTCATGCCGCTGTTGCCTACGGTGGTGTGGCTGCTGGCGTCGCCCGCCATGCGCATCGAGCCCACGTACAGGTCGGCCAGGCCGCTGAGTTGAACCGTGCTCTGGGCATGTGCCCCGAGTGTGCAGAGAGTTGTCGCGGCAAGGGCCAGCAGTGTTTTGCGCATGTCGTCTCCTGAGTGACTTCGAGGTAAAAACCGGGGTGGCGCCATCACCTCGATTTTTTTGTGTGGGAAAAGTGTATACAAAAAATCCGGTGTTGCAAATGGGCCTGACGCCCGTGAGGTGCGCGTGAGAGGCGCGTCTTAATGGCCGCTGCCCTGGTTTTGCAGGCTGGCGGCAAGGCGCTGGGCGTATTGCGCAAGGGTGCTGGCCGCGGGATCCTTGCGTGGCCAGGTGAAGCCGATGCCATCGGCCTCGTGGCGCGGCACCACATGCATGTGCAAGTGCCCCACGGTCTGCCCTGCCACGACCCCGTTGGCCTGCAGCAACATCAGCCCCGCGGGCTCGAACACCGCGCGTGCCGCGGCCGCCACCCGGTGCGCAGTGCGCATCATGGCGGCCGCTTCCTCAGGCGTGGCGTCCCACAGCGTGGCCGCGTGGCGGCGCGTGGCTACGAGCACATGCCCCGGATTGACCTGGCCCAAATCCATGAAGGCGATGGTGTGCTCGTCCTCGAAGACCTTGGCGCTGGGGATTTCCCCGGCGATGAGGCGGCAGAAGACGCAGGAGCCCTGAGGCGAGGTATCGATGAAATTGGGCATGGTGCTCTCGTGGGTGGTGGAGCGGGGGGCGATTGCCACCTTCCGGTGCGGCTCCTGGGAGGCTGCCGGACTTGGGAACCGCCGGCTGCAAATTGACCGCAGCGGCCGATTCTGGCTGCGCCGCGCTTCGAGAACGCTTTGGAGGCTCCAAGTCCGACAGCCTCCTAGGGTTTTCCGCAGCGGCCTTCAGGGTTGTACCCGAGCCTGCAACGGCCCGTGGCTACCTATAGTGCAACGATGGTCGGCATGGGGCCGACGGCGCGCACGTGCCAAGGATGATGAGCCTGTCTTTCTTGAACGATTCACCTGCCGGATTGCGGGGTGCTCATGGACGCCGTGGTGGATGCCGCGCCCCGTGATGCCGCGCCGCGGCGTGCGTGGCTGCCGGGGCCCCTGGTGCGCGCCGTGGGACTGCTCGTCCTGCTGTCGGTCATCGCTGCTGGCGGGGTGTCGACCTGGCTCGTGACACGCGCCAGCGAGCCGCAGGCGCTGCAGCGCATCCTGGAGCAGGACGGTGGTGAGGTGGAAATGCTCGCGCGCATGCTCTCGAGCAAGATGGAGCTCAACATCAAGATGCTGGCGGCGCTGGCCGACGGGCTCTCGCCCGCGGTGATCGGCTCCAACGTGCGCCTGCGCGCCTGGCTGATGCAGAACCGGCCGGCGGCACGCCTCTTCGAGACCGTGACGGTACTGCGCGGCGAAGAGATCGCCGGGCTGCAGCTGAGGGGCGAGGAGGTCACGGCCGTTGATCAGTTGGAAGACGCGGAGCAGGCGTTGTTGCACCGCGTCTGGCAGGAGCGCAAGCCGATGGTCTCGGGGGTGTTGGGCAGCAAGGCATCGCAGGCGCACGTGGCTCTGGCGCTACCGGTGCTGGGCAGCAGCGGCCAGACGGTGGCGGTGGTGGCCGCCACCTTGCGACTGCAGTCGCAGAACCTGCTGCCACCCGCATTGGCGCTGCCCGAGCGCGAGAGCACACGCTTCATGGTGTTCACGCAGGAGGGCGTGATCCTCTCGCACCCCGACGCATCGCGCGTACTCGGACTGGTGCGCGACGAGCCCGGGCTGTCACGCGTTTTTTCCGGCAGCGATGCGGCGCAGCTGCTGGCGCAGCCCGGGCGCACCGTGCTGCCCGATGGTTCTGTCGTCGGTTGGGCCGTGGCCGGGCTGCCGGGCTGGGTGGTGGCGCGGGTCAACCGTGCGCCCTCGCTGCTGCAGCCCCTGGTGGCGGCCGAGCAGCGGGTGTGGTGGCTGGCGGGCGCCGCCGTGGCCGCCGTGGCGCTGGCGGCCCTGCTGCTGCTGTGGTGGCTCATGCATCCGCTCTCGCTGCTGCGCCAGCGCGCACGCGACGTGCTGGAGGGAGAGCATCCCGCCAGCGTGCCCCGGCAGCCGCCCGATCTCCTGGGTGCGAGCGGGGAGGTCAACGACGTCGTGCGCGTGTTTGCGCGTCTGGTGCAGCTGCGCCGCCAGCAGCAGCGCACGACGCAGGCGCTGGAGCGCCAGCTGCAGGCCGTGCTGGAGCATGTGCCGCTGGGGATCGCGCTGACGCGCTCGCAGCGCATCGAGATCGCCAGCAGCCAGGCCTGTCGCATGTTCGGCTACACCCCGGCGCAACTGGTGGGGCGCGATTTTCTGCAACTGATCTCTGGCTCCCCTGAGGGGGGCGAGCTCGCTGAGCGCGTGCGCGTGGATTTCGCGGTGCATGGGCGCTTTCATGGGGAGCTGCCCCTGATGCGGCGCGACGCAAGCACCTTGTGGGCCCAGGTGCATGGCGAGCCCGTGCACGCGGGAGACCCGGCCGCCGGGGTCATCTGGATCATCGAAGACGGCTCGGCCGAGCGCGAAGCGCGCCTGCAACATGACTGGGAGCGCTGGCACGATGCCCTGACCTTCCTGCCCAACCGTGCCGCGCTGGTGCGTCGGCTGCAACTGCTGCTGTCCAGGCGCGTGGCGCGCGGCGCGCACACGCTGGCCCACGAGCAGTCCGTCACGGGTGTGCTGATGCATGTGGATGTCGACCATTTCACGCTGATCAACGAGCTGGCCGGGCATGACGCGGGCGATGATGTGCTGCGCCATCTGGCGCGCCTGCTCGAATCGCATGTCCGCCAGACGGGGTGGCTGGGACGCCTGGGAGGCGATGAGTTCGCGGTGGTGCTGCCAGGATGCAGCATGGAACGTGGAGCCGAACTGGCGGAGAAGCTGCGCGCGGCTGTGGCGGCATGGGAGCCCACGTACCGGGGACGCAGTTTTTCGCTCAGCCTGAGCATCGGGCTGGTGCTGCTCGCCATGGGCGCCGGTCCGGCCGAAGCCCTCGCCGGTGCCGACATGGCCTGTTACGCGGCCAAACGGGCCGGGCGCAATCGGGTGCAGTGGGGGCAGGTGCCGCAGTCCGCCAGCGCGCAGTGAACCGACAATGATCATGGGTTTTCTTCGTGACGGGAATGACTCTGATGTTGTGTGTATGCAAATTCTGTCTACACATATCGCATGCAATTTGCTGGCGCAATCTCCGGATAGCGGGTAAAGTGATGCAAACAAAGCAGCGTGGCTCATGCACATCGTGGCGCGGGTCGTGTCCATCGCACTACAAAGAGACAAATCAGCATGCCGCCATTGCATGTTCCTCAAACGCCTGACGTGGTCGTGCCCCGGTTGCAGCTCGCGGGCATCACCAAGCGCTACCCCGGCGTCATCGCCAACAGCGAGGTTTCGCTGACCGTGCAGCCCGGCGAAATCCACGCCGTGCTGGGTGAGAATGGCGCGGGCAAGAGCACCCTGATGAAGATCATCTACGGCGCGGTCAAACCCGATGCAGGCGACGTGCGCGTCGATGGCCACTTGGCGCTGGTGCGCAGCCCGCAGGCGGCGCGCCAGCTCGGCATCGCGATGGTGTTCCAGCATTTCAGTCTGTTCGAGACGCTTTCCGTGGCGGAGAACGTCTGGCTGGGGCTGGACAAGACGCTGTCGCTCGCGGAGGTGACGCGGCGCGTGGCCGGCACCGCCGCCACCTACGGCCTGGAGGTGGACCCCGAGCGCCCGGTGCACACGCTGGGCGTGGGCGAAATGCAGCGCGTGGAGATCATCCGCGCCCTGCTGGCTGGTCCGCGTCTGCTGATTCTCGATGAACCGACTTCGGTGCTCACGCCGCAGGCGGTCGAAAAGCTCTTCGTCACGCTCAGGCGTCTGTCGGACGAGGGCTGTTCCATCCTCTACATCAGCCACAAGCTGCATGAAATTCGCGCGCTGTGCAGCGCCTGCACGGTGATGCGCGGCGGCAAGGTCACGGGCGTGTGCGACCCGCGTGAAGAAACCAATGCCTCGCTCTCGCGCCTGATGATCGGTGCCGAGCCTCCGCCGCTCGAGCACGTGCCGCGCGAGCCGGGTGCGCCGGTGCTGGTGGTCCACCAGCTCAGCCTGGCGCGCGAATCGCCCTTCGGGGTGGACCTGGAAAATGTCTCGCTGCAGGTCCGCGCGGGCGAGGTGGTGGGCATCGCTGGCGTCTCGGGCAACGGTCAGCGTGAACTGCTTTTTTCGCTTTCTGGTGAGGACAGGCGAGCGTCCCCGGCATCCATTTCGATAGCGGGCCAGCCGGTCGGACGCATGGCGCCCTTCGGGCGGCGCGCACTCGGGCTGCATTTCGTGCCCGAGGAACGCCTGGGGCGCGGCGCCGTGCCCGAGATGAGCCTGGCGCACAACCTGCTGCTCACGCGCAAGGAGGCCGTAGGACGCCTGGGCTGGCTGCGCATGGGGGTGCTGCGCACACAGGCGGCGGGCATCATCGAGCGCTTCAAGGTCAAGGCCGCAGGCACGCACGCAGCCGCTCGCTCGCTTTCCGGCGGCAACCTACAGAAGTACATCATGGGCCGCGAGATCGATGCCCGGCCGACGCTGCTGGTCGTCTCTCAGCCCACGTGGGGGGTGGACGTGGGTGCGGCTGCGCAGATCCGCGGCGAAATTCTGGCGTTGCGCGATGCGGGTTGCGCGGTGCTGGTGGTCAGCGAGGAGTTGGACGAATTGTTTGAAATCTGTGACCGGCTTCACGTCATTGCCAAGGGACAGCTCTCGCCCAGCCTGCCGCGCGCCGAGGCGACGGTGGCGCAAATCGGTCTGTGGATGAGCGGCCTGTGGCCGGGTGCGGAAAACGCGGCAGCGCGTCAGGAGGTGGCCCGTGCTGCGGCTTGAACTGCGCCCCACGCCTTCACGCACCTGGGCCTGGGCCTCACCGGTGCTGGCGCTGGTGATCACCGTGGCGCTGGGTGCGCTGCTGTTTTCGCTGCTCGGCAAGGACCCGGTCAAGGGCCTGCTGGTGTTCTTCTGGGAGCCGATCAAGTCCTCCTACGCCCTGGGCGAGCTGGGCGTGAAGGCCACGCCGCTGCTGCTGATCGCGCTGGGCCTGGCGGTGTGTTTTCGCTCCAACATCTGGAACATCGGCGCCGAGGGGCAATACGTGATCGGCGCCATCTTCGCCGGTGGCGTGGCTCTCATGGCGGGCAAGGAGACCGGGCGCTGGATCGTGCTGGCCGTGCTGATCGCGGGCGCGGTGGGCGGCATGCTCTGGGCAGCCATCGTCGCTTTTTTGCGCGACCGTTTCAATGCCGGCGAGATCCTCGTGAGCCTGATGCTGGTCTACGTGGCCATCCAGGTGCTCAACTACCTCGTGTTCGGGCCGTGGAAAGACCCCATGGGCTACAACTTTCCGCAGACGCGCACCTTCGAGGCGGTGGCGCGCATCCCCAAGCTGATGGCGGGCTCGCGCGTGAACATCGGCGCGCTGATCGCGCTGGCGGGCGCGGCGCTGTTGTGGCTGTACCTGTTTCGCACCCGCGCGGGCTATGCACTGCAGGTGGGCGGCGTGGCGCCGGCGGCGGCGCGCTACGCGGGCTTTTCCTCGCGCAGCGCGCTGTGGACGGCGCTGCTCATGTCCGGCGCCACCGCGGGCCTGGCGGGGGCGCTGGAGGTGGCGGGACCGGTCGGGCAGCTTACGCCCTATGTGCCCGTGGGCTACGGTTTCGCGGCCATCATCGTGGCCTTCGTCGGACGATTGCACCCGCTGGGCATGGTGCTGGCGGCCATTTTGATGAGCATGTTCTACATCGGCGGTGAACTCGCGCAGTCCCGCCTGGGTCTGCCCAAATCGCTCACCGACGTGTTCCAGGGGTTGCTGCTGTTTTCACTGATGGCCTGCGACACCTTGGTGAACTACCGCGTCCGCGCGATCGGCGGCCTGAAAGGAGCGCGGTGATGGATGCTTACCCTCTGCTCTTCGCGTCCACGCTGACGGCGGGGACGGTGCTGGCGCTGGCGGCGCTGGGCCTCTTGATCAATGAAAAAGCCGGTGTGGTGAACCTCGGTGCCGAGGGCATGATGCTGTGCGCCGCCATCGCGGGCTTCGCCACCGTGGTGCACACCGGCAGCGACACGCTGGGATTCCTCGCCGGCATGGCGGTGGGCGCGGTGCTGGCGGCGGCCTTTGGCTGGCTGGTGATCTGGCTCAACGCCAACCAGTACGCCACAGGCTTGGCGCTCACGCTGTTCGGCGCGGGGTTTTCGGCCTTCGTCGGCATCGGCTATGTGCAGGCCCGCATGCCCGAGCGCCCGCGTTTCAACTGGCTCGGACTGGGCGATGTGCCCATCATCGGCCCGGCACTCATGCGCCAGCACCCGCTGGTGTATTTCGGCATCGCGTTCACGCTCGTGTTGATCTGGGTGCTGTACCGCACGCGTGTCGGCCTGGTGCTGCGTGCCGTGGGCGAATCGCCCGAATCGGCGCATGCGCTCGGTTACCCGGTGCGCCGCATCCGCATGGCGGCTGTCGTCATCGGCGGGGCGCTGTGTGGGCTGGCGGGCGCGTTCCTGTCCATCATCTACACGCCGCTGTGGGTCGAGGGCATGGTGGCGGGCAAGGGCTGGATCGCGCTGGCGCTCACCACCTTCGGCACCTGGCGGCCCGCGCGCGTGCTGCTGGGGGCCTATCTGTTCGGCGGGGTCACCATGCTGCAGTTCTACCTGCAGAGCCAGGGTTCGCACATTCCGAGCCAGTTGCTCACGGCCATGCCCTACCTGGCCACCGTCGTTGTTTTGGCGCTGATCTCGCGCAACCCCACGTGGATTCGTGTCAATATGCCCGCTTCGCTCGGCAAGCCTTTCTATCCGGGTTCCTGAATATTTTTACCTCGCCCCAGTTTTTTCCAGGAGGACTTTTCTGATGACCGACATGAACAAACGCACCGCCTTGCGCCTGGCCATGGTGTCTGCCGCGGCGCTCACGATGGCAGCCTGCGGGCAGAAGGAGGAGCCGGCACCGGCGCCTGCGCCGGCCCCCGCGGCGGCTCCTGCTGCTGCTCCGGCACCGGCGCCCGCCGAACCGCTGAAGGCCGCCTGGATCTACGTCGGTCCCGTGGGAGACGGTGGCTGGAGCTATGCGCACGACAACGGTCGCAAGGCGGTCGAGAAGGACTTCGCCGGCAAGGTGGTCACGAGCTTCGTCGAAAACGTGCCCGAGGGCGCCGACACCGAACGCGTGGCGCGTGACTTGGTGGCGCAGGGCAACAAGCTCATCTTCGGCACCAGCTTCGGCTTCATGGAGCCCATGCTGAAGGTGGCCGCCGACAACCCCGACGTGAAGTTCGAGCACGCCACTGGCTACAAGACCGCGCCCAATATGCGCACCTACGACAGCCGCACCTACGAGGGCGCGTTCATGGCCGGCGTGATCGCCGGCGCCATGACCAAGGCCAACGTGCTGGGCGTCGTCGGCACCGTGCCGATTCCGGAAGTGGTGCGCAACATCAACAGCTTTACGCTGGGCGCGCAGGTCACCAACCCCAAGATCAAGACCATGGTGGTCTGGATCAACGAATGGCACAACCCGCCCAAGGAAACCGAAGCAGCCACCTCGCTGATCAACGGCGGCGCCGACGTGCTGTTCCAGAACACCGATTCGCCCGCCGTGCTCAAGACCGCCGAGTCCATGGGCAAGCGCGCCTTCGGCTGGGATTCGGACATGACCGCCTACGGCCCCAAGGCGCACCTGGCGTCGGCCATCATCAACTGGGAGCCATACTACAAGAAGGCCGTGGGTGAGGCGCTAGACGGCACCTGGAAGACCGGCCCCAACCAGTGGTGGGGCGTGAAGGAGGGGGCGATCGATCTTGTCTCCATCGCCGACGACGTGCCCGCCGAGGCCAAGGCCAAGCTCGCCGAGCTCAAGGCGGGTCTGAAGGACGGCAGCTACCACATCTGGAAGGGACCGATTTCCGACAACACCGGCAAGGAAGTGCTTGCCGATGGCAAGGTGGCCGATGACGATTTCCTGCGCGGCATCAACTTCTTCGTCAAGGGCGTGGACGGCAAGGTGCCGGGCACGGACGGAAAGTAAGCGGGGCTGCCCCTTGCTGCACAAGGCCGCCGTGGGCGGCCTTTTTTTGCTTTGCATGCTGCCGGTGCTCCAGCGACTGCATTCTCCGAATCTGATTTCCGTGACGGGCCGACGTGGGCGGACACAATGGAAAAAACGTGCGGACGAGCAGGTACTGTGCTAGGGTCGGCGAGGCGGTGAAGCCGCTTGTGTCGCCGCTTGCAGCGACCGGCTTGGCGGCTTGCTGTCCCTGGGGGCAGCCGAATCGGAGGTGGGCGATGGGCAAGCACAGGCTCATGGGGGGAATGTTGACGGCCTGCGGCCTGTGGATGGGCGCGTCCGGCATGGCGACGTCCGCGGCGTCGGTCGCAAGCCCCTGGGCGCTGTCGACCGATGGCACCTTGGTGATCGACACGCGCTCGCATCTGGCCTGGGACCGCTGTGTCGTCGGCATGCAGTGGAATGGCAGCACCTGCACGGGCCGTGCGCAGCTGCTCACGTTGGCCCAGGCCCAGGCCCTGGCCGACGAGCGATGGAAGGCGGGCGGGGTGCGCTGGCGTCTGCCGCGCGTGCCCGAGCTGCGCCGCCTGGTCAACCGCGGCACCAGCCCGTCCGCCGTCGATGCAGCCCTGTTTCCGGGTGCACCCGCCGACTGGCACTGGACGAGCACCCGCAGCGTCAACACGGGGGCGGTCAACCCGTATACCTATGGCAACGTGATGCGCGGCGGCCAGGGCGGTGATGCCCTCCATGCGCGGCAGGCCTGGGCGGTGGACATGGGCTCGGGGGAAGGGCGGGGGGACATGAACCGCGCCACGCCGCTTTACGTGCGCCTCGTGCGACCGGCCCCCAAACCGTAGTACAAACGGCGCCCGATGGTGGCGTCTTATCCCCTGCTTCATGGTCTGCCCGCCCTGGTGGCGCCGCACACGCGCGTGCTCATACTCGGCAGCTTCCCGGGCGTGGCGTCGCTGCGTGCGCAGCAGTACTACGGGCACCCGCAGAACCAGTTCTGGCGCCTGCTGGCCGCGCTCTGGCCGCAAAACCCGATGCCCGGGCCCGAGGACTACGCCGGGCGCTGTGCCTGGGTGCTCGCGCGCGGACTCGGTGTCTGGGATGTGTACATGGCCTGCGAGCGCGAGGGAAGCCTGGACACCAGCATCCGCCATGCGCAGCTCAACGATTTCGCCGGGCTGCACGCCCGTCTGCCTTGGCTGGTGGCGATCGCTCACAATGGGGGCGAGAGCCATTCCCGGGCGCGCCTGGTGCGCGAGCGCATGGGGCTGGCCGAGGATGCGCCCATCACCTCGCTGCGCCTGCCTTCGACCAGCCCGGCCAATGCCTCATGGAGCTTTGCGCGCAAGTGCGAGGCGTGGCGCGAGGCGTTTTCAACTTCTGGATTGCTTTGATGCCCGCCAAGCCCGCTCGTGAACTGCCCGAAGTCAGCATC
This sequence comes from Comamonas sp., assembly GCA_021166775.1. Lineage (GTDB taxonomy): Bacteria > Pseudomonadota > Gammaproteobacteria > Burkholderiales > Burkholderiaceae_C > Comamonas_C. Next base: position 261,873 of record JAJPEQ010000006.1, on the reverse strand, counting down.
TCCGACGATGGCGTGCTGCGCCATCTGCACCTGGGCACGCCCTGGATCCAGGGCTCCATGCTCGTGGACGCGCCCTTCGACCTTGCCCTCGAATATGTGCAACGCATGATGGCGTGGCTGCTCTTCATGGAGCCGGACAGTGTGGCCGGGCGCCGTGCCATGCAATTGGGGCTGGGCGCTGGGGCGATCACCAAGTTTTGCCACAAGAAGCTGCGGATGCATGCGACGGCCGTGGAGCTCAACCCCCAGGTGCTGCATGTCTGCCGCGCCTGGTTCAAGCTGCCACCCGAGGGGCCGCGGCTCACCGTGGTGCTCGGTGATGCGGGCCAGGAGATCCGCAAGCCGCAGTACCTGGGCATGATCGATGCACTGGCCGTGGACATGTACGACGACGATGCCGCCGCGCCGGTGTTCGACAGCGTGGCGTTCTACGCCGACTGCCGTGCCCTGCTCACGGACGAGGGCTGCATGACGGTGAATCTGTTTGGCCGCACCAGCCACTACGAGCGGAGCCTGGCGCGCATCAGCGAGGCCTTTGGCGCCGAAGCTGTCTGGGCGTTCAAGCCCACGCGCGAGGGCAACACCATCGTGCTCGCGCAGCGCGCGCCCTCGCGACCCACGCGGGCGCTGCTGCTGCAGCGCGCCGAGGCGGTGCAGGAGCGCTGGGGCCTGCCGGCGCGCAAGTGGCTGCGCAGCTTCAAGCCCGTCGCCTGATTTTTGCGGCACCATTGCACCATGAACCCCACACCCACGGCCGCGCACGCTCCGCATTCCCCTGCCACCCATCGCGGGCCGTTGCAGTGGCGCCAGATCGTCGATTGGCTGTGCGAGGATGGCGTGATTTCCAGCGCGCAGGCCGAACGCACGATCGAGCGCTGTTCGCGTGCCGAGAGCAGCCAGCATCCGCTGGTGCGCCTGGCCAGTGTCTCCATGGTGCGCGAAGGCGATGGCAAGGTGCTCGATCTGGATGCGTTGACTGAGACCGTCGCGTCGCGCTGTGGCTTGCCGTTCCTGCGCATCGACCCGCTCAAGGTCGATGCCGGGCGCGTCGCCGAAGCCATGAGCGCCAGCTACGCCGAGCGCCACAAAATTCTCCCGGTGCAGGTCTCGGCAAGCGAAATCGTCGTGGCCACGGCCGAGCCCTTCATTGCCGATTGGGTCAGTGAAATCGAGCGCCAGATCAAGCGCCGTGTGCGCTGCGTGCTCTCGAATCCGAAGGATATCAAGCGCTACACGGCCGAGTTCTACGCCCTGGCCAAGTCCGTGCGCGCGGTGCAAAAGAGCGGCGGCAGCGCCGGGGGCAGCAGTTTCGAGCAGCTGGTGGAGCTGGGTCGCGCTAACCGCCAGCTCGATGCCAACGACCAGGGCGTGGTGCGTGTCGTGGACTGGCTCTGGCAGTACGCGTTCGACCAGCGCGCGAGCGACATCCACATGGAGCCGCGGCGCGAGCAGGGCGTGATCCGCTTTCGCATCGACGGCGTGCTGCATACGGTCTACCAGATTCCGATCGGCGTGCTCAATGCCATGGTGGCGCGCATCAAGCTGCTTGGGCGCATGGACGTGGTGGAAAAGCGCCGTCCGCAGGACGGGCGCATCAAGACGCGCAACCCCGGCGGTGACGAGGTGGAAATGCGCCTTTCGACGCTGCCCACGGCGTTCGGTGAAAAGATGGTGATGCGCATCTTCGACCCGGACAATACCGTCAAGGATCTGAGCGCGCTGGGCTTTGCGCCGCACGACGCCGAACGCTGGGAGCAGCTCGTTGCACGCCCGCACGGCGTGATCCTCGTGACCGGACCCACGGGCTCGGGCAAGACCACCACGCTGTACTCCACACTCAAGCGCGTGGCCACCGACGAGGTGAACGTGAGCACGGTGGAAGATCCAATCGAGATGATCGAGGCGAGCTTCAACCAGACACAGGTGCAGCCGCAGATCGACTTCACATTCGCCGAAGGTTTGCGCGCGCTCATGCGCCAGGACCCGGACATCATCATGGTGGGCGAAATCCGCGACCTGGAAACCGCCGAAATGGCGATCCAGGCTGCGCTCACCGGTCACCTCGTGTTCTCCACGCTGCACACCAACGATGCGCCCAGCGCGATCACGCGGCTCATGGAGCTGGGCGTGCCCTACTATCTGATCAATGCGACGCTCCTTGGCGTGCTGGCGCAGCGGCTGGTGCGCACGCTGTGCTCCAATTGCCGCCAGCGGGACCGGGAGGCCGATCCGGCGGAGATCGCCGAGCTCATCAAACCGTGGAAGCTCTCCGGCGGCTACCGAGCCTATCGCCCCGTGGGCTGCGTGGAGTGCCGCATGACGGGCTTTCGCGGCCGCATGGGCCTGTACGAGTTGCTCACCGTCACCGAGGGGCTGCGCGAGAAGATTTCGCAGAGCCCCTCGATCGATGCGCTGCGCCGCCAGGCGGTCAGCGATGGCATGCGCCAGCTGCGCCTGGCTGGGGCGCTGCGTGCCGCCGAAGGTCTGACGACGATCGATGAAGTCGTGGCCTCGACGCCGCCGCTGCAGTAGCGGGCAGGTGCAGCGGCCGTGGCGCATGGCTGCACCGATAATTCGCGCCGTCTTTCATGACGGTGGAGCGCGCACGTGAAGATCAAGAACGAAAAGGATTTCTTCGCCGGACTGCTGTTCCTGGTGTTGGGTACGGGCTATGCCTGGGGCGCCACCGGCTATGCGCTGGGTTCGGCCGCGCGCATGGGCCCCGGCTATTTCCCGCTGCTCGTGGGCGTGCTGCTGGCGGTGATCGGCGTGCTCGTGATGTTCAAGGCCCTGGTCATCGAGACCGAGGGCGGCGCGCGCATCGGCGCCTGGGCGTGGCGGCCACTGGTGTTCGTCCTGGGCGGCAACGTACTCTTCGGTTTGCTGCTCGTCGGTCTGCCGGCCTGGCATCTTCCGGGCATGGGGCTGATCGTGGCCATCTACGCCCTGGTGCTCGTCGCGGGCATGGCGAGCCGCGCGTTCCGCGTTCGGGATGCGTTGCTGCTGGCCACGGTGCTGGCTGCGGGCTGCTATGTCGTCTTCGTCCGGGCGCTGAACATGACGCTGCCGGTCTGGCCGAGCTTCGTCGCTGGTTGACGACGCGAGGAGCATCACGGCATGGATCTGCTCAATCACCTGGTTCTCGGTTTTGGCGTGGCCTTCACGTGGCAGAACCTCGTGTACTGCTTCGTCGGCTGTTTTCTGGGCACGCTCATCGGCGTGTTGCCGGGCATAGGGCCACTGGCCACCATCGCCATGCTGCTGCCGGTCACCTATGCGCTGCCGCCGGTGTCCGCGCTCATCATGCTGGCGGGCATCTATTACGGCGCGCAGTATGGCGGCTCCACCACGGCCATCCTGGTGAACCTGCCCGGTGAAGTGTCGTCGGTGGTCACGACGATCGATGGCTACCAGATGGCGCGTCGGGGCCGGGCCGGCCCGGCGCTGGCGTCGGCGGCCATCGGTTCGTTCATCGCGGGTTGCGTGGGCACGGTGGTGCTCGCGGCGTTCGCTCCGCCGCTCACGGAGTTGGCGTTCAAGTTCGGCCCGGCCGAGTATTTCTCGCTCATGGTGCTGGGCCTGATCGGCGCCGTCGTGCTCGCCTCGGGGTCGCTGCTCAAAGCCATCGGGATGATCGTGCTCGGCCTCATGCTCGGACTCGTGGGCACGGACGTGAATTCCGGCGTGGTGCGCTTCGCATTCGATATCCCCGATCTGACGGACGGGATCGATTTTGTGCCGATCGCCATGGGCATCTTCGGCTATGGCGAGATCATCGCCAACCTTTCGCGTCCCGACGAGCATCGCGAGGTGTTCACCTCCAAGGTGTCCGGCCTGATGCCGACGGCCGAGGATTTCAGGCGCATGCTGCCGGCCGTGCTGCGTGGCACGGCCCTCGGGTCGGTGCTCGGCATCCTGCCGGGCGGCGGTGCCGTGCTGTCGTCGTTTGCCTCGTACACGCTGGAGAAGAAGAGCCGACTGCGCGAGGGCGAGCTGCCGTTCGGCCAGGGCAACATCCGCGGCGTGGCGGGGCCGGAGTCGGCCAACAACGCGGGCGCGCAGACCTCGTTCATTCCCATGCTGACACTGGGTATTCCGCCCAACCCGGTGATGGCGTTGATGATTGGTGCGATGACCATCCACAACATCCAGCCCGGCCCGCAGGTGATGAGCGGCAACCCCGAGCTGTTTTGGGGGCTGGTGGCCTCGATGTGGATCGGCAACCTGATGCTGGTGGTGCTCAACCTGCCGCTCGTGGGCATCTGGATCAAGCTGCTCACGGTGCCCTACCGCTGGCTCTTTCCATCCATCGTGCTGTTTTGCGCGCTGGGCGTCTACAGCAACAACAACAACCAGTTCGACATTTGGACGGTGGCCATCTTCGGCTTCGTCGGCTACCTGTTTCACAAACTGGAGCTGGAGGCCGCGCCGCTGCTGCTGGGACTGATTCTCGGGCCGATGATGGAAGAAAACCTGCGCCGCGCGTTGCTGCTTTCGCGCGGCGATTGGGGGGTGCTGTTCACCCGCCCGCTGTCCGCCGGGCTGTTGATCGCGGCAGCGCTGATGGTGCTCGTCGTGCTGCTGCCAGCGGTGAGCAAGAAGCGCCAGGAGGCGTTCGTCGAGGAGTAGCCGCGGCCTGCCGACCGGGTAAATCCTCCAAGGAAATTCATGCAAGCATTGACCGTGGCACCATCGCATCCCCAGCGTACGCTGCTGCACAACGAAATCCACGCGCGCCCGCCGGAAGCCGTCACGGCGCCCCTGGCCATGGGTCACGTCGTGATGTGGGCGGATGCCGGCGAGCGCGAGGCCAGCCGCGCGCATCTGACGGCCTTGCTCGGGCGCCATCCAGGCGCGACGGTGCCGGATGCGCTGGTCACGCATTGGCGTGCCGATCTCGGCGCCTTCCGCGTGCGATGGGAGTTGCATACCGAGTTCGTCGCCTGGACGTTTGCGGCGCCGCTGGATGCCACGGGCTTTGGCCAGGCGCAGCCCGCCAGCGCGCTCGCAGCCGTGCCTGCCGACTGGCTGGCGGGCTTGCCAGGGCAGTGCTTGTGCCGGCTCGACCTCTGGGTGCTGGACATGCGCTCGTTCGGTGATGGCGAGCTCGTGCCCCGGGTGCTGCAGGAGGGCACGCTGGTGGCGTCCTCGGTGGCTGGTGGACATGCCAAAGTCTTTACCGATTTCGCGCTGCGTGCCGATGGCGGCTCGCGCATGGTGCTGGTGGCGGGCGGTTTGAGCGCGAGGCGACTGGGCCGCACGGTGCAGCGCCTGCTGGAGCTGGAAACCTACCGCATGACGGCGCTGCTGGGCCTGCCCGTGGCGCGTGATGCGGCCGACGCGCTGGCGCGTGCCGAGCGCGACCTGGCTGACCTGGCCGAGGCGATCCGTGATGCGGATGGGGATGCCGAGCCGCACCTGCTGGATCGTCTGACGCGCCTGGCGGGACAGGTCGAGAGCCTGTACGCCGCCACGCACGCGCGGTTTTCCGCCAGCAGCGCCTACTTCGAGTTGGTGAGCCAGCGCATCCGTGAACTGGGTGAAGCACCGCTGGCGGGCATGCAGACCCTGGGTGACTTCATCGAGCGGCGCCTGAGCCCGGCCCGCAGCACCTGCGCGTGGGCGGTGCGCCGGCAGAATGCGTTGTCCGAGCGGGTCTCGCGCACCAGCAACCTGCTGCGCACGCGCGTGGAGATCGCGCAGCAGCGCAGCAGCCAGCAGCTGCTCACCACGATGAACCAGCGCCAGGACATGCAGCTGCGCCTGCAGGCCACGGTGGAGGGCCTGTCGGTAGCGGCCATCACCTACTACGTCGTCGGGCTCATCAGCCATCTGGTCAAGGGTGCGCAGGCGCTGGGCTGGCCGTGGTCGCCGGAGGGGACGGCGGCGGCGGCCATCCCGCTGGTGGCGCTCAGCGTCTGGTGGTCGCTCAGGCGCATGCACCATCGCCTGTTCAAGAGCATGCATTGAAAATGCCGGAAACCCATGCGGAGCAATGGCAAACAGCTCCTCGAAGCGTAGCCAACGGATTGATTCTGGCGGGTCTGGGCGCGGTGGCCTTCAGCGGCAAGGCGGTGATCGTCAAGCTCGCATACCGCTATGGCGTGGATGCGGTGACCCTGCTGATGTACCGCATGCTGTTCGCCCTGCCCATTTTCCTCGTGATGGCGTGGTGGGCCAGTCGCGGCCAGCCGCGCCTGTCGGCGCGCGACTGGCGCGGCATCGTCGGCTTGGGCGTCTGCGGCTACTACCTCGCCAGCTTCCTGGATTTCGCGGGACTGGCCTACATCACAGCGGGTCTGGAGCGCCTGATCCTGTACCTGAACCCGACCATCGTGATGCTGCTGGGCTGGATGTTCTATGGCGAGCGCATGAACCGGCGCCATCTCGGGGCCATGCTGCTCAGTTACTGTGGCGTGGTGCTGGTGTTCGGCGTGGAGGCCTTGGGCCATGGCGCACGAGGCAGCCACACGGCCTGGGGCGTGCTGCTGGTGTTCGGCAGTGCGGTGAGCTATGCGCTGTACCTGGTCTACAGCGGGGCGATGGTGCGTCGTGTCGGGCCACTGCGCCTGGTGGGTCTGGCCACGAGCGTGGCCTGCGTCTGCTGCGTGGCGCAGTTCGCCCTGCTCAGGCCGCTGTCGGCCGCCGTGGTGGCACCCGAGGTGATTGGGCTGTCCATCCTGAACGCCACGGTTTGCACGGCCGCGCCCGTGCTCATGGTGATGCTGGCGATCGAGCGCATTGGAGCGGCCATGACGGCCCAGACCGGGATGATCGGACCGCTGTCCACCATCGTGCTGGCCGCTTGGCTGCTGGGGGAGGCGATCACGGCGTCCATGGCGGCGGGGACGGCGTTGGTGCTGGCGGGCATCTATCTGTTCACGCGGGCAGGAAGGCGTGGCTGATGGCATTTCAACAAGGGAAAACCCGTGCGAAACAGGTGCAGGCAGAGGTTTTTCCCGTGCCACAATCGCGCCCGCTGACTTGCCTGGATGCATGCCGGGCGGGTTGTTTGTGAAACGCGTGTACAGGTGTGGCGTTCGCTGTCGCCCATAAGGTGGCAGCTCGGGCGCCGCAGCACGGTCTGCCAGTGCCCAGTTGCCCTACTCTCGGGCAAGGGGGTGCGCCTCAGGCTGCCGCGCGCAGGCCGCACCCCGCGCGGCCTGTGCGCTGACGCACTACCAGGGAAGGACTGCTTTTATGGATATCCTGCTGCAGCAGATCATCAATGGTCTGGTTCTCGGCAGCATGTACGCCCTCATCGCGCTGGGCTACACCATGGTCTACGGCATCATCCAATTGATCAACTTCGCCCACGGCGAGGTGCTGATGTTCGGTGCGCTCATCAGTTGGTCCTGCGTGGGGTACATGCAAACGAACATGAGCTACCTCCCGGGATGGGCCATGTTGCTGATTTCGATGGTGATCGCCTGCATTCTCGCGGCGGTCCTGAACTACTGGATAGAGAAGATCGCCTACAAGCGCCTGCGCAACAGCCCGCGGCTGGCGCCGCTGATCACGGCCATCGGCATGTCGCTGTTCCTGCAGACGGTGGCGATGATGATCTGGAAGCCCACCTACAAGCCCTACCCCGTGCTGCTGCCGGTGGAGCCGCACCTGATCGGCGGCGCCGTCATCACGACCATGCAGATTCTGATTCTGGGAATCACGGTCGTGTCGCTGGCGGCGATGGTGTACCTCGTGAGCTACACGCGCCTGGGGCGCGCGATGCGCGCGACGGCCGAGAGCCCGAACGTGGCGGCCCTCATGGGTGTCAAGCCCGACTTCGTGATCTCGGCCACCTTCGTGATCGGCGCCGTGCTGGCGGCGATCGCCGGGGTGATGTGGGCGGCCAACTACGGCACGGTGTTTCACACCATGGGCTTTCTGCCGGGCCTGAAGGCCTTCACGGCGGCGGTGTTCGGCGGCATCGGCAACCTGCCCGGCGCGGTGGTCGGCGGCTTGTTGCTGGGCCTGATCGAGGCGATCGGCTCGGGTTACATCGGTGACCTGACGGGCGGCGTGCTGGGCAGCCAGTACACCGACATTTTTGCCTTCATCGTGCTCATCATCATCCTGACGCTGCGCCCCTCGGGCCTGCTCGGTGAGCGTGTGGCCGATCGCGCCTGAGGAGGGGACATGAACAAGAACATGACCAAGAAGCTGGCGTGGGCTGTCGGGCTCATCGTGCTGCCGCTCATCCTGCAGCAGTTCGGCAACGCCTGGGTGCGCATTGCCGACCTGACGCTGCTCTACATCATGCTGGCACTGGGCCTGAACATCGTGGTGGGCTATGCCGGCCTGCTCGACCTGGGTTACGTCGCGTTCTATGCGGTGGGGGCGTTCGGCTATGCGCTGCTCGCATCGCCGCACCTGACGGAGAATTTCCCGGCGATCGCCGCCATGTTCCCGCAGGGCCTGCACATTTCGGTGTGGTGGGCCATACCGCTCTCGCTGCTGCTCGCGGCCTGCACGGGCGTGCTGCTGGGCATTCCGGTGCTCAAGCTGCGGGGCGACTACCTGGCCATCGTCACGTTGGGCTTCGGCGAGATCATCCGCATCTTCATGAACAACCTGGACCAGCCGGTCAACATCACGAACGGCCCCAAGGGGATCGCAAACGTCGATCCGGTGCACATGTTCGGCGTGAATTTCGCCAAGCCCCCGACCCTCTTCGGCTTCGAAATCCCTTCAGTCACGCTGTATTTCTACCTGTTCATCGTGCTGCTGCTGGTGACGGTGCTCATTTGCTACCGCCTGCAGGATTCGCGCATCGGCCGGGCCTGGATGGCGATCCGTGAAGATGAAATCGCGGCCAAGGCCATGGGCATCAACACGCGCAACATGAAGCTGCTGGCCTTCGGCATGGGCGCCTCGTTCGGTGGCGTGTGCGGCGTGATGTTCGGCGCCTTCCAGAGTTTTGTCTCGCCCGAGTCGTTCAGCCTGATGGAGTCCATCATGATCGTCTCCATGGTGGTGCTGGGCGGCCTGGGCCACATCCCGGGCGTGATTGTCGGCGCCATCCTGCTGGCGGCGCTGCCCGAGGTGCTGCGCTACGTGGCTGGCCCGCTGCAGGAGATGACGGGCGGGCGTCTGGATGCGGCCATCCTGCGCCAGCTTCTGATCGCATCGGCCATGATCGTCGTGATGCTGCTGCGCCCGCGCGGCCTCTGGCCGGCGCCGGAACACGGCAAGTCGGTCATACGTAAATCGTGAAATCGGCAGATTGGGCAAGGACATGACAGAAGCATCCAATGAGATCGTGCTCAAGGTCGCCGGTATTTCCAAGCGCTTTGGCGGCCTGCAGGCATTGTCGGACGTGGGCATCACGATCCGCAAGGGCCAGGTTTACGGGCTGATTGGGCCTAACGGCGCGGGCAAGACCACGTTCTTCAACGTGATCACCGGGCTGTACACGCCCGACAGCGGCAGTTTTCAGCTCGGGAACAAGCCCTATGCGCCGCATGCGGTGCATCTGGTGGCCAAGGCGGGCATTGCGCGCACCTTCCAGAACATTCGACTCTTTGCCGAGATGACGGCGCTGGAGAACGTGATGGTCGGGCGCCACGTGCGCACGCATTCAGGACTCTTCGGCGCCGTGTTTCGCAGCAGCGGCTTTCGGCGCGAGGAAAAGGCCATTGCGCAGCGCGCACGCGAGCTGCTGGACTACGTGGGCCTGTCGGAGTATGCGGACTTCAAGGCACGCACACTCTCCTATGGCGATCAGCGGCGCCTGGAAATCGCGCGGGCGCTGGCCACCGATCCGCTGCTCGTGGCGCTCGATGAGCCGGCGGCCGGCATGAATGCCACCGAGAAGGTGGCCTTGCGCGAGCTCATCGACCGCATCCGCAACGATGGCCGCACCATCCTCCTGATCGAGCACGACGTGAAGCTCGTCATGGGCCTGTGCAACCGCGTCACGGTGCTGGACTACGGCAAGCAGATTGCCGAAGGCACGCCCGCCGAGGTGCAGAAGGACCCGAAGGTGATCGAGGCATATCTGGGTACGGGAGGCCACTGAAATGGCAGAAAACGACAAGCCGGTGCTGCTGCGCGTCAAGGGCCTGAAAGTGGCCTATGGCGGCATCCAGGCCGTCAAGGGCATCGACATGCAGGTGCACGAGGGCGAGCTGGTCTCGCTGATCGGCTCCAACGGCGCGGGCAAGACGACGACGATGAAGGCCATCACCGGCATGCTGGGTGCCAATGATGGCGATATTGAGTACCTGGGCCGCAGCATCAAGGGGCGCGGCCCCTGGGACATGGTCAAGGAAGGTCTGGTGATGGTGCCCGAGGGGCGTGGCGTGTTCGCGCGCATGAGCATCGCCGAAAACCTGCTCATGGGCGCCTATACCCGCAAGGACCAGGCCGGCATTGCCGAGGACGTGGAGAAGGTCTTCGGCATCTTTCCGCGCCTGAAGGAACGCAAGAGCCAGCTCGCGGGCACCATGTCCGGCGGCGAGCAGCAGATGCTGGCCATGGGCCGGGCGCTGATGGCCCGCCCCAAGGTGCTGCTGCTCGACGAGCCTTCCATGGGCCTGTCGCCCATCTTGGTGGACACGATCTTTCAGGTGGTGCGCGATGTCTATGCGCTGGGCGTGACCATCGTGCTGGTGGAGCAGAACGCCAGCCGCGCGCTGGCGATCGCCGACCGCGGCTACGTCATGGAGTCGGGCCTGCTGACCATGCAAGGCTCGGGGCAGGATCTGCTGGCCGATCCACGCGTGCGCGCCGCCTATCTGGGCGAAGAAGCGGCCTGACGGCGCGGCACCCCGCGCCCGTTCATTCGATGAGCTGGCGCAGGCCTTCGGGCAGCGGCACGGATTTCTGCACCGGGAAATCCACCCAGACCGCGGTGGCGCCCCCCGTCGCGCAGATCAGGCCGGGCCGGTCCGTGCGTTCCATCGTCGCCCAGGTGTCGAACGACGAGCGCCCCGGCGAACTCACGTAGGAGCGCACGCGCACCTCGGCCGGGAATTCCAGCTGGTGGATGAAGTTGCAGAACGCGTTGGCAATGACCAGTCCGATGCCCTTCGGATCGGGCGGGTGGCCAATGGCGATGAGCCACTGCAGCCGCGCGATCTCCATGTAGCGGAAGTACACGGTGTTGTTCATGTGCCCCATCGCGTCCATGTCGCCCCAGCGCATGGGGATGATCATTTCATGGACGAGCTTTTTCTGTTCGGGAATATCGATTCTCATGCCCGCATTTTGGCGTGTAATGCACCGTCTTGCCGCCGTGCCCTACCTGTAACCATGAACTGGCTGACTTCCCTGCCCATCTCGCTGCAGACCGCGCTGCTGCTCATCGCCAGCAACGTCTTCATGACGTTCGCCTGGTATGCGCACCTGAAGAACCTCAGCGCCTCGCCATGGTGGGTGGCGGCACTGGTGAGTTGGAGCATTGCGCTTTTCGAATACCTGCTGCAGGTGCCGGCCAACCGCATCGGCCACACGCAGTTGAGCCTGGCCCAGCTCAAGATCATGCAGGAGGTGATCACGCTTTCGGTCTTCGTGCCGTTCGCCGTGTTCTACATGGGCGAGTCGCTCAAGTGGGACTACCTCTGGGCCGGGCTGTGCCTGATGGGCGCGGTGTACTTCATGTTCCGCGGTGTCTGAAACCGGCGGCGGGCATGGCGCCTCCGGCAGGAATCGAACCTGCATCTGGCGCTTAGGAGGCGCCCGTTCTGTCCATTGAACTACGGCGGCGTGTCGGTGGCGGCGATTGTATCGGGCGCGGCGGCGGGCAAATGACTCCGACTCTATTCAATTGATAGCTGCTCGCGCTTTCCAGAAAAGCGTTGGAGCTGGTTTTGGCTTGAAATCGCCAACCGCATCAATCGAAGGACAGGCGATAGATCAGATCCAGGCCCGCGTTCTCTCCCGCCTGCCCGCGCAGGCTCCATCGGCGCGAGAGCTCGTAGAAGATGAGCAGGGTGCTGCCCGTGCCCGCCAGGCTGTGCTCGTAGGCGGCGTACAGGCGCTCGGAGAGGCGTTTGCCCAGCGTGATGCTGGTGTTGGCCACGGCGCCGCTGTCGCCGCGCGCCACGCTCAGTTCGTCCAACCCGAAGCGCGAGGCGAGGCTGCGGCCTTCCCTGCCGCCCAGCAGCGCGATCGCCGCCGATTGCAGCATGGCGGATTCGGCGCCGTCGGTGGGTGCCGCATGGCCCAGCAGCAGCCAGGCGAGTGTCTGGCTGTCGGGCAGCGCGGGGTCGGAGTACAGGCGGATGCGGGGCAGCAGCGCGCTGCCGCTGACCTGTACGCCCGCCTTCTGGTCACTGGCGAAGTTGGGACGCAGCGCGATGATGTCGAGCGCCGGGTTGTCGATCTCGCCGGTGAAGCGGATGTATCCGCGCGTGATGTCCAGGTCCTGCCCGTAGGCGCGAAAGCGCCCGCGGCGCGTCTGCACCAGGCCCGTGAGCTGCGGCGCCTGCGTGAGTGGCCCACGGGCGCTCAGGCGCAGCTGGCCGGTGAGTAGCGTGTCCGCTCCCATGCCGCTCACGCGAAAATCGTCGCCCAGATCGATGCCCACATCCACTTGGGCGGTCCAGGACGCCGGGGCGGCTGAATCACGCGCCTGGCCCGCATCGCCGGGCGGCGGGTGGCTGCTTGGCACGATGACGTCGCTGCCCAGTGTCGGGCGGCTTTCGTCGGGCAACTCGATCCGGGCATGATCGATGTGCAGCTGCCCGCTGGCGTTCAGGGCCTTGTCTTGCAGCTCGGCCTGCAGCTGGCCCGAGACGGCGATGTCCCGGTCGCTGCGCAGGCTGGTGCGCAGGCCGTTGAGTGTCGCGGCCAGATGCGCACGCAGCCGCCCGTCGATCCAGCCCGCTTCGCCGTTGGCTCGGAGTGCCCCGCCATCCTTGCCCGTGCCGCGCAGGGACAGCTCCTCGATCACGAGGCGGGTGTCCGCGAAGCGCGCGTGCAAGCGGCCCTGGGTCAGCTCGATGCCGTCGATGATGGAGCGCAGCGCGAGGTCATCGGCCGTTGCAGTACCCGCCAGTTGGGGCGCCGCGCGTGTGCCCGAGACGGCCACGTCCACCGCCAGCGAGCCGCTGAGTCGCCAGCCCAGCGGCGCGAGCGCCGACCAGGCCGCGATTTCAGGCAGGCGTGCCCGCAGCTGCCCGCTGAGCGGTGCGTTGTCGGGCCAGGACCAGTGCCGCTGCCCCTGGGCGTCGTTCGTTGCCATCAGCGGCGAGTGCAGTTCGCCGCTGAGGCGGCCCGCGTGGGTGCTGTCCCAGAGCAGTTGCAGGTCGATATCGCGGCCGTCGCTCGTGAGCGTGGCGCGGGCTTGCTGCAGCCCGGCGGCGATGCGGGCCTGGGGTTTGTCGCCCCCTGCGCTGGCGTGCAGTGCCAGATCGCCGCTGGTGCGCTCGAGCTTTGCCTTCAGCTGCAGGGTGTCGGAAAACGCGAAGTTCCACGAACCGCCCAGCAGCACGTCGCTGGTCAGGCCCCGCGCCTGGGCCGCCGTCCCCAAGACACGCATGGCCCATTGCATGGGCAGACCGGTGAGCTCGCCGCTGCTGCTCCAATGTCCCCGTGCGTGCGTGAGGGCGCCCCAGCGGAGCGTGGCGCGCGTCTCGGGCGCGGCATAGGTGGTGATGGTCAGCGCTCCGGCGCCCACGTTCCAATCGGATCTTGCGGGGCTGGCCCAGCTCAGGAGCACGGGCTCGGTCAGTGCGAGCCGCCACGGATCGGGGCCGAGCAGCGGCTCGGTCAGTTGGAGCCTGAGGCTCGTGAGCCGTGCCTGCTGCGGCTTGCCCGCCGCGCCGTACCCGCCCTGGGCCGATAGCTCCAGATCGGCCTTGCGCTGGCCCTGGTGCGCCTGGGCCCGCAAGCTGAGCCGCGCCTGCGCCAGCGTGCCCTCGATTTGCACGCGTGCCTGGTCGATCCGGACCTCCTGCATGCGCTGCGTGCCCAGGTTCAGCCCGGTGCTGGTGAGCTCGGCCTGCAGCCCGGGCTGGCGCCAGCCACCGCTCCAGTGGGCCGAGAGCTGTGCCTGCCCGCGTGCATGGGTGCCTGCGGGCAGCACAGCGGCCACGCCGGGGAGGCGGCTGAGCCACGCCAGCGCCGACGCCGCGTCCGTCACCTGCCATTGCACCAGGCCTGAGCCGCTGCGCTCTTGCACGCCGCCGCGCAGCGTCGCGGTCATGCCCGGGGCGCGGGCCCTCATGTCGGCTTCGCCGCCAATGATCGCGCCTTCGTGCCAGCGCAGTTGCAGGCGGCCGCTGGCCTGCGCATCGTCGCTCGTGAGTTTCACTTGCTCCAGGGTCAGCCAGCCCGGATGGAATCGCCCGTGTGCGTTCAGTTGTCGGAGGCTGAGCTTGGGTGCCGCGCCCGATGAGCGGGGATGGGCCGCGGCGCCGTGGCGCGCCTGGAGAGCGGCTTCAAACGCGATGGCTTGTCCCGCACCGCTGGCGCTGACACGGCCGTCCAGAGGCAGCGCGGTGAAGCGCGTGTGCAGCGCGGCCGGGTCCACGCCGTCCAGCCGGGCCTGCAGGTGCCAGCCTGCGGCGTCGACCGCGTCGGTGCAGGCGCACCAGTCGCCCTCGGCGTGCAGACGCCCGCCTGCGATGCGCGCCTGCAGCATGCGTACCGTGGCGCTGCCCGGTTGCCAGAGCACGTCGGCCTGCAGGGCCTGCACGGGCAGTTGCTGGCGATCCCAGGGGCCGGGCTCGGCATTCGTCAGATCGGCGTGGAGTCTGAAGTCCTTGGTGGATGCGGGTTGCGGGCTGAGCTTGAAATCACCGCTGAGGCGGGTGTGCGGGGCCGCGGTCCACAGGCGGGCCAGATCCAGTGCCTGCAGCGTCCCTTCGGCCTCGGACAGGGGCTGCGCGGCCCAGGGAAGCAGGCGCGCCGTGAGGCGTGCCTGGGGTGAGGGTGCAGGCGGATCGGCCTTGGCTGAGCGCACTTCGGCCTGCAGCTGCAGTTGTTCGAGCGGGCCGTCCAGTGTCGCCTGCAGCGTGAGCGGCAGCGCCGCCGCGGCCGAGGGCAGTTCGGGCGCGAGCGTGCCGCCCAGCGTGGCCGTGAGCGTGAGTGGCGCCTGCGCAGGCAGACGAAGCTGCGCATGAAAGTCGCCCCCTTGAACGCCGAGATGCTCGATGACCAGTTCGTGGTGGCGGCCATCGAAGGCATAGTGCGCCTGAATGTCCCGCACGGTCTGCTCGCCCGCCGCCGAGCTGCGCAGCGCGCCGATGCGCAGTTCTTGCAGCTGCACCGCCAGCGGCAAGGCGAGGGTGGTGGGCGGCGGACTGCTCGTGGTGCTCTGATCGTCGATCCGCAGGCTGCGCACCCTCAGGTGTTCGATGACCAGGCGCCCATGGAACAGGTCGCGCGCGCGCCAGCGCAGCTCAAGTTCACTGGCCTGCACTGTCAGGCCGCCGCGCTCCCACGCCAGCCTGGCGACGCGGCCGCCGTGGCGCAGCGACCCGCTGACCTGTTCGGCCATGAGCCGCTGGTAGGCGCCAGCCCAGCGCAGCGCCGTGGCCAGCGAGCCTTCACTGCCGCTCCACACCCACAGGCTGGCGGCCGCAGCCGCGAGCAGCAGGCCCGCGAGCAAGCCGCCGATCGGGAGCCAGCGCAGCAGAAAGCGTCGCATCAGAAATTGAGCCCCACGTTGATGTGCAGCCGCCAGGCGTGGGCCTGCAGGCCGCGTGCCACGTCCACCTGCATCGGCCCCACGGGCGTGATCAGCCGCAAGCCGGTGCCCACGCCCCACTGGCCATGCAGGTCGCCGATGTGGTTGGACACACTGCCCACGTCCACGAAGACCACATGCTCCAGCAGCCCCGGAAACCGCTGCTGCAGGATGGGCCGCTGCCATTCGATGCTGCCCACCGTCATGAACCGGCCGGGGGCGACGAGATTGGCGCCCACGGGCAGCCCGATGCTGCGCAGGCTGTAGCCGCGCACGGTGGTGTCGCCGCCGGTGCGAAACAGGTAGGTGGCGGGCAGGCGCGCATCCATTTTTGCCACCACGGCACCCGCTTGCGCGCGCAGCTGCAGGCGGCTCGATCCGCCCGCCAGCGGCACGAAACCGAGCCAGTGGCCACCCACGTGAACAAACGGGCGGCGCGTGCCCATGGTGGTCATGCCCGCTCCCAGCTCCAGCCCCAGGCCCCAGCCGTGCGTGGGGTTGGGCAGATCGCGAAAGCGCCGGCGCGTCCAGGCGATGTTGGCGCTGATCGCGGCGCCATCGCCGATCAGGGCGGCGGGCACCCGCGCGCCGCCAGCGCCCGCCACGCTGGCCTGGTCGTATTGCAGATAGACGTTGCGATCGATCCGCTCGGTGCTCTGGAGCTGCCCGATGCGCAGGGTGTCCGAGGTCGTGACCAGTGTCCCGTCGTCCTGACGCATGTGCCGCGCGAAGGTCGCCCGGCGCCAGCCCGCCTCGTCGGGCAGCGAGGTGAGCTGCAGTTGCACGAGTGGTTGTCTGCGCTCCAGGTTCAGGCGGGTGTCGGCGCGCCAGGTGGTGCCCAGTGCGGTGTTGTCCCGGTGCTCCAGTGTCAGGCGCGCGCCGGCGCTGTCGGTGCTGTAGCCCGCGCCCAGCTGCACCTTCTGGCGTTTGGCCTCGGTCACGGCGTAGGTCAGGGGCGTGGCCTCGGGCCGGTCCTGGGGGGCGATGCTCAGATAAGCCGAATCGTAGTAGCCGCTGGCCATGAGCCGCTGCTGCGCCTGCACCAGTGCCTGCTGGCTGTAGATCTCCCCGGTGCGCAGCCACGACAGCCGCGTGGCCAGCTCGGGCGGGTAGCGGCTCGCGCCGACCACGTTCGCGGCGCCGAGCCGGAACGTGGGGCCGGAGTCGAGTTCGATCCGCAGGGCCACGGTGGTTCCATCCTGGCTCACGGTGGCGGAACTCGCACCCAGACGCCCGAGGGCATAGCGCTGCGCGACCAATGCGCGCAGCGCGGCGGTCTTGGCCTCGTCCCAGCGCTCTTGCGTGAACCCCTGGCCCGCGGGCAGCGACCAGCCGGCCGTGATGGCGCCGCGTTGCGCCTGGACCGCCGGGTCTTGATCGGTCGCGATGTCGCCCGAGAAACGGATCCGCACGTCGCTGATGCTGGCCTGGGGGCCGGCGGCGATCGCTATCCGGATCACGGGCTCGCCGTCGTTGTCGTGGCGCAGCGTCGCGTGGACGTCGGCGGCAAAGTGCCCTTGCGTGGCCAGCAGTTCGCGGGTGTCGCGTTCCGCCAGGGCCATCAGGCGCGCGGTTTCGGTGGCGTCCAGCTCGGACGTGTCGCGCCAGCGCTGCAGCAGGGTGTGCCTTTGCACGAGCGTGCGCAGGGCCTGATCCGCGCCTTCGATTTCAAGTTTGAATGCCGCGCCCGTTTCGAGTGGGCGCAGCGTCTGCTGCGTCTGCGAGGACGTACCCGCGCGCGGGGCCGGGGCGGTGGCCGCGCAAGCCGCAAGCAGCAGGGCCATCGGCAGGCTGAAAAACTTCAGCAAATATCCATTCGAACCTTTGTTGCACAAGCGCTATTAGCTCCTATTTGGAGAGCAAACGCATCGCTTCTTCCAGGCCCTTGAGCGTGAGCGGGAACATGCGCTGGCCCATCAGCTGCTGGATGATGGCGATGCTCTGGCGGTATTGCCAGACCCCCGGCGGCTCGGGGTTGATCCAGGCGTATCTGGGGAAGGCGTGCGTCAGGCGCTGCAGCCATTCGGCACCGGGCTCCTCGTTGTTGTATTCCACGCTGCCGCCGGGCTGCAGGATCTCGTAGGGGCTCATTGTCGCGTCGCCCACGAAGATCAGCTTGTAGTCCTTGTTGTATTTGCGGATGATGTCCCAGGTGGGAAATTTTTCGGCGAAGCGGCGCCGGTTGTTCTTCCACAGGTAGTCGTAAACGCAGTTGTGGAAGTAATAGAACTCCAGGTGCTTGAGCTCGGCCTTCACGGCAGAAAAAAGTTCCTCCACGCGCTGGATGTGATCGTCCATGGTGCCGCCCACGTCCATGAGCAGCAGCACCTTCACGTTGTTGTGGCGCTCGGGCACCATCTTGATGTCCAGCCACCCGGCGTTGGCCGCGGTCGAGCGAATGGTGTCGGGCAGATCAAGCTCCAGCTCGTTGCCCTCGCGCGCGAACTTGCGCAGGCGGCGCAGCGCCACCTTGATGTTGCGCGTGCCCAGCTCCTGCGTGTCGTCGTAGTCGCGATACGCCCGCTGCTCCCACACCTTCACGGCGCTCCTGTTCCTGCTCGCGCCGCCGATGCGGATGCCCTGCGGGTTGGTGCCGCCGTGGCCAAACGGGCTGGTGCCGCCGGTGCCGATCCACTTGCTGCCGCCTTCGTGGCGCTCCTTTTGCTCTTCGAGGCGCTTCTTGAGCGTCTCCATGAGCTCGTCCCAGCCCATCTTCTGGATCGCCGCCTTCTGCTCCGGCGTGAGTTCGCGCTCCAGCATCTTGCGCAGCCAGTCCGCCGGAATCTCGCGCGTGAAGTCCGCGAGCAGTTCCACGCCGTGGAAATACGCGGCAAAAGCCTTGTCGAACTTGTCGTAGTGCTTCTCGTCCTTGACCAGCACCGTGCGCGCGAGGTGGTAGAAATCCTCCATGCTCCACGTCTCTTCGCTCAGCGGCCCGACCACGCCCGACTTGAGCGCCTGCAGCAGCACGAGGAATTCCTTGACCGAGACCGGCAGCTTGGCGGCACGCAGCGTGTAGAAGAAGTCGATCAGCATCGAATAACCTCCAGCGCCTATGCAGCGGGCGCGTGCAGCTGCAATAGATGAAGCAGTTGGGCGCGTGTCTCGGGCCATTCACCGGCGCGCAGGCTGTACATCACGGTGTCGCGTACCGTGCCGTCGCGGCGCAGCGCATGGCCGCGGATCACGCCGTCTTTCCTTGCGCCCAGGCGTTCGATCGCGCGCTGGCTCGCGAAGTTGAAATTGTCCGTGCGCCAACCCACGACGGCGCAGCCCAGCGTGTCGAAGGCGTGGCCCATCATCATGAGTTTGCAGGTGGTGTTCACGTGGGTGCGCTGCACGCTCCTGGCGTAGAAGGTGTAGCCGATCTCCACGCGTTTGACGGCGGGCAGGATGTCGTGAAAGCTCGTGGTGCCGAGCACGTGATCGTCACGCTCGTCGATCACGGCGAAGGCAAAGCGGGTGCCTGCCTCGCGCGCGGCGAGCGCGGTCTCGATGTAGGCGCGCGTGTCCTGCGGCTCGGGCACCGAGGTGACGCGGATCGTCCAGAGCTCGCCGTCGGCTGCGGCGGCGGCCAGACCCGCCGCGTGCGCAAGGGCCAGGGGCTCCAGGCGCAAGCCGCGGCTGCGCAAGGTCACGGATTCGACAAAGGCCATGGTGTCAATCCTTGGGGGGTGCGGTGATGCCGCGCTGTACGCACCAATGCCTCCCCGCAGCGATGCCGATGCCGCCGCCCAGGCCCACGGCCGCCACCGCGAGCACGCTGCGCGGACCGTAGGCGTGATGCACCAGGTCCACGCCCAGCCACCGGGCCAGCATGTAGCCTGCCAGCGCACCGGCAATGAATCCGATGGCTTGTGCCACGGCGCTGAGAAGTCGGGCGGGCATGGCGGGCGCCTTGTCAGCGGTTGCGCTGGTTCATGAAAACGAGTTTCTCGAACAGGCTCACGTCCTGCTCGTTCTTGAGCAGCGCGCCCACCAGCGGCGGAATGCTCACCTTGGCGTCCTGGCTCTGCAGCGCCTCGGGTGGAATTTCCTCGGCCAGCAGCAGCTTGAGCCAATCGAGGAACTCGCTGGTCGAAGGCTTTTTCTTCAGCCCCGGCAGGCCGCGCACATCGTAGAAGGACTTCATCGCCGCGTCCAGCAGCGCACCCTTGAGGCCCGGGAAGTGCACCTCGACGATCTTCCTCATCGTGTCGGCCTCGGGGAACTTGATGTAGTGGAAGAAACACCGGCGCAGGAAGGCGTCGGGCAGCTCCTTTTCGTTGTTGGAGGTGATGAACACCAGCGGGCGGTGCTTTGCGCGGATCATTTCGCGCGTCTCGTAGCAGTAGAACTCCATGCGGTCGAGTTCGCGCAGCAGATCGTTGGGAAACTCGATGTCCGCCTTGTCGATCTCGTCGATCAACAGGGCCACCGGCTGCTCGGCCGTGAACGCCTGCCAGAGCACGCCGCGCACGATGTAGTTCTGGATGTCCTTCACGCGTTCGTCGCCCAGCTGCGAATCGCGCAGTCGGCTCACGGCGTCATACTCGTACAGGCCTTGCTGCGCCTTGGTGGTGCTCTTGATGTGCCACTGCAGCAGCGGCATGGAAAGCGCCTGGGCCACTTCCTCGGCCAGCATGGTCTTGCCGGTGCCGGGCTCGCCCTTGACGAGCAGGGGGCGCTCCAGCTTGATCGCGGCGTTCACCGCGAGCATCAGGTCAGGGGTGGCGACGTAATGGGAGGAGCCTTGGAATTTCATGCGGGAAATCGAGAATGAGGGAGGTCGTGCACCGTTTTGCGAGTGCTGCCTATAATCTTTGGGAGGTCGGCAAAAGAGACAACCCACAAATTGTGCGCGCAAAATGAATAAAACATTGATGATTGGTTTGGGAGTAGTGGTCGCTTTCGCGACGTCCGCAGTTCTGGCACAGGATATCAAGGGGGACGCAGCCGCGGGAGCGCAGAAGAACGCCATGTGCATCGGCTGCCACAACATCATCGGCTATCAGTCGAGTTTTCCCGAGGTCTACAAGGTTCCGATGATCTCGGGCCAGAACGCGGGCTACATCGACGCGGCGCTGCATGAGTACAAGAGCGGTGAGCGCAAGTTTCCGACAATGCGCGGCATTGCCATTTCGCTGACTGACCAGGACGTGGCCAATCTCGCGGCCTACTATGCCGCGGATGGCAAGAAGATCGAAGTGCCCGAAAAGCCGGCCAAGGCGCCGAGCAGCGAAGTCGCGGCCCTGCTGCAAAAAGGAGCGTGCGTCTCCTGCCATGGCGAAAACTTTTCCAAGCCCATCAGCGAGGCCTATCCGAAGATCGCGGGCCAGCACCCCGATTACCTCTACGTGGCGCTCAAGGCCTACAAGAACCCGAACGAAGGCCCGTACAGCGGTCGCGCCAACGGCATCATGGGGGGCGTGGCCTCGCAGTTCAGCAACAGTGAACTCAAGGCGCTGGCCAACTACATCGGCTCGCTCGACACCCAATTGCAAATCGTGCCCGAGTCGCGCTTTCGCTGAAAGTCCGAAGCGCCTGTCAAAGAGCCCGCTCCTGGCGGGCTTTTTTGCGCCCGTCGGCAGATGCAGTCAATCGCGCGTGGCTCGCCGCTGCACACAGGAGACGTAGGCATCGCCATCAGGCGCTCGCCCCGACTGCTGCGCTTCCCAGAGCATGGTGCCCAGGCACTCCATCGCCGCGTGGTGCGCAGCGTGCAGCGAGCCCAACCGGGCGCTGAGCAATTCCACGGCCTGTCGGATGCCGCGCGGCTGATCGATGCTGCACTGCTCGCTGATCGACAGGTGCATGGACAGGTGCAGGAAGGGATTGGACCGGCCCGGGGTCTCGTCGTAGTTTTTCGTCAGCGCGGCGGCCTCATCCTGCAGGTCGTCCCGATACTCCGGGTGCTCACCGATCCACAGGCCGGCCAGCGTTTCGATCGCTTCCATGGGCTCGGCCTGCTGCTGCTTGCGCTGCACGGCGCAGAAAAAGTGCCGGACATCGGCTTGCGTGGGGTTGAACATGGTGTGCGGTGTCGGATCGTGTCGGCCTCGCCTATTATTGGCCGGGTTCAGTTCTGGGGATGAAGGCGATGAAACTCGCAACCATATGGGTCGACGGCGAGCCGCATGCCGCCGCGGTGCAGCAGCAGCGCCTGGTGCCGATTGGAAGGCCGGGCGGCGATCTCGGGGAGCTTGTGCGCGCCGGGGTCACGGTGGCCGATATCGCGGCCCTGGTAGCGGGCGCCAAGCGCCAGATGCCGCTGGACGCGGCGCAATTCCTGGCGCCTGTCCTGCGGCCCGGCAAGGCGATCTGCGTGGGTCTGAATTACGCGGACCACGCCAGGGAAAGCCACTTCGAGCCGCCCGCGCATCCGACGCTGTTCCTGCGCAGCACCACGAGCCTTGCCGCGCATGCCAGCGCGGTGCATCGCCCCAGCGGCGACGACAGCCTGGACTTTGAGGGCGAGATGGTCGTGGTGATGGGTTCGGGCGGGCGCGGCATCGCGGCAGAGGCCGCGCTCGGCCATGTGTTCGGCTACGCCGTCGGCAATGACATTTCCGTGCGGGAGTTCCAGTTTCGCTCGCCCCAGTGGACGCTGGGCAAGAACGTGGATGGCACCGGTCCCTGGGGGCCCTGGGTCGTCACGGCCGACGAAGTGCCCGCCGGTGGCACGGGCCTGCAGCTGCAGACGCATCTCAATGGCGAACTCATGCAATCGGCCAACACGCGCGACATGCTGTTTGATGTGGCCACCATCATCGCCAGCGTGAGCGAGGCCATGACGCTTGAAGCCGGCGACATCCTGTTCACGGGCACCCCTGCGGGCGTGGGGCTGGGGCGCACGCCCAGGCGTTACATGCAGCCCGGAGATGTGGTGCAGGTGCAGATCGAGCGCATCGGCGTGCTTCGCAACACCATCGCGGGCGCGTGAGGGACAACGGCCCGGCCTGATTCTTTCTTCGAAGATCAGCGGCATGCGGGGGCTTTCCTCATCGATGCCGCGCGCGGATGATCCGGCGGTGCTGCCGATCCACAGGCCCTGATGGCGCGCATGGCGGCCTGCCTTGCGAGGCACCGGTCTCAGGCCGCGCGCGCATCGTTGCTGGCAGCCGGCGGCGCATGGCCCTGCGATGGGGTGTGCGCGTGCTCCTCGCGCTCGCGTGCCATTTGTTCCACCAGCTGCTCCCGCCCCTGTTTGGCCGCCGCGATGAAGCGCTCGCGGTCCTTGTGGTGGGGATAAAGCCGCTCCGCCAGTTCGAGGTTATGCGCGCGAAAGCGCTCGATGACGGTGTGGGTTTCCACCGTGCCCATGCCCATGCATTCGAGCACGGTCTTTGCGCTTTGCAGACTGGACTCGAACAGCTCGCGCTCGACCATCGTCACGCCAAGGTCGCGCAGCGCATGCCAGTGTGAAACGTCCCGGGCCCGTGCCACGATGCGCAGGTTGGGGAAATGCTTGCGCGCCACCTGCACGATCTTCAGGGACTGTTGCGGCGTATCCACGGCCACCATCAGCACCCTGGCGTGCTCGGCCCCCGCCTTGCGCAGCAGCCGCACGCGCGTGGCATCGCCGAAAAACACGCGGTAGCCGAAGGTGTGCGCCACTTCGAGCATCTCCACGCTGTGGTCCAGCACCGTCGTGGGCACGCCTTGCGCGAGCATCACGCGCGCCACGATCTGACCGTAGCGCCCGAACCCGGCAATGATCACCGGGGCCGTTTGCGGCTCGGTCAGGTCGTCCTGCCGCGATTCATCCGGTGCGCCCATCCGTGCGTAGTGCTTTTGCAGTGCGCGATCCAGCGGCACGAGCAGCAGCGGCCCCAGCAGCATGGAAATCGTCACGGCCGCGATCAGCATCGAGCCGACATCCGACGGCAGCGCCTGGAAATTCATGCCGGTCTGAAACACCACGAAGGCGAATTCGCCCCCTTGCGTGAGCAGCAGCGTGAAGACCGGGCGTTCCTGGCTGGGCATGCCCGTGGCACGGGCGATCAGGTAGATGACAATCGCCTTGAGCGCCAGGAAGCCGGTCACAAGCGCCAGCATCTTCAGGGGTGACGCCAGCAGCACGCCAAAGTCGATGCTCATGCCCACGGCGATGAAGAACAGCCCGAGCAGCAGGCCCTTGAACGGCTCGATGTCGGTTTCCAGTTCGCTGCGGTATTCGCTGTCCGCGAGCAGCACCCCGGCGAGGAAGGCGCCCAGGGCCATGGACAGATCGACCACCACCATCAGCATCGCGATCCCGACCACGAGAAACAGCGAGGTGGCGGTGAAGATCTCGGGCGTCTTGCTCTGCGCCACCCAGCGCAGCACCGGGCGCAGGGCCAGACGCCCACCCAGGATGATCACGCCCACCACGCTCAGCGTCTTCAGGATCTCGGTCAGCAGCGCCTGCCCGGTCGCGGGCAGTTCGTTGCCGGTGGCGCCCAGCAGCGGCAGCAATGCCAGGATGGGGATGGCGGCAATATCCTGGAACAGCAGGATGGAGAATGCATACTGCCCGCCTTCGCTGCGCATCAGATTGCGCTCGGCCAGGATCTGCAGCGCGATGGCGGTCGACGACAGCGCAAGCCCGAGAGCGGCCACCAGCCCGATGCGCCAGGGCAGACCCCAGAGCCACGCCGCCGCGCCCAGCAGCAGCGTGCAAAACAGCATCTGCGCACCGCCCAGGCCGAAGATCGGGCGGCGCATGCTCCACAGGCGGCCGGGCTGAAGTTCCAGCCCGATGAGAAAGAGCATCAGCACCACCCCGAACTCGGCAAAGTGCAAGATATCCTGCACGTTGCTCACCAGCGCCAGCCCCCAAGGCCCGATGGCGATGCCCGCGGCCAAGTAACCGACGATCGCCCCCAGGCCCAGCGCGCGGGTGATCGGCACGGCCACCACGGCGGCTGTCAGATAGGTGAACCCGTAGGTGAGCCAGACGGGGGCTTGGGCCATGGTGTGTGGGAGATGGGCTGGAGTGGTGTTCAGGTGCCTAAACGCGGCTGCGGCTCGCGGACCCGCGCATCTGCAACCCATTTTCGTGCATGTGGGTTGACATGGCGCTCGGGCGCGTGCCGTGCGTTAGAGTAGGCTGCCTTTGGTGCGGACGTTATCGCCATTTGTTCCTTGCTCAAATTCGTAGCGTGCCGCGGTTGTGTTGCAATGGCTGAAGGCCATTTTCGATGGAAGTGTGCGACATGGCATTGATCGCGGTGGCCAACCCCAAGGGTGGCGTTGGCAAATCCACGCTGGCGACGAATATCGCCGGCTATTACGCCAGCCGTGGCCACTCGGTGGCTCTGGGCGACATCGATGGGCAGCAGTCGGCGCGCTGGTGGCTGTCACAGCGCCCGCAGGCAGCGCGGACGATCGAACTGTGGGAGGCCAGCCCAGACTGGCTGGGCCGGCCCCCGCGCGACGCGCGCAGCGCCGTGCTCGATACCCCGGCGGGGCTGCAGGGCTGGCGGCTCAAGGATGTGCTGCGCAAGGCCGATCGCATCGTGGTGCCGCTGCAGGCGAGCGTGTTCGATATTTTCGCCACGCGCCAGTTTCTCGATGAACTGCATGAACTGCACGTCGACAACCCCAAGCGCATCGGCATCGTGGGCATGCGGGTGGACGAGCGCACCCTGGCGGCAGACCAGCTGCAGGAATTCGTCGCGACGCTCGGCCTGCCGGTGCTCGGTTTCCTGCGCAGCACGCAGAACTACGTGCATCTGGCGGCGCACGGGCTCACGCTGTTCGACCTCACGCCCTCGCGCGTTGCGCGCGACCTCGAGCAGTGGCAGCCGCTGTGCAAGTGGCTGGATCACGTCTGAGGGAAGCGCCGCGCTGTCGCCTGCTCGACTTTGCGGCGCCAGGGCTGGCGCTACATTGCCGGGCATGAGAGTTTTCAGGAATTACAGCGAGCTGGCCGCTTGTGTCGGGCAGGAAGTGGTCGTCACCGGCTGGACAGAGATCACGCAGCAGCGCATCGACCAGTTTGCGCAGGCCACGGGCGATCATCAATGGATCCATGTCGATGCCGCGCGCGCCGCCACCGGGCCTTTCGGAGGCACCGTGGCGCATGGTTTTCTCACGCTGTCGCTGCTGGCCTCTTTTTTCGAGCAGGCTTTTGCCATCGAGGGCGCGCGCATGGGCATCAACTACGGCCTGAACCGCGTGCGTTTTCCGGCGCCGGTGCCCGTGGGCTCACGCCTGCGTGCCCGTCTGAGTTTGATCGCCATGGAGCCGCTGCAGCCCGACGGTGTGCAGATGACCTGGGAGGTCGTCGTGGAGCGTGAGGGCGGCGACAAGCCGGTTTGCGTTGCCGAATCGTTGGTGCGCAGCTACGGCGCGGCACCTTGAAGGCTGGCGCTGCCGGCAAAGCCGTTTTGCCGCCACGCCTCGAACACGGCCACGGCCACGGCGTTGGAGAGGTTCAGACTGCGCTGCTCGGGCCGCATCGGCAGCCGCAGGCGCCGCGGCGCTGCGAAGCGCTCGCGCAGCGCTGGCGCCAGACCTCGCGTCTCGCAGCCGAAGACCAGCCAGTCGCCAGGCGCGAATGAGGTGTCGTAGACCGAGCGTGTGCCGTGCGTCGTGAATGCGAACATCCGGTTGGCGTCGGGGCGCTCTTCGTCGAGCAGGGCGGGCCAGCTCGCATGGCGGCGCACGTCGGCCCATTCGTGATAGTCCAGCCCGGCGCGGCGCAGCAGCCGGTCTTCCATGGCGAAGCCCAGCGGTTCGACCAGATGCAGCTGGCACCCTGTGTTGGCCGCCAGGCGGATGATGTTGCCCGTGTTGGGCGGGATTTCGGGTTCGACCAGGACGATGTGAAACATGGCCCTGATTGTCGGTCCGCGCCGCCCGGTATCAGGGGGTACGTGCGAAGACCAGGGCGGAGATCCGCGCGGCTCCAGCATTGCACAGGGCGCGGGCGGCCGCGCGCAAAGTGGCTCCGGTCGTCATGACATCGTCCACCAGCAGCACGTGACTGCCCTGCAGCGCGGCGCCTGCGTCGGCGGGCACCGCGAATGCCCCGAGCAGATTGCGCAGGCGTTCGCGCCGACCGAGGCCGCTTTGCGCGTCGGTTTCATGCGTGCGTTCCAGCCATTGGTGACGCAGTTTTCCGGGGTGCATCTGCCGCGCGAGCAAAAGAGACTGGTTGTACCCGCGCTGGCGCAGACGCTGCGGGGCGAGCGGAATGGGCACGACGGCATCGCAGGTGCGCAGCGCCTGGTCCGCGCCCTCGGCACCGCGCATGATCTGTGCGAGCGGGGCCGCCAGCCCGGGTTCGCCGTGAAATTTGAGTCGGGTCACGAGGTCTGCCCATGGCCAGCCGTAGTCGACGGCCGCGATGCAGGTGTCGAGCCCGGTGGGCTCGCGCAGACACAGCCCGCAGCGACTCACGCCGTCAGGCACGCGGGCGGCGCAACCGGCGCAGCGGGCCATCGCGGGGGCAAAACGGGCCAGGCAGGCAGTGCAGATCCGCTGCGAGGGCCAGGCCCGGCAGATCGCGCACTGGCTGGGCAGCCAGTCGCGGAAGGCGCGGGATGTCCCCAGTGACCGTGTGAAGGGCATGGGGTCAATATACTCGCGCCGGTTTGCAGGACACCATGCCCGAAAAAAGCCCCCCCACCATCGACCCCGTTGCCGCCGCGCGCTGGCATACCCTGGCCCAGGAACCCTCGCCGTGGCTGCACGAGGAGGTAGCGCGGCGCATGCAGGAGCGTCTGAGCTGGATCGTGATTCCGCCCGGCAATTGGTGTGATTGGGACCCGGTGCGTG
Source organism: Comamonas sp. (assembly GCA_021166775.1). Taxonomy (GTDB): domain Bacteria; phylum Pseudomonadota; class Gammaproteobacteria; order Burkholderiales; family Burkholderiaceae_C; genus Comamonas_C. Next base: position 234,491 of record JAJPEQ010000006.1, on the reverse strand, counting down.
GCGGCATGCAGGCGCATGCGCTCATTGCGGCCGGTCTGCCCAAGGCCGAACAGTGGGTGCATGAAACCACGAGTGCGTCGGCACGTGCCCTGGCGCGCGCGCGCTTGCGGCGTCCGTGGTGGAATGCGGCGCGCTGGCTCGGCCCGGCCGTGCATTTCGGGGAGCCAACGCCGGCGAGCATGCAGATGGTGTGGGCCAACATGTCGTTGCACATGACGGCGCAGCCGCAGGCCCTCATGGCGCAGTGGCACAAGATGCTGGGTCCCGACGGATTCGTCATGTTTTCGTGTTTGGGCCCGGACACCCTGCGCGAGTTGCGCGCCGTGTACGCGAAACTGGGCTGGCCCGAGCCCAGCCATGCCTTCACCGACATGCACGACTGGGGCGACATGCTGGCGGCCGCCGGTTTCGCCGAACCGGTGATGGATATGGAGCGCATCATTCTCACGTTCACTTCGCCCGGGCGTCTGCTGCAGGAACTGCGCGGCCTGGGGCGCAACCTGCAGCCGCAGCGCTTTCCCGCGTTGCGTGGGCGCCACTGGCGGCAGCGGTTGGAAAGCGCCATCGCCGAGGAGCTCGTCGATGAAAACAATGGCGGGCAACTCGCGCTGACTTTCGAGATCATCTACGGCCACGCCTTCAAACCCACACCGCGCGCACCGCGCGAGCAGCGCACCTGGACCAAGACCAAAACGCAATACCTGGCCCAGATCGGCGCAAATCAGGGTGTCGGCCAACACCCCGACGCATAAGTGGTTAAAATTTTCGATTGACAAGGAACGGTTGCCCTGCAGACCGCGACAAGGGCGCAACAACGCAGGCCGAAGCGCCTGCCGCAGCGCTCGATGGTGGTGCCAGGAGTGGCCGCGAACGGAGACAACGCGCCGCATCAGCGGCTCGCATGAACATTGGTAGTGTTGAAAAAAATGAATATGCGTCGCCACGTTGCGGCGCACCCGGATCGTCGTACGCGGCATCTGGTGGCGCGCGAGCCCCGAAAGGCTGGCGCGGTGCTGGCGGCCGCTGGTGCGTGGGCGTCTGCCTGCGCTGATCGTGCTTTGCAGAGAAGTGGGAGAACTATGAAGAGCATTTCCAACCGACTGGCTGCCCCGTTGCTTCTGTGCAGCACCTGGTTGGCCACCACGGCCCACGCGGTTCAGGATCTCCCCGGGGGGCCGGCGGTCAATCAATTGAACCTGCACCCGCCTGTCACCAAGATCGCGGAAGCGCAAATCGATCTGCACTGGATGCTGCTGATCATCTGCTCGCTGATCTTCATCGGTGTCTTCGGAGTGATGTTCTATTCCATTCTGAATCACCGCAAGTCGCGTGGCGCCAAGTCGGCCAATTTCCACGAGTCCACGGTGGTCGAGGTGACCTGGACCATCGTCCCCTTCCTCATCGTGATCGGCATGGCGGCGCCGGCCACCAAGGTGATCATCGCGCAGAAGGACACGAGCAACCCCGACCTGACCATCAAGGCGACGGGCTACCAGTGGAAATGGGGTTATGACTATCTGTCGGGTGAGGGCGAAGGCATCGGCTTCCTCTCCACCCTGGACCCGGCGCAGCGCGCCCTCTCGAGCGCCGGAACCCCCCAGGGAGATGACTACCTGCTGAAGGTGGACCAACCCCTGGTGGTGCCCGTCAACAAGAAGGTGCGGGTCATCACCACCGCCAACGACGTCATCCATTCGTGGTTCGTCCCGTCGTTCGGTGTCAAGCAGGACGCCATTCCCGGTTTCGTGCGCGATACCTGGTTCAAGGCTGAAAAAATCGGTGACTACTACGGCCAGTGCGCCGAGCTGTGCGGCAAGGAACACGCCTACATGCCCATCCACGTGAAGGTCGTCTCGGGCGAGGATTACAGCAAGTGGGTTCAGGAACAACTGAAGAAGAAGTCCGCCTCAGGTGCGGATGGCGCGGCGAAAGTCAGCCAGGCGGCAGCTGCTTCCGTCGTCGTGGCCCAGCGAGCCCAATGAGTGCTGATGCACAACGCATAACGAGGAGTCGAGCATGAGTGCAGTTTTGGACAACCACGGCCAGGCAGGTGGTTTTGCGCAGGCACACGATGACCACCATCATGTGCCGACGGGCTGGCGCCGGTGGGTCTTCGCCACCAACCACAAGGACATCGGCACGCTGTATCTGCTGTTCTCCTTCACCATGCTGATGGTGGGGGGGACGCTGGCCATGCTGATCCGCGCCGAGCTGTTCGAGCCCGGTTTGCAGATCGTCAACCCCGAGATGTTCAACTCGTTCACCACGATGCACGGCCTCATCATGGTGTTCGGCGCCATCATGCCGGCCTTCGTGGGCTTCGCCAACTGGATGGTTCCGCTGCAGATCGGTGCATCCGACATGGCGTTCGCGCGCATGAACAACTTCAGCTTCTGGCTGCTCGTGCCCGCGGGGATCATGCTCTCGGCCACGTTCTTCATGCCCGGAGGCGCGCCCGCCGGCGGCTGGACGCTGTATGCGCCGCTCTCGCTGCAGATGCCGATGTCGCTCGACTACGCGATCTTCTCGCTGCACCTCATGGGCGCATCGTCGATCATGGGTGCGATCAACATCATCGTCACTATCCTGAACATGCGTGCGCCCGGCATGAAGCTCATGCAGATGCCGATGTTCTGCTGGAGCTGGCTCATCACGGCCTACCTGCTGCTGGCGGTGATGCCGGTGTTCGCGGGCGTGCTCACCATGACCCTGACGGACCGTCACTTCGGCACGAACTTCTTCGTGTCCGCCGGCGGCGGTGATCCGGTGATGATGCAGCACATCTTCTGGTTCTTCGGTCACCCCGAGGTCTACATCATGATCCTGCCCGCGTTCGGCATGATCAGCGAGATCATCCCGGCGTTCGCGCGCAAGCGCCTCTTCGGCTACACCTCCATGGTGTACGCGATTGCCGCGATCGCGACGCTGTCGATGATCGTTTGGGCACACCACATGTTCACCGTTGGCATGCCGGTCACCGGTCAGCTGTTCTTCATGTACGGCACGATGCTCATCGCGATCCCCACGGGCGTGAAGGTGTTCAACTGGACCGCGACGATGTGGCGCGGTTCGATGAGCTTTGAAACGCCCATGCTCTGGGCCGTGGGTTTCATCTTCGTGTTCACCATCGGCGGCTTCACTGGCGTGATCCCCGCGGTGGTGCCGGTGGACACGCAGATCCAGGACACCTACTACATCATCGCGCACTTCCATTACGTGCTCGTTGCCGGGTCGCTGTTTGCGATTTACGGCGCGTTCTACTATTGGTCGCCCAAGTGGACCGGGTACATGTACAGTGAAACGCGCGGCAAGATCCACTTCTGGTGGTCGATGATTTCGTTCAACGTGGCGTTCTTCCCCATGCACTTCCTGGGGCTCGCAGGCATGCCGCGCCGCTATGCGGACTACCCGATGCAGTTTGCCAACTTCAACATGATCGCCTCCATCGGTGCGTTCTTCTTCGGTGCGGCTCAGCTGTACTTCTTCCTGGCGGTGGCGCTGCCGCTCATGCGTGGCAAGGGCGCCAAGGCGCCTCAGCGTCCCTGGGAAGGTGCGGTTTACGGTCTGGAGTGGGAGTTGCCTTCGCCTGCGCCTTTCCATTCCTTCACGACGCCGCCCAAGCTCGACGCGACGGCAGCGCGCATCGTCGGTTGAAGCCCGTTGGAGTGGAGAAACGAGATATGACCAGCCAGGAGCAGCGCAAACACAATCTGCGATTGGGGCTGATCCTGGCCTCCATCGTGCTGACGCTGTTCTTTGGCATCATGGTACGCTGGGCCATGATGGGGGGCTGAGGCATGAATCTTCGCGCCGAAAACGTCAAGATGGTTGCCAAGCTTGTGGTGGTGGCCTGCGGCATGTTCGCGTTCGGCTATACCCTGGTGCCGCTGTACCGGGCGATTTGCGAGGCCACGGGGATCAATGTCCTGTCGCGGCAGGAAGGTCAGGTGCCAGGCAACGGCTACACCGGTGATTCCGCTAAGACCTTGGCGAGCAATACCCAGGTCGATCTCTCGCGCACGATCACCGTGCAGTTCGATGCCAACGCCCGTGGCCCCTGGCACTTCAAGCCCGAGAAAACCACCATGCAGGTCCATCCGGGCGAACTGGCCACGGTCATGTACGAATTTCAGAACGTGCAGGACAGGCGCATGTCGGCGCAGGCCATTCCAAGCTACGCGCCGCGCCAGGCAGGCCCGCACTTCCACAAGTTGGAGTGCTTCTGCTTCAACCAGTACACGCTGGACCCGGGCGAGAAGAAGCAATGGCCGGTCACATTCGTGATCGATCCGAAGCTGACCCGGGATGTGCAGACCATCACGCTTTCCTACACGTTCTTCGAGGTTGGAGGGCGCACGCCGACGGCTCCGCAGTCCACGGCCCTGGCACCAGCGCAGGCCGTGCCCGCAACCAGGGCAGGGTCATGACGGCGCCGTCCGAGCGGGGCTCGTGGCAGCAGACGCTGCGCATGGTGGCTTGGTCGCTCATCGGCATCCGCAATGGAGCGCGCCATCGCGAAGACCAGCGCTCGGTGGGAATCGTGCCGTTGATGTTTACGGCGCTGGGGGCGGTGTTTGTATTTGTGCTGGCATTGATGGCGCTGGTGCACTGGATCGCGTGAGCACAGGGCTGGCGATTGGGTATTGACCGGAAAACCGAAGAACGAGGAGTAAAAATGAGCGCAACGACACCAGGGACCGCACCGTACTATTTCGTGCCCGAACCTTCGCGTCACCCGATCATGGCGGCCTTCGGGCTGTTCTGGGTCATTTTGGGGGCGGCCACCTGGATGAATGGCTACAACTGGGGCCAATGGGCGCTGCTCTTCGGCATTGTCTGGTGGTTGTGGGTGTTGTTCCACTGGTTTCGCGACACCACCCACGAAAGCGAGGCCGGGCTTTTCAGCCGCAAGATCGATGTCTCCTACCGCTGGGGCATGAGCTGGTTCATCTTCTCCGAGGTCATGTTCTTCGGCGCCTTCTTCACTGCGCTGTGGTGGGGGCGGGCACACTCGGTGCCCGAGCTCGGGGATCTGCAGAACACCATCTTGTGGCCGGATTTCAAGGCGATCTGGCCCAGCATGGCGGCGGGCGCCACCGCGTCGCCTGGCGGCATCGTCGAGCCTTTCTCGACGGTGGGGCCGTTCTGGTTGCCGACGATCAACACCGCGTTGCTGCTGTCTTCGGGCGTGACGCTCACGATCGCGCACCATGCGCTGCTTGCCGACCATCGCAGCAAGGCCGTTGGGTTCATGTGGGCGACCGTGCTTTTGGGGCTGACCTTCCTGTGCATCCAGGGCTACGAGTATCACCATCTCTATACCGAGCTCAATCTGCGGCTCGATTCCGGGATTTACGGCTCCACCTTCTTCATGCTTACCGGGTTCCACGGCTTTCACGTGTTCGTGGGCATGGTGACGCTGTTCTTCATCACACTGCGCCTGCAGGCGGGGCATTTCACGCCCAAGCATCATTTCGGCCTGGAAGGTGCGGCCTGGTACTGGCACTTCGTCGATGTGGTCTGGCTCGGCCTGTATATCCTGGTCTACTGGCTGTGAGTGGTCCCCATCTCGTGCGGCCGATGTGAAAGAGCGCCGTCAGGCGCTTTTTCATTGGCGCGTGCGTCCAGGCGCTCAGAGATCGCTGGCGCGCAGCCCCGTGGGATGGATGTATCCCAGCTTGTAGGCGAGCAGCAGGCAAATGAACAAGACGATGGACAGCCCGACTCGCACGGCCAGGGCATGGACCATCCGCGAGCCCGAATCGCGGTTATCGTCGGGGTCGCCCCGCATCATGTACAGGAGCGCTGCTCCCAGACTGGCAATGATGGCGATGAACGCCGCGGCGATGGCGATTTTCATGGCAGGTGTCTCCGATGATTGATGCAGGCAGGCCTTTCTTGACCGTGCGCTTTGTGCTGATGACCGTGGTCTCGCTGGCATTGGTCGCCACCACGGCGTCGCTTGGCTTCTGGCAATTGTCGCGCGCGCATCAAAAGCTTGCGCAGCACGCCGCCATGTTGGGCCGGGAAAACCTGGCTCCATGGTCCGCTCAGGAGTTGCTGGGCGCGCTGGCCTCGGATCCCGCGCTGGGGCAGACGCAGGCGTTTCATCCATTGCAGTTGCGCGGCCATTGGGTGAAGGAGGCGACCCTGTATCTGGACAATCGGCAGATGAAGGGGCGCCCGGGGTTTTATGTCTACACTCCCTTGCGCTTGGCGGGCAGCGGCGCGGTGGTGGCCGTCGAGCGCGGCTGGGTTCCACGCAATTTCGATGATCGCACGCGTCTTCCGCAGGTGGCTTCGCCCGAGGGCGAAGTGATGGTCCGGGGGCGCATCGGCGGTGAGCCGAGTCGGTTGTTCGAGTTTTCTCCGCCCGTTTCGGGGCAGGGTGCATCTCCCATACGGCAAAATCTGACGGTGGCTGCGTATGCCGACGAGTTTTCCCTGCCTCTGCTGCCGCTGACGGTGGTGCAGACGGGCGCACCCAGCGATGGTTTGCAGCGCGACTGGCCCACGCCGGACAGCGGCGTGGACACGAACTATGGCTACGCATTTCAATGGTTTGGGCTCTGCGCCCTGGTGACGGTACTTTATGTCTGGTTCCAAATCGTCCGACGTCTCACTGGCCGCCTCGGCGACGCCGCAGAACGCGGCTGAGCCCGCGGACCCCGTGCAGATGACGGTGCACAGCCTGCCGGGCACGAATGCAGCGAGCGAGTTGCCGCGTTCGCGCCGGGGCCGCTGGCAGCTGTGGTTCATGCTGCTCGTGTGCGTGGCGCCGGTCGCGGCGTCGTACTTCACGTATTTCGTGCTGCGACCCCACGTCGGTTCACTCAATTACGGTGAGCTCATCGAGCCGCAGCGCCCCATGCCGACCGGGCAGAAGCTCGTGGCGCTCGATGGTTCGCCCACCGTGCTGGGCGATTTGAGCGGGCAGTGGCTGCTGCTCAGCGTGGCCGGTGGCGCGTGTGATGCAACCTGCCGCAACAACCTGTATTTCCAGCGCCAGCTGCGCGAAAGCCTGGGCGAAAACCGCGAACGCGTCGACTGGGTCTGGCTGATTACCGACGATGCACCCTTGCCAGCTGAAATACGTGAAGGCCTGGCGCATGCCACGGTGCGGCGCATCGATGCGGCGGCACTGCAGGCATGGCTCTCGCCTGCGGCGGGTCATCGCCTGGAAGAGCAGCTGTATCTGGTGGACCCGCACGGCAACTGGATGATGCGCTTTCCGCCGAACCTCACCGTCGCCAGCGCCGAGAAGGTGAGAAAGGATCTGTCCCGGCTGTTGTACGCATCGGCAGGCTGGGATCGGCCTGGGCGTGGGGCCAAGCCATGAATGCGGGGGGCTCCGCGCTTTACGACCTGGCACCGCTGTGGGAACTGCTGTTCTTCGGTGCCCTGGTGGCTCTCGTACCCCTGGGGTGGACGGCCTGGCGCCACCGCGCCAGCAGTGGTTCGCGGCGCCTGCAGGCGCTGACGGTGCTCACCCTTTTCCTGACATTCGACCTCGTGCTGTTCGGTGCGTTCACGCGCCTTACGGATTCCGGGCTGGGCTGCCCCGACTGGCCGGGGTGCTACGGGCAGTCCAACCCGGTTCTGGCCAACGCCGAGATCAGTGCCGCGCAGCGGGCCCTGCCCAGCGGTCCGGTCACGCACACCAAGGCCTGGATCGAGATGATTCACCGCTATCTGGCCACCAGCGTCGGGGCTCTGATCGTCGTGCTCATGCTCACGGCGTGGTGGCAGTGGCGCCGCTTCCGGCAGAGCGGCGCCGCCGCACCCGCGCTGCATCGTTGGTGGATGACGGCCACCTTCGTCTGGGTCTGCCTGCAGGGGGCATTTGGCGCGCTCACGGTGACGATGCGGCTTTTTCCGGCCATTGTCACGCTGCATCTGCTCGGTGGCGCGGTCCTGCTGATGCTGCTGTGCGTGCAGGCGGTGCGCCTCACGCTGGCCATGGACCAGCGGGCCGCCACGCCGGTTTCTGGGTCGGTGCGCGCCGCCCTGGTGGCTTGCGTCACGCTGGTGCTGGTGCAACTGCTTCTGGGGGGATGGGTCAGCACCAATTACGCGGTGCTGGCGTGCACCACCTTCCCGACCTGTCAGGGAAGCTGGTGGCCACCCATGGCTTTTGAGGAAGGCTTTCAGATCTGGCACGAGCTTGGCTTGTTGGCCGACGGCAGCCACATCAGCTTTGCCGGCCTGACCGCCATTCACTATGTGCATCGGCTGGCGGCCTATGTGGTTCTGGTGGCACTGGCCGTGCTGGCCTGGCGCTTGCGTCGCGAGCCGGCCTTGCGCCTACAGGCGCGGTGGCTGGCGGGGCTCCTGGTGCTGCAATTCCTGACCGGCCTGTCCAACGTGGTCCTTGGCTGGCCACTGGTGGCGGCCATCCTGCACACGGGTGGCGCGGCCGCCCTGCTGGTCGTGATGGTGTGGGCGCTGGCCGCCACCCGTCGGCCGGGCACGGGGAGCGCGCCGCTGGACACTTTGCATTCAACTTCTGGAGCTCCTGCATGACAGCAGTCCATACCTCCGAATCCGTCACGGGCGCGGCAGGCACCACCTTGGCGCCCGCGCGCCCCTTGCCGCATCGCTTGCGGCAGTTTCATGCCCTGACCAAGCCGGGGGTGGTGCAGCTCATCGTCTTTTGCGCCTTCATCGGCATGGTGATGGCCGTGCCGGGCCTGCCCACCGTGGTGGAGTGGTGGCGCATGGCCGTGGCCAGTTTCGGCATCTGGTGCGTGGCCGGCGCGGCCGCGGCGGTGAACTGCATCATCGAAAAGACCATGGATGCGCGCATGAAGCGCACCGCGTGGCGGCCCACCGCGAAGGGAGAGCTCACCAATCATCAGACGATCGCCTTCGCCATTGGCCTGGGTCTGGCGGGTTGCGTCATCCTTTACGCGCTGATCAATCCGCTCACGATGTGGCTGACCTTTGCCACCTTCATCGGCTACGCGATCATCTACACCGTCGTCCTCAAGCCGATGACGCCGCAGAACATCGTCATCGGGGGCGCCTCGGGCGCCATGCCGCCGGTGCTGGGTTGGGCGGCCATGACCGGGCAGGTGAGTCCCGAGGCCTGGATCATGTGCCTCATCATCTTCCTGTGGACTCCGCCGCACTTCTGGGCGCTGGCGCTCTATCGCGTGGAGGACTACCGCAAATCGGGCCTGCCCATGCTGCCCGTCACGCACGGGAACCAATTGACGCGGCTGCACGTCTTTCTCTACACGTGGATCTTGTTCGCGGGTTGCCTGATGCCGTTTGTCTATGGCATGAGTTCCTGGATTTACCTCGGCGCCGCCGTGGTGTTGAGCCTGATGTTCTGCTGGTATGGCTTTCGGCTCTGGCGGAGCTATTCGGATACCCTGGCGCGCAAGACCTTCCGCTTTTCCATCATTCACCTGAGCATGCTCTTTTGCGCGCTGCTGGTGGATCATTACGTGTTCTGAGCGCACTCATGCACAAAAGAAATTTCATCAAGGCGATAGCTGTCGGCGCTTTTGCAGCGGGCGCTGGAGCTATTTTTGTTGGATGTACGGAGGCACCCAAACCAGCCTTCAAGGGCGTGGACATCACGGGGGTGGATTACGCCAAGGATCTGCCGTTGACCGATCAATTCGGCCAGCAACGCCACCTCAAGGATTTTGCCGGCAAGGTGGTGGCGGTCTTTTTCGGCTACACCAACTGCCCCGACGTGTGCCCGACGACGATGGCGGAGCTGGCGCAGGTCAAGAGCGATCTCGGGGCGGACGGTGACAAGCTGCAGGTGCTGTTCGTCACCGTGGACCCCGAGCGCGACACGCCCGAGGTGCTCAAGGCCTACATGGCCCATTTCGATCCGAGCTTTCTCGCGCTGCGCGGCTCGCCAGAGGAGCTCGCGGCGGTCGCCAAGGACTTCAAGATTTTCTACAAGCAGGTGCCCGGCGAAACGCCCACCAGCTATTCCATGGATCATTCGGCGGGGATGTACATGTTCGACCCCGCCGGGCACCTGCGGCTGTTCCAGCGCTACGGCAGCGGCGTTCAGGCGCTGCTGGACGATACGCGGCTGCTCCTGGGCGAAAAAAAAGCGCGCGGCTGAAGCCGAGCGCTCTTTCAACCGTGGCGTGACTCAGGCGTATTCGACCAGCGTCTTCTTCATCTTCTTCATCGCGGCCACTTCAATCTGGCGGATGCGCTCGGCGCTCACGCCATACTCGGCCGCCAGTTCGTGCAGCGTCATGCCGCCCGAGCCGTCGTCGTTGACCTTGAGCCAGCGCTCCTCGACGATGCGGCGGCTGCGCGAGTCCAGAGCCTCCAGTGCCGTCGAAATGCCTTGCGACGCCAGTGCGTCGCGCTGCTGCGACTCGATCACTGCCGTGGGCTCGTGGGCGGCGTCACTCAGGTAGGAGATGGGGCCGAAGCTCTGCTCTCCATCGTCGGACGGTGCCGGGTCCAGCAGCACGTCGCCGCCCGCCATGCGCGTTTCCATCTCGATGACTTCCTCGCGCTTGACCTTGAGCTGCTCGGCCATGGCATCGATCTGCTCGGCCGTAAGCGTTTCGCGGTAGCTGTCGGCGTCGTGCGTGTCGGCCTTGAATTCCTGTTTCATCGAGCGCAGGTTGAAGAACAGCTTGCGCTGCGCCTTGGTGGTTGCCACCTTCACCATGCGCCAGTTCTTCAGGATGTACTCGTGAATCTCGGCCTTGATCCAGTGCATCGCGTAGCTGACGAGGCGCACGCCCTGGTCCGGATCGAAACGTTTGACCGCCTTCATCAGCCCGATATTCCCTTCCTGGATCAGATCGCCATGCGGCAGACCATAGCCCAGGTATTGACGCGAAATCGACACGACCAGGCGCAGGTGCGACAGCACCAGCCTTCCGGCGGATTCCAGGTTGTTGTCCTCGCGCAGCTGCCGCGCATAACGCTGCTCTTCTTCCAGCGTGAGCATGGGCAGGCGGTTGACTGCCGTGATGTACGCATCCAGATTGCCCAGCGGTGGCACCATGGCCCACGGATTGGCGGGCGTCAGGGCGGCCGCAGTAGAGGCGTTCGGCAAGGTCATCGGGGGTGTCCTTTTGAGCATGGTGGGAATATTAGCACTCGATTAGGTAGAGTGCTAAAGCCGAAGTTCCCTCCGAGGGAGGGTTTGGAGGTGGAAAATCGGTCGGCGTGGGGCAAGGTCTTGGTCAAAGTCCCTTGCTGGGTCGGCTTGCGAGCGCAATCGGGAGCGGATGCCAACTTGGAAGGCTTTCCCCGAACATCGTGGCTGGTGCAGGAATGAATGGCGAAATTCACACGGGAGCGGCCGGTCATGACGCTTTGATCGCCGTCGTGACCACGACTGTTGCCAGCGCCGCGCAGGCGGACCGTCTGGCGGCGCTGATGGTGCGACGGCGTCTGGCGGCGTGCGTGCAGGTCGAGCAGATTACTTCGCACTACCGCTGGGAGGGCGTGCCGCACCGGGAAGTTGAATGGCGGCTGGCGTGCAAGACCGCCGCGGATCGGGTGGACGCACTTTGGACGGCTCTGGCCGCGGAGCACCCCTACGAGCTGCCGCAACTGCTGGTGCAGACGGTGCGGGCAGAGGTCCGTTACGCCCAGTGGGTGGACGAGCAGACGCGACCGTCCGGGTAAGTCCAGCGCCGCCATGCGATCGGGGCCTGTACGAGTTTTCAGCCTGACGCTGGGTGGCGCATTGGAGGGCGGATGGCGCGCAGTCCCGCAAACCTTGGGGCGCTCCCCGAGTGTTCAGCCCTGGGCCAGCACGCGCGCCTCGAAGGCGGCCAGCGGCTCGGGGGGGCCGAACAGGTAGCCCTGAAACCTGCGGCAGCCGTGGGAGAGCAGCAGGCCGTGATGCGCCCGGGTTTCCACACCTTCGGCCACCACGTTCAGGTGCAGCGACTCGGCCAGCGCGATGATGCTCTGGGCGATCGCTGCGTCGGTCGGGTTGTCCAGCATGCCGCGCACGAAACCCTGGTCGATCTTGAGCTCGGACAGCGGCATGCGCTTGAGATACCCCAGACTGGAGTAGCCTGTGCCGAAATCATCGAGCGACAGCCATAGGCCGAGCGAGCGCAGCTGCTGCATGATGTGAATCACGCCCTCCACGTTGTGCAGCAGGACGCTCTCCGTCAGCTCCAGTCGCAGCAGGCCGGGGTCGGCACCGGTCTGCGCGAGCAGCGCGGCCAGCTCGTCGGCAAAGCCTTCCTGATGAAACTGGCGGGCACTGACGTTCACCGACAGGCTCAATGTGCCCATGCCGGGACGGGATCTCCACTGCACCTGGCGTGCCAAGGCCTCGTTCAGCACCCATTGGCCCAGCTCTATGATCTGCCCCGTCTCTTCCGCCAGGGCAATGAACTGGTCGGGCGTGATCAGGCCCACGCCTGGGTCGTTCCATCGCACGAGGGCTTCCGCGCCGATGATGCGCCCGATTTCGTTGACCTGGGGCTGGTAGTACAGCTCGAACTGGTCGAGCCTGAGTGCCTGGTGCAGGCGTGTCTGCAGGTGCGCGCGTTCGTTGGCGGCGGCCTGCATGCGCGGGTCGAAAAAGCGCAGGGTGTTGCGCCCTTCGTCCTTGGCGCGGTACATGGCCAGGTCGGCGTGCTTGAGCAGTTCGTCAACGCTGGTGGTGTGTTCATCGATGATGGCGATGCCCAGGCTGGCCGTGAGGTGCTGCTCTTCCCCTGCGTGGGTGTAGGGCATGCGCAGGTGCCGCAGCAGCTTTTCTGCCAGCGGCCTGAGGACGGCGGAGGCCTGCAGGCTGGTGGCGCACACATGCGGCAGCAGCACCACGAATTCATCGCCGCCCAGGCGCGCCACCGTGTCTTGCTCGCGCACGCTTTCCTGCAGGCGAGTGGCCACCTGCACCAGCACCTGGTCGCCCGCCTCGTGGCCGCGGCTGTCGTTGAGCGTCTTGAAATGGTCCAGGTCGATGAAAAACAGGGCCGAGCACGAGGGGTTGCGCTTGCACTCCAGGAGGACCTGCCGGATGCGATCGGCGAGCAGCCGGCGGTTGGGCAGGGCAGTCAGCGCGTCGTAGTAGGCCAGGTAGCGCGCCCGCTCCTCGGCCGCCTTGCGCGCGGAGATGTCGATGTCGATCGAGAAAGCCTCGGCCTCCTGTCCATCCACGTGGATGAGGGCGTGGCTGCTGTACACGTCGATCTCGGCGCCGTCCTTGCGCCGCACGCGGGCCTCCGCCGGGTCAATGGGGCGGCCGGTCTTGAACATGCGTTGCGCCGCGGCGCGGGCGCGGGGCTGCGTTTCGGGGCGAACCACGAGGCTGACGATGTCCTCGCCGAGGGCTTGCGCGGCGGTGTAGCCGTAGAGCTTTTCAGAGGCCTCGTTCCAGAAGGTGATGCTGCCGTCGGCGCGATAGCCCTTGACGGAGACCATGGGCATATGGCTCAGCACGCCGCGAAAGCGCTCTTCCGATTCGCGCAGCAGGGCCTCCGAGCGCACTTGGTCGGTGCGGTCGCGGGCGATGAAGACCACGGCGGTGTGCCCCTGTATCGGCACGCCCACGGGCTGGCAGCGGCCTTCGAAGTGACGCACGCCCAGCAGGGTCCGCAGCTCGTATTGGAGCGTCTGTGTCTGATGGGTTTGCAGGCAGCGGGCGATGACCTCGTGCACGCGCCTGGCGAGCTCCGGCGGCAGCTGGCTGTCGATGCTGCGGCCCTTCAATTCGGACGACGGCGCCGTGGCCAGCGCCGCATTGGAGGACATGACCTCCAGGTAGGTGCCGTCCGCGCTCAGCAGCATCAGCAGATCGGGTGCCGATGCCGTCACCGCTTTCAGGTGCGCGGCCGTCTCGGCCAGCGAGGTCTCCGTGGCCAGGCGTTGCTCGATGTCGTGCAGCAGCCAGCCCAGCAGCGCGGTTGCCGGGCCGAACACCAGCAGGTAGGGCAGGGCGAGCGTGCGATTGATGTGAGCGACCGTGGCGGGTTCCAGCGCCTGGAACAGCCCGAGCGCGACGGCATGCACCAGCAGGCCGAAGAGCAGCAGGCGCAGGAAGCCGATCGAGACGAGGCCGCGCTGGCTGGCCCGGCGGTACAGCAGCCCCAGCCCGCTTGACGCGAGGATGACCAAAGTGCCGACGACCAGACCATTACCGCCCAGCGCGATGCGTGCAGCTGCCGCCATGGCCGTCGAAATGACCGCGGGCACCCAGCCTCCAAACAGAGCCGCCATGCTCAGGACGACTGAGCGTGCGTCGAAGATCACGCCGGGCGCCAATTGCAGCGGCTTGACCATGCCGACGATGCAAATGGCACCGAACAGCACGCCCGACAGGATGCGCTGGACATGCTCATGGCGTGAGGGCAGGCGGGCAATGATGCTCTGCACGAAGCACAGCGCCAGCAAAAGTGCCGCTCCTTCAATCAGGGCCAGTGTCATGTGCGTCGACCGTTTGAACCTGTGGGTGTGCGCTGCATCATCGGCGAAATTCAGGACGGCGTAAATTCAATGCCGGTGCGCGGGGCCTGGCGCTGCGTGGGGCCTGGTGCACCCTGTGCCGGGCGATCGCTGAAATCAAGACGGGCCAGCCTCCGAGGAGACTGGCCCGTTGATTTTTTGGTGCGGCTGGCAGGAATCGAACCCACGACCCCTTGGTTCGTAGCCAAGTACTCTATCCAGCTGAGCTACAGCCGCGAAGCGCGCAAGTATAGCGTATCTTTTCGCCAAATTTGAACTTCCGATCACGGTCTGGTGTAACCCAGGCAGGCGCCCGCGTTGGGCATGCCTCGGCACTCGCGGTACAGGCGCCTCTCGCGCTCGGCGGTGGTTTCCCCCGAATTGTTTTGCGAAGGCTTGACCCTGGTGCCGTGCTTCTTGACCGTGACGTGTGCAGCGTTCGTGGATTTCTTGCTCTTTTTTGCCGCGTGCGTGCTCGGTGCCGCCAGCATCAGGCTGCTGACGGCGAGTGCAAGGGCCAGCAGCCTGATGGAGCGTGCGAGAGAGAATACGTGGTGAGAGCGGCTGGTCATGGAGTGGGCTAAGCGGCTGAACGAGGGTGGCCGTGATCGTGACATCGGGCGGTGTCTTGCGGGCTCAGGGCAAGCGCCCATAGTCAGCCACGGCGCCGGGCTCTATAATCGGCAAGTTTTGCACGGTGCAAGACGCACGCCAGAGGCCGTTCCAGCCGCTGGCGCAAGTAACTCGGGGCCCTCCAGGCCGGTCTTTGAACAGAGACCCCTGTCGCAGTTGTTCCCACTGAAGGAAATACCATGATCTCTTCCACAGCCAAGGCCGAGGTAGTCAAGGCCAATGCCCGTTCCGCCGCGGACACGGGCAGCCCCGAGGTGCAGGTGGCACTGCTCACGGCGCGCATCAATGAACTCACGCCGCACTTCAAGCAGCACTTGAAGGACCACCATGGTCGCCGCGGTCTGCTGCGCATGGTGAGCCGCCGTCGCAAGCTGCTCGACTACCTCAAGGACAAGGATGCCGAGCGCTATACGGCGCTGATCGCCAAGCTCGGCCTGCGCAAGTAAGCGCTGGTTCGCGGGATGACGCCTGTGCTGGATATTCTGGCCCAGGCGTTTTCTTCTTTTCGCCAGGCATCAGACAGAGCGAAGCTGTGTCATTCCAATCGCACGTTGGCTCCTGTTCCAGGAGCGTTCAGCGCCCGTCTGGAATGGCATCGCGATCTGTTTGACCTGGAAACAAAGGCTGCGCAAGCGTAAGCAGCTATTTTCATTGGAGCAAACGATGAGCATTTTCAACAAGACGACCAAAACCTTCCAGTGGGGCCAGCACACGGTCACGATGGAAACCGGCGAGATCGCCCGCCAGGCGAGCGGCGCGGTGCTGGTGCGCATCGACGATACCGTGGTGCTTGCCACGGTGGTCGCATCGAGGAACGCCAAGCCCGGGCAGGATTTCTTTCCGCTGACGGTGGACTACATCGAGAAGACCTACGCCGCGGGCAAGATCCCCGGCAGCTTCTTCAAGCGCGAAGCCAAGCCCAGCGAGCATGAGACGCTCACCAGCCGCCTGATCGATCGCCCGATCCGCCCGCTGTTTCCCGAGGGTTTCTACAACGAGGTGCACGTGGTCATCCACACCATCTCGCTCAATCCCGAGGTGGATGCTGACATTGCCGCGCTGATCGCCACGAGTGCGGCGCTGGCCGTTTCCGGCATTCCGTTCAATGGCCCGATCGGTGCGGCGCGCGTGGGCTACATCAACGGCGAGTACGTGCTCAACCCCGGACAGACGGCGCGCAAGAGCAGCCAGCTCGACCTGGTCGTCGCGGGCACCGAGTCGGCCGTGCTGATGGTTGAGTCCGAGGCGCAGCAGCTGCCCGAGGACGTGATGCTGGGCGCCGTGGTCTATGGCCACGAGCAGGGCCGGATTGCGATCAACGCCATCCATGAACTGGTACGCGACGCCGGCAAGCCGGTGTGGGACTGGCAGCCCGCGCCCAAGGACGAGGCGCTGATCGCCAAGGTCAATGCGCTGGGCGAGGAAAAGCTGCGCGCCGCCTACCACCACCGCAACAAGCAGGTGCGCACGCAGGCCTGCCGCGAAGCCTACGCGGCGGTGAAGGCGGGGCTGACCGAGCAGGGTGTCGAGTTCGATCCGGTGGGTGTGGACAACCTCCTGTTCGAACTGGAAGCGCGCATCGTGCGCAGCCAGATTCTCGCGGGCGAGCCGCGCATCGACGGACGCGACACGCGCACCGTGCGACCGATCGAAATCCGCACCGGGGTGCTGCCGCGCACCCACGGCTCGGCGCTGTTCACGCGCGGCGAGACGCAGGCCCTGGTGCTCACCACGCTGGGCACCGAGCGCGACGCGCAGCGCATCGACGCGCTGGCGGGCGAATACGAAGACCGCTTCCTGTTCCACTACAACATGCCTCCCTTTGCCACCGGCGAAGTGGGCCGCATGGGCTCGACCAAGCGCCGCGAAATCGGCCACGGGCGCCTGGCCAAGCGCGCGCTCGTTGCCTGCCTGCCGAGCAAGGACGAGTTCCCCTACACCGTGCGTGTGGTCTCGGAAATCACCGAGTCCAACGGCTCCAGTTCCATGGCCTCGGTCTGCGGCGGCTGCCTGTCGCTGATGGACGCGGGCGTGCCGATGAAGGCGCACGTCGCGGGCATCGCCATGGGCCTGATCAAGGAAGAGAACAAGTTCGCCGTGCTCACTGACATCCTCGGCGACGAAGATCACCTGGGCGACATGGACTTCAAGGTGGCCGGCACCACGACGGGCGTGACCGCGCTGCAGATGGACATCAAGATCCAGGGCATCACCAAGGAAATCATGCAGGTGGCGCTGGCGCAGGCCAAGGAAGCGCGCATGCACATCCTCGGCAAGATGCAGGAAGCGCTGGGCGGCGCCAAGGAGGAAATCTCCAGCTTCGCGCCCAAGCTCTACACGATGAAGATCAACCCCGAGAAGATCCGCGACGTGATCGGCAAGGGCGGCGCCACCATCCGCCAGCTCACCGAGGAAACCGGCACGCAGATCAACATCGAGGAAGACGGCACCATCACCATCGCCTCCAACGACACCGCCAAGGCCGACGAGGCCAGGCGCCGCATCGAGCTGCTCACGGTCGAGGCCGAAGTGGGGCGTGTCTATGAAGGCCCGGTCACCAAGATTCTGGACTTCGGCGCGCTCGTGAACATTCTGCCGGGCAAGGATGGTCTGCTGCACATCAGCCAGATCGCGCACGAGCGTGTGGAGAACGTCAGCGACTACCTGCAGGAAGGCCAGATCGTCAAGGTCAAGGTGCTCGAGACCGACGAAAAGGGCCGCGTCAAGCTCTCGATGAAGGCGCTGCTCGACCGGCCGGCACGTGAAGACCGCCCCGAGGGCGAGAACGGCGGCCGCGGCGGTCGCGGTGATCGCGGTGATCGCGGTGATCGCGGCCCCCGCCGTGAGCGCGACCACGACCGCGCGCCGCAGAGCGACGCGCCGCGTGACGATGCTTCCGCGCAAGGTGACGCCTGATTACTATGAAAAAGAGTGTTGACAGTGCTTGCTGTGCATGCGTTTTAGGCACTTTTCATGTGAAACTGGCATGACCGACTTCATGCGTACCGTCGAGCTGGCTGCGCCGGGTGCGGCCGATCAGCTGCACCTGGGCCGCCGGCCCATGCCGCGGCCGGGCGCGGGCGAGCTGCTGATTCGCGTCGCCGCCAGCGGCGTGAACCGGCCCGACGTGCTGCAGCGCAAGGGGCTTTACCCGCCGCCTCCCGGTGCCTCGGACATCCTGGGGTTGGAGGTCGCGGGCCAAGTCCTGAGTGGCGACGCGGATGCCATGGCGCAGGTTGGCCTCTGCGTGGGCGACAGGGTCTGCGCGCTCGTGGCCGGTGGAGGCTATGCCGATCACTGTGTTGCCCCGGTGGCGCAGTGCCTGCCGGTGCCCGCGGGTTGGACCGATGTGCAGGCCGCTTCGCTGCCCGAGACGTTTTTCACGGTCTGGAGCAACGTATTCGACCGTGGCCGCTTGCAGGCCGGGCAGACCCTGCTGGTGCAGGGCGGCAGCAGCGGCATCGGCATCACCGCCATCCAGCTGGCCAAGGCCTTGGGCGCGACCGTGCTGGCCACCGCGGGCACAGACGAGAAGTGCCGTGCCTGCGTGCAGTGGGGCGCGGCCCATGCCATCAACTACAGAACGCAGGATTTCGTGCAGGAAGTGCGGCGTCTCACCGACGGGCACGGCGCGGACGTGATTCTCGACATGGTCGCAGGCGACTACGTGGCGCGCGAGGTGCAGTGCCTGGCGGATGACGGGCGCCTCGTCATCATTGCGGTGCAGGGCGGTGTGAAGGCCGACTTCGATGCCGGACTCGTGCTGCGCAGGCGCCTGACGATCACCGGCTCCACGCTGCGGGTGCGGCCGGTGGCGTTCAAGGGGGCCATCGCGCGTGCCTTGCGCGAGCACGTCTGGCCTCTGCTCGCCAGCGGCGCCGTCCAGCCCGCAGTGCATGCGACCTTCGCCGCCGCCGAGGCAGCGCAGGCCCATGCGCTGATGGAATCGAGCCGCCACGTCGGCAAGATCGTCCTGACATGGTAGGGGAGGTCACAGCATCATGACGCGCCAGAAATTCGTGGCTGGTAACTGGAAAATGAACGGCAGCCTGCAGGCCAACGCCGCGCTGTTGCAGGCAATTTGCCGGGCGCTCGCGACGGATCCGCCCGTGTGCCGGGTCGCGGTCGCCGTGCCCGCGCCGTATCTGGCGCAGGCGCGGCAATTGCTTGAAGGCAGCGTGGTGGAACTTGGCGCGCAGGACGTTTCGCGGCACGAACAGGGCGCCTATACGGGGGAAGTCTCGGCCGCCATGCTCGGCGACTTCGCCGTGCGTCATTGCCTCGTCGGCCATTCCGAGCGTCGCCAGTACCACGGCGAGACCGATGCCGTGGTGGCTGCCAAGGCGCAGCGCTTGCTCGCCCACGGCATCACGCCCATCGTCTGCGTGGGCGAAACGCTGGCCGAGCGCGAGGCGGCGCAGACGCAGGCCGTCGTCGCGCGCCAGCTCGGTGCCGTGCTCGATCAGGTGGGCGCCGATGCCGAGCGCATCATTGTGGCCTACGAGCCGGTCTGGGCCATCGGTACGGGCCGCACGGCCTCACCGCAGGAAGCGCAGCAGGTGCACGCCGGTGTGCGTGCACAGCTGGCCGCCGTGTCGGCACTGGCCGCGCAGGTGCCGGTGCTTTATGGCGGCAGCATGAATGCAGGCAATGCGGCCGAGCTGCTGGCGCAGCCCGACATCGACGGCGGCCTGATCGGGGGTGCGGCTCTCAAGGCCCCGGATTTTCTAAAGATCATCAGTGCAGCGCGCATCCAGTAAGCGCTGACAACACCCACTTGCGGAGCAATTTCAAATGCATCTTCTGCTCAACATCATCTTCGCCGTGCAACTTCTCACGGCCATTGCCATGGTCGTGCTGATCCTCGTGCAGCACGGCAAGGGCGCCGACATGGGCGCGGCGTTTGGCAGCGGCAGCGCGGGCAGCCTTTTCGGCTCCAGCGGCAGCGCCAACTTTCTCTCGCACACCACGGCGGTGCTGGCCACGATCTTCCTGCTGGCCACGCTCACTTTGGCCTATTTCGGCAATCAGCGGCCGACCAGCGACAGCGTCGGCAGCGTGCTCGAAACGCCCGCCGCGGTTGTGCCTGCCGCGCCCAAGACGCAAGAGCCCGTTACCCCGGCGGCCGCGGACAAGAGCGAACCCGCCAAGACCGGCGCCGACAGCAGTCAGATTCCGACGAAGTGAGGGTACGGCACGGGCGCGAAAAAGCGCCGTGCCGCACCGGAGTGAGGGTTTTTACGGGTTAGAATCACCCGTTGTCTGGATGCTTACTCATCGAACATCTGTTCGACCCTCTTGCCATCCAGATGCCTACAACAAGCCGTCGTGGTGGAATTGGTAGACACGCTATCTTGAGGGGGTAGTGGCGAAAGCTGTGCGAGTTCGAGTCTCGCCGACGGCACCACATATAAGGCTGCGCCGCCCGCATTCAAGTGGCAGGCGTGCGCAGCCCTCGTGAGAAGTAGATCGATCCGATGAACCTTGACGCTTACCTCCCCGTACTCTTGTTCATCCTCGTCGGTCTCGCCATCGGCGTCGTGCCGCTGGTGCTGGGCTACATCCTCGGGCCCAACCGTCCCGACCCGGCCAAGAATTCCCCTTACGAATGCGGTTTCGAGGCGTTTGACGACGCGCGCATGAAGTTCGACGTGCGCTACTACCTCGTCGCCATCCTGTTCATTCTTTTTGATCTGGAAATCGCTTTTCTCTTTCCTTGGGCGGTGGCGCTCAAGGAGGTGGGCATGGCGGGTCTGGCCGCCGTGCTGGTGTTTCTCGGCATTCTCGTCGTGGGCTTTGTCTACGAATGGAAAAAGGGTGCGCTCGAGTGGGAATGAGCGGCTCGTCTGAAGGGTTCTTGTCATGATTGAAGGCGCGATGAAGGAAGGCTTCGTCACCATGAGCTACGACGCCGTGGTGAACTGGGCCAAGACCGGGTCTTTGTGGCCCATGACCTTCGGCTTGGCCTGTTGCGCGGTCGAGATGATGCATGCCGCGGCCGCGCGCTACGATCTGGCGCGTTTCGGTGCCGAGGTGTTTCGTGCCAGTCCCCGCCAGTCCGACCTGATGATCGTCGCCGGCACCCTGTGCAACAAGATGGCGCCGGCGCTGCGCAAGGTCTACGACCAGATGGCCGAGCCGCGCTGGGTCATTTCGATGGGCTCGTGCGCCAACGGTGGCGGCTATTACCACTACAGCTATTCGGTGGTACGTGGGTGCGACCGCATCGTGCCGGTCGATGTCTATGTGCCGGGTTGCCCGCCCACGGCCGAGGCGCTGATCTACGGCATCATCCAGCTGCAACAGAAAATCCGCCGCACACAAACCATCGCGCGCGCTTGAGAGGGTGACCCAAATGACCGATGTGGCAATTCGCCCCGAAGATCTGCGCGACGCGATCGCCAGTACCCTGGGGGACAAGGCGCGGGAGGTTGCGCTGGCGCTGGGTGAGGTGACCGTGACGGTCGATACGACCCATTACCTTGCCGCGATGCAGCTGCTGCGCGATGCGCCGCGCACCCGGTTCGATCAGCTGATCGATCTGTGCGTGGTCGACTATTGCACCTGGCGCGACCTGGGTGCCGAGGGGCCGCGCTACGCCGTGGTCTCGCACCTGCTGTCCGTGGCGCTGAACCAGCGTGTGCGTGTCAAGGTTTTCTGCGCTGACGACGATTTTCCTGTCGTGCCTTCGGTTGTCACGATCTGGAGCGGTGCGAACTGGTTCGAGCGCGAGGGGTTCGATTTGTTTGGTGTCGTCTTCGACGGTCATGAAGATCTGCGCCGCATCCTGACCGACTATGGTTTCATTGGCCACCCGTTTCGCAAGGATTTCCCGATCTCGGGCGAAGTGGAGATGCGCTACGACGAGGTTCAGCGCCGCGTGGTCTATGAACCGGTCACGATCGAACCGCGCGAAATCACGCCACGCATCATTCGCGAAGAGCACTATGCGGGGCTCGATCGCGGTGATCAGTGGCTCGGCGGAGTCAATAGCTGATGGCTGAAATCAAGAACTACTCCCTGAACTTCGGTCCGCAACACCCGGCCGCGCACGGCGTGCTGCGCCTGGTGCTCGAGCTCGATGGCGAGGTCATCCAGCGCGCCGACCCGCACATCGGGTTGCTGCACCGCGCCACCGAAAAGCTGGCTGAAACCAAGACCTACATCCAGGCGCTGCCCTACATGGACCGGCTGGATTACGTCTCGATGATGTGCAACGAGCATGCGTACTGCCTGGCCATCGAGAAGCTGCTGGGTATCGACATCCCGATTCGCGCCAAGTACATCCGTGTGATGTTCGCCGAGATCACGCGATTGCTCAATCACCTCATGTGGCTGGGCTCGCACGGGCACGACTGCGGCGCGTCCACCATGCTGCTGTGGACCTTCCGCGAGCGAGAAGACCTCTTCGACATGTACGAGGCGGCTTCGGGCGCGCGCATGCACGCGGCCTATTTCCGTCCGGGCGGTGTCTATCGCGATCTGCCCGACACGATGGCGCAGTACAAGCCCAGCAAGGTCAAGAGCGCCAAGGCCATCGAGGAGCTCAATCGCAACCGTCAGGGCAGCCTGCTCGATTTCATCGACGATTTCACGCAGCGCTTTCCCGCTTACGTCGATGACTACGAGGTGCTGCTCACCGACAACCGCATCTGGAAGCAGCGCACCGTGGGCATCGGCGTGGTCACGCCCGAGCGTGCGCTCAACCTCGGCCTCACCGGGCCGATGCTGCGCGGTTCGGGCATTGCCTGGGACCTGCGCAAGAAGCAGCCCTACGAGGTTTACGACCAGATGGATTTCGACATTCCCGTGGGCAAGACCGGCGATTGCTACGACCGCTATCTTGTGCGTGTCGAGGAAATGCGCCAGTCCAATCGCATCATCAAGCAGTGCGTCGATTGGCTGCGCGCCAACCCCGGGCCGGTGATCGTGGACAACTACAAGATCGCTCCGCCGCCGCGCGAAAAAATGAAGACCGGCATGGAAGACTTGATCCACCACTTCAAGTTCTTCTCCGAGGGTTTCCGTCTGCCGGTGGGCGAGGCCTATGTGGGCACTGAACATCCCAAGGGCGAGTTCGGCATCTACCTGGTGAGCGACGGTGCGAACAAACCCTATCGCCTGAAGATTCGCGCGCCGGGTTTTGCCCACCTGGCCGCCTTCGACGAGCTGGTGCGGGGCCACATGATCGCCGATGCGGTGGCGGTCATCGGCACGATGGACATTGTGTTCGGAGAGATAGATCGATGATCAGCGAAGCAACCCGAGAGCGTTTTGCCCGTGCGGTGGCCAAGTACCCGGCCGAGCACAAACGCTCCGCCGTGATGGCGTGCCTTGCGA
Source organism: Comamonas sp. (assembly GCA_021166775.1). Taxonomy (GTDB): domain Bacteria; phylum Pseudomonadota; class Gammaproteobacteria; order Burkholderiales; family Burkholderiaceae_C; genus Comamonas_C. The sequence continues at coordinate 211,106 of JAJPEQ010000006.1, read as the reverse complement.
TCGTCCAGCAAGAGCAGGGCTGGATCAGCCAGGAAAGCGAAGTGGAAGTGGCCGCCTATCTCGAACTGCCGCCGATCGCGGTGCACGAGGTCACCACCTTCTACAACATGTACAACCAGAAGCCCGTGGGTCGCTACAAGCTGGCGGTGTGCACCAACCTGCCATGCCAGCTGCGCGGCAGCCTGCAGGCGATGGAACACCTCGAAGGCAAGCTGGGTGTGGCGATGGGCGACACCACCGAAGACGGCATGTTCACGCTGCAGGAGTGCGAATGCCTGGGCGCCTGCGGTGACGCGCCCGTGATGCTGGTCAACGACCGCACCATGTGCAGCTTCATGGACAACGGCAAGCTCGACGTCCTGATCGATGGTCTGCGCAGCGCGGAGGACAAGGCATGAGCACGGTTCAGGAGCTGTTGTCCGGTTTTGAGGCGCACGGCCAGGAGTCGTGTTTCCACGGTCGCCACATCAACCCGCAGATCTACGCGGGGCTCGACGGTCGCAACTGGCGCCTCAAGGATTACGAGGCGCGCGACGGCTACAAGGCCCTGCGCAAGATCCTGGGTGCCGACGGCGGCGAGAAGATGACGCAGGACGAAGTCATCGCCACCGTCAAGGCCTCGGGCCTGCGCGGGCGCGGCGGCGCGGGCTTCCCCACGGGCCTGAAGTGGAGCTTCATGCCGCGTCAGTTTCCCGGGGCCAAGCACCTGTGCTGCAACTCCGACGAGGGCGAGCCCGGCACCTTCAAGGACCGCGACATCCTCATGTACAACCCGCACATCGTCATCGAGGGCATGGCGATCGCGGCGTATGCGATGGGTGTGAATCTCGCCTACAACTACATCCACGGTGAAATTTTCATCGCCTACGAGCGCTTTGAAGAAGCGCTTGAAGAGGCGCGCGCCGCGGGCTATCTGGGCGAGAACATCCTGGGCAGCGGTTTCAATTTCGAGCTGCATGCGCACCATGGTTTCGGCGCCTACATCTGCGGCGAGGAGACGGCCCTGCTGGAGTCTCTGGAAGGCAAGAAGGGCCAGCCGCGCTTCAAGCCGCCATTTCCGGCCAGCTACGGTCTGTATGGCAAGCCGACGACGATCAACAATACCGAGACCTTCGCGGCCGTGCCGTGGATTTTCCGCCACAGCGCGCAGGAGTACCTCGAGTGCGGCAAGCCCAACAACGGGGGTACGAAGATTTTCTCGGTGTCGGGCGACGTGGAAAAACCCGGCAACTACGAGATCCCGCTGGGCACGCCCTTCCCCAAGCTGCTTGAATTGGCCGGCGGCGTGCGTGGCGGGCGCCAGCTCAAGGCGGTGATTCCTGGTGGCTCGTCCTCGCCCGTGCTGCCCGCGGCCATCATGAACGAATGCACGATGGACTACGACAGCATCGCCAAGGCGGGCTCCATGCTGGGTTCGGGCGCCGTCATCGTGATGGACGAAACGCGCGACATGGTCGAATGCCTGGTGCGCCTGTCGTATTTCTACATGCATGAATCCTGCGGCCAGTGCACGCCGTGCCGCGAGGGCACGGGTTGGCTCTGGCGCATGGTGCACCGCATCCAGAATGGTCAGGGTCGGCCCGAGGACATCGAAAAACTCGACGAAGTGGCGTTCAACATCATGGGGCGCACCATCTGCGCGCTGGGCGATGCGGCGGCCATGCCGGTGCGCGCCATGATCAAGCATTACCGTCACGAGTTCGTGGCCAAGATCGAGGCGGCGGCCAAGCAGGCAGCGGCTGCCTGATCGCGGGAAGAGCATATGGTTGAAATCGAACTGAACGGCAAGAAGGTCGAGGTGCCCGAGGGCAGCATGGTCATGCATGCGGCCGAAGCTTCCGGTACCTACATTCCGCACTTTTGCTGGCACAAGAAACTCTCCATCGCGGCCAATTGCCGCATGTGCCTGGTGGATGTCGAAAAGGCACCCAAGCCCGTGCCCGCCTGCGCCACGCCCGTCACCAACGGCATGATCGTGCGCACGCGCACCGACAAGGCGGTGAACGCGCAGAAATCGGTAATGGAGTTCCTGCTCATCAACCACCCGCTCGATTGTCCGGTCTGTGACCAGGGCGGAGAATGCCAGCTGCAGGACCTGGCCGTGGGTTACGGCATGTCGGCGTCGCGCTTCACCGAGGAGAAGCGCGTCGTGCTGCGCAAGGACGCCGGCCCCCTGATTTCCATGGAGGAGATGACGCGCTGCATTCATTGCACGCGCTGCATCCGATTTGGCGAGGAAATCGGCGGCATCATGGAACTCGGCATGGTCAACCGCGGCGAGTTCGCGGAGGTCACGACCATCAAGGGCGACACCATCGATTCCGAGCTGTCGGGCAACATGATCGACATCTGTCCCGTGGGCGCGCTCACGAGCAAGCCGTTTCGTTTCAGCGCCCGCACCTGGGAGCTGTCGCGCCGCCGCTCGGTGTCGCCGCACGACTCCAACGGCTCCAACCTTATCGTGCAGGTGAAGAACCACAAGGTGCTGCGCGTCGTTCCCTACGAGAACGAAGAGGTCAACGAGTGCTGGATCGCCGACCGCGACCGTTTCTCCTATGAAGCGCTCAATGGCGATGAACGCCTGACCAAACCCATGCTCAAGCAGGGCGGTCAATGGCAGGAAGTGGACTGGCAGACGGCGCTCGAATACGTGGGCAACGGCCTGCGCGACGTCATTGCGGACCATGGCCCCGAGAGCGTCGGCGCGCTGGTGAGCCCGCACAGCACGCTCGAAGAGCTCTACCTTGCCAAACAGCTGGTCAATGGCCTGGGCAGTGACAACATCGACCATCGCCTGCGGGCGGCCGAGTTCGAAGCCGGCGCTGGCGTGCGCTGGCTGGGCACGTCGATTGCCTCGCTCAGCACCTTGCAATCTGCGCTGGTCGTCGGCTCCAACATCCGCAAGGATCATCCGCTGTTCGCGCAGCGCATCCGCCAGGCCGTGCGCAAGGGCGGTTGTTCGGTCAACGCGATCAATGCGGTCGATTACGACTGGGCCATGGGCATGGGGCAGGTCATGCTCGCGCCCGCGTCGCGCTGGGCCGCGGCGCTGGCCGAAGTGGCTGCCGCCGTGGCCGCGCAAAAGAACGTTGCCGCGCCGGTGCCGGTAGCCGAAGCCGGTGCGCAGGCCAAGGCGATTGCGGCCGCGCTGGTGGCGGGCGAACGCAAGGCCATCCTGCTTGGCAACGCCGCCGCGCACCACGCGAAGGCCAGCAGCCTGCTGGCGCTGGCGCAGTGGATAGGCGCGCAGACCGGTGCGAGCGTGGGTTACCTCACCGAGGCCGCGAACACCGTGGGAGCGCAGTGGGTGGGCGCCCAGCCGCAACGCGGTGGGCTCAATGCCGCCCAGATGCTGGTGGGAGGTCTAAAGGCGGCCGTGCTGTTCAACACCGAACCGGAGTTCGACAGTGCGGCCGGTGCCGCGGCGGCGCAGGCGCTCTCGCAGGTCGGCATGGTGGTGACGCTCAGTCCCTTCAAAGCCAACATGGCGTTCAGCGATGTGCTGTTGCCGATCGCGCCGTTCACCGAAACTTCGGGCACGTTCGTCAATGCCGAGGGGCGCATCCAGGGCTTTCACGCCGTGGTCAAGCCGCTGGGCGACACACGCCCTGGCTGGAAGGTGCTGCGCGTGCTCGGCAACCTGCTGGAAATTCCGGGCATGGATTGGGAGACCTCGCAGGACGTTCTCTCGGCCATCACCGGAGCGCCCGCGGGTGAGCTGGATTTCATTGCGGCGGACAAACTCGACAATTCCACTCAGGCCCCGCTGGTGGCCGATACGGGCGATGGTCCAGAGCCGGTATCGGCGAGCATCTACCAGCTCGACGGTCTGGTGCGCCGCGCGCATGCGCTGCAAATGACGGCCGATGCGCGCGTCGCGCGCGAAGGAGGTGCGGCGTGATCGATGGCATCTACACCGCCGGGCTGCAGTTGAGCAGCGCGCCCTGGTGGACGACCGCTGGCTGGCCGGTCGTCTGGGGTCTGATCAAGATCGTCTGCGTGGTCGTTCCGCTGCTTGTGGCGGTGGCCTACATGACGCTATGGGAGCGCAAGCTTCTGGGCTACATGCAGGTGCGTCAGGGGCCCAATCGTGTCGGACCCTGGGGCCTGTGGCAGCCGTTCGCCGATGGCATCAAACTTCTGACCAAGGAGTTGATCCAGCCGACCGCTGCCAGCAAGGGCCTGTTCTGGCTCGGCCCGGTGCTGGCGATCATGCCGGCGCTCGCGGCCTGGGTGGCGGTGCCGTTCGCACCGAACATGGCGGTGGCGAACATCGATGCGGGCCTGCTCCTGATTCTGGCCATCACCTCGATCGAGGTCTATGGCGTGATCATCGCGGGCTGGTCGTCCAACTCCAAGTACGCCATGCTCGGCGCGCTGCGCGCGTCGGCGCAGATGGTGAGCTACGAAATCGCCATGGGCTTCTGCTTCCTCGTGGTCGTCATGGTGAGCGGAAGCCTGAACCTGACCGAGATCGTCATGGGCCAGGGTCGTGGCGCCATGGCGGGCCTGGGCCTGGGCTTTCTTTCCTGGAACTGGCTGCCGCTGCTGCCGATTTTCGTCGTCTACCTGGTCTCGTGCGTCGCCGAGGTCAACCGCCATCCATTTGACATGACCGAAGGCGAATCGGAAATCGTCGCGGGCCACATGGTCGAGTACTCGGGCATGGGGTTTGCGATCTTTTTCCTCGCCGAATACGCGGCGATGTGGCTGGTCTCCACGCTCGCGGTCATCATGTTCCTGGGCGGCTGGCTGCCGCCGCTGGAGGTGCTGGGCTTCATCCCGGGCTGGATCTGGCTCGCGATCAAGACCGCATTCGTCGTTTCGTGCTTCATCTGGATTCGCGCCACGTTCCCGCGCTACCGCTACGACCAGATCATGCGTCTGGGATGGAAGATCTTCATTCCGGTCACCTTGGTGTGGCTGATCGTGGTGGGCGCCTGGCTGGTGTCGCCGCTGAACATCTGGAACTAACCGGAGGAACTGTTCATGGCTGCCGTTGCTGAACGCTCGACGTTCGATCTCAAGGACTTTCTCAAGAGCTTCATGCTCTGGGAAATCGCCAAGGGCATGGTGCTCACCGGGCGTTATGCGTTCCGTCGCAAGATCACGCTCGAATATCCGGAAGAGCACACCCCGCTGTCGCCACGCTTTCGTGGTCTGCATGCTCTGCGCCGCTACGACAACGGCGAAGAGCGCTGCATTGCCTGCAAGCTGTGCGAGGCGGTCTGCCCTGCGATGGCGATCACGATCGAATCGACACAGCGCGAAGATGGCACACGCCGCACGACACGTTACGACATCGATCTGACCAAGTGCATCTTCTGCGGTTTCTGCGAAGAAAGCTGCCCGACCGATTCCATCGTCGAGACCCATATCTTCGAATACCACGGCGAAAAGCGCGGCGACTTGTATTTCACCAAGGAAATGCTGCTGGCCGTGGGCGACCGCTACGAACCCGAAATCGCTGCCGCCAGGGCAGCGGACGCGAAGTACCGCTGAAACGCAGCGTTGCACGCCTGACCCTCTCAAAAGAACCGATTCATGGACGCTCAAGCCGGTTTTTTCTATTTGTTCTCCGCGGTGTTGCTGTATGCGGCGCTGCGCGTCGTCACGGCGCGCAACCCGGTGCATGCGGTCTTGCACCTGATTCTCGCCTTCACGCAGGCCGCTGGCCTGTGGCTGCTGCTCAAGGCGGAGTTTCTGGCCATCGTGCTGGTGCTCGTCTATGTGGGCGCCGTCATGGTGCTGTTCGTGTTCGTCGTGATGATGCTGGACATTCGCATGGACACGCTGCGCGGCAACCTCTGGAAGCATTTTCCGCTGGCGGCCTTTGTTGGCGGCCTGATCGCGTTCGAGATGGGCGCGGTGCTGATGGCGGGTTTCCGAGGCGTGGATGAGCCCAAGGCGTTCGCAGCCGCGGTGAATGCCGCCGGGCAGGTGGTGCAGTATTCCAACACGCGCGAGCTTGGCAAGCTGATGTACACCGAGTATCTCTATCCGATCGAAGTGGCCGCGATGATCCTACTTGTGGCCATGATCGCCGCCATCGCGCTGACGCTGCGCCATCGCAAGGACACGAAGGCCATCGACGCGGGGCTTGCGGTGCGCGTGCGCCCGCAGGATCGCCTGGTGGTGGTCAAGTTGGCACCGACGCAGGCGCCCGCGCCAGTGGTCGAGGTCGCGCAAGCGGCCGAGGAGAAGAAAGCATGAGCCTGACGCTGGGGCACTATCTGACCGTGGCGGCTCTGCTGTTCGCCATTTCCGTCGTCGGCATCTTTCTCAATCGCAGGAACCTCATCGTTCTTCTAATGGCGATCGAGATGATGCTGCTGTCGGTGAACATCAACTTCATCGCCTTTTCGCACTACCTCGGCGACATGGCCGGGCAGATCTTCGTGTTCTTCATCCTGACCGTGGCCGCCTCGGAAGCGGCGATCGGCCTGGCCATTCTGGTGCTGCTGTTCCGCAACAAGTCAAGCATCGACGCGCAGGATATCAACACGCTCAAGGGCTGAGCCGCCCCACACGTACAGCAAGGTTTTGGTCATGAGTTCAACCCTATCCGCTTCGACGCTGCTGGCCGTTCCGCTCGCGCCGCTGACCGGCGCGCTTCTTGCGGGCATCTTCGGCACGGCGCTCGGTGGCAACCGGTTTGGCCGGCGTGTGTCGCACACGCTCACGATCCTGGGCGTGTTCATCGCCTTTGTGATCTCGGCGATGACGCTGGCGTCCGTGGTCAACGATGGCGCCCGTTTTGACCAGACCCTCTACACGTGGATGACGGTAGGGTCGTTCCAGATGAACGTGGGTTTTCTGATCGACCCGCTCACGGCGCTCATGATGACCGTGGTCACCTTCGTTTCGCTCATGGTGCACGTCTACACGATAGGCTACATGGCGGACGACGACGGCTATAACCGCTTCTTCGCCTATATCTCGCTATTCACCTTTTCGATGCTCATGCTGGTGATGAGCAACAACTTCCTGCAGCTTTTCTTCGGCTGGGAAGCGGTGGGCCTGGTTTCGTATCTGCTGATCGGTTTCTGGTTCAAACGCCCGACGGCGATCTTCGCCAACCTGAAGGCCTTCATGGTCAACCGCGTCGGCGACTTCGGCTTCATTCTCGGCATCGCACTGGTCTGGGCGTACACCGGTACTGTGCACTACAAGGAAGTGTTCGCGCAAGCGCCGCAACTGGCGACGATGCTGTTTCCAGGAACCGGATGGATGCTGCTGACAGTCACCTGCATCTGCCTGTTCATCGGCGCGATGGGCAAGTCGGCGCAGTTTCCGCTGCACATCTGGCTGCCTGATTCCATGGAAGGCCCGACGCCGATCTCGGCGCTGATCCACGCTGCCACGATGGTGACGGCAGGCATCTTCATGGTCGCGCGCATGTCGCCGCTGTTCGAGCTCTCGGATGCGGCGCTCAGCTTCGTGCTGGTGATCGGTGCCATCACCGCGCTGTTCATGGGGCTCGTGGGCATCGTGCAGAACGACATCAAGCGCGTGGTGGCCTACTCCACGCTCTCCCAGCTCGGTTACATGACCGTGGCGCTGGGTGTTTCTGCATACTCTGCAGGCGTCTTTCACCTGATGACGCATGCCTTCTTCAAGGCCTTGCTGTTCCTCGGTTCGGGCTCGGTCATCATCGCGATGCACCACAACCAGGACATGCGATGGATGGGCGGCCTGCGCAAGTACATGCCCATCACCTGGATCACCTTTCTGGTCGGTACGCTGGCGCTCGTGGCCACACCCTTCTTTTCGGGTTTTTATTCGAAGGACAGCATCATCGAGGCCACGGCAGAGAGCGTGCTGCCAGGTTCGGGGTTTGCCCATTTCGCCGTGGTCGTGGGCGTGTTCGTGACGGCGCTGTATTCGTTCCGCGCATATTTCATGGTGTTCCACGGCCCCGAGCGCTATGACCAGAATCCGGACGCGCACCACGGGCATGACGACCATGGCCATGGTCATGGCGGCAGGCCGCATGAAACACCTTGGGTGGTGACGGTGCCGCTGATCCTGCTGGCCATTCCGTCCGTGGTGATCGGTTATCCGTACATTGAACCGATGCTGTACGGCAATTTCTTCGGAGACTCCATCCAGGTGCTTGCCTCGCACCCGACGATGGCCGCGCTCAAGGAGAGCTTTCACGGGCCGCTTGCGATGGGCCTGCATGCCTTGCAGACCCTGCCTTTCTGGTTGGCCGTGGCGGGCTTTGTGGTGGCCTACTACTGCTACATGGTCAATACCGCCGTGCCCGCCAAGGTGGCGAAGGCCTTGCGGCCCATCTATATCCTCCTGGTCAACAAGTTCTACATGGACTGGATCAACGAGAACATCGTGATGCGGGGTGCTCGGTTGCTCGGAACAGGCCTGTGGAAGGGTGCCGATCAGGCGGTGATCGATGGTGCGATCGTCAATGGTTTGTGGCGCGGCATTGGCTGGTTCGCGGGTGTGGCCCGCTGGGTGCAGTCGGGCTACCTGTTCCATTACGCTCTGGTGATGATTTTGGGCGTGCTCGTGCTCATGACGTATTTCGTCTGGCTCAACTAAGTAGGGAGAACTATAAAAATGGCTTGGTTGAGTCTCGCCATCTGGGTGCCAATCGCATTTGGGTGTTTTCTGCTGTTTTTCTCGCGCGAGGAGCAGGCAGGCTTCGTGCGTTGGGTGGCCCTGTTGGGGGCCGTGCTGGGACTGCTCGTGACGGTTCCGCTGTACACGGGGTTTCAGCTTGGAACGGCTGAAATGCAGTTCGTCGAGAACGTGCCGTGGATCGCCCACTTTCACCTGAACTACCACCTCGGACTGGACGGCCTGTCGTTCTGGTTCGTTCCGCTCTCGGCTTTCATCACCGTGATCGTCGTGATCGCGGGGTGGGAGTCGATCAAGGAGCGCGTGAATCAGTACAACGCGGCCTTCCTGATCCTCTCGGGCCTGATGATCGGCGTCTTCAGTGCGCTCGATGGCATGCTGTTCTACGTGTTCTTCGAGGCCACCCTGATTCCGATGTACCTGATCATCGGCGTCTGGGGCGGGCCACGCAAGATCTACGCGGCGTTCAAGTTCTTCCTGTATACGCTGCTGGGTTCGCTGCTGATGCTGATCGCGGTGATCTATCTTTACAGCCGTTCCGGTGGCAGTTTTGACATCCTCACGTGGCAACAGCTGCCGATTGCGGCCACCGCGCAGACGCTGCTGTTCTTTGGCTTCCTCGCCGCGTTTGCGGTGAAGGTGCCGATGTGGCCCATTCATACCTGGCTGCCGGACGTGCACGTGGAGGCGCCCACGGGCGGCTCCGTGATCCTGGCCGCCATCATGCTCAAGCTCGGTGCCTACGGTTTCCTGCGCTTTCTGCTGCCCATCGTGCCCGATGCCGCACACCAGTGGGCGCCGCTCATCATTACGCTGTCGCTCATCGCGGTGATCTACATCGGCTTCGTGGCCATCGTGCAGAAGGACATGAAGAAGCTCGTGGCCTATTCGTCGGTGGCGCACATGGGTTTCGTCACGTTGGGTTTCTTCATTTTCAACGATCTGGGCCTGTCCGGCGGTATCGTGCAGATGATCGCGCACGGCTTCGTCTCGGCCGCGATGTTCCTGTGCATCGGCGTGCTGTACGACCGTGTGCACTCGCGCGAGATCGCGGCCTACGGGGGTGTGATCAATGCCATGCCCAAGTTCGGCGCCTTCGCCATGCTGTTCTTCATGGCCAACTGCGGCCTGCCGGGCACGGCCGGGTTCGCCGGCGAGTGGATGGTGATCCTGGCGTCGGTCAAGTACAACTTCTGGGTGGGCTTCTGCGCGGCGTGGGCGGTCATTCTGGGCGCAGCATATTCGTTGTGGATGTTCAAGCGTGTGTACTTCGGTGACATTGCCAACGAGCACGTGAAGGCGATGCCGGACATCAGCGAGCGCGAGTACCTGATCCTGGGGTTCCTGGCGATCGCCGTGCTGTTCATGGGCGTGTATCCCAAGCCCTTCACCGACGTGATGGATGCCTCTGTGGCGCATCTGCTGCAGCAGATCGCCACCTCCAAACTGTGATCGAGACCAGCGGAAAGAAACGAGATGATTGACAACCTGAGCTGGCTGGCGGTGTATTCGGAGATCGTGCTGCTCGTCATGGGCTGCGTGATCGCGCTCGTCGATCTGAGTGTGACGGGGCGCAAGCGCAGCGTCACGCACTTCCTCACGCTGCTCACCCTGGGGGTGGTCGCGGGCCTGGAAGCCTTGTATGCCTCCAGCGGCAGCACCTTCTACGGCTGGGGCAACATGGTGGTGTCCGACAGTATGGGCAGCTGGCTGAAGTGCTTCGCGGCGGTCACGATGATGGCGTGCCTCGTCTACGGCCGTCCTTACGCGGGCGACCGCGACATGCTGCGCGGAGGCGAGCTGTTTTCGCTGTCCACCTTCATGCTGCTGGGCATCTTCGTGATGATCTCGGCCAACAACTTCCTCGTGATCTATCTGGGCCTGGAGCTGCTCACGCTCTCCAGCTATGCGCTGGTGGCGCTGCGCCGGGACAGCACGACCGCCACCGAAGCCGCGATGAAATATTTCGTGCTGGGCGCCATGGCCAGCGGCTTCCTGCTTTATGGCCTGTCGATGATCTATGGTGCCACGGGCACGCTCGATATCGGCGAGGTGTTCAAGGTCATCAACGCCGGGCAGGTGCGCCATCAGGTGCTGGTGTTCGGCGTGGTGTTCATCGTCTCCGGTCTGGCGTTCAAGCTGGTGGCGGTGCCGTTTCACATGTGGACGCCCGATGTGTACCAAGGTGCGCCCACGGTGATCACGCTCATCATCAGCAGCGCGCCGAAGCTCGCCGGTTTCGGCATCGCCATGCGCCTGCTCGTCGATGCATTGCTGCCGCTGGCCATCGACTGGCAGCAGATGCTGGCGGTGCTGGCCGTGGCGTCGCTCTTCGTGGGCAACGTGATCGGCACGATGCAGTCCAACATCAAGCGCATGCTGGCTTACTCTGCCATTTCGCACATGGGTTTCATGTTCCTGGGGCTCATGTCCGGCGTGGCCAACGGCGCGATCGATTCCATGATGGCCGAGCGCGCCTACAGCTCGGCGATGTTCTATGTGGTCACTTACGTGCTGACGGTGGTGCCGGCGTTCGGAGTCGTTCTGCTGCTGGCGCGCGAAGGCTTCGAGAGCGAGGAGATCGCTGATTTCGCGGGGCTCAACCGTCGCAGTCCGCTGTATGCCGGCGTCATGTGCGTGTGCATGTTCTCGCTCGCCGGCATCCCGCCGCTGGTGGGCTTCTATGCGAAGCTTTCGGTGCTCGAGGCACTGGTTTCGAGCGGTGGTGCGTTGCATGTCGCGATAGCGGTTTACGCGGTGCTGATGTCCGTCATCGGCGCGTTCTACTACCTGCGCGTCGTCAAGGTCATGTATTTCGACCAGCCGATCACCGCCACGACGGTCTCGGCGCCGGCGGATGTGCGCGTGGTGCTCACGCTCAATGGCGCCCTGGTGTTTCTCGTGGGCGTCCTGCCCGGCGGGCTGATGGCGCTGTGCGCGGACGCCATCGTGCGCACGCTGGCGTCGTAAGCCCGGCCATCGGGCCGACGTTGCACAGGCAAGGCAAGGACGACCCGGTGAAGGTTCTCGATCTGCTTTGCCCGCTTGATCATGCCTTCGAGGGATGGTTCGCCTCGGAGGAGGATTTCGTCGCTCAGTGCGGCCGGCATCTGGTGCAGTGCCCGATGTGCGGCAGCAGTGAGGTGCGCAAGGCGCTGAGTGTGCCCAGGCTGAATTTGCGGGGTGCGCGCGAGCCCGCCATCGCGCGTCGCCAGCCAGGCGACGACACACACAGCGGCGACACTGAGGCGCCGAAGGCAGAGCGCCACGGGCACGCTCTTGAAGCCCTGTGGCTGCAGCTTGCACGCCATGTGATGACGCATACCGAGGATGTCGGCGAGCGGTTTGCGGCGGAAGCCCGGCGCATGCATCACCGCGAGATACCTGAGCGTGGCATTCGAGGCCAGGCGACCGCTCAGGAAACCGAACAGCTGCTGGACGAAGGCATTGCCGTGCTGCCTCTACTCATACCGGACGCCGCCAAGAACACGCTCCAGTAAGAAGCGCACCGTGAATCCGCCGACGGCGGGCGTCACGCGTTGGTCGATCTTTCTTTATTACGTGCATCTATTAGCACAAAAAAAAGTATTCGTTGGGGTTTGGCGCCTGCCTTCGCACAATCCACGGGGTTGATGGCGCGGGGGTGTATGGCATGGCTCAAAAGGCGTGGTTCAAGGGGCTGGTGGGTGTGGCGGCGCTGGTGCTCAGCGGCTGGGGCAGCGCGCAGGTCGTGGGCTCGGTCAATGGCTCCGCCGCCGCGGCCCGTGCGTTTTACAGCGATGCCGGCGCTGCGTTCGCGCGCCGAGATGTGCGCCTGGCAGGCTCCTCACGGGCCGAGCTGTCGCAAGTCATTTCCTTCAGCACCACGACCAGTTTGCAGAAGCTCGCTGAGCTTGGCGTGATCGCGGCCAATTGGGAGCAGCAGTTTCCGCATGCCGCGGCGCCCACACTGTCCACGGTCGTGTTTCTCGTGCGCCGGGGCAACCCTCGCGCGGTGCGTGACTGGAGTGATCTGGTGCGCCAGGACGTCGGTGTCGTCGTCGCCAATCCCAAGAGTTGCAACAATGGACGCTATGCCTACATGGGCGCGTGGGGCAGTGTGCGCGAGAGCGGAGGAACCGAGGCGCAGGCCGCGGATTTCGTGAGAACGCTGTACCGTCAGGCCACGGTCGTCGCGAAGGTCGAGCGTGAGGCGGTGAACGCCTTTGTCAAGGCGGGCATGGGCGATGTGCTGGTGGCTTTTGAATCGGATGTGCCGGTCGTTCAGCAGCTCGCGGGCGATGCGCTGGAGGTGGTTTATCCACCGGTCAGCGTGGCCGCGGAGAACGCGGTGGCCATGGCGGCGCACGTCGCAGGCTCGGCGCCGCAGGGTGTGACCCGCGCATGGCTGGAATACCTCTACACCGATGAGGCGCAGGAGATCGCCGCGCGGCACCATCTGCGCCCGCGTTCGGCCGCCGTGCTGGCCCGCCATGTGGACCAGTTCAAGCCGATCGAGATGTTTGGCGTGGCCAAATACTTTGGCAGTCTGGACCGTGCGCAAAAGCTGCATTTCGCGGATGGCGGCGAGTTCGACCGCATCTATCGGCCCACCCCGGCTCAACTTGCGGCCCGGGAGCAGGTGCGCGCGGCATTCTGAATCAGGCCATCGTGTAGAGCGGGATATCGTGCTCGTGCCCCAGCGCGTCGAGTTCAGCCCGGGTTTTTTGCCGCGTCCAGGCTGCCATGGACTCGCGCACGCTCTTCTGGCGCGGGTCGCTCCGGGGTGACAACCCCAGCAGCTGCAGCACCCTGGCTGCGAAATGGGGCTCCAGCGCCGCGTAGGCCACGCGCCCATCGGCGCAGGGATAGATGCTGTAAAAAGCGTGAGCGCCCCCCACATCGCCACCGGGGGTCGTGAGTTGCCAGGCGTGTGGCAGGGCGAGCCAGTCGGCCGCGTCTGACAAAGCCACCTCGATGCATGAGCCTTGATGGGTGCGCGCGCGCTCGAGCAGGACCTGCAGGACGGCTTCGCTGGCCATCAGGGCGCCACCCATGTCCGCGAAGAGCGTGGGGGGCATGTCGGTGTCCGTGATGAGTCCGGCCTGTGCGAGGTAGGTCAGATCGTGCCCCGGCTCTTCGGCTGCGGCGCCGGGCGCACCGACGATGCGCACCAGCGAGAGCTGGGGGTCATGGGCATGCAGCGCTTCCCAGGACAGGCCGAGTTTGGCGAGCGCCGAGGGGCGAAACGAGGTGATGAGCACGTCGGTCTGCGCAAGCTCCTGCGCCAGCAGCGCCTGCCCTTCAGCTGTTTTGAGATTGGCATGCAGCACGCGGATGCCGGTGTGCAGCTGCTCGTAGGCCTGCGCGCAGTACGTGCCCATCGGATCGCCGCTGGTCATGCCCGGAGGCGGTGGAGGTTCCACCTTGGTGCATTGGGCGCCCATGGCGTGGCAGCGCATCAGAGCGGCAGGCCCGGGCAGGTTCAGCGCCAGGCTCAGGATGCGGATGCCCTTCAGGGCCTGGACGGGTGGGTGCGTCATGGGTGAGTCGTGGCAAAGGGAGCCTGTAGTTTGCATCGCTTGCACAATGGCGGCTGTAGCAGTCGTGACAGAGAGGTTTCGATGAATGCGTCCATTGAATCGTCGCCCGCCGCCACGGCTTTGGCGGGTGTGCTTGAACCGTCACCGCGTATGCCGGTGCTGTTCGTCGGGCATGGGAGCCCGATGAATGCGATCGAGCGCAACGCATGGCACCTGACCTGGCGTGATCTCGGCCAGGAGTTGCTCGCGCGTCCGTCGCGCCCGCAACTCATCCTGTGCGTTTCGGCGCATTGGCTCACGCCGGGAGGCTGGTGTCTCACAGGCATGGCGCAGCCGCGCACCATCCACGATTTCGGCGGGTTTCCCCGTGAGCTGTTCGAGCAGCGGTATCCGGCACCGGGCGCGCCGGATGCGGCGAAGGCGATCGCCCGGCTGCTGAATGATCCGCACACGGGTGCGGCGCTCGCGGTGGATGAAAGCGAATGGGGACTGGATCACGGCGCGTGGAGCGTGCTGGGGCCGATGTTTCCGGCAGCGGACATTCCCGTGGTGCAGTTGAGCATGCCCTACGAGCGGCCGATCCCGGAGCATTTTGGCCTGGGTCGGCAGCTGGCGGTGCTGCGGGATTTCGGCGTGCTGATCGTGGCCAGCGGCAACATCGTCCACAACCTGCGCGCGCTTCGGACCGAGGCGGGTATCAATGCGACTTACACATGGGCCAATGCTTTTGACAGCCGGGTCGCGCAGGCCGTTGAGCAGGTGGATTGGCAAGCCCTGATGGCTTTTCAGCAATGGGGCGAGATCGCTCAAATGGCCCAGCCGACGCACGATCATTACCTCCCTCTTTTGTACGCGGCGGGCGCGGTACATGAGGGCGAGCCGCTACGTTTTTTCAATACCGGATTTCAGATGGCGGGCATCTCGATGCGATCGATGTCGTGGGGCTGAAGTCCCATCGATCGCAAGCCCCTTCGTGGGCGCGGACGGGTTGTGGTGCCCGCCGGAAGACCGGGTCCCCGGGACTAAACTTTGCTCGACAGCCCCTGTTTCGTGATCTGGGCCAGGGTGCTGCCGGTGTCTTCAAGGCCTGCTCGGGGTATCCGTGATGCGTGGCCTTCGGCGCGGATCGGGTCCCGACAACCCACTGTCGATTCAGAAAGCTCATTCATCATGCGTGAAGAACACGATTTTCTTGGCACCAAGGCGATTCCCGACGATGCCTACTGGGGAGTGCACAGCGCCCGAGCGGTCGAGAATTTTTCCATCACCGGCAACTCCGTGGCCGAGATGCCCGACCTGGTGCGTGCCTATGCCTACATCAAGAAAGCGGCGGCGCAGGCGAATGTGCAGGTGGGAGCGATCGAGCAGCGCACGGCCGATGCGATCTGCAAGGCTTGCGATGATGTCATCGCCGGTCGGTTGCACGAGCAGTTCGTGGTGGACGTGATCCAGGGCGGGGCAGGGACGTCCACCAACATGAATGCCAACGAGGTGATCGCCAACCGGGCGCTGGAGCACCTGGGGCTCGCCAAGGGGCGCTACGACGTGATTCATCCCAACGACGACGTCAACGCTTCGCAGAGCACCAACGACACGTACCCGACGGCCGTCAAGCTCGCGACCTGGTTCGGCATCCAGACGCTGCTGGGTGCGCTGGCGCGTCTGCGTGGGTCCTTTGAGGACAAGGCGCGAGAATTCAAGGACGTGCTCAAGATCGGGCGCACTCAGCTGCAGGACGCGGTGCCGATGACGCTGGGCCAGGAATTCACGGCCTTTGCCACCATGGTGATGGATGACGAAAAGCGCCTGCGTGAGTCCATCCACCTGATGTGCGAGATCAACATGGGCGCGACGGCCATCGGCACCGGCATCAATGCGCCCGTGGGCTACGCCGAGCGGGTGACGGCCAGGCTCGCCGAGGTGTCGGGCGTGCCGGTCAGGCAGGCCGCCGATCTGATTGCAGCAACGTGCGACACGGGTGCGTTCGTCGATATCTCGGGAGTTCTCAAACGTGTGGCGGTCAAGCTCTCCAAGATTTCCAACGACCTGCGTCTGCTCTCGTCGGGGCCGCAGGCGGGGCTGGGCGACATCAAGCTGCCGGCGCGCCAGGCGGGCTCGTCCATCATGCCCGGCAAGGTCAATCCGGTGATTCCGGAAGTGATGAACCAGGTGTGCTTCGAAGTCATCGGCAACGATGCGGCGATCACCTTCGCCGCCGAGGCCGGGCAGCTGCAGCTCAATGCTTTCGAGCCCATCATGGGCTGGAGCCTGCACAAGAGCCTGCACCACCTGGCACAGGCCTGCGAGACGCTGCGCGTCAATTGCGTGGAAGGCATCGTGCCCAACCACGCCCTGCTCGAGCGGCGCATCAGCGAATCGGTCACGCTGGTCACCGCGCTCAACCCCTTGATTGGCTACGAAAAGGCCGCCAGGATCGCCAAGACGGCGCTGGCCACGGGCAAGCCGATCGCCACGATCGCCGAGGAGCTCGACATCCTGAGCCAGGACGAGGTGAAGAAGCTGCTCGTGGCCGACAAGCTCACGCAGCCCGGCGCGATCCGGTCGGTGTGAGGCCTGAGCCGGGGCGCGGACTGCACGCCGCAGAGCCCCGGATTGCCTTGCGTGTTTGCGGCATGTGCTACGGTGCGCGGTCATTTTGAATCGACAAGGACAACGTGATGTCGGCACAGAGCGCCAGTGAGCTGCTGCAGCAGCAGCATCGGGATATCGACTTCGGCATTCAGGGCGCCATGGATGGCAGCAGCGACCAGGTCGAGCTGCTGCGCTCGCTCGATCTGTTGCGCGCGCACCTGCATCTCGAGGAGACGGTGCTCTTTCCGGCACTGGAAGGTTCGGTTGGTCTTTCCATCATGGTGATGGAGCGCGAGCATGGGTTGATGTGGCCACTGATGGAGTCTCTGGCCGCGGCCTGCCGTGGTGGCGCGAGCCTTGAATCCATGGAAGACGATCTGGACGAGTTGTTCGGGCTGCTGCAGGTGCACAACCCCAAGGAGGAGCAGATCCTTTACGGCGTGGCCGATGAGCACGCGGGCCTGGCCGACGCGCTGGCTGCGGCGCGGTTGCCCGAGGGGTGGATGTGCAAGGCCGTGCAGGGCAGGCGCGCCTGAGTGAGCCTTGTTTCTGGATGAAAGTGGCATCAAAACCTTGTGTGGAAAGCGGGAGTAGCTCTCTATTTTGAAGTTGCTCGCGGTGCCGCCTGAGGCTGGTTGACGGGGACTACCCAGGTCGGTCGCACGGTGCAAACCCGGGGGTCCGGTATTTCTGCCTGGGGCAGACCACGGGGCTCGGCGGTTTGCTGGCGGGGGGTTGCTCGGCGGCCGCCGCCAATGGCCATGAAAAAGAGCGGCTGGCGCCCGTGGATGGGTCGCCAGCCGCTTTCATGTGATGAGCTTTCTCAGCCGCCCGTGTGGAACTTCACCACCAGCGGCACGATGAGCAGCGCCACGATGTTGATGATCTTGATGAGCGGGTTCACGGCCGGGCCGGCGGTGTCCTTGTAGGGGTCGCCGACGGTATCACCGGTAACGGCTGCCTTGTGCGCATCGCTGCCCTTGCCGCCAAAGTGGCCGTCCTCGATGTACTTCTTGGCGTTGTCCCAAGCACCTCCGCCGGTGCACATCGAGATGGCGACGAACAGGCCGGTGACGATGGTGCCCATCAAGAGGCCGCCAAGCGCCTTGGGGCCCAGCGCCAGGCCGACGACGATGGGTACGGCCACGGGCAGCAGCGAGGGAACCATCATTTCCTTGATCGCGGCGCCAGTCAGCATGCTCACGGCGCGGCCATACTCGGGCTTGGCCGTGCCCTGCATGATGCCGGGGATCTCGCGGAACTGGCGGCGCACTTCCTCAACCACGCTGCTTGCGGCGCGGCCCACGGCTTCCATCGCCATGGCGCCGAAGAGGTAGGGAATCAGTCCGCCAATGAACAGGCCGACGATCACCATCGGGTCGCTCAGGTCAAAACTCACGGCCTGGCCAAAGGTCTCCAGCTTGTGGGTGTAGTCGGCAAACAGCACTAGCGCGGCCAGGCCCGCCGAGCCGATGGCGTAGCCCTTGGTCACCGCCTTGGTGGTGTTGCCCACGGCGTCCAGCGGGTCGGTGATGTCGCGCACGCTGGCGGGCATCTCGGCCATTTCGGCGATGCCGCCGGCGTTGTCGGTGATCGGTCCGTAGGCATCCAGCGCCACCACGATGCCGGCCATCGAGAGCATGGACATGGCCGCGATCGCCACGCCGTAGAGTCCCGCCAGCGTGTGGGACACGAGGATGGCGATGCACACGAAGATCACCGGCCAGGCCGTGGACTTCATGCTGATGCCTATGCCGGCGATGATGTTGGTCGCGTGGCCGGTGGTGGAAGCCTGCGCCACGTGCTGCACCGGCTTGTACTGGGTGCCGGTGTAGTACTCGGTGATCCAGACCAGCAGACCGGTGAGCACCAAGCCGACGATGCAGGCGCCGAAGAGGCGCATGACGGCGCCCGTGCCGCCCAGCGCGTTGTCCGGGATGATCCAGGCGGTCACGAACCAGAAGGCGATGAGCGAGAGCACGCCCGCGATGGCCAGGCCCTTGTAGAGCGCGGGCATGACGTTCTTCATGCCGGGGCTGGCCTTGACGAAGAAGGTGCCGATGATCGAGGCGATGATGGACACCGCGCCCAGCGCCAGCGGATAGACCACGGCGTGCGCCCCGGCGCCCTTGATCAGCAGGCCGCCGAGCACCATGGTGGCGATCAGCGTCACCGCGTAAGTCTCGAACAGGTCGGCCGCCATGCCGGCGCAGTCGCCCACGTTGTCGCCCACGTTGTCGGCGATCACGGCGGGGTTGCGCGGGTCATCCTCGGGGATGCCGGCTTCCACCTTGCCCACGAGGTCGGCGCCCACGTCCGCGCCCTTGGTGAAGATACCGCCGCCCAGACGGGCGAAGATCGAGATCAGCGACGAGCCGAAAGCTAGGCCAATCAGTGGATTGAGCGCATGGCTGTCCGCCGCCGGGCCGCCGAGGAACCAGTAAAAGCCGGTCACCCCCAGCAGCCCCAGGCCCACCACCAGCATGCCGGTAATCGCGCCGCCGCGAAACGCCACGTCCAGCGCCGGGCCTATGCCTTGCGTGGCCGCCTGCGCCGTGCGCACATTGGCGCGCACGGAGACATTCATGCCGATGAAGCCGCAGGCCCCGGAGAGCACCGCGCCGACGATGAAGCCGATGGCCGTGGTCAGATCGAGAAAAATGGTGATCAGCACGGCCAGCACGACGCCGACGATGGCGATGGTGGTGTACTGCTTGGCCAGGTAGGCCGCTGCCCCCTGCTGGATGGCGCCTGCGATCTCCTGCATGCGCGCGTTGCCTGCGTCCTTGGCCAGAATCCAGCCACGGGCCCACAGGCCGTAGACCACCGCGATGACCCCGCAAACCAGGGCCATGATGAGCGGTGTTGTCAGCTCTGCCGTTTGAGGCATTGTCGAACTCCTTGTTTTGATCTGTCTGAGACGGAAGCGCAACGCTCGGGAAGTGCTTCCACCGCGTTGCTTCCTCGCCCTCCGAGACCATCGGAGCCGATTGGCCAACCCCGCTAATCTACTGCGCAAATCGAGCTGCAAGCAAGCGGCAAGCCTTGTTCCTTAAAATTCGTGGCTGTTTTGTCCGGGGGTAAACCCTAGGATTTTCATTTTTCAACAGCGGCAATTTGCACCAATGGCTCTGAACCACATCAGCCCGGGGAACCAGCTCCCTGATCTTTTCAACGTCGTCATCGAAATTCCGGCGGAGTCCGACCCGGTCAAGTACGAGGTGAACAAGGAGACGAACACGGTGTTCGTCGATCGCTTCCTCACGGTGGCGATGTACTACCCCTGCAACTACGGCTATGTGCCGCAGACGCTCTCGGGCGATGGTGATCCGGTGGACGTGCTGGTGATCACGCCTTATCCGCTGATGCCGGGCGTGGGGGTGGTCTGTCGCCCGCTGGGCATCCTGAAGATGGAAGATGAGGCCGGCGTGGACGGCAAGATCATCGCGGTGCCCTCGTCCAAGGTGCTCAAGATGTACGACGGCTGGAAGAGCGTGGAGGATGTGAACCCCATGCGCCTGAAGGCCATCACCCATTTCTTCGAGCACTACAAGGACCTGGAGGACGGCAAGTGGGTCAAGGTGCTGGGCTGGGAAGGCATCCCCGCGGCGCAAAAGGAGTTGCTGGACGGCGTGGCCAATTACGCCAAGGCGCACAGCTGATCGGTTTTGCTCGAAGAGCGCCAAGCGCTTTTCCGACGAACACTGCGGGCCGATTGTGCAGGGTCTGGCGAGACCGGGTCGGAGGTCGGCGCTTCATCCCCGCCGCCAAGGATCCGGGTACTCGATCGCACGGCGCCGCGCCCGGTTTCAGGGCGCATGCCTGAACGGGCTGTGCGCCTGCAGCTCCTGCTGGTAGCGCGCGACGGCGGCCCCCTCCCGGTCCAGAAAATCGTCGATCGCGCGGGCGAAGGCCGGGTGCGCGATCCAGTGGGCGCTGCTCGCGCGCACGGGCATCAGCGCGCGGGCCAGCTTGTGCTCGCCTTGTGCGCCCCCTTCGAAGCGCTGGATGTCGTGCGCGATGCACCAGGCGATCGGCTGGTAGTAGCAGGCCTCGAAATGCAGGCTGTCCACGCGTTCGAGTGCACCCCAGTAACGACCGTAGGCGATCACGGGATCCGAATGATTTTGGCCGTTGACGCTTTCTGGTTGTGCGCTGACAGCTATCAGACTGCTAGCTATGGGATGGCCCGAGCGCTCGGCGACGAACAGCACCCACGCCTCGGGCAAGGTGTGTGCCATGCTGCGGAAAAAGCCGGGCGTGAGATAGGGCAGGTTGCCGTGCTCCAGGTAGGTGCGCGCGTAGCAGGCATGAAAGAAGTCCCAGTCGGCCAGGGTGATCTCGCGGCCCTGCAGCACCCGAAAGCCGATGTCGGCCTGCGCCACGTTTCGGCGCTCATGGCGGATTTTCTTGCGCTTGTCCTGCGAGAGCGCGGCAAGGAAGTCATCGAAATCCCGAAATGGCCGGCCCTCCCGAGGATGGCGGTTGTGCCAGTGAAATTGCACCGTTTCGCGTTGCATCAGGCCGAGCGCACGGGCGCAGGCAAGGTCCTCGTCGGCGGCAAACAGCAGGTGCAGCGATGACAGGCGGTGCGTCCGGCACCACTGCAGAACGTGGCTCAGGAGAGCCTGGCGCGCGTCTTCGCTCGCGGCGAGCAGGCGTGTCCCCGGCACGGGTGTGAACGGCACGGCCACCACGGCCTTGGGGTAATAGGCGATGCCGTGCCTCTGATAGGCCTCGGCCCAGGCCCAGTCGAAAACGTACTCACCGCGCGAATGGCTCTTGAGGTAGAGCATGCAGGCCGCCTGCAATGTGCCGTCGGCGAGCGTCAGCGTGAAGCAGCGCGGTGTCCAGCCGGTGTCGCTGCAGGCACTGCCGCTCGCTTGCAGCGCGGCCAGGTAGGCATGGCGCATGAA
Source organism: Comamonas sp. (assembly GCA_021166775.1). Lineage (GTDB taxonomy): Bacteria > Pseudomonadota > Gammaproteobacteria > Burkholderiales > Burkholderiaceae_C > Comamonas_C. The sequence goes on along the minus strand of JAJPEQ010000006.1, from coordinate 189,475 downwards.
GGGGGTGGGGCAGGGCTGGCGCATGAGCAAGGCATCCCAGGCGCGCTCTGGGACGGCCAGGACGCTGTCGTGCACCTGCGGTTGAAGGCCGGGTTGGGTGTGAGGCACCGCCTGATGATCATGCAAATCGCAAGATGCTGCACCAGAGCACGGCCGCCTTCATGGCGATAATGCCCGTCTCTACAGAGACCGCTCCTCCCGCCCTTGCTGGACGCCACGAGGATGGCGCGCGCCGCGACCGGCGCCAGAGCATGTGGCGCCGTTTTGCCGGATGATCGGGCTCTGGACTTCGTTCACTTCGTCAGGACAGCGCCCCATGCAAATGATCACCGCCATCATCAAGCCCTTCAAACTCGACGAGGTGCGCGAAGCGCTGGCCGCCTGCGGCGTGGCGGGCCTGACGGTGACCGAGGTCAAGGGCTTCGGCCGCCAGAAGGGGCATACCGAACTCTATCGCGGCGCGGAGTACGTGGTCGACTTCCTGCCCAAGGTCAAGATCGAAGTCGTGGTGCGCGACGAGGACGTGGAGCGCTGTGTCGACGCCATCGTCGCCGCGGCGCGCACCGGCAAGATCGGCGATGGCAAGATCTTCGTCACCGGCGTGGCGCGCATCGTCCGCATCCGCACGGGTGAGCTGGACGAAGCGGCGATCTGACCGCAGCGCAGACCCCGGGCCGTTCAGATCACGCTGCGCAGCGGCTTCGTGCCCTTGGGCAGGCCCGCTTCCTGCACCAGCGCCGACAGCAGTTCGGGCACCGAACGGCCCACACGAACCAGTTCCATCTGCCAGTCGCCCATGAAGCCGCTCTCGACCGAGTGATTCAGAAAGTCCAGCATCTGGCGGTAATATCCGTCGGCGTCGAGCACGCCAATAGGCTTGTCGTGGTAGCCGAGCTGGCGCCAGGTCCAGACCTCGAACAATTCCTCCAGCGTGCCGATGCCGCCGGGAAGGGCGAGAAAGGCGTCGCTGCGTTCGGCCATCATGGCCTTGCGCTCGTGCATGGTCTGGACGATGTGCAGCTCGTCGCACGCGCGATTGGCCAGTTCCTTGTTCACCAGCGCCCGCGGAATGATGCCGACCACACGCCCGCCCGCATCCTTGGTCGCCAGCGCGAGCACGCCCATCAGGCCGCTGTTGCCGCCGCCGTACACCAGCTGGCCATGGTGCTCGCCGATCCAGCGCCCCACGGTCTGCGCCGCCTGCGTGAACAGCGGGTTGTTGCCCGGGCGCGAGCCAAGATAGACGCAGATGGAAAAGGCGGGTTCAGCCATGCGTGAAGAATCGGTGGTAAAGCGCCAGTGCCCAGACGCCACCGGCCAGCAGCAGCGCGAGCAGCACCGCCGCGCTGCCCAGGTCCTTGGCGCGTTTGGAGAGCGGGTGCAGTTCGCCGCCGAAGCGGTCGATGGCCGTCTCGATCCCGGAGTTGAGCAGCTCGACGATCAGCACCAGCATGACGACGCCCGCGAGCAGCGCGGTTTGCATCCAGTCCTGTGCCAGCCAGAACGACAGCGGCAGCAGCACGAGGGCCAGCAGCGCTTCCTGGCGGAAGGCTTTTTCGCCCCAGGCGGAGCGCAGGCCCGCCAGGGAGTACCCCGTGGCATGCCACAGCCGCACGAGGCCCGTGCGCTGCTTGTGGGGATGGGGGGGCATGGCTTGCATGGCCGGTTCAGCGGCGGGCCACAGGGCGTGCGTCGTGGATCAGCCGTGTGCCGGCGAGCTGGTCATGCCAGAACTGGCGCTGCGGATGCAGGCGGCTGGCCAGTGCCCAGGCCACGATCCACAGCACCAGCAGGCCCAGCGTGGTGAGCAGCGGCAGCCCCAGGCTGTACGCGGCCAGCGGCGGCAGGAACCACACCCAGGCGAGCACATAGCGCAGCACCGCGCGCGGCTGGCTGACGGTTTGTCCCTTGGTATCCACGACACGAATGTGCCAGGTTTTCTGCGCCAGCGTCTGCCCACGCGACCAGAACCAGCCGAAGTAGATGCCGAACACCACGAAGAGATAGCCCATGCGCAGCTCACGGTGGGCCAGTGCATTGCGCGACTGGCTCAGCGTGTCGAACAGATAGTCGGCAATGAAGACCAGTCCGAAAAGCAGCACACCCTCATAAAACCAGCACGCCAGGCGCCGCCACAGGGCAGGAGCTTGCAGGTCGGCAGGCAGAGGGGCGGTGCTGCCTTCAAGTGGCGGTTGACTCGTGGTCGGCATGTCGGAGTGAGGTCGGCCGTTCGAGGCCCATTACTGTGCAATGTCCGGGCTGTTGGGCGGTGTCGGGGGGGCTGCAGGCGCAGGGGCCGGACTTTCGGACTGTACCGGAGGCGAGGCCGACTCCTCCGGCAGCGGCGGCAGCGAGGTGACGGTGGCCGACGGCATGGGAACCGGTTCCGCGTGCACCGGCGGCGTTTCAGCTGCGGGAACCGGTGCGGTGGCAGGGGGCGCGGTAGCCGGAACGGGCACGGGCACGGGCACCATGTCCACGACCGGAGGAAGCACCTTGGGGGCATTGGGCGCGATCGAGGCGCCACCCGAGTCGGCCGCGGGGACCTTGACGAATTTGTGCGGAGCCGCCGGACTCACCGCGATTGCCGCTCCCTGGGCCTGGTGGGCGGCGCGGGCGGCGAGCGCCCGCCGGGCTTCTTCGCTCAAGGCCTGGTAGGCGTCCCACTGTTCCTGTTTGGCCGGCGGAGTGATTTTTCGTGTGGCGGCAAAATTCAGCCGGGCCCGATTGCGCTGTTCAGGGGTCAGCGCTGCCCAGGCCGCCATGCGATCCTGAATCTTGGCCTGGTTGGCGGCGGACAGCTTTTGAAAGTTCCGCGCGAGAGAAATCCACTTGCGCTTCTGCGCCTCGGTCAGCGTCCCCCAGTGCTTTTGCAGGGGTTCGAGTGCGTGCCGCTGCTCACCGCTGAGGCTGTTCCAGCTCGGCCCCGCCTCTTCGACGATCGCGGCTGGCGGGGAACTCCTGGGCGGAGTGAGGGGAGGAATCGCCTTGGGCAGGGGCAGGATCACGCGCGGCAGCTGTTCGACCTTTCTGGCGGCGAGCCAGCCGCCAACCGCCAATCCTCCGCACAGCACCAGAGACAGGGCAAAGGCTGCGATGGAAGCGGTGTGAGATGGGCGGTCGGTGGGCTGGGCTGGCATGCAGTCAGCGTCTGGCGGAGCGTCTGGGCATCAGGGTTTGCTGCGACTGGACTTGATGAATTGCGTGAATCCCGGGTCGGCGTAGGCCGATGGCGGCAGGTCATCGGTGAGCAGCGCGGTATCGATTTCGGTCAGTTCGGTGGTGACATTCTCCACCTGCGTCTGATGCACCCAGGCCAGCCCGATCAGCAGCGCGGCGATCCAGACGATGGAGACGGCTGCGCGCCACCAATGGTGATCGTGATCCCCCCCGCCGAGCGTGGCGGTTGCACCTTGTGACAAAACGGACGGGCTCGGGCTCAAATGCAGCACCGGGCGGGCGTCGGGGCGCTTGCGCTCGGCCAGCGCCTGCATGCGCGCGACGCGCAGGCGCTCGGTGATGTCGTGATGCAGTTCGTCGCTCGCCTGCGTCAAGCGCAGGACAACACGGCGTGCGAAGGCTTCGGCGTTCGGTGTCAGTGTGGCGGCGATGTTTTTCATGGTGTGATCCCTTGTGCCCTGAGCAGCTTGCCCAAGGTCTGTACGGCCCGAAAACAATGCGTTTTTACACTGCCTTCAGAGCAACCCATGGCGGCTGCGGTTTCGGCGACGTCCATCTCTTCCCAATAACGCATCAAAAAAGCCTCGCGTTGACGCGCCGGAAGCTGCCCGATCGCCGTTTCGATGGCTTCGAAGGTCTGCCTGCGCTTGACGGCGTCTTCGGCGCTTTGGCCTGTTTCGCTCTCTGATTGTCCCGGGGCCAGCCAGGTTTCCAGCAGGTCGAAATCTTGCCCGTCTTCCGAGGAACCCTCGAAGTCGCTCATGTTGGTGAACAGGGCATTGCGCGTCTTCTGGCGCCGGAACCAGTCCAGCGTGCAGTTGGTCAGGATGCGCTGAAAGAGCATGGGCAGCTCGCCCGGAGGCTTGTCGCCATAGTGCACGGACAGCTTGAGCATGCTGTCCTGCACGATGTCCAAGGCCGCCTCCTCGTTGCGCACGTGATAGACGGTGCGCTTGAATGCGCGTCGTTCAACGCCCTTGAGGAAGTCGGAGAGCTCTTGTTCGGTGGCCAAGGAGAGAAATTCCCACGGTGGGGAAGCACGGGATGCCGACGCATGCTGCGCTGCGGCGGTCGTGATTATCCCATCGTGTTGTGTTTTTGGCGCCTTGCGTGCGAAATGGATGGTGCGGTGCAATAATGGCAGCTTACTTTCAACGAAGCAAACGGGTCCCGGTTCGGCGCATACCTATGGCGCCCATGGCCGAGGCCTCAAGTCCCGAAGCGGCCTCACAAGGGTTCGTCCGAGGGGCACCCTAGGTTTTTCGTCAGAGAAATTCGCAAAGGTTGATCATGGATATTTCCAAAACAGAAATGGCCCAGGCGGCTGCGGCGGCCGAGGGCGGTGCGCGCGCCTCGTCCGCTCCCGTGGAATTGATGGGCGCCGAAATTCTCGTGCGCGCCCTGCAGGCCGAGGGCGTCAAGCACCTCTGGGGCTATCCCGGCGGCGCGGTGCTCTACATCTACGACGCGCTGTACAAGCAGGAAACCATCCAGCACGTGCTGGTGCGCCACGAGCAGGCCGCGGTGCATGCGGCCGACGGCTACGCACGCGCTACCGGAGACGTGGGCGTGGCGCTGGTTACGTCCGGCCCGGGCCTGACGAACGCGGTCACGGGCATTGCCACGGCGTACATGGATTCGATTCCCATGGTGGTCATCGCCGGGCAGGTGCCCACGGCGGCCATCGGCCTGGACGCCTTCCAGGAGTGCGACACCGTGGGCATCACGCGCCCGGTGGTCAAGCACAATTTCCTCGTCAAGGACGTGCGTGACCTGGCGCTCACCCTCAAGAAGGCCTTCCACATCGCGCGCACGGGCCGTCCCGGCCCGGTGGTGGTCGATATCCCGAAGGATGTCTCGCTCAACAAGACGATGTTCACGGGCTATCCCGAGACCGTCGAGATGCGCTCCTACAACCCGGTCAAGAAGGGCCACCCGGGCCAGATCCGCAAGGCCTTGCAGCTGCTGCTCTCGGCCAAGCGCCCCTACATCTACACCGGCGGCGGCGTGCTGCTGGGCAATGCCTGCCAGGAGCTGCGCACGCTCGTCGATCTGCTGGGCTATCCGGTCACGCACACGCTCATGGGGCTGGGCGCCTATCCGGCCAGCGACCGCAAGTTCGTCGGCATGCTGGGCATGCACGGCACCTTCGAGGCCAACAACGCGATGCAGAACTGCGACGTGCTGCTGGCCGTCGGCGCGCGCTTCGACGACCGGGTGATCGGCAACACCAAGCACTTCGCGCAGCGCGATCGCAAGATCATCCACATCGACATCGATCCTTCCAGCATCTCCAAGCGCGTGCGCGTCGACGTGCCCATCGTGGGGGACGTCAAGGAAGTGCTCACCGAACTGATCTCGCTGGTGCGTGATTCGGCCACGAAGCCCGATGCCAAGGCGCTGGCGGCCTGGTGGAGCCAGATCGACGAATGGCGCGGACGCGACTGCCTGGCGTACGACCGCGCCAACACCGAGGTCATCAAGCCGCAGCACGTGGTCGAGACGCTGTGGAACATGACCCGGGATGCGGACGCCTACATCACCTCCGACGTGGGCCAGCACCAGATGTGGGCCGCGCAGTACTACCGCTTCGACGAGCCGCGCCGCTGGATCAATTCCGGGGGCCTGGGCACGATGGGTGTGGGCATTCCTTACGCCATGGGCATCAAGCTCGCCAAGCCGCACAGCGAGGTGTTCTGCATCACGGGCGAAGGCTCGGTGCAGATGAACATCCAGGAGCTGTCCACCTGCCTGCAGTACAACACGCCGATCAAGATCATCTCGCTGAACAACCGCTACCTCGGCATGGTGCGCCAGTGGCAGGAAATCCAGTATGCGGGCCGCTACAGCCAGACCTACATGGATGCGCTGCCCAACTTCGTCAAGCTGGCCGAGGCCTATGGCCACGTGGGCCTGCTCATCGAGCGCCCGCAGGACGTGGAAGGCGCGTTGCGCGAGGCGCGCAAGCTCAAGGACCGCACCGTGTTCCTCGACTTTCGCACCGACCCCACCGAGAACGTGTTCCCGATGGTGCAGCCGGGCAAGGGCATCACCGAAATGTTGCTGGGTTCGGAAGACCTGTAACGCAAGCGGTCGGGCGCCCGATGCTGGAGTCGCCCAGACCATCTTTTAGACGAATCTATTGTCTGCCAAGCCTGCTTCTTACCGGAGGCAGGGGAGGGCAACGAGAAGAGGAATCTCATCATGAAACACATCATTGCCGTTCTGCTGGAAAACGAACCCGGCGCGCTCTCGCGCGTGGTGGCGCTGTTTTCCGCCCGCGGTTACAACATCGAATCGCTCACGGTGGCGCCCACCGAGGATGGGTCGCTCTCGCGCATGACGATACAGACGCATGGCTCGGAGGAGGTGATCGAGCAGATCACCAAGCACCTGAACCGCCTCATCGAGGTGGTGAAGGTGGTGGACCTGAGCGAGGGCGCCTACGCCGAGCGCGAGCTCATGATGGTGAAGGTGCGCGCCGTGGGCAAGGAGCGCGAAGAGCTCAAGCGCATGGCCGACATCTTCCGTGGCCGCATCGTCGACGTGACGGAAAAGAGCTACACCATCGAGGTCACGGGCGACCAGCAGAAGACCGAGGCGTTTTTGCAGGCCATCGACCGCTCAGCGATACTCGAGACGGTCCGCACGGGTCTGAGCGGCATCGGCCGCGGCGAGCGCGTGCTGCGCGTCTGAGCGACGTTTTCACCCACCCTTTTTCCAGAAATTTCAACCGGAGCCCCCATGAAAGTTTTTTACGACAAAGACTGTGACCTGTCCCTCATCAAGGGCAAGACCGTGGCCATCATCGGCTATGGCAGCCAGGGCCATGCCCACGCGCAAAACCTCAACGACAGCGGCGTGAAGGTCGTCGTCGGCCTGCGCAGGGGCGGCGCGAGCTGGTCCAAGGTGGAGAAAGCCGGCCTGAAGGTCGCGGAAGTGGCCGATGCGGTCAAGCAGGCCGATGTGGTCATGATCCTGCTGCCTGATGAAAACATCGCCAAGGTCTACCGCGACGAAGTCGAGCCCCACATCAAGCAGGGCGGCTCGCTGGTGTTTGCGCACGGCTTCAACGTGCACTACGGCCAGGTTGTGCCGCGCGCCGATCTGGACGTCTGGATGGTCGCGCCCAAGGCGCCGGGCCACACCGTGCGCAGCACCTACACCCAGGGCGGCGGCGTGCCGCAGTTGATCGCGGTGCACCAGGATCCGTCGGGCAAGGCGCGCGATCTGGCGCTGTCCTACGCCATGGCCAATGGCGGCGGGCGCGCCGGCATCATCGAGACCACCTTCCGCGAGGAAACCGAGACCGATTTGTTCGGCGAGCAGGCGGTACTGTGCGGCGGCACGGTGGAGCTCATCAAGGCCGGTTTCGAGACGCTGGTCGAGGCCGGCTACGCCCCCGAGATGGCCTACTTCGAGTGCCTGCACGAGCTCAAACTCATCGTCGATCTGATCTATGAGGGCGGCATCGCCAACATGAACTATTCGATCAGCAACAACGCCGAGTTCGGTGAGTACGTGACCGGTCCGAAAATCGTGACCGACGCCACGCGCGCCGCGATGCGCCAGGCGCTCAGGGATATCCAGACCGGTGTCTACGCCAAGAACTTCATTCTGGAAAATCAGGCGGGCGCGCCCGAGCTGCAAAGCCGCCGTCGCCTGAACGCCGAGAGCCAGATCGAGCAGGTCGGCGCCAAGCTGCGTGCGATGATGCCCTGGATCGCCAAGAACAAGCTGGTCGATCGCAGCCGCAACTGAGCGCATTGGCACGCGCGAGTCGCGGGCCTGCAACGCGAAGGCCACCATTGCGGTGGCCTTTTTGCGTCAGGAGGGGTGGCTACACTTCGTGGAAGGCAGTCGTTCGGATGCTAATCAAAATAGTAGCTGATCGCGATTGCTGTGCAATGGAATGCGAGGAATATGACGATCAACAATGAGTCGAGCCAGGATTTGGAAACGACGGTTCGCAAGCGCCGCAAGGGCATCTACATCCTGCCCAATCTGTTCACGCTGGCGGCGCTGTTCAGCGGGTTTTACGCGATTGTCATGGCCATCAACGGGCGCTTCGATCTCTCGGCCTTCGGCGTGTTCTCGGCGATGATCTTCGACAGCCTCGATGGCCGCGTGGCGCGCATGACCAACACGCAGAGCGCGTTCGGCGAGCAGATGGATTCGCTCGCGGACATGGTGTCCTTCGGTGCGGCGCCTGCGCTCATCGTCTACGTGTGGGCGCTCAAGGGTCTGGGGCGCTGGGGCTGGATCGCGGCCTTCGTCTACTGCGCCTGCGCGGCTCTGCGCCTGGCGCGCTTCAACGTGAACACCGCCGTGGTGGACAAGCGCTATTTCCAGGGCCTGCCCTCGCCCGCGGCGGCGGCGCTGGTGATGGGCTTCATCTGGCTCATGACGGACAACGGCGTGCAACGCGGCTTCGGCGGGCACCTGAGCTGGCCGCAGGCGTCGTGGATCGCGTTTGCCATCACGCTGTACGCGGGGCTCACGATGGTGACCAATGTGCCTTTTTACAGCTTCAAGGACGTGCAGGCGCGCCAGAGCGTGCCTTTCGTCGTGCTGGTGCTGATCGCGTTGGGCATCGCCGTCATCAACATCGATCCACCCAGCGTGCTGTTCCTGGCGTTTGCCTGCTATAGCCTGTCGGGCTATGCCATTTACGGCTGGCGCAAGTCCAAGGGGCAGCCGGTGAGCGTGATCAGCATGTCCAAGGACGAACCCGACGAGCGTGGGCTTCACGACTGAACGAGATCACGGGCGGCGGGCAGGGCGAGCCCATTGCTGGTGCTGATGGCCCGCGCCGTCAGCGCGGCGCGCAGCGTGGCCAGCGCCACGGCCTCGGCCGCCATGGTGGCGAGGACCACCATGCCGGGGAATGCATCCACCATGCCGGTGGCCAGCGTGAACAAGGTGTCACCGTCGGTCATCGTGTGCACCGGGCTGATGGCGCGCGCCAGGCCATCGTGGGAAGAGACGGCCAGGCGCCGCGCCTGCGCCTTGGTCAGCCGCGCGTCCGTGGCGATGACGCCGATCGTCGTGTTGCTGCCTGCGATCAAGGGGTGGGGCTGCTCGCCCGCGAGCAAGGCCGCGGACGAGTTGCGCAGCGTGCGACCACCCGCGCTGCGCGCCCCGGCCAAGGGCCGCGAAGTGCGCGGATCGATGATGTCGCCGACGGCGTTGCAGGCAATGAGTGCGCCCACGGTGACGCCAGCCACGCGCACCGCTGCGCTGCCGATGCCGCTTTTCATCGAAAACTCCGGGCCGAAGAGCTTGCCCACCGTGGCGCCCGCGCCCGCGCCCACATTGCCTTCTGTCGGGGACCGGCGCGAGGCGGCGGCGCAGGCCGCGTAGCCCGCGGCGGCGTCGGGACGGATGCGGCCGTCGCCCACGTGCAGATCGAACAACACGGCTGCGGGAACGAGCGGCACGAGCCCCACGCCCACGTTCAGGCCGATGCCGTGCTCTTCCAGCCAGCGCATCGCGCCGCTGGCCGCGTCCAGCCCCCAGGCGCTGCCGCCCGAGAGCATCACCGCGTGAACCTTCTCGACCAGGTGCGTGGGGTCGAGCAGATCGGTCTCGCGCGTGCCGGGTGCGGCACCGCGCACGTCCACGCCCGCCACCGCCCCTGCGCGCGCGATGATTACGCTGCAGCCCGTGGGGCGGCGCGCGTCGGTGTGGTGGCCGACCTCAATGCCGGCGATATCGGTGATGCTGCCTTCGTCTGGCAATGCCATGGGACTTTCCTCTTCCATGAAAAAGGCCTGCCGACCCTTGCGAGTCGGCAGGCCCTGCCTGGATTCTGACAGCGATCAGTTGTTGTGCGCCAGCTGCTCCAGGATTTGCGGATTTTCCAGCGTGCTGGTGTCCTGCGTGATGGCCTCGCCCTTGGCGAGCGAGCGCAGCAGGCGGCGCATGATCTTGCCCGAGCGGGTCTTGGGCAAGTTCTCGCCGAAGCGGATGTCCTTGGGCTTGGCGATCGGACCGATTTCCTTGGCCACCCAGTCGCGCAGTTCCTTGGCGATGGCCTTGGCCTCATCGCCCGTGGGCAGCGGCCGCTTGAGCACGACGAAGGCGCAGATCGCCTCGCCCGTGAGGTCGTCGGGGCGTGCCACGACGGCGGCTTCGGCCACGAGGTCGGTCTTGGCGACCAGGGCGGATTCGACTTCCATCGTGCCCAGGCGGTGGCCCGAGACGTTGAGCACGTCGTCGATGCGGCCCGTCACGCGGAAGTAGCCGCGGTCTTCGGAGCGCACGGCGCCGTCGCCCGCAAGGTAGCGGCCCTTCATCTCGGGCGGGAAGTAGGTCTTCTTGAAGCGCTCGGGGTCGCCCCAGATGGTGCGGATCATGCTGGGCCAGGGCTTGTTGTAGGCCAGCATGCCGCCCTTGCCGTTGGGCATTTCCTCGCCGGTTTCATCGACGATCACCGGGTAGATGCCGGGCAGCGGCAGCGTGCACGAGCCCGGTACCAGCGGCGTGGCGCCGGGCAGCGGGTTGATCATGTGCGTGCCGGTCTCGGTCTGCCAGTAGGTGTCGACGATGGGGCAGCGTCCGCCGCCCACGTGGTTGTAGTACCAGACCCAGGCCTCGGGGTTGATCGGCTCGCCGACGCTGCCGATGATGCGCAAGCTGGAGAGGTCGTAGGACTTGGGGTGCACCTTGTCGTCGGCTTCCGAGGCCTTGATGAGCGAGCGGATCGCCGTCGGCGCGGTGTAGAAGGTGGTGCACTTGTGGCGCTGGATCATGTCCCAGAAGCGCCCGGCGTTCGGATACGTGGGGATGCCCTCGAAGACGATTTCGGTGGCGCCCGCGGCCAGCGGCCCGTAGGTCACGTAGGAGTGGCCCGTGACCCAGCCGATGTCGGCGGTGCACCAGAACACGTCTTCGGGCTTGAGGTCGAAGGTCCAGTCCATGGTGAGCTTGGCCTGCAGCAAATAGCCGCCGCTGGAATGCTGCACACCCTTGGGCTTGCCGGTCGAGCCCGAGGTGTAGAGGATGTACAGCGGGTGCTCGGCGCCCACCGGCACGGGCGCGCATTCGGTGCTCTGGCCCTTGAGGACTTCGCTGAAGGTGTGGTCGCGCCCGGGGGTCATGGCGCAGGCCGTTTGGGTGCGCTCGTAGACGAACACGTTCTTCACCGATTCGCAGCCGCCCAGCGCGATGGCGTCGTCGACGATGGCCTTGAGCGGCATCTCCTTGCCGCCGCGCATCTGGTAGTTGGCGGTGATCACGGCCACGGCGCCGACGTCGACGATGCGATCCTGCAGCGCCTTGGCGGAAAAGCCCCCGAACACCACGCTGTGGATGATCCCGAGGCGGGCGCAGGCCTGCATGGCTACCACGCCCTCCACGGTCATCGGCATGTAGAGGATGACGCGATCGCCCTTCTTGATGCCGTGCGCCTTGAGCGCGTTGGCGAACTGGCTCACGCGCGCGAGCAGCTCCTTGTACGTGATCTTGCTGACGCTGCCGTCGTCGGCCTCGAAGATGATCGCGGTCTTGTTCTCGACCGGCGTGCCCATGTGTTTGTCCAGGCAGTTGGCGCTGACGTTGAGCTCGCCGTCATCGAACCACTTGTAGAAGGGCGCATTGCTGGTGTCGAGCACGCGGGTGAAGGGCTTGGTCCAGACGACGTTCTTGCGGGCCAGGTTGCCCCAGAAGCCCTCGAAGTCTTTGTCGGCCTCGGCGCACATGGCCTGGTAGGCGGCCATGCCCGGGATGTTGGCGTGCTTCACCATGCTGTCCGACGGTGGAAATACGCGGTTCTCGACCAGGATCGAATCAATTGAGGAAGAAGTAGCCATACGAATTTGTCTCCTATCACCAAAATGGCGTCAAACCCTGCCACTGTTGCAGTTTGCACTTACAGGGTTCTGACGAGATTGTCGGCGCAGTTTGTCCCGAACATTTTGCAGCGCGCAAGGGCTTTCTGCAGAGGTGAGGTTTCGGTCGCCGCCAACGAAAACAGCCGCTCTGCGGCGGCCGTTTTCGGGCGGAAGGGCGGGGTTGGGTATCAGCGCAGTTTGGCCGCGGCCTCCAGGTAGGCGGCGAGGTTGGCGATTTGCGTGTTGTTCAAGCCCTGGGCCTGCGGCTGCATGATGTCGTTTTTGCGGCTGCCGTCGCGAAATGCCTTGAGCTGCGCGACGAGGTATTCCTCCTTCTGGCCGCCGAGGTTGGGGTAGACCGGAGCGACCGAAATGCCGTTCGCGCCGTGGCAGGCGGCGCAGGTGGCCTCGTATTGCGTCTTTCCGGCCGCGGGGTCCGCCGCCTGCGCGGATGCGGTGAAAAGGGCGGCGGCGAGGCAGGCTGCCGTGGTGAGGATGCCGGTTTGATTCATGGTTGCTCTCCATCGGGGTTCAACGGGAGGATGAAAACGAAAGCGTGCTTCAGTGGGCCGCGGCCTTGCGCAGATCGCGGTTGTAGAGCAAGGCCCAGAACGCGACGATGGAGACGGTGCAGCCGATCCAGAACGAAGCCCAGAAGGTGAGATAGGGCAGGGTGGCCAGTTCGAACAGCGACAGGATGCCCAGCGCGACGGACGCGACGATGCCGGTCCAGCTGAACCATGGGTGCGGGTCCGTGCGGCGTGCCCAGAGGGCCATCACGAGAAAGACGACGGCAAACGCGGCCAGGGGAAAGTAGCGTTGCTCCACCCACGCGGCGTGCAGCACCACGGCGTACATGAGCGCGAGACCGCCCAGGGTGTTGATCAGATTGGGAATCATGGTGCCTCAGGCCTCCTCGCCTGCATGGGTTCTCTGGAGATAGCGCAGCGTCATCGGCGGGATGCCGGCATAGGCGAGGGCGCTGACCAGAATCAGAAGCTTCCAGCCGATGGACAGCGGGGAATCAAGGGCGATGGCGATGGCCAGGCCAAGCGCGACGGCGTAGCAGCCCAGCGCAGCGTGCATCAGTTCGGAGCGTCTGCGCGTTTTGCCCAGGCAATACAGCAGCGACCATGCACCGCCGGCCGCCACCAGCAGCCCCATCATGAGGGCGGTCTGAATGAGGGCTTCGGGGGTCATGCGGGCTCCGGCTGGGCGTGTGCCACGGCGGCGCGGGCGGGCGCATTCTCTTCCTGTGGCTGGGCTTTTCGGAGCAGGTCAATCACGAGCACCGCGTAGCCTGCGGCAAACAGCAGCCCGAAGCCCGAGCGTGCCCACAGACCGCTCGTGAACCACGGGTTTTCCGAGGCAACGGTGTAGGCCATGAGGGTGGAGCCGCCGGCCGCGCGCTCGAAGAAGGCCTGGGCCATGCCCGCGAGCAGCAGTCCCATCACCATGCCGACCATGCCGATGTTCAGCAGCCCGTAGGCCCACTTCCAGCGGTGGCCGCCCAGTGTGGGCACGCCCGCGACCTTCTGCTTGGCCACGTAGAGCACGGCGATGATGCCGCACACGTAGGCGCCGTAGAACGCGAAGTGCCCGTGCGATGCCGTCCACTGGGTGCCGTGCGAGAACATGTTGATCTGCGGCAGCGTCATCATGAAGCCCCAGATGCCGGCGCCGATGAAATTCAGGAAGGCCTCGGTGGTGATCCAGTAGTAGGCCGGGCGGTTGGCGGTCTTGAGGCGGTGCATGCCCGCGTCATAGGTGGCGTGCACCACCATGCCCAGCAGCGGCAGCGGCTCCAGCGCCGAGAAGAAGCCGCCGATGGAGAGCCAGTAGTCGGGCGTGCCGATCCAGAAGTAGTGATGGCCCAGGCCCAGGATGCCCGCACCCAGCACCAGCATCACTTCGATGTAGAGCCAGGCCTCGACAATCTTGCGCGAGGTGCCCATCACGTCCATCAGCACCCAGGCCATGATGCAGCCGATCAGCACCTCCCAGGTGCTTTCCACCCACATGTGCACCAGCCACCACCACCAGTACAGGTCGCGTGAGATGTTGGTGTCCGCCGGATAGGCGTCCAGGTAGACGACCACGAGCGGGATCAGGTCCAGACACAGCACCCAGAGGATGCCCGTCATCTTGTGCTTGGCCTTCACGCACGTGGCGATGATGTTCCAGGAGAACACCAGCATGATGAGCGTGATGCCTATCATGGCCCAGCGCGGTGCCTCGACGTATTTGCGCCCCTGGTTGATGAACCACAGCGAAAACTCGTTGGCCTGCCCCATCTGCACGAAGAGGAAGGTGATCGCCACGAGTACCACGGCGACACAGAAGACCCAGAACGCGACGTTGCCGAGCTTGACGCCGACGACTTCCCGCTCCAGTTCCTTGGGCAGGTAATAGTAGATCGCGCCCATCAGACCCATGAGGATCCAGATCACCAGGGTGTCGATGTGCATGGTCTTCGACATGTTGAAGTCGAAGATGTTGTAGAGCATGCCCGGGAACAGGTAGTACAGCGACGACAGCAGGCCGAAGATGATCATCACGCCGAAGAGCGTGGCGGCCGCCGTCAGGTATTTGATGCCCAGTTTCTGTGCTTCGTACATGGCTGGTCTCCTGGTTCACCGGCCGACCGACTTGTGGCCGAACCCCGACGGGAAGCCGTTGGTGTCGATGGCGGAAATCCACTTCAGGTAGGCGACGGTGGCGTGCGCCTCTTCCTCGGTGATCTTGAGGTCGGGCATCCTGCGGCGCCACGTCGGGTATTTGTCCGGGTGCATGAGGAACTCGGCCATCGCCTCTTCCTTGGTGGCCTTGCCGGTGGCGGGCATCCAGATCTGCTGCCAGGCCGGATCGAGCCACGCCTTGGTCAGGTCCGGGCCGTAGTAGGCGCCGTTGCCGAAGATGGTGTGGCAGTTCATGCAGTTGCGCGACTGGATGACGAGCTTGCCCTTTTCCATGATCTTCTCGGCCTCGGCCTTCGTGACCTTCTTGCCGAAGAGCGGCTCGTCGCCGCCGATCACGGGCGCGTCGGTCGTGCGCGACCAGTCGAACCGGTAGTCGATGGCGTGGTTGATCACGTCGTAGTCGGGGACGTTGATACCGCCGGCCGTGATGTAGCGCATGCTGTCGACCGACAGAAAGGCCAGCACGATCAGCATCACGATGGTGGTGCTGACGGCACCGGCGCGCCAGAACAGCGGGTCTTGAAAGTTCATGGGTTCCTCTGTCGAAACTGAGCTTTTTCATTCTGTTCCCGTGTGCCGGTGCTTGTCCAACCAAGTACCGCATGGCATCAGTGTCTTGTTCGGGCGCTCCGAATGGGTGTGGATGCGCGCGGCCTGCGGGCCGCGTGCGCTCTGAAGGGGATCGCGGCGGGCAAATGAAGGCAGGCCCCGGTGCTTCCTACAATCTGCGCATGTGCCCCATGCCGGACGGAGTTTTCGTGCAGCTTGCCTCTTCGATATTCAAGGCCTATGACATACGCGGCGTTGTGCCGGCGACACTGACCGAGGGCGTGGCGCAAGCCGTGGGGCGCGCGTTCGGCAGCGCGGCCCGGGCCGCCGGGCAGAAGGTGGTGGCCGTGGGGCGCGATGGGCGGCTCTCGAGCCCGTTGCTGGCGCAGGCGCTGATCGAGGGTCTGACACGGGCAGGCGTGGACGTGATCGACATTGGCATGTGCACCACGCCCATGCTTTACTTCGCGGCAAGCACGCTGTGCGAGAGCGGCATCCAGGTGACGGGCAGCCACAACCCGGTCGATCACAACGGTTTCAAGATGGTGCTGGCGGGCCGCGCAATCTACGGTGACGAAATCCAGGCGCTCAGGCACGCGATCGAAAAGGACGCGTGGCCGCAGGTCGAGCGCGGGCAGGTGCGCGCGGCCGATGTACTGCCGGCCTACGTGCGGCGCATCACGCAGGATGTGAAGCTCGCGCGGCCGATGAAGATCGTGGTCGATTGCGGCAACGGCGTGGCCGGGGCTTCGGCGCCCGGCATTTTTCGCGCGCTCGGCTGCGAGGTGCTGGAGCTGTTCACCGAGGTGGACGGGCGCTTTCCCAACCATCACCCGGACCCGAGCAAACCCGAGAACCTGCGCGAGCTCATCGCCGCGTTGCGCGGCAGCGACGCGGAACTCGGCATGGCGTTCGACGGCGATGGCGACCGCCTGGGCATCGTCACGCGCGATGGCGAAAACATCTTCCCCGACCGCCAGCTCATGCTGTTCGCGCGTGACGTGCTCTCGCGCGTGCCCGGCGGCACCATCGTCTACGACGTGAAGTGCTCGCAGCGCCTCGCGCCCGCGATTCGCGCGGCCGGTGGCGAGCCGCTGATGCACTGCACGGGCCACTCGCTCATCAAGGCGAAGATGCGCGAGGTGGGCGCGCCGCTGGGCGGCGAGATGAGCGGGCATCTGTTCTTCAAGGAACGCTGGTACGGTTTTGACGACGGCACCTATGCGGGCTGCCGCCTGCTGGAAATCCTCAGCCGCCATGCCGACCCGAGCGCCGTGCTGCATGCGCTGCCCACGAGCTGCAGCACGCCCGAGATCAACGTGGCCTGCGCCGAGGGCGAGCCGCACCGCCTCGCGGCCGAGCTGCAGGCGCTCGCGCCGCAGACCTTTGGCGCCGAAGCCCGGATCAGCACCATGGACGGCTTGCGCGTGGACTGGCCCGACGGCTTCGGCCTGATTCGCGCGAGCAACACGACGCCCGTGCTGGTGCTGCGCTTCGAGGGGCAGACCGAAGCGGCGCTAGAGCGCATCCGCGCCCGGATGCTGGCCTTGCTCGCGCGCGTCAAGCCCGACGCCGTGCTGGGCGCCTCGGTCCACTGAACCGCGCGATGCAGCGTTTGGCGCTGGCGCTCTACAGCCTGCTGGCGTGGCTCGCGATCCCGCTGCTCAAGCGCAAGCTCGCGCGCCGCGCGCGGCAGGAGCCGGGCTATGCCCAAGCCGTTCCGGAGCGCTTCGGCCGGTACGCGGCCGCCTTCGTGCCCGATGACCGACCTCTGGTGTGGATGCACGCCGTCTCGCTCGGCGAGACGCGCGCGGCGGCCATCGTGCTCGGACCGCTGCGCGAGCAGATGCCGCGCATGCGCCTGCTGCTCACGCATGGCACGGCTACCGGGCGTGCGGAAGGTGCGAAGTGGCTGCGCGATGGCGATGTTCAGGCCTGGCTGCCGTGGGACACGCCGGGGGCGGTGCGCCGCTTTCTGCGGCACTTTCGGCCGTCGGTCGGCGTGTTGATGGAGACGGAGCTCTGGCCCAATCTGGTGTTCGGGTGCCGGGCGGCGGGGGTGCCCCTGGTGCTGGCGAACGCGCGGCTCAATGCCCGATCCCATGCGGGTGCGTTGCGGCTGGCGTGGCTGGCCAGGCCCGCCTACGGCGCGTTGACGGCGGTCTGGGCGCAGACCCAGGCCGACGCCGAGCGGTTGCGCGCGCTCGGCGCCCCGGTGCAAGGCGTCTTCGGCAACGTGAAGTTCGACGCGCAGCCCGCGCCCGAGCTGCTGGCGCGCGGCCAGGCCTGGCGCGGCAGCCTCGCCCGCCCGGTGGTGCTGCTGGCGAGTTCGCGCGAGGGCGAGGAAGCGGCCTGGCTGAAAGTTTTCAAGCAAAACAGGGCCGAAACCCGCTCTGATAAAGCGCGAGAAGCTATCAATGTAGAGGATGTGCAATGGTTGATCGTGCCGCGCCACCCCCAGCGGTTCGACGAAGTCGCGCGGCTGTGCGAGGCCGCGGGTCTGCGGGTTTCGCGCCGCAGCCGCTGGGGACAGGCGCCTGAAGCCGCGGATGTCTGGATCGGGGACAGCCTGGGGGAAATGCCGCTGTACTACGCCGTGGCCAGCAGTGCCTTGCTGGGCGGGAGCTTTGCGCCGCTGGGCGGGCAGAATCTCATCGAGGCCATGGCATGCGGCTGCCCCGTGGTGCTGGGGCCGCATACCTACAACTTTGCCGAGGCGGCGGCGCTGGCCGTGGAGGCGGGCGCCGCCGTGCGGGTCGCGGGCATGCCGCAAGGGGTGGGCGAAGCGGTGGCGATCGCGATGGATGCCGCGCGCCACCGCGATCTCGTCGCCCGCTGCCTGGGCTTTCTCGACGCCCACCGGGGCGCGGCCGCAGCCTCGGCCCGGGCGATCGTCCGACTGCTGACCTAGGGCGCGCGGTTCGCGGGTCTGGCGGTCTTGCCCACGGCCGTGACAGCGGCTTTGGCAATGGGCGGCCGTCTCCACGACAATGGATGCCGTTCGCGCTGCCGGGCCGTGGGCCGTGGCCGCGATCACCGACGGTTTTTGAGCTGCCATGAAAGAACAACACTACCTCACCCCGCTGTTTTCCCCGGGCTCCCTCGTTGTCTTTGCAGGCGATCGCGACGCGCCCGAGCGGCTCACGCCACAGGCGCGGGCGCTGCACGCGGCCTTGCAGGACCAGCGGTTTGCCGGCAGCCTGCTGTATCTGGACGTGGAGACCACCAGCGGCACGCTCGCGGACCTGGCCCAAACGCGTGCCGACCTGGCTGTCATCGCGCTGGCGCCCGCCGATGTGCCCGCCGCGCTGGCGGTCGTGGGGCGCATCCGCTGCCGCAGCGCGCTGGTGCTGTCCAGCGGCGTCGATGAGGCGCAGGCCCGGCAGTGGCACAAGGTGGCGCGCCGCGAGGGCATCTATCTGCTGGGCCCCAATTCGCTGGGTCTGCAGCGACCCGCGCTCAGGCTCAACGCCAGTGCCGTGGGGCCGCTGGCGCGCGAGGGCTCGCTCGGTCTGATCTGCCAGTCGGGGGCGCTGGTGTCCGGCATGCTCGATTGGGCGGTGAACAACGGCGTGGGCTTTTCCAGTGTGATTTCGGTCGGGCCGCACACCGATTTCGGGCTCAGCGAGGCGCTGGACTTTCTTTCGCACGATCCGCACACGCACAGCATCGCGGTCTACATGGAAGGCATCCAAAATGCGCGCAGCTTCATGAGCGCGCTGCGCTCGGCCGCGTTCGCCAAGCCGGTGGTGGTGCTCAAGGCCGGACGCAAGCCGGCGGGCAATGCGGCGGCGCACACGCACAGCGGCGCCATCGTCGGCAGCGACGAGGTGTTCGACGCGGTGTTGCGCCGCGCGGGCGCGGTGCGGGTGCGCACCTTCGTGGCGCTGTTTTCTGCCGTCAAGTGCCTGTCCTCGCGCTATCGCCCCGTGGGGCGGCGCCTGTGCGTGGTCACCAACGGCGGCGGGCCCGGCGTGCTGGCGGCCGACTGGGCCAATGAAATCGGCCTGGAGCTGGCGCAGTTGTCGCCCGAGACGGTGGCCGAGCTCGCATCCCAGCTGCCACCGCTGGCCACGCTGCAGGCGCTGGTGGACCTGTCCGAGGAGGCCACGCCCGAGCATTACGCGCGGGCGCTGGAGGCCGCCTTCGCGGATCGGCAGGTGGACGGGGTGCTGGCCATTTTCTCGCCCAAGATCGGCATCGACGCCACGGCCGTGGCCGAGGTGACGGCCAAGGCGCGCCTGAAGGCGAACAAGCCGCTGCTCACGAGCTGGATCGGCGATGCCTCGGTGCTGCCCGCGCGCGAGGTGCTGCGCACCGCGCAGATCCCGACCTTTCGCACGCCGGAGGCGGCCGTGGGGGCGTTCGGCAACATCGCCTCCTTTCACCAGAATCAGCAGTTGCTGCAGCAGACGCCGCCGCCGCTCACGGGCATGACCAAGCCCGACATCGAAAGCGCGCGCCTCGTCATTGAGAGCGTGCTGGCGGAGCGGCGCCACATTCTCACGGAGATGGAATCCAAGACATTGCTGGCGGCCTTCCAGATTCCGGTGACCAACACGCTGCTGGCGCGCAGCAGCCACGAGGCGATGATGATCGCCACGCAGATCGGTTTCCCGGTGGCGCTCAAGATCGATTCGCCCGACGTCACGCACAAGTCCGACGTGGGCGGCGTGGCGCTCGACGTGCACAACGGCGCGGCGGTGCGCGATGCGTACGAGGAAATGGTCAAGCGCGTGGCCATGCTGCAGCCCGAGGCCCGCATCAAAGGCGTGACGGTGCAGAAGATGGTCAAGGTGCGCCGCGGGCGCGAAGTCTGCATCGGTCTCGTGACCGACGAACCCTTCGGCCCCGTCATCACCTTCGGCGCGGGCGGCACGATGATCGAGCTCATCCGCGATCGCGCGATGGAGCTGCCGCCACTCAACCAGTTCCTCGCGCGCCGGCTCATCCAGCGCTCGCGCGTGGCGCAGACGCTGGGGCAGTGGCATGGCGCGGCGGCGGTGCACATCGAGGCGCTGGAGCATCTGCTGCTGCGCGTCTCCGAGATGGTCTGCGCGCTGCCGCAGCTGCGCGAGATGGACATCAACCCCATCATTACCGACGAAAGCGGCGCCGTGGCCGTGGATGCGCGCATCGTGGTGCATGACGTGACGGCGGCCGCGGGCGGCGCCGACGGCAAGGGCACGGCCCACTACGGGCACCTGGCGATCCTGCCTTACCCCGAGCGCTACGAGCAGGTCTGGCCGCTGCAGGGCGGCGGGGAATACCAGGTGCGCCCGATCCGCCCGGACGACGCGCAGATGATCCAGCGCCTGGTGCGCGAGCTCTCGCCCGAGAGCCGTTACTTTCGCTTCGTCTCGCCGCTGTCGGAGCTGCCCAATTCGCTGCTGGCGCGCTTCACGCTCATCGACTACGACCGCGAGATGGCGCTGGTGGCGGTGCACCGCGAACGCCTCGTGGATGCCGAGGGCGAGGTGACCATCACCGAGCGCATCGTGGGCGTGTCGCGTTATGTGGCCAACCCCGACCACACGAGCTGCGAGTTCGCGCTGCTGGTGGCCGACGACTTCGCCAATCGCGGCGTGGGCGCCCGCCTCATGCTCTCCATCATGGACGTGGCGCGCGAGCGGGGCCTGACCGAAATGCAGGGCCTGGTGCTCGCCAGCAACGTCAAGATGCTCAAGCTCATGCGGCGCATTGGCTTCGACGTGCGCGCGTTCGACGACGACGTGGAATTCAAGCTCGTCGTGCACCCTCTGTGATGCGGCCGTCTGCCGTGATGCGGATTTGTGCGGGCAAAGGTGCGTTCCCGCCCCTGTGGGAGCGGCTTCAGCCGCGAATGGCCCCGTGCCGGCCTTCGCGGCTGAAGCCGCTCCCACATTGAAATCATCAGGCGTAGCTTGCGAACACCTCGGTCGTGACCTCGCCCTTCTTCATCGTCGGGCGCACCAGCAGAACGTCGTAGGCATCCTGGCGCCCTTTGTATTCCGGGCCATCCATGCCGGGGCTGCCCACGGGCATGCCGGGAACGGCCAGGCCCAGCGCCTTGGGTTTTTCCTTGAGCAGGCGGCGCACGTCGCTGGCGGGCACGTGGCCCTCGATCACGTAGCCCTCGACCAGCGCCGTGTGGCACGAGCCCAGGCGCATGGGCAGGCCCAGGCGCGCGCGGGCGCCGGTGTTGCCGCTCTCGTGCACGATGGCGGCAAAGCCGTTGGCCTGCATGTGCGCAATCCAGTCTTTGCAGCAGCCGCAGCTCGGGCCTTTCCAGACCTGCACTGGCGTGGGCGCGGGGCTGGCGGCCCAGGCAGGCAGGGCGGCGGTGCCTGCGGCGAGCAGGACGAGGCATTGGCGGCGGTTGGTTGTGGCGTGGTTCATGGTATTTGAATCAAATAGGGCTCCAGCGCTTGATGGTCAAGCGCAACGAGCTATCAATCGAGGAGAAAAGGTCTGCATGGGCAAGCGCCTGTGTTTTCATTTAAGACAGCGCGGTGTTCAGGAGTTCCCGGCGCGGCGCAGGCGCAGGCCGTTGGCGATCACGAGCAGGCTCACGCCCATGTCGGCCGCCACCGCCATCCACATCGTGGCGATGCCCGCCACGGCCAGCAGGCAGAACGCCGCCTTCACGAAGAGCGCGGCGCCGATGTTCTGCCACAGCACGCGGTATGCGCGCCGCGACAGGCGCACCGTATCGGCGACGCGGCGCAGATCGTCGTTCATCAGCACGATGCTGGCCGTTTCCATCGCCATGGCGCTGGCGTGCGCGCCGCCCATGGCAAAGCCCAGGTCGGCGGCGGCCAAGGCGGGCGCGTCGTTGATGCCGTCGCCTGCCATCGCCACGCGGCCGTGCGTGGCGCGCAGCTCGCTCAGGGCGGCGAGCTTGTCTTCGGGCAGCAGACCGCCGCGCGCGTCCGCTATGCCCACCTGATCGGCGATGGCGCGCACCGTGGTGGCGTTGTCGCCGCTGAGCACCACGGGGTGAATGCCCAGGGCCTTGAGCTGGGCCATGGCTTCGCTCGCGTGCTCGCGCAGTGGGTCGGCCACGGCGAAGAGGCCCTGCACGCCTGTCTCGTTCATGAGCAGCGTCACCGCCCGGCCTCGCATTTCATGCTGGGCGCACAGGACGGCCAGGCGCTCGCTCATCAGGCCACGCTCCCGCGCCAGGCGCGTGTTGCCCAGCGCCCAGGCGTCGCCGTCGATGCGGCCCTGCACGCCGTGCCCGGGCAGGGCGGTGAAGGCGGCCACTGCGGTGGCTGCGGTGGCCGCACCCTCGATGGGCAGTCCGCGGGCGATGGCGCGCGAGACCGGGTGGTCTGAGCGGTCCGCGAGCGCGCGCGCGACGCGCGCGGCGCGTTCGGCGCAGGCGCCCTGGATCGCTTGCCAGTGCACCAGCGCGGGCCGGCCAGTGGTGAGCGTGCCGGTCTTGTCCAGCGCGATGGCGCCAAGCGCGCGCGCACCCTCCAGCGCGCTGCCGCCCTTGATCAACACGCCCCGGCGCGCGGCGGCGGTGAGGGCGCTTACCACCGTGACCGGCGTGGAGATCACCAGCGCGCAGGGGCAGGCGATGACGAGCAGCGCGAGCGCCTCATAGGCGGCGTGCGGCCAGGGCCAGCCCAGCAAGAGCGGCGCCGCCACGGCCAGCGTCAGCGCCAGCGTGAAGACGATGGGGGTGTAGACGGCCGCGAAGCGGTCGACGAAGCGCTGTGTGGGCGCGCGGCTAGCCTGCGCCCGTTGCACCGCATGCACGATGCGCGCGATCAGTGTGCCGCCGGCCGCGGCGGTGACGCGCATCAGCAGCTCGCCGTGCTGGTTCACGCTGCCTGCGTACAGCGGGTCGCCCACGGTCTTGTCGGCGGGCTGGCTTTCGCCCGTGATCGGGGCCTGGTTCACGCTGCCCGTACCCTGCGTCACCACGCCGTCCAGCGGCACGCGCGCGCCGGGGGCGATGCGCAGCACGGTGCCCGGCGCCACCTCGGCGGCGGGCTGGCGACGCACGCTGGCGTCGGCCTGCACCACGTCGGCCGTTTCGGGAGCGAGATCGAGCAGCGAGCGGATGGCGTGGCGCGCCTGGTCCATCGCACCGTGCTCGATACGCTCGGCCGCCACGTACAACGCCATCACCATGGCGGCTTCCGGCCACTGGCCGATGAACACGGCGCCGGTGACGGCCACCGTCATCAGCGCGCTGATGCCGAGCCTGAGCCGGGCCAGGTCCTGCAGCCCCGCGCGGTACACCCCCAGGCCAGCGAGCGCGATCGAGACCGCGGCCAGCAGCAGACCCGGCCCGGCCTGCCCGAAGGCGTGCGCGGCTTCGGCACCGGTGGCCAGGGCCAGGGCCAGCGCAATGCGCGGCCAGCCGGGCAGCAGGCCGTGCTCATGATCGTGGTCGTCATCTGCGCCCTCGTGATCGTGGCTGTCGCCCGGGCACGATGAACAGGTGCCGGCGGATAGCGTTTCGGTGCCGCGATCGTGCGTGTGGCCGTGCCCGTGTTCCGGCCCGCGGGCCTGGGTGGCTGGGTTCATGCCATGATTGAAAACCCTGAAGTCACTTGAAGGTCAAGCATGACCGCGCAAAGCCCTCGTCACCGCATCGGCGATGCGGCGCGCCTGTCGGGCGTGTCGGCCGCCAACATCCGCTATTACGAGCGTGAAGGGCTGCTGGCCCGGGGCGCGCGCGCGGACAACAGCTACCGCGTCTATGGCGATGCCGACGTGCACCGCCTGCGCTTCGTGCGGCTGTGCCGCGCCATGGACATGTCGCTGGATGAAGTGCGGGCGCTGCTGGCGCTCGATGCCCATGGCGTTCATTCCTCGCATGCGGCCTGCGCCACGCTCGACGAGCACCTGAGCCACGTGCGCACGCGCTTGAAGGAATTGCGGGGGCTCGAGCGCGCGCTGCAGGAACTGCGCGGGCGCTGCGACGGCACGGGGCGCGAGTGCCATGTGATCGAGGCGCTGCACGAGCGGGCCGATGCCGAACTCGTGCCGCTGCCGTTGCCGGTGGCGCGGCGGCATGTGTGATGGGGGAAAGTGGCAAGGGGTGAGGGATATGGAAACAGGAGCTTGTTACGCAGAAGGGTCAATGGTTTCAAGCGGTTTTTGCTTGTAAACGGTGCTTCTTTCGTATGATCGTCGCATGAACGCACTGCTGGCCCCCACGTCCCTGCCGGAGCGCTTCTGGCGCGCGGCGCTGCGCTGGGCCATCGCGTGGTGGCGCATCGTCGATCTGGGCGCGGTGGTGCTGGTGCTGCTGCTCTCGCCATCGAGCTGGAGCCGCGCGGCGCGCTCGCGCATGGCGCGCCAGATCGTCGCCGATACCTTGCCCATCCTGCTGGGCTTCACGGTGCTGGCCGCGCTCATCAGCCTGGTGCTCACGCGCATCGTGGTGGTGACGGCGCAGAGCTACGGTCTGACGCGCTATGCGCTGGAAATGGTGGTGCGCGTGCTGGTGCTGGAGCTCATCCCGCTCACGGCGGCGCTGTTCGTGGCCATGCGCACCACGATTCCCGGCGGCGCGCAATTGGCGCAGGTGCGCGAGCGCGGCGGCCTGGCCGGGGTCGACTTCGTGCGCCTCGAGGTGCTGCCGCGCGTGGTGGCCGGCGTCTATGCCTGCATCACCCTGGCCGCGCTGTCGTGCGCGGTGGCGCTGGTCATGGCCTACCTCGGCGTGTATGGTGCCAATCTGGCGGGTCTGGGCGGTTACACGCGGGTGTTCGGCCAGATTTTCACGCCCCAGATCACGCTGGTGTTTGCGCTCAAGACGGCATTTTTCAGCCTGGCGGTGGCCCTCATTCCCATGGCCAGCGGCCTGTATGCGCGCGAGCGCTCCGATGCCGGGCGCTCTGGCGGACTGGCACGCATGTTCGCCGTGGTGCTGCTGATCGAGGTGCTCTCGCTCATGGGCAACTACTACTGAGCCGCCATGGACGAGCCCACGCACGACACCCCGCAAGCCCTGCCTCCCGTGGCGCATCTGCGTCTGAAGGCGGTGGCGCTGCTGCTGTTCACCGCGGCGCTGGTCGTGGGCTCGGCGCTGTACCTGCTGTATGCGCGCGGCGCGTTCGAGGCCACACAGCGCCTGGTGCTGGTTGCCGACGATTCCGAGGGCGTGAGCGTGGGCATGGACATGACGTTCTCGGGTTTTCCCATCGGCCGCGTGCGCACCATCGACCTGGCGAGCGATGGCAGCGTGCACATTGCCGTGGATGTGGCGCGCAGCGAGGCGCACTGGCTGCGCGAGACCAGCGTCTTCACGCTGGTGCGAGGCATCGTCGGCGGCACCACGATCAAGGCCTACAGCGGCGTGCTCTCCGACCCGCCGCTGGCCGATGGCGCCGAGCGCCCGGTGATCCGCGGCGACGCGGGTGCGGAAATCCCGCAGATTCTGAGCAGCGCACGCCAGTTGCTGGACAACCTCAATCTGATCACGGCGCAGGGCTCGGAGCTTGCGGCCACGCTCACCGAGGTGCGCACACTCGCCGAGCGCCTGAACGGCCCGGGCGGCGCGATGACGGTGCTGCTGGGCGACAGCACGCAGGCCAGGAAGATCCCGGCGCTGCTGGAGCAGACGGCGCGCCTGGTGGCTGAGAGCCGCACCCTCATGGCGCGCCTGGATGCCATGGGCGCCAAGGCGGACCGCCAGCTCTTCGGTCAGGGCGACGACGCCGGGTTGCTGCCCGAGGTGCGTGCCAGCGTGGCGCAGGTCAGTGCCCTGCTGCAGGATGCACGCCAGACGCTCACCCGTGTGGACGCCGTGCTGGCCGAGGCGCAGGCCGTGGGCCGCAATGCGCGTGAGGCCACGACCGATCTGGGCGCGCTGCGCGCCGATGTGGAGGCCAGCGTGCGCAAGGTCGAGGGGCTGCTCGACGAGCTCAAGCGCAAATGGCCGTTCGCGCGCGACACGGAGCTCAAGCTGCCATGACCGTCCTGCTGCGCATCACCCTGGCGGCCCTGGTCCTGCTGCTCGCGGGCTGCGGCAATGCGCCGCCCGTGCCCGACTGGCAGATCAACGCGCACGACGCCGCGGAGCGCGCGGTGCAGGCCTGGCTCAGCGGCGACGACAGGGTGGCGTACAACGAATGGCAACGCGCCTTCGACCAGGCGGCGCGCACCGGCCGCCCCGAGGTGGTCGCGCGTCTGGCCCTGCTGCAATGCGCGGCCGAGGTGGCGAGCCTGCGGTGGCAGGAGTGCACGCGCTTCGAAGCGCTGCGCGCGGATGCGGATGCGCCGGAGCGGGCCTACGCCGACTACCTCGCGGGGAGGCGGATGGACGGCGCGCAGGCAGCGCTGCTGCCCGCGGCGCAGCGCGTTGCCGCGCGGGACGTGGGCGCCATCGCGGCGATCGAGGATCCGCTCTCGCGCCTGGTGGCGGCGGGTGCCGCGCTGCGCGCCGGGCGCGCCGATGCGAAGACGCCGGTCGTTGCCACCGACACTGCCTCCGGCCAGGGCTGGCGCCGCCCGCTGCTGGCATGGCTGCTGCTGCGCGAGCGCCAGGCGCGCGCGGCCGGCGACGAGGCGCAGGCGCAGGCCCTGCAGCGGCGCATCGACATCGTGCAGGGCGCGCGCTGAGTATCAGCCCGGCGGCCTCGCGCCCAGCGCCTGCGCGAGCGCCCGTGCGGTCAGGGCCCGATCCGGCGGCCAATGATCGGCCACCGCGCCATGCTGCCAGCAGGCGTCGCTCGCGGCTTGGTGCACGGACTCTTGAGTGATGGCGTGCAGCGCCGCCAGATGCGCGCCGATCAGGCCCGCGAGCACGTCGCCGGTGCCCGCGGTCGCGAGCCGGGCGTTGCCGGTGGGGTTGATGTGCGGTGTCTGCCCGGGTGCGGCGATGACGCTGCCCGAGCCCTTGAGCACCACCGTGCAGCCGAAGCGCTCCACCAGACCCGCGGCGGCGCGCAGGCGGTCGGACTGCACCTGCGCGCTGGCGCAGCCCAGCAGCCGCGCGGCCTCCAGCGGGTGCGGCGTGAGCACCGTCGCGCGGTCGGCGTGGGCCTGGCGCGCGCGCAGCAGCGCCTGCAGCGTCGTGTCGGCGGCCACGGCGTTGAGCGCATCGGCGTCCAGCACCAGGCGCGTGGCCTGCTCCAGCGCCCGGGGCAGATGCGGCCCGATCGCCTGCCCGCCGCCGCAGCCGCAGACCAGCGTGGCGTGTGTCAGGTCGAGCGTGTCCGGGCGGCGCAGCATCAGTTCGGGCCAGGCGGGCAGCGCGCTCACGCTTTCATCCAGCGGCGCCAGCAGCACGCGTCCGGCGCCGCCGTGCAGGGCCGCGAGCGCCGCCAGAATGGCCGCGCCCGTCATGCCCATGCCGCGCGCGGCCAGGCCTTCGCCGCCGATGACGGCCACGTCGCCAAAACTGCCCTTGTGGCTGGCGTGCGCGCGCGGCGCGGCTGGCGCGGCGCCGCCGAGCGTGGCGCAGGGCGCTTGCCCGGCCGCATCGACACCCAGATCCTCGAACCAGACCTCGCCGGCCGCATCGCGCCCCTGCGCGGTGAACAGCCCGGGGTGCAGGGTGAGCAGCGACAGGGTGTGGCGGGCCCCGACGCAGGGCTGTGCGCCGGCCAGGCCCGCAGCCCATTGCCCGCTGTCTGCCAGCAGGCCCGAGGGCACGTCCACGCACAGCACGGCCGCCTCGCTGGCGCGCAGGTGCTCCAGCCATTGCAGCAGGCGCGGATCGCTGGCGTGGGCGTCGGGCGCGGCCCGCAGGCCGATGCCCAGCAGGGCGTCGATGCACAGATCCCGCGGTTCGAGGCGGGGGGGTGTCTCGGTGAAGGGCACGCCCGCGTCGCGCGCGTGCTGCCAGGAGTGCCTGGCGTCGTCGGGCAGCTCATCCGGGCGCGCAAGCAGCGACACCCGCACGCCATACCCCAGGCGGTGCAGCAGCGCCGCGGCCTCCAGGCCGTCGCCCCCGTTGTTGCCCTTGCCGCAGGCGATCCATATCGTGCGTGCGTGCGGCGCCAGGGCTCGTGCCAGGCTGGCCACGGCGGCGCCCGCGCGCTGCATCAGCGTGTGGGGCGCGAGGGCGGCGCTGGCCGCGGCTTCGAGCAGGCGGGTGGCGGCGCCATGGTGCAGGGGATGGGCCCGGCTCGCCAGAACGCGTTGCGGATGGGGGTGGTAGGCCATGGGTGTCGTTTTGCGGCGTGTGAAAGCCTGGTGCAAGCTATAATCCGGCGGTTTTTCTGTTGTACGCATTCCAAGGGTTTACCCTGGGTTTTGCGACGCAGGAGGGCAAATCGCAAACCGGCCCATCCAGGTGTTGCCCCCGCGTTTTGGCGTGGCGCAATTGTGGGCCGGATTTAAGACCCAACCTTTGGAGTACTTCAATGTCCGTCACCATGCGTGAAATGCTGGAAGCCGGTGTCCACTTCGGTCACCAGACGCGTTTCTGGAATCCCAAGATGGCCCCGTTCATTTTCGGCCATCGCAACAAGATCCACATCATCAATCTGGAGAAGACGCTTCCGATGTTCGAGGAAGCGCAGAAATTCGCCAGGAAGCTTGCGTCCAACCGCGGCACCATTTTGATGGTGGGCACCAAGCGCCAGGCGCGTGAATTCATTGCTGAGCAGGCGCAGCGCGCGGGCATGCCCTATGTGGACCAGCGCTGGCTGGGCGGCATGCTCACCAACTTCAAGACCGTGAAGACCTCGATCAAGCGTCTGAAGGACATGAAGGCGCAGCAGGAAACCGGCCTGGACGCCATGAGCAAGAAGGAACAGCTCATGTTCACGCGCGAGATCGCCAAGCTCGAACGCGACATCGGCGGCATCCAGGACATGACCGCGCTGCCCGACGCCATCTTCGTGATCGACGTGGGCTATCACAAGATCGCGATTTCCGAGGCCAAAAAGCTCGGCATTCCGCTGATCGGCGTGGTCGATACCAACCACAACCCCGAAGGCATCGATCACGTGATTCCGGGCAACGACGACTCGGCCAAGGCTGTGGCGCTGTATGCCCGCGGCATCGCCGACGCGATCCTCGAAGGCAAGGCCAACGCGGTGGAAGAAGTGGTCAAGGTCGCGGGTGGTGAAGGCGGCGACGAATTCGTGGAAGTCCAGGAAACGGCGGCCTGAAAACCCAGCTTGTGCCCGAGCGGGGGATCACACACGCAAGTGGGGCCTGGCGCCCCATTTTTGTAAGTATCGAATTGGAGAAAAAGCAATGGCAGCTATCACTGCAAGCATGGTCGCCGAACTGCGCGCCAAGACCGACGCCCCGATGATGGAGTGCAAGCGTGCGCTGACCGAGGCCGAGGGCGACATGGCCAAGGCCGAGGAAATCCTGCGCGTCAAGCTCGGCACCAAGGCCGGGAAGGCGGCGTCGCGCGTCACGGCCGAAGGCGTCATCGCGGCGCACATCGAGGGCAACGTGGGCGCGATCGTCGAGATCAACAGCGAGACCGACTTTGTCTCCAAGAACGAGAGCTTCATCGCCATGGCCAACGGCGCGGCGAAGCTTGTGGCCGAGCACAACCCGGCCGACTTGGCGGCGCTTGCGGCGCTGCCCTACGAGCAGGACGGCTACGGCCCGACGCTCGAAGATGTGCGCAAGGGCCTGATCGGCAAGATCGGCGAGAACATGTCGCTGCGCCGCTTCAAGCGTTTTGCCGGCACCGCGCTGGCGCATTACCTGCACGGCACGCGCATTGGCGTCGTGGTCGAGTACGAGGGTGACGCCGTGGCCGCCAAGGACGTGGCCATGCACGTGGCCGCGATGAAGCCCGTCGCGCTCACCAGCGCCGACGTGCCCGCCGAACTGGTCGAGCGTGAGCGCGCCGTGGCTGCGGCCAAGGCGGCCGAGTCGGGCAAGCCGGCCGAGATCGTGACCAAGATGGTGGAAGGCGCTATCCACAAGTACCTCAAGGAGGTGTCGCTCGCCGACCAGGTCTTCGTGAAGGCCGCCGACGGCAAGCAGAGCGTGGCGCAGATGCTGAAAGACCACAAGACCACGGTCAAGGGCTTCACGCTCTACATCGTGGGCGAGGGCATCGAGAAGAAGGCGGACGATTTTGCCGCCGAGGTGGCCGCGCAAGTGGCCGCCGCGAAATCGGCCGCCTGAGCGCATCGCCCCCCAACCACGCACCACGGAGTGACCCCATGACCGCCAAGCCCGCACACCAACGCGTCCTGCTCAAGCTGTCGGGCGAGGCGCTCATGGGTGACGACGCCTTCGGCATCAACCGCGCCACCATCGTGCGCATGGTGCAGGAGATCGCCGAGGTCACGCAGCTGGGCGTGGAGGTGGCGGTGGTGATCGGCGGGGGCAACATCTTTCGCGGCGTCGCGGGCGGCGCCGAAGGCATGGACCGTGCCACGGCCGATTACATGGGCATGCTGGCCACCGTGATGAACGCGCTGGCGCTCGCCGATACCATGAACAAACAGGGGCTGACGGCGCGCGTGATGTCGGCCATCGGCATCCAGGAGGTGGTCGAGCCCTACGTGCGGCCCAAGGCCTTGCAGTATCTGGAAGAGGGCAAGGTGGTGGTCTTCGCCGCCGGCACGGGCAATCCGTTTTTCACCACCGATACGGCAGCGGCGCTGCGCGGCGCCGAGATCGGCGCCGATCTGGTGCTCAAGGCGACCAAGGTCGACGGTGTCTACACCGCCGATCCCAACAAGGACCCGGCCGCCACGCGCTACGCCACGCTGACATTCGACGAGGCCATCGTGCGCAACCTGGGCATCATGGATGCGACCGCGTTTGCGCTGTGCCGCGACCAGAAGCTGCCGATCCGCGTGTTTTCGATCTTCAAGCCGGGGGCGTTCAAGCGCGTCATCCTCGGTGAAGACGAAGGCACCTTGGTATACGCTTGAGGGTTTGCGGCGCGTGCGCGCGCCGTGCAGGAGTTCGTCATGGCCATTGCAGACATCCAGAAAAGCGCCCGAACGAAGATGGAGCACTCCATCGAGGCGTTCAAGGGCAATCTCACCAAGATCCGCACCGGTCGCGCCAGCACGGCGCTGCTGGACACCATCCACGTGGAGTACTACGGCTCCATGGTGCCGCTGTCGCAGGTGGCCAATGTGTCGCTGATCGATGCGCGCACCATCAGCGTGCAGCCGTGGGAAAAGAACATGGCCGCCAAGGTGGAGAAGGCGATCCGCGAGAGCGATCTGGGCCTGAACCCGGCCGCCATGGGTGACCTGATCCGCGTGCCCATGCCCGCGATGAGCGAGGAGCGGCGCAAGGAAATGACCAAGATCGTGCGTCAGGAGGGCGAATCGGCCAAGGTGGTGATCCGCAACCTGCGCCGCGACGCCAACGAGGCCGTCAAGAAGATGGTCAAGGACAAGGAAGCGAGCGAGGACGAGCTCAAGCGCTCGGAGGCCGAGATCCAGAAGCTCACCGACAGGCAAGTGGCGGAAATCGACGCCTTGGTGGCCGCCAAGGAACAGGACATCATGGCCGTCTGAGGCCGGTTGTCCATGCAGACCGCACCCCAGGCCGCGCCGCGTCACATCGCCATCGTGATGGACGGCAACGGGCGCTGGGCCAAGCAGCGCCACCTGCCGCGCCTGGCCGGGCATCGGCAGGGCGTGGAGTCACTGCGCCGCTGCGTGAACGCCTGCGCCGCGCGCGGCATCGAGGTGCTCACGGTCTTTGCGTTTTCTTCCGAGAACTGGAGCCGCCCGCCCGATGAGGTTTCGGGCCTGATGGAGCTCATGGGCAAGGCCCTGCTGCGCGAAGTGCCACGGCTCGTGAGCGACGGCGTGCGCTTGTATTTCGTGGGCGAGCGCGCCAGCCTCTCGGCCGGGATGCGTGAGGCGCTGCAAAGCGCCGAGGCGGCCACCGCCGCGAACCGCCGCATGGTGCTCAACGTTTGTTTCAACTACGGCGGGCGCTGGGACATCGCGCAGGCCGCGGCCGCTCTGGCCGCGCGCGGCGAGGCGATCACCGAAGAGCGTCTGGCGCGTGCGATGGCCATGGGTCATGTGCCCGATCCCGACCTCGTGATCCGCACCGGGGGCGAAACGCGCATCAGCAATTTCCTGCTCTGGCAAGCGGCGTATGCCGAACTCTATTTCACCGACGCGCTGTGGCCGGACTTCGACGAGGCGGCGCTGGACGCCGCCATCGCCGACTACGCCGCGCGCGAACGGCGCTTCGGACGCACGTCGGAGCAGGTCGTGAACGTCAGCGAGCCCTCATGCTGAAGCAACGCATTCTCACCGCGCTGGTGCTGCTGGCCATTTTGCTGCCCGCGCTGATCTATCCCTCGTTCGTGCCGCTGGCGGTGGTCACGCTGGTGCTGATCGCTGCCGGGTGCTGGGAGTGGGGGCGGCTCAATGGTCTGACGCAGGGGCCGTCGTTGCTGCTGGCGGGTGCGGGTGCCGTGCTGTGCCTGGCCAGCTGGCGTGCCGGCTGGATTGCCGCGCCGCTGCCCTGGCTGTGGTCGGCGGCGGGCGCGGCCTGGGTGCTCGTGGGCGGCTGGCTGATCGCGCGCGGGGTGCCGCTGTGGCCGCACGTGCCGCGGGCGCTGCGCCTGGCGGTCGGCGTGCTGGCGCTGTGGCTGGCGTGGCTGGCGATGGCGCGCGCGCGCGCCGTGGGCATCAATTTCCTTCTCTCCGTGCTGTGCCTGGTCTGGGCCGCGGACATCTGCGCGTACTTCGTGGGCCGCGCCTTCGGGCGGCGCAAGCTCGCCCCGGCGATCAGCCCCGGCAAGAGCTGGGAGGGCGTCTGGGGCGGCATGGCGGGCGTGCTGGTGCTGGCGCTGGTGTGGGCCTGGGCCGACGGCCGCTGGCAGGCGAGCGTGCCCAGCCTGTACACGCAGCTCGCGGGCCTGGGCTGGCTGCTCGCGCTGCCCGCCTTGCTGTTTCTCACGGCCATGAGCGTGGTCGGCGATCTGGTCGAATCGCTGGTCAAGCGCAGTGCCGGTGCCAAGGACAGCAGCCAGCTGCTGCCCGGCCACGGCGGCGTGCTCGACCGGGTCGATGCGCTGCTGCCGACGCTGCCGCTGGCGCTGATGATTTCCAATTTCGCCTCACGATGAAACAACGCCTCACGATACTGGGGTCGACCGGTTCGATCGGCACCAACACGCTGGACGTCGTGGCTCGCCACCCCGACCAGGTCGACATCTTCGCGCTCAGCGCCGCCACGCGCGTCGATGCGCTGCTCGCGCAGTGCGCGCGCTTCAAGCCGCGCTACGCCGTCATGGCGAGCAGCGCGCATGCGCGCGAGCTGGCCGAAAAACTCAAGGCCAATAGCCTTCCAACGCAAGTGCTGCAAGCGCAGGATGCTCTCGAACAGATAGCGTCGCATGAGGGCGTCGATGCCGTCATGGCCGCCATCGTCGGTGCCGCCGGCCTGGCGCCGTGCCTCGCCGCCGCGCGCGCGGGCAAGCGCCTGCTGCTCGCCAACAAGGAGGCGCTGGTCGTCGGCGGCGAGGTGTTCCTGCGCGCGGTCAGGGAGGGGGGCGCGACGCTGCTGCCCATCGACAGCGAGCACTCGGCCATCTTCCAAAGCCTGCCCGAAGACCGCGCCACCTGGGCGCGCCGCGTCGATCACATCCTGCTCACCGCCTCGGGCGGGCCGTTTCGCACGCGCGATCCGGCCACGCTGCGCAGCGTCACGCCCGACGAGGCCTGCGCGCATCCGAATTTCGTCATGGGCCGCAAGATCTCGGTCGATTCGGCGACGATGATGAACAAGGCGCTGGAGGTGATCGAGGCGCGCTGGCTGTTCGACCTCGCGCCCGATCGGATCAGGGTGGTGATCCATCCGCAGCAGATCATCCACTCGATGGTGCAGTACGTGGACGCCTCCATCATCGCGCAGCTGGGCACGCCCGACATGCGCGTGCCCATCGCCGTCGGGCTGGCCTGGCCCGAGCGCATCGCCAGCGGCGCCGCGCCGCTCGACTTCGCCCAGATGGCCGCGCTCACGTTCGAGGAGGCGGACGAGCGGCGTTTCCCGGGCCTGCATCTTTCGTGGCGGGCGCTGGCGGCGGCGCCGGGCACGACGGCGG
The DNA here is from genome assembly GCA_021166775.1 of Comamonas sp. Lineage (GTDB taxonomy): Bacteria > Pseudomonadota > Gammaproteobacteria > Burkholderiales > Burkholderiaceae_C > Comamonas_C. Next base: position 155,246 of record JAJPEQ010000006.1, on the reverse strand, counting down.
TGCTCAACGCCGCCAACGAGGTGGCGGTGGCGGCGTTTTTGCAGCGGCGCATCCGCTTTGACCAGATCCATGCGGTCAACCGTGCAACTTTGGAGGCCGTCACGCCCTCCAATCCGGATTCGCTGCCAGCGCTGCTGGCGCTGGACGAGCGCAGCCGCGCCGCCGCATCCGCGCAGGTGGCACGATTTCAATAAAGGAGCGTCTTGCGCATTGCCGACAATGGTTTTGAATATGAATGTATTTGAAACCAAACACTGACAAGCGCTGATAGCTCATATTTTTGAAACGCCATGGCCCTGACCGTTGTTGCTTTCCTTGTTGCCCTCGCCATACTGATCGCGGTGCACGAATACGGGCACTACCGCGTGGCGCGGGCGTGCGGTGTCAAGGTGCTGCGGTTTTCCATCGGTTTCGGCAAGCCGCTGCTGCGCTGGCAGCCCAAGGGCTCGCCCACCGAATACGTGATCGGCATGTTCCCGCTGGGCGGCTACGTGAAGATGCTCGATGAGCGCGAAGGCCCGGTCGCGCCCGAGGAGCGCCATCTGGCGTTCAACAACCGGCCGCTGGGTGCGCGCGCGGCCATCGTCGCCGCCGGGCCGCTGGCCAACCTGGTGCTGGCCGTGCTGCTGTACGCGCTGGTCAACTGGATGGGCGTGATGGAGCCCGCGCCCTACCTGGCCCGACCCGCCGCGGGCACCGTGGCCGCGCAGGCCGGCGTGCAGGGGGGCGAGCGGGTCTTGAGCGCCGCCATGGCACAGGACGCGCCCGAAGCCGTGCGCTCGTTCGACGATTTGCGCTGGCTGCTCGCGCGCGGCGCCCTGGATGGGCGCAATGTGCGCCTGACCGTGCAGGACGGGCCCGACGGCGCCACGCACGAGTTGACCCTGCGTCTCGATCGCCTGGACACGCGCGAGCCCGACACCGAGCTGCTCAAGGAGATCGGCCTCACCGGCCCGTGGACGCGGCCGGTCATCGGTGAGGTGATGCCGCAAGGCGCGGCCGAGCGCGAGGGGCTCCAGCCGGGCGACGTGGTGCTGCGCATCGGCGCGCAGGTGGTGGCCGACGGCCAGCAGCTGCGCACGCTGATCCGTGCCAGCGTGAGCGATGGCGCGGCGCTCACGCAGACCTGGCGGATCGAGCGCGCGGGCCAGGTGCTCGAACTCGCCATCACGCCCGACCTGCGCGAGGAAGACGGCGTGCCCATCGGGCGCATCGGCGCCTATGTGGGCGCGGCGCCCGAGATGCTGATGGTGCGCTATGGCCCGCTCGAGGGTTTGTGGAAGGGCGCGCAGCGCACCTGGGAGGTCTCGGCGCTCACGCTGCGCATGATGGGGCGCATGGTGATCGGTGAGGCTTCGGTCAAGAACCTGAGCGGTCCGCTCACGATCGCGGATTTTGCCGGCAAATCGGCGCACATGGGGTTCACGGCCTACCTGGTGTTTCTGGCCCTCGTCAGCGTCAGCCTCGGGGTGCTCAATCTGTTGCCGCTGCCCGTCCTCGACGGGGGGCACCTGATGTATTATCTTTGGGAGGGAGTAACCGGCCGTGGCGTGTCCGACGCCTGGATGGAGCGATTGCAACGCGGTGGCGTCGCGCTACTCCTGGTGATGATGTCCATCGCCGTGTTCAACGATTTCACCCGGTTGTTCGGCTGACGTTTTTTTCGCGGGCGCCACCATGCGGCGGCCAGCACCTCATTCATGAAAAAACTATTTCCTGCTCTGGGAGTGCGCACCGCCTTGACCGCTGCGACCCTGGTTTTCGTGGCGCAGGCCGCATGGGCGCTGCAGCCCTTCAAGGTTCAGGACATCCGGGTCGAGGGCCTGCAGCGCGTGGAGCCGGGCACCATCTTCGCCTCGCTGCCGCTGCGCATCGGTGACGAATACACCGACGAAAAAGGCGCCGCCGCCATCCGGGCGTTGTTTTCCCTTGGCCTGTTCAAGGACGTGAAGCTCGAAGCCCAGGGCAGCGTGCTGGTCGTGGTCGTGCAGGAGCGCCCCACCATCGCCGAAGTCGAGTTCGCCGGCATCAAGGAATTCGACAAGGACCAGCTCAAGAAGGCCATGCGCGAGGTCGGCGTGGTCGATGGCCGGGCGTTCGACAAGGCGCTCGCGGACCGCGCCGAGCAGGAGCTCAAGCGCCAGTACATCAACAAGAGCCTGTACGGCGCCGAGGTGGTGACCACCGTCACGCCCGTGGAGCGCAACCGCGTGAACCTCACGTTCACGGTGACCGAGGGCGAGCCCGCGCGCATCAAGGAAATCAGCATCGTCGGCAACCATGCGTTCAGCGAAACCACGCTCACCGATCTGTTCGATCTCGACACCGGCGGGTGGCTGAGCTGGTACACCAAGAGCGACCGCTACGCGCGCACCAAGCTCAATGCCGACCTGGAAACCCTGCGCTCGTACTACCTGGCGCGCGGCTACATGGAGTTTCGCATCGACTCCACGCAGGTGGCGCTGTCGCCGGACAAGCAGTCCATTTCCATCATCGTGAACATCACCGAAGGCCCGCGCTACGTGGTTTCGGGCGTGACGCTCGCGGGTAATTACCTCGATCGCGAGGACGAGTTCAAGTCGCTGGTCACGATCAAGCCGGGCGAGCCCTACAACGCCGACCTGGTGACGCAGACCACCAAGGCCTTCACCGACCACTTCGGCAGCTTCGGCTACGCCTTCGCGCGCGTGGAGGCGGTGCCCGAAATCGATCACGAGAACAACCGCGTGCAGCTCGAACTGCGCGCGGACCCGTCGCGCCGCGCCTATGTGCGCCGCATCAACATCGAAGGCAACAACCGCACGCGCGATGAAGTCGTGCGCCGCGAGTTCCGCCAGTACGAGGCCTCCTGGTACAACGGCGACAAGATCAAGCTCTCGCGCGACCGCGTGGACCGCCTGGGCTATTTCACCGAAGTGAACGTGGAGACGCAGGAGGTGCCCGGCGCGCCCGACCAGGTGGACCTCGTCGTGCACGTGACGGAAAAGCCCACCGGCATGATCCAGATCGGCGCCGGTTATTCCACGGCCGAAAAGCTCTCCTTCACCTTTGGCATCAAGCAGGAAAACGTCTTCGGCTCGGGCAACACGCTGGGCATCGACCTGAACACCGGCAAGTACAACCGCACGGTCGTGCTGTCCACCACCGACCCGTATTTCACCCAGGACGGCATCTCGCGCACGCTGGACGTGTTCTACCGCACGCAGCGCCCCTACCAGTACCAGGGCGGCGACTACAGCCTCGTGAGCGAGGGCGGCAACATCAAGTTCGGCGTGCCGTTCAGCGAAGTGGACACGGTGTATTTCGGTGCCGGGCTGGAGCGCACCAGGATCAAGGCCGGCACCAACATTCCCGCGGCCTACCTGGCCTATGCGGACAAGTACGGCAGTTCCAGCTTCGCCGTGCCGCTGACCATCGGCTGGTCGCGCGACGATCGCGACAGCGCGCTTGCGCCCAGCACTGGTCGCCTGATGAAGCTCACCAGCGAGCTCTCGATGGCAGGCGATGCGCGCTACGCCAAGGCCGGCGCGCAGTACCAGCAGTACATTCCCCTGACCAAGCGCTACACCCTGGCCTTCAATGGCGAGATCGGTTACGGCAAGGGCCTGGGCGGGCGGCCCTTCCCGGTGTTCAAGAACTACTACTCGGGGGGCCTGGGTTCGGTGCGCGGCTTCGACCAGGGCACGCTCGGTCCGCGCGACGTGACGGGCGCCATCCTGGGCGGCACCAAGAAGATCACGCTCAACACCGAATTCATGGCTCCGTTCCCCGGGGCCGGCAATGACCGCACGCTGCGCTGGTTCACTTTCATCGATGTGGGCAATGTCTATGGCGACAACGAACCGTGGTCGCTCAAGGACATGCGCGCTTCGGTGGGTATTGGTCTGAGCTGGATCTCTCCGCTCGGGCCGCTGAGCCTGGCGTGGGGCCAGCCCATACGCAAGTTCGCGGGCGATAAAATCCAGCGCCTGCAATTCCAGATTGGAACTTCTTTCTAATGCTTCTCAAACATTCATTTTTCCGCGGCCTTTCCATCATTGCCCTGGTCGGCTGCGTGGCCACGGCCATGCCGGTGGCGGCGCAGGCCCAGAGCTTCAAGGCCGGGTTCGTCAACACCGACCGCATCCTGCGTGAGGCCGACACGGCCAAGGCCGCGCAGGCCAAGCTCGAGGCGGAGTTCTCCAAGCGTGACAAGGAACTGCGCGACATGGGTGCCGCGTTGAAGGCGGCTTCCGACAAGTTCGAGCGTGACGCACCCACCATGTCCGAGAGCCAGCGCCAGGCACGCCAGCGCCAGCTCGCCGACCAGGACCGGGATCTGCAGCGCAAGAACCGTGAGTTCCAGGAAGACCTGAACGCGCGCAAGAACGAAGAGCTCGCGCATGTGCTGGACAAGGCCAATCGCGTCGTCAAGCAGATGGCCGAGGCCGAAAACTACGACGTCATCCTGCAGGAAGCGGTGTACGTCAACCCCAAGCACGACATCACCGACAAGGTCCTCAAGGCGATGAACGCCTCGACGGGCAAGTAAGCGGCAGGTTCTGACGAGGACCTGAGGTGAGCTTGCACCTGGGTGCCATCGTTGACGCCCTGGGCGGCCGCCTCGAAGGTGGCGAGCGCGACACGCTGATCGAGCGTATCGCGCCGCTGCAGACGGCGGGCGCGGCCGATCTCTCCTTTCTGAACAATCCGCGCTACGTGGCGCAGCTGGCCGCCAGCCGGGCCGCCTGCGTGATCGTCGGGCCGCCCCTGCGCGAGCAGGCCCTGCAGCGCGGCGCCTGCATCGTCACCGACGACCCCTATACCTACTTTGCGCGCGCCACGCAGCTGTGGGCGCGCGCGCACGGCCTGCACGCGGCGGCGGGTGTGCACCCGAGTGCCCAGGTGCACCCGCAGGCGCAGGTCGCCGCCAGCGCCAGCATCGGGCCCCTGTGCGTGATTGAGCGCGGCGCGGTGATCGGCGAGCACACGGTGCTCAAATCCCGCGTCACGGTAGGTGAGCGTTGCCGCGTGGGCGCGCGCTGCATCATCCATCCGGGCGTGGTGATCGGCGCCGACGGCTTCGGTTTTGCGCCCGAGCGTGGTGCCTGGATCAAGATCGAGCAGCTTGGCGCCGTGGCGATAGGCGACGACGTGGAGATCGGCGCCAACACCTGCATCGACCGGGGGGCGCTCGACGACACGGTGATCGAGGATGGCGTCAAGCTCGACAACCTGATCCAGATCGCGCACAACGTACACATCGGCCACCACACGGCCATCGCGGGCTGCACGGCCATCGCGGGCAGCACGCGCATCGGCGCGCACTGCACGATCGCGGGGGCGGTATCCATCGTCGGGCATCTGACGATTGCCGAGCGCACGCACATCTCCGCCACGACGCTGGTGACGCGCTCGATCACCGAGTCCGGGCGCCACATCACGGGCGCCTTCCCCATGGACGACAATGCGGCTTGGGAAAAAAACGCGGCCACCTTGCGCAAGCTCTATCAGCTGCGCGAGCGCGTCAAGGCCCTTGAACAACAATTGCAGGACGATTCCAGAGCCCGAAAACCATGATGGACATCCAATACATCCTCAAACAATTGCCGCACCGCTATCCTTTTTTGCTGGTGGACAAGGTGGTCGAGCTCGAGCGCAATCAGCGCATACGCGCCGTCAAGAACGTCACGTTCAACGAGCCGTTTTTCACCGGGCACTTTCCGGGGCGCCCGGTCATGCCCGGCGTACTCATCCTTGAAGCGCTGGCGCAGGCCGCGGGCCTGCTGGCGTTCGACGCCATGGGGCAGGTGCCGGACGAGAACAACATCTACTACTTCGTCGGCATCGACGGCGCGCGCTTCAAGCACCCCGTCGTGCCGGGCGACCAGCTGATTCTGGACATCACCATCGACCGCGTGCGCGGCGGCATGTGGAAGTTCAACGGCGTGGGCCGCGTGGGCGAGGAAGTGGCGGCCGAGGCACAGCTCATGTGCACCATGCGCCACCTGGGCGACGACACGGGCAAGTGAGCGTGAGCCTCGTTCACCCGACGGCGATCATCGAACGCGGCGCCGAGCTGGGCGCGGGCGTGAGCGTCGGGCCCTACACCATCATCGGAGCGCGGGTGAAGGTCGGCGCGCGCACGCGCATCGCCGCGCACTGCGTGATCGAGGGCGACACCCGCATAGGTGAAGACTGCACCATCTTTCAGTTCGCGTCGCTCGGCGCCGTGCCGCAGGACAAGAAGTACGCGGGCGAGGCGACGCGCCTTGAAATCGGCGCGCGCAACACCATTCGCGAGTTCTGCACCTTCAACATCGGCACCGCGCAGGATCGGGGTGTGACCACCATTGGTGACGACAACTGGATCATGGCCTACGTGCACATCGCGCACGACTGCGTGGTGGGCAACCAGACCATCCTCGCGAACAACGCGACGCTCGCGGGCCACGTGCACGTGGGCGACTGGGCCATCGTCGGCGGCCTCACCGGCGTGCACCAGTTCACGCATATCGGCGCGCACGCGATGGCGGGTTTCGGCAGTCACATCGCGCAGGACGTGCCGCCCTTCATGATGGTCGACGGCCACCCGCTCGCGGTGCGCGGCCTCAACGTCGAGGGGCTGCGCCGGCGCGGCTTTTCGGCCGAGCGCATCGCCGCGCTCAAGCAGGCCTACCGCGTGCTCTACCGCGAGGGGCTCACGCTCGCCGCCGCGATCACGCAGATTGACGAGCTGGCCGAGAGCCACCCCGATTCCGAGGACGACCTCGTGCTGCTCGGCGGCTTCCTGCGCGGCGCCACGCGCGGCATCGTGCGCTGACCGCGATGACCGACGCGCCCCGCGTGGCCATGGTGGCGGGCGAAACCTCGGGCGACCTGCTCGCGGGCTTGCTGCTCGATGGCCTGAAGGCCCGCTGGCCGGACCTGGCGAGCTTTGGCATCGGCGGCGCGCGCATGGCCGAGCAGGGTTTTGACGCCTGGTGGGAGAGCGAGCGCCTGGCGGTGCATGGCTACAGCGCGGAACTCCTCGTGCGTCTGGCGGGCATCGTGCGCATGCGCCGTCAGTTGCGCGCACGCCTGCTGCGGCAAAGGCCCGATGTGTTTGTCGGCGTGGACGCGCCGGACTTCAACCTGGGCCTGGAAGCGCGCCTGCGTGCGGCGGGCATCAAGACGGCGCACTTCGTCTGCCCTTCGATCTGGGCCTGGCGGCCGGAGCGGGTGGTGAAGATCCGCGCCGCCGCCGATCACGTGCTGTGCCTGTTCCCGTTCGAGCCCGAGCTGCTGGCGCGCCACGACATCGCGGCCACGTTCGTGGGCCACCCGCTCGCCAGCGTCATTCCCCTGGCCCCCGACCGCGACGGTGCCCGCGCGCGGCTGGGCCTGGCGCCGCACGACGAGGTGCTGGCCGTGCTGCCCGGCAGCCGCCGCGCCGAGGTGGCGTATCTGGCATCTGTGTTCTTTCAGGCCGCAGCGCTTGTGCAGCAAGCGCGGCAGACTATCAAAATCGTGGTTCCTGCCGTGCCTGCCTTGCGCGCACGCATCGAAGCGGCGGCGCGCGATGCCGGGGTGTCGGGGCGGGTGCACATCGTCACCGGCCGCTCGCACGAGGTGCTCGCCGCGTGCAACGTGACGCTGATCGCCAGCGGCACCGCCACGCTGGAGGCCGCGCTCTTCAAGCGCCCCATGGTCATCGCCTACCGCATGCACCCGTGGAGCTGGCGCCTGATGCGGCGCAAGCAGCTGCAGCCCTGGGTGGGTTTGCCCAACGTCCTGAGCCGCGACTTCATCGTGCCCGAGCTGCTGCAGGACGCGGCCACGCCGCGCGCGCTCGCCGATGCGGTGCTGAAATGGTTCGATGCGCCCGAAGCGGTGCAACAGGTGCAGCAGCGCTTTGCCGTGCTGCACGAGAGCCTGCGCCGCGATACCTCCACACTCGCCGCCGATGCCGTCGCACAGCTTCTGGCCTGAACAGGCGGCATTCGACTGGAGCGCGCAAGCCGCCGTGCTCGTCGCCGGCGTGGACGAAGCCGGGCGCGGGCCGCTCGCGGGGCCGGTGGTGGCGGCCGCCGTCATCCTCGACCCGGCGCACCCCATCGCGGGCCTGGCCGATTCCAAGCAGCTCACGGCCCAGCGGCGCGAGGCCTTGTTCGCGTTGATCCAGCAGCGCGCCCTGGCCCGCTGCGTGGCCGAGGCCAGCCGCGAGGAGATCGACCGCCTCAACATCCTGCAGGCGACGATGCTGGCGATGCGCCGCGCCGTCGAGGGCCTCGCTGTGCAGCCCGGGCGCGTGCTCGTCGATGGCAACCGCCTGCCCCGGCTCGCCATCGCGGCCGAAGCCATTGTCAAGGGCGACGCGAAGGTGCCCGCGATCTCGGCGGCCTCCATCCTCGCCAAGGTCACGCGCGATCACTGGTGCCTTCGATTGCACGAGCGCTACCCGCACTACGGGTTCGACCGCCACAAGGGCTACGGCACGGCCGAACACCTGGCGGCCCTGGGCGAGTGGGGGCCATGCCCCGAGCACCGGCGCTCGTTCGCGCCCGTGGCGCGGGCCATCGCGCTGCACGGCGGCGGACAATAGCGCGATGCACGCAGAGCCCACCTTCATCGCGTCGCGCGACAACCCGCTCGTCAAGCAACTCAGGCGCCTCGCGCACGAGAGCGGCGCCTACCGCAGGCAGGGCCGCGTCTGGCTGGAGGGCGAGCACTTGTACGGCGCGCTGCGCGCGCGCGGCCTGCGGCCCGAGCTGGCGGTGTTTTCAGAATCATTTTGGCCTCAAACGCCCGCCAGCCAAGCGCGAGAAGCTATCAAAACCGTGGTTGTGGCGGACAAGCTCTGGCGCGAGTTCACCGCGCTCGAATCGCCCGAGGGCATGGGCTGCGTGGTCGCGCTGCCCGAGCTGCCCGGCCTGCTGCCCGATGCGCCCACCGTCGTGCTCGACCGCGTGCAGGATGCGGGCAACGTCGGCTCCATCCTGCGCAGCAGCGCGGCCTTCGGTTTCACGCAGGTGGCGGCGCTCAAGGGCACGGCGCTGCTGTGGTCACCCAAGGTGCTGCGCGCGGGCATGGGCGCGCACTTCGGCCTGCGGCTGGTGGAAGGCCTGAGCGAATCCGATCTGCAGGGCCTGGTCGTGCCGCTGCTGGCCACGAGCTCGCACCAGGGCGAGTGGCTGCACCGCGCGCGCCTGCCCTGGCCCTGCGGCTGGCTGCTGGGGCACGAAGGGCAGGGCGTGAGCCCCGCGCTGCAGGCGCGCGCGGCCGCGCACATCCGCATCGCCCAGCCGGGCGGGGAAGAATCGCTGAACGTGGCGGCCGCGGCCGCCATCTGCCTGCACGCGAGCGCGGCCCTGCAGACTCGCGCATAAGCGCTTACAGTGCCGATCGAGCGCGGCAAGGCCGTGCTCCGCCGCCGACATGCCGCGCGTGACCCACAGCGTTGAAACATCACGAAAGGTTCTCCTCATGTCCATAGCAACCACAACGGCCCGTCTGCGCCCCTACGTGCTCGCGCTGCTGCGCCTGACGACGGCCTACATGTTCCTGCTGCATGGCTGGATGAAATTCTCTGGCGGCGTGGCCTGGGGCTCGCTGCCCGGCATTGCCATGTGGCTGGAGCTGATCGGCAGCACGCTGCTGATCCTGGGCCTGTTCGTGCGGCCGGTGGCCTTCATCCTCTCGGGCGAGATGGCGTTCGCCTATTTCATGGCGCATGCCTCGGCGGCCAACTTCTGGCTGCCGCTGCAGAACAAGGGCGAATCGGCTGCGCTCTTCTGCTTCATCTTCCTGTACCTGGCGGTGGCTGGCGGCGGTGCCTGCGCGCTTGACGGCCGACGCGGCGGGCAGCGCTGAGTCAGTCGCGCACGCAATGGCTGAGCGGGGTACGGTGCTTGCCGTCGGGTCGTTTGACCTGGCGCCGCACGGGTGCGAGCATTGCGGTGTATCGCACTGACACGAGGACCTCAGGCCATGGCTACCCACACGACTCCCATCTGGTTCATCACCGGCTGCTCGACCGGGTTCGGGCGTGCCGTGGCCGAGCAGGTGCTCGCGCGCGGCTGGCGTGCCGTGGTCACGGCGCGCGGGCTCGGCAGCATCGCGACGCTGGCACAGAGCCACCCCGACACGTCGCTCGCGCTGGCGCTGGACGTGACGCAGCCGCAGCAGATCACCGCCGCGGTGGCGGCCGCCGAGGCGCGTTTCGGCGGCATCGACGTGCTGCTGAACAATGCGGGCTACGGCTACCAGTCCTCGGTGGAGGAGGGCGACGAAGCGGAAATCCGCGCGCTGTTCGACGCCAACGTGTTCGGCCTGTTCGCCCTCACGCGCGCGGTGCTGCCCCTCATGCGGCGCCAGCGCCGCGGCCACGTGTTCAACATCACCTCGCTGGCCGGTATCTCAGGCTTCGCCGCCTCGGGCTACTACGCGGCCAGCAAGCACGCGGTCGAGGGCTGGTCCGATTCGCTGGCGGTGGAGTGCAACCCGCTGGGCATCCGTGTCACCTGCATCGAACCCGGGCCGTTTCGCACCGACTGGGCCGGGCGCTCACTGCACCGCACGCCGAGCCGCATCGCCGACTACGACGACGTCGTCACCGCGCGCATGCGCCAGACCGAGGGCCACAGCGGCAAGCAACCCGGCGACCCGCAGCGCGCCGCCGCGCTGATCCTGGAGCTCAGCGAGCACGCGCAGCCGCCGCGCAACATCGCGCTGGGCGCGCGCGCCGTGGAGATGGGAACGCGGCGCCTGAAGGCCAAGCTCGCGGACATCGAGCGCTGGGCGCCCGAGGGCTTGCGTACCGACTACGACGTTTGAGCGCCCGCTCACCGAGCCGCAGGCAGCGTCGCGTACAGCGCTTGCACGGCCTCTTCGCCATACCGGCGCTCCAGCCGGCGTACCGTGAAGTGCCCGCGCGCCATGTCCTGAAAGTGATCGATGAACAGCAGGTTGATGGTGGCGCCGCCCACCGCGCCCACGAGGGGGAGAGCCTCGGCGGCGGCCTTTTCGCCCACCTGCACGCCAAAGCGCTTGGCCACCGCCGAGATCAGCCGCGCCAGCACGGGTGCGCTTGCGTTCGCCCCGGCCGACTGCGCCAGGTATTGCGCGGCATCCGACACCGCCTGCGCCAGCGCCGCGCGCACCGCGTAGTAGCCTGAATCGGTGCCATCGTCGCTGCGGCTGCTCCCGCCCAGCGCCAGCACCGAAAGGCAGGCCAGGCGTGTGGGCGCGGCGGCCACCGATTCGCCCTCGCTGCGCGCGATGTCGGCTATCGAGCGCAGCATCAGCGTGGTGGAGACCGGCAGCTCCAGCGCCAGTCCCGCCCAGCCGAACGCCCCACCCACGCCGCCGGTGACCGAGACCGCCAGCTTGTGCCAGCGGCTCGATGCCGAAAGCCCAGGCCGGTCGGTCAGGGTGAACAGCGCCGTGTCCGCCGCCTTGGTCAGCGCCAGCCGCGTCGCCTTGTCGATCGCACCGCTCCAGTTCGCGGGCAGCCGCGCGATGCCGTCCTCGATCGGCTTGCCGATGAAATTCGTCACGCGCGCGGTGAAGCCGGGGTTTTCCAGCAGTGCCTTGGCGGCCTGCAGCGCGCCGCGGTCTTCGTCGGAGATATCGCGTGTCATGGTTTGCATGCCTTGCCCGGGCGCTACGCCCGCAGGCGCGCCAGCGCCGCTTCGTACAGCGCCAGATCACCCGCGCTGAAGCAGCAGAAGATCACTGGCCGCGCACTGCGCGCGGTGTGCGTCGCCACGGTGCCCACCGCGATCTCCACCGCTTGCGCCTTGGGGTAGCCGTACACCCCGGTGCTGATCGCGGGAAAGGCGACTGAGTGTAGATCGGCTTCTTCCGCCAGCGTCAGCGAATTCACGTAGCACTGCGCGAGGAGCTGCGCCTCGCCGTGCGTGCCTCCGTGCCAGATCGGCCCCACGGTGTGGATCACGAACCGCGCGGGCAGTCTGAAACCCGGCGTCATCCTGGCCTGCCCTGTGGGGCAGCCGCCCAGCAGCCGACATGCCGCGAGCAGCTCAGGCCCCGCCGCGCGGTGAATCGCGCCATCTACGCCGCCACCGCCCAGCAGTGTGGTATTGGCGGCGTTCACGATGGCATCGACCGCCAGCGTGGTGATGTCGGCCTGTTGGGCGATGAGCTGGGTCGTGTTGAACATGAAAAACCTGCTGAAGCAAAGACCGCGATGATCGGGACCCGGAGGGTCATCGAAGCCGGTCGGCGGGCGGCATCTTCTGCAAGCGCCGTTTGCATGGAGGCGGCCGAGAGGGGGGCAGAACCGACGTCGCAAGAGCCTTCATTCGCTTTGTCTTCGTTGGGTGGGGCGGCTGCGCCCTGGCGTGTGACTTAGAACTTGTCCGTAAATTATTTGACACCAAATAATTTACGGACAAGTTCTTGAGCGGCGCCGTCAGAGGTCCGTTTGAACGAGAGGCCAGGTATCAGCACCGTGACTTGTGCTCAAGGACCTGCCGGCGGAACAGCGATCACCTGGCGGAATTTTCCGAATCTGGCGCTCTGTTCCGGTGGTTCGTTCGCACGGACGATCTCAACGTTGGCGACGCGTTGCTGTGCCAGGTAGGCACTCAGACTCGCAGCAACATCACGCCATACCTTCTCTTCATCCGCCCCGGGTTTCCGTTCGAGTCGAACGCGAATCGCCGAAGGCCCGGTTTGGATGAGCTGGCTGCGGTGCACTCCGGGCGTCTCGTCCACGACACCGCCGATGGCAAGCGGGACGATTTTCACGCTCTTGCCGTCTGCGGCAGCGAAGCGCAGGATGTCGTCCCGCCGGCCGACGACCCGAATGGCCGGCAACGGGCTGCCGCATGGGCATGGGTCAGGCCGCACGAGCACGGAGTCACCGAGGTCATACCGAATGATCGGCTGCACGAAATTGGCGAGGTTCGTCAGCAGCACGGTGTGGGACGGTTCTCCGGGCGGTGTCGGTCGGAGGTCTTCGTCGACGGCTTCCAGCACTGCCCAGTCACTGTTCACGTGCAGCCAGTCATGCGGGCAACTGAAGGCCATGACAAGGAACTCCGACGCCGCGTACACGTTGCGAATTGGGCACCCGAAAGCGGCCGCTGCCCGTGCGCTGGCGTCAAGCGTCGTGGATTCTCCGGCGATTTCCACGAAAACCGGGTGCAGGTGCAGCCGCCCTGCGAGCTGTTCTTCAGCGAGCAGTTCAAGCGCGCTTGGATAGGCGGTCAAGATCGCTGGAGCGAACGCGTTGAGTGCGGTGACGAGTTCCGCGAGCGGTTGGCGCACCGCGAACACGCGGTAAGCGTGCGAGAGCCACGGGTTGCGTCGCCGTTGCAGCTCCATCCATCCCGCGCCGGCATAGTGGCCGCCCGTGCCAACCACGGCTGCCCATCGGAATCCACGGCGGGTCATCCGTAGCAGGCCGCGGGCTCCTGCCCATGCGGGCGTTATGCGACCGATGGAGATTGCCCGGTAGGCGTCGACGGCGCGCCGGTCGTATACGAACAGGCCCGGATGGCCGGTGGTCCCGGCGCTGGTGCAAACGAAGTACTCGCCGCAGTAGGGCGTGGCGATGAGGTCCGGGTTGGCGACGAACGCTTCGACACCGGCCAGCGTGACGCGAGAGTCCGTCACCCAGTCGTCGAACGAGGCCATCAGCTCCCGCTTGGTGACCGCAGGCAGGTCGCGCAGCGTGGCACGTTCCGCGGGCAGATCGCGATACAGGTGTTGGTAGAAGCGCGACAGCTTTCGCGCGTGCGCCACGAGAGCAGCGAGGCGGTTTTCCTGTCGCCGCGCTAACCCAGCCGGACCCTCGCGCTGAGCGCGCCACAGATCCAGCACAACGCACCAACTGTGCGGCCGTTTGCTCATCGATCACTTTCGCGCCGTCATGTGTTCGGAGACCGAATGCGCCAGCCAAGCGGTGGTGAAGCCGTCCGCCTTGAGTCGTGGGATGGACTTCCCCGTTTGTTTGCGCGGGATTGGCGCACGGGTCTTCATTGGCGTGGGATCAGGCCTTCAAACGAAAGGAGTCCGGCACACATGCTACTACCGTGGCCGTCGATTTGGCCCAATCCGTTTTCCAGATTGCCGTTGTCAATGATCGATGGCGCATCGTCGATGCCCAGCGCTTCACGCGCTTGCAGTTCGAGCGCCGGTTCTTAAAACCGATCCGTGGACCGGGTCATCATGCAAGCCTGCGGCTCGGCGCTCCGCTGGGTGTCGCCCTTCGTGCGCCCAGCCATCATCTTGGATCTGCTTGGGTGGGCCAGATTGCCCGAGCGACCCGGGATGTACGGCGAAGTCACCCCACAGACCCTGCGCTGGGAGCGCGATGAAGAGATGCCGGTGCGGGAGGTCGGGCACTTTGACGGGGTGGGCGAAGCGCAGGAAGTTTGGCGTGAGGAGCCCGAGGCCAAGACCTGAGAGCCTTGCATCAGGAGGGGGACTCCATATGATCCGTCCATGAACATCAGCGTCTTCCACGCCCTGCTGGCGGCGGCCCTGTTTGGCGCCAGTACTCCGCTGGCCAAGTTGCTGGTAGGACAGGTTTCGCCGGTGCTGCTGGGCGGGCTGCTGTATCTGGGCAGCGGCATCGGCCTGGCGGTCATTCGGCTCGTGCGCGATCGGGGCTGGCGGAGTTCAGGCCTTGGGCGCGGCGAGTGGCCCTGGCTGCTGGGGGCGATTTTCTTCGGCGGCGTCCTGGGACCGGTCGCGCTGATGTTCGGGCTGGTGCACGCGCGTGCGTCCGATGCGTCGCTGCTGCTCAACCTCGAGTCCGTCCTCACGGCCGTGCTGGCCTGGCTGGTGTTCAAGGAGAATGCCGATCGCCGCATCGTCGCCGGCATGGTGGCCATCGTCGCTGGCGGGCTGCTCCTGTCCTGGCCGGATCAACGCGCAGCCGCCGGCGGGAACTGGCTGGGTCCTGGGGCCATCGCGCTGGCCTGCCTGTGCTGGGCCATCGACAACAACCTGACGCGCAAGGTCTCGGCCACGGACGCCTTGTTCGTCGCCGGCGCCAAGGGTCTGATGGCCGGACTGGTGAATTGCGCCGTGGCGCTGGCGATGGGGGCGCCGCTGCCGGCCTGGGGCGCCGCCGCCGAGTCCATGGTCGTCGGTTGGCTCGGCTATGGTGTCAGCCTAGTGCTGTTCGTGCTGGCGCTGCGCGGTCTGGGGACGGCGCGCACGGGAGCCTACTTTTCCACCGCCCCGTTCGTCGGTGCGGCGGTCGCACTGGTCTTTCTGGGCGAAACACCGTCACCATGGTTCTGGCCCGCGTGCGCGCTGATGGCCGTGGGCGTCTGGTTGCACTTGACCGAGCGCCATGAGCACCTGCATACGCACGAGCCGCTGGAGCACAGCCATCGCCATGTGCACGACGAGCACCACCAGCACGACCATGGTGCCGATTGGGACGGGCGCGAGCCACATGAGCACTGGCACCGCCACGAGCCGATCACCCACAGTCATCCGCATTACCCGGACATCCATCACCGACACCGGCATGAGTGAGCGCGTCAGCCCGGTCCACGGGTTGCGGCAACCGGCTGGGGCGCCCTGGCCAGACGAGGAAACACGAGGCAAACGCTGGTGATGCCGTTCGCCGAGGTGGCCGCCACGGTTCCGCCATGCGCCTGCGCGATGGCGCGCGTGATGGCCAGGCCCAGGCCGCTGCCGTCGGCGTCGCCATGCTCGCGCGCGCCCTCGGCGCGATAGAAGCGGTCGAACAGGCGCGGCAGCAGTTCGGGGTCGATGTCCGGCCCGGTGTTTTCCACTGTGACGGTGGTGGCGTGGTCGCCGCCGCTGATGCGGATCGTGATCTCTCCTGCCGTCGGCGTGTAGCGCAGGGCGTTGGACAGCAGGTTGCTCACTGCGCGGCGAAACATCAGGCGGTCGCCTTCGAGTTCACCGTCGCCTTCCACGCGCAGCCGCACGCCCTTGTCCTCGGCCACGGCCTCATAGAACTCCAGCAGCGCCAGCGCATCCTCGCGCGCCGAAAATCGTTCCTTGCGCGGCAGATCCACCCCGCGCTCGGTCTTGGCCAGAAACAGCATGTCGGAGACCATGCGCGCCAGTCGCTCCAGCTCCTCGGTGTTGGAGGCCAGGATGTCGCGGTAGGTGGCGGCATCGCGCGGGGCCGCCAGCGCCACCTGGGTCTGGGTGAGCAGGTTGCTGATCGGCGTGCGCAGCTCGTGCGCCAGGTCGGACGAGAAATCGGTCAGGCGCCGGAAGGCGTCCTGCAGCCGGTCGAGCATGCGGTTGAGCTCCTGCGCCAGATCGGCCATTTCCACCGGCACGGCCTGCACCGGCATGCGTTCGCCCAGCTGGTGGCTGGTCACGGCCGCCGCTCGTGACTTCATCTCGCGCAGCGGCGCCAGCCCCTGATGCGCGGCCAGCCAGGCCAGCAGGCCGCACAGGACGATGGCGGCGGCCACGTACAGCGCGAGGTTGCGCGCCAGGATGCGAAGAAACCGGGTGTGCGGGCCGGTATCGGTGGCGATCAGCACCTCGAGCGGCGCCTGCGCGTAGCCGGGTGTGACGGCGAAGTGCAGGGTGCGGTAATGAACCTGGCCTTGCGTCCAGTCGCCGAAGCCGGCCGCGCGGGCATCGGGCCCCGGAGCATGGCCGCCCGGATCGGTGTCGAACCCTGCGGAGTGATAGATCGGCGTGCCGTGCGCGTCCCGCACCAGCGCCTGCAGGCCTTCGTGGTAGCTCAGTGCCTCGCCCAGGCGCCAGCGGGCGTCGTCGGCCGAGTTGGATGCGCGCAGGATGTCCTCGATCAGGTGCTGCTTGTCGCGCAGCGTGATGTGATCGAGCTCGGCGAAATGCCGGTCCGATTCGAGCAGGAACAGCACACCGAGGCCCAGCACCACCGCCGCGGCCACCAGGGTGAAGAAAAAGGCCAGGCGCTGCGTCAGCGAAAACCGGCTCGGGCGTGCGGTCAGGCGCACTCAGGGCTCCTCGGGTGTTTCGAGCACGTAGCCCATGCCGCGCACGGTCTGGATCAGCTTGACCGTGTGGCCGTCGTCCACCTTCATGCGCAAGCGGCGCATGGCGACCTCGATGACGTTGGTGTCGCTGTCGAAATTCATGTCCCAGACCTGCGAAGCGATCAGCGAGCGCGGCAGCACCTCGCCGTGGCGGCGCATCAGCAGCTCCAGCAGGCCGAACTCCTTGGCCGTCAGGTCCACCCGCTGACCGGCACGGGTGGCGCGCCGGCGCAGCAGATCAAGCTCCAGATCGGCCACGCGCAAGGCTGCGTCCGCAGGGCTGTTCTGGCCGCGCCGCAGGATGATGCGTACCCGCGCCAGCAGTTCGGCAAACGAGAAGGGCTTGACCAGGTAATCGTCCGCGCCCAGCTCCAGCCCCTTGACGCGGTCTTCCACCTGGTCGCGCGCGGTCAGGAACAGCACCGGCGTCGGCACGCCGCGCTCGCGCAGCGTCTGCAGAATTTGCCAGCCCGAGAGACCCGGCAGCATCACGTCCAGGATCAGCAGGTCGTAGGAGCCCTGGCTCGCCAGGTGCAGGCCGTCGGCGCCATGGTTCGCCAGATCAGCGACGTAGCCGGCCTCGGCCAGTCCCTGGCTCAGGTAGCGCCCGGTCTTGGGCTCGTCCTCGACGATCAGTATCTTCATGCGCGCCTTCCATCGTCCGGTTCTGCGAGTGTGCCGGGTCTGTGCCGCTCTGGCGCCAAGATGACAAGAATGTAATGCAGTCAACATCCGCGTGACAGCCTGGGCCTCCAACAATCGCGGCCATGAAAGCAAATCCAGGTCAAGGCTGGCACGCACGGGTGCTGCTGTGCACGCTGGCCGGGTCCGCTGCCGTGGCCATTGCTCAAACCGCGGCCGTGAGCGCCGAAAACGTTCAGGATTCGCTGCCGACGGCGCTCTCTTACGACTCGGCGATGGCCGGCTACCAGCCCTATGCCGACCAGCCGGTGCGGTCGTGGCGCGAGGCCAACGACCGCGTGAGCCGGATCGGCGGCTGGCGCGCCTATGCCAAGGAAATCATGACCGGTGTGCCGGCGGGAACCGCGGATGCCGACAAGGCGCCACCAGGTGGACACAAGCCCATGCCCCTGGGCGAGCCGCGCCCATGACCACACGACGCACGTTCCCGATCGCGCTGGCCTTGTCCGCCGCAGCGCTGCTGGTGCTGGCGGGCTGCGCCAGTGTCAGCCCGCGGCAGAATCAGGACCAGGTCAATCAGGAACTGGGCGCCTTTGCCGGCGACCGAGTGCTGCTGGCGCGCACTCGCGAGGATCGGGATGCGCGGGCGCAGGCCGTGCAAAAGCTTCTGGCCGCGCCGCTGGCACAACCGGCGGCGGTGCAACTGGCCCTGGCGGGCAGCCCCTCGGTGCAGGCGCTGCTGGCGCAAGGCTGGGCGGACACCGCGGCTGCCGCGCAGTCGGGTCGCATGCCCAATCCGATCTTCAGCTTCGGTCGGCTGGTGAGCGGTGACGGCCTGGAGCTGGACCGGTCGCTGTCCTTCGGCCTGCTCGACCTGCTGCTGCTGCCGACGCGCCAGGGCGTGGCCACCCGGCGCATCGAGCAGGCGCGACTGCGGCTGAGCGCCGACGTGGTGGGCCAGGTCACGCGCGTGCGTCTGGCCTGGGTGCGTGCCGTCGCCGCGCGGCAGGCGCTGGGTTACGCGCGGCAGGTCTACGGCAGCGCCGAGGCCGCGGCCGAGCTGGCCCGGCGCATGCAGGGGGTGGGCAACTTCAATCGCCTGGAGCGCGCGCGCGAGCAGGCCTTCTACGCCGACGCCGCCACGCGCCTGGCGCTGGCGCGGCACCAGGTGATCGCCAGCCGCGAGGAGCTGGTGCGCGAGCTGGGTTTGAGTGAGATCCAGGCCCAGGAGCTCAAGCTCCCCGAGCGCCTGCCTGATTTACCCGGGCAGCCCCTTGAACCACAGGCCGTGGCGGCGCTGGCCACCCGCGCGCGTCTCGATATCCGGCTGGCTCAATCGGCGCTGGAGAGCGCGGCCCGCGCCCAGGGCCTGACGGACGTCAGCAGTTTCACCGACATCGAGCTGACCGGCCACCGCAACACGGTGTTCGACGCTGTCTCCGGCACGCGCAGCAGCTCGCATGGATGGGAGGTGGCGGTGCGCCTGCCAGTGTTCGACTGGGGCGGGATGCAGCGCGACGCCATGGACGCGCGCACGCTGGCCGCCGCCCACCGTTTCGAAGCCACGGTGCGCGACGCCGGCTCCACCCTGCGTGAGTCTTATTCGGCCTATCGCACGGCCTACGACGTGGCGCGCCACTATCACGACGAGGTGGTGCCGCTGCGCCAGCGCATCTCCGAGGAGAACCAGCTTCGCTACAACGGCATGCTGATCGGCACCTTCGAGCTGCTGGCCGATGCGCGCGATCAGGTGAGCGCCGTGGCCGGCGCGGTCGATGCGCTGCGCCAGTTCTGGCTGGCCGACGCCGCGTTGCGCGCGTCCGTCATCGGCCGGCCGGTGGACACCTCCCTGTCGGCCATGTCCAGCGCGCCCGGCGGCGTGGACGCCGGCCATTGATCCAGCAAGGCACGAGATGTCATCCCGCAGAGATTTTTTCAAATACGCCGGCATGGCGGGCGGCGCCGTTGCCGCCGGCGCGGTAAGCCGTATGGCCTTGGCCGCGCTGCCCGAAGCTGTCAGTCAGACCAGCGCGGCCACCATGGCACCGTTGCAGCCCGGCTCGGGACGTCCGTATCACCCGGTGGTGACGCTCAATGGCTGGACCCTGCCCTGGCGCACGAACCAGGGCGTCAAGGAATTCCACCTGGTGGCCGAACCCGTGGTGCGCGAGATGGCGCCCGGCTTCAAGGCGCACCTGTGGGGCTACAACGGCCAGAGCCCCGGCCCGACCATCGAGGTGGTCGAGGGCGACCGCGTGCGTGTCTTCGTCACCAACCGATTGCCCGAACACACGGCGGTGCACTGGCACGGCCAGCGCCTGCCCAATGGCATGGACGGCGTCACCGGTCTGACGCAGCCGGCCATCGCGCCGGGCAAGACCTTCGTTTATGAATTCGTCGCGCGCCGGCCGGGCACCTTCATGTACCACCCCCACGCCGACGAGATGGTGCAGATGGCGATGGGCATGATGGGCTTCTGGGTCACGCACCCGAAGGCGCCCACGCCGCTGATCGAGCGCGTCGATCGCGATTTCTGCTTTTTGCTGAGCAGTTACGACATCGAGCCGGGCAGCTACACGCCCAGGATCGCGACGATGACCGACTTCAACCTGTGGACCTTCAACAGCCGCGTCTTCCCCGGTATCGATTCGCTCCATGTGCGTCAGGGCGACCGCGTGCGCATCCGCATCGGCAACCTCTCGATGACCAACCACCCCATTCATCTGCACGGCCACGAGTTCAGCGTGACCGGCACCGACGGTGGCCCCGTGCCCAAGGCGGCACGCTGGCCCGAGGTGACGACCGATGTGGCCGTGGGCCAGATGCGCCAAATCGAATTCGTCGCCGACGCCGAGGGCGACTGGGCGCTGCACTGCCACAAGAGCCACCACACCATGAACGCCATGGGGCACGCCGTGCCGACCCTGATCGGGGTGGACCACGGCGCACTGGCCAGGAAGATCAACAACCTCATTCCCGACTACATGGTCATGGGTGAGCGCGGCATGGCCGACATGACCGAGATGGAAATGCCGATCCCCGACAACACCGTCCCCATGATGACCGGCGAAGGGCCGTTCGGCTCGGTCGAGATGGGCGGCATGTTCACCGTGCTCAAGGTGCGCGCGGGCCAGAAGCCGGGCGACTACGGCGATCCGGGCTGGTTCAAGCATCCGGCGGGCACGGTGGCACGCGAGTCGGTCGCCGCACTGGCCGAGCCGAGTCGCTCCACCAGCGGGGGCGGCCAGGCCATGCCGCGCAGGGATGCGTCGGCAGCGTCCGCCGAGGTGCGCGTGCGCAAACCCGCGGGCGGCCATGGCAGGCCGTGATTTCTTTCTTGTCCAGAGATGACCGATGAAACTGCATTTCCTCACTTTTCGCATCCTGCTGGCCAGCGCGCTGTTGGCGGGTTCGGGCCTGGCACTGGCCGGCGGCAATCACGCCGGCGGCCACGATGCCGAGGACAGCGCGATCGGTCGGCCCGGCGTGGCCGCCAAGGCCGACCGTACCCTCACCGTCGAGATGAGCGACGCCATGCGCTTCACGCCATCCGACATGAAGGTCAAGCGCGGCGAAACGGTGCGCTTCATCATCAGGAACGTGGGCCAGATCAGGCATGAATTCAATCTGGGCACGCGCAAGGAGCTGCTGGAGCACCTGGAGGTGATGAAGAAATACACCGACATGGAGCACGACGAGCCGGGCAAGATCACCCTCGATCCGGGCCAGCAGGGTGAGATCGTCTGGCAGTTCACCCAGCCGGGCACCGTGGACCTCGCCTGCCTGATCCCGGGCCACTACGAGGCCGGTATGCGCGGGGCCATTCGTGTGGGCAAGAAGTAGGGCGCAGGGCGCCATGAACCAAGGAGTCTTCATCATGTCAATGACCGATGCATGGCCGGGCACGAGCCGACGCGCGCTGCTGCGGGGTGGCTTCGCCCTGGGCCTGGCGCCGCTGGCGGCCTGGGCGGCCGAACCCTCGAATGACGTCCAGGTCTGGAAAGACCCGAGCTGCGGCTGCTGCAAGGACTGGATCGTCCACATGCAGGCCAGCGGCTTTGCCGTGCGCGTGCATGACCAGGGCAACAACGCCGCGCGCAGTCGCCTGGGGCTGCCGCGCCAGTACGGCTCGTGCCACACGGCGCTGGTCGGTGGCTATGTGGTCGAGGGCCACGTGCCCGTGGCCGACATCCAGCGCCTGCTGCGCGAGCGGCCCCAGGCGCTGGGCCTGGCGGTGCCGGGCATGCCGATCGGCTCTCCGGGCATGGACGGCCCGGCCTACGGCGGGCGGCGCAACCCGTACCAGGTGCTGTTGATCGGCAAGGACGGATCGGCGCGGGTGTTCAACTCGTACGTATAGGGCAGTCCCGTGAACGCACTCAAGCAATTTCTGACCGTCTCGGCCCTGGCGCTGGGCGTCGCGCTGCCGGTGAGCGGCTTGGCCCAGGCGAGCGTGCCCGTGGCCGACGTGCAGACGGCTGCGTCCGCCGCGCTCACCGATGGCGAAATCAAGAAGGTGGATGCCGAGCGCGGCAAGGTCACGATCAAGCACGGCGTGATCCAGAACCTGGACATGCCGGGGATGACCATGGTCTTCACGGCCAAGGACAAGGGGATGCTCTCCGATCTGAAGCCGGGCGACAAGGTGAAGTTCGTCGCCGCGGACGAGGGCGGCAAACTGGTTGTCACCGAGATTCACGCCGTGCAGTGATGAAACCGTGGGCCATGCTTGCCGATCCATCACGACGTGGCGATGCGACGCAGCCGAGCGAGTTGCGAATCGTCATGGACGATGCCACAGGGGCCAAGAGCGGAGGCGATCGGGCAGACCAAGCATGCCCGGTTGCCTGGCCCATTGCATGTTCACCGTCGGTGAACGTGCCTGTCCTGGACCCGAACCGCTCGATCGGGCCTTGATGTTTGTGTCGGGAGATTGTGATGATCACCAAGAACCTTCTTGTCGCCGCGCTGTCCGTCGCGGTGCTGGGCGTCGGCTCCGCGAGCCTGGCGGCTCCCACCGATGGGAGCGTGCCGGGCCCCGCCTCGGCCGTGCCGCCTTCGATGATGGCTGGCCCCGCGGCCGGCAACGTCGAGGCCCGCGGCCCGATGGGCTACGGTCCAATGGGCTACGGGGCAATGGGTTACGGCCCGATGGGCTACGGGATGATGGGCGGCGCCGCCGTGGCGGGTGGCGGCGGCATGATGGGCGCCTGCCCCGGCATGATGGGAGGCGCGGGCCTGGACTCGGCCACGGCGATGCGCATGCACGGCGAGATGATGCGCGCGATGGGCGACATCCTGGTCAAGTACGCGGGCAAGGCCGAGCCCACCGTGAACCGGTAACTCCATGGACCCCGCACGCCGCCACGACCGGACAATCAAGGGTGATCTGCGGTTGCCCATGTCCCCGGGAATGCGGGTGCGGAGTTCATGTGGTCTTCGATGACGTGAAGACGAGTGCCGCAGGCCTTGCACGGGCCGCCAGGGACGCCGAATATCCTCAACCTTGGCGAAGAGCTGCCAAATGACTGCCGTTACCCTGGAATCGACACTGACCTGCCCCGCATGCGGTCATGCCAAAGTCGAAACGATGCCCACTGACGCCTGTCAGTGGTTCTATGAGTGTGAGCAGTGCCACGTCGTTCTTCAGCCAAAGCCGGGTGATTGCTGCGTCTACTGTTCCTACGGCACGGTGCCGTGCCCGCCGGTTCAGGAACGTGGAAAAGCGGGGGCCGTGGATTCAGTGATGTCTTGCGGGAAGGTGGCTTGACCTTTCCATGATGGCAAGGTCGAGAATGGAGCTAGCTTGAAGAAAGGCAGGGGGGATGAATCATCACTCGCATCACCACAGCCACGCCGACGGCGAACAGGCCCCGGTCGGAACCATCTACACCTGCCCCATGCACCCCGAGGTGCGCCAGGACCACCCCGGCAACTGCCCCATCTGCGGCATGGCGCTGGAGCCCACCATTCCGCTGGATGCGCAAGACAACCATGAACTGAAGGACTTTCAGCGCCGCTTCTGGTGGACGCTGCCGTTGACCATGGTCGTCACGGTGCTGGCCATGTTCGGCCACCGTCTGGGCTGGTTCGGCATGGCCACGCAGAGCTGGATCGAGCTGGTGCTGTCACTGCCGGTGGTGCTGTGGGCCGGCTGGCCCTTCTTCGTGCGTGGCTGGCGCTCCATCGTGCAGCGCAGCCCCAACATGTGGACCCTGATTGGCCTGGGCACCGGGGCCGCCTTTGTCTACAGCGTCGTCGCCACCGTGGCACCGCAGGTGTTCCCCGCCTCGTTCGTGGCCATGGGCCGCGTGGCGGTGTACTTCGAGGCGGCCGTGGTCATCATCTCGCTGACCTTGCTGGGGCAGATCCTGGAGCTGAAGGCACGCTCGCAGACCTCGGCCGCGCTCAAGTCGCTGCTGGGCCTGGCACCGAAGACCGCGCGGCGCATCAACGCCGACGGCAGCGAGGAGGACGTGCCGCTCGCCCACGTGCATGTCGGCGATCTGCTGCGCGTGCGCCCCGGCGAGAAGGTGCCTGTCGATGGCGTCGTGACCGAGGGCCGCAGCGCGGTCGATGAATCCATGCTGACGGGTGAGCCCGTTCCCGTGACCAAGCGCGTGGGCGACGCGCTGATCGGCGCCACGCTCAACACCAGCGGCGCGCTGGTCATGCGCTCCGAGAAGGTCGGCGCGGCCACCATGCTGGCGCAGATCGTGCAGATGGTGGCCACCGCCCAGCGCTCCAAGGCGCCCATGCAGCGCATGGCCGACGTGGTGGCGGGCAAGTTCGTCCTGATGGTCGTGACGATCGCCGTCGCCACCTTCTTCGTCTGGGGGCTGTTCGGCCCCGAGCCCAGCTGGGTGTTCGGCCTGATCAATGCCGTGGCGGTGCTGATCATCGCCTGCCCCTGCGCGCTGGGCTTGGCCACGCCCATGTCGGTGATGGTGGCCACGGGCCGCGCGGCCACGCAGGGCGTGCTGTTCCGCGATGCGGCCGCCATCGAGAAGCTGCGCGAGGTCGATACCCTGATCGTGGACAAGACCGGCACGCTCACGGAAGGCCGGCCCGCGTTCGAGACGGCTATTGCCACGGCCGAGTCCACGCCCGGCGAGGTGCTGCGCCTGGCGGCCAGCCTGGACCAGGGCAGCGAGCACCCGCTGGCCGAAGCCATCGTCAGCGCGGCGCGCGAGCAAGGCCTGCTGCTGGCCAAGCCGGTCGACTTCGAATCGGGCAGCGGCATCGGCGTGCGCGGCACCGTGGAGGGACGGCACCTGGCGTTGGGCAACACCGCGCTCATGGAGCAAGCAGGTGTCGATGTGGCGGCCCTGAAGCTTGACGCCGAGCGCCTGCGCGGCGAGGGCGCCAGCGTCATGCACCTGGCGGTCGATGGCCGCCTCGCCGGCCTGCTGGCCGTGACCGATCCCATCAAGTCCAGCACGCCCGAGGCCATCCGCACCCTGCATGCCAGTGGCCTGCGCATCGTCATGGCCACGGGTGACGGCCTGACCACGGCCCAGGCGGTGGCCACCAAGCTGGGCATCGACGAGGTGCATGGCGAGGTCAAGCCCGCCGACAAGCTGGCCCTGGTCGAGAAATTGCAGCGCGAGGGCCATGTGGTCGCCATGGCTGGCGACGGCATCAACGACGCCCCGGCGCTGGCCAGAGCCGACGTGGGCGTGGCCATGGGAACCGGCACCGACGTGGCGATGAACAGCGGCCAGGTGACCCTGGTCAAGGGCGATCTGCGCGGCATCGCCGCAGCGCGCGAAATTTCCACCGACACCGTGCGCAACATGCGCCAGAACCTGCTCTTCGCCTTCGTCTACAACGGCATCGGCGTGCCGATCGCCGCCGGCCTGCTGTACCCGTTCACTGGCTGGCTGCTGTCGCCCATGATCGCGGCGCTGGCCATGAGCCTGAGTTCGGCTTCGGTGATCTTCAATGCGCTGCGGCTGCGGCGCAGGTAGAACAAGACGCAGACATCAAGAATTTCAAGCAGGGGAAACACATCATGATGTACGGATACGAGTGGAGTGGATGGTTTGGTCTGCATTGGCTCACGATGCTGCTGGGCGCGGTGGTGATCGTGCTGCCGTTCTGGAGGATCTTTGCCAAGGCGGGATTTTCCGGCTGGCTCAGTCTGTTGATGCTCATTCCCATGGTCAACCTGATCGCGCTGTACGTGCTTGCGTTCTCTGACTGGCCGATTCTGAGACGCGCCGACACGTCGGCAACCGCATGAGCGGGGGCGGGAAACGCACCCGCCCGGCTGGGTGGATGTCGATGTCCGCGGCCGCGGAGTGCGCCGGCGTCGCTACGCCAGCAGTGCCTGCGCAAACTCCCGCGCGCTGAAGGTCTCGAGGTCTTCCACCTTCTCGCCCACGCCGATGAAGTACACCGGGACCGGGCGCTCCTGCGCGATGGCCGCGAGCACGCCGCCCTTGGCGGTGCCATCGAGCTTGGTGACGATGAGGCCGGTGAGCTCGAGCGCGTCGTCGAACGCCTTGACCTGCGCGAGCGCGTTCTGGCCGGTGTTGCCGTCGATCACCAGCAGCACCTCGTGCGGTGCGCTGGCATCGGCCTTGGTGATCACGCGCTTGATTTTCTGCAGCTCCTGCATCAGGTGCAGTTGCGTGGGCAGGCGCCCGGCGGTATCGATCAGCACCACGTCCTTGCCGCGCGCGCGCCCGGCGCTCACCGCGTCGAAGCTCACGGCGGCCGGGTCGCCCCCTTCCTGGCTGACGATCTCCACGGTGTTGCGCGTGGCCCAGACGCCGAGCTGCTCGCGCGCGGCGGCGCGGAAGGTGTCGGCCGCGGCCAGCAGCACGCTTTCGCCGTGGTCGGCCAGGTGCTTGGTGAGCTTGCCGATCGAGGTCGTCTTGCCCGCGCCGTTGACGCCCGCGACCATGATCACGGTGGGCTGGTGCGCGCCGATTTCCAGCGGCTTTTCCAGCGGCGCCAGCAGCTCGGTAAACACGTCGGCCAGCAGCGCCTTGACGGCGGTGGGCTCGGTGGCTTTGCTTTCCTTGACGCGATGCTTGAGCGTTTCCAGCAGGTGTTGCGTGGCCTTGACGCCGGTGTCGGCCATCAGCAGCGCGTCTTCCAGCTCCTCGTAGAGCGCGTCATCGATCTTCGTGCCGGTGAAGACGCCGGTGATGCTGCTGCCCGTCTTGCGCAGGCCCGCCGACAGGCGCGAGAGCCAACCCTTGCGTTCGGGGGCGGCCGGCGGGGCCGCTTGCGTGGCGGGCGCGGAGGGGGCGGCAACAGGGGCCGGAGCCACAGGTGCGGGCGGGGCAGGCTCGGTCGGCGGTGCGGCCGGGGGCGTCTTTTTTCTGAAAAAGCTGAACATTGCGAAGTTTCTAGAATCCAGCCATTCTATGAAACACGCCCTCCTTTTTTGCACGGTGCTGGCATGCTTTGGCGCGCTGGCCCAAACCCCTGCCCCCAGCGCGCCTGGCGATGGCGACGCGCCCCTGGTCACGACGGCGTCTGGCGCGCAGGAATTTCGCCTGGCCAACGGCATGCAGCTCATCGTGCAGCCGGACCATCGCGCACCGACGGCGATCCAGATGCTTTGGGTGCGCACCGGCAGCATGGACGAAGTCAATGGCGCGACGGGCGTGGCGCATGCGCTCGAGCACATGATGTTCAAGGGCTCGGACAAGCTTGCGCCCGGCGAGTTTTCGCGCCGCGTGGCGCAGCTCGGGGGGCAGGAAAACGCCTTCACCACGCGCGACTACACCGGCTATTACCAGCAGATCCCGGCGAACCGCCTGAAGGACGTGATGCAGCTCGAAGCCGACCGCTTCGCGCACAACCAGTGGCCCGACGAGGAATTCCGCAAGGAAATCGAGGTGGTGAAGGAAGAGCGACGCATGCGCACCGAGGATCAGCCGCGCGCCGCGCTCATGGAGCAGCTCAACGCCGCCACCTTCATCGCCTCGCCCTACCACCATCCGGTGGTGGGCTGGATGAGCGACCTGGAGAGCCTGCAGCCGGACGATGTGCGCCAGTTCTATCGCACCTGGTACACGCCGGCCAATGCCGCGCTGGTGATCGCGGGAGATGTGGACCCGCGGCAGGTGCGTGCCTGGGCCGAGCAGATCTACGGCCAGCTGCCGGCGCGCGCGCTGCCCGAGCGCAAGCCGCAGGTCGAGCCCGAGCAGAAGGGCATGCGGCGCATCAGCTTGAAGGCGCCGGCCGAGCAGGCTTACGTGGCGCTGGCGTTTCGCATTCCAGCGATGAAAAAACTCAAGGACATGGCGCCTTCGGACAAGGACGCGTTCTCGCTCGTCGTGCTCTCGGCCGTGCTCAGCGGCTACGACGGCGCGCGGCTCGATCGGGCGCTGACGCAAGGGCCCGATCGCGTGGCCGACAGCGCCAGCGCCTACGCCTCGATCTTCGGGCGGGGCCCGGCGCTGTTCATGCTCACGGGCGTGCCGGCCAAGGGCAAGGACGCGGCTGATGTGGAGGCCGCGCTGCGCGCCGAAGTGGCGCGTGTCGCGAAGGAAGGCGTAAGCCCCGCGGAGCTCGCCCGCGTCAAGGCGCAGTGGTCCGCTTCGACGATCTACGCACGCGACTCGCTGCAGGGGCAGGCGAGCGATCTGGGCAGCAACTGGGTGCAGGGCCTGCCGCTCGATGCGGACGACCAGCTGCTCGCGCTGCTCAAGGACGTGACGACGGACGACGTGCAATCGGTGGCCGCGCGCTTTTTTGGAGACGATCAGCTCACGGTGGGCACGCTCGTGCCGCAGCCGCTGGCGGCGGGCGCCAAACCACGCGCAAGCGCGGCGGGCGGTGCCGATGGGGCCCTGCGGTAAACGGAGCGGAGCATGTTCAAAATTATCAAAAAAATAGCTACCAGCGCTTTCCTGGCGGGCGTTGCGAGTCTTTTTTATGCTCAAAGTGCTTTGGCCCTGCTGCCGATCGAGCACTGGACGCAAGCGAGTGGCGCGCAGGTCTGGCTGGTGCGCAGTCCGGCCATTCCCATGGTCGATGTGCAGGTGGATTTCGACGCCGGCAGCCGCCGCGACCCGCCCGCGCAAGCGGGTCTGGCCAGCGCCGCCGCGCTCATGAGCGCCAAGGGCGTGCGGGCCTCGGGCGGCGAGGCGGCTTTGGATGAAAACCAGCTCGGCGAGGCCTGGGCCGACCTGGGCGCGAGCCTGGACGCGAGCGCCGGGCGCGATGCGCTGAGCTTTTCGCTGCGTTCGCTCACGCAGGCCGACCTGCTCGAACGTGCGGTGCGGCTCGCGGCGCGCCAGATCGGTGAGCCGAGCGACCCCGAAGACGTCTGGCAGCGCGAGCGCGCGCGCTGGCAGGCCGCGATTGCCGAGGCCGATACCAAGCCCGGCACGGTGGCGGGCAAGGCCTTTGCCCAGGCCGTCTATGGCGACAACCCCTATGGGCAGCAGGTCACGGCCCGGACCCTGGATGCGATCGATGTGGCCGACCTCAAGGCCTATCAAGCGCGCTACCTGCAGCGCTGCCGCGCGCGCGTGGCCATCGTGGGCGCGGTCGATCGGGCGCAGGCGCAGACACTCGCCGATGAGCTGCTCGATCGCCTGCCGGTGAACGATCAGGGAGGCTGCGCGGCGCTGCCGGCGCTGTCTCCCCTGCAGCCGCTGGCGCAGGCGCGTGATATCGACATTCCCTTCAACTCGGCGCAGGCGCACGTGCTCATCGGCCAGCCGGGGTTCGTGCGCAGCGATCCGGATTTTCTCGCGCTGCTCGTGGGCAACCACATCCTGGGCGGCGGAGGGTTCACCTCGCGTCTGATGGAGCAGGTGCGTGAGAAGCGGGGCCTCTCGTACAGCGTGTTCAGCGAGTTCTCGCCTGGCCTGAGCGCGGGCGCCTTCATCGCGGGGCTGGAGACGCGGCCGGATCAGACCGCCGAGGCCATCAAGGTCACGCGCGAAGTGATCGCGGATTTCGTCCACAACGGCCCGACCGAGACCGAGCTGCGCGCGGCCAAGGACAACCTGATCGGCGGTTTCGCGCTGCGCATCGATAGCAACCGCAAGCTGCTCGCCAACGTGGTCAACATCGCGCGCAACGGCCTGCCGCTGGACTATCTGGAGCATTGGAGCGACCGCGTGGAGGCGCTCACCGTGGCCGACGTGAAAGCGGCCATCGGACGCAAGCTCCAGCCCGATCGCATGGTGACCGTGGTGGTCGGCGCCACCGCAGCGGCCAAGCCGTGAAGCCGACGCCGCATGCCAGAGCCCCGGGCGAGGTGCGCCTCATCGGTGGCCAGTGGAAGCGCACGAAACTGCCCGTGGCGGACCGCCCGGGCCTGCGGCCCACGCCCGACCGCGTGCGCGAGACGCTGTTCAACTGGCTGGGGCAGGACCTGAGCGGCTGGCGCTGCATGGACGTGTTCGCCGGCACGGGCGCGCTCGGCCTGGAGGCCGCTTCGCGCGGCGCGGCCGAGGTGCTGCTCGTCGAGCACGATGGCGTGCTGGCGCAGCAGATCACGCGTCTGGCCGAGCGCCTGCAGGCCTGCGGCGTGACGGTGCGCCGAGGCGACGGTGTGGCGCAACTGGCGCAGCGGGAGGGGGCCGGGCTGGACCTCGTGCTGCTCGATCCCCCGTTCGATGCGCAGGCGCTCTTCATTCCCGCCCTGCGGGCGGCGGCGCGCGCCGTCGCGCCGTCGGGGCGGATTTATCTGGAAGCGCCGCGGCGCTGGTCTCAGGAGCAGCTGGCGCCGCTGGGGCTCACGTGCCAGCGCTATCTGAAGGCCGGAGCCTCGCATGCCCACCTGCTCGGACGCCTGTCCGAAGGCTCCTGAAAAAGAAGCTGCTCGCGCTTTCGGGGCGTGGCCTGAGGCTGAATTTGATTTGAATTCGCACCATAATGAACGCGATGCCATCCAAGGAGTGCGCCGTGTCCGCCACCATTGCCGTCTTTCCTGGAACCTTCGACCCGATCACGCTGGGGCACGAAGACATGCTGCGCCGCGCCTGTGCCCTGTTCGGCACGGTGATCGTGGCCGTGGCGATGGCGCACCACAAGAAGACGCTGTTCACGCTGGATGAGCGGCTGCAGCTCGCACGCGAGGCGCTGGCCGGCATGCCGAATGTGCGGGTGATGGCGTTCGACGGCCTGGTCACCGAGTTTGCGGCGGCGCAGGGCGCGCAGGTGATGGTGCGCGGGCTGCGTTCGGGCACGGATTTCGACTACGAATTTCAGCTCGCGGGCATGAACCGGCATTTGCGCCCCGAGGTCGATACCGTGTTTCTCGCTCCTGATGCGCGCTGGCAGAGCATCAGCAGCACGCTGGTGCGCGAGATCGCCACGCTGGGCGGGCGTGTCGACGCGCTGGTGAGCGCCGCCGTCCTGCCTCGTCTGCTGGCGAAGGTGGGTCGGGCCTAGCAGTGCCATGTTGCCGATGGCCATTTGCGCTTGATCAACGAGTGCTGCGGCGCGTTTGTGTCATGTCTTGCGGCCTGATTCCGTCGGTGCCTCGGGTGGCTGCGATGCTTTGGCCACGGCATGCGGCGTGCGGGCCTGCCCGGGCACGATGGTGCTCACCGGCCGGGGGTGGGGCGGGCGGCGGCGCGTGAGCGCCTCGGCAATCTGCACCGCCGAGGCGGGATGGCCGGCCACCGTGGGCCGCAGGATGTCGGGGTCGTCGTGCAGCTCCTGTTCGGTGGGCACGTGCGGGGCGAAACTGTGCGCGTCGGCCAGCGGCCAGTACAGGCGATAGACGTTGTGCTGGTGCGCCAGGTCGTCGAGGATGGCGCGCCGCTCGATGGTGGGCATCAGCGCCGAGAGCAGCCGGATGCGCGCGCTGTCGATGCGCCGCACGATGTGGTGGGTGGAGAGCTGGTCGGGGTGCATCAGGCCCGCTGCCTGCAGCAACTCTTTCAGCGCATGCAGCGTGTTGGCGTGGTATTGCGCCACGCGCGGCGCCTTGTCCGAGATCACCAGCGCCTTCTCGCGCACCGGGTCCTGCGTGGTGATGCCCGTGGGGCAGAAGCCCGTGTGGCAGACCTGCGCCTGGATGCAGCCCAGCGCCATCATGAAGCCGCGCCCCGAGTTGCACCAGTCCGCGCCGAGCGCGAACATGCGCGCGAGGTCGAACGAGGTGATCACCTTGCCTGCCGCGCCGATCTTGATGCGCTCGCGCAGCCCCGTGCCGATCAGCGTGTTGTGCACCAGGTGCAGGCCTTCCTGCACCGGCGCGCCCATGTGGTCGGCGAACTCGACGGGCGCGGCGCCGGTGCCGCCCTCGGCGCCATCGACGACGATGTAGTCGGGCGTGATGTCGGTCTCCAGCATCGCCTTGACGATGCCGAACCACTCCCAGATGTGGCCGATGCACAACTTGAAGCCGACGGGCTTGCCGCCCGAGAGCTCGCGCAGGCGGGCGATGAAATGCATCATCTCGACCGGCGTGGAGAACGCGCTGTGCGACGAAGGCGAAACACAGTCCTCACCCTCTGGCACGCCGCGTGCGGCGGCGATTTCCGCCGTCACCTTGGCGCCGGGCAGGATGCCGCCGTGGCCCGGCTTGGCGCCCTGGCTGAGCTTGATCTCGATCATCTTCACCTGCGGGTTCTGTGCCTGCTCGGCAAAGCGTTCGGCGTTGAACGTCCCGTCGGGGTTGCGGCAGCCGAAGTAGCCCGAGCCGATCTCCCAGATCAGGTCGCCGCCGTTCTGGCGGTGGTAGCGGCTGATGCCGCCTTCGCCCGTGTCGTGGGCGAAGTCGCCCATCTTCGCACCCAGGTTCAGCGCCAGGATGGCGTTGGCAGAGAGCGCGCCGAAGCTCATGGCCGAGATGTTGAACACGCTCGCGTTGTAGGGCTGCGTGCAGGGCGAGACGCCCACGCGCGGGGTGTCGGGGCGCCCGCCGATCCAGACACGGAAGTCGTGCGAATCGATCTTCGTGGTGTGCAGCGAATGATTGATCCACTCGTAGCCCTTGGCGCCCACGTCCAGCTTGGTGCCGAACGGGCGCACGTCGGGCACGCCCTTGGAGCGCTGATACACCACGGTGCGCTGCGCGCGTGTGAAGGGCTCGCCCTTGTCGATGTCGCCCTCGATGAAATACTGGCGGATCTCCGGCCGGATGAACTCCAGGATGAAGCGCAGGTGCCCGAGGATGGGGTAGTTGCGCAGCACGGCGTGGCGCGTCTGCCGCAGGTCGCGCACGCCGAGGAGGATCAGCGCGCATGCGAGCAAGAAGAGGGTGACGGGCCAGGCGCCGGGCCGCGCGACCATCCAGGGCAGGCTGACCAGCGCCACCAGCACGCAAACGGCAAGCGTCGTGTAGCGCACGTGCGTGGCCACGAAATGAGACTGGGACATTCGGAAGAAACTGAAACCGCGATGGGCGATGCTAGCCCACGGGGGTGCTTTTGGGCAGCGGGTTTTCAGCGATGGCGGCAGACCGCGCAGTCTGGCTCGCGCGCCAGGCGGATATCGCTCCAGCGCATCGTGCGCCCATCGAGCATCAGCAGCCGGCCGCGCAAAGACTCGCCCATGCGGGCGATGAGCTTGAGCGCCTCGGCTGCCTGCATCGTCCCGATGATGCCCACCATGGGTGAAAAAACGCCCATCGTGGCACAGGCCACCTCTTCAAAAACGGCATCGCGTGCAAACAAACACGCATAACAGGGCGAGTCGGCGTGGCGTGTGTCGTACACCGCGATCTGCCCGTCGAAGCGGATCGCCGAGCCCGCCACCAGCGGCTTGCGCGCGCTCACGCAGGCGGCGTTGATGGCGTGGCGGGTGGTGTAGTTGTCGGTGCAGTCCAGCACCACATCGGCCGCGGTCACGAGCGGCAGCAGGCTCTCCTGCGACATGCGCTGGCGCACGCCATGCACCCGCACCTCGGGGTTGATCGCGCGCATGGCCGCGGCAGCCGAATCGATCTTGGCCATGCCGATGCGCGCTGTCGTGTGGGCAATCTGGCGCTGCAGGTTCGTCAAGTCCACCTGATCGTCGTCCACGAGCGTGATGTCGCCCACCCCTGCCGAAGCCAGAAACAATGCGGCGGGCGAGCCCAGGCCGCCGGCGCCCACGATCAGCACCCGG
The DNA here is from genome assembly GCA_021166775.1 of Comamonas sp. GTDB lineage: Bacteria > Pseudomonadota > Gammaproteobacteria > Burkholderiales > Burkholderiaceae_C > Comamonas_C. The sequence goes on along the minus strand of JAJPEQ010000006.1, from coordinate 121,605 downwards.
GCGGCCATGATGCGCTCCTGCCCCTCGATGCCGATCTCGTCGAGCATGATGTGGCGCGAGTAGCGCAGCAGCTGGTCGTCGTTCATCGGCGCGGTTGTCCATGAAAAAGGCCGGACGCAACCGGCCTTGGGGGCGCAGGCGCGGTTCAGTCGTCCTTCTTGGCCTGCTTGCGCTCGGTCAGGGTCTTGCTCACCTGCACCGGCTCGCCCTTGAGCTGGTGCAGTGCCTGGGCCAGCGCAAAGTCCTTGTCGGTGCCGAACTCGGGCAGCTTGCGCTCGGTCTTGGCGCTCTTGGTTTCTTCCTCGAGTTTCTTGCGGGCCGCTTCCCGGGCCGCCTCCAGCGCCTTGTCCTGGACCGCCTCGCCGCCCTGGGTGTTGTCCAGGTGCTTGGCGAGATCCGACTCGCGCAGGCGCAGCGCGGCAAAGACGTCACCCTCGGCCGTTTCGTCGACCATCACGTCGGGCACGATGCCGCGCGCCTGGATCGACTTGCCGCTGGGCGTGAAGTAGCGCGCCGTGGTCAGCTTGATGCCGGTGTCCGGCCCGAGCGGGCGCACCGTCTGCACCGAGCCCTTGCCGAAGGTCTGGTTGCCCATGATGGTCGCGCGGTGGTTGTCCTGCAGCGCGCCCGCCACGATCTCGCTGGCGGAGGCGGAACCCTCGTTGACCAGCACCACCATCGGCACCTTGTGGAAGATGTCCGGCAGCCGCTTGAGCGGATTGCCCCCACGGCGGGCGTAGAACTCGGGCGAGGCGGTGAAGATCGCCTTGCTTTCGGGCAGTTGCCCGTCGGTCGTCACGACGGTCGCGCCCTCGGGCAGGAAGGCCGCCGACACGCCCACGGCCGCGTCCAGCAAGCCGCCCGGGTCGTTGCGCAGGTCGAGCACCAGGCCCTTCAGATTCGGATCCTGCTGGTAGATGTCCTCGGCCTTGCGCACGAAGTCGTCGAGCGTGCGATCCTGGAACTGCGAGATGCGGATCCAGGCGTAGCCGGGTTCGATCAGCTTGGCCTTGACCGACTGGGTCTTGATTTCCTCGCGCGTGATCGTCACCGGAAAGGTGCGGCTCTCGTCCTTGCGGAAAATCGTGAGCGTCACCTTGGTGCCTGGTTCGCCGCGAATGCGCTTGACCGCGTCATTGAGCGGCAGGCCGCGCACCGCCTCGTCGCCGATCTTGGTGATCAGATCGCCGGTTTTGAGGCCTGCCCGGTCCGCCGGAGAGCCCTCGATGGGCGAGACCACCTTGATCAGGCCGTCTTCCTGCGTGATCTCGATCCCGACGCCGACGAAGCGCCCGGAAGTGCCTTCACGGAATTCCTTGAAGGACTTCTTGTCGAAATACTGCGAATGCGGATCGAGCCCCGCCACCATGCCCGAGATGGCATCGGTGATGAGTTTCCTGTCGTCGACGGGCTCGACGTAGTCGGTCTTGATGAGCCCGAACACCGCTGCCAGTTGCTGCAGCTCTTCCAGTGGCAACGGTGTCATCGCGCCGCGCGCGACCGTCTGCAAGGAAACCGTGGTGAGCGCGCCCGCAAGCACGCCCACGGAAATCCACCCTGCTATCTTGAGTTTCTGCCCCATACACCACCTTTACCGCGTCGCGGCAATATACACCTTGGAATGCACCGGACGTGCGCGGTTCCTGCCCCTTATCTCTTGCCCTGCGCCGCCACGGCGGCAGCGGCCTGCGCCGCCGCCTTGGGATCGCCCAGATAGTCGTGACGCAGCGGTTTCAAGTCGGCATCGAGTTCATACACCAGCGGAATGCCGTTCGGAATGTTCAGCCCGACGATGTCGTTGTCGGAGATGCCGTCCAGGTACTTGACGAGTGCGCGGATTGAATTGCCGTGGGCAGCGATCAGCACACGTTGGCCCGAGCGAATGGCCGGGGCGATCGCCTCCTGCCAGTAGGGCAGCACGCGCGCCACGGTGTCCTTCAGGCATTCGGTGAGCGGGACCTGCTCGGGTGTCAGGCCTGCATACCGGATGTCGCCACGCTCGCAGCGTGGATCGGTGGCCTCAAGCGCAGGCGGCGGCACGTCGTAGCTGCGCCGCCAGATATGCACCTGCTCGTCGCCATACTGTCTGGCCGTCTCGGCCTTGTTCAGCCCCTGCAGTGCGCCATAGTGGCGCTCGTTCAGACGCCAGCTGTGCGCCACGGGCAGCCAGGTACGCTCCATGGCGTCCAGGCAATGCCAGAGCGTGTGCGTGGCGCGCTGCAGCACGCTGGTGAAAGCCTGGTCGAATTCATAGCCCTCGGCCTTGAGCAGCTCTCCGGCGCCGCGCGCCTGAGCAATCCCCGTGGCCGTGAGCGGCACGTCGGTCCAGCCGGTGAAGCGGTTTTCCAGGTTCCAGGTGGATTCACCGTGGCGGATCAGGACGAGCTTGTGCATGCGCAGGGCCTTCGTTCAATAAAGCAAACCGGCTATTTTAGAATCAGCGCTTTTACTGTCCCGGAGTCGCGCCGCCGTGAACTTCATCCTGCAAAACTGGTATCTCATCCTTCTGGCCCTGGTCTCTGGCGGCTTGCTCGCCTGGCCCATGGTGTCCGGTGGCGGGCTGGGTGGCCTGTCGGCCAGCGCGGCGGTGCAGCTCATCAACCGTGAAAAGGCGGTGGTGGTCGATGTCTGCGAGGCCGGGGAATACGCGGCGGGGCACATCGGCGGCGCCAGGAGCGTGCCGTTGTCCCAGTTCAAGGAGCGTCTGCCGCAAGTGGTGAAAAACAAGACCGTGCCGCTGGTGCTGGTCTGCGCCAGCGGTTTGCGCGCACGCCGCGCCGTGGCCATGGCCCGTGGGCTTGGCTACGAGAAGGCGCAGGCGCTGACCGGGGGCATGGCGGCCTGGCGCGAGGCCAACATGCCGGTTGAAAAGGCCTGACGGGCCCCCAACTGCGCCATGGCGCAGGCGCGCCAAGTGAAAGGATGAAAGCGATGCAAGCCGTCAAGATGTACACCACGGCCACGTGCCCCTACTGCATTCGTGCCAAACAGTTTCTCAAGTCCAAGGGCGTGCAGAGCATCGAGGAAATCCGCGTCGATGGCGAACCCGCGCAGCGTCAGCAGATGATGGAGATCACGGGCCGACGTACGGTGCCGCAGATTTTCATCGGTGGCCAGCACGTGGGTGGGTGCGATGATCTGCTTGCGCTCGATGCCCGGGGCGGCCTGATGCCGCTGCTGCAGGCTTGATGACCAGGTGCCGCGCTGCATAATGCGCGGCTGACCTGCCCGCTTTGGGGGAGTTCCCCGGGCGGGCATTTTCATGTTCATTACCCTCAAAGATCGACATCATGGCCGACGAGCAAGCAACCCCGGTTTTCCAGATTCAGCGCATGTACCTCAAGGACATGTCGCTCGAGCAGCCCAATTCGCCCGCAATCCTGCTTGAGCAGCAGCAGCCCAGCGTCGACATCCAGCTGGGCGTGGGCGCGGAAACCATCGCGGACGGAATTTACGAAGTCACCGTGACCGCCACGGTGCACGCCAAGCACGGCGACAAGACGGTGTTCCTCGTCGAGACCAAGCAGGCTGGCATCTTCGAAATCCGCAACGTGCCGCAGGAGCAGATGGACAACGTGATGCGTGTCGTCTGCCCGCAGATCATCTATCCCTATGCCCGCTCCAACGTGGCCGACGTGGTGACGCGCGCGGGATTCCCGCCGGTGCACCTTGCGGAAATCAACTTCCAGGCCATGTACGAGCAGCAACAGGCCGCGGCCGCCGCGCAGGGCGCGAGCAACACGCAGCAGTAAGCTGGAAGAATAGAGGCTGCGGCCGTTTATGCATCAGCGCGAGTAGCTATGAACATCGTAGTTATCGGGGCAGGCGCTTGGGGGACGGCCATTGCCATCAGTGCCGCCAGTCATGCGGGGGCGCATCGCGTCCGGCTCTGGGGGCGCGACGAACGGCAGATCGCAGCCATGCGCCAGGCGCGCGAAAATGCCCGATACCTTGCGGGCGCCTCGTTTCCGCCTTCGCTGGAGGTGGTGGGCGCCAGCGTCGAGGAGCATCTCGCGGGCGCCGATCTGGTCTTCCTTGCCACGCCTACGGCCGCCCTGCGCGGGCTGCTGGGGGTGCTGCGGCACTTTCAGGGCCCCGTGGCCTGGCTGTGCAAGGGCTTCGAGGCGCACACGGGACAGCTGGCGCATGAAGTGTGCGCGCAGGTTGCGCCGCAGCTGCAGGCGGGCGCACTCAGCGGTCCGAGCTTCGCTCTCGAGGTGGCGCGCATGCAGCCCACGGCCCTGGTGGCTGCCAGCGCGCATGCATCGGTGCGCGAGGCGCTCGTGCAGGCACTGCATGGCAGGCATCTTCGGGTGTATGTCAATGACGATCTGGTGGGTGTGGAGGTCGGTGGTGCGGTCAAGAACGTCCTGGCCATTGCCACCGGCTTGTGTGACGGCCTGCGGCTGGGTTTGAATGCGCGGGCGGCATTGATCACGCGCGGTCTGGCCGAGATGTCGCGTCTTGGCGTTGCGCTGGGTGCGTGCACGGAAACCTTCATGGGCCTGTCCGGCCTGGGTGATCTCGTGCTGACGGCCACGGGCGATCTCTCGCGCAACCGCACGGTAGGCTTGCAACTGGCCCGGGGCCTGCCCCTGGCTCGGGTGCTCGGCGATCTTGGCCACGTGGCCGAGGGTGTCCACAGTGCCCACACCGTGGCGGCCCGTGCCCGGCAACTGGGCGTCGAGATGCCGATCGTCGAGGCCGTCGTGGCCCTGCTCGACGGCACAACCCGGCCTGAGCAGGCCGTTGCGCAGCTGATGGAGCGCGATCCCAAGGGCGAGTAGTGTCGTTTTCAGGAGGTGGCGTGGCGCGCCCCGGAACGGATGCGCGCGATGCCGTCGATCACAAGCACGCCGACCGCCGCGAAAATCGGCAGATAAGTCGGCCATTGCTCGTCACGGATGCGCTCGCCGAGCAGCAGCGCTGCGAGGGCAAGCAGCATCGGCTCCACATAGCTCAGGAGCCCAAACAGACCGAGTGCCAGCAAGCGGCTGGCCATCATGTACAGTGCAAGGGCCACGGCGCTGACAACGCCCAGCGCCGCAACCATGCTCCACAGGTGGGGCGTGCTCGCGAAGAAGAGCGTGGAAGCGGGCGTGCGCAACACGAACCACAACGCGGCGGGAACCAGCAGCATCAGGTCGATCCAGTGCCCCGCAAGGTGATCGGTACCCAGCTTTCGCCGCAGCACGAAATAGATCGTGTAACCGATGGCCACCAGCCACGTTTCCCAGGACATCGCGCCCGTGCGCAGGACTTCATGCCCCACACCCAAGGCCGCCAGCCCCACGGCCAGCCATTGCATCCGTGACAGACGCTCGTGAAACAGCGAGCGGCTCGCCACCCCCATGACAAGCGGCAACAGGAAGTAGCCCAGCGACACGGGCATTGCGCGCCCTTGGAGCGGCGCCCAGAGGAACAGCCAGAGCTGCACCCCCAGCAGCGCGGCGCTTGCGCACAGGGCCAGTCCCCACAGGAGATCCTGCCGTGCGCGCTCGAACATGGAACGCACGCACGACCATTGACCGCGAGAGAGCACGATGAGCGTGGTGAAGGGCAGCATCGAGAGAACGCGCCAGCCGAAGATCTGTTCGCCATCGAGAGGCGCCAGCCGAGGCGCGAGGTAGTACATCGCCGCAAACAGCACCGAGGCGCCGAGGGAGGCGAGCAGGCCGGTGATCATGGGGTGCCTTGCGTCTGGCAGCCGGCCGGCGCGTGCGCCGACCGGTGGCTCAGCGGATGCAGCTACTCCGATTCGTCAAACACCAGGGTGGGGTTGTTGATGACGCGGGCGCTTGCGCCGGGCTCGCCAAGAATCCCCGTGCCCTGGTAGCTGAACGGCGTTCCGGGCTCAAGTGCCGCCGCAGCCACGTTGGCCAGGGGCTGGTTCATCCCCACGAAGTAGCTGCCGGCAGGCACGTCGGTTGTCGTGCGCACCGCCTGCGGGGTCGAGCCGACGCCGCTCGGGCCGCCGGGAAAACTCTCGGTCAACACCGAGCCGCCTTCGGCGATGCGCATCACCTGCAGGCCCAGCCAGGCCAGATGTTGCGCCGCTGCCGAGTCGGCGCTCAGCCAATACCCGCACGGCCGCGGGCGCTGCAACTCGGGGTGCAGGGTCGCCGTGGAGGTCCATTGCACCTTCAGTCGCGTGAGCTCGCCGCTGGTTTCGTTGATCAGGCCCAGGTCACGCTCGGAGACGGTGGGGCTGGCCTGAACCGTGATCAGACCCTGGCACGCCTTGGATGCAACGTCTCGCGTCACATAGGTCTGTACCTGGCGCAGGTCGCCACTGCGATCCGCCGTGCTGCGCAGCACGCTCGTGAGCGCCACCACCAGGCTGTGCACGCGGCGCTGGATGTGGGCGCGCCCGAGCCCCGCGCCACGGCTGGCGATGACCAGGCTGACCGTGTTGCTCAGCCCTCCCAGGTTGCGCAGCGAATCGGGCTGCGCGTCACCCGTCTGCGCCGCCAACGCACCCTGGTCCGCCGTGAGCGTATGCAGCCATTCATGGGTCAGGCCGCTGTCTTCAAGCGAATTGAACAGGGGTTGCACAAACCATTCCAGGGCCGCCTTGTTGACGAATTCCGGTATGTTGGCCGCGGTCGCTGGTTGCGCCAGCACATCGTAGCTGGGCAGTCCCTTCATGCCCGCCATGTCGATGGCTTGCACCGGGTATTCGTGCACGTCGGCGATGACGGCAGGACGGTAGGTGCGAATCAGCTGTGCGATGGCTCTGGCCTCGGGCGTGCGCAGGGCCAGGTGGTCATGGTCCAGGTCGGTGCCGTCGCTGGTTGCATGGCTGCCGGTCGAGGCGCCATCGGGGTTGGCTCGCGGGACGATGATCACGTTGATGCGCTCAAGCATGGGTGCGAGCAGCCCCTGGGACAGTTCGCGTGCCATCACCAGCAGCGCTTCGCTGCTGCCCGGTTCGTCGCCGTGCTGCTGCCCCACGAGGAGCACGGTGGGCCGCCCGTTGGATAGCAGCGGCTTGTCGCCGATCGTGCCGCTCAAGGCCAAGGCCAGCAGGGGCGTGCCGTTTTGCGATGGGCCCAGATCGATTGCTTGTGCGCTTGTTCGGTCGCCGGGGGCGTTCGCCAGTTCGTCCAGCCACTGGGAGAGCTCGGCATTGGTGGTCCAGGCGCGCCGATGGGTCTGCAGACCGGGGGTGTCGTAACGCACCGGGGGCTCGGGGAAATGAGTGGCGACCGCGGCGCTCTCGATGAGCGTGGCGGCTCCCGGCTGATCTTCAGGCCCTGCGACGGGAGTCGTCACCGGGCTGGTGCGTGCCTGATCGGTGGGGCGGTCAGGCTGTGCGGCCTGTGCCCTGGAATGCGGGGGAGGAACGACCCGCGCGCCTTGAGAGGGCCACGGCGGCAAGGGCGTGCTGGCGCAGGCCGCAAGAAGAAGCGCGGTGACGGCGCTGGCTGGAATCAGCCAGCGGCGGGCCAGGCGGGTTGATGGGTGAGTGTGAGCGGCGCACGGCCTCGGCAGCAGCTTCATGGGTGGCTCTGGAAAATGAAATGCCCCGATAGCTTGCCACAAAGCCGGGAACCCGAAGGCGGCCGTGTCCTGGCGGCCTTCGGAATGCGCGTTTCAGGCCGGATAGCCGCCGCCGCGTGGGCCGCGCGAGCGATTGCCGCGTGGCGCGCCGCGCCGGCCGTGCTGACCCATGAGGTCCGCGCTCGTGCGCATCGGGTCCGGTTGGCCGCCGCTGCCCCGGGCGTTGCGCCGCGGCTCCATGCCCAAGCGCCCCAATTGCGTTCCCAGGTGCGCGTTTTCGCCATGAGGCTGGCTGTCGTCATGGCGCCGTTCCGAGTGGTGGTCGTTGCGACTGGCACGGGGCCTGCCGCTGCCGTCATCCGAGCGGGGCGCTTGCGGCCGACCGTCGGGCTTGTGATTGTTCCGCGTGGCGGGGCGGCCGGCCTTGTTGGTACGGATACGCTCCATCATTTCGCCGCGCGCGGCCTTGGCGGCGGCCTGCATCACCTCGCGGCTCGGTGGTCTGCCGGCACCACCCCACAGGGTCTGGCGACCCATGGCGATGGGTTCGGCCTTCTCGCCCTCATCCGGGCCGAAGCCTTCCAGCGGCTGCACCGGGATTTCCTGGCGCGTGAAGCGCTCAATTTCCATCATGAAACCTTCCTCATCCATGCAGACGAGGCTCACCGCGTGCCCCTCGCGCCCGGCGCGGCCGGTGCGGCCGATGCGGTGCACGTAATCCTCGGGCACGTTCGGGATTTCATAGTTCACGACATGGGGCAGGTCGTCGATGTCGATGCCGCGCGCGGCAATGTCGGTGGCCACGAGCGCGCGAATCTTTCCGTTCTTGAAACCTTCGAGCGCGTTGGTGCGCGCCGTCTGGCTCTTGTTGCCGTGCAAGGCCATGGCCGTCACGCCGTTCTTTTCAAGGTATTCGGCCACGTTGTTGGCGCCGAATTTGGTGCGCGTGAATACCAGCACCTGGCTCCAGTTCTGCTCCTGGATGATGTGCAGCAGCACCGCCTTCTTCTTGGCACGCCCCACGGGGTGGATGACCTGCCGGATGCGCTGCACCGTGGTGTTGCGCGGTGTGACCTGGATGCTCTTGGGACTGCGCAGCAGGCTGCCCGCCAGTTCGCGGATTTCGTCGCTGAAGGTTGCGGAAAACAGCAGGCTCTGCTTGTCGCGCGGCAGCAGCGCGAGAATCTTCTTCACGTCGTGGATGAAGCCCATGTCCAGCATCCGGTCGGCTTCGTCGAGCACCAGCGTCTGCACGCCCGAGAGATCGAGCAGGCCTTGCTGCTGCAGATCCAGCAGCCGCCCGGGCGTGGCGACGAGCACGTCCACGCCACGCTTGATGCGCTCGACCTGCGGATTCATGCCGACGCCGCCGAAGATCACGGTCGAGCGGATGTCCAGGTATTTCGCATAGGCGCGGAAGGACTCCTCGATCTGCGCGGCCAGCTCGCGCGTGGGCGTGAGAACCAGCGCGCGGATCGGCGTGTGCCTGCCTGCCGCAGGAGTGTCTTGCGCGAGGTGATGCAGGATGGGCAGCGCAAAGGCCGCCGTCTTCCCGGTACCGGTCTGTGCGCCGGCGAGCAGGTCCGAACCCTCCAGGACCAGCGGAATGGCTTGCGCCTGTATCGGTGTCGGATTTTCGTAGCCCAACTCTTGCACGGCGCGCAGCAACGCTGGTGCCAGGTTCAGTTCTTCAAATGTCATTTGTGTGTCTGCACCCATCCTGGGCGCGGGTATCAGCCTGAAGCCGCGGTCGTGTGAACCGTCCGGCCAGTACATCAGATCTGATGGTTGCGAAAGCGTGGCCTCCTGATGGAGACCCGGTGCGTCCGTGTGCGGGGCGCGTTTGTGCGGGCTACTGGAAGGCCCGACAGCCGCGTATTGTCGCATGCACGGATAATTGGCGCATCAAGGCAGCCGCGCTGCCGTTATTTTCAGTTTGCATTGCACGAAGGAATCCATGGCTCAGTATGTTTTTTCGATGAACCGCGTGACCAAGACCGTGCCACCCAAGCGGCAGATTCTGAAAGACATTTCGCTGTCTTTTTTCCCGGGGGCGAAGATCGGCGTGCTCGGCCTCAATGGCTCGGGCAAATCCACGCTGCTCAAGATCATGGCGGGCGTGGACAAGGAGTACGAGGGCGAGGCGCTGCCCATGCCAGGGCTGACCATAGGCTACCTCCCGCAGGAGCCGCAGCTCGATCCTGCGCGCACGGTGCGCGAGGAAGTCGAGGAAGCGATGGCCGAGGTCAATGCCGCCCGTGCGCGCCTGGAGGCGGTCTATGCCGCCTACGCCGAGGAAGATGCCGACTTTGATGCACTCGCGGCCGAACAGGCGCAGCTCGAGGCGGTCATTGCCGCGGCGGGCACCGACAGCGAGCACCAGCTGGAAATTGCGGCCGATGCCTTGCGCCTGCCGCCCTGGGATGCGGTCATCGGCAAGCTCTCGGGCGGTGAGAAGCGCCGCGTGGCGCTGTGCAGGCTGCTGCTGTCCAAGCCCGACATGCTGCTGCTGGACGAACCCACCAACCACCTGGATGCAGAGTCGGTCGAATGGCTGGAGCAGTTCCTGCATCGCTTTCCCGGCACCGTGGTGGCCATTACCCACGACCGTTACTTCCTGGACAACGCGGCCGAGTGGATCCTGGAGCTCGATCGCGGTCACGGCATCCCGTACAAGGGCAATTACTCCGAGTGGCTGACTCAGAAGCAGGCCCGCCTGGAATCGGAACAAAAGGGCGAGGAAGCCCGCGCCAAGGCCCTGAAAAAGGAACTGGAATGGGTGCGCCAAAACGCCAAGGGGCGCCAGGCCAAGTCCAAGGCCCGTATCGCGCGCTTCGAGGAGCTCTCCGACCACGAGTACCAAAAGCGCAACGAGACGCAGGAAATCTTCATTCCCGTGGCCGAGCGCCTGGGCACGCAGGTGATCGAATTCCATCATGTCACCAAGAGTTTTGGCGATCGGGTGCTCATCGACAACCTGAGCTTTGCCGTGCCCGCGGGGGCCATTGTCGGCATCATCGGCCCGAACGGCGCAGGCAAATCCACGTTGTTCAAGATGATCGCCGGCAAGGAAAAGCCCGACAGCGGCGAGGTGGTCATCGGCCAGACGGTGAAGATGGCTTATGTCGATCAGTCGCGTGATGCCCTGACGGACGAGAAGACGGTCTGGGAAGATGTTTCCGGGGGGCTGGACATCATCAACGTCGGCAAGTTCCAGATGGCCAGCCGCGCGTATTGCGGGCGTTTCAACTTCAACGGCCAGGATCAGCAGAAGAAGGTGGGCAACCTCTCGGGGGGCGAGCGTGGGCGCCTGCATCTGGCCAAGACGCTGATTCAGGGCGGCAATGTGCTGCTGCTGGACGAACCCTCCAACGACCTGGATGTCGAAACCCTGCGGGCCTTGGAAGACGCGCTGCTCGAATATGCCGGCACGGTGATGGTGATCAGCCACGACCGCTGGTTTCTTGATCGGATTGCCACGCACATCCTCGCAGCCGAGGGCGACAGCCAATGGTTCTACTTCGATGGCAACTATCAGGAATATGAAGCGGACAAGAAAAAACGCCTGGGGGAAGAGGGCGCGGCGCCAAAGCGGGTACGCTACAAGGCTTTGAAGTAGGCGCAGGTCACGCCTGCGGCTTGTACACACAGTTTCGCCATGCCGGCCTCTCCCGTGGACACCGTCGCCATTTACCGTGCCAGCATCGTTGGCGCCGTCAAGCGCAGCAGCGTGTTGATGAGCGATCTGGTGCGGCTCGTGCGTGCCCAGTGGCAGCAGCACGAGACACCGGGGCAGGCGAGTGCGCAGGAAGCGCAGGCGCTGCAACACCTTGTCAAGCATGAATCCCGGCTGGTGGCCCAGTATCCGCTGGCCATGCTCGAATTGTTCGCCCAGGGCGTGCCGGCGCAGCCTGGGGGCCTGTCGGCCACGGGAAAATTGCTGGAAATCGGCAAGGACGACGCGCGCCTGCGTGTCGAAATGGTGCGTGCGCGCCAGCGCATTGCCCACGAGGTGGCGCCGGCCCTGTCGGAGCTAGACACCCTGATCGGCGCCGCTCAGGGATTCGATCGCGTGCAGCCGGAGCGTAACCCGCTGCGTCCAGGCAACTATGTGCGCGCGCTCTTTGGCGTCGTCTACGGCGTCGGTGTGCCCACCGAATTGGTTCGTCTCTGGTTGGCGCCGATGCAGTCAGGCTTGGGCACCTTGCTGGCGCGTGAGTACCGCCGGGTTTCGGAAGATCTGCGGGCGCGCGGCGTCCAGCCCTTGCACTATGTGACCACGGGTCGGAGCCGTTTTTCGGGACTGGTCGCCGATGAGCCCTTCGCTCACTCCCGCACGGACGCCATGGAGAGCTTTCTCGCGCCCATGGGGCAGGAGGCCCTGCCGGGCATCGATTCTTCGATGTGGGACTCGCTGCGTGCGCCGGCACCATTGACCGTGGCGGGGGCTCTGGACGCCGTGACCGATGATTTTGCGCAAACCGTGCATGGACTGGAGCAGGACGGCGCGGCGTCGGCGCAGATGCCCCTTGGAGGGGGCCATGATCTGCCCGTGCCGCAGCACCAGGAGGCGCAGGGCGCGCAGGCGGCCGCCCCACCCATCCACGAAGCAACGGAGGCGCCGGCGGCTGCCGCAAGTGCGCCTGGACCGGCAGTCGGCGGCGCCTCGCTGGAAACGAGCCTGAGCGTGGGCGAATGGGTGGATATCGCAGGGGCGCACGGCGTGGTGCGTACGCAGCTCACATGGCTCAGTCCCCGAAACACCCTGTTCCTGTTCACGCAGGCCGATGGCAGCACTCAGAGCATGACTTCCCGCATGGTGGCGAGGCTGCTGCAAAGCGGGGCAATGAAGCGAATGGTCAGCTGACGCCAGTCAGTGACGAAAAAGCCCGCGAAGCTTTCGCAGCTGTCGCGGGCTTGGGCTTGCATGGGCCAAACGGCGCGTCAGACCCCGAGATATTTCTGGATGATCTCGGGTTGCTTCTTCAAATCTGCCGTCGTGCTTTCGTGAACGATTTGACCGTTGTTCAGGATGTAGGCGCGGCTCGCGAGCGACATGGCCGCGGCCAGATTCTGCTCGATCAGCACGATAGTCTGGCCCGCCTTGGCCAGATCGCGGCAGACGCGGATCAGGTCCTGGACGATCACCGGGGCCAGGCCTTCGAATGGCTCATCGAGCAGGATGATTTTCGGATCGCGCACCAGTGCACGGGCAATGGCCAGCATCTGCTGTTCGCCCCCCGAAAGATCGGTCCCGCGGCTGGTGCGGCGCTCCTGCAGACGCGGGAAGATGGAATAGATGCGTTCCAGCGGCCACTTGTTGGGCGCCGTGAGCCCGGCGAGGATGATGTTTTCCTCCACATTCAGGCTGCCGAACACGCGTCTTTCCTCGTGCACGAGCTGCAGGCCGGCCAAGGCGATCTGGTGGGCCTTCTTTCCGGCAACTTCCACGCCGTCGAGCTTGACGCTGCCGCTCTTGGGCTTGACGACGCCCGCCAGACTCTTGAAAGTGGTGGATTTGCCGGCGCCATTGCGCCCCAGCAGGGCCACCACCTCGTTTTTTTCCACGCGTATGCCCACATCGAAGAGGATGTGGCTGTCGCCGTAGTAGCTGTTGATTCCACTGACTTCTAGCAGGCTCATTGCGTCTCTCCATGCACGCCGCCAAGGTAGGCTTCCTGGACCTGGGCGTTGTTCTTGATTTCATCGGGGGTGCCCTCCACGAGCAGCCGCCCTTCCTGCAGCACGGTGACGCGCTCGACCAGCTCGAACAACGAATCCATGTCGTGGTCGATGATGACGAGCGTACGGCCCTTGGCGATGGATTTGAGCAGCGCAACGGTCTCCACGCGCTCCTCGGCGCTCATGCCTGCCAGTGGCTCATCGAGCAACAGCAGGGAAGGGGAGGTGGCCAGGGCAAGCCCGACTTCCAGCCGGCGCTTTTCACCATAGGCCAGGTCGGCCACGTGGGCGTCCAGGCGGTGGGTGAGATGCACCAGCGCCGCCGTGCTTTCCACCTGAGCCGCGAGTCCGCGGACTTTGGACATGGACTTGAGCAGATCCAGCCTGAACTTCCCGCGCAGCTCCGCCAGGGCAGAGATCATCAGGTTCTGGCGCACCGTGAGGCGCTCGAACAACTGGTTGATCTGGTAGCTCTTGGTCAGACCGATCTGACAGGCCTCGGTCACGTTCAGATGGGTGATGTCGCGTCCGTCGAACTTGATCGTGCCGGCGGTGGGCTGAACTTCGCAAGTGAGCATCTTGAAGAACGTGCTCTTGCCAGCGCCGTTCGGCCCGATGATGCCGCGGATCTCGCCATAGTTCACGGCAAAGTCAATATCGCTGTTGGCGGCGATGCCGCCGTAGTGCTTCGTCAGCCCCTTGGCTTCAAGAATGTGCCCGCTCTTGTTGTGCGTGCTCTTGTGGTGCAGGGCATTGACGGCGGCCGTGTTGAGCGGGGCGGCGGGTGCGGGAGCACTGACGGCTTTTTTTGCACCGAACGCCAGGTGGTAGAGATCGACGAAGGCCCCGGCCAGACCGCGACGCAGGAAGACCACGAGCAGCACGAACACGACGCCCAGAACGAGCTTCCAGGTCGCGCCCAGGTTGAGCACCGTCTGGAAGAAGTCGCTGAGCAGCAGCCATGTCGCGGAACCCAGGACCGGCCCGAAGAGCGTGCCGGCGCCGCCGATGGCGGTCATCATCACGATTTCGCCGGACGTGGCGAACATGAAGGCATCGGGCGGCATGAAGCCTTGCATCACGGCCAGCAGCCCGCCGCCGAAACCGGCGTACATGGCCGCGACGATGAACACCACCAGCTTGTAGCTGTGGATGTTGTGCCCGAGCGCCGTTGCACGGTCCGGATTTTCGCGGATAGCGCGCATCACGAGCCCGAACGGCGAGCGCACGATGCGCAGCGCGATCACCAGACCGACGAAGAGCCAGAACGAGAAGAACGCGTACTGCTCCAGGTCGCTCTTGAACTGGATCGTCGTGAAACCGAGCCCCAGGCTGGCCGAGGGCACGCCTGGCAGACCGTTTTCACCACCGGTGTAATCCGCAAGAGGATTGAACTCCATGAAGAAGAACACCTCGGCGATGGCCACCGTGATCATCGCGAAGTAGATGCCGGTGCGGCGCAGCGCCACCATGCCCACGAGGTAGCCTGCCACTGCGGCAGCGATCGTGCCAATGAAGATGGCAAGCACCACGTTGGTGAACGAGGTCTGCGTGAGCAGATAGGCCGCAAACATGCCGCCGGTGCCGAAGAAGGCTGATTGCCCGAAGGACAGCAGCCCGGTGTAGCCGAACAGCAGATCAAAGCCGATGCCCACCAGACCAAAAATCATGATCCGGTTGATCGTGGCCGGCGTGAATCCGAGTGGTGGCAGGATGAACGGTATGGCAATCAGCACGAGCAGCGTCACCAGCTCGGCGAGGAAAGGTATTTTTCTGGACATCTGAGACTCGGGATTAGTTGCGACCTATCGCGCCCATCAGACCGCGGGGACGGAAGACCAGGACAAGCGTCATTGCCACGAAGAGCATGATCATGGAATAGGCGGGGTTGACCATGGAAGTCAGGCTGATGATTTCGCCGGCGATCAGGCCGCCCAGAACTGCGCCTGGAAACGAGCCGACACCGCCGATCACGACCACCACGAAGGTTTGCACCAGAATCGCGTCGCCGCTGTCGGGCGACATGGCGACCACGGGTGAGTACACCACGCCGGCAAAGCCTGCGGCCATCGCGCCGATGCCGAAGACCAGCGTGAAGACCTTGTACACGTTGATGCCCAGTGAATCGACCGCCACCGAGTCTTCGATGCCCGCGCGCACGATCATGCCGATGCGTGTGCGGTACAGCACCCAGTACAGCACGAGCAGCGCCACGGCGATGATGCCCAGCAGCGCCAACCGGTAGTTGGGATAGATCATGAATCCCATGTTGCTTGCGCCCGCGAAGATGTCGGGCGGGGGAATCTTTTTCGAGAGAGAGCCGAAGAAATAGCGCACCACCTCGGCAAACACGATGCTCAACCCGAAGGTCACAAGCAGCTGATCCTCGTCAGGTCTGGAATAGAAGTGCTTGATGATCACCTGCTCCATGACCACGCCGACGATCATGACAAACAAGGCACCGACCGCCACGGCCAGAATGAACGAATGGGAATACTCGAACGCAAGCCAGCCCGCGTAGCCGCCGAGCATGAACAATGCGCCATGCGCCAGATTGAGCACGCCCAGCGTGCCGTAAATGATCGTCAGGCCGGATGAAATCAGCGCCAGTAGCGCTCCCAAAACCAGCCCGTTGAACAATTGAGATATGAAATTGGCCGTGTTAATCACATTGACCTGCCATGTTTGTCAATCAATTCAGGGAGTTGAATACGCCATACGCTTGTGTGCCGGGAAATCCACTGCACACAAGCGCCCTCCTCAGGTCGGCGTCACATGGCGCACCCAGGTCCTGAAGACCTCGGTGCGCCTGTTTTTCCGTCAGGTGTAATCGCCCAGCTTGCAGCCGAAGGCGTCAGGTTTCTGGATGACCTTGGCGCCATCGACCAGCTCGATCACTTCCCAGAAATCCTCGTCGTTCTTCATGTCCTTCTTTTCCTTGCCGCGGACGATGACCACGGGACGCACGCACTGGTGGTCTTCGGGGCGGTAGTGCACATCACCCAGCAGCGACGGAATGGTCTCGCCCTTTTCCCACTGCTTGATGACGTCGGGCGGATAGAAGCTGCCGGCTTCCGTGACCATGCGGGCCCAGTGGGCGAAGCTCACGTAGCCGTTTTCTGCGCCCCACTCGGGACGGTAGCCATACTTCTTGTGGAAGGCCTCGACGAACTGCTTGGCCAGCGGGAACTTTTCTTCCAGCGTCCACCAGAAATCGGTCGCCGCCAGCACGCCGTGCGTGATGTCCACGCCCGCTTCCTTGGCGATGAACGGGATCTGGTAGGGCAGCACCAGCGTCATCTTCGGGATCAGACCGAACTGCTTGGCTTGCTGCGACGACAGAACCGCGTCACGGCCCCAGTTGACGTTGATCAGGAACTCGGCGCCCGAGTTGGCGATGTTGGTCAGGTACTGGCTGAAGTCCTGCGTGCCCAGGGGCGAGACCTGGTTGGTCACCATCTTCCAGCCGCCTTCCTTGGTCAGGTAGTTGTTGACCGATTCGGTGGTGGTGTGGCCGTAGGTGTAGTCCGGCGTCATGAACGCGGCCTTGCGGTTCTTGCCGAATTGCTTGACCAGGATCGGGCCGATCGCATTGGCCGCCATCTCGCCAAAGAAGCCCTGACGGAAGCCGTAGCGCACGCAGTCCTTGCCGGTGGTGTCGTTGGAGCCCGAAATCCCGGCCATGTAGAGGATTTTTTCGCGTTGCGCGAACTTGTTCATCGCCACCGCGACGGCCGACGAGGTCGAGCCGATCATCGCGATCACCTTGTTCTGCGCAATGAAGGTTTGCTCGACCTGCAGGGCCTGATTGGGCTTGGCGGCCGAGTCGGCGGACAGGAGCTTGACCTTCTTGCCGTTCACGCCGTTGTTGATCTTCGGCGCCAGTGCCTTCATCAACTCGTGGTTGCTGTTGATGTGCTCGATAGCGAGCTCCATGCCCTTGAGCTCGTCGGCGCCCTGCACGGCGTAGGTGCCCGTCAGCGGCACCGCGGCGCCCAGATAGACCGTGTCGCCCTGCGAGCCCTCGGGCCAGGTGGCGCCGAGCTTGGGCTTGTCCTGGGCGATGGCCCATTGCACGCCGCCCAGGCCGGTGGCCATCATGCCGCCGGCTGCGCTCAGCTGCAGCGCACCGCGGCGGGAGACGCCGCTCGTGGAGTCAAACTTGGACATATATCTCCTATCTACTTCGTGGTTGGAAATCGTGACCTGAATCACATTGCAATCGAGCGATCGCAACTACCCTTGAAGCGCACGGCTGCCAAATTGCAGACAGTTTGCGGACCGTGAGTCCCCTGCCGGTTCGTTCACTGGCCGATGCCAATGCTTGGTCTTCCACGCGCGACGTTGATGAATGTAGGCGGCTCGCGCAAGGGTGACCAGACTCGAAAACCCCGAGAAAATAGGCGCGGAAAAGCGCACCGATGTCAGGCGCGCGTAAGAGATTCGGCTCAGCCGATGCGTTGCATCGTACGGATGGGCGCGGGTGGCGGAGCACGAGGATCATGTCGGGTCCGCGCGATGCGCCCGCGTCATTCGCCCCTCAGGCGTGCTTTTGCGGCGCCTGCGCGGTGCAGCCCAATGCCAGCGATATTTCCTGTGCGCTCGATTGCAGCTTGGGTATCCACCCTTCATCGAGCCGGTCTGCCGGTGCGGAAATGGAAAGCCCGGCGACCAGATCGCCCTGGTCGTCATAGATGCCGGCGGCCATGCACCGCACGCCCATTTCGAGCTCTTCGTTGTCGCGGGCGATGCCCGATTGGCGCGCGTGCGCCAGCTCTCGTTCCAGTGCGGACAGTTGCGTGATGCTGTTGCGTGTGTGGCCAGGCAGGCCGGTGCGCGCGGCATAGGCGCGCACGCGCTGTGCATCTTCCGCCGCGAGAAAGAGCTTGCCGGTGGACGTCAGATGCAAGGGTGCATGACCGCCGATGGCACGCACGACCTGCATGCCCGAGCGTTCGCTGTAGGCGCGCTCGATGTAGACGATTTCATCGCCCTGGCGCACGCTCAGATTCACGGGTTGCTGAATGAGTTTGTGCAGGTGGCGCATTGGCAGGATCGCTGCGTCGCGCACGTTCAGGCGCGCCTTGACCAGGTTGCCGAGTTCGAGCAGCCGCATGCCCAGCCGGTAGCTGCCCGCCTCGGGACGATCGACGAAACGGCCGGTGGTGAGGTCGTTGAGGATGCGGTGGGCGGTGGACGGATGCAGGCCGGAACGCTCGCTGATCTCCTTGAGCGACACCGGCTCGTCGCGCGCCGCAAGAATGTCGATCAGCGAAAACATGCGCTCCAGCACTTGAACGCTGGGGCGTGGTGGTAGGTCGGTGATCGGTTTTTTCATGGCAACGCTGCGGACGGGATGTGATTTTACAAGGCGAAACGACGACGGTATCGTGCACCCGCGTGGCGCTTGTGCGCGTGAGGCTGCGACAATGCCTGCGATGTGCTTTTCAGGAGATGCGCCATGCTGCTCAATGCCGATGAATGTCAACTGGTGCTGGTGGATTACCAGGAACGTTTGATGCCGGTGATCCACGAGGCGCAGGCGGTGCTCGCCAATGCGCGGCGGCTCGCGCAAGCGGCCAGTCGCATGCAGGTTCCGGTCTGGGGCACGGAGCAGAACCCGGCCCGCCTGGGCGCCAACGACGCCGAGCTGCGCAGTCTGTGTGGCAAGACGCTTTCCAAGATGCATTTCAGTGCCGTGGCCGATGGGCTGGCCGACCTGCTCGTCCCCGAAGTGGTGCAGAACAAGGGCAATGCCCGCAGCCTGCCCAAGCATCTGCGCAAGAGCGAGCCCCAGCGGCTCGAGCGCCCGAGCATCGTGGTGGCGGGCTGCGAAGCGCATGTGTGTCTGCTGCAGACGGCGCTGGACCTGATTGACGAAGAGTGGGATGTGTGGGTCGTCACCGATGCCTGCGGTTCGCGCACCGAGCGCAGCCGCGATGCCGCCTTCGATCGCCTCGCGGGCGCCGGGGCGGAGCTGGTGACGACCGAGATGGTCGCATTCGAGTGGCTGCGCACCTGCGAGCACCCTGCATTCAAGGAAGTGCACGCCCTGATCAAGTAAGCAGACGTTCAGGTTGCGCGTGCATGCTCGGGTGGAGCAGTACGATATTCCACGATTGGCTTCATGGTTGACAGAGGAGATCACGATGAGCACTGGTACGGCAGGCGATTTCGAGAAAACACGCGCTGCGGCGCTGGCGGACCCAGCCGGCTTCTGGGCCGCGGCTGCCGGTGACATTGACTGGATCAAGCGCTGGGACAAGGTGATCGACGATACGCGCAAGCCGTTCTACCGGTGGTTCTCTGGCGGCGTGCTCAATACCTGCTACAACTGCGTGGACCGACATGTGGAGAGTGGGCGAGCCGATCAGCTGGCGCTGGTCTACGACAGCCCGCTGGCCGGATCGCAGCGCAAGCTCACCTACCGCCAGTTGCGTGACGAGGTGGCGCGTTGCGCCGGCGTGCTGCGCGGCATGGGGGTACAGAAGGGCGATCGCGTCGTGATCTACATGCCCATGGTGGCCGAAGCCGCCATTGCCATGCTGGCATGCGCGCGCATTGGCGCCGTGCATTCGGTGGTGTTTGGCGGCTTTGCCGCGCCGGAACTGGCCAAGCGCATCGTTGATGCCAAGCCCAAGGTGATGATGTCGGCCTCGTGCGGCCTGCTGCCTGGCAAGGCGGTGCCCTACAAGCCGCTTTTGGACGAGGCGCTGGAAATCGCCGGTGTGCCCGAGACGCCCTGTCTGATCCTGCAGCGCGAGCAACTGCGCTGCGGCATGGTGGCGGGACGGGATATCGATTGGAATGACGCCATGGCCAAGGCCGAGCCGGCCGATTGCGTGCCGGTCGCGGCCACCGACCCGCTCTATGTGATCTACACCTCGGGCACCACGGGCAAACCCAAGGGTGTGGTTCGCGACAACGGCGGCCATGCGGTGGCGCTGCGCTGGTCCATGGACGCGGTGTTCGGCGTCAAACCCGGGGATGTGTACTGGGCCGGCTCGGACGTGGGTTGGGTGGTGGGTCACTCGTATATCGTTTACGGACCCCTGCTGCAGGGGTGCACGACCATCGTTTACGAAGGCAAGCCGGTGGGCACACCTGACGCCGGCGCGTTCTGGCGCGTCTGCGCCGAGCATGGCGTGAATGTCTTCTTCACGGCTCCGACGGCCTTTCGGGCCCTCAAGAAGGAAGATCCGAACGGCGAACTCGTCAAGCGCTACGACCTCTCCAGATTCCGCACCCTGTTCCTCGCGGGTGAGCGCGGCGACCCCGACACGATCGAGTGGGCGCAGAAGATCCTGCGCGTACCGGTGATCGACAACTGGTGGCAGACCGAACTGGGCTGGCCTGCGATCAGCAATTGCATGGGCATCGAATATCTGCCAGTGCACCCCGGCTCGCCCACCAAGCCGGTGCCGGGGTTCGACATCCGCATCCTCGACGAAGACGGCAAGGAAAAGGCGCCGGGCGACATCGGCAGTCTCGCGATCAAGCTGCCCATGCCGCCGGGCACCCTCTACACCCTGTGGAACAACGAGCAGGGGTACGAAGAGACCTATCTCTCGCGCTATCCCGGCTACTACCTGTCGGGTGATGCGGGCTACATCGATGAAGAGGGCTACGGCTGGGTGATGTCGCGCATCGATGACATCATCAACGTCGCGGGGCACCGTCTTTCCACGGGACAGATGGAAGAAATCCTGGCTTCCCACCCGGACGTGGCGGAAGCGGCCGTGGTCGGCGTGGCCGATGCGCTCAAGGGACAGGTGCCGCTGGGTCTCGTGGTGCTCAAATCCGGCGTGAAGCACACGGATGAGGAGATCTGCAAGGACCTGGTCGCGCGGGTGCGCGCGCAACTGGGCGCGGTGGCTGATTTCAAGAGTGTGCACGTGGTGGCGCGCCTGCCCAAGACGCGCTCGGGCAAGGTGCTGCGCGTGACGATACGCACCATGGCCGATGGCGGCGAGGTGAAGGTTCCGGCGACGATCGAGGATGACTCCGTGTTGCCGGAGATCACGCAGGCGCTGGCCGCGCTGGGTTACCCACGCAAAGCCTGACGCAGCAGGTGGCGCGGGCGGGTGGCTACACGGCCCGCGCGCTTTCGCGTTCGGCCACGCGATCGCGCCAGGCCTGAAGGGCGGCAAAGCCTTCGGCGCCTGCATTGAATTTCATCAGGCGTGCGAATTCCAGGGCGCAGAAGGCCGTGATGTCGGCAATGGTGAAGCGGTCGCCCGCGATCCACGGATGGCGGACCAGCGATTCATCGAGCCACTGGGCGCTTTCGCGCACCTTCTGGCCTTGCGAGGCGCCGAAGTCCGCGAATTGCGGCTTTTCCAGAACGGCAAGACCCGGGTGGGTGTGGCGCACGCAGTTGGCGATCGGCAGCATCCAGTACCACTCCACGCGTCGGTCGTGCATTTCGATGAAGGCGCGCTCTTCGAAGTCCACGCCCATCAGGTTGTGCTCAGGGTGCGCGCCCTCGAGCCAGGTGCAGATGGCGCGTGTTTCACTCAAAATACGCCCGTCGTCGAATTCGAGCGCCGGAACGCGAGAGACGGGGACCTTGGCGTGGTAGCTCTCGGCCTTGTGTTCGCCGGCATTGAGGTCGATGGTGGCGAATTCAATGCCCGTGATGGCTTTTTCGGCCATGAACATCAGTACGCGACGGGGGTTGGGGGCGCGGGTGGCGATGTAGAGTTTCATGAGCGTGTCTCCTGGGGGGTGGGGGTGCCGGTCATGAGCATGGATCGCGCCTGCTCGGCAAATTGCTCGGTGCCCGATTCGCCGTCCCGCGTCAGGTCGATGGCAGAGGGCGGGCGCTGGATACCGCGTTGCACGGCCGGTCGTGCCCGGATGGCGTCGCGCCAGCGCTTGAGGTGAGGCAGGCCGTCGACGGATACGCCGGACCACCGGTGCGTGCGCACCCAAGCCCAGTTGGCGATGTCGGCGATCGAGTAATTGTCCGCGAGCCATTCGTGATGCGCGAGGTGGCTGTCCAGCACTTCAAAGAGGCGCCGGCTCTCGCCCTGATACCGGTCGATGGCCGCTGGTATCTTGGTCGGGAAGTAGCGATAGAACACATTGGCCTGGCCCATCATGGGGCCGACACCGCCCATCTGGAACATCAGCCATTGAATGACCCGTGAGCGGCCTTTGGGATCGGGCGGCATGAGGCGGCCGGTCTTCTCCGCCAGATAGATCAGGATGGCGCCGGATTCAAAGACGGCGAAGTCTTCGGCATCATGGTCGACGATGGCCGGGATGCGGCCATTGGGATTGATGGCAAGGAACTGCGGCTGCTTTTGCTCGCCTTTGGAGAGGTCGAGCACGCGCATTTCGTAGGGCAGGCCCAGTTCCTCCAGCGCGATGGAGGCTTTGTGGCCGTTGGGGGTCGGCGCCGTGTACAGGGTGATCATGCCGACCATCGTAATGCAGCATGCACCGATCTGCTTGATGGCACGGCCCGACCTCTACCGGGCAAGTAGAATCCCTGCTCTCTTGCGCGGGTGGCGAAATTGGTAGACGCACCAGGTTTAGGTCCTGACGCCAGCAATGGCGTGCCGGTTCGAGTCCGGCCTCGCGCACCAGTCAAAATTCCAAGTTGTCGATGAGGCGCGTCTTGCCCAGACGCGCAGCGCCCAGAGCAACGCTCTGGTTCGCGCGCGCCGTGCCTGCGGGGGGCTGCAGGTCGCTTCGCTGGCGCACGGTCAGGTAGTCGGGGTGCCAGCCCTTGGCACGGAGCGCTTGCATGGCCTCGGCTTCGAGCCGCGTCAGATCAACGCCTGGCTCAAGGGCCGCCTGCGAGAGTCGTTGCAGTGCGTCATGCAATTGCGTCGCCTGCGCACGCTCAGAGGCGCTCAGGTAGCTGTTGCGCGAGCTCAGGGCCAGGCCGTCCGGCGCACGGTGGATGTCCGCGGCCACGATATCGATGGGCAGGGCGAATTGGCGCACCATCTGGCGGATCACCATCTGCTGCTGATAGTCCTTGCGGCCGAACACGGCGGTGCCGCTCGATCCGGCGAACACGCTCCAGAACAGCTTCATCACCACCGTGCAGACGCCGGTGAAGAATCCGGGGCGGAAATGCCCTTCCAGCATGTTCGCCAGCTGCGGATCGGGCGTGACCGTGAAGGTCTGCGGTTCGGGATAGAGGTCGCGCTCGCTGGGGGCGAATACGATGTCGCATCCGTGTGCTTGCAGATGGCTGCAATCGGCTTGCAGCGTGCGCGGGTAGCTATCGAAATCTTCATGCGGCAGAAATTGCAGCCGGTTGACGAAGATGCTGGTGACCAGCACGTCGCCCAGGGGCTTGGCTTGGCGCACGAGGGCCAAGTGTCCCTCATGCAGATTGCCCATGGTGGGTACGAGCGAAGGGCGACCGCGCCCTTGCAGTGCGGCGCGCAGGTCGGCGATGGTGTGAACGAGTTGCATGAAATCGGGCGTGAGAATTACCAGGCGTGCACGGTGTCGTCGGGGAATTGCCCCTGCTTGACCGCCTGAACGTAGGCCTGCATGGCACCCTTGATGCTGTCCGCATCCTGCATGAAGTTGTGCACGAAACGCGGCATTTTGCCGAGATTCATTCCCAGCATGTCGTGCAGTACGAGCACCTGTCCCGCGGTGCCCTTGCCCGCGCCTATGCCTATGGTGTGGCAACGCGGCAATTCGTCGGTGAGGCTGGCGGCGAGCTGGGCTGGCACCATTTCAAGCACCAGCATCTCGGCGCCCGCGTCCTGCAGCTCCAGCGCGTGGCGGCGCAGGGTGGCGGACGCTTCGTCTCCCTTGCCCTGCACGCGGTAGCCGCCCAGCGCATGGACGGTCTGCGGGGTGAGCCCGAGGTGGGCGCAGACGGGGATGCCGCGCTCGACGAGAAAGCGCACGGTGGGCGCCGTCCAGCCGCCACCCTCGAGCTTGACCATGTGGGCGCCTGCCTGCATGAGCTGCGTCGCGCTGCGCAGCGCCTGCTCGGGTGATTCGCCGTAGCTGCCGAAAGGCAGGTCGCCGATGAGCCATGCAGTGCCCTGTACGCGCCGCACCCCGCGCGAGACGCTGGCCATGTGGTAGCACATGGTCTCGAGCGTGACGCCCACGGTGCTCGAAAGCCCCTGACAGACCATGCCGAGCGAATCGCCCACGAGGATGCATTCCACCCCGGCCGCGTCGGCCACGGCGGCGAAGGTGGCGTCATAGGCCGTGAGCATGGTGATTTTCTCGCCCGCTTCGCGCATTTGCGTCAGACGCGGCAGGCTCACGGGGCGGCGCTGAGGCAGTGGTGATGCCGTGGGCAGTGTGCCGTAGGGTGTGCCGGGTGCGGATGCGGGTGTGGTCATGGCTGGGTCAGCGACGGGAAAACGCGGGCAAGTCTATGCCAATCGTGTCGACTGCCGTGTCGCGAGGGCACAAAAAAGCCCGCCGAAGCGGGCTTTTCGTGGAAACCACGGAAGATTATTCGATGGCAACCTTCTTGCCGTCGACGAACTTGCTCAGGGTGTAGGACGGGTTCTTCAGCTCGCCATTGGACTCGAACTGGATGTGCGCGGACACGCCCTGGTAGTCGCTCTTTTGCAGGAAGGGAATGTAGACCTTGGGATCCCAGGAGTTGGCGCGCTTCATGGCGTCGGCCAGCAGCATCACGCCGTCATAGAAGTACGGGCTGTAGACCTGGAACTGACCGGGGTACTTGGCGTCGTAGCGTGCCTTCCAGGCGGTACCGCCCGGCATCTTGGCAATGGAAGCGCCACCGTCGGCGCAGACGACGTTTTCCAGCGTCTTGGCGTTGGCCGCCACTTCAGCCAGCACGGGCACGCAAATGCCGTCGCCGCCGAAGAACTTGACGTCGTTCATGCCCAGTTGCTGCATCTGGCGCAGCATCGGGCCGCCCTGGCCGTACATGCCGCCGTAGAAGATGGCCTGGGGCTTCTTGGCCTTGAGCGAGGTCAGGATCGCCATGAAGTCGGTGGCCTTGTCGTTGGTGAATTCCTTGGCCACCACCTTGACGCCGAGCTTTTCCACGTCGCGCATGAACACGCTGGCAATACCTTGCCCGTAAGGCGTGCGGTCATCCACCACGGCGACCTGTTTCAGACCCAGGGTCTTCGCGGCGTAGTGCGCCAGCGCAGCGCCCAGAGCATTGTCGTTGGCGATGACGCGGTAGGTGGTATTCCAGCCCGGCTTGGTCAGGTCGGGGTTGGTGGCAGCGCCGGTGATCATCGGTATGCCGCAATCGTGGAACACCTTGGACGAGGGAATGGCCACGCCCGAATTCACGAAGGTGACGGCGCCGGCCACTTTCTGGTCGCAGAGCTTCTGGGAGGCCGCCGTGCCTTGTTTCGGGTCGGCACCATCGTCTTCGGCGACGATCTCGAACTTGACCTTCTTGCCGGCAATTTCCATGCCCTTGGCATTCAGATCCTCGATGGCCATGCGGACGCCGTTCTCGTCGTCCTTGCCGTAGTTGGCCTGCGGGCCGGAAACCGGGCCGATGTGGCCGATCTTGATGACCTGCTCCTGGGCGAGGGCGCCGGAGCTGACTCCGATCGAGCCCATGCCAGCCACGACGGCGGCCACCAACAACTTGCGCGAAATCTCCATGGATTGCTCCTGCGTTTGAAACACGAAAGCGCAACCATATGGGGGCGGTGCACTCTTGGCAATGGAGAAAACTCGGGGTTTTGCGCTTTTCACCACACGATTTTGAGGTGGCACAAAAAAGGGCCGCACTGGGCGGCCCTCGAGGGTGAAAGCAGGGTGCTTTCGCGCTGGGATTACATGCCCATGCCACCCATGTCGCCCATGCCGCCGGGCATGGCCGGGGCCGCGGCTTCATCCTTCGGAGCTTCCGTGACGGTGGCTTCGGTCGTGAGTAGCAGCGACGCGACGGAGGCGGCGTGCTGCAGCGCAGCGCGCGTGACCTTGGTCGGGTCCAGAATACCCATCTCCAGCATGTCGCCGTAGGTGTCGTTGGCGGCGTTGAAGCCGTAGTTGCCCTTGCCGCCCAGCACCTGGTTGGCGACCACGCTGGGCTCGCCACCGGCGTTGGCGACGATCTCGCGCAGCGGCGCTTCGATGGCCTTCATCACCAGCTTGATGCCGGCGTCCTGTTCGGGGTTGTCGCCCTTGAGCTTGTCGCCGATGGCTTGCTTGGCGCGCAGATAGGCCACGCCGCCACCGGCGACGATGCCTTCTTCCACGGCAGCGCGGGTGGCGTGCAGCGCGTCTTCCACGCGCGCCTTCTTTTCCTTCATCTCGACTTCGGTCGCAGCGCCGACTTTGATCACGGCCACGCCGCCGGCCAGCTTGGCCACGCGTTCCTGCAGCTTCTCGCGGTCGTAGTCGCTGGTGGCCTCCTCGATCTGCACGCGCACCTGCTTGACGCGCGCCTCGATGTCGGCCGCGGCGCCGGCGCCGTCGATGATGGTGGTGTTTTCCTTGGCGATTTCCACGCGCTTGGCCTGGCCCAGATCGGCCAGCGTGGCTTTCTCCAGCGTCAGACCCACTTCCTCGGCGATGACCTTGCCGCCCGTCAGGATGGCGATATCTTCGAGCATGGCCTTGCGGCGGTCGCCAAAGCCCGGGGCCTTGACGGCGACGACCTTCAGGATGCCGCGGATGGTGTTGACCACCAGCGTCGCCAGGGCTTCACCTTCGACATCCTCGGCGATGATGAGCAGCGGACGGCTGGCCTTGGCCACCTGCTCCAGCGTGGGCAGCAGGTCGCGGATGTTGCTGATCTTCTTGTCGTAGAGCAGCACGAACGGGTTTTCGAGCAGCGCGACCTGCTTTTCGGGGTTGTTGATGAAGTAGGGCGAGAGGTAGCCGCGGTCGAACTGCATGCCTTCGACGACTTCCAGCTCGTTGTCCAGGCTCTTGCCGTCCTCGACGGTGATCACGCCTTCCTTGCCCACCTTGTCCATCGCGTCGGCGATGATCTTGCCCACGGATTCGTCGGAGTTGGCGGAGATCGAACCCACCTGGGCGATTTCCTTGGATGTCGTGGTGGCCTTGGAAGCCTTCTTTAGCTCGTCCACCAGGGCGGCGACGGCCTTGTCGATGCCGCGCTTCAGATCCATCGGGTTCAGGCCGGCGGCCACGTACTTGGTGCCTTCGCGCACGATGGCCTGGGCCAGCACGGTGGCGGTGGTGGTGCCGTCACCGGCGATGTCGTTGGTCTTGGACGCGACTTCCTTCACGAGCTGGGCGCCCATGTTCTGCAGCTTGTCCTTGAGTTCGATTTCCTTGGCCACGGACACGCCGTCCTTGGTCACGGTGGGGGCGCCGAAGCTGCGCTCGAGCACCACGTTGCGGCCCTTGGGGCCCAGGGTCACCTTGACCGCATTGGCCAGGATGTTCACGCCCTCGAGCATGCGGGCGCGTGCCTCGCCGCCAAAAACTACGTCTTTTGCTGCCATGTTTGGCTCCTGAAAATATGAATCAAAACAGGCTGTATCGCTTATCCATAAAGCGTCAACAGCTATTAGAACAAGAGTGAATTACTTCTCGACGACCGCGAACAGGTCTTCTTCCTTCATGACGAGCAGTTCCTCGCCATCGACCTTGACCGTCTGGCCGCTGTACTTGCCGAACAGCACGCGGTCACCGACCTTGACGTCCATCTTGATGCGATCGCCGTCCTCGTCGAGGCGGCCCGGGCCCACGGCCAGCACTTCGCCCTGATCGGGCTTTTCAGCGGCATTGTCGGGGATCACGATGCCCGAGGCGGTCTTGGTTTCGTTTTCGAGGCGCTTGACGACGACGCGGTCGTGCAGGGGACGAAGTTTCATGGCAACTCCTGAAAATTCACTGGTTGAAAGATGCTTGCAAAAGCGGCCCTGGAGCGGGCCGCCTGGCAGATGGAGGGCGTTGTTAGCACTCAACTCCAACGAGTGCTAATCATAAGGGTATTTGTCCCGGTTTCAAGGGTCGGATGGAGCCGAATCCGGTTGTTGGTCGCCTGCATAACCAGATTTCGAATTTGAAAACAAATTGACACATTCGACCCGTAGAGTGGAAGACCGGTGGCCGCGTCGTGCGGTGTCTGCGTGCCGTGCCTGTGGCCGGTGCGGTCGTCTCCCCTTGTGTGCATGTCTTCATGAAAACCCGTTCTTCCTTCGTGCCCTCCACCACCGGACCGTTGGGCCGCCGCCTGGTTTTGATCTTTCTGACGGCGTTGTCCCTGAGTCTGGTGGGCTCGGGCATCGGTGTCTGGTCGCTTGACCGCATCAACCAGTCCACCGAGGCCATGGTGCAACGCAGCGTGGCCAACGAACGTCTGGTGGCCGATGCCTACCGGTTGCAGTCCATCAATGCAGAGCGCTACAAGGCGGTGGCGCTCAGCTCCGAGCCGCAGGTCGGTGAGATTCTGGGCGCCGACATTGCAGCGACGCAGGCGCAGTACGACGGTTTCATCGCCCTGCTGAACCAGCAGCTCCAAGCCGATGACGCTGCCCGGCAGCTGGAGCGGGTGGGTATCGTGGGGAAGGACTTTCAGGCGGCCCGCACGGAGCTGATTGCCGCGCGCGATTCGGGCCTGACGTCGCGCATCGACAAGGTGTATGCAGAGCGCTTTGTGCCCTCGGCAAAGGCCATGCTGCAGGCGCTGGGTGCGCTCACCCAGTCACAGCGCCAGGCCATCGATGGCGCGGCGTTGCAGGTGGCGCGGCTCAGCCGGATGGCCCGCCTGTCGCTGCTGGCCTTTGGTGGTCTGGCGCTGCTGCTGGGCACCTTGCTGGCGCTATGGCTGGTGCGCCGCATCACGCGCCCCATTGCCCAGGCGGCCGCCGTGGCCGACCAGGTGGCGGGGCTGGACCTGCGACACGACATCGTCGGCCACGCACGCGATGAAACCGGTCAGATGCTCTCGTCGCTCGCTTCGATGCAGTCTGCGCTGCGCACGCTGGTGCAGCAGGTGGGCGCGTCCGTCCAGGCTGTGCATACGGCATCGGTAGAGATCGCCAGCGGCAACGCCGACCTGTCCAACCGGACGGAGACCACGGCGGCGCGCCTGCAGGAGACGGCCGCTTCGCTGGAGAAGGTGGCAGACAGGATTCAGGAATCTGCCGACAGGGTGCAGCACACCGAGAGGCTGGCCGTACAGGCGGCCGATGCCGCGCAGCAAGGCGGCGATGCGGTAGGCCGCCTGGTCTCGACGATGCAGCAGATTGCGTGCAGTTCGCATGAAATTGCCGACATTACGGGCGTGATCGACGGCATTGCGTTCCAGACCAACCTGCTGGCGCTGAACGCGGCCGTGGAGGCGGCGCGGGCTGGTGGGCAAGGGCGGGGTTTCGCCGTGGTCGCGGCCGAGGTGCGCAGCCTGGCCAACCGGTCGGCGCAGGCAGCGCGCCAGATCAAATCGCTGGTCGCTCAGTCGGTGGAGCAGGCGGACGCCGGCACCCGCCTGGCGGAGGACGCTGGCCGCACCATGGCGCAGATGGTGGCGTCGATACGGTACGCGTCTCAGGCCATGGTTGAAATCAAGGCCACGCACCAGGCCCAGAACCGGGATATTGCCGCCATCCATGCGGCCATGGCGCCTCTGGACGAGATGACCCGGCAAAACGCCGCGCTGGTGGAACAGTCGGCGGCAGCGGCCCAGAGTCTGTTGGGGCAGGCCCATGACCTGTCGTCGCTGATCGGTCGTTTCATGCTGCCCCGACAGGGCGAGATGGCATCGGAGCGGCCGGCTTTTGCTCAGGCTTGTCTGCAGCTGGTGCAAACCGTTTGACCTCGGTGTCCGCAGCTTCGCCTGACCCACACCATCATGATGATTGCCATGAATCGTTGTCTCGCATTTCCCATGGTCCGCGATCTTGCAACCCAGGCGGATTCGCCGATCGGCAGCGTTCATGCGCTCGATTCAACGCCCGGTTGGCCGCCTGCCAGCCTGTCGGCGTTGTTGGCGCCCGAACATCACGCCTTGTCCGTAGCCCGCTTGCTCGACGAAAAAGCGCTGCGGGCCCATTACCAGCCCATCGCCCGGCTGGACACTGCCGAGGTGGTGGCCCATGAGAGCCTGATCCGCCTGCCCGCCGGGCATGCGTTGCGCAATCCGGACGAGTTGTTCCATGCGGCCCGGGAGCAGGGCCTGTTGGTGCGAACGGAGCAGGCCTGCCTGGATGAAGGCATCCGCACCTGGCGCTGTCAGGACGAGCGCCTGCTGTTCCTGAATCTGAGTGCTTTTGCCGTCGTCGAGATGATGGATCGCCTGGGTGTCGATGGCGTGTCGCGCGCCCTGGAGGCGGCTGGAGCGGCGCCGACGTTGGTGGTGATCGAGATCACCGAGCATGGCGATGCGGGGGACACCACCCGCCTGGTGCAGGCGGTTACGTGCATCCGTACCTGTGGCGTGCGGTTCGCGCTCGATGATTTTGGCGAGGGGCACTCCAATCTGCGGCTGTGGGCCGAGTTGCGGCCCGACTACGTGAAGATCGACAAGTACTTCATCGCGGGCATCGATGCCAATCCTGTCAAGGTGCAGATCGTCAGGGGGTTGATGCGATTTTCGGAGATCGTCGGCGCGCACCTGATCGCCGAGGGTGTGGAAACCGAGGCGGAGCTGCGCACGGTGCGCGATCTTGGGATTCCGTTCGCTCAAGGTTATGGCCTGGGACGGCCGGCCCCCGTGCCCGCCCAGGACATTTTGCAGGCGGCGCGCGACGTGATTTCCAGCGGCGTCATCTCCGTTCTGCCCGGTCTGGCGCGCGCCGGTGGGGGCGACGTGACGCTGGCGCGTGTGGCGGTCTGGGTCGAGCCGCAGCATTGTGCAATCACCGTGGACGAGCTGGCCGAGGTGTTTCAGGCCGACACGGCGCTCAATGCCATCGCGCTGGTGGACGAAGGCGTGCCCGTAGGGCTGGTGCACCGCCAGACCTTCCACGACAACTGTTCGCGACGGTTTTTCAAGGAACTGTACGGCAATACGCCTGCACGCAGGTTCGCCAACACCAACCCGCTGGTGCTGCCCAGGCATGCGGGGATCGAGGCGATGACCGAGGTGCTGGTTTCTGCCGACCAGCGGTATCTGTCCGAAGGCTTCATCGTGACGGAAAACGGACAGTACGCGGGCCTGGGCAGTGGCCAACAACTGGTGCGGTTGGTGACCGAGGTGCGCATCGAGGCGGCCCGGCATGCCAACCCGCTCACCTTGCTGCCGGGCAACATCCCGATCAACGAGCACATTCGCCGGCTGCTGAAGGCGGGGCGCCGGTTTGTCGCCTGCTACGCCGACCTCAACGATTTCAAGCCGTACAACGATCACTACGGATACTGGCAGGGCGACGAAATGATTTGCCTGGCCGCGCGCACCTTGACATCGCATTGCGCGCCGCAGCGGGATTTTGTCGGCCATGTGGGCGGCGACGACTTCATGGTGCTGTTCCAGAGCGACGATTGGGAGCAGCGCTGCCGGCGCATTGTGGAAGGCTTCAACGCACGCGCGCGCAGGCTGTTCGATGAGGCGGCGCTCGTGCGTGGCGGCATCGATGCAGAGGACCGGTTCGGCGTATGGCGGTTCTTCCCGTTCACCACGCTGAGCATCGGCGCCGTGGTCGTCGAGCCGGGGCATTTCGACAAGCCGGACGCCGTGGCGTCGGCCGCGGCTGCCGTCAAGCACAAGGCCAAGATGGGGCACCACGGGTTGGTCGTCGCTTCCGGGTCTTGACGCAGGCAGGATGCGGCATCTGCTTTTGGATGGCGCACACAGGGTCATTGAACCCGAAAGGTAGAATTGAACGACGCCTCGTCACGGCGTCATGAACGAGGCATCCTTTCGTCATTGCTCTCGCGGAGATCCATGGCATCGTTGCAAGCAACCACCACCTTGACGGGGATCGGTTTGGCCGTGCCGATTCTCTTCCCGGTGCGCCGAGATCGCCTGTGCGTCATGCATGGCCTGTTCTGGGTCTGCTTGGCGGTGTTCGTGGCTTGGCCGGGCTTGATCGATCACATGGCCCGATGGACGGGAATCGGCGACTCGCCCGCCTTGATGCCGCTGCTCGCCTGCATGGTGTTGCCGGTCAAGGCGCTGCGCACCGACATGGTCAACACCCGCATCGAACGCGATGTGCGGTGTCTGAACTGGCGACTGGCCTTGCCGGAGGCGAATGCGGACGCATCGCGCAGTCGGACCACGACAATTTCTCTTGCCGACGGCGTTGCCACTTCACCATGACTGCTCCTCTGACAACCCTGCACCTCTTGCCCGTCATCCTGTGCGGCGGCGCCGGCACGCGTTTGTGGCCCATGTCGCGCGAGACCTACCCTAAGCAATTCTTGCGATTGGGTGATCAAAATCTCTCGATGCTGCAGGAAACCGTCAAGCGGTTGGACGGCCTCACTCAGCCCATCCCCAAGGCGCAGCCGCTCATCGTGTGCAATGGTGAGCATCGGTTCCTGGCTGCGCAACAACTGCAGGAAGCGGGCGTCGAAGGCTCGCAGCTGGTGCTGGAGCCCGTGGGCCGCAACACCGCGCCGGCGTTGACGTTGGCTGCCCTGGCGGCCCGTCCCCAAGCCGTCTTGCTCGCCATGCCTGCCGATCACGTCATCGCCGATGCGGCGCGCCTGTGCGCGGCCGTCGAAGCTGCATGGCCCCTGGCCTGCGATGGCGCCATGATTACTTTTGGCGTCGTGGCCAGCCGCCCGGAAACCGGGTACGGCTACATCGAAAAGGGGGCTGGTATCCGGGATCACGGCGCCTTCGCGATCCAGCGTTTTGCCGAAAAACCCGACCTTGAATCGGCGCAAAGCTACATCGCAAGTGGCAACTACCTATGGAACAGCGGCCTGTTCATGGTGCGCGCCGATCAATGGCTCAAAGCCATGGCCGAACTGCAGCCTGCCATGCTGCAAGCCTGCCGTGCCGCCATGGAGCACAGCAGCCGCGACATGGACTTCATACGCCCCGATGCGGATGCTTTTGCGGCCTGTCCAGCCGACTCCATCGACTACGCCATCATGGAGCACTTGCCCAGCCGCCCGGATCTGGGCATACCGGCTTGCGTGGTGCCGCTGGATGCAGGCTGGTCTGACTTGGGCGCGTGGGATGCGCTGTGGGACGTTTTGCCCCACGATGCCCGTGGCAACGCCCATGCGGGCAAGACTCTGGCAGTCGATACGTACGACAGCCTGCTGGTCTCCGAGGCGTGTCTCATAGCCACCTTAGGCGTAAACAACCTTGTCGTGGTGCAGACATCCGACGCCATCCTGGTCGCGGACAAGCGCAGGACGCAGGATGTGAAGAAGGTCGTGGCTGAACTAAAGGCGCAAAAACGCACTCTGGCATCCGCACCCCGCAAAGTGCATCGTCCCTGGGGCTGGTATGACAGCATCGACGGCGGCGAGCGTTTCCAGGTCAAGCGCATCGTCGTCAATCCCGGTGCACGACTCAGCCTCCAGATGCACCATCACCGCGCCGAGCATTGGGTGGTGGTCAGAGGTACGGCCGAAGTGACCAACGGCGAAGAGACCTTCCTGCTGAGTGAGAACGAGTCGACGTTTATTCCGTTGGGACACGTTCACCGACTCGCCAATCCTGGCAAGGTGCCACTGGAAATCGTCGAAGTGCAGTCGGGGGGCTACCTGGGCGAGGATGACATAGTGCGCTTTGACGATGCCTATGGCCGCGCGTCACCTGAATCGACCCAGCTGGCGCGATGAGTGCCATCCACGGCTGCTGCGCTGGCCTGCCGGCCTGCGCCACAGCCATTACCCATGGGTGTCCGCAATGGCCAGGAAATGGTCCAGCACGTGAAAGTGATCCTCGAAAAGCCGATCTTCCATGGCCGCCAATTCGTTGATGGCGATCCATTGCGCCATGGCGGCATCGTCTCCGCCATGGACGTCCGGTCGAGGCGCATTGCCGAGGTCGAAGTAGTGGACGTGAGTGATGGTGCGCCCGCGTTGGCTGCGGTCGGGGTGGTCAAAGACGGCCACTTCGCGCAGGCAGCGGCGCAGTGAGGCTTCGGGCAGAGCGCAGTGGGTTTCCTCGGCCAGCTCCCGCAGGCACGATTGCCACAGGGTGTCATGCGGCTCGAGAAATCCGCCGGGCAGTGCCCATAAGCCCTTGCCAGGCGCGCGACCGCGCTGCACCAGCAGAACATGTGCCCCGCAGCGCACCAGCGCATCCACGGTGACGAACACCGGCGGATAGGGTGCACCGGCCCAGGCCGCGCGGTAGTCGCGCAGAACCTGCCACTCGGTCCTGAGGTAAGCGTAAGTCGTAGTGCTTGTCAGTTGCGCCATCAGCTCCAGCGCCGCTTCCGGCGCCTGGTTGGCGAACGGGGTCAACGCGGCCGCCACGTCTTTTTCGCTTGCGGCGCCAAACCAGGCTTCGCGAAGCAGCGTAGAGTCCATGGCGCCACGGCGCGGCAGGCCGATCAGTGCCCATTCAGGAAAATCCGAGAGGTAGCTGCTGCTCGCATCCTTGAAGTGGCCCACCAGCGCAATGCGGCTGCCGGGCTGCACCTGTCGAGCCACGATCGCCTGCACAGCCTTGGCCCAGCGTGCCTGGTCGTACTGGTCGCGCGCCGGGCAGATCGTGAGCCTGGCCGCATCTTCGGGTGCCACGCACTTGCGCAGCAGATCGGCGCGCTCCTGCCAGGTGAACGGATTCCTGGGAGTGCGTGCCTGAAAGGCCGATCCCACGATGACCACGACCTGGCGGGCGCATGCCAGCGCTTCGTGCAGCAGCGCCAGATGCCCGTTGTGCACGGGCTGGAAGCGCCCGATCAGGATGGCGGTGTCGTACACGTGACGCTTCGTTTACAACCCTGCTGCCGCGCGCAGTGCCGCTGCCTTGTCTGTCCGCTCCCACGTGAATTCAGGTTCGTCGCGTCCGAAGTGGCCGTAGGCCGCGGTTTTGCTGTAGATCGGCCTTTGCAGGTCGAGCATCTGCAGGATGCCCTTGGGGCGCAGATCGAAATGTTCGGCCACCAGCTGGGCGATCTTCTCGTCGGGGATGGCCCCCGTGCCTTCGGTGTAGACCGTGACGTTCATCGGGCGCGCGACGCCGATGGCGTAGGCCACCTGGATCTGGCACTGGCGCGCCAGGCCTGCGGCCACGATGTTCTTGGCCACGTAACGGCAGGCGTAGGCGGCGCTGCGGTCCACCTTGGTCGGGTCCTTGCCGGAGAACGCGCCACCGCCGTGCGGGCACGAGCCGCCGTAGGTGTCGACGATGATCTTGCGCCCCGTCAGGCCGCAGTCACCCTGCGGGCCCCCGGTGACGAAGCGCCCCGTGGGGTTGATCAGGTACTTGGTGTTTCTGAGCCACTGCCTGGGCAGCACGGGCTTGATGATCTGTTCGACCACGGCTTCGATGAAGCTTGCCTTCATCTTTGTCGGTGTCTCGGACTGGTCGGGGCTGTGCTGCGTGGACAGCACCACGGTGTCGATGCTGTCGACCTTGCCGTCGATATAGCGCATCGTGACCTGGCTCTTGGCGTCCGGGCGCAGAAAAGGCATCGCGCCGCTCTTGCGCTGCTGTGCCTGGCGCTCCACGAGACGGTGCGCGTAGTAGATGGGCGCGGGCATCAGGGCGTCCGTTTCGTCGCACGCATAACCGAACATCAGGCCTTGGTCGCCCGCGCCGGTATTGAGGTGATCATCGCTGGCGCGGTCGACCCCCTGGGCGATGTCGTTGCTTTGCTTGTCGTAGGCCACGAGCACCGCGCAGCCTTTGTAATCGATGCCGTACTCGGTGTTGTCGTAGCCGATCCGCCGGATGGTGTCGCGTGCGATCTGGATGTAATCGGGTGTCTGGGCATCCGAGCGCAGGCTGATTTCGCCCGCGAGCACGACCAAACCGGTGTTGGTCAGCGTTTCCGCCGCGACGCGTCCCAGCGGGTCCACAGACAGAATGGCGTCGAGAACGGCGTCGGAAATTTGGTCGGCCACCTTGTCCGGATGGCCTTCCGAGACGGATTCGGAGGTGAAGAGAAAGTCGCTCGCCATTTGTGAATAAACTCCTTGTGTCCAAGCATCTGGGGCGTTGCCCAAGCTTCCCAAGGAGCTCTGCGGCGAACGCTTTAGCAGCTTTGTTTAACGTCGTCCTGCAAGTTGCTCGGTTAACTCGGCGACCGTGCCATTGTAGTGAATGCCTCTGATCTTTCGCTTTTTGTCTCTTCTGCCCTTGTGGTTGCTGCACCCTCTGGGAGCGGCGCTCGGGTGGCTGGCGTTCGTCTTTTCGCCCACTTACCGGCGCCGTTTCGTCGAGCATGCGCGTCTGGCAGGGTATTCGTTTGGCGAGGTGCGAGCCGCGGTGGCGCATGCCGGGCGCATGGTGGCGGAGGCGCCGCGCCTGTGGCTGGGCCAGGCGCTGCCTTCTTGCGAAGTGCGCGGATCGGACTGCGTTGAGCAAGCCTGGTCCGCCGGGCGTGGAATCGTGTTTCTCACGCCGCACCTCGGTTGCTTCGAGCTTTCGGTGCAGGAGGGTGCGCGCCGCTGGGCACCGACGCATGGTGCGTTCACCATCCTCTACCGGCCCGCACGCCAGGCGTGGCTGGCGCGTGTGCTGGCGCAGGTGCGCCAGCGCCCGGGCATCGATGCGGTGCCCACCAGCCTCCAGGGCGTGCGCCAGATGATCAAGGCGCTGCGCCAGGGGCGTGCGGTGGGTTTGCTGCCGGACCAGGTGCCGCCCCAGGGGCAGGGGGTCTGGGCGCCGTTTTTCGGCCGCGATGCCTACACCATGACGCTGGCGGCACGCCTCGTGCAGCAGACGGGCGCCACCGTGATCCTGGCGCGCTGCGAACGGCTGTCCTGGGGGCGTGGTTACGTGCTGCATCTGCAGGGTCTGGCCGAGCCGCTGTCGGATGATCTGCAGCGTGCGGTCTGCCAGATCAATGAGGCGATGGAGGGATTGATCCGGCAGTGTCCGCAGCAGTATCTGTGGGGCTATGGGCGCTACAAGCAGCCGCGCGTACTTGCACCATCCGGCGGGGAAGTGCCAGCGTGACCGCGCGTTGGGGGATTGCGCTGCTCAATGCGCTGGGACGATTGCCACTGCCGTGGTTGCGTGCGCTGGGCGCATGGATAGGCCGGGTGCTGTTCGTGCTGGCCAGGCCGCGACGCAGGGTGGCGCTGCGCAATCTCGAATTGTGTTTTCCGGATGTGCCTGAAGCCCAGCGCCGCGCCTGGGCGCGCGCGTCCTTCGAGGCTTTCTGCCAGGCTTTTCTCGATCGTGGCTGGCTGTGGTCGGGTTCGCAGGCGCTGGTGCGCTCACGCGTGAAACTCACGGGGGCCGTGCAGGCGCTCGATGGCGAGACGCCGACCATCATTTTCGCGCCGCACTTCTACGGGATGGATGCCGGTGGATTGGCGCTGCCCTTGCACACCACGCGCGAATTCACTTCGATTTATGCCACCCATCCCAATGCCGTGCTGGACGCTTGGTTCATGGCCGGGCGCCAGCGCTTTGGCAAGGTGCGCATGCTCAACCGCGCCGATGGGGTCAAGCCGATCATCAGCAGCCTGCGCCGTGGCGGTCTGCTCTACCTGTTGCCGGACATGGACTATGGCCCGACAGACTCGGTGTTCGTGCCGTATTTCGCGGTGCCTGACGCGGCGACCATTCCGTCGCTGTCCCGGTTCGCGCGTCTGGGCCGAGCCAAGGTGCTGGCCCTCTACAGCCGCATGACACCGACTGGGTACGAGGCGCAGCTTACCCCGGCATGGCCCGATTTTCCGACCGAGAACCCGGTGGCAGACACGGCGCGCATGAACCGTGAGCTCGAGGCCGCCATTCGGACCATGCCCTCACAGTACTACTGGGTGCATCGACGGTTCAAGACCCGCCCGCCTGGCCAGAAAGATGTTTACTCTTGACGGCCGTCTGCCGCGTCCTGAATCATATTGACACCCACAGGGTCGTAATTCAGGCTGCCGACCGAAGACAGCCGGCAACAGACGTCCGGTGCACCGCATCGGGCGTTTGCCGTTTTCAATGGCGGTCTCAGATCTGAACTGCAACGCGACGGGTTGATTTGCTTCCCGAACCACCCGGGGCGGACCCGCGTGCGGGGTGGTGTGAGAGGGGCGGTCAGACAAACGGATGGCCCCTGTCCCGATGCCGCCCGTGGTTTTTGAACCCGGAGCGCCTGGGCGGGAAGGCGCGGCGGCTGCGCGCGGCGCTAAGCGCCAGCGCCCAGCCAGCGCACGAATTCGTCTTCGGGCATGGGCTTGGCAAAGAGGAAACCTTGGGCCTCTTCGCAGCCCTCTGCGCGCAGCAGCTCCCATTGCTCACTGGTTTCGACCCCCTCGGCAATGACATGCAGGCCCAGGCTGGCGGCGAGCACGATGATGGAGCGGCAGATGGCCAGGTCGTTCGGGTCGCTCAGGATGTCGCGCACGAACGATTGGTCGATTTTCATCTGCCGCAGCGGCAGGCGCTTGAGGTAGGCAAGCGACGAATAACCCGTTCCAAAGTCGTCGAGCGCGAATCCGATGCCCAGGGCCTGCATCGCCAGCATCTTGGCGATGGCGTCATCCGCATCGTTCAGGAGCACGCTTTCAGTCAGCTCGAATTGCAGCCGGCTCGGGTCCGCGCCGGTGCTGTCCAGCAGCTGCTCAATCTCGTTGACGAACGAGGCCATGTGAAACTGTCGCGCGCTGATGTTGATGGCGACGACGATGTTCCGCGTCTCGATGTTTGCCTGCCACCGCCTTTGCAGGCGCATGGCTTCGTGCAGCACCCAGTGGCCGATGGCGCGGATTTGCCCGGTTTCCTCTGAAATGGCGATGAACTGCGTAGGGGAAATGATGCCCTTGACCGGATGGTTCCAGCGCAAGAGGGCTTCGGCGCCGATGCAGTCGCCGTAGATGTTCACCTGGGGCTGCAGGTACACCAGGAATTGCCGCTTTTCCATGGCGTCGTACAGCTCACTCTCAATCAGCGCGCGGGCGTTGATGCGCTCCTGCATCTCGGGGTCGAAGAAGCGCAGGGTGTTGCGCCCACCCGTCTTCGCCTGGTACATCGCGAGGTCCGCGTGCTTGAGCAGTTCGTCGATGTTCGATTCATTGCCCCTGAACAGGGCGATGCCCAGGCTGGGGGTACTGCGCACCGCGTTGTGCTGCAGCTCGTAGGGCGAGTTCATCTGCTCGATGATTTTGAGCCCTACGTTGTTGGCCATTCTGGCGGCGATCAGGGCGGAAGCGTCCAGACTGCCCAGCACCACGACGAATTCATCGCCTCCCAGGCGTGCCACGGTATCGCCCTTGCGCACGGCCGATTGCAGGCGTCCGGCCACCGCCCGCAAGAGCTGGTCTCCGACGTCGTGTCCGAGCGAGTCATTGAGCGTCTTGAAATTGTCCAGGTCGATGAAGATCAGTGCGCCGTACAGGCCGCTGCGCGTGGAGGCGTCGATGCACGTCTGCAGGTGGTCGAGCAGCAGGCGGCGGTTGGGCAGGTTGGTCAGCGGATCGTAGAACGCGAGGTTGCGCACTTCCTCCTCGGCCCGCCTGCGCTCGCTCACGTCCATGATCACGCCGATCAGTCCGTATTCGGTGCCGTCGCTGCCGTTGAAGCGCTTGCCCGTCAGGTTGCCCCAGAACGTCTTGCCGTCGTGGCGCAGGTACAGACGCTCGAGGTTGATCGAATCGATGTCGCTGGCGAGCAGGGCCAGCATCTTCTGATGGCCGGCCTCGCGCTCCGCGGGGTCCACGAGGCTGACATAGGGCGCGCCTGTGAGCTGCTCGATCGTGCATCCGAACATCTGCGCCATCTTGCGATTGGCGCGCGTGATGATGCCCTGCGGGTTCACCAGGAAGATCGCGACATTGGACGTGTCGAAAATCTGCTGCAGGAAGGATTCGCTTGCGCGCACTCTTTCTTCGGCCAGCTTGCGTTCGGTGATGTCCTCCATGAACCCCTGGTAGGCGATTTCTCCGTCTTCCGTCGTGTACGGCGAGGACTTGACGGACATCCAGCGCTCCTGGCCATCAGCGCGAAAAAAGCGTACCTCCTGGGCGAACTCCGCGCGAGCGTGAAAGGCCTGGGTGTCGGCCGCGACGAAGCCGGGCAGGTCCTTCGGGTGGATGCGCGAGAAGAGGATGAGCAGGTCCGCCATGACGGCTTGCGCCGAGTAGCCCGTCAGCTGCTCGATCGCGTCGCTGATGTACAGCATGCGGGGGCGATCGTTTTCGTCGAGCCGG
Source organism: Comamonas sp. (assembly GCA_021166775.1). Classification (GTDB taxonomy): domain Bacteria; phylum Pseudomonadota; class Gammaproteobacteria; order Burkholderiales; family Burkholderiaceae_C; genus Comamonas_C. Next base: position 81,273 of record JAJPEQ010000006.1, on the reverse strand, counting down.
GACTGGTAGACGGCAACGGGCAGCGCATTGGCCAGCTTCCTGATTCTTTCCTGTTCCCTGCGTTCGGCGCTGATGTCAAAGATCACACCGTCCACGAACAGGGTGGTTGCGTCTTCGGCATAGACGCCCGTGGCGTGCTGGCGTGCCCAGTGCCAGCTGCCGTCGCAGTGAAGGACCCGGTACTCTGCAACATAGGGGCGGTGTTCGGCCAGGGCCTGCGAGAAGGTCTGTGTGAAGCCTGGGCGGTCGTCCGGGTGGATGAGAGTGAGGTAGAGCTCGCCGTCTGCAAGGTACTCGTGCACGCCGCGGCCCGTACTCACTTCGTGGGTGCCGCTCATGAAACGCACGCGCCAGGGCGCCGCGGCCTCCGAGCGGAACACCGTGCCCGGAATGTGGGCCACGATGGTGGCAAACGCATCCGGCCCGAGGTGGGGCTGGGCGCTGGCTTGCGGCGAATTCCTGTCCGTGGCGCTGTGAGCTGGCATGGGTACTGATGACGGAGGCACGGGCACCCACCATCCCGCTATGGGGCAAGGCATCGTTCAAAATCGGCCGCGCGAGTGCAGCGGCTTGGCATTTGCACTCACGCGCGGGGGTTGCACGATACACGCAATGGGTGCGATGCACGGCAACCAATGATATATGCGTGCAGCCTCGGGCGCAGCCATAAATGCAGCGCGTGGGCGACCTATCGTGCCCCTGCGGGGCGTTGAAGGCAGGTAACGCATAATTCCTGCGCTGTTGGATTCGAGACCGACGCGCCCAGTCATTCATTCCTCATGCAGGACACGATCGCCGAAACACCGCCCAAATCGGCTGGCACGCCCGAGCAGCCGGGCGATCAGGCCCATCTGGCCGTCCGGCTCAGCGCAGCAGCCATCGGGGTATCGGGCCTGGACCATTACCTGCCTGCCTTTGTGCGGCTTGATGCGGCAGGCCGCGCCGTTGCGCTGTGGAACTGGGCCGCGGCCATCGCGGGGCCGATGTGGCTGGTGTACCGCTCGTTGTGGCGCGGGCTCGCGATTGACCTGGCGTGGATATTGGCGGTCGTGGCGGCCGTGAAGTTCGCGCACGATCAGGCGCTGATGCCGGGAGCCGTGCTCGCCGGTGTGGCGCTGGCGCTGTGGCTTGCCAGCGCCGTGGCGCTAGGCCTGTGGGGCGATGCCCTGGTTCATCGCGATGCGCGCCGTCGTATCGAGGCGGCGGTGGCGCGATCGCAGACGATGCAGCAGGCGCTGGGGCAGCTGCAGTCTGATGCGCCGTCCCGGCGCAGGATGTGGCTGGTCGCAGCGCTGGGTGCGCTGACGTGCGCGGCCATGGTGATGCTTGCTTTGCCGTGGAGCGGTGCCGACAAAGCGGGCCCGGCGCCCGAGCGTGGCGCCCCCGAAGTGAAGGGTGCGGTGACGGCCGCGCCGCAGCCGCCGACGCCAGCGGCCCAGACGCTGCCGCTCCCGCCGGCGCAGCAGGCTGAGCCCGCCAGGGTGCCGGCGTTCGATGCGGACGAAGCACAAGCGGTGCAGGGTGAAACCGACGCCGCCTTGGCCGCCCTGGCGGCCAAGGGTCATGGAGCCGCGGCGACTGGGAAGAAAGCCGGGATGGTCGGGGGGGCGCACCCTGCGCCGTCGGGCCCCGGGAAAAAGGCCGGCGAAGGGCCGAAGTCGGCTGCAGCGGCGCAGCCTGCCCCGCAGATGCGCGGGCTCTACATCAATGTGGGCGCCTTTGCCGATCCGGCGAACGCGGCGCGAACCCGCGAGCGCCTGCGCAAGGAGGGGTTGCCGGTCGAGGTGGAAGTCCTGACGCGCCCGCACAGCAAGGTGTTGCAGCGCGTGCGGGTGGGGCCGTTTACCTCGGCGGCGCAGGCCAACGAGGCGGCAGCCACAATACGGCGGCTGGGGCTGGATGCGGTGCCGGCGGTTCAATGAGGATGGAGATGAAAATGATGGGCAGACTCTGGTGGGCGACGTCTCTGGCGGCCGTCGTCGCGGCATGTTCCACGGCTGGCTTTGCGCCTCGACCCGCGCCACTGGGGCGCAGCGATGCGCCTGTCGGCGGCACCTGCAAGGCCGATGCGGCGCGATCGGCGCTCGGCAAGAGCGCCAGCGCGCAGGTGGTGGAGCAGGCGCGCGTGGCCGCCGGGGCGCGCATGGCACGGGTGCTGCACCCGGGGCAGGTGGTCACCAAGGAGTTCGACGGCGAGCGGCTCAACCTGGACGTGGATGCCCAGGGCGTGGTGCTGGCCGTGCGCTGCGGCTGAGGCTCAAGCGGGCAGGAACAGGCCCTGCAGGTCGCTCAGGAAGTCGAAGCCGCGCTCGGTCGGCTGGATGTGCACGAGATTGGTCTTGATCAGGCCCTTGGCTTCGGCGGCCTTCAAGCCCGGCGTGATGGCCGTGACCGGCTGGCCGGTGCGGGTGCAGAAGTCGCGCACCAGAAAGCCGTCCTTCAGGCGCAGCGCGTTGAGCATGAATTCGAACGCCAGATCCTTGTTGCTCACCTCGCGCTCCTGCGCGACGGCGTGGCCCGCGAGCGCGTGGTCCATGTATTGTTTGGGGTCGCGGTAGCGCACCTGGCGCATCACGCGGTGCGCGAAGCTCAGCTTGCCGTGCGCGCCGGCGCCGATGCCGATGTAGTCGCCGAACTGCCAGTAGTTGATGTTGTGCGTGCAGCGGTGGGCGTTCTTCGCGTAGGCCGATACCTCGTAGCGTGACAGCCCGGCGGCTTCGGTCAGGGCGGTGATGCGGTCGAGCATGTCCCAGGCGGTGTCGTCGTCGGGCAGGCGTGGCGGGTACTTGGCGAACAGGGTGTTGGGCTCCACCGTCAGGTGGTAGATCGACAGGTGCGGCGGCGCGAAACTCAGGGCGGTGCGCACGTCGTTCTCAAGGTCAGCCACGCTCTGGCCGGGCAGGGCATACATCAGGTCGAGGTTGAAGGTCTCGAAGCATTGCGCGGCTTCCTCGGCCGCTGCGCGTGCCTGGGCCGCATCGTGCACACGGCCGATGGCCTGCAGGTGCCGGTCGTTGAAGCTTTGCACGCCGATCGACAGGCGCGTGACGCCCGCGTCGTGGAAGGCCCTGAAGCGGTCTTTCTCGAAGGTGCCGGGGTTGGCCTCCAGCGTGATCTCGCAGCCCGCTTCGAGCATCAGACGCGCGCGGATCATCGCGATCAGCCGGTCGATCGATTCCGGCGAGAACAGGCTGGGCGTGCCGCCGCCGATGAAGATGCTGCTCACGGTGCGGCCCCAGACCAGGGGTAGCGCGGCTTCCAGGTCGGCGGTGAGCGCATCGATATAGCGGGCCTCGGGTGCGCCTTCGCCTTCCTGCAGCGCATGCGAGTTGAAGTCGCAGTAGGGGCACTTCTTCAGGCACCAGGGAATGTGCACGTAGACCGACAGCGGCGGCAGGCTGGGCAGGCGCAGCGGCCCGGGGCCGATGTAGTGCTGCACGTCCTGCAGCGGCGTGGTTTCGGTGGTCATGGGAATATTCCTGAAACGATAGCTACCAGCGCTTTCATGGTAAGCGCTGGAGCACTAAAACATTCAAATATTTACCGGCTCTGGCACCGGTTCACAGCCAGTACTCTCGCATGAGAGCCAGCATCTGCCGTACCGCACGACCCCGATGGCTGTGGGCGTTTTTCACTTCGGCAGGCAGCTCGGCGAAGGTTTTCCCGAATTCGGGAATGAACATCACGGGGTCGAACCCGAAGCCGCCACTGCCGCGGGGCGCGCGCGTGATCTCTCCGTCCACGCGGCCCACGGCGATCAGGGGTTCGGGGTCTTGCGGCGAGCGCAGTGCCACCAGCGTGCTGACCATGCTCGCGCGCCTGTCCTCCACGCCCTGCATTTGCTCCAGCAGCGCACGCACGTTGTTGGCATCGCCTGGCTCGTAGCCGAAGCGCGTGGCGTACGTGGCGGTCTGCACGCCCGGTTCGCCGCCGAAGGCCTGCACGCACAGCCCGGCGTCGTCGGCCATCGCGGGCAGTCCGGTGGCGCGACTGGCGTGGCGCGCTTTCACGAGCGCGTTTTCCACGAAGGTGTGGAACGGCTCATCGGGCTCCTGCACGCCCAGCGCGCCTTGCGCGATCAGCTCCACGCCCAGTGGCGCCATCAGGGTTTGCAGCTCGGCCAGCTTGCCGGCGTTGTGCGAGGCGAGAACGAGTTTCATGTCAAAGCAGGCTGCGGCCCTTGCCAGGTAAGCGCGAGCAGCTCTTATTTGGAGAGTGCGTTTTGCTGCAGCGCCAGCAGCTGGGTGATGCCTGCCTCACTCAGTTGCAGCAGCCGGTCGAGTTCGGCGCGCGAGAAGACGGCTCCTTCGGCCGTGCCCTGCAGCTCCACATACCGTCCGGTGCCGGTCATGACGATGTTCATGTCGGTATCGCAGGCCGAGTCCTCGACGTATTCCAGATCGAGCAGCGGCGTGCCCTGCACGATGCCCACGGACACCGCGGCTACCGCGCCCGTGATCGGCGTTTGGGCGATGGCGCCGCTTTTGAGCAGCGTCGCCACCGCGTCGTATGCGGCCACCCAGGCGCCGGTGATCGCCGCGGTGCGTGTGCCACCGTCGGCCTGCAGCACGTCGCAGTCGAGCGTGATCGTGCGCTCGCCGAGCTTGCTCAGGTCAAAGACCGCGCGCAGGCTGCGGCCGATCAGGCGCTGGATTTCCTGTGTGCGCCCGCTTTGCTTGCCCTTGGCCGCTTCGCGGCTGCCGCGGGTGTTGGTGGCGCGTGGCAGCATGCCGTATTCGGCCGTCACCCAGCCCTCGCCACTGCCGCGCTTGTGCGGCGGCACCTTGTCTTCCACCGAGGCGGTGCACAGCACCCGGGTTGCTCCGCATTCAATGAGCACCGAACCCTCGGCGTGCATGGTGTAGTGGCGCGTGATGCGCACGGGGCGAAGCTGGTCAAACGCCCTGCCGCCGCTGCGGCTGTAACTGGAAGTCATGGATGGCTCTCGTTTCGGGCCGCGAGGACCCGGCGCAATGGGTGCGCGACCGCTGCTTCAGCCTTGCGACTTGCGTGCGGCCGTGCGCCGTATGGTTTCGTTGATTTCGGCGATCGATCGCTCGATCGCTTCCTCGTCGAGGAAATTGTCGCCCGTTTCGAATTCGTCGGTCTGGATGGTAGAGGCAAAGGTCTCGTCGGTGCCGGTGTCGATCGCTTCGCCCGCGTCGGTGTCGTGGATGCTGGCTGTTTCCCACTGCATGGCCACGGCGGTGACGTTGTCGCTGTTGCTGCCCGCCTTGCGCAGCGCCATGTCCACGAGCATGGGTACGGCGTCAGAGACGCGCTGGTGCGAGAGCACCTGCACGATGGTCTTGTCGTCGAGCGAATCCCACAGGCCGTCCGAGCACAGCATGATGCGGTCGCCGCTTTCCAGCGTCATGGCGTTGGAGACGTCGTACATGGGCCGCGCGGGCGAGCCCAGGCAGGTGAAGAGTACGTTGCGGTTGACCGGCTCCTCGCTGCCCATGGCTTCGCGCAGCTCGCGGTAGGAGTGGTCGCGCGTGCGCGCCAGCAGCTTGCTGTTGCGCACCAGGTAGATGCGCGAATCGCCGCAGTGCATCCAGCGCGCCTGCCCCTCCTGCACCACCACGACGGCCAGCGTGGTGCGCGGAGCGTCCATCATCGCGCGCCGGGCGGCATAGCGCACGATCTGTCCGTGCGCCTCGGTGACCACGCTGTTCAGGAAGGCGCCGACGTCGGGCAGGATGGATTTGGCCTCGTTCTGGAATTTGACGGCCGCCGTCTGGATGGCGATCTGTGCCGCCACTTCGCCCTGCGGGTGCCCGCCCATGCCGTCGGCCAGCACGAACAGGCAGGCGTCGCGCGTGTAGGCATAGCCCATGCGGTCTTCGTTGGTGGCGCGCCCGCCCTGACGGCTCAGTTGAAAGACGGAAAATTTCATTTCGGTCGGGCTCCCGATGCGGCGGCAACGGTGGGCTTGGATGGAGTGTTTTTCTTGACGTCGGAGACGAATGAGTCGAGCTGCATGCGCATCTTTTCGGTCATGGACAGCTTGGTGTAGCGGCGCTCACCCTCGCGCGAAAGCTCTTTTTGCAGCGTGAACACCGATTGCGGGCGATCGAGCGGGCTCATCGCCATGCACCACTCCACCAGCTCGATGAGGTTGTCGGAATAGACCCCGCGCAGCTTCTGCAGCGACGTGGCCAGACGGTCCTTGCTCTGACGCTGCGGCGCCTCCGCGGGCGGGTAGCCGTGCATGCAGGCGTACATGCAGGCGCCGATGGCGTAGATGTCCGTCCAGGGGCCGAGCGCCGAATCGCGCCGGTACATCTCGGGAGCGGCGAATCCGGGCGTGTACATCGGCCGCACGAAATTGCCTTCCTTGGAAAGTACCTCGCGTGCGGCGCCGAAATCGATCAGCACGGCGCGGTTGTCGTCGGTGATGAAGACGTTGGCCGGCTTGATGTCCAGGTGCAGCATGCGGTGCTGATGCACCACGCGCAGGCCGCGCAGCACTTCGTCGAAAAGCGAGCGGATGGTGGATTCGCGGAACACCTTCTCGTGCTTGAGGCTGCGCGCCGTGATGATGAACTCCTGTAGCGAGGCCCCCTCCAGGTAGTTCATCACCATGTAGACGGTCTCGTTCTCGCGAAAGAAGTTGAGCACCGTCACCACCGAGGAGTGCGCGATCTGCGCCAGCGCGCGGCCTTCCTCGAAAAAACTCTTGAGCCCGAGCCGGTACAGGGACAGCTTTTCAGGCGCGACCTGGGGCTGCAATTCACCTGACGCGCGCGTGGCGAGCGACGCCGGCAGGTACTCCTTGATGGCGACCTGCTGGCCCTCGCGATCGAGCGCCAGGTAGACCACGCCAAACCCGCCCGCAGCCAGGCGCCGCAGCACGCGGTAGCCGCCGATGCTTGTGTTCTCGGGCAGTGGCGATGGCTTGACCTTGGGCGGTGGCGTGGACATGGCAGCGCTGTCAGAGCGGGCACGTGGCGGAGACAGGATAATTCCCGCTCGTTTTGTTTGACAGAGTATCCATCGCAGAGAGGCCCATGGCAGTTTATAGCATGACCGGTTATGCCGGCGTACAACAGCAGGCGGGCCCTCTGACCGGCCATGAAGGCGCGGGTCGGCTGGGGCTGGAGATCCGCTCGGTCAACAGCCGTTTCCTGGACGTGACGCTGCGCCTGGCTGACGAATTGCGCGGTCACGAGGCCATGCTGCGCACCGCAGTGGGCGCCGTGCTCAAGCGTGGCAAGGTGGAGTTGCGGGCCTACATCGACACCAGCGCCGAAATCTCCCTGCGCGCGCCCGCGCCGGATGCGTTGCAGCGACTGGCCGCGGTGCAGGCCCATGTGCGTGCCTGGCTGCCCGACGCGCCCGCGCTGACCGTCGCGGACGCGCTGCGCCTGGGAGGGCAGATGGCGGCTCCGCAGACGGACTGGAAACCGGCGCTGCAGGAGCTTGCCAGCAAGGCGCTCGCCGACCTGACGGCCGCGCGCGAACGGGAGGGTGCCCGTCTGGTGGCCATGCTGCGCGACCGCGTGGAGCAGTTGCGCCAGCTGGCCGACCGGGCCGAACCCCTGGTGCCCGAGCTGGTGAGGCAACAGCGCCAGCGATTCCTTGAGCGCTGGGAGCAGGCGCTGCAGGGGGCGCTGGTCGCGTCGGCTCCGCAAGCCATCCAGGAGCGTGCCCTCGCCGAGGCTGCCGCCTATGCGCTGCGCATCGACGTGGCCGAGGAAATCACCCGTCTGCGCTCGCACCTGCAGGAGATCGCCCGCCTGCTCGGGCAAGGAGGAGAGATAGGCAAGCGGCTCGACTTCCTGATCCAGGAACTGCACCGCGAGGCCAATACCCTGGGCTCCAAGTCGGCGAGCATCGAACTGACCCGCATCAGTGTGGACATGAAGGTGCTGATCGAGCAGATGCGCGAGCAGGTGCAAAATATTGAATAGCAAAAAAAATAGCTTACAACGCATGCCCAACATGGACTATCCCGGCAATTTATTCGTGGTTTCAGCTCCCAGCGGCGCCGGCAAATCCAGCCTTGTCAATGCATTGATGGAGCTCGATGCGCTGGTCAGCCCGTCGATTTCGCACACCACGCGCGCGCCGCGCGGGCAGGAGAAGGACGGACGCGAGTACTACTTCACGACGGTGAAGGAATTCGACGCCATGGTGCGGGCCAACGCCTTCGTCGAATGGGCCAACGTGCATGGCAACCGCTACGGCACCTCGCGCCGGGCGATTGAAGACCGCATTGCGCAGGGCGGGGATGTGATGCTCGAGATCGACTACCAGGGCGCGGCGCAGATCAAGCAGGCGTTTGCCAATGCAGTGCTGATTTTCGTGTTGCCGCCGAGCTGGGAGGAATTGCGCTCGCGCCTGCTTCGCCGCGGCGAGGACAGTGCCGAGGTCATCGAGCAGCGCCTGGCCAATGCCGTGGTGGAGATGGCGCAGGTCGAAAAATTCGACTTCGTTATAATCAACGAGATTTTCGAGCGCGCGCTTTTCGACCTCAAAACCATCGTTCATGCCCAGCGCCTGAAGGTGGCGGCGCAGCGCAGCGCGCGTGCCGACACCTTCAAGTCGCTGCGCCTTTCCTGACTGCACCGGAGAACACCAGACCATGGCTCGCATCACCGTGGAAGATTGCCTCAAGCAAATTCCGAATCGTTTTCAGCTTGTGCTGGCGGCCACTTATCGTGCGCGCATGCTCAGCCAGGGCCATGCCCCCAAGATCGAAAGCCGCAACAAACCGGGCGTGACCGCGCTGCGCGAGATTGCCGCGGGCAAGGTGGGTCTGGAGATGCTGAAAAAAGTCCCCGGTTGACCGCATATTGGTTCTCGAACCACGAAAAAGCACCGCATTGCGGTGCTTTTTCATTGTCGGAAGGACGGTCGGCATGCTCTCCCGCTACATTTGAGGGATGGGTGAAAAGGTATCGTCGCGGTCAGCGGACAGCTCGCACAGTACGCCCGCGCCGCAAGGCGCGGCTGTAGCCTCTCACGCCAATAAGGCGGCCGCCGATGCCGTGGCCGCCAGCTTCAATTCCCTGCTCGAAAAACTGCACTACCTCGATGATGCGTCCGTCGAGCGGGTGCGCCAGGCTTATCGTTACGCGGACCATGCGCACCTGGGCCAGCTGCGCAACAGCGGCGAGCCCTACATCACGCATCCCATTGCCGTGGCGAGCCTGTGTGCCGACTGGAAGCTCGACACCGAGGCGCTCATGGCGGCGCTCCTGCATGATGCGCTGGAGGATTGCGGCGTCACCAAGGCCGATCTGATCGCGCACTTCGGCGCCGCCGTGGCCGAGCTCGTCGATGGGCTGACCAAGCTCGACAAGCTGCAGTTCAACACCCGCGAGGAAGGGCAGTCGGAGTCGTTTCGCAAGATGCTGCTGGCGATGGCGCGCGATGTGCGCGTGATCCTCATCAAGCTCGCCGATCGGACGCATAACATGCGCACGCTCGGCAGCGCACCGCGCAGCAAGTGGTACCGCATTGCCTCCGAGACGCTTGAAATCTACGCGCCGATCGCGCACCGTCTGGGCCTGAACCAGACCTACCGGGAGCTGCAGGATCTGTCGTTTCGGCACCTGCACCCCTGGCGTTATGCCACGCTGGAGAAGGCCGTGGCGCGCTCGCGCAGCCGTCGCCGCGATGTCATGCAGAAGGTGCAGGCCGAGGTGGAGACGGCCTTTGCGCACCAGGGCATGGTTGTGCGGCTTCTGGGCCGCGAGAAGACGCTTTACGGCATCTACGAGCGCATGCAGGGGCGCCACCTGAGCTTTGCCAAGGTGGTGGATCTGTACGGCTTTCGCATCGTGGTGTCCTCGGTGATCGACTGCTACACCGCCGTCGGCGTGCTGCACCAGCTCTACAAGCCCGTGCCCGGAAAGTTCACCGACCATATTGCCATTGCCAAGGCCAACGGCTACCAGTCGCTGCACACCACGCTCGTGGGGCCGGCGAGCCTGAATGTGGAATTTCAGGTGCGCACCGAGGAGATGCACATCGTGGCCGAGGCGGGTGTGGCCGCGCACTGGCTCTATAACGCGCAGCACAAGGGCGCCGCCAATGTGCAAAAGCTCGGTACGCGCTGGCTGCAGTCGCTGCTGGACATCCAGGACGAAACCCGCGACGCGACCGAATTCTGGGAGCACGTCCGGGTCGACCTGTTCCCGGACGCGGTCTACGTCTTCACGCCGCGCGGCCAGATCATGGCCTTGCCCAGCGGCACGACGGTGGTCGATTTCGCCTACGCCATCCACAGCGACGTGGGCGACCACACGGTGGCGGCGCAGGTCAATCACCAGCTCGTGCCGCTGCGCACCGAGCTCAAGAACGGCGACGTGGTGGAGATCATGACCGCGCCCGAGGCCACGCCCAACCCGGCCTGGCTGGGCTTCGTGCGCTCGGGGCGGGCGCGCTCCAAGATCAGGCTGTATCTGAAGACCCTGGCGCAAAGCGAATCGGTGGGGCTGGGCGAGAAGCTGCTGGCGCAGGCATTGCGCGCCGAAGGGGTGCAGCAACTGCCCGAGGTGGCGGGCCACGAGGCGCTGTGGGACAAGCTCCTGCGCTTTACCGGCCACCGCACGCGCGAGGAACTGCTGGCCGATGTGGGCATGGGCAAGCGCGTGGCTCGCATCGTGGCGCGGCGCATCGTGGCGTTGCTGTCCGAGAGCGGCCTGCGCCCCGATATCCTGCTGCTCACGCGCGAGCGCTACGGTGCGGAGGACAGCCTGTCGCAGGGCGGCGTGCTGCTCGATGGCAGCGAGCGCGCCACGGTGCAGTACGCCAAGTGCTGCCGCCCCGTGCCGGGAGATCCCATCGTCGGTTATCTGGGCCGCGGCGAGGGCCTGCTGGTGCATCACGCCCAGTGCGAGGTGGCGCGCGAGCTGCAGCGCAAGGATGGCGAGCGGTTCATCGCGGTCGACTGGGCCGACGAGCCGACACGCAGCTTCGAAGTGGCCGTGTCGGTCGTCGTGAGCAATCACAAGGGCGTGCTGGCGCGGGTGGCGGCCGAGCTTGCCAGTTGCGAGGCCGACATCGTGCACATGGACATGGATGACGCTGTCGGCGGAACGACCGAGCTGCGCTTCGTTGTCGCCGTGCGCAATCTGGCCCATGTCGAGGCGGTGCTGCGCAACCTGCGGCGCCTGAGCATGGTGATCCAGGCCGATCGGGTTTTCCAGCCGCGCGCGTGAGGCCGTCGGCCTCCCGGCTCAGCGCTGGTGGCGAATCGCGCTTTTGGGTCTGAACGCCTTGCAGACCGCATCCACCGTTTCCAGATACGGGCCGTTGAGCAGATCGATGCAATAGGGCACGGCGGCGAAGATGCCGGGCACGAGCGATGAGCCGTCGCTTCCCTTGAGTCCTTCCAGCGTTTCGGCGATCGCCTTGGGCTGGCCCGGCAGATTGATGATCAGGCTTTGCCCGCGGATCACCGCCACCTGGCGTGAAAGGATGGCCGTGGGCACGAAGTGCTGGCTGATGCGCCGCATCTGCTCGCCAAAGCCCGGCATCACCTTGTCGGCCACGGCAAGCGTCGCCTCGGGCGTCACGTCGCGTGGCGCCGGCCCGGTGCCGCCGGTCGTGAGAATGAGCGAGCACCCCGTATTGGCGAGTTCGACCAGCGTGGCGCTGATGCCCTCCCGCTCATCGGGGATCAGCCGGGCGTCGAAGGTGATCGGGTTGAGCAGTGCCCCCGTGAGCCACTGCTGGAGCGCAGGCAGGCCCTTGTCCTCGTAAACGCCGCTGCTCGCGCGGTCGCTGATCGAGACGATGCCGACCCGCACCGCTTCGGGCGCGGGCACACTGGCGTGAGCGGTGTCAGTCATGGTGTTCGTCCGAAGGGTCCGCGGTGTCCAGCAACTGCGCCCGCAGGGCCTGGAACAGTTCGCGGTGTGCGCGGCTCTTGCGGGGGGCCAGGCCCTGCGAGGCCTCGGCGGCCGTCAGCGGCGGGTTGTCCTTGCGTGCCTGGCGGATGAGCGTGCGCAGGTGCTGGATGTCGCTGCCTGGATGCTCGGTGAGCCACGGGGCAAGCGCATCGTCGTCCGCCAGCAGGCGGTCGCGCCAGCGTTCGGCCTCGTGCAGCGCCAGCGTTTCCTGTTGATGCAGCGCGCCATCGCTGGCCACGCTTTCGCGCAGCTTTTCAAGCAGCGCTTCGTCGAGCTTGCGCATGAGCTTGCCTATGAGCTGCATCTGCCTGCGCCGTCCCTCATGGGCCGTGATGCGTCTGGCCTCGGCCAGGGCTTCGAGCAGCCTGTCCGGCAGCTGCAGGCTCGCCAGGCGCTGGGCGTTCAGCGCCAGCAGCGATGCCCCCAGATCCTGCAGTTGCGTGCTTTCGCGTTTGAGATCGGTCTTGCTCTGGCCAGGGGTGCCGCGCAGCTCGGCCTTGTACTGTTCATCGAGCTCGCTGCCTTCGGCGATGAACTGACCCTTGACGTAATAGCCTCTGGTGGGTTTGCGTGACATGAAAGGGGATTTCCGATTGGGCGCGGCGGGCAGGCGCCAAGTATCATAGCTGCCGCCATGAACATCACCGCCAAAGCAGCGCGCCCGAGCGCCGATGCCAGCCCTGAAACGGGTTTCAGCTACTCTCCGGCCTTCTTTGAGGAGCTGGTCGATTCCGCGCTCGAGCACGCCAAAAAACTCGGGGCCACCGATGCGGGCGCGCAGGCGTCCGAGGGCTGCGGACTGTCGGTCGGCGTGCGCCGCGGGCAGCTCGAAAGCGTGGAGCGCAACCGCGACAAGTCGTTGGGCGTGACGGTCTACGTGGGCCGGCGCCGCGGCAATGCCAGCACGTCCGATTTTTCCACCGCGGCCGTGCGCCAGACGGTGCAGGCGGCCTACGACATCGCCCGCTTCACGGCGCAAGACCCGGTGGCGGGTTTGCCCGATGCACGGGACATCGCACCACGGGCGAGCCATCGCGATCTGGATCTGTTTCACCCTTGGAGCCTCACGAGCGAGGAGGCGGCGCGCATGGCGATGGAATGCGAGCAGTCGGCACTGCAGACGCACAGGCGCATCACCAACAGCGAGGGCGCGGGTGTCACGGCGCAGCAAAGCCATTTTTTCAGCGCGCACACGCACGGCTTTCGCGGCGGCTATGCGAGCTCCCGCCACAGCATCTCGGTGGCGCCGATCGCTTCGCTGCCGGGCAGGAACGGGCAGATGCAGCGCGATTCCTGGTACAGCTCGGAGCGCGACGCGGCACGTCTGGCCACCCCCGAGGCCGTGGGGCGCTATGCGGCCGAACGTGCGCTCTCGCGCCTGGGCGCGCGCAAGATCGCGACGACCGAGTGCCCGGTGCTCTTCGAGTCGCCGCTCGCGGCGGGCTTGCTCGGCAGCTTCGTGCAGGCCGTGAGCGGCGGTGCGCTGTATCGCAAAAGCAGTTTTCTCGTCGATTCGCTGGGCAGGCAGGTCTTTCCCAGGCACATCGACATTGCCGAAGATCCGTTTGTCCTGCAAGGCAAGGGCAGCTCGCCGTTTGACGACGAGGGCGTGCGCGTGGCCCCGCGCAAGGTGGTCGAGGGCGGGCGCGTGGCGGGCTATTTCCTTTCGAGCTATTCGGCGCGCAAGCTCGGCATGCGCACGACGGGAAACGCGGGCGGCTCGCACAACCTCACGCTGGTCTCCCGCCGCACACGTCCCGGGGACGATCTGAACGCCATGCTCAAAAAGCTGGGCACGGGCCTGTTCGTGACCGATCTCATGGGCCAGGGGGTGAACCACGTCACCGGCGACTATTCGCGCGGCGCCAGCGGCTTCTGGGTGGAAAACGGCGAGATCGCCTACCCGGTGCAGGAAATCACCATCGCCGGCAACCTCAAGGCGATGTTCAAGGCGATCACGGCGGTGGGCGCCGATGCCTATGGCTACGGTGCCAAGACCGTGGGGTCGATTCTGATCGAGCGGATGACCGTCGCCGGCAGTTGAACATCGACGCGCCGGCGCATCAGCGCTTGCGCTGGTTCTTGCCGACCTCGTTGCCGATCAGTGCCCCTGCCGCGGCGCCTCCTATCGTGCCCACGGGGCCGCCAAACAGCACGTTGCCCGTGGCACCGCCGACAACCGCCCCCACGGCCGTGCCGATCTGGGCGTTGGTGGGAGGTGTCGAACAGCCGACACTGGCAAGAGCAGCCGCCAGCAGGGCAGTGGCAGTCAGGGCGCGGACGGGACGTTGCTTGTGCGAGATCATCATCGTTTCTATGGACGGAACCAAAACCTCATCATCGTCGCATTGCCCACTTGCAATGTCACAAGACGAAGCCTGGCAGTGCCCGGCAAATGGCAGCCTGCATCGCGCAGCCCCCCATGCGCTCGTCCTTGGGGCGGCAAGCAGGGCGCGTCGCCCGTTCTACGTGTTGTCACGTCGGTTACGCGCACGGACCGCGCTGTATCAGCGTGCCGCAAGCTGCCGTGCAATCGCTTCGCCCACCTCTGCCGTGCGGGCGCCGCCTCCCAGATCGGGTGTGCGCGGGCCGCCTTGCAGCACGGTTTCGATGGCGGCCACGATAGCATCGTGCGCCGCCCGGCCCGCGCCCTGGCCCTGGGTGAGGAAATCCAGCATCAGCGCGCCCGACCAGATCATCGCGATCGGATTGGCGATGCCCTGGCCGCAGATGTCGGGCGCCGAGCCGTGCACCGGCTCGAACAGGCTGGGAAATGTGCGTTCGGGATTGAGATTGGCCGAAGGCGCGAGGCCGATGGTGCCGGTCGTGGCGGGGCCGAGATCGGAGAGGATGTCGCCGAACAGGTTGGTCGCGGCCACGACGTCAAACCGCTCGGGGGCAAGCACGAAGCGCGCGGTGAGGATGTCGATGTGGTGCTTGTCCCAGGCCACCTGCGGATACTGCGCCGCCATGGCCTCGGCCTGCCGGTCCCACCAGGGCATGCTGATGGCGATGCCGTTGCTCTTGGTGGCCAGCGACAAATGCTTTTTCGGGCGGCTTTGCGCGAGTTCGAACGCGTATTTCAGCAGCCGCTCGGCGCCCAGGCGGGAATAGACCGATTCCTGCACCACGATCTCGCGCTCGGTGCCCTCGAACATCACGCCGCCCAGCGCGGTGTACTCGCCCTCGGTGTTCTCGCGCACCACGAGATAGTCGATGTCGCCGGGTTTTTTGCCCGCAAGCGGGCAGGGCACGCCGTCGAAGAGCCGCACCGGGCGCAGGTTGATGTACTGGTCGAACTCGCGGCGGAATTTGAGCAGTGAACCCCAGAGCGAGACGTGGTCGGGCACGGTGGCCGGCCAGCCGACGGCGCCGAAGTAGATCGCATCCATGCCCGCGAGCTGCTGCTTCCAGTCGGGCGGCATCATCGTGCCGTGCGCCGCGTAGTAGTCGCAGTGCGCCCAGTCGAAAGCATGGCATTCGAGCGCGATGCCAAAGCGCTCGGCGGCGGCCCGCACCACGCGCAGGCCCTCGGGCATGACCTCGCGGCCGATGCCGTCGCCGGCGATGACGGCGATGCGATAGGGGGTGGGCACGAGGCGACTCCTTGCGGATAGTGAAAAAATGAGCTGTCTGCGGCTGACCAGCAATGATTTCAATATGGAAATATATCGAAATCTATGCTGACAAGGCGCAGCCAGCTATCGTTTCAGTGGGTGAGAGCCGCCTTGACGGCCGCGGACACCAGGCCCATGTCGGCCTTGCCGGCCAGCTCCTTCTTGGCTGCGCCCATCACCTTGCCCATGTCGGCCGGGCCGCTGGCGCCCACCTTGGCGACCAGGGCGCTCACGGCCTCCCGCACCTCGGCTTGCGAGAGGCGCGCGGGCAGGTAGGCCTGCAGCACCAGCATCTCGGCCTTTTCCTTGTCGGCGAGGTCCTGCCGGCCCGCACCTTCATAGGCGGTGATGCTGTCCTTGCGCTGCTTGATCAGCTTGTCCACGATGGCGACGACAGCCGCATCGTCGAGCACCACGCGCTCGTCCACTTCCTTTTGCTTGCACGCCGCGAGCAGCAGGCGAATCGTGCCCAGGCGCTCGCTCTCGTGCGCGCGCATCGCGGCCTTCATGTCTTCGGTGATGTGTTCTTTCAGTGTCATTTTTCGCTCCATGAATGCAAAAACCCGCGCCAGGCGTCCCGGGCGCGGGTTGGGTGGCTCGCTTTTGAGCAGCCTGCCGGCTCAGTAGAGCTTCTTGGGCAGTTGCATGCTGCGAACGCGCTTGTAGTGGCGCTTGACGGCGGCAGCCTTCTTGCGCTTGCGCTCGGCGGTGGGCTTTTCGTAGAACTCGCGCGCGCGCAGTTCGGTGAGCAAACCCAGCTTCTCAATGGTGCGCTTGAAGCGGCGCAGCGCCACGTCAAAGGGTTCGTTTTCTTTTACACGGATGGTCGTCATCAGCCAGATATTTCCAAGATATGTACCGCCAGAGGGATGGTCTGGAAGATCGGGCCAGGCCAGCCGTGCGCGGCGAAGTTCCCCGTCTGTGTAACTAGTATGGCCGACGGGGCTGATGCCATGAAGCGCTCCATTATAGCGATGTGCGCTCTTCGCGGGGCGTTCAGAGGTAGGCGCGCGCCGCGTGGCCGACACAAAAAAACCGGCGCCTGGCCGGTTTCTTCAGGTGCGCGGTGCTTCGCGGTGCTTACTTGACGTGTTTGCCGATCAGGCCGGCGAGTTCAAACATCGACACCTGGGATTTCCCGAAAAGATCCTTGAGCTTGGCGTCCGCATTGATCATGCGCTTGTTGGCGGCATCCTGCAGCTTGTGCGCCTTGATGTAAACCCACAGCTGCTTGACGATTTCGGTGCGGGGCAGGGGTTTGGCGCCGATCACGGCGGCCAGGGCGGCGTCGGGGGTCAGCGGCTTCATGAAGGCTGCGTTGGGGGTGCGCTTCGCGGCGGCGGGCGCCTTTTTGCTTGCGGTTGCCATGTTTCGGGTGTCCTTGTCATGTCTATGGGGGTAGCCAGCGCCTCGCGGCGGCTGAGCTGGCCACGGATACTAGCGGGAAAACGCCGCCTGCCAAGTGCGGGCGCGACTTTTTGTCTGCCGACGGTGGCGGTTGCTGCGCTGGGGCAACAGCGCAGGGCACAATTTGCGTTTTCCACCCGGATTTATCCTGTCCATGCCCACCATCGACCCGACGCCTTCCGTCATCGGCACCTGTGATCTGTGTGATGCACGCAAGAGCGATGCCAGCGGCCTGTTTCGCGTGTTGCCCCCGGTGTTCCGGTCGTTCGGCGCCTTGCCCGCTTTTCACGGCCAGGTGGCCACGCTCAAGTGCTTCGAAGACAACACGCTGGTGAAGGAGGCGGTGAACTCCCCGGGTCTGGGGCGCGTGCTGGTGGTCGATGGCGGGGCCTCGCTGCGCCGCGCGCTCGTGGGCGGCAACCTGGCGGCGGCGGCGGCGCGCAACAGCTGGTCGGGCATCGTGGTCAACGGCTGTGTGCGCGACGTGGCGGAACTCAATGCCCAGGCCGTGGGCATCCGTGCATTGGCCCTGATCCCGATGGCCACCGAAAAACGCGGCGGCGGTGAGAAGGACGTTGCGGTGCAGGTGCAGGGCGTTTGGGTACGGCCGGGCGAGTGGTTGTACGCCGATGCCGACGGCATCGTCGTCAGCGACTGCGCGCTGCACGTCTGAAGCCGCGCTCGGGCCGGGTGGTCAGCACGACCCTGGCAAGGGCCAGCACCTGCCCGGGGTTCCTCGTTTCACCCAGCAGCACGCCCACCAGCGCGGCGCCCACGGGCAGTCAGGCGGTGCGCCGGCTTGCAACGCCGGTGCGGTCATGCCTGCAGGGCTGCGGGTGGCGCAGGGGTGTCTTTGGGGCGCCGCAGTCGTTGTGTGGACAGTGCCTGCGCCAGTTTTGCATCCAGAGGCAGCGGCTCGTGGTGCAGGTGAGCCGCCAGCAGCTCCGCGCACAGTGCGGCCAAGGTGGCACCGCGCGCGCCCAGACCCGTGCAGACCCAGAGTCCGGGCGGGTGCATGGTCTCATCCAGAGGCCCCACGAGGGGCAAGTGATCTGGCGTGGTGCAGCGCACGCCTGACCATGCGTGCAAGGCACCCGCTTGTGCAAACAGGCCCGAGAGGCTCTGCGCCAGCGCGGGCAGGAGCGCGCTGAGCTTGTCGTGGTTGGCCTGATGCGCCGCGGCCACTTCCTCAGGGGTGAGCGGCAGTGCGTCGAGGTCGCGCTCGAATGTGGAGCCGCAGACCCAGGCGTCTTCTCCCGCCAGCGTGACGTGCGGTATCAGCATGCCATGGCCGTTGACCGCAGTGGCGGGCCAAGGCGCGCCCGATGGGGTTTGCGCCCGCGTGCCCCAGCTGGTCGTGCCGCGCGCGGGTTGCAGGGGCAGGGCCTCGGGAACGAGCGCCCGGGTGTGTGCTCCGGCGCAGACCACGACGATGTCGGCCTGCGCAAGTGGCCGATCGTCTGCGCTCAGGAGTCGCCATGCAATGGCGGCCTCGCCGTCGTACTTGAGCTGTCGCACCCGCGTGTTGCCGAGGTAGGTGATGCCCGGTTGCTGCAGGAGCCGGCGTACCAGCGGCCCGGGCAGCACCCAGCCCCCGCCCGGATGCCACAGTGCCGGGGCCCCGGCTGGAAGCCCTGCGCCACGGCAGTGTTCGGCCGAGGCGTGCACGCTCCAGGCTTGCCATTCGGCGCTGCCACCGGCCAGGCGGGGTGACTGGCCCACGGCATGCTCGAGCACGCCCGGCAGCGCCCATGCCTCGCCCTGCATGTCCGCCGCGGAGCAGCGCAGGGTTTGCTGCAGCGTGCGCAGGCCGGCGCGCGAGACGCGCGATATGAGGCTGTCGTCGGGCGACGTATGGGGCGCGCAGATGGCGGCGGGCACGCCGGAGGCGCCGGCTGCGGGCTGGGCTGCCGCATCCAGCACCGTCACCTGCCAGCCGCGCCGTGCGAGGCTGGCGGCGACGCAGGCGCCCGCGAGGCCCGCGCCGATGACCGCGCAGCGCCGACCTTCGGGAAGACGGGCCCCGGCCAGCACGGGATGGGGCGGGTGGGGTTGCCAGTGCGGATCGTAGACGGCGTGCAGGTTTTCGCGCTTGGGCGCAACGCCCGGGACTTTTTCCACCTGGAAGCCTGCCTGCGTCAGTCCATCGCGTACGCTGCCGGCGGTGCTCCACGTGGCCAGGCGCGTGCCACGGTGGCAGCAGCGGGCCACGGCCCTGAGCGTGTGCTCGCTCCACATCTGCGGGTTCAGGCGCGGCGCGAATCCATCGAGATAGACGCTGTCGGCCAGGGGGCGCTGCGCCCTGAGCATGGCCTGTGCGTCACCGATCAGCAGCGTGAGCAGCACCTGCCCGCCGTCGAAGGACAGCCGGTGCACCCCGGGCACCAGGCCCTGGAACTGCGCTGCCAGCTCGGCCGCGAGCGCCTGGATTTCCGGATCGGGCGGCGCGGCGCGCAGCAGATCCTGGCCGCTCACGGGCCAGGCTTCGCACGAGACGAAGTGCAGCAGGCGCGGCCGGGCGGGATCGGCGCGCCATGCGGCCCAGGTCACGAGGAAATTCAGCCCCAGGCCGAAACCCGTTTCCAGGACGCACCATCGGGCCTGATCCGCCCAGCCCTGGGGCAGTCCACAGCCCGAGAGGAACACGCCGCGCGCCTGATCGAGTCCGTGGCCGGCGCTGCTGTGGTAGCGATCGCCGAAGCGCGCACTGGCGGGCGTGCCGTCGTCCAGCCATTGAAGGGGTTCGGCCATCGCAGTTCAGCGGCGCATCTGAAGCGCGCCGGGGTTGACGATGTTGGTCGGCGTGCCCTTCATGTAATTGATGACGTTGTCAAAGGCGGCACCGAAATACAGCTCGTAGTTGTCCTGTTCCACGTAGCCGATGTGCGGTGTGCACACGCAGTTCTCGAGCCTGAGCAGCGCATGGCCCTGCAGGATGGGCTCGCTTTCGAACACGTCGATGGCCGCCATGCCGGGGCGTCCGCGATTGAGTGCCGTGATCAGGGCGTCCGGCTCGAGCAGCTCGGCGCGCGAGGTGTTGACCAGCAGTGCCGTGGGTTTCATCAGCGAGAGGTCTTCGAGCGTGATGAGGTGGTGCGTCTCTTCCGCCAAGCGAAGATGCAGCGAGATCACGTCGCATTGCTCGAAGAATTCGGCGCGCGTGTTGGCTGCCTGGTAGCCATCGGCCAGGGCCCTGGTGCGCGAGGTCTCACTGCCCCAGATGCGCACGTTCATGCCGAATGCGCGTCCATAACCGGCCACGATCTGGCCGATGCGACCGTAGCCCCAGATGCCGAGCGTGCGGCCTCGGAGCACCTGCCCCACGCCGAAATTCGGCGGCATGGACGCGGCGCGCAGCCCGGCCTGCTGCCAAGCGCCGTGCTTGAGGTTGGCGACGTAGTGGGGCAGGCGCCGCATCGCGGCCATGATCAGAGCCCAGGTCAGCTCGGCAGGTGCCACGGGCGAGGTGCTGCCCTCGGCCACGGCTATGCCGCGCTCGGTGCAGGCGGCCAGGTCGATGTGTGCGCCGATGCGCCCCGTCTGCGCGATGAATTTGAGCCGGGGCAGCTTTTCGATGAGCTGGCGCGTGATGGGGGTGCGCTCGCGGATCAGCACGATGATGTCGGCATCGCGCAGCCGCACCGAAAGCTGGCCCAGGCCCTTGACCGTGTTGGTGTAGACCTTGGCGGAAAAGGATGCCAGACGCTCCGCGCAGCGCAGTTTGCGCACGGTGTCCTGGTAGTCGTCCAGGATGACGATGTTCATTGCAGGCAATTGATCGACGCCGCTGGGTTGGCCCTCGCGGCGTTCTTAAACAGGGTGTCTTGGCGGTGTTGCCATCGTCGCTGATTGTCGTTGATGGTGGGGCCTGTCGCGCATCGCGCGCGGTAACGAGGTGTGCCGCGTCGCCTGCGTGACTGCGGGCGAGGGCTTGCCCCGTTGTCAGCACTTCATCTCCTTCCTACGCTGGCCGCATCACGACCAAGGACTCTCACCAAGGAAGCTCTGCATGCAAGTCCACCACGCATTCTGGCCCTCGCGCCTGCCACACGCCATCACGGTTCCAGATACCTCGTTGTGGTTCAACGTGGTTGTCAATGCCCGGCGCTATCCGCGCAAGGCGGCGCTGGTGTTCATGGGGCGCGAGACCAGCTACCGCCGGTTGCATGACGAAGCCGAGCGCCTTGCGGCGCAGCTGGCCGCGTGGGGCGTGCGCAAGGGTGATCGCGTGCTGCTCGACATGCAGAACTGTCCGCAGTGGGTGGTCGCGCATTTCGCCATCCTGCGCGCCAACGCCGTGGTCGTTCCCGTCAATCCGATGAACCGCGCGCAGGAGCTCGTGCATTACATCGAGGATGCGGGTGCGCGTGTGGCGATCACCACTGGCGACGTCGCGCACGAGGTGGCACGGGCCAGCGATCTGTTGCCCGAGCGCCAGCGGCTCTCTCACCTGCTAGTGAGCCAGTACACCGATGCCTTCGACCCGGCGGCGCTGCAGCCCGGTGACATGCCCGCGGCGTGGCAGGACTGGCTGTGCACGGCGCGGCCGCTGCCACCGCTGCAAAGCGGCCAGGTGCACGTCTGGGGCGATGCGCTCGCGTGCCGTGAGACCGCCCCCGAGCACACGGCGGGGCCAGACGATCTTGCGGTGCTGCCCTACACCAGCGGCACCACGGGCTCGCCCAAGGGCTGCATGCATCCACATCGCACCCTGATGCACAACGCCGTGGCCAGCAGCATGTGGGGCACGGCCTCGGCCGATGGCGTGGCGCTGTGCGTGATCCCGATGTTTCACATCACCGGCATGGTCAGCGTGATGCATGCGGCGCTCTACTCGGGCTGCACGCTGGTGCTGTTGCCACGCTGGGACAGGGAACTGGCGGGGCGCCTCATCTCACGCTACCGCGTGACGGCGTGGACCAACATTCCCACGATGATCATCGACCTGATGGCGAGTCCCAACTTTGCGCAGTTCGACCTCTCGAGCCTGAAAACCATCGGCGGTGGCGGCGCCGCCATGCCGCAGGCAGTTGCCCAGCGCCTGCAGGACCAGTATGACCTGCACTACGCCGAGGGTTATGGGCTGACCGAAACCGCCGCGCCCTCGCACAGTAACCCGCCCGACCGGCCCAAGCAGCAGTGCCTGGGCATCCCCTTCATGGGGACCGATGCGCGCATCGTCGATCCCCAGACCCTGAAGGAGCTGCCCCAGGGCGAGCAGGGCGAAATCGTCGTCAGCGGCCCCGAGGTGTTCGACGGTTACTGGAAGCACCCGGAAGCGACCGAGGCGGCCTTTTTTGAACTCGACGGCAAGCGCTTTTTCCGCACGGGCGACCTGGGACGCGTGGACGAGGAGGGCTATTTCTTCATCACCGATCGCCTCAAGCGCATGATCAACGCCAGCGGCTTCAAGGTCTGGCCTGCCGAGGTCGAAATGCTGATGTACCGCCATCCGGCGATCCAGGAGGTCTGCGTGATCGCCGCGCACGATGATTACCGCGGGCAGACGGTCAAGGCCGTGGTGGTGCTGCGCTCGGGCAAGGAGGGCGAGGTGAGCGCAGATGACATCCTGGCCTGGTGCCATGAGCACATGGCGGTGTACAAGGCGCCCCGCCAGGTCCAATTCGCCCGGAGCCTGCCCAAGAGCGGCAGCGGCAAGGTCATGTGGCGCGCGCTGCAGGAAGCCCAAGACGCCGGACGACTGTGAGGGCGCCCGCGCCATCGGGCGGCGCTAAGCTTGGCGCCCATGGCCCTCACGAGTTTTTCACCCCCTTACGTCCCGCCCGCGGAGCTTGCGCACCAGTTGCGCGAACGCGGATATGCCGTGCTGGCGCCACGAGACACGGCCATGTGGGCAGGCGTCGCGCCGGGCGATCTGACGGCTTTTCGGGGCGATTGGGATGATCTGCCGCCCGATGACTACCTCAAGGATGGTGGGCGGTATCGGCGTCGGCGCCATTCGTGCTTCGTCGTGCGGGGCACCGATGTCCGGCAGGTGGCACATCGGGCGCATTGGCAGCCGGTGCACTACAACGCCTTGCATGGTGGCATGCAGCGCTGGTTTGCGCCCATGCTCGCCGCCACCGTGACAAGCCCGGTGTGGCTGCAACTGCTGCGCGCGGTGGCTGCATCAGCGCAGGCGGCCCTGTTGCCCGCAGGCGCCGCCGAGGCGTGCTGGTGCGTTGAGGCGCATCAGTTCCGCATCGATACCGAAGGTGGGGTGGGCCGCCCGACGCCGGAGGGCGCGCACCGCGACGGTGTGGATCTGGTGGCCGTGTTTCTGATCGGGCGTGAGGCGGTCAAGGGGGGCGAGACGCGGATTTTCGAAGCCGCGAGCCCGGCTGGGCAGCGCTTTACCCTGAGCGAACCCGGGTCGGTGATGCTGCTCGATGACGCACGCATGATCCACGAGACCACCCCGATCCAGCCTGTGGGTGAATTCGGCTGGCGAGACACGCTGGTGCTGACCTGCCGACGGGGTCGTTTTCTCGGCGATGATGATTAATAATGGCCGCGGGTACAGCGGCGGCACCGCCGCGAAAGGAGAGCGCATCATGTTCAAGCATATTCTGGTTCCCGTCGATGGTTCGGAAACTTCGATGAAAGCCGTGGCGCGTGCGTCGGCGCTGGCCAAGGTGTTCGGCAGCGAGGTGACGCTGCTGTACGTGATCGATCCTTATCCGTTCACTGGCGTGGGCGCGGACTTTGCCTATGGCCAGGCACAGTATCTGACCGCGGCCAATGCGGAAGCCAATGCGGCACTGGACGCCGCGCGCGACGCGGTCAAGAGCTCCGGGGTGGATCAGGTGGACACCATCGTGGGCGAGGGGCACACCGTGCACGAAGGCGTGCTGGAGACGGTCAAGAACGCGGGGGCGGACCTGGTTGTGATGGGTTCGCACGGCAGGCGCGGCATTGAAAAACTCGTGCTGGGCAGCGTCACCCAGCGCGTGCTGGGCGTCGTCAAGGTGCCCGTGCTCGTGGTGCGAGACTGATTAGTGTGCTGTTCCGCCAATAACTGCACATGAAATCGCGTCTTCGTGCCCAGGGCGACGTTGCAAATCCTCGCGATAGCTGCAGCTATCACTGCGGTTTGCGCCTTGCCCTGAACACGAATCCATCGATTTCATTTTGTGCAGCTATTGGCGGGACAGCACACTAGGGGCGCGTGAACGGCGGCCCTGAAAGTTGGGTGCCGCGTTTGAAGCCCTTCTTCGCAAACCAACCCTGGTTCATTTCGAGCACGTAGCGCACTGGCTTATCGGAGCAGTGCGAGTCGTCGGTCCGGGGTTGCATGTCCGCCAGATTGACGATCTTGCCGTCGTCGGCGATGAACGCCGCCGTCAGCGGCAGTTGCGTGTTTTTCATCCAGAAGCATTGCACGCCCGGCACTTCGAAGACGAAAAGCATGCCTTCGTGGTCGGGCATCTGCTGACGGTACATCAGACCGATCTCGCGCTGCCGCGGCGTCGCCGCCACTTGCGCGGAGACCCGGTACATGCCCACATGCAGTTCGACGCGCGCAAGATTCATCTGGGGCTCGCCCTCCTGTGCAAGGCACAGGGCGCAGGCCAGCAGCGCTGCGCAGCCGGTGACCAGCTGGCGCAGGAATGTGGTACGGAGCATCTCGCCTCCATGAAAAAGGCTCGCAAAGATCATACTTCGCGAGCCTTGGGGGACGGCGGTGTTGCCGTGGATGGCACCGGGCTCAGGCCGCTGTCTTGGCCGCTTTCTTGCTGTGGCGCTTGGCGTGCTTGTTGGTGGCCTTCTTGTGTGCCTTGGCGGTTTTCCTGGCCTTGGCCTGAGGCGCCGCGGCAGCCGGCGCGGGCGCAGCAGCTGGCGCCACTGCGGCAGCGGGCGCCACGGGCTCAGCCGGTGCCGGTTGGGCTTGTGCGAAGGCTCCAGCGGCGAAGAACCCGGCAGTGAGGAGAGCGAGCAGTTGTTTCATGGTTGACATTTCGTGATTGCAAAGTGCAGCGCGATACGCCGCGTTGCGCATCGCTCAACGGTTGCTCGGCCCGTGTGGTTGACGCTCGACACGTGTATTTTTATCACTAGAATTTGCCGTGCCCCGACGTTTGACGCGATGCAGTGCGCGCATGCCGTGCGGGAGTCATTTTGCCGTGAGGGGAGAACCAGGCGCATGAGCACCTACCAGCATATCCGCGTGCCCGAGCAGGGGCAGAGGATCACCGTCAACGCCGACATGTCGCTGAATGTGCCGGACAAGCCCATCATTCCATTTATTGAAGGGGACGGAACGGGCGCAGACATCACGCCCGTCATGATCCAGGTGGTGGATGCCGCGGTGGCCAAGGCCTATGGCGGCCAGCGAAAAATTCATTGGATGGAGGTCTTCGCGGGAGAAAAGGCCACGCGTGTGTACGGGCCGGACGTCTGGCTGCCCGACGAGACGCTGGCGGCGCTCAAGGACTATGTGGTCTCCATCAAGGGGCCGCTCACCACGCCGGTCGGCGGCGGCATCCGGTCGCTCAACGTCGCGCTGCGCCAGGAGCTCGATCTGTACGTGTGCCTGCGGCCGGTGCAGTATTTCAAGGGCGTGCCCAGCCCCGTGAAGGCACCGGAAAAGGTCAACATGGTGATCTTCCGTGAAAATTCGGAAGACATCTACGCCGGCATCGAATGGGAAGCAAAGAGCGAAAAGGCGCAAAAACTCATTCGCTTCCTGGTGCAGGAGATGGGAGTCTCGAAGATCCGCTTTCCCGACACTTCGGGCATGGGGGTCAAGCCCGTCTCGATCGAAGGGACCGAACGCCTCGTGCGCAAGGCCATCCAGTACGCGATCGACAACGACAAGCCCAGCGTGACGCTCGTGCACAAGGGCAACATCATGAAGTACACGGAAGGGGGCTTTCGCGATTGGGGCTATGCGCTGGCGCAGCGCGAGTTCGGGGCGCAACCGATCGATGGCGGGCCGTGGTGCAAGTTCAGGAATCCGAAGACGGGGCGTGACATCGTTGTCAAGGACGCCATCGCGGATGCCTTCCTGCAGCAGATCCTGCTGCGCCCGGCCGAATACAGTGTGATCGCCACGCTCAATCTCAATGGCGACTACATCAGCGATGCGCTGGCGGCGCAGGTGGGAGGCATCGGCATTGCCCCGGGGGCCAACCTGAGCGACAGCGTCGCCTGCTTCGAGGCCACGCACGGCACCGCGCCCAAGTACGCGGGCAAGGATTACGTCAATCCGGGCTCGGAGATCCTGAGCGCCGAGATGATGCTGCGCCACATGGGCTGGCTCGAAGCCGCGGATCTGATCATCGGCGCGATGGAGAAGGCGATCCAGAGCAAGAAGGTCACCTACGATTTCGCGCGTCTCATGGACGGAGCGACGCAGGTCAGTTGCTCGGGCTTTGGTCGGGTGATGATCGACGCCATGTAGGGGACCGCCCTAGGCATCGGCGTGCCGCGCTCAGGATTCGCTGATGGTGATCCGGGGCAATTGCGCAGGGTCGTGAATATCGCCCAGCACATCGTCGCGGTGCAGCGGCGCGGCGCTCTGGCTCAGCAGCTCCCGCACGAAATTGGGCTGTGCCAGCAGCGCCTGGTGCGTCTGCCCGTTGTAGAGCTGCAAGTCCCTGATGTCGCGGTGCCTGAGCCGCATGTCCACTTCCTGCGGCGCGAGCGCGGCCGGGTCGGTCGTATCCGACGCCATGGCCATGCACCACAGCGTGCCATAGAGCGGCACGTACTGGAAGTAGGGGCGCACCACGGAGAAAACGGCGCGCAGCGAGGCGTGGATGCGCCGCATGCTTTCCTGCAGGTGAATGGGCGAGCCCAGGTGCAGCGACAGCACGCCCCCGGGATTGAGAATGCGCTGACAGGCCTGGTAGAACTCGACGGTGTAGAGCTCGATCGCGGGGCCGAATGGATCGGTCAGGTCCAGCACGATCTGGTCGAAGCGTTCGGCCGTGCTCAGGATGAAGCTGCGCGCGTCACCTGCCTGGATTCGCAGGCGCGGATCATCGAGCGCGCCGCGATGGATCGATGGCAGCCATTGCCTTGCCATGCGGATCACTTCTTCATCGAGTTCGCACAGCGTCACGTGCTCGATGTCGGGCAGCTTGAACAGCTCTTCGGCCGCTCCACCATCGCCACCGCCGACGATCAGGGCGCAGCGCACGCCCGGGTGAGCCGTCGCGGGCAGGTGCACCATCGGCTCGTGGTAGAAAAATTCGTCGCGCTCGCTCGTCATGAAGCATTCGTCGATGCGCATGAGCCTGCCGAAAAGCGGGTGTTCGAAAATTTCAATGTGCTGCCATGGCGACCGGCTCTCGGCCAGCAGGCGGCAATGCGTCAGATAAAAACCGAAGTGTTCGTTCAGGCGCTCTGCAACCGCCCGCACCTGGGAAGCGGGCCAGTTCATGCCCGGTCCACGCGGTGCAGTCGGGGTTCGCTCGGGTTGAATGCCGCCTGCAGGGTGTTGAAGAGCTTCTGGGCCTTCGGCCGATTGTTCTCGGTGTAGTTGCAGACGTAGACGTCCAGCGTGACGTAGCCGGATTCAGGCCAGGTGTGAATGGACAGATGCGACTCCGCCAGCACGATGACGCCCGTAACTCCGCCGTTCTCGCCGAAGGCATGAAAGAGCGAGCCTACCGCCGTCAGGCCCGCGGCCGCGACGCTCTCCTTGCAGAAATTTTCCAGATATGACGCGTCATGCATCAGTCTGTGGTCGCACGTGCAGCCATAGAGATCACCGATAAGGTGCAGGCCCGTGGCGAGGCGGGTCGGGGAGCGTGCGGCGACAGCTTGATCCATCGGATGGAGACCTTTCCTTGGGTGGGCAAGGGCTGGCGGGCATGCATGGCGGGTCCGGTCAGCCGTGCCCAGTCAGAGGCGATAATGCCTGTACCTTGCAGTGCAAAACAGAACCCGCAATTATAGTAACGGGTTGTCCACGCCCGAGCGGGTTTTGTCGCTGGGCAGTCAGCGGCGATCTGGATGCGCTTTTATCATGACGGCTCTTGCCGCGGCCGTACAGCATGTCTTCAAATGAAGTTTTGATCCCTGAATCCTTCGTGGAATTGCGTGGCGTCACCTTCGGGTATGGCGCCCGCCCGGTGCTGCGCGACGTCTCCTTGTCGGTGCCTCGCGGCAAGGTCACGGCCATCATGGGCGCGTCCGGTGGCGGCAAGACCACGGTGCTGAGGCTCATCGGCGGGCAGCAGCGGGCGCAGCAGGGGCAGGTGCTGGTGGATGGCAAGGACGTGGGTCCGATGACCCGGGCCGAACTGTACGCGGCGCGCAGGCGCATGGGCATGCTGTTCCAGTTCGGCGCGCTGTTCACTGACATGAGTGTGTTCGACAACGTGGCCTTCCCCTTGCGTGAGCACACCACGCTGAGCGAGACGCTGGTGCGCGACATCGTGCTGATGAAGCTGCACGCGGTGGGGCTGCGCGGCGCGCGCGATCTGATGCCCAGTCAGATTTCGGGTGGCATGGCGCGGCGGGTGGCCCTGGCACGCGCCATCGCACTCGATCCCGAACTCATCATGTACGACGAGCCCTTCGCGGGGCTCGATCCGATTTCACTGGGCATCTCGGCGCAGCTCATCCGCCAGCTCAGCGACGCCATGGGCCTGACCACGATTCTGGTCTCGCACAACCTGCAGGAGACCTTTGCGCTGGCCGATCACGTGATCATTCTCGGCGCGGGCAACGTGGCGGCGCAGGGCACGCCGGGCGAGGTTCGCACCAGTACCGATCCGCTGGTGCATCAGTTCGTGCATGCCTTGCCGGCCGGGCCGGTGCCGTTTCACCATCCTGGGCCGTCGGTGGAGCAGGATTT
This sequence comes from Comamonas sp., assembly GCA_021166775.1. Classification (GTDB taxonomy): domain Bacteria; phylum Pseudomonadota; class Gammaproteobacteria; order Burkholderiales; family Burkholderiaceae_C; genus Comamonas_C. The sequence goes on along the minus strand of JAJPEQ010000006.1, from coordinate 52,573 downwards.
CGGCATCGTCGGCGGCGCGGGGGGCGGGCGATGAGCTGGTGGCGCCCCTCGGATGTGGGCTTCGCGGTTCGCAACCGCCTCGTGGACATCGGGGCGGCGGCGCGGTTGTTCACGCGGCTCGTGACGCTGCTGGGGACTACGTTGCGCCGTCCGGCGCTGGTGCGCGACCAGGTGCATTTTCTCGGCAATCACTCGCTGGTGATCATTGCGTTGTCAGGCCTGTTTGTCGGCTTCGTGCTGGCGCTGCAGGGCTACAACGTGCTGCAGCTCTACGGGTCGGAGGCGTCGCTGGGCCTGGTGGTCACGCTCAGCCTGGTGCGCGAACTCGGGCCCGTGGTCACGGCGCTGTTGTTTGCCGGTCGGGCGGGTACCTCGCTCACAGCGGAAATCGGTTTGATGCGCGCGGGCGAGCAGCTCTCCGCCATGGAGATGATGGCGGTCGATCCCGTCCAGCGCATTTTGGCGCCGCGCTTCTGGGGTGGGGTCATCGCCATGCCGGTGCTCGCGGCGGTCTTCAGCGCCGTGGGCGTGGCCGGTGGCTGGCTCGTGGGCGTGGTGATGATCGGCGTGGATGGCGGCGCGTTCTGGGGACAGATGCAGAGCGGCGTCGACGTGTTCAAGGACGTGGGCAATGGCGTGGTCAAAAGCGTCGTGTTCGGCGTGGCGGTGACGTTTACCGCCGTGTTGCAGGGCTACGTGGCCAAGCCGACGCCCGAAGGGGTCTCGCAGGCCACGACGCGCACGGTGGTCATCGCGTCGCTGGCGGTGCTGGCGCTTGATTTCATCCTCACGGCCTTGATGTTCAGTTTGTAGAGGGCAGCATGGAACGATCCAAAAACGATGTCTGGGTAGGGCTGTTCGTGATTCTTGGCCTGGTGGCGCTGGTGTTTCTGGCGCTGCAGGCGGCCAATCTGCTCAACCTCAACTGGCAATCTGGCTACACGATTAGCGCGAAGTTCGACAACATCGGTGGGCTCAAGCCCAAGGCGGCGGTGCGTGGCGCGGGTGTGGTGGTCGGGCGCGTGCGCACGATCAGCTTCGATGACACCACCTTCCAGGCGCGCGTGGAGCTGGAGATCGACAAGCGCTATCTCTTTCCCAAGGACAGTTCGCTCAAGATCTTGACGAGTGGGCTGCTGGGGGACCAGTACATCGGCATCGAGCCGGGCGCGGACGAGAAGAATCTGGCAGACGGCGACTCCATCACCGCCACGCAGTCCGCAGTGGTGCTGGAGAACCTGATCGGCCAGTTTTTGTACGGCAAGGCACAAGAGGGGGGCAGTCCCGCCGCAGCGACTGCCGGCAAGAAATGACGAATGAACACCGATGGCACGGCCTGTGCCGCACGGGTGCCGCACTGGCGCTGGCGGTGCTGGCCGGGTGCGCGACCGGGCCCAACGCCCATCCGCAGGACCCGTTCGAGCCCTACAACCGGGCGATGACGCACTTCAATGATGGCGTGGACCAGGTGCTGCTGGTTCCCGCCGCCACCGTCTACAAGGAGGCGCTGCCCCGGCCCGTGCGCACAGGTGTGAGCAATTTCTTTGCCAATCTGGGTGACCTCTGGTCGTTCGTGAACAATGTGCTGCAGGCCAGGGGCCAGGCTGCGGCGGACAGCCTGGCGCGCTTTGGTATCAACACCTTCATCGGTATGGGCGGTCTCTTCGATGTGGCCAGCGAGGCAGGCATCGAGCGGCACAGACAGGATTTCGGCCTGACGCTGGCGCATTGGGGCATGTCGTCCGGGCCGTATCTGGTGTTGCCGCTGCTCGGCCCTTCCACCTTGCGCGACACGGCCATGCTGCCTGTCGATACCTGGGGTGATCTGGCGTCGCATGCGCGGCCGGTGGCCACGCGCAACGGCCTGTACGTGCTGCGGTTCGTGGACAGGCGCGCCAGTCTGCTGGGCGCCACAGCCATCCGTGACGCGGCGGCGCTCGACCCCTATACCTTCACCCGTGACCTGTATCTGGATCTGCGCCAGCAGCGAGCAGGCCAGCGCGATGCCGGTGATGATGGCAAGCTGCCGGAGGAAGATTGATGATGCAGAGTGATTTTTCATGGGCGCGCCGCACGCTGGCGCGGGGGGCGGTGGCCGTGCTGGCGCTCGCGGGCCTGCCGTGGGCCGCGGTGGCGGCCGAGACGCCGGATGCGTTCGTCGGGCGGCTGTCCAACGAGGTGCTCGATGCCGTGCGCAAGGACCCGGCGATCAAGGCCGGTGACGTGCACAAGATCGTGGCGCTGGTGGACAGGATCATCCTGCCGCACCTGGATTTCAAACGCATGACGGCGGCGGCCGTCGGCCCGGGCTGGCGCCGCGCGACACCCGGGCAGCAGCAGCGTCTGCAAGACGAATTCAAGCAGCTTCTGGTGCGTACCTACGCGGGTGCGCTCTCCGAAGTCTCGGACCTCACCATCGTCGTCAAGCCGTTGCGCGCCGAGCCGGGCGACAAGGATGTGCTGGTGCGCACCGAGGTGCGCGGACGCGGCGACCCGATCCAGCTCGATTACCGCCTGTCCGAGAAGCCCGGTGAGGACTGGAAGATCTACAACATCAACGTGATGGGCGTGTGGTTGGTGGAAACTTACCGCAGCCAGTTCGGCGCAGAGGTCAACGCCAAGGGCATCGATGGCCTCATCGAAGCCTTGGTGGCGCGCAACAAGGCGAATGCCGCTGAAAAGTAGACCATGCTGGTTTTGCCTGCCACGATCACCCATGCCCAGGCCAGCGCCTGCCTGCAGCTGTTGTTGCAGGGGCTCAAGGCCGAGTCGGGGGCGGACGTGCTCGTGGATTGCACGGCCCTGACCACGTTTGACAGCTCGGCCCTGGCGGTGCTGCTCGAATGCCGCCGCGCGGCGCTCTACGACCACAGGCGGCTGGCCGTGAAATCCATGCCCCAGTCTCTGCAAGGTCTGGCGCTGCTTTACGGCGTGCTGCCGCTGCTCGTGGTGGATACCTGAGTGGCGAGGAGATGCTCCGGTGACTGCTGCAACCAACAAGCTGGCCTCGTTGACCGCGTTGGCGCAGCGCTTTGCCGGCGATCTGTCCCGCGAAGTGCTGGACGAAATGGGCGCCTTCGTCTATGCCACGGACATGCAGGGCCGCTACGTGTATGCCAACCCCATGGTGCTGCAGCTGCTGGGTCGGACGCTGCCTGAGATCCTGGGCAGGACGATTGGCGAATTCGTGCGGTACGACGGCGACGATGGTGAGCGCGAGGCGCTGGATCGCGCGGTGTTCCAGGATGGCGAAACGCTCGCGCGCGAAGAGCGCAACGTGATTCCGGCCACGGGCGAGGTGCGCACCTTCTGGTCCATCAAGAAGCCGATGCGCGATGCTGGCGGCGCCGTCACCGGCATGGTGGGAGTGTCTTACGACATCACCGAGAAAAGGCGGCTGGAGGATGAGCTGCGCGAGCAGAAGGCGCTGTTGGGCGTCATTCTCGATAACGTGGACGCCCTGGTCTACATGAAGGGTGAGGATCGGCGCTTTCGGTACGCGAATCGGCACATGGCGAAGGCGCTGGGCGTGCCGGCCGGAGCCATCGCGGGCAAGCTGGACAGCCAGCTGATGCCGCGCGAGGTGGCGGATCGCTTCTGGCGGCAGGATCAGGAGAGCCTCGCGAGCGGGCAGCGCAGCGTGAGCGAGCAGGCGCTGACCGACGCGAACGGCCACACGCACCACTACTGGAGCGTGGTGGTTCCGTGGGTGCAGACCGACGGTGGCCGCGCCGTGATTGGCGTGGGCACCGACATCACCGAGCTGCATGAACTCAAGGAGAAACTGCAGCGCCAGGCCTGCACGGATGCGCTGACGGGTCTGGCCAACCGGCGCCATTTCCAGGAATGCGCGCAGGCCGAGTTCGAGCGCAGCCGCCGTTATGGCCGGTCCCTGAGCCTGATCGCGATCGATGTCGACCATTTCAAGCGCATCAACGATCGCCACGGCCATCCCGTCGGTGATCGGGTGCTGCAGACCTTGACCCAATGCATCCAGGAGAACCTGCGCGGCAACGACGTGTTTTCACGCACGGGGGGTGAGGAGTTCTGCATCCTCCTGCCGGAGACGCCGCTGCCCGCGGCCGTGGAGCTGGCCGAGCGCCTGCGCGCGCACCTGGGCCTGTGTGTGGCCTTGGACGGTCTGGGAATGAAGGTGAGCGCCAGCTTTGGCGTAACCAGCTCGGTGGACGAAGACGAGCGTTTCGATCAGATCTTCGCCCGTGCCGATCATGCGCTCTACGCCGCCAAGGATCAGGGGCGCGACCGCGTCGTCTGCCTGGCCGCGGGCCCGGAGGCAGAGAAAGACCGCGCCGCATAAAATACGCGGTTCACCATGGCCGCCGTCACCTTCCAGTCCGTCTCCAAAACCTTTGCCACGCCCCATGGTCCGTTCCACGCGCTCAGCGGCGTGAGCTTCGAGATCGCCGAGGGTGAATTCTTCGGCCTGCTCGGGCCCAACGGCGCGGGCAAGACCACGCTGATCAGCATCCTGGCCGGGCTCGCGCGCGCCAGCAGCGGCCGCGTGTCGGTGATGGGGCACGACGTGCAGGAGGACTTCGCCGGGGCACGCCGGATGCTTGGCGTGGTGCCGCAGGAGCTGGTGTACGACCCGTTTTTCAGCGTGCGCGAAACCCTGCGATTGCAGTCGGGCTACTTCGGCGTGAAGAACAACGACCGCTGGATCGATGAGCTGCTGGAACATCTGGGCCTGACCGACAAGGCCGATGCCAACATGCGCCAGCTCTCGGGCGGCATGAAGCGGCGCGTGCTGGTGGCGCAGGCGCTGGTGCACAAGCCGCCGGTGATCGTGCTCGACGAACCCACGGCCGGGGTGGATGTGGAATTGCGTCAGACGCTGTGGCAATTCGTTTCGCAGCTCAACCGCCAGGGCCATGCGGTGCTGCTCACCACGCATTACCTGGAAGAGGCCGAGGCCTTGTGCACGCGGCTGGCGATGCTCAAGCACGGGCATGTTGTCGCACTGGCCGATACGTCCGAGCTGCTGGCGCAGGCGTCCACGAACGTGCTGCGCTTCAAGACCGATGATGCGCTGCCCGAGGACATGGCGCGCTTGGCCCGCGTCACTGGTCGCGTGGCGCAGATTCCCGCGCGCAATGCCGAAGAGATCGAGCAGCGTCTGGCCGCCTTGCGCGCCGCCGGCGTGCACGTGGAGGATGTCGAAATCCGCAAGGCCGATCTCGAGGATGTGTTCATCCACGTGATGGAGACGGCGCAGGACGATACCGTCGGGGTGACGGCATGAACGGCTGGCAGACGCTGTTCTACAAGGAGTTGCTGCGTTTTTGGAAGGTGGCCTTCCAGACCGTGGTGGCGCCCGTTGTCACGTCCATGCTCTATCTGCTGATCTTCGGCCATGTGCTCGAGAATCGGCTGCAGGTCTACGGGCATCTGAGCTACACCGCCTTTCTCGTGCCCGGCCTGGTGATGATGAGCATGCTGCAAAACGCCTTCGCCAACAGCTCGTCCAGTCTGGTGCAGAGCAAGATCATGGGCAACCTGGTGTTCATCCAGCTCACGCCGCTGTCGCACTGGGCGTGGTTCACGGCCTATGTGGGTTCGTCGGTGGTGCGCGGGCTGGTGGTGGGGCTGGGCGTCTTCGTCGTTACGCTGCTGTATGCGCAGCCGGGGTTTGTCGCACCGTTGTGGAGCCTGGTGTTTGCCTTGCTGGGCGCGGGCTTGCTGGCGGCACTGGGGGTCATCGCCGGTCTGTGGGCCGACAAGTTCGACCACATGGCGACGTTCCAGAATTTCATCATCGTGCCCATGACCTTTCTCTCGGGTGTGTTCTATTCGATCGATACCCTGCCACCGTTCTGGCAGGGCGTGAGCCAGCTCAACCCGTTCTTCTACATGGTCGATGGCTTTCGCTACGGCTTTTTCGGGGTGAGCGATGTGTCGCCGTGGCTGAGCCTGGCGGTGGTGGGTCTGGCATGGCTGCTGGTCAGCGGCCTGACGCTGCACCTGCTGCGCACGGGCTACAAGATTCGCAACTGATTTTCTGCAAGGAATGTTTCCATGACCGCTGACGACATCCGGCAACTCATCGCCGAGCACCTGGCCTGTGAGCATCTCGTGGTCGATGGCGACGGTCATCACTGGTATGCCGTCATCGTTTCCACGGCCTTCGAGGGCCAGCGCCAGATTCAGCGCCATCAGCGGGTCTATGCGGCGGTGCGCGAGCACATGCAAAGCGAAGCCCTGCATGCGCTGTCGATGAAGACCTTCACGCCCGCCGAATGGGAGCAGGCACAGCAGCAGGCCTGACAATGAAGCGTTGTTTTGATAGCTGACTACGCTTGATGGAAAAGCGTTTGAGGCCAATTTGATTCATATTCGATGGACAAACTCCTGATCCGCGGAGGGCGCCCGCTCAACGGGCGGGTGACGATCTCCGGCGCCAAGAATGCGGCGTTGCCGCAGATGTGCGCGGCGCTGCTCACGCGCGAGCCGGTGCACCTCGTGAACGTACCGCGCCTGCACGACGTGCGCACCATGCGCCAGCTGCTGGAGCACATGGGCGTGGCGTGCCAGACGCATGGCGAGCGCGGCGGCATGAGCTTTGTCGCCTCCGACGATCTGCGGCCCCAAGCCCCTTACGAGCTGGTCAAGACCATGCGCGCCTCGGTGCTGGCGCTGGGGCCGCTGCTGACGCGCTTTGGCCGCGCCCGGGTGTCGCTGCCCGGCGGCTGCGCCATCGGTGCGCGGCCCGTGGATCAGCACATCAAGGGCCTGGCGGCCATGGGCGCGCTGATCGGCGTGGAGCACGGCGACATCGTCGCGCGCCTGCCCGACGGGCAAAAGCGCCTGCATGGTGCACGCATCACGACCGACATGGTGACGGTGACGGGCACCGAAAACCTGCTGATGGCCGCGTGCCTGGCCGAGGGCGAGACGGTGCTGGAAAACGCTGCGCAGGAGCCCGAGGTGGCCGATCTCGCCGAGATGCTGCTCGCCATGGGCGCGCGTATCGACGGCCACGGCACCAGCAGCATCCGCATCCAGGGTGTCGATCGCTTGCAGGGCTGCACGCACCAGGTGGTGGCCGACCGTATCGAGGCCGGCACCTTCGCCTGCGCGGTGGCGGCCGCCGGCGGCGATGTGCTGCTGGAGCACGCGCGCATCGATCACCTGGAGGCGCTGGTGGACAAGCTGCGCGGCGCGGGCGTCGCCGTCACCGCCGAGCCGCAGGGCATGCGCGTGCGCAGCCCGGGCGGCGCGCAGCTCACGGCGCAGAGCTTTCGCACCATGGAATACCCGGGCTTTCCCACCGACATGCAGGCGCAGTTCATGGCGCTCAACCTCGTGGCGCAGGGGACGGCGACGGTGACCGAGACCATCTTTGAAAACCGCTACATGCACGTGCAGGAGCTCATGCGCCTGGGCGCCGAGATCATGGTCGATGGCCGCGTGGCCACGGTGGCGGGCGGCGCGCGCCTGACGGGCGCGACGGTGATGGCCACCGACCTGCGCGCCTCGGCCAGCCTCGTGATCGCCGGCCTCGTGGCCGAGGGGGAGACGCTGGTCGATCGCATCTACCACCTCGATCGCGGCTACGATGCGATGGAAGACAAGCTGCGCGGTCTTGGCGCCGATATTGAAAGGGTCTCATGACCACCCGGATCACGCTCGCCCTCTCCAAGGGCCGCATCTTTGACGAAACGCTGCCGCTGCTGTCCGCCGCCGGCATCGCGGTGCTGGAAGACCCCGAAAAAACGCGCAAGCTCATCCTGCCGACCAGCCAGGAGGACGTGCGCGTGGTGCTGGTGCGCGCCAGCGACGTGCCGACCTACGTGGAGTACGGTGGTGCCGACATCGGCGTGGCGGGCAAGGATTCGCTCATCGAGCACGGCGGGCAGGGCCTGTTTCGTCCGCTCGATCTGCGCATCGCCAAATGCCACGTGAGCGTGGCCGTGCGCGCCGATTTCGACTACGCGCAGGCGGTGCACCAGGGCGCGCGCCTGCGCGTGGCCACCAAATACCCCACCATCGCGCGCGACTTCTTCGCCGGCAAGGGCATGCATGCCGACCTCATCAAGCTCTACGGCAGCATGGAGCTGGCGCCGCTCACAGGCCTGGCGGACGCCATCGTCGATCTCGTCTCCACCGGCAACACGCTCAAGGCCAACCACCTCGTCGAGGTCGAGCGCATCATGGACATCAGCAGCCACCTCGTCGTGAATCAGGCGGCGTTCAAGCTCAAGCAGGCACGTCTCAAGCGCATCATCGAGGCGTTCGAATCGGCCATACGCGAGGATTGATCTGTGCAATTGATAGCTGCTCCCGCCCGTCTGTCAACGATTTCAGGCACTTTTGAGCAAGATTTTGCTGCGCGCCTGCATTGGTCGGCCGATCAGGATGCGGCGATCGAGCAGCGCGTGGCCGACATCTTGAGCGACGTGCAACGGCGCGGCGATGCGGCGGTGCTCGACTACACCGCGCGCTTTGACGGATTGACGGCGGCGAGCGTCGCGGCGCTCGAACTCACGCAGGCCGAGCTCAAGGCCGCGTACGACGGCCTGCCCGAGGCGCAGCGCCAGGCGCTGAGTGCGGCGGCCGAGCGCGTGCGCCGCTACCACGAGGCACAGAAAAAGGCCTGCGGCGAAAGCTGGAGTTACCGCGACGAGAGCGGCACGCTGCTGGGTCAGAAGGTGACGCCGCTGGATCGCGTGGGCATCTACGTGCCCGGCGGCAAGGCGGCCTACCCGAGCAGCGTGCTGATGAACGCGATCCCGGCGCAGGTCGCGGGCGTGCCCGAGATCGTCATGATGGTGCCCACGCCCGGCGGCGAGAAGTACCCGCTGGTGCTGGCCGCCGCCTATCTGGCGGGCGTCACGCGCGGCTTCACCGTGGGTGGCGCGCAGGCCGTGGCGGCGCTGGCGTACGGCACGGCCACGGTGCCGAAGGTGGACAAGATCACCGGCCCGGGCAACGCCTACGTGGCGAGCGCCAAGAAGCGCGTGTTCGGCCAGGTCGGCATCGACATGATTGCGGGGCCCAGCGAAATCCTGGTGCTGGCCGATGGCTCCACGCCCGCCGACTGGGTGGCCATGGACCTCTTCAGTCAGGCCGAGCACGACGAGCTGGCGCAGGCCATCCTGTTGTGCCCCGACGCCGCCTACATCGACGCGGTGGCGCAGGCCATGAACCGCCTGCTTCCCGAGCTGCCGCGCGCTGAAATCATTGCCGCGTCGCTTGCCGGACGCGGCGCCTTGATCCACACGCGCAGCATGCAGGAAGCGTGCGAGATATCCAACCGCATTGCTCCCGAACACCTGGAGATTTCCAGCCGCGAACCCGCGCGCTGGGAGCCGCTGCTGCGCCACGCCGGGGCGATCTTCATGGGTGCATGGACCACCGAGTCGCTGGGCGACTACTGCGCCGGTCCCAACCACGTGCTGCCCACCAGCGGCACGGCACGCTTTTCCAGCCCGTTGGGCGTGTACGACTTCCAGAAGCGCACCAGTCTCATCGAGGTGAGCGAGCAGGGCGCGCAGGGCCTGGGCCGCATCGCCAGCGTGCTCGCGCACGGCGAAGGCCTGCAGGCCCATGCACGGGCGGCGCAGATGCGGCTCAAGCCGTAGCGGCGGCCACCCGGGTCAGTCCGAGGTGCCCATCTGCGCCTGCAGATAGTTCTGCACCCCCACCTTTGCGAGCACTTCGAGCTGGGTCTCCAGAAAATCGATGTGCTCTTCCGTGTCGTGCAGGATCTGCCCGAGCAGATCACGCGAGGCGTAGTCGCGCACGCTCTCGCAGTGCGCCATGCCCTGCTTGACGGTGTCTTGCGCGGCGCACTCCAGGCGCAGGTCGCATTGCAGGATCTCGGGCACGTCCTCGCCGATTTGCAGCTTGCCCAGGTCTTGCAGATTGGGCAGGCCGTCGAGCATGAGGATGCGGTCCATCAGCAGGTCCGCGTGTTTCATCTCGCCGATGGATTCTTCCCGCTCCTTGCTGGCCAGGCGTTCGAACCCCCAGTGCTTGAGCAGGCGGTAGTGCATGAAGTACTGGTTGGTGGCGGTGATCTCGTTCTTGAGCTGGGCTTGCAGCCAGCCGATGACGTGGGCGTCGCCTTGCATGATGTGCCTCGGTGTGTCGATCGCGTTAAAGTGAAGATTGTGGGCGTGCCGGGAGAGACTGACAAGCTGGCCGGATTGGCGCGGGGTGTGCGGGCTGGCTCATTGGGATTGCCAATCATGAGCATTGGGCATATCAAATGGACAAATCCCGATTCGGCCTTATCCTAGGGTTTGTACTAGCTCATTCACTCAAGGAGGTATTCATGTCTCTCATCAACACCCAGATTCAGCCGTTCAAGACCACCGCCTACGTCAATCGCGGCGGCAAGGGCGAGTTCATCGAGGTTTCCAATGAAACGCTCAAGGGCAAGTGGTCAGTGCTGATCTTCATGCCGGCGGCGTTCACCTTCAATTGCCCGACCGAAATCGAGGACGCGGCCGAGCACTACGCCGAATTCCAGAAGGCCGGTGCCGAGGTCTATGCCGTGACGACCGACACGCATTTTTCGCACAAGGTCTGGCACGAGACGTCGGACGCCGTGGGCAAGGCCAAATTCCCGCTGGTGGGCGACCCCACGCACCAGCTCACCAACGCCTTTGGCGTGCACATTCCCGAAGAGGGCCTGGCGCTGCGTGGCACCTTCGTGATCAACCCCGAGGGCGTGATCAAGACCATGGAAGTGCATTCCAACGAGATCGCGCGCGACGTGACCGAGACGCTGCGCAAGCTCAAGGCTGCGCAGTTCACCGCCGCGCACCCCGACCAGGTGTGCCCCGCCAAGTGGCACGAAGGCGCCAAGACGCTGACCCCGTCGCTGGATCTCGTCGGCAAGATCTAAGGCAGCGCTGAACGAAGCAGCGTCGCTTTTACCGTCTGCTACCCGCAGCCGGACAGGCCCAGGGCGCGCACGCGCCTTGCCGTCCGGCTTTTTTGTGCCCATTTTCGCAGTGCCTGAAGGAGAAACCATGCTCGACGATCAACTGAAAACCCAGCTTGCCGCCTATCTGGAGCGTGTGCAGCGCCCGTTCGAACTGGTCGCCTCGCTGGACGAGAGCGAAGGCTCGGCGCAGATGCGCGAACTGCTCGCCACCATCGCCAGCCTGCGCGGTGACAAGATCAAGGTGCGTTTTGACGGCCAGGACGCGCGCAAGCCCTCGTTCGCGCTGGTGCGCGGCGATGGCGAGCAGTCGCTGCGCTTCGCCGGGCTGCCACTGGGTCACGAATTCACCTCGCTGGTGCTGGCGCTGCTGTGGACCGGCGGCCACCCTCCGAAGGAAGAGGCCGATCTGCTGGAGCAGATCCGCGCGCTCGATGGCGACTTCAACTTCGAGGTCTACATGAGCCTCACCTGCCACAACTGCCCGGACGTGGTGCAGGCGCTTTCGCTCATGGCGGTGCTCAACCCCAAGGTCAAGACCACGGTGATCGAGGGCGGTGCATTCGAGGCGGAGGTGACCGCGCGCGAGATCATGGCCGTGCCCACGGTCTATCTCAATGGCGAGGTGTTCTCTGCCGGTCACATGGAACTCAAGCGCATCGTCGGCATGCTCGACACGGGGGCGGCGGCGCGCGACGCGGACAAGCTCTCGGCCAAGGCCGCGTTCGACATGCTCATCGTCGGCGGCGGCCCGGCTGGCGCGGCGGCGGCCGTCTATGCGGCGCGCAAGGGCATACGCACGGGTATCGTGGCCGAGCGCTTTGGCGGGCAGGTGAACGACACGCTCGACATCGACAATTACATCTCGGTGCCGCACACCGAGGGTCCGGCGTTCTCCAGCGCGCTGCTGCAGCACGTGCGCGAGTACGAGGTGGACGTGATGAACCTGCAGCGCGCGAAGGCCCTGAAGCCCGCAGGCGCGGACGGCCTGATCGAAGTGGAGCTGGAAAACGGTGGCGTGCTCAAGGGCAGGACCGTGATCCTCTCAACCGGTGCACGTTGGCGCAGCATGAACGTGCCCGGCGAGGAGCAGTACCGCACCAAGGGCGTCGCCTATTGCCCGAGCTGCGACGGGCCGCTGTACAAGGGTAAGCGCGTGGCCGTGATCGGCGGCGGCAATTCAGGCATCGAGGCGGCGATCGACCTTGCGGGCGTCGTCGAGCACGTCACGGTGCTCGAATTCATGCCCGAGCTCAAGGCCGACGCAGTGCTGCAAAAGAAGCTGGCCAGCCTGACCAACGTCGAGGTGATTCTCAATGCCCAGACCACCGAGGTTATGGGCGATGGCGGCAAGGTCAATGCGCTGGTCTACAAGGACCGGGCCACCGGCGAAGACCGCCGTCTGAATGTGGAAGGCATCTTCGTGCAGATCGGCCTGCTGCCCAACACCGACTGGCTCAAGGGCACGGTGGAGCTTTCAAAGACCGGCGAGATCGCGATCGACGCGCGCGGCCAGACCAGCGTGCCCGGCGTGTTCGCGGCGGGCGACTGCACCACGGTGCCGTTCAAGCAGATCGTGATCGCGGCGGGGGCAGGGGCGACGGCGGCGCTGGGCGCTTTCGATCACTTGATCCGCGCAGGCCACTGACGCCGGTTGGGCCGCGGCTCATTCAGACCGCGGTCCATGCGGGTTGCCCGCGATGCGGGGCAGGCGCAACTGGGTGCATCATGCGGGCTGGCTATCCATTGCGAGAGGACCCATGCCCGAAAAGCAGAATGCGCCCGTCGATTTTGAACTGGCACGGCAGGCCGCCGGCCTGACGCTCGGCTCTTTGTTTGCCCTGTGCGTGCGCACCGGACCCACGCGCGTCGCGCTCACGCAGGGCGCGCGCAGCTATACGTACGCGCAGCTTGACGAGCGCAGCAACCGCCTGTGCCATTACCTCACCTCGCGCGGCATCCGGCGCGGCGACCGCGTGGCCGTGTTGTCGGAAAACTGCACCGAGTACGTCGAACTGCTCATCGCCGCCGCCAAGCTCGGCGTGATCGCGGCCTGCCAGAACTGGCGCCTGTCGGACAAGGAGCTGCGCCACTGCCTCACGCTGGTGAGTCCGCGCCTGATCCTCGTCTCCGAGCGCCATGCCGGCATCGCCGCGCGCTACGCCGATGTGGCGCCCAGCCTGTGCTTTGGCACCGACTACGAGGCCGCGCTCGCGGGCGCGAGCAGCGCCGTCGTGCCCGATGAGTGCGATCCGGAAGACGGCGTCGTCATCCTCTACACCAGCGGCACCACGGGCCTGCCCAAGGGTGCGCTCATCAGCCAGCGCGCCGAGATTGCACGCGCGCAGAACCAGATGATCGACCTGCCGAATACGCGCGACGAGCACTTCGTCGCCTGGGCGCCGCTGTTCCACATGGTCTCGACCGACACGGTCTACATGACGCTGATCCAGGGCGGCAAGGTCATCGTGACCGACGGTTTCGATGCGCCTGCCCTGGCCGACATCGCGGTGCGAGAGCGCCTGGGTCGCTTCACGCTCATGCCTGGCATGATCGCACCCTTCCTCGAAGCCGTGCGCGCGCTGGGCCGGCCCGTGGCCGGCATGCGCTGGGTGGGCGTGATGGCCGACCTTGTGCCGCGCGAGCAGATCGCCGAGGTCACGCGTCTCGTCGGCGCGCCCTACCTCAACACCTTCGGTTCGACCGAGACCGGCTTGCCACCGGCCACGCGTCACACCATCGCCGTGGGCGAGGTGCCTACGAACCTGAACAAGATCCAGAGCAGCTTCTGCCGCATCAAGCTCGTCGACCCTGACGATCGCGAAGTGCCCGACGGCGAGCCGGGTGAGCTCGCGATCCGCGCGCCCACGCTCTTTTCCGGTTACTGGAACAATCCCAAGGCCAACGCCGAGGACTTTCGCGGCGGGTGGTTTCACATGGGCGATGTGTTTGTGCGCAATCCCGACGGATCGCTCTCGTTCGTGGATCGGCGCAAGTACCTGATCAAGTCCGGCGGCGAGAACATCTATCCGGCCGAGATCGAGCGCGTGCTGCTGACCGAACCGCGCGTGGCCGATGCCGTCGTCATCCGCCGGCCCGACGCGCGCTGGGGCGAGGTGCCCGTGGCCTATGTGGTGCGCAAGGATGAAACGCTCACCGCGCAGGATCTCACCGCGCTGTGCCGCGAGCACATCGCGGGCTACAAGGTGCCAAAGCAGGTGCACTTCGTGACGGACGCATTCCTGCCGCGCAGCACCACCGGCAAGATCATGCGGCATGAGCTGGAGAAGCGGGTGGGCGAAGAGGCGTAGCGGCTTTCTTTGATGGGTCGTGGTGACGGAAAGCCCTCCGATGCTGTCATGGGACGGATTGAAATGACTTAAAAACAGACAAAAGTCTGAATTAAAGACATTAAATTGACTGATAAACAGTCATTCTCGACGCCTCGATTTGACACTCCGATGGAATCTGCCAGCATATGTGTTGGCATGCTTTATGCGGTAAGCACTGCATCTTGAAAGGAGACTCCTCATGCAACGTCGCACCCTGGTCGCACTGGCCGCCCTCTCCGCCACCGTCAGCCTGCCGGCTTTCAGCAAGTCCGGCGAAATCCGCATCGCTCACGTCTACAGCAAGACCGGGCCGCTGGAGGCTTATGGCAAGCAGACGCAGACCGGCCTGATGATGGGCCTGCAGTACGCCACCGGCGGCACCATGGAGCTGGATGGCCGCAAGATCGTTGTCATCGAGAAGGACGACCAGGGCAAGCCGGACCTGGGCAAGAGCCTGCTTGCGGCCGCGTACGCCGACGACAAGGTCGATCTGGCCGTGGGGCCGACGTCTTCGGGCGTGGCGCTCGCCATGCTGCCGGTGGCCGAGGAATACAAGAAGATTCTGCTGGTGGAGCCCGCCGTGGCCGACGCGATCACCGGCGACAAGTGGAACAAGTACATCTTCCGCACCGGGCGCAATTCCAGCCAGGATGCGATCAGCAACGCCGTGGCGATGGACAAGGATGGCGTCTCGGTTGCGACGCTGGCGCAGGACTATGCCTTTGGGCGTGACGGCGTGAAGGCGTTCAAGGACGCGCTCAAGCACGCGAAGATCACCCACGAGGAGTATCTGCCGCAGAACACGACGGACTTCACCGCCGGGATTCAGCGCCTGATCGATGCGCTCAAGGACAAGCCCGGGCGCAAGGCCATCGAGGTGATCTGGGCGGGCGGCGTGCCCCCGTTCAACGCGCTGGCCGCGGCCGACCTGAAGAAGCGCTACGGCATCGAGGTCTTCACGGGCGGCAACATCCTGCCCGCGATGGCCGCGTACAAGAACTTCCCCGGCATGGAAGGCGCCACCTACTACTACTTCGGCATTCCGAAGAACCCGGTGAATGACGCGCTCGTGGCCATGCACTACAAGGAATTCAAGGCGCCG
The DNA here is from genome assembly GCA_021166775.1 of Comamonas sp. Taxonomy (GTDB): domain Bacteria; phylum Pseudomonadota; class Gammaproteobacteria; order Burkholderiales; family Burkholderiaceae_C; genus Comamonas_C. The sequence goes on along the minus strand of JAJPEQ010000006.1, from coordinate 37,227 downwards.
CCGGATTTCTTCACCGCGGGAGGCTTCTCGGCCGCGATGGCGATCGTGACGGCGCTGAAGAAAACGGGCGGTGACACGGCCACCAACAAGCTCATCAAGACCATGGAAGGCATGAGCTTCGAGACGCCCAAGGGCACCATGACCTTCCGCAAGGAAGACCACCAGGCCATGCAGAGCATGTACCACTTCCGTATCAAGGACGACCCGGCGTTTGCCTGGGGCGTGCCCGAGCTCGTGCACGAGATCAAGCCGGAAGAGATGCAGATTCCGATCCGCAACAAGCGCTGATCGGGTGGCGCCGCGCGTGCGGCGCCTGACTTCCCTCTTGATCGAGAACGATGAACCCCCGGGTCACACGGGGGCGGGTTTGGCTCATCCAAAAATCAAGCAGAGGCAGGAGACAAGACCATGCGATTTCCTCGGGTTTTACTGGCGGCCGCGCTTGCGGCGACGGGTCTCGCGCATGGCGCGGCGCCATTGGGCCAATACAACATCGATACGGGAAAGATCAGCGTCTCCGGGCTGTCCTCGGGGGGCTTCATGGCCAACCAGCTGGGCGTTGCCTATTCGTCCACTTTCATGGGCGTGGGCATCTTCGCGGCCGGGCCGTACAACTGCGCGGGACTCAACAATTACACCGCCTGCATGTACAACGCCAGCATCAGCGCGAGCCAGCTCGGCGCGATGCAGGCGAGCATCGACAGCTACAGCAGCAGCGGCGCGATCGACCCCAAGTCCAACATCGCGAACCAGAAGATCTTCATCTTCGTCGGCACCAGCGACTACACCGTGGGGCCCAATCCCACGGACGCGCTGCAGACGCAGTACCTGAACAACGGCGTGCCCGCGGGCAGCATTTCCTATGTCAAGCGCTCGGGTGCGGCCCACGTGCTGCCCACGGACTTCGACAGCACGGGCAACAATGCCTGCGCCAGCAGCACCTCGCCCTACATCAGCAACTGCGGCTACGACGGCGCAGGTGCGGTCCTCACGCAGATTTACGGCGCCTTGAGCCCGCGCAACAATGCGCCCGCTGCCGCCAACTACATCGAGTTCGATCAGACCCCATACACGGCGGGCAACCCGGGCATGGCCTCCACCGGTTGGCTCTACGTGCCCGCGAGCTGCGCCAGCGGCACCCAGTGCAAGCTGCACGTGGTGCTGCACGGCTGCCAGCAGAGCACGGACAAGATCGGCGACAAATTCGTCAGGAACACAGGCTTCAGCCGCTGGGCCGACACGAACAACATGGTCCTGCTGTTTCCGCAGACCAAGGTCGACAACAACACCCACCCAACGACCAAGAGCGGCTCCCTGGCCAACGCCAACGCCTGCTGGGACTGGATCGGCTGGTATGGCAACAATTTCGCGCAAAAGAGCGGCACGCAGATGGCGGCGATCAAGGCCATGGTGGATCGCATCGCTTCGGGTGCGGGCTCCGGCGATGGCGGTGGCGGCACGACGCCGCCCACCGACCCGGTGCTGCCCGCTCCCACGGGCCTGAGCCTGTCGGGCGCGACCGCCACCAGCATGGATCTGAGCTGGGGCGCGGTGGCGGGTGCCAGCGGTTACAACGTCTATCGCAATGGGAACAAGGCCAATGCCCTGATGGTGTACTCGACCCGCTACACCGATGCGGCGCTCGCGGCTTCCACCACCTACAGCTGGGCGGTGCGCGCCGTCGATGCCAACGGGGTCGAGGGCGAGGCCTCCGCCGCCGTGAGCGGCACCACGCTGGCGGGCAGCGTGCCTGCGGGCACCTGCGCCACGGCGAGCAATTACGCGCACACCCAGGCCGGGCGTGCCTACCAGCAGGGCGGCTACACCTGGGCCAACGGCTCGGGCCAGAACATGGGGCTGTGGAATGTGTTCGTCACCACCACGCTCAAGCAGACGGGCCCGAACTACTACGTGATCGGCACCTGCCCCTGAGCGGGCCCGGCAAAGGAAGGAGACGGGTTTTCGATGGCTACCCTGGCGACCAAGGACTTGACCATCCGCTTCGGCGGCCACGTGGCGGTGAACGCCGTGACCTGCTCGTTCGAGCCGGGAACGCTCACTGCGATCGTGGGGCCCAACGGCGCGGGAAAGACGACCTACTTCAACCTGATTTCGGGACAGCTCAAGGCCAGCGGCGGCAGCGTGCACCTGAACGGGCGCGATCTGAGCGCGCTGGCGCCCTCCGAGCGTGCGCGCGCGGGGCTGGGCCGGGCGTTTCAGCTCACCAATCTGTTTCCCAACCTGCCGGTGCTGGAAAACGTGCGCCTGGCGGTGCAGGCGACGCGAGGCGGCACGCATCGGCGTGGGCTCAACCTGTGGAGCATCTGGAGCGACCACCGCGAGCTCACCGCGCGTGCCGAGGACATCCTGCGCCGCGTGGCGCTGTGGGAACGGCGCGAGGCCACCGTCGCGAGCCTGCCGCATGGCGACCAGAGGAAGCTCGAGGTGGCGCTCTTGATGGCGCTGGAGCCGCAGGTCTACATGTTCGACGAGCCCACGGCCGGCATGAGCCAGGACGAGGCGCCGGTGATCCTGAACCTGATCCGCGAACTGAAGAAAGACAAGAGCAAGACCATCCTGCTCGTGGAGCACAAGATGGACGTGGTGCGCGAGCTCGCGGATCGCATCATCGTGCTCACCAACGGCACGCTGGTGGCCGATGGCGAGCCGGCCGAGGTGATTGCCTCGCCCGTGGTGCAGCAGGCGTATCTCGGCGTGAGTGACGAAAAAGAGGCCGCGGCATGAGTGAAAACCTTCTGGAGCTCTCGGGCGTGCACACGCACATCGGGGCTTATCACATCCTGCATGGCGTCGATCTCGCCGTGCCGCGCGGCCAGGTCACGCTGCTGCTGGGGCGCAACGGCGCGGGCAAGACGACGACGCTGCGCACCATCATGGGCCTGTGGCGTGCGTCGCAGGGGCGCATCACGTTCAAAGGCAACGACATCACGCGGCTCGACACCCCGCGCATCGCGCAGCTGAACATCGCCTACGTGCCTGAGAACATGGGCATCTTCGCCGACCTCACCGTGAAGGAAAACCTGCTGCTGGCCGCGCGTGGGTCGAGCACCGCGGCGCGCATGGACAGCGCGCGCCTGTCGTGGATCTTCGACATGTTCCCGGCGGTGGACAAATTCTGGAATTACCCGGCGGGCAAGCTCTCCGGCGGACAGAAGCAGATGGTGGCGGTGGCGCGCGCCATCGTCGAGCCGCGCGACCTGCTCATCGTCGACGAGCCGAGCAAGGGCCTGGCGCCCGCGATCATCAACAACATGATCGGTGCGTTCAATCAGCTCAAGAAGAGCGGCGTGACGATCCTGCTGGTCGAGCAGAACGTGCACTTCGCGCGCAAGCTCGGTGACAGCGTGGCCGTGATGGACGACGGCCGCGTGGTGCATGCGGGTTCGATGGCACAGCTCGCCGAAGACGAGCAATTGCAGCAGTCGCTGCTGGGGCTGGCGCTATGAACCATTTCAAACCAAATCGCATGCGAACGCTTTTCGTTCAACCGCTTGCCGCTATCAAAATGGAGGTGACCGCATGAACTGGCGTGGCCTTGACGTCAAACCCCTGGTGCTCGTGCCCCTGCTTGCGCTCGTGGTGCTGCCCTTCATAGGCTCGGCCTCGACCTGGCTCACGCTGACGGTGGCGGGGCTGGCGATGGGCATGATCATCTTCATCATTGCCTCGGGCCTGACGCTGATCTTCGGCCTGATGGACGTGCTCAACTTCGGCCATGGCGTGTTCATCGCGTTGGGCGCTTTCGTGGCCACCAGCGTATTGGGCCTGATGGCCGATTGGACGGGTTCGGGCGAACTCTGGCGCAACCTGGTGGCGGTGCTGCCTGCGATGCTGGCCGCGATGCTCGTGGCGGGGGCGCTGGGCATCGTGTTCGAGCGCTTCCTGGTGCGCCCGGTCTACGGCAACCACCTGAAGCAGATCCTCATCACCATGGGCGGCGCGATCATCGGCGAGGAGCTCATCAAGGTGGTCTGGGGGCCGCAGCAGATTCCGCTGCCGCTGCCCATGGGCATGCGCGGCTCGTGGCTGATCGGCGATGCGGCGGTCGAGAAATACCGCGTGGTCGCGGTGGTGGTGGGCCTCGTGGTGTTCGCGGGCCTGGCGTGGGTGCTGGCGCGCACCAAGGTGGGCCTGTTGATCCGCGCCGGCGTGCAGGACCGTGAAATGGTCGAGGCGCTGGGCTACCGCATCCGGCGACTGTTCATCGGCGTGTTCGTCGTCGGCTGCGCCCTGGCGGGCCTGGGCGGCGTGATGTGGGGGCTGTACCAGCAGAACGTGATACCGCAGATGGGCGGGCAGGTGCTGATCCTGATCTTCATCGTGCTCATCATCGGCGGGCTGGGCAGCACGGGGGGCGCGCTGATCGGCGCGCTGCTCGTGGGCCTGATGGCCAATTACACCGGCTTCCTTGCCCCGAAGGTGGCGCTGTTTTCCAACATCGCGCTCATGGTCGCGATCCTGCTGTGGCGCCCGCAGGGTGTCTATGCGGTGGGCCATCGCTGAAGGAGCGGGCACATGTTCAACCGTCTTCTCTCCGCCGATCTGCCGCGCAGCCGCGTGCTCACGGTGATTCTTGTCGCCGTCTTCCTCGGGTTGCTGTTCGCGCCCTTTCTGTTCCCGGGCGTGAAGGCGCTCAACGTCGCGGCCAAGGTGCTGGTGTTCGTGGTGCTGGTGGCCAGTTTCGATCTGCTGCTGGGCTACACCGGCATCGTCAGCTTCGCGCACACCATGTTCTTCGGCATCGGCGCCTACGGCATCGCGATCGCCACCACGCGCATGGGACCGACCTGGAGCGCGCTGCTCGTGGGCGTGCTGGGGGCGCTGGCCGTCTCTCTGGTGCTGTCGCTGGCCATCGGCCTGTTTTCGCTGCGCGTGCGGGCGATCTTCTTCGCCATGATCACGCTCGCCGTGGCCGCGGCGTTTCAGACGCTGGCCTCGCAATTGTCGGATTTCACCGGCGGCGAGGACGGCCTGTCGTTCAAGATTCCCGAGGTGTTGTCGCCGAGCTTCGAGCCCTTCGACAATCCCTTCCTGGGCGTGGACATCGACGGCAAGCTGTTCTGCTACTACCTGCTGTTCGTTTGCGCGGTGGTGCTGGTGCTGGCGATGCTGCGCGTGGTCAATTCGCCGTTCGGCCGTGTGCTGCAGGCGATCCGCGAGAACGAGTTCCGCGCCGAGGCCATCGGCTACCGCGTGGTCATCTACCGCACGCTTTCCAGCGTGATCTCGGCGCTGTTCGCCACGCTCGCGGGCTGCATGCTCGCGCTCTGGCTGCGCTACAACGGACCGGACACCTCGCTGTCGTTCGAAATCATGATCGATGTGCTGCTCATCGTCGTGATCGGCGGCATGGGCACGATCTACGGCGCGGCCATCGGCGCCGTGCTCTTCATGGTCGCGCAGAGCTACCTGCAGGACCTGCTGCGCCTGGGCAGCGAGGCCGTGAGCGGGCTGCCGTGGCTTGCCGCGCTGCTCTCACCCGACCGCTGGCTGCTGTGGCTGGGTCTGCTTTTCGTGCTCTCGGTCTATTACTTTCCGACGGGCGTGGTGGGCCGGCTGCGTGCCGCGCGCCTGCGGTGAATCTCGGTTTTCTCGCGTGCCTTCGATCAATCTCAACCCGGAGACAAGACCCATGAAAAACGCGTTTCGCGTGTGTGCACCGGCCGCCGTCGCCGTGGCCGTGCTGGCCGCCTGTGGCGGCGGCAATGACCCCGACTGGAACGTCAAGCCCGTCTGGCTGGGCGAGATCCATGCCACAACCTACGATGGCGTGAAGGACGACCTGCTGACCGCCGGCCTGGGCAAGACCGGCCTGGCCGCGGCGCTGCCCCCGGCCTTCGCCGATGCGCTGCACCCCACGGCCGCGGAGCTGCGCCGCACGGCCATCCACACCAACTACCGCGCGATGCTGGACATGACGGCCGTCGGTGGCTACGGCAGCCTGTACGGCCCGAACGTGGACGCCAGGGGCAACGTGACTGCCAGCGAGGGGCTGGTGCCGGGCACCGAATACATCGCCTATGCCGACGACGGCACGGGGCGTCAGAACGTCACGCTCATGGTGCAGGTGCCGGACAGCTTCGATGCGGCCCAGGCTTGCATCGTCACGGCCACGTCGTCGGGCTCGCGCGGCGTGTACGGCGCCATTACCACGGGCGAGTGGGGCCTGAAGAAGGGCTGCGCGGTGGCCTACACCGACAAGGGCACGGGCGGCGCGCCGCACGACCTGCAAAACGACACCGTGCCGCTGATCGACGGCACGCGCGCGCAAGCGGCCGTGGCCGGCAAGGGCGCGGCCTTCAATGCCGGGCTGTCGGCGGCCGATCTCGCCGCCTTCAACGCCGCTACACCCAACCGCTACGCGTTCAAGCACGCGCATTCGCAGCAGAACCCTGAAAAGGATTGGGGCAGGAGCACGCTGCGCGCGGTGGAGTTTGCCTACTACGTGCTCAACGAGCGTTTTGGCAAGCTCGACGACGGCAAGCGCGTGAAGACGCTCACGCCGGGCAACACCATCACCATCGCGTCCAGCATTTCCAATGGCGGTGGCGCGGCGGTGGCCGCGGCCGAGCAGGACACGCAGGGCCTGATCAGCGGCCTGGCCGTCTCCGAGCCCGCGATCGAGATGCCCGCAAACGCCGGCGTCACCGTCACGCGCGGCACGACGGCAGTGGCGGTGACGGGCAAGAACCTGATCGATTTCACCACCTGGGCCAACCTCTATCAGCCCTGCGCGGCGCTGGCGCCGTCGCAGGCCGACGCACCCTTTGCCGGCGGTTTCGCTGCAGGCTTCGCGTCGTCCGCCTTGCCGATCGCGCCCAATCGCTGCGCCTCGCTCAAGGCCGCAGGGCTGCTCACGGCAAGCACCACGGCGGCGCAGGCCGACGAGGCGCAGCAGAAGCTGCGTGACTACGGCTGGGAGACCGAGGCGAGCGTGCTGCACGCCTCGCTTGCGGCCTTCGAGGTGGCGCCCGCGGTGGCCGTGACCTTCGCCAACGGCCTCGCGCGTGCCAGCGTCAAGGACAACCTGTGCGGCTTCAGCTACGCCTCGACGGCGGCCACGGGCGGGGTCAACGTGCTGCCGCTGGCGGCGCTCGCGCCCATGTTCGCCACCGGCAATGGCGTGCCGCCCTCGGGGGGCATCAACCTCGTGAACAACAACGGCAAGCTCGGGGCCGCGCGCGACTTCCTCTCGATGTCCTCCAACGGCACGTTCGACTGGAACCTGGAGGGCGCGCTGTGCCTGCGCAACCTCCTCACCGGCGGCGACGCCCCCGCCAAGGCCCTGCAGGCGGGCATGCAGGAGACGCAGCGCAGCGGCAACCTGCACGGCAAACCCGCGATCATCGTGCATGGTCGTTCGGATGCGCTGCTGCCGGTCAACCACACCTCGCGCCCCTATGTCGCGCTCAACGCCAAGGTGGAGGGCGCGGCCAGCCGGCTCAGCTACATCGAGGTGACGAACGCGCAGCACTTCGACAGCTTCATCGGCCTGCCGACCATCCTGCCGGGCTACGACACGCGCTTCATCCCGCTGCACGTCTACCTCACGCGGGCGCTGGATGCGATGTACGACACGCTAAGCACGGGTAAGCCCCTGCCCGCCAGCCAGGTGGTGCGCACCGTGGCGCGCGGAGGCACGCCCGGCAGCGCGCCCGCGATCACGCAGGCGAACCTGCCCGCCATCGCCGCGAAGCCCGCGGCGGCGGATGCCATCGTGGTGGGCGCCGGCAAGATCACCATCCCCGATTGAGGCCGGCATTCGCATCCACCGCATCGGCCCTCCGACCGAACCGGTCATTGGCGGCAATGACCGGTTCGCGAAGGCAGGCCGTTTTCTTGAACCGCTCCTGTCCAAAGGCTGTCTGTCATGTCACCCATCTCGCGCTACGTCACCTGCGCCGGCTATGAAATCCACTACGTGGAGTGGGGCGCGCCCGGTGCGCCGGTGGTCATCGCGTGGCATGGTCTGGCGCGCACGGGGCGCGACATGGACGAACTGGCCGAGCACCTGGCGCCGCGCTACCGCGTGATCTGCCCCGACACCATCGGCCGGGGCCTGAGCCAGTGGTCGCGCGCGCCGCAGCACGAGTACAGCCTCGCGTTCTACGCGCGCATCGCGGCCGATCTGTTCGAGCAGCTCGGCATCGAGCAGGCCCACTGGGTGGGTACCTCCATGGGCGGGGCCATCGGCATGGTGTGCGCCTCGGGGCTGTTCCAGCCCCAGCTCAAGGGCCGCATCCGCAGCCTGCTGCTCAACGACAACGCGCCGCGCCTGGCCGAGGCGGCGCTCGAGCGCATCAAGGCCTACGCCGGCCAGCCGCCCGCGTTCGACACCGTGCGGGAACTGGAGGCGTTCTTCCGGCAGGTCTACACGCCCTACGGCTGGCTCAGCGATGCGCAGTGGCGGCGCCTGACGGAAACCTCCACCCGCCGCTTGCCCGACGGGCGCGTGACACCGCACTACGACCCGGCCATGGTGCAGCAGTTCACGCACCACGCCAATGACTACCTGATCTGGGACCACTACGATGCGCTGGACATCCCCGTGCTGTGCCTGCGCGGCGAGGCCTCCGACCTGGTGCTGCGCGAGACCGCGGACGAGATGCTCACGCGCGGCCCGGGCGCGCGCGGCCTCGCGCAGGTGATCGAAGTCGCCGGCTGCGGCCACGCGCCCGCGCTCAACGTGCCCGAGCACTATGCGCTGGTCGATCACTTCCTGGCGCATGGCGTGACGCAGCCCGATCCCGGCCGGCCCGCCTCGGCGCATCCGCGGGCGGCGCAGGCCTGAAGACCTGCCGAGCGCCTTCGCATCTGCATCTGCACGCTGCAACGATCATGAGAAACCCGCTGCACTTGCGCGCCGACCATGTCGGTGCCGTCGCCCTGGCCGCCCTGGCGATCGCCCTGGCCGGCGTCGTGCTGGCCAACCCGCGGCCCGCGCTGCGCGCCTGGCTGGGCGCTCTGGGCCTGGGTGGCGCCGTGCTGGCGGCGCTGGCCGTGCTGCGTGGCGCGCACCGGGCCGCGCGCGGGTTTCGCGAGCTGCTGGGCAGCGCGCGCAGGCTGGCGCAGGGCGACCTGCACGAACCCTTGCCCGCGCACGGCAGTCCGCTGCAGGCGCTGCTGGCCGAGGTGGGCGAGCGCATGTTCCATGTCGCGGTGGACGTGCGCGTGGGCACCACCGCCATCGCGACCACGGCGGGCTTCGTGGCCGGGGACAACAAGGCGCTGTCGCAGCGTACCGAATCACAGGCCAGCGCGCTGCAGCAGACGGCGGCGTCGATGGAGCAGCTCACCTGCACCGTGCGCCAGAACGCCGATCGCGCGCGCCAGGCGCATGAACTCGTGGGCGCCGCGGCCGATGCGGCGCGCGACGGTGGTCGCGTGGTGGGCGAGGTGGTGCAGACCATGGGTGGCATCCGCGAGAGCTCGCGCCGTATCGTGGACATCACGGGCGTGATCGATTCCATCGCGTTTCAGACCAACATCCTGGCACTGAACGCGGCCGTCGAAGCCGCACGCGCGGGCGAGCAGGGGCGCGGGTTCGCCGTGGTGGCGGGCGAGGTGCGCGCGCTGGCGCAGCGCTCGGCCACGGCGGCGCGCGAGATCAAGCAGCTCATCGACGAATCGTCCGCGCGCGTGGAGGCGGGCCACCGGCTGGCCGATCAGGCGGGCGGCGCGATGAGCGCCATGGTGGACCGCGTGCAGCGTGTGGCCGGCATCATGGGCGAGATCGTGCAGGCGAGCGAGGAGCAGAGCTGCGGGCTGGAGGAGATTCACCGCGCCATCGCCCACATCGACGACACCACGCAGCGCAACGGCGCGCTGGTGGAGGCGGCGGCTCAGACGGCCGCCAGCCTGCAGGCGCAGGCGCAGCGCCTGTCAGGCGCCGTGGGCGACTGGCACCTGGGCGCGCGCGAGTTCGGCAACGCCGACGAGGCCCGCGCCATGGCCGAGGCGGGCGCGCAGTACGTGCGCACCCACGGCGCGGAGCAAGGCAAGCAGGCCATCAGCGACCCGCAGGGGCCGTTCGTTGATCGCGATCTCTATCTCGGCATGTGCGATGCCAGCGGCACCATCGTGGCCAACGGCGGCAATCCGCGCGTGATCGGCGTGGACGGCAACGCGGTGAAAGACGTGCGCGGCAACTACTTCGTCAAGGAAATCATGCGCGTGGGCCATGGCCCCGGCACCGGCTGGGTGGACTATCAGTGGGTGCACCCGCTCACCAACGAAACCATGACCAAATCGGCCTACGTGCAGGCCGTGGGCGTGGACGGCATGGTGATTTCCTGCGGGTTCTACAAGCAGTGATTTAAATAGGAAAGGCCTCTGGTCCTTTCTGGCAAAGCGCTTGCAGCTATTGGTGCGATAGCAAGCCAACGCGGCTTGGCCCGGGCTTCACGCGTCGTCGAGCGACGCGCTCCAGCGGTCGCCCCAGCCGCGCTGGCGCGCGTCGTCGAGCGTGCGGCGGTCGCGCTTGGTGGGGCGCCCGTGCTGCAGCGCCTGTGCGGGCTCGGGCGCGAGGCGCCGCTGCTCGGCGCTCTGGCTGCGCGCCAGCAGGCTTTCGGCCGTTTCCTCGTAAAGCTCCTGCGCCACGGGTGCCGGGCCGCGCAGGGCGCTGAGCGCCCTCACCACCACGGTGCGCGCCACCACGCCCTGGCGCAGCGCCACCGTATCGCCGACGTGCACCTCACGTGCGGGCTTGACGGCCGCGCCATTGACGTGCACGCGGCCTCTGTCGATTTCTTGCACCGCCAGGCTGCGGGTCTTGTAGAAGCGCGCGCACCACAGCCACTTGTCGATGCGCATGGTCTCCGGGGCCGGGCTCATTCCTATCGATTCAGTAGCTGGCCGCGCTTGTCTGGTAAGCGCTTGAAGCCGATTGGGTTGGAATTTTCTGCGCTGGCCAGCCGCTCAGGTTCTGCTGCGCGATCTGCGACAGCGCGGTGATCCAGCTGTTGTCGTCGTTGAGGCAGGCGATGTAGCGAAAGCTCTGGCCGCCAGCCTGAGTGAAGGCCTCGCGCACTTCGTCGTTGATCTCCTGCAGCGTCTCCAGGCAGTCGCTGGTGAAGCCCGGGCAGATCACGTCCACGCTGCGCGTTCCCGCCTTGGCGAGCGCGACGACGGTGGGTTCGGTGTAGGGCTGCAGCCATTGGGCGGGTCCAAAGCGCGACTGGAAGGTGAGCTGGTATTGGTCGGGCCCGAGCTCCAGCGCCCGCGCCAGCAGCTCGGTGGTGGTCCGGCATTGCTCGGCGTAGGGGTCGCCCAGGCGCACGTTGCGCTCGGGAATGCCGTGAAAACTCACGATGAGCTTGTCGGCGCGCCCGCCCTCGCGTTGCCAGTGCCTGCGCACGCTCTGCGCCAGCGCGGCGATGTAGCCGGGGTGATCGTGATAGCCGTTGACGAAGCGCAGCTCGGGCAGCGCGCGCGTGCGCCCGACCCAGGCGTTCACGGCGTCGATCACGCTGGCCACCGTGGTCGAGGAATACTGCGGGTACAGCGGCAGCACCAGAATGCGCCGCACGCCCTGGTCGGCCAGCGCCTGCAGTTGCGCGTCGATCGATGGTGCGCCATAGCGCATCGCGGGCAGCACCGGCACCGCCAGACCCGTCTGCCCGAGCCAGCCGCGCAGCATCAGCGCCTGTTTCTGCGTCCAGACGAGCAGCGGCGAGCCTTCCTCGGTCCAGATCGTGCGGTACTTGGCCGCCGACTTGGCCGGGCGCGTGCGCAAGATGATGCCGTGCAGGATGGGCCACCACAGCGCGCGCGGGATTTCGACCACACGCCGGTCGCTCAGGAACTCGGCGAGATAGCGGCGCAGCGCGGGCGTGGTGGGCGCCTCGGGCGTGCCGAGGTTGCACAGCAGGATGGCGGTGGTGGGGGCTTGATCGACCATGCGCCGATTGTCTCAGGCCCCGCGCGATTCAGCTGCGGGGTGCGTCCGGCTGCCTGGACGGCGCGGCGCGCTCAAACGCCGGCAACTGCCCGCAGGCCGCATCCACCGCGCTGATCAGCGGCCAGCGGCCCAGGTCCACGTGAAAGCGCCGGGCGCCGGCCACCTGCGGGATCAGGTAGCAGTCGGCCAGGCCGGGTTGCCCGCCGAAGCTGAAGTCGCCGCGCGCCTTGTCCCGGGCGAGAAACTGCTCATAGGCGTCGAAGCCCGAGCTGATCCACTCGCCGCACCAGCGATCGATCGCCGCCCTGTCGGCGCCGAATTGATGCTGGAGGTACTGCAGGATGCGCCGGTTGTTGATCGGGTGAATGTCGCAGCCGACGATCGCGGCCAGCGCCCGCACGTGCGCGCGGGCCTGCGGATCTGCGGGCAGCAGCGGCGGCGTGGGGTGGGTTTCCTCCAGCCACTCGATGATGGCGGGCGACTGCGTGAGCACCGTGCCATCGTCCAGCACCAGCGCGGGCACGAGGGCCTGCGGGTTCACCTCGTGAAAAGTGCCGTGCAGGTGCGCTTCGTGCAGCAGATCGACGGCAACGTATTCGGTCTGCATGCCCTTGAGTTCGAGCGCGATGCGCGTGCGGTGCGAGGTGCCGCTGCGGTAGTAGTTGTAGAGTTTCATGACCACGTCTTCATTCAGAGCATGCGCGCGGGCAGCACCTGGCCGCGGCATTCGCCAAAGCCGATGCGCGCGTGGCCGGCCTTCTCGCACCAGCCACGCAGCACCACCGCGTCGCCGTCTTCGAGGAAGGTGCGCGCCTCGCCACCCGGAAGCTGGATCGGGTGCTTGCCCCCCGTGGTCAGCTCCAGCAGTGCGCCCGCCTGGTCGGGCGTGGGGCCGGAGAGCGTGCCTGTGCCGAGCAGGTCGCCGGGCTGCAGGTTGCAGCCGCCCACGCTGTGGTGCGTGACCATCTGCGCCACGGTCCAGTAGGCATGGCGGTAGCTGGTGCGGCAGATCGTGGCTTCGGCGCGGGCGTCCTGGGCGCGCATCCTGGGAGTCTGCAGGCCGACGCTGAGCTGGATGTCGAAGGCCCCCGCGCTCTGGTTGTGCGCGCTGTCCAGATAGGGCAGTGGCGCCGGGTCGCCCGCCGGGCGCTCGAACGCCACGCGGTAGGGCGCGAGCGCCTCCAGCGTCACGATCCAGGGCGAGATCGTGGTGGCGAAATTCTTCGACAGAAACGGCCCGAGCGGCTGGTATTCCCAGCCCTGGATGTCGCGCGCCGACCAGTCGTTGAGCAGGCAGATGCCGAACACGTGGTCCTCGGCCTCGGCCATGGGCACCGGTTCGCCCAGCGCGTTGGCCTGGCCGATGAACACGCCCAGCTCCAGCTCGATATCAAGGCGCCGGCTCGCGCCCAGCACGGGCGCTGCGGCGTCGGGCGCCTTGAGCTGGCCGCAGGGGCGGGCGAAGTTCTGGCCCGAGATCACCACGCTGGAGGCGCGGCCGTGGTAGCCGATGGGCACCCATTTGTAATTGGGCATCAGCGGGTTGTCCGGGCGAAACAATCGTCCGACGTTGGTTGCATGGTAAATCGAAGTGTAGAAGTCGGTGTAGTCGCCAATGCGCGCCGGCAGCGCGTACTCCACCTGCGCCTGCGGCACCAGGCAGACCTGCATCACGGCTTGCTCGTACGCGCCTTCGCGCAGCGCGCGCGAGAGTGCCAGGCGCAGCGCGCTCCAGTGCGCGGGGCCCAGCGCCATCAGCGCGTTGAGCGTGCCTTGGCTGCCCGCGGCCAGCGCCTCGGCGGCGCGGCCGCTGAAGGGCCGGGCCTGCGCGAGTTCGGCCAGGTCCACGATCTGATCGCCGATCGCCACGCCGCCGCGCAGCGGCTCGGTGCTGCCCCTGCGGCGGAAGACGGCCAGCGGCAGGTTCTGGATCGGAAAATCGGTGCCCGTGGCGTGGGCGGAGGCAACCCAGCTGCGCAATTGAGCGTCGTGGGTTTCGTTCAGAGTGGTCATGCGGGCCCTTTCGGAAATGCCGAATGCGGATGACCGGCAAGCTTAGCAGCGCGGCCTTGCCATGGCGGACCGCGCGTGCATGCCCCTGCCGCGGTGTCGTGTGGGCGCGAGCCGGATCCGCGGCGGCGCTCGCGTTTGCCCGCCACAATCGGCGCATGAATCAGCCTGCATCGGCGCCAGCGACCGAGCGCGCGTGCGTCGCCTTGCCGCCCACGCGGCGCGCGCTGGTGTTTGCCGTCATCGCCTGCGCGCTGATGATGATGTCGATCGACGCGACCATCGTCGCGACCGCGCTGCACGCACTCGCCAGCGACCTTGATGCGCCGATCAACTGGACCGGCTGGACCATCACCGCCTACTGGTTCGGCTACGTGGTCATGCTGCCCGTGAGCGGGCGGCTGGCCGAGCGCTTCGGTCACCGGCGCGTGTTCATCGCGTCCACGCTGGCGTTCGCGCTGGCGTCGCTGGCCTGCGCGCTGGCGCAGCACATGGCGCTGCTCGTGCTCTTTCGCGCGCTGCAGGCGATCGGCGGCGCGGGGCTCACGCCCGCGGCCACGGGCATCGTCGTGGCCTGGTTCGGCGCCAGCCGCGACCGCGTGCTCGGCCTGTTTGGCGCGGTGTTTTCGGTGGGCGCGCTGATCGGGCCGGTATTCGGCGGGCTGTTCGTCACCTACGCGAGCTGGCGCGATGTGTTCTTCGTCAACGTGCCCATCGGCCTGGCGATGGTGCTGCTGGGCTGGTGGCTGATCCCGCCCGATCGTGCCCAAGCGTGCTCGCGCCGGCGCATGGACGTACCGGGCATGCTGCTGCTGGGCGTGGCGGTGATCGCAGGTATGTTTGCGGCGAGCGTGCTGGGCGATGCCGGGGTGCGCGTGCTCTCGTGGCCGTTTTTTGCGCCGCTGGGGCTGGCGCTGTTGGCGGGCTGGGCGTTCTTTCGCCACATCGCCCGCGTCGCCGAGCCTTTTCTGCCGCCGCGCCTGATCTACGGCCCGGGCTTTGCGGCCACCAACATTCTCAATGCAAGCTATGGCGGCGTGATCTCTGGCGCGGTGACGCTGGTGCCGCTGTACGCCGCCACGCGCTATGGGCTGTCGGCGCTCGATGCCGCCACGTTGCTCGTCGCGCAGGGCGTGGTGGCCTTCATCCTCGGGCCGCTTGCGGCCTGGGCGCTGCGTTGGAGCGGTTACCGCTGGCCGTTTTATGTCGGCGGCGTGCTCGCGGGCCTGGGCGCGCTGCTGCTGGCGCTGGAGCCGCCTCTGGGGCTCTCGCCCTGGGCGTGGCTGGCGCTGGCCTCGGTCTTCATGGGCGCGAGCGCTGGCGTGATGGGGCCTGCGAGCCGCAACGCCGCGCTGCAGCTGGTGCCCGATCGCGCGGCCACGATGTCCGCGCTGCGCGCCACGGCGCAGGAGCTGGGCGTGATCATCGTGCTGGCCGTTCTCACGTCGGCCATGGCCATGGGGACGGATGCGGCGCAGGTGCTGGCGATGAGCTACGCCTTGCTGGCGCTGTTCTCGCTGGCGCTGCTGCCGGTGGTCGCGCGCGTGCCCGAGCACCGGGGCGCGTGGTAGCGATGCCTTAGGATGCGGGCGCCATTCATGTTCAGCCGGATCGACCACCATGCCATCGCGTGATGCGAGCCCTACGCGCCGACGCCTGCTGGGCACGGCCGCGGGCGCCGCGCTGCTCTCGGCCTGCGCGCGGATGCCGCCGCACGTGCAGCGCGCGCTGACGCAGTCGCCGCCGAGCCTCGCGGCGCTGGGCGAGATCAGGCATGTGGTGCTGATGCTGCAGGAAAACCGCTCGTTCGATCACTACTTCGGAATGCTCGCGGGCGTGCGCGGCTTTGACGACCCGCGCGCGCTGCGCCTGACCGATGGCCGCAGCGTGTTCCATCAGCCCGACCCCGAGCATGCGGACGGCTATCTGCTGCCGTTTCACCTGGACACGCGCGCCAGCAGCGCGCAGAAAATTTCCTCGGCGAGCCACTCCTGGCTGGTGCAGCACGCGGCCTGCAACGGAGGGCGGCTGGACCGATGGATCATCGCGCACCGCGCCGTGAATCGGCGCACCGCGCCCTACGTGATGGGCCACTACACGCGCGCGGACATTCCGTTCCAGTTTGCGCTGGCCGAGGCCTTCACCGTCTGCGACGCCTACCACAGCTCGGTGCTCGGCCCCACCTGGCCCAATCGCATGATGTGGATGACCGGCACCCTCGACCCCGAGGGGCTGGGCGGCGGTCCCGTCGTGCGCAACGTGGCGCCGCGTGGCGGCTACCGCTGGACGACGTATGCCGAGCGGCTGCAGGCCGCGGGTGTGCCGTGGAAGGTGTACCAGCAGTACGACAACTACGGCTGCAACGTGCTGGAGCGCTTCGCGGCGTTTCAGCAGGCGCCGCCCGGCTCGCCGCTGCACGAGCGCGGCATGCGGCGCGGGCCGGCCGATGCGTTCGAGGAGGATGCGCGCAACGACCGTCTGCCTGCGGTCTCGTGGATCATTCCCACCAGCCGCGAGTCCGAGCACCCCGACTTCCTGCCCGCCGCGGGCGCGGCTTTCGTGGCCCGCACGATCGAGGCCGTGGCCTCCAACCCGGCGGTCTGGGCCAAGACGGTGATCATCCTCGCCTATGACGAAAACGACGGTCTGTTCGACCATGTGCCGCCACCGCTGCCGCCCGTGGGCACGCCGCGTGAGTTCGTCGATGGTCTGCCGATCGGCGCGGGTTTTCGCGTGCCCTGCATCGTCATTTCGCCGTGGACGGTCGGCGGCTGGGTCTGCAGCGAACCGTTCGACCACACCTCGGTGCTGCGCTTTCTCGAAGCCTTCACCGGCGTGCGCGAGCCTCATATCAGCGATTGGCGCCGCGCCACGTTCGGCGACCTGACTTCGGCACTGCGCCTGGGTACGCGGGAGCTGCGCTGGCCCCACCTGCCCGATGCACGCGCGGCCCTGCATGAGGCCGAGCGCCAGGTGGCCACCTTGCCGATGCCCGAGCCGCCGGGGGCGCGCCAGCAGCTGCCCCGGCAGGAGCGTGGCGCGCGCCGCCGGGTGGGGCGCGTTTGATACGTGCACCGGTCTCGCTACCATGCGCCACATGTCCCGCCTTACTTCGCTGCAACAGATCGCACGCCGCCTTTCGCGCCAGCTTGACGTGCTGGCCTGGCCCACTCCCAGTCATGTCTACAACCCGCTTGTCTACGCGTGGGACGGCTACGCGCAGTTCCTGCGGCGCTTTGGCGAGGCGAAGGGCAGGGTGCTCATCGTCGGCATGAATCCCGGCCCCTGGGGCATGGCGCAGACCGGCGTGCCGTTCGGCAACGTGAGCGCGGTGCGCGAGTGGTTTCACATCGACATGAAGCTCGGCCGCCCGCTCCCCGAGCAGCACCCGAAATACCCCATCCTCGGCATGGCATGCACGCGTGACGAGGGCAGCGGCAGGCGCCTGTGGGGCTGGGCGGCCGAGCGCGTGGGCACGCCCGAGCGGTTCTTCGAGCGCTTCTTCACCTGGAACTACTGCCCGCTGCTGTTTCTGGGCGGCGGGCACAACCTGATCCCTTCGGCGCTCAGCGCCAGCGAACAGCGGCAGATGCAAGCGCCGTGCGATGCGGCGCTCGCGCAAGTGATCGAGCTGCTCGATCCGCAGGCCATCGTCGCGCTCGGGCGCTACGCGCAGGCGCGTGTGCAGTCGGTCGCCGGGGACGCGCGGCCGGTGCGCTACCTGCTGCATCCGAGCCCGGCCAACCCGATGGCCAATCGGCACTGGCCGGAGTATGCGCAGGAGGCGCTCGGACCGTGGCTGCCCGCGCTGCCGCAGTGATGGGCCGCTGGGCGCGTGAGTGCGCCGTGCCGGCCCCCAAACGCAGCGGGCGCCGAGGGGAATCACCCCGGCGCCCGCTGGCTTGTCAAAGCGAGGCTGAAGCCTATTTTTTCTGCACCAGCTTGATCACGCTGGAAAAATCCTCGGGCCCGTGCCCTGCCAGGCTGTGCGCGGCATACAGCGCGCGGGCCAGGCCACCCAGTGGCGTGGCGGCGCGCACGGCCGTGGCAGCCTCTTGCGCCAGGCCCAGGTCCTTGAGCATGAGGTCGGTGCCGAAGCCGCCCGCGTAGCCCTTGCTGGCCGGGGCGTTCTCATGCACGCCGGGGTAGGGGTTGTATTTTTCGAGCGCCCAGTTGCCACCCGAGCTGCGGCGCATGATCTCGGAGAGCACCTTGGGGTCGAGCCCGTTGGCCACGCCTAGCGCGATGGCCTCGGAGGTGCCGATCATCAGGATGCCCAGCAGCATGTTGTTGCATATCTTGGCGGTCTGGCCCGCGCCCACGGCGCCCGCGTGAAAGATGTTGGCCCCCATTTTTTCCAGCACCGGGCGCGCGCGCTCCAGATCGGCGCTGCTGCCGCCGACCATGAAGGTGAGCGTGCCCGCGACCGCGCCGCCCACGCCGCCCGAAACCGGCGCGTCGATGAAGGCCAGGCCCGCCGCCTGCGCGGCCTTCGCCACTTTCTGGCTGGTGGCGGCGGCAATCGTCGAGCTGTCGATCACCAGCGTGCCGCGGGCGATGTGCGCGAGCAGCCCGCCCTGACCGTCACGGCCCAGGTACAGACCATCGACGTGGTGGCTCGCGGGCAGCATGCTGATGACGATGTCCGCGCCCTTGACGGCTGCCTCGCTGCTCGCGGCAATCGAAACGCCTGCCGCCTTCGCCGCTTCGCACGCGGCAGGGACGAGGTCAAACGCCTGAACCTTGTGGCCTGCCTTGTGCAGGTTGATGGCCATGGGGCCGCCCATGTGGCCGAGTCCGATGAAAGCGATCTGCATGGTGTTCTCCTTGGGTTTTTGATTGAAAAGTGGTTGAAACGCAGATAGGGCAAGCGCTGCGAGCTGTGCAATGGATCAGCGGATGGCGTCCGGCGCGTCGCCGTCGAGCATGCGCCGCCCGACGATCACGCGCATGATTTCGTTCGTGCCTTCCAGAATCTGGTGCACGCGCGCGTCGCGCAGCAGGCGCTCAAGCGGAAAATCGCGCAGATAGCCGTAGCCGCCGTGCAGTTGCAGCGCCTCGTTGATGACGTTGAAACACGCATCGGTAGCAAAGCGCTTGGCCATCGCGCAGTAGGTGGTGGCATCAGCCGCGCCGGCGTCGAGTTTGCTGGCGGCCAGGCGCACCATCTGACGCGCGGCCACGAGCTCGGTCGCCATGTCGGCGAGCTTGAACTGCAGCGCCTGAAAGCCCGCGAGCGGCTTGCCGAACTGCTTGCGCTCCTGGATGTAGCGCTGCGCGTGTGTGAGCGCGCCCTGCGCCGCGCCGACCGAGCAGGTGGCGATGTTGATGCGCCCGCCGTCCAGGCCCTTCATCGCGATCTTGAAGCCCTCGCCCTCGCGGCCGAGCCGGTGGCTCGCGGGCAGGCGCACGTTGTCGAAGCTGATGGTGCGCGTGGGCTGACTGTTCCAGCCCATCTTGTGTTCCTTCTTGCCGTAGCTGATGCCGCTCAAGTGTGCGGGCACGGCAAAGGCGCTGATGCCGCCCGCGCCTGCGTCGCCCGTGCGTGCCATGAGCACCAGCACGTCGGTCGAGCCTGCGCCGCTGATGAAGGCCTTGCCGCCGTTGATGACGTATTCGCCGCCCTGCAGCTCGGCGCGCGTCTTGATGCTGGCCGCGTCCGAGCCGCTGCCGGGCTCGGTCAGGCAGTAGCTCGCCAGTTTCTGCCCGCTGGTGAGTTGTGGCCCCCATTCGTTGCGCACCTCGTCCGTGGCCCAGGTGCCGAGCATCCAAGTGGCCATGTTGTGGATGGAGATGAAGGCCGTGGTCGAGGGGTCGACGGCGGCGAGTTCCTCGAACACCAGCGTGGTGTCGAGCCGGGTCAGCGCCAGGCCCCCGGCGTTCTCGGGTGAGTACAGGCCGCAAAAACCCAGTTCACCGGCCTTGGCGATCGCCTCGCGCGGGAAGATGGCCTCTTCGTCCCACCGGGCGGCGTGCGGGGCGAATTCGCTTTGCGCGAACTGGCGCGCGCTCTCGGCAAAGGCGCGCTGGTCGTCGCTGAGTTCAAAGTCCATGGGCAGCCGCCTCCTCTTGATTTGTGAGCTGCTCGCGCTTGCCCAGCAAGCGCTGGAGCCGGTTTTGACTCTCAATCCCTCAGGAGGAGGGCCGGGATGGGGCGCGCTTCCGATGCACTTGCGCCTGGCCCCCCATCCCGGCCCTTCCCCAGCGAGGGAAGGAGCGACGCGGCTTACTTCAGGCTGATCGTCGTGTTCATCGCGTGGTGTTCTTCCTCGTCGAACCAGCGCTCGGTGACGGTCTTGGTCTGGGTGTAGAACAGCACGACCTGCTTGCCGTAGGGGCCGAGGTCGCCGAGCTTGGAGCCGCGGCTGCCGGTGAAGGAGAACAGCGAGACGGGCACCGGCACGGGCAGGTTCACGCCCACCTGGCCGACGTCGATGTCTTCCTTGAAGCGGCGTGCCGCCGCGCCCGAGCGCGTGAAGATGGCGGTGCCGTTGCCATTGGGGTTGGCATTGATGAACTCGATGGCCTCGTCCAGGTTGTCGGCGGGCACGATGCACAGCACCGGGCCAAAGACCTCCTGGTCGTAGATGCTCATGCCGGGCTTGACGTTGTTGAAGATGGTCGGACCGACGAAATTGCCCTTTTCGTAGCCCTTGACCGTGGGCTTGCGGCCGTCGAGTTCCAGCTTCGCGCCTTCCTTGATGCCTTGCTCGATCAGGCCCTCGACGCGGTCGCGCGCGGCGCAGGTGATCAGCGGGCCCAGATCCGTGCCGTCGGCGGTGCCGACGTTGACCTTGAGCGCCTTGGCCTTGGCGACGATGTCCGGCACCCACTTCTGTGCCTCACCCACGAGCACCATCACCGAAATCGCCATGCAGCGCTGGCCGGCCGCGCCGAAGGAGGCGCCGATCAGCGCGTTGAGCGCCTGCTCCTTGTTCGCATCGGGCATGACGATGGCGTGGTTCTTCGCGCCCATCATGCACTGCACGCGCTTGCCCGCGAGGCTGGCGCGGTGGTAGACGTGCGTGCCCACCTTGGTCGAGCCGACGAAGGAGATGGCCTTGATGTCCGGGTGGTCGCAGATGGCGTTGACCGCGTCCGCCGTGCCGTGGATGACGTTGAGCACGCCCGCGGGCACACCCGCTTCCATCGCCAGTTCCACGAGGCGCATGGTCACCATCGGGTCTTGCTGCGAGGGCTTGAGGATGAAGGTGTTGCCGCAGGCGATCGCCATCGGGAACATCCACAGCGGGATCATGGCCGGGAAGTTGAACGGCGTGATGCCCGCGCACACCCCGAGAGGCTGCAGCATCGTGAAGGTGTCGACGCCGTGGGCGATGTTGTTGCCCACTTCGCCCAGCTGCAGCGTGCCGATGCTGGCCGCGTGCTCTACGATTTCGAGGCCACGGAACACATCGCCCTCGGCGTCCGGCAGCGTCTTGCCCTGCTCGGCGGTGAGGATGGCGGCGAGCTCCTTCATGTGCGCGCGGATCAGCTCCTGGTACTTGAGGAAGATGCGCCCGCGCGCCATCAGCGAGGTCTTGCGCCAGGTCTTGAAGGCGGCCTTGGCGCTGGCCACGGCGGCGGCGATTTCCTCGGGCGTGGTTTCGGGCACGCGCGCCAGCACCTGCTGCGTGGCGGGGTTGATGACCTCGTGCCACTGCGTGGTCTTGGATTCGACGAATTTGCCGCCGATGAGCAGCTTGACGGTGGGGGCGAGCACGCCCTGCGAGGTGGATGCGTCCATGGCGCTTGTCTCCTTGACAAAGAAAGGAAAGGTGAACGGGAAACCACGCCCATGGTAGTTGTGCAAAATTGAATATGCAATAGACAATAGCGCACCTTGGCTTTGCAAATTTGCACATGAAGAAGCCTTCCACGCTCGATTGGGACAATTTGCGTTACTTTCTGGAACTGGCGCGCACCGGCACGCTGGCGGCCGCCGCGCGCCGCACCGGGGTGGAGCACACGACGGTGGCGCGGCGCATCCAGCAGCTGGAAAAGCGCATCGGCTCGCCGCTGTTCGTGCGCGAGGCGGCGGGCCACCGCCTGACCGAGGCCGGCCGGCAGCTCCTGCCCTCGGTGGAGGCGATGGAGACCGCCGTGCTCGGCGTGGAGCGCGTGGCGGCGCTCGATGCCGGCAGCAGCGGCCCGGCGGGCCTGGTGCGCGTGGGGGCGACGGAGGGCTTTGGCACGCTGATCCTCGCGCCGCACCTGGCGCTTCTGACGCAAAAGCACCCGCACCTGTCGATCGACCTGCTCGCGGTGCCGCGCATGCTGCACCTGTCCAGGCGCGAGGCGGACATCGTGATCTCGCTGGAGCGCCCACAGCGCGGCTCGGTCATCGTCACGCGCCTGACGGACTACACGCTGATGCTCTACGGCCAGCGTGAATACCTGGCGCGCCATGCGCTCATCACCCGCAAGGAGGATTTGCGCGAGCATGAGTTCGTCAACTACGTGGACGACCTGCTGTTTTCCAAGGAGCTGCAGTTCCTCGAAGACGTCTTTCCGCCCGAGCGCTTCACGCTGCGCTCCACCAGCATCATGGCGCAGTACCAGGCAGTGCGCGCGGGCGCGGGTCTGGCGGTGCTGCCCGCCTTCCTCGCCGACAAGGACCCCACGCTCGCGCGCGTGCTGCCGCGGCAGGCGCGCTTCACCCGCACCTTCTGGATGAGCATGCCGGCCGAGGGCAAGCACCAGGCGCGCATCCAGGCCGTGTGGGCGTTTCTGAAAGAAGTCGGGCAAATCGAGGCCGCGCGCCTGAATCCGTGACAGGCGGCACGCACCGCGGCCACCGGGCGCGGTGTTTTGAACACGCTTCAATTTCCGTTATGCTGCGCGTTTGATTTTCCAGTTGGAAATCCGCTGCGTGCACTTTCCCCTCTTTCTGCGCCGCCCCCTCTGGCACTGGTTGCCCGCGCTGGTCGTGGGCGTGTTGGGGTTGCTGGCCAGCTACGGACTGTGGGGTTATCAGGAGCGGTTGACGCAAGACCTGGCGCATGAGCGCTTCCAGACCAAGACCCAGGGCGTGGCGGTTGCGCTGCAACAACAAGTCGACCTGCTGGTGGGGCTGCTTTCGGGTCTGCGCAATCTGCTGAGCGTGCAGCCGCAGCTCAGTCGCCGTGATTTTGAGTGGGCCGTGGGGCAACTCGACATCATGCGCACGCATCCAAGCGTGCAGCACATCGACTTCGTACGTCTCGTTCCCGCGCAGGAGCGCGCCGGCTTCGAGGCGCTGGCACTGGGTCAGTCCCATCTGAGCGGCAAGCCGCCCGCCGGGTTCCGGGTGCACCCCGCCCAGACGCTTTCCGAGTATTTCGTCGTCGATTACACCTGGCCCGTGGCGGGCAACGAAGGCCGGCTGGGGCTGGAGCTGCATTCGCAGCCCGTGGCGCTGGAGGCGTTTTCGCGCGCGCGCCGCACCGGGCAGCTGACGGCGTCTGCCCCCTTCGCGCAGTACCAGGAAGCTGGCATGACGCTGAGCCTGCCCGTGTTTGACCACACGCGCGAGGATGGCATGGAGCAGGGCTTCCTGGGCACGCTGGACCTCATGGTCAATGTGCCACGCCTGATGGAGATTTTGCAGATGGGCAGCGACATGACGGGGCTGTCGCTGCAGGTGGTCGACATGGGCCTGACGGCGGCCTCTGCCTCGGTGATCCAGCGCGCGTTGGCGGCCTCAGGTGATGCGCCATGGCGCGCCGTGGAGGGCCAGTCAATCGATGTGCCGGTGGGCGGCCGGCGCTGGCAGATGCGCTTCATGCCCCAGCCCGAACTGCTCTCGGAGGTGGAGCGGTCACGGCCGATGCTGGTCCTGGGCACGGGCCTGCTCGTCACGGCGCTGCTCGCGGCGCTGGTGGCGCAGCTTTTGCAGCGCTGGCTGCAGGCCCAGCGCCACGCCGACCTGGCCCTGGCACGCCAGCGGCGCAGCGAACGGCGCTTTCAGGCCGTGTTCAGTCAGGCGGCCGTGGGCATCGTGCAGCTGGATTCGGCCTCCGGCATGGTGGTGCGGGCCAACCAGCATTTCTGCGATCTGGTCGGTTATGACGAACCCGAGCTCAAGCAGATGCGCTTCGCCGACTACACCGTGGCCGAGGACATTCAGCAGAGCTGGGATGCCTTCAGCGATTTGCGCAACCAGCAGACCGGTGAAAGGCGCATGGAAAAGCGCTATCGACGCAAGGACGGCACGCTCATCTGGGTGGATCTTTCGGCGACGCTCATGACGACCCTCGGCGACGAGCCGCCGTCCCACCTGGTGGTGGTGCAGGACATCAGC
The DNA here is from genome assembly GCA_021166775.1 of Comamonas sp. Lineage (GTDB taxonomy): Bacteria > Pseudomonadota > Gammaproteobacteria > Burkholderiales > Burkholderiaceae_C > Comamonas_C. Next base: position 13,015 of record JAJPEQ010000006.1, on the reverse strand, counting down.
GCGCGCAAGCGCGTCGAGCTGGCGCTGGCGAGCAGCGAGGAGCGCTACCGCGACATCTTCAACCACATGCCGGTGGGCGTGGCGCAGGTGGACGAGGGCAATATTCTGTTCGTCAACGATCGCTGGGTCCAGATCTGCGGCTATGGCATGAGCGACACCACCGAGGCCGAGGACTGGTGGTGCCGCGTCGTGCCCGACGAGCACGCGCGCCTGGGGGCCCAGGCGGCCTGGAAAGCCGCGCGCGAGGCGGCGGAGCTGGAGGTGGACGGCGCGATCCGCCCGGTCGAATTCCTGATCACCGCCAAGAGCGGCGTGCGCCGCGAAGTGGAACTGTCGGGCATGGCGCTGGGCACGGGCCACATCGTGGTGCTGGTCGATGAAAGCCAGCGCAAGCAGGCCGAGCAGGAGATTGCCTATCTGGCGCACACCGACGTGCTCACGGGCCTGGCCAACCGCCGCGTGCTGCAGGAGCGCCTGCACCTGTCGCTGCTGCAGGCCGCGCGCACCGGGCTGTGCGGCGCGGTGCTCATGCTCGGCGTGGACCGGTTCAAGACCATCAACGAAACCTATGGCCACGAGATGGGTGACCGGCTGCTGGCGCTGGTGGCGCGGCGCCTGGGCTCGCGCGTGCCTGCGGGGAGCACGGTGGCGCGCCATGGCGGGGACGTGTTCGTGGTGGTGCTCGCCGACCTGGCGCCGGGAGCGCAAGACGCCGCGGCGCAGGTGGAGGCGACGGCGCGCAAGCTGCTGGAGGCCGTGGGCGAGCCCTACAGGATCGGCCAGTCGCAGCCGCTGCGCGCCTCGCTCAGCGTGGGCGTGGCGCTCTATGGCCGGGAAGGCGAGAGCGTGGACGAGCTGCTCAAGCGCTCCGACATGGCGATGTACGCCGCCAAGGCCGCGGGGCGGGGCGCGCTGCGTTTCTTCGATCCGACGATGCAGGTCGCCGTGGCGCTGCGCGCGCAGCTGGAAGCGGACATGCGCGCGGGTCTGGAGGGCGGGCAGTTCGAGCTGTACTACCAGCCCAAGGTGCAGCAGGGGCGCATCGTCGGCGCCGAGGCGCTCGTGCGCTGGAACCATCCGCAGCGGGGGCTGGTGCCGCCCGCGCAGTTCATCGCGCTGGCAGAGGAATCGGGCCTGATCCTGCCGCTGGGTGAGTGGGTCATGCGCAGCGCGTGCGAGCAGCTCACCCGCTGGAGCGCGCATCCGGTGCTCGGCAGGCTGGCGGTTTCGGTGAACGTGAGTGCGATTCAATTTCGCCAGGCCGAATTCGCACCGCAGGTGCTGGCACTGCTGGCCACCACGGGTGCGCCCACACGCGCGCTCAAGATCGAACTCACCGAGAGCATGCTGCTCGACGACATCGAGGCCACGATCGAGAAGATGGTGCAGCTCAGGGAATACGGCGTGAGCTTTTCGCTCGATGATTTCGGCACCGGCTATTCCTCGCTCTCCTACCTCAAGCGGCTGCCGCTCGACGAGATCAAGATCGACCAGAGCTTCGTGCGCCACGTGCTCACCGACCCGAACGAGGCGGCGATCGCGCGCACCATCATCACGCTGGGCGCGAGCCTGGGCCTGGACGTGATTGCCGAGGGGGTGGAGACCGAGGAGCAGCGCTTGTTTCTCGAGCGCAACGGGTGCGAGCTGTGGCAGGGCTATCTGCTGAGCCGGCCCGTGCCGCTGGAGGATTACGAGGCGCTGGTGCTCGAACGGGCTGAGCGCAACTCGCAGCTCGAATACGGTGCGTGAGGGGCGGGGGCGCGAGGCGGCGGCGAAAACCCTTGAATTGATAGCTGCCGGCGCTTGGCGGACCGGTGATCCCGCAGGCCTGCATTCGGTCACGGAGGCCGTTGGCGCATCGGTATGATTGACGCTTTCGCCTCTGCCGCTACCGCCTGGCACCGTCTCCCGTGCGCCTGACCTCCATCAAACTCTCCGGCTTCAAGTCGTTTGCCGAGCCCACGCAGTTCCAGCTGCCGGGCCAGCTCGTCGGCGTGGTGGGGCCCAACGGCTGCGGCAAGTCCAACATCATGGACGCGGTGCGCTGGGTGCTGGGCGAGTCGCGCGCGAGCGAGCTGCGCGGCGAGAGCATGCAGGACGTGATCTTCAACGGCACGACGAACCGCAAACCCGCCAGCCGCGCGAGCGTGGAGCTGGCGTTCGACAACGCGCTGCATCGCGCGGGCGGGCAGTGGAACCAGTTCTCCGAGATCGCCGTCAAGCGCGTGCTCACGCGCGATGGCACGAGCAGCTACTACATCAACAACCAGCCGGTGCGCCGGCGCGACGTGCACGACGTGTTCCTCGGCACGGGTCTGGGGCCGCGCGCCTACGCCATCATCGGCCAGGGCACGATCGGGCGCATCATCGAAAGCCGCCCCGAGGAGCTGCGGCTGTTCCTCGAAGAGGCGGCGGGCGTCTCCAAGTACAAGGAGCGCCGGCGCGAGACGGAAAACCGCCTGGCCGACACGCGCGAGAACCTCACGCGGGTGGACGACATCCTGCGCGAGCTGGGCGGCAACCTCGCCAAGCTCGAAAAGCAGGCCGAGGTGGCCGCGCGCTATCGCAGCCTGCAGGAGCAGATGCAGCTGGCGCAGCAGCAGCTGTGGTTTTTCAAGCGCAGTGATGCCGCGGCAGACTTGGAACGGGTGCGCACCGAGGGCCTGCAGGCCGCCAACGACCTGCAGGAGCGCGTGGCCGAGATGCGCCACGTCGAGGCCGAGCTCGAAACCATCCGCCAGGCGCACTATGGCGCGGGCGACGCGGTCAACCAGGCGCAGGGCAAGGTCTACGAAGCCACGGCCGAGGTCGGCAAGCTCGAGGCCGAGATCCGCTATGTGGTGCAGGGGCGTGCGCGTGTCGAGCAGCGCCTGGCCCAGCTGGCCGCGCAGATCGGCGAGTGGGCCGCGCGCAAGCAAGAGGCCGAGGCCGAGTTGCAGAACCTCTCGGGCGCAGGGGACGACGCCGAGGAGCAAGCCGAATTGCTTGCGGCCCAGGCCGAGGAACAGGCTGCGCAGCTGCCCGAGCTGCAGGACGCCGTGCACCAGGCGCGCGGCAAGAGCGAGGCGCAGCATGCGCTGGTGACGCAGGTGCAGCAGCAGATTCAGGTGCTGGCCGCCGAGCAGCGCAGCATGGCCGAGCAGATGCGCCAGCATGAGGCCCGCCTTGAGCGCCTGCGCGCAGACCAGGGCGCGCTCACCCCGCCCGACGAGGCGCGCCTCGCCCAGCTGCGCGAGGCGCACGAGGGCGCCGTCATGGCGGGTGAGGAAGCGCACGCGCGCCTGGCGCAGCTGCTCGAAGACGTGCCCCGGCTGGACGAAGAACGCCGTGCGCGCCAGCAGGCCGTGGCCGACGAGGGCGCACGCCTGGCCGACTTCTGCGCGCGCCTGTCGGCGCTCAAGGAGCTGCAGGAAAAACTCAAGCAGGGCGGCAAGCTCGCCCCCTGGCTGGCCGAGCAGGGGCTCGACGACCTTCAGGGGTTGTGGACGCGCCTGCACATCGAGCCAGGCTGGGAGAACGCTCTGGAAGCCGCCTTGCGTGAGCGTCTGGCGGCGCTGCCCGTGGGCCGCCTGGAGATGGTGCGCGGTTTTGCCGCGGGCGGCGGCCACGGCGCGCCGCCCGCACGCCTGAGTTTTTACAGCGCTCCGACCGCCGCGGCGCCTGCGGCGGGCGGCTCTGGCCGGCTGATCGAACTGCTCCAGGTGGGTGACACCGGCCTTCAGGCGGTGCTCGCCGACTGGCTGCACGGGTGCCTGACGGCGCCCACGCTCGACGATGCGCTTGCGCGCCGCGAGGGTCTCCAGGCGGGCGAAGTGATCTATACCCCGCAGGGCCATGCGGTGAGCGGCCATGGCGTGGATTTCTTCGCGCCCGATTCCGAGCAGTCGGGGCTGCTCGCGCGTGCGCAGGAGATTGAACACCTCGAAAAAGAGGTGCGCGCGCAAACCCTGATCGCCGAAGAGGCGCGCACCACACTCGTGCGTGCCGAGGGCAGCTATCAGGACGCGAGCCTGCGCCTGCAGTCGGCTCGGCGCGAGGCGGGCGAGGCGCAGACGCGCACACACGATCTGCATGTGGAGCTGCTGCGTCTGACGCAGCAGGCCGAGCAGGCACGCGAGCGCGGCCGCCAGCTGGAGACGGACCTGACCGAGGTGCAGGCGCAGCTGGCCGACCTGGCCGAGCGCCGCGCCAAGGCCGATGGGCGCTTCGAAGAGCTGGACATGCAGCTGGCCGACAGCCAGGAGCGCCACGCCCAGCTGCAGGACAAGGTGATCGCCGCCGAGCAGCATCTGAGCCAATGGCGCGAACAGCAGCGCCAGCTCGAGCGCCGCGCGCAGGAGGCGCAGTTTGCCCGGCGCAGCCTGCAGGCGCGCCGCGACGAACTGGGCCGCGCGGTGCAGATGGCGCAGCGCCAGGGCGAGGCGCTGCAGGCCGAGACCGAGCACGCGCGGCAGGAGCTCTCGCGCCTGTCGGATGCGGCGGCGCAGGGCGGCCTGCAGCAGGCGCTGGAAGCCAAGCTGGCCTGCGAGCAGCGGCTGGGCGCCCTGCGTAGTGATTACGACGCGCTCACGGCGCGGCTGCGCGCCAGCGATGAGCTGCGCATGCAGGTTGAGCGCCAGCTCGAGCCCCAGCGTGCGCGCATCACCGAGCTGCAGCTCAAGGAGCAGGCGGCGAATCTGGCGCTGCAGCAGTATGAAACCCTGCTGACCGAGGCCGGGGCCGATCTGCGCCAGGTGCAGCTGTCCATCACCGAGGGCGGCGTCGAGCAGGCGGGCTTGCAGGCGCGCATCGAGCAGCTGCAGCGCGGCGTCGAGCAGCTTGGCGCGGTGAATCTCGCGGCGCTCGAAGAACTCGCGCTCGCGCGCGAGCGCCATGGCTTCCTCACGGCGCAAAACGAAGACCTGCAGCTGGCGATGACCACGCTGGAAGACGCGATCCGGCGCATCGATGCCGAGACGCGCACCCTGTTGTCGGGCACCTTCGAGACCGTAAACACTCACTTTGGCGCCATGTTTCCCGAGCTTTTCGGCGGCGGGCGCGCGCAGCTCATCATGACCGGCGACGAAATCCTGGACGCGGGCGTGCAGGTGATGGCGCAACCGCCGGGCAAGAAGAATCAGACGATTCATCTGCTCTCGGGCGGCGAAAAGGCGCTCACCGCGATCGCGCTGGTGTTTGCGATCTTCCAGCTCAATCCGGCGCCGTTCTGCCTGCTCGACGAGGTTGATGCGCCGCTGGACGACGCCAACACCGAACGCTACGCCAAGCTCGTCGCGAGCATGTCGCGCGGCACACAGTTTCTCTTCATCAGCCACAACAAGATCGCGATGGAAATGGCCGAGCAGCTCATCGGCGTGACCATGCAGGAGCAGGGTGTTTCGCGTATCGTTGCGGTGGACATGGCCAGCGCGCTGTCGATGGCCCAAGCGTCATTTTCCTTGTCATGAGTTCATTTCAAACCGCTCTTGCGATCGTCGGCGCGATCGTCCTGATCGCCGTCGTGGCCTACAACGCCTGGAACAATCACCGCAATGCACCGCGCCGCGCGCGGCAGGTGGCGGCGGGCGGCGGCGAATCGGCCGAGCTGGTGCGCCGCGATCCGCTGCTCGATGGCGCCATCCCGGGCGCGGCGCAGGGCGGCTCGGACGAAGCGGCGCCCGACTGGAGCGATCCGCATGTCGATCCGGTGATTGCCGCGCCGGCGGACGTGGCGCCGTCGCAGCCGCAGCGTGGCGCGCTCGACGCGCTGATCGATGCGCTCGTGCCGGTGACGGCCGATCAACTGGTGTCGGGCGATGCGGCGCTCGCCGCGCTGCCGGCCACGCGGCGGGTGGGCAGCAAGCCCTTTGCGGTCGAGGGTCTGAACGAGGCGACGCAGCAATGGGAAAGTCCGCATCCGGGCGCGCGTTACCGCAGGTTCCAGGCCGGGGTGCAGCTGGCCAATCGGCTGGGCGCACTCAATGAAATCGAATTCTCGGAATTCATCGCCAAGACCCAGGCCTTCGCCGATGCGATCAATGCGGTGCCGGAATTTCCGGACATGCGTCACGAGGTCGCGCGCGCCCGCGAACTCGACCAGTTCGCCAGCGCGCACGATGCGCAGCTCTCGTTCGTGCTGCGCGCGCGCCAGGCGGCGTGGAGCCCGGGCTACATCCAGCAGAGCGCGGCGCCGCAGGGCTTCGTCATCGGCGCCATGCCCGGGCGCCTCGTGCTGCCGGTGCAGGCGCCCGGCCTGCCGCCGATGCTCACCCTGGGCTATGACGCGCAGGCGGCCATGTCCGACGAGCCCGAGCGCTCGGCGCTGCGCGAGGTGAGCCTGGCGCTGGACGTGCCGCAGGTGGCGCGCAGCGAGCAGCCCCTTGCCCGCTTGCGCGAGGTGGCCCGGCAACTGTGCGACGCCATGGACGGCGTGCTCTGCGACCCGAACGGCCAGCCGATTCCTGCCATGGCCATGGAGCCGATCGCCGCCGACCTGGAGCAACTCTACGACCAGCTCGACGAGCACGATCTGTCTGCCGGCTCGGCGCTCGCGCGGCGCTTGTTCAGTTGATGCAAGCCGATCTTTTTCCGACCTCAAGCCAAGATGGGGAAGCGTCGGTAGCTACTCAAATAGAAGCATTGCGCACCCGGCTCAACCGCTGGGCGCACGAGTACTACGTGCTGGATACGCCCAGCGTGCCCGATGGCGAGTACGACCGGCAGTACCAGCAACTCGAGCGTCTGGAGGCCGCGCACCCCGAGCTCGTCACGCCCGATTCACCCACGCAGCGCGTGCTCGGCAGCGTGCTCTCGGGTCTGGCGCCCGTGCGCCATGCCGTGCCCATGCTCAGCATCCGCACCGAGACCGACATCGAGGCCAGCGGCGCGCAGGCGTTTGACGCGCGCATCCGCCGTGAGCTGGGGCTGACGGATGCCGACCCCCCCGTCGAATACATCGCCGAGCCCAAGTTCGACGGTCTGGCGATGAATCTGCGCTATGAGGGGGGCGTGCTTGTGCAGGCCGCCACGCGCGGCGACGGCGAGGTGGGCGAGGATGTGACCCATGTCATCCGCACCATCCGCCAGATTCCGCTGGCCCTGCGCGGCGCGGGCGTGCCGCCGGTGATCGAGGTGCGGGGCGAGGTCTACATGCGCGGGCGCGACTTCGAGCGGCTCAACGAGCGCCAGCGCGAAAGCGGCGAAAAGCTCTTCGTGAACCCGCGCAATGCGGCAGCCGGCGCGGTGCGCCAGCTCGACGCGCGCATCGCGGCGCGGCGCCCGCTCTCGTTCTTTGCCTATGGCCTGGGCGAGCTCACGCCGCCCGAGGCCGGCGGGCCCGCATTCGCCACGCATCACGCCCTGCTGTGCCAGCTCCAGGCCTGGGGCTTTCCGGTCGCGCACGAGGTGAGGGTGGTGCATGGCGCGGCCGAGTTGGTGGACTATCACAAGTACATGGGCGCGCGCCGCGACGCGCTGTCCTACGGCATCGATGGCGTGGTCTACAAGGTCAACAGCCTGGCCCTGCAGCGCCAGTTGGGCTATGTCACGCGCGAGCCGCGCTGGGCCGTGGCGCACAAATACCCGCCGCAGGAGATGGTCACGACGATGGATGCCATCGAGGTGCAGGTGGGGCGCACCGGCAAGCTCACGCCCGTGGCGCGGCTGGCGCCGGTGTTCGTCGGCGGCGCCACTGTCACCAATGCCACGCTGCACAACCTCTTCGAGCTCAGGCGCAAGCGCGTGCGCGTGGGTGACGCAGTCATCGTGCGCCGTGCGGGTGACGTCATCCCCGAGGTGCTGGGACGCGTCCATGAGGGCGCCGCGCGCCAGCCCTACGTGCCCAATTTCCACATGCCGCGCGCCTGCCCGGTCTGCGGCAGCAGCGTGGTGCGCGAGCACGGCGGAACCGATCACCGTTGCAGCGGCGGGCTGTTCTGCAGCGCGCAGCGCAAGCAGGCGCTGCTGCACTTCGCCAGCCGCAAGGCCATGGACATCGATGGCCTGGGTGAAAAGCTCGTCGATCAACTGGTCGACCAGGGCCTCATCCACAGCCTGCCCGGGATCTATGCCCTGCAGGTGCGCCAGCTCGCAGGGCTGGATCGCATGGCCGAGAAGTCGGCTCAAAACCTGTGTGATTCGCTGGAGAAATCGAAGCGCACCACGCTCGCTCGCTTTCTCTACGCCCTGGGTATCCGCAACGTCGGCGAGGCCACGGCCAAAGACCTGGCGCGCCATTTCGGCTCGCTCGATGCGCTTCTGGCCGCCGACGTTGATGCGTTGAGGCAGGTGAGCGATGTCGGCCCCATCGTGGCCGAATCCATCCATACCTTTTTTGCCCAGCCGCACAACCTCGAGGTGGTGCGGCAGCTGCAGGCCGCCGGTGTGCACTGGAGCGAGGCCGCGCCCGCGCCGGCTGCGCGGCAGCCGCTGGCGGGCAAGACGGTGGTGCTCACCGGTACGCTGCCTACGCTATCGCGCGACGAGGCCAAAGACCTGCTCGAAGCCGCAGGCGCCAAGGTGGCGGGTTCGGTCAGCAAGAAGACGAGCTACGTCGTCGCCGGCAGCGAGGCGGGCAGCAAGCTTGCCAGGGCACAGGAACTGGGCGTCACCGTGCTCGACGAGGAGGGGATGCGCCGTTTGCTCGCAGGGGCATGAAACTAGTCCGAACGGCCCATGGATCAGCGGCTCGGCGCCTGCGACAATGACCTTAAGCTGTTGTTTATCAGCTTTGCAAATCAATTAATATTTGCAATAGGAGGTGAAATGACCAAGACTCTCAAAAGGACGGTCCTCAGTGCAGCGCTGATGACCGTCGGCATGGTCGCCAGTGCGGCGACGCTTTCGCTGACTGGTGTGGCCGAAGAGATATATCAACAGAGCACAGACTCGCCCTGCATTATTTCAGGCCAGAACTGCCCGAACCAGACTCCCGGTTTTGCTTATACTGAATATAACAATACCGGGAGCATGCTGACAACCGGGCAGATGTTTTCACCCGACTACACAGTAGGGAAGCTCCTTTCGCTGTTTGCAGACGGCTTTGCTGTCGGTCTGGATGTCAACCAAGCTGGCAAGGATGCGCAGACGCTGGATTATTTCCACATGTACATCGATGGGCTCGTCGCCGATACCTACATGGGTTCACCGGGCAATATCCCGGCGATCCACCAAGGCGCCGGCTGGGCGGATTACCTGATTACTGGTTTCACCAGTCTCAAGGGACTTCCGCTGACTTCGATTGTCGCGTTCGACATGAAACTGAGCGGCATGAGCGACGGGGCGGAATCCTTCTTCCTCGTCAATGCCCCTGTCTCTGCGGTACCGCTGCCCGGCTCGGCCTTGTTGCTCGCAGGTGGTCTCGCCGGCCTGGCGGCCTTGCGGCGCCGTCGCCAGGCCGACTGATCGGCTTGGAAAGCGCACCACGCTGACCCGCCAGGGCATCACCCTGGCTTCATATGCCCATGCAGGTACTGCGCGGTTCAGTGGCTGCGCGCACCTGCGCTTGCATCTGCATGGTCCCGCTCTGAATGCCGGGCACCCACCATCGCGCTGGCGCTGGCGCTGGCGCGGGTGCATGGCATGATGGCGGCCATGCACAATGTGCCCCACCTTGTTGAGCCCACGAGCGTGCCACGGCAGAGCCTCAGGGCGGCGCCATGACGCTGGAGCGCCGCGCTCCCCGCTTGGGCTTGGTGCTGGGCAGCGGCTCGGCGCGTGGCTGGGCGCACATCGGCGTGCTGCAGGTGCTTGAGGAAGAGGGGGTCAGACCGGACGTGGTCTGCGGTGCCTCGATCGGCGCGCTGGTGGGCGCGGCGTATGCGGCGGGCGAGCTCGACCGTTTTGCCCAGTGGGTGCAAAGCCTGGGCATGCGCGAGGTCTTCGGCTTCATGGATTTCAGGCTCGCGGGCGGCATGCTTGCGGGCGAGAAACTCATAGCCTTCTGGCGCAGCCATTTTGCCGATTTCGACATTGAAAATTCGCCGCTGCCCTTCGCGGCCGTGGCCACCGATCTGCATTCGGGCGCCGAGGTCTGGCTGCGCGAGGGCTCGATCGCCGACGCGGTGCGCGCCTCGATCGCGCTGCCGGGCCTGTTCACGCCGGTGCAGCGCAGCGACGGGCGGTTGCTGATTGATGGCGGCATCGTCAACCCTGTGCCCACGTCGCTGGCGCGGGCCATGGGCGCGGATATCGTGATGGCGGTGGATCTGAACGCCGACATCCTGCATCGCCACATGCAGCCGCTGGCGGTGCAGGGGCCGCTGGATCTGCCCGAGCCAGTCCAGGCAACGCCCGAGGAACAGGACGCGCCCGGTGTCCCGTCCGAGGGGCTAGGCTGGAAGGAGCGCCTGCGCCACTGGCTGCCCGAGCGCGCTGCGAGCACCGAGCCGCCCAAGACCAGACCCCCGTCGGTGCTGGACGTGGTGATGACAAGCGTGGCGATCATGCAGATGCGCATCACGAGGAGCCGCATGGCGGGTGATCCGCCCGAGGTGGTCATCAGCCCCAGTCTGTCGCACCTGGGCCTGCTCGATTTTCACCGCGCGGGGGAAGCCATCGACGAGGGGCGGCGGGCGGCGCGGGAGGCGCTGGTGCAGTTGCGCCGTTTCATGCGGTAGCGTTTGGTTTTGCCCGTGTTCGCTTCATGGCCGTCCGCGCAGTACGGTCTTCGGGCGTCGTACACTAAAGAGTCATTTTCAATGCACTTTTATTTCCATGCACGACCACACCACCGCCGAAGCGATCTACCCCTTTGATGCCCGTGGCATTGCGCGCCGCTTCCGCCATTCGGCGATTTTTGGCGCGCTCGACGCGCTCAACCCTGGCGAAACCATGCGCTTCATGAACGATCATGACCCGTTGCCGCTGCTGAACCAGATCGAAATGCGTTATGGCGATGGCGTGGCCATCGAGTACCGCCAGCGCGAACCGGGCGAAATCATCATCGACTTCGTGCGTCAGTAAGCCTGCGCCGGTTGATGCACGGCGCCGTCGGCCTTCGTGCCGGCGGCGCCTCGCGCTTTTTAGGGCATGCCTGCGCCGCGGTCATGGTCGCAAAAGAACGGGCCAGCCGCGACTGACCCGTCAATCAGGCCCGACACGCCCACGCGCACTGGCCTGCCGCTTGTGCGCCACCCTGCCCACCAGGAGGCTGGCGTTAGCTCCCGTTTGCCCAAGGATCGCAGGCGCACGCCCCCTACCAGCCCCAGGTCAGCCGCCGCGCCACCCATCCGCGCTGCCCGTCCTCGCGCTGCACTTGCGCCCATTTGCCGCGCGTGGCCAGCGTGCGCACGATTTCGTTGCGCTGCATCGTCGCGAGGATGCGGTGACTGGTGCCTGGCCCGGCGCGCAGGCGGGCCGTGGGCGCCGTCACGATGCGGTGCGGCGTGCGGCTGGTCAGCGGCGCGTAGACCCAGCCCAGGGTGGCTTCGTAATCGGCGACCTTGAGCCAGCGGCCCTTCTTGCGCTGCACGCGCAGCGGATAGCCGTCATCGAGCTCCCACTGGATGGGCGAGTGCGTGCCCGGTTGGGCGCGCACGTGGATCGCGTCGCCGCGGATGCTCACGTACTCGGCGGCCAGCGCGGCTGGCGGCAGGGCGAGCGCGGCGATCAGGAAGAAGGCCAGTTGGGCGATGTGTCGGTAAAGGCGTGACACGCTGCAGTGCTCCTTGGTAAGTGGTACGTGGTGTCAGAACCGCTGCTGCACGCCCAGCCCGTAGCTGGTGCCGCCGTCGATGCGCAGCACGGCGGCGTAGGCCATGGTGCGCTTGGAGAGCGTGTACCTGCCTTCGAGCAGCGCGTTGGTGTATTTGCGCCCGGCGCTGTTCTTCAGGTCACGCCCCAGGTCGAGCGTGGCGGTGAAGGCGCCGCTGCGCACCTGCGCGCCCAGCGTGAAGCCGCGCCGCTGGCCGAAGCTGCCGTCGCCGTGTTCGAGCGTGCGCGCGTTGACGAAGGACGCGGCGACCGCCCAGGGGCCGACGTCGTATTTGCCGCCCAGCGCGTAGTTGGCGCGTTGGCCCGAGAGCTTGTTCACGTCCAGTGCCACGCCGATCGGACCCTGGGCGTAGATCACGTTGATGTCCCACTTGCCGCGCTGGTCCGGCGTGCCGCTGCGGTCATGGTGGTCGGCCTTGAGCACGTGGGCGATCTGCGCGCTCCAGCCGTTGAAGCTTGGCGTCTTGTAGCTGATCTGGCTGCTGTTGCGGTAGTCGGTGCCGGCGTCCAGGAACATGTTCTCGACGACGTTGTAGTTGGCCAGGCCCGTGAGGTCCCAGGTCCAGAGGGCGCTGTCGGCGGGCGAGTAGCCGCGACCCAGGCGCAGCGTGCCCCAGCCGCCGCCCATCCACAGATCGGCCTGGCGGCCCCAGAAGCCGCCGCCGTTGCCGCTCGTCAGCGTGGCGCCGTCGTGCAGCGACAGGCCGGTTTCGAACGTGAACCCGGCTTTCAGCCCGCCGCCCAGGTCCTCGGTGCCGCGCACGCCCAGGCGGCTCACCAGGTTGTTCATGGTCGAGCCGCTGAGCAGGTGCGTCCGGGTGTCGCCATCCACCCTGGCCTTGCCGATGCCGGCGTCTGCGATGCCGTAGAGCGTGACCGACGATTGCGCCAGCGCGGCGCCGCAAAAGCCGCAGGCGGCGAGCATCAGGAGTGTCTTGTTCATGAGTTTCCTTTCTGGAGTGGGGCGCCTTCCCCCGCCGGGAGAAGGCCGGGAGGTGGGCTGCGCGCTTACCGGGCCGCCGCGCGTGCCTTGGCGAGCCAGCCGTCAAAGGTCTGCTGGTGCGCCTTGATCCATGCCTGGGCGTGGCGCTCGATGTCGGCGGGGCGGTTTTCGCCCTGGCTCATCAGGTGGTTCTCGGCGTTGATGTCCGCCAGCGGGATCTGCATGGTCTCGAACAGCGCTGCCGCGTCGGGGTGCGCGTCGGTGAAGGCCTTGTTGGCCACGATCTGCTGGTTGTTCACCGTGAAGCCGTAGTTCTTGCCGTTGGGCAGCTTCGTGTCCAGGTTCTTCTGCTCACCGGGCAGCGAGGAGAACGGCACTTCC